>NZ_CP166774.1:4922500-7221055 GCF_059695565.1 Pseudomonas sp. LBUM1679
CGCTGGAGCAGGAATGCGGGTTGAGTGGCTGGAAAAAGCCCTCAAGAACCTGGAAGACGAAGCCAGCTAAATTGCCAAGACTTTCCTAACCGCTTCGTGAGCAACCGATTCACCATGGACACCCACACATGGAAGTAGCCCCCCGGTTCATCATTCATGAAACCGCCCATTGGATACTCAATCACCACATGTCGTCCGCGCTTCCCGGCTATCTGATGCTCGGCTCAAGGACGCACGTCAGCTCGCTGGCAGAGCTGCCCGACGATGCGCTGGCGGAACTGGGTGGTCTGCTCGCCAAGGTTCAGAAAACCATTGAATCGCAGTTGAAGCCGAAGTGGCTCTACATCAGTCGATTCGGCCATGACCCCGGCTATCCCATCCATTTCCACTTCATCCCGGTGTATCACTGGGTCGAAGATCTGTTCTGGAAGGATACGAGATACAGGCTGCTGGAGACCTTCGCGACAAACGAAAATGCAAAGACGCTTACTGACGGAGCGGAACTGACGCTGTTCATCTGGCGCGAATTCGGGGAAAGCCCTGAGCCACCGCCCATTCAAGGACCTTCAACCGATCAAGTCATCGATCTGCTATGCGGGTCGTTCAGATAGGACAGCACGGCTGTCGCATCGGGCCGAAATCAGCATCACCCAACCAAGAGGGAGAAAAAAAGTGGTCACTTGTTATCTCAAATACGTCCTGGATCCCTACCAGATCAAAGCATTCGAACACTACGCGACGCTATGGATTCCCCTGGTTGAAAAGTTCGGTGGCCAGCACCACGGCTACTTCCTGCCCTCCGAGGGCGCCAATAACATTGCCCTGGCGATGTTCAGCTTTCCAAGCCTTTCGGCGTATGAGCAGTACCGGCAAGACTCCATGAACGATGCGGATTGCATCGCGGCGTTCAAATATGCGGAGGACACAAAATGCATCCTCAGCTATGAGCGGTCTTTTTTCCGGCCGGTGTTTGGCAAACAGGCGTAGCAGACAGCGGCATGGAAACGGGCGCCTGACGGGCGCCCGTTCTGGCTTCAGACACTCGATTGCACGGCCTGGGTTTGCCTGCCGTTGAACGCCAACGAAAAGCAGAAAAAGATCGCCAGCGCAAACCCCGCCGGGAACAGCCAGATACTCTTCCACTCGTGGCTGTCCGCCGACGCATAGTGATCGGTCACCTGCCCCGCCACCCAGAATCCAATGAGCATGCCCACGCCATAGGTCGCCAGGGTGATCAGCCCCTGCGCCGAGCTTCTGAAGCGCTCCGAGGCCTTGGCATCGGTGTAGATCTGCCCCGAGACAAAAAAGAAGTCATAACAGATGCCATGCAGGGCGATGCCGGTGAACAGCATGAACGCCAGGTCGCCATTATTGCCGTAGGCGAACAACAGGTAGCGCAAGGCCCACGCCAGCATCCCCACCAGCAGCGCAAGCTTGATCCCGAAGCGCTGGATGAACAGCGGCAGGAGCAGCATGAACAGCACTTCGGACACCTGCCCGATGGCCATCTTCGCCGTGGGGTTGGTGACACCGATTTCAGCCAGGAACGGGTTGGCATTCTGATAATAGAAAGCCAGGGGAATGCAGATCAGGATCGAGGCGATGAAGAACACCAGGTAGCTGCGATCCTTGAGCAAGCCCAAGGCATCCAGCCCGAGCATTTGCTTGAGGCCGCCACTGCCGGGCTCACGCGGCAGCGGTGCGGTACGGGGCAAGGTGAAGCTGTAAAGACCCAGCGCGAGGGACGCGATGGCGGACATCAGGAAGGTGTTGCGCAAGCCGCCGGACGAGATCGCCTGTTGCGAGTCCCAGGCAAACACGAAGCTGATCACCACGCCCGCGACGATCCAGCCGATTGTGCCCCACACCCGGATTCGCGAGAACTCCAGCGCCGGGTCGCGCATCTGCCGGAAGGCCACCGAGTTGACCAGGGCCAGGGTCGGCATGTAGATCATCATGTAGGCCAGCACGAACGGATAAAAGGTGCTGAAGTCGGCGGCTCGATAGAGCTGGAACAGCAACACCGCGCCGATCAGATGCAGCACCGCGAGGATGCGCTCGGCATTGAAGTAGCGGTCGGCGATCAGCCCGATGACAAAAGGCGCGATGATCGCGCCCCAGGATTGCGTGGAGAACGCCATGCCGATCTGCCCGCCGCTGGCGCCCAGGTTGCTGGAGAGGAAAGTGCCGAGGGTGACGAACCAGCCACCCCAGATAAAAAACTGCAGGAACATCATTGCGCTCAATCGCGCACTCATCGTGGTCATGAACTGTCACCTTGTTGTTTTTATTGTCTGGAAAAAATCGGCAGTTTCAGGCGTCGGGCAACCCCAGCAGCCGTCGATTGAAACCCTCGTCGGACGTCACGCTGGCGAAATCGTCGAAGGCCTTTCGGGTCTTGCTGATCATGTGCTCGCGGATGAACGCCGCCCCTTCTGCAGCGCCCTGCTCCGAGTCTTTCAGGCAACACTCCCACTCCAGCACCGCCCAACCGGCAAAGTCGTACTGGGTCAGCTTGCTGAAAATCGATTTGAAATCGATCTGGCCATCCCCCAACGAACGGAACCGGCCCGGGCGATCCACCCAACCCTGGTAGCCGCCGTAGACGCCGGAACGGGCATCGGGGCGGAATTCGGCGTCCTTGACGTGGAACATGCGGATGCGCTCGTGATAGCGGTCGATGAACCCCAGGTAGTCCATTTGCTGCAACAGCAGGTGACTCGGGTCGTAGAGGATCGTGGCGCGCGGATGGTGATCGACGGTCTCCAGGAAGCGCTCGAACGAGGCGCCGTCGTGCAGGTCTTCGCCGGGGTGGATTTCATAGCAGAGGTCGACGCCGGCCTCCTCGAAGCAATCGAGGATCGGCCGCCAGCGCTGGCCCAGTTCGGCAAACCCCTGCTCGACCAGACCGCTCGGACGTTGTGGCCATGGGTAGATGTAGGGCCACAACAGCGCGCCGGAGAAGGTCGCGTGGGCTTTCAACCCCAGGCGCTGGCTGGCGCGGGCCGCCAGTTTCAACTGGTCGATGGCCCATTCGGTCCGCGCCTGGGGCTGGCCGCGCAGATGCGCGGGGGCGAAGTCGTCGAACAAGGCATCGAACGCCGGATGCACGGCCACCAACTGGCCTTGCAGGTGAGTCGACAACTCACTGATTTCGACGCCTGCCTCGGCGCAGACGGCGTTCAACTCGTCGCAATAACTCTGACTTTCCGCGGCACGGGCCAGGTCTATGTATTGCGTGCCCAGGGTGGGTAGCTGAATGGCCTTGTAGCCCTGGGACGCCGCCCAGCGGGCAATGTTGGCCAGGGTATCGAAGGGCGCTTCGGCGGACATGAATTGCGCGAGGAAAATCCCCGGGCCGCACAGGCCGGTCGGTGCTTGGGAGGTAGGGTTCACGGGTGGGTTCTCCAGGTTCATGGATGGCAGACCAGGGCGGTCCACTTCGCGTCGCCGCGATGGTTGGCGATCGCCGCTTCGATGAAGGCCATGCCGCGCAGCCCGACGTCGATGCCCGGCACGCCGGGGGCGTCGTGGCCTTCGACCTGGTTGCGGATCGCGCTGGCGAAGTCGCCGTAGAGGTTGGCCATGGCTTCCAGATAACCTTCGGGGTGCCCGGCGGGCAGCCGCATGCGCCTGGTCGCGGCCTCACACAGCCAGGGCTGACCGACACCGGAGCGCAGGATGCGCATCGGTTGGTCGAGGGAACGATGGATCAGGCTCGACGGTTCTTCCTGGCGCCATTCCAGCCCGCCCTTGTCGCCGTAGACGCGGATTTTCAACGGGTTCTCTTCACCGGCGCAGACCTGGCTGGCGATCAACACGCCGGTGGCGCCGGCCGCCATCTTGAACAGCATCGCCGCGTCATCGTCCAGTTGCCGCCCGGCGATGTGCACGCCCAGGGTCGCGCAGATCTGCTCGATGGGTTGATCGGCGACGAATTCGGCCAGGGAAAAGGCATGGGTGCCGATATCGCCGATGCAGCCGCCCAGCCCTGACTGCTCGGGCTGGTCGCGCCAGGCGGCCTGTTTGTTGCCCTGCCCGGCCACATCACTGCTCAACCAGCCCTGGGGGTACTCGACCATGACCTTGCGCACGGCGCCGATCACACCGGTGCGCACCATCTTGCGGGCCTGCCAGACCATTGGATAACCCAGGTAGGTGTGGGCCAGGCCATAGAGGCGGTCGCTGTTTTTGAGTACGGCCTTGAGCGCCAGCAGTTCGGACAGATTGAGTGCCGCGGGTTTCTCGCTGAACACATGAAAACCCGCGCTCAGCGCCTGGCTGGCGATCGGTGCATGCAGGTGATTGGGGGTGACGATGACCAGCAACTCCATGCGCTGGTCCGCGGGCAGCGCCCGTTCGGCCGCCAGCATGTGCTGCCAGTCGTTGTAGCAGCGTGAGGCGGGCAAGCCCAAGGCTGCACCGCTGTCCTGATTGTTGCGCGCGTCGCGGCTGAAGGCGCCGCACACCAGTTCAAAATGCCCATCGAGGCCGGCCGCCTGGCGGTGGGCCTTGCCGATGAAGGCGCCCTCGCCGCCCCCGACGAAGCCCATGCGTATTTTTGGGATTACAACGTTCATCGCGAATTTCTCTTGTCCGGGGGAGATTCAGACTCAGAATTGACTATGATGTAACCGGTTACATCATGCCGGGAATTTAGGCTCAGTTGCTTGAGGTGTCAAACCCGGATTAGGCATGAAGATCATTTCAACCCACGGCCTGCCTGCGGTAAGCTCGCCGGCCGCACTGGCATTTGCCGTTTCGTAACGAGGTTGTCTTGTCCAATATCCGTGAAGTTGCCCGCCTGGCCGGCGTCTCGGTGGCGACCGTGTCCAGGACGCTGAAGTCGCCCGAACGCGTGCTCCCCGAAACCCGGGACAAGGTCAATGCGGCGGTGGAACAGGCCGGCTACCGGCCGAACCTGATGGCCGTGCAATTTCGTTCGCGCAGGACCGGCAACCTGGTGATTCTGGTCCCGGCCATCGCCAACACGTTTTTCGCCCGGGTCATCAGCGGTGCCCAGCAGGCTGCCCAGGCGGCCGGTTACCGCCTGCTGCTGTGCGACACCCAGGGCCGCGAGGAAGTCGAACGGGAATTCGCCGCGCTGGTGCACGCCCATCAGGCCGACGGCGTGATCCAGTTGCGCGCCTACGACCCTTTCGAATCGCCCTCGCCCAACGGCGAGTCACCGCCCCTGGTCAACGCCTGCGAAGTGATTCAGGGCGGGCGTCATCCCACCATTAGCCTGGATAACCGCGCAGCCGCCAAGGCCATGACGGAGCACCTGATTGGGCTGGGCCACCGTCGGATCGGGTTGGTCAAAGGACCAAAAAGCAGCCCGCTGACCCGCGACCGGGTGGCCGGTTATCACGATGCGCTGAGCCAGGCCGGGATTGCCTGCGACCCGGCACTGGTCTGCCACGGCGACTTCACCTTGACCGCCGGTTTCGAGGGGGCGGGCGCGTTGCTGCAACTGGCCGAGCGCCCTACTGCCCTGTTTTGCGAGAACGATGAAATGGCGATCGGCGCGTTGAAGCGCATCAAACAACAGGGGTTGCGGGTGCCCGAGGATATTTCCCTGGTGGGGTTCGATGACATTCCCTTCGCGGCCTATTGCGACCCGCCGTTGACCACCATCGCCCAACCGGCCGAAGTCTTTGGGCAGAAGGCGGTCGAGATGCTGATCGCTCTCATAGAGAAAAAACCCATCTCGCAGCGACATGTGGTGCTGCCATTCGAATTGACCCTGCGCGACAGCACTGCCGTGCTCGACAGCGACGCTTGATTCAGCCCTGTTTCAAATCCAGGCAATAGGTGTAGTAACCCGTATCGCGCACATACCCCAGGGACTCATACAGGCGTTGCGCCCCGAGATTGTCCGTGGCCGTCTCCAGCACCAGGCCTTTGGCGCCGGTGAGCAGTGCAAAGGTTCGGGCGGTGTTCATCAGCAAGGTCCCAACGCCGCGCCCCCGGGCTGCCGGGGTGGTGAACAGGTCGCTTAGCAGCCAGGTGCGGTGCGCGTCGATGGAGGAGAATGTCGGGTACAACTGGACGAACCCCAGCGCCTCACCCGTGTCGTCCTCGACGAAGAAAATCGCCGATTCGTCCCGGGCGATGCGCTCGGCGATGAAGTTGCGCGACTGTGTGAGGTTCGATAGCTGGCCGTAGAAGCCACGATAGGCGTCGAAGAGGCTGGCGATTTTGTCGAGGTTGGAGGGGGCGGCGCGCAGGGCCTGGAGTGGCATGTTGATCGTCTCCGTGCGGATTGATTGATCAGCGGGAAAGGGAAATGTAGATCAAAAGATCGCGGCGTGCGGGAGCTCGTAGAGCAAGCTTGCTCCGGGCGGCGTTCCGACGATGGTCTGAAGGGCGATGCGTTCATTCAGCGGGAACGCGTTATCGTTGACGTCCATCGCGAGCAAGCTCGCTCCCACAGGGATCTTGGTTGTGAGCATAATCCAGGGCTAACCGTAAACCCTGTAGGAGCGAGCTTGCTCGCGATGGTCTGGGGAGCGACGCGTTCATTCAGGGGGAACGCGTTATCGTTGACGTCCATCGCGAGCAGGCTCGCTCCCACATGGAATCTTGTCCGGTCGAAATGGATGGGTCGGCAGTCAGGGCGCCTTCGCCGGCAAGCCGGCTCCTACAAGTTTGAACTGCACTCGGGTCGGAGAGCCAGGTCGGCCCGCAGGCCGCCTCGCTTTGGCTTTGGCGGTGCCCGCCCCCTCGAGAGGCCGAGTGGAGGTTCTGCGCAGTGGGCAACCCGGCATGGATGCCGGGTTAGCCGCCCCCGGCCATGGATGGCCGATGGCGGCGGGCCCACGGAGCAGGACCGGAGCGAGGGCATGCCGAGCCTAGGCGAGGCACCGAACGAAAGGGGCAAGAGCGCTTGGTTACTTGGCGCTCTTCCAAGTGACCCGCCGTAAGGGCGGAACCCTAAGTCGCCGTTACCGCAGAAACGGATATGTCCCGGCCTTCAGCTCCGCTCAGAAACCACCGCCAGCGCGGATCCCCTGGCCAGCCCGTAATACAGAACCCCCGGCACCACCAACCCCACGATCCAGGAAATATCCACACCGCCAAGCTGCGCCACCATCGGCCCCGAGTAGAATTTGGTGTCGACAAAAGGCAGCTGGACCAACACCCCGATCGCATACACGCTGATGCCCAACAGGTTCCAGCGTCCGTAGCGACCGGCCGGATCGGACAGCGCCGGGATGTCGTAGCGTTCCTTGTTGATGAAGTAGTAATCCACCAGGTTGATCGCGCTCCAGGGCGTGAAGAACGTCAGCAGGAACAGGATGAAGTACTTGAAGGTGTTCAGGAACGAATGCTGTCCCAGCAGCGCCAGCGTGGTGGACGCCGCGACAATCAGCAGCACGAACAGCATGCGCTGCCGGGCGGTTATCTCCAGACGGCTGCGAAAGCCACTGATGATGGTCGCCACGCACATGAAGCTGCCATAGGCGTTGAGGGTGGACACCGTGACCTTGCCAAATACCACGCTCAAATACAGCAACGAGGCCATGACCCCGGTACTGCCCAGGCCGACGATGGTCGCGACTTCATGCCCGCGAAAATTCGCCCCGGCCAGGGCCGCGGCGAACACTCCCAGCACCATTGAGGCCTGGGCGCCGAGCACCGTGCCCAGGCCGACGGCGGTGAAGGTCTTCCAGGACGCAGTCTTGCTCGGCAGGTAGCGCGAGTAGTCGGCCACGTAGGGACCAAAAGCGATCTGCCAGGACGCGGACAGGGACACCGCCAACAGGAAGGTACTCCAGCCGAAGTGACGGTTATCCAGCAGCAGGCCGACATCATTGAGGGTCAAGAGCCGGGTAAACAGATACACAAAGGCGATGATCCCCAACACGCTGGCCACCTTGCCGACCAGGTGGATGACCCGATAGCCGAACATCGTCAGAAAAGCTATGCAGGAGGCAAAAATCAGGATGCCGGCGCTGTCGCTGACATCGATCAACTGGGCAATGGCCTGCCCCGACAGTACCGCGCCGGTGGCGCTGAAGCCGAGGTACATCAGGCACACCAGCACGATCGGGATCGCTGCCCCATAGACGCCGAACTGCACGCGACTGGAAATCATCTGCGGCAACCCGAGTTTGGGCCCTTGCGCCGCGTGCAGCGCGACTACCGCGCCGCCGAGCAGTTGGCCGATCAGCAATCCGATGAGCGACCAGAACACATCGCCGCCCAGCACCACGGCCAGGGCGCCGGTGACAATCGCCGTGATCTGCAGGTTGGCGCCAAGCCACAGGGTGAACTGGCTGTAGAGGCTGCCATGACGCTCGGCCTCGGGAATGAAATCGATCGAACGGGTCTCGATCAGGGTACTGCGCTGCTGTTTATCGCTGACCTTGGTCATTGCGCTGTTTTCCTTTGAGGAGCTTGTTTTTATTGTGTGGGTTTGCAGGCTTAGAACGTCTTGCTGGCACTGGCGACCACCGTCGCCGTGCACAGATCGTCATAGCCATACCAACCCGCGCATTCGCTTTTCGACAGGTCGGTATCGATGTAGCTGAGGCCCCAGGTCACGCCCACGAAGTCACGGCTCAGTTTGGCTTCCCACTCGTAATAGGCCTCGCGGCTGTCGCCGTTGGTGGTCCAGTACGCCGGGTCTTTGACATCGCCACGCCCCACCCGCACGTTCAGGCCCAGTTCGGCCGGCAAGGCAAACTGGTAGCTGAGGTAGGTGTAAAGGGTGTCCTGGTCTTCGCCGAAGACGTTCGGCGTATCGTTCGAGTAGTTGGCGCCGAGCTTCACGCCATACAGGTCAAGGATGGCGTAGACCTCACTCAGGTTGAATTGGCCCTCCTTGGGATAGTCGTACTTGATGTACCCCAGGTCGAGACTGATGGCCTCGGTCGCCTGCCAGTAGTAGCCGGCGTAGTACTCGAGCTCCTGCCGGGTCTTGAACTCGCCGCCGAAATCGACATTCGACGTCCAGGCGCCAATGTACAGGCCGCTACTGTGCACCAGCGTGGCGCTGGCCTGTGCCGCCGGATCGCCCAGGGTTTGCGAAATGCCGCGGGTGCGGTAGTCGCTGAATACACCCAGTGTCATGTCCAGGTTGAAGTCGTCATTGAGGGTCAGTGCCTGGGTGGTCAGGGGTGCCAATACCAGACTGGCCAGGGTCATTACTGAGCGTGCGTTCATACAAATCTCTTATTTTTATGGAGGTGCGGGGAATGTCGGGCATGGCGAAGCCGAGCCCCTCGTCATACGAGGAGCCGGTCATTTTTTTCGGGTGCTGCGGCTGGGCAATGCGTCAGGACGCGGGGGCGTACACCTCTTTGCCGGCGAAGAAGGTCTTCAGGACTTTGGTGTCGAACAGCTCGTCATCGCTGACCTTGAACACATCGCGGTCGAGAATGATCAGGTCGGCCTGTTTGCCAGGCGCCAGCGAGCCGATCTGCTGCTCCAGGCGCAGGGCTTTGGCGGCATTCAAGGTGTAGGCGTAGAACATGCTCTGGCGATCGATGCTTTCCTTGGCATTGAGCACACCCAGCGGCCCTTTGCGCGTGCTCGCCTGGGCGATGGCATTCCACGGGTTGGGGCTGGACACCGGCCAGTCGCTGCCGCCGGCGATGACGGCACCGGCGTTATGCAGGGACCGGGCGGGATACTGGTAACCGTAGGCAAACGCGCTGATATAGGGTTTGACGAGCTCGACGGTGTAACTCTCGCCGGTGGCCCACAGCAACTGCATGGAGGCGATCACGCCCAGTTGCTTGAAGCGCGCGAACTCCTTGGGGTTGACCAGTTGCAGGTGGCTGATGCTATGGGCCACCGGTGTCGGATTGAGCTTGCGCGCATAGGCAAAACCATTGAGTGACTCACGGACCGCGCGGTCGCCGACCGCATGCATGTGCACGATCCAGTCGCGCTTCTCCGCCGCCACCACCAATTCACCGAAGTGCGCGGGGTCGATCAGCAGTTGACCGTTTTTCTGGCTGTTCTTGAAGGGCACGATGACCGCTGCCGTCTGCCCTGGAAACTCGAGAACGCCGTCGGCGAAGACCTTGATGCCCGGAAAGCTCAGGTTGGGTACGCCCTGAAATTCCTTCATCACCTTGGCCAGCACTTCCAGGTCGGCCGGTCGGCTTTTTGGATTGGCGAGCAACAGCGCGGCCACGTGGGCGCTGAGTTCACCCTTCTCTGCCAGTTGGCGGTACAGCGGCAGCACCCCATAGCTCTGCTCGGTGGCCTGGAAATCGAACAGCGAATCGCCGCTACCGGCATTCGCTGCCGCGTCCATCCAGGCGGTGACGCCATATTGGTTGTTGACCTTCACCGCCTCGCGGGCGGCCTTCAACATGACCTCGGCGCTGGGCGCGGGGATCTGGCTGCGGACCTGGTCCCAGCGAGACTCGGCGAAATAGCCATTGGGGGTGAAATCCGCGTAGTGCCCGACGAAGCTGCGATCCTGTTCCGACAGACCTTTGACCAGTGCCGCGTCGATCTTCAGGCGCTTGAGCATGGCGTTGTTGGCCCATCCGGTGTGCCCGTCGATCCCGCTGAGGACCACCGGCTGATCCACCCAGCGCCCTTGATTGAAGCGCTGGCCGAGCTCACGGCTTTTGTCCCAATAGGCCGAACTCACCCCGGCAATGCTGATCACATCACCGGCACGGGCGATGCCCGCCTGATCCTGTTCGATGATCCACTGCTCAAGCTCGGGCAACGGCTTGACTGCATCCAGCAGGTTGGCGCCCATGCTGTCGAAGGCCGCCACCACCGGGTGACTGTGGGTATCGATCATGCCCGGCATCAGCACCTTGCCCGCCAGATCGATGCGTTGCGTGCGAGCATCGGCCAGGGCGTTGATCTGGGCATCGGTGCCCGTCTTGAGAATCTTGCCGTCTTGCACGGCCACTGCCTGGACCAGTCCCTGACCGGGTTCGGCGGTGAATACCTTGCCGTTGACCAACACCAGGTCAGCGGCAGCCATGGCCTGTACCGAGGAAAAAGCCAGGGCGGCGGCCAGCAGGTTGGGAATCAATCGTTGCATCGGAACGCTCTCTTGTTGTTATTGGGCTGGGCGGGAGGCGGATGCCTGGGATAACACCTGCGGATCAAGGCCAACGAACGGCGCCTTGGCCCACACGACCTTGCCGCCTACCACTGTCAGTAGCACGTCGTTGCGGGCCAACGCCTCCTCGGGGACCTGCATGAAGTTCTGGTCCAGGACGATCAGGTCGGCGAACTTGCCCACCTCGACCGAGCCGACGACCGCGTCCAGTTTCAGCTGCTCGGCGGCGTTGATGGTGATGGTGCGCAGCACTTCAGTGCGCGACAGGGCCGGGTCGGCATTCAGCCTGCCCGCATACTTGGGGCCGTAGCTGTGCGGGTTCAGCGGATCGCCTGAGCGGGTGACACCGATCTTCAGCGCCAGGAATTCGTCGAGCGGGTCGACGGGCCAGTCGCTGCCATACGCCACACGGCCGCCAGCACGGGCGATGCTGCCGGAGGGTTCCATGCGGGCAAACCGCGCAGACCCCAGGTGCTCGTTGGTACCGTCGACCGTAGAGGGTGCCTGCTGGGCCCATTGGAAGGACATGTTGGCGGTCACGTCGAGCGCCTTGAAGCGCGCATAGTCGGCAGGGTCCACCGACTCGTTATGAGTGATGGCCGGACGGAAGCCGTTGCCAGGCAGTTGCCGGCGCACGTATTCGATGCCGTTCAGCGAATCACGCACCGCCCGGTCTCCGGTGGCATGCAGGTGCGGGTCGAGGCCGGCCTGCACCGCTTGCAGCAGTAGCGGATTGAGCACTTGCGGCGGGAAGTAAAGCTCACCGGTGTTCTTGCCGGGTGTCCACTTCGGCGCCGTGTCGGTGCCGGCGTTGCGCAGGTACGGGGTCAACATTGCGCCGGTGTCGGCCGGCGCGTTGATGATGCCGTCCATGAACAATTTGACGTGGCGCATGCTCACGCCGGGTGCGGCCTTGGCTTCACCCTGGTCGTAGGTGTTGGCCAATGCCTTGGCGTCGGCGATGGTTTTCACCGGGTCGGCTGCTGCGGCAGCAGGGTCCAGTTTGATCGCCAGCAAGGCCCGGGCGGTCAGCTCACCCGACTGCTGCAGGGTGGTAAACGCTTTGCCGTTTTCCGGCCCCGATAAGGCATCGAAGAAACTGGTGATGCCTTGCTGGCGCATGGCATCGAGCGCCGCGCGGGTCTGATTGAGCTTCTCTGCGTCAGTGGCGAGCGGTACCACGGCGGCCATGGCATCGGCGGCTCCGTCTTCGCAGATACCGGTCGGGTTGCCGGCGCTGTCGCGCACGTACTTGCCGTCACCGGGATTGGCCGTTTGCTTAGTGATGCCAGCCACTTCCAGGCCGCGAGAGTTGGTCAGCACGGTATGGAAGTCGGTGGAGCGGACCTGAATCGGGCGGTTGGTCTTGAGCGCGTCCAGCGTCGATTTGTCCGGGTCACCGTCCAGTCCGTCCATGCCCATGCGATCCCAGCTGCCCACTTCCAGCCAGACATCGGGGCCTTTGCCCTGGTCGGCATCCAGGCACGCCTGAATGGTCTCCTGGAACACCTTGCGGGTCATCGTCTGGTATTTCAGGTCGCACAAGGTCATGGCGCGACCGCCGTCCCCCGGATGCATATGCGCATCGATGAAGCCTGGCATCAACATGCGGCCGGACAGATCGATCAGCTGTGTCTGCTTGCCGATGTACGAGCTGACCCCTTCATCGCTACCGACATAAACGATCTTGCCGTTGGCAACGGCGATCGCCTGCTGCACGGAGTTCTGGCCATCGACGGTATAGACATAACCGTTGCGCAGCACCATGTCGGCGCCGGTCGAACCCTGGGTCTGACACCCCACCAGCGCCATGCCGGAAACGGCCGTGGTCGTGGCAACGGCGATAAATAGCCTGGACAATTTCAACTGCCTCACCTCTGTTTTTATAGTTGTGGAAGTGGCCCGAACACGCTGCCGTGCAACCCCTGAATGCAAGGCACACCTTATAGAGGGCAGCACAAATCCGGACCTCCACAAATGAGGAGGGTCAAGGCAGTTTTCAGGTGAACAATCGGCGGCGCCGCGCCTAGGTTCGACGTGCGGCTTCTGCGGGCGAGGTGGGCGAGCGCAAGGCGGAACCGAGCTCCACCTTGCTTTTGACGCCGAGCTGCAGATAGCAGTTGCGCAGATAGGTGCGCACGGTGGCAGGACTCAATGCCAGGATCCTGGCTATTTCCTTGTAGGAATGACCGGCGGCGAACAGCATGGCGGCGGTCCGTTCCCGGGGTGCAAGCACCGCCCCGCGCGACAGCGTTTCCAATGACAGAATGACATGCTCGGCATTGGGACTCAGGGTCAGTGCGCAACGGCCCAGGCGCATCACGCAGGGCGCCTTCGGCAATTGCGCGATCACCTGCGAAGGCAGCATTGAGCCGCTCCAGCCGGGCAACTCACGCTCAATGGCGGCGCATAGCCTGGCCCCCACGTAGAGCAGACTGCCATCCATGCGCGCAACGCCGAAGTCGGTTGCACCGTTGTCCGTGTCGAACCGGATCATGTCCTGGACCTGAAATCGCCACAGCTGCAACAGGTGATCGCAGAAGGCTGAAAACAAGCCGGCCTCACTGTCGTTGAACGCCGGAGCCTGAAGGCCACGGTAGAGGCAGACGAAAAACATCAAGCCGCTCTCGGGCAACTCGAACGTGATGCACATCAAGTGGTAGAGGTCATGACGCCGGGCGAAGTCGTTCACTGCCTCGCAGGGGTCGGTGAACCCACTGTCGCGCACGACCTCACCGGGCTGGCTCAGCGTGTCATGGGAAAACCTGTCGTTGACCGCCACCTTGTGCCATTCGACGGCAAACGACTCGGGCAGATTGATTCGCCCGTGCATCCAGCTTTGCGGGGGCGCACTGGCGTCGGACGTCGACATCTCGCCCCACCATGCCGAAGCGAAGGGCACCAATCGAGCAAATGCCTGCAGGCCATCGGCAATGAATTGAGAGGCTCCGCGATCCCGGGCAAGGCGCCCCAGGTGAAGCACACACTGATTGAACGCTTTCAGCGTTGCCATCGACGTCCCGACGCCGACCTCATCACCCGCCTCCATCGCTCTGTTCCCGTCTGCTGAATGGCCTGGGTTGCGACCATGCCATGGCGCACCCATCGCGTCCAGCCGCGGCCGCTCTGCGGGCGTTTCGCCAGGCGGATCTTGCGCGCGGTTTCCACGAAGGGGGTGACGATCAGGCTGTAGATCGTCAGGTAGCGCTCGTGATCCTGTCCACCTGTGCCGAACCGAATGGGCTCGGGTTTCGAGGTGGTGACATAGAGCGTGCCGAACAGCCAGTCCCAGACTGACAGGTTGATCCCGAAGTTCTTGTTCAGATGCCGCGGCGCGTCACTGGGAGCGCAGGATGTACGGGTCCACCGTAGACCTGGTCAGTGCATTCCTGACCGGGTGGATCGAGCTTTTCGGTTCCTGATGCGTATGTCCCTGGTCGGGATCACATCGATCCGGGACACCGGACTGCTCAGGCGTGCAAGGCGGGTATTGTGCTCGGCAATGATGTCATCGGCGGCCATGTTGTCGGTGTCGACGGTGGAATGGGCATCGGCGGCGAGCACTACGTCATAGCCCAGTTTCAGGGCCTGGCGCACGGTGGCATTGACGCAATAGTCGGTTTGCAGGCCGCAGATGATCACGCGCTCGACGTCCCACTGTTGCAGCATTTGCAGCAGACGGGTCTGGTAAAAAGAATCCCGGGTGGTTTTTCGTACTCGCAGATCTTCGGGTGATGTATCCAGGTCCTCGACCAGCTGCCAGCCTTCGCCACCGTGCTGCAGCAGGCTGCCCTTTTCTTCGTGTTGAATCAGGATGACCGGAATGCCTGCTACGCGTGCCTTGGCGCTCAGGCCGTTGATGAGATCGATGACACGTTTGATCTCGAAGCATTCGTACTCGCCGACGCACAGTAAATGTTGGACGTCGATGATCAGCAGTGCAGTGGTCATAGTGACTTCCTTTAAATCTCAGTGGTTCAGGGGACGGTAAAACACGTCCCCTTATAAAAAGGTCCCCTTTTAAAACGACCCTCAGTAACCGAGCGACAACCCGGTGTTACGCCGCGGATCGTTCGCCCCGTAGAAGCGGTTCTTGCCCACCGGCTTGCCCTCCAGCGAAGGTGCGCCGACCAGGATCGCCGCCAGATGGTTGGCGTCCTGGGGACCGGCAAACTTGTGGCCCCAACTTTCCAGCATCTTCACCGTATCCGGGCTGGTGGTGAAGGTTTCCAGATTGGTCTCTTCCGGCAACCACTGCTGGTGGAAACGCGGAGCGTCGACCGCTTCCTGGATGTTCATGCCGTAGTCGATCACGTTGAGCATGGTCAGCAGGGTCGCGGTGATGATGCGGCTGCCGCCGGGAGTGCCGACGACCATCACCACTTTGCCGTCCTTGGTGACGATGGTCGGGCTCATGGACGACAGCGGCGCCTTGCCGGGCGCGATGGCGTTGGCCTCCCCTTGCACCAGGCCGTACATGTTCGGCACGCCGATTTTCGAGGTGAAGTCGTCCATTTCGTCGTTGAGGATGACCCCGGTCTTGCTGGCCATGACGCCGGCACCGAACCAGTCGTTGAGGGTGTAGGTCACCGACACCGCGTTGCCCCATTTGTCGACGATGGAGTAATGGGTGGTGTTGCTGCCTTCGTGGGGCGCTACGCCGGGTTTGAGTTCGCGGGACACGCCGGCCTTTTGCGGATTGATGGCGGCGCGGATTTTGGTCGCGTAGTTTTTATCCAGCAGATGGGCGATCGGGTTTTTCACGAAGTCCGGGTCGCCGAGGTAGCTGTTGCGATCCACGTAGGCGTGGCGCATCGCTTCGATCTGGTAGTGCATGCCCTGGGCCGAGTGGTAGCCCAGGTCTTTCATCGGATAGCCTTCGAGAATGTTCATGATCTCGCAGATCACCACCCCACCGGAGCTTGGCGGTGGCGCCGAAACCACGTGGTAGCCGCGGTAATCGCATTCGATCGGCGCCAGTTCGCGGGTCTTGTACTTGTCGAGGTCGGCCTGGGCGATGATGCCCTTGTTGGCCTGGCTGGCGGTGACGATGGCGTCGGCGACCCAGCCTTTATAGAAACCGTCGGCGCCCTTCTCGGAGATTTCCCGCAGGGTTTTCGCCAGGTCCTTCTGCACCAGTTTCTGCCCGACCTGCATCGGCTCGCCGTTGCTGAGGAAGATCGAGCCGGAATCCTTCATGTCCTTCTTGAATACGTCAGTGGCGTATTCCAGCAATTCGACATCGCCTTGCTCCAGCACGAAGCCGTCTTCGGCGAGCTTGATCGCCGGGGCGATCACTTCCTTGCGCGGTTTGGTGCCGTATTTCTGCAAAGCCAGTTCCATGCCGGACACGGTGCCCGGCACGCCGACGGCCAGGTGACCTCGGGTGCTGAGGTCCGGGACGACGTTGCCTTCCTTGTCGAGGTACATGTCGGCGGTGGCCGCCAGCGGCGCTTTTTCACGGAAATCGAGGAAGGTCTTGCGCCCGTCCGCCAGCTGAATGGTCATGAAACCACCGCCGCCGAGATTGCCCGCAGCGGGGTACACCACCGCCAGCGCATACCCCACCGCGACCGCGGCATCGACGGCGTTGCCGCCGTTCTTGAGCACATCGACGCCCACATGGCTGGCCAGATGCTGGGCGGTGACCACCATGCCGTTTTCGGCCGCGACCGGGGCCACGGAGGCGGCGTGGGCCATCAGGCAGCTCAGCGCCAACGAGGTCGCAATGAGCGATTTGGCAAAAGGTTCGAACTTCATGAGTCGGTCTCTTTTTGTTTTTTTGGCTCTGTAAAAAAAACAGAGGAAACGGTTCAAGAACAGTAGGCAAGTATGGCTGGGATTGCGTATTGCGCCTCCCCGTCGAGGCAGTATGCTTGGCCCCTTATCGGCACTTGCGCGGAGGCTGCCTGCATGACGTACACCTGCATGACCATGGCGTCGCCGGTTGGCAAGCTGAAGCTGGTGGCGAACGGTTCGCGACTGGCGGCCATCCTCTGGGAAAACGACAAGCCGAACCGGGTGTTGCTGGGGCCGATGAGCGTAGACCCGGACAACCCGATCCTCGTGCGCACCGCACAACAGCTGAAGGAATACTTCGCCGGCACACGCAACCGTTTCGAGCTGGAGCTGGATTTTGTCGGGACGCAGTTTCAGAAAAAGGTCTGGGCGGCGCTGCTGACCATTCCGTTCGGCGAGACTCGCAGTTATAGCCAGATTGCCGAGCAGATCGGTAATCCTGGTGCGGTTCGGGCGGTGGGTGCGGCGAATGGCAGGAATCCGATTTCGATTGTGGCGCCCTGTCATCGGGTGATTGGTGCGTCGGGGAAGCTGACGGGGTTTGCCGGGGGGCTTGAGGCCAAGGAGTGGTTGTTGACGCTTGAGGCCGGGCAATGGGGTGGGACTGGACGACTTGAAGGCTTTTGATCCTGCTTTTGATCCTGCTTTTGATCCTGTAGGAGCTGCCGCAGGCTGCGATCTTTTGATCTTAAGCGTCTGCAAGGGCACCAAAGATCAAGATCAAAAGATCGCAGCCTGCGGCAGCTCCTACAGGGATCGCGTACACCCGTTTGATTTTCCGAGGGAATGCGTACACCCGTTGGATTTCCGTAGGGAATGCGTACACCCGTTGGATTTCCGTAGGGAATGCGTACACCCGTTGGATTTCCATAGGGAATGCGTACACCCGTTTGATTAGAGTGAACGTGGCTCAATCCGTCGTGAAAATGTTTTTCATCGCGGCATACTGCAGCAGCATGATGGTCTTCGCATCGCAGATCTCCCCGCGGTCGAACGCTGCAAGCGCATCCTCGAACGACCACTCCAGCACTTCCAGTTCCTCGGTCTCCTCCTCCAGCCCGCCACCCTCGCTGACTTTCGATGAAGCGTCGTACTCGGCGATGAAGAAGTGCAGCTTTTCAGTCACTGAACCTGGGCTCATGTAGGCCTCGAACACCTTCTGCACATGGTGCACGCGATAGCCGGTTTCCTCTTCCGCTTCCTCGCGGATTCGCGCTTCAGGCGCCGCCCCTTCAAGCAGTCCGGCCGCCACTTCGATCAGCAGACCATCGTGGCCGTTGACGAACACCGGCAGGCGGAACTGCCGGGTCAGCACCACGGTGTTCTTTTCCCGGTTGAACAGCAGGATCGCCGCGCCATTGCCACGGTCGTAGACCTCACGGGTCTGGCGCTGCCATTCGCCATTGTTGCGTTGGTAATCGAAGGTGATTTTCTTCAGCAGGTACCAGTCGTGGGACAACACCTTGGACTCGATGATGTTGACCCGCTCGGCTGTGTTCGACATGAAACCCTGTCCTTTTTTCGTCAGAAGGCGCTCATGTTAGACGAAAACGCCTTCAAGAAAGCTGGGCCTTGTACTCCTTCATGTATTGCCCGGCCAAGGTCTCTTTCTGATTGTCGTCGAGCAGCTTGCCGGCCATCTGGAAGAATTTCTGCTCTTCCTCCTTCAGGTGGTGATGCACCTTTTCGCACAGCTTCTTCGCGGTCGCCAGCCAGGCCGGGCTGGACATCTCGGTTTCATCCAGCGTTTCCATCATTTCATCCATCTCGTGATGTTCGGCGATCGCATGGCGGCTGAGGTCGACGCCTTTGTCGAACTCCATCAGCGGGATGTAGAAATACCGCTCTTCAGCGGTTTCGTGGGCCTGGAGTTCCGACTTGAGCTGCTTGTAGGCCTCGACCCGCTCCGGGGTGTCGCCGCTGGTCTGGATCAGCGCATCGGCGTAGGTGCGTTGGCGTTCGTGGCTTTCTCGCAAGGCTTCAAAAATATTCACGGGTTGTCCTCATAGGCTGCGCTCTGGAATGACGCTGTCTAGGCTAGACATCTGCGCGTGAACGAGGGTTCCATCCGAGGACTGGAACAACGACCGGGTACCGCGATAGGCTTGGGACTGTTTTTCACCCTGGCAATAAGGAAGTAGCTGATGAACCTGCGGATCGAACAGTCGCAAAACCCCACGGATGAAGAGCGTCAGGCGATCCTCCTGCCGTTGCGCGCCTACAACGCGGCCAAGGCCGGTGCCACTGTCCCGGAGCCGATCGCCTTGCTGGTCCGCGACGAAAACGGCGAGATTCTTGGCGGTCTGTATGGCCGGGTTTTTTTCAAATGGTTGTACGTCGAGTTGCTGTCGGTGCCGGAACAGGCCCGAGGGTCAGGCATGGGCACGAAGCTGATGCAGATGGCCGAAGACCTGGCGCGGGAGAAGGCCTGCATCGGGGTCTGGCTCGACACCTTCGACTTCCAGGCGCCGGCGTTCTACAGGAAGCTGGGCTACAGCGAATTGGGGCAGATCGCTGACTACCCGCCGGGGCATAAGCGCTTTTTCTTCCAGAAGCGCCTGATCAACAACGCCTGACCCGTGTAGGAGCTGGCTTGCCAGCGAAGGCGTCATCAGTTCCAACATAAATGTTGCCTGAACGGACGCTTTCGCTGGCAAGCCAGCTCCTACAGGGGGGGAAACGCTGCCATCAGGTCAGAGGCAGGTCGCCAGCGCCGCCAACCGGCGCTTGGCGACAAAGTCATCCTTCTGCGCGTAGTAGTTCAACTGTGTTCCCGAGGCATCGGTCGTCACGTCCACAAAGGACTCCACCGAGCGCGTGTAGACAGTGGACCCGCCCTTCTTGCCCGGCTGCAGATACGCACTGGCATCGACGCCGAACACCGCCTCGTCCTGCCAGGAAAACTGCACGCACTGGGCGACGACTTTTTCCGGCTTGTTCGAGGTCAGGGTCTTATACGGGGTTCCAGTGCGAGCATCGTTCATCGCCGAGCCCGCACATCCCGCCAGCAAGGTTACAGCCAGCGCCACCATCAGAATTCGCATTGCGTTCGCTCATCAAGAAAAAGCGGACTGTATCACCGTGGCACGGCGTATCGTTCTGCTTTACTTCATTTATACCGCGACACCGGGTGCCGATTCGCGCACCCTGTCGCGCCATTAACGCTGCATCGCACATTTTTCTGGAACGACCCATGACACCCAACGCTGAATACTACAAACCGACCGCTGAATACGCCGACAAGCTGATCAGCCAGATCGGTCAGACGCCTTCCTGGATCGCCAAGCGCATCGGCGTCACCGACAAGCGGATTCGTTACATCCTTGATGGCGAACGCACCGTCAAAGGTGAAACCACGCCGATCCAGATGACGTACCCCGAGCAGTTTGCCCTCGAGTGCCTGGCCGCTGCGGCTAAAGCCAGCAAGAAGCAGTCTGTGTAATCCATTTTCAAGGAGCGACCATGGCGGCAAGCGAACAGCAACACGAGCAGGCGCTGAAGAGGTTTCTCGATGAGCGCCCTGAACTGCGCGTCGAACTCGACAGCCTCAACCCGCTGCTGGCTCAGGCCAAAGGCGAGACCCAGGCGCAATACCGCGACGAGCGCCTGCACGAAGCCTTCGAGGCCGAAGCCGAGCGTCTCGGGCTGTTTGCCTGGGAACTGACGTTGCAGTTGACCGCCGCGTCGCCTGAGGACTATCAGGCCCAGCGCATGGAAGTGCACAAGGAAGTGGCCGAGATGGCCGGTATGGACTGGCTGGAGTATTGCGAGTTATATGGATTAGGCAAGTAACCCTCGCCGCTCAAGGATGTAACTAACGATGCTGCCTTCGACCTCCAGCACCCACGCCAGTCCGGGCCATCTGCATATCCAGAAATGGCGCGGACGCATCGGCCTGTCGTTGGTGGCCGCACTCTCGGTACTGGCCGGCATGACCGACGCCATCGGCTTCATGGCCAGCGGCGATTTCGTTTCGTTCATGAGCGGCAACACCACCCGTCTTGCCGTGGCCATCAGCGACGGCGACATGGGCCTGACCCTGCGCCTGACGATCCTCGTGGCCACGTTCATCATCGGCAACGCCCTGGGCATCGTCGTCAGCCGTCTCGGCGGCCGGCGGGCGCTGCCCTTGCTGCTGTGCATCGCTACCCTGCTCTGCGGCGCCGCTGCCTGGCCTTATGAGGAACAACTGCCGGCGTTGCTGGCGGCGATCATTGCCATGGGCATGCTCAATGCCGCGGTGGAGGAAGTGAATGGCCTGCCGGTCGGCCTGACCTATGTCACCGGCGCCCTGTCGCGCTTCGGTCGCGGCCTGGGGCGCTGGATGCTCGGCGAACGGCGCAATGGCTGGCGGGTGCAGTTGATTCCCTGGGCCGGGATGTTTGCCGGCGCGGTGCTCGGTGCGGTGCTGGAACATCATCTTGGGCTCAGGGCGCTGTTTGTCAGCGGATTGCTGGCGGGGGGGATCGGGTTGCTGTCGTTGAAGATTCCGCGGCGGTGGCAGTTGGGGTATATGCCGCGCTGAATTTTGTATTGCCTGTGACGGCCCCATCGCGGGCAAGCCCGCTCCCACAGGGATTTGTGTGATGCCAAAGATTCCAGCTTCACCAAATAACCTGTGGGAGCGGGCTTGCCCGCGATGGGGCCCTTCCAGACAACATCGATTTAGCCGCCCCGCCGATAAAGCTTTATCATGACCGCAGTTTCGCTGATCGAGTCCGTCATGAAGTTCGCCATCGCGCTGTTTTCCGCCGCCCATGCGCCCTCCTCGCGCCGCGCCTTGCTGTTCGCCCAGGCCGCGCTGGCCGGCGGGCATGAGATTGTCCGGCTGTTTTTTTACCAGGACGGGGTCTACAACGCCTCCGGCAGCGTGGTCACGCCGCAGGATGAGCAGGACTTGCCCAAACAATGGCGCACCTTCGTCACTGAACATCAGCTCGATGGCGTGGTGTGCATCGCCGCCGCGCTACGCCGTGGCGTGTTGAACGCAGAAGAAGCCGGACGTTATCAGCGCGAAGCGGTTGCCGTGGCCGCGCCGTGGGAATTGTCCGGGCTGGGCCAGTTGCATGACGCGGTGCAGGACGCTGACCGCCTGATCTGTTTCGGAGGCGCATGAAATGCCCAGATCCTTGCTGATTATCAGCCGTCAGTCGCCCTGGTCCGGGCCGAGTGCGCGCGAAGCGCTGGACATTGTCCTGGCCGGCGGCGCTTTCGATCTGCCGATCGGCCTGCTGTTTCTCGATGACGGCGTGTTTCAGCTCGCCGCAAACCAGGACGCCAGGGCTTTGCAGCAAAAAGACCTGAGTGCCAACCTGCAGGCGCTGCCGATGTTCGGCGTCGAAGACCTGTTCGTCTGCGGCGACAGCGCGGCCGAACGCGGCCTGGACCCCAAGGCGTTATCGCTCGAAGAGGCCCAGGTGCTGACCGCCGGCGAAATCACCGCACTCTTTGACCGTTACCACCAGGTGATCACCCTCTGATGTCGACTTTGCATGTGTTGTCTCATTCCCCTTTCGGCGACGATCGCCTGACCAGCTGCCTGCGCGTGATCGGCGCCGAGGATGCGCTGCTGCTGTCCGGCGACGCGGCCTATGCCTTGCAACCGGGCACCGCGCCGTTCAATACCCTGGGCAGCCGCGGCCTGAAACTGTTTGTGCTGGCTGAAGACGCCCAGGCTCGCGACCTGCAAACGCCGGACTGGGCCAAGGCCATCGACTACCCGGCCTTCGTCGAACTGTCGATCCACTACGACAAGGTCAACAGTTGGCTATGAATGTCCTGACCGTGGGCGCCCGCGCCATCGAGCTGGACAAGGATGGTTTTCTGGTCGAACTGAGCGACTGGTCCCTTGAGGTCGCCAGCGCCCTCGCCGCCGCCGAAGACATCGAGTTGAGTCCCCAACACTGGGAGATCCTCGAATTGCTGCGTAATTTCTACAGCGAATTCCAGCTGTCCCCTGCCACGCGCCCGCTGATCAAGTACACCGCATTGAAGCTCGGCCCGGAAAAAGGCAACAGCCTGCACCTGAACCGACTGTTCAAAGGCACCCCTGCCAAACTCGCCGCGAAACTGGCGGGCCTGCCCAAACCGACGAATTGCCTATGACCGACTATCCTGCGCTGATCCTTGAAACACCCGCCGAACACCCGTTCGCCCAGTTCGTGCGCATCCTCGGCAAAGGCAAGCGTGGCGCCCGCGACCTGACCCGGGTCGAAGCGCGTGAAGCCATGGGCATGGTGCTCGACGACAAGGTCGAGGACACCCAGCTCGGCGCTTTCCTGATGCTGCTGCGGCACAAGGAAGAAAGCGCACAGGAGATGGCCGGGTTTACCGAAGCCTTGCGTGAACGCTTGCAGGCACCGGCGTTGAAGGTCGATCTGGACTGGCCGACCTATGCCGGCAAGAAACGTCATCTGCCGTGGTACCTGCTGGCGGCCAAGTGCCTGGCGCAGAACGGCGTGCGGATCTTCATGCACGGTGGCGGCGCGCACACGGCGGGCCGGCTGTACAGCGAACAGTTGCTCGAAACCTTGCAGATCCCGTTGTGCCGTAACTGGCAGCAGGTCGGCGCGGCACTCGATAACGGCGGCCTGGCGTTCATGCCGTTGGTGGATTGGGCGCCGCAGTTGCAACGGATGATCGACCTGCGCAACACCCTGGGCCTGCGTTCGCCGATCCACTCCCTGGCCCGGATCCTCAATCCGTTGGGCGCTCGCTGTGGCCTGCAAAGCATTTTTCACCCCGGCTACCAGGCGGTGCATCGCGACGCCAGCGGCTTGCTCGGCGACACCGCGATCGTGGTGAAAGGCGACGGCGGCGAGATCGAGATCAACCCGGATGCCGACAGCCACTTGTACGGCACCACCGGTGGCGAGAGTTGGGATGAGGAATGGCCGCAACTGTCGACCCAGCGCCACGTCAAACCGGCCAGCCTCGATCCCGAGCATTTGAAAGCCGTCTGGCGCGGCGACGTGGTCGACAGCTACCCGCACATGGCGCTGATCTCGACCATGGCCCTGGCCTTGCGCGGCCTTGGCCAGAGCCGTGAACAAGCCTTCGACACCGCCCAGCAGTATTGGGACGAGCGGGACAGATCGATTTAACCGATCATAACTGCCCAACCTTTGCGCTTTTAGTTCGAACCTATGCGAATAGACTCCTCTCCAACGCTTATCGGTTGAGGAGTCTGGAACATGGGTTTGTTAGTCGACGGTCGCTGGCATGACCAGTGGTACGAAAGCAGCAAGGACGGCGCGTTTCAGCGTGAACAGGCGCAGCGCCGCAACTGGGTGACCGCCGATGGCAAGCCGGGCCCGAGCGGTATCGGCGGCTTTGCGGCCGAGGCCGGTCGCTATCATCTCTATGTGTCCCTCGCCTGTCCGTGGGCCCATCGCACGCTGATCCTGCGCCAACTCAAAGGCCTTGAGAGCCTGATCGATGTGTCCGTGGTCAGTTGGCTGATGCTGGAAAACGGCTGGACCTTCGATCAGCACCTGGGTTCGACGGGCGACAAGCTCGATCACTTCCAGTTAATGCACCAGCGCTACACCGCCGATACCGCCGACTACACCGGCCGCGTCACTGTGCCGGTGCTGTGGGACAAACAACAGCAGCGCATCGTCAACAATGAATCGGCGGAGATCATCCGCATGTTCAACAGTGCTTTTGATGACTTGACCGGCAATGATCTGGACCTTTACCCGGCGCCGTTGCGCAGCGAAATCGACGCGTTGAACGAACGGATTTATCCGGCAGTGAACAATGGTGTTTATCGCGCCGGATTCGCCACCTCGCAGAAGGCTTATGAAGAGGCGTTCGATGAGTTGTTTGCCGAGCTGGATCGGCTGGAGCAGTTGCTGGGCGCCAATCGTTATCTGACCGGTGAGTACCTGACTGAAGCCGACATTCGGCTGTTTACCACGATGATTCGCTTCGACGCGGTGTATTACGGGCACTTCAAGTGCAACCTGCGGCGGATTGCCGATTATCCGAATCTGTCGAACTGGCTACGGGAGATTTATCAGTGGCCGGGGGTGGCCGGGACGGTGAGTTTTGAGCATATCAAGAACCACTACTATGGCAGTCACAAGACCATCAATCCGACCGGGATTGTGCCTAAGGGGCCGGCGCAGGATTTCACCGCACCGCATGATCGGGAGCGGTTGAGCGGGAAAGGGGTTTGGCGCAGGGCCTGAGGATTTGTTCAGGTTTTAGGGCCCCATCGCGAGCAAGCTCGCTCCCACAGGTTATGTGGTGAAGATGTAATCTTCGGCATCACACAAATCCTGTGGGAGCGGGCTTGCCCGCGATGGGCCGGGGTCGCGCTCGACCGACTCGGTCTCTAGAGTTGCCCCTGAGCCCCTTCAAACCACGCCAGTTTCTCGCGCAATTGCACCACTTCCCCAACAATCACCAACGTCGGCGCATGCACCTCATGCTCTGCCACCAGCTGCGGAAGGTCGGCCAGCGTGCCGGTAAACACCCGCTGATTGACCGTAGTGCCCTGCTGGATCAACGCCGCCGGGGTATCCGCCGCGCGACCGTGCCGGATCAACTGCTCGCAGATGATCGGCAACCCCACCAACCCCATGTAAAACACCAGGGTCTGCGCCGGCGCGACCAGGTCGGCCCACGGCAGATCGGTGGAGCCGTCCTTGAGGTGCCCGGTAACGAACCGCACCGACTGCGCGTAATCGCGATGCGTCAGCGGAATCCCGGCATAGGCCGCGCAACCGCTGGCTGCCGTGATCCCCGGTACGACCTGGAACGGGATGCCATGGGCCGCCAGTTCTTCGATCTCTTCGCCGCCACGGCCGAAGATAAACGGATCGCCGCCCTTCAGGCGCACCACGCGCTTGCCGGCCTTGGCCAGGTCCACCAATTGCTGGTTGATCTGATCCTGGGGCACGGCGTGATCGGCGCGGCGCTTGCCGACGTAGACCCGCTCGGCATCGCGGCGGCACAAATCGAGAATCGCCGGCGCCACCAGGCGGTCATACAGCACCACGTCGGCTTGCTGCATCAGGCGCAAGGCGCGGAAGGTCAGCAGGTCGGGATCACCCGGCCCTGCCCCCACCAGGTAGACTTCGCCGGTTGCAACAGGCGCTTCGCCGTTGATTTTCGCCAGCATCAAGCGCTCGGCTTCGGCACCCTGCCCGGCCAGTTGCCGATCGGCAATCGGCCCCTGGAACACGTCTTCCCAGAATGCCCGACGCTGCTGCACATCCGGGAACAGACGTTTGACCTGGCTGCGAAAACGCGCCGCCAGACCGGCCAGTTGCCCGTAGGTGGAAGGAATCCAGGTTTCCAGTTTGGCGCGGATCAAGCGTGCCAGCACCGGCGCATCGCCGCCACTGGAGACTGCGATGATCAGCGGCGAACGGTCGACGATCGCCGGGAAGATCACGCTGCACAGCGCAGGCGCATCCACCACGTTGACCGGCACGCAACGCCGATGGGCATCGGCGGAGACCTGTGCGTTCAGCGGTTCGTCGTCGGTGGCGGCGATGATCAGCCCGCAACCGTCCAGGTCGGCCTCGACGTAACCGCGCACCCGGCACTCGCCACCGCTGCCGGTCACCAGTTCGCGCAGTTGCGGTTCGATTTCAGGTGCGACCACCCGCAGCAGCGCACCGGCTTCGGCCAGCAGGCGGGATTTGCGCAAGGCAATCTCCCCCCCACCAACGACCAACACACGACTGCCGCGAAGGTTATGAAACAGCGGCAGATAGTCCATTTAGCCGATGACCTCGATGCCACCCATGTACGGTTTCAGCACCTCAGGCACACGGATCGAACCGTCGGCCTGCTGGTAGTTTTCCAGCACCGCCACCAGGGTACGACCGACCGCCAGGCCGGAACCGTTCAAGGTGTGAACCAGCTCAGGCTTGCCGGTTTCCGGGTTACGGAAACGCGCTTGCATCCGACGGGCCTGGAAGTCGCCGCAGTTGGAGCACGAGGAAATCTCGCGGTATTTGTCCTGGCTCGGGATCCACACTTCCAGGTCGTAGGTCTTGACGGCGCTGAAACCCATGTCGCCGGTGCACAGCGCCAGGGTGCGATAAGGCAGCTCGAGCAGTTGCAGGACTTTCTCGGCGTTGGCGGTCAGGCCTTCCAACGCGTCCATCGATGTCGACGGCTCAACGATCTGTACCATCTCGACCTTGTCGAACTGGTGCTGGCGAATCATGCCGCGGGTGTCACGCCCCGACGCACCGGCTTCACTGCGAAAGCACGGCGTGTGGGCGACGAACTTGATCGGCAGCAATTTCGAATCGACGATTTCGCCAGCAACGATGTTGGTCAGCGACACTTCGGCGGTCGGGATCAGGTACAGATCGGCTTCGCCTTCGCGAGCGATCTTGAACAGGTCTTCTTCGAACTTCGGCAGCTGACCGGTGCCTTGCAGCGCCGGGGCTTGAACCAGGTAAGGCGTGTAGGCCTCTTCGTAACCGTGTTCGCTGGTGTGCAGGTTGATCATGAACTGCGCCAGGGCGCGGTGCAGGCGCGCAATCGGGCCACGCAACAGAGCGAAACGGGCACCGGACAGCTTGGCGGCGGTTTCGAAATCCAGCCAGCCGAATTTCTCGCCCAGGGCTACGTGGTCCTGAACCGGGAAATCGAAAGCCTTCGGCGTGCCCCAGCGGCGCACTTCAACGTTGCCTTCTTCGTCGTCGCCGATCGGCACCGATTCGTGTGGCAGGTTGGGGATACCGAGCAGGATCGCGTCCAGATCGGTCTGAATGCCGTCCAGCTCGACTTTACCGGCACTCAATTCGTTCGCCATGCGCTCGACATCCGCCATCAGCGGCGCGATGTCTTCACCGCGTTGCTTGGCCTGACCGATGGACTTGGAACGTGCATTACGTTCAGCCTGCAGTGCTTCGGTGCGGGTCTGGACGGTCTTGCGCTGTTCTTCCAGCGCTTCGATGCGCGCGACATCCAGCGTGTAGCCACGGGATGCCAGGCGGTCCGCTACGTCCTGAAGGTTGCTACGTAACAGTTTGGAATCGAGCATGTCGGTTTCTCGTTTATCAAAGTTTGGTCAAGGACAGGCCGGCCCAGGTGGCAAGCAGCCCGCCGAATACGCTGATCGCCGCATAGCCCAGGGCCAGCGGCACTTGCCCGCTTTCCAGCAAGCGCACCGTATCCAGTGAAAAGGATGAAAAAGTCGTCAGCCCCCCGAGGAAGCCGACAATCAACCCGGCGCGCACTTCGAAAGGCACGTCCGGGCGAATCAAAAACAGACCGTATAGAACGCCGATCAGCAGACAGCCCACGATATTAACGGCCAGCGTCGCGGTATAGAAGTGCCGCGGCCAATTAGCATTGATCCAGTTACCCGTGGCGAAGCGCAACAGCGTACCGGCGACGCCGCCAATGGAAACCGCAACGACCAATGCAATCACTACTTTCTCCGCTGCCGGGGGCTGAGACGGTCAAGTTGCGCCAGGTGATTGAGCTTTTCGCCAATCTTCAACTCCAGGCCGCGCGGCACGGGCTGATAGAAGGGTTGCGGCTCGAGTTC
The DNA here is from genome assembly GCF_059695565.1 of Pseudomonas sp. LBUM1679. Classification (NCBI taxonomy): domain Bacteria; kingdom Pseudomonadati; phylum Pseudomonadota; class Gammaproteobacteria; order Pseudomonadales; family Pseudomonadaceae; genus Pseudomonas; species Pseudomonas sp. LBUM1679. The sequence continues at coordinate 4,950,874 of NZ_CP166774.1, forward strand.
TTCGGGGAAGTAGTCTTCGCCCGCGGCGTAGGCATCCGGCTCGTCGTGGGCGTAACGGTATTCATCACCGTAACCCAGCTGTTTCATCAGCTTGGTCGGCGCGTTGCGCAGGTGCAGCGGCACTTCCAGCGAACCGTGTTCGGTGGCGCTGCGCATCGCGGCTTTGAAGCCCATGTACACCGCGTTGCTTTTCGGCGCGCAAGCCAGATACGTGATGGCCTGGGCCACGGCCAGTTCGCCTTCGGGGCTGCCGAGGCGCTCCTGCACTTCCCACGCCGCCAGGCACAGGCTCAGGGCCCGCGGGTCGGCGTTGCCGATGTCTTCGCTGGCCATGCGCACCACGCGACGCGCCAGGTACAGCGGATCGCAACCGCCGTCGATCATCCGCGCGAACCAGTACAACGCACCGTCGGGGTTGGAGCCGCGCACCGATTTATGCAGCGCGGAAATCTGGTCGTAGAACGCCTCCCCGCCCTTATCGAATCGGCGACGGGTATCGCCCAACAGGCTTTGCAGCAGATCGACGCCGATCTCGCTGTGGTCTTCGGCCAGGTCCGAGGCGTTTTCCAGCAGGTTGAGCAGGCGTCGGCCATCGCCATCGGCCGCCGACAGCAGCATCTGGAAGCCTTCATCACTGAGGGTCAGTTGGCGTTTGCCCAGGCCACGCTCTTCGGTCAGCGCGCGCTGCACCAGTTTGCGCAGGGCCGCTTCGTCGAGGCTTTTGAGCACGTAGACGCGCGCCCGGGACAGCAAGGCGTTGTTGAGTTCGAACGAGGGGTTTTCCGTGGTTGCGCCGATGAAAATCAGCGTGCCGTCTTCGACATACGGCAGGAACGCATCCTGCTGCGACTTGTTGAAGCGGTGCACTTCGTCGACGAACAGGATGGTGCGCTTGCCGTACTGCCCGGCCTGCTGTTTGGCGATTTCCACCGCCTGGCGGATTTCCTTGACCCCGGCCAGTACCGCCGAAACCGTTTCGAAGTGCGCATCCGAGACTTCCGCCAGCAGCCGCGCCAGGGTGGTCTTGCCCACACCCGGCGGCCCCCAGAAAATCATCGAGTGCAGGGCACCCTGCTCCAGGGCTTCGCGCAAAGGCTTGCCCCGAGCGAGCAGGTGTTCCTGACCGACGTACTCGTCCAGATTGGCTGCGCGCAGGCGTGCTGCCAATGGTTGAGCTATCGGGGCGCTGCGAAACAGGTCCATCACTACTTATGAAACCTCACTGGGTCCTGATGTCGGTCATTTAGCTTGATAACACCACAATCCCTGTGGGAGCGGGCTCGCCCGCGATAGCGGTGCATCAGTCACATCAATGCTGGATGTGCCGACGCCATCGCGGGCAAGCCCGCTCCCACAGGTTCTATGTTGTGTTCTTTATTCCTGGATCACGTCCGCACCCTTGGGGATCACGAACTTGAATTTGGACGCCGCGATCGGCTCGTTGGCCTTCACCCCGGTGAACAGGATATTGGTGCGCTGGCCGACACTGTCGATCAGTTGCATATCATTGACCAGACCGTTGCGGAACGACAGACGCAAGCTGTCGAACAAGGTGTCCTTGGTTTTCGGCTTGAGGGTGAAGTCGATCACGCCGCCGGCTTCCTTGGCGCTGATATCGAAGCTCTGGCTGATCTTGGACACGTCACCGGACAGCAGCAACGCCGGCGTCTGGGTCAGGCGCAGGTCGAGGGTCTTGATGGTGACCTGTTCCAGGTCCGGGTCCCACAGCGTGACTTTCTTGCCGTCGGAGACCATGGTCTGCTCGGCCGGCGCATCGGTGTGCCAGTAGAACAGGCCCGGGCGCTGCAAGGACATTTCCCCGGCCGTTTCCTGCAACTGGGTGCCGCCGCCGTCGAGGGTCAGCTGGGAGAAGCGCGCGGTCAGGGTCTGGGATTTTTCCAGCAGTTGGGTCAGGCGTGCCACGTCCTTGTCATCGGCGTGGGCCGAGAGCGTGGTCAGAGCCAGAACCGGCAGCAATAACATGCGGATAAGACGCATGGGAGTCCTCTTGATATTCGTGGGGGGTGCGGGGCGCACTTGTGCGCCAACGCTTTTCAATTCAAGGCCTGTTCAAATCAGTCGCGCACCGGGCCAGGCGCCAGGACTTCACGGGAGCCGTTGGTGTTCATCGACGTCACGACCCCGGCCATTTCCATGGCTTCGATCATGCGCGCGGCGCGGTTGTAGCCGATTTTCAGCTTGCGCTGAACCGCGGAGATGGAGGCGCGACGGCTTTCCAAAACGAATTGCACGGCTTCGTCATAAAGCGCATCGGTTTCGGGATCATCGTCGCCACCGCTGCTGCCGCCATCGAAACCGCTACCCGGCTCTTCGACACCGGCGAGGATCTCGTCGTTGTATTCTGGCGCGCCGCGCAGTTTCCAGGCTTCAACCACCCGATGGACCTCGTCATCGGAGACGAAGGCACCGTGGACACGGATCGGCAGGCTGGTGCCCGGCGGCATGTAGAGCATGTCACCGTGGCCCAGCAGTTGTTCGGCGCCACCCTGGTCGATGATGGTCCGCGAGTCGATCTTGCTCGACACCTGGAACGCCATGCGCGTCGGAATATTCGCCTTGATCAGGCCGGTGATCACGTCGACCGACGGACGCTGGGTCGCGAGGATCAAGTGGATACCGGCCGCTCGGGCTTTCTGGGCGATACGGGCGATCAGTTCTTCAACCTTCTTGCCGACGATCATCATCATGTCGGCGAATTCGTCGACGACCACGACAATGGTCGGCAGCTTGACCAGCAGCGGCGCTTCGTCGTGAATGCTTTCGCGCTTGAACAATGGATCGGTCAGGGGTTCGCCGGCATCCTGGGCTTCCTTGACCTTGGCATTGAAGCCCGACAGGTTACGCACGCCCATCTTCGCCATCAGTTTGTAGCGACGCTCCATCTCCGCCACGCTCCAGCGCAGGGCGTTGGCCGCGTCTTTCATGTCGGTCACGACCGGGCACAGCAGGTGCGGAATGCCTTCGTAGATCGACAATTCGAGCATTTTCGGGTCGATCATGATCAGTTTGGCGTCTTCCGGGCCGGACTTGAACAGGATCGACAGGATCATCGCGTTCACACCCACCGATTTACCGGAACCTGTGGTACCGGCCACCAGCAAGTGCGGCATTTTCGCCAGGTCGGTGATGACCGGCTTGCCGCCGATATCGTGACCCAGGGCCAAGGTGACCGGCGACTTGAAGTTGTCGTACTCAGGGGTCGACAGCACTTCGGAGAAGCGCACGATCTGCCGGTCTTCGTTCGGGATCTCGATACCGACCGTGGTCTTGCCCGGGATCACTTCCACCACGCGCACGCTGGTCACGGCCAGGGAACGGGCCAGGTCTTTCGCCAGGTTGGAGATGCGGCTGACCTTGACGCCTGCCGCGGGTTGGATTTCGTAACGGGTAATCACCGGGCCCGGGTGAATCGAATCCACCGAGACTTCGACGCCGAATTCCTTGAGCTTGATCTCCAGCAAATGGCCCACCGCAGCCAGGGATTCGGGCGAGTAATTGAGTTGTTTCTTTTCCGCGGGGTCGAGAATCGAGATCGGCGGCAAGGTGCCCTCGACGGCGCTGTCGACGAACAGCGGCGCCTGCTTCTCTTTTTCCACGCGTTTGCTCGGCGCCGCAGGTTTCGGCGGCGCTGGCGCGATCACTGGCGGGACCTGCTTCTCGCGGTCCGACATGTGCTTGCTCAAGGCTTGCTCGCGCTCGATCAGGCGTTCCTTGACCTTGGCCTGCTCGCGCTTGTCGGTGACGCTCGGCGCCACCACGTCATGCACGCGTTCATCGACTTCGCGCAATTGCGCAACCAGCTGCTTGCGCTCGACACGGGCGGCCCACCAGCGATTGGCCGCGCCCTGGACCAGCTCGAACAGGTCCAGCGTGATCTTGCCGGTGACGTCCATCACCTTGAACCACGACAGGTCGGTGAACACCGTCAGGCCGAACAGGAACAACGCGATAAACAGCAATGTGCTGCCCTGGATGTTCAGGGCGTTCCTGGCCAGATCACCGAGGCTTTCCCCCAAAGCGCCGCCTGCGCCGGCCGGCAGACCGGTCGCCGCGTGGAAATGGATATGCGCCAGGGCCGCCCCCGACAATACCAGGAACACCAGGCCGATCAGGCGCCAGGAGAACAGCCAGCCGCTCCATTCCCAGGGTTCATGGCGCTGACGGAAGATCTGCCAGGCCTTGACCGCCAGCAGCAGCGGGAAGATGTAGGCGAAGTAACCCAGCACCATGAACAGGATGTCGGCGCTGTAGGAGCCGGCCGGGCCGCCGAAGTTCTGCACGTCGTCGATCTTGCTGTTGTGGCTCCAGCCCGGATCGTCCTTGCCATAGGTCAGCAAGGCCATCATCAGGAACAGGCACAGGGCACCGACGGCGATCAACGCACCTTCCTTGAGTCGGTAGTGCAAATGCTGGCGCCAGAGCGGAACGACGGCTGGTTTAGGTGCTGCGGTGGATTTCTTCAAAACGCTTCTTTTCCTGCGCCCATGGCGCGTCCATCTGTTGAATGACTATATAAAACTGCCCAATCCAGGCAGGTAAAAAAGTTAACAGGCGCAACTGGGACTACTTTTAACACTACGTCCCGGTTTTTATAAACACGGCTCGCAATGCTTATTTTGTTACAAGCACGCCGACAGCAGGCATTGTACGGGTTTGTTCGTCCGATGCCATGCTTGCAGTCCCGGGTGTAGCATAGTCAACGGGACTTGCATGCAGTTCAATTTGAGCATGCATTCTCTTTCGTGACAAAGGCTTATGAGGTGTTTTTATGAGCGAAGCGAAGCATTCCCGCCTGATCATTCTGGGTTCCGGCCCTGCCGGTTACAGCGCAGCCGTTTATGCCGCCCGCGCCAACCTCAAACCCGTGGTCATTACCGGCATACAGGCAGGTGGCCAGCTCACCACCACTGTCGAAGTCGACAACTGGCCCGGCGACGTCGAAGGACTCACCGGCCCGGTGCTGATGGAACGCATGCAAAAACACGCCGAACGCTTTGACACAGAGATTGTTTACGACCACATCCACACGGCCAAGTTGCAACAGCGCCCGTTCGAGCTCATCGGCGACAGCGGTACTTACACCTGCGATGCACTGATTATCGCCACCGGCGCCTCGGCGCAATACCTGGGGCTGCCTTCGGAAGAAGCCTTTGCCGGCAAAGGGGTTTCGGCCTGCGCGACGTGCGACGGCTTTTTCTACCGCAAACAGGTGGTCGCGGTGATCGGCGGCGGCAACACCGCGGTCGAGGAAGCCTTGTACTTGTCGAACATCGCCAGTGAAGTCCATCTGATTCACCGGCGCGACAAGTTGCGCGCCGAGAAGATCCTGCAGGACAAACTCTTTGAAAAAGCCGCCAACGGCAATATTCGCCTGCACTGGAACCAGCATCTGGAAGAAGTGCTGGGCGATGCCAGCGGCGTGACCGGCGCCCGCCTGCGGGACAGCCACAGCGGCGAAACCCGCGTATTGCCGCTGACCGGGGTCTTCATCGCCATCGGCCACAAGCCCAACACCGACCTGTTCCAGGGCCAGCTGGAAATGCGCGACGGCTATTTGCTGGTCAAGGGTGGCAGCGAAGGCGATGCCACCGCCACCGCGATCGCCGGGGTATTTGCCGCCGGCGACGTGGCCGATCACGTTTATCGCCAGGCCGTCACCTCCGCCGGGGCCGGCTGCATGGCCGCACTGGACGCAGAGAAATACCTCGACGACATTCCCACCGTTTGACGGCACACTTCACGGCGGGCCTGACAGCCCGCCACTGCCCTCCCCTTCTGCAAAGCCCGGATGCCATGCTGACTTGGTTACAACGCAACACCCTGACCTTCCCGCCGCTGGACAAGGCCATGCGCGACCCCAACGGGCTGCTGGCGGCGGGCGGCGACCTGTCCGCCGATCGGCTGATCAAGGCCTATCGCCATGGCTGTTTTCCGTGGTTCTCGGAAGGCCAGCCGATCCTCTGGTGGTCGCCGGACCCGCGCACGGTGTTGTTTCCCGACGAACTGCATGTCTCGCGCAGCCTGAACAAATTGCTGCGCCAACAACGCTACCAAGTGACCTTCGACAGGGATTTTGCCGCGGTTATCCGCGCGTGCGCCGCGCCACGGGAATACGCCGACGGCACCTGGATCACCGACGCCATGCAGGAGGCCTACCTCGAACTGCACAAGCGCGGTTACGCGCACTCGGTGGAAGTCTGGGACCAGGGCGAACTGGTCGGCGGGCTGTATGGCCTGGCCATGGGGCAGCTGTTTTTCGGCGAGTCGATGTTCAGCCGCGCCGACAATGCCTCCAAGTATGGTTTTGCCACGCTGGTGCGACATCTGGAAGACTCAGGCTTTGTGCTGATCGACTGCCAGATGCCGACCGACCACCTGCACAGCCTCGGCGCCCGGGCGATTCCCCGCCGCGAGTTCGCCGGTTACCTGGCGCGGCATCTGGACCAACCCAGCCGCGCCAGCTGGGTTTGCTGAGCGACTTTGGCCCGCGTGACTTACACTTATTCAAAAGCGCTTACACTTATCCAAAAGCTTATCGAGGGTTGATCATGACCGAGTTGGCGCGCTTGAAGTTTTATGCCACTCAGCCCCACTCTTGCAGTTATCTGCCCGAGGAGCAGGCCACGACCCTGTTCCTCGACCCTAGCCAGCCCATGGATGTGCATGTCTACGCAGACCTGTCGGAAATGGGTTTTCGTCGCAGCGGCGATCATCTGTACCGGCCCCATTGCCAGAATTGCAATGCGTGCGTACCGGCGCGCATTCCTGTGGCGCAGTTTTCACCCAACCGCCAGCAGAAGCGCATCTTCAAGCGCAACGCCGATGTGCAAGTCCGTCCGGCCAGGCCCCAGTTCAGCGAGGAGTACTTCGACCTCTACCAGCGCTACATCGAGCAGCGTCATGCCGATGGCGACATGTACCCGCCGAGCCGCGATCAGTTTTCGACCTTCCTGGTGAGGGACCTGCCTTTTTCCCGGTTCTATGAATTTCGTCTGGAAGGCCGGTTGCTGGCAGTGGCTGTCACCGACCTGCTGCCCAACGGCCTGTCTGCGGTCTACACCTTCTACGAGCCCGATGAAGAGCGTCGCAGCTTGGGGCGCTATGCAATCCTCTGGCAGATCACCGAGGCCCGGCGACTGGGCCTGGAAGCGGTCTACCTCGGCTATTGGATCAAGAACTGCAAAAAAATGAGCTACAAGACGCAATATCGCCCTATCGAACTGCTGATTAATCAGCGCTGGGTCATCCTGAACTAGAGCAAGCCCTAAACCCCTTGGCTTAAACCCCATTTTTCGGGCACAATGCACGCCGCTTTTGCCTGGCGCAGTTGCACCGGGCCATTCATTGGACACCGAGGGCTTTACTGCATGTCGAAAGAAGACAGCTTCGAAATGGAAGGCACTGTCGTCGACACCCTGCCCAACACCATGTTTCGCGTGGAGTTGGAAAATGGGCACGTCGTAACCGCGCATATCTCCGGCAAGATGCGCAAGAACTACATTCGTATTCTTACCGGTGACAAAGTGCGCGTCGAGCTGACGCCCTATGACTTGAGCAAAGGGCGCATCACTTACCGCGCTCGCTAATCAGGTCAATACAAGACGCCCGGCTTATGCCGGGCGTTTTTGTGTGCCCGGTTTTTTTTAGCCACCTATTCGAACCACTGCACAGATCCCTGTGGGAGCGGGCTTGCCCGCGAAAGCGGTGGGTCAGCTTGCATTGATGTTGGATGTGCCGCCGCCTTCGCGGGCAAGCCCGCTCCCACAGGGCAATGTGGTGATTGAACGAAATGAGGCAGACAGCAAAAAGGCGCCTTTCGGCGCCTTTTGCTTTTGTTGCGGATAACGTCAGGCCATTTCAGCCGTGGTCTCGAACTCGAAGGTCAGCTCGCCGTCCTTGAGGTCGATGTGCACCACGCCGCCATGGTCGGCCAGTTCGCCAAAGAGAATCTCTTCCGCCAGCGGACGCTTGATCTTGTCCTGGATCAAACGCGCCATAGGTCGAGCGCCCATTGCCGAGTCGTAGCCACCGGCTGCCAGCCAGCTGCGCGCCGCGTCCGTCACTTCCAGCTGCACACGCTTGTCTTCCAGCTGCGCCTGAAGCTCGGTAAGGAACTTGTCCACCACGCTCTTGATGACCTCATGGCTGAGGCGACCAAACTGGATAATGGTGTCCAGACGGTTGCGGAATTCCGGCGTGAAGCTCTTCTTGATCACTTCCATCGCATCGGACGAGTGGTCCTGATGGGTGAAACCGATCGAAGCACGGGCTGCGGTTTCGGCACCGGCGTTGGTCGTCATGATGACGATCACGTTACGGAAGTCCGCCTTGCGCCCGTTGTTATCGGTCAGCGTACCGTGGTCCATGACCTGCAGCAGCAGGTTGAAGACTTCCGGATGCGCCTTCTCGATCTCATCGAGCAACAGCACGCAGTGAGGCTGCTTGGTGATGGCTTCGGTCAGCAGACCGCCCTGATCGAACCCGACATAGCCTGGAGGTGCACCGATCAGACGCGATACGGTGTGGCGCTCCATGTACTCGGACATGTCGAAACGCACCAGCTCGATGCCCAACGCCTTGGCCAACTGCCGCGCCGCTTCGGTCTTGCCGACACCGGTAGGCCCGGCGAACAGGAACGAACCGACTGGCTTGTCAGGCGACTTGAGGCCGGCACGGGACAGCTTGATCGCGGTCGACAGCGAGTCGATCGCGGCATCCTGGCCAAACACGGTCAGCTTCAGGTCACGCTCAAGGTTACGCAGCAGCTCTCTGTCGGAGCTGTTGACGTGCTTAGGCGGAATCCGCGCGATTTTCGCAACGATGTCCTCGACCTGAGGTACTTCGATGCGCTTCACGCGCTTCTCGATCGGTTGCAGGCGCTGGTAGGCACCCGCCTCGTCGATGACGTCGATGGCCTTGTCCGGCATGTGCCGGTCATTGATGTAGCGTGAGGCCAGCTCAGCCGCTGCACGCAGGGCTTCATCGCTGTATTCAATGCCGTGGTGCGCTTCGAAACGCCCTTTCAGGCCGCGCAGGATACCGATGGTGTCTTCCACCGACGGTTCCGACACGTCGACCTTCTGGAAGCGCCGGGCCAGGGCACGGTCCTTCTCGAAGATCCCGCGGAATTCCTGGAACGTGGTCGAACCGATGCAACGGATATCACCGGACGACAGCAGCGGCTTGAGCAGGTTCGAGGCATCCATGACGCCACCGGACGCGGCACCGGCACCGATGATGGTGTGGATCTCGTCGATGAACAGGATCGCCTGCGGACGTTTTTTCAGCTCATTGAGCAGCGCCTTGAAGCGCTTCTCGAAATCGCCGCGGTATTTGGTCCCGGCCAGCAAGGCACCCAGGTCGAGGGAATACACCACGCTGTTGGCCAGCAGATCCGGCACCTGGTTGTCGACAATACGCTTGGCCAGGCCTTCGGCAATTGCGGTTTTACCCACGCCTGCCTCGCCCACCAGCAGCGGATTGTTCTTGCGACGACGCGCCAGGATCTGCGCGACACGCTCGACTTCCAGCTCACGGCCTACCAACGGGTCGATACGACCCTGGCGCGCGAGTTCGTTGAGGTTGCTGGCATAAGCATCCAGGGGATTGCCTGAAGAAGAAGACTCGCCGCCCTCGTCGTCCTGCATATCTTGCTCACCTTCAGAGTGATCGCCGTGCCCCGGCACTTTGGAAATGCCATGGGCGATGTAGTTGACGACATCGATGCGCGCGACGCTCTGCTGTTTCAGCAGGAACACCGCCTGACTCTCCTGTTCGCTGAAGATCGCAACCAGCACGTTGGCGCCGGTCACTTCGCGTTTGCCCGAGCTCTGTACGTGAAAGACAGCACGTTGCAGGACACGCTGGAAGCCCAGGGTTGGCTGGGTTTCACGATCCTCGTCATGGACGGGAATCAATGGCGTGGTCGAATCGATGAACTCCTGCAGGTCATGCTTGAGTTTGTCGAGGTTTGCGCCGCAGGCACGCAAAACGGTGGCGGCAGCCTCATTGTCCAATAGGGCCAGCAGGAGGTGTTCGACGGTCATGAATTCATGACGCTTCGATCGGGCCTCCTTGAAGGCAAGATTGAGGGTGACTTCGAGCTCGCGGTTTAACATAGCTTCACCTCATACCCAAGTGGTCGGCGATTAACCGTCCTTCTCGATTTCACAGAGTAGCGGATGCTGGCTTTCCCTGGCGTACTGGTTGACCTGCATGGCCTTCGTCTCGGCGATGTCGCGGGTAAACACTCCACATACTGCCCGTCCTTCTGTGTGGACGGCCAGCATGACCTTGGTCGCCAGCTCGCGATTCAGGTTAAAAAACACCTCGAGCACTTCGACGACGAAATCCATCGGTGTGTAGTCATCGTTGAACAAAACCACCTTGTACATCGGCGGCGCCTGTAATGCAGGCTTTGCTTCCTGAACAGCAATGCCTGCTGAATCGTCGTCGTGTTCCTCCGGGCGATCCTTTTGGAGAGTCGGGCGATCCTGATTGAATGTTAGTCGAATCTGGCTGATTGCATGCATGGAAAGAAAGGTTCGTCAGTTGTGCGAATACAGTGGTGGGGGCGGCCATCGTCGATTTCAACTCCGACTGCCTGGTCACCTTGACTATCGGCAAAACGGTGTTACAACCAATAGAGCCCACAGTGGGTAAAAAAGGTCCGTGGAGTCAACCTTATTTCCAGGAAATGACTGCGGATGTACTGGATGATACTCCAGTGATGGAGTCTGTTGCAGAGGGATATGAGTATGGCGGTAGGCAAGGTGAAATGGTTCAACAACGCCAAGGGCTACGGCTTTATCAACGAGGACGGCAAGGATGAAGATCTGTTTGCCCACTACTCGGCGATCAAAATGGACGGTTACAAAACCCTGAAAGCCGGGCAACCCGTGACCTTCAACATCATCCAGGGTCCGAAAGGGTTGCATGCCATCGATATCGCCGCCGCCGAGGCTTCGGCAGGACAGGCGCTGCCCGCCACGCAAAACGAAACGGTTTCGGGCTGACACGACCAAACATCCAGTCATAAAAAACCGCCCGACTCAATCACTTGAGCCGGGCGGTTTTTGTTATGCCGAAATCCGCTTACATGTGCGAAATCAGTGCATCACCAAACGCCGAAGAAGACAGCAGCTTCGCGCCTTCCATCAAACGGTGGAAGTCATAGGTCACGGTCTTGGCGGAAATCGCGCCATTGGTGCCCTTGATGATCAGGTCGGCCGCTTCGGTCCAACCCATGTGACGCAGCATCATCTCTGCAGACAGGATCAGCGAACCCGGGTTGACCTGGTCCTTGCCGGCGTATTTCGGCGCAGTACCGTGGGTCGCTTCGAACATCGCGATGGTGTCGGACAGGTTGGCACCTGGTGCTATACCGATACCGCCCACTTCGGCCGCCAGGGCGTCGGAGAGGTAGTCGCCATTGAGGTTCAGGGTCGCGATCACATCGTACTCGGCCGGGCGCAGCAGGATTTGCTGGAGCATGGCGTCGGCGATGGCATCCTTGACGATGACGTTCTTGCCGGTTTTCGGGTTCTTGAACTGCATCCAAGGACCACCGTCGAGCAGGGTCGCGCCGAATTCTTCAGCCGCCACTTCGTAGGCCCACTCCTTGAAGGCACCTTCGGTGAACTTCATGATGTTGCCTTTGTGCACGATGGTCAGCGAGTCGCGATCGTTGTCGACCACGTATTGCAACGCCTTGCGCGCCAAGCGTTTGGTGCCTTGCAGCGAAACCGGCTTGATGCCGATACCGCAGTTTTCGTCGAAACGGATCTTGGTGACGCCCATTTCATCTTTGAGGAACTTGATGACCTTGGTCGCTTCCGGCGAGCCGGCCTTCCACTCGATACCGGCATAAATGTCTTCCGAGTTTTCGCGGAAGATGGTCATGTCGACGTCGCCTGGCTTCTTGACCGGGCTAGGCACGCCTTCGAACCAGCGCACCGGGCGCAGGCAGACATACAGGTCGAGTTGCTGGCGCAGGGCCACGTTCAGGGAACGGATGCCGCCGCCAACCGGGGTGGTCAGAGGGCCCTTGATGGAAACCACGTAATCCTTGACCGCGTCCAGGGTTTCCTGGGGCAGCCAGGTGTCCTGATCGTAAACCTGAGTCGCCTTCTCCCCGGCGTAGACTTCCATCCAGGAAATTTTGCGCTCGCCGCCGTAAGCCTTCTTAACAGCAGCATCGACAACCTTGATCATGACCGGGCTGATATCAACGCCAATACCATCGCCTTCGATGAAGGGGATGATCGGGTTGTTAGGAACATTGAGAGAATGGTCCGCGTTGACGGTGATTTTGTCGCCGACGGCTGGAACCTGAATCTTCTTGTATCCCATGCTGAACTCCATTGTTTGGATTGAACATCTGGCTTCGTTCGAGCGTACCCCAGTTAATTCGGCGCGCAAACCCTCTGTTCCACCCATCTGCCGCAAAGCGGCGCGGTTCGGGGCCTACAAGCCTGAAAGCCAAGGGAAAAACGCCAAACTCAAGCACGGTGCAAGACTCTACGCCCCGTACTCCCCTGCGACCTTTAGACCAATGGACGTCAATCGATGTGTATGAACCATCGGCAGATTGCCAGCTACCTATGTATAATGCCGCCCGCTGACCACAGAGTCACGACGGCCGACCGCTCTATCACAAGACTTCGGGCCCGAAAAAGCAGGACCGTTACCGCGGTCCACCCGCTTGACGCTCGACTGATGCACCCAACATCACCGCGCACAAATCTCGACATTCGGCTCATGGATGACTTTGAACGAACGCGCTTACCCGGCGCCCCTCGAGTTTTTCTGCGCATGCTTTAGCAAAGAAGAGAGAGTTAATCCGAATATGCCCACCCGCTCGAAGATCATCTATACCTTCACCGACGAAGCTCCCGCCCTCGCCACCTATTCACTGTTGCCTATCGTAGAGGCTTTCACCGCCTCCGCTGATATCGCCGTGGAAACCCGCGATATCTCTCTTGCAGGGCGCATCCTGGCCAGCTTCCCCGAGCAACTGGGAGACAAAGCCGTCGCCGACCACCTCGCCGAACTGGGCGACCTGGCCGTCACGCCTGAAGCCAACATCATCAAGCTGCCGAACATCAGCGCCTCGGTTCCGCAACTGCAAGCCGCGGTCAAGGAACTGCAAGCCCAGGGCTTCGCATTGCCGGACTACCCGGAAACCGTGACCAGCGACGCCGACAAGCTCGCCAAGTCGCGCTACGACAAGATCAAGGGCAGCGCCGTAAACCCGGTCCTGCGCGAAGGCAACTCCGATCGTCGTGCGCCGCTGTCGGTCAAGAACTACGCGCGCAAGCACCCGCACAAAATGGGCGCCTGGGCTGCGGACTCCAAGTCCCACGTGGCGCACATGAGCACCGGCGACTTCTACGGCAGCGAAAAAGCCGCCCTGATCGACGCCGCTGACGCCGTCAAAATCGAACTGATCGCTCAAGACGGCACCACCACCGTCCTGAAAGAAAAGACCACCGTGCAAGCCGGTGAGATCCTCGATTGCGCGGTCATGAGCAAAAAAGCGCTGCGCAGCTTCATCGCGGCCGAAATCGAAGACACCAAAGCCAAAGGCGTACTGCTGTCGGTGCACCTGAAAGCGACCATGATGAAGGTCTCCGACCCGATCATGTTCGGCCAGATCGTTGCCGAGTTCTACAAAGACGCCCTGGCCAAGCACGCTGACGTGCTGGCACAGATCGGCTTCAACCTGAACAATGGCATCGGCGACCTGTACGCTCGCATCAAGGCTTTGCCGGCCGAGCAACAAGCGCAGATCGAAGCGGACATCCAGGCGGTCTACGCCGTCCGTCCGTCGCTGGCCATGGTCAACTCCGACAAAGGCATCACCAACCTGCACGTACCGAGCGACGTGATCGTCGACGCCTCGATGCCAGCGATGATCCGTGACTCCGGCAAGATGTGGGGCACCGACGGCCAGCTACACGACACCAAGGCGGTGATCCCGGATCGCTGCTACGCCACCATCTACCAGGCGGTGATCGAAGACTGCAAGCTGCACGGCGCTTTCGATCCGACCACCATGGGCAGCGTGCCGAACGTCGGCCTGATGGCGAAAAAAGCCGAAGAATACGGTTCCCACGACAAGACGTTCCAGATCAAGACCAACGGTGTTGTCCGCATTACCGACAGCAAAGGCGGCCTGTTGCTGGAACAGTCGGTTGAAGCCGGCGACATCTTCCGCATGTGCCAGACCAAAGACGCGCCGATCCAGGACTGGGTCAAACTGGCTGTCACCCGTGCTCGCGCCAGCGCCACGCCAGCGATTTTCTGGCTGGACCCAATGCGCGCCCACGACGGCGTAGTGATCGAGAAAGTTCAGGCTTACCTGAAGGATCACGACACCGCAGGGCTGGACATCCGCATCATGTCGCCTGTCGACGCGATGAAGTTCACTCTGGACCGCACCCGCGAAGGCAAGGACACCATCTCGGTGACCGGCAACGTATTGCGCGACTACCTGACCGACCTGTTCCCGATCATGGAACTGGGCACCAGCGCCAAGATGCTGTCGATCGTTCCGCTGATGAATGGCGGCGGTCTGTTCGAAACCGGCGCCGGCGGTTCGGCACCGAAGCACGTGCAGCAGCTGCTGGAAGAGAACTTCCTGCGTTGGGATTCCCTGGGCGAGTTCCTGGCCCTGGCCGCTTCCCTCGAGCACCTGGGCGTGACGTACAACAACCCTAAGGCGCTGGTACTGGCCAAGACCCTGGATCAGGCTACCGGCCAGTTCCTGGACAACAACAAGTCGCCATCGCGCAAAGTCGGCAACATCGACAACCGCGGCAGCCACTTCTACCTGGCGCTGTACTGGGCCCAGGCCCTGGCCGCCCAGACCGAAGACACTGCACTGCAAGCGCAGTTCGGCGAGCTGGCCAAGACCCTGACCGAGAACGAGGCAACCATCGTCGCCGAGCTCAACGCCGTACAGGGCAAGCCAGTGGACATCGGCGGTTACTACCACGCCAATGCCGAGCTGATCAGCAAGGCCATGCGCCCGAGCAACACCTTCAACGCCGCGATTGCTGCGTTGGTTTAAGGTTGTAAGGATGCAAGGAAGCCCCGGCCCAGTGCCGGGGTTTTTGTTTCTGGCATACCCACTCCTGTAGGAGCTGGCTTGCCAGCGAATGCGGTTTATCATTCAACATCAATATTGACTGACCCACCGCTTTCGCTGGCAAGCCAGCTCCTACAAGGGCCGGGTTTCAACATTCCGAAACGAGGAAGCTTTATGGATTGGCTACCCCACATCACCGTCGCCACCATCGTCGAAGACAACGGCCGCTTCCTGATGGTCGAAGAAACCAAGCACGGACGAACGGTGCTCAATCAGCCAGCCGGTCACCTCGACCCGGACGAAACCCTGATCGACGCCGCCATCCGCGAAACCCTCGAGGAAACCGGCTGGGACGTCGAACCGACCGGCGTGGTGGGCATTTATCTCTACACAGCCCCGAGCAATGGCGTGACTTATCAGCGGGTCTGTTTCACCGCAAAACCGCTCAAGCATCACCCCGACTATCAGCTGGACGACGGCATCGTCGGCGCCAAGTGGCTGACGCGTGACGAATTGCTGGCACAGCGCGCAAACTGGCGCAGTGAGCTGATCATCCGCTGTATCGATGATTATCTGGCAGGCAATCACTTCGGTCTCGAATTGATCCGCCCTTCTCTTTAGCCTTGTGGGCTGCGGCCTGTTAGAATCGCGTCCTTTTTCAAGACACTCATTGAATCCCTATGCGTGATCCAGCCCCTTCTGACACACAAAAGACGCGCGTCATTGTCGGCATGTCCGGCGGCGTGGACTCCTCCGTTTCCGCTCTCCTGCTGATCGAGCAGGGTTATGAGGTGGAAGGCCTGTTCATGAAGAACTGGGAAGAAGACGATGGAACGGAATACTGCACCGCCATGGATGACCTGGCGGACGCCCAGGCCGTGTGCGACAGGATTGGCATCAAGCTGCACACCGCCAACTTCGCCGCCGAGTACTGGGACAACGTGTTCGAGCACTTCCTGGCCGAATACAAGGCCGGTCGCACGCCGAACCCGGACATACTCTGCAACCGCGAAATCAAGTTCAAGGCGTTCCTCGACTACGCCATGATGCTGGGCGCCGACCTGATTGCCACCGGTCACTACGTGCGTCGCCGCGACATCGACGGCCGCACTGAGCTGCTCAAGGGCCTGGACCCGAACAAGGACCAGAGCTACTTCCTGCACGCCGTCGGCGGCGAGCAGATCGCCAAGACCCTGTTCCCGGTCGGCGAGCTGGAAAAGCCCGAGGTCCGTGCGATTGCCGAGAAACACCAGTTGGCCACCGCGAAGAAAAAGGACTCCACCGGGATCTGCTTCATCGGCGAACGCCGCTTCAGTGACTTCCTCAAGCAGTACCTGCCGGCCCAGCCGGGCGAGATCAAGACCACTGAAGGTGAAGTCATCGGCCGTCACCACGGCTTGATGTATCACACCATCGGTCAGCGCCAGGGCCTCGGCATCGGCGGCCTGAAAGACGCCAGTGACGAACCCTGGTACGTGCTGATCAAGGACCTGGAGCACAACGAGCTGATCGTTGGCCAGGGCAATGACCACCCTTATCTGTTTTCCCGCGCCCTGCTCGCCTCGGAGATCTATTGGGTCAACCCGATCGACTTGACCGGGCCGCGCAAGCTGACCGCCAAGGTCCGTTATCGCCAGAGCGATCAACCCTGCACCCTGGAAAAGACCGCCAGCGGCTACCGCGCGACCTTCGACGACCCGCAACGCGCGGTGACCCCGGGACAATCGGTGGTGTTCTATGACGGTGAAATCTGCCTCGGCGGCGGTGTGATCGAAATTGCCGAACCCTGGACGAGCAAGAGCACCAGCAAGGGCCAAGCCCAATGAACCCGACCCAGGAGCAATTGACGGCACTGGGCGGGGTGTTTCTCGCCGCGGTACTGGTCGACAAGATCGCCAAGACCGGCCAGACCACCGAAGCCGGCCTGACCTGCATGCTCGGCAGCCTGCTGATTCGCGACCCCAAGGACACCCTTGAAGTCTACGGCGGCGACGACCTCAATCTGCGTGAAGGCTACCGGGCGCTGATTGGCGCCCTGGAGCGCGACCCCAGCACCCTTCAGCGCGAGCCGCTGCGGTATGCGCTGGCCATGCTGGGCCTGGAGCGCCAGCTGGCCAAACGTGGCGACATGCTGGACGAAATCGGCAAGCGCCTGCCGCAGATCCAGTCCCAGGTCGAACACTTCGGCGCGGCTCACGAAAACGTGATCGCGGCCTGCGGCGCGCTGTATCAGGACACCTTGAGCACGTTGCGCCAGCGGATTCAGGTGCACGGCGACATGCGCAACCTGCAGCAACCGAGCAATGCCTCGAAAATACGCGCCCTGCTGCTGGCCGGGATTCGCTCGGCACGCCTGTGGCGGCAGCTGGGTGGTCATCGCTGGCAGCTGGTGATCAGCCGCCGCAAGTTGTTGAAAGAGCTTTACCCGCTGATGCGCAGCAGCTGAACCGCGCCCGCAAGACCTTGTGTAATTTGTAACGCGTAAGACGCTGGTCAGTTGGCAACGGACCGGCGAATTTTTTCATGTATGATACGCGCCCCATTTCGTTGCCCGACTGTCCGAGAACACCCCATGCAGCTTTCTTCGCTCACTGCGGTTTCCCCTGTTGACGGCCGCTACGCCGGCAAAACCCAGGCCCTGCGCCCGATTTTCAGCGAATACGGCCTGATCCGTGCGCGCGTTCTGGTTGAAGTGCGCTGGCTCCAGCGCCTGGCCGCTCACCCAGGCATCAGCGAAGTGCCGGCGTTCTCCGCCGAAGCCAACGCGGTGCTGAACACCCTGGCGGACAACTTCGCCCTGGAGCACGCCGAGCGCGTCAAAGAGATCGAGCGCACCACCAACCACGACGTCAAGGCCATCGAATACCTGCTCAAAGAGCAAGCGGCCAAGCTGCCGGAACTGGCCAAGGTCAGCGAATTCATCCACTTTGCCTGCACCAGCGAGGACATCAACAACCTGTCCCACGCCCTGATGCTGCGCGAAGGCCGTGATGATGTGATGCTGCCCCTGATGCGCCAGACCGCAGACGCCATCCGCGAGCTGGCGATCCGCTTCGCTGACGTGCCAATGCTGTCGCGCACCCACGGTCAACCGGCTTCGCCGACCACCCTGGGCAAAGAGCTGGCGAACGTGGTTTACCGTCTGGAGCGTCAGATCGCCCAGGTCGCGGCCGTTCCGCTGTTGGGCAAGATCAACGGTGCTGTCGGCAACTACAACGCCCACCTGTCGGCCTACCCCGAGATCGACTGGGAAGAAAACGCCCGCGCCTTCATCGAAGACGAGCTGGGCCTGGGCTTCAACCCATACACCACGCAGATCGAACCGCACGACTACATTGCCGAGCTGTTCGACGCGATCGCCCGTTTCAACACGATCCTGATCGACTTCGACCGCGACATCTGGGGCTACATCTCCCTGGGTTATTTCAAACAGCGCACCATCGCTGGCGAAATCGGTTCGTCGACCATGCCGCACAAGGTCAACCCGATCGACTTCGAAAACTCCGAAGGCAACCTGGGCATCGCCAACGCATTGTTCCAGCACCTGGCGAGCAAGCTGCCGATCTCCCGCTGGCAGCGCGACCTGACCGACTCCACCGTCCTGCGCAACCTCGGTGTCGGCTTCGCCCACAGCGTGATCGCGTACGAAGCCAGCCTCAAAGGCATCAGCAAACTCGAGCTCAACGCTCAGAAGATCGCTGCCGACCTGGACGCTTGCTGGGAAGTATTGGCCGAGCCGATCCAGACCGTGATGCGTCGCTACAACATCGAAAACCCGTACGAAAAGCTCAAAGAATTGACCCGTGGCAAGGGCATCAGCCCGCAAGCGCTGCAAACTTTCATCGACGGCCTGGACATGCCAGCCGCGGCCAAGGCCGAGCTGAAACTGCTCACCCCGGCGAACTACATCGGCAACGCTGTAGAGCAAGCCAAACGCATCTGATCGACCGCTGTACCCGTTTGAGACGCCCGGCAGCGCCGGGCGTTTTTATTCCCGTCTGAAAAGTGCTTTTTTTCAATAGGTTACACATGAATCCTGACATTCCTCTTCAACTTCTGGGCGGCATCACGGCGCGCGAATTCCTGCGCGACTACTGGCAGAAAAAACCGCTGCTGATCCGTCAGGCGATTCCTGAATTCGAAAGCCCGATCGACGCCGACGAACTGGCCGGCCTCGCGCTGGAAGAAGAAGTTGAGTCGCGTCTGATCATCGAGAACGGCGAGCGCCCTTGGGAATTGCGCCGCGGCCCGTTCGCCGAAGACGAGTTCAGCAAGCTGCCGGAGCGCGACTGGACCCTGCTGGTTCAAGCCGTTGACCAATTCGTGCCGGAAGTCGCCGAGCTGCTGGAGAACTTCCGCTTCCTGCCGAGCTGGCGCATCGACGACGTGATGATCAGCTTCGCCGCCCCGGGTGGCAGCGTCGGTCCGCACTTCGACAACTACGACGTGTTCCTGTTGCAGGGCCATGGCAAGCGCAACTGGAAGATCGGCCAGATGTGCGATTCCGAGAGCAAGCTGCTGCAACACGCCGACCTGCGCATCCTCGCCGACTTCGAAGCCACCGACGAATGGGTCCTGGAACCGGGCGACATGCTGTACCTGCCGCCGCGCCTGGCCCATTGCGGCGTTGCCGTCGATGACTGCCTGACCTACTCGGTCGGTTTCCGCGCACCGAGCGCCGCTGAAGTGCTGACCCACTTCACTGACTTCCTCAGCCAGTTCCTGCCGGATGAAGAGCGCTACACCGACGCCGACGCCCTGCCGGCGGTCGATCCACATCAGATCCAGCACGATGCCCTCGATCGCTTGAAAGGCCTGCTCGCCGAGCACATGAGCGATGAGCGCCTGCTGCTGACCTGGTTCGGCCAGTTCATGACCGAGCCGCGCTACCCGGAACTGGTGGTCGGTCCGGAAGAGATCGAAGAAGACGACCTGCTCGCCAGCCTCGAGCAAGGCGCAGTGCTGATCCGTAACCCGAGTGCACGCCTGGCCTGGTCCGAAGTCGATGACGACCTGCTGCTGTTCGCCAGCGGCCAGAGCCGTTACCTGCCGGGTAAACTGCGCGAGCTGCTGAAGATGATTTGCGCCGCCGATGCACTGCACGTCGACAATCTCGGCGACTGGCTGAGCGACGAAGACGGTCGCGGCCTGCTGTGTGAGCTGATCAAGCAAGGAAGCCTGGGGTTTGCCGATGAATAAGATTCACGTACGTGTCGCAGACTGGCAAAAAGACAACGCCGAGATCCGGCGCATTCGTGAGACGGTGTTCGTCGCCGAGCAGTCCGTTCCGCCAGAACTGGAATGGGACGCCGATGACCAGAGCGCGGTGCATTTCCTCGCGCTCGAAGGCGACTTTCCGGTCGGCACCGCCCGCCTGCTGCCTGATGGTCATGTAGGCCGGGTGTCGGTGCTCAAGGACTGGCGCGGCCTGAAAGTCGGCGATGCGTTGATGCAAGCGGTGATCGGTGAGGCGGAGAAGCGCGGGCTCAAGCAACAGATGTTGAGCGCACAGGTACAAGCCACGGCATTCTATGAGCGCTTGGGCTTCAGCCTGGTCAGTGAGGAATTCCTGGAAGCAGGCATTCCGCATGTGGACATGGTGCGGCACTCAGCCTGACACCGCGGCGCGGCCATCGCGAGCAAGCTCGCTCCCACAATTGGAATGCATTCCCCTGTGGGAGCGAGCTTGCTCGCGATAGCGGCTTCAAGAACACCACAAAACGCCCCGCCATCCTCGGATGCCGGGGCGTTTTGCTGTCTACGATTCAACTTGCCCCACGTCGGGCCGACAAACTGGCAATATCAAACCCCCTGTAGGAGCGAGCTTGCTCGCGATGGTCGCCAACGATAACGCTGGAAACCTGATACCCCGCGGCGATTTCACATCCATCGTCGGAACGCCGCCCGGAGCAAGCTCGCTCCTACACAATATCAAGTCATCAGAAGCCGGAGATAACGGACATGTCCCCACGCAACCTGCTCACCACGCTACTACTGACCTGCAGTGTTTCAGTCATGGCCGCCACCGAAATCGTGCCGTTGAACTACCACACCAGCGCCGACATGCTGCCGATGGCACAGGATTTCATCGGCCAGGAAGGCCAGGTCAGCGCTTACGGCAACCAGCTGATCGTCAACGCCGATCAACGCAAGATCGACGAACTTAAAGCTCTTGTCGCCCAACTCGATACCGCGCCCAAACGCCTGCTGATTACCGTCGACACCAACGAAAACAACTTCCAGAATGACCAGGGCTATTCGGTCAACGGCGCCAAACCAAGCCAGACCCGCATCATCAACCGCAGCACCGACAGTCGTGACGGTGGCATCCAGCAAATCCAGGCCAGCGAAGGTGCGCCGGCACTGATCCAGGTCGGCCAGAGCGTGCCGCTGACCAGCACCCAGGCCGATTCCTACGGCGACCTGCGCAGCCAGACCGAGTACCGCAACGTCACCCAGGGTTTCTACGTCACCGCCCGCGTCACTGGCGAAACCGTTCACCTGGCGATCAGCACCAATCGTGATCGCATCAGCCAGGAACGTCCCGATGTAGTGAACGTGCAAAGTACCGACACAACCGTCACGGGACGCCTCGGCGAGTGGATCACCCTGGCCGGCGTGAACCGCCAGACCCAGGCCGACAAACAGGGCCTGACCCGCAGCTACTCGACCCAGGGCCGGGATGACATGACCCTGCGAGTGAAAGTCGATACTTTGGACTGAATCACCGAAAACTGACTGATTAGTCGTATTAGACCAAAGATGTAGTGCCACAAAAAAAGCACTACAAAACGTTTGACGATACAAAAAAGCAAAGGCATGATGGCCTCGCTCCCGCTAATCAGGGGCCCTGGCAAGGGCCTTCGAAGCGATGTTCGCACCTACCCCGCGAGCCGCTTCGTGTCTGTACCGCCCACAAGGCGTGTTTGACGAGGTTGCCGACTGGAACGAAGTTGTCCCGAGGGACGGAAGCGTAATTAGGTAACCCGGCTCCACACTGAAGTTCGTACCAAGGCCCACGACGCCCGAATGCGCTCGCCAGTTCGCCCTTACCTGCTCACTTCCCCTCGAGCCCATCGTTCATCCCGTCGCCAACCCCGCCGAATTCGACTTGACCACCTAAGCTTCTGGTCAGCGAGCATGAATTTTTCACCGCAGAACAACTTTCCGTAAAAGACGCGACGAGGTTTATCTCCATGGCACTGACACGCGAACAGCAAATTGCAGCCCTCGAAAAAGACTGGGCTGAAAACCCACGCTGGAAAGGCGTGACACGCGCTTACTCCGCTGCTGACGTCGTCCGCCTGCGTGGCTCGGTTCAACCTGAGCACACCTTTGCAAAATTGGGCGCCGAGAAGCTGTGGAACCTGGTCACCCAGGGCGCCAAGCCGTCCTTCCGTCCTGAGAAAGATTTCGTCAACTGCATGGGCGCCCTGACCGGCGGCCAGGCTGTACAACAAGTCAAAGCCGGTATCCAGGCGATCTACCTGTCGGGCTGGCAAGTCGCTGCGGACAACAACTCCGCCGAATCGATGTACCCGGATCAGTCGCTGTACCCGGTGGATTCGGTTCCGACCGTGGTCAAGCGCATCAACAACTCGTTCCGTCGTGCCGACCAGATCCAGTGGAAAGCCGGCAAAGGCCCGGGCGACGAAGGTTACATCGACTACTTCGCGCCGATCGTGGCTGACGCCGAAGCCGGTTTCGGCGGCGTACTGAACGCTTACGAGCTGATGAAGAGCATGATCGAAGCAGGCGCCGCCGGCGTTCACTTCGAAGACCAACTGGCTTCCGTGAAAAAATGCGGCCACATGGGCGGCAAGGTACTGGTGCCTACCCAGGAAGCCGTACAGAAGCTGACCGCTGCTCGTCTGGCAGCTGACGTGGCCGGCACGCCGACCATCATCCTGGCCCGTACCGACGCTAACGCGGCGGACCTGCTGACTTCCGATTGCGACCCGTACGACCAGCCATTCGTGACTGGCGAACGCACCCAGGAAGGCTTCTACAAAGTGCGCGCCGGCCTCGACCAGGCCATCGCTCGCGGCCTGGCCTATGCGCCGTACGCCGACCTGATCTGGTGCGAAACCGCCAAGCCGGACCTGGACGAAGCTCGTCGCTTCGCCGAAGCGATCAAAAAGGAATACCCGGACCAACTGCTGTCGTACAACTGCTCGCCTTCCTTCAACTGGAAGAAAAACCTGGACGACGCGACCATCGCCAAGTTCCAGCGCGAACTGTCCGCCATGGGTTACAAGCACCAGTTCATCACCCTGGCCGGCATTCACAACATGTGGCACAGCATGTTCAACCTGGCGCACGACTACGCCCGCAACGACATGACTGCCTACGTGAAGCTGCAAGAGCAAGAGTTCGCCGACGCTGCCAAGGGTTACACCTTCGTGGCTCACCAGCAGGAAGTGGGCACCGGCTACTTCGACGACATGACCACCGTGATCCAGGGCGGCTCGTCCTCGGTGACCGCGCTGACCGGTTCGACTGAAGAAGAACAGTTCCACTGATTGGCTGTACCTGAACCAACGGCCGCTGCGGATCGAATAGAAAGCTAACCGCAACGCCGCCCATCTGACGCCCCGACTGGTTCGGGGCGTTTTTTTTGCCCGGGATTTATCGGCCACCGCAGAACCCTGTGGGAGCCGGGCTTGCCCGCGATGGCGTCGTGTCAGCCAATCAAACCATTAGTGATCCACCGCAATCGCGGGCAAGCCCGCTCCCACAAGGGTAAGTGGCGATTCAAGAAAAATCATTGATCCGGAGCGGTTTCTCGCTCAGAAGAACAAGGTAAAACGACCCCGCCCGCTACATGCAGTAACGCGCATATAAGACAACTTCCCACCCACCCATCCGCCAAACAGTTTAAAAACTACCGCAAACAATATTGATTATCATTTAGCTCGAATTATGTTCGTTACATTCCTAACAAAACATATTTAACGAAAACCCGGCTAATGCCCGCCACGCATGGGTTACAGGGCCCCGGAGGGGGGCGATGTCCTTATTTCACCCAATAATTTCGCTATCTGAATTTTACTTGCACGGTGTTTAGCCATAAAATCAGCGGGATCGATTGCTGCGACATATCGTCACTGCGTTGTTTCTTTTTCAAGCTCAGAGACCTTTGCTCTCTGTTAAGGATTTCCAGCATGCCCGAAGCGACAGGACTCATGGCCCACAACTGGGGCTTTGCCATTTTCCTTCTGGGCGTTGTCGGCCTCTGTGCCTTCATGC
Source organism: Pseudomonas sp. LBUM1679 (assembly GCF_059695565.1). NCBI lineage: Bacteria > Pseudomonadati > Pseudomonadota > Gammaproteobacteria > Pseudomonadales > Pseudomonadaceae > Pseudomonas > Pseudomonas sp. LBUM1679. Next base: position 4,975,235 of record NZ_CP166774.1, read on the forward strand.
TCGGCGTCTCCAGCCTCCTCGGGTCAAAAGCCTGGGGCCGCAGCAAAAACGAACCGTTCGAGTCCGGCATGCTACCTACAGGTGGCGCCCGCTTGCGGCTCTCAGCCAAATTCTATCTGGTCGCGATGCTCTTCGTGATCTTCGATATCGAAGCCCTTTTTCTCTTTGCCTGGTCTGTGTCCGTCCGCGAAAGCGGCTGGACCGGATTCGTCGAAGCTCTCGTTTTCATAGCAATTCTGTTGGCAGGTCTTGTCTACCTGTTCCGAGTGGGCGCCCTTGACTGGGCTCCGGAAGCTCGTCGCAAGCGGCAGGCGAAGCTGAAACAATGAGGCTTTGGCAATGCAATACAATCTCACCAGGATCGACCCCGATGCTCCTAACGAGCAGTATCCGATTGGCGAACGGGAAACCGTTTCCGATCCGTTAGAAGATCAAGTCCACAAAAACATTTTCATGGGCAAGCTCGAAGACGTGCTTAACGGCACGATCAACTGGGGGCGCAAGAACTCCCTGTGGCCGTACAACTTCGGTCTTTCGTGCTGCTACGTGGAAATGACCACCGCCTTCACGGCGCCCCACGACATCGCGCGCTTTGGCGCCGAGGTTATCCGGGCATCGCCGCGCCAGGCGGATTTCATGGTTATCGCCGGTACCTGCTTCATCAAGATGGCGCCGATCATCCAGCGTCTCTACGAGCAAATGCTCGAGCCTAAATGGGTCATCTCCATGGGTTCGTGCGCCAACTCCGGTGGCATGTACGACATCTACTCCGTCGTTCAAGGGGTGGACAAGTTCCTGCCCGTGGACGTCTACGTGCCTGGCTGCCCGCCCCGCCCTGAAGCTTTCCTGCAAGGCTTGATGCTGTTGCAAGAGTCGATTGGACAGGAGCGTCGCCCGCTTTCCTGGGTCGTCGGCGATCAAGGCGTGTACCGCGCCGAGATGCCTTCGCAAAAGGAACAGCGCCGCGAACAGCGAATCGCAGTCACCAACCTGCGCAGCCCCGACGAAGTCTGATCCAGACCTGCTTCTTTTATAGAACGAGAACCTGGCTTCATTCTTTACGTTGACCGAAAGCGATAAAATAACCATGACTACAGGCAGTGCTCTGTACATCCCGCCTTATAAGGCAGACGACCAGGATGTGGTCGTCGAACTGAACAACCGTTTTGGCCCCGAGGCGTTTTCCGCCCAGCCGACCCGTACCGGCATGCCGGTGCTTTGGGTTGCCCGTGCCAAACTCGTCGAAGTCCTGACCTTCCTGCGCAACCTGCCCAAGCCGTACGTCATGCTCTATGACCTGCACGGCGTGGACGAGCGTCTGCGCACCAAGCGTCAAGGGCTGCCAAGCGGCGCCGACTTCACTGTGTTCTATCACCTGATGTCGATCGAACGTAATAGTGACGTGATGATCAAGGTCGCCTTGTCCGAGAGCGACCTCAGCGTACCGACCGTGACCGGCATCTGGCCGAACGCCAACTGGTACGAGCGTGAAGTCTGGGACATGTACGGCATCGACTTCAAAGGTCACCCGCACCTGACCCGCATCATGATGCCGCCGACCTGGGAAGGTCACCCGCTGCGCAAGGACTTCCCGGCCCGTGCCACCGAGTTCGACCCGTTCACCCTGACCCTGGCCAAGCAACAGCTCGAGGAAGAAGCCGCGCGCTTCAAGCCTGAAGACTGGGGCATGAAGCGTTCCGGCCCGAACGAGGACTACATGTTCCTCAACCTCGGTCCCAACCACCCTTCCGCGCACGGTGCGTTCCGCATCATCCTGCAGCTGGACGGTGAAGAGATCGTCGACTGCGTGCCGGACGTCGGTTACCACCACCGTGGTGCCGAGAAGATGGCCGAGCGTCAGTCCTGGCACAGCTTCATCCCGTACACCGACCGTATCGACTACCTCGGCGGCGTGATGAACAACCTGCCGTACGTGCTCTCGGTCGAGAAGCTGGCCGGCATCAAGGTGCCCGAGAAGGTCGACGTCATCCGCATCATGATGGCCGAGTTCTTCCGGATCACCAGCCACCTGCTGTTCCTGGGGACTTACATCCAGGACGTTGGCGCCATGACCCCGGTGTTCTTCACGTTCACCGACCGTCAGAAGGCGTACACGGTGATCGAAGCCATTACCGGTTTCCGTCTGCACCCGGCCTGGTACCGCATCGGTGGCGTCGCGCACGACCTGCCGCGGGGCTGGGAAAAACTGGTGAAAGACTTCATCGAGTGGATGCCAAGGCGTCTGGACGAATACCAGAAAGCCGCACTGGACAACAGCATCCTGCGTGGCCGGACCATCGGCGTCGCCGCCTACAACACCAAAGAAGCCCTGGAATGGGGCGTCACCGGTTCCGGCCTGCGCTCGACCGGTTGCGACTTCGACCTGCGCAAGGCTCGCCCGTACTCCGGTTACGAAAACTTCGAATTCGAAGTGCCGCTGGCGGCCAATGGCGATGCCTACGACCGTTGCATCGTGCGTGTCGAAGAAATGCGCCAGAGCCTGAAGATCATCGAGCAGTGCATGCGCAACATGCCGGAAGGCCCGTACAAGGCGGATCACCCGCTGACCACGCCGCCACCCAAAGAGCGCACGCTGCAGCACATCGAGACCCTGATCACGCACTTCCTGCAAGTTTCGTGGGGCCCGGTCATGCCGGCCAACGAATCCTTCCAGATGATCGAAGCGACCAAGGGCATCAACAGTTATTACCTGACGAGCGATGGCGGCACCATGAGCTACCGCACCCGGATTCGCACCCCAAGCTTCCCGCACCTGCAGCAGATCCCTTCGGTGATCAAAGGCAGCATGGTCGCGGACTTGATCGCGTACCTGGGTAGTATCGATTTCGTTATGGCCGACGTGGACCGCTAAGCATGAACAGCACGCTTATCCAGACAGACCGTTTCGCCCTGAGCGAAACCGAGCGCTCGGCCATCGAGCACGAGCTGCATCACTACGAAGACCCGCGCGCGGCGTCGATCGAAGCCCTGAAGATCGTCCAGAAGGAACGTGGCTGGGTGCCTGACGGCGCCCTGTACGCCATCGGCGAAATCCTCGGCATCCCGGCCAGCGACGTTGAAGGGGTGGCGACGTTCTATAGCCAGATCTTCCGTCAGCCAGTCGGTCGTCACATCATTCGCGTCTGCGACAGCATGGTCTGCTACATCGGCGGCCATGAATCGGTAGTCAGCGAAATCCAGAGCAAGCTGGGCATCGGCCTGGGTCAGACCACCGCCGACGGTCGTTTCACCCTGCTGCCGGTCTGCTGCCTCGGCAACTGTGACAAGGCGCCGGCGTTGATGATCGACGACGACACTTTCGGTGATGTGCAGCCTGCCGGCGTTGCCAAATTGCTCGAGGGCTACGTATGACCCTGACTTCCTTCGGTCCCGCCAACCGCATCAAGCGGTCGGCCGAGACTCATCCGCTCACCTGGCGTCTGCGTGACGACGGCGAAGCTGTCTGGCTCGACGAGTACCAGGCCAAGAACGGTTACGCTGCTGCGCGCAAGGCCTTCGCCGACATGGCTCAGGACGACATCGTCCAGACCGTGAAGGACGCCGGCCTGAAGGGCCGCGGCGGTGCAGGCTTCCCCACTGGCGTTAAGTGGGGCCTGATGCCGAAAGACGAATCCATCAACATCCGCTACCTGCTGTGCAATGCGGATGAAATGGAGCCGAACACCTGGAAAGACCGGATGCTGATGGAGCAACTGCCCCATCTGCTGATCGAAGGCATGCTGATCAGTGCTCGCGCGCTGAAAACCTACCGTGGCTACATTTTCCTGCGCGGTGAATACACCACCGCCGCCAAGCACCTGAACCGTGCCGTGGAAGAAGCCAAGGCTGCAGGCCTTTTGGGCAAGAACATCCTGGGTTCGGGTTTTGATTTCGAGCTGTTCGTCCACACCGGTGCCGGGCGTTACATCTGCGGTGAAGAAACCGCACTGATCAACTCCCTCGAAGGCCGTCGCGCCAACCCGCGCTCCAAGCCGCCCTTCCCTGCCGCCGTTGGCGTGTGGGGCAAGCCGACTTGCGTGAACAACGTTGAAACCCTGTGCAACGTCCCGGCGATCATTGCCGACGGCGTCGACTGGTACAAATCGTTGGCCCGTGAAGGCAGTGAAGACATGGGCACCAAGCTCATGGGCTTCTCCGGCAAGGTCAAGAACCCGGGCCTGTGGGAATTGCCGTTCGGCGTCACCGGTCGCGAGTTGTTCGAAGACTACGCCGGCGGCATGCGCGACGGTTACACGCTCAAGTGCTGGCAGCCAGGCGGCGCCGGTACCGGTTTCCTGTTGCCGGAACACCTGGACGCACAAATGTACGCCGGCGGCATCGCCAAGGTGGGCACCCGCATGGGTACCGGCCTGGCCATGGCGGTGGACGACAGCGTCAACATGGTGTCCCTGCTGCGCAACATGGAAGAGTTCTTCTCCCGTGAGTCGTGCGGTTTCTGCACCCCGTGCCGTGACGGTCTGCCGTGGAGCGTCAAGCTGCTGCGCGCCATCGAGAACGGTGAAGGGCAAGCCGGCGACATCGAGACCCTGCTGGGTCTGGTCGGTTTCCTCGGCCCGGGCAAGACCTTCTGTGCTCACGCACCGGGCGCCGTGGAGCCGTTGGGCAGCGCAATCAAATACTTCCGCCATGAGTTCGAAGCCGGCATCGCGCCCACCAGCGCCGTCGTCCCGCCTCTGGCCAGGCCGATCGTAGTCGGCGCTTAACGCTTTAAAAAAGGCGAAGGGTCCGTGCCCTTCGCTTTTCGTGCGATGACGCCGCAAGCGGCTGTGTTGATTCGTGCGGATAACAAGATTCCATTAGCCACGCCCGCTGACACCGGGCCAACGAAGAACTTTGAACCATGGCCACTATCCACGTAGACGGCAAAGAGCTCGAAGTCGATGGGGCAGACAACCTGTTACAGGCGTGTCTGTCGCTAGGCCTCGATATCCCTTATTTCTGCTGGCACCCAGCCCTTGGCAGCGTTGGCGCTTGCCGCCAGTGCGCGGTCAAGCAGTACACCGACGAGAACGACAAGCGTGGTCGGATCGTCATGTCCTGCATGACGCCAGCGACCGACGGCAGCTGGATCTCCATCGACGACGAAGAAGCGAAAGTGTTTCGCGCCAGCGTCGTTGAATGGCTGATGACCAACCACCCCCACGACTGCCCGGTCTGTGAGGAAGGCGGTCACTGCCACCTGCAAGACATGACGGTGATGACCGGCCACAACGAGCGCCGTTACCGCTTCACCAAGCGTACTCACCAGAACCAGCAACTGGGCCCGTTCATTTCCCACGAAATGAACCGCTGCATCGCTTGCTACCGCTGCGTGCGCTTCTATAAGGACTACGCCGGCGGCACCGACCTTGGTGTGTTCGGCGCCCACGACAACGTGTACTTCGGTCGCGTTGAAGACGGCACCCTGGAAAGCGAGTTCTCCGGCAACCTCACCGAGGTCTGCCCGACCGGTGTGTTCACCGACAAGACTCACTCCGAGCGCTACAACCGCAAGTGGGACATGCAGTTCTCGCCGAGCATCTGCCATGGCTGCTCCAGCGGTTGCAACATCTCCCCGGGCGAGCGTTACGGCGAGCTGCGTCGCATCGAGAACCGTTTCAACGGCTCGGTGAACCAGTACTTCCTGTGCGACCGTGGCCGTTTCGGCTATGGCTACGTCAACCGCACCGATCGCCCGCGTCAGCCGCTGCTGGCCAACGGCGCCAAGCTGACCCTCGACGAGGCGCTGGATAAAGCCGCCGACCTGCTGCGCGGCCGCAACATCGTTGGTATCGGTTCGCCCCGCGCCAGCCTCGAAAGCAACTACGCGTTGCGCGAACTGGTCGGCGCCGAGCACTTCTACTCGGGTATCGAAGCGTCCGAACTGGAACGCATCCGTCTGGTGATGCAGGTGCTGAAAGACAGCCCGCTGCCGATCCCGAACATGCGCGACATCGAAGACCACGATGCGATTTTCGTCCTCGGCGAAGACCTGACCCAGACCGCCGCCCGTATGGCGCTGTCCCTGCGTCAATCGGTCAAGGGCAAGGCCGAAGACATGGCCGACGCCATGCGCGTTCAGCCGTGGCTCGACGCAGCGGTGAAGAACATCGGCCAGAACGAACTGAACCCGCTGTTCATCGCCAGCCTGGCTGAAACCAAGCTCGACGATATCGCTGAAGAATGCGTACACGCAGCTCCAGACGACCTGGCCCGCATCGGTTTCGCCGTGGCTCACGCCCTCGACGCCAGCGCACCGGCCGTCGAAGGCCTGGATACTGAAGCACTCGACCTGGCCAAGCGCATTGCCGACGCCCTGCTCGCGGCCAAGCGTCCATTGATCATTGCCGGCACCTCGTTGGGTTCCAAGGCGCTGATCGAAGCCGCGGCAAACATTGCGAAAGCCCTGAAGCTGCGCGAGAAGAACGGTTCCATCAGCCTGATCGTGCCAGAGGCCAACAGCCTCGGCCTGGCCATGCTCGGTGGCGACTCGGTCGATGCCGCGCTGCAAGCGGTGATCGACGGCAAAGCCGACGCCATCGTCGTGCTGGAAAACGATCTGTACACCCGCACTGATAAAGCCAAGGTCGATGCTGCCCTGAACGCCGCGAAAGTGCTGATCGTGGCCGACCATCAAAAGACCGCCACCAGCGATCGCGCGCACCTGGTCCTGCCCGCCGCCAGCTTCGCTGAAGGCGACGGTACGCTGGTCAGCCAGGAAGGTCGCGCCCAGCGCTTCTTCCAGGTCTTCGACCCGACTTACCTCGATGCGAGCATCCTGGTGCACGAAGGCTGGCGCTGGCTGCATGCCCTGCGCTCCACCCTGCTGAACCAGCCGATCGACTGGACCCAGCTGGACCACGTCACCGCTGCCGTGGCTGCAAGCACGCCGCAACTGAACCGCATCGTCGATGCCGCACCGTCCGCCGCGTTCCGTATCAAGGGCCTGAAACTGGCGCGTGAACCGTTGCGTTACAGCGGCCGGACTGCCATGCGCGCCGACATCAGCGTGCACGAACCGCGTACCTCCCAGGACAAAGACACCGCGTTTTCCTTCTCGATGGAAGGTTACTCGGGCTCGGTCGAACCCCGCCAACAGGTGCCATTCGCCTGGTCGCCGGGCTGGAACTCGCCGCAAGCCTGGAACAAGTTCCAGGACGAAGTCGGTGGTCACATTCGTGCTGGCGACCCGGGCACCCGCCTGATCGAAAGCACCGGTGATTCACTGAATTGGTTTGCCGCTGTTCCGCGTGCGTTCAACCCGGCTCCAGGCACCTGGCAGGTTGTGCCGTTCTTCCACCTGTTCGGCAGCGAAGAGAACTCTTCCAAAGCCGCACCGGTTCAGGAACGCATTCCGGCCGCTTACGTCGCTTTGGCCAAATCCGAAGCCGACCGCCTGGGGGTCAATGACGGCGCCATGCTGAGCTTGAGCGTTGCCGGCCAGACCCTGCGTCTGCCGCTGCGCATCAACGAAGAGCTGGGTGCCGGTCTGGTCGCATTGCCGGCCGGTATCGCCGGCATTCCGCCAGCGATCTTTGGCAAATCCGTTGACGGTCTGCAGGAGGCAGCTCAATGACCTGGTTCACGCCTGAAGTGATTGACGTGATCATCGCGGTCCTCAAGGCCATCGTGATTCTGCTCGCCGTTGTGGTGTGCGGCGCGCTGCTGAGCTGGGTCGAGCGTCGTCTGCTCGCCCTCTGGCAGGACCGTTACGGTCCGAACCGTGTGGGTCCGTTCGGTGCGTTCCAGATCGCCGCCGACATGATCAAGATGTTTTTCAAGGAAGACTGGACGCCACCGTTCGCCGACAAAGTGATCTTCACCTTGGCGCCGGTCGTGGCCATGAGCGCCTTGCTGATTGCCTTCGCGATCATCCCGATCACCCCGACCTGGGGCGTGGCGGACATCAACATCGGCATCCTGTTCTTCTTCGCCATGGCCGGTCTGTCGGTCTACGCGGTGCTGTTCGCCGGCTGGTCGAGCAACAACAAGTTCGCCCTGTTGGGCAGCTTGCGGGCCTCGGCGCAAACCGTGTCGTACGAAGTGTTCATGGGCCTGTCGCTGATGGGCATCGTGATCCAGGTCGGCTCGTTCAACATGCGCGACATCGTGGAATACCAGGCGCAGAACCTGTGGTTCGTCATTCCGCAGATCTTCGGTTTCCTGACCTTCTTCATTGCCGGCGTCGCCGTGACTCACCGTCACCCGTTCGACCAGCCGGAAGCGGAACAGGAACTGGCCGACGGTTACCACATTGAATACGCCGGCATGAAATGGGGCATGTTCTTTGTCGGCGAGTACATCGGCATCGTGTTGATTTCGGCGCTGCTGGTGACCTTGTTCTTCGGTGGCTGGCACGGTCCGTTCGGCATTCTGCCGCAGATCCCGTTCATCTGGTTCGCGCTGAAAACCGCGTTCTTCATCATGTTCTTCATCCTGCTGCGCGCTTCGATTCCGCGCCCACGGTATGACCAAGTGATGGACTTCAGCTGGAAGTTCTGCCTGCCGCTGACCCTCGTCAACATGCTGGTGACCGCTGCGATCGTGTTGCTCAACACGCCCGCCGTCGCGGCTCAGTGAGGATAGAGAATCATGAAGTACATATTTGACATCGTGCATGGCTTCTTCACCCAGCTTCGCAGCCTGGTGATGATTTTTGGCCACGCCTTCCGCAAGCGCGACACGCTGCAGTACCCGGAAGAAGCCGTGTACCTGCCGCCGCGCTTCCGTGGCCGTATCGTCCTGACCCGCGACCCCGACGGCGAAGAGCGTTGTGTAGCCTGCAACCTGTGCGCCGTGGCATGCCCGGTCGGTTGCATCTCGCTGCAGAAAGCTGAAACCGATGACGGTCGCTGGTACCCGGAGTTTTTCCGTATCAACTTCTCGCGCTGCATTTTCTGCGGCCTCTGCGAGGAAGCCTGCCCGACCACCGCGATCCAGCTGACACCGGATTTCGAGATGGCCGAGTTCAAACGTCAGGACCTGGTGTACGAGAAAGAAGATCTGCTGATCTCCGGCCCCGGCAAAAACCCTGATTACAACTTCTATCGTGTTGCAGGTATGGCGATTGCCGGGAAGCCCAAAGGCGCCGCGCAAAATGAAGCCGAACCGATCAACGTGAAGAGCTTGCTGCCTTAAGGAAGAAAGATGGAATTCGCTTTCTATTTCGCATCGGGTATCGCTGTTGTGGCCACGCTTCGCGTGATCACCAACACCAACCCTGTGCACGCCCTGCTCTACCTGATCATTTCGCTGATTGCCGTGGCGATGACGTTTTTCGCCCTCGGCGCACCGTTCGCCGGTGTGCTGGAAGTGATCGCCTACGCTGGCGCCATCATGGTGCTGTTCGTGTTCGTGGTGATGATGCTCAACCTTGGCCCGGCCTCGGTTCAGCAAGAGCGCGTCTGGCTCAAGCCCGGCATCTGGCTCGGCCCGGTCGCCCTCGGCGCCCTGCTGCTGGTTGAACTGCTGTACGTGTTGTTCAGCGACGCCAGCGGCCAGGCCATCGGCCACACCACCGTAGACGCCAAGGCCGTGGGCATCAGCCTGTTCGGTCCTTATCTGCTGGTGGTCGAACTCGCCTCGATGCTGCTGCTTGCCGCAGCTGTCACGGCGTTCCACCTGGGCCGCAACGAAGCCAAGGAGCAATGACGATGCCTGCTATCCCTCTGGAGCATGGTCTGGCGGTCGCCGGCATCCTGTTCTGCCTCGGTCTGGTCGGCCTGATGGTCCGGCGCAACATTCTTTTCGTGCTGATGAGCCTGGAGGTCATGATGAATGCCTCCGCCCTGGCGTTCATCGTTGCCGGTAGCCGCTGGGGTCAGCCGGATGGACAGATCATGTTCATCCTGGTGATCAGCCTGGCAGCCGCCGAGGCCAGTATCGGCCTGGCGATTCTGTTGCAGCTGTATCGCCGCTTCCACACTCTCGATATCGACGCTGCCAGCGAGATGCGCGGATGAATCTTCTCTATCTGACTTTCGTATTCCCACTTATAGGTTTCCTGCTGCTGTCGTTCTCCCGTGGACGCCTCTCGGAAAACCTGTCGGCGCTGATCGGCGTCGGTTCCATTGGCCTGTCTGCCATCGTCACGGCCTATGTGATCTGGCAGTTCAACGTTGCGCCACCTGAAGGCGGCCACTACACCCTGGTGTTGTGGCAGTGGATGGCGGTGGAAGGCTTTACGCCGAACTTCGCCCTGTACCTGGATGGTCTGTCCCTGACCATGCTCGGTGTGGTGGTCGGCGTCGGCTTCCTGATCCACCTGTTCGCGTCCTGGTACATGCGCGGTGAAGCCGGTTACTCGCGCTTCTTCGCCTACACCAACCTGTTTATCGCCAGCATGCTGTTCCTGGTGCTGGGCGATAACCTGTTGTTCCTGTACTTCGGTTGGGAAGGCGTGGGCCTGTGCTCGTACCTGTTGATCGGTTTCTACTACAGCAACCGCAACAACGGTAACGCCGCACTCAAAGCCTTCATCGTGACCCGTATCGGCGACGTGTTCATGGCGATCGGCCTGTTCATCCTGTTCCAACAGTTGGGCACGCTGAACATCCAGGAACTGCTGGTGCTGGCACCGCAGAAATTCCAGGCCGGCGACTTCTGGATGGTCATGGCCACCCTGATGCTGCTGGGCGGCGCTGTCGGTAAATCCGCGCAACTGCCGCTGCAAACCTGGCTGGCAGATGCGATGGCTGGCCCTACCCCGGTTTCGGCACTGATCCACGCTGCAACCATGGTGACCGCCGGTGTCTACCTGATCGCCCGTACCCACGGCCTGTTTGCGTTGGCGCCGGACATCCTGCACCTCGTCGGCGTCGTCGGCGGCGTGACCCTGGTGCTGGCAGGCTTTGCCGCACTGGTTCAGACCGACATCAAACGTATCCTCGCCTACTCGACCATGAGCCAGATCGGCTACATGTTCCTGGCCCTGGGCGTCGGTGCCTGGGATGGCGCGATCTTCCACCTGATGACCCACGCCTTCTTCAAGGCGCTGTTGTTCCTTGCCTCCGGTGCGGTGATCGTGGCCTGCCATCACGAGCAGAACATCTTCAAGATGGGCGGCCTGTGGAAGAAACTGCCACTGGCCTACGCCAGCTTCATCGTCGGCGGCGCGGCCCTGGCGGCCCTGCCACTGGTGACCGCAGGCTTCTACTCCAAGGACGAAATCCTCTGGGAGGCGTTTGCCAGCGGTAACGACGGTCTGCTGTACGCAGGTCTGGTCGGCGCGTTCATGACCTCGCTGTACACCTTCCGCCTGATCTTCATCGCGTTCCACGGTGAAGCGAAGACCGAAGCCCACGCCGGTCACGGCATCGCTCACTGGCTGCCACTGTCGGTGCTGATCGTATTGTCCACCGCCATCGGCGCGATGATCGTTCCGCCCCTGCACGGCGTGCTGCCGCAAAGCGTCGGCCATGCCGGCGGCGAAGCCAAGCACAGCCTGGAAATCGCTTCGGGCGCCATCGCCCTGGCCGGTATCCTGCTGGCCGCCTTGCTGTTCCTCGGCAAGCGGCGTTTCGCCACTGCAATCGCCAACAGCGGCATCGGCCGCTTCCTTTCGGCCTGGTGGTTCGCTGCCTGGGGCTTCGACTGGATCTACGACAAACTGTTCGTCAAGCCATACCTTGCGATCAGCCACGTACTGCGCAAAGACCCGCTCGACCAGACCATCGGTCTGATCCCGCGTATGGCCAAAGGCGGTCACTCCGCCCTGAGCCGCACCGAAACCGGTCAACTGCGTTGGTACGCGGCATCGATGGCAGCCGGCTCCGTGCTGGTCATCGGCGCCATCGTGCTGGTAGCGGTCTGAATATGAACCTTGCGAACTTGCGAAAGGAATTGAGCCCGTCATGATTCTGCCTTGGCTAATCCTGATCCCCTTCATCGGCGGCCTGCTGTGCTGGATGGGTGAGCGCTTCGGCGCCACCCTCCCCCGCTGGATTGCGCTGATCACCATGTCCCTGTTGCTCTGCCTCGGCCTCTGGCTGTGGGCCAACGGTGACTATTCATTTGCCCCGGCGCCTGGCGCCGACCCGACCTGGGCGCTTGAGTTCAAGCACATCTGGATCGAGCGCTTCGGCATCAGCGTGCACCTGGCCCTCGACGGCCTGTCGCTGCTGATGATCATGCTGACCGGCCTGCTGGGCGTGCTCTCGGTGCTCTGTTCGTGGAAAGAAATTCAACGTCACGTTGGCTTCTTCCACCTGAACCTGATGTGGATCCTGGGCGGTGTCGTCGGCGTGTTCCTCGCCCTCGACCTGTTCATGTTCTTCTTCTTCTGGGAAATGATGCTGGTGCCGATGTACTTCCTCATCGCGCTCTGGGGTCACAGTTCTTCGGACGGCAAGAAAACCCGGATCTATGCGGCGACCAAGTTCTTCATCTTCACTCAGGCTTCCGGCCTGATCATGTTGGTGGCGATCCTGGGCCTGGTACTGGTCAACTTCAACGACACCGGCGTGATTACCTTCAACTACGCCGACCTGTTGAAAACCAAGATGTCGCTGACCACCGAGTACATCCTGATGCTCGGTTTCTTCATCGCCTTCGCGGTCAAGCTGCCCGTCGTGCCGTTCCACTCCTGGTTGCCTGACGCTCACGCCCAGGCACCGACCGCGGGTTCCGTCGACCTGGCCGGTATCTTGTTGAAAACAGCGGCCTATGGTCTGCTGCGTTTCGCCCTGCCGCTGTTCCCGAACGCTTCGGCCGAGTTTGCGCCGATCGCCATGACCCTCGGTCTGATCGGGATCTTCTACGGTGCGTTCCTGGCCTTCGCGCAAACCGACATCAAGCGTCTGATCGCCTTCTCGTCCGTTTCCCACATGGGCTTCGTACTGATCGGCATCTACTCCGGCAGCCAACTGGCGCTGCAAGGCGCGGTGATGCAGATGCTGGCGCACGGTCTGTCGGCCGCCGCACTCTTTATCCTCAGTGGTCAGTTGTACGAGCGCACCCACACCCGCGACATGCGGGAAATGGGTGGCCTGTGGTCGAAGATCGCTTACCTGCCAGCCCTCAGCCTGTTCTTTGCCGCGGCGTCCCTGGGCTTGCCGGGTACCGGTAACTTCGTCGGTGAGTTCCTGATCCTGCTCGGCACCTTCCCCGCTGCGCCTTGGGTCACCATCATCGCGACGTCGGGCCTGGTGTTCGGTTCGGTCTACTCGCTGATCATGATCCACCGTGCGTACTTCGGTCCGGCCAAATCGGACGCGGTACTGCATGGCATGGACGGTCGCGAAATGATCATGGTGGTAGGACTGGCGGCGCTGCTGATCTACATCGGCGTGTACCCGCAACCGTTCCTCGACACCTCTGCTGCGACGATGCATGGCGTGCAGCAATGGCTCGGTACCGCCTTCACTCAACTCGCTTCGGCCCGGTAAGAGCGCTATGGAATTCACGACTCAACACTTTATCGCGCTAGCGCCGTTGTTGATCACCAGCGCCACGATCATCGTGGTGATGCTGGCGATTGCCTGGCGCCGCAACCACTCGCAGACCTTCCTGATTTCCGTGGCGGGTCTGAACCTGGCGCTGCTGTCGATCCTGCCAGCCCTGAAAGTCGCACCGTTGGCTGTGACTCCACTGCTGCAGATCGATAGCTTCGCCTGCTTGTACATGGCGCTGATCCTGGTCGCCACCCTCGCCTGTGTGACCCTCGCCCACGCCTACCTCGGCGATGGCGGCTCGGGTTACCCCGGCAACCGCGAAGAACTGTACCTGCTGATCCTGATGTCCGCGCTCGGCGGGCTGGTGCTGGTCAGCGCACAGCACCTGGCCGGGTTGTTCATCGGTCTGGAACTGTTGTCGGTGCCGGTCTACGGTCTGGTGGCATACGCCTTCTTCAACAAGCGTTCGCTGGAAGCCGGTATCAAGTACATGGTGCTGTCGGCCGCCGGTTCCGCGTTCCTGTTGTTCGGCATGGCCCTGCTGTATGCCGACTCCGGCAGCCTGAGCTTCAACGGCATCGGCCAGGCCCTGGCGGCCACCGGCCTGCCAAGCTCGCTGGCGCAACTGGGCCTGGGCATGATGCTGATCGGCCTGGCGTTCAAGCTGTCGCTGGTGCCGTTCCACCTCTGGACCCCGGACGTCTACGAAGGTGCTCCGGCACCGGTGGCCGCGTTCCTGGCTACTGCGTCGAAAGTCGCGGTGTTCGCGGTGATGGTGCGTCTGTTCCAGATCTCGCCGGCGGCGAGCAGCGGTGTGTTGAGCGACGTGCTGACCATCATCGCCATCGCGTCGATCCTGTTCGGTAACCTGCTGGCACTGACCCAGAGCAACCTCAAGCGTCTGCTGGGTTACTCGTCCATCGCCCACTTCGGTTACCTGCTGATCGCCCTGGTGGCGAGCAAGGGTCTGGCCGTGGAAGCCATCGGCGTGTACCTGGTCACCTACGTGATCACCAGCCTCGGCGCCTTCGGCGTGATCACGCTGATGTCCTCGCCGTACAACGGCCGTGACGCCGATGCCCTGTACGAATACCGCGGCCTGTTCTGGCGCCGTCCGTACCTGACCGCCGTCCTGACCGTGATGATGCTGTCCCTGGCCGGTATCCCGCTCACCGCGGGCTTCATCGGCAAGTTCTACATCATCGCTACCGGTGTCGAGTCGCACCAATGGTGGCTGGTCGGTTCCCTGGTACTGGGCAGCGCCATCGGCGTGTTCTACTACCTGCGTGTGATGGTCACTTTGTACCTGATCGAACCGAACCTGCGTCGCCACGATGCCCAACTGCACTGGGAACAACGTGCAGGCGGCGTGATGCTGCTGGCCATCGCCGCACTGGCGTTCTTCCTTGGGCTGTATCCACAGCCGTTGCTGAACCTGGTTCAGCAGGCGGGGTTGGCGGGTTGATCGCTTAGGCGTACTTGGTAGAGAACAGAAACGGCACCTTCGGGTGCCGTTTTTGCGTTTGTAGGATTTGTTACTGCTGCCCTGCCCTCCTTCTGCAATCCCCGAAAGCTCTCGCCGAATTGTCCGTTTCGTCCTACAGCCAGAATCAAGCACTTGGTTCTACCTTGGAGACCGGGACGAAAAGGATGGCTTCGATGCCTTGACCTATTCGATTATCGAGATAACACTATACGTAGGTAGCGTACAGAACATGAATGCTCTTTTTATCGAATTACCTGCGTTTCAGAAGCACCGAAACGATTATCTGGATGACGATCTGGTTCGTAGCTTTCAGCTGGAGTTGCTGAAAAACCCTGAAGCGGGCGATCTCGTGGAAGGTACGGGTGGGTTGCGCAAAGTCCGCTTCTCCGACCAGCGACGAGGCAAAGGCAAGCGCAGCGGATTACGGGTGATTTATTACTGGTGGTCAGGTTTCGATCAATTTTGGCTGTTCACCGTGTATGGCAAAAACGAGCAAGACGACCTGTCGCCTTCCCAGAAAAAACTTTTCAGACAAACGCTGGATAGAGAAATCAACACGAGAACCCACAATGAAACGTGACATTTTTTCCGAACTGATGGAAGGCCTCGAAGCCTTGGCCGACGAGCGCCAAGGCAAGATCACGCTGCGGACCCACAAGGTTCAGCTGCCAAAACTAGTACCCATCACTGCCGAGGAAGTGGTAGCCATCCGCCAACAACTCAACCTTTCCCGGTCGGTGTTCGCCATGTATCTGCGCACCAACACCCGAACCCTCGAAAACTGGGAACAGGGACGGGCAACGCCAAATGCCCAAGCCACGACACTGATCCGCTTGGTTGAACGCTTTCCACAAACCATCGAGCAGCTCGCCGCCCTGACCTGAGCGGTAGAGGCTGCACCACACGCACATGACGAAATTGTAATTACCCCATCACCTTGGCGTTACCCGCAGATTGCAACAATGTCACCCGGGGACGATGACGGAGTTTCGGTTGGGGTTTCCTGCGATTGAGGGTGCGATGCACTGAGGTTTCAGGCGGGGGATCTCTGTCGTGAGGGATGGCCTCTTCGCTGGCAAGCCAGCTCCCACAGGGATCTGTGGTGTTAGCACCCAGTGTGACAGACGCAAAACTTGTGGGAGCGGGCTTGCCCGCGATGGCGATCAGACACCCCCCTACAAAAACGGCACCTTTCGGTGCCGTTGGTATTTCAAGGTCCAGCCGCTTACTTACGCGCCGCCTCCCACGATTTCAGCAGTTCGGCATAACTCACGGTTTCACCTTTAGGCTTCTCGTTCGCCAGTTTCGGCTTCGGTGCGCCCGGCTGATCGAACCAGTACTGCGCATCCCGCTCGGGATTCATTTTCGGCGCGCAGGTCGCTTGCGCCTTGGAGCGTTCCAGACGGGCCATGATCGCGTCCTGATCCTTGGCCAGGCCATCCAGCGCCTGTTGCGGGGTCTTCTCGCCACTGGCGGCTTCGGCGATGTGGCTCCACCACAGCTGCGCCAGCCGCGGATAGTCCGGCACGTTGGTTCCGGTCGGGGTCCATTGCACGCGGGCCGGGCTGCGGTAGAACTCGACCAGGCCACCGAGTTTCGGTGCCAGGTCGGTCATGGCTTGGGAGTTGATGTCCGATTCGCGGATCGGGGTCAGGCCGACGATGGTTTTCTTCAGGGACACGGTTTTCGAGGTCACGAACTGCGCGTACAGCCAGGCCGCCAGTCGTTGCTTCTCAGGCGTGGACTTGAGGAAGGTCCAGGAACCGGCATCCTGATAACCGAGCTTCATGCCTTCTTCCCAGTACGGACCTTTCGGCGATGGCGCCATCCGCCATTTCGGCGTGCCGTCGGCGTTCATCACCGGCAGGCCCGGTTTGGTCATGTCGGCGGTAAACGCGGTGTACCAGAAGATCTGCTGGGCGATGTTGCCCTGGGACGGCACTGGGCCGGACTCGGAGAAGGTCATGCCCGCCGCTTCCGGCGGGGCATATTTCTTCAGCCAGTCGACGTATTTGGTGGTGGCATAGACCGCCGCCGGGCCGTTGGTGTCGCCGCCACGGGTAATGCTGGAGCCGACCGGATGGCAGTCCTCGACGCGGATGCCCCACTCGTCCACCGGCAAGCCGTTGGGGATGCCCTTGTCGCCGGCACCGGCCATGGAGAACCAGGCATCGGTGAAGCGCCAGCCCAGGGACGGGTCTTTCTTGCCATAGTCCATGTGCCCGTAGATGCGTTTGCCGTCGATTTCCTTGACGTCCTCGCTGAAGAATTTGGCGATGTCTTCATAGGCCGACCAGTTCACCGGCACGCCCAATTCGTAGCCGTACTTTTCCTTGAACTTGGCTTTCAGGTCCGCCCGCTCGAACCAGTCGGCGCGGAACCAGTAGAGGTTGGCGAACTGTTGGTCGGGCAGCTGATAGATCTTGCCGTCCGGTGCGGTGGTGAAGGAAATGCCGATGAAGTCCTTGATGTCCAGGGTCGGCGATGTAAAGTTCTTGCCTTCGTTGGCCATCAGATCGGTGATCGATTCGGTCTTGCCGTAGCGAAAGTGCGTGCCGATCAGGTCCGAGTCGTTGACCCAGCCGTCATAGATGTTCTTGTCCGATTGCATCTGGGTCTGCAGCTTTTCCACCACGTCGCCTTCCTGCAGCAGGTCGTGGGTCAGCTTGATCCCGGTGATCTCGGTAAACGCTTTGGCCAGCACTTTTGATTCATATTCGTGGGTGGCGATGGTTTCGGAGACTACCTTGATGTTCATCCCGCGAAACGGCTCGGAGGCCTTGATGAACCACTTCAACTCCGCGAGCTGCTGCTCTGGCGTGAGGGTGGACGGTTTGAACTCGCTGCCCATCCATTTTTTGGCGGCGTCTTCATAGGCATCGGCCCAGGCCGCAGCGCTCAAACCGCTGAGTGCCAGCATGGCTGCCAATGAAACGCTATGTCGCAGCTTATTGTTTTTGTCGAACATAGAGACCTCCTGTTTAAGTTTCGGAGCAACATTGCCGATCGATTTCGACTAGCCCCAGCGCATCACAGCCAACAGCCACACCAGGGACACCGCGAACGCGACCCAGATGCTCCAGTCGGTTGCGCCGATTACCAGCAAATGCAGGTAGGCGCTGCCGAGAAGACCGATAAACAGCCGGTCGCCACGGGTGGTGGCAATCGGCAAGAAACCACGCCGAGGGACACTCGGCGAACGTAGCTCCCAGGTCGTCATGCCCATCAGGATCAAGGCAATGGCGCTGAAGAACGCCGCGGTGGGGACGGTCCAACTCATCCATTCCATCATCAGTTCCTCATACCCGGCCCAGGGCAAAGCCCTTGGCCACGTGGTTGCGAACAAACCAGATCACCAGCATGCCCGGCAGGATGGTCAACACCCCCGCCGCCGCCAGCACGCCCCAGTCGATGCCCGACGCCGAGACCGTGCGCGTCATGACCGCCGCGATGGGCTTGGCGTTCACCGAGGTCAGGGTTCGCGCCAGCAGCAGCTCGACCCAGGAAAACATGAAGCAGAAAAACGCCGTGACACCGATCCCGGAGCCGATCAGCGGGACGAAAATCTTGACGAAGAACTTGGGGAAACTGTAGCCGTCGATGTAGGCGGTTTCGTCGATCTCCTTGGGCACGCCGGACATGAAGCCTTCGAGAATCCACACCGCCAACGGCACGTTGAACAGACAATGGGCCAACGCCACCGCGATGTGCGTATCGAACAGCCCGATCGAGGAGTACAGCTGGAAGAATGGCAGCAGGAAGACCGCCGGCGGTGCCATGCGATTGGTCAGCAGCCAGAAGAACAGGTGCTTGTCGCCGAGGAAACGATAACGCGAGAACGCGTAAGCCGCCGGCAGCGCCACGCTCAGCGAGATCACCGTGTTCAGGCTCACGTAGTACAGCGAGTTGAGGTAACCGTTGTACCAGCTCGGGTCAGTGAAGATCACCTTGTAGTTGGCGAAGGTGAAGTCCTGGGGAAACAGCGTCAGGCCACCGAGGATTTCGCCGTTGCTCTTGAAGGACATGTTCAGCAGCCAGTAGATCGGGACCAGCAGGAACAGGATGTAGATCAGCAGGGGAATGAGCTTTCTTTTACTCATGGCGGACCTCAGCGGTTGGCGTCAGAGTGAGTCATGGCGGTGTAGAACAGCCAGGACACCAACAAAATGATCAGGAAATACACCAGGGAGAAAGCAGCAGCGGGGCCCAAGTCGAATTGCCCTACGGCCATCTGCGTCAACGTCTGACTCAAGAACGTCGTGGCATTGCCCGGACCGCCGCCGGTCAACACGAACGGCTCGGTGTAGATCATGAAGCTGTCCATGAACCGCAACATCACCGCAATCAGCAGCACGCTCTTGAGCTTGGGCAGCTGGATGTGCCGGAACACCGCCCAGGCCGAGGCCCGATCGATCCGCGCCGCCTGGTAGTACACGTCCGGAATCGCCCGCAGGCCGGAGAAACACAACAGCGCCACCAACGACGTCCAGTGCCAGACGTCCATCACCAGCACCGTGACCCAGGCGTCCATGGTGTTGGATGCATAGTTGTAGCTGATGCCCATGGCATTGAGGCTCGAACCGAGCAGGCCGATATCAGCCCGGCCGAAGATCTGCCAGATGGTGCCGACCACGTTCCACGGGATCAGCAGCGGAATCGCCAGGATGATCAACACCAGCGACGACCAGCGCCCCTTGGTCGGCATGGTCAGGGCGATGGCGATGCCCAGGGGGATTTCGATCAGCAGCACGCACCCGGAGTAGATGAACTGGCGCAGCAGCGAGTCGTGCAGACGCGGATCGAGCAACACTTGCCGGTACCAGTCGGCGCCGACGAAGTAGCGGCTGGACTGGTCGAAGATGTCCTGCACCGAGTAGTTGACCACGGTCATCATCGGGATCACCGCACTGAACGCCACCAGCAAAAACACCGGCAACACCAGCCACCACGCCTTGTTGTTGTAGACCTTGTTCATGGCTGCGCCTCCAGCAGGTAGTCATCGGCATACACCATCAACCATTGCGCCGGGAAGCTGATGTACGCCGTACCTTCGGGCACCGGCTTGTCTTCGGCCAGGCGCACTTTCAGCGGCGCGCCGTCGAGGTCCAGGGTCACGATCTTGTAGGTGCCCAGGTCTTCGACGTGTACGACCCGGGCCTGCATCGCGTCATCAAAGGGTTCATCCCACACGTGGACGAATTCCGGCCGGATACCGACCTTCAGGGTCTGCCACTCGGATTCGGCGATGCGCAGTTGCTGTGCAGCGGACAGCGGCAAATGGGTCGAGGCGAACCCGACACCCCCCGGTTGCGGCTTGACTTCAATCAGGTTCATGCCCGGGCTGCCGATGAAATAGCCGACAAAGGTGTGGCTCGGGCGCTCGAACAGTTCCCGCGGCGTGCCGAACTGCACGATCTGCCCGCCGTACATCACCGCAATCTTGTCGGCAAAGGTCGAGGCCTCCAGCTGATCGTGGGTCACGTAGACCATGGTGATGTTGAATTGCTCGTGGATCTGCTTGAGCTTGCGCCGCAGCTTCCACTTCAGGTGCGGGTCGATCACCGTCAGCGGTTCGTCGAAGAGGATGGCCGAGACGTCATCGCGCACCAATCCCCGGCCCATGGAGACTTTCTGTTTTTCATCGGCGGTGAGGTTGCGCGCCTTCTTGCTCAGCAGTGCCTGGAGGTCGAGAACTTCGGCGATTTCCTGCACCTTGCTGTGAATTTTCGCCTCGGCCATGCCCTGGTTGCGCAGCGGGAAGGCCAGGTTGTCGTACACCGTCATGGTGTCGTAGACCACCGGAAACTGGAAAACCTGGGCGATATTGCGCTTCTCCGGGGTCAGCTCGTTGACCACTTTGCTGTCGAACAGCACTTGGCCCTGGGACGGGCTGAGCAGGCCGGAAATGATATTGAGCAACGTCGACTTGCCGCAGCCCGAAGGCCCGAGCAAGGCGTAGGCTCCGCCCTGCTCCCAGACATGGTCCATCTCGCGGATCGCATAATCGTCAGGGCCGGTCGGCGTGCGGGTGTAGCTGTGGGCGAGGTTCTGCAAGCGGATTTCGGCCATCAGGCAACCCTCGCGATACGGCGACCGGGCGCCTGGACCAGCCGCCCCTGGGGATCGAACACAAACAGTTTATGGGTCGGGATGTAGATGCGAATCGGCGCGTCGACATCGTATTCATGGACCCCGGGCAGGTGCAGCACCAGCAGGAAATGCTCGTTGCGCACGTGCAGGAAAGTTTCCGAACCGCTGATCTCCGCGACTTCGACGGTCACCGCCAGTTCCAGATCGTCATCGTTGCTGGGCACCAGCGAAATGTGGCTGGGCCGCACGCCGAAGCGGAACTCGCCCTCGCCCACCGGCCGTAGATCCACGTTTAACGGAAAGTGCACGAAGTTGGCGAAACTCACTTCGTTGCCGGCGATGCGGCCGGGCATCAGGTTGATCGGCGGCTCGCTGAACAATTCGGCGGCCAGTACGGTCTGCGGCTGGTGATACACCGCGGAGGACTTGCCGCTCTGGACCACCCGGCCTTCATGCAGAATGGTCGTGGTGCCGCCCAGGGCCAGGGCTTCGTTGGGCTCGGTGGTGGCGTAGATGGCGATGGTGTGATGCGCCTTGAACAGCTCACGCATCTCCTGGCGCAGTTCTTCGCGCAATTTGTAGTCGAGGTTGACCAACGGCTCGTCGAACAGGATCAGCTCGGCGTCCTTGACCAATGCCCGGGCCATGGCCGTGCGCTGTTGCTGGCCACCGGAGAGTTCCAGCGGATAGCGCTGGAGGAATTTTTCGATGCGCAGCATCTTCGCGGTTTCCAGCACCTTGCTCTGGATCAGCTCGTTGGAAACGCCGCCCTGGCGCAACGGCGAAGCAATGTTCTCGAACACCGTCATGGTCGGGTAGTTGATGAACTGCTGATAGACCATCGACACGTTGCGCAAACGCACCGGGCGCTGGGTGACGTCGACGCCATTCATCAGGATGCGGCCGCTGTCGGGCTTGTCCAGCCCGGCCATCAGGCGCATGAGGCTGGTTTTGCCGGACAGGGTGCGGCCAAGCAAAACGTTGAAGGATCCAGGTTCGAAACTCAAGTTGGCATCGTCGATCCAGGTCTGGCCTTCGACGGTACGGCTGACGTGCACCAGGGTTAATGACATGGCTCGGCCTTTTTATTATTGGAGTCAAGCGACCTGAGCAACAGAGCGACATTCGTGCCAGATTTTTCAAGCTATTGATCCAGATCGAAAATCCTGCCGATGGAGGAAAAACAGCGTTCGTTGCTGAACAGAAATGAACAGCCATGACTGAACATTTGAACAATCCGTCGATTGACAATGAACAATAGTGAACAACACTCTATGGACCGTTTCGCGCTCCCTGTAGGAGCCCGGCTTGCCGGCGAAGGCGATTTCGATGACGCCTTCGCCGGCAAGCCGGGCTCCTACAGTATGCTCCGGGCGCAGGACAGAATTGCAAAACCTGTGGGAGCGGGCCCGCTCCCACAGGGGAGTACCTATAACAACAATAAAAGCGTTATTCAGAGACTGACTGCCATGGCCGCACCCGCCCTGCCGCTCTCCCATGACGCCATCATTCAGGACTCCTGGTCCCGTTGTCGCGCGTTCGGTCTCGACCATCAAAGCGCCCCGGCATTCGACCAGTTGCCACCCGAGGGCATCGCCCGGCTGCTGGAGAGCCAGCATTCACTGGTGCAGACCACCCATCAGGAAGTCCTGCCGTATTACGAAAACATCCTGAGCAATTCCAATTGTTTGATCATGCTGGCCGATAATCAGGGCCAGGTACTGACATCCTGGGGTACCCAGCGCTTTATCGAACCCAGCCTGACCCGCGGCTTCAGCGCCGGCGCCAGCTGGATGGAGCGTTGCAGCGGCACCAATGCGATCGGCACCGCATTAGCCTGCGAGCAGGCGGTGCATATCGAACACGATGAACATTTCCTCAAGGCCAACCGCTTCATGACCGGTTCCGCCGCGCCGATTTTCGATGCCGAACGCAAGGTGATCGCGGTACTCGATGTCTCCAGCGACAGCTACCTGCCGCCGTCCCACACCCTTGGCATGGTCAAGATGATGAGCCAGACCGTGGAGAACCGGCTGATCCTCAACCTGTTCCATGGCCAGCACTTTCAACTGACCTTCAACACCGGGCTGAACAATCTCGACAGCCAATGGGCCGGGCTGTTGATTTTCGATGAGAGCGGTCAGGTGCTGTCGGCCAACCGCCGGGCGGACAATCTGCTGGGTATCAGCCTGTCGCGGGTCAGTGTTGAAAGCTTGTTCAAGGTTGCGCTTCTGGAACTGCTGAGCCAGCCCGAAGGCGTACCATTTGCTCTGCAAGCCTCTGGACGCAACCGCTTTCAGTGCTTGTTGAAACGGCCGAAACAAGTACCGGTCCAGGCGCGGCTGTTTTCTGAACCCAAGGGCGCCGAACCCACGGTGACTGCCCCTGCTGCCATCAGCCTGAACACCCTGCATTTCGGCGACAGCCGCGTGGAAAAAGCCGTACGCCAGGCCGAGCGCTTGTTGGAAAAGGACATTCCACTGTTGATTCATGGGGAAACAGGCGTCGGCAAGGAAGTCTTCGTCAAAGCCTTGCATCAGGCCAGCTCACGCAGCAAACAATCGTTCATCGCCGTTAACTGTGCGGCGATCCCCGCCGAACTGGTGGAGTCGGAACTGTTCGGCTATGAAAAAGGCGCGTTCACCGGAGCCAACCAGAAAGGTAGCATCGGCCTGATCCGCAAGGCCGACAAAGGCACGCTGTTCCTCGATGAAATCGGCGACATGCCGCTGCCGACCCAGGCCCGCTTGCTACGTGTGTTGCAGGAGCGTTGTGTGCAACCAGTGGGCAGTAGTGAGTTGTTCCCCGTGGATATCCGCATCATTTCCGCGACCAACCGCTCGTTGCGCGAGCAGGTGCAACTAGGGCGCTTTCGGGAAGATTTGTACTACCGCATCGGCGGCTTGACCCTGGAACTGCCGCCGTTAAGGGAGCGCAGTGATAAAGAGGCCTTGTTCAAACGTCTGTGGGAACAGCACCGCGAGCCGAGCCAATGGGCCGGCTTGAGCAGAGAGGTTTTGGAGTTGTTCGGCCGCCACCCGTGGCCGGGTAATTTGCGCCAGGTCAGCAGCGTGATGCAGGTGGCGCTGGCCATGGCCGAGGAACAACCGGTGCGGCCGGAACATTTGCCGGATGATTTTTTTGTCGATCTGGAGATGGAGCCGGTTGAATTGGATGAACCGTTGGCGGTGGATTTGAATGATGTGGAGGAGTTGAATCGGCAGTTGCAGGCGGTGGGGGGGAATATCTCCCATTTGGCCCGCAGGCTTGGAGTAAGCCGCAATACCCTCTACAAGCGGCTGCGCCAGGCGGAGTGACGAGTGATCCGCAATGGCTGTGCCTGGCTTAAGACCATCGCGGGCAAGCCCGCTCCCACAGGGATTTGTGTCGTACTCGAAACTGAATCCACCTCGACCACTGTGGGAGCGGGCTTGCCCGCGATGGCGTCAGCCGGGGCACCACTGCATTTAAGCCCTCCCCCCAAACAAAAACCCGCACAAGGCGGGTTTTGTTTGTAACCAATCAAGCAATCAGTCAGCCAGACGCCAGGTCGTCCCACCCTTGCCGTCTTCCAGCACCACGCCCATGGCGGTGAGCTGGTCGCGGATGCGGTCGGATTCGCCCCAGTCTTTACCGGCACGCGCCGCCAGCCGCGCAGCAATCAGCGCCTCGACTTCGGCTGCATCCACGCGCCCTTCGGCACCGGCCTGCAGGAAGTCGTCAGCTTCAAGCTGCAATACACCCAGCACGCTGGCCAGCTCTTTCAAACGGGCAGCCAGACCGGCCGCTGCGTTCAGATCGCTCTCGCGCAGACGGTTGATCTCGCGCACCATCTCGAACAGCACCGCACAGGCTTCCGGCGTGCCGAAGTCGTCGTTCATCACCTGGGTGAAACGCTCGACAAAGGCTTCGCCGCCAGCAGGCGCCACGTTCGGCAGGCCTTTCAATGCGTGGTAGAAACGCTCGAGGGCGCCCTTGGCGTCCTTGAGGTTGTCTTCCGAATAGTTGATCGCGCTGCGGTAGTGGCTCGACACCAGCAGGTATCGCACGACTTCCGGGTGGTACTTTTCCAGCACGTCGCGGATGGTGAAGAAGTTGTTCAAGGACTTGGACATCTTCTCGCCATTGATGCGAATCATGCCGCAATGCATCCACGCGTTGGCGTAGGTCTTGCCGGTGGCCGCTTCGCTCTGGGCGATTTCGTTTTCGTGGTGCGGGAACTCGAGGTCGCTGCCGCCGCCATGAATGTCGAAGGTCTCGCCCAGGCAGCAGGTCGACATCACCGAGCACTCGATGTGCCAGCCCGGACGACCATCGCCCCAAGGCGAAGGCCAGCTCGGTTCGCCCGGCTTGGCGCCTTTCCACAGCACGAAGTCCAGCGGATCCTGTTTCGACTCGTCGACTTCGATCCGTGCGCCGATACGCAGGTCTTCGATTTTCTTGCGCGACAGCTTGCCGTAGCCCATGAACTTTGCGACGCGGTAGTAGACATCGCCATTGCCCGGGGCGTAGGCGTAACCCTTGTCGATCAGGGTCTGAATCATGCTCTGCATGCCAGCGATGTGATCGGTGGCCCGTGGTTCCATGTCCGGCTTGAGGATGTTGAGGCGCGCCTCGTCCTCGTGCATCGCGGTGATCATGCGCTCGGTCAGCACGTCGAACGGCTCGCCGTTCTCCTTGGCCCGATTGATGATCTTGTCTTCAATGTCGGTGATGTTGCGCACATACGTCAGGTTATAACCGCTGAACCGCAGCCAGCGGGTCACCAGGTCGAACGCGACCATGCTGCGGCCGTGGCCAATGTGGCAGTAGTCGTACACGGTCATCCCGCAGACGTACATGCGCACATTGTTGCCATCGAGCGGCTTGAAGACTTCTTTGCTCTTGGTGAGCGTGTTGTAGATCGTAAGCACTGAGTGCTCCTTCCTTAACGCTGAATCACTGGCCCCACGAATCACGCAGGGTCACGGTACGGTTGAACACCGGACGACCGGGTTTCGAGTCCTTGATATCCGCGCAGAAGTAACCTTCGCGCTCGAACTGGAAACGGTCTTCCGGCTGTGCATTGCCCAGCGAAGGCTCGGCACGACAACCGGTGAGGACTTGCAGCGAGTCAGGGTTGATGTTGTCCAGGAAACTGGCGCTGTCTTCGGCCTTCTCAGGGTTGGCCGAGCGGAACAGGCGATCGTACAGACGCACTTCGCACTCGACGCTGGCAGCGGCCGGCACCCAGTGCACCACGCCTTTGACCTTGCGGCCTTCAGGGTTCTTGCCCAGTGTTTCCGGGTCATACGAGCAACGCAGTTCGACGATGTTGCCATCGGCGTCCTTGATCGCTTCGTCGGCACGGATCACGTAGCTGCCGCGCAGACGCACTTCGCCGTTGGGTTCCAGGCGCTTGTAGCCTTTTGGCGGCTCTTCCATGAAGTCTTCACGGTCGATGTAGAGCTCACGGGCGAACGGCAGCACGCGCACGCCCATGTCTTCTTTCGGGTGGCACGCCAATTCGAGGTTCTCGACCTGGCCTTCCGGGTAGTTGGTGATCACGACTTTCAGCGGACGCAGCACGCACATGGCACGCGGGGCGCTGTGGTCGAGGTCGTCACGGATGCTGAATTCGAGCATGCCGAAGTCCACCACGCCGTCGGAACGGTTGGTGCCGATCATTTCGCAGAAGTTGCGGATCGATTTCGGCGTGTAGCCACGACGGCGGAAGCCCGACAGCGTGGACATGCGTGGATCGTCCCAGCCATTGACGTGTTTCTCGTCCACCAGCTGCTTAAGCTTGCGCTTGCTGGTGATGGTGTAGTTCAGGTTCAGGCGGCTGAACTCGTACTGGCGCGGGTTGGCCGGTACTGGCAGGTTCTCGAGGAACCACTCGTACAGCGGACGATGGCTTTCGAACTCCAGGGTGCAGATCGAATGGGTAATGCCTTCGATGGCGTCCGACTGACCGTGGGTGAAGTCGTAGTTCGGGTAGATGCACCACTTGTCACCGGTCTGGTGGTGGTGCGCGTGACGAATGCGATACATGATCGGGTCGCGCAGGTTCATGTTCGGCGAGGCCATGTCGATCTTGGCCCGCAGCACGCGTGCGCCGTCCGGGAACTCGCCGGCGCGCATGCGGGCGAACCAGTCGAGGTTTTCTTCCACGGAGCGGTCACGGAACGGGCTGTTCTTGCCCGGTTCGGTCAGGGTGCCGCGGTATTCCTTGGCCTGTTCCGGGCTCAGGTCGTCGACGTAGGCCTTGCCGGCCTTGATCAGTTCGACGGCCCAGTCGTGCAACTGGTCGAAATACTGCGAGGCATAGCGCACTTCACCGGACCATTGGAAGCCCAGCCATTTGACGTCGCTTTCGATCGCGTCGATGTATTCCTGGTCTTCCTTGGCCGGGTTGGTGTCGTCGAAACGCAGGTGCGTGACGCCGCCAAATTCCTGGGCCAGGCCGAAGTTCACACAGATCGACTTGGCGTGACCGATGTGCAGATAACCGTTGGGCTCAGGCGGGAAACGGGTGACGATCTGCGTGTGCTTACCCGAGTCCAGGTCCGCCTGGATGATCGGGCGCAGGAAATTGACCGGCACGGCAGGGCCGGTCTTGGAATTCGAGGTAGGGTCGACAGTGGGCTTGCTCATAGGATCCTTGAACGTACAAGTGCGCGGCCAGTTGGCCAAATCAAAGCGGCTGTTATAAATCAAAGGGGCTTATCATAGCCGAAGCTGTCAAGTCGCTGACAGAGCAGGCCCGAAAACGGCTGCATTTAATCGGATGCAAATGAAAAACGGCCTCGAAATTCGCGCCTGTCGCGCTAAACTGCGCACCTTGGCCAACATTGGCCGGACCGGTTGAGGGCTGCACAGCCCCGAAACCCACGAATTCCCAGAAAACGCTTTACCTCATTAAGAGTACCGATCATGACCCAAGTCAAACTGACAACAAACCATGGCGACATCGTCCTGGAACTGAACGCTGAAAAGGCACCGCTGACCGTTGCCAACTTCATCGAGTACGTCAAAGCCGGTCACTACGAAAACACCGTGTTCCACCGCGTCATCGGTAACTTCATGGTCCAGGGCGGCGGTTTCGAGCCAGGCATGAAAGAAAAGAAAGACAAGCGCCCAAGCATCCAGAACGAAGCCGACAACGGCCTGCCGAACGACAAGTACACCGTCGCCATGGCCCGCACCATGGAGCCGCATTCGGCTTCCGCCCAGTTCTTCATCAACGTGGCTGACAACAGCTTCCTCAACCACAGCGCCAAGACCACCCAGGGCTGGGGCTACGCGGTATTCGCCAAAGTGGTTGCCGGTACCGACGTCGTCGACAAGATCAAAGCTGTTTCCACCACCATGAAGTCCGGCCACCAGGACGTGCCAGCAGAAGACGTGATCATCGAGAAAGCCGAGATCGTTGAGTGATACTGCTGATTTCAGACTTGCATCTGGAAGAGGAGCGCCCGGACATTACCCGGGCGTTTCTGGATTTGCTCGCCGGGCGTGCCCGCTCGGCGAGTGCGTTGTACATCCTGGGCGATTTTTTCGAGGCGTGGATTGGCGACGATGCCATGACCGCCTTCCAGCGTTCCATCTGCCAGGCCCTGCGCGACCTCAGCGACAGCGGCACGGCCATTTTTCTGATGCACGGCAATCGCGACTTCATGCTCGGCCAGGCCTTCTGTAAACAGGCCGGCTGTACGCTGCTGAAGGACCCGAGTGTCGTGCAGCTCGCAGGCGAGCCGGTGCTGTTGATGCACGGCGACAGCCTGTGCACCCGTGACGTCGGCTATATGAAGCTGCGCCGCTACCTGCGCAATCCCGTGACCTTGTTCATCCTGCGCCATTTGCCCCTGGGCACCCGGCAGAAACTGGCGCGCAAGCTGCGCAGTGAAAGCACGGCCCAGGTGCGGATGAAGGCCAATGACATTGTCGATGTCACGCCGCAAGAAGTGCCGCGGATCATGCAGGCCTACGGGGTGAAGACCTTGATCCATGGCCATACCCATCGCCCCGCCATCCACAAGTTGCAGATTGGCGAGCAGGCGGCCAGGCGCATTGTGTTGGGGGATTGGGATCGTCAGGGCTGGGCGTTGCAGGTGGATGAGCAAGGGTTTGCGTTGGCGCCATTCGATTTCGCCCCGCCACCGCAATTGGCAGCACCTGCTAACTGACAGACGAACATAAGAACCTGTGGGAGCGGGCTTGCCCGCGATAGCGGAATCACATTCAACAACTTTGTTGATTGATCCACCGCCATCGCGGGCAAGCCCGCTCCCACAGGGTTTTGTGGTTGGCTTAATGGCCGGAGGTTGCAGGCCCCGCCTTTGCCGCAAACGGCGGTTTCGCCAGCCACACCAGCAGGATCAAACCCATGAACCCCCATCCCACCAACGTGAAGTAATCCACGGTGGAGAGCATGTACGCCTGACTGGTCAGCACATGGTCCAGCTGCGCATAGGCCTGATTGCCCGCCCCGCCCAGCGCATTCAGCGCATCCCGTGTCGCCGGCTCATAGGTGCTGATGCTTTCGCTCATATAGGCATGATGCTGGTCCGCCCGACGAATCCAGATCCAGGTGGTCAGCGACGCCGCAAAACTGCCGCCCAGGGTCCGCAGGAAGGTCGCCAGGCCGGCGCCGTCGGCGATCTGGCTCGGCGGCAGGTCCGACATCAGAATGCTCAAGGTCGGCATGAAGAACAGCGCCACGCCAATGCCCATGAACAGCTGCACCAGGGCGATGTGCTGGAAGTCCACTTCATTGGTGAACCCGGCCCGCATGAAGCAACTCAGGCCGATGCACAGGAACGCGCCGCCGGCCAGCAGCCGCAGGTCGAACTTGTGCGCGTACTTGCCGACAAACGGCGACATCAGCACCGGCAGAATCCCGATCGGTGCCACCGCCAGACCGGCCCAGGTCGCCGTATAGCCCATCTGGGTCTGCAGCCATTGCGGCAGGATCAGGTTGATCCCGAAAAACCCGGCATAACCGCCCACCAGCACAATGGTGCCGATACGGAAATTGCGATACGCAAACAACCGCAGGTTGACCACCGGGTGCTTGTCGGTCATTTCCCAGATCACGAACACCGCCAGCGCAATCACCGAAATGGCCGCGCCGATGATGATGAAATTCGACTCGAACCAGTCCAGGTCGTTGCCCTTGTCGAGGATCACCTGCAACGCGCCGACGCCAATGATCAAGGTGATCAACCCGACGTAATCCATCGGCTGATAACTGGTCACCACCGGCCGCGCCTTGAGCTGCGCACGCACCACCATCACCGCAAAAATCCCGATCGGCACGTTGATGAAGAAGATCCACGGCCAGCTATAGCTGTCGGTGATCCAGCCGCCAAGGATGGGACCGGCAATTGGCGCGACCACCGTGACCATCGCCAGCAACGCCAGGGCCATGCCGCGCCTGGCGGGCGGATAGACGGCGATCAGCAGCGTCTGGGTCATCGGGTACAACGGACCGGCGACCAGGCCTTGCAGCACCCGAAAGCCGATCAACTCTGGCATCGAGGTGGAAATGCCGCAGAGAAACGAGGCCAGCACAAACAGAATGGTCGCCCAGAGAAACAGCTTCACTTCACCGAAACGCCGGCTGAGCCAGCCAGTCAATGGCAGCGCAATCGCGTTGCTCACCGCGAACGAGGTGATGACCCAGGTGCCCTGCTCCGAACTCACGCCGAGGTTGCCGGAGATCGTCGGCAGCGCCACGTTGGCGATGGTGGTGTCGAGCACCTGCATGAAGGTCGCCAGCGACAGGCCGATGGTGCTGAGCAGCAGGCTGGGTGGGGTGAAAGACGCGTTATTGCTCATCGCGAATCCTTTGAAACTGGGCAGGCGCGGCCCCTTTCAACAGGCGCCGCTGATCCTGTGGGAGCGAGCTTGCTCCGGGCGGCGCTCCGACGATAGCGGTGGATCAATCAACAAATATGTTGAATGTAAATCCGCCATCGTCGGAACGCCGCCCGGAGCAAGCTCGCTCTCACAGGGTCGGTGTGATGGCCAATCAGCGGTTCGCGGTCTTGCTGACCGCAGCGCTGTTGTCGTGGATCAACTGAGTGATCATCGCGTCGGCCTCGACCAACTGACGGTCGTAGACGTTGGTGCTGAACGAAGCCTTTTGCGGCGGCTGTTGTGCCAGCACCGGGCCGCTCTGGTCATGCAGGTTCACATCGACCTGGGTCGACAGGCCGACCCGCAATGGATGTTTTGCAAGCTCTTCGGCGTTGATGTGGATCCGCACCGGCACCCGCTGGACGATCTTGATCCAGTTACCGGTAGCGTTTTGCGCCGGCAACAGGGCAAAAGCGCTGCCGGTGCCGGCGCCGAGGCTGTCGATGGTGCCGCTGTATTTCACGTCGCTGCCGTACAGGTCGGCTTCGATGTCCACCGGCTGGCCGATGCGCATGTCACGCAGCTGGGTTTCCTTGAAGTTGGCGTCGATCCACAGTTGATCCAGTGGAATCACCGCCATCAACGCCGTGCCCGGCTGAACGCGCTGACCGAGTTGCACGGTGCGCTTGGCGATATAACCGGTGACCGGCGCGATCAAGGTGCTGCGTGCATTGTTCAGATAAGCCTGACGCAATTGTGCGGCAGCAGACATCACATCCGGATGCGACGACACCACGGTGTCATCCACCAAGGCGCTGGTGGTTTTAAGCTGCTGCCTGGCGTTGGCCAGGGCGTTTTGCGCCGAGGTCAGGTCGTCGCGAGCGTGGGACAGCTCTTCCTGGGAAATCGCTCCGCCGGCCGCCAGATTCTTGCGGCGATTGAAGTTGTCCTGGGCCTTTTGCACCTCCGCCTGCTGCGCATTGACCTGGGCTTTCATGCCGTCGACGTTGCTGTACAAGCCGCGCACTTGGCGCACGGTGCGAGCAAGGTTGGCCTGGGCGCTTTGCAAACCGACCTGGGCGTCGTTCGGGTCGAAGTTGATCAGCACCTGGCCTTCAT
The DNA here is from genome assembly GCF_059695565.1 of Pseudomonas sp. LBUM1679. NCBI lineage: Bacteria > Pseudomonadati > Pseudomonadota > Gammaproteobacteria > Pseudomonadales > Pseudomonadaceae > Pseudomonas > Pseudomonas sp. LBUM1679. Next base: position 5,007,164 of record NZ_CP166774.1, read on the forward strand.
GGACCAGGTCGCCATCGTCGGCGCCGATGCTGACCACGGTGCCGGTGACCAGCGGGGTGATTTCCACCACGTTGCCGTTCACATAGGCATCATCGGTGCTTTCGTTCCAGCGCCCGTAGAGTTCGTGATAACCCCAGACACCCAGACTGGTGAGTATCACCACCAGCGCCAGGACCACCAGCATGACTTTGCGCTTGCGCTGATTGCTCGCGTCTTGTGGGGTGTCAGGGGCTTGGGTTGTATCGGCAGTAGCCATGACGAATACCTTGAATTAGTTGTGCTGCGTGGCTGGGGTTGCGTTGGCTGCGGTCAGGGTGTCGCCCTGAAAGCCGCCCCCCAGCGCCTGCATCAGTTGAATCGACAGATCGATCTGCTCGGCATTCAGGCTGGCCAGCTGACGCTGGGCCTGGAGCAATTGCTGCTCGATGCTGAGCACGTCGAGGTAGTTGCCGATGCCGGAACCGTAGCGCTGGACCACGGTGTCGTATGACTGCTGGGCAATGTCGGTGGCGTGTTGCTGGGCGCCGATCTGCCGGCCGATATCGCGCAACTGGTTAATGGTGTCGCTGACATCGCCCAGGGCCTTGACCAGGCTTTTGTTGTACTGCGCCACCGCGAGGTCGTAATCGGCGTCGCGGGCATCGAGGTCGGCACGCAGGCGGCCACCGTCGAAAATCGGCACGGAAATCGTCGGCGCAATGTTGAAGAAACGACTCGCGGAACCAAACATTGCATCGCCCAGCAACGACTCGGCACCGGCCGCGGCGCTCAGGTTGAGGTTGGGGTAGAAACGGGTTTTGCCGGCGTCGATGTTCTTGCTCGCGGCTTCGACCCGCCAGCGCGCCGCCACCAGGTCCGGACGACGACCGAGCAGCTCGGCCGGCAGCACTGATGGCAGTGCCACGGCGCTGGCCTGGAGGATGTTCGGCCGGGCGATGTCATTACCGCGATCAGGACCTTTGCCGAGCAAGACGGCCAAGGCGATTTTCGCGCTTTGCAGGCGTTTTTCGGCGTCGATCAGGCTGGCTTGGGAAGTGGCCTCCAGGCTTTCGGTCTGCTGGAACTGGTACTGGCTGTCGATCCCCGAACTCAAGCGCCGCTGGCTCAGGTCGAGCATTTGCCGGGTACGCTTGAGGTCTTCGCTGGCCAGGTCATGGACGATGTACGCCTGCCCCAGATCGCTGTAGGCGCGGGCGACATCGGCCGCCAACGTCAACTGCGCCGCCTGCCGGTCGACTTCGGCGGCACGGGCCTGGCCCAGTGCGGCTTCCCAGGCGTCGCGCTGGCCGCCCCAGAGGTCGAAGTTGTAATTGAAACTGGCGCCGATGTTGCGCACGGTGGAGTAGGCATCACCCTGCCCGTTCGGGTCTTGATCGCGGGCCAGACGCGAACGGCTGACGCCGGCGCTGGCATCGAGGGTCGGCATCCGCTCGGCGTCGGCGGCGGAAGCGGCGGCGCTGGCCTGATGGGCGCGGGCGTCGGCGATTTGCATGTCCGGGCTGTCGTGCAGGGCTTCGCGGATCAGACCGTCGAGCTGCGGGTCGCCGAGGCTTTTCCACCAGTCGCTTTTCGGCCAGGCCGCCGGCGACAGGGTCACGCCGCTGAGGGATTGTCCGGCCTTGAGGTTTTTCGCCTCGAGGCTGACGCCTTCGGTGTCCAGGCCGCTGTAGCTGGCGCAACCGGCCAGGCTCATGGCCAACAGCACCAGGCTGAGGCCGGTGCGCAAGGTTTTACTGTTCATTTGTCACCTACCCGCAGCAGGGTGATCGAGTCACCGGCGGCCACCAGGATTTTCTTGAGGATCTGTTCCAGGGTGTTCAGTTCTTCCGGGGTGATGGCCCCGGCCAGTTCATTCATGGCGTCGGCGCCGATTTCGGGCAAACGGTCAGTCAGTCGCTGGCCTTGTTCGGTCAGCACCAGTTGCACCTGGCGGCGATCCGCCGCGGACCGTTGGCGGGCGAGGAAACCTTTCTGTTCCAGACGGTCGAGCATGCGGGTCATCGAACCGCTGTCCAGGGACAGGTGACGACAGAGCTCGGCCGGGGTATCGACGCCAAACTGGGCCATGATGATCAGCACCTTGAACTGCGCGGCAGTGATGCCATGCGGTTCCATGTGGGTGTCGATGATCCGGTCCTTGAGCAAGGCCGCGCGCCCGAGCAGCAGGCCGAGATGGCACGTGTGGAATGCGTCCGGAGTGAAGTGTTTCATCTGTCCACCAATTAGCTGCCTAGGCAGAGAATGTATGTCCAGATGTTACTGCCTAGGCAGCGAATGTCAATGTAATAGTTAGGTTGCTTGCTATTACCCTGATAAAAGGCGCCGGATTATGTGGCGTCCACGCCGACGCCATCGCGAGCAAGCTCGCTCCCACAGGGATCACATTGAACCTGTGGGAGCGAGCTTGCTCGCGATGGGGGCGACTCAATTTCCGGAAGGGAACGGGGCTTAGAAATCCCGCTTGTAGAAGATATCCAGCGAACTGGCCACACCACCCGCGGCCTCAAGGTAGACCTTCTTGCTCAGCTTGTAGCGCAAGGCGATGGTGTTGGCCGGCTCAAACACGCCAACCCCGTAACGCAGGCTGAGTTTCTCGGAGATATTGCCGCTGGCCACCACACTGGTTTCGTTGCCGCTGCCTTCGGTATCGAGCTGGAAGTCCTGAATACCCAGGCTCTTGGCCAAGCCGCTGGTCACCCCCGAACTGCCCATCAGGCCCAGCCCGAGGGCGGCCTGGGCGAGCATGTTGTTGTCTTCACCGGTGGTACTGATCGGACGGCCCAGCACCAGATAGGACAGCGCCTGTTCCTGGCTCATGGCCGGCTCGGAGAAGATTTGCGTGGTCGGCTGCTCGGCGCTGCCGCTCAGGCGAATCCCGGCGATCACGTCATCGGTCTGGCGAATCGCTTCGATGTCCAGGTAGGGCTGGTCGATCGGACCGGCAAACAGCAAACGTGCCCGGCGCACCGTCAGCCGCTGGCCGTAGGCACGGTAACGCCCGTCGTTGAGCCAGAGCTCGCCGCGGGTGTCCATGTTGTCGCCGATGTGCACATGCCCTTGCAGGTTGGCAGTCAGGCCAAACCCGGCAAAGCTGAGTTTTTCTTCGCCGACCACCACATCGATGTCCATCGCCATGGCCATCGGCGGTTTGCCCTCTTCGGTCTGCCGGCCGATGATCACCGTGTCATCGGAGACCTTGACCGTGGACGGCGGCAACTCGCGCACGGTGATTTCCCCCTTGGGCACCCGCACTTTGCCGGCAACCGACAGTTTGTCGTCCTTCATCGAGATCTTCAGGTGCGGCGCCATTTCCAGCTTGGCATACGGCTCGACGGTCACCGGCAACTGCGAGCCCTTGAGCACCAGGTCCACCACCAGCGCCTGGCCCCAGGCGATGTCGCCATTCAAGCTGCCCTGCCCGGTCTTGCCGCTTTTCCAGCCGCCCTCCAATTGCACGGTTTCGCCGGCAATCACCGCCCGCAACTGCAAGGCTTCAAGCTCCATCGGCAGTTCAGCCCCGGAAATCTCACCGTCACTGAGCAGCACATTGCCGTTGACCTGAGGGGCCAGCAGTGCACCGGAAATCGTGCCGCTGCCATTCAAGCGCCCGGTCATTTTCTCGACCATGGGCACAAATGGCCGCGCCACGGACAGGTCCAGCCCGGTCAAACGGAAAGAGCCGGTCAGCGGCTTGTCCTTGGGCAACGGATTGATCTGTGTCTGCACCATCAGTTCGCCGAGCTTGCCGCCCACGAAGTTGAGGTCGGTGTCGATGCGCTTGGGCGTGAGTTTGCTGGTCAGTTTCAGGGTCTGGTACGGGAAGTCCAGCCACTGGTCTTTCTCGCGCACGCGCAGGGTGCCACCGCTGGCATCGATGCTGATCTGACCGTTCGGGCCGCTGGCGGGCATGTCCAGTTGCAGGTCAGCATTGAGCCGGCCCTTCCAGGCGAAATCCTTGGGCAACCACTGCGCCAGGCTGTCGATCGGGAACTGCTTGAGGTGATAACGCAGCTTCGGTTCCGGCATCAGGCGCTGGTCTTCACCACACAGGCTGGCCGGGCCGGACATCCAGCAATGGGCGCCGAAGTTGACCTTGCCGTCCGCCAGCCGTTCGAGCTTCGCCGGGCCTTGCAACTTCCAGTCCTGGCCTCCGGCCTGGATATCGCCGCTGGCCAGACGTCCGCGCCAGTTGCCTTGGTCCAGCGCACCGTCAAAACCCAGCGCCAGTTTCAGCTTGGATCCTTGCAGGTCGAGGGTCAGCTTCTGCTGCTTGATATCGCCCTGGCCGCTGGCGGTCAAGGTCCCCAGCGAGGTGTCGCCGGCCTGGATGCCACTGCCCTTGAGATCGATTTTCGCCCGTTGCGCGCTGTCGAGCGTCGCGTCCAGGTTCAGGCTTTGCAGACGATTGTCTTCGAACGCCAGTTGCGTACCCTGCAGCCCGAGTTTGCCTTGCGGCGCCTTGAGCGTGCCGGCGACATCGACCCGACCGTTGAGCTGACCGCGCAGTTGCGGCCAGAGCTGCGCCAGGCGCGTCAGCTTGATGTCGATCTGGCCGCTCAGTTTCTGTTGCAGGCTGCCCTTGCCATTGATGCTGTTGTCGCCCAGGCGAATCTGCAGGGCGCTGAGGTTCCATTGCTCGCCGCCGCCGTCGGCCTTGGCCTGGATCTCTGCCGGTTGCCCACGCAGCTTGCCTTTCAGGTCCAGGTCGGCGTTGAGGCTGAGTTTTTCATTCTTCAGCTCGCCTTTGCTGCGTAACGGTCCGGCCAGGGTGCCCGGCAACTCCGCGACCCAGTACGCTGGATTGATCGCCGACAGGTCCAGTGCGGTGTCCCAGGCAATGCCATCGGCAAATTGCAGGTTCAGGTGGCCCTGGGCCTTGCCCTGCCCGGCTTCAAGCTGGATTTGTTGCAGGTAGATTTTAGTCAGGTCGCCGGCGAACGGGCTGTTCAGGCTGAACGCTCCGGCCGGGCCATCCAGCGCCGCCTTGAAGTTGCCGAGGTACTTGCCGTCGGTGTAGGAGACTTCACCGTTGAAACTGCGCAACGCCACTTCCGGTTCGTCGATCAGCGGATAGAGGCGGTGCCAGGGGAAATCCAGCCAATCGATTTTCGCCTCGGCGCTCAGGCCTTTGCTCCAGTCCAGGTGCCCGGTGAGCTTGAGGCTTTGCTTGTCGTTGGCCGTCAGGTCCAGCCCGGCGATCTGCGCGCCGTTGGCGTCGACCTTGCCTTGCAGCAACAACGCGACCGGGCCTTGCTCGGCGGGCAGCGTGGCCTTGCCGAGCAGTTGGTAACCGTTTTTCAGGTCGCCGTCGCCGGTGAGCTCCAGCTGATTGAGTTGCAGGGTGTCCGGCAGGTCGGCGCTGGCCTTGAAGCCATCGGCGGTGATGCGCACCTTGGCCGGCAGGTTTGCCACCAGTGGTTGCAATTCACCCGTCAGTTGGCCGTTCAGATAGCCGCTGCTGTCGGCTTTCAGGTTCAGGGTTTTCAGCAGGTCGCCGTCGACCTTCAGCGCCAGTGCCCACGGCTCGGTGCCCGGCGCCGGCAGGGTCAGCTTGCCTTCGGCCTTGAGCGGCCAGTTGCCGCTGGGTTGCAGCAGGCCGGACAGGTGCAGGCTCAACTCGTCACGCTGCAACTGTACTGAATCGATCTGCAAGCCTTTTGCGGTCCAGTGCGCCGCCAGTTGCAGGCCCTTGAGCTCTTCGCTGCCGTTGAACACAAGGCTGCCAACCTTGATGTCGCCCAACTCTATCGCCAGGGGCAATTGCACATCCGGCAGGGTGATCGGCCCGCTGCTCTCCTCTTCCGTGCCCGGCGGGAATTGCAAGCTGACCTGGTCGGCCTGCAATTGCTCGATGCACAGGGTCATGCGCGTCAGGCACAGCGGCGACCAGGCGAAAATCACTTTGCTCAGCTCGACCCGGCTGCTGTCCTGCTGCCACAGCAGATGATCGGCGCTCCATTGCCCGCCCAGGCGGCCCTGGAAATTCTCCACGGTCAGCCCCGGCACAAACCCGAGCGCCCAGCGACTGCCGGTCACCGTGCCCAACACCGTGGCCAGCGTCAGGACGACCAGCATCAACAGCGCCAGTATCGCCAGCAGCGTTATTTTCAAACCACGCTTCACAGCTCAGGCCCCATGGAAAAGTGCAGTCGAAAGCCGCCGTCGTCTACGGCATGGGCCAGGTCGAGGCGGATCGGCCCCACCGGCGACACCCAGCGCACGCCGATCCCGACGCCGGTCTTGAGGTTCGGCAATTCAAGTGTATTAAAGGAGTTGCCCTGGTCGATGAAGGTCGCCACCCGCCATTTTTCGGCGACGGAATACTGATACTCGACGCTGCCGGCCACCATGTAACGACCACCGATGCGGTCGCCGTTGGAGTTTTCCGGGGACAGGCTCTGATAATCGTAACCGCGCACGCTCTGATCGCCACCGGCGAAGAACCGCAACGACGGCGGTACCGATTTGTAGCCGTTGGTCGCACTGCCGCCGACCTGTACCCGACCGAGCAAACGGTGTTTGTCGAAGACAGTGGTCAAGCCCTTCACCAACGCCGTGCCATAGAGCAGATTGTTATCGGACCCCAGACCTTCCTTGGCGACCTTGGTTTCAAAGGCCAGGCGATAACCATTGTGCGGGTCGATACGGTTGTCGCTTTTGAGATAGGAATAACTGACGCCGGGCATGAGCAAGGTGCTGAGCCCCGAGTCATCGCCCAGTCGGTACTCTTCCCGTTGCCATTTGAGCGACACCACCCGTTGCCAGCCGCTGGGCAACTTGCTGTGCCACTCGGGACCGAGGGTCAACAGCTTGCTCAGGCTGTCCTTATCGGCGATTTCTTCATACTGATAGCCGCCGGCGAAGCGCAGCTTGTCGGTCAGTGGCGGGTCCAGCGGAATGTCGTAGAACAGCCCGACGTTTTGCCGTGGCGCCGAGACTTCGGTTTCCCAGCCGTAGCTGTGCCCCTGGGGGTTGACCCAATGCCGGGTCCAGTTGGCCTTGACCCGCGGGCCGACGTCGGTGGAGTAGCCCACGCCCAGGCCCATGGTCCGCGGCTTGCGGGTGTCGAGCTTGACGTCCACCGGGATCACATTGGCCTTGGACGCGGTCGGTGCCGCATCGACCCGCACCCCCTCGAAATAGCCACTCGATTGCAGCGCCTGGTTGAGTTCGGCGATCAGTTCGGAGTCATAGGGTGCGCCCGCCTTGAACGGCACCATGCGTTGCAACAAGTCTTCGTCGAAGGGGGTGTCGCCTTCGAAGCTGACTTTGCCCAGGGAGTAGCGTGGGCCGCTGTTGTAGACCAATTCGATGTCGGCGACGCCGGCTCGCGGGTCTACCGCCAGTTTCTGGCTGGTAAAGCGTCCGCTGAAAAAACCGTAGCGCGAGGCCTGATTCTGGATCAGGCGCTTGGCGTCTTCGTAATGCCCGTGGTTGAGCACCGCGCCGGTTTTCAGCGTAGCGCTTTTGGGCACACGAAAGGATTTAAGGGACGCGGCCGGACCCTCAACGCGAATAGTGACGTTGCGCAAATGCACCGGCTCGCCGGGATCGATGTTGAGCACCAGGCGCGGCGTCTTGCCGCCCTTCACGTCGCTGTCGATCTGCGGCTGGTAATAGCCCAGGGCCTGGGCGGCCTTGCGCGCCTGCTCCTCGGCGCCACGACTGTAGCGCAGCAAGGCTTCCTCGTCGCGATCGCCGAGGCTGCCGATATAGCCCTCTATATTGGCTTTGAGTTCATCGTTGGACGGTTTGATCCGCACATCCAATTCACTTTGCGCCAGCGCCGCGCAGCTGGTGATCAGCATCAGCACGCCGCTGGTAAATCTTCCTGAAAACTTCATAGGCGCGGATGCTATCACGAGCTTGGGAGCGTGATAGAGCCTCGCTATGAAAGAAAGTTCTACCTTTATGCCGTTGCTGTTTGTAACACCTGAGGATTGGCGTGGAAAAACACGTGTTCGCGGATCGGTCCTACGGCCACCTCGCCGATTTCCTCATAGCCCTGACGCTTATAGAACTCCAGATAACGAGGATTCCCGGTATCGAGGACAACACCCTGAGAGTGTTCATCCACCGCGCACCAGTTATGCACGGCTTGCAGCAGCTGTTCGCCGAAGTGCTTGCCCTGAAATTGTGGATGAATCCCCAGCAACGGCAGCAGGTGCACCGAGTCGGACGGCACGCACGCCATCACCGCATCGTGATATTCGAGGTAGCGGCGGGTGCAGCGAAAGCCGGTGCTGAGCACCATGCGCAGGCGCCAGGCCCAGCTTTCGGTGATGCCCAGGCGCCGTTGCGGCGGCGCGATCAGGGCGATGCCGATCAACCGGTCGTTGACCAGCAGGCCGATGGCCGGCAAGTCCTGCAGAAAATGTTGCTTGACCAGTTCGCGCACGGTGGCGCGGACCCGTTGTTCGTAACCGGGGCGTTCCGCTTCGAACAGGTAACCGAAGGTCGGTTCGTGCCGATAAGCCTGGTACAACAAGGATCGGGCTTCGCGGGAATAGCCGCTGTCGAGCATGTGGATATCGGCGATGGCGGTCGAGGTTTCGGGCATAACGGCTGATCTCTCCGGGGGCACAGCTCAAATGACTGCGCTCTTATGGGTACGAGCCTTTGGTTGCCGACACAGTTCCCCAGACAGGTATAGACCAAGTCCAGATATTCATCGACTGGGCTGGCCTCTTCGCGGGCAAGCCCGCTCCCACAGTGTCCGTGTCGTACACAAAACCTGTGGATGCCACCGATCCTGTGGGAGCGGGCTTGCCCGCGAAGGGGCCGGCAAAGCCAACACATGTCTGACAGATGTAATTCCCTCGCCCCAACACTGGCCCCATTCCAACAGGTCAGCTAGCATCGCCCTTTTGCCAGGACTGCCGACCATGAAGATCGTCTCCTTCAACATCAACGGGCTGCGCGCTCGCCCGCATCAGCTGGCGGCGCTGATCGAGAAGCACCAGCCTGACGTGATCGGGCTGCAGGAAACCAAGGTCCACGACGAACAATTCCCCCTGGCCGAGGTTCAGGCCCTTGGCTATCACGTGTATTACCATGGGCAAAAGGGCCACTACGGTGTCGCCCTGCTCTCGCGCAAAGAACCGCTGGCACTGCACAAGGGCTTTGCCACCGATGACGAAGACGCTCAGCGCCGCTTCATCTGGGGCACGTTCGCCGACGCCAATGGCGTGCCGGTGACCATCATGAACGGTTATTTCCCCCAGGGCGAAAGCCGCGACCACCCGACCAAGTTTCCGGCCAAGGAGCGTTTCTACGGCGACTTGCAGCAATTGCTGGAAAGTCAGTTCAGCAACGATCAGCCGCTGGTGGTGATGGGCGATGTGAACATTTCGCCGGAAGACTGCGACATCGGCATCGGTGCGGACAATATGAAACGCTGGCTGAAAACCGGCAAATGCAGCTTCCTGCCCGAAGAACGCGAGTGGATGGCGCGCTTGAAGAACTGGGGCCTGGTGGACAGCTTCCGTCACCTGAACCCGGACGTCGCCGACCGCTTCAGCTGGTTCGACTACCGTAGCCGCGGCTTCGAGGATGAGCCCAAGCGCGGGCTGCGGATCGACTTGATCATGGCGTCCCACGGCTTGTTGCCGCGGGTGAAGGATGCGGGCGTGGATTATGAATTGCGCGGGATGGAAAAACCCTCGGACCATGCCCCGATCTGGCTAGAGCTGAGCTAAAAGCAAAGATCGCCGCCTGCGGCGCAAGAAAAACCGCCGAATGGCGTTTTTTGCGTGTTATCTGCCGCTTTCTGCCTTGCTCTGCGCGCCCGGGTCTACGATTCTTCAAGGACAACGACAACACCTGAGAAACCGTCATGAAAACCGTCGCCCAACTGCTCAAGTTAAAGGCCCAGCAAAATCAGGAAGTCCATACCATTGCGCCTCATCAAATGGTGCTGGAAGCGCTGATGGTCATGGCCGCGAAAAACGTCGGTGCATTGCCGGTCGTGAAGAATGGCGAGGTCATCGGCATCATCAGCGAGCGTGACTATGCGCGTAAACTGGTGCTCAAGGGCCGTTCGTCCGTCGGTACGCCGGTCGAGGACATCATGGTGTCGCCGGTCATCACCGTAGACACCCATCAGACAGTGGAAACCTGCATGGGCATCATGTCCGACAAACGCCTGCGGCACCTGCCGGTGGTGGAAGGCGGTGTGCTGATCGGCTTGCTGTCGATCGGCGACCTGGTCAAGGAAGCCATCGCCGAACAGGCCGAGCTGATTCGGCAGCTGGAGCAGTATATTCGCGGGGAATAACTAACTGACACCGCATAACCCTTGTAGGAGCGAGGCTTGCCCGCGAAGGCGAACTGACATTCAACATCGATGTCGACTGACCTGGCCTCTTTCGCGGGCAAGCCTCGCTCCTACAGGGGAATTGTGGTGTTCTCAGGACGGCCAATGCCGGGCGAAGACCGGCGCCAGCGTCGGGTGCCGGTCGATTCGTTCCAGCCACGCAAAAAATCCCGGCCGGGCACTGCGCAAATGCTCACGACTGCCCGCCCACCGCGTCACCACCGCTGCCAGCAGGTCCAGGGCTCTCGGGGTTTCATCGCCCAGGTACAACTCGCCCGAGAATTGATCGGCAAACACCTCCCAGCTCCAATGCAGGCGCTTGCGAGTGCCGGCCATGAGGTTGTGCCTGGACGCGTCATCCGCCTGGGCCAACCAACGTTCGGGGTAATCGATGATGCCGATGGCCGCGTAGCAATTGCTGACGATGTATGCCAGGCCGCGGATGGCCTGATCGCGCTCCGCGGCCTTTTCCGGCAGCAGCTTCGACTGGGGAAAGGTGAGCCCCAGGTGAATCAGGATCGCCGCACTCTCGGTGAGAATGCTGCCGTCGGGCAGTTGCAAGGTCGGAATCTGCTTCAGCGGGTTGAGTTTCTCCAGCGCCATGGCGTCCTGCGGGGACGACTCGACATCGATGAAGCGGTAAGGGATCTCGCAAAGCTCGAGTGCTGCTTCGATCGCCGCGGCGCCGGAGTTCTGGTGTCCGTAGAGCTGGTACATGGTGCGGCTCCCCCTGGCGAGACAGGAATATAGTCAGTAGAGGCGCGCTCACCCGCCCTCGTTCCACTGCATCGAGCGAACAATGCCCGCTCTCAGTGTAGAAGTGCCCCGGGATACCGGCAATAATCCGGGACTCATGCGGTGCCCGCCCCCCTGTAGGAGCTGGCTTGCCAGCGAAGACGGCCTCGAGCCCTGCACCGCCCATGCAGACGCCTTCGCCAGCAAGCCGGCTCCTACAGGGGTTTGGCGTCGACCACAATCCATCGGTACGCAGGTGATCCCTGTAGGAGCTGGCTTGCCAGCGAATGCGGCCTAAAGCCTTGCACCGCCCATGCAGACGCCTTCGCCAGCAAGCCGGCTCCTACCTGGCCCGCGCCATGCACCGCTGATAACGCTCATCGACCCGTTTGGCGAACCAGGCCGTAGTGAGTTTGCGAGTGATCTTCGGGCTCTGCAGCACGATCCCCGGCAACACCGCCCGTGGCAATGAACGCCCCTCGGCCTGCTCGGCCAGCTCGAAAACTCGCTGATAGAGCTCGCTGTCCTCGAACTCGAGGCTTTTGCCCTCCTCCAGCTGATCACGGATGGTCGGATTGCGCATGCCCAGTTGCTTGCCGAGGGTGCGCACCGCCAACTCCGTGGTGCCGGGCATGATCGAATCGTAGCGGACCAGATCGCCATCCAACGCCAGCGGGATGCCCGTGGCACGACTCACCGCGTTCTGAAACGCGGCATTACGGCTGGCGTACCAACCGGCATTGAAATCGGCAAAGCGGTACAGCGGCTGCTTATAGCTCACCGGATAACCGAGCAAGTGCGCGATGCCAAAATACAGGCCACCGCGACGGCTGAACACTTCCCGACGAATCGTGCCTTGCACCGGGTACGGATAATCCCGAGCCTGCTCCTCGGCGAAATCGATGCTGACCTGCATCGGCCCGCCGGTGTGCACCGGGTTGAAACCGCCGAACAACGTGCGGCCCATGGGCACCATGCCGATGAAATCATCGAAGATCGCGCTGAGCTCTTTTTCGCTGCGGGCGGCTTGCAGGCGGTCGCTGTAGCTTTTGCCGTTGCTGGAGCTCACCTGCAGCGCACCGCTGACCAGCAGACCGGGGATGTGGGCCTTGGCGGCGCGGCGGTCGATTTCGTCGCGGGCGATCTTGCCCAGGCCCGGCACCGGAGGGTCCACCTGAAAGGTCGACTCCTGCTCGGTGACCGCCAGTACCGAACACAGGTTTTGCGTGGAGGGGTAGATGTTCTGGGCGGCAAACGCTGCATGGATATCGGTGGCCCAGCCTTCGCGGTCGACGGTCTTGGCCGGCAGCAGCCGCACGATCTCGGCCCTGACCTCGGCGGGCTTGCGCGCCGGTGGCTCCTGGATGCGTTGAGTGCCGCAACCGGCCAGGACCAGCAGCGCGGCGACACCCATGATTAATCGATTGGCTTGCATGATGCTCCATCAAATCCGTTGAGCCGGGTTAACCATACGATCAATGGCATGGCGCAGGCTATGACTGCCCGGACGACGCACTGTTCCTTCTGTTGACACACCTCTGTGGCGAGGCCGTTTCCATTGGGCAGTCAGCCTGACCGCAGGTCCGGACTGAACCATACTTGCTCCACACATCGAGGAGCACAGGCCCATGAACCGTAGCGACGTACTGATCATCGGTGCCGGCCCGACCGGACTGGTACTGGCGCTGTGGCTGAGCAAACTGGGGATTCGCGTGCGGATTATCGACAAGTCGTCGAGCCCCGGCACCACCTCGCGGGCGCTGGCGGTGCAGGCGCGGACGCTGGAGCTGTATCGTCAGCTCGACCTCAGCCAGGCCGTGGTGCAGAACGGTCATCGCGTCGCTGCGGCGAACTTCTGGGTCAAGGGCGAAGCCGTGGCGCGCTTGCCTCTGAGCACGATTGGCGAGGGTCTGACACCCTACGCATTTCTCGAAATATACCCCCAGGACGAGCATGAACGGCTGCTGATAGAACGCCTGGAAGCCTTTGGTATCAGGGTCGAACGCACTACCGAGCTGGAGGGTTTCGAGGAAACCGGCGACGGCATCACCGCCCGCCTGCGCTTGCCCGATGGCCAGCTGGAAATCTGCCAGACCTGCTATCTGGCCGGTTGCGACGGTGCCCGGTCGATCGTGCGCAAAACCCTGGACACCGGATTCCCCGGCGGCACTTATCAGCAGATTTTCTACGTGGCCGACGTGAAAGGCAGTGGGCCGACGTTCAATGGCGAATTGCACGTGGATCTCGATGAAGCGGATTTTCTCGCGGTGTTTCCGTTGGCCGGCGAGGGTCGGGCACGGCTGATTGGTACGGTGCGCGATGAACGCGCCGAGCGCGCCGAAACCCTGCGTTTTGAAGACGTCAGCAGCCGGGCCATCGAGCACATGAAGGTACAGATCGATCAGCTGAACTGGTTCTCGACCTATCGCGTGCACCATCGGGTGGCGAATCACTTCCGCACCGGGCGCGCGTTTCTGTTGGGTGATGCGGCCCACGTCCACAGCCCCGCCGGCGGCCAAGGCATGAATACCGGGATTGGCGATGCGATCAATCTGGCCTGGAAACTCGCAGCGGTATTGAGCGGTGGTGCCCAGGCCCGACTGCTCGACACCTACGAACCCGAGCGCATCTCGTTTGCCCGCAAACTGGTGGCCACCACCGACCGGGTGTTCAGTTTCGTCACCGCCGAAGGACGCCTGGCCGACTTGCTGCGCACGCGGGTGGCGCCGTTTCTGATCCCCAAGGTGGCATCACTGGAAACAAGCCGCGAGTTTCTCTTTCGCACGGTGTCGCAAATCACCCTCGATTATCGCGGGATGCCGCTGAGCAAAGGCGTTGCCGGGCATGTTCATGGCGGCGACCGGTTACCCTGGGCCCACGACGGTGAGGGGGACAATTTCGAATCGCTGAAGTGCCTGACCTGGCAGGTGCATGTGTATGGCGACACCAGCGATGAAATGATTGCCTGGTGCAACGAACATCATCTGCCGTTGCACGTGTTTGGCTGGCGTCCGGCGTTTGAAGCGGCGGGCCTGGGGCGTAGCGGGTTTTATCTGTTGCGGCCGGATACTTATGTGGCGATAGCCGAGACCTGCTCTGATCCGAAGGTGATCGAGCGGTATTTCCGGGATCATGGGATCAGACCGTTTTTTGCCTGAACCCAAGGTCAACACATCCCCCTGTGGGAGCGGGCTTGCCCGCGATGAGGCCGGATCATCCAACATCTATGTTGAATGACCCACCGCCATCGCGGGCAAGCCCGCTCCCACAGGGGTTTGTGGTGGTTTTTAGATCCCGGCCAATGCCAGGTCCATTGCGAAGTAAGTGAAGATCAGATCCGCCCCCGCCCGCTTGATCGCCCCAAGGCTTTCACGCACCACCCGATCCTCATCGATCGCCCCGGCCTGTACGCCGAACTTGATCATCGCGTACTCGCCGCTCACCTGATAGGCCGACAGTGGCAGGCGCGACACTTCGCGGATGTCGCGGATGATGTCCAGGTACGCGCCGGCCGGTTTGACCATCAACGCATCGGCACCTTCCTGCTCGTCCATCAACGATTCGCGCACGGCTTCGCGGCGGTTCATCGGGTTCATCTGATAGCTTTTGCGATCGCCCTTGAGCGCACTGCCACCCGCCTCGCGGAACGGTCCATAAAGCGCCGAAGCGAACTTGGTGGAATAGGCCATGATCGCGACCTGGCTGAAACCCGCCTCATCCAGCGCCCGGCGAATGGCCCGGACCTGCCCGTCCATGGCGGCTGACGGGGCAATCACATCGGCCCCGGCCCGGGCGGCGGCCACGGCTTGTTTGCCGAGATTGACCAGGGTCTGGTCGTTGTCGACTTCGTGGTTGTGCAGCACACCGCAATGACCGTGGTCGGTGTACTCGCAAAAGCAGGTGTCGGACATCAGGATCATTTCCGGCACCGCATCCTTGGCAATGCGCGCCATGCGCGATACCAGGCCGTTTTCGCTCCAGGTGTCGCTGCCGCTGGCATCCAGGTGATGGGACACGCCGAAGGTCATCACCGACTTGATCCCGGCCCGGGCATAGCGCTCGATCTCGCCGGCCAGTCTGGATTCCGGAATACGCATCACCCCGGGCATGCTTTTGATCGGCACGAAGTCATCGATTTCTTCCTCGACGAAAATCGGCAACACCAGGTCGTTCAAGCTGAATTCGGTTTCCTGGAACAGGCTGCGCAGGCTCGCATTGCGGCGCAGACGGCGTGGACGTGCTTCGGGGAACTGACTGGACATGGGGGTTCCTGAAAAAAAACGGCGGGTGAGACAAAAGTCGTAGGGGGCGAAAGCTTAAGCCCTGCAAGGCGCAGCGCACAAACGTCGAACGTTCAAGACTGCGTTACGGGAACGGCAACAATCATCTGCACAATCACAAAACCCTGTGGGAGCGGGCTTGCCCGCGATGGCGGCCGTCCAGTCAACAGGGATGTTGAATGTGCCGGCCTCTTCGCGGGCAAGCCCGCTCCTACAGGATCCGGGGTCAATTTGAGATCGGTTTGGGGATTTCCAGCCCGCGTATCACCGCCGGCCGTGCCAGGAAACGCTCCAGCACTCGCGTGACGTTGGCGAAGCCCTTGATGCCCACCAGATCCCCGGCCTCATAGAAGCCGATCAGGTTGCGCACCCAGGGGAACGTCGCAATGTCAGCGATGGTGTAGCGTTCGCCCATGATCCAGTCGCGTCCTTGCAGACGTTCGTCGAGCACCCTGAGCAGGCGTTTGCTTTCTTCAACGTAGCGGTCCCGTGGTCGCTTGTCCTCGTAGTCCTTGCCGGCGAATCTGTTGAAAAAGCCAAGCTGGCCGAACATCGGTCCGATACCACCCATCTGAAACATCAGCCACTGGATCGTCTCATAACGAGCGGCCGACTCCTGGGCCAGCAATTGCCCGCTCTTGTCGGCGAGGTAGATCAAAATCGCCCCGGACTCGAACAGCGGCAGCGGCTGGTCGCCCGGTCCATGGGGATCGAGAATGGCGGGAATCTTGTTGTTGGGGTTCAGGGACAGAAATTCGGCGGACAGCTGATCGTTGGTATCGAAGCCCACCCGATGCGCCTCGTAGGGCAGTCCGATCTCTTCGAGCATGATCGAGACCTTGACGCCATTGGGGGTCGGCAAGGAGTACAGCTGAATCCACTCGGGGTATTGGGCCGGCCATTTGCGGGTGATCGGGAACGCGGACAGATCGGTCATGGGGGGAGAATCCACGGCAAAATTGAGACCGTTGATCATAATGCAGGGGCTGGAGAAGGCTACGATCTTTTGGTGTTATCGATATTGCTGATGAGCAAGATCAACAGATCGCCGCGTTCGCCGCCGCCATCACCTGTACCCTGTCCATAAATCCGCAACATCCTGTTGATAACCTTTGCCAAAATCCGCTCAAGGTTGCCGCTAAAGTGCTGCGCTCGTTCGGATCGAACCAAATGGGCCCGGGAGACTCCAATGGACCTTCCCCCATGACATGGAAAAACACCCGCAGCCGGGCTGCTCGCGGTGTAGAGGTTTGTCAGCCTTAACCGAATGCGCCGAAGATCACCTATCCACATGATGAACCCTTTGAAATTCGCCAAACGTTTTAAACATCGCGCGTACATTTTCCTGCCCTCCCTGCTGGCAGTGAGCGCGCTGTTCCTGTCGCTCGAATCCAGCGAAAGCCGCGCCCAACCGGCGGATGGCACCCAGACGCTGGTATTTTTGCGCCACGCGGAAAAACCCGCCGGCGGCCTGGGCCAGCTCAATTGCCAGGGCTTGAACCGCGCCATCGATCTGGCCACCTTGCTGCCGGAAAAATTCGGCAAGGCCAATTACGTGTTTGCCGCCAACCCGACGCGCAATGTCGAGGAAGGCGAGCTGGACAATTCCTACAGCTACATCCGCCCCTTGATGACCATCAGCCCCAGCGCCATCAAGCTCGGTTTGCCGGTGAACATCAATTTTTCAGCCAACGACACCAGCGACCTGGCCGATGAACTGCTGCACGACAAGTACCACAACTCGGTCATCTACACCGCCTGGTCCCACGGTTACCTGCCGGAGCTGATCAACAAGGTCGCTGGCGAAGCCGTCGGCAAGAAACAGAACATCACCGATGACTGGGAGTCCAGCGACTACGACACGTTGTACGTGCTCACGCTGACCTGGCACAACGGCAAGGCCAGTGTGGTGAGCCACAGCTACAAGCAAGGGCTGGATAATGGTCGGGAGACCTGTCCGACCTGAGCTGTAATCGGGGCGGTGCTATCAGTTTTGTAGCGCCCATGCCGGCCCCATCGCGGGCAAGCCCGCTCCCACAAGGGGCAGCGCCGATCACAAAACAGTGTTCCACCACAGGCCACTGTGGGAGCGGGCTTGCCCGCGATGGGGCCGGCACAGTTACTACATCACCCCCGGCGATTGCCCCGTTCCCGAAGATATTCAAAGACTGCAGTCCGCTCCCCCGCAAACTCGATCCGCGCGCCCTTCTTCTCCCGCTGAAACGCATACATCGGGTCGTAATATTCGCTCAACAACCCTTCGATCCAGCCCCGGTGCAAATCCACCGCCCCACTGTTCGCCTGCTCCGCCAGGGCATCTTCCATCAAGATCAGCATCCGCCGGTGGCGCTCGCCGCCCAGACGCTTCTGCACATTATTCAGGCTCGCCAGCAATCGCTCGGAAAACAGCCCGAAACCTTCATCGCCATGCACGCCCATGAACTCGGCGCACAAATCCACCACGTAGTCGCGCAGGATCCGCTCCACCCGCCCTTCCAGGCTGTCTTCCAGCCACACCATCGAAAACTGCTGCATGCCCTGATACAGCGGTAACGGCAGCGCGCAACTGCCAATCGCGCGGCTCTCGTCTTCCAGCACGAACTGCTCGATGCCACGGGCACGCTTCTTCAGCACGTCCACGGCGAGGCGGTTTTCAAAGTCGATGTTGGAAGGTTGACCGGTGGCGCGCTTGCCGAAGCTGGAGCCGCGGTGATTGGCGTGACCTTCAAGGTCCAGCCCGTTGTTCAATTGCGTGAGCACCTCGGTCTTGCCGGTGCCGGTCATGCCGCCCAGCAGGACGAAATCGCACTGGGCAATGGCTTGATCGACCGTGTCCAACAGGAACGTGCGCATCGCCTTGTAGCCGCCACCGACCCGCGGATAGTCGATCCCCGCCTCGTCCTTGAGCCATTGCTGGACAATCTGCGAGCGCAAGCCGCCGCGGAAACAGTACAGATAGCCCTCGGGATGCGCCCGGGCAAAATCGGCCCAGGCCTGAATGCGTTCGGCCTTGATGTCGCCGGATACCAATTGATGCCCCAACGTAATGGCGGCCTGCTGACCGTGCTGCTTGTAGCAGGTCCCGATCCGCTGCCGCTCGTGGTCATTCATCAGCGGCAGGTTGACCACGCCGGGGAATGAACCCTTGAGGAATTCGACCGGCGCACGGGCATCCATCATCGGCCGGTCATTGAGAAAGATGTCGCGGTAATCTGTGCAGTCGAGTGACATCAAAACACCTCGACCGCGTTAGTCTGTCGCTCGATCAATTCGCCGATCGGCTCAAGATTCAGGCCCAGCCCGGCGGCCACTTCGAGAAATTGTGCGTTACCTTCAGGGGTGACTGCGATCAGCAGGCCGCCGCTGGTCTGCGGGTCGCAGAGCACGCGTTTGTGCAGTTCCTGCAAGCGTCCGAGCTTACTGGCGTAGCTGTCGAAGTTGCGCAAGGTGCCACCGGGCACGCAGCCCTGTTCAAGGTAGTACTCGACACCCGGCAAGCGCGGTACACGGTCGTATTCGATGCGTGCGGTCAGCTGGCTGCCATCGGCCATTTCCACCAGATGTCCCAACAGGCCAAAACCGGTGACGTCGGTCATCGCGGTCACGCCATCGAGCTTGCCGAATCGGCTGCCGGGCTTGTTCAGGGTGCACATCCAATCACGCGCCAGGCCGACGTCTTCGTGGCGCAACTTGCCCTTTTTCTCCGCGGTGGTGAGGATGCCGATGCCCAGGGGCTTGGTCAGGTAGAGCAGGCAACCGGCGGTGGCGGTGTCGTTGCGCTTCATGTGGCGCTTTTGCACCAGCCCGGTCACGGCCAGGCCGAAGATCGGCTCCGGCGCGTCGATGGAATGCCCGCCGGCCAACGGGATCCCCGCCTCATCGCACACCGAACGTCCACCGCGAATCACTTCCCGGGCAATCTCCGGCGCCAGCACATTGACCGGCCAGCCGAGGATGGCGATGGCCATCAGCGGATCGCCGCCCATGGCGTAGATATCGCTGATGGCATTGGTCGCGGCGATGCGGCCGAAATCGAACGGATCGTCGACGATCGGCATGAAGAAGTCGGTGGTCGACACCACGCCGCGCTCCTCGTCGATGGCATACACCGCCGCGTCATCGCGTGAGGCGTTGCCGACCCAGAGTTTCGGATCAAGGTTCTGCGCCCCGCTGCCGGCCAGGATCACCTCCAGCACCTGGGGAGAAATCTTGCAGCCACAGCCTGCGCCATGGCTGTATTGGGTCAGACGGATCGGCTCGCTCATGGGGGAAACACCTTGTGAAGTCATAACCCAAGAGTCTACAACAACCCCGATTCGTAGGAGCTGCCGCAGGCTGCGATCTTTTGATCTGGATCCTGGGCGACTTCAACCTGCTGAAAAGCAAAACAACAAGATCAAAAGATCGCAGCCTGCGGCAGCTCCTACAAGGATCGCGGTGGACCAGGGTGACGGTCGCCGCCGGCAAGGGCCATGGGCCGCAATCATCGGTTTTTTTGGGCTTTGCAGGGTCAAGGGCCGTAGCACTTGTCACCAGCGGCGACAGCCGTCCGCCAATCCGAATGAATTTTCCGCCACCCCGACGATCCCTGTATTACCACAGGGAGGAATACGGGCTATATGAACAATGCAAAACTTTTCGTCATTGAATACACCCTTCATGGCGCTCCCAAGTCTTTCATTATCCGCCTGGAAAAAATGGATAACGCGGAGGCCTGGCATTGGGCGAGCTGCGACGCTGGCGTGGGTCGGATCCCGCGCTTCGGCCGGGAAAAGGTGCAAAAGACCAGCAAGCCGATGGCGGAGAAATTCGGCGTGGAGAACGTCAAGTGGCGGCCGGCGAATTGACCGGTCGCGCCCCGCTTTGGACATTGAGAGGGGACATTGGGAGGGGACATTGGGAGGAAAGCGCATGACCACCACACCACTCACCAGCAAGGCCCACATCGACTACGGCCTCGATACGCCGTTCGGGCGGGTCACTAAAAGCGCCGAATGTCTGGTCGGGCTGGAACAAGTCGAAAATGATCCGACATGCTTTGCGTTACGCGTTCAACCACCCTTGCCCGAGGATCTGGAAAAGGCAAAAACGCTGGTGGTAAGGGTTGCAGGACGACGTTTCAATGGTGTCGTCCGCCATACCGAGCGACTGGACGATGAAAGCCTGAAACTGGAAGTGGAGCCCGACTAGGCTCCACCTTTGCCGGGATGAGCTATTTGCCGTGGGCACACTTGCAGCCTTTACTGGCGCATTCTTCGCCGTGTTCATGGTGCTTGGCGCAGGCTTCGCAGCAGTAGTGCTTGCCGTGGCGTGCGATCGGATGTTCGCCTAGCTTGCAGGAACATTTGGGGCAGTCGCAGACGCTTTCACTGTCGATCATGAGTCTGACTCCATGGGTAGGGTTGTCCGGCGCTGGACTGCGCACCGTAATACCAGTGTAGGAGCTGCCGCAGGCTGCGGCAGCTCCTACACAGGAATCAGCGTCATGCCTGCCGGGTGTTGCTGCGGTACATGAACAGCAAGGCCAGGGCGAGAAGCACCATCGCCAACACCCGACTGCCGGACAGCTCGATCTGCGGGTTGCCCAGCCAGCCGAAGTGATCGATCAACATCCCCATGCCCAGTTGCCCGACGATCACGGCGACCGTTGCCACCGCCGTGCCCACCCGGGGTACAGCGCCGACCATCACCATCATGTACACCACGCCGAACAGCGCCCCGCCGAGCTGCCACTTCGGCACGTCCAGCAGGCTCATGGCATGGGCCGGTTCGAAAAACAGGATCAACAACCCGGTGAGCACGGCGCCCACCACGAACGTCAGCAAACTGCTGCGCAATACGCCGACCGTTTCGCCCAGTCGCCCGTTGATCGCCGCCTGGACACTCAATACCGCACCGGCGGCCACGACCACCACCAACAATATAATCAGATTCATCATCAACCCCGAGCGATCAGAACAAGTGCCGCGACAATCAGCAGCAAGGCCAGCCAACGTTCACCGTTGACCTTCTTGCGGGTGGCGCCGAACCAGCCGAAGTGGTCGATCAACACGCTTTTGCCGACCTGACCGGAGAGGATCGCGATCATGGTCATGGCGATGCCAATGTGCGGTGTGGCCAGGGTCAGCACCACCACGTACATCGGCCCGAGGAAACCGCCGAGCAACTGCCAGCGCGGCAACTCTCCAAAGGCCGGCCCCTGTTGCGGGCCGCTGAGCAGCAACAGGAAAAACAGAATCGCCGAGCCGACGCCGAAGATGCTCAAGGTTGCCCACAGGTGACCGACCTGAACCCCAAGCGGCCCGAGCAAGCCGGCCTCCACGGAAAGGCCCATGCCGGCGAGGATGACCAGGGGCAGCAGCAATAGCCGCAACCCGGGTTTGGTGGTTGGCGTTACGACAACGTCAACGTTGTCGATTGAAGAAGATTGCATCGGGAGTTCCTGTGTAGTCGATCAAAGCGCGAACCCCCCCTGTAGGAGCTGGCTTGCCAGCGAAAGCGGTGTATCAGTCAATAAAATATTGCCTGGAAGATCGCCTTCGCTGGCAAGCCAGCTCCTACAGGGGGTTCGTGTTCTCAGTGGAATAGGCGCGCATTATCGATTGGCAAAGCTTTGCGATAAATGGGAGCATCCCGACAACACTTTTGCGTAAAGCGCACAGCAGGATTGATCATGCACGGCCTCAACGAACTGGGATTCAAGGCACTTCGATTGTTTGTAGCCGTTCTCGACCACGGCAGCTTTTCCGAAGTGGCTCGCCGTGAGGGCCTGGCACCCTCTTCGATTTCACGGCAGATCCAATTGATGGAGCAGGCGCTGAGCCAGCAACTGCTCTACCGCCACACCCGCGCCGTATCGCCCACTGAAGCCGGACGGATGCTCGGCCATCACGCGCGCCTGATGCTGGTGCAACTGGAAGAAGCCGAACAAGCCTTGCAGGAACAGCAAAGCGAACCCAGCGGACGGGTGCGGATCAATGCGCCGGTGGTGTTTGGTCAACGGCATTTGACGCCGTGGCTAGGACAACTCTGTGAGCGCTACCCGAAACTGCAACTGGATATCCAGCAGACCGACAGCTACATCGACCCCTTGCAGGAAGGCGCCGATCTGTTGTTTCGCATCGGCCCGCTGCACGATTCGAGCATGCAGGCGCGCGTCCTGGCGCCCCAGCGTTTTCAGGTGGCGGCGAGCCCGGCCTACCTGAAACGGCACGGCACACCGCAGCATCCCGACGAGCTCGCGGCGCATCAGTGCCTCGCCTACAAGGGCGTGGCCGGTCAGCAGCGCTGGTTTTTTCGCCAGGGTCAGCAGGACTGGACGCCTTACTCGGTCAAGGGGCCGCTAACCGGTAACCATGCCGACACCCTGACCCAGGCCGCCGAACAGGGGCTGGGGCTGGTGATGTTTCCGTCCTGGCTGATTGGCGAAGCGGTGCGCAACGGCACGCTGGTGCCGGTGTTGAAGGAATATGAGGTGTCCAACAGCCTCGAACCGCAACAGATCGCCGCGCTCTGGCCGGGCAGTCGACGGTTGTCGGTGAAGGTCAGGACGGTGATCGATTTTTTTGTCGAGTGTTTTGGTGCGGTGCCGTATTGGGACAGGCCGTAAAACCAGTCAACACCGCAATCCCTGTAGGAGCGGGCTTGCCCGCGATGAGGCCTTCATATCCAACATTGATGGTGGCTGACACTCCGCCATCGCGAGCAAGCTCGCTCCCACAGGTATGATGTGGTTACAAGACCATCGCGGCCACCCAGCCAAACGCCAGCAGCGGCAGGTTGTAGTGCAGGAAAGTCGGGACCACGGTGTCCCAGATGTGGTGATGCTGGCCATCGATGTTCAGGCCGGAGGTCGGGCCCAGGGTCGAGTCCGAGGCGGGCGAACCGGCGTCACCCAGGGCGCCGGCCGTACCGACGATGCTGACGATCGCCAGCGGGCTGAAGCCCAGTTGCACGCACAGCGGCACGAAAATCACCGCCAGGATCGGGACGGTGGAAAACGACGAGCCGATGCCCATGGTCACCAACAGGCCCACCAGCAACATCAGCAACGCGCCGATGGCCTTGCTGTGGCCGATCCACGAGGCCGAGGTTTCGACCAGCGTCTGCACCTGCCCGGTGGCTTTGATCACTTCGCCAAAACCGGAAGCGGCGATCATGATGAAGCCGATCATCGCCATCATCTTCATGCCTTCGGTGAACAGGTCGTCGGTGTCGCGCCATTTGACGATGCCCGACACCGAGAAAATCAGAAACCCCACCAGCGCGCCGATGATCATCGAGTCCAGCAGCAGCTGAACGATGAACGCCGCGGCGATGGCCAGCCCGGCCACCATCAGGCTCAGCGGGTTGTACTGCACCGCGACCTGCTCGACCTGTTCGATTTTTTCCAGGTCGTAGACCCGCTTCTTGCGGTAGCTGATAAATGCAGCGCCAAGGCCAAACAACATGCCCAACGCCGGAATGCCCATGGCATGGGTGACGTTGATGCCACTGATATCGACGCCGCTGCGGGCAACGTTGGCCAGCAGGATTTCATTCAGGAAGATGTTGCCGAAGCCCACGGGCAGGAACATGTACGGCGTGATCAGGCCAAAGGTAATGACACAGGCGATCAACCGCCGGTCCAGTTGCAGCTTGGTCAGCACGTATAACAGTGGCGGCACCAGCAGCGGAATGAAGGCGATATGTATCGGCAAGATATTCTGGGAGGCGATGGCCACCACCCACAGCAAGCCGATCAGCAGCCACTTGACCTGTCCGCCACCGCTGGCGTGCTGGCGATCGACCATCGCCAGGGCCTTGTCGGCCAGGGCATGGGCCAGGCCGGACTTGGCAATGGCCACCGCGAACGCACCCAGCAAGGCGTAGGACAAAGCGACCGTTGCCCCGCCGCCGAGGCCGCTGTTGAACGCCTTGAGCGTCGCGTCGATGCCCAGGCCACCGGTCAGGCCACCGACCAGCGCGCCGACGATCAACGCGATCACCACATGCACGCGGGACAGGCTGAGTACCAGCATGACGCCGACCGCGGCAATTACTGCATTCATTATCAAGACCTCAAGACAAACGGAATGAGTCCGGCCGGCAGTCTGCATGAGCCGCCAGCGGATTGAAGAGTGGGTTTTATTAGAGGGCGCGCACTGTGCCGGACCGTCGCGGCCTTGTCAAAGCCAATACCCTGCAGGCAGACAGCGGGCAGAACGACGACGTGCCCCCCTGTAGGAGCTGGCTTGCCAGCGAAGGCGTCGGATCAGTCGACATCAATGTTGAATGTGCTGGCCCCTTCGCTGGCAAGCCAGCTCCTACAGGGGGTCTGTGCACGCATCAAACTCAGCCCGTCTCTTATTCGCTAGACGGCATAAAGAAAGCCGAAACCCTGCCGCTACAGTGCCGAGTCTCAGATAATTATCGAATAAAGGACGTCTCCATGCCGCTCAGACAACTTTCCATTCAATGGAAGATCACCCTGCTCGCCGGGCTGTGCCTGGCCGGTATCGTGACCCTGCTGGTGGGTCTTTCGCTGTATCGCATGGAGCACAGCGCCGCGCTGGTGAAAGCCTCGAGCATGGAGATGCTCACCGAAGCCGCCCAGGCCCGGATCGAATCCCAGGGTGAAAACCAGGCGTTGGAGATTCGCCAGCAGTTCATGGACGCCTATCAATACGGCCACGGTTTTTCCCGCCAGGTGCTGTTCCTGCGCGACCAGGCCGAGAAGCGCTTTCTCGACGCCTTCGACCTGCGTGAAGACCTGACCCGCCAGGTCAAGTCGGCGCTGCAAGCCAACCCGCAACTGCTTGGCCTGTCGCTGGTGTTCGAAGCCAATGCGCTGGACGGCAAGGACGATCTGTTTGCCGGCCAGGCGGAGCTGGGCAGCAACGACAAGGGCCGTTTCGCCCTGTATTGGTCGCAACCGACGCCGGGCAAGGTGACCTCCATGGCGCTGCCGGAAAGCGACATGGCCGACACCGCCACCGGCCCCAGCGGCGAGCCGGCGAACGCCTGGTTCACCTGCCCGCGCACCACGCTCAAGCCCTGCGTGATCGAGCCCTACTTCTATGTGATCGACGGGCAGAAGGTGCTGATGACCAGCATCGTTTTCCCGCTGATGGTCAATGGCAAGGTCATCGCGTCGCTGTCGGCGGACATCAACCTCAACAGCCTGCAAGCGGTCAGCCAGGGCGCAAGCCAGAAGCTGTATGACGGCCAGACCCACGTCAGCATCATCAGCCCGGTCGGTTTGCTCGCCGGCTACAGCCCGGACGCCAGCAAACTCAGCCAGCGCCTGGAGGCCGTGGACCCGACCAACGGTGCCGAACTGATCCGCATGCTGGCCACCAGCATCCAGACCGAAAGCCTGCACAGCAAACAACAGTTGAAAGTGCTGGCGCCGTTCCAGCCGATTCCCGGTGGCAAGCCCTGGGGCGTGTTGCTCGAGGTGCCGGAAAAAGTGCTGGTGGGCCCTGCCGAAACCCTGAAGAAACAACTCGATGACAGCAACACCGCCGGCACGCTGATGGAACTCGGCCTCGGCGCGCTGGCGGCGTTGATCGGCCTGTTGCTGGTATGGCTGATGGCCCGCAGCGTGACCAAACCGATTCTCGGCGTGGCACACATGCTCGAAGACATCGCCAGCGGCGAAGGCGACCTGACCCGGCGCCTGGCCTATGACAAACAGGACGAATTGGGCCAGTTGGCCGGCTGGTTCAATCGCTTCCTCGACAAGCTGCAACCGATCATTGCCGAGGTCAAACGCTCGGTGCAGGACGCGCGCAGCACGGCGGATCAGTCCTCCGCCATCGCCACCCAGACCAGTGCCGGCATGGAACAGCAATACCGCCAGGTGGATCAGGTCGCGACCGCCTCCCACGAAATGAGCGCCACCGCCCAGGACGTCGCCCGCAGCGCCGCACAAGCGGCACAAGCGGCGCGGGACGCTGATCACGCCACCCGTCGAGGCCTGAGCGTAATCGACCAGACCACCACCAGCATCGACAACCTCGCCGCCGACATGAGCGCGGCCATGGCCCAGGTCGAAGGCCTGGCGGCCAACAGCGAGAAAATCGGTTCGGTGCTGGAAGTGATTCGCGCCATCGCCGAACAGACCAACCTGCTGGCCCTCAACGCCGCGATCGAAGCGGCCCGGGCCGGTGAGGCCGGACGCGGTTTTGCCGTGGTGGCCGATGAAGTGCGCAACCTGGCACGCCGGACCCAGGAGTCAGTCGAAGAAACCCGCCTGGTGATCGAGCAGTTGCAGAGCGGCACCCAGGATGTGGTGGGATCGATGAGCAATAGCCATCGACAGGCTCAGGGCAGTGTCGAGCAGGTTGGTCAAGCGGTGACGGCGCTACGCCAGATTGGCGAAGCAGTGACGGTGATCAGCGACATGAACCTGCAGATCGCCAGTGCGGCGGAAGAGCAAAGTGCGGTGGCCGAAGAGATCAACAACAACGTGGCGACCATTCGGGATGTGACCGAGTCCTTGTCGGGGCAGGCCAATGAATCGGCGCGGGTGAGTCAGTCGCTGAACAGCTTGGCGAATCAGCAGCAGAGCTTGATGGATCAGTTTCGCGTTTAACGCAAATATTGCATCCACAGAAACACCTGTGGGAGCGGGCTTGCCCGCGATGAGGCCATAGCATCCAACATCAATGTTGACTGTTAGATCGCCATCGCGGGCAAGCCCGCTCCCACAGGTTACTCGTTAGTTTTCAGAACAGAGTCAGCGCCTGGGCAATTCGATCACCACCTTCAACCCGCCCCACTCACTCTCCTCCAGCCTCATCAACCCGCCCCACGTATCAACGATGTCGCGCACAATCCCCAAGCCCAACCCATGCCCATCCATCTGCTCATCCAGCCGCGTACCGCGACTGAACACCTGATCGCGCCGGTCCTCGGGAATCCCCGGCCCATCATCTTCCACGCTCAGCTCAAACCCTTGCGCCGTCTCGACCACGCTCAAGCGAACCTCGGCATCCGCCCACTTGCAGGCGTTGTCCAGCAGATTGCCGAGCAACTCCAGCAAATCTTCCCGATCCCACGGCAGCAACAAACCCTTGGGCGCCACATGACTGAGTTCCAAGTGTTCACCGTGGATCATGTTCAACGTCGCCAGCAACCCCGGCAGTTCCGCATCGCAATCAAACAGCGCCCCCGGCAAGGCGTCACCGGACAACCGGGCGCGGTTGAGTTCACGATTGAGCCGCTGCTGCACCTGCGCAAGCTGCGCCTGAATCACCTTGCGCAGCTGCGGATGAGCGTCGAATTTTTCGCTGGAGGCCAGGCTCAACAACACTGCCAGCGGCGTTTTCAAGGCATGCCCGAGGTTGCCCAGGGCATTGCGCGAACGCTTGAGGCTGTCTTCGGTGTGGGCCAGCAAATGGTTGATCTGCGCCACCAGCGGCTCCAGCTCCACCGGCACCTGATCATCGAGTTGCGAGCGCTGGCCCTGCTGCAACTGGGCGATTTGTTCACGGGCCTTTTCCAGCGGCCGCAAGGCGCGGCGCACGGTGATCCGCTGCAATAACAGAATCAGCAGCAACCCCGCCAGGCCCAGGCCGAGTCCGACCTGTTGCATGCGCAAAAAGCTTTCGCGCACCGGGGTGTAGTCCTGGGCGACGCTGATGGAAATCGACTGGCCGAGGCGGCGATAGTCCGAGCGCAATATCAAAAGCTGCTGCCCTTCCGGCCCCAGTTGCAGGTTGCTGTGCAAGCCGGGATGGTCCAGGCGCGGCAGTTCCTGATCCCATAGCGAACGGGAGCGCCAATGGCTGTCGGCAAAGTCGATGCGGAAATAGTGCCCGGAAAACGGCCGCTGATACGCCGGCGACAGGTGTCGTTCATCCAGCTGCAACCCCTGCGGCCCGCGCACCAGCGCCACCAGCAGGCTTTCACTGTCGTTGCGCAACCCGGCTTCGAGGTAGCGCTGCAAACCCATTTCGAACAGCCACAGGCTGGTCTGCGCCAGCACCAGGCCGACGATCACCATCACGCTGATCAGGCCCAGGCTCAAGCGGCGCTGGATCGACCTCACCGGGCTGGCCCGCCGAACAGGTAACCCTGGCCGCGACGGGTTTCGATCACGCTGCGCCCGAGTTTGCGTCGCAGGTGGTTGACGTGGACTTCCAGCACATTGGAATCGCGCTCGGTTTCACCGTCGTAGAGGTGTTCGGCGAGATGGCTTTTGGACAGGATCTGTTCGGGGTGCAGCATGAAATAGCGCAGCAGGCGAAATTCAGCCGCCGTCAGCTGGATGTCGGCGCCGTCGCGGGTCACGCACTGGCGCCCTTCATCCAGGTGCAGACCCGCCGCCTTGAGCGTCGGCTGGTTGGCCTGCCCATGGGAGCGGCGCAACAGCGCCTGGACCCGCAGGTGCAATTCTTCAGGGTGGAACGGTTTGGTCAGGTAATCGTCGGCGCCGGCCTTGAGGCCTTCGATGCGCTCGGCCCAGGAGCCGCGGGCGGTGAGGATCAGCACCGGTGTGGCCAGGCCGCCGGCGCGCCATTGAGCCAGCACTTCCAGTCCCGGCAGCCCCGGCAGGCCGAGGTCGAGGATGATCAGGTCGTAGGGCTCGCTGCTGCCCTGATACACCGCATCGCGACCATCCGCCAGCCAGTCCACGGCGTAGCCCTGGCGGTTGAGGCCGGCCATCAGTTCGTCGGCCAGGGGCACGTGGTCTTCCACCAGGAGCAAACGCATCGGTCAATCTTCCTTGTCTTTCAGTAGCTGGCCAGTGCTGGCATCAAGGTCCAGCTCACGGACCACACCGTCGGTGGTCAGCAGCTCGACTTCATAAATGTAGACGTCGTGCTTTTCCTCAAGCTCGGCTTCCAGCAGCTTGGCCCCGGGATAACGGTCCAGCGCCTGCTGCAACAGTTGCTCCAACGGCAGGATCACCCCTTGTTGGCGCAGGCGCAGGGCTTCGTCCTGATCCAGGTCCCGGGCCATCGCCATCGAGCAAAAAACCAGCAGCGCCAGGGCCAGCCGGCTGCCGGCGCGCCGATTTGCAATACACAGCACCTTCATTACGTATCCTGATGATCCTTGAGCAACTGCCCGCTGACAGCGTCCAGTTCCAGGTCCCATTCGATGCCTTGTGGGTCACGCAGCTCCACCTGATAGATGTACTTGCCGTACTCTTCTTCCAGTTCGGTTTCGGTGATGGTTGCACCTGGGTGTTTGGTCAATGCGGTGGCGTTGAGCTTCTCGAAAGACACAATGGTACCAGCGTCGCGCAGCCTCAGGGCTTCATCGGGGCCCAGGTCGCGAGCCTGGGCGATGCCGGCGGTCATGCCGATCAGGGTGACGGTCAACAGGGCAGTCAAGGTTTTCATGGGGTGTCTCCGTATTTTTTATGTGTTGCTACGGAGGCCACCTTAGCGATTCGAACTTAATTGAAACTGAATTGCCATCATTGGGGCTGGCACGACGACATCGCAGACTGACGCTCTCCCTTGCCGTCATTGGGCTGGCAACACGATATTGCAGACTGACGCTCTCCCTGTAGGAGCTGCCGCAGGCTGCGATCTTTTGATCTTGGCAGCTTTATGGAAACTGAAATATCAAGATCAAAAGATCGCAGCCTGCGGCAGCTCCTACTGTGGACGGGCGTGTTTATAATTCCCGCTCGTCCGACACCGAGACCGGTATGACCGCCATCCACATCAAGTTCCCGTCCCTGACCCTCAAGGCCGGCCCCCGTGCCTTCGCGCGCATCCGTGCAAATGGTTTGAGCGCGGCCGACGTCGGCACGCTGCCCGGTGCCGCCGGTGGTCCCAAGGCGCTGGGCATTCAAGGTCTGGACCTGGCGCTGTTCGGCGAATGGCTGCCGACGGTGCCGCGGGAGCGTTCGTTGATCGGTGCCTCGGTGGGTGCCTGGCGCTTCGCCAGCGCCTGCCTGCCGGACGCCGCCGAGGGCATTCGCCGCCTCGGTCATCTCTACACCGAGCAGCATTTCGCCAAAGGCGTGACCATGGCGCAGATCAGCCAGAGCTCCCGGCGCATGCTCGATGAACTGCTCGAAGGCCGCGATGCTTCAATCCTGGACAATGCCCATTACCGACTGAACATCATGGTGGTCAAAAGCCACGGCTTGCTCGCGCAGGATCATCGTGGCCGGCTGGGATTGGGCCTGTCATCGGTGATCGCCGACAACCTGCGCGGTCGCGCGCGGCTGTCGCGGCATTTCGAACGGCTGATCATCCACGACCCGCGCCTGGCGCCGCCGCTCAATGCGCTGAACGATTTCCCGTCGCGTTTCGTCGCCCTGGATGCCGGCAACCTGCGCCAGGCCTTGCTCGCGTCAGGCTCGATCCCGATGGTGATGGAAGGCGTGCGCGACCTGCCGGGCGCCGGAACAGGTACTTACCGCGATAGCGGGCTGCTGGACTATCACCTCGACCTGCCCTACAGCGGCAATGACATCGTGCTCTATCCGCACTTCACCGACCGGGTCATTCCCGGCTGGTTCGACAAAACCCTGCCGTGGCGCCGCGCCTGTCCATTGCGCCTGCAGGACGTGCTGTTGCTGGCGCCATCGAAGCAATACCTGGCGCGCCTGCCCTACGGCAAACTGCCGGACCGTAATGATTTCAAGCGCTTCATGGGCGATGTGCCGAGCCGGAAAAAGTACTGGCGCGCGGCGATGGACGAGAGCCGCCGCCTGGGTGACGAGTTCCTCGAACTCGCCGCCAGCGGTCGATTGGGTGAGCGCTTATTGACCCTCTAGTGTCCTGTCTCACGCAAACTGTTAAACTCGCCGCCTGCCCACATCGCCGCGGCGATCGCCACCTGACAGAGCTCAAACCACTGTGGAAATCTTCAAAGAATTTACCTTCGAATCCGCCCACCGCCTGCCCCACGTGCCGGAAGGCCACAAGTGCGGCCGCCTGCACGGTCACTCGTTCAAAGTGGCGATTCATTTGAGTGGCGATCTTGATCCGCATACTGGGTGGATACGGGACTTTTCGGAGATCAAGGCGATCTTCAAGCCGCTGTATGAGCGGCTGGATCACAACTACCTGAATGACATTCCCGGCCTGGAGAATCCGACCAGTGAAGTGCTGGCCAAATTCATCTGGAAAGAATTGAAGCCCCTGCTGCCGGAACTCAGCGCGATCCGCATCCATGAAACCTGCACCAGCGGCTGCATCTATCACGGCGAATAACCCAGGCAACCACATTTCCCCCTGTAGGAGCTGGCTTGCCAGCGAAGGCGCCGTGGCAGACGACACAGTTGTTGCCTGACCCACCGCTTTCGCTGGCAAGCCAGCTCCTACACGGGGAATGCGTTTCGTCAGTGAATATAAAAACAGCCTTCAATGGCTGTTTTTTTATGCCTATGCTTTTTGGCTCGCAATACGCCAAGAGGACGCACCCATGACTGACTGGCCGCTGGCTCAGACCTTTCGTTTCAACGGGCACTCCGTGTGCTTCGCCGTCCGGGGCGACGGCCCGCCGCTGGTGTTCGTGCATGGCACGCCCTTCTCTTCTTACGTGTGGCACCGGATTGCGCCGCATTTCATCACCACGCACCGGGTGCATTACTTCGATCTACTGGGTTATGGGCTGTCCGATAAAGTCGAGGGTGACGTGTCCCTGGGTGTGCAGAACGAACTGCTGGCCCGGCTGCTGGAGCATTGGGGCCTGGATTGCCCGGACGTGGTGGCCCACGATTTCGGCGGCGCTACCGTGTTGCGTGCTCATCTGCTCAATGGCAAGGATTACCGCAGCCTGACGCTGATCGACCCGGTGGCGCTGTCGCCCTGGGGGTCGCCGTTCGTGCAGCATGTGCGCCAGCATGAGGCAGCGTTCAGCGGACTGCCCGATTACATTCAACAGGCGATCGTCCCGGCCTATATCCGCGGGGCGATCAAACGTGAAATCCCGGACGACGAACTCGCACCTTATGTACAGCCTTGGCTGGGTGATCCGGGGCAACCGGCGTTTTATCGGCAGATCGCGCAGATGGATGAGCGTTATACCCGCGAAGTCGAGGGGCAGTACCCGACGATCCGCTGTCCGGTGCAGATTCTTTGGGGCGAGGACGATCAGTGGATTGCCATCGAGCGTGGGCGGGCGTTGCACGGGATGATGCCGGGGTCGCAGTTTTATCCTGTCCCCAATGCAGGGCACCTGGTTCAGGAGGATGCGCCTGAAGCCATCGTCGCGGCGCTATTACGGTTTCTGCCACTACACAAATCCCCCTGAAGCAACCGAGAACCCCTGTGGGAGCGAGCTTGCTCGCGATAGCGGTGTCTCAGTAAACATTTGTATCGACTGACACACCGCTATCGCGAGCAAGCTCGCTCCCACAGGGGTTCTGTGTTCTTTCAGACAGTTCGCGCCGTCGCCCGAACCAAACGCCCTCGCTCGACTATAAATAACAACACCTGCCCCGCTTGGCACGACCACTGCAACACCCTCGGGTCCTCCCATCCCGCAAGGAACGCCCCATGACGCAGAACGATCCCGGCAACGATTACCCCCTCAGCGAAGTCCCGAAGCACGCCCGCAAAGGCCTGGCCTCCACGGCCATGGTGCTACTGGGTTTCACTTTTTTCACCGCCACCATGTTTGCCGGCGGCAAGCTCGGGGTGGCGTTCGGTTTCGGCGAGATGATGGCGGTGATTGTCGTCGGCAATCTGCTGTTGGGGATCTACGCCGCAAGCCTGGGCTACATTGCGTTCAAGAGTGGCCTCAATTCGGTGCTGATGGGACGTTTCTGTTTTGGTGAAATAGGCAGCAAGCTCAGCGACCTGATCCTCGGCTTCACCCAGATCGGCTGGTACGCCTGGGGCACGGCGACCGCGGCCGTGGTGTTGGGCAAGTATTTTGAATTGAGCGAGGGCACAGTACTGGGCCTGATGGTGCTGTTCGGCCTGCTGTTTTGCGCCACGGCCTATGTCGGTTATCGCGGCCTGGAAATCCTGTCGTACATCGCCGTGCCCGCCATGATGTTGCTGCTGATGCTGTCGATGTGGGTCGCCACGACCAAGGTCGGCGGGCTCGACGGTTTGCTGGCGGTCGTGCCGACGGCCACCCTCGATTGGTCGACCGCCATCACGCTGGTGTTCGGCACCTTTGTCAGTGGCGCGACCCAGGCGACCAACTGGACGCGCTTCTCGCGCTCGGCCAGGGTCGCCGTGCTGGCAAGCCTGATCGGTTTCTTCATCGGCAACGGCCTGATGGTGTTGATCGGCGCCTACGGCGCCATCGTCTACCAGCAACCGGACGTGGTCGAAGTGTTGCTGTTGCAAGGGTTCGCCATGGCCGCGATGGCGATGTTGCTGCTCAACATCTGGAGCACCCAGGACAACACCATCTACAACTTCGCCGTCGCCGGCTGCAACCTGCTGCGCACCGGCCGGCGCAAAACCGTGACCCTGGCCGGCGCGGTGATCGGCACGCTGCTGGCGCTGCTGGGCATGTACGACTATCTGGTGCCCTACCTGATTCTGCTGGGCACGGTGATTCCGCCGATCGGTGGCGTGATCATGGCGGACTTTTTTTATCGCCACCGCGGTCAATATCCACGCCTGGCCGATGCCCGGTTGCCGGCGTTCAATGGCTCAGGCCTGAGTGCTTATGCGGTCGGCACCGTCGCTGCGTTCAGTTCGCCATGGGTTGCGCCGCTGGTAGGGATCGCCGCTGCCGGGCTAACGTATGTGATATTGATCGGGGTACTCGGCACCCGTACCGCAAACGCGCCACTAGAAGATCTATAAAAGGATTCGCCTGATGCACATCATCAACGCCCGCCTGCGCAACCAAGAAGGGTTGCATGAGTTGCACCTGGAAAACGGCCTGATCAGCAATATCGGCCGACAGACCGAGGCGCCGACCCTGGGGCCCGATGACCTGGACGCCGGCGGCAACCTGGTGGTGCCCCCCTTCGTCGAGCCGCATATCCACCTCGACGCGACGCTGACGGCCGGCGAGCCGCGCTGGAACATGAGCGGCACCCTGTTCGAGGGCATCGAGTGCTGGAGCGAGCGCAAGGTGACGATCACCGGGGAAGACACCAAGACCCGCGTCAGGAAGACCCTCCAGAGTCTCGCCGCCCATGGCATCCAGCATGTGCGCACCCACGTCGACGTCACCGACCCGCAACTGACGGCGCTGAAGGCGATGCTCGAAGTACGCGAAGAAAGCCGACACCTGGTCGACATGCAGATCGTCGCCTTCCCCCAAGAGGGCATCGAGTCGTACCGCAATGGTCGGGAGCTGATGGAAGAAGCGATTCGCATGGGCGCCGATGTGGTCGGCGGCATTCCACATTTCGAGTACACCCGGGATCAGGGGGTGAGTTCGGTGAAGTTCCTCATGGACCTGGCCGAGCGCACCGGGTGCCTGGTAGACGTGCACTGCGATGAAACCGACGACCCGCATTCGCGCTTTCTCGAGGTGCTGGCCGAAGAAGCCCGCAGCCGCGACATGGGTTCTCGTGTCACCGCCAGCCATACCACGGCCATGGGTTCCTACGACAACGCCTACTGCGCCAAGCTGTTTCGCCTGCTCGGGCATTCCGGGATCAGTTTTGTCTCCTGCCCCACCGAAAGCATTCATCTGCAAGGGCGCTACGACAACTTCCCGAAACGCCGCGGCGTGACCCGCGTCAACGAGTTGCTCGAAGCGGGCATGAACGTGTGTTTCGGCCAGGACTCGATCGTCGACCCGTGGTACCCGCTGGGCAACGGCAATATCTTGCGGGTGCTCGAAGCCGGCCTGCACATCTGCCACATGCTCGGTTACCGCAACCTGCAAAGCGCGCTGGACCTGGTGACCGACAACAGCGCCAAGGCCATGGCCCTGGGTGATCGATATGGACTGGAGCGCGGACGGCCGGCGAATTTGCTGATTCTGTCGGCGGACAGCGATTACGAGGTGATTCGCAGCCAGGGCTTGCCGCTGTATTCGGTGCGTGCGGGCAAGGTGTTGATGAAGCGGCAGATGCCGGTGGTGGAGTTTTTTGGGGATCAGGGCTGAATGTTGCGGTGACTGAGCTGACGCCATCGCGAGCAAGCTCGCTCCCACAGTGGATCTGTGTCGTTCACAAATCCCCTGTGGGAGCGAGCTTGCTCGCGATGGCGATCTATCAATCAACCAATCAATCGCGCCGTACCAAACAGGCTGACCCGACTCAACTCCCCCTGCTCTTCTTCCAGCAAAATCGGCGCCGTGCCGCCAGGCATCACGACCTTCACTTCCCCAGCCGCAACCCATCCCACCCGCCACGCCGCACAAGCCACCGCACTGGCGCTGGTACCTGATGAGGCCGTCGGCCCTTCGCCACGCTCGAACACCCGGGCAACGATCCGCCCCTCGGACTCAAGCATCGCCCACTGCAAATTGACCCCGGCGGCACATGGCACGCCTGCCCCGGTCGGCATGGCATAGGCGATCCGCGTCAGCCCTTCGGACAATCCCGGTTCACGCATCTGCTCATTGCTCGGCAAGGCAGACGCATCATCCACAAGGGTCACGCAATGCGGATTGCCCACCCGGGTGAACTGGCTACGGGACCATGCCGGATTCAGTAACGACAACGGCTGCACGTGGCTGAGTTCGCGTCCGTTGAAGGCCACGCTCTCAACCCCGTGAGCACTGACCGCCGCCGGCCCGAACGAGGGCTTGCCCAGGTCCAGCCAGAACCCGTGCACGCCTTCGACCTGCGCCGATTGCACCGATGTCTGGCCCGGTGACCGCACATCGGCCTTGTCGTGATGGACCCTGAGCAGACACGCTTCATCCCTCGGCCAAAGTCCCTGGTCGCTCAACGCCTGGGAAAAAATCGTCAGCCCGTTGCCACTGCGCTCGGCCAGGGTGCCGTCGGTGTTGACGATCAGCAGATCAAAGGGGGGCGATGACTGGAACGGGCCGACCAGTAAACCATCGCTGCGATGGCCCTTGCTGCCGGAGGGTTGTGTGCCGGGAGCCCACCCACAGTAAGCCTCGATGGCCGCCAACGCCCATGCCTCGCGGGTTTGCACTGCCTGGCCGGCCTGATCGGGCAAGTCGATACCGTCGCGGCGCATCTCCTCAGGCGCCACCACTACGTAAATATTGCCTCGTGCATCGTATATCCGCGCCATGGCGCCCCCTCTGAAGGAATCGATTCGGGCACAACATATCGCGAAACAGCACCTGGCTGTGCAAGGATGTCACCCTGCCTGAACGCGATTCCATCGAGACGCTGATCGAACCCCACCGGTGAGTCACTGTCCCTTGGAGGCGCGATGTTTTTTGCCAAGGATTGATATGACCAACCTCAACACCCGGGCCTCATTCGTTCCCGGTCGCCTCGAACAGATGTCCACGCGCATCGCCTTTTTCATCGCCGGGGCAGGCATTGCCGCGTGGGCGCCGCTGGTGCCTTATGCCAAGGCCCGGGCCGGGCTGGATGAAGGCACCCTCGGTTTGCTGTTGCTGTGCCTGGGGGTGGGCTCGATTCTGGCGATGCCGATGGCGGGGCTCCTGGCCACACGCTTCGGCTGTCGCCGGGTGGCGGTCGGCGGAACGTTGCTGATCTGCCTGGCCCTGCCGTTGTTGGCGACGGTGTCCTCGATTCCGGCGCTGATCGCAGCGTTATTTCTGTTCGGCGCCGGGCTGGGCACGGTGGATTCGACGGTGAACCTGCAAGCGGTGATCGTCGAGCGGGCCAGTGGCAAGACCATGATGTCGGGTTTTCATGGCCTGTTCAGTCTTGGCGGAATCGTCGGGGCGGCGGGCGTCAGCGCCTTGCTGGGCTTGGGCGTGTCTCCACTGGGGGCGACGCTGGTGGTGAACGTGATGCTGCTGATCGCGCTGTGCAAGGCCGCGCCGCACCTGTTGCCCTACGGCAGCGAAAGTTCGGGACCGGCGTTTGCCGTGCCCCACGGCATCGTGCTGTTCATTGGCGGGATGTGTTTCATCGTATTCCTCGCCGAAGGCGCGGCCCTGGACTGGAGCGCAGTGTTCCTGGCGCAGGAACGCGGGATCGACACCGCCTATGCAGGGCTGGGTTATGCGGCGTTTGCACTGACCATGACCGTCGGGCGCCTGACCGGGGACGCGATCGTGCGGCGCCTGGGCGCCACCAGAGTGATTGTGTTCGGTGGGCTGACGGCCGCTGCGGGGCTGTTCCTGGCGACGTTCGCGCCAAACTGGGAGATGGCGCTGGTGGGTTATGCGCTGCTGGGGGTGGGCTGTTCGAACATTGTCCCGGTGCTGTACACCGCGGTGGGAAAACAGACGGTCATGCCCGAAAGCATCGCGGTGCCGGCCATTACCACCCTGGGTTATGCCGGGATTCTGGCGGGGCCTGCGGTGATCGGGTTCATCGCCCATGGCAGCAGTTTGAGTTTTGCCTTTGGGTTGATGGCGGTGTTGCTGGTGGCGGTGGCGATTGGCGGGAAGGTGTTGAAAGTTTAAAAGCATCGCGGGCAAGTCGGATCGCCGCACCGCCCCTCCCATAAGGTTTTGCGTCGTGCACAAGTGTTGTGAACGACATGAATCCTGTGGGAGCGGGCTTGCCCGCGATGAAGACACCCGGGTCTATCAGAACCCGACACTGGCCTGCACAAAGAACGTGCGGGGTGCGCCGACGTACATGCCCGAGTTGTTGTCGCTGGAGCGGGTGAAGTACTGCTTGTCGAAGATATTTTTCACCCCGGCCCCGACTTTCAGGTTCGACAGGGTCGGGCCGAAGTCATAACCGCCGCGCACGTTCCAGGTGACGTAACCCGGGATGTCGCCGTACTGTCCGTCTGCAGTGCCTTCGGTGATGTAATTGCCGCTGAAGCTGCCGTCGGCGTTCACCGCAACGCCCGGCGAGCGCTGTTTGGACTGGGCAAAGGCATCGAGGTTGTAGGTCCAGCGGTTGATGTCGTAACGCAGGCCGGCGGTCGCCACCTGGCGCGAGTAGAACGGCAGGTCACGGCCCTTGAAGCCCGGAATCTCCCCTTCATAGACGGCGCGGGTGTAGGTGAACCCGGCGTTGGCGGTCAGGCCATCAAGGCGCGGGTCGAGTGCCGCCATGTCGTAATGCACCGACGCCTCGATGCCCTGGTGCGTGGTCGCGCCGAGGTTGGTCCAGCCCGCGTCGTTGCTGATGTACTGCAACTCTTTATCGAAGTCGATGTAGAACAGCGTCACTTCACCGCCCCACACATCATCGTTGTAGCGCGTGCCGACCTCATAGGTCTTGGCCTTTTCCGGTTCCAGGCCATTGGCGGTTTCGTCACCCGTGCCCCCCTGGCCGAGCTGGAAATACTGCAGGCTGCCGAACGAGGTTTCGTAGTTGGCGAACAGCTTCCAGGCATCGGACAGGTGATACATCACGCTCAAGGCCGGCAGTGGCTCGTTGCTCTCAATGCTGCGGCGCTTTTCCGGCACCGGCCGGCCTGCGGTGTCGAGCACGGGGCGGTCGTGCCAGTCGGTGCTGATGTGTTCGAAGCGGATGCCCGGGGTGATGGTCCAGTTACCGACATCGATCTTGTTGTCGACATACACCGAATTGGCTTCAGTGCCGCCGGTACGATCCTGGTACACGTGCCCGTCCGAACCCGGACGCACCACTGGCTCGTTGTTGACCAGCGCCAGGCGGCTGGCCTCTTCGTGCATGGCTTCCTTGAGGTAGCGATAGCCGACACTGACTTCCTGGGTGGTCGGGCCGACGTCGAACACACGGGACACCCGCGGCTCGATGCCAAAGGTGTAGTAAGTGCGCGGGAACGAACCCAGGGTCTTCTGGTCGCGAGCGGCGATGTTGCTGCCCCGGAAGCTGTCGGTGTAATAGGTCAGCACTTCCGCCTGGGTGCGGTCGTCGATCTGCCGGGTCCACTTGAACGAGACGTCCTTGCGGCGCCCGCTGAAATTGTCATTGTTGCGATCCGACTGAAACGGATTGGCGTCGTACTGCGCCTGGGTCAGGCCGCCGGGCATGTCGGCGCTGGCATCGTAGTAGTGGAAATTGAGGCTGAAATCGTCGACATCGGTGGGCGCCCAGTGGGTCTTGAGCAGCACGTCGTCGATGTCGTTGCCGTTATTGCGTTCACGGTAACCGTTGCCGTTCACCCCCGAGTACAACAGCGCCATGCCGATGCCGTTGTCGGCGGTGCCGCCGACGAACGCCGTGTCGATATGCTTCCAGCCACCGTGCTGGGAGGTTTCCAGGGTGCTGCCGATTTCCGCGGAGGCTTTCTCCGGGATCGCCCGGGTTACGAAGTTGATCACGCCGCCGACGTTCTGCGGTCCATAACGCACGGAACCGGCACCACGAACCACGTCGATGCTGTCCAGGTTACCGGAGGAAATCGGTGCCATGGACAGTTGCGGCTGACCGTACGGAGCGAAGGCTGCCGGCACGCCGTCGATCAGCACGGTGGAGCGTGGCGACAGGCGCGAGGTCAGGCCACGCACGCCGACGTTCAGGGAAATGTCGCTACCGCCGGTGCCGTTGGCCTCCTGCACTTGCACACCGGGCACGCGCTTCAACACGTCGCCGACATTCATCGCGCCTTGCTCGACCATCGCCTCGCGGCGGATCACGGTACGGGCGCCAGGGTGGTTTTGCACCACTGCGGCATCCGCGTCACCGAGCCAGTCGCCAACCACCTTGATGTCGGTCACGCCCAGTTCCAGCGGGCCATTGGCCGCCGAACTCGGTGCCGGCAGCAACGTCACCGACCCCTGGTCGATCTGATATTGCAGACCGCTGCCTTGCAGCAGCTGGCGCAACGCGTCCTCGGGCGAGAGGTTGCCGTCCACCGCCGGGGCCTGTTTGCCGGCGACCAGCTCAGGGCTGAAAAACACCTGCAGCGAGGTTTGCTGGCCCAGTTCACTCAAGGCCTGACCCAGGGGTTGCGCCGGAATGTGAATAGCGTCGGCGGCAAAGGCCTGGGGCAGCGCAACGTTGACCGCCAGTGCGAGGACCAGGGGCAACCAAGGGAGTTTGTTGTTTTTAGCGGTGGTTTTTTTCACGTCGAACCTAGTCCTGTGGATCGCAAGAGTGTGCGTTTGTTAATGCAAACCAGTTGCAGTTGGACTAGAAGACGATGAACTCGAAAAAAACCTGAATCTATTTTGAAATTATTTGCTGGCTGCCGTCATCGAGGGTCCGCACGGCCACCGGCAGAATGCTCGGCAAGGCCTTGAGCAGTGCGTCGGTGTTGTCGGATTTGAACACGCTGGTCAGGCGCAGATTGCCCACCTTGTCGTTGCCGACGGTCAGCGGTTTCTCCCGATAGCGCGACACTTCTTCGGCGACGTCGCGCAGGCTGGCGTTGTTGAACACCAGTTTGCCGCTGCGCCAGGCGGTCAGTTCCGCAGGATTGACCGCATAGGCGGCGGCCACTTTGCCCTGGGCATCGACCCGCGTACCCAGGCCGGCGGTGAGGCTGATGAACTCACTGTCGCCAGCCTCCCGGCCTTGAACCTTGACAGTGCCCTGCTCGACCACGACCCGGGTTTCAGTGGCACCGCGACGCACGTCGAAGCGGGTGCCGGTGACCGTGACCTTGCCGCTGCCCGCCTCGACCACGAACGGCCGGCGCGTATCGTGTTCGACGCTGAACATCGCTTCGCCCTGCATCAACTCGATGCGGCGCCGGTCCTGTTCATAGTGCACCTGGACGCGGCTGCGGCCGTTCAGGTCGATCACCGAACCGTCCGGCAATGCCACCTGCTGTCGCTCGCCCAGGGCCGTGAAAAACTCGGCGGTGTAGATCGCCGGTTGATTCAACTGGCTGAACAACCCCAATCCGACCGCCACGGCTAACACGCCCGCGGCCACCGCATAACGCACCAGCGGGCGACGTTTGCCGCGGGCCGGCGGGCTTTCGCACAAAGCCTGCAGACGCGCCGCAGGCAGCAGATCAGCCGCCGTCCACAGTCCCTCGAGCAACTGAAATTCGTCGCCATGCTGCGGGTGCTCGTTCAACCAGCGCTCGAAGCGTCGACGTTCTTCGACGTCCACGGCCGGTTCCTGCAAACGCACAAACCAGCGCGCCGCCTCGTCGCGAACCGTCGTTTGCCCGCACGCGCAATCACGAGTATCCATCATGGAAGTTCCTGTCTGTCCGGGGATGAAAAGGCGCGGCCGATCATGATTGCAGCCCATCCAGACGGTCGCGCAAATGCCGCAGGGTGCGGATCATATACTTTTCCACCATGTTCTTGGACAGCCCCAGGCGTTCGGCGATTTCGGCCTGGGTCAGGCCTTCGATCTTCTGCCAGACGAACACCTTGCGGCAGTTGACCGGAAGTTCGGTGAGCGCCCGCTCGATGGAATCAGCCAACTGGATCGCATGCATGAAATGCTCCGGGTCGCCGGACGACGACACACTGTGATCGATCGCCTCCGACGCCATGGCGCCCCGCCGATCCTCACGCCGATAACCGTCCACCGCGATATTGCGCGCGGTCTGGTGCAAGTACGCCCGGGGCTGCACCACGGCGGCCGAATCGGACTCAAGCACCCGCACGAAGGTGTCGTGGGCCAGATCCTCGGCCTGCTGACGATTTCTCAGGCGACGGGTCCAGGTGCCAACCAACTCTTCGTAATGCTCGAAAAAGCCGTGTCTGCGGGGCAGCTTGGGGGTCATTGCGGCGTGCTGTGAAGACGGGGCGTGAATAGTAATGCTTCCTATTAACCAGAAGCAATGGATTCCGGACCGGTGCCTGTCCGGCCAATTCAGGTTATCTGCAAAAAATTGACGGGCAGCCGAGTCGCGGCTTGTCTGCCC
The DNA here is from genome assembly GCF_059695565.1 of Pseudomonas sp. LBUM1679. NCBI lineage: Bacteria > Pseudomonadati > Pseudomonadota > Gammaproteobacteria > Pseudomonadales > Pseudomonadaceae > Pseudomonas > Pseudomonas sp. LBUM1679. The sequence goes on from NZ_CP166774.1 coordinate 5,049,220, forward strand.
GCCCAAGGGACAATCCATTGGATCGTTGTTACAGGTAGTGGGAGTCTTACAGACACCACCAGAACAGGGTCCTAATGAAAACCAGAGCTCATCAAGACCCCATCCGTGGTTACACGGTGCTTACTTAACCCTTGTTCTCGTCAATCCCCGATTGCAACGTTTGCCTGTCGAAACGACCACCAAGGTTCCCGGGACCGAATTTGATACCGAGCTCATCGGCAATCGAGATCTTGGGTTTGCTGCCCTCGGTACCCGGTTTTTGCGGCAGAGCGAATCCGCCCTTGACGCTGTAATCCAGGTTGCTCAAGGTCGTTGTACTGACCCCCGTGTCACCCAGACCGACACGGCCTTCAGCTGATGCAATCCGTGCTCCCGTCAATTGCGTCGTGCCGCCAACCCTGAGATTCACCCCCTGTGTACCGCTGATGCCGGAAGCCTGGCCCACGCCGTCCTTGTACGCATAGGCGCCATCGAACTTGAGGGTAGGCTTGTAATCGAGCGCTTTGAGTCCGCTGTTTTGCGCCAGCTTGTCCTGCTCGACCGGCGCTGCCTTTTTGCCGGTCAGCCCCAGGTCAAGATCAGTCTTGGTCGTGGTCTGGTGGTCCTGACGACTTTCGACGCTCAGATTGCTTGCGACCGTGCCGCTGACCTTCCCGGCATCGATCCGCGCCCCGGCCAATTGCACATCGCCTGCGCTGTTGAGGTCGACATTGCCCGCGGTGATCCGGCTGTTCTGCTCAGTCGTGCTGTTGAGCTGATCCACCCCGAGCTTGGCGCCGGCATTCAACCCATAGTCATTGGACGCGACGTCTACGGTGGCAGTGGTAGTGGCGGTGGAAGTGCTGCTGCCAAGGTTGCCCCCGGCCTTGAGTTCAAGACTCCTGTTGTTGCGGTTCTGCGTGGATTGGGCGGATTGCGCCTGGATCCCGCCCGTCCCTGCATCGAGACGCACATGCGGGGCGTCCGCCCGGGTGCCTTGCAGGTAGATCGAATCGCCGCTGAGACCGATCCTGTCCTGGCTCTTGAGCTGGACGCCGGTCAAGGTCTGCGCCGACTCATCAACCCGACCGGCATTGAAATTGATGCCGAGGGTGCCGGTCTTGGCGACGCTGTTTTCGGTGCTGGTTTTGCTGCCGCCCAGATCCAGGCCGCCCCCCAGATTGCTGCCCTTGACCAGGTGGGTGTCGCTGGCCGCTTGCAGGCCGAGTTTGCCGCCGGCCTTGAGGTCTACCGCGCCCGGTGTGTCGATCCGGGTCCCTTGCAGCAGCAGATCGCCACCGCTGCTCAGTTCTACCGGGCCTTGACCCTGGATCTCGGCGACACGGGCCTGGCTGTCCCGGACCTGACTGCCTTTATGATCGAGCTGCACACCGGCACCGACCGTCGCGTTGGTGGCATTGGTGCCCGGCAGGGTGCCGACGTTCAGCGAGGCCTTGCCGCGCAGGCTGGACGTGTCGCTGTCCTGGCGATCGTTGGCCTGATTCAGCGCCAGTTCACCACCGGTCTTGATCGTCACGCCGCTCTCCCCGCCATCGAACCGGCTGCCCTCGAACTGCCCGTCGCTCCCCAGGTTGATGTTCACCCCCTGGCTGCCGGCGTAGCTGCCGACCACCGCGGTGGACGTGTTCTTCTGTGTCTGACGGCTGCCACCCTCACCGCTGCCCGCAACGTTCACATCCTGGCCGGTCTTGGTGTAGACCCGCACGTCAACCTTGGCGTCCAGCGCCTGATCGGTGCTGCCTTGGGTGATGCTGGCGGCGTTGGCGATCAACCGGTCGGCGCTGATGTTGACCTTGCCGGCGCTGGCTTCGTACCGGGTGCCCTGGTCCTGCAACGTGCCGGCGACCTTGACGTCTACCGTGCCGCCCTTGAACTGGCTGACCACATCGCTGCCGTTGCGCACCTGGCGGTCGGCATTCTGATGACCGAGGGCAACGCTGACCCCGATATCAGGCTGACCGAGCTTGCCCAATGCGCCCACGTCCGGGACTTTTGCGTCGATGGCGCTTTTAACGGCGTCGGCGATGGGACGGGCGATGTCCTTGTACGCGAGATCGATGCCGACGCCTGCCTGCCAGTTGCTTTCCTTGTGGGTACTGCTGTCCGTGTCCTGCGCCACCCGGTTGTCGATTTCACCGGCGTCGACCACCAGGCCTTTGCCAGCACTGACTTGCGCCCCTTCAGTGATCAGTTTTTCGGCAGTGATGTTCAATTTACCGCTGCTCTGGACCTTGCTGGTTTGGGCAGTGGTGGTGTCGCGGGTGTCCAGGGACGTCGAATTCGCGAAGTCCAGGCCACTGCCTACCCGATCAAGGCCGCCGGTGTAGTTGAAACCGCCGCTGGTGCTGCGCCGGTCCGTCGAGGTGTGTTGACTGTCCTGTTCGGCCAGCAGTGCAACGGTTTTGCCCGTCAGGGACGTATCGCCCGCGGTGGCCGTGACGTCGGCACCCTTGAGCGTCAGGTCGCCAGCTGCCGTCAATTGCACGTCAGACCCGGCCAGGCTGGAGCCTTGCTGGCGCACTTCGTTGTCGGTCAGGGTTTGCGTCTTGTCTTCATAACGCACGCCTGCGCTGTACTGGCCGGCAGCCGGCGCGTTCTCCCTGGCGTAGGCATCCAGGCCGCGGCTGGCAGTGGTTGTGCTGCTATCGTGGGTGTCCTGCGCCGAATGCACATTCAGATCTCCCGCCGCATCTGCATTGAGCGTACCGCCTGCCTTGACCGTGGAGCCCGCGACTTCGATGTCCCTGGCGCTCTTGAGGGTGAGGTTGGTGTCGGAAGTGAGCTCGCTGCGCACCGTGGTGTTGTCCCGGGTGTTTTCGCGAGTTTCATTTTTGCTGATGCCGAGAAATTTGTTGTCCTTGTTGTGGCTGTTGATGTGGGATGTGTCCTGCACGCCATCGATGATCAGCGAACCCTTGTCGCTGATGACGCTGGCCTCTGTGCCGCCGCGCACCTGGCTACCGCTGATGCGCACGTCGTCGGCCTTGACGATCAATTTGCCGGCGGCATTGATTTCGCTGCCCTGGTGCAGGGTTTTGCCCTGATCCGTATCACCGGTCTTGCCAAAGAACCCGCCGCCGACCAAGTCCCCGGAGTAGCGGTCGTCGCGTTTGAGCTCGGTGCGGGTGGCGGTGGTGATTTCCACCCTTTTGGCGGCGAGCTGGACATCGTTCGGGCTGATCACTTGTGCGCCTTCAGAGCGCAGCAACCCGGCTGCGGTCAACGCAATGTTGTCGCCCTTCAATTGCGTGATAACACTGCGCTGCTCTTCACTGCGACTGTCCCAGTTGGCTCTCCACAGGTGTTTGCGCTGTTTGCCCTGATCGGTTCTGGTGTCGCTTTCGATGGCCGACGTGAGGCGCAGATCGCCGCCGCTCTGCACCCTGAGATCCTTCGCCGCCTCGACCCGGGCGGCTTTGAGTTCGGTATCGCCGCCCGAAGAAAGGTCCACATCACGGCGAGCAATAATCTGGCTGCCATGCTGCAGCAAATCGCCTTCGGTCTGGGTCTGCTCGTAGGTTTCCCAAGTGATGCCGAGAGTGTCTTCGCTCCAGTCGTTGCGTTTTTCCTTGAGCCTGCGGCTTTGCGCAGTTGTCAGCGTAAGATTGCGGCCGGCGCCGACCTTGACGTCACGACCACTGATATCGGCGGCGGCCACAAACAGGTCGTTGCCGCTGTACAAACCAACATCGCCCTGGCTGCTATGCACGCCGGTGCGGACCACTTCGAGGCTGTCCGTCACGGGCCCACCGCTGATGACCAGATCGCCGGCCGAACGAATCTGCACACCGTCGCGACCTGCCACCTGCACCGGGCCGACATGCACGCCCGCGCCTTCTGCGGTGCTGATAATGTTGATGCGCCCGGCCTGCATGGCGCCGAACAGGCGGGCGTCGATGCGGCCGTCGCCGCTGTCGCCGCTCGGGTCGACGTACCGCACCTGCCCGCTGGCGTAGTCCACTGAATTGCGCCCGACCGTGAGGTTCAAGTCGTCGCGGGCGCCAAGCTTGCCTTCGCTGTCGATACGCGGAGCGATCAGGTTGATCGAGCCTTCGCTGTTCTGAAGACCCGCGCCCCGGATGTTCAGCTCCCCCGTGGCATCGCGGGTGCTCAGGGCGAGCAGCTTGTCTTCGTTCAGCTCGGGGCGCCCGACCAGGAGATGGGCGTTTGGGGTGTTGATGAAACCGGCGCCATTGAGCGAAATGCCGTTGGGGTTGGCCAGCACGTAATCGGCGCTACGGCCGAAGATCTCCTGGACGCCATTGATGGCCGAGGCGTTGCGGCTGATCACTTCGTTGAGGATCACGCTCGCCGCCTGTCCCTGGAACTGCGGGTTGGCGGCCAGTTGCCCGGCGAGTTGCGACTGCCCGGCTTCCAGGGCGTTGTTCAGGACCAGGCCCTGGCGGTCGACGTTGTAGTCGAGAAACTGGTTATGGGACAGGCCGGAGCCGTTGGGCGCCACGATATTGACGATGGGCACGCCGTCCCGGGTTTGCAGTTGCGCGGTGCCGCCGGGCCCGGGAGCGACCACGACGCCCGTCGCCAGGGCATTTGGCACAGGTGCAAGGAGAAACAGGCTGGCAATCGCCCAGCGCAATTTGCCACCGGGGGCGAGATGAAACACCAAGGGTTTTGCTGACATAAGAACCTCAAAATTCAAGTGCGGTATCACGGCGCGCGGGAAGGACTGCCGTGGCTGGCGCGCACAGCACCCTCGGCAGTTTTGTTAGGTTCATATCTGCAATCCCACGCGCATCAGCCAGGTCGGTGGCTCGTGCTTGAACTGGCTGGGCAAGCTGATGCTGCGTTGGTAATCGAGGTCGACTTGCAGGCTTTTCCAGCTCAGGTTGACCCCGACGCTGCCCCCGCTCAGGCGTTGACTCGGGGCACCGCGATCGGCCTGGAACACACCGCTGTCCAGCCCCAGGCGCGGGGTGATCTGCACCGGCAAGTCGCTGCGCAACGGCAGGCGCAGGGTGTTGCGCCAGACAGCCCCGCTGGCACCGGACGCGCTGTTGATGCGAAATCCGCGCACCGCTGAATCGTCGGTGGCCAGCAATTGCTCGATGGCCGGCAATGGGTCAGGGCTGTATTGCACATTGAGCTGGCTTTGCCATTGCCAGGCCTGCTGGCCAAAGCGGCCATTGCGCCACTGACCGAGGCCGGCGCGGTACTTGCGAAACTGCGCCTTGGGCTCGCGGTAGAGCCGGCGCTCGGCATCATCGTCCGCGCCAAACCACCGCTGGCCCTGGGCATAATTGACGTCCAGGTTCCACACCGCAGTGTCGAGCCAGAACAGATTCAGCCCGGCTTCGGCCACGGTCAGGGTCGGGCTCTGAATGCCCAGGTGCGCGGTCCCCAGGTAGCTGTCGACCTCTTTGTGGGCCAGTTGCAGATTGGCGCTGAGTTGATGGCCCTGGCCGCGCCATAACACCCGATCGGTGCGCAGGCTGAGCTGATCGGTCGTGCCGGTACTTTGAAACGTCAGGTAGCCCAGCTTGAATGGCGCCCGATATTCCCCGTGGCTGGCAAAGACACTCCAGGTCCAGTAGCCGTAAGGAATGCTGTAATACAGGCTGGCGCTGCGGCTGTAGCGATCGCCCTGGTTGAGGGTGTCGCTGAAGCTGACATTGAACACATCATTGATTTGCAGCGGCGAGTCGAGTCCAAGATTGAGCGTATGACGATTGCGCCCGGTGATGGCGCTGCCGAGATTGTCCAGCCCCAGGTTCAACGCCCAGCGCGATTGATCGCGGGTGCGCGAACGCAAGATGATCCGCGAGGCGCCAGGCTCGCTGCCGGGTGCGATGTCGGCGCTCAGGTCCACGGAGCGCAGGCGGTTCAATTGATCCAGACCTTGCTCCAGGTCCCGCAGATTCAGCGCCTTGCCGAGCATCCCGGGAAATGCGCCGCCAAGGGCAACGGGCAGGCTCTGGTCGGCCAGTTCGATGGACTCGACGTAGCCTTCATCGACCAGGATATCCAGCGACTGCCCGGCCTCTGGCGTCGTGCTGAGGTACGGCCGACTGGCGATGTAACCCGCTTGCACATAAAGCCCGGTGATGGTCGCCAGCACCTGGTTGATCTGGTTTACGCCCATGCACGGCGACAATGTCGGGGTGAGGCGCTGGTCGAGTGCCTTGCGGTCGATCAGCGTGACGCCACCGACGCGCACCCCGCTGACGGACCAGCATCGCTCATCGACAACCTTTGTGTCGGCTGCCGCTGGCGCGGTCGGCGCGCCACTGAAACTGCCGCGCTCAAGTTGTCGGCGGCGTTGTTCCAGTTGTAGTTGTTGCAGGTCAATTTTTTGCTGTTGTTGCTGGCGTAATACTTCCTGTCCAGGCGCGGAAGGCTCGGCGGCATACAACGGTAAAATACTAAAACCCAGTAACAAGACCGATAAGGGCGAGCGAGTCTTGGGACGACGAGGTACAACGCGAATACTATTCGGCACCTGACTTCCTGGCGTTCTTGAAAGGGCGCGATGCCGTTTCGTCTGTGCGTTTAATAGTTAAAGCATCGTCCTATTTATGCAATACGGCGATTACGGACTTTTAAACGATTTAGAGTTTACACATTACTCGCGTCTTACTTTTCACCTCCCGACTCCTACTAAGGAGCACCTACTTATTACTTGCCACCTACTACTTTCATCAGGCAACTTCCTAATTCCTACATACTAGTTCATTGCGTCCTACTACCGACTTCTTACATTCAACTTTCAGCGTCCTATTTCCTACGCAAAGACTGGAAACCAAAAACAATTGGTACAAAATATTAATGGATAGTGATCTTCGAGAGTGAACGGGCGCGAGCCTGCTCGCGACGGCGGCTCTCAGGCAACCGAGACGAAAATCGATAAATCACTGGCCCTTGCGCTGTAGCCTGATCCCGGCCAGCACTAATGCCAACGCAGCGCACAGCATCAAGGTTTCACCCAGCGCCTGACCCCAGCCCACAATTATCAGCCCGCCGCCAATCAGCAGGTAATAAAGCAAACCAAACAACGCGCCCGCCGTGCCCAACCGGTCGCCATAGTTCACCAAGGCCGAGCCAAGGATGTTAGGGATCGCCATGCCGAACCCAAGCACCACCAGCAACATCGCCAGTACCAACAGAACACTGTCCTGCATCAGCCAAACGCCCATACCACCCAGCAGCACCGACACCGCCGCGAGCCGAATCAGCCGAGGGCCGCTGTAGTTTCTACCTAACAGTCGTTTGTTGAGCCAGGCACCCAGGCCGGAACCCAGGGCCAGGATCACGCCGCTGTAGCCGAACCATTGCGCACTCAAGCCCTGTCGCTGAAACACGAAGGGGCCAAGGCTGTAGTAGCTGAACAGGGCAATGTTGAACAGCGCCACCAACAGCGTCGAGCGCCAGATATCGAGGTCCTGGAGCATTCTCCATAGCGTCTCGAACAGCGCGGGTGTCGCCACATTCCGCGGCAAGGTTTCCGGCAAGGTTCGCAGGCACCACAGCCATAACATCGAGGCCAACAGCAACAGACATCCGACCACACCTCGATAGCCATAGGCATGTACCAGACTCGCTCCAGTGAACAGGCCGATCGCCGGGCTGGCCGCCAGCGCGATGCCCATCACTGAAAAAACCTGGGCCAGTTCCGCGCCCTTGAAGCGGTCGCGCAACAGGGTTTGCGTGACGACCGAGCCCACCGCGGCCCCAAATGCGGCCAGTGCCTGGGCCGCCAACAAGGCATTGAAGTGGCTGACATTCAGCGCCAGTACCGATGCAGCGGTGTACAGCGCCAGCCCGGCAAGCATCGTCGGCCGGCGCCCGATCCGGTCGCACATCCGGCCCCACACCACCACGCCAAAGGCGAAGGCCAGGAAAAACACCGACAGGCTTTGTGCCGCCTGTTGCGGCCCGACGGCAAAGACCAGGCTGATGTCGGCCAGGGCCGGGCTATACAGGGTTTGGGCGATTTGCGGAAACATCAGCAATGCAATCGCCAACATCAACAGATTTCTGGAATTCATCAAAGACATCGCTCTGCAAGATAATTGCCGAGCAGCATACGAAGTCAGGCCTGTCGTATTATCCAGATCCTGACAATCTATCGATGAAATCGGACAAACCATGGCATGGCTTGACGCCCGCGCGCGATTCGATCCCGACAGCTACCCAGCACCCGTCATTGGCATCGCGGCAATCCTGGGCGATCACGATTCCGGCGTGCATCGACATCATCGAGGGCAACTGCTGTTCACCCGTCAGGGCTGCACGCGCATCACCCTGGCGCAACAGTTGTGCCTGTTGCCGCCCTCCCGCGCCGCCTGGATTCCGCCCGGGGTTACCCACCGCGCCGTGATGCAGCAAAGCGTCGACTACCGCTCCATCTACCTGATTCCCGCGTTGTGCGCCGAACTGCCACAACACACCTGCGTGATTGAAGTCAGCCCATTGCTGCGAGCCGTGCTGGAGCCGATGGCCGACGCCGACTTCGACAGCGATTGGCAGCGAGGCAAGTTCGTTCATCTACTGGCGCTGTGCCTGAGCGAAATCCGTGACGCCGCGCACCAACCGATGCTGTTGCCACTGCCCTGGGACAAACGCCTGGCACCGCTACTCGCAACGCTCGAACAGCTGCCAGCGGAACTTCAAGTCCTGGAACGACAGATCGGCGCCAGCAGCCGAACCATCGGGCGAATCTTCCAGCGGGAAACCGGCATGGGTTATCAACAGTGGCGCCAGCAATGGCGGCTGATGCGCGCCATCGAACTCCTGGCCACCGGGCGAAACATCAGCTACAGCGCGTTCGAGCTGGGGTTTGCCAGTGACAGTGCATTCATTGCCTTCTTCAAGGACATGACCGGCGTCACGCCGGGTGCCTGGCTGAAATAGCCGCCTGACGACCGCAGTGAAAAACCAATTGCCACAAAATATTACATACGTCATATTATAGATGTAATATAGGCCCGTTCCCCACAGGTAATTCTCCATGACCAGCATGCCCACACTTGAACCCGACCTTGCTGCCTCGGTGAACACGGCCAAGCCTCGCCTGTTCAAGCGCGTGCTCCTGTTGACTGCCTCCGTGGCAGCCCTGGTATGCGCCGGGCTTTACGCGACTCACTGGTGGACCGCCGGCCGTTTCATCGAAGAAACCGACGATGCCTACATCGGTGCCGATGTGACGGTGATCGGGCCCAAGGTCGCGGGTTATATCGAAGAAGTGCTGGTCACTGACAACCAGCAGGTCAAGGCCGGCGATGTGTTGATTCGTCTGGATTCCCGTGACTACCGCGCCAACCTGGCCAAGGCCGAAGGTGCGGTGGCTGCCGAGCAAGCATTGCTGGCCAACCTCGACGCCACCGAACAATTGCAACATGCGGTGATCGGCCAGGCCCGCGCCGGGATCGATGCCGCCGGCGCCGAAACCGCTCGGTCACGGGACGACAATGCGCGCTACAAACGCCTGGTGAGCAGCAATGCCGTCTCGGTGGAAAGTGCCCAGCGCGCCGATGCCACCTTCAAGACGGCCCAGGCGTTGAGTGCCCGGGCCCAGGCCGAACTGCTGGCCGCGCAACGCCAGTTGGCCGTGATCGAAACCCAAAAACAACAAGCCCGCGCTGCATTGATGCAGGCCCGGGCCGAGCGTGACCTGGCGCAACTGAATGTTGGCTACACCGAACTGCGGGCGCCGATCGATGGCGTGATCGGCAATCGTCGCGCGCGGGCCGGCGCTTATGCCCAGGCCGGTTCACAACAGTTGTCGGTCGTGCCGGCCCGCGGGCTGTGGGTCGACGCCAACTTCAAGGAAGATCAACTGGCGCGCATGACACCGGGCCAGCGGGTGATCATCCATGCCGACGTGCTCTCGGGGCACGAATTCCACGGTCACCTCGACAGTCTCGCCCCGGCCAGCGGTTCGCAATTCAGCGTGCTGCCACCGGAAAACGCCACCGGCAACTTCACCAAGATCGTGCAGCGGGTGCCGGTGCGAATCCTGCTCGATCCGGCCGACGGCGTGCTTGGCCACCTGCGTCCGGGCCTGTCGGTGACCGCGGAAGTGGACACCCGCCAAGGGCCTGAAACCCCAGCCGTGGCCAGCGCACCATGAGCCGCGCCCTCCCCGCTCCCCCGCAACCATTCGATGCCGCGGGCATGGCGACGGCGACCAAGGTCTTCGCCTTCGCCAGCATGTGCATCGGCATGTTCATCGCCCTGCTGGATATCCAGATCGTCTCCGCCTCGTTGCGTGACATCGGCGGTGGACTTTCTGCCGGCACCGACGAAACCGCGTGGGTGCAGACCAGTTACCTGATCGCTGAAATCATCGTGATCCCGCTGTCCGGCTGGCTGTCCCGGGTGTTCTCGACCCGCTGGCTGTTCTGCGCCTCGGCGGTGGGTTTCACCCTGGCCAGCCTGCTGTGCGGCGTGGCCTGGAACATCCAGAGCATGATCGCCTTCCGTGCCCTGCAGGGGTTTCTCGGCGGTTCGATGATCCCGTTGGTGTTCACCACCGCGTTTATTTTCTTCAGCGGCAAACAGCGGGTGATCGCTGCTGCAACCATCGGCGCGGTGGCCTCACTGGCACCGACCCTGGGGCCGGTGATCGGTGGCTGGATCACCGACATTTCGTCCTGGCACTGGTTGTTCTATATCAACCTGATACCGGGGATTTTCGTCGCGCTGGCGGTGCCGATGCTGGTGAAGATCGACCAGCCGGAACTGTCGCTGCTCAAAGGCGCCGACTACCTGAGCATGCTGTTCCTGGCGCTGTTTCTCGGTTGCCTGGAATACACCCTCGAAGAAGGCCCGCGCTGGAACTGGTTCAGCGACAGCACGATCCTGACCACGGCGTGGATCAGCGGCCTGGCCGGCCTCGCCTTCATCGGTCGCACCCTGCACGTGGCCAACCCGATCGTCGACCTGCGTGCGTTGAAAGACCGCAACTTCGCCCTCGGCTGCTTCTTTTCGTTCGTCACCGGGATTGGCCTGTTCGCCACGATTTACCTGACGCCACTGTTTCTCGGCCGGGTGCGTGGTTATGGCGCGCTGGACATTGGCCTGGCGGTTTTCTCCACCGGCGTGTTCCAGATCATGGCGATTCCGCTGTATGCCTTTCTGGCCAACCGCGTCGACCTGCGCTGGATCATGATGACCGGCCTTGGGCTGTTCGCCCTATCGATGTGGGACTTCAGCCCCATCACCCACGACTGGGGGGCCAAAGAATTGATGCTGCCCCAAGCCTTGCGCGGGATTGCCCAGCAACTGGCGGTACCGCCCGCCGTCACCCTGACCCTCGGCGGCCTGGCGCCCTCGCGGCTCAAGCATGCCTCGGGATTGTTCAACCTGATGCGCAACCTGGGTGGCGCCATCGGCATCGCCGCGTGCGCGACCATCCTCAATGACCGCACCAACCTGCACTTCACCCGGCTGGCCGAAAACCTCAACAGCAGCAACGAAGCCCTGAACCAGTGGCTGGCCCAGGTCGGCAACAACTTCGCCGCCCTCGGCCAAAGCGGCGACGTCGGCGTCACCGCCAGCCTGCGTCAACTCTGGCTGCTGACCTACCGCGAAGCCCAGACGCAAACTTACGGCGACGCGTTCCTGATGATCATGGTCGGCTTCATCCTCGCCACGGCAATGGTGCCCTTGATGCGCAAGGTGCAACCACCGGCCGCGCCGAGTGCGGATGCTCATTGAGAACGCTCGTGGGTCTATACGTTAGATCAATATCACTGGAGGCTGCGCGGCCTCCAATCAACCAGTCAACTACGACGCACCCTCTTATACCGGCCCTGTTGCGACACCTTGAACTCGCCAACCCTATTGAACCTGAACCACGATCTGTGATTTCAAATCGCTTACCATAGAACCAATCACTGAACTCATGCCTTTGAAATCATCAGGACTGCACAACGCACTGGGGTTGTAAAACTTCAAGTATCGACGAACGACCACTGCGCCAGGCTCTTTTGAGTAGTTGGAAATGTACTCAAATTTTTCATGGCGCAAGGTCATGGACTTAGGCACCGCGACAATACTGACCTCTTTCGCAAACTCAAAACGCGCCTGCTCTTCAGTCTCTCCCGAGATGCAGGTAAAGGCCTGACCACGATCGCTCTCCGCTGCGAACGTAAAAACGTTCTGCGCAATACCTCCAGCGAAGCTGCTCATAGTGAAAACGCCCGTAGGCCCAGGAAAGCCAACAAGATTCTCCGACAGACCGATCATTTTTATTGAAAGTTCGTTAGTGTCAGCCTCGAGTTGGGCGGCGCTGAACTCTCCTTTACCCGTCTGTCCGTAGCTCGCCAGGACTTTTTGCACCCACTGGTTTCTATCAACGGCGCTCATGGAGTTAACGGCGTAACGATTGGGTTCTGCGGCCCAACCTGTGATTCGGGATGAGTGAGTAAAGTCGGCGTCACCGTTTGCGTGAACCTTGAACACCGTGTTGCTCTCAACCTTTCCGTCCTGGGTAGAAGGTGTACGTCCCAGCGTTCCTGACTTGCTGAAAACGACAGGCTTATCGAGATTGAAAATGGGCAGATAACCGCCCGCAACCCCTTCTGCGGTCGAGTCCAGATAAAGGTCCAGAGTCGGAATATAGGTAATTACATGATTGATCACACCCAGGGTTGGCACCTTGGGCAAGGTATACGCATTCTCGGCGTTAAGCAGCGCAGGCGTACTCTCTATAGCCACAGCCGCGAGCAATGACTCCAACAACACTACGTGATCTTTGCAGTCGCCATAGCGATTGGCGAGAATCGTTTCGACCGGATTAGGAACGACACTGCCCGCGCCCACATAGACTGCGACATAACGGATATTTTTTCGTACCCAATCATTCAGGGCAATCGCTTTGTCCCGAGGGTCAACCAGATGGGCGGTTATCGTTTGTGCCAACTGACTGATGTCTGCTGTTACACGACTCTTCGCTCGGGCATCGTAAGCCTGGGCAAAGGCCTGGAAGTCAGGAAATGTAGAAACGGCTAAATACTGACCGTAATCCTGGTAAGCGACAGAGCCATGTTCGATACGAGCTTTTTTTTCAGGGATATTGTCCCAACGGTAAAGGGTTCGTCCCGCCATAGTGACAGGATCGCTGGCCTTGAAGCCTCGAGCATCGGCGTACAACGGCATGCTTTGCGGCAAGTCATAAACAAGCGTGTACTGCTCGGCAGGGTGAAAAGTGGGATGCGATAACGACTCGAAGTGCTGCGGGAACAATGCAGTGTTGCGATGTGTTTTGTATCGAATAGAAAGACGGTCACCCACAGCAACGTCGGGAAAGATGACCACCTTGACCAATGTATCCTGAAACATTGGTGCGCCCGCTGAACCGCGCTCTTGTTGTTCTTTGATCTGGTCAGGCTTGACCACAAACTTGCGACCATCCGGCTTTTGCGTGAATGCCTCGACGACCTCCAGGTTTTCCAAGGTGCGGTTGTAGCTCAAGTGATGTTGTGCATAAACGTTGATGGCACGTTCTTCGTTAATCAAGATCACCCTGTCATTGGTGGCTATGAAGCTGCCGTCTGCGTTAATGACATGCTTGCGAATATCTTTTTCGATGGTGATCGAGGTGTCTGTGCCATCGTTGTTGGCCAACGCTGAGGTTACTGCCATAAGACAGCAGGCGATGAAACCAAGCAATCGCAAACACTGGAAGATATAAAGTCGCATATATGAACACACTTGATAAATGAGATGTGTTCGCAATATACCGCAGCATTACATCAAAAGTGCGCCTCCCTCGACGCTGAAAGTAGAATCAGAACACTCCTACATCGGTCCTACAGAAACGTCCTTCAGATGTCCGTAGTCCGTTTCATCCTCGCCACGGCGATGATGCCCTTTATAAGTAAGGTGCAACTACGGGCCGTGGCGAGTGCTCATTGAACCTTGCGTGTTACTCCTGAGGCATCTTGCGAAAACCTACCGCCAACCGGTTCCAGCTGTTGATGGTGGAGATCGCCACGGTCAGGTCGACCATTTCCTTGGGCGTGAACTGGGCCGAGGCCAGTTCATAGTCTTCATCCGGTGCGTGGGTCAGGCTGAGCTGGGTCAGGGATTCGGTCCAGGCCAGGGCGGCGCGCTCGCGGGCGGTGAAGAACGGCGCCTCGCGCCAGGCGGTCACGGCGAACAGGCGACGCGGGGTTTCCCCCCCTTTGATCGCATCGGCGGTGTGCATGTCGATGCAGAAGGCGCAACCGTTGATCTGCGAGGCGCGCAGCTTGACCAGTTCGATCAGCGACTTTTCCAGCGGCAGCTTCGACACCGCGGTCTCCAGGGCGATCATGGCTTTGAGGGCGTCGGGGGAAGCCGTGTAGAAATCGATACGAGGTTGCATGGTGGACTCCGGTAACAAAGGATGTGGCGCTACGTTAATCCCGCACCGACAGGCAGCAAATAGCCAATTATTGGGAAGTCGAGGATGCCAATTGAGGTTTGGCAACATACGTCGTTCGAGGACTGGAGCAGCTATGACCGCACCCTGGTCGGTAAACAGCTGGTCCGCCAGGCGCCGACTGACGGCCCACTCGATTGCAGCCGCCCCCATGACCTTCGAACCCCTACGTTCGATTGCGCAACCACTGCAGGAACCCCCTCTTCTCCTCGACCTTAGGCACTTCTTGGGTGAGCGTGCGAGCCTTGTTCAAGCGGAAATCCAGCAGCGCCGTCATCGCCTCGCTGATGTCATGCCGCGCATCCAGGCAGGGTTTGAGGTATTCCTTCTCGATCCGGTACAGGCTGCAGAACGTCTTGGCGGTGAATTGCGCCGGGAGCGCCGTATCGGACAATATCCCGCCCTCGCCGATCACCTCGCCCGGCCCCATGCGTCCGGACTCGAACATGACGCCGCCACGGCTCAGCTCCACCGAGACCACGCCGGATTCGATGATCAACAAATGATCGCTGACCTCTCCTGCCGGCAGGATCAGTTCCCCGGCGCGGAAGGTTTGCAGTGTCATGTTCTGGCTGAAGGTTTCCTTCTCTTCCTGACGCAGGGTCGAGAAGATGTTCGAGGTGTCGAGCAATGCCCGTGGCCGTGACAGATTGGCCGGTGCATTCGGTTCGACGTTCGACAACAGGTTGACACCGGAGGCTTGCAAGTGCCGGAACGCCAGGTCGAACAGCTGGTTGCGCACCATGCGCTTCTGATCCATGGACTCGACGAAACCACTGATTTCGTATTCCATGCCGGCGCTGCTGGCGCTTTTCAACGAGACGCTGGGCGCCGGTTTGCTCAACAACTGGCGGCAGCCCTGCATGGCTCGTTCCAGGGCTTCGATCACCGTGTTCGGACGCGCATGAGGGCTCAGTTGCAGGCTGATCGAGACGCCGAAAATGTCGCTCGGGCGGCTGAAGTTGATGATCTTGGCCTTGGCCGCCAGCGAATTGGGGATCACCGCCATGCTGCCCTGGGCGGTTTGCAGGCGCGTGGCGCGCCAGTCGATGTCGGTGACCCGGCCTTCGGTGCCGTCGATGGAGATCCAGTCATCCAGTTGATAGGGTTTGGTGGTGTTGAGGACGATCCCGGAGAACACGTCACTGAGGGTGCTTTGCAGGGCCAGGCCGACGATGATCGCCAATGCTCCGGACGTGGCCAGGACGCCCTTGACCGGGAGTTCGAGCACGTAGGCCAGGGCGGCGATAATGGCGATCAAAAAGATCACCGCTCCGAGCAAGTCTTGCAACAACCGCCCGGTGTGCCCGACCCGCTGCATCATCGCCGCGCCGATCAGCACCGTCAGGGTTCGCGCGCCGAACAGCCACCATCCAATCTGCAATCCGATCGCTGCCAGGTGCAGCGGGATGTTGTCAGCCCAGGGTGCCGGCTCCAGCGGGTTCAAGCCTTCGTTGAACAGCACGACGCTGAACAGCGAGAAAATCACCAGGCGCACCACCAGTTTCCAGTGGCTGCCATTGGCACTGATCAACCGCCACAGGCCGAGATCGATCAGGATCAGGACCAGGGCGCAGAGCAAGGGGTGATCGGTGAGCAGGGACAGCATCGAG
This sequence comes from Pseudomonas sp. LBUM1679, assembly GCF_059695565.1. Lineage (NCBI taxonomy): Bacteria > Pseudomonadati > Pseudomonadota > Gammaproteobacteria > Pseudomonadales > Pseudomonadaceae > Pseudomonas > Pseudomonas sp. LBUM1679. Next base: position 5,065,219 of record NZ_CP166774.1, read on the forward strand.
CAGCTCCAGACAGGTGCGGATGGGCACAGTGTAGGAGCAAACGCAGACTCGAGAACAACACAAAAACCTGTGGGAGCGGGCTTGCCCGCGATGGCGGTTGAGCAGACACATTTGCAGTGACTGATCGATCGCTATCGCGGGCAAGCCCGCTCCCACAGGTTATGTGTGTTTCCAGGTTTATTTGCTGTTGGTCAGCGTGTTGTAGCTGGTCATCAGGTTGCGATAGTCCGGGATGTGGTTGGAGAACAAGGTGGCCAGGCCTTCCACGTCATTGCGCCAGTCGCGATGCAGCTCGCAGGCCAGGCCGAACCAGGTCATCAATTGCGCACCGGAGGACGACATGCGGTCCCAGGCCGATTGGCGGGTCAGTTCGTTGAAGGTGCCGGAAGCGTCGGTGACCACAAACACATCGAAGCCTTCAGCCAACGCCGAGAGTGCCGGGAACGCCACGCACACCTCGGTCACTACGCCCGCGATGATCAGTTGTTTCTTGCCGGTGGCCTTGATCGCCTTGACGAAGTCTTCGTTGTCCCAGGCATTGATCTGGCCAGGACGGGCGATGTACGGCGCGTCCGGAAACAGCGCCTTGAGCTCGGGCACCAGCGGGCCGTTGGGGCCGGTTTCGAAACTGGTGGTGAGGATGGTCGGCAACTTGAAATACTTGGCCAGGTCAGCCAGGGCCAGCACGTTGTTCTTGAAACGGTCCGGTTCGATGTCGCGCACCAGAGACAGCAGGCCCGCCTGATGATCCACCAACAAAACGGCGGCGTTATCCTTGTCGAGACGTTTGTAAGAAGCAGTCATGGGGAAATCCTCGCTTTTAATCGATGCCGAAGGTGCCGGCGTGAGTGAACTCTGTTTTTTCGTCAAATGCGGCCAGGCAAGCGTAGTCAGCCAAACCTGGCACGCCACAGGGTTGTCGCATTGATTCAACCGCTCATCCGGCCGAAACGGCCGGATTGGAAATCGGCGAAGGCCTGATGGATTTCCTGCTCGCTGTTCATCACGAACGGACCGTGACCGACGATCGGCTCGTCGATCGGTTCGCCGCTGAGCAGCAACACCACGGCGTCGTTGTTGGCTTCCAGGCTGAGCTGATGGCCGTCGCGTTCGAACAACGCCAACTGCCCTTCCCGCACCGGTTCCCGACCGTTGACCTGAACCGTGCCGCGCAGCACCACCACGGCGGTGTTGCGCCCTTCGTGCAGGTCCAGGGTCAGCAACTTGCCGGCGTTCAAGCGAAGGTCCCAGACATCGATCGGCGTGAAGGTCCGCGCCGGGCCGGTGTGGCCGTCGAACTCGCCGGCGATCAAGCGCAGGTTGCCGGCGTTGTCCTTGAGCGGGATGCTCGGGATGTCGCCATCGAGAATCGTCTGGTAGCCGGCGTCGGCCATTTTGTCCCTGGCCGGCAGGTTGACCCACAGCTGCACCATTTCCAGGGTGCCGCCGGTTTTGGCAAATCCTTCGGAGTGGAACTCTTCGTGGAGAATCCCCGACGCCGCCGTCATCCATTGCACGTCGCCGGGACCGATCTTGCCGCCGCTGCCGGTGGAGTCGCGGTGCTCCAGCTCGCCCTTGTAAACGATAGTCACGGTTTCGAATCCGCGGTGCGGGTGCTGACCAACGCCACGACGTTCGGTGGTCGGGGTGAAATCAGCGGGGCCGGCGTGATCGAGCAGCAAGAACGGGCTGATGTGTTTGCCCAGGTTGTCGTAGGAAAACAGGGTGCGAACAGGAAAGCCGTCGCCGACCCAATGGCTGCGTGGGCTGGTGTAGATACCGATGATGTTTTTCATCCTGCCTCTCCAATTCTGTTGCAAAAAGCTGATGTGTGATGCGATGGATAAAGCTTAAAACCAGCGCCTTTGATGCACTAGACTGCAAAAATCAGCCTTAGCGTTCTATCTGGAGAACGATGGTGGAAGACCTCAACACCCTCTACTACTTCACCCAAGTGGTGGAACACGGCGGTTTCGCTCCGGCTGGACGGGCACTGGACATGCCCAAGTCCAAGCTCAGCCGACGCATCGCCGAGCTCGAAGAGCGCCTCGGTGTGCGCCTGCTGCACCGCACCAGTCGGCATTGTTCGCTGACCGAAATCGGCCAGGCCTATTACCAGCGCTGCCTGGCCATGCGCGTGGAAGCGCAAAGCGCCGCCGAGCTGATCGAACGCAACCGTTCCGAACCCCAGGGGCTGGTGCGCATCAGTTGTCCCACCGCCCTGCTCAATTCCTGGGTCGGGCCGATGCTGACCCGCTATATGCTCAAGTACCCCTTGGTGGAGTTGTTCATCGAAAGCACCAACCGCCGGGTCGACCTGATCCACGAAGGGTTCGACATCGCCTTGCGGGTGCGCTTTCCGCCGCTGGAAAACACCGACATGGTGATGAAGGTCTTGGGCAACAGCACCCAGAGCCTGGTGGGCAGCCCGGCTTTTTGCGAACGCCTGTCGGCACCCGCGGCCCCGGCCGACCTCAGCGGTCTGCCGAGCCTGCATTGGGGCGCGGCGCAGCGTGAGTATCAGTGGGAACTGTTCGGCGCCGATGGCGCCAGTGCGCTGATTCGACATGCGCCGCGGATGGTCACCGATGACCTGTTGGCGCTGCGTCATGCGGTGCTTGCGGGGATCGGCATCGCCCACCTGCCCAACGTGGTGGTGCGCGATGACATCGCCGCCGGACGCCTGGTGGAACTGGTGCCGGGCTGGACCCCCAAGTGCGGGATCGTCCATGCGATATTCCCGTCGCGCCGCGGGTTGCTGCCGTCAGTGCGGGCGTTGATCGACTTTTTGGGGGAGGAGTTCAGTCATAGCGATATTGCTTAGGGCATGGTTTTTGAGGGGCGGGGGTAGAGCGGAAGATCTTTTGATTTTGATTCGTGACTTGCGGTAAACATTGCTTTGCCGATCCAGCGGTTTTTCTCAAGGATTCAGCCGGGGATACTCGTGTCCATTCCCACTGCAACCCCTGGAGTCATTGATGTCTATTCCCGCATTCGGTCTGGGTACGTTTCGCTTGCAAGGCCAGGTGGTCATCGATTCGGTGAGCACTGGCCTTGAGCTCGGTTATCGGGCCATCGATACCGCGCAAATCTACGAGAACGAAGCCGAGGTCGGCCAAGCCATTGTCGCCAGCGGCATTGCCCGTGAAGACATGTTCATCACCAGCAAGATCTGGGTCGCCAATTTCGCCAGGGACCGCCTGATCGACAGCCTCAAGGAGAGTCTGCAGAAACTGCAGACCGACTACCTGGACCTGACCCTGATCCACTGGCCGTCGCCGGAAGACCAGGTGCCGGTGGCAGAATTCATGGGCGCCCTGCTCGAAGCCAAAAAACTCGGCCTGACCCGGCAGATCGGCGTGTCCAACTTCACCGTCGACCTGATGAAACAAGCGATCGCTGCGGTCGGTGCCGACCACATCGCCACCAACCAGATCGAACTGCACCCGTACCTGCAAAACCGCAAGGTCGTCGAGTTCGCGCAGAGCCAGGGCATTCGGATCACCTCGTACATGACCCTCGCTTACGGTGAAGTACTCAAGGACCCGGTCATCCGGCAGATCGCCGATCGCCTGCAGGCGACACCGGCACAGGTCACCCTGGCCTGGGCCGTACAACGGGGTTACGCGGTGATTCCCTCGTCCACCCAGCGCGCCAACCTGGCCAGCAATCTGAAAGCCAGTGCGATGAAATTGAGCGACGCCGACATGGCCTTGATCGCTGACCTGGATCGCGGCCAACGGTTGACCAGTCCCAAAGGTATTGCCCCGGACTGGGACTAAACGTCAGCCCTGTGCAAGGCTTTGATCCAGGCGCGTCATGGCCTGTTGCAACTGATCGACGGCCTCGTCGATCAGTGCCGCGCGGCCCTCGCCACAGGCCTGCTCCAGTTGCTCGCAACACTGGGTCAGCCGGGCGGCGCGAACCATCAGCGCGCCGCCCTTGATCCGGTGCGCCAGTATCGGCAAGTCATGGAGATTGCCACTGGTGTGCAGCTGCAGCAGCAGCTCGCGGTCATCGCGGTTGCTCACGGCCAGATCGCGCAGCAATTGTTCGATCAGCTCACGGTCTGCGCCGACGTAGAGTTCCAGGCCGCTCAGGTCGATCTCGGCCGTTGCAGGTGCGGCAATCACCTTGGGCCATTCGCCCGCAAACCTCGATGCCAACCATGCACTCAGATCGGCCAGCCGGATGGGTTTGAACAGGCAATCGTCCATCCCCGCTTCGATGCAGCGGATCTTTTCCTCGGGCTGCGCATTGGCGGTAAACCCCAGAATCAGCATCGGTTGCAATCCCTGGGCCCGCTCCTCATCGCGAATCGCCCCCGCCAATTCATATCCACTGATCAGCGGCATGTTGCAGTCGGTAATGATCAGATCGAACTCATGTTCGCGCCATTGCACAAGACCGCGCGCGCCGTCCTCGGCCTCGAGCACCTGGTGCCCCAGAAAGCTCAGCTGCCGTGACAGCAACAATCGATTGGCCGGGTAATCGTCCACCACCAGGATCACCAGCGCCCGGGTGGGCACCTGAACTTCGCTGGCCGACGACTCGCGCGAAGGCAACGCTTGCAACGCCGCAAGTTCCAGGCTGACGTCGATCCGGGTGCCCTGCCCGAGAACGCTGTTGAGCTGCAAGCGACCGCCCATCATTTCACACAAGGAACGGCTGATCACCAACCCCAGGCCGGAACCACTGCGGCCGGACTGCTGGCTGTTGCCGCCCTGAACGAACGGACTGAACAACCGCTGCTGATCCACGGTGCCGATGCCGATGCCACTGTCTTCGATGCACACGCTGACCGCCAGATGCCCCGACAGGACAGGCTCGACCCGCAGCGTCAGGCTCACTTCACCCTGGTGAGTGAACTTGATGGCATTGCTCAACAGATTGGACAACACTTGCTTGAAGCGCGTGGGGTCGATCAACACGTCGCAGTCGCTGTGCCGGTCCAGATCGACTCGCCACTCCAGGTGCTTGTGCCGTGCCAGGCCCTCGAAAACCCGACACACCGATTCCACCAGTGTCCGCAGGTTGGCTCGCTCAGGGGTCAACGATAAATGCCCGGATTCGATGCGGGCGATGTCCAGGATGTCGCCGATCAACGCCAGCAATTGTTGCCCGGCATTCGACGCCACCTCGATGGCGGAACGGTCGGCAATCCCTTCATCGGCACGTTTCTGCGCCAGTTCGAGCATCCCGAGCAGGGCATTCATCGGCGTGCGGATCTCATGGCTCATGTTGGCCAGAAACGTGGTCTTGGCTCGATTGGCCTCGTCGGCGGCGTCCTTGGCGTCCTGCAGTTGCCTGAGCAACAGCTGGCGCTGGCGGATTTGCCGGCGCTGATAACCGATCCAGACCAGGGCGAGCACCAACAAGGCGCCAGCGCCGGCAAATGCCTGAATAATGGCCTGGCGATGACGCAGCCAGAAGCTTTGCTCCACCATCAGATCATTGCGCCAATAGAGCGTCAGTTCATCGATTTCTTCAGGGGCGATACTGAGCAGCGCCTTGTCCAGGATCGAATGCAGTTCAACGGCCTCGCGACTGGTCGCCAGGGTACTGCGGGCGGGGTCGGTGCCGACAGTGCTGGTCACCCGCAGCTGACCCCGATAGCGCCGGGAAATCATGTAGCGGGCAGCGATCAACGAGTTGATACCGCCGTCAGCCTTGCCCCGGGCGACCATGTCCATCGCATCCGCGGTCAAGGGTGCATTGACCAGCCTGATCTGCGGGAAATGCTGACGAATGAATTCACCGGCACTGTTGCCCTGGGTGACCGCCAGAGTTTTGCCGGCCATTTCATCCAGAGTCGTGGGGTTGTTCGGCCCCGAGCGAGTCACCAGCACATTCGGGCTGGTGAGAAACGGCCGGGTGAAGCGCAACTCGACCTCGCGTTCGATACTGGGGCTTATCCCCGCTACCAGATCGATCTCTCCGGTCTTGAGCGCCTCCAACATCTCGGCGATCGATCTGGCAGGCCGTATATCGAACTGCAAGCCGGTGCGCAGACTGATTTTTTCCAGCACGTCAGCGCTGATGCCGCGAAACTTGCCATCGCTGTCGATAAACGAAATCGGCAGGATGTTTTCGTTCATGGCCACCCTTGCTCGCGGATGTCGATCGAGCCAACGCTGCTCGGCCTCGCTCAATTGCAGCGCTTGCGTACCCGGGATGGAAGTCCCGCTGGCGCCCCATCGACGCAGGATGTTCATCTGTTCATTGGTGCTCACCGCCGCCAGCGCGCTGTTGACGATGCGATGCAAGGGTTGATTGTCGCGGGCCATCGCGAATGCAAAGAGACCAGGCTCCATGGACGAAAAATCGGCCAACTGCACGTTGTTCAGATAGTTCTTGCTGATCAGGTAATGAGCGCTGATCGCGTCGCCCAGATAAACGTCCGCTTGCCCGAACGCTACGGCCCCCACCGCACTCAGGGTAGAGGGAAACAATTGGACGCTGGCCTCGGGGTAGAACGCCTGCACGTCATGCTCAGGTAAATAGTGGTACAGCGTCGCCAGCCGTTTGCCGGCCAGGTCCGGGTCCAGCGGCTGCGATGACTCTGTGTGCGTCACCAGCACCGGTTGGTCGACGGCATAGGCACTGGACATGCGCAGCGCTGTGTTTTCGGCCTCATAACTGTTGGCCGTGCCAAGTAAATCCGCGGCACCTTGCTTGATGGCTTGCACCGCCTCCTCTCGCGATTCGTAACGCTGAACGTCGATCTCTACCTGCAGAAGCTGCTGCAGCAGACCGGCATAGTCAGCGGTCAATCCCTCGTAGTCAGTGCCGGTGGTCGTGATGTCGAAGGGCGGATAATCCGGTGCGGAGACGGCGAGCACCAATCGGCCCTTTTGCCGCAGCCAGCGTGAATCGGACTCCGACAGTTTGGCGACATGCCCCTCGGCACTGGAGCGCCCCAGCAACGTCAGTGCCTGCGGCTGCGCACAGACACTCGATATCCAGAAACATCCCGGTAGCAGCAGGAATGTCAGGCTGCGCCAACGCCGCAAGGTTCTCATTCAGATCAAATGATTGCGCAGGGCGAAATCCCTCAGGTGCACCGGGGATTCCACATTGAGTTTTTCTATGGTCCGGGTCTTGTAGGTGCTGACCGTCTTGTGGCTCAGGTTCATGATTTCGGCGATTGCCTTGTTACTCATGCCATGGGCCAGATACTGGAAGATCGTCAATTCCCGGTCGGAGAGTTTGTCGATCAACTCTTTTTCGCTGCGTTGCAAGCTATTGAGCGACACCGAGCTCGTCGGCAGCCTGGCGAAATAACTGTAGCCGGCCATGACCGCCTGCACGGCTTTGTGCAGATGTTCCAGATCATTGGCCTTGGACACATACGCCGAAGCACCGGCACGCATGCAACGATCTTGATAAAACAGGCCTTCCAGGGAGGTGAACACCACGACCCGGCACGGCACGTCACCGGACTGGATCCGTGCCAGCACATCAAGCCCGTCCAGCGAGGGCATGATCAGGTCCTGCACCACCAGATCAGGTTTATGTTCGCGGATCATCGGCAAGACCTCGTTACCGTTGGACACCTCGTAGATCTGTTTGAACCCCTCCTGTGTAAGCAAGATTTTCACAGCAGCGCGAACCACCGGATGATCGTCCGTTGTACGAAGCCAGCAAAGGCGTATAGTAAGGACACGCCAAACCACCCTGTAACACCCGAAAATACTGGCCTTAAGGCTCAGATCGTTGTTCGTTGCTACCCGCTGCTGAACATTGCTTACTGGGGGCATAGGGGGCACAATTGGCGGCACATCACCCCACGCCCGAACAGGATGCCCCCAGATGAAGGCCCTCAGCGATACCAAAGTCAGATCCTTGAGCGAACCCGGCAGGCACACCGACGGTACGGTGCCGGGGCTTTATCTGGAGGTGAGCAAACCCCGCAAAGATGGAAAACCCGGCTCGAAGCTGTGGCGCCTGAAGTACCGCCTGCACGGCGAGGAGAACCGTTTTGCAATGGGTGCCTATCCAGACATTTCGCTCGCCAGAGCCCGCGAACTGGCACAGGAAGCGCGCACCTCGGTAGCCAATGGCATTGCCCCATTGAAAGCCAAGAAGGACAAGATTGAGGCCGAGCTCGAAGCCCAGCGGATGAAGGAAACCCACACCTTCAAAGCAGTCGCCGAGCAGTGGCTCGAGTTCAAATCGAAGCTCGCGCCAAAGACCCTTTCCGGTTACCGCGGCGGGTTGGAAAACCACGTCTATCCATTGATTGGCCATCTGCCGATAGCCGACGTCAAGTACAGCCACGCACTGACCCTGGTGGACCGTCTGCGCGATTCGACGGCTACGGTTAAGCACGTCATGAGTCTGCTGAAGATGGTGCTCGACCACGCCGAAGGACGCTTCGTGGAAGGCAATGTGTTGGCCGGCCGACGCGTCGCACTGCCGAAGCATAAAAAAGTCAGCCGCAAGGCGCTGGAAGACCCGGTCGACCTCGGCAACTTCCTGTGCCTGCTGGACCAATACCCGAGGCGCAACGGCATCAGCGTGCTGTCGGCACTGCGTCTGCTGACCTTGTTGCCGGTGCGCCCGGTCGAGCTGGTGTGCATGCGCTGGCAGGACGTGAACCTCGAGGAAGCGAAGTGGGTTTACAAGGTTTCCAAGACCGGAAAGATTTTGCAGGTTCCGTTGCCGACACAGGCGCTCGACATCCTGCGCACCCTGAAGGCCGAGAGCCTCACCGACTGGGTGTTCCCCTCCCCCATGCACGCGGCTCGGCACATCGCTCGCGACAGCCTGCTGGCGGGGCTGATATACAGCCTTGGGTGCGAGCGCGGATCGATCTCGGCGCATGGTTTCCGCGCCACATATCGGACGCTGGGCGAGGAAGAGCCACTCAGTATTGATCCGATCGTTCTGGAGTTGGCATTGGGGCACAAGATGCCCGGTGTGCTGGGCGACACCTACGCTCGGGCGCAGCTGTTGGATAAGCGCCGTGCCGCTGCACAGCAATGGGCTGACTATCTGGATCAACTGAAAACCGAAGCCCTGCGCAGAGCCTGACGAACGGTAGACACTAGTTTCATATCTCGTATTTACCTCCCGAATTCCCACCTATCATGGGCCTCAGTTGCTCGTTGCTACCCGCCACTGTTTGCTGAGGAAGACCGCTATGAACGACGCCAACCAACCACTAACTCTAATCACCGGCAGTGCCGATGCCTTGTTGGAATTTGAGGTTTTCTCGGCGCGTCTTGGTGGTCTGGGCAAGACGACTATCGACAAGCTGGAGAGGACCGTCCCCAACTTTCCCAAACGCATTGCGATTGGCGAAGTTCGTGCGAACGGGCGTCCTGCGCGTGTGGCCTGGCTCGAATCTGAAACCACAGCGTATATCCAAGATCTGGTCGCGAAGGCACGGTCGAAGGACTCGAGCGGTGCCGGTCAACCGGCCTAAATAGCGCGCAAGAAAAAGCCCGGTGAACGCTACCAACATTCGATCCGGGCTGAGCGACATCTTGGGGACGATCCAAAATGAAGAAGTTACATAGTAACATTCCAGCCACCGAAAATCAGCCGTCACCATCCATTTTCGACCTCGTCGACCAGCTTCGAGCCGATAAGGCGAAGGCGCCGGCTACAGGCTCCGTTGTGGAACATCAGAAACGAGCGAGCCTGGGGCCGACTACTCTGCTTTCGCAGCCTATCGACGTTCTTAACGCGCAGCGGCCTGACTGGCTGGCCGAGACCGATTCGAAGCGGGTGGAAGCTGAGGAGGCAGCCAGGGAAGCGAAGGAAGCGCAGCAGACAGCCAGGGACGCCGCACTCGAGGCAGAAGCGCAGAAGTCCTACAAGGACCAACCGTCCGCCCACGGCAGCGGTGACAAAGAAGGCGACGCCCGAAAGCGCAATCCATCTGATGACAGCACCACCGGAGTGCGCATTGACCACGAATCCCGCGAGATTCTGAAATACATCTCCGAAGACTTCGTCATGCTGGCCAGCGGTTCCAAGCTGGTGGCATATCACATCAAGGACGGTGACGAACTAGGAAAGGAAGGTCTTCAAAAGTACTGTGCCAAGCATTACGGGGCGATCGTCGTCCTGGCGCCGCCTGACAAGGAAGGCAGACCAGTCGATCCGAAGCGGGCACCGGCTGGCAACATCTGGTGGGAGTGGGACGACCCTGCTCGCCGGGTAGTCCGTCGAATCGTGATGGAGCCAACTAGCAAGTCTGAGGCCGACGACAACCCGGAGGTGTTCAACCGCTGGCATGTGCTCAAGCACACCATGGCTGAACGCAACACGAACGCCACGGCCGACGACATCGCGATCCTGGCCAACCATCTGATGTACCTATCGGGCGGTGACGTGGTTGGTGTCACCTTCTTTCTGTGCTGGCTCGCGCAGCTGTACCAGACGCCAGAGATCAAGATGCCAACGGCCATCCTGATGTATTCCAAGTTCGGCCGGGTAGGTAAGAACCTGATGCAACGGCTGCTGGTGAAGGTGTTCGGCAAGCCCCTTGTCACTGGCTGTACAGGCAAGGTACTGCAGAAGAACTTCGACGACGCCGTCAAGCATCGGCGCCTGGTGTTCATCAACGAGCTGGCCCGATCGGAGAAGGTTGACGGCTACGAGAACTTCAAGAGCCAGGTGTCCGAAGAGTTCGTGCAGTTCGAGGGAAAGGGCGACAAGTCGGTAGAGATCAAGAACATCACGCACTATGTGATCACTACCAACCACGAAGACGCGCTGCCGCTGATGGAAGGTGACGGCCGGATCGCGGTGCTGCGCTGTCTTGAGCCGCGCAAGGATGACAGTTACTACGACGAACTAGTGAAGTGGATCGATGGGCCTGGCGCACCGGCGCTGGCACAGATCCTGGCTACTTGGCGGTTCCCGGTAGGTTGGAACCCGCACGCGCCTGTACCACAAACGGCAGCGGCTAAGGCTATGCAGAAAGCGTCGCGGGATGAGCTGGAGGTCTTGCTGGCGGAACTCGTAGAGGCCGGCACAGCGCCGTGTGAAAAAGACATCATCATCGTCGACGACCTGTGCGCGCAGCTGAACACCCTCTATGGCAAAAGCCTTAAACGTCCAGCCAACCGGACTTCAGCCGGCAAGGCGTTGCAGGCCATCGGCGCCGAGTTTTGCGAGAAGCGCATAGAGATCCAAGGGAAAAGCACGCCGCGCAAACACTACGTCATTCGCAACGCAAAGCAGTGGGAGAAGGCAACACCCAAACAGCGTGGCGACCATCTGAATACCGGTGCTCGACTGTTCGCCGTTCAATCACCGGAAGACGAGGTGAGTGAATCATGAATGAATCACGCAAAGCGCTGGTACGGGTGCACCGCGAGGGGCAGCTGACACTTGCCACCTACAAGATCGGTCGTCGACGAGTGGTGCACATGACAGTCGATGCTAAACCTGACACGTTACTCGTCTGTGCCGAAGAACTGGAGCGCCTGCGCACGCTGTGCGAGGAGGAAGCGCGATGACTGAATGCTCATCCGAAGTCGATTGCGACGATGCGCTTGTAGGACGGTATCAGTTGAAGCTGCTCTTTTGAAAGCTCACCAGGGAGAAGCGGGCTCGCAGCCAACCGGCGCAGCACATCAGCCAGTTCACAGATCGGCCCGGCGTTCTGGAGGACAATAGCGCCAGTAATGCGCCAAAGTTGATTCAGGCGAAATGCAGACTTCGCCGCCACCCCCGTTGCAGGATCAATTTCTACCGGCATCATGTTGTGCAGCAGCTGTATAGATTCCATCGCGGTGGCGTAATCGATCGCCGCCCCTGTGTCGCCTTCAGTCAAAATTTTCCATGCCTGATCCGCATCAACTGCAAGCGTCGCATTATCTAGCGTCTCAGCCAACGCGCCGGCAAGCAGCGTGATGATCCTTCGCTGAAGGTAACTCTGAACCTCCTCTGGTGTTTCCAAACGAGCGCTGAGGTCCTGCTTGCATTTGCCTCGATGAACCTCAAGGCTTTGTACTTGCAGACTAACACCGAGGGGGTCGAACCCAAGCGCTGTGGCCACGACAAAATGTCCAAGCTCATGCTGAGCAAGAGCCCGAGTCCTTGCAACGAGGGGGTCAACAGTCAAGGTATTCATCAACGGCTCAGGATTGGCGGGAGGGGGCACAATACTACTTGCTCGCTGCAGCGCCCGAAAGCTCTCGCCTGAGTGCCTCATTGAACTGGGGGTCAGTCGAAGGCTACTATCGGCATGCCAATTGGCTATCACACAGGGAAATTGTAATGCCGAAGCAAGAAGCTTTTCAGGTTGGGAATATCGTCAAACTCAAGTCAGGCGGTCCAGGCATGACAGTCCAAACGGTCCCAGAAAAACGGGAGGGCTACAGGTGTCAATGGTTCGCGGGCAAGAAGTTGGAATATGGTTACTTTCAGTTTGAGTCGCTGATGTCAGTAGACGCCGAGCAATAACCATGGACGCAAAAAACGTCGCTGATTGGATGCTTGCACAGGTTGATAAGGACGGGTGCATCTACCAAGACGATGCCGTTGACCACATCGTCAGGGCCAAGGCCGAAGAACTTCTACGCGAAAATAGCGATGGGAACCTTGTGCTTGGAACCACAGTGCTGAACGCTTTCAAAAATCTGACTCCCGACTCGGTCGTTTGGGTCGGTCCAGATCGGTACTGGAGATGGCGTGTTGCGGAGGATGAGCCGGGGCGAAATGCCCGCGGCTGACACCCCCATCAAAAATAAAGGGCGCCACCTATAGCACCCGGCGCCCGACTCCCTTCACCACCCGATTGCTGCGCAACCTGGCTGCTGCCGCTATGATCGCCGGCTATTTGCCACGAATCATCGCGGCGTCGAGCAAGAGGGATCGTGATGGCAAGTCTATGGGAGCCAGTGTCGGGCGTGTTTTGGAGCGCGCCTCCTGCTGCGCCGGACGAGGGGTGGCCACTGTCAATGGTTATCATCGGCGCACTGGTAGTAGCGTTTGCAGTTGTGGCAGTGCTAAAGCGCGTCGCGAAGCACAGCAGGCCAAACGGGTGGCACCTGCGCCAGCATCTGGGGGAGATCGGCGGCACCCTCACTCTCACTTACCTCGTCATAGTCGTCGTAGTGATTTGGGGTCGCGCAGATACCCTTATGACCATGCCGTTGAACGAGGTGGGTGACTTCCTGGCTGGTGCGTTCGGGCCGGTAGCATTCCTCTGGTTGGTTTTTGGCTTCCTCCAGCAGGGCGACGAGTTACGGCAAGGCACCGAGGCATTGAAGCTACAGGCTATCGAACTCAGGAATTCGGTCGAGCAGCAGTCAATCATGGCAGCGGCAGCGTTAGATCAAATAGAAGCGCAGCGCGCCGCGCTACAGATGCAACTGAATGAACGAGACAAGGCGCTCATGGCGAATTTCTCGATTCGCCCCATATCTAGCGGCGGCGGCGGACCTCAGGGCATGGCGAAGAACACGATCAGGATCTGGAATGAGGGCGCGAACGCCACCGATCTGGCGATCAGTTTTGAACCTCAGATCCCTGGAGCCCACCCACTTAATCTCGGGGAGATGAGAACCGACGCCAGTGTTGAACATACATTCTTTTTCCCCCCAGCGGAGAGCCCCGACGAGGGCGCGACTCACATTGCTTATCTCGACACCGAGGGCACTATCCGGCATCAATCCTTCGCGTACACGCTCGACAGGGAAAAAATGAGGTACGTATTCAAGAAGGTTCACGAAAAGTTCAGGTGAATAGCGAAAGGGGCCACCCGTGAGAGTGGCCTTGTCGTCTGTGCTGCACACCGTCAATTATCATACGGTTGCTTCGGTGCCTTCTTCTGGCTGGGTTGTACGTCCTTCGTCGGTAGTTCCGATTTCGTCCGTGGGAACCACGGCTCCTGACTCGGGATTGGCTTCTTGGTTTCACCTTCGCGCTTGTCTATCATTTCACACCTCATCGTCGGTTGTTGTGCCGGATTGGCACAGTTCATCATCTTCGGCCACCACCGGCAGCGCATGGCCGAACAGCTCAGCACGCAGCACCTGGGCGAGTTCACCCAGCTTCGGCTTGTTGGCCATCGTCCACAGGCCTGCACGAAACCCCTTGAGCAGCAGCCGGCGACGTTGCTTCACGCGCTCATCGCCGTACACTTCGATGTCGTTCTGCAAGCCACGTAGCAGGGCTTCGATGTTCGCCGCATTGGTCGGCTTGTTCATCTGTCGTGGTCTGTAATAGGCCATGGCACACCTCCGTCAAAACTTCGGCCCGATAGCGCTGTCGCCCTTCATCTGCGACCAGAACTTGTCGAACTCAGCTTCGGACATGCTGCTGATATCAGACACGCCGATCGAACCGTGCTCGTCCGGTGCTCGAGCACTGCCGCTCAGGGTGCCCAGGCTGGTGTTTGGCTGCACACGTGGTGCTCGACTGGCCGGCTTGAAGCCCATTGCCTGCGCACGCTGATACAGATACTCGGCTGGGTTAACACCCTGTGCCTGGCACTGCTTCGCGAGTGTGACCAGTGCAGCGGTCTTCAGCATCCCGAGCTGTTGGTCGTTAATGCCTGGGTGCTGGGCGCGCATGTTAGCCTCAACGGCTGCCAGAGCGTGTTGGGCTGCCTGCGGGTAGTCCGGGTTAGCAGCTTCGAACCGTGCCTCAGCGTCGACGACTACAGGGCCAAGCACAGCGGCTTCCTGCATCACCTGCTGCTCGAGCTGCTGGTGTTGTGGTTGCTGGCCTTGCTGGTTTTGTAGCTGCTCGAGCTGCTGTGCGAACTGCTTCTCCTTGGCTTCGATATACCCGCGTGGGTCTTCGTCGAAGTCAGGGATGGCAGCTTCCTGTTGTGCCTGCAACTGTGCCTGCTGTGCGGCCTGCTGTTGCGCCATGAACTGTTGCAGCTGTTGGGCTTGGGCCTGGAGCTGCACCTCCAACGCTTGACGCTTGGTGCGCTCTTCGTGCAACGCGGCCAACGGCACTTTCTTGCCACGCTGCTGGGACTGCTCGACGTCTTCAGCACGGGTGGCTTCGTCTTGACGGGTGTCATCGAGGTCAGAATTTACCGGGATGTCACGTTCCGCAGCATGCTGTTCCTGCTCAGCCACGGCATCGAGCACATCGTCCGGTGCGTTACCGCCGTCTTCGGTCATGCCAGTGGTGCCGGTCAACTCAGCCGCGAGGCTCTGGCTCAGATCTTCGTTAAGGTCGCTCATTATACGTTTGCTCCGCGAGAGGGATTGCGTTGACGTTTGGCGCTAGGCGTTGTGGCTGCCTGCACCGGCTTGTCTGGGGTCTTGGTCGGTGCCGATAAGCCGTATCGAGCACCGAGCTCAGCCTCGCCGGCAGCGGTGGTTGCAGCGATGGCATTCGACTCGACCACCTGCGCCAGTTCCTTGGTTAACCGGGCAACCTGTGCCTTATGGGCGACCTCGGCCAGGTATTCATCGACCTCGGCCTTGGTCAGCAGGCGTCTGGAAATCTGATCGCCGCTAAGGCCGAAGCAACGGCCAATGCGCAGCTTCTGACGCTCACTTCGCTGGATCAACAGCAAGCCTGTCAGCAGCTGAAATTCCGCGTCGGAAGCGGTGTGTGCATCACGCTCGGTCGGCACATCGTCCGAGGCAAGCAACGGCGCACAGTCGAACAGTGGCTTGTCGAAGGTCACGGTGTAGCCGCCGCCTTTGGCTTCGCGGATATGACCACGGGTGAAGTCGATGGAATTCAGCTTGGCTTCCTGGCGAAGCTGCTCCAGCTGTTTGGCGTCATACATTTCGGGCCACCTCAAGTTTCTGTTTCAGAAGGTCGAGTTCGTGTTTGCGACTGGCACTGCGGGTTGGCCGGGTGGCGGCGCGCAACTTCTTGTTGGCGGCATGGAACGACGCCCATGCGGCCGGCAATTCGGTCTCGAGCATCCGCTCGATTTCCAGAAGTTTGTCGAGCGCTTCACGCGCTACCGTCACGGCACGGGCGGCATCGACCGCCTGTTGGTTGTGAATCATTTCTTAACTCCAGGGTGCCCCGTTGCCCGGAGCAGGTTGTCGATGGCGCGGCGGTTACCGTTGGCCACCAGTGGGATGAGCGCAAGACGCACAGCGGTGCGAGCCTTCTTCAATTCGGTATCGAGGAAATCGCGTTTTTCGTCGTCGTCCATCGCGGCCCAGCCCTTGGATTGCATGGCGCGCTGCACAGACTTGCGCATCAGCTTCCCGGTCAGCTCGTTGAACTCGCCCATCTGTTCATCGTTGAGGTCGTAACGCTTACCTTTGACGGTGAAGTGGTCCTGCGCCTTGCCTGGCGCCCAACCAATGCGAGCGGCTTCTAAGCGGACTGGGTCGGTCGTCTCTTTCGACTGCGCAATAGGTGCGGCAATGGAGAGCGGTCCACCCGGGTAAGTACGATTCGGGACGGGCTCGCCGAAGTGATCGACCTTGGCGCGCAGGTCCTCGCGCAGGCCTGGCGTCCTGTAACGGATCTGGTCCAGCACAGAGTTGGTTTCGCGGGCGTAGGGGTCGTTCTCGCTGGCGATGTTGCTGGCCAGGGTAACGGGCTGCGCAAGCGTCCCGGCCATCTGCCGCACATACCAGCCGGCGTTGCGCTGAGGGTCTTGCAGGAACTCGACGAGATTAGAAACGCCCTGCATGTAGGTCTTGTTGACGGTGTTGTTTACCAGCGACGACAGCGCGGTAGTCGCAAGGTCGCCGGCGTCCTTGTGCTGGTAGTCCATCGTTGCCAAATCGCTAGCCAGGCCCAGCCACTGGCTGAACGGATCCAGACGACTGTATTCGTGGTAGGTGTCCCCGGACTTGATGCTATATGGACGCCACCCTGTCGCCATGAGCGCGGCTTTTTCTTCCTTGTCGTCGGGTCCGGCACCGGTGAGGTAGCCCGCCTGGGCCAGTGCACCGGCACCAACCATGACACCGGTGCCCCACAAAACCCGGGCAATGGCACGTTCCTGCTTGGCACCACCGGCCATGATGTCGGCGCGCACCGAGGGCATGAGGCCCGCAAGCGGCGTGCGCTTGATGCCGTACTTGACGATGTTGACGGGCGTGCGAATGAACGGGACGATCAGGTTTAACCACGGCATCTTGGTCTTGGCGCGCATGATCGCCTGGGTGAAGTCACCCGCCTGAGTGTTGAACGTGGCCGTCCGGGCATGTTCCCCCGCGGCTTCGATCATCTTGGACGTGGGGTTCTGCACAATGGCGTCGATGCGTTGGCTGAGCTTCACGCCTGGCGGCAGTGTGCCGAGTTTCTTTTCAGCGACCGCCTGTTGACGGGCAATCGTGCGCATTTCCGCAGCGTACCCAAGGCTGGCGAACCAAGCATCTTCAGCGCCGAGGGCGCGGTAAGGGAGGGAGGCGACTCGGTCTGCGGCCCATGCCGCTGTAGGCAGTGCGCCAGTCGGGCGCGGGCTGTTCATGTTGGGGGTACCAGTCTCCTGTTTGCCGCCACCCAGCATAGGTGAGTCGCCCGTCACAAAAGCATCGGCGGCAGCGCGACCCGCCTGCATGGTGTTCTTCGCCATGCCCACCAGCATGTCTACGGGTTCCGCGAAAACCGTCTGGCCAGAGCCTGGCTTGAAAATGTTCTTCACACCCGACACGCCAGCGGCAACGCCGCGCTCGATGATCTCGTTGCCCAGGGTCATGGTGTTGGAAGTGATGTTTACCGCGTGGGTGCGAACACCACTGAGCAGCGCGGCACGGTAGTAATAACCCAGCAGCCGGGACATCTTGCCTTCAGGCTGGCGAATAAGTTTCGCGGCGTTCGACAGGCCACCACTCTGCATGGCCTTGCCCAGCGCCTTGGCGGCATTATCTGCACCACCGGCACCGTTGACCGCTTCAAGCACCGCTTGAGCCTGGTTGTAGTCCATCGCCTGACGTTTGTAGGCGGACAATGCGCGGCCTGCCTCGGCCCTGGCCCCAGCGAGGTCGGCAAAGGTGCTGCGCAGTTGGCCCAACGACTGGACAAAACTCGCCCGTTCGATGTCACTGGCCTGGCCGGTGACGATTCGTTGCTGTAAGGACAGCACGTCTTTGAGGTGATCTTGTACATTTGTGACGGCAGCCACCGTCTGTTCGGCGTTCAGCGCTTCGCCGATCTTGCGATTGAAGACCCGTGCGTCAGTGCCCTGTAGACCGATCAACTGCGCCAGTCGATCACGATCGGCATTGGACTGCACCCCGCGCCGGGCATCCTGCACATTGTGTTCGACCGGCTCCAACAGCTTGAGCGTGGTGTTGCGCTGCTCGCCTTGTACGCCAAGACGATCGAGCAGGGGCGAGATATCGGAACCGGCAAATGGTGTTGGTGCTGGTGCGGCTGGCGCTGCCTGTGGTGCGATTGGGGCGGCGGTGGCGGCTGGGCCTGGTGTTGGCATGGACACAGGGGCCGGTTGCGGCAAGCCTTGTTGCTGCTGTGCTGGCTGTTGCATCGGCACAGGTTGCGGTGTGACCGGTCGACGAAGACCACTTGCCCCACCCATGAGGCCACCCAGAACCGCGCCTTGTCCTGCAGCGTTACCGATACCCTGGGTCAGCGGGTTGCCCAGTGAGTAATTCTGCGCCATCTGTTCCTGCGACGACTGCAGCGTCTCTTCGCCCGCTTCCATGCCAGCACCGATACCCGCCCTCGCGAGCATGCCACGACCAGCCGCTGGGCCAGCCGCGCCACTCAAGATGGCGTCAATATCAGACGCGCCAAGACGGCCACCCAGGCCAGCAGAGCCGGCACCGATAATCCCGGTCAGTGCGCCCGAACCCAGCGCGGCGGCGGTTTGTTCCAGCGTCAGGCCGCCCGTTTGCTGCACAGTGTTTGACGCTTGCCCCCCAGCGGCGACAAGCCCTTCACCTGTACCGGCACCAACGAGTGCGGCGCGACCAGCATTCAACCCTGCCGCTCGAGCACCAAGCGCGGCGCCTTTTCCCGCCACGCCCCCCAACGCCATGGGTCCAACGCTCTCAATCACTTGGCCCCCAGCGTACGCAGGGTTTTGCAGCAGCGCCTTGACGGTCGGACCGAAGCCCTGTGCGTTCTGCACTGCGTCACGCTCGGCGCGTGCTTGCGGCGACATTTCAGCATCGAGCTTGGCTCGCGCTGCCTTGGAATCCATACCGTGTTCGACGAGCCACGGCGTCACCTTGCCCCCGGTCAGGATATCGCCAACACCCGCGCCCGCATCGAACGCGTTGTAGGCACTGCGCCCGATGTTTCCACCGACGCCTGTCGCCCACTGGCCGGCTGTACGGTTGGGCAATGGCGATTGACCGGCCATCAGTGCACCGGCCATACCACCGGCGGGCGCAGTTTGTGGCTGCGCGTAATCCGCCCAAGGTGGGACATCGTCCGCTGTGGCCTGCGGCGTATCGGCCGCGTAGTCATCCCACGGCATACCGGCCATCAGACTTTGCTCCAGCTCTTAGGATCGGCCGGGTTGCCACCGAGGAACTTGAAACCCTTGCGCACAGTTCCGACGGCAGGCGCGCCGGGGTACTGCGGCTGACTGGCCTTAGGCGGCGTGGCGTACTTGGGTGTGATGTTGTTGAGGATTCCATCGGCCACCCCTTGGCCGTCGGGAATCGTGACGCTGGCGAGGACGCCGTCCGCGGTGCTGTTTGATGGCGGACGTGCCATCGGATTAGCCCCGTTGCTGTGTTGTAGGAGCTCGGCACCCTGCATCGGCTGCTTGGTGTAGCTCGACAACGGCGCATTGCCTGGGAGTTGCCCAAGACCAGCACCGACGTCTGGGGTCAGTTGGTCGACAGTCTCTTCCACCGCGCCGGACTTGCCAGGGGCGAAGGCTGGATAGGCCCGGCCGTAAGGTTTGTAACTGCCCGACGCAGCGTCGTACAGATGCTTCTGGAGCATATTATTTTCAAGCGGTTCGATGATCAGCTGGCGCGGGGTCGGTGCTTTCGGACCACGATCACCACCACCACCACCACCAACGTGTGCCTGGCGCATGTCGAACTGGCTTTGATTCTGTGCCAGTTGAGCAGCACGGTGGGCTTGCAGGTTATCGCCACTGGCAGCCTTCAACACGTCATCCAAAGGCATACCCAACCCGGCAAGCGTTTTAGCTAATGGGCCGAGCTGGCTTTGCAGGTTTGGGTCTTGCAGTGCCTGGGCTTGGCGCTGTTGCTGCTCGGCCTTGGCCTGAGCTTGCTGTTGCTGGAAGGTTGCCGCCTGCTGTTGCTGAGCGATCATCTGCTGGCGGTACTGGGCAAGCCCCTGCTGATGCTGCTGTTGCTGCATGAGCTGTGCGGCCTGACTGCCGGCCTGGCCGAGTGCCTGAGCACCGGAGCCTTGACGCCCTTGGGACATCATCTGCAAGCCCAAGAGCATGCGCGGGTCGCTCATCAATTTGTTTACCGATTCTGCCGAGAAGGCGTCAGCGAAGGCCATGGTTGTATCCCCCAATCGGGCAACGCCCGGTATTCAGTCTGTGAACAGGCGCATTACGTTGCGCGCAGTACGAAGTGGTGCCCACCAGATCCAGAGCACCCGCGCCATAAAGTCAGCGCGGCGATGAGCCTTGAGAACCTGTTTCAGGGTGTTGGCGGTCAACCGCGCTGACAGCTCAGGGTCGAGCGACGTCTGGCCAGCCTGGGCGAGTACGTGACCCATGGTGTGATGGATGACTTTGTTTTCTACGGTCATGGCTGCGTACCTTCTGAAGTGGTGTGGCGGGGTTGGCGGCTGGCACCGCGGCGGGTGCGCAGCGCGGCCTGTTCCTGGGCCATCAGGGCTTCGACCTTGGCGCGCAGTTCAGGCGTCAGGGCACCGTGGTCGCGAGGGACTACCTCGAGGACGCCATCGACTTCAATGAGGCTGTGGGCATCAAGGAAGCGGGCCATGGGCGATCTCCTTTTGCGCAGGTTGGCGCTCAAGGCCACGCGCAAACGGCACTCGGCGTCGGTCAGGAAACTGGTTTCGTTCAGGATGAAGTTTGCGAGGGCTTCTAGCGGGAACATGTGCATCGGCTTACCCCCTTGCGGGTTGCCAGTCGGCACAGCGAAGTGATTCGGCAAGACGTCCTTGAGGTTGCTGATCGAGGCCGGGGAATAGCCGGTAAGGCTGCACAACTGGCGCACGCTGATCGCGTTGGCCGGGTCGGCTTTTTTGGTGGCTTCGGGCTGCTCGTTCATTTTCCTGACCTCCCCAGTCAGGTGTGTTCACGAACTAAACATACTCCTCAAACGCAACGTGATCACGTCACATTAGACGAACGGTATCTGTGATGGCATGAAAATAGCAAGTGGGTAATCCGCGTGTTTTAGGCGTTAAAAATTAAGTGCTGAAATAGACAGCTTTTTAAGTTTGTGTCTTGGTGCTTAGCGGGCTGGCTTTACGGGCGACTGACTTAATTTTATTTTATAAGGCTCTAGCACAGTGGTTATGGCTGTGATGACTTAAAATTATGGGGGCGGCGGCTAAAACTATCTGGGGAAATTTTGGGAAAATAGACAGTTGTCACGGTTCGTTTAACCGGCTCTGGAATTTTAAAAAATAGTATTGAGGCCTCACTACCCTATTTACGTGTATTACGTGATCGAAAGCCCTGCACCCCTGGCACCCACCCCCTTCGAATGCGCCTTATAAATCAATGACTTACGTGTTTCCCAGGCGGCCAGTTGATCCCTTGCGAATCAATGACTTGCGTTCGGCTTACGAGTTGACGAGTTGGTCAGCTTTCTACATGAATCAACGATCTGATTGTGTGCGGGTGGGGCACAATGATCTGAGGGCAAAGGGTCTTTTCCCTAGCTCAAAAGGTACACCTTATGAGCCACTCGTCCGATGTGCATCACGGGATAGCTCAAAGGTGTTGATTGATTGTGAGCTAGGTAGTTATATATGAGCCATAGATTGTGAGCTACCCCAGCCACAAGGTGATGAGGGTTCAATCATGGCTACCATCGGATACCTGCGCGTCAGCACAGATGAGCAAAGCGTCGAGGCCCAGCGCCACGCACTCAGCGGCGATCTCTACAACATCGAGCATTGGTACGAGGATGTCGGCGTATCAGGCGCTGTGAAGGCCCTGGAGCGTCCTGGGTTCGCAGCGCTGGCAGCGTACGCCCGCAAAGGCGATGTCGTCGTGGTGGGGGCTATCGACCGATTGGGGCGCGATACCATCGATGTGCTGAGCACAGTGGAAATGCTGAAGGGCAAAGGCGTTGGCATCATCAGCAGGCGCGAGGGCTTCGACCTGAGCACTGAGCACGGCCAGTTCATGCTCACCATGCTCGCGGCTGTGGCGCAGCTCG
Organism: Pseudomonas sp. LBUM1679; assembly: GCF_059695565.1. Lineage (NCBI taxonomy): Bacteria > Pseudomonadati > Pseudomonadota > Gammaproteobacteria > Pseudomonadales > Pseudomonadaceae > Pseudomonas > Pseudomonas sp. LBUM1679. The sequence goes on from NZ_CP166774.1 coordinate 5,087,451, forward strand.
AGCGCTCCAACATCAAAGCGCGGCAGATGGCCGGGATCGAAAACGCAAAGGCGCAGGGCAAGGCGCTGGGGCGCAAGCGGACCATTGACCAGGGCGAGGTAGCTCGGTGGCGGGCCGAGAACGCCGCGAGTATCACCAAGACGGCTGAGCACTTCGGCATCAGCGAGGCGTCAGTGAAGCGAGCGATGAAGGGGTGACCCAGTCAAAACTGCCGAATAGCACAGTGGCGGGGAAACCCGCCTTGTCGCTATGTTTCGCTATGTCGCTATGTTTTCCCCTATTCCGGTCAGCACATAGGGTTTATATGGGTATACATGGAGTTATATTGTAACAATATACCTCTTTTCCATCTCTCTCTCTAAATCATAAAAAAACATAGAGACATAGCGACAACAACTGTGCAAGCCACGGCCTAGAGCTGTGCAAACTTGTCGCTATGTGCTGATAAAACACAGCGACACGGCCTCATGACCCCGCGACATAGCGACAGCTAAGCGGCCTTAGCCTCTCGATGTCGCTATGTGTCGCTGTGCTTGTCGCGGAGTAACATAGCGACAACGTCGACAGCTCGCCCTCCGACACCACGCAACAATACCTGTCGTTTTTAACTAAAAACAGACTCCAGCCACCTGTGCCGAAAGCCCTCCCCGCTACGCTCCCATGCCAAGATTTCAGCACCGGCCACCTTGCCCCAGTCCGAGACCCTCCCCACCAAGGCTCCGTGCCCCTGGTGGCATATCTGGGGGCATATCCCGCACGACCAACCGCAACACCATTGCGGTAGAGCCTTCCAAGCCATAATTCACGGATGATCGTCCGCTATCAGCGCTGACTTCGCTGACTTCATGGCAACTCCCCGTGCAATGGCACTACGAGTGGGCAATCAATGCCCTTGGGCCAGGCCCGGGTTAACACAACGGCTGCGCAGAGACTGTTGCATGGAATTTCGGGTGAATCTACCTGACAGAAATGACAGTACCGACGAACGGTACCGGGCGATCAATGATCGCCATCAGCCGTTCAATGGACGCCAGATCGGGCAGCGAACCATGGCTCACTTGAACCTTCTGCTGCCCGCAGGCTGGAATCGGCGGCAAATGCGCCTGCTGGCCGTCGTAGATCAAGGCGTAATGAACCTGCGGGTGATCGAGGAAAAAATCGAGCAGGTCCAGCGCGCCGCCGGCCAACGAGGCATTGATGACCACCAGATCCAATGGCGTGTCGCTGAATTCGACCAGCGTCAGCAGCTCCGCCAGGTTTTGCACCGGTGCCACCCGGTAATAGCCAAGCTGGTTGAACAGGCGCTCGATTCTCATCCGCTGAAAATGTTGCTCGTCGGCAATCAGGATACGTAACGCTTTGTTCGACAACAGAGGCCCCCGGCAGGGTGTGAGTTTCGCGAGGGCACAAGACTACGCAAGAGCCGGCAAGCTTTCTGTAGGACTATTCCTAAAAACAGGAGCGCCTGATCCGGTGTCGTGTAGGGATGTCGGTGGCGAGCGAGTAAAGGCTGCATTGCGGGGGAGAATTGCGGGGGTTTTCAGGAAGGGTTCAGGATTGTGGATTTGTGGTGTCTGTAAGGCCCTCATCGTCGGAACGCCGCCCGGGGCAAGCCCGCTCCCACAGGGATCCTCAGTGGCCACAGCATTTGTGACAGAAGACCAACCTGTGGGAGCGGGCTTGCCCCGGGCGGCGTTCCGACGATGGCGGCTTAACAGGCGCTACATTTTTAACTGGCAGTAGCGAGTAATACATCCATCACCGACCGCCCCTGCCCACGCGCCTTGCCATGCTCATACAACGAACCGGCAATCTCATCGGCACGAATCGGCAGGATCGACAACAAGGTATCGCTCAAGCCGTGACTGGCCTGGCAGAAGCCCTGCATATAGATGCCGGCCTTGCAGCGTTCGTCGGTGATGAGTTTGTAGTTGCGATCCACTTCGAAATCGCCCAGGTACTGTTCCAGTGGCGCCAGCAGCTTGCGGTGCATCTGCCGCTCGTAACCGGTGGCCAGCACCACGGCATCATACTGACGCACCGTCACTTCACCGGTGGCGTTGTTGCGCACGGCCAGTTCGATGCCGTGCTCGGTGGCGGTGGCTTTTTCGAGGGTGGTCAGGGTGCGGAACGCATGACGGGCGATGCCCGAGACTTTCTGCCGGTAGAAGATGCCGTAGATGCGTTCGATCAGGTCGATGTCGACCACCGAATAATTGGTGTTGTGGTACTCGTTGACCAGACGCTCGCGCTCGCTGCTCGCCTGCTGGAACACCAGGTCGGTGAACTCCGGCGAGAACACTTCATTGACGAACGGGCTGTCATCGGCCGGTTTCAGTGCCGAGCCGCGCAGGATCATGTCCACCTGCACCGACGGGAAGCTGTCGTTCAAGTCGATGAAGGCTTCCGCCGCGCTCTGCCCGCCGCCGATGATCGCAATGCTCATCGGTTGGTTGTTCACACACGGCTGCCTGGCCATCTGTGCCAGGTACTGGGAGTGATGGAATACGCGACTGTCATTTTTCAGCGCCTTGAACACTTCGGGAATGCGTGGGGTGCCGCCGGCGCTGACCACCACCGAACGGGTGGTGCGAACGTGCTGCTGACCCTGGGTATCGCGGGAGATCACCCGCAGCGCTTCGACCTGCTGGTTGTGCAACACCGGCTCGATCGTCAGCACTTCTTCACCGTAACGGCTCTGCGCTTCGAACTGCGCGGCAACCCAGCGCAGGTAATCGTTGTACTCCATGCGGCACGGATAAAAGGTGCCGAGGTTGATGAAGTCCACCAGACGTCCGTGGTGCTTGAGGTAATTGACGAACGAGTAAGGGCTGGTCGGGTTGCGCAGGGTCACCAGGTCCTTGAGGAAGGAAATCTGCAGCTCGCTCTGGGTCACCAGGGTGTTGCCGTGCCAGCGATAATTGGCCTGCTTGTCGAGAAACACGACATCCAGTTCGCCCTGGCTCGGCCCGCGCTCTTGCAGAGCGATGGCCAGCGCCAGGTTCGAAGGGCCGAAACCGACGCCGATCAGGTCGTGAACGATGGGCGATGCAATTGCCTGTGTCATTTCCAGTGTCCTCTGGATGAACCCCCCAGCAGCGGGGCATAAGCCTGAATGACCTGACCGGCCTGGGGCAGGACAGCAGATCGTCTGTTGATAGGGAACGAGGACAATGAAACAAAATTTAATATAGTTTTTTCATGAGCCCGACGAGGTCAATGGGCATCCCACTGACGCATCCGTACGCGGCAATGCTTCATGGCATTGACGATGTGCTTCTCCACCAGGGCCCGGGAAATCCCCAACTGTGCGGCGATCTCGGGGTGGGACAAACCCTCGATCTTGCGCAGCAGGAAACTCTCGCGGCATAGCCGCGGCAGTTCCGCCAGGGCACGCTGGAGCATGTCCAGGCGCTGGCCGTGATCGAGACTGTTATGCGGCGAGGGGGTGAAGTAGCGTTCTTCGTTGTCGAGCACTTCCAGCGACTCGACCTGACGCAGGGCATTGCGCCGATGGTCATCGATCACCAGATTCAGCGCGGTGCGATAAAGGAAGGCCCTGGGCTGCTCGATCGGCGTGTCGCTGGAGCGCTCCAGTATCCGCAAATAAGCGTCATGCACCACATCTTCGGCCACCTGACGGTTGCCCAGCTTGGCGTTCAGGAAACACACCAGCTCGCGATAGTAGTTTTCCAACATGACTCCCGTCCGCACCCGCGCGGTCTTGAGCCACCGCGACAACCACCGAAACAGGCAGTGGCACGATAGTGGCAATTTGAGTCGCGTAATTTATAGTAATTCTCATATAGATTTAAAGTGTTGGTTTGGCTTGCCTGATAAATAGTCACGTTTGGGGCCGCCACTTCATCTTTTGATCTTGATCTTAAAAAAAATCAAAAGATCGCAGCCTCGTTTCACTCGGCAGCTCCTACAGATATCTCCTACAGACAGCCCCTATAGGTGTTACGCCATATGTCTGGGGCTAAATTCGCCACTGCGTTTCTCGTTTACAGGACAGCTCCCCGTCCCTGCCGACTCCCCGGCAGTGTTCAACTGAACGACGGGCCGATACTCATTGGCCGGAACCCTGCATGAAACGTCCCCGACAGACCCGACGCGCCCTGCTAGTAGCACTGTGTCTGATCCCCGTTATCGCCGTCGCCGCCTGGCAGATCATCCCCCCCGGTCGCGAGCAGTTCGCCACCGTCCCCGTGACCCGGGGCGACATCGAAAGCAGCGTCACGGCCCTGGGCACGTTGCAGCCGCGGCGTTATGTCGACGTGGGCGCCCAGGCGTCGGGGCAGATCCAGAAGATCCACGTGGAAGTCGGCGACGTGGTCAAGGAAGGCCAGCTGTTGGTGGAGATCGATCCCTCCACGCAGCAGGCCAAACTCGACGCCGGACGTTACTCCATCGAAAACCTCAAGGCGCAGTTGCAGGAACAGCGGGCGCAGCACGACCTCGCCCGACAAAAATACCAGCGTCAGCAGCACCTCAAGGCCGGCGGCGCCACCCGCGAAGAAGATGTGCAGACCGCCGAGGCCGAACTGCGCGCCACCCAGGCCCGCATCGACATGTTCCAGGCGCAGATCCGCCAGGCCCAGGCCAGCCTGCGCAGCGATCAGGCCGAGCTCGGTTACACCCGAATCTATGCGCCCATGGGCGGCACCGTGGTCGCACTCGATGCCCGGGTCGGCCAGACCCTCAACGCCCAGCAACAGACGCCGCTGATTCTGCGCATCGCCAAGCTGTCGCCGATGACCGTCTGGGCCGAGGTGTCGGAAGCCGACATCGGCCACGTCAAACCCGGCATGACGGCGTGGTTCACCACCCTCAGCGGTGGCCAGCGTCGCTGGAACAGCACCGTGCGGCAAATCCTGCCGGTGCCGCCCAAGCCGCTGGACCAGACCGGCCAGGGCGGCGGCAGCCCGGCCAGTTCGAGCAAAAGCGGCAGCGCGCGCGTGGTGCTGTACACCGTGTTGCTCGACGTCGATAACGCCGACAACGCGCTGATGGCGGAAATGACCACTCAAGTATTCTTTGTTGCCGAGCAGGCGAAAAATGTCCTCACCGCGCCGATTGCGGCCCTGCAAACCAGCACGCAAGCGCACAGCCAGACCGCCCAGGTCGTCGCGAAAAACGGCCGCATCGAGCAACGCGACGTCCGCACCGGCATCAGCGACCGCCTGCGGGTACAGATCCTCGACGGCTTGCAGGAAGGCGATCACTTGCTGATCGGTCCGGCCGACGGGAGTGGCGGCTGAATGCTGACGCCCCTGATCGACCTGCAGGACATCCGCAAAGCCTACGGCGGTGGCGATTCACCTGAAGTTCACGTGTTGCGCGGCATCGACCTGTCGATCCACGCCGGGGAATTCGTGGCGATTGTCGGTGCCTCCGGTTCCGGCAAGTCGACGCTGATGAACATCCTCGGCTGCCTCGATCGCCCCACGTCGGGCGAATACCGCTTCGCCGGGGAAAACGTCGCCGGCCTCGACAGCGACGAACTGGCCTGGCTGCGCCGCGAAGCCTTTGGTTTTGTGTTCCAAGGTTACCATCTGATCCCGTCCGGCTCGGCCCAGGAAAACGTCGAGATGCCGGCGATCTATGCCGGTACTCCGGCGGCCGAACGTCATACCCGCGCCGCCGCCCTGCTCGACCGCCTCGGGCTGGCCTCGCGTACCGGCAATCGCCCGCATCAACTCTCCGGCGGCCAGCAGCAACGGGTGTCCATCGCCCGCGCCTTGATGAATGGCGGGCACATCATCCTCGCCGATGAACCCACCGGCGCCCTCGACAGCCATAGCGGCGCCGAGGTCATGACCCTGCTCGACGAACTGGCGAACCAGGGCCATGTGGTGATTCTCATCACCCACGACCGCGAAGTCGCGGCCCGGGCCAAACGCATCATCGAAATTCGCGACGGACTGATCATCAGCGACAGCGCCGTGGACAACCCTGATGCACAGATGTCCGCCAATCCCGGCGCGCTGCAGGCGGTGGACCTGCGCAAGCGCCTCAGCGAAGGCGCCGAAGCCACCGGTGCCTGGAAAGGCGAACTGGTGGATGCGGTGCAAGCGGCCTGGCGGGTGATGTGGATCAACCGCTTTCGCACGGCGCTGACGTTGCTCGGGATCATCATCGGCGTTGCGTCGGTGGTGGTGATGCTGGCTGTCGGTGAAGGCAGCAAGCGCCAGGTGATGGCGCAGATGGGCGCGTTCGGCTCCAACATCATTTACCTCAGCGGCTCGTCACCGAACCCACGCACGCCATTGGGCATCGTCACCCTGGACGACGTCGCCGCCGTGGGCAGCCTGCCGCAGGTGACACGGATCATGCCGGTCAATGGCCAGGAAGCCGGGGTGCGCTTCGGCAACCTCGACCACTTGAGCTACGTCGGCGGCAACGACACCAACTTCCCGGCGATCTTTAACTGGCCGGTGGTGCAAGGCAGCTATTTCACCCAGGAAGACGAACGCAACGCCGCAGCGGTCGCGGTGATCGGGCACAAGGTCCGGACCAAACTGCTCAAGGATGTGGCCAACCCGATCGGCCAGTACATCCTGATCGAGAACGTGCCGTTCCAGGTGGTCGGGGTACTCGCCGAAAAAGGCGCCAGTTCCGGCGACTCCGACAGCGACGACCGCATCGCCATCCCCTACTCCGCCGCCAGTGTGCGGCTGTTCGGCAGCCACAACCCCGAATACGTGGCCATCGCCGCCGCCGATGCGCGCAAGGTCAAGGAGACGGAACACGCCATCGAGCAATTGATGCTGCGCCTGCACAACGGCAAAAAGGATTTCGAACTGACCAATAATGCGGCGATGATCCAGGCCGAGGCGCGCACGCAAAATACCCTGTCGTTGATGCTTGGCTCTATTGCCGCGATATCCCTGCTGGTGGGTGGCATCGGGGTGATGAACATCATGCTGATGACCGTGCGCGAACGCACCCGCGAGATCGGCATTCGCATGGCCACCGGCGCCCGTCAGCGTGACATCCTGCGCCAGTTCCTCACCGAAGCGGTGATGCTCTCGGTGGTCGGCGGCCTCGCCGGGATCGCCCTGGCGCTGATCGTCGGCGGCGTGCTGATCCTCAGCGAAGTCGCCGTCGCGTTCTCCTTGATAGCGGTGCTCGGTGCCTTCGGCTGCGCCCTGGTCACCGGTGTTGTCTTCGGCTTCATGCCGGCCCGCAAAGCTGCCCGGCTCGACCCGGTCACGGCCCTTACCAGTGAATGATCGATTTATGAAGCCGTCACTCAGCCTGCTGACTCTCTGCCTGTTGCTCGGCGCCTGTGGCAGTCCCGCCCAGCGTCCGGACAGCGGCATCCAGCCGCCTTCGTCCTGGCAATCGCCGCACTCGCCACATGCCACGCAAAGTAACCTGCAATGGTGGACGCAGTTCGGCAGCCCGCAGCTCGATCGCCTGATCGAGCAAGCCAGGGTCGGTAGCTACGACCTGGCCGCCGCCATCGCCCGCGTACGCCAGGCGCAGGCCGATACGGTGATTGCCGGTGGCTCGTTGCTGCCGGAGGTCAAGGCCGGGCTGAACGCCAATCGGCAAAAACTGCTGCGTGGCAACGGCTACAGCCAACTCGACGCCGACAGCAGCAATAAGGCGGTGGATTACTTCGACGCCAACCTCAGCGCCAGTTACGAAATCGATTTCTGGGGTGGCCAACGCGCCTCCCGCGACAGCGCGCAGTTCGGTTTGCAGGCCAGCGAATTCGATCAGGCAACGGTGGAGTTGACGCTGCTCAGTGGTGTTGCCAACAGCTACGCGCAAGCCTTGTCATTGCGCGAGCAAAGCCGCATTGCCGGGTTGAACCTGGCCAACGCGCAGAATGTCCTGAAACTGGTGCAGACCCGTTTTGACTCGGGCTCGGCGACGGCGCTGGAACTGGCCCAGCAGAAGAGTCTGGTGGCGGCGCAACAACGGCAATTGCCGCTGGTGCAGCAACAGGCGCAGGACGCCTTGATCAGCCTCGCCGCCCTGCTCGGTCGACCGGTTCAGCAATTGCGCCTGGGTGCAGAACGCTTCGATCAACTGTCATGGCCGACCATCGCGGCCGGCGTGCCCAGCGAGTTGCTCACCCGTCGCCCGGACATCGCCCGGGCCGAAGCACAACTGGCCGCCGCGCAAGCCGACGTCACGGTTGCCCGTGCCGCCATGTTGCCGGCCGTGACCCTGAGCGCCGAACTGGGCTCCGGCGCCGACCGCGCCGCCGACATCCTGCGCAATCCGTTCTATAACCTCACGGCCGGATTGCTTGCACCGATCTTCAACAACGGCCGCCTGAGCGCCGAGCGCGACAAGGCCACGGCGCGCCAGGAAGAGCTGCTGGAGAATTACCGCGGGGCGATCATCAACGGTTTCGCCGACGTGGAAAAAGCGCTTAACAGCATTCGCGGGCTGGATGAACAGCGGCAGTGGCAAGGGGAAGAACTGAACCAGGCACAGACTGCGTTCAACATCGCCCAGAGCCGCTACGAGGCCGGGGCCGAGGACTTGCTGACGGTGCTGGAGACACAGCGCACCTTGTATGCGGCGCAGGATTTGAATGTTCAGCTGCGGCTGTCGCGGTTGCAGGCGAGTATTGCGTTGTATAAGGCGTTGGGTGGGGGGTGGCAGGCTTTGTGATTTTTCGGCGTCTGATCAGCCGCCATCGCGGGCAAGCCCGCTCCCACAAGGTTATGTGTCATACCCCAATCATGCGGCACACCTGAAACCTGTGGGAGCGGGCTTGCTCCGGGCGGCGTTCCGACGAAGAGGCCGGCACATCCAACATCAATGTCGCCTGCAAGACCGCCATCGCGGGCAAGCCCGCTCCCACAAGGTTATGTGTCATACCCCAATCATGCGGCACACCTGAAACCTGTGGGAGCGGGCTTGCTCCGGGCGGCGTTCCGACGAAGAGGCCGGCACATCCAACATCAATGTCGCCTGCAAGACCGCCATCGCGGGCAAGCCCGCTCCCACAAGGTTATGTGTCATACCCCAATCATGCGGCACACCTGAAACCTGTGGGAGCGGGCTTGCCCGCGATTGAACGATAACGTGGTCGACCGGTTTAACTGGTAATCGGCCTGGCCTTCAAATGCCGCGCGTACCAAGGCCGCTGCGGCACCTTGCGCAACAGGTCCGCCAGCTTCTGCTCATCCTCGCCAAAGGTAATGCGCAACGCCAGCTTCATGGTTTCCGGGTCCATTTCCACCGACTTGCCCGCCTGCAACCCCGGTGTAGTGCTGCAGCCATGGGTGCTCGGGCCCAGCCACGGGTCGTCGACTTCCACCCAGCGACCCGGCGCAAACCACGCCACGCCATTGACCTCCAGCCGACTGACCTCCCCCGGATGAAAGCGCTCATGGGCGCGGAACCAGTCTTCCAGGCGATCGTCGATCCAGCCGTGGAAATGCCAGAACACCGGACTCACATGGGACGAAAACGGATCGCCGAGGAAGTCGTTCTCCGGGGCAAACCAGCGTGCCGAGAAGTCCGCCGGATCCCGGGCGAACGGCACCGGCTGGCCGTTGGACGGATCGCGGGGCACCGAGGCCCAGCGCATGTGCAGCCAGTCGTGCAGCCCCAGCTCCACCTCTGAACCGAACTGACCCAAGGTCAGTTTCGACAGATAGCGCGGGTCACGATAGCGCGACTCCCAGACCTGGAAATTGCTGTGGTAGGTCTCGGCGGTCTTGATGTCGGCGACCCATTGCGAGTACTCGGCATCGTCGTCCGCCCGCCAGGTCGGCGGCAGCGCGGTGCCGTCGTGGTTGTCGCAATAATTGGCGAAACCGATGCGATCCCGCGCCAGCTCCGGCTGTGGCAACGGGAAATGTGGCCACGACGGCAACTCCTGCAGGGAGCGCGCCGTGCCGAGCATGTGCCGGTGCATGAAGAAAAAATCCACACCCGAGCCGTTGCGATCCTTGTGCGCGCCACGGGCATCACGCTCCTTGTCGCGAGGGCCAGGCTGCCAGCCGATACCGCGCAGGGCACCGCGTTTGTCTTCGGGCAAGGTGTGCCATTTGTCCCGGGAGGCATGCCAGAGCTGGTGAAACAGGCGATGCTCCGGGGACACCAGCCAAGCCAGCAGCGCCGGGTTGAGGCCGGTGCGTTCGCGGGCTTCGGGGAACACCCGCTTGACCGCGATGAAGCGGTTGTCCTGGGCGGTCATCATCAGCGGCCGATCCAGGTTCAACACCCGGCCACTGAGGGTGCCGCTGCCGGCGTTGCCAAAACCGGCCCAGACTTCGTCCAGCGCCATGCTGAATTCGTAATCCGGCGTGCCGTTGGCCGCGTTGGCGCTGACCAGCCGCCAACTCAATGCGGCGGGCTTGGCTTCGGCCAGGTCGCCAAGCACCCGGTAACGCGGTTCTTCGCTCGAGCGCAAACGCTCGGCGGTGTCGAGGAAGCCGATCAAGCCGCGTCCTTTATGACCGACGTCGAGGAACACTTCCAGTCCTTCCCGGGGCAGGCCTTCGATGCCGGCGTCACCCCCTTCGAAACGAATCTGCCAGACGCCGCGCAAGGTGTTTGCCAGGTGCTGGCCGGCGACGTCCGCAACATCGAACGACGCTTCGCCGGGGGTGATCGTCGGATCCGGTTTCGTCCATTCACGATGCCCATAAAAAGCCGCAGGCACGGCGGCGCCGGTCAGCGCCAGGCCTGCCATGAACCATCGTCGAGAAATCGTCATTGCCCTACCTGTGTCAGCCATGAAGCAGGCTTTATCCAAGCTAGAACGATTGTTGCCCGCATAAATTTAAAAGCATCGCGGGCAAGCCCGCTCCCACAGGTGTCTGCTGTGGACACAGATTGTGTGAACACCACCGGTCACTGTGGGAGCGGGCTTGCCCGCGATGAGGCCATAAGCCCCACTAAATTTCGCACTCGGTCACTCGTTCTTCCCAGATAGCAAAGGCCCCTGCGCACGCTTCGGGGGCGGCGAACCTGACAGAGACGGCAATGACCAAACCACGTTCGAAAAAGGCGCTCTACATCGGCCTGCCGCTGGCCCTGGCGATCTGCGCCGGTGCAGGCTATGCAGCCTGGGATTACTGGTTCAAGGACAACCCCGGTTACCCGGTCAAAGTGATGAAACAGGCCGATGACCTGCAGGAACGCATGCTTTCGTTCGACAGCCACATCACCGTGCCCATGGATTTCGGCACCGCCGGCAACGAAGCCGACAAAGACGGCAGCGGCCAGTTGGACCTGGTCAAGAGCGGGCGCGGACGGTTGTCCGGTGCGGCCCTGACCATCTTTGGCTGGCCGGAAATCTGGAACGGCGACAACGCCCCGCACCGCCCCACCGCCGGTTTCGTCGACGAGGCACGCTTCGAACAGGAAACCCGCTACAAAATCATCAGCACGATGGTGCGCGACTTCCCCAACCAGGTCGCCATCGCCTACACCCCCGACGATTTCCGCCGCCTGCACGGCGAAGGCAAGTTCGCGATCTTCCTGAGCATGCTCAATGCCTATCCCCTGGGTAACGACCTCAACGCCCTGGACAAGTGGGCGGCCCGCGGCATGCGCATGTTCGGCTTCAGCTACGTGGGCAATAACGCCTGGGCTGATTCATCCCGACCCCTGCCGTTTTTCAACGATTCCCGGGACGCCCTCGGCGGCCTGTCGGAGATCGGCAAACAAGCCGTGCACCGCCTCAATGACCTCGGCGTGATCATCGATGTCTCGCAGATGTCGACCAAGGCCCTGGAGCAAGTCGCCCAACTGAGCCGCACCCCGATGGTCGCCTCCCACTCGGCACCACGGGCCCTGGTGGACATCCCGCGCAACCTCAGCGACCAGGAAATGCAGCTGATCAAGAACAGCGGCGGTGTGGTGCAGATTGTCGGCTTCCCGACCTATATCCGACCGCTGAGCCAGGCCACCCAGGACAAGCTCAACGCCCTGCGCGCCCGCTTCGACCTGCAACCGCTGCAAGGGCTGGAGATGGCCCTGATGCCGGGCGATCCGGTGATCACCGTCTGGTCCGAGCAACGCTTCGGCGAGTACGCCAGCCAGCTCTACGCAATAGTCGACGAAGAACCCAAGGCCACCCTCAAGGACTACGGCGACGCCATTGATTATGCGGTGAAGAAAATCGGCATCGACCACGTCGGCATCAGTTCCGACTTCAACGACGGTGGCGGCCTCGATGGCTGGAAGGACGTCAGCGAGGGGCGCAACGTGACAGCCGAGTTGCTCAGCCGCGGCTACAGCGAAGCCGATATCGCCAAGCTCTGGGGCGGCAATTTCCTGCGGGTCTGGGACCAGGTGCAGCAGTCCTCCAGGCCTGTGGCCAAACACTGACCCCTCTTTTGCAAAAGCGAACCGAGCTCATGACCAACCGTCGTTCATTCCTCAAGCAGGCCGGCATTCTCGCGGCGGGCCTGCCCCTGGGTGCCGCCGTAAACCTGCCGGCGCTGGCCGCCAGCCCGGCACCGCTGGCCTTGGACAAATGGGCGCAGTTGCGCCAGCTGTTCAATCAGGACCCGAACTACCTGCACTTCGCCAACTTTTTGCTGACCTCACACCCAAGGCCCGTGCGCGAGGCGATCGAGCTGCACCGCGCCAACCTCGACCGCAACCCCGGGCTGGCGATGGATTGGGACCTGGGAGAAACCGAAAAACGCGAGCACCAGGTGCGGGTCTGGGCCGGGCGTTATCTCAAGGCCGCACCGGAACAGATCGCGCTCACCGGCAGCACCACCGAAGGCCTGTCGCTGATCTACGGTGGCATCCATGTGCGCCCGGACCAGGAAATCCTCACCAGCGAACACGAACACTATGCGACCAACTATGCCCTGGCGTACCGCCAGCAAAAGGATGGGGTCAAGGTGCGCAAGCTCACGCTGTTCGAGCACAGCCACAGCGTGTCGGTGGATGAAGTTGTCGGCACCATTGCCAAAGGGATTCGCCCCGAAACCCGCGTGCTGGGCATGACCTGGGTGCAATCGGGCAGCGGCGTGAAGCTGCCGATCGGCGAGATCGGCAAATTGGTGGAGGAACACAACCGCAATCGCGAGGAAAAGGACCGCATCCTGTATGTGGTCGACGGCGTGCACGGTTTCGGCGTCGAGGACCTCGACTTCCCCGACATGCACTGCGACTTCTTCATTGCCGGTACCCACAAATGGATGTTCGGCCCGCGCGGCACCGGGATCATCTGCGCCCGTTCGGCCGAGCTCAAGGACGTGACGCCGACCATCCCGACCTTCTCCGAGGCGACCACCTTTTCGACCATCATGACCCCTGGCGGCTACCACAGCTTTGAACATCGCTGGGCGCTGGACGAAGCCTTCAAGTTGCACCTGGAACTGGGCAAGGCCGAGGTCCAGGCGCGGATCCATGCCCTCAACACCTACGCGAAAAATCGTTTGCTGGAGCAGCCGCGGATCGAACTGGTCACACCGAAAAGTCCGCGGCTGTCCGCCGGTTTCACCTTCTTCCGGGTCAAGGATCGGGACTGCGAAAAAGTCGCGCTCCAGCTGATGCAGAACCGTGTGGTCTGCGACTCGGTGGACCGCGACGTCGGCCCGGTGATCCGCATCGCTCCGGGCCTGCTCAACACCGAAAACGACATCGACCGGTTCATGGCCTTGCTGGACAAGACCGCCTGATGCAGAACCGCTTTTCTGTAGGAGCGAGCTTGCTCGCGAAGGACGTCCGAGCACCGCGGTTCGTCAGGCAATCGCGCGTTATCGTTGACGTTTTTCGCGAGCAATCGAGCGTCGACCGGCTGCTCCTACAGTTATCACTTTTCCTTTATTCGAGATGACTCATGAACAGTGATCTATTGCCCCGTCCGCTCAAGGCCCTCGCCCTGACCGCCCTCCTGGCCGGCCTGCTGCCCGCCACCGCCCAAGCCGCTGCCGCCCCGCAACCCGGCAAAGTATTCAAGGACTGCCGCGATTGTCCGGAGATGGTGGTGCTGCCCGCCGGCACCTTCACCATGGGCACCCCTGACGACGAAGTCGGACGCGAGCCCGATGAAGGGCCGATGCACGAGGTGACCTTCGCCAAGCCCTTCGCCATGAGCCGCTTCCAGGTCACCGCCGGCGAATGGGACAGCTACGTGCGCGAAAGTGGCGTGACCATCGCCAATGGCGACCCCCGCCCCGGTCGCGAATGCATCGCCAGCAAGCCACGTTATCCGCAAAGCCCGCGCCAGCCGGCGGTGTGCATGAACTTCGATGACGTGAAGAATTACGTCGCCTGGCTGTCGAAAAAGACCGGGCACAAGTACCGCATGGTCAGCGAAGCGCAACGCGAATATGCGGCACGCGGCGGCACCAAGGGTCCATTCCCCTTCCCGTTCGATGAAGGCAAGGCATACAGCATCGCCAGGCACGCCAACACCTATGGCCCGGCGGACGGTTACAGCTACAGCTCGCCAGTGGGCAGCTACCCGCCCAACGCGTTCGGCCTGTACGACATGCATGGCAATGTCTACGAGTGGGTCGAAGACTGCGAACACCCGGACTACGTCGGCGCCCCCACCGATGGCAGCGCCTGGGTCGAGGCCCAATGCGAAGCCGTACGCATACGCGGCAACGACTGGGGTGAAGCCCCGGTGTTCTCGCGCTCCGGCAATCGCAACAGCCAGTACCCGCAAGAGCGCGGCGACTGGATGGGCTTCCGCATAGTTCGCGACCTCTAACCCCTACGCGCCCCCTGTAGGAGCCAGGCTTGCCGGCGAAGGCGATCTCTAGGACGCCTTCGCCGGCAAGCCTGGCTCCTACAGGTCCGCGTAGTGTCAGTTACCTCACCACCAGTCGGCGCCCTTGTAAATTAAGCCTCCCACCAGACGTTCTACTGGGTATCTGCCTTCACGACCCAAGGAACCTTCTTCCATGACCCAGCCAACCCGTGGCGCCATCGGCGAATTGTTCGCCCTGTTGAAACCCTTTCGGCTCATTGTCGCGGCCTCCATTTTCCTGGGCATGGTCGGCGGCCTGAGCGTCACGGTATTGCTGGCGACCATCAACAACGCCCTGCACTCGGAAACCGGCCTGAGTCAAGGTGTGGTCGCGCTGTTCGCCGGCCTGTGCCTGCTGGCGCTGGCCAGCTCGATCTGCTCGGACATCGGCACCAACTACGTCGGCCAGCACATCATCGCGACGCTGCGTAAACAGTTGGGTGAAAAGGTCCTGTCGGCCCCGATCGAACAGATCGAACGCTATCGCAGCCACCGCCTGATCCCGGTGCTGACTCACGATGTGGACACCATCAGCGACTTCGCCTTCGCCTTCGCGCCGCTGGCGATTTCGGTCACCGTGACCCTGGGCTGCATGGGCTACCTGGCGATTCTGTCGTGGCCGATGTTCCTGATCATGGTCGCCGCGATCCTGATCGGCACGGCGATCCAGACCTATGCCCAGAGCAAGGGCGTGCAGGGTTTCATGGCCGCCCGCGATGCCGAAGACGAGTTGCAAAAACACTACAACGCGATTGCCGAAGGCGCCAAGGAACTGCGCATTCACCGCCCTCGCCGCCAGCGCATGTTCGTCTCGGGCATCAAGGCCACCGCCGAGTTCATCTGCAACACCCAGGTGCGCTCGATCAACACCTTCGTCATCGCCAAGACCTTCGGCTCGATGCTGTTCTTTGTCGTCATCGGCCTGGCCCTGGCACTGCAAACCTTCTGGCCGAGCGCCGACAAAACCGTGATGAGCGGCTTCGTGCTGGTGCTGCTGTACATGAAAGGCCCGCTGGAGCATTTGATCAGCACCTTGCCGATCGTCAGCCGTGCGCAGATCGCCTTTCGCCGGATTGCCGAATTGTCCGAGCAGTTCTCCACCCCTGAGCCGCACCTGCTGCTCAGCGATCAGGGCAACGTCCAACCGGTGGTGCACGAACTGAAACTGGCCGATGTGCGTTTCGCTTTCCCGGCTGCCGAAGGTGCCGCACCGTTCCAGCTTGGGCCGGTGAACCTGACGATCAAGCAAGGCGACATCACCTTCATCGTCGGCGAGAACGGTTGCGGCAAGACCTCGCTGATCAAATTGCTGCTGGGCCTGTACACGCCGCAGCAAGGTGAAATCCGCGTCAACGGCGTGGGCATCGATGCGCAGAACCGCGACGACTATCGCCAGTTGTTCACCACCATCTTTGCCGACTATTACCTGTTCGATGACGTGGTCCAGGGCGATACGCACATCCCCGAAGACGCCAACAAATACCTGCAACGGCTGGAGATCGCGCACAAGGTCAGCGTCAAGGACGGCAATTTCACCACCACCGACCTCTCCACCGGCCAACGCAAACGCCTGGCCCTGGTCAATGCCTGGCTCGAAGAACGTCCGGTGCTGGTGTTCGATGAATGGGCGGCCGATCAGGACCCGACCTTCCGCCGGATCTTCTACACCGAGCTGCTGCCGGACCTCAAGCGCCTGGGCAAGACCATCATCGTGATCTCCCACGATGACCGGTATTTCGATGTGGCGGATCAGTTGGTGCGTATGGAAAGCGGCAAGGTCATCACCGAGCTGACGCCCGCCTGATCGGTATTTTCATGGCCTTGCGCGGACCTGTGGGAGCGGGCTTGCCCGCGATTGCGGTGGGTCAATCGCCATCTCTGTTGAACGTGATGACCCCATCGCGGGCAAGCCCGCTCCCACAGGTTCTGCGCAGTTTTCAACCTTCGCACATTTATTTTTCCGGTTTCTTTCCGGTTTTCCGTTCGTGCTGCGTCTAATAATCATTCCTATTAACAAAAACTCTGCACAACACTTTTTCAGGAGCTCAGGTAAGTAATGCGACCTCAACCCCCCCGCACACCTCTCGCGCTGGCCGTACAGCGCCCGACTTTGCATCGCACCCTGTTCACCAGCGTACTGCTGACCGCCACCTTGCTGGGGAGCTCGATGGCCAATGCTGCACCTGTAAAAGTAAGTATCCCGGTCCAGCCGCTGTCCAGCGCGCTGACTGAACTGGGCATGCAGACCAACCTGCAGATCCTCTACAGCCCGGACCAGGTCGCCGGGATCAAGTCCCGCGCGGTGTCCGGTTCGCTGGAGCCTTCCCAGGCCCTGGCGGAACTGCTCAAGGGCACCGGGATTTCGTTCCAGATCAACGGCAACACCGTCACCCTGGTCTCCGGCGGCGGCTCGAGCCTGCAACTGGGCGCAACCACCATTTCCGGCCAGGCCCTGGGCCTGACCACCGAAGACACCGGTTCCTACACCACCGGCGCGACCACCACCGCCACCAAGTTGCCGTTGACCCTGCGTGAAACGCCGCAATCGGTGACCGTGGTGACCCGTCAGCAGATGGACGATCGCGGCGTTACCAGCGTTGCCGACGCCTTGCGCAATACTCCGGGCGTTACGTCGCAGAAGTACGACAGCGACCGTACCGAGTTCTCCTCCCGTGGTTTTGCCATCACCAACTATCAATACGATGGCGTCAACATCCCCTACGACGGGGTTTACGGTGAGAACCCGAACAACAGCGACGACTCCGCCAGCCTCGACCGCATCGAAGTCATCAAAGGGGCTACCGGCCTGATGACCGGCTCGGGTGACCCGTCTGCCACCGTCAACCTGGTGCGCAAGAAACCGACCAAGGAATTCAAGGCCTCGGTCAGCGCCACCGCCGGTTACTGGGACAACTACCGCACCGAAGGCGACATCTCCGGTTCGCTGACCGAATCCGGCAATGTGCGTGGCCGCTTCGTCGGCGCCTACCAGGACAAAGATTCGTACATCGACCACTACAGCCAGAAGAAAGACCTGTTCTACGGCATCCTCGAAGCCGACCTGACCGACGACACCCTGCTGACCTTCGGCATCGACAAGTCCAGCGCCACCCCGCGCGGCAGTTCCTGGACCGGTAACTCGCCGTTCTTCAGCGATGGCGGCCGCACCGACTTCTCGCGCAGCTTCAACCCGGGGGCCGACTGGAGCCGTCGCGACTTCGAGAGCACCACCTACTTCGCCTCGCTGGAACAGGCCCTGGCCAACGACTGGAAACTCAAGGTCAGCCTCGACCAGAAAACCACCGATCACGATACCCGCCTGGCCTCGGCCAGCGGCGGCAACCCGGACCGCGCCACCGGTGAAGGCATGTTCCTGTACTGGGGGCGCTGGGAAGGCCATCGCGTGCAGAACACCGCTGACGTGAACGTCTCCGGCCCGTTCACCCTGGGCGGTCGCGAGCACGAACTGGTCGCCGGTTTCATGGCTTCGCACTCGCGCCAGACCGGTGCCACCTACGACACCAGCGCCTTCGAAATGGTCCCGGGCAGTATCTTTGACTGGAAAGGCAACCTGCCGGTCCAGGACTTCCCGAAAAACGGCAAGTACGAGCGCACCACCAGCCAGAATGGCGTTTACCTGGCCACGCGCCTGCGTCCGACCGACGACCTGTCGTTCATCCTTGGCAGCCGCCTGAGCACCTTCAAATACAACGAAGACTACAGCTACTACCCGGGCGGTACCCTGACCGACACTCACGCCAGCTACAAGGAACATGGCGTGGTCACGCCGTACGCCGGTGTGGTCTATGACCTGAACGACACGTACTCGGTCTATGCCAGCTACACCAGCATCTACCAGCCGCAGATCTACAAGGACGCCAGCGGCAAGACCCTGGAGCCGGTGGAAGGCGACGCCTACGAGACCGGCCTGAAAGCGGCCTATTTCGACGGCAGACTGAACGCCAGCCTGGCCTTCTTCCGCATCGAACAGGACAACGTCGCCCAATACGTCACCACCGACGGCACCGGCCAGGACGTGTACGAAGCCATCTCCGGCGCCACCACCAACGGTGTGGAACTGGAACTGGCCGGTGAACTGGCGCAAGACTGGAACGTCTCCGCCGGCTACACCTACGCCCGCACCCGCGACCAGGACGAACAGCGCATTTTCGGCTTCCCACTGGCCACCAGCAAGCCGGAACACAGCGTACGCACGTTCACCACCTACCGCCTGCCGGGCGCGCTGAACCAGGTCACCGTCGGTGGCGGTGTCAGCTGGCAGAGCGCGTTCTACGGCCAGACCTTCAGCCCTACCGATGGCAGCGTCAATCTCAAGCAAGGCGGCTACACCCTGGTGGACCTGATGACTCGCTACCAGTACGACGAACACCTGAGCTTCACCGTCAACGCCAACAACGTCTTCGACAAGAGGTACCTGACGGGCCTGGGCAACTTCGGCACCACCTTCTCCGGCGAGCCGCGTAACATGCAAGTCACCGCGAAGTATGATTTCTGAGCGCTGAGCTGAACTGAGAAATGCCCGTGTCGTGAGATGCGGGCATTTTTTTGGGCTTCAGGATTGTGGTGAATATGAAGCCGCCATCGCGGGCAAGTCGGATCGCCGCACCGCCGCTCCCACAGAGGTTCATGTTGGCCGCATGACTTGAGTACGACTCAAAACCTGTGGGAGCGGGCTTGCCCGCGATGGGGGTATGCCAGTGACAAAGATGCTGGATGTGCCGACCTTTTCGCCAGCAAGCCGGCTCCTACAGGTCTTGCGTTTAACAGGGCGGGTCGAGTCGATCCAACGCCCGATTCACCGCCAACTCCCCCAGCATAATGACCTGCGCAATCCCCAGCAGCGAATTGCGGCTCGGCCCCTCCATATGGTCCGCCAGGTCCATGGCCATGACATTGGCCGACGCCAGAGACTCGCAGGCATGGGCCAGCAGCGTCTCGGTATCGAGTTCGGGGTTGACGATGAACATGGTGCAGAGTTTGCGTGGGGTGGCGTTGAT
Source organism: Pseudomonas sp. LBUM1679 (assembly GCF_059695565.1). Lineage (NCBI taxonomy): Bacteria > Pseudomonadati > Pseudomonadota > Gammaproteobacteria > Pseudomonadales > Pseudomonadaceae > Pseudomonas > Pseudomonas sp. LBUM1679. The sequence goes on from NZ_CP166774.1 coordinate 5,107,176, forward strand.
GTCGGCAGCTGAGGGAACGCGGCCGGCGGGTTCGTGGTGAATGTTTGAGTCGGCATTTTCTGAGGAGGATGTCGGATCGGGATCCGGCGGATTCGGTGTGACCTTGAACATGGGTACTTTCTCCAGTAGAGCCACGACTCTCTCGCGACTAAACGAGAGGGAGGCAGCTGTGCGCAAGTTAGTCGACCGGTAAAGAACCCAAACCCGGCGCGCCCGAAGACGCCATGCGCACAGCCACCATCAAGTACAGGTGGATACCTGTCTGGATGACACATGTGCAACCGTGAGGGAACTAGCCGGGCGACTAAACCCGATCACTGATGGGCAGTGATGGGTATCAAGTTACCGAGCGACCCCAAGACGCACAAGCCGGCGGATTCTGGCGTAACTGTAGGCAACGGCGCAAGGTGTTGTAGCTTGTAGGAAGCCATCTTGCTGACGCTTAAACAAACGCACACAAGCGCTGTTTAATGATCGGAAAATTAACAATGTTGTATCGCGAGATGTGGGCATTTTTCATGGCTCAATGATTGTGGTGACCCTGATGCCGCCATCGCGGGCAAGCCCGCTCCCACAGGTTTTGAGTCGTACTCAAGTGACATGGCCAACATAAATCCCTGTGGGAGCTGGCTTGCCTGCGATAGCGGTAGCCGCCCTACCAAAGATGCCCGCACCAGACACAAAAAACCGTCGTCACCTTTCGCATTTCCACGCAGAGCGTGGGAACGATCTGACTTCAGATCAAACCCGTGCCCGCACCCACCCCGCCACTTGCGTATGAATCCCTTCCACCTCACTCAGCAACCCACCCATGCGCATGAAGTCATGGGTCATGCCTGGCTGTTCCAGCAACGTCACCTCATTTCCGGCAGCGCGCAAGCGCTCGGCATAGGCCAGCCCTTCGTCATGCAACGGGTCATGCCCGGCCAGGTACACCAGCGCCGGTGCCAGGCCTGACAGGTCAGCCGCCAATAACGGCGAGCAGCGCCAGTCCGCCAGGTCCTGGGTTGTGCGGGCGTAATGGGCGTAGAACCAGTCCAGCGTCGGCGTCTCCAGCAGGTAGCCTTCGGCGAAGTCGCGGTGTGAGGCGCGTTGGGTGGTGGCATCCGTCACCGGGTACACCAGTACTTGCGCCTTGGGTTTCAACAGTAATTCTGCAGGTTCGCGCACGGCCATGATCGACAGCACCGTGGCCAGGGTCGCGCCCACGCTGTCACCGGCCACGGCCACCCGCGTTGCGTCCAGGCCGTGGGCCGCGCCTTCGCGCACCAGCCAGTTGCCGGCATCGCAGGCATCCTGCACCGGGGTCGGGAAACGCCATTCCGGTGCCAGGCGGTAATCCACCGTCAACAGGGCGAAACCACCTTGGGCTGCCAGGCGTCGGCACAGTGCATCGTGGGAGTCGAGGCTGCCGACCACGTAACCGCCGCCGTGGAAATACAGGACCACGGGCTGCAGTCCGTCGACCGGGGTGCCATCGCGATACAGCCGCGCCGACAGGCTATGGCCGTCCCGCGCGGCGATGGTGAAGTCTTCGCAGGCGACGCTGTCCAGCGGCACGTCGAGAAATGCCGAGGAGGCTTCGAAATCGATCCGTGCCTGTTGCGGCGACTGTTCGTGCATGGCGCGGCTTTTGCCGGTCAGGCGGCCGAATTCGGCGAGTTCGAGGAATGCTTCAAGTTCTGGCAAGACAGCCATGGGATGAATCCTTTTACACAATGGGGTCAATGATCGGGCGGTACACAATATTGAATTGAGCGAAGATCCCCTGTAGGAGCTGGCTTGCCAGCGAAGGACTCGAGAGCGCCGCGTTTTTCCAGGAAACACGCGTTATCGTTGACGACCTTCGCTGGCAAGCCAGCTCCTACAGGGGGCTTTGTTTTATGCCGTGGCCAGGCGGTGCTCCAGCAGGTTTTCCAGCTCGTCGAGCAACTCGTCACCGCGCAGCAGTTCGTAGTGCCCGCCCGCCAGCAGGCGATCAACGCCATGGCTACCGACCTGGGCCTCGAACACCCGACGCTCGTCGTCGCGCCCGGCGACCCACCAGCGATGGGCCGTGGCCTGGATCGCTGGCAGTTGTCGTTGCGCCAGTGACAGTTGTTTGAGCGATGAACCGGTGGCGAAGATCTGCGTCAGTTCACTGGCGCCCAACGCCGCGTGGTCATTGGCGCCGTGCATGGCCGCTTCGATCACTGCGGCGGCGCCTTCGCGCTCGTTCAGGCCTGCGGCTTTCGAGGCAATCAACGCCTGTGCTTCTTCAGACGGCTGACCGAGGACAAACTTCAGGAAGTCCGCCAAATCTTCGCGCCAGTCCCCCGCCTCTGCGGTGCCTGCCACATAACTGTCGACCAGCCCGGCAAACGCCACCGTCTCACCCTGGCTTTCCAGTTCGTGGGCCACCAGTTGTGTCAACGCCCCGCCCAAGGACCAGCCGAGCAAGTAATACGGCCCCATGGCTTGCTGGGCACGAATCCGTTGCGTATAGGCCTGGGCCATGGCCAGCAGCGACTCATCCTGCCACTGTGGATCGAGCAGCATCCGGCATTGCAGGCCGTACACCGTGCGTCGTCCTTCCAGGCGCCGCGCCAGCGGTTCGTAGTCGAACACTGTGCCGAAGCCGGCGTGCAGGCAGAACAGCGCTGGCACGTTGGGGATTCGCGCATTCAGCGCCAGCAAGGGGTCCGGCGCCGCGGCAACGGGCTCGGCGACTTGATAGCCGCTGAGTTCGGCGATGCAGGGTTTCTGCATCAGGTCGCGCAGTTTCAATTCGAAGCCCAGTTGCGGCTGGCTGCGCACCCGCGAGATGACCTTGAGCACCTGCAGCGAGTCGCCGCCCAGTTCGAAGAAGTTGTCGTCGATGCCCACCTGCACGCCAAGCACCTCTTGCCAGATCGCGGTCAGCGCCGTTTCCAGTGCGTTGCGCGGCGCGCGATAACCACCGAGGGCCCATTCAGGCACAGGCAGTGCGCGGCGATCGAGCTTGCCGTTGGCCGACATCGGGAAGCGTTCCAACACCAGGATCCGTGCCGGCACCATGTAGTCCGGCAGTTGCGCCTGCAGTTCAGATTTCAAGCGGCGATCAAGTCCAACAGCACCGGCAGCGACTACATAACCCACCAATTGCTTGCCAGTCGGCGTGTCGTGCACCACCACGGCGGCATCCTGCACCCCGGCGCAATCGCGCAGGCGGGCTTCGATTTCGCCCAGTTCGATGCGGAAACCACGGATCTTCACTTGCTGGTCGAGACGCCCCAGGTAGTCGATCAACCCACACTCACGCTGGCGCACCAGGTCGCCGGTGCGGTACATGCGGCCACCGGCCTCGAACGGATCGGGGATGAAACGTTCGGCACTCATGCCCGGACGCTGGTGATAACCACGGGCCAGGCATTCGCCACCCAGGTACAGCTCACCGCTGACACCGACCGGCAATGGATTGAGGTCGGCATCGAGCACATAGAGTCCACGCCCGGCCACGCCACGGCCGATCGGCGCATAGGCCGCATCGCAGGTTTCGCTGACTTCGGCACGCCACAACAGCGGCGTGACCACGGTTTCGGTCGGGCCGTAGCCGTTGACCAGACGCTGTGGACGCAAGGCCCGTTTGACCTGTTCGAAACTGGCTTCCGGCACTGCATCACCGCCGAAACAATACACCTCAACCGCTGGCGGATTGCCCAGGCGCTCGGCCACTTCCGCCATTTGTTGCAGGTACGCCGGCGGGAAGCAGGCCACGGTGACGTCGTGACGATGCAGCACGTCCAGGGTTTGTTCCGGGGTCCACAGACTGTCGTCGCGGATCACCAGGCTGCCGCCGGCCAACATCACACTCAGCCAGCGCTCCTGGGCGCCGTCGAAAGCGAAGGACATGAAGTGCAGTTCGCGGCTGCGCGGTGCCAGTTCGTAGAGGTCGATGATGCCGCGGCAATGCCGGGCAATCGGCCCCCGCGCCACCGCCACGCCTTTCGGTTGGCCGGTGGAGCCGGAGGTGTAGATCAGGTACGCCAAGTGTCCCGGCAACGGCTGGGAAACCGGGCACGCAACGTCGTCGGCAACGCTCAGTTGATCCAGCAACAGGCGTGGCGGGCTGTCGGCCAGGGTCACTCGATCCCCCAGATCGCTGTCGCACAGCACCAGGCTGGCCGCAGAATCGCTCAACATGTAGGCCAGTCGCTCGGCTGGGTACGCCAGGTCCAAAGGCAAATAAGCAGCCCCGGCCTTGAGCACCGCAAGGAACGCGACGATGGTGCGTTCGGAGCGCGGCAACGCCACTGCCACCAGGCTTTCCGCACCGATACCGCGACCAATCAGTTGCTGCGCCAGCCCGTTGGCCTGCGCCTCAAGCTCGACATAGCTGACTTGCCGATCTTCACAGATCAAGGCGATTTTCTGCGGCTGGCTGCGCACATGCTGATTGAAAGCGTGCAGCAGATCGGCAGGGTCATCGCTCGCTTGCGGCAAGCTGATAACCGCTTGCGGCAAACCGATATTGCCGAGCAGGCACGTGGCATCCTCAGGCAACGCACGCAGCAAGCCTTCAAGCTGCGCACGAATCCGCTGCACTTCCACTTCACTGAAGCGATCACGCAGGAACAGGTATTCAACCTCCAGGCCTTCCTCGTTGGCGCTGACCATCAAGTCCATCGGGAAGTTGGTGACTCCGCCGCTGCCGACTTCGGCAAAGCGCAGCTCACCTTCCTCGCCCCCTTTCAAGGCACGGTCTACCGGATGGTTTTCGAACACGATGATGCTGTCGAACAAGCCCTGGCCACCCTGCCCGGCCCAGCGCTGGATGTCCGACAACGGCGTGTGCTCGTAATCGCGGACCATCAGGTTGTAGTCCTGCAACGCACGCAACCACTCGCCCAACGGCTGTTGCGGGTCGAGGGTCTGGATCACCGGCAAGGTGTTGATGAACAGGCCGAGCATGTCCTGCGCACCCGCCAACCCGGTCGGACGCCCCGCCACCGTGGCGCCGAACGCGACGCTGCGCTGGCCGCTGTGCCGTTGCAGCAGCAACAGCCAGGCGCCTTGCACCAGGGTGTTGAGGGTCACGCGCTGGCGCTTGGCGAAGGTGTGCAGTTTGCGCGTCGCCTCGGCGTCGAGGTTGCTGTACATCACGCCGTGGCCGGAGCCCGCAGCACCGGAAGCCTTGGCCAGAATGGTCGGCGTTTCGAGCAGCGCCAGGCGCTCGCGCCAGAAGCCTTCGGCCTGGGCACCGTCCTGGCGTTGCAGCCAGGCGATGTAGTCGGCGTAGCGACCGGTCAGGGCCGGCAGGCTGTCGTTGTGGTACAGGCGCAGCATGTCGGCCAACAGTCGCGAGGCGCTCCAGCCGTCCAGCAACAGGTGATGGTAGATCCAGATCATCTGGTAACGATCATCGCCCAGGCGCACCAGGATAAAGCGCATCAGTGGCGGGCAGCTCAGGTCGAAGCCTTTTGCCTGTTCCGCTGCCGCCAGTTCGCTCAACGCTTGCTCGGTGTCGGTACGGTCGCGCCAGTCGAGTTCTTCGATCGGCAACTCGACGTCGGCGAACACCGCTTGCAGCGGATCGGCCAAGCCATCGCGCCAACGGAACGCCGCGCGCAGCACTTCATGACGTTCGACCAGGGTCTGCCAGGCCGCACGGAAACGCGGCACCTGCAAGCCGTCCACCGCCACGCTCAACTGGTTGACGTAGGGATTCAGCTCCGGTGAGTCGAGACAATGGAACAGCATGCCTTGTTGCATCGGCGACAGCGGATACAGGTCTTGCAGACCCTCGCGGGCGGCGATGTCGATGTGCGGCACCAAGGCGAAGGCATCGACTTTCGGCACTTCGATCAACACGGCTTCACGGCTGATCGCCACCGCTGCGAGGGCTCGAATGGTCTGCTGTTCGAACAGTTGCTTGGGACTGAACACCAACCCGCGCTGCCCGGCACGGCTCACCGCCTGCAGAGAGATGATCGAGTCCCCGCCGAGCTCGAAGAAGTTCTCGGTGACACCCACCGACTCCAGGCCCAGCAGTGCCTGCCAGATCTCCACCAGCAAGGCTTCGGCCGGTGACGCGGCGGCCACTTGATCGTGGGTTTCACGGGTAGCTTCGGGCGCCGGTAAACCCTGGCGATCGAGCTTGCCGTTAGGCGTCAGTGGCAACGCGGCCAGGCACATCAAATGCGCCGGCAACATGTGCGCCGGCAGACGGCTGCGCAGGTGCGACGTCAGCGCTTCACGCAAATCCTGCTCATCGGCGAGCGGATCGCGTGGCACCACATAACCGACCAACTGGCGGCTCACCGGGCCTTCGCGGTCGATCACAAAAGCTTCACGTACCCCTTCGTGCTCCATCAGGCAGGCTTCGATTTCGCCGAGCTCGATGCGGAACCCGCGAATCTTCACTTGCTGGTCGATACGGCCGAGGTATTCGACCACGCCATCGGCACGGAACCGCGCGAGGTCGCCACTGCGATACAAGCGACCGCCTGGCACGAACGGATCCGGCACGAAACGTTCGGCCGTCAGGTCCGGACGCTGGTGGTAACCCCGCGCGACGCCTTCGCCGCCCAGGTACAACTCGCCCGCCACGCCGACCGGCAATAGCTGCAAGCCGCCATCGAGAATATAGGCGCTGCGGTTACCGACCGGCCGGCCAATCGGCATGAACGCCGAGTCGAATTCGGTATCCGGATACGCCAGCCAGATCAGCGGCGTGATCACGGTTTCGGTCGGACCGTAGCCATTGATCAGACGCTTGGGTTGCAGCACTTGCTGGACTTCATCGAACGCATGTTTAGCCATGCCTTCACCGCACGGGGTGTAGGAACGAATCGGCAGATCACGCCCCGCTTCGCCCATGAAATCGGCGATCTGCGCCAGGTACGTCGGGGTGAAGCAGGCGATGGTGATGCCGTGCTTTTCGATCTCGGCGCAGGTGCGCTCCACGCTCCACAACTCGTCGTCGCGCGGCATCACCGCCGAGCCGAACACCAGCGGCGTCAGCCAACGTTCGTGGGCGCCGTCGAAGCTGATCGAGGCGAATTGCAGCTCGCGGTCGTCCGGGGTCATGCCGTACAACTCGCCGATCGACAGGCAATGCATGGCCAGCGGACCGTGGGCCACGCTCACGCCTTTGGGCCGGCCGGTGGAGCCCGAGGTGTAGATCAGGTAGGCCAGGTTCTCGCCGCAGGTCAGGTTGACCGGGTTGGTGTCGGCCATGGACGCCAGCGGTTCGCGGTCGATTTCCAGCACTGACAAGCCTTCGGGCAATGGCAGTTTATCTCGCAGCCACGATTGGCTGATCAGCAGTGAAATACCGCTGTCTTCCATCAGATAACGCAGGCGTTCGGCCGGGTACGCCGGGTCCAGCGGCACGTAGGCGCCGCCGGCCTTGAGGATGGCCAACAGGCCAATGATCATTTCCGGGGTTCGCTGCATCGCCAGGCCGACCCGCACTTCCGGGCCGATGCCCAATGCGCGCAAGCGATGGGCCAATTGGTTGGCGCGGCGGTTGAGTTGGTCGAAGCTCAATTCCTGGTCGCTGAAGATCAGCGCCGTGGCGTCCGGGCGGATGACAGCCTGATTTTCGATCAACTGATGCACGCAGAGCGGATTTTCCGTCGTGGTGAACGATGGGTTCCACTCGACCAACTGTTGCGCACGTTCCGGCGCGGTCAGCAGGTCCAGTTCACTCAACGCAGCCTGTGGCGCGGCGACCATCGCCGCCAGCAGCGCCGCCAGATGCTCGCTCATGCGGGCAATGGCGTCGCGGCTGAAGTGCGCGCACTGGTAGCTCCAGTTCAGGCTGAGCTGGCTTTCGGCGGTGGCCGCCAGCGTCAGCGGAAAGTTGGTGCGTTCATGGTTCTGCGGGATGGAGAAGCTCAAACCGGCCGGCGCGCCCTGTTGCAGCGCTTCGGCGACCGGGAAGTTTTCGAACACCAGCAGGCTGTCAAACAGCGGCTCGCCGGCACGTCCGGCCCAGCGCTGAATATCGCCGAGGGCAGTGAATTCATGCTCGCGCAATTCGAGGTTCTGCGCCTGCAAGCGGGTCAGCCACTGCTCGACGCTTTCGACAGCGTCCGGGCTGCTGATCACCGGCAAGGTGTTGATGAACAGACCGAGCTGGCTTTCAGCCCCCGGCAAGTCCACCGGCCGTCCCGCAACCGTCGCGCCGAACGCGACACTGCGCTGGCCGCTGTAGCGTTGCAGCAGCAGGGCCCAGGCGCCTTGCACCAGGGTGTTGAGGGTGACTTTCTGCTGCCGGGCAAAGTCACTGAAGCGCTTGCTGGTGGCGACATCAAAGGTCTGGCGGTGGTCGGCGAACTCCGCCTTCGACAGGTTTTTACTGGCGCCATGGGCCAGGCTCTGGGCCAGCAGGGTCGGGTTGTCGAGGGTCGCCAGTTGCTCGCGCCAGAACAGCTCGTCGGCCTGGGCGTCCTGGCGTTGCAGCCAGCCGATGTAGTCGGCGAAACGCCCGGTGGTTGCCTGCACCTCTTGCCCGGCATAACGCTGCAGCACTTCGCTCAACAGCAGCGAGTTGCTCCAGCCATCGAGCAACAGGTGATGGTGGGTGTAGATCAGTTGCTGGCGCTCGTCGTCGAGGCGCACCAGGGTCAGGCGCATCAGCGGCGCCCGGGTCGAATCGAGTTGCAGGCGTTCGCTGTCGATCAGTTGCACCAATGCTTCGGCCTGATCACTGCGGTCGCGCCAGTCGAGGCAGGTCAGCGGCAAGTGCAGGTGACGATGCACCAGTTGCACCGGCGCTTCGAAACCTTCCGGGAAATGGAAGCTGCTGCGCAGGATCGGATGGGTGTCGAGCACCGCTTGCCAGGCGCGCCCCAAGCGCTCGGCATCGAGCCCGCGGGCTTCGACGTTGAGCTGATTCACGTACGCGCCGGAATCGGACTCGTAGAGGCTGTGGAACAGCAGACCGGCCTGCATCGGCGACAACGGATACAGGTCTTCGATCTGCGCCGGCGGCACCGGCAGGCCATCGAGTTGCGCCTGGGTCAGACGCGCCAACGGGAAGTCCGCCGGGGTCACGCCGCCTGCGCCATCGCTCAGGCAGTGGGCGATCAGCGCCAGCAACTCGCTTTGGTAATCCGCAGCCAGCGCTTCGATTTCGCATTGGTCGAAGCATTCGCGGCTGAAGGTCCAGTCCAGTTTCAGTTCGCCGCCATAGACCTGGCCGTCCACCGACAGCCAGTTCGGCAACGGTGCGTCTGCCGATTGTGCGGCACCGCTGGATTCGCGCGCAGGGGTGAACAGCGCGTCCTCGGCGAAGCTCTGGTCGAACTGCCCGAGGTAGTTGAAGGTGACCCGCGCTTGCGGCAACGCGGCCAACGCCGCTTGGGTCGAGGCATCGCCCAGGTAGCGCAACAGGCCGTAGCCCATGCCTTTGCCCGGGATTTCACGCAGTTGCTGCTTGATCGCCTTGATCGAACCCGCAAGGTCGGCGGTCGGCGTCAGGCGCACCGGGAACAGGCTGGAGAACCAGCCGACGGTGCGGGTCAGGTCGATGTCGTCGAACAGCTCTTCGCGGCCATGGCCTTCAAGCTGGATCAATGCTGATTCGTGGCCGGTCCAGCGGCTGAGGGTGCGGGCCAGGGCGGTCAGCAGCAGGTCATTGACCTGGGTGCGGTAGATCGCCGGCGCCTGTTGCAGCAGCTTGGTGGTTTGCGCGCGGTCGAGGCCGATGCTGACGCCTTGGCGCAGATGCCCGGCCTGACTGGCTTGGGCATTGGCCGCAGGCAGCGAATCATTGGCGAGGCTCAGTTGCGCCTGCCACCAGCTCAGTTCGCTGGCAGCGGCTTCGGAGCATGCGTACGCGTCAAGTTTTTCGGCCCAGGCCTGGAACGAACTGGTCTTCGGTGGCAAGTCTTGCCCTTGGTAGGCCGCCTGCAGATCTTCCAACAGCACTCGCCACGACACACCGTCGACCGCCAAATGGTGGATGACCAACAGCAAACGCTGGGAGCCATCGGCCTGAGCGATCAAGGCCACGCGCAACAACGGCCCATCTTGCAGGCTCAGGCTGCGCTGGGCTTCGTCGCACACCGATTCCAGCGAGGCATCGCTGGCCACGCGGGCAGTCCAGAGCATGTCGATCACATCGGCGCTGTCGGCCCCGACATAACGCGCCGACCACTCTGTGGGAGCGAGCCTGCTCGCGATGAGGCCAGCACCGGCAACATTGATGTTGCCTGCCCCACCGCCATCGCGAGCAGGCTCGCTCCCACAGGGATCCTGCAGGGATTGCGGTGTCGTGGCGACCTGGCTGAAGCGCAAACGCAGGGCATCATGCTGTTTGAGCAAGCGTTGCAGAGCGGCTTGCAGACGTGGCAATTCGAGGGTTTCCCGTGGCACCAGCAGCACCGCCTGGTTCCAGTGCGCACGCTGCGGGATCGGTTCGTCGAAGAACCAGCGCTGGATCGGCGTGAGCTTCTGCACGCCGTCCACCGGCCCTTGTTGCGCCAGCGGAGCGGCCTGCTCTTTCACTACGGCGGCCAGTGCTTGCAAGGTTTGCTGCTGGAACAGATCACGCGGTTGCAGGCTCAAGCCGGCGCGGCGGGCACGGCTGACCACCTGGATCGAAATGATCGAGTCACCGCCCAGCTCGAAGAAGTTGTCCTGACGCCCCACCTGCTCCACACCCAACACGTCCTGCCAGATCTGCGCCAGCACCTGTTCGTGTTCGCTGCGCGGTGCTTCGAAGGCGCGTTGACTGACTTGTGCAGTCGGCGCGGGCAGGCGCTTGCGGTCGAGTTTGCCGTTGGGGCTCAGGGGCATCTGCTCGATCAGTACGGTCTGGGCCGGCACCATGTAATCCGGCAGGCTCGCCAGCAGATGGCTTTTCAGGGTTTCACGCCATGCGCCTTGCTGCTCGGCAGCGGCGCTGACCAAGACTCGATCCTGCGGCACGATGTACGCGACCAGTTGCTTGCCGCTCGGGCCATCGAGGGCCAGCACCACGGCTTCCTGCACGTCGGCATGTTCTTGCAGGCGCGCTTCGATTTCCCCCAGCTCGATGCGCAAACCGCGAATCTTCACCTGATGGTCGATACGCCCGCAGTAGTCGATGGCGCCATCGGCGCGGTAGCGCGCCAGGTCACCGGTGCGGTACAGGCGCTCGCCACTGCCGAACGGATCGACCACGAAACGCTCGGCGGTCAGCGCGCCACGACGGTGATAACCGCGCGCCAGACCGACACCGCCCAGGTACAACTCGCCCACCGCGCCCAGTGGCAAGGGTTGCAGTTCGCTGTCGAGGATGCAGGTGCGCAGGTTGGCGATCGGGCGACCGATCGGCACGCTGTCGCGGCCTTCTTCCACGCATGTCCAGTGGGTGACGTCGATGGCTGCTTCGGTCGGGCCATAGAGGTTGTAGAGATTGGCTTGGGGCAGGCTGCGCAGAGTCTGGCGTTGCAGCTCCATCGGCAGCGCTTCGCCGCTGCAGATGATCCGCTGCAGCGAGGTGCAGGCCAGCGACTCATCGGCACCGATAAACGCCGAGAGCATCGATGGCACGAAGTGCAGCGTGGTGATCGCCTGTTCGACGATCAACGCGGCCAGACGTTGCGGATCGCGGTGCTCGCCCGGCGCGGCGATGACCAGGGTGGCGCCCTTCATCAGCGGCCAGAAAAACTCCCACACCGACACGTCGAAACTGAACGGCGTCTTTTGCAGCACGCGGTCCGTAGGCCGCAAGTTGTAGGCTTCTTGCATCCATTCCAGACGGTTGTGCAGCGCCACATGACGGTTGCCTGCGCCCTTGGGTTTACCGGTAGAACCGGAGGTGTAAATCACGTAGGCGAGGTTTTCTGCGACCGCCCGGCTCTTTAAATCAGAAGCAGGCAGATCGGTGCCCGGCAGATCGCTCAGCCAATCGGCTTCGGCGCGCAGGCACAAGCTGCGTACGTTGTCCGGGGTCGGCAATTGCGCCAGCAGATGTTCCTGGGTCAGCAACAGCGAAATGCCGCTGTCTTCGATCATGTAGCTCAGGCGATCGAGCGGGTATTCCGGGTCCAGCGGCACATAGGCGCCGCCGGCCTTGAGAATCGCCAGCAGGCCGACGACCATTTCGAATGAGCGGTCGCAGGCAATCCCCACCAGCACTTCCGGGCCGACGCCTTGGGCGCGCAAGTGATGGGCCAGGCGGTTGGCGCGCAGGTTCAGCTCGGCGTAACTCAGGCGCTGGCCCTGGAACACCAGCGCGGTTGCGTCACCGTCTTCAACCACGCGCGCTTCAAAATGGCGCTGCACGCAGACTTCGCCCGGATAGCTTTGCGCGGTGTCGTTGAGCTCGTCGAGGATGCAAAGGCGTTCGTCGGCATCCAGCAGCGGCAATTCGGCCAGCGGGGTTTGCGGGTTCGCCAATACACCGGCCAACAGGTTGCGCCAATGGCGAGCCAGATGCTCGATGCGCTCGGCGTCGAACAGGTCGGTGGCATAGGTCAGGCTGGCGAACAGCTGGTTGCCCTCTTCCTGAGTATCCAGTTGCAGGTCGAACTGGGTGGTGTGCGCCGTCGCGTTCAACGCCTCGACCCGCAGCCCGGCGAGCAAGCCGCTGACTGCCGCCGGCTTGGCTTGCTGGTGGTTGAACATCACCTGGAACAACGGACTGTGGCTGAGGCTGCGTTCACCTTGCAGCGCTTGCACCAGACGCTCGAATGGCAGGTCCTGATAATCCTGGGCATCCAGTGAAGCGGCGCGGGTCTGGTCGAGCAATCGGCTGAACGGCTGGCGCCCATCGAGCTCGGCACGCATCACCTGGGTGTTGACGAAGAAGCCGATCAGGCCCCGGGTTTCCGTGCGATTGCGGTTGGCAATCGGTACGCCAACGCGCACATCGGACTGACCGCTGTAGCGATAGAGCAAGGCCTGGAAGCTTGCCAGCAACAGCATGAACGGCGTGACGCCGCGCTGTTTGGCCAGGCTCATCAGGCCGCTGGCCAAACCCGCATCGAGGGCGAAATCCAGACGCGCGCCGCGCTGGCTCGGTTGCGCCGGGCGCGGGCGATCCGTCGGCAATTCCAGCAGCGGTTGTTCGCTGCCCAGGGTTTCACGCCACCAGTTGAGCTGACGCTCCAGCTCGCCCGCTTCCATCCAGCGGCGTTGCCACAGGGCGTAGTCGGAGTACTGGATCGGCAGCGCTTGCAGCGCCGCATTCTGCCCTTGGCAATGGGCGGCGTAGAGTCGGGAAAACTCTTCGACCAACACGCCCATCGACCAGCCATCGGTGACGATATGGTGCAGGGTCAGCAACAGCACATGGTCTTCGGTATCGAGTTGCAACAGGCTGACCCGCAACAGCGGACCGTGTTGCAGATCGAACGGCTGGGCAATGTCCTGCTCGACCGCTTTCATCGCCCGTTCGAGACGTTGATCCCGGGGTTCGCCGCGCAGGTCGATCTGTTCGATCGGCAGCGAAGTGAACCCGGCCAGCGTCTGCACCACCTGACCGTCATCCTCGACGAAACGGCTGCGCAGGCTCTGATGCCGTTCCAGCAGCACATCGAAGCTCTGCTGCAACGCCGCGACATTCAGCGGCCCGTGCAACCGCAGGGCTGCAGGAATGTTGTACGCCGGGCTCTGTGGATCGAGCTGCCAGAGGAACCATTGGCGCTGCTGCGCATAGGACAGTTCGAAGCTCGCTTGCGGCTCGGCGGCGGGCGGAATCGGCAACTGGCCGAAGCTCACGCCCTGCTCTTGCATGCGTTGCACAAATTCGCGGCGCTTGTCGGCAGGCAGGCCGGCGAAGCGGGTGGCGATACGCTGGGCAGTGGTGTGTTCCATCAGTTGATCTCCATCTCGTCCAGAAGCGACTCAAGCGCATCAAGACGTGCATCGTTGTCAGCCGGGGCGTGGTGCCCGGCCATGGCGGCATAAGCCTGCAGGTCGGTGGCTTCGAACAGCGCGCGCAGCGGCAGATCGATGCCCAGTTCCAGTTCCGCGCGGGCGCTGGCCTGGGCGGCGAGCAGCGAGTGCCCGCCCAGTTCAAAGAAGTTGTCGCGCCGGCCGACCTGCGCCACGCCCAGCACGTCGGCCCAGATCGCTGCCAGTTGCCGTTCGAGGTTGCCTTCGGGGGCTTCGAAGGGTCGCTGCCAGTCCTCGGCATCGGGCAGCGGCAAGGCCTTGCGGTCGAGCTTGCCGTTGCCGGTCAGGGGCAAGGCCTCCAGCAGCAGCCAGTGGCTCGGCACCATGTAGTCCGGCAGGTCGACCTTGAGCGCGACGCGCAGGGTGTCGCGCCAGGCGATCGGGTCGTGCGGGGTGTGTTCGGCGACGACATAGGCGCAGAGCTGCGGCCCGGCGTCGCCTGAGTGCACGCTCAGCACCGCCTGGCGTACACCCGGTTGCGCCAGCAACGCGGCTTCGATTTCACCCAGCTCGATACGGAAACCGCGAATCTTCACTTGCTGGTCGATCCGCCCCAGGTAATCGATGCTGCCGTCGGCCCGCTGACGCGCCAGGTCGCCGCTGCGATACAGGCGTTGCGCGGCATCGAACGGGCTCGGCACAAAGCGCTCGGCGGTCAGGCCGGAACGCCCGTGATAACCCCGGGCCAGGCCGGCACCGGCGATGTACAACTCCCCCGCCACACCCACCGGCACCGGTTGCAACTGGCTGTCGAGCAAGTACCAGCGCAGGTCGCGGATCGGCAGGCCGATCGGGCTCTGGGCCTTGCCGTCGAGGTCGGCCCGGCGAATGGCGCGGTAGGTGACGTGCACCGTGGTTTCGGTGATGCCGTACATATTGACCAGGGTGGGCTGTTGGTCGCCGAAGCGTTCGAACCAGGGACGCAGGCTCGCGACTTCGAGGGCTTCGCCACCGAAAATCACCTGGCGCAGCGCCATATTCCGTTCGCTGGCGCAGGCCACTGGCAACAGTTGGCGGAAGGCGGTCGGGGTCTGGTTCAACACCGTCACGCCCTCATCACAGAGCAAGCGGTGGAACGCCTGCGGCTCGCGACTGATGTAATACGGCACGATCACCAGGCGCCCGCCGGTGCACAGCGAACCGAACAGCTCCCACACCGAGAAATCGAAGGCGTAGGAGTGGAACAGGGTCCAGACATCGTCCGGGCCGAAGTTGAACTGCGCAGCAGTGGCCGTGAGCAGCCGCCCGACATTGCCATGGCTGAGCAGCGCGCCTTTTGGCCGGCCGGTGGAGCCGGAGGTGTAGATCACGTACGCGAGATTTTCCGGGGACGCCAGCGCTGGCAGGTTGTCGGTGCTGTAGGCGTCCAGTTGCAACGACTCCAGGCTCAGCACCTGCACGCCGTCGCGGGCCGGCAACCCGTCGATCAGCTGTTGTTGAGTCAGCAGCAGGGTGATGCCGCTGTCGTCGATCATGTAGCTCAGGCGCTCGGCCGGGTATTGCGGGTCCAGTGGCACGTAGGCGCCGCCGGCCTTGAGGATCGCCAGCAAGCCGACCACCAGTGGCATCGCCCGCTCGGTGGCGATGCCGACCCGCACCTCGGGACCGACGCCCTGCTCGCGCAGTTTGCGCGCCAGGCGGTTGGCCTGGGCGTTGAGCGCGGCATAGGTCAGTTGCTCGCCTTCGTAGACCAGCGCGATTGCGTTCGGCCGTTGTGCGGCTTGAGCTTCGAACAATTGGTGCAAGGCAGGCGACGGCGGTTGCACCTGGAACGTCGGGTTCCAGTGCTGGATCAGCGCTTCGTATTGCGGTGCTCGCAGTATCGGCAGATCGGCAACCCGCTGCTGCGGATCCGCGACCACCGCTCGCAGCAGGTTCAGCCACTGCTCGGCGAGGCGCTTCATCGACGCCTCGTCGTACAGATCCGTGGCGTAGGTCAGGCTGGCGTCGAGGGTTTCGCCCTGCTCCTGGGTATCAAGCACCAGATCGAACTGGGTGGTGTGCTGTTGCCACTGCAGGCGCTCGACCTGCAAGTCTGCAACGTTGCGCTCGACACTCGCGCCCAACTGCTGCTGGTGGTTGTAGAGCACCTGGAACAAGGGGCTGTGATTGAGGCTGCGGTCAGGCTGCAGGGCATCGACCAGTTGCTCGAACGGCAAGTCCTGATGGGCCTGAGCGCCCAATGCGACCTGCTTGACCTGCTGCAGCAAGGCACTGAACGGTTGCTGCCCATCGATCTCGGCACGCAGCACCTGGGTATTGATGAAGAAGCCGATCAGGCCTTCGGTTTCGAGGCGCGAACGCCCGGCACTCGGCACACCGACGCGGATGCTCGACTGGCCGCTCTGGCGATGCAGCAAGCTCTGGAAGCTCGCCAGCAACAGCATGAACAGGGTCACCTGGTGTTCCTGGGCACGTTGGCGCAAACCGGTCAGCAACTCGCAATCAACGTTCAATGCCAGGCTGGCGCCGCGCTCCGTGCGACGAGCCGGACGGGTCAGTTCGCTCGGCAACTCAAGCGGTGCCTGGCTGCCAGCCAGTTGCTCGCGCCACCAACTCAGTTGCCGTGCGCCCTCGCCGGCTTGCAGCCAGTCGCGCTGCCAGCGGGCGTAGTCGCTGTAGTTCACCGGCAGGCTATTCAGGTTCGCAGCACTACCGTCGACGGCGGCCTGATACAGCGCACTGAACTCATCGACCATGACCTGCATCGACCAGCCATCGGCGGCGATGTGGTGCACGGTGAGCACCAGCACATGCTCGTTGGCATTGACTTGCAGCAGCAATACTCGCCACAGCGGGCCATTGCGCAGGTCGAACGGCCGGGCGATTTCTTCGGCGACGGCGCTGTCGATCGACAACTGATCGCAACGGCGTTCCTCCAGTTGCAGCGACAGGTTGTCGTGCAGCACGGGACGCGCCTGCTGACCATCCTGTTCGAAGGTGGTGCGCAGGGTTTGGTGACGGAGCTGCAACCGGGCGAAGGCTTCGCGCAGCGCTTCGCGGTTCAGCGGGCCCTTGAGGCGCAGCGCGGCCGGGATGTTGTAGGCCGGACTCTGCGGATCCAGCTGCCAGAGAATCCATTGGCGTTGTTGGGCGTAAGACAGGATCTGAGGCTGATCGGCCGCTGCACGCTGCAGGACCGGTTGCCCGCTGATGCTTGCCAGTGCAGCACGCTCGGCAAATTGCGCCAGATTCGTTGCAGAAAACAGACTGCTCACGGACAGTTCGAGCTGCAGTTGCTGGCGCACCCGCGAGATCACTTGCAACACCAGCAACGAGTGCCCGCCCAGCTCGAAGAAGTTGTCGTCGCGGCCCACGCGCTCGACCTGCAGCACCTCTTGCCAGATCAGCGCCAGCTGCGTTTCCAGCCCTTCGGCCGGGGCCACGAACTCACGTTGCGCAGCGCCAGCCTCAGCACGCGGCAAGGCTTTGCGGTCGAGCTTGCCGTTGTTGTTGAGCGGCAGTCTGGCCAGCAGGATCAGGTGGCTTGGCACCATGTATTCCGGCAACGACTGTCGCAAAACGGCTTTGAGCTCTTCCAGATAGTCAGCCTGGGAGACCACTGCACCGCTGGCCACGATGTACGCCACCAGTTGCGTCCCGTCCTGCGCGATGACGGCAGCTTCGCGCACTTGGTCCCGGGCTTGCAGGCAGGCTTCGATCTCGCCCATTTCAATGCGGAAGCCGCGAATCTTCACTTGATGATCGATGCGGCCGACGTATTCCAGATAGCCCTGCGCGTTGTAACGCGCCAGGTCGCCACTGCGGTACAAACGCGCACCCGGCTCACGGGCGAACGGGTCCGGCAGGAAACGTTCGGCGGTCAGTGCCGGGCGATCGAAGTAGCTTTGGGCGAGGCTGGCATTTGCACCGATGCACAATTCGCCCACGCCGCCGGTTGGCAGCAACTGACCCGCCGCGTCCAGCACGTACAGCGCCCGGCCAGCGATGGCGCGACCGATCGGGATGCCAAACGCGTCGCTGGCATCCTCAAGACGGCATTGATGAACGCTGGATACCACAGTCGCCTCGGTCGGGCCGTAGGTGTTGAGCAACCGCACATGGCTCAAACCGGCCTGATGCCACAAGCGCAAACCTTCCACCGACATCGCTTCGCCGCCGACGTGAACCTGGCGCAAATCGCCCAGGCTGCTCACCACGCCGCTCGCACATTCGCGCGCCAGCAAATACCAATAAGCCGCGGGCAAATCGGCAACCGTCACGCCGTGCTGGACGATTTCGGCGGCGAGTCGGCCGGCATCCCACACCTCGTCGCCACGCATGATCAACGCCGCACCGACGCACAACGCCGGGAAGCACTGCTCGACGAAGCCATCGAAACTGAAGGTCGCGAACTGCAACACGCGATCCGAGGCCGACAGCACTGAATAACCGGCGGCGGTCTGGCAGAACTCGCGCAATGCGGCATGGGTGATGGCCACGCCCTTGGGTTGGCCGGTGGAGCCGGAGGTGTAGATGATGTAGGCCAGATTTTCGGCGAGTGAGCCAGCGCTTTCGCGAGCCAGCATCGCGCCTGCAGGGACCGCGTGATTTCGCGGATTGCTGTCCGGGTAGTGGGCGTTATCTTCGAGGTCCAGACGCAGCACGCCTGGCACCTCTTCCAGCAGACCGGATTCGCACAGCAGCACATCGAGACGGCTGTCGTCGATCATGTAGGCCAGGCGCTCGGCCGGGTATTTCGGGTCCAGTGGCACATAGGCCGCGCCGCTTTTGAGCACCGCCAACAGGCTGACGATCAGTTGCGGACCGCGATGCAAGGCCAGGCCGACGCGCTTGCCAGGGCCGGCACCGGTTTCGATCAGACGATGCGCCAGGCGATTGGCCTGAGTGTTCAACTGGCCGTAGCTCAGGCTTTGACCGTCGACCCGCAATGCCAGCGCATCTGGCGTGGCGGCGGCTTGCGCAGCGATTTGTTCGTGCACCAGCAGGGTTGTGGATAACTCGACCGCCGCCGGTTGGCTGATCGCGATCACAGCCTCTTTGCCGTCGGCATCGAGCAACTCCAGCGCGCCGAGTGCCGCGTCCGGCAGCGCCACCAATTGCGTCAGCAGGTGCTGCAGATTGGCCGACAATTCGGCAACCTGCGCCGCACTGAATCGCGCCGTGTCATAGCTGAAATCCAGGCTCAGACCTTCGCCCAGTTCAATGCCCAGCGTCAGCGGATAGTGGGTGCGCTCGTGATTGCGCAGGTTGGCGAACGACAACCCGGCCGGTGCGCCCTGCTTCAGCGCTTCGGCCACCGGGAAGTTTTCGAACACCAGCAGGCTGTCGAACAGTGCAGCACCCTGCTGCCCCGCCCAACCCTGAATGTCGTAAAGCGGCACATGCTCGAACTCGCGCATCGCCAGGTTCAGCCCTTGCAGCTCGCCCAGCCATTGGCTGACGGTCTGATCCGGCTTCATCGCACACACTAGCGGCAGCGTGTTGATGAACAACCCGAGCTGTTCTTCAATCCCCGGCAGCGGCGCCGAACGCCCGGCCACGGTGGCGCCGAACGCCACGCAGTCCTGGCCGGTGTAGCGTTGCAGCAACAGGCTCCAGGCCGCTTGCAGCACGGTGTTGAGGGTGACTTTCTGCTGGCGGGCGAACTCGGCCAGACGCTGGGTTGCGCGGCTGTCGAGGGCGACGCGGTACGCTTCGCTACCCTCGGCGCCCACCGGTGGTCGCAGGGCTTCGGCCAGCAAGGTCGGGGCTTCCAGCGGCGCCAATGTCGCTGTCCAGAACTGCTCGCCAGCAACGGCCGATTGCTGCTGCAACCAGCCCAGATAGTCGCGGTATTGCCCGGATGGCACCGGCAGCGACCGCCCGGCGGCGTAATGCTGGATCACTTCGGCGAGCAACTGCGCGTTGCTCCAGCCGTCCATCAAAATGTGGTGGCTGGTGTAGATCAGGTGCCAGTCCTGTGCACCGGTGCGTACCAGTTTCAAGCGCAACAACGGTGCCGTGCCCAATTCGAAACCCTGGGCGCGCTCGGCGTCGGCCAGCGCATCGGTGTCAGTCGCTTCAAGCACTTCAAGCGGCAGCGTCACTTGGCGGGCAATCGCCTGATGCGCGGTGTCGAGGCCTTGCCAGTGGAAGCTGCTGCGCAGAATGTCGTGACGCTCCAGCGCGGTCTGCCAGGCCTCGGCGAAGCGCTGCGGATCGAGGCCTTGAATGTCCAGGCGCAGCTGACTGATGTAGGCGCCGACTTCGGGCTCATGCAAGGTGTGAAACAGCATGCCTTGCTGCATCGGCGACAGTGGATAAAGGTCTTCAAGCGTCGAGATGACGATCGGCAGCACGTCGAGTTGCGCCTGACTGAGCCGCGCCAAAGGGAAGTCCGACGGCGTGGCTTGCGGTGCCTCAACGGTGCAGCAATGTTCGATCAGCGCGTTCAGCTCTTGCGCATATTCATCCGCCAGACGCTGGATGGTCGCGGCGTCGAACATCTCGCGGCTGAAGCCCCAGCTCAGGGACAGCTCGCCACCGTAGACCTGGCCTTCGACCGTCAGCCAGTTGCCCAATGGCGCCGATGGATCCTGAGCCGCACCGTTGCCTTCAGTGGACGGGACAAACATCGCCGCGTCATCGAACTGACGATCGAACTGCCCCAGATAGTTGAAGGTGATGCGCGGTTGCGGCAGCGCGGCCAGTTCGGCACGAATCGCCGGTGTGCCGAGGTAGCGCAATGCGCCGTAGCCCAGGCCTTTGTCCGGCACGGCGCGCAGTTGTTCCTTGATGGTTTTGATCGAGGCGCCAAGATCGCCGGAAGGCATCAGGTTGACCGGGAACAGGCTGGTGAACCAGCCGACGGTGCGGGTCAGGTCGATGTCATCAAACAGGTCTTCGCGGCCATGGCCTTCCAGCTGGATCAGCGTGCTGCCCTGCCCGCTCCAGCGGCACACCGCCCGCGCCAGTGCGGTCAGCAGCAGGTCGTTGACCTGGGTGCGATAGGCCGCTGGCGCTTGCTGCAGCAGTTTGCGGGTTTGCTCGGTGTCGAACTTGAGCTCGAGCTTGTGCTCGAAACGGTTTTCCAGGGCACCGTTCGGACGATCGCAGGGCAGATCGGTGGGTGCGCCTTGCAGCTGGGTCTGCCAGTGGCCGAGGCAGTTTTCAAAGGCTGGAAGATGCTCCTGCAGACGGGCGACCCAGCGCTGATAGGTGCTGGTTTTCGCCATTGCAGCGTTGCCACTGTAGAACTGCTGCAGATCTTCCAGCAGCACGCGCCAGGAAACACCGTCCACCGCCAGGTGATGAATAACCAACAGCAAACGCTCGGTGCCGTCAGCCATTGCCACCAGCAGCGCGCGCAGTAACGGGCCGTTCTGCAAGTCGAGGCTGCGTTGGGCTTCATCGCACAGAGCGTTGAGTTCCTCCACCGACTGTGCCTGGCGCTGCCACAGTACCGATTCAGTGGTCGGCGCGGCGTAAGCCTGCTGCCAGCCGTTTGCGGTCTGCTGGTAGCGCAGGCGCAAGCTGTCGTGATGCGTCAGTAATTGCTCCAAGGCGCGATCCAGCGCCTCGACGTTCAACGCCTCGCGCGGCACCAGCAGCAGCGACTGGTTCCAGTGCTGACGCTCGGGGATGGCTTGCTCGAAGAACCACTGTTGCACCGGCGCCAGCGCCACCGCGCCAGTGGCCGGGCCTTGGTCGATCAGTGGCTGTTCACCGCTGCGAGCGGCCTGGGCCAGGCT
Organism: Pseudomonas sp. LBUM1679; assembly: GCF_059695565.1. Lineage (NCBI taxonomy): Bacteria > Pseudomonadati > Pseudomonadota > Gammaproteobacteria > Pseudomonadales > Pseudomonadaceae > Pseudomonas > Pseudomonas sp. LBUM1679. The sequence continues at coordinate 5,128,724 of NZ_CP166774.1, forward strand.
GCGGATGGTCTGGTGCTGGAACAGATCCTTGGGGCTCAACAGGATCCCGGCCTGACGCGCGCGACTGACCACTTGCATGGAAACGATGGAATCGCCGCCCAGTTCGAAGAAGTTGTGTTCCAGGCCAACGCTGTCGATGGCCAGCACGTCCTGCCAAATCGCCGCGAGGGATTTTTCCAGGGCGCTGCGTGGCGCGACGTGTTGCCGTTGTTGCTGAGTGCCGTCGATGGCCGGCAAGGCCTTGCGGTCGAGCTTGCCGTTGGGAGTCAGCGGCAATTGGGCGAGGAACAGCAAGAACGCCGGGACCATGTAGTCCGGCAGATGCTGACGCAACGCCGCTTTCAGGGTTTCACGCAGGTGCGCTTGAGCGTCGATGTCATCCAGCAACGCCGGATCGGTCGGCACGATGCAGGCGACCAGTTGCTGACCGTTGACACCCTCCTGCGCCAGCACCGCCAACTCGCGGACCGCGTCTTGCTGCAACAGCCGCGCTTCGATCTCACCCAGCTCGATGCGAAAGCCACGGACCTTGACCTGATGGTCGATGCGACCGACGTAGTGCAGCGTGCCGTCGGCCTGATAACGGGTCAGGTCGCCAGTGCGGTACAGGCGCTCGCCGTTGCTGGCGAACGGGTTCGGCACGTACTTTTCGGCGGTCATGCCCGGACGTGCCAGGTAACCGCGGGTGATGCCGGCACCGGCCAGATACAGTTCAGCCGATACGCCTTGGGGGACCGGTTGCAGCTCGGCATCGAGGACATAACTGGCGGTGTGCTTGAGCGGTCGGCCAATGTTGGCGCGGCCACCGGCTTCGCGGCGGGTCCAGGTCGAATAGGTGGTGTCTTCCGAGGGGCCGTACAAGTCGTAGACGTGTTCGACGGTGGCCTGCTGATACAGCGCCTCCACCAGGCTCTGCTTCAGCGGCTCGCCGGCGAGATTGATGATGCGCACGCCCGGCGGGATCTGCCCGTCGCGCTGCAAGGCGTTGATCGCCGATGGCACGGTGTTGATCAGCCGCACCTGGTCCCGGGCCGGCAGTTGCGGCAATTCCAGGGCATTGCGGGCGATGATCACCGAGCCACCATTGGCCAGGGTGACGAACAGCTCCCACACCGACAGGTCGAAGCAGACCGAGGTCGAGGCCAGGACGCCTTGGATGTCTTCGCGGCGGTAGACCGAGGTCGACCAGTCGATCAGCGCCAGCACGTTGCGGTGGGCGATGGCCACGCCTTTGGGCTTGCCGGTGGAGCCGGAGGTGTAGATCACGTAGGCGAGGTTGTCCGGCGTGACAGGGGTCACCGGGGCGCTGCCGGGGTAATCGTCCCACGCCCTGTCTTCCATCAGCAGCACTTGGGTGTCGGCGGTCACATTGAGTGTTGCCGCGACGGGTTGCTCGGTCAGCAGCACCAGGGCACGGCTGTCTTCAAGCATGTAGGCGACCCGCTCGGCCGGGTAATCCGGGTCCAGCGGCACATAGGCGCCACCCGCCTTGAGCACGGCGAGCAGCGCCACCAACAGATGCTCGGAACGCTGCATCGCCACGCCGACCCGGGTTTCCGGGCCCACGCCCAGTTCGATCAGTTTGTGGGCCAGGCGATTGGCCTGGGTGTCGAGTTCGGCGTACGTCAGTTGCTTGTGAGCGAAGGTCACCGCCAGTGCAGTCGGATGCGCGGCGACTTGCTGGCTGATCAATTCGTGGATGCAGGCGTCTTGCGCGTAGCTTTCATCCGCACGATTCCAGTCATGCACGATGCGCTGGTATTCGGCGCTTTCAAGCAGCGGCAAATCACTGATGCGCTGTTGCGAATCGCTGACCATGCCCTGCAGCAGGTGCGTCCAGTGCCGGGCCATGCGCCCGATGGTCGGGGCGTCGAACAGGTCGTTGGCGTAGGTCAGCGCGGCGTGCAGCTTGCCGCCCTTTTCATAGGTGTCGAGGGTCAGGTCGAACTGCGTGGTGCGCCCTTCCCACTCGATCACGCCCAGCGCCAGGCCGGATGCGGTACTGACAGTGGAGATGTCCGCGACTAGCGGCTGGTGGTTGTACATCACCTGGAACAGCGGCGTGTGGCTGAGGCTGCGCTCCAGTTTCAACGCCTCGACCAGGCGCTCGAACGGCAGGTCCTGATGGGCCTGGGCGCCGAGGGCGGTTTCCTTGATGGCGCTCAGCAACGCGTCGACCCGGGTCTGGCCATCCAGTTGGGTGCGCAGTACCTGGGTGTTGACGAAGAAGCCGATCAGGCCTTCGATGTCGGTGCGGTTGCGGTTGGCGATCGGCACGCCGACGCGGATGTCGGTCTGCCCGGTGTAGCGGTGCAGCAGCACGTTGAAGGCGCCGAGCAACAGCATGAACAGCGTGATGTTGTGCTTCTGGGCGGTGGCCCGCAGCTGCTCGGCCAATTGCGCATCAACGGCGAACTCGTGACGGGTGCCGCGATAGCTCGGCATCGCCGGGCGCGGGTGATCGGTGGGCAGTTCCAGTACTGGGTGCTCGTCTCCGAGCTGCGCTTGCCAATAGTCGAGCTGACGCGCCTGTTCGCCGGCTTCCAGCCAGCGGCGCTGCCACAGTGCGTAGTCGCTGTACTGGATCGGCAACGGTGCGAGTTGCGGTTGGGTGCCCGCTTCAAAGGCGTCGTAGCAGCGGATGAATTCGTCGATCAGCACGTTCATCGACCAGCCGTCGGACACGATGTGGTGCAGGGTCAGCAGCAGCACGTGCTCCTGGTCGGCGAGCTTGAGCAAGGTGACGCGCAGCAGCGGACCGACCGAGAGGTCGAATGGCAGCACGGCTTGTCGCTCGGCCGCTTGGGCGACTGCCACTTCACGCTCCGCGGCCGGCAATGAGCTGAAATCCACCTGTTCAATGTCCAGCGGCGCACTGGCCGGCACTTGCAGCAGGGTGTCGTCGGTCTGGTGCTGGAATACCGTGCGCAGGGTTTCGTGCCGCTCAACGAGGCTGGCGAAGGCTTGCTCCAGGGCAGACAGGTTCAGGTGCCCGGTCAGGCGCACCGCGCCCGGCAGGTTGTACGCGCCGCTTTGCGGGTCCAGCTGCCAGAGAAACCACATGCGCTGCTGGGCGTACGACAACGCCTGGCGATCTTCGGCCTCGACACCGGCGGGAATCGGGAAGCGGGTGAAATCAACGCCTTCCTTGTGCAAGGCCGCCAGGAACATCTGGCGCTTTTCCAGCGGCAACCCGATAAACCGGCGAGCAAGTTTCAAGGAGTCTTCAGCATTCATTTCTGGGTATCCGGATCAGTGGCGGGAAGCACAAAGGCACGTCGTCCCTATAAAACGAATGCAGACCGGAAAAATTAGCGAATGAGAACAACTATCAGAAAGGAGCTGGATCGCGGACTGTGAGGCCGCCGAAAATCATTGTGGGAGCGAGCTTGCCCGCGATGGCGGCGGCACATTCAGCAGCTAGGTGACTGACAGACAGCTATCGCGGGCAAGCCCGCTCCCACAGGGATGGTGTGATGTTTGAGATGGGTTAACCGACAGTGTCCATGGCATGCCGCCGATGATGAACCTCAAGCTGATCCTTGATCACCCGCAACACCTTGGCCTCGTGCTCATGGATAAAAAAGTGACCACCGGCCAGCATGTCCACGGAAAAACTGCCGTGGGTTTCCTTGCGCCAGCCGATCAACTGCTCGGTGGTGGCCCGGTCAGTCGTACCGCCGAGCACGTGGACCGGGCACTGGAGCAAGGGTCGCTGAATGGGCTCGAATCGACCGCAGAGAAGAAAGTCCGCCCGCAAGACCGGCAACGTCAGGTTCATCAGCTCTTCGTTGGCCAGGACCTCTTCGCTGGTGCCATTGAGCGTGCGCAATTGCTCGATCAACTCGGCGTCCGACTTGGGTTCGGCAAAACCGCGGTCGTAATCGGCACGCAGGGTCGGCGCAGCGGTGCCCGACGCGAACAGTGCCACCGGCTCCGGGCAACCCAGCGAGCGCAGGGCATGGGCCATTTCACAAGCGAGCAACGCGCCCAGGCTATGGCCGAACACCGCGTAGGGTGCCTTGAGCGTGGCTTTCTGTTCATGGGCCAGTTGCAGCGCCAGGCGCCGCATGTCGGTGTGCAACGGCTCACCAAACCGCGCACCGCGTCCGGGCAACTCGACGGGCTGAAGCTTGAGCCACTCCGGCAACTTGCGCCGCCAGCGGCTGTAGACCATGGCGCTCGCGCCTGAATAGGGCAGGCACAGCAATGTCAGCTGGGTCACCGGGCTTACCTCGAAAAGTTGTCTGTATAGGAGAACGGATGAGGCAGGAGGGGAATTAGTCTCAATGTTGTAGAGGGGCTGGACACTGACATTGTGGCGAGGGAGCTTGCTCCCGCTGGGCTGCGAAGCGGCCCCACAATCTCAGCCCATGTCGAAAATTTTGCGAGCGCTTCGCACTCGAGCGGGAGCAAGCTCCCTCGCCACAGGTTCTGTGGTTCACTTATCTAAGGTGGCGAAAGCTTTGGATTGCAGAACCGAGCACCACAGCCCCCGCCCCGATCGCCACCCAGAACCCGCTGCGGGCGCCAAAGGCATCCACCAGCCAGCCCGAACCGGCCGCGCCGATCGCCACGCCGATACTCAACCCGGTCACCAGCCAGGTCAGGCCTTCGGTGAGCTTGGCCGGCGGTACGATTTGCTCCACCAACGCCATCGCCACAATCAGTGTCGGCGCGAAAAACAGCCCGGCCACGAACACCGCCAGCGACAACCCGAGAATGTTCGCCGCCAGCAGCAACGGCAAGGTGGTCACCGCCGTCGCCACCCCTCCGTACAGAAACAGCCGAGGCAACGGCACTGTCGAGCGCAACGCGCCGAACGCCAGCCCGGCCATGCAGGAACCGATGGCATACACCGACAGCACAATGCTCGCCGCCGCCGGTTGGCCCTGCTGCTGGGCGAAGGCGACGCTGACCACATCGATCACGCCGACGATGGTGCCCATGGCGACCATCAACAGCACCAGCCATTGAATTTCGCTGGAACGAATGATCGAAGCCTGATGGTGTTCTTCATGGGGATGCACCGGCGGCTCGGTGTCGCGTTGCAGCACAAACGCGGTGACCCCGATCGCCAGCATCAGCAACGCCGCCAAGGGCCCGGCTTCGGGAAACGCCACCACGCACAACCCTACCGACAATGGCGGCCCGACGATAAAACAGACCTCGTCGAGCACCGACTCCAGGGCATAGGCGGTTTGTAGCTGGGGCTGACCGCGATACAACTCGGTCCAGCGGGCCCGCACCATCGCCGACATGCTCGGCATGCAACCGGCCAGCGCCGCGAACAGGAACAAGGTCCAGTTCGGCGCCTGCAGGCGGGTACAAAGCAACACCAGCAACAGCGCCCCGCCACCGACCAGCGCCGAGATCGGCAAAATGCGCCGTTGCCCGAAACGGTCCACCAGGCGTGAAACCTGCGGTGCGCAAAATGCCGTGGCCAAGGCAAAGGTGGCGGCCACCGCACCCGCCAATCCGTACCCACCCTGCAGTTGCGAGAGCATGGTGATCAGGCCGATGCCGGTCATGGATATAGGCATGCGCGCGATCATCCCGGCCAGCACAAAAGCTCGGGCGCCTGGGGCTTTGAATAGCTCGCGGTAGGGGTTTGCCATGGGGTGCAGGTCTCGACAAGGGCCTGCAAGTTGCCATAAGGCCGATCGTGGGGGAAGCAGGTAATTGTTGGCTGAATGTGAAGGCCTTGAAGATCAAAAGATCGCAGCCTGCGGCAGCGCCTGCGCCATCACTTGCATACCGCTGGATTGTGGAAAACGCCGGACCCTGTAGGAGCCGGCTTGCTGGCGAAGGCGTCTTCATGGGCGCTGCAAGGCTCAAGGCCGCCTTCGCTGCGGTGCGGCGATCCGACAAGCCAGCGCCTGCAGAGAGTCGGAATGCCAAAAATTTGCGAATAAACGCGATCAATGCAGGAGCTGCCGCAGGCTGCGATCTTTTGATCTTGCCGCTGAACTCTTGAAGCATTCGGCCAGTCAGCTACTTAGGCCCTCAACTCAAGGCGCTAACGTTCATGCTGCTATCCCTCGCCCAACAAGTCGCCCTGGTCACCGGCGCCAGCTCCGGTATCGGCGCCGCTGCTGCCAAAGCCCTGGCCGCCGCCGGTGCCGCGGTGGTGATCAACTACCATTCCCAGGCCGAACCCGCCGAAGCACTGGCCCGGCAAATCAATAATGAAGGTGGTCGCGCCATCGCCATCGGTGCCGACGTTTCCCAGGAGGAGGACGTCGAGCGGCTGTTTGCGCAAGCCCTCGACGCCTTTGGTTACCTGGACATTCTGGTGGCCAATTCCGGGCTACAGAAAGACGCCGCCGCCGTGGACATGACCCTCGCCGACTGGAACCAGGTGATCGGCGTCAACCTCACCGGCCAGTTCCTCTGCGCCCGCGCCGCCCTGCGTATTTTCAACCGGCAAGGTGTTCGCGAAGGCGTGTCCCGGGCCGCCGGCAAGATCATCCACATGAGTTCGGTGCACCAGCGGATTCCCTGGGCCGGCCACGTCAATTACGCCGCGTCCAAGGGCGGTGTCGACATGCTGATGCAGACCCTCGCCCAAGAGGTCAGTCACCAGCGCATCCGCATCAACGGCATCGCGCCGGGGGCCATCCGTACGGCGATCAACCGCCGCGAAACTGCAGGTGCCGCCGAGCAGGAGTTGCTCAAACTCATTCCCTACGGCCGGGTAGGCGATGTCGAAGATGTGGCCAACGCGGTGGTCTTTCTCGCCTCCGATGCCTCCGACTACATCGTCGGCACCACCCTGTTCATCGACGGCGGCATGAGCCTCTATCCGGAGTTTCGCGGCAATGGCTGATCATCATCTTGAACGACAAAGCGCCATCGACGCCCACGGCATCATTGGCGACATGCGCAGCGCGGCGCTGGTCAACGACAAGGGCAGCGTGGACTTTTTCTGCTGGCCCGAATTCGACAGTCCGTCGATCTTCTGCTCGCTGCTGGACACGCCCGAAGCTGGCATCTTCCAACTGGCGCCGGACCTGCCCGACGCTCGATGTGAACAGATTTACCTGCCAAACACCAACGTGCTGCAAACCCGCTGGCTCAGCGACCGCGCGGTGGTCGAAGTCACCGACCTGCTGCCCATCGGCGACAGCGAGGATGATCTACCGGTGTTGATGCGGCGGGTGCGGGTCGTCAGTGGCCGGGTCACCTTTCATATGCGTTGCGCCGTGCGGCACGATTACGCGCGCGCCAAGACCCGCGCGCGCATGGATGAAAAACACGTCACCTTCGAGGCCAGCGATCAACCATCGCTGCGCCTGTCTTCGGATCAGCTGTTGCGCATCGATGACAACGCGGCGGTTGCCGAATTCACCCTGGAACAGGACCAGCATGCCGAGTTCCTGCTCGGCGGCATCGACGATCCGCGCTTCAAGGAAGGAGGCGCCACCCTGTGCCTGGAGCGCACCCTGAAGTACTGGCGCGACTGGTCCGGCCAATCCAGTTACCGGGGTCGCTGGCGGGAAATGGTCAATCGCTCGGCCCTGGCCCTGAAACTGCTGACCTCGCGCAAACACGGCGCGATCCTCGCTGCCGCGACCTTCGGCTTGCCGGAAACGCCTGGCGGCGAACGCAACTGGGATTATCGCTACACCTGGATCCGCGATGCCTCATTCACCGTCTACGCCTTCATGCGCCTGGGATACGTCCAGGAAGCCAACGACTACATGCGCTGGTTGCGCGGGCGGGTCAGCGATTGCCAGGGCAAGCCGATGAAAATCAACATCCTCTACGGCATCGACGGTCGCCAGCAATTGCCGGAAACCGAACTGTCGCACCTGTCCGGCCATGGCGGCGCGTTGCCAGTGCGTATTGGTAATCAAGCTTATGATCAGATCCAGCTCGACATCTTCGGCGAACTGATGGACGCGGTGTACCTGGTCAATAAATACGGCGACGCCATCTCCCATGAGGGCTGGAAACACGCCGTGGAAGTGGTCGATCAAGTCTGCGAAACCTGGGAGCAAAAGGATGTCGGCATCTGGGAAATGCGTGGCGAGCAACATCACTTCCTGCACTCGCGGCTGATGTGCTGGGTAGCGCTGGATCGAGCCATCCGTCTCGCCTCCAAACGCTCGTTGCCCGCCCCGTTCGCTCGCTGGGACCAGACCCGACAGGCGATCTACGCCGACATCTGGGAAAATTTCTGGAACGAGGAACGTGGGCACTTCGTCCAGCACATCGGCGGCACCGCCCTCGACGGTTCGATGCTGTTGATGCCGCTGGTGCGCTTCGTCAGCGCCAAGGATCCGCGCTGGCTGTCGACCCTGCAAGCCATCGAAAAAACCCTGGTGCGCGATGGCATGGTCTACCGCTACCGCAACGAAGACAGCGGGATCGACGGCCTCGCCGGCACCGAAGGCGCCTTTGCCGCCTGCTCGTTCTGGTACGTCGAATGCCTGGCCCGGGCGGGTCAGGTGGAAAAGGCCCATCTGGAATTTGAACAACTGCTGAGGTTTGCCAATCCGCTGGGGTTGTATGCCGAAGAATTCGACAGCCATGCCCGGCACCTGGGCAACACACCGCAAGCGCTGACGCATCTGGCGCTGATCAGCGCTGCGTGTTTTCTGGATCGGAAATTGAGTGGGGAGAAGAATTACTGGCAGCCGTGAAACCGCGCCGCCCCCTTCGCGAGCAAGTCGAATCGTCGCACCGCCGCTCCCGCATTTGATCTTCCGGGAACACAAAATCTGTGCACGACGGTAATCCAAATGTGGGAGCGGCGGTGCGACGATTCGACTTGCTCCGGGCGGCGTTCCGACGAAGAGGCCATCCGCCACAACACAAGACGGGATGAATAGCGGCGAAAGAACCGGCGGGCTATGTAGGACAACTCCTACAACCAGCAAACAAATCTGCCCAACCACCGCGGAATACCGCACTTCCACAACCGTTAATCCCTTGTTGCCAACTACCACATCCCTCCCTACCATCCACCCTCAACGGGCACAGCGGAGCTGTCCAACAAAACCCGAATTCAAGGAACCAGAATGTCCCAGCGCATCCACCGCAGCATCGACACCCCACTCCGTTCAGGCCTGAACCGCGAAGAACTGTGGGAAGCCCATGACAAAGGCCTGATCAAATGCTGGGAAGTCGGCCGCCAACGCGCCGCCCGCTTCCCCGACCTCGCCCAACAATGCCTTGCCGGCGAACTGCCAGTGCTGGGCTGGAAAGGTGGCGTCAGCCGCAGCCTGAAGAAACTCGAAAAATACGGATCCCTCAAGTACCTCGCCCAGTGGCAGGGGTTGCGCGGGGAGGATCTGGATATCGATCTGAGTGAAGAACGGGCGCTGACCTGTTCACGGACCAAAATGGTGGTGACCTTTACGCCGGATCGGTCGAAGTATTTCAATCAGGTGGCGGAAGCAGAAGTCTGACGGTCGTTGAGGAACACTCAGCTGTGTCTGGTAACCCGATGGGTGGCGACCGGATCTGTCAGGTACGAGATCCCTGGGGCAACTGCATCGGGCTCAGACAAAAGCTCGCTCAATAAAGCAATGACCCGGCGATTCAGTATGCTCAAATAATCTGGAGCTTGTCATGACTGGCTATGCAATCACGATTACCCGAACACCCCACCTTGACCTCGCCTATGAAGAACACGGTCCCATCACTGGCGAGCCGATAATCCTGCTCCACGGCTTCCCCTACTCCCCTCGCGCCTACGACGAAATCGCCCCGGTGCTCGCCGCGAAGGGCTACCACGTCATTGTCCCGTACTTGCGTGGTTATGGCCCGACCCGTTTCAACAGCCCCGACACCCCGCGCTCCGGGCAACAAGCCGCCCTCGCCCAGGATCTTCTGGATTTGATGGACGCCCTGGGCATCAAGCAAGCCGCCCTCTGCGGCTACGACTGGGGCGGTCGGGCAGCGTGTATCGTGGCGGCATTATGGCCCGAGCGGGTTCGCTGCCTGGTCACAGGGGACGGCTATAACCTTCAGGACATTCCCCACTCGACCCGACCGCGGGACCCGGAAACCGAACATCGCCTGTGGTACCAGTACTACTTCCACACGCCTCGCGGCGTTGAAGGCCTGACTGAAAATCGCCGAGCCCTGTGTGAATTACTCTGGACATTGTGGTCACCGACCTGGAGAAAAGCTCCCGAGTTGTACCCATTAAGCGCTCCGGCCTTCGATAACCCGGATTTCGTCGAGGTAGTGATTCACTCTTACCGCCACCGCTTCATGTACGCCCCCGGCGATCCGGCGCTGGAGTGGATGGAAGAAGCGCTGACCAGGCAGCCACCGATCAGCGTCCCGACGATTTCCCTGTGTGGTGCCGACGATGGCGTAGGACCTGCACCGGAAGTCGATGACGATGCCGACCATTTCACCGGGTGGTACGAACGGCGAATGCTGGCGGGCGTCGGGCATAACATTCCCGAAGAAGCGCCCGAAGCGACGGTCAAGGCATTACTGGATCTGCTTGAGCACTGACGGAAAAACGCTCGCGATAGGCCTGCGGCGTCACGCCCATGGCTCGCAGGAAACTGCGCCGAAGCGTCTCTTCACTGCCGAAGCCGCACTGCACCGCCACCCGTTTGATCGGCACGCCGGTGTCGCTGAGCAAACGCCGGGCAGTTTCGACCCGGATCAGTTCGATCGCCCGGGCCGGGGTCTGGCCGGTGTCGGTGCGGTAGTGGCGCACGAAGCTGCGCTCGCTCATGCCAGCCTGCAGGGCCAGGCTCGGGATGCCGAGGTCCATGGTGAGGTTTTCGCTGATCCAGGCGTGAAGGTTGTCGAAACGGCTGCCTTCCTTCTGTAAGGACAAGGTCACGCTGAACTGTGACTGCCCCCCCGGACGCTTGAGGAACACCACCAGTTGCCGGGCGACTTCCAGCGCCATGGTGCGGCCGAGGTCTTGCTCGACCATGGCCAGTGCCAGGTCGATACCGGCCGTGACGCCGGCCGAGGTCCACACCGGGCCGTCATTGATGAAGATCGGATTGGGTTCGACCCGCAAGCGTGGATGCTGCTGTGCCAACTGCTCGCAGCGGGTCCAGTGGGTCACCACCCGCCGGCCATCGAGCCAGCCGCTGGCCGCCAGCAAAAACGCCCCGGTGCACACCGATGACACCCGTCGACACCCCGCTGCATATTCACGCACCCAAGCCACCAACAGCTCATCTTCTGCCGCCGTGTACACACCCCAGCCACCGGCGATGATCAAGGTATCGCTGCCCGCTTCCGGCAACGGTTCGGCCAGCAACGCCAACCCCGCCGACGACATCACCGCCCCGCCGCCGCTGGCGATGACTGTCGGCGCATAGGGCGGCGGTAGACCTTTTTGGCCAGCAATGTCGTTGGCCGAGGCGAACACCTGCAACGGCCCGGTGACATCGAGCAGCTGTACGTTGGCAAACGCGAGGACGCGGATGGTTTTCGGCATTTTGGCGTAATTCGTGGGGTTATTGGCGTATGCGCCAAATCCTACGAGCCTAGAGTGAAGCCGTCCACCCACTTCAGGAGAAAAACACCATGACGTTGCAGATCGGTTTTCTGTTGTTCCCCCAGCTTCAGCAACTGGACCTGACCGGCCCTTACGACGTACTGGCCTCGCTGCCGGACGTGAAGGTGCATTTGATCTGGAAGGACCTGGTGCCGGTCACTGCGAGCACCGGCCTGGTGCTGAAACCGACCGTTACCTTCGACGATTGCCCGGCACTGGATGTGATCTGCATTCCCGGCGGCAGCGGTGTCGGGCCGTTGATGGAGGATGACGAGACGCTGGCGTTCATCAGAACTCAGGCGGCCAATGCGCGTTATGTCACGTCGGTGTGCACCGGCGCGCTGGTGCTCGGCGCGGCGGGTCTGCTCAAGGGCAAGCGCGCCACCACGCACTGGGCTTATCACGAACTGCTTGAACCATTGGGCGCAATCGCGGTGAAGGATCGGGTGGTACGCGACGGCAATCTGCTGACCGGTGGCGGGATCACCGCCGGGATCGATTTTGCCCTGACCCTGGCGGCTGAGTTGTTTGATAAGGACACGGCGCAACTGGTGCAACTGCAGCTGGAATACGCGCCGGCGCCACCATTTGCTTCGGGCAGTCCCGAGACCGCTCCGGGCAGCGTGCTGGAGCAAGCCCGGCAACGGGCGGCCGGTTCGTTGAAATTACGCGGCGAAATCACCGCTCGAGCAGCCGCGAAGCTCGATCAGATGCCTGCACGCTGATCCATTCCGGCCGGCAGTCAGTCATGGCTGCCGGTGCTCCTGGGCCAGAGTGATGCACCGAGGACTTTCCATCGATCAAAAAAAACCCGCCGAAGCGGGTTTCTCAAGACCATGGCGACATCCTGTCTGCGGCCATCCAGGCCTATGGTCGATCATCCGTGATCCTGAGTGCATCCTGCTCCTCAGTTGATGGATCCAGAATAAGTGCGTGGCCCAAGCATGAACAGAGGACATACCACCGCTCTGGTGTAAGCGATTGACCATCCGGATCCAGAATCGCACGCGCACCCTGTAGGAGCGAGCTTGGTCCGGGCGGCGATCCGACGAAGAACGATGACGCGGTCCCACTGATACACCGCGTTGCCTGCTTCGTCGGATCGCCGCCCGGACCAAGCTCGCTCCTACAGAATGATCAGTGGCATTTCAAACGGACGAAAAAAAACCCGCCGAAGCGGGTTTTCCCAAGACCATGGTCGACTCCCTGTCGGAAGCGTTCCTTGCGATGGTCGATCATCCGTGATCCTGAAGTACTTCCTGTGCTTCAGTTGATGAGGTGATATTACGCTTCGGATCCAATCCGTAATAGACGACATCGTTACTATCGCGTGTAAGACATTCGCTATACCACCCTGTCGAATAACCCTGGGCACACTTCAAATGGCGAGCACGGAGGCCGCGAGTTCCGCGACTTGCAGCTGACCTTCGGCAGCCAGGGCATCGTCGTCCTCCAGGAACCAGGCCGCCGACAATCCGGCAAACGCGAGCACCCATTGCAGTAACCGGCGGCGCTCGAGTCCGGCAGCAACGGTCACCACCTCGACCTGCCTGCAAAATCGTTGCGGATCGGTCGCCGTGGGCAATTCGGGGTTACAGAGCAGGTGGGCGTAATCGAATCCGCGCTCGCCGATTACCCGCTTGGGATCAATGGCCAGCCAGCCCCGCAGGCCAAAGTCCAGAACATTGTCGTGATGGAGATCGCCATGCAGTACGGCAACATCTCGCGGATCGGCCAGCAAGGCTTCGGCGGTGGCGAGGCAGAGGGAATAAGTGCCGCCATGCCGTGCGGCCGCCAGACGTAGCGACTTGAACCAGGGCGTGAGTGGAACCAGCGGTGGTGGCGGTAACGGTCGCGGCGCGTGCAACCGCGCCAACGCCGCACACATGATCTGGCTGGCTTGGTCGTCCTGACCGTTAAGCGCCATGTGCATCAGCGATCGCTGACCCATGGCACGCTCCATCAACAGCCCGTCACCTTCATGGGCATAGACGCGGGCAGCGCCCTCGCCGCCCCACCAGGTCATCAGCAGGTTGCCGAACTTTTCTTCGGCATCGACGGCAATCTTCAACATCGCGGGTACGTCATCCATGCGCACCGGCAGCAAACGACTGCCAGGCGTGATGATCGGCGCACCGTCCGGCACCAGCGCCCAGCGTTTCAACCAGGGTTCGAACATGCCGCCCTTACTCTTGCTGATGCTCGCGAGCCTTGGCGCTGACTTTCAGAAACTCTTCGATGTTGCTCATCTGCTCATCCCAGCCACGGCTGTCCATGCGAAATGCCTTGAGCCGGCGGGTTTGCGGTATATGGTCAAACCCGGACTCGGTGACCTTGAGCAAGGTGCCCTCATCCATGTCCTCGAGTTCAAACTTCACCAGCGTGGTGGGTTCCTGGGAATAATCGACTTCGGGCTCCACGGCATAGGGGTGCCAGCGAAACGAAAACACCCGCTCCGGCTCGACCCGCTCCACCAGTACATTCCACAGCAAGTGCTCGTAACCGGGGTAGGTAATCTGCCCCTGGGTCCACTCGCCGGCGACAAAACGCTTGCCTTCCAGCGCCACGCCAAACCATTGGCCGAACGCTTCGGCATTGGCCAGCACACGCCACACGTGCGAACGCGGCGATTTGAGCAGGATCTTCCTTTCGATGCGATCTGATGCTGGATTCATAAGTCACCTCCTGTACTGAACAGTAGGCCTGTAAGACCACAAGACCAACCCTAAGTTGTATCAATCGGGCTGAGCAATCAACCCTGTCTGTAGTATTCGGCTGCATTTACCGCGGTAAGTTCGCAATTTCCCTGCATTTCTCCCTTCAGCACAGGGGGTCACCAGGGGTTGGCCATCTGCTTGGCTACACTGCCCTCTATTTCCATGCCCACAGCGAGAATTTTCATGAACCCACGTGTTCTTCTGGCGTTGACGCCTTTGCTGTTCGCCTCAGTTGCTCATGCCGTGGACTGCGACAATGCCGCGGATCAGGCCACGATGAACCAGTGTGCGGCGCAACAGAACAAGACGGCGGACAAGGAGTTGAATGCGCTTTACCAGCAGATGACCGCGCGATTGAAAAGCAGCCCCGACGTCAAGAAGCTGTTGGTCGGCACCCAGCGGTCGTGGATTGCGTTTCGGGATGCCGAATGCAAGTTCTCGGCGTCCGGGGTGGAGGGTGGCAGTATTTATCCGCTGATCTACAGCAATTGCATCACTGACCTGACCAAGGCGCGGGTGGAGACGTTCAAGAATTACTTGAAGTGTCAGGAGGGGGATTTGGGGTGTCCGGTGCCTGGCGCTTGATGCGGCGGTGTCTGTGAGGGCCTCTTCGCGGGCAAGTCGGATCGCCGCACCGCCGCTCCCACAGGATCTCCAGTGTGATCACTATTGTGTGAACACCATATGACCCTGTGGGAGCGGCGGTGCGGCGATCCGACTTGCCCGCGAAGGCGTCAGTGCAGGCGCGACATTACCGGACAAATATCTGCGCGGTGGTGATCGCCATATCCCCACCCGGCAATTTGATGCTGCCGATCTGCTTCATGCTCTCGGGATCGAAGATCGCCACATCGTTGAACGTCCCGGCCAGGTAGATCTTGCTCCCGTCCTTGTTGAAGGAAATGCAGTAGTAGGAGTGATCCAGCGTCGCCGCCTGGAGCATTTTCTTCTGCTTGATGTCGTACTTGGCCAGACGGTTGAGTACGCCGAACATCAGGTTCGGGTCCTTCGGTGAGCGCATGCCGCTGAAGTAGATTTCCGTCAGCGGGCCGAAGTCGGTGGTTTCGGTCTTGCCGGTTTTCAGGTCGATGCTGAACAGCCCGTAGAGGTACTCGGCGGTGGCCGGGTCCTGCTTTTTGTCCTTGAATTTCGCCGTGGTGTAGAGCAGCGAGAAATCATGCCGATACGTCTGCTGGTTCCACACGTAGAGCACATCCGGTGCGCTGTAGTTCGGGCGTTTCCAGTGGCGGCTGGGAATCAGCACGTCGAACTTGCCGGTTTTGACATCGACCTTGTAGATGTCCGCCCCGGCCACATACAGCGTGCCATCGTCGCCGCTCTGCATGATAGTCAGCTGCCGGGGTGCCGGGAAACTGCGCACGGGCTTGGCGTCCAGGCCGGCGTCGGTCGCGTAGACATCCAGGCGTGGCTGCTGCACTTCGTAACGGTCATTGAGCATCAGTGTCGGGTTGGCAATGGCGAACAGTTCCTTGCCGTCATGGCTGAGGGTGAAGGCGAACATCGACTTCGCTTTCTCCCCCGGCTTCTGGGTGATGCTGGCGTGGAACACCTGCTTGCAGCTGTCGAGTTCGACGCCGTAGACATCCGCGTAGTGATTGTTCAGTACGTAGGCGGTCTTGCGATCCGGTGACATCTGCACGCTGCCGGGACCGAAAGCGTCCGGCATCTTGCAGGTCTTGAACAGAGTGTCCGTGGACAGGTCGATCACGTGCAGGTTGTTCGGGTAATTGGTGGTCACCATATACTCGTGACCGGTTTCGAGAGCGGTGTTTTCATCGGCCAGAACAGTGAACGAACAGGCGCTCAGGACGGCGAAAGCGGCCAGGCCGCAGGCTTTGATGCTAGGCATGCTGGAATCCTTCTTCTCTGTCCGGTCACTTGTCTTTAGGGAAGACAGTGCCAAGGTTGCGCCAATTGTCGTTGGACGCCTGGGCATCCTTGTTCCAGTCCGGGTAGGTGCTCATCATGTCGGGCACCTGGGCCGGCCACCAGCAAGGGTCGGAGCAGCCATACAGGTCGGCTTCCATCGGCTGGCACAGCGACGACACGCCGCCAAAGGCGTCGATTTCCCAGCCCGGGTCGGTGGTCGAGGCACAACCGGCGACGGAACTCATCGCCACCACTTCTTCGATGCGGTTTTCGGCCGCGGCCTCATCGAGTTTCAGCGCTTTGTTATTGATTGCCTTGAGATGTTTCATATCAGTGAGCCTTGCGCGGAGTGATGTAGCTGCTGATAAACGCAGGGTTGTGGGCCATGATCCGGGTGTAGACCTCGATGCCGAAGTCGACCCAGTCACGCATCAGTTCGCAGTAGTGATAGGTCGGATGGGTCGGGTCGCCGTAACGGGCGTAGCTCTCGTGATAGCAGCCGCCGGAGCACAGGTTGCGGATCTGGCAGTCTTCGCAGCCGGTGTTGGTACGGTCCAGGCGCTGGGACAGGAAGTCGTTCAACTCGACCTGTTTCACACCACTGTGGACGTTGCCGAAGGTCGGCAACGATGACCCGGTAAAGCGGTGGCACAGGTTCAGTTCGCCCTTGTGATCCACCGCCAGCATCTTCAGGCCCGCGCCGCAGGGCAGGGCTTTCTTGTGGCCTTCGTGGATATCGGTGATCAGTTGGTGCAGGTTGGAGAACCCGATGTTGCGGTGCTCCAGCGCCGCTTCCAGGTAACGCCGACCGAGCCTCTTCATGCTGGCGAAGACCTCGATCAGCTCGTCACTGGAGAGGTTGAAGGTGCTGATGTCACCGGAGGTCACCGGGGCAAACCCGACCTCGGCAAACCCCAGTTCGTTGAACAGGTGATCCCAGATGGTTTCGACGTCGGTGACGCCGGTGGTCAAGGTCACCCGCGCACCGACCGGGCGGCTGTTGTAGCGCGACAGCAGCATCTCGGCCTTGCGCCGCACCACGTCGTAAGTGCCCTGCCCGCCCACGGTGATGCGGTTGCGGTCGTGCACGGTTTTTGGCCCGTCGATGCTGACCGAGAGCCCGAACCGGTGGGCATTCAGGTAGTCCACGGTCTCCTCGGTGAGCAGCGTGGCATTGGTGGTCATGACGAACTCGACGAACTTGCCCGCCTCGCGGAAACGCTTCTCGCAGTAATCGACCATGTACTCGATCAGCTTGCGATTGCTCAGCGGCTCGCCACCGAAGAAGACCACGGTGAAACGCTCTTCATCCGGGGATTCGCGCAGCAGCATTTCCACCGACGCCACCGCGGTATCGATGTCCATCTTCTTGCCGGCCGACGGCTTGTCGAGGTCTTCCTTGTAGCAGTAGGTGCAGCTCAGGTTGCAGCCGGTGTTGACGTTGAGCACCACGGTATTGATCGCCGTGCGCTCGACCCGCTTGGTGCCGATGTCCGGGGTCAGCGGCGAGCCGTCGCTGACCAGTTCCAGGGACATCAACTCGCGCAAGGTCTCGGTGATTTCTTCGCCGTTGAAGCGTGAAGCCAAGCGCTGGATCAGCTCGTCCGAGGAACAGCCAGGGCCGCGCAAGGTGTCGATGATGGTGCCCGTCAGCTCATCGCTGGCGAACAGCGAACTGCTGGGGATGTGAAACAGCATGCGGTCGGCATCGACATGCACTTCGTGCAGGTTCCGTTCGACCAGATTCAAAATAGCGCCCATTGCAACCTCCTGTGCAAACCCCGTTTTACGGGGCCTGCGGTCATTCCGAAAAGTGTCTGAAACGGTTAGAACTCAGCCAACTCATGGAATGGGTGGATTGTTCCAGCGTTGCACGGTGACGATCATGTGGCCTTCGCCGGTCAGGGACTTCCCTGCATCGTCGACGGCGGCGATCACCTTGAGGTTGCCGGCATTGTTGGTGGACATTTTGCGTTGCGGGTTCGGCCCGGCGTCTCCCGGTGTGAACACGCCGCTGTCGGCCTGCATGGTGCCGGCAAACTTGACGTCCTCGTCTTCCCTGGCGCGATCGTCGAAGGCTTCGACCGACCACTGCGCCGGGAACACGCCGATGCGATACGGCTTGCCATCGGCACCCTTGCCCCAGGCTTCGGCATCGAACCGACCCTGGACTTTCGGCGTCGAACCACCGCCCTCGCCGATCCGCGCCACCGAGAACTCGGGCACGACTTTGACTTCGGCGATTTTGCTGTAGACCGACAGGGTCGGGCCTTTCAACGTGCCGACGGTGACATTGCGCAGACCTGGCTGGGCATTGGCAGCGGCCTTGAGCTTGACCTTGATCCGATCCGGGGTCTGCTCGACGACTTCGACCACTTCCACACCTTTGCCGAAGTTCGGCTTACCGGTGAGACCGCTGCCAATCAGGGTCACTTCAGTTTCGGCACCCGCCTTCAGGTAACCCGGCTGCACCGCCAGCAAACGACTGCTGCCCTGCTTGGAGGCGACGAAGTCGAGACCGCGCTCATCGTGCTCGGCCTCGAACATCCGGCCCTGCATCGCGTTGCCTTGGGCGGCGAACACCTGACGCATCGTCACGCCGTCGATGGTCACGTTGCCGCGCCATTCGTAGCCGGTGTAGAGAATCGCGCTGCCGTCGCCGTTGAACGGGCTGCCATCGGCGTATTGGCCTTTGACGCTGACCTTGAACGTGTCGCTGCCATCGGCCGTGACGCTCATCACCCCGGCCAACTCGCCTTTACCCGGCAAGTGGCCGCTGAAACTCCAGTCCCCGACCAACGCCTGGGCTTTCGGTGCGGTGCTCTGCCATTTTTTCCAGGCCGGGTTGTCCAGCGGATAACGCTTGGCCAACAGCGGCACCATTTCTTTGCGAGCCAGGTCGAACCAGTCGCGGTCACGGGACAGGGCCTGGTATTCCAGGGACGGCCATTGGCCGAGGTGGAAGTTCACCAGACGCTCCCATTCCTGGGCGGGACGCCGTTGCAGGGCGACCCGTGCGCCGGAGTGGCAGCGGCCACACATCTGGCTGGTCTGGTCGTCGAATTTCTCTACGGTATTGAGTCGACGCTCCAGCGCATAACGTACGCCGTCGGTCTCGCTTGGGGCCAGGCCTTGAGTGTCGGCCAGGTATTTGACCAGGGTGCGGCGGTCGTCATCGCTGATCTGCAAACCGTGCATGGTTTGCATCCGGGCGATGCTCATCAGCCAGCCTTCCGGGGTCTTGCGCTGGTGGCTGATGCGGCTCAGGGCATTGTCCGCTTCGGGGGTATGACAGCCCTGACAGGTTTCCTTGAGGATGGTCTGGGCGTCGCGAGCTGCCAGGCTGTAGGGCGAATGCAGCGCCACACAGGCCGCCACGGCCAGCAGGCTGGCGCTCAGGCCTGATCGGAGTTTTCTCTTCATCAACGTCGAACCTCGCACGGTGCTTTCTTATTTTTGTGGCTTCTCGTTTTTATGGTTTCTGCCGTCGGCGGCGGACCGCTGACGGAGGCAAGAGAAACGTCTGCGATGAGCAATACACGGAGCGTGCCAGCTTGCCGATAACCTTTCCTATCAAGCAGTTACGTGAAGACAAGGCCTGCGGGGCGCGTCTGGACGGGATCGACGGCGTCTAATATCGCGACAGGTGTTGCACTCTGAGACAGCATAGTTGCCGCGACCGGAACAGTTCATCGCCCGACGATTGACGACAATCCCCAGCGAGCGCGAAATGGGTATTCACCGATTGCCGACAGGGGATACAAAATGGCAAGCATCACTGTCCTGGCGGGGGACTTTCTGCAGGGTGATGGAGGGATGACAGGAAGCTGCTCGCTGCCGTGAATGGCAGCACATATGACGAGATTTACCGGCAGTTTTCCAGCTGATCGATCAGCGCAGGTCGCACCGGATCCCGACGGTGCGGCCTGATGCCCATTCAGATGTTATAGGTGGGGTGAAGGCTTTTGTGAGCCTCGATTTCCTGCCGCATGTCCGCCACCAGCGAGGCGATGGCATGGGGACTGTCCAGTGTCCACAGGGGAACATGGGTCGCCACCAGATCCACTTTGCCAGTCATGCAGTCGCAGACCCGAATGGTCAGGGACTGGTCTGCCTCCATGACGCATGTGCACACGGCGGGCAGCATTTGGTGTTCGATGATGTTTTGAATTTCCAGGGTTGAAAGGAACATTACTACCTCCCTCGCGCCAGATAGGTTGCCGGATGAACGGTTCGTCATTTCATCCACCGAGCCAGAAAATTCTATTCCTCAATAATGGCAGCCTCAAGGTCGCAACCCGGTTGCTCGTCGTCTCATATTGTCGCAATTTGCAACAGTCACGCAGCCCATCGATCCCGTTGATTGCCCCTGAACCCCGCCAATCAACCGTTATCCGGCTCTCTCGGGCACTTGGCACAGCCATTGCCAGCCGTTAAGAAAGCCACGTTTCACGAACAACAAGAGGTCTCGACAAATGTCCCTCCCCTATCTGCTTCCCGCCACCTCGGCATTCATCCAGCGCGCCCCGCGCATGCTTATCGGCGGTGACTGGGTCGAGGCCGCCGACGGTCAGACCATGCCCCTGCACAACCCGGCCACCGGCGAAGTGCTGTGCGTGGTGCCACGGGCCACACCTGAGGATGTCGACCGTGCCGTACTTGCCGCCCGCCAGGCGTTCGACGATTCGGCCTGGACCCGCACCCGGCCGCGGGAGCGGCAGAACCTGCTGTGGAAACTCGCCGACCTGATGGAGCGCGACGCCGAACTGCTGGCGCAACTGGAATGCCTGAACAACGGCAAAAGTGCCGCGGTCGCCCAGGTCATGGATGTGCAGCTGTCCATCGATTTCCTGCGCTACATGGCCGGCTGGGCGACCAAGATCGAAGGTTCCAGTGTCGAAGTGTCGATGCCGTTGATGCCCAACGATCAGTTCCACAGTTTCATCCGTCGCGAAGCCGTGGGCGTGGTCGGTGCGATCGTCGCCTGGAACTTCCCGCTGCTGCTGGCCTGCTGGAAACTCGGCCCGGCCCTGGCCACCGGCTGCACCGTGGTGCTCAAGCCCGCCGACGAAACCCCGTTGACCGCGCTCAAGCTGGCCGAACTGGTGCTGGAAGCCGGTTATCCCGAAGGCGTGTTCAACGTGGTGACCGGCACGGGCATCACTGCAGGCTCGGCGCTGACCCACAACCCGCTGGTGGACAAGCTGACCTTCACCGGTTCCACCGCCGTGGGCAAGCAGATCGGCAAGATCGCGATGGACTCCATGACCCGGGTCACCCTGGAACTGGGCGGCAAATCCCCCACCATCGTCATGGCCGACGCCGACCTCAAAACCGCCGCCGCGGGCGCCGCCAGCGCGATTTTCTTCAATCAGGGCCAGGTGTGCTGTGCCGGGTCCAGGCTGTATGTGCAGCGCAAGCACTTCGATAATGTGGTGGCGGACATCGCCGACATCGCCAACGCCATGAAGCTCGGCAACGGCCTGGACCCGAGCGTCGAGATGGGGCCATTGATCTCGGCGCGCCAGCAGGAGCGCGTGTACCGTTACATCGAAATGGGCCGGGAAAGTGGCGCGACCATTGCCTGCGGCGGCGAGCAGTTCGGGCCGGGGTTCTTCGTCAAGCCGACGGTGATTGTCGACGTCGACCAGAAGCACTCGCTGGTGCAGGAAGAAATCTTCGGCCCGGTGCTGGTGGCGATTCCGTTCGATGACGAAGCCGATGCGTTACGCATGGCCAACGACAGTCCCTATGGGTTGGGCGCGAGCGTCTGGTCCAATGATCTGGCGGCGGTGCACCGGATGATTCCGCGGATCAAGTCGGGCTCGGTGTGGGTCAACTGCCACAGTGCCCTGGACCCGGCGCTGCCATTCGGCGGGTACAAGATGTCGGGGGTCGGGCGGGAAATGGGGTATGCGGCGATCGAGCATTACACCGAGTTGAAGTCGGTGTTGATCAAGCTGTGACCCGCTCTTTGTAGGAGCGAGCTTGCTCGCGATGATTTCAACGGCGACGCGTTTATCCAGGATGAACGCGTTATCGTTGACGCCCTTCGCGAGCAAGCTCGCTCCTACAGGAATCAGAACGGCAGTTTCATGCCCGGCGGCAGTTGCATGCCCGCGGTCATGCCGGACATCTTGTCCTGGCTGTTGGCTTCGATCTTGCGCACGGCATCGTTGACGGCGGCGGCGAATACCGCTTCCAGCATTTCCTTGTCGTCTTCGCTCAGGCCTTCCACCAGGCTTGGGTCGATGGTCACGCGCTTGACGTCGTGACGACCGGTCATGACCACGGTGACCATGTCGCCGCCGGCTTTACCGATCACTTCGGCGTTGGCCAGTTCTTCCTGCATCTTGGCCATTTTTTCCTGCATCTGCTGCGCCTGCTTCATCAGGCCGGCCATGCCACCCTTCATCATGGTAATCACCTCAAAGTACTTGGATAAAAATAGCGCTCGGCCATCGGGGCCAAACGCCTTCAGTTATTAGCCCTGACTGGCCAGGGCTTCGACAGGTTCAATAGTATCGTTACGGACCACCGCACCGAACTGCTGCATCATTTGCTGGATGAACGGATCACCATGGATCGATTCCTCGGCCTCGCGCTGACGATTGACACGCCGACGGGACGCGGCCTGGGCTGGCGTTTCCTGCTCGGGCTTGATCAGCTCCATGCTCAGGGTCAGCGTCCGCCCGTGATGCTGGTTCAGCGCATCGTTGAGGCGACGTTGCTGGGTCGCATTGAACAAGGCGCTGTGGGCCGGGTCCAGGTGCAACAGCCAGTTGTCGCCATCGACTGCGATCAGGGTGCAGTTGGCGGCGATGCTACCGGTCATGCCGGAGATCGGCAATTTCGGGAACAGCTCCAGCCACTGCAGGGCCAAGCCGGTCGCCGGCATGGCGGCCGGTTCGGGCTCGGGCTCCGGAGCCGGCTCGGCGGCATGCTCGCTGGCCAGCTCGTCCAGGTAACTGTAGGACGAATCCATGTCCGGCTCGATGTAATCCTCGTCCAGCGGCGGCTCGTCGTCCTGGTCCATGCCCGGCGTCGCAGCCTCGACTTCGGTCACGGAGGGTTCCGGGATCGGCGCAGCGGCCCACTCCGGTGCGTCCGGCACGACGCTGTCGGGCGTCGGCAACGGCATCGGCGACAATTCGGGTTGTTCAGCAGCGGTTTCCAGAACCGGTTCGACCGCGGGCTGCTGGACGACTTCAGGTTCTACCGGGTCGTTCCACGGCAGGTCGACGACGGCCTCGACCGCTACCGCCTCAATCACCGGCTTGGGCGCGACGATCGGAACAACCGCTTCCTGCACCGGAGCTGGAGCTGGAGCTGGAGCTGGAGCTGGCGAAACCACCGGTGTAACCACTGGCGCAACCGGCGCAGAGACGACCGGTGCAACTGCCGCAGCCACTACCGGCGCAGCCACTCGCGCGGCAGCCACTGAATGGGCGGAATCAACTGTGGCCTGGCTGATCCCCACTGTCTTTAGCGGCTGCCTCGGGGCGTCCGCGGTGTCTGCCGGCCGGAACGCGAGCATGCGCAGCAGGACCATTTCGAAGCCACCCCGCGGGTCCGGCGCCAAAGGCAGGTCGCGGCGTCCGATCAGGCCCATCTGGTAATAGAACTGTACGTCTTCGGCCGGCAGCGCCTGGGCCAGCGCCAATACCCGATCACGGTCGCCATGACCGTTGTCGACGCCTTCAGGCAAGGCCTGGGCGATGGCGACACGGTGCAGCACGTTGAGAATTTCCGAGAGCACGCCGTTCCAGTCCGGGCCTTGTTCGGCCAGGTGACGCACGGCTTCGAGCAATGCCTTGGCGTCGCCCTCGATCAGCGCATGCAAAACGTCGTAGACCTGACCGTGATCGAGCGTGCCGAGCATCGCCCGCACGTCGGCGGCCATGACTTTGCCTTCACCGAATGCAATCGCCTGGTCGGTCAGGCTCATGGCATCACGCATCGAACCATCGGCGGCGCGGCCCAGCAGCCACAGCGCATCGTCTTCGAACGGCACGTTCTCGACACTCAGCACGTGGGTCAAATGCTCGACCACGCGCTCCGGTGTCATGTTTTTCAGGGAGAATTGCAGGCACCGCGACAGAATCGTTGCAGGAAGTTTCTGCGGGTCGGTGGTGGCCAGGATGAACTTGACGTAGGGCGGCGGCTCTTCGAGGGTTTTCAACAGCGCATTGAAGGAATGGCTGGACAGCATGTGCACTTCGTCGATCAGGTAGACCTTGAAGCGCCCGCGACTCGGGGCGTACTGCACGTTGTCGAGCAGCTCGCGGGTGTCTTCGACCTTGGTCCGGCTCGCGGCGTCGATTTCGATCAGGTCGACGAAACGGCCTTCATCGATCTCGCGGCACACCGAGCACTCGCCGCAAGGCGTCGACGTGATACCTGTTTCACAGTTCAGGCATTTGGCGATGATCCGCGCGATGGTGGTCTTGCCCACACCGCGGGTACCGGTGAACAGATAGGCATGGTGCAGCCGCTGGCTGTCCAAGGCATTGATCAGAGCCTTGAGCACATGGGTCTGGCCGACCATTTCGCCGAACGAGCGCGGACGCCATTTACGTGCAAGAACCTGATAACTCATCGAAAACCGTCGCAACGAAGGAACAGAAGCGGCTAATGCTAGCGGAGCAAGGCCGAAATTGCATCCGGTGTGCTCGTCTAATCTGGCTAAGATGCACTTTGGGGGGCTTTTATCGGCCAGGGATTGTTCAGGACCGGAGCGTTTATGCGGCTCGCCTTGGGGGCATTGCTGTTGATGAGCTGGAGTGTGG
This sequence comes from Pseudomonas sp. LBUM1679, assembly GCF_059695565.1. Lineage (NCBI taxonomy): Bacteria > Pseudomonadati > Pseudomonadota > Gammaproteobacteria > Pseudomonadales > Pseudomonadaceae > Pseudomonas > Pseudomonas sp. LBUM1679. The sequence goes on from NZ_CP166774.1 coordinate 5,153,611, forward strand.
CGGGCGCCGAAGCGCCGCTGCGCTTCGTGGTGCCCGACAGTTGGGCAATGCCGATGGTCCAACTGGAACGCGGCCGCCCGACCCAGGGCATTCTGCATGACGTGATGGTCAGCCTGGCGACCCAGGTCGGGGTACCGGCCGAATTTCACGTCTTGCCCAGGGCGCGGGTGCAAAACGCCATGGAACACGGCGAGGTCGATGTGCGCTGCTATGCCGCGCAGTCCTGGCAACCGAATCAGTCCGGCGACTACATCTGGAGCATTCCGCTCTGGACCCAGCCCGACGTGCTGATCAGCCGGCCCGACCCGCTGACCGCCGTGGTGGCGGCGCACTTGCCACGACAATCCATCGGCACGGTCCACGGCTACAGCTACCCGACCCTGCAACCGCTGTTCGACACCGGCCGGCTGCTGCGCGAAGACGCGCGCAATCAGGAACAGGTGCTGGAAAAACTGCTGGCCGAACGCTATCGCTATGCCGTGAGCAACCAATGGACCCTGGACTGGTTCAATCAGCGTCTGTTGCCCGATCGGCAATTGCAGCGCGTGGCGGTGCTACAGGTGCAGAGCGTCGGTTGCTACGTGCGCAATGATCCGAAAGTACCTGTGCAACGCATCCTGCGCACATTGCTGCGAATGAAAATGTCCGGGGAGATCGATGACATTATCCGGCTCTATGTCGGTGTCGCGCCCGGAGCAAACCCATAACCCGTGGGAGCGAGCCTGCGATAACCTGTGGGAACGGGCTTGCTCCGGAACTAAGATGAGGATGAGAGCGGTGAGTGGCAAGCTGAATGCCCGGAGTGCTTAAAGCACGTGTGGGAGCCCATGCTGCCATCGCGCTGGCGCAACAAAACCTTCGACCCAAGCCGGCACCTCTGCGGGCGGCATCGGCCGGGCAATGAAATGGCCCTGGGCAACGTCGCAACCCAGCCGCAACAGCAGTTCACCGTGCTCGATACTGTCCAGCCCCTCGGCGATCACCTGCCGCCCGAATGCCCGGGCCAGGCCAATGACCGCTGTGGTCAGTGCCAGGTCGTCATCATCATGAAGAATGTCGCGGACAAAGGACTTGTCGATCTTGATGGTCTGGGTTCGCAGGCGCTTGAGATAGCTCAGCGACGAATAACCGGTGCCAAAATCCCCCAGCGAAAATTGCACGCCCAGTGCCTGACAGGCCTTTAGACAGGCGCTGACATGTTGAATGTTCTCGACCGCCACCGACTCGACTATTTCCAGGTCGAGCATCCGCGGTGCAACCTGGGCATGCCGGGCGAGCACCTGACCGAGCCGGTCGACGAAATCCGCCCGCTGGAAATGGCGCGCCGCGATATTGATGCTCACCGGCCACCCCTGACCCGCCTGCTGCCAATGATGCAACTGCGAAAGCACTTGATCCATGACCCATTCACCGATATCGACGATCAGATCCGTCTCCTCGACCAGCGGCAGAAAATCCCGTGAGGGCACCGTGCCGTCCAGGGGATGCTCCCAGCGCAACACTGCCTGGAAACCGACGACCTCGCCGCGACGCATGTTCACCCTGGGCTGGAAATGCAAACACAATTCACCCGCCAGCAGTGCCTGGCGCACTCGCTCGACGGTCTGGTGCGTGACCTTGACTTCCCGATCCCGGATCACGTCGAACAAATGAAAACGATTGCGCCCGCCCTGCTTGGCCACGTACATCGCCTGATCGGCATGACGCAGCAAGGTTTGCGCCTCTTCGTTGTCGTGGGGGAACAGGGTGACGCCGATGCTGGCAAACACATTGAGTTCTTTGCCATGCAGCGTGTATGGCGCCGAAATCGCGCCCAACACCCGGTTCACTGCCGCGCGCAGTTCCGGCAGATCCCGCACGTAACGCAACACCAGCACAAACTCGTCACCGGCCAGCCTGGCCACCACGTCTTCACCGCGCACGATACTGCGCAGGCGCCTCGCCACTTCCACCAGCAACAGATCGCCACTGGCATGCCCATAGCCATCGTTGACCGCCTTGAAGCCGTCGAGGTCGAGCATGCACACTGCCAGCGGGATGTTTTCCTGCCGGGAGAATTCGAGGGCCTGGTCCAGCAAATCCGAAAGGAACGCGCGATTGGGCAACCCGGTCAACACATCATGGCCGACCCGCCATTGCAAGGAATGCAGCAACTGGCGTTTTTCACTGATGTCGAAACGAATCGACAAGTAGCGATCAACCCGTCCGGTAGCGTCATCGAGCACCGGCACCATGGTGCTTTCGACCCAATACAGGCTGCCATCCTTTGCCCGATTGCAGATCTCGCCCTTCCAGACACTGCCCAGCGCGATGGTGCGCCACATGCCAGCGAAAAATTCAGTTGAATGCAGGCCGGAATTGAGCAGCCGATGGTTCTGCCCCAGCAGTTCCTCGCGGCTGTAACCGGACAAGGCGCAGAATTGCTCATTGACGTAGGTGATCCGGCCGCTCAGATCGGTCTCGGAAAAAATTGCTGCGGCATCCACAGCCCTGCGGTATTTCTCATCCATGAGTCAGGCTCTATGTCGCTAGCGATGGTACCGCTCGACCAGTGCAGGATGCCCGGAAGAGATGTTTTGAGACGGACTGCGCAGAAACACGTGATCACTCCATGAACAGCGTTTGATGTTCCCCCGGACAGCCTGAGATCAACTAATCTCAAAGTCCCGGTGAACGGGCAGCAACAGGGAATTAAGCGAGCATTCTGCAAGATTTCAGTGCGGCTTTGTGACTGTCTGCAAACCTTGCCTGTGCGCGCAATACTGGCGCTTTCGCATCACTCTCACTGTCGAGAACAAGTGACCGATTACCCTTTCGGAGCGGCGATTCTACGAAATGCATCACATTTTGCAAGGCAAGGTGATGGATCATGCAGTTGTCATACGCAAAAATCTATCGTTAAGTTCTTGATTCTAAATGGGAATCGAGCGATGCAAATTTCAAGTTTGGGTCCAGCCATACGGCGCTACCGCAAGGTCGCGGGGCTTACTCAGGCTGAACTCGGCGAAAAAACCGGTTTTGACCCCAAAACCATCAGCCGCTTCGAAACCGGCACCTATACCCCCAGCGTGGACGCCCTGTTCCTGCTTGCCGATGTGCTGGGGGTGAAGCTGAAAGCCTTCTTCGCCGATCCGGGCGATGAAGATGAACAGCGGGCGTACCTGTTCGGTGTCATTCATAAAGCCACCCCGAAGGATCTGGGAAAGCTGATTGCAGCGGTTGACCAGGCCTTGTCCAAGCCTTAGTCCGTAAATGAAAAGTGCGGATATGAAAAGCGCAGAAATGAAAAGGAGGCCGACTCGTCAGATGAGGCAGGTCGGCCTCCTTGTTCAGTACGATTTCAAACATCGGAAACGACAAAAATCCGCCCCGGAACGATGTCCATGGCAGAGCAACAGGAAAGTAGTTTTGAACAGAAAACGCGAGAGGGATCCGCGGTTCGTTAAGGTGGTAACCCCACCAGCCACACCCCGGCACACAATGTTCCCGCTGTGGCTGCTTCCTTCCGGATCTGACCAGGTTCACGGGTAATCGTTGCGGGGGGACCGATGGGGTCACCATAACGACGCTCACCTGTTGGCGAGCCGCGCCATTGTACCTATCTGAGACGAAGTTACAACCGTTCGGCCAGATTAAAAAAAATGAGTCGGCTCAAGGACATGCAGCGGCCTTTAAAAGATCGCAGCCTTCGGCGTTTTGAGTTGTTCACGAATGCAGCGCCCCGATAGCTCGGACAGTGGAACGGAAACGGAAACGGCAACGGCAAGATCAAAAGATCGCAGCCTCGCTTCGCTCGACAGCTCCTACAAGGGGGCGGTATGCATCCGAAGGCTGCGATCTGTTGATCTATTGCGCCAACACCTCATCCGCCCTGCCGCCCTCCTGCTGGATCACCAGGTGGATGAAGTGCAGCTTGGCGATCACTGCCGGTGGCAGGACGAAGGGATAGAAATCCGGCTGGCCCATGCTGCGCGACAGTTCGTTGAGCATGCCGGCCAGTTCGATCCAGGCGTTGACGAAGGACAGGAACGCCGCGCCTCCGGGATGTTGTGGATCGTAGAGGGTGCTGGAGGGAAATGGCTGGTAGTCGAAGTCCAGTTCCCGGGCGCTCATGCCGAACCCCAACGCGGTGTCCACGGCGTCCATCATGTGCAGGTAGTGCGCCCAGGTTTCGGCCCAGTCCTCCCACGGATGCATGGTGGCGTAGGCGCTGACGTACTGCTGTTGCCAGTCGAGCGGCGCGCCTTGCTGATAGTGGCGCTCGAGGGCATCGGCGTAGCTGGCGCGCTCGTCGCCGAACAGGCCGCGGAACGGTTCCAGCCAATGGCTGTTGGCGATCAGCCGGTCCCAGTAGTAATGCCCGACCTCGTGACGAAAGTGCCCGAGCAGCGTGCGATAGGGTTCATGCATTTGCACCCGGATCTGTTCGCGGTGGGCGTCGTCGGCTTCCTTGATATCGAGGGTGATCAAGCCATTGGCGTGGCCGGTGGTCGGTGGTTGGCCTTCGAGGTCGACGCCGATGAAGTCGAAAGCCAGGCCGTGCTCTTCATCCTGGTTTTTTGCAATCACCTGCAAACCAAGGCTGACCAACTGCGCGACCAGACGCCGCTTGGCGGTTTCGACCTTGCGCCAGCGTTCGGGGTTTTCGGCAATCGACAGGTCGGGAATGGTGTGGTTCAGGCTGCAGGCGATGCACAGCGCATCATGGTCGTTGGCGGAGAGCAGCCAGTTGCAGGCGGCCGGGGAGTCGAGATTGGCGCAGCGGCGGAAGATACCCGCCTCGGGATCGGCGTCGAGCAGCCACGTGTCCGCCTGCAAGCCGGGCTGCAGCGAGGACAGGCGGCTCTGCTCGGGTTGATATCCCAAGGCCGCCGAACAGGCCAGGCACTGGCTGTTGCGAAAGAACAGCGACTGCCCGCATCGGCACTGCCAGACTTTGCTGTTGCGCGGGCTCTCGGCCATGAACGGCGCGGCGATGCGTGAGCTGAGCTGTTCGAAGAAGCGGTACATGGCGATCTCTCCCTGGGACTGGCCAAGACTAGATCATGAATGGGTATCGATCGTTCCCGCTTTTTGTACGAGGGCTGACATCGCCTTCGCCGGCAAGCCGGCTCCTACAGGGGTTGGCGTTCACCACAATTCATCTGTATGCAGGTGATCATGTAGGAGCTGGCTTGCCAGCGAAGGCGGTCTTGAGCCTTGCAGCGCCCATGACGACGCCTTCGCCGGCAAGCCGGCTCCTACAGGGATTGGCGTTCACCACAATACATCTGTATGCAGGTGATCGTGTGGGAGCGGGTTCGCTCGCGAATGGCATCACACGGAAATATCGTGCTTGCTCAGGAACACGACAAACGCTTCTTCATCCAGCACTTTCAACCCCAGCTCATTGGCCTTGGTCAACTTGGAACCGGCCCCCGGTCCGGCAACCACGCAGTGGGTCTTGGCCGACACCGAGCCCGCCACCTTGGCACCCAGGCTTTCGAGTTTGTCTTTGGCCACCTCGCGGCTCATCAGCTCCAGCGAACCGGTCAATACCCAGGTCTGGCCAGCCAGCGGCAAGCCTTCGACGACTTTTTTCTCGCTCTGCCAGTGCATGCCGAAATCGCTCAGCTGCTTTTCGGCGGCCTCAGCGAGTTGGCGATTAGCCGCCTGCGCAAAAAACTCCCGAACCGAATTCGCCTGCTTTTCCGGCAACGCCTGACGCATGTCCAGCCAGTCGGCGTTCATCACCGCTTCCAGCGAACCAAATTTGTCAGCCAGCTTCTGCGCCCCGCCCGGCCCTACCGAGGGAATGTGCAGCTTGTCGAGGAAACCGCCAAGGGTGGTGCTGGCGGAAAATTCGGCGCCCAGCTCGCCCTGGTCCTGAATCTGCAGGCCGTGCTTGAGCAGTTCCGTGATCACCTGCTGGTTGTGCGCATCTTCGAAGAAGCTGTGGATCTCGTGAGCCACCTCCAAGCCGACATCCGGCAAATACGTGAGCACTTGCGGCAAGGCCTGCCGGACCCGCTCCAGCGAACCGAGGGAGCGTGCCAGCACCTTGGCGGTCTCTTCGCCGACGTCGGGAATCCCGAGGGCGTAGATGAAGCGCGCCAGGCCTGGTTGCTTGCTGTCTTCGATCGCACTGAGCAGTTTTTTGCTCGACAACTCGGCAAACCCTTCCAGGTCGACAATGTCGTCGAACTTCAGCGCATACAGGTCTGCCGGCGAACTCACCAGGCCTTCATCCACCAGTTGCTCGACGCTCTTGTCGCCCAGGCCTTCGATGTCCATGGCGCGACGGGAGACGAAGTGAATGATCGCCTGCTTGAGTTGCGCGCCGCAGGCCAGCCGACCGACGCAGCGATACACCGCGCCTTCGCTGATGGTCTCGCGCCCCTTGCTGCGCTTGACCAGCTGCGTGCGCTCGACATGGGAACCGCACACCGGGCACTGCTCGGGAATCTGCACCGGCCGCGCGTTATCCGGGCGGCGCTCGGTGACCACTTGCACCACCTGCGGAATCACGTCGCCGGCGCGACGGATGATCACCGTGTCGCCGATCATCAAGCCCAGGCGCGCGACCTCATCCATGTTGTGCAAGGTCGCATTGGCCACGGTGACGCCGGCCACCTTGACCGGTTTCAAGCGCGCCACCGGCGTCACCGCGCCAGTACGGCCTACCTGGAATTCCACATCGAGCAACTCGGTGAGTTCTTCCATGGCCGGGAATTTGTGCGCGATGGCCCAGCGCGGTTCGCGCGCGCGGAAACCCAGTTCACGCTGGGAGGCAATGCTGTTGACCTTGAACACCACGCCGTCGATTTCATAGGACAGCGCATTACGGCGCTCACCGATATCGCGGTAGTAATCCAGGCATTCATCGATGCCGTACGCCAGTTTCAGTTCATGGCTGATCGGCAGGCCCCAGGCTTGGAGCTGCTTGAGATTGCCAATGTGCGTGTCGGCAATATCCGCTGAAATCTGGCCGATGCCGTAGCAGCAGAATTCCAGAGGACGGTTGGCAGTGATCTTCGAATCCAGCTGGCGCAAGCTGCCCGCCGCCGCGTTGCGCGGATTGGCAAAGGTCTTGCCGCCGACTTCCAGCTGCGTGGCGTTGAGCCGCTCGAAACCGGCCTTGGACATGAACACTTCACCGCGCACCTCCAGGGTCGCCGGCCAGCCGCTGCCATGCAGCTTGAGCGGGATATTGCGCACCGTGCGCACATTGACGCTGATGTCTTCACCGGTGGTGCCATCGCCGCGGGTCGCGCCGCGCACCAGCACGCCATCCTGATACAACAGGCTGACCGCCAGACCATCGAGCTTGGGCTCACAACTGTATTCCACCGCGGCGGCGCTGCCGAACAAGTCGCCGGTCGGCAGATCCAGGCCTTCGGTGACCCGGCGATCGAACTCGCGCATGTCGGTTTCTTCGAAGGCGTTGCCGAGGCTGAGCATTGGCACTTCGTGGCGCACCTGGGTGAACGCCGACAGCGCCGCGCTGCCGACGCGCTGGGTCGGCGAGTCGCTGGTGATCAATTCGGGGTTGGCCGCTTCGAGGGCCTTGAGCTCGTGGAACAACCGATCGTATTCGGCGTCCGGAATGCTCGGCTCGTCCAGCACGTGGTAGCGATAGTTGTGCTGATCCAGCTCAGCGCGCAGCTCTAGAATGCGTTTGTTGGCGGCGGTCATGGGTGTTCTCTCATAAAGCAAAAGAGCAGCCGAGGCTGCTCAATCTGTTGATACTGTACATATCACTGTAGGAGCCAGGCTTGCCGGCGAAGGCGATCTCACGTACGCCTTCGCCGGCAAGCCTGGCTCCTACAAAAATCAGCGCTTCTGGGTCAAGGCGCGGCGTTCGAATTCGACGATGCGCTGACGGTAATGCTCGATCGTCTGGGCAGTCAAAACGCTGCGCTGGTCGTCTTTCAGTTCGCCGTTCAGTTCCTGGGACAGCTTGCGCGCCGCAGCCACCATCACGTCGAAGGCTTGCTTGGGATGACGCGGGCCCGGCAGGCCGAGGAAGAAGCTCACCGCCGGCGTGCTGAAGTGATCGATGTCGTCCAGGTCGAAAACGCCTGGCTTGACCGCATTGGCCATCGAGAACAGGACTTCGCCGTTGCCGGCCATGCTTTCGTGGCGGTGGAAAATGTCCATCTCGCCGAAGCGCAGGCCGCTTTCCAGAATATTCTGCAACAGCGCCGGGCCCTTGAAGCCGGCGGCGTCGCGGCAGATCACACTGATCACCAGCACTTCTTCGGCTTGCGGCTGTTCCCTGTCGGTGGCCGAGCCCGAGGTCTTGGTGTCGTCAGGGTAATCGTCGTCACGGCTGCTGAAGCTCGGGCCGCCTTCCAGATCCAGGTTGAGGTTCAAGTCGCCCTGGGAGGGTTCGCCCTGGCCACGCTTGCCGCGCTTGGCACCTGATTCGCGCTGTTCACGGGCCGACATGCTCACCGACGGCAGATCGTGCTCGTCCAGGTGCGGTTCCTTATGGGTATCCAACACCCGGGGCGGGCCCAACAGCTCGGCACTGGTGTCCTCGTCCGGCAAATTGGACAAATTGCGGTCAAGACGGAATTTCAGTTTCCCCTTGCCGCCGCGCATGCGGCGCCAGCCGTCGAAAAGAATCCCGGCAATGACAATAATGCCGATGAGGATCAGCCACTCGCGCAGACCGATTTCCATGTAATCCCGTGCCTCTATAAAAAATGCTGAAAAATAAGGGGTTTACAACTGGTAAACCGCTTTAAAACGTGGCGCCAACTCTATGTTCTGACAGGCGTTTTGCCCACGCATACGCTAAATTGACATTAAACTAGCACGACCCAAGGCAACTTTACACCGTCTGTCTCGATGGCTTGATCGAATATGTCGATTGGCCAGCAAGTAGCGACCGGTAATTCGTCCCGCTGCTCACGAATACTGAATCCTACATTGTCCTACAAGCCCGAAATTCAGGCATCGACCATCGCCATCGCCTCCTCGACATCCACCGCCACCAGACGCGAACAACCCGGTTCGTGCATCGTCACCCCCATCAGTTGATCGGCCATTTCCATGGCGATCTTGTTGTGGGTGATGTAGATGAACTGCACCGTCTGCGACATCTCTTTTACCAGCCGTGCATAGCGCCCAACGTTAGCGTCATCCAGTGGCGCGTCAACTTCATCGAGCATGCAGAACGGCGCTGGGTTCAACTTGAAGATGGCAAATACCAGGGCCAATGCGGTCAGGGCTTTTTCGCCACCGGAGAGCAAATGGATGGTGCTGTTCTTCTTTCCTGGCGGCCGCGCCATGATCGTTACCCCTGTATCGAGTAGATCTTCGCCCGTCAGTTCCAAATACGCGCTGCCTCCACCGAAAACTTTTGGAAAAAGGGCCTGAATACCGGCATTGATCTGATCAAAGGTATCCTTGAAGCGGTTTCGGGTTTCCTTGTCGATCTTGCGAATCACATTTTCGAGGGTGTCCAGCGCCTCCACCAGATCGTCGTTCTGCGCATCCAGATAACGTTTGCGTTCGGATTGTTGCTGGTATTCGTCGATGGCCGCCAGGTTGATCGCGCCCAGGCGCTGGATCCGCGCCGCGATGCGTTCGAGTTCCTCCTCGGCGTCTTTCTCGTTGGCCCCGGCCACCAGGGTGGCAAGCACGCCGTGCAGGTCGTAGCCGTCTTCGTGCAACTGATCTTCGAGGGCCTTGCGGCGCACGGTCAGGGCTTGCCATTCCATGCGCTGATGTTCGAGCTGGCCGCGGATCAATTGCGATTGCTGCTCGGCCTGGTTACGCCGTTTTTCCGCTTCGCGCAATTGGCGATCGGCATCTTCCAGGGCGATCTGCGCAGTCTTGAGTTCTTCATCGACGGTCATGCGCTTGTCGAGCAACTCTTCGAGCTTGAGCCGCAACTCTTCCAGCGGTGCCTCACCCTCCTCCAGATTGAGGCTCAGCTGTTCGCGTTTTTCGGTCAGGCGCTCGGACTGCATCTCCAGCCGCTCCAGCGCCTGACGCGTGGAATCGTGCTGGGCCTTGAGCGAACCCAGGCGCACCGCCAGTTGATGCGCGTGGTCCTTGTGCTGCCGGGCTTCCTGGCGCACCCGATCGAGGCGCTCGCGCAGGCTGTCGCGCTGGGCCAGCAGCAACTCACGCTGCTCGGTATCGAGCGCCATGCTGTCGAGGGCTTCCTGCAATTGCAGGCGTGCTTCGCCGATATTTTCGTGCTCCAGCGCGCGTTGCTCGCCGAGCTCGACCAGCTCTTCGTCCAGACGGGTACGGCGCAATGTCAGCTGTTCGACCTTGGCTTTACCGGCCGACAACTGGGCTTTCAATTCGCCCTGCTGGCGGGCTTCGTCTTGCAGCAAACGGCGCAGATGCTCGCGACCGTTTTCCTGCTGACGTTGCTGGGCCCGCAGGTTCTGCAGACGGGTTTCCAGGGTTTCCACCGTGGCTTCGCGCTCTTCGCGCTCAAGGCCCAGGCGCTGGATTTCCTGGCCTCGGGCCAGCACACCACTTTCCGCTTCGCTGGCCCGACGCACGCGCAAGAAGTGCGGGCCGACCCAGTACCCGTCGCGGCTGATCAGGCTTTGGCCGGCGCTCAATTGACTGCGCAGGGCCAGGGCCTGTTCGAGACTGTCGACCGGTTTGACCTGCCCCAACCAGGGCGACAGATCGATCTGCGCCTCGACCTTGTCGAGCAAGCTGCCGGCGATGCGCGCGCCATCGCTGGCCGGGCTGAGCAAGCGCAGATCGCCCTGGGCAAACCCGGCCAGGTCGAAAGCGGCAAAATCGTCCACCAGCACCGCTTGCAGATCGGCGCCGAGCACGGTCTCCACCGCCAGCTCCCAACCGGCTTGCACCTTCAGGCCTTCGGCCAGGCGCGGGCGATCCGCCAGGTGCTGTTCGCGCAGCCATTCGGCGGTGCCGGTGCCGGGATCGAGTGCGGCTTGCTGCAAGGCTTCCAGGGAAGCGAGGCGCCCGTTGAGGCGCTGCAAATCCCCCTGGGCCTGCTGCTGCGCCGACAGCGCTTGCTGCAGCTCCTGACGCAGTTGCTCCAGGCGTTCGACCTGCGCTTCTTCGCTGGCCTGCAAGTCTTCAAGGGTCGCTTCACTCGCGGCCAACTGCTCGCTGAGTTCGAGGATCGCCGCGTCTTCCGGATCCGCCGAGAGCAAGGCGCGCTCTTCGCCAAGACGCTTCTGTCGATCGGCCAGGCGCTCCATGCTGGTTTCCAGCTGCTGGATCCGCGACTGCTGGACTTCCGCCTGACGCCGGGGTTCGGCCGCCGAGAGGTTGAAGGTGTCCCACTGCTCCTGCCAGCCGTGCATGGTGGTTTCGGATTCTTCCAGCGCGGCGGCAGCCTCTTCGGCGGCGGCGCTGGTGACTTCCTGTTCCGGGGTGAGCATGTCCAGCTCTTCGCCCAGGGTCAGCAGCAACGTGCGGTCGTGGCCCAGATGAGATTCGGTTTCCAGGCGCGCGCGCTCGGCTTCCTTCAAGTCATCCTGCAACTGACGCAAGCGCTGCTGTCCGTGCTGGATGCTCTGCTCGACCCGGGCGATGTCGCCGCCGACCGAATAGAAGCGCCCCTGCACCAGATTGAAGCGTTCGGACAGGTCGTGGTGCCCGTCGCGCAGGCGTTCGATCGCCGCATCGGCATTGCGCTGCTCGGCCACCAGGGCTTCGAAGGTGATTTCCTGGGTGCCGATGATCGCTTCGCGCTGGCCGACCTGTTCGTTCAATGCCTGCCAGCGCAGGGCCGACAACTGGGCCTTGAGCTGCCGCTCCTCGCCTTTGTATTCCTGATACTTCTTCGCCGCCTCGGCCTGGCGGTGCAGCCGTTCGAGCTGACGCTCGAGTTCTTCGCGCAGGTCGGTCAGGCGGGCGAGGTTTTCGTGGGTGCGGCGGATGCGGTTTTCGGTCTCGCGCCGGCGCTCCTTGTACTTGGAGATGCCGGCCGCTTCTTCGATGAAGTTGCGCAGGTCTTCAGGCTTGGCTTCGATCAGCTTGGAGATCATCCCCTGCTCGATGATCGAATAGCTGCGCGGGCCGAGGCCGGTGCCGAGAAAGATGTCGGTAATATCACGACGACGGCACTTGCTGCCGTTGAGGAAGTAGCTGTTCTGGCTGTCCCGGGTGACTTTGCGCCGGATCGAAATTTCGGCGTAGGCCGCGTATTCGCCGATCAAGGTGCCATCGGAGTTATCGAACACCAGTTCGATGCTCGCCTGGCTCACCGGTTTGCGGCTGGTGGAGCCGTTGAAGATGACGTCGGTCATCGACTCGCCGCGCAAGTTCTTGGCCGAGCTCTCGCCCATCACCCAACGGACGGCGTCGATAATGTTCGACTTGCCGCACCCATTGGGCCCGACCACCGCCGCCATGTTACTGGGGAAGTTCACCGTGGTCGGGTCGACGAAGGATTTGAACCCCGCCAGTTTGATGCACTTGAGCCGCACGCTTAAGCGTCCGTCAGGGCGGAAACCACCAGATCGCAGCTGCGCTGGGCATAGGCCGTCAGCACCTCGCGGATCTGCGGGAAGTCACGGGCCAGCACGGCGGCGAGCAAGCGCTCGAACAGTTCAAGGAACTCGCTCATCGAGGCCTTGCGCTGGTCCAGGGCGAGGAAATACGCACGGCTCATGGCCGGTTGCAGATTCTCGACGGTTTCCTGCAAGTACGGGTTATTGGCAAACGGATACGCGGCGCGCATCACGTTGAAGCTGTCATCGACGAAGGTGCGGATGTCCTGGCGTTCGTAGCTGGCGGCCAGGCGCTGCTGGATCTGCACGAACGGCGCCATGTCGGCCTGGACTTGCCAGCCGTTGGCCACGGCGTTGCCGAGCAGGATGTACAACTCGCTCATCAGCGTGCACAGGCTCTGCACCTTGTGCACGGTGAGCTCGGTGACGTGGGCGCCCCGTCGCGGCAGGATCGCGATCAAGTGGCGCCGCTCGAGGATCAGCAAGGCTTCGCGAACCGAACCGCGGCTGACATTGAGGGCCAGCGTGACCTTCTGTTCCTGGATGCGCTCTCCGGGCTTCATTTCGCCGCGAATGATGCGTTCGGCGAGGTGGTGAGCGATTTGCTCGGCGAGGCTGTCCGGCGCCTTGAACGTCATGGTTGTCCTTCAAACTCTTCGATTTGCACAAGCGGCGCAGTGTAGCGCAATTGATCCGTCAGGGCGGAGTGCCCGTCCGGTGGTTTTTGGCACGATTCAAGCAAAAAGCAGGCTGGCGAACGAGGGTCAATAATGAAGATAACCAGTCGTTGATCGACATTTGATAATTTCCTGACCTTTAAGTCAGAAAATCATTGACCGAAAAGTCAGACCTGCTAAATTCGGTTCATGTCGGTTAACAACAATAATGAGTCTGCGAGGCCTTCCGTGATCCAGTTTTTACTAAACCAGGAACTCCGTAGCGAGCACGCCCTGGACCCGAACCTGACCGTGCTCAATTATCTGCGCGACCATGTGGGCAAACCCGGCACCAAAGAAGGCTGCGCCAGCGGTGACTGTGGCGCCTGCACCGTGGTGGTTGGCGAACTGCAGACCGATGACGCCGGCCGCGAGTACATTCGCTACCGCAGCCTCAACTCGTGCCTGACCTTTGTTTCGTCGCTGCATGGCAAACAACTGATCAGCGTTGAAGACCTCAAACACCAGGGCGAACTGCACAGCGTGCAGAAGGCCATGGTCGAATGCCACGGCTCGCAGTGCGGTTTCTGCACCCCGGGCTTCGTCATGTCACTGTTCGCGCTGCAAAAGAACAGCGATCAACCGGATGCGCATAAGGCCCACGAAGCGCTGGCCGGCAACCTGTGCCGCTGCACCGGTTATCGGCCGATTCTGCAAGCCGCCGAACAGTCCTGCTGCGGCCAGCAAACGGACCAGTTCGATGCCCGTGAAGCCGACACTATCGCCCGCTTGAAAGCCATCGCGCCTACCGACATCGGCGAACTCAACAGTGGCGACAAGCGTTGCCTGGTGCCGCTGACCGTGGCCGATCTGGCCGACCTCTACGACGCTTATCCACAAGCGCGCCTGCTGGCCGGCGGTACCGATCTGGCGCTGGAAGTCACGCAGTTCCATCGCGCCCTGCCGGTGATGATCTACGTCGGCAACGTCACCGAGATGAAGCGCATCGACGTGTTCGACGATCGCCTGGAAATCGGCGCCGCCACCGCCCTCTCCGATTGCTACGACGCCTTGAAGGCCGAGTACCCGGACTTCGGCGAACTGCTGCAGCGTTTCGCCTCGTTGCAGATCCGCAACCAGGGCACCCTCGGCGGCAACATCGGCAACGCTTCGCCGATTGGTGACTCGCCGCCGCTGCTGATTGCCCTGGGTGCGCAGATCGTTTTGTGCAAGGGCGACACCCGCCGCACGATGGCGCTGGAAGATTACTTCATCGATTATCGCGTGACGGCGCGTCAGGAAAGCGAGTTCATCGAGAAGATCATCGTGCCCCGCGCCAGCGTCGAACAACTGTTCCGCGCTTATAAAGTGTCCAAGCGTCTGGACGATGACATTTCCGCGGTCTGCGCCGCGTTCAATCTGCGCATCGACAACGGCGTGATTGCCGACGCTCGCCTGGCTTTTGGTGGCATGGCGGCCATCCCGAAACGCGCCAGCCACTGCGAAGCCGTGTTGCTCGGCTCACCGTTCAACAACGCCACCGTCGAGCGCGCCTGCGCCGCACTGGCCGAAGACTTCACGCCGCTCTCGGACTTCCGCGCCAGCAAGGAATACCGCCTGCTCAGCGCGCAGAACCTGCTGCGCAAATACTTCATCGAACTGCAAACACCGCACATCGAGACTCGGGTGACCGCTTATGTCTAATCATCATGCCGTAGAGAAGACCCAGGCCGAACTGGCTGAACTGTTCGCCAAGGACCTGACCACCGGTGTCGGCCGCAGCGTCAAGCACGACAGCGCCGCCAAGCATGTGTCCGGCGAAGCGCAGTACATCGACGATCGGCTGGAATTCCCGAATCAGCTGCACGTTTACGCACGGCTGTCGGACCGCGCCCACGCGAAAATCATCAGCATCGACACCAAGCCCTGCTACGCCTTCGAAGGCGTGCGCATCGCCATCACCCATGAAGACGTGCCGGGCCTGAAAGACATCGGCCCCTTGCTGCCGGGCGATCCGCTGCTGGCCATCGATGACGTGCAGTTCGTCGGCCAACCGGTGCTCGCCGTCGCGGCGAAAGACCTGGAAACCGCGCGCAAGGCTGCTATGGCCGCGATCATCGAATACGAAGACCTCGAGCCGGTACTGGACGTGGTCGAAGCCCTGCGCAAACGCCACTTCGTGCTCGACAGTCACACCCATCAGCGAGGCGATTCGGCCAACGCCCTGGCCACGGCTGAACATCGCATTCAAGGCACGCTGCACATCGGCGGCCAGGAACACTTCTACCTCGAAACGCAGATCTCTTCGGTGATGCCGACCGAAGACGGCGGCATGATCGTCTACTGCTCGACCCAGAACCCCACCGAAGTGCAGAAACTGGTGGCCGAGGTGCTGGACGTGTCGATGAACAAGATCGTCGTCGACATGCGCCGCATGGGCGGCGGTTTCGGCGGCAAGGAAACCCAGGCGGCCAGCCCGGCGTGCCTGTGCGCGGTGATCGCGCACCTCACCGGCCAGCCGACCAAGATGCGCCTGCCGCGCGTCGAAGACATGCTGATGACCGGCAAGCGTCACCCGTTCTACGTCGAATACGAC
Source organism: Pseudomonas sp. LBUM1679 (assembly GCF_059695565.1). NCBI lineage: Bacteria > Pseudomonadati > Pseudomonadota > Gammaproteobacteria > Pseudomonadales > Pseudomonadaceae > Pseudomonas > Pseudomonas sp. LBUM1679. Next base: position 5,169,312 of record NZ_CP166774.1, read on the forward strand.
GTCGGCTTCGACAGCACCGGTCGCCTGCACGGCATCGCCCTGGAACTGGCCGGCAACTGCGGTTGCTCGCCGGACCTGTCGGCGTCGATTGTCGACCGTGCGATGTTCCACGCCGACAACTCGTATTACCTGGGCGATGCGACCATCAACGGTCACCGCTGCAAGACCAACACCGCGTCGAACACCGCTTACCGTGGCTTCGGCGGCCCGCAAGGGATGGTCGCCATCGAAGAAGTGATGGACGCGATTGCCCGCCACCTGGCCCTGGATCCATTGGCGGTGCGCAAGGCCAACTACTACGGCAAGACCGAGCGCAACGTCACCCACTACTACCAGACCGTCGAGCACAACATGCTCGAGGAAATGACCGCCGAACTGGAAGAAAGCAGCCAGTACGCCGAGCGCCGTGAAGCGATCCGTCGCTACAACGCCAACAGCCCGATCCTGAAAAAAGGCCTGGCGCTGACCCCGGTGAAATTCGGGATTTCTTTCACCGCCAGCTTCCTCAACCAGGCCGGCGCGCTGATCCATATTTACACCGACGGCAGCATCCACCTGAACCACGGCGGCACGGAAATGGGCCAGGGTCTCAACACCAAGGTTGCGCAGGTGGTGGCCGAAGTGTTCCAGGTGGAAATGGACCGCGTGCAGATCACCGCGACCAACACCGACAAGGTGCCGAATACCTCGCCGACCGCCGCGTCCAGTGGTGCCGACCTCAACGGTAAAGCCGCGCAGAACGCCGCTGAAATCATCAAGCAACGCCTGGTTGAATTTGCCGCGCGGCACTATAAGGTCAGCGAAGAAGATGTGGAATTCCACAACGGTCACGTGCGGGTTCGCGATCACATCCTGACCTTCGAATCGCTGATCCAGCAGGCGTATTTCGCCCAGGTTTCGCTGTCGAGCACCGGGTTCTACAAGACCCCGAAAATCTTTTACGACCGCAGCCAGGCCCGTGGTCGTCCCTTCTACTACTACGCCTTCGGTGCAGCCTGCTGCGAGGTGATCGTCGACACCCTGACCGGCGAGTACAAGATGCTGCGTACCGACATTCTTCACGACGTCGGCGCCTCGTTGAACCCGGCCATCGACATCGGCCAGGTCGAGGGCGGCTTCATCCAGGGCATGGGCTGGCTGACCATGGAAGAGCTCGTCTGGAACAACAAGGGCAAGCTGATGACCAACGGCCCGGCAAGCTACAAGATTCCGGCGGTGGCGGACATGCCGCTGGATTTGCGGGTGAAGCTGGTGGAAAACCGCAAGAACCCGGAAGACACGGTGTTTCATTCCAAGGCTGTGGGTGAACCGCCGTTCATGCTGGGGATTGCGTCGTGGTGTGCAATCAAGGACGCCGTGGCGAGCCTGGGCGACTACCGGCATCAGCCGAAAATCGATGCGCCGGCGACGCCGGAGCGGGTGTTGTGGGGGTGTGAGCAGATGCGGCAGTTGAAGGCTGTGAAAGCCATTGAGGCTGAGACTGAGTTGGCTTCGCTCTAAGACCGAGGTGCTGCCATCGCAGGCAAGCCAGCTCCCACAGGATTTGCGTGGAATCCAAATTCTGTGAACACCACAAAACACTGTGGGAGCTGGCTTGCCAGCGATGAGGCCGGAACAGACAACACAGATGTCGAGGTGAAACATGTACAACTGGATCGACGCCCTCGCCGACCTGCAAAACCAGGGTGAACCCTGCGTGCTGGTGACCATCATCGAAGAGCTCGGCTCGACGCCGCGCAATGCCGGCTCGAAGATGGTCATCAGTGCCACCCGGACCTTCGACACCATCGGTGGCGGGCACCTGGAATACAAGGCCATGCAAATCGGCCGCGAGATGCTGGCCAGCGGTAAGCAGGACACCCATCTGGAGCGCTTCAGCCTCGGCGCCAGCCTCGGCCAGTGCTGTGGCGGTGTGACCGTGTTGCTGTTCGAACCGATGGGCCAGGTCCAGGCACAGATCGCGGTGTTCGGCGCCGGCCATGTCGGTCGCGCGCTGGTGCCGCTGCTCGCCAGCCTGCCCTGCCGGGTGCGCTGGATCGACTCGCGGGAAGCGGAATTTCCGCAACAGCTCCCCCATGGCGTACGCAAGATCGTCAGCGAAGAACCGGTGGACGAAATCGACGACCTGCCCGCCGGCAGCTACTGCATCGTCATGACCCACAATCACCAGCTCGACCTCGAACTCACCGCCGCGATCCTCAAGCGCAACGACTTCGCCTACTTCGGCCTGATCGGTTCGAAGACCAAGCGGGTGAAGTTCGAACACCGCCTGCGTGAACGAGGCTTCGACAACGCCGTGCTGCAGCGCATGCGCTGCCCCATGGGTATCGGCGAAGTCAAAGGCAAGTTGCCTGTGGAAATCGCCATCTCCATCGCCGGTGAAATCATCGCCACCTACAACGCCGATTTCGGCCAGCACACGGCCAGCGCCGGATCCTCGATCGCCAAGCTGCTGCCTGCTTCGCGCCGCGGTCAGGCCACGAACCTGAAAGCGTCAAACTGATAAGCCTCATCAATAGAGAACGACCATGCCTCTGACTCGCAAAGCCTACCGTGCCGCCATTCTGCACAGCATCGCCGATCCCGCCGAAGTGGGGATCGAAGCCTCCTATGAGTATTTTGAAGATGGCCTGCTGGTGATCGATAACGGCAAGATCAGCGCCCTGGGTCACGCCAGTGAACTGCTGCCGACCCTGCCGGCCGACATCGAGATCACCCATTACCAGGATGCGCTGATCACCCCCGGCTTCATCGACACTCACATCCACCTGCCGCAGACCGGCATGGTCGGCGCCTACGGCGAGCAACTGCTGGACTGGCTCAACACCTACACCTTTCCCTGCGAAAGCCAGTTCGCCGACAAGGCCCACGCCGATGAAGTCGCGGACATTTTCATCAAGGAACTGCTGCGCAACGGCACCACCACCGCGCTGGTGTTCGGCAGCGTGCATCCGCAATCGGTGAACTCGTTCTTCGAGGCCGCCGAACAGCTGGACCTGCGGATGATCGCCGGCAAGGTGATGATGGATCGCAACGCGCCGGACTACCTGACCGACACCGCCGAATCCAGCTATGTGCAAAGCAAGGCGCTGATCGAACGCTGGCATGGCAAGGGTCGCCTGCACTACGCGGTCACCCCGCGCTTCGCCCCGACCAGCACGCCGGAGCAACTGACCCTGGCCGGCCAGTTGCTGGGTGAATATCCCGACCTGTACATGCAGACCCACATCAGCGAAAACCTCAAGGAAGTCGAATGGGTCAAGGCGCTGTTCCCGGAGCGCAAGGGCTACCTGGACGTTTACGATCACTACCAACTGCTGGGTGAGCGCTCGGTGTTCGCCCACGGCGTGCACCTGTGCGACGACGAGTGTGCCCGGCTGGCAGAAACCGGCTCGGCCATCGCCTTCTGCCCGACCTCGAACTTCTTCCTCGGCAGCGGCCTGTTCAACCTGCCCATGGCCGAGAAGCACAAGCTGAATGTCGGTCTGGGGACGGACGTCGGCGGTGGCACCAGTTTCTCGCTGCTGCAAACGTTGAACGAAGCGTACAAGGTCATGCAGATGCAAGGGGCGCGTTTGAGCCCGTTCAAATCGCTCTACCTGGCCACCCTCGGTGGGGCGCGTGCGCTGCGTCTGGAGGACAAGATCGGCACGTTGTTGCCGGGTACTGATGCAGACTTCCTGGTGCTGGACTACAACGCCACGCCGTTGCTGAGTTATCGCTTGAAGCAGGCCACCAACATTGCCGAGACGTTGTTTGTGTTGATGACGCTGGGGGATGACCGGACGGTTCTGCAGACTTATGCGGCGGGGAATCAGGTGCATCAGCGGTAGGTTATTCCGGGCATAAAAAATCCCCCGTCGCGTTACAGCCCGGGGGATTTTTATTGCCTGTCATATTGCTATCGCGGGCAAGCCCGCTCCCACAGTGATCTGTGCTGTTCACAAGGTTTGCATTCCACCCTGAACCCTGTGGGAGCCGTGCTGTTCACAAGATTTGCATTCCACCCTGAACCCTGTGGGAGCCGTGCTGTTCACAAGATTTGCATTCCACCCTGAACCCTGTGGGAGCCGTGCTGTTCACAAGATTTGCATTCCACCCTGAACCCTGTGGGAGCTGTGCTGTTCACAAGGTTTGCATTCCACCCTGAACCCTGTGGGAGCTGTGCTGTTCACAAGGTTTGCATTCCACCCTGAACCCTGTGGGAGCGGGCTTGCCCGCGATGGGCGCGACTCGGTCTGACCTATAGCTTCGCGGCCGGCCGCCCCGGCTTCTTGGTCTGCAACAAATGCGAGAACACCGCATGCAGGTCATCCGACGCACTTTCCTCGTCAAGGTTGAGCTTGCTGTCGATGTGATTCATGTGATGCATCATCAAATCCACCGCCAGCTCAGCGTTGCGTGCTTCGATGGCATTGATCAGCTGGGTGTGTTCGTCGTAGGAGCAGTGGGAACGGTTGCCGCTTTCGTACTGGGCGATGATCAGCGAAGTCTGCGACACCAGGCTGCGCTGGAAGCTGATCAATGGGGCATTCTTTGCCGCTTCGGCCAACTTCAGATGGAACTCGCCCGACAGACGGATACCGGCACCCCGATCGCCACGGGAGAAGCTGTCGCGCTCGTCGTCGACCATCTGTCGCAATTCGGCGATCTGTTCGGCAGTGGCGTGCTGCACCGCCAGTTCAGTAATCGCGCGCTCCACCAGACGCCGGGCCAGGAACACCTGGCGGGCTTCTTCCACACTCGGGCTGGCGACGACTGCGCCGCGGTTCGGACGCAGCAACACGACGCCTTCATGGGCCAGGCGCGACAGCGCACGGCGGATGATGGTGCGACTGACCCCGAAAATTTCCCCCAGCGCTTCTTCGCTCAACTTGGTGCCGGGCGCCAGACGCTGTTCGAGGATGGCCTCGAAGATATGCGCGTAGACAATATCGTCCTGGGTACCGCTGCGGCCGGCTTTGCCTGCGCGCGGTTGTTTCTTTAGGGGCTGCAACTGTTCGTTCATGGGCACTCGAGTCGGTAGAACGGCGGCGAATTGACCGTGACTGTAATACGGCACAGTGGGTCACTGGCAAGTATCGCGTAAAAAACACTGCGATTGTACACAATGACCGGTGGCAACACGACTGTACGGCTGTTTGTCGCTTCCGCTGTATTGCAACGATTCCTAACGTTTGAGTTTAGGCTTGATCGCAGAATCCGTGGTTTACACGATTCCCTGTAGGAGCGAGGCTTGCCCGCGAAGCAGACGGTGCGGTTTATCAGTTGAACCGCATTATCGTTCTTCGCGGGCAAGCCTCGCTCCTACAGGGGGAACTGCGTTGCCCTGGATATTTTCGTATGTATAAGGAACACCGCTGTCATGACCGACGCCACGCACACGCAACTCCGCCCTCTGGCCGACACCTCACCTTCGGCCATCGTCGCCGGCTTCATCGCGATGATGACCGGCTACACCAGCTCCCTGGTGCTGATGTTCCAGGCCGGGCAAGCGGCGGGCCTGACCAGCGGGCAGATTTCATCGTGGATCTGGGCGATCTCGATCGGCATGGCGGTGTGCTCGATCGGCCTGTCGTTGCGTTATCGCACGCCGATCACCATCGCCTGGTCGACCCCCGGCGCGGCCTTGCTGATCACCAGCCTGGGCGGCGTGAGCTACGGCGAAGCCATCGGCGCCTACATCACCTGCGCGGTGCTGGTGACGGCCTGCGGTTTGACCGGCAGCTTCGAGCGCCTGGTGAAAAAGATTCCGGCCTCATTGGCCGCGGCCTTGCTGGCCGGGATTCTGTTCAAGATCGGCAGCGAAATCTTTGTCGCCGCGCAACACCGCACCGCGCTGGTGCTGGGGATGTTCTTCACTTACCTGCTGGTCAAGCGCCTGTCCCCGCGTTATGCAGTGCTGGCGGCATTGCTGATCGGCACGGCACTGTCGGGCTTGATGGGGTTGCTGGATTTCAGCGGTTTCCATCTGGAACTGGCGACGCCGGTCTGGACCACGCCGCACTTCTCCCTGGCCGCGACCATCAGCATCGGCATCCCGCTGTTCGTGGTGGCGATGACGTCGCAGAACATGCCGGGCATCGCCGTGTTGCGCGCCGACGGTTACACCGTGCCAGCCTCGCCACTGATCACCACCACCGGCATTGCCTCGTTGCTGCTGGCCCCCTTCGGCTCCCACGGGATCAACCTGGCGGCCATCAGCGCAGCGATCTGCACCGGCCCCCATGCCCATGAGGATCGCCACAAGCGCTACACGGCGGCCGTCTGGTGCGGAATTTTCTACGGCATCGCCGGGGTATTTGGCGCAACGTTGGCGGCACTGTTTGCCGCATTGCCCAAAGAGCTGGTGCTGTCGATTGCCGCGCTGGCGCTGTTCGGGTCGATCATCAATGGCTTGAGCATTGCCATGAGTGAAGTGAAGGAGCGTGAAGCGGCGCTGATTACCTTCATGGTCACGGCGTCGGGGTTGACGCTGTTTTCCATCGGGTCGGCATTCTGGGGGATTGTGGCGGGGGTGTTGACATTGGTGATTCTGAATTGGCGTAAAGCCCTGTAGGAGCAAGCTTGCTCGCGATGGACGTTAACGATAACGCGTTTTTCCTGAATGAACGCGTCGACCTTGAGACCATCGCGAGCAAGCTCGCTCCTACAAAAAAAGCAAAAAAAAACGGCGACCCGAGGGTCGCCGTTTTTCATGACATCAAGCTACCGGATTGATCGGCTTTTCCGGGTACCAGACGTCGATCAGCGGGCTGACAGTCGCTTCGGTCAGTTCGCTGCGGCCCTTGAGCCAGGCTTCAACAGCGGCACGCTGCTCTTCGGACACCGAGCCACGCTTCTGCAGGCAAACCAGACCGAAGTCGTCGCCGCCAACATAGCCCAGGCCGTTGGCTTCCATGGCTTCTTTGAGGAATGCGTCGAGGAAAGCATCAATGGCTTCATCAGCCAAATCTTCTTTGAAATCCAGGTTCAGCTCGAAACCCAGCTCTTGAAATTCATCGACGCACAGTTTTTTGCGCAGACGCTGGGAACGGTTAGTCGCCATTGGAACAATCCTCATAAGTAATAACGGGCGGCACTTTAGCAGTTTAAGCCGCCGATTGCCCGTCTCTCGGCGGCGCCACGCCTACCGTCGGTAAAAAAATAGCGGAATTGAACGCCAGGGCACGGCACAAGCCGCTACACCTTGGGGCATAATGCCGACACTTTCATGACCACTGAGGGAATTCATCTTCATGCCCTCGTCTTTTTCCCCTCGGCTGTAGGGTTTTATTGCACATGATCAAGTCTTTGCGCCCATTGTTGCTGGCCGGTTTACTGCTTCCCCTGGCCTTCCCCGTTTCCGCCGCTGCCATCAACACCGGGCTGTCGCCCAACGTCGAAAAGGCCATCAAGGCCAGCAAAATGCCGAACAGCGCCCTGTCGCTGGTGATGATCCCGCTCAACGGCCCTGGCACCCCGACCATTTACAACGCTGACGTCTCGGTCAATCCGGCCTCGACCATGAAGCTGGTCACCACTTACGCGGCCCTGGAAATGCTCGGCCCGAACCACCAGTGGAAAACCGAGTTCTACACCGACGGCACCCTCAGCGGCGGCATTCTCAACGGCAACCTCTACCTCAAGGGCGGCGGCGACCCCAAGCTGAACATGGAAAAACTCTGGCTGCTGATGCGCGACCTGCGCGCCAACGGCGTGACGCAAGTCACCGGCGACCTGGTGCTGGACCGCAACTTCTTCATGCAACCGCAACTGCCCGAGTTCAACGACGACGGCAATGACGAGAACAAACCGTTCCTGGTCAAGCCCGACTCGCTGCTGGTCAACCTCAAGGCCCTGCGTTTTGTCGCGCGTAACGACAACGGCCGGGTGCTGGTGTCGGTGGAACCGCCGATCGCCAGCATTCGCATCGAGAACCAGGTCAAGGCCGTCAATTCCAAGCAATGCACCGGGGGCGTACGGTACAACCCGGTCACTCAGGCCGACGGCAGCGTGACCGTGACCGTCGGCGGCCAGCTCGGCGATGGCTGCAGCTCCCAGACCTACCTGTCGCTGCTCGACCACGCGACCTATACCGCGGGTGCGGTACGGGCGATCTGGAAGGAGTTGGGTGGCAGCATTCAAGGCAAGGATGTGCTGGCGCCAACGCCGAAAGACGCCAAGGTTCTGGCCCGCGCCTTCTCGCCGGACCTGGCGGAAATCATCCGCGACATCAACAAATACAGTAACAACACCATGGCCCAGCAGCTGTTCCTGAGCCTGGGCCAGAAATTCCGCACCGACGCCGACGGTGACGACGCCAAGGCCGCCCAGCGTGTGGTACGGCAGTGGCTGGCGAAGAAAGGCATCACCGCGCCGCACCTGGTGATGGAGAACGGCTCCGGCCTGTCCCGTGCAGAACGTGTGAGCGCGCGGGAAATGGCGGCGATGTTGCAAGCCGCATGGCGCAGCCCGTATTCCGCCGAGTTCATCAGCTCGATGCCGATTGCCGGCACCGACGGCACGATGCGCAAACGCCTGAAGACCACCGCCATGCGCGGTGAGGCCCATGTCAAGACCGGCACACTGAACACGGTACGGGCGATCTCCGGCTACAGCCGCGACATCAACGGCAACACTTGGGCGGTGGTGGCGATCCTCAACGACAAGGCACCGTTTGGCGCTTCCTCGGTGCTGGACCAGGTGCTGCTGGACTTGTATCGCCAGCCGAAACTGCCGGAAACGGCTTCGGTGTTGTAACCCACAGTTCCCTTGTAGGAGCGAGCTCGCTCCTACAGGGGGTATGCGAACAGCCTTAATCCATCTCGCTTTCAACCCGATCCCGCCCTGCCTGTTTCGCCGCATAAACCCCGGAATCCGCCCGCAGCAGCAGCTCATCCGCCCCCTCCCCGACCCGCCGGCTGGCAATGCCGAAACTCGCGGTGACGATCCCGACGTCGTCGATCGGTGTGTTGCGCAACCCTTGCCACAACTCCAGCGCCAACACATGGGCCTGTTTGCCGTCGATACCGGGGCAGAGCACCATGAACTCCTCGCCACCCAGGCGACAGAACACGTCAGAGCGGCGCAGCCGATGGCCGATGCGCTCGCAGACTGCCTGCAACACCCGATCGCCCACTGCGTGACCATGCTGGTCATTGATGCGCTTGAAGTGGTCGATATCGAGCATGATCACCGATAACTCGCCGCCACCGCGCTCGACCCGGGCCATTTCGGTCGTCAGGCGTTCCTGGAAATAGCGGCGGTTGTGGATCCCGGTCAGGGAGTCCGTGACCGACAGCGCCCGCAGTTCTTCCTCGACCCGTTTCAGGTCGGAAATGTCCGAGACGTAGCCATGCCAGAGTACACCGCCGCCGGGCAGTTCCTCCGGGGTCGCCTCGCCACGGACCCAGCGTAGGCCGCGCACGGGCAATTGCACGCGGTACTCTTCGCGCCACGGGCTGAGGGTGTCTGCCGACGCCCGGATCGAGGCGCGGACCCGGGCCGTGTCCTGGGGATGAATCCGGGTGAAAATCGTTTCGGCATTGAGCAACAACACGTCGGGCTCCAGCTCATAGATCTCACGGATACCGTCGCTGGCGTAAATCACACTGAAGCGCCCGTCGAACTCCATCTTGAATTGGTAGATGCCGCCGGGCACATGGGCGCTGAGTTTCTTCAGCAACAGATCCCGGGCCGCCAGGGCCTCGTGGACCCGTTTGCGCTCGGTGATGTCGATACAGATCGCCAGGTGGCCGACCCACAGGCCTTGCTCGTCGAGTACCGGGGTTGCCAGCATGTTCACCGTCAGATGGCTGCCATCGCTGCGCAACAGCGTCCACTCCCGCGCTTCGTGACCGCCCTCTTCACCTCCCTCGACCAGCATCGCCTGGCAGGTCGGAATCGGCTTGCCGTAACGCGCGCTCAACTCCGCCGAGCGCGCCATGAGTTCGTGGGGCAGGTGCAGGTTTTCCAGGGTCATATGGCCCACCGCCTGCGCGCTGGTGTAGCCGAGCATTTGCTCCGCACCGGCGTTGAACGTGCTGACGATGCCCCGCAGGTCGGTGGCGATGATCGCAACCTGCGTCGCGGCATCCAGCACGCCCCGCAACTGGCCATGGGTGCCGCGCAGCTCCTGTTCACGGGCGCGCAGTTCATGTGTGCGCTGTTCGACCATTTTCAACGCCCGCTGACGCTGACTGACCAGCACGTAAAGCAAGGCACTGAGCAACACACTGAGCAAACCGCCCAGCACCACCAGGCTGGTCACCGAAGAATGGTTGGCCTCCAGAAAAGCCGCGCTGGGCAGTATGTCGACTTGATAGTCGCGGTCGGCCATTCGCAGCAACCGGGTCGCCGACAATTCGCTGGTCGCCGGCGTATTGAAGGATTCGAACAGCACTTCGTGCTGATCGTCGGTGGAAAAGTCGAGGATTCGCACCGAGAGATAATCATGATCCGCCTCGGGCAACCCATCCGCCAGCAACTGGCGCATGCTGATGACCGCCATCACATAGCCGTAGGGTTTGCCTGCCGCCGTGCCCGCACGGTTGCGCGACATCACCGGCGCCAACAGCAGCACACCGCGTGCATAGGCCGGTTCGATACTGATCAGATGCAGCGGCTGCGACACCGCCATGCCGCCCGACGCGTCCGCGCGTTCAAGTGTGGCGCGACGCAAAGGTTGGGCCAGCAAGTCATAGCCCAGTGGCGAGCCGAGCTTGCTCCGGGTCTGGCTGAAGAGCACCGGCACGTACTCATCCCGCTCGGCCGCCAGTTGCAGCTGCCCGTCGGCAACGAGTTCCCGGATGGTGAAATCAGGCAGCCCTTCTTCGCGCACCTGACGCTCGAATTCCGGCCGTTCGGCACGGGTCACCCGCCGAGCGAACGAGTACGCTTGGGTTCGATGAAGCAAAGGTTGGGTGTAACCGTCGAATTCGTCCCGGGACACCGAGTCGGAATTGGCAAAGAACCGGCGCAGGCCATCGAGGCGCTGCACCTGGTCTTCGAAGCGTTCTTCGATACGGCTGTAACGCTCGCTGGCCAGCAGCTGGAACCGTTGCCGCAATTGTTGGTGAAACAGATTCAGCGTCGACCAGGCCAGCAATCCCGTGAGAATCCCCCCGGCGAGCAACACCAGCAGCGCGACCAGCCAGGCCGAGACGTCTTCACTGATAAACCCCAGGATCTTTGGGCGCACGGCGTTCAACGACATAGACGCAACTCGAGACGCCAGGTGCGGGAAAGCCCATTGGCTATCTTGAGTTATAGCTATTAGCCACTAACTTCACCAGTCCCTGTAGGAGCGAGGCTTGCCCGCGAACCAGGCGCCGCGGTGTCTCTGTAATACCGCGTCATCGTTCTTCGCCGGCAAGCCTGGCTCCTACAGGTGTTCCAATCGATTCAAGCCTCAGCGCGCCATGATTTTCCAGGCACGGTGGATTTTGCCGTTACGGGCGAAATCCGGATCAATGGTCTGGGCGGTGATTTCCTCCACCGCGTAACGCTCGGTAAGGTTCTCCTCCAGGGTGAACTTGCGGAAGTTGTTGGAGAAGTACAACACCCCACCCGGTGCCAGCCGCGCCATGGCCAGGTCGATCAGTTGCACCTGGTCCCGTTGCACGTCGAAGATGCCTTCCATGCGCTTGGAGTTGGAGAAGGTCGGCGGGTCGATGAAAATCAGGTCGTACTCGTCACGGCAGGCGTCGAGCCAGGCCATCACGTCGCCCTGCTCCAGCCGGTTCTTGTCGGAGAAGCCATTGAGCGACAGGTTGCGCCGCGCCCAGTCCAGGTACGTTTTCGACAAATCGACGCTGGTGGTGCTGCGCGCACCACCCTTCGCCGCGTGGACGCTGGCGGTCGCGGTGTAGCAATACAGGTTGAGGAAGCGCTTGCCGGCCGCCTCTTTCTGGATTCGCATGCGCATCGGCCGGTGGTCAAGGAACAGCCCGGTGTCGAGGTAGTCGGTGAGGTTGACCAGCAGTTTCACGCCGCCTTCGCTGACCTCGACGAACTTGCCCTGGGCCGCCTGGCGCTCGTACTGCTTGGTGCCGCTCTGACGCTCGCGACGCTTGACCACCACGCGGCTCTTGTCGATGTTCAACGCCTGGGGAATGGCCGCGAGGGCATCGAACATCCGCGCCGAGGCTTTTTCCGGGTCGATGGATTTCGGTGCGGCGTATTCCTGGACGTGGACCCAATCCTGATACAGGTCGATGGCCATCGAGTATTCCGGCATGTCGGCGTCATACACGCGATAGCAATCGATGCCTTCACGCTTGACCCACTTGCCCAGGGCCTTGAGGTTCTTTTGCAGGCGATTGGCGAACATCTGTCCGCCTTCGCTCAAGCGCGGTTGCTCGACCACCACCGGCGCCGGTTTGATCGGGTTGCCGTTCTTGTTGTACTTCTCGTACTTGCCGGGTGCCACATCGTTGTCGGCAACCTCGACTTCGGCTCGAACTTGTTCGCGCTCGACCTGACGCTGTTCCGGGGTGCGTCGCTCACCGGTGACGAACTGGTCTGGCGTGACCTTGATCAGCAGCAATTTGCACGGCAAGGCGCCGTTCCAGAATGAATATTGTTTGTGGCTGCGAATACCCATGCGCTTGCCCAGGTCCGGGGCGCCGGTGAAGACCGCGGCTTCCCAGTTCAGGCAGGCCTGACGCAGACGTTCGCCGAGGTTCTGGTAGAGATAGAGCAAACTCGCCTCGTCACCCAGACGTTCGCCGTACGGCGGGTTGCAGATCACCAGGCCTTTCTGGTTCTGGTCCGGACGCGGTTCGAAGGTACCGACTTCGCCCTGGTAGATCTTGATCCACTCGCTCAGGCCGGCGCGCTCGACGTTGTTGCGGCCCGGTTGTATCAGGCGGGGGTCGGCTTCGTAACCGCGAATCCACAGGGGTGGCTTGGCCAGGCCGGCCGCGCAACGTTCAGTGGCTTCTTCGTGAAGTTTTTTCCACAGCGCTGGCACGTGACCGAGCCAGGCCGTAAAGCCCCACTGTTCGCGACGCAGGTTCGGCGCCATGTCGGCGGCGATCATCGCTGCTTCCACCAGGAAGGTACCGACACCGCACATCGGGTCAGCCAGGGCGCCGCCTTCGGCAGCAATCCGTGGCCAGCCGGAACGGATCAGGATCGCCGCCGCGAGGTTTTCCTTCAGCGGCGCCGCCCCCTGCTGCAAGCGATAGCCGCGCTGGTGCAGGCTGTGGCCGGAGAGGTCGAGGGAGAGAATCGCTTCGCCGCGATCCAGGCGCAGGTGAATGCGCAGGTCCGGGTTGAGCTTGTCGATGGATGGACGGTCGCCCTGCGGGGTGCGCAGTTTGTCGACGATGGCGTCCTTGACCTTCAGGGCGCCGAAGTGGGTGTTGTCGATCCCCGAGCCGTGACCGCTGAACTCGACGGCCAGGGTGCCGTCATTGAGCATGTGGTCTTGCCACTCGATATCGAGCACACCGTGGTAGAGGTCTTCGGCATCCTTCATCGGGAAACGCTTGAGCACCAGCAGCACCCGGTTCGCCAGACGCGACCACAGGCACAGGCGATAGGCGGTTTCCATGGTTGCCATGCCGCGCACGGCAGAGGTGTGCTCACGCGCTTCTTCAAGGCCAAGCCCGATGGCTTCCTCGATAAGCAGGCCTTCAAGGCCTTTGGGGCAAGTGAGGAAGAGTTCGAAACGATCGGACATGGGAATTCCAGAACCTTTAGCTGAGTGGACCGGCAACGCATTGCCGGCCCGGTTTTCAATCAGGCGCTTTTCTAAAAGAGCGCCCGCGTGGCACGAAGGTGTGCCGTCCCACCGGTGCTGCTCCGGTCAAAGGAGCTTAGATGCACAGGTAGATAAAAAAGTTGAAGCAACAAAATGTCATAAATCGACCCTTCGTCGAATAATGCCCCGCGTAATGCGAGCCATTCTCAGCAAAGGATTAACCCCATCATCTAGCGCAGGGCCCGATCATACCGGGGTTTGACCAATCACAGGCGGACAAACATCGTGTTACTTATTGCCTTACCATCTTTATCGTTACGTCCTTATGACAAAACGATCATTCCCTCGATGTGACGCATTGGTTAGAACTCAACACAGGTTGACGTCGCAACGGCGTCAACACCTTGGCTCGCGACGCCGGCAGCGAGCCCCAACGGCAGGAGTTTTTCTGCCAGACCTCAATTGAGGTCGACGCGATACATACAGTCAACAAGTGAGGGCAACACCCTATGAGAAGACTTAAGCGTGATCCGTTGGAAAGAGCATTTTTGCGCGGATATCAATATGGCGTTGGTGGCAAATCCCGTGAGCTTTGCCCATTTACTCTACCGTCGGTACGTCAAGCCTGGATTAACGGCTGGCGAGAAGGACGCGGCGACAACTGGGACGGTATGACCGGCACTGCGGGAATCCACAGACTCAACGAACTTCACGCCGTCGGCTAATACAGGGCACAACACTCCGACACGACAATCTGATTACGTAAAAACTTACCACGCACGCCCCATCCGGGCGGCGGGCTCCGGCCCAAGGGCTCCCTCGAGGAGCCCTTTTTTATGCCATCGCCTGTCGGACGCCTTCCCCTGTAGGAGCCAGGCTTGCCGGCGAAAAACGCTGACGCGGTACAACAGATACACCGCGGCGCCTGGTTCGCCTGTAGGAGCCAGGCTTGCCGGCGAAGAACGCTGACGCGGTACAACAGATACACCGCGGCGCCTGGTTCGCCTGTAGGAGCCAGGCTTGCCGGCGAAGAACGCTGACGCGGTACAACAGATACACCGCGGCGCCTGGTTCGCCTGTAGGAGCCAGGCTTGCCGGCGAAGAACGCTGACGCGGTACAACAGATACACCGCGGCGCCTGGTTCGCGGGCAAGCCTCGCTCCTACAGGGATCAGCGCAAGGCGGCGATGGCGTCGACGGACTCGCGAATCAGCGCCGGGCCCTTATAGATGAAGCCGGAATACAGCTGCACCAGGCTCGCCCCCGCCGCGATTTTCTCGGCCGCGTGCTTGCCTTCGGTGATACCGCCCACGGCAATGATCGGCAAGCGACCGGCCAGTTCCGCCGCCAGCACTTTTACCGTGTGGGTGCTCTTCTCGCGAACCGGTGCGCCGGACAGGCCGCCCGCCTCGTCCCCGAACTCCATGCCTTCGACGCCGACACGGCTCAGGGTGGTGTTGGTGGCGATGACCGCGTCCATCCCCGTTTCGATCAACGCTTGCGCGACCTGAACGGTTTCTTCGTCGGTCATGTCCGGGGCAATCTTGATCGCCAGCGGCACATGTTTGCCGTGACGCAACGCCAGTTCCGCCCGACGCGTGGCCAGGTCGGCCAGCAACTGCTTGAGCGAGTCGCCGAACTGCAGGCTGCGCAAGCCCGGGGTGTTCGGCGAGCTGACGTTGACCGTCACGTAGCTGGCGTGGGCGTAGACCTTGTCCAGGCAGATCAGGTAGTCGTCGACCGCGCGCTCGACCGGCGTATCGAAGTTCTTGCCGATATTGATCCCCAGCACGCCCTTGTACTTGGCCGCGGCCACGCGGGCCAACAGGTGATCGACGCCGAGGTTGTTGAAACCCATGCGGTTGATGATCGCCTCGGCTTCCGGCAGACGGAAAATCCGTGGCTTCGGGTTGCCGGGTTGCGAACGCGGGGTAATGGTGCCGATTTCGACAAAGCCGAAACCCAGTTGGGCAAAACCGTCGATGGCCGCGCCATTCTTGTCGAGACCGGCGGCCAGGCCCACCGGATTCGGGAAGTCCAGGCCCATGACGGTCACCGGCATTTTCGCCGGCGCCTTGCACAGCAAGCCGTTGAGGCCCAAACGCCCGCCCGCGCCGATCAGGTCCAGGGACAGATCGTGGGAGGTTTCCGGGGAAAGTTGGAACAACAGCTGACGGGCCAGGGTGTACATGGGCGGCTTTGACTCGATTGGCGGCGAAATGAGGCGGCGATTATAGCCGGGCATCGGGGGTGCAGGCGAGGCACGCCGCAAAAACAGCCGGCGATGGCATATGCCTTGCACCGTCACTGGCATCAGCACCCATGCCAACGGCGGGATGGGTCGAAAGACAAAGGCGTCGTCACCTGGCCTTGCTCTGGCAAGCAGCCGATACGGCGCTTTTTTATGGAAGGTGTTTACCCATGATTGAAAATCCAGCCACCCCCCTGGCCTGGGTCCACGGCAGCGATGCCCCGGAAAAGACCGAAATCAACCTCGGCTTCATGGCCCTGAGCGACTGCGCTTCGGTGGTCGTCGCGGCCACCCAGGGTTTCGCCCAGCCCTATGGCGTGACCCTGAATCTCAAACGCCAGTCGTCGTGGGCCAGCCTGCGGGACAAACTGGTCAGCGGGGAACTCGATGCCGCTCATAGCCTGTACGGTCTGATTTATGCGGTTCACTTGGGGATAGGCGGTGTGGCGGCGACCGACATGGCCGTGCTGATGGGCCTGAACCAGAACGGCCAGAGCATCAACCTGTCCCATGGCTTGCAGGCCCTGGGCGTGACCAGTCCTGAAGCACTGGAGCGGCACGTGCACCAAAGTCGCCCAAAACTCACCTTTGCCCAAACGTTTCCAACCGGCACCCACGCCATGTGGCTGTATTACTGGCTGGCCAGCCAGGGCATCCACCCATTGCACGACGTCGACAGTGTAGTGGTGCCGCCGCCGCAAATGGTCGCGCACCTGCAAGCGGGACGCATCGACGGTTTTTGCGTCGGCGAACCCTGGTCCGCCAGTGCGGTGAAACAGAATCTCGGTTTTACCCTGGCGACGACCCAGACAATCTGGCCCGATCACCCGGAAAAAGTCCTCGGCTGCACCCGCACCTTCGTCGAGCAATATCCCAACACCGCACGGGCGCTGGTGATGGCGATCCTGGAGGCCAGCCGCTTCATCGAAGCCAGCACCGAGAATCGCCGCAGCACTGCTCAATTGCTCAGCGCAGCGCAATACCTGGACGCGCCACTCGATTGCATCGAACCGCGCTTGCTTGGCGACTATGCCGATGGCCTCGGCAATCGCTGGCAGGACCCGCACGCACTGCGCTTGCACGGCGCTGGCGAGGTCAACTTGCCATACTTGTCCGATGGCATGTGGTTCATGACCCAGTTCCGCCGCTGGGGTCTGTTGCGCGACGATCCGGACTACCTCGCAGTGGCGCGTCAGGTGCAGCAACTAGACTTGTACCGAGAGGCCGCCACTGCAGTAGGGGTTGCCGCCGGCAGTCAGCCAATGCGCAGCAGCCAGTTGATCGACGGCAAGGTCTGGGACGGCTCGGACCCCGCCGGCTATGCCCGCAGTTTCAAGCTGCATGCCATGAGCGACAGCTCACCGCTTTTCGCCAGCCGCTGACAGGAGACTGCAAATATGTTGCGAATCCTGCTGATCAACGACACCGCGAAGAAAGTTGGCCGCCTGAAAGCGGCCCTGACCGAAGCCGGGTTCGAAGTAATAGACGAATCCGGCCTGACCATCGACTTGCCCGCGCGCGTCGAAACGGTGCGTCCGGACGTGATTCTGATCGATACCGAGTCACCGAGCCGCGATGTCATGGAGCAAGTGGTGCTGGTGAGCCGCGATCAACCGCGGCCGATCGTGATGTTTACCGACGAGCATGACCCTGACGTGATGCGCCAGGCGATCAAGTCCGGGGTCAGCGCCTACATCGTCGAAGGCATTCACGCACAACGCTTGCAGCCGATTCTCGACGTCGCCATGGCGCGCTTTGAAAGTGACCAGGCCCTGCGTGCGCAACTGCAGGCCCGGGACCAGCAACTGGCCGAGCGCAAGCGCATCGAGCTGGCCAAGGGGTTGCTGATGAAGATGAAGGATTGCAACGAGGAACAGGCCTACACGCTGATGCGCCGCCAGGCCATGAGTCGCCAGCAGAAACTGATTCAGGTGGCGGAGCAGATCATCGCCATGAGTGAGTTGTTGGGCTGAAGCCCTGTATTGCCTTTAAGGGCCCCATCGCGGGCAAGCCCGCTCCCACAGGTTTCTCGGTGTCCACAAAACCTGTGGGAGCGGGCTTGCCCGCGATGGCCGCGACTCGGTGTTACTTGTTGGCACAGATCTCGCTAGGTAATCACCACAGGTAACCAACGGCGGTTGCCCCACCTACGACAAAGACGTCGCTCACCCCATTCGCTCCTGGCGAATCGGGTGGCGGCGTTTTTTTTGTTTTGGCCCCGCAGCCCGGGGCCGGTGGTGCGGCCGAATGCGGCGCCCCACTTGCAAGCTCATGACTCCTTCTCGAGACGACTAACAGCTGAGGTGCGCGATGAATTCAAGCTTCTGGAAATCCGGCCATACCCCGACCCTGTTCGCGGCCTTCCTCTATTTCGACCTGAGTTTCATGGTCTGGTACCTGCTCGGCCCCTTGGCGGTGCAGATCGCCGCCGACTTGCAATTGACCACCCAACAACGCGGGCTGGTGGTCGCCACGCCTATCCTGGCCGGGGCCATCCTGCGCTTTGTGATGGGTTTGCTGGCTGACCGCCTGTCGCCCAAGACCGCCGGGCTGATCGGCCAGGTGATCGTCATCTGCGCCCTGTTCGTCGCCTGGAAACACGGGATTCACAGTTATGAACAAGCGCTGCTGCTGGGCCTGTTCCTCGGCATGGCCGGCGCCTCCTTCGCCGTTGCGCTGCCGCTGGCCTCGCAATGGTACCCGCCGCAGCATCAAGGCAAAGCCATGGGCATCGCTGGCGCCGGCAACTCGGGCACCGTGCTCGCCGCCCTGATCGCCCCGGTGCTGGCCGCTTCGTTTGGCTGGAGCAACGTGTTCGGCTTCGCCCTGATCCCGCTGATCCTGACTATCATCACCTTTGCCTGGCTGGCCAAAAACGCCCCTGAACGGCCGAAAGCCAAGTCCGTGTCCGACTACTTCAAGGCCTTGGGCGACCGCGACAGCTGGTGGTTCATGTTCTTCTACAGCGTGACCTTCGGCGGCTTCATCGGCCTGGCCAGCGCCCTGCCCGGCTACTTCAACGACCAATACGGCCTGAGCCCGGTGACCGCCGGTTATTACACCGCGGCCTGTGTGTTCGGTGGCAGCCTGATGCGTCCGCTGGGCGGGGCCCTGGCCGACCGTTTCGGCGGGATTCGCACACTGCTGGCAATGTACACCGTGGCCGTGATCTGCATTGCGGCAGTAGGTTTTAATCTGCCGAGTTCCTATGCAGCCTTGGCGCTTTTCGTCTGCACCATGCTCGGTCTGGGTGCGGGCAATGGCGCGGTATTCCAGCTGGTTCCGCAGCGCTTCCGTCGGGAGATCGGTGTGATGACCGGTTTGATCGGCATGGCCGGCGGTATCGGTGGCTTCGCGCTTGCGGCCGGCATGGGCGCAATCAAGCAAAGCACCGGCAGCTATCAGCTGGCACTGTGGTTGTTCGCCAGTCTCGGGGTCCTTGCCTGGTTCGGCCTGCATGGGGTCAAACGTCGCTGGAGAACCACCTGGGGTTCGGCCGCCGTCACCGCTGCACGGGTGTGAAGGTTGAATGAGCCTGCAATTGAGTTTCGCCGAAGCGAGCGCCATCGGCCCTCGCGAGGAGAACCAGGACGCCCTGCGCCTGGTCACTCCGACCCCGGCGCTGGCGGCGAGCAAGGGTTACCTGTTCGCCATCGCCGACGGCGTCAGCCAGTGCGCCGATGGCGGCCTGGCCGCCCGCTCGACCTTGCAGGCCCTGGCGCTGGACTATTACGCCACCCCGGAAACCTGGGGTGTCGCCCAGGCGTTGGATCGCCTGTTGCTGGCACAGAATCGCTGGTTGCAGGCCAACGGTGGAGGGCAACCCTTGCTCACCACCGTCAGCGCTTTGGTCATGCGCGGCAGGCGCTTCACCCTGGCCCATGTCGGCGATTGCCGGGTCTATCGCTGGCACGCCGATGCGTTGCAACGGGTGAGCGAGGATCATGTCTGGGACCAGCCGGGCATGCAGCATGTACTCAAACGGGCGCTGGGGCTGGATCAACATCTGGTGCTGGATTTTCTCGATGGCGAATTGCGCGTCAACGAGAGCTTCGTGCTGCTCAGCGATGGGATCTGGGCCGTGCTGGGCGATACCGCTATTGCGGCGATCCTGCGCGATCAACCCAATCTGGAGAGCGCCGCGCAGACCCTGGTCAGCGCGGCGCATCTGGCCGGCAGTCAGGACAATGCCAGCGCCTTGCTGGTGCGGGTCGATGCCCTGGGTGAAACCAGCATCGGCGACGCGTTGATTCATTTGCAGCAATGGCCGCTGCCGCCAGTGCTGAAACCGGGCCAGGCCTTCGAGGGCTGGCAGGTCGAAGGAATACTCGGGCAGAGCCAGCAATCGCTGCTGTATCGGGTTCGCGACGGGCAACAACAGCCCTGGCTATTGAAAACCTTGCCCGGCGCGTTGCGCGACGACCACCTGGCCGGACAAGCGTTGCTGTCGGAGGAATGGTTTCTCAAGCGCGTTGCCGGACGGCACTTCCCTGAAGTCCACGCCGCCAGCCAGCGTCAGCATTTGTACTACGTGATGCGTGAATACTCGGGGTCGACCCTGGCGCAACTGCAGGAAAAAGTCGGCCCGCTGCCCTTGGCCCAATGGCTGGATCTGGCCGAACGCCTGCTGCGGGCGGTGGGCATGCTGCACCGACGGCAGATTCTCCATCGCGATATCAAGCCGGAGAACCTGCTGCTGGGGGACGACGGGGAGTTGCGCCTGCTGGACTTCGGCCTCGCCTACTGCCCCGGCCTCTGCGAAGACCAGCCCTCTACCCTGCCCGGAACGCCCAGCTATATCGCGCCGGAAGCCTTTGGCGGGGGCGCACCGACGCCGCAGCAGGACCTGTATGCCGTCGGCGTGACCTTGTATTTCCTGCTCACCGGGCACTATCCCTACGGCGAAATCGAAGCGTTCCAGCGACCGCGATTTGGCGTGCCGGTCAGTGCCAGCCGCTACCGGCCCGACCTGCCGGAATGGATCGCGCAATGCCTGGAACGCGGCGTTGCGGCGGATCCGGATCAGCGGTTTGAAACGGCGGAAGAATGGTTGCTGCTGTTGGAACAGGGCGAGCGGCGCAGCTTGAGCGTGCGGCCCAGACCCTTGCTGGAGCGCGAGCCGCTGAAGGTCTGGCGGACCTTGGCGCTGGTGTCGTTGGTGGTGAATCTGGTGCTGCTGGTTTTGGTGTTTCATGGGTAAAGATCAAAAGATCGCAGCCTCGTTGCACTCGACAGCTCCTACAAAAGCCCTGATGAAGCGGGTCCGGACTCCATTTTGAGACGCCATGACCGCTCTGCGAGGCCTTTTTCTACGCCGACCCCGGCATCGACAGCCGCTAACGCCCTGCGCTGCTCATACGCGCTGCCAGGGCCGTCGAGCCGGCTTGGCAACTATTGAGTGAGAAAGTCAACTCGTGAGGAAAAACACTATGAGCGCAAAAGTCTGGCTGGTGGGTGCGGGTCCTGGCGACCCGGAATTGCTGACGCTGAAAGCGGTACGGGCACTGCGAGAAGCGGATGTGGTGCTGATCGATGATCTGGTCAATCCCGCGGTACTGGAACATTGTCCCCAGGCGCGGATCATTCCCGTGGGCAAGCGCGGCGGCTGTCGCTCCACGCCCCAAGCGTTCATCCATGGTCTGATGCTGCGGTATGCCCGTCAGGGTAAATGCGTGGTGCGGCTCAAGGGTGGCGATCCGTGCATTTTTGGCCGGGGCGGTGAAGAGGCGCAGTGGTTACGCGAACGTGGCGTCGAGGCGGAGCTGGTCAATGGCATCACGGCCGGCCTTGCCGGTGCGACGCAGTGCGATATTCCGTTGACCCTGCGCGGCGTTGCGCGTGGCGTGACGCTGGTCACTGCCCACACCCAGGATGGCAGCTGCCTGAATTGGCAAGCCTTGGCCCAGGGCGGCACGACGCTGGTGATCTACATGGGGGTGGCGAAGCTGAGCGAGATCCGCGAGCAGTTGCTGGCCGGCGGAATGGCGGCAGATATGCCGGTGGCAATGATTGAAAACGCTTCACTGCCGCATCAGCGGGAATGTCGGAGCGATCTGACGGCCATGGAGGAAGATGCCTGCGCCTTTGAGTTGAAGAGCCCGGCGATCCTGGTGATCGGCGCTGTGGCGGCTTGTGATGAGATCAAAAGATCGTCCGAAACGCGGCCCGAACCTGCGGCAGCTCCTGCATGGGTTCGGCGTACATCGTTGTAGGCGCTGTGGCGGCTTGGGGAGATCAAAAGATCGCAGCCTCGTTTCACTCCACAGCTCCTACGTTGGTTCGGCGTACAGCCTTGTAGGCGCTGTGGCGGCTTGGGGAGATCAAAAGATCGAAGCCTCGTTTCACTCGGTAGGAGCTGTCGAGTGAAACGAGGCTGCCATCTTTTCGGGGCGCCGCCAAACCGCCAAAGCAAGGTTGAAACCCCAAATCGCAGGCAAAGAAAAGCCCGGCCGAAGCCGGGCTTTTCAGAGCTGCGAGCTAATTACTTAGCTTGAGCTTCAACCTGCGCTTCTACGCGACGGTTTACAGCACGGCCAGCTTCAGTAGCGTTGTCGGCAACTGGGCGGGATTCGCCGTAGCCAACAGACTGAACGCGGGACGATTCAACACCGTACTGGTTGGTCAGAACTTGCTTAACGGCGTTTGCACGACGCTCGGACAGTTTCTGGTTGTAAGCGTCAGGACCGACGGAGTCAGTGTGACCTTCAACAGTGGTGCTGGTCGATGGGTACTGCTTCATGAAGTCAGCGAGGTTCTTGATGTCGCCGTAGCTGTTAGGCTTGACTACCGACTTGTCGAAGTCGAACTTCACGTCCAGCTCAACACGAACAACTTCAGCAACTGCCGGGCAGCCATCAGCGTCAACAGTTACGTTGGCTGGGGTATCCGGGCACTTGTCAACGTTGTCGCACACGCCATCGTTGTCGCTGTCGGAGCAGACTTCAGCCGGTGCTGGAACTGGAGCAGCAGCAGGCTTGGAGCCGCCACCGAAGTTCACACCGATACCGACGCTTGGAGCCCACTCGGTGTCGCCCTGGTCGATGTTGTATTGAGCTTCAACGCCAGCACGGGCGTAGAAATTCTCGGTGAAGTACAGCTTGGCACCGCCGCCAACGTTGGCGAAGGTGGAACGGTTGCGACCGTTCGAGCCGTTCTGATCAATGCTCTGATCGGAGAAGCCAGCCGAGACGTACGGACGGACCATGTCGCCTGGGTTGTTGAAGTGGTACAGAGCGTCCAGAGCGGTGTTGGCGCCCTTGATGTTCTGGCCGGAGTCAGAACGAACGTTGTGCACTTCGTCGTAAGCCAGACGCAGTTCAACGTCGTCGGTCAGGAAGTAACCTACGGAACCGCCGAACAGGTTGCCGTTGTTCTTGAAGTTACGAGCGCTGTCGAATTGTTCTTTCTTTGCGAAGCCTTCGATTTCAACTGCGCCTTGGCCTTGTGCCAGAGCGCCGAACGAAGTGGCGGCAATCAAAGAACCAATGGCCAAGCCCAAGGTGTTTTTCAGTTTCATCCGTTAAATCCCCATCTGGTGATTGTGAAGCAGTCCCGCAAACCGGGGGACAACTCGGCGGCAAGTCTATCAGAACTTGCCTACACGTAAGAGATATTTGCGCTGAACTAAGTTTCAGCAACGCCTGCAAATTTCTCACGCAATTTGTCTAGAGCACGTTTGTAACGCATTTTTGTCGCACTCAAACCCATGTGCATGATGTCTGCGATCTCCTGAAATTCCAGCTCTGCGACAAATCGTAGCACCAGGATTTCACGGTCGATCGGGTTCACATACACCAACCAGCGATCAAGTCCGCCCTTCTCTTCGGGTTTCGGCGCCTTCTCTTCAGACGCTTCCTCGAGGGGGTCCAGACTCAAAGCGTCCATCAAGCGACGCTTTCGCCGTTCTTTCCGATACTGCGTGATGCATTCGTTGTACGTGATGCTATAAAGCCATGTCTTGAACTTCGATTTGCCCTCGAAGTTCTTCAAGCCATACAACACCTTCAACATCACTTCCTGACAGACATCATCTGCGTCGCGATCGTTCCCAAGATACCGTGCACAGACGTTAAATAATGTTCGCTGGTAACGCCGCATCAGTTCTTCATAGGCGCGCGTTACGTGAAACAGCTCGGTGTGCGAGCGCGCGACCAACTCCTCATCAGAGAGCTCGCGGGGGTCGTAGCGCGTGGAGAGCGATTGAGCTTTATTCAAAACAAGTCAGGGCCGACAGTCAGGTCAATGTCCGCCGCGGCCCTTGCGGGCTTTCAGCGGCGGCATACATTAGCAGGGTTTGCCGGGTTAGCGGCTACTCACATGCTGCTCCAGGAGGATCCGATTGGAGAGAGAGACTAGCTCACCCTCATCGGTCAGCAATGTGGTTTTAACCGTGCCGATCTCTTCGATCTGACCTTCGACCTCGCCAACACGCACTTGTTGCCCAACCTGATACAACTCACGCACATAGATTCCCGCAAGAATCTGACCGGCAATTTCCCGGCTTCCCAAACCCATGGCCAGCGCAACCGCCAGACCAACGGTAATCAAAACAATCACAATCACATGGTTGAGCAGGTCAGTCTTGACCTCCAACTGGCTGATTGCGACCGAAATACTGATGATAATCACCAGCCCCTGGGCAATTCGCCCCAGGCCAGCGGCGTAATCCAGTCCTACACCCTCTGCCGCTCCACGCACCAGCCCATTGGCCAATTGCGCCAGCAACACACCCACCAGCAGCACCAGCGCGGCGCCGAATACTTTCGGCAAATACAGCGCAAGCATATCCAGCGTAGCTGAAACTCGCTCAAGTCCAAGGGATTCTGCCGCAGAAACCAGAAAAATCAGCAGAACGAACCAGTAGACGATCTTCCCGATCAGGGTCGAGATCGGCACTTGCAGACCGGCCCTGGACAGCAATTTGGTCAGGCCGGTGCCGCCCATCAGACGATCGAGTCCCAGCTTGGCGAGCAACTTGGACAACAAAGTATCCAAAAGTTTCGCAACGACGAAACCCAACAGCAAAACAACCAGTGCACCGAACAGGTTCGGGATGAAATTTGCAACCTTGGTCCATAACGCAGTCATTGCAGTGACGAGGCTCTGAGTCCAGAGATCAAGTTCCATATTCAATCAGCCTTATCTGCAGTGCGAGCGGTAGGTTTACGGTGACGGGAAACCGGCGAGACGTGGGCCGATCCGTTATTCAGGGCGATCATCAGCGCGGGCAGCCAGCGGCCCAGCAGGCTGAACAGATCACCGGCGCCGACCTGGCGGTTGGCGGTTTTCAGTACACGGCCAAGGCACGCATCGTCGTCCCGGGTGGACGGTGACGCCTTGAGCATGTCACGCAAAGACTGTTCGAACGGATCGTGCATACGCACCTCTCGTGATGTCTGTGAAAAGACGCGATCAAATTTGCCCGGGTCACATGGCGCACCCTCAGACCCAGCGCAAACGTCGGAATAACCACCACTGTCCCAGTGCCACCGAGAGCATCAACGCACAGGCGACGAGGAAGCCATAGGGGCTTTCGGAGAAGGGAATTCCGCCGACGTTGATCCCCAGGAGCCCGGTCAGAAAACTCATCGGCAAAAAGATCCCGGTGATGATCCCGAAGCGGTACATCGTGCGGTTCATGCGCACGCTCAAACGTCTATCTTCGGCCTCGAGGACCAGCCCCACCCGCTCCCGGGTCAATTCCAGCTCCTCGAGATAGCGGGTCAGGCTGTTGTTCAATTCGTTCCAGTAATCGCCATCGTCCTCGACGAACCAGGGCAGTTTTATCCGCGTCAGCTGACCGAAAATATCCCGTTGCGGAGCGAGAAAGCGCTTCAGCGCAGCGGCCCTGCGACGGATCTGCAAAATGGCTCCATGCTCGGGGGTGTACCGTTCGTCGGCATCCAGCTTTTCTTCTTCCTCATCGACCACTTCCGAGAGGCAGCTGACCAGATCCTGCACCTTGCTGGTGAGGTACTGAGCCATATAAAGGATGAGTTCGGAGGCGGTTTTCGGCCCTTTGCCTTCGGCGAGCTGCGCCAACAGCTCGTCGGTGGCGCGCAATGGACGCAAGCGCAGGGAAATGATCCGCTGGGCCGAGGCGAAGATCCGCACCGACACCATGTCTTCAGGCTCGGCCCCGGGGTTGAGGTTGACCCCACGCAAAAACAGCAGCAGCTCGGAGTCCGGCAATGGCAAAAGACGCGGCCGGGTGTTTTCTTCGAGCAGCAGGTCACAGCTGAATTCGCTCAGGCCGCTGGATTTACGCAGCCAGGTCCGGGTTTGCGGGTGGCTGCGATCCCAGTGCAGCCACAGGCTTTCATGGGCCTGCAGCTGCAAGTCATCGAGTTCAGTCCGGGCTATCGAACGCGCACCGCCTTTACCGTCCAGCACCAGGGCATGTACCAGCCCCCATTGCGCGTTTTCTTCCTCGAACATCCTCACTCCTTTGTGGGTACGCCAGCTTATTCAGGCATTTCAAGCGGGCTTGGCGAGATGATCACGCCGTTGTTGTCCGCATAAATGTAATGGCCCGGATGGAACGTCACGCCAGCAAAGGTCACGGCCACGTTGAGATCGCCGATACCGCGCTTGTCGGTCTTCATCGGATGACTGGCCAGGGCCTGAACCCCCAACTCGGTTTGCGCGATGACATCGACGTCGCGGATGCAACCGTAGATCACCAGCCCTTCCCAGCCGTTTTTCGCGGCTTTCTCGGCCAGCAAGTCGCCCAGCAGTGCGCGGCGCAGAGAGCCGCCGCCGTCGACTACCAATACCTTGCCGTCACCCTTGAGTTCGACCTGCTCCTTGACCAGCGAGTTGTCTTCGAAGCACTTGATGGTCACGATTTCGCCGCCGAAAGAATCATGGCCGCCGAAATTGCTGAACATCGGTTCCAGCACCTGCACCAGCTCCGGATAGGCGTCGCACAGGTCAGGCGTGAGGTAATGTTTCATCGAGAAACTCCTGTAAAGAGGAAGGCAAGCACGAACATCACTGAGGGCACAGCAATCGAAAATGACCGGAAAAGCTTAGGGGGCGTTCTCAATTAGTTTCCCCGCCGCGTTGTCGCCTTAAAGCGGGCCAGGCAAGGCGCAGGCCGCCGGGAATGGTTGTTCCCTTTCCAAGGCCTGCAACGCAGCCTGGCCCGCTTTAAGGCACAACCCGAAGGGCCGGGCCTGCTGTTGTGCAGGGCTGCGTTGTTCGAAGCTTATTTGGAATGACCAAACCACGCTTCTCGCGCCTTGCCCTGCACAACAGCAGGCCCGGCGCGGTGTGGAAACTAATTGAGAACGCCCCCTAACGCGTCATATCTTAGCCGCAAGCCGATGCAAGCGAAATGCCCTTGTTAGAGCATCAGGCTCGGATCGCAGTGGCAAAATCCGATTTTTCGCCCAGCAAAGGTGTGCGCTGATCCGCCAGCCAGCGCGGCACCAATGGCCAGACTTCGGTCTGGGCCGCTTTGCTGACGAGCATTTCCACGTGACCGAAATTATCGCCAAAGCCCTGTTCGCGACCCAGGGTGATAAATTGTTTGTGCTCGGACCCCACCTGATCGAACAGTTTACGACAGGCCCAGGCTGGATCCTGATGGTCACCCGTGGCACTCACCGCCAGCACTGGCAACTGGACGTCGGCCAGTCCGGCCCACCAATCCTTGTCGGCATCGCCAAAACGCCCGAACAGGCCATACCAGCGCATGCTTTCCAGGGCCAGACCGATCGGCTCGTCTTCCGGGCCGCGCTTGAGCCGCGACCCGGACAGTTGGGCGAAACGCTTGAGAATAAAGCGCCCGCTCCACTCCACCGGCGGAAATTTCAACGGCCAGTAGGTTCGGCTGACCTGTGTGCCGAAGAATGCCGCAGAAGCCACGACCGATTCGCCGATGTACTCACCGCCTAATGCCGCGGCCAGTGTAATGCCGCCGAGGGAGTGACCGATCCAGTGCGGGACCTGGTCACTTTGCTCACGCACGAAGGCGCCAATGGCAGGCAGATCGTATCGAGCGTAGTCGGCAACGCGGTTATTGCGATAGTTCTGGTTGCGCTGGGACAAGCCATGGCCGCGCATTTCCGCGATCCACACATCGAAGCCCTGGCGCGCCAGATAAGCGCCCAGCCCCAGGCCCTTGGGGGAAAACCAGAATCGTCGATTGGAAAAGCTGCCATGCAACAGGATCACCGGCACGCCACGCACGGCGGGCTCGTCGGCCATGCCGAGACGTGTCACAGCCAGTTCGACGGTGCCGTCGGGGCTGTTGCCAGGTTTCAAACGATAGACGTCTTCGCTCAGATCACCGCGTCGTTCGGCGCTGATCAGGGCGACAGGAAATAGGTTGCTGCTGCTTTGCATAATGCTCTTGCACAAAAAAGGGCGGCTTCCAGAGGAGCCCGCCCTACTTCAATCTCTGAAGGGGTCAATCAATGACTGCACGACTGTTCACCTGTGGCGAGCGAGCTTGCTCGCGCCGGACTGCGCAACAGCCCCAAAAATCCGACAGCCAGCGCCGGTTATTGTGAGTGCTGTGCACTCAAGCGGGAGCAAGCTCCCTCGCCACAGAGTCCCCAATCACACCATCAAACTGCCGCTTGACCTTCAGCCAGGAAGAACCAGGTTTCCAGCACGGAATCGGGGTTCAACGACACGCTTTCAATGCCCTGCTCCATCAGCCATTTGGCCAGGTCAGGGTGGTCCGAAGGGCCCTGACCGCAGATGCCGATGTACTTGCCAGCCTTGTTACAGGCCTGAATCGCGTTGGCCAGCAGCTTCTTGACCGCCGGATTACGCTCGTCGAACAGGTGAGCGATAATCCCGGAGTCACGGTCCAGGCCCAAGGTCAACTGGGTCAGGTCGTTGGAGCCGATGGAGAAACCGTCGAAGAACTCGAGGAATTCTTCAGCCAGGATCGCGTTGGACGGCAGTTCGCACATCATGATTACGCGCAGACCGTTGTCGCCACGGGCCAGGCCGTTTTCGGCCAGCAGGTCGACGACCTGGCTCGCTTCGCCCAGGGTACGCACGAACGGCACCATGATTTCCACGTTGGTCAGGCCCATCTCGTTGCGAACGCGCTTGAGGGCACGGCACTCGAGTTCGAAGCAGTCGCGGAACGCTTCACTGATATAACGCGAGGCACCGCGGAAGCCCAGCATCGGGTTTTCTTCTTCCGGCTCGTAGAGCTTGCCGCCGATCAGGTTGGCGTATTCGTTGGACTTGAAGTCCGACAGACGCACGATGACCTTTTTCGGGTAGAACGCTGCAGCCAGGGTGCTGATGCCCTCGACCAGTTTCTCGACATAGAAGCCGACCGGGTCGTCGTAACCGGCGATGCGCTTGTCGACGCTGTCCTTGATGTCCTGCGGCAGGCCGTCGTAGTTCAACAGCGCCTTGGGGTGAACACCGATCATGCGGTTGATGATGAACTCCAGGCGGGCCAGGCCCACACCGGCGTTCGGCAGTTGCGCGAAGTCGAAGGCGCGGTCCGGGTTGCCGACGTTCATCATGATCTTGAACGGCAGATCCGGCATGGCATCCACGGAGTTCTTCTTGATGTCGAAGCCCAGTTCGCCTTCGAAGATGTAACCGGTGTCGCCTTCAGCGCAGGACACGGTCACGCCCTGGCCGTCTTTCAACAGCTGGGTGGCGTTGCCGCAACCGACCACGGCCGGGATCCCCAGCTCGCGAGCGATGATCGCCGCGTGGCAGGTACGGCCGCCACGGTTGGTGACGATGGCGCTGGCGCGCTTCATGACCGGTTCCCAGTCCGGGTCGGTCATGTCGGAGACCAGCACGTCGCCTGGCTGGACCTTGTCCATCTCGGACACGTCCTTGATGATGCGGACCTTGCCGGCGCCGATGCGCTGGCCGATGGCGCGACCTTCCACCAGCACGGTGCCGGTTTCTTTCAACAGGTAGCGTTCCATGACGTTGGCCGAGGTACGGCTCTTCACGGTTTCAGGACGGGCCTGAACGATGTAGAGCTTGCCGTCGTCGCCGTCTTTGGCCCATTCGATGTCCATCGGGCACTTGTAGTGCTTCTCGATGATCATCGCTTGCTTGGCCAGCTCGCTGACTTCGGCATCGCTCAGGCAGAAACGGGCGCGATCGGCCTTGTCGACGTCGATGGTCTTGACCGATTTACCGGCCGTGGCGACTTCGCCGTAGATCATCTTGATGGCTTTGCTGCCCAGGTTACGGCGCAGGATCGCCGGACGACCGGCGGCCAGTGTGTGTTTGTGAACGTAGAATTCGTCCGGGTTCACCGCGCCTTGTACGACGGTTTCACCCAGGCCGTAGGCGCCGGTGATGAACACCACGTCACGGAAGCCCGATTCGGTATCAAGGGTGAACATCACGCCGGCCGTACCGGTTTCGGAGCGGACCATGCGCTGCACGCCGGCCGACAGGGCCACCAGCTTGTGGTCGAAGCCCTGGTGGACGCGGTAGGAAATGGCGCGGTCGTTGAACAAAGAGGCAAACACCTCCTTGGCGGCGCGAATGACGTTTTCGACGCCACGGATGTTCAGGAAGGTTTCCTGCTGACCGGCGAAGGAAGCGTCCGGCAAGTCTTCAGCGGTAGCCGAAGAGCGCACGGCCACGGCCATGTCAGGGTTGCCGGCCGACAGCGTGGCGAACGCGGTGCGGATTTCGGCGTTGAGCTTCTCGGGGAATTCGGCTTCCATGATCCATTGGCGGATCTGCGCACCGGTCTTGGCCAGGGCGTTCACATCGTCGACGTCCAGGGCATCGAGCGCGGCATGGATCTGCTCGTTCAGGCCGCTCAGCTCCAGAAAATCACGATAAGCCTGAGCTGTCGTGGCGAAGCCACCGGGCACCGATACACCGGCACCGGCCAGGTTACTGATCATCTCGCCCAGGGATGCGTTCTTGCCCCCTACGTGCTCTACATCATGGACGCCGAGCTTATCGAGGGAAACTACGTACTCTACCAAGGTGATCTCTCCACTAACTGTGTTGGATAAGCTCAGACGCCGGCTGCTCCAGGGGAGCGTTTGCCAGCTGTATGGCCTGGACCTGGAAAATAAGTGAGAATGCAAGCCACTGGCGGCCGGCAAATCGCGCCTATCATATCCAAGAATGATCATTAGCTTAAGGCCCAAGGTGCAAATGAAACGATCTGCCTTCTTTATTTCCGACGGCACCGGCATCACAGCCGAAACCCTCGGCCAAAGCCTCCTGGCGCAGTTCGAAAACATTACCTTCAGCAAATTCACGCGACCGTACATCGACAACGCGGATAAAGCGCGGGCCATGGTACAACAAATCAACAAAGCCGCCGAAAACGACGGCTTCCGGCCGATCATCTTCGACACCATCGTCAATCAGGACATCCGTGAGATCCTCGCAACGTCCAATGGTTTCATGATCGACATTTTCTCGACCTTTCTGGCGCCTCTTGAACAGGAATTGACCGAGCATTCGTCCTACACCGTCGGCAAGTCCCACTCCATCGGCAGCAATTCCAATTACATGGAGCGGATCGAGGCGGTGAACTTCGCCCTGGACAACGACGATGGCGCCCGCACCCACTATTACGACAAGGCCGACCTGATTCTGGTGGGCGTGTCCCGTTGCGGCAAAACCCCGACCTGCCTGTACATGGCCATGCAATTCGGCATCCGCGCGGCCAACTACCCGCTGACCGAAGACGACATGGAGCGCCTGCAACTGCCGACCGCCCTGCGCACCCACCAGCACAAGCTGTTCGGCCTGACCATCGACCCGGACCGCCTCACCGCGATCCGCCACGAGCGCAAGCCCAACAGCCGCTATTCGAGCTACGCCCAGTGCGAGTTCGAAGTGCGCGAGGTGGAGAACCTGTTCCGCCGCGAGAACATCCCGCACATCAATTCCACGCATTTTTCGGTGGAAGAGATTTCGGCGAAGATCCTGGTGGAGAAAGGGGTGGAGCGGCGGTTCAAGTGAAGTAATCCGACGCAAACCAGCAAACAGGAGCAAGAGCAAGAGCCAGCCGGGCTCTTGCTTGATGATCGAAGCAGCCTGCAGGTTATTTCAGGCGTTTAAGCAATTCGTTGGCCACGCCCAGGGTTGATTCGGGATTTTGCCCGGTGATCAGTTCACGATCGACCACCACATTCGAACTCCACGGCAACAGGCTGGACTTGTACGCCCCTCCGGCCTGTTCAAGTGCGTTCTGAGGCAGGTACTTCATTTCCCCCCCGGCCAGACGGCCATTTTTTTTCGCCCAGTTTTCCTCGGTATTGCTCATCACCGTCATTTTGTAGCCTGCATAGATCCAGTCTGGACGGGTAGCGACTTTTCCTGACGCCTCAAGCTCGCGGGCGAAGCCCGACGCATCGGGCAGGGTCGAGAGCAGGGCCGCAGGGCCGTGACAAACCATCGCAGTGGTCTTGCCCCGCGCGTGAAAATCAGCCAGGAGCCTACCCATCAACGGGCTCAGCGTCAGGTCCTGCATTGGTGCACGGCCACCGGGAACATACAGGGCGTCGAACTGTTGATAACCCATCTGCTCCACTTCGGCCAGGCTGATTACCGGTGATTCACCGGGCGAGGTGAGCTAGAGCGTCTCCAGCAATGCCTTGTGCTGGCCGAAGACCGCCTCATCATTGCCGAAGTAGGATTTGTTGAGCGAGCCTTGATCCAGAACGGGCGCATTCCCCAAGGGGGTGGCAAAGGTCACCTTGTGGTTGGCATCGAGCAGCAGCTTCACTGGCTGCATCAGTTCATTGAAGTAAAAGCCGGTATCTACCGACTTGCCATCTTTGAGTTCAAGCCTCCCGGCGTCCGACAGGACCACCAACACATGGGCTGCCTGAGCCACCTGGCTAATGGCCCAAAGTCCTGCACTCAGAAGCAGTGTCGTGAAAATCTTCATATCGTCTCCAAAGGTTTCCGCAGGCGTTTACTGCCTGATCCAAGGCACAATTTATTGATACCTTGGATGCCGATAAACCTGCTCGAAAGACAATCACCTGGCCTCTGGAAGCAAGAATGGCGCGTCAATTCGCACACCTGAGCGATGTCGAAACCTTCATCACCGTTGTCGACAAGGGCTCGCTCAGCGCTGCTGCCGTCGCGCTGGCCACCACCCCTTCCGTCATCAGCCGGGCAATCAAGCGCCTGGAAGCACGGATCGGGGTGCAACTGCTCAGACTCTCCACGCGAAGACTCTGCCTGACCGAAGCCGGGCGTCTGTATCTGGATCAGACGCGCAGAGCTTTTTGCCTGATCGGTGAGGTGGAACTTACGTTACGCGATCAATTGAGCCAGCCATCCGGGTGCTTGCGCCTCAGCGCACCGACCACCTATGGGCATTACCGGCTGCCGGCGCGATTGGCGCTCTTTCACCGACAACATCCCAAAGTGCGGATCGAGCTGAGCATCTGCAATCGCAATGTCGATCTGGTGGCAGAAAATTTCGACCTGGCCATACGCATGGGCACCCTGCCAGACAGCGGGCTTGTTGGACGCAAGCTGGAAGATGCCCGCTTGTGCCTGGTCGCGGCCCCCGAGTACCTGCAACAAGCTGGCACGCCGTGCGAAATCGATGAGTTGAAGAATCACGCGTGCCTGCCCTTCATCATTCCCAGCAGCGGCAGGGTCAGGCCCTGGCAACTGCTGAAAGACGGACAGGCGGTCGAGTTGATACCGGCTGCGATGATGCAGGTCTCGGAAGATGTACTGGGCATCGTTTCTCTGGCAGAACAGGGTTTAGGCATCTGTCAGACCTACGACTTCATCGTTCGCGAGCGCATTCAACAGGGACGCCTGGTGGAATTGCTTGAACAATCGCGCGGACGGACGCGACCGTTTTCAGTGATCTACCCACCTCACCGGCAGTTATCCGCGGCCGCTCGCGCGTTGATCGATTGCCTGGCGGAACACCGCAGCCAGTGATTGTGGCGATTCGGCGATTTTGCTGGGCGGGTTCGCCATCACCGAATCGCCTGTGGAAGCCTTGTAGGAGCTGGCTTGCCAGCGAAGAGGCCGTCACATCCAACATCATCGCTGCCTGTGCCACCGTCTTCGCCTCGGCTTGGGCGAGTCCATCCAATTACACGGGGCTTGCGTAGGTGCCAATCAGATTACGAACAAGTCCACGAAGCGGTTGACCGGCGTCGCCTCAAGCGCCGCCTGGTCCTTGCACAACGCAAAGATCTCGGCGCTGCGCTGCACCGTGAAACGCGTCGCCAGGTTGGCCTGGAATTTTTCTTCAAGCAGCGGGATACCGTCCGTGCGACGACGGCGATGGCCGATCGGGTACTCCACCACCACGTTCTCGGTACTCGAACCGTCCTTGAAAAACACCTGCACCGCGTTGGCGATGGAGCGCTTGTCCGGCTCCAGATACTCGCGGGTGTAACGCCGATCTTCGACAATGACCATTTTGTCCCGGAGTACGTCGATGATTGGATGCGCGCGGTGAAAGTCATCCTCGTACTGCTCGGCTACCAGATTGCCGAAGGCCAGCGGCACCGCCGTCATGTACTGAATGCAGTGGTCACGGTCGGCAGCGTTGGCCAGCGGGCCGACCTTGGAGATGATGCGAATCGCCGATTCATGGGTGGTGATGACGATCCTGTCGATCTCGTGCAGGCGATTTCTGACCTGCGGATGCAGGGTCACCGCCGCTTCGCAGGCCGTTTGCGCGTGGAATTCGGCCGGGAAGCTGATTTTAAACAGCACGTTTTCCATCACGTAGCTGCCGTACGGCCGGGAGAAACTGAAGGCACGCTTGTCCTCAGGCTTGAGCGCCAGGTCGTTGTTGGTGTGGCTGAACAATACGTCGTAAAAGCCCCACTGTTTGGCGGTCAACACCCCGGGGATGCCCATTTCACCGCGCATCGCGATGTCCGCCAGGCGCACGCCACGGCTGGATGCGTCGCCCGCCGCCCAGGATTTTCGCGAACCGGCATTCGGTGCATGCCGATAAGTACGCAACGCCTGGCCATCGGCAAAAGCGTGGGACAGCGCCGCCAGCAACTGCTCTCGATTGGCCCCCATGAGTTTGGCGGTGACGGCGGTCGAGGCAATTTTCACCAGGATGACGTGATCCAGGCCTACGCGATTGAAGGAGTTTTCCAGCGCGATGATGCCCTGGATCTCATGGGCCATGATCATGGCTTCAAGCACCGTGCGAACGGTCAGCGGTGCGTCGCCATTGGCCACGCGCTTTTGCGACAGGTGGTCCGCCACCGCCAGAATGCCGCCAAGGTTATCGGACGGATGGCCCCATTCGGCGGCGAGCCAGGTGTCGTTGTAGTCGAGCCAGCGGACGATGCAACCGATGTCCCAGGCTGCCTTGACTGGATCGAGACGGTAGCTGGTGCCCGGCACGCGGGCGCCGAAAGGGACGACGGTGCCTTCGACGATGGGGCCCAGGTGCTTGGTGCATTCGGGGAAGCGCAGGGCCAGCAGGCCGCAGCCGAGGGTGTCCATCAGGCAGTTGCGGGCGGTGTCCAGGGCTTCCTTGGACTCGATGTTGAAGGTCAGGACGTAATCGGCAATGTCCTGCAGGACCCTGTCGTAGTCGGGGCGGTTGTTCAGGTCGACGTTGGCGCTCATGTTCGATTCACTCTTGAAGTGGTTCGTTGATGGGACCTCGGTTCAGGTTAAATCTCAGCTGGTCGCTACTTTCTTATTGTGAAATGCAATCCCCTGTAGGAGCTGGCTTGCCAGCGAAGGCGGTGTCACAGACAACGATGATGTTGGATGTGACGGCCTCTTCGCTGGCAAGCCAGCTCCTACAGGGGGCGGTGGTGTGGTTAGAAAGAATCGCCCGGCACGCGGACGTAGCCTTCCATCAACACCCGCGCGCTGCGGCTCATGATGGCTTTGTTCACGGTCCATTCGCCGTTTACGAGGCTGGCCTCGGCGCCCACACGCAACGTGCCGGATGGATGGCCGAAGCGCACAGCGTTGCGTTCGATACCGCCCGCGGCGAGGTTCACCAGGGTGCCGGATATCGCTGCAGCCGTACCGATCGCCACGGCCGCCGTGCCCATCATCGCGTGGTGCAGCTTGCCCATGGACAGTGCGCGCACCAGCAGGTCGACATCACCTGCAGCAATCGCCTTGCCGCTGGATGCCACGTAGTCCGCCGGTTTGGCCACAAAGGCGACCTTGGGCGTGTGTTGACGCTTGGCCGCTTCGTCCAGATCCTTGATCAAGCCCATGCGCAACGCGCCGTAAGCCCGAATGGTCTCGAACATCAGCAGGGCTTTCGGGTCGCCGTTGATCGCGCCTTGCAACTCGGTGCCGGTGTAGCCGATGTCTTCGGCATTGACGAAGATGGTCGGGATGCCGGCGTTGATCATGGTCGCCTTGAAGGTCCCCACTCCGGGCACTTCCAGGTCATCCACCAGGTTGCCGGTGGGGAACATCGAACCACCGCCGCCCTCTTCTTCCGCTGCCGGGTCCATGAATTCGACTTGCACTTCGGCGGCCGGGAAGGTCACGCCGTCGAGTTCGAAGTCGCCGGTTTCCTGCACTTCACCGTTGGTGATCGGCACATGGGCGATGATGGTCTTGCCGATATTGGCCTGCCACACGCGAACCACGGCTACACCGTTGTGCGGGATGCGGCTGGAATCCACCAGGCCGTTGCTGATGGCAAACGAACCGACCGCCGCCGACAGGTTGCCGCAGTTGCCGCTCCAGTCGACGAACGGCTTGTCGATGGAGACCTGGCCGAACAGGTAATCGACGTCGTGATCGGCCTTGATGCTTTTCGACAGGATCACGGTTTTGCTGGTGCTGGAAGTCGCGCCGCCCATGCCGTCGATTTGCTTGTCGTAGGGATCGGGACTGCCGATCACGCGCAACAACAGCGCATCGCGCGCCGGGCCGGGAATCTGTGCCGCTTCGGGCAGGTCTTTGAGGCTGAAGAACACGCCTTTGCTGGTGCCGCCGCGCATGTAGGTGGCGGGGATTTTGATCTGCGGTGCGAAATGAGTTGCGCGAGCCATGGTGCTCTTTACTCCTTGCTGAAACAGACACGGGACTTGAAGTCCCGTGTTTGCATGTCGCGATTTAAACGGCTACCGCCGATTCTTCGAGGAAGTCCTGGGCGAAGCGTTGCAGCACGCCGCCGGCCTCGTAGATCGACACTTCTTCGGCGGTGTCGAGGCGGCAGGTCACCGGCACTTCGACGCGTTCGCCGTTCTTGCGGTTGATCACCAGCGTCAACTCGGCACGCGGTGTGCGTTCGCCGATCACGTCGTAGGTTTCGCTACCGTCGATGTTCAGCGTGTGGCGGTCGGTGCCCGGCTTGAACTCCAGCGGCAACACGCCCATGCCCACCAGGTTGGTGCGGTGGATGCGCTCGAAGCCTTCGGCCGCAATCGCTTCCACACCCGCCAGCCGCACGCCCTTCGCCGCCCAGTCCCGGGACGAACCCTGACCGTAGTCGGCGCCGGCGATAATGATCAGCGGCTGCTTGCGTTCCATGTAGGTTTCGATGGCTTCCCACATGCGCATCACTTGGCCTTCCGGCTCGACGCGGGCCAAGGAACCCTGCTTGACCTTGCCGTTTTCCCGGACCATTTCGTTGAACAGTTTCGGGTTGGCGAAGGTGGCGCGTTGCGCAGTCAAATGGTCGCCCCTATGAGTCGCGTAGGAGTTGAAGTCTTCTTCCGGCAGGCCCATTTTCGCCAGGTATTCGCCGGCGGCGCTGTCGAGCATGATCGCGTTGGAAGGCGACAGGTGATCGGTGGTGATGTTGTCCGGCAGCACCGCCAGCGGACGCATGCCCTTGAGCGGACGCGCGCCGGCCAGTGCGCCTTCCCAATACGGCGGACGGCGGATGTAGGTGCTCATTTCGCGCCAGTCGTACAGCGGGGTCACTTTCGGACCGGTGTCTTCGTGGATGGCGAACATCGGGATGTAGACCTGGCGGAACTGCTCCGGCTTGACCGAGGCCTTGACCACCGCGTCGATTTCTTCGTCGCTCGGCCAGATGTCTTTCAGGCGGATTTCCTTGCCATCCACCACGCCCAGCACATCTTTTTCGATGTCGAAACGGATGGTCCCGGCGATGGCGTAAGCGACCACCAACGGCGGCGATGCGAGGAATGCGTTCTTGGCGTACGGGTGAATCCGGCCGTCGAAGTTACGGTTGCCGGACAGCACGGCGGTGGCGTACAGGTCGCGGTCGATGATCTCTTGCTGGATCACCGGGTCCAGCGCGCCGGACATGCCGTTGCACGTGGTGCAGGCGAAGGCGACGATGCCGAAACCGAGTTGCTCCAGCTCGCTGGTCAGGCCGGCCTCGTCGAGGTACAGCGCGACGGTTTTCGAACCCGGTGCCAGGGACGATTTGACCCACGGCTTGCGGGTCAGGCCGAGCTTGTTGGCATTGCGCGCCAGCAGGCCGGCAGCAATCACGTTGCGCGGGTTGCTGGTGTTGGTGCAACTGGTGATGGCGGCGATGATCACCGCGCCGTCCGGCATCTGGCCGGGCACTTCGGTCCACTGGCCGGAGATCCCCTGGGCGGCGAGATCCGAGGTCGCGACACGGGCGTGCGGGTTGCTCGGCCCCGCCATGTTGCGCACCACCGAGGACAGGTTGAAGGTCAGCCCGCGCTCGTATTGCGCGCCCTTCAGGCTGTCGGCCCACAGGCCGGTAATCTTGGCGTAGTTCTCGACCAGCTGTACTTGTTCGTCTTCACGACCGGTGAGCTTGAGGTAGTCGATGGTTTGCTGGTCGATGTAGAACATCGCCGCGGTGGCGCCGTATTCCGGAGCCATGTTGGAGATGGTCGCGCGGTCGCCGAGGGTCAGCGCGGAGGCGCCTTCGCCGAAGAATTCCAGCCACGCGCCAACCACTTTCTGTTTGCGCAGGAACTCGGTCAGCGCCAGCACCATGTCGGTGGCGGTGATGCCCGGTTGCAACTTGCCGGTCAGTTCGACGCCAACGCTTTCCGGCAGACGCATCCACGACGCGCGGCCGAGCATCACGCTCTCGGCTTCCAGCCCACCGACGCCGATGGCAATCACGCCCAGCGCATCGACATGCGGGGTATGGCTGTCGGTGCCGACGCAGGTATCAGGGAATGCCACGCCATCACGCACCTGGATCACCGGAGACATTTTCTCCAGGTTGATCTGGTGCATGATGCCGTTGCCCGGCGGGATCACATCAACATTCTTGAACGCTTTTTTGGTCCAGTTGATGAAGTGGAAGCGGTCTTCGTTGCGACGATCTTCGATGGCGCGGTTTTTCTCGAACGCTTCCGGGTCGAAGCCACCACGCTCGACGGCCAGGGAGTGGTCGACGATCAATTGCGTCGGCACCACCGGGTTGACTTGCGCCGGGTCACCGCCTTGCAGGGCGATGGCGTCACGCAGGCCGGCAAGGTCCACCAGGGCGGTCTGGCCGAGAATGTCGTGGCACACCACGCGGGCCGGGAACCATGGGAAATCGAGGTCGCGTTTGCGCTCGATGAATTGCTTCAGGGATTCGGTGAGCGTGGCCGGGTCACAGCGGCGCACCAGGTTTTCCGCCAGCACGCGGGAGGTGTACGGCAGAGTGTCGTAGGCGCCGGGCTGGATGGCCTCGACAGCCGCACGGACGTCAAAGTAATCCAGATGGCTGCCGGGCAGCGGTTTGCGGAATTCAGTGTTCATCGTCAGGGACTCGGTCACGGTGATTACAAAGGGTGGGGCCTGGCACTAAATTCGAATTCAACACACCCCCTGTGGGAGCGGGCTTGCCCGCGATTGCGGTGGGTCAGGCGACATTTATGTCGAATGTGACGCCGTCATCGCGGGCAAGCCCGCTCCCACAGGGATTTGCGTAATGTTCAAATCCCTGCGCAAAGCCCCCACCATTCAGCGTTGTTCGATTGGCACGAACTTGCGCTGTTCGACGCCGACGTACTCGGCGCTCGGGCGGATGATGCGGTTGTTGGCACGTTGTTCGAACACATGCGCCGCCCAGCCGGTCAGGCGCGAGCAGACGAATATCGGGGTGAACAACTTGGTCGGAATGCCCATGAAGTGATACGTCGACGCATGGTAGAAGTCGGCGTTCGGGAACAGTTTCTTCTGCTCCCACATGGTCTTGTCGATGGCTTCGGAGACCGGGAACAGCACCGTGTCGCCCACTTCGTCAGCGAGTTTTTTCGACCACGCCTTGATCACCTCGTTGCGCGGATCGTTGTCCTTATAGATCGCGTGACCGAAGCCCATGATCTTGTCCTTGCGCTCGAGCATGCCGAGGGTGCCCTTGATTGCTTCCTCCGGGGAACTGAAGCGCTCGATCATTTCCATCGCCGCTTCGTTGGCGCCGCCGTGCAGCGGACCGCGCAGGGTACCGATGGCTGCGGTGACGCAGGAGAACAGGTCGGACAAGGTCGAGGCGCACACTCGCGCGGCGAAGGTCGAGGCGTTGAACTCGTGCTCCGCATAGAGGATCAGCGAAACGTTCATCACCTTGACGTGCAACTCGCTCGGCTTCTTGTCGTGCAGCAAGTGCAGGAAGTGACCGCCAATGGTTTGTTCGTCGCTCACGCAGCTGATGCGCTTGCCGTCGTGGCTGAAGCGATACCAGTAGCACATGATCGCCGGGAACGCGGCCAGCAGGCGGTCGGTCTTGTCGTGCTGCTCGGAGAAGTCGTTCTCCGGTTCGATGTTGCCCAGGAACGAGCAACCGGTGCGCATCACGTCCATCGGGTGGGCGTCGGCGGGGATGCGTTCGAGCACTTCTTTCAAGGCTTGCGGCAGGTCGCGCAGCTTGCCCAGTTTGCTGATGTAGGCGGCGAGTTGCGCTGTGGTCGGCAGCTCGCCGTACAGCAGCAGGTAGGCCACTTCTTCGAATTGGGCGTCAGCCGCCAGTTCGCGAACGTCGTAGCCACGATAGGTCAGGCCTGCGCCCGACTGGCCCACGGTGGACAGTGCGGTTTGCCCGGCAACCTGGCCACGGAGCCCGGCGCCACTGAGTACTTTTGCTTCGGCCATTGCTGTCTCCAGTTTTTCTTGAATTTGTCAGGGAAACTTGTAGGAGCGAAGCTTGCTCGCGAAGACAGACTGACATTCAACATTTATGTCGTCTGAGACACCGCTTTCGCGAGCAAGCTTCGCTCCTACAGGGCTTTCGTTACTTCTTCGCAGCAAACAACGCGTCGAGCTTCTGCTCGAAGGTGTGGTAGTCGATGCGATCGTAAAGCTCCATGCGCGTCTGCATGGTGTCGATCACGTTCTGTTGCGTGCCGTCGCGGCGGATCGCGGTGTAGACGTTTTCCGCCGCCTTGTTCATCGCGCGAAAGGCCGACAGCGGGTACAGCACCAGCGACACATCGGCGGCGGCCAG
Organism: Pseudomonas sp. LBUM1679; assembly: GCF_059695565.1. Lineage (NCBI taxonomy): Bacteria > Pseudomonadati > Pseudomonadota > Gammaproteobacteria > Pseudomonadales > Pseudomonadaceae > Pseudomonas > Pseudomonas sp. LBUM1679. The sequence goes on from NZ_CP166774.1 coordinate 5,210,565, forward strand.
TTGCTCGGTGGTGTACAGCGGCGTCGCGCCGAATTCGGTGATGTTGGCCAGGATCGGCGCTTTCACGCGGCTGGCGAACAGCTTGTACATGTCCAGTTCAGTGATGGCTTCCGGGAAGATCATGTCGGCGCCGGCCTCGATGCACGCCGCGGCGCGATCCAGGGCCGATTCCAGTCCTTCCACTGCCAGGGCGTCGGTGCGAGCCATGATCACGAAGCTGTCGTCGGTACGGGCATCGACCGCGGCCTTGATGCGATCGACCATTTCCTGCAGGGACACGATCTCTTTATTAGGACGGTGACCGCAGCGCTTGGCGCCGACCTGGTCTTCGATGTGAATCGCCGCCGCGCCGAACTTGATCATCGACTTGACGGTGCGCGCGACGTTGAACGCCGAGGAACCGAAACCGGTGTCTACGTCCACCAGCAGCGGCAGGTCGCAGACGTCGGTGATGCGACGCACATCGGTCAGCACGTCATCGAGCCCGGTAATGCCCAGGTCCGGCACGCCGAGGGAGCCGGCAGCCACCCCGCCACCGGACAGATAGATAGCCTTGAAACCGGCGCGCTTGGCCAGCAGCGCGTGATTGGCGTTGATCGCGCCGACCACTTGCAGCGGATGCTCGTTGGCGACCGCATCGCGGAAACGCTGGCCTGGAGTGCTCTTGTTGGAACTCATGACTCACCTCGTTCAGTGGCTGTCGGGTTAACGCCGTCCTGGTAGTGACGGGCGATATTGCGTTTGGAGGCGCCGATGTGGCGGCGCATCAACAACTCGGCCAGCTCACCGTCACGGTCGGCAATGGCGTCGAGAATCCGGTGGTGCTCGGCAAAGGCCTGGCGTGGCCGATTGGGCGTGGTGGAAAACTGGATGCGATACATGCGCACCAGTTGATAGAGCTCGCCGCAAAGCATCTGCGTAAGGGTGCGGTTGCCGCTGCCCTGGATGATTCGGTAATGGAAGTCGAAATCGCCTTCCTGCTGGTAGTAGCCGACACCGGCCTGAAACGCCGCATCGCGCTCGTGGGTTTCGAGAACCCGGCGCAGTTCGTCGATTTCTTCAAGGGTCATGCGTTCGGCTGCCAGACGGCAGGCCATGCCTTCGAGGGACTCGCGGATTTCGTAGAGTTCCAGCAGCTCGGCGTGGTTGAGCGACACCACCCGCGCGCCGACGTGCGGTATGCGCACCAACAGGCGCTGGCCTTCCAGGCGGTGGATCGCCTCACGCAACGGGCCGCGACTGATGCCGTAGGTGCGCGCCAGTTCCGGCTCGGAGATCTTGCTGCCCGGAGCGATTTCGCCTTTGACGATGGCCGCCTGAATGCGTCGGAAGACATTCTCGGAAAGGGTTTCCGAATCGTCCTGCGCAATGACCGGCGGATCGAGTTGATCCAGCATATTGTCGACACCTTGATAACCAATGCCGCAAAAACTAACGAATACAGGCCGTATAGTCAAAGGATAATTAGGTATTGTCGACAATCGTCTAATAACCGTCTGCTTTCCATCAACGCAGCCGTTCGGTTTACAGCCACCCGCCAGCGCTGGCGCCATAAAACCACCGTGCTAGAATGCCGGCCGCATTTGTTTGTGACATCTGCACGGCTTGTCATAGTTGATAGGCATACGAGGGAGCTTGCGCAGCGATGCCAGGGCCTTGAATTGAAGTATGGACCGCCGCGCACCAGGATTTATGAGACTCAAGCCCTTCCCCGCATTCCTCTTTATGCTTTGCCTGCCCGGTTATGCCGCGGCGGGGGAAAAAACCGTGTACGGCCTCAACGAGTACGCCTCGCTGGACGGCATCAACCTGGAAGTCGCCGCCAAACTCGACACTGGAGCGAAAACCGCCTCCCTGAGTGCCCGCGACATCAAACGTTTCAAACGCAATGGCGAGTCCTGGGTGCGCTTCTACCTGGCCATCGACGCCGCCCATTCGCACCCGATCGAACGGCCGCTGGCCCGGGTCAGCAAGATCAAGCGCAGGGCCGGTGACTACGATCCGGAAGCCGGCAAGAAGTACACCGCCCGTCCGGTGATTGAGCTCGATATCTGCATGGGTTCGGCTTTACGCAGCATCGAAGTGAACTTGACCGACCGAAGCGCCTTCCAATACCCGCTCTTGATCGGCTCCGAAGCCCTGAAACGCTTCGATGCGCTGGTCGACCCCAGTCTTAAATACGCTGCTGGCAAACCCGCCTGCGCCACCGACGCACATACCGCAGAGTAATTCCAATGCGCTCTCTTACCCTCCATCTGAAACTGCTGATCGCCATCCTGGTGGTGCTGGGCATTTCAGTTACGGCCTATCAGATCTTTGTGCTCGGGATTCCCGTGACCGAAGACGCCACCGACGACTTGTGGAACATCGACGCCAAGGTCGAGTTCGTCGCCAGCACCAAGGACCCGGTCAAGATCCAGATGTTCGTGCCGCCACTGAGCCGCGATTACGTCAGCCTCAACGAGAGTTTCATCTCCAATAACTACGGCGTGGCGGTGAACCGGGTTGACGGTAACCGCAAGGTCACCTGGTCGGCGCGTCGGGCCAAGGGCAACCAGACCCTCTATTACCGCCTGGTGCTGACCAAGCGTTACAGCGGCGAAAAACTGAAGATCAAGGGCCCGACCTTCCGTGACAGCATTGCCGTGGAAGGCCCGGAAAAAATCGCCGCCGAAGCCCTGCTTGCGCCGATCCGCCAGCACTCGGCCGACGTCGAGACCTTCATCGGCGAAGCCATCAAGCGCGTCAATAACGTCAACGATGACAATGTGAAGCTGCTGCTGGGCGGCGATCCGTCCACCGCGAACAAAGCCAAAATCGTCGAGCTGGTCCTGTCCATCGCCCACGTGCCGGTGGAAAAGGTCCACACCATTCGTCTGGTAGCCGACCAACCGCAACTACCTGAACTCTGGCTGCGCAGTTTCAACGGCACCGACTGGCTGTACTTCAACCCGGAAACCGGCGAACAGGGCCTGCCGACCGACCGCCTGCTGTGGTGGACCGGTGACGAAAACCTGATCACCGTCGATGGCGGCAAGAAGGCCACTGTGACCTTCAGCATGAACAACAGCGAAATGAACGCCATTCGCCTGGCCAAGCTGACCGACGAAAACACCGACGCCAACTTCCTCGAATACTCGTTGTACGGTCTGCCGCTGCAAACCCAGCAGACCTTCATGATCATGGTCATGATCCCGATCGGCGTACTGGTGATCCTGATCCTGCGTAACCTGATCGGCATCCAGACCCTGGGCACCTTCACCCCGGTGTTGATCGCCCTGGCCTTCCGCGAAACCCAGCTCGGCTTCGGCATCGTGCTGTTTACCATCATCACCGCATTGGGCCTGTCGCTGCGTTCCTACCTTGAACACCTGAAGCTGCAAATGCTGCCGAGGCTTTCGGTAGTGCTGACCTTCGTGGTGGTGCTGATCGCGACGATCAGCCTGCTCAGCCATAAACTCGGCCTCGAACGCGGGTTGTCGGTTGCGCTGTTCCCGATGGTGATTCTGACCATGACTATCGAACGCCTGTCGATCACCTGGGAAGAACGCGGCGGCGGCCACGCCATGAAGGTGGCGATCGGTACGTTGTTCGCCGCGGCCCTGGCGCACCTGATCATGAGCGTTCCGGAGCTGGTGTACTTCGTGTTCACCTTCCCGGCGATCCTGTTGATCCTGGTGGGCTTCATGCTGGCGATGGGACGTTATCGCGGCTACCGCCTGACCGAACTGGTGCGCTTCAAGGCCTTCCTGAAGAAGGCTGACGCCTGATGTTCGGCCTCTGGAAGACCTGGAAGGCCCTGGAAGCCCGGGGCATCATGGGGATCAATCGGCGCAACGCGGACTACGTGCTCAAGTACAACAAGCGCAGCCTGTACCCGATCGTCGATGACAAGATCATCACCAAGGAGCGCGCCATCGCCGCCGGCATCCATGTGCCGGAACTGTATGGCGTGATCTCTACCGAGAAGGAAATCGACAACCTCGACGAGATCATCGGCGGGCGCAACGACTTCGTGGTGAAACCGGCCCAGGGCGCGGGCGGTGATGGGATCCTGGTGATCGCCGACCGCTTCGAGGGGCGCTACCGCACGGTGTCCGGCAAGATCATCAGCCACGAGGAAATCGAGCACCAGATTTCCAGTATCCTGACCGGCCTTTATTCGCTGGGCGGTCATCGCGACCGGGCCCTGATCGAATACCGCGTGACCCCGGACCAGATCTTCAAGAGCATCAGCTACGAAGGCGTGCCGGACATCCGCATCATTGTGCTGATGGGTTACCCGGTCATGGCCATGCTGCGCTTGCCGACCCGTCAGTCCGGCGGCAAGGCCAACCTGCACCAGGGCGCCATCGGCGTCGGCGTCGACCTCGCCACTGGCCTGACCTTGCGTGGCACCTGGCTGAACAACATCATCACCAAACACCCGGACACCACCAACGCGGTGGACGGCGTGCAACTGCCCTATTGGGACGGTTTCATGAAACTCGCCGCCGGCTGTTATGAGTTGTGCGGGCTGGGCTACATCGGGGTCGACATGGTGCTGGACCAGGAAAAAGGCCCGCTGATTCTTGAGCTCAACGCCCGCCCCGGGTTGAACATTCAGATTGCCAATGATTGCGGCCTGACGTTGCGTACCCATGCCGTTGAAGCGCGGCTGGAAGCATTGAAGGCTCGCGGGATCAGCGAAACGGTTGAGGAACGGGTGGAGTTTGTCCAGGAGATGTTTGGGCATATTCCAGCGGTTGAGGGCTGATCCGGGACCGAGTCGCCCCTTTCGCTGGCAAGCCAGCTCCTACAGGATGGCGCTGAACCTTGTAGGAGCTGGCTTGCCAGCGAAGACGGCCTCACTGCCAACACACACCAACCCTGCCGCCAATCTGCCAATCCCCGACTTCCCCTCTAGGAGCAATTCCCAGAGGAGACTACAATCGCCACCCCCGCCTCGATGGCTGATCCGCCCTGCCCATGTTGACCTGTTCCGTACACCCGCTCCCCTATCGCGCCAATCCCGCAGACTACTTCGCGGCGATTCGGCATGCCCCCGGTGCCGTACTGCTCGACAGTGGCCGACCGACTGCCGATCGCGGTCGTTATGACCTGCTCAGCGCCTGGCCGCTGGAACAACTGGCCGTATTGCCTGACGAAAGTGGTAGCGATTTCCTGCAACGCCTGCGCGATAACCTGACACGGCTGGGTGAAGCCGCGCTGCCGTTTGACTTGCCTTTCGCTGGCGGATTGATCGGCTACCTGAGCTATGACTTCGGCCGCCACCTGGAGCACCTGCCGAGCCTGGCGCAGGACGACCTGCAATTGCCTGATGCGCGTTTCGGGCTCTATGACTGGGCACTGATCAGCGATCACCAACTGAAGACCAGTCAGCTGGTGTTTCACCCGACGCTGATCGACAGCGAGCGGCAACGTCTGATCGCCTTGTTCAGCCAGCCCGGGATCGACCCGATCGAGCCTTTCACACTGAAAGCACCGATGAATGCCGACTTGAGTGCTGATGAGTATCGTCACGCACTGGAGCGCATTCAGCACTATATCCAGGCCGGTGACTGCTATCAGGTCAACTTCGCCCAGCGTTTCCGTGCGCAGTGCCAGGGCGATCCGTGGGCCGCCTATTGCGCCTTGCGCGCGGCGTGTCCGACGCCGTTTTCCGGCTTCCAGAGCCTGCCCGAGGGCGGCGCGGTGCTGAGCCTGTCGCCGGAGCGTTTCGTCAAAGTCAGCGAGCGCCATGTGGAAACCCGCCCGATCAAGGGCACCCGCCCTCGCGGCCTGACCGCTGGCGAAGATGCGGCGAACGCCGCCGAACTGTTGGCCAGCCCCAAGGACCGCGCGGAAAACCTGATGATCGTCGACTTGCTGCGCAACGACCTCGGCCGCACTTGCCGCATCGGCTCGGTGCGGGTGCCGGAGTTGTTCAGTCTGGAAAGCTACCCGAACGTGCATCACCTGGTGAGCAGCGTGACCGGGGAACTGGCGGATGACCGGGACGCCCTGGACCTGATCGCCGGCAGCTTCCCGGGTGGATCGATTACCGGCGCGCCGAAGATTCGCGCGATGCAGATCATCGACGAGCTGGAACCGACGCGTCGTGGGTTGTATTGCGGATCCTTGCTTTACCTGGACGTGCGCGGCGAGATGGACAGCTCCATCGCCATTCGCAGTCTGCTGGTGAAGGATGGGCAGGTCTGTTGCTGGGGAGGCGGCGGGATCGTCGCCGATTCCGAGTGGCAGGCCGAGTATCAGGAATCGATTACCAAGGTGAAGGTGTTGCTCGATACCCTGCAAAATCTTTAAGAGCTTCGCCGGCAAGCCGGCTCCTACAGGTTTTGTGTCAAGCCACAATTATGCGGTCAACACATAACCTGTAGGAGCCGGCTTGCCGGCGAAGGCGCCCTCGAAATCGACTACAGACTCAGGGCCCGATTCGAGGCCTTGATGAACTCCTGCTTCAGCTCTTCAAAGCTGTGCACCGCCGGGAACTGTGGAAACTCGCGAATCACATTGTCTGGCGCATGGAACAGAATCCCTGCATCCGCCTCGCCCAGCATCGTGGTGTCGTTGTAGGAATCCCCTGCCGCAATCACCCGATAGTAGAGGCTCTTGAAGGCCAATACCGACTGGCGCTTGGGATCGCGCTGACGCAACTGATAGCTCGTCACCCGACCGGAGTCATCCGTTATCAGGCGGTGGCAAAGCAAGGTCGGGAAGCCCAGCTGACGCATCAGCGGCTGGGAGAATTCGTAGAAGGTGTCCGACAGAATCACCACCTGAAACCGCTCACGCAGCCAGTCGACGAACTCGACGGCACCGTCCAGCGGCTTGAGCGTGGCGATCACTTCCTGGATGTCGGACAGCTTCAGGCCGTGCTCGTCGAGAATCCGCAGGCGCTGTTTCATCAGCACGTCGTAGTCGGGGATGTCCCGGGTGGTGGCCTTGAGGGATTCGATCCCGGTTTTTTCGGCAAAGGCGATCCAGATTTCCGGGACCAGCACACCTTCAAGATCCAGACAGGCAATTTCCACGAGACACTCCCATTTGTATTGATTATTGAGTCGAGCGAGCAAAAGGACTGCCGAACTCTAGCGACTCGGGCGGGCCTGCGCAACGCAGAGGGCGCGCCAGTCGCTGCAGGATTTTGTTACCATCAGTCCCATATAGAGCGCCCAGCGCCACCGACCTGTAGGAAGCCGCCCTGATGAGCCCATCGTTCGATGTCGTGGAACTCGCCACGACCTATGCCAACAAATCCGCCCAGGACATCCTGAAACTCGCGTTCGCCGAGTTCGGCGATGACCTGTGGATATCTTTCAGCGGCGCCGAAGACGTGGTGCTGGTAGACATGGCCTGGAAGCTGAACAAAAACGTCAAGGTATTCAGCCTCGACACCGGCCGCCTGCACCCCGAGACCTATCGGTTCATCGATCAGGTGCGCGAGCACTACCAGATCGAGATCGAGCTGGTGTCACCGGACTACACGAAACTTGAACCCTTCGTGAAGGAAAAAGGCCTGTTCAGTTTCTATAAGGACGGCCATGGCGAATGCTGCGGTATCCGCAAGATCGAGCCGCTGCGTCGCAAGTTGTCCAGCGTGACGGCCTGGGCCACCGGCCAGCGTCGAGACCAGAGCCCGGGCACCCGCAGCGCCGTCGCCGTGCTGGAAATCGACACCGCGTTTTCGACGCCGGAACGCACCCTGTACAAATTCAACCCGCTGGCACAGATGACCAGTGAAGAGATCTGGGGTTACATCCGCATGCTCGAGCTGCCATACAACAGCCTGCATGAACGCGGCTTCATCAGCATTGGCTGCGAACCTTGCACCCGTCCGGTGCTGCCAAACCAGCACGAGCGTGAAGGTCGCTGGTGGTGGGAAGAGGCAACGCAGAAAGAATGCGGGTTGCATGCGGGGAATATCATCAGCAAGTCCTGACCTCGAATCCTGCGAGATCCCTGTGGGAGCGGGCTTGCCCGCGATGAACCTGAGAGCGCAGCGGGGTGTCAGGCTTGCCGCGTTATCGTTGACGACCATCGCGAGCAAGCTCGCTCCCACAGGTTCTGTGATGAGCCTGAAAAGTGTGTACACACGAATGTCACCATAGGTGCCATTTGTGTGTGTGTGCACTTTTCGTTTCTGCGCCCCAAAAAGTTACATCCTCCTTGCCTGACTTTCCCAGCCGACCTTTCTCCCAAACCCCGCCAATAAATAAATACCTGCTCGATCGGTCAATTTATATCTCTATATTTTCAGCCATTTAGCCAACCAAGATAACAAAACGAAATTAGCACCGTGATTGATAGCTCGGCAACTGGCATAGATCTGGCTTTAGTGCATACATGTTTTGTATACAATAATATCAAAACATAAACACACTTTAGATCCGCAAGCCTGAAGCGCCCTATCCCGTACAGGCTGCAGCCGCACTACGCCGACGTCAGCGGCGAATCCATCGCGGTCGACAACGTCAGTCATTAATCCCGTGACGGCCCGGCGATGCCGGGCCGCAGAACCATCCGCCATAAGGACTTTCCATGCGCATTCTCGTGGTCAACGTCAACACCACCGAGTCCATCACCCAGGCTATCGCACGTTCGGCGCAGTCCGTGGCCGCGCCAGGCACCGAAATCATTGGCCTGACACCCTACTTCGGCGCCGATTCCATCGAAGGCAACTTCGAAAGCTACCTGGCTGCCATCGCCGTGATGGATCGGGTGCTGGCCTACGACCAACCCTTTGACGCGGTGATCCAGGCCGGTTACGGCGAGCACGGTCGCGAAGGGTTACAGGAGTTGCTCAACGTGCCGGTGGTGGATATCACCGATGCGGCCGCCAGTACCGCAATGTTTCTGGGCCATGCCTACTCGGTGGTCACGACGCTGGACCGCACCGTGCCGCTGATCGAGGATCGTCTCAAACTGTCGGGACTCTGGGACCGCTGTGCGTCAGTGCGCGCCAGTGGCTTGGCCGTGCTGGAGCTGGAGTCCGATCCAGAGCGCGCGCTGGAGGCCATTGTCCGTCAGGCGGAATTGGCGGTGCTTGAGGACAAGGCCGAGGTGATTTGCCTGGGATGCGGCGGCATGGCCGGGCTGGACGAGCAGATTCGTCAGCGTACGGGGGTGCCGGTGGTGGATGGTGTGACGGCGGCGGTGACCATTGCCGAGTCGTTGGTGCGGCTGGGGCTGTCGACGTCGAAGGTGCGGACTTATGCGACGCCGCGGCCGAAGAAAATTGTGGGTTGGCCGGGGCGGTTTGGCAGGTAGACCGCGTTATCGTTCATCGCGGGCAAGCCCGCTCCCACAGGTTTTGTGTCGTTCACATAACCGCCATACGATAGAAAACCTTGTGGGAGCGGGCTTGCCCGCGAAGGCAGCACCTCGGTCCCAAGCCAGCCTCCCACAGGGTTTTATGTTGTTCACATAACCGTCATACAACACAAAACCCTGTGGGAGCGGGCTTGCCCGCGAAGGCAGCACCTCGGTCCAATGCCAGGCTCAGAGCGCACTGAACCGCTGCCCCAACCCGCGCTCCGCAAACTGCTCAATAATGAAATCGACAAACGCCCGGGTCTTGCCCGGCAGCAGTTTGTGCTCAGCGTAATAGATAGAGATGTTGCCATCGTCGACATACCACTGCGGCAACACCCGCTGCAACGTCCCGGCCTCCAGATAACCCACGGCGAACGGCATGCTCACCAGCGCGATGCCCAGGCCCTGGACTGCAGTGGCGCAGGCAGCCTCGGAATCACTCATTGTCATCCGTGCCTTGAGCGTCAACGGACTGTGTTGTTGGGTGCGACTGGTCAACTGCCAGGAGCGCACGCGACCGGTTTGCGGCGATCGAATCAGGATCCCGTCATGATGTTGGAGATCATCGGGCTCGACGATAGCTCCATGTTGCGCCAGGTAGTCGACTGACGCCACCAACACCCGATGCGCCGGCGTCAGCTTGCGCGCCACTACGCCCTGAGGCAGTTCGAATCCCCCGCCAATGGCCGCGTCGAAGCCTTGGGCGATCAGGTCGACTTGCCGGTTATCGAAATGCCAGTCCGGGTTGATGGCCGGAAACCGTCGCAGAAACTCCCCGAGCAACGGCACGACGTACAAGCGTCCGAATACGGTGCCCATGCTGACCTTTAATGTGCCGGCCGGTCGTCCTTCGGCGCTGGCCAGATTGGCCACGGCATTCTGGATCGTGAGCAGGCTGGCGCTGACCTCGCCGAGAAAAAGATGACCGGCTTCGGTCAATGTCAGGCTTCGGGTGCTGCGCTGGAACAGACGCACACCCAATCGAGCCTCAAGCTTGGCCACGCTCTTGCCCACCGCCGCCGGGGTCAGGCTCAAGCGCCGCGCGGCCTCGGCAAAGCTGCCGACTTCGGCGCTGCGCACGAAGCATTCGATACTGCTGAAGGTTTCCATAAGCGTCACTATAAACTTCTGGTTTACACAGACTATCGCAATTACCCTCTACACAGCCTGTAATCCTGAATCGATACTAGGCTCCATCAACCGAGACACCTCGCCTCGGGACTTGGAGATCGATATGACTACTCAGAACCTCAGCGGCAAAGTGGCGTTGATTCAAGGCGGTTCCCGCGGTATCGGCGCAGCCATCGTCAAACGCCTGGCCGCTGAAGGCGCGACGGTCGCCTTCACCTATGTCAGCTCTACGGCCAAGGCCGAAGAATTGCAAAACAGCATCACCGCCAACGGTGGCAAAGCCTTGGCCATCAAGGCTGACAGTGCCGACGCCGAGGCCATTCGCAGCGCCGTCACCGCCACAGTCGAAGCCTTCGGCCGCCTGGATATCCTGGTCAATAACGCCGGCGTACTGGCTGTCGCACCGCTTGAGGACTTCACGCTCGAAGACTTCGACCAGACCCTGGCGATCAACGTGCGCAGCGTATTCATCGCTACCCAGGCCGCCGCCAGGCACATGACCGAAGGCGGGCGCATCATCAACATCGGCAGCACCAACGCCGAGCGCATGCCCTTCGCCGGCGGTGGACCCTACGCCATGAGCAAATCGGCGCTGGTCGGTCTGACCAAAGGTCTGGCTCGCGACCTCGGTCCACGGGGCATCACCATCAACAACGTGCAGCCAGGTCCGGTCGACACCGACATGAACCCGGCCAGCGGCGACTTCGCCGAGAGCCTGATTCCGTTGATGGCGGTGGGCCGTTACGGCCAAGTGGAAGAAATCGCCAGTTTCGTCGCCTACCTGGTGGGCCCCGAAGCCGGCTACATCACCGGCGCCAGCCTGACCATCGACGGTGGTTTCGGCGCCTGATACAGGTCAGTCAACCGCAATCCATTAATGTGGGAGCGAGCAGGTCGAATCGTCGCACCGTCGCTCCCACACTGTTTCCGGTGGTCAAGCCCAGTCGAGGTGGGGCAAACCACAGGCACTCGGATTGAACGCCTTCAGCGTACGAAGAATGCCATCGGCGTGTGCGTACTTTTCGTCGGCCATCGCCGCGTCCGGAATGGCAATCGCCGTCATCCCTGCCGCTTTCGCCGCCGTGACACCGAACGGCGAATCTTCGAACACCAGGCAGTCCCCGGGCAAGACACCCAGGCGTCGCGCAGCGGTGAGGAAAATATCCGGCGCCGGTTTGGCCGCGCCGACTTCTGGATCATCGGCAGTGACGATGAAGTCGAACAGCGCAAACCAGTCGCGGTGCAAAGTGGTTTTCTGGCCAAACGACTGACGCGAGGAACTGGTGCCCACCGCGATCGGAATGTTGTTGGCCTTCAGATGCCGAACCAGTTCCTGGGCGCCCGGCATGGCCAGCGCCGCTGGAAAACGCTCGCGCATCAGCGGTTCACGGATCTGCAGAAACTCTTCGGCCGTAATCGGCAGGTCCAGCGCCTCGACCACATACCGCGCCAGATCACCCGCGCCACGGCCGATGATGTTCTGTTTGACGCTCCAGTCGAAGGTCCGCCCATAACGCCCGACAATGAGGGAGGTGACTTCGGTGTAAATGCCTTCGGTGTCCAGCAGCAAGCCGTCCATATCGAAAATCACGGCCTTTATCGGGCCGAATTCATTCAGCGCTGCATTCATCGCATCTAATCCGTTTTTAATGACATCCCGGAGATTCAGGCAAAGCCCGATCCGTGATTGATTAAAGGTTTCAGCAGCATAACGAGCGGGGCCGTCATAGAGCAACGGCCACACGCCCGACGGATGCAAAAACCTGTGCTGGAGGATGACCGTGATTCAGCGATCACTCACCTCCCGAGCCTCCTGTACCACCGCCCGCGCTACCCTTATCTCCACCGGCACTGCCCGAACTGCCACCGCTGCCGCTGCCACTCATTCCCGAACTACCGGATTCTCCAGACCCACTTCCAGAACCGCATGCGTCAACTCGGCTCGTTGGAGCCGTCGTTACCGGCAATGTCCGGATCATCAGGCAGTGCTTCAACATCAGTGTCAGTGCGCCTCACATCATCGTTCGGCACTTGTTCCACTCCCGCGTCATCATCCGGCGGGCGCTGGTCGCGGGGAAGCGGGTCGGTAGGAGAAGGCAGCGGGTATTCAGGCGTGTCGTCGATGTCGGAATCTTTTGGGTCAGCGTTCATAAAACACCTCTCAGGGGGCCTGAAACCAGGTCCTGCAATTTCGATGACAGCACATAGGCCACGGTTCGATCAGGCGGACGATCGGTCAGCCGGTCCCGGAGCCGGATCATTGTTCGTCTTCGTCGTCCTCGTCTTCAAATTCGGTCTGGTCCACGTTACTGGCGTCGCCGGCGTCGTCGGCATCGTTGAGCGGCACCGTCGCGTCATCCATCAGGGAGCCTGGGTCTTCATTGCCGGGATCGTTGATGAACGGGAGCCCGCTCGGGCCTTTTTCTTCCGTACCTTCGGTTTCAGGCGTCATGGCAGTCCTCGCAACAATCAGGGAGTGTATGAAGTTCGAGGCGCCCGTCAGTCAATCGTTCCGCCCACAGGACCACAGATACGACAAACCCGGCACCAGGCCGGGTTTGCGCGTTGATTCCGGGTCGAATCAGTGATGCCTGTTCTTGTTCTTGTTCTTGTGCTTATTCTTGTGCTTATGGCCGTTGCCGGAATGGGAACTGCCGCTGTCGGTCCCCAGGTTATTACCCACCGCACCACCCGCCGCACCGCCCAGGCCTGCTCCGATGGTAGAGCCGGTCGAGCCACCGAGACTGTTACCAATCACCGAGCCGCCAGCCGAGCCCAAACCGCCGCCAATGGCAGCTGCGGTCCGACTGCCTTTCGGGGCACCTACCGCACTGCCTGCCGCGCCGCCGACGCCGGCACCAATCGCCGCCCCCGTGCTGCCGCCCATTTGCTGGCCGACCACGTTACCCAGCGCACCGCCAATACCACCACCTACTGCAGCCGTGCCGTCACCGGCAGCCATTGCACCTTGAGCGACCAAAAGTCCCAGAACTACTGTGGACAATGTCAAACGCATGATATGAACCTCTGATTCCGCTTCGGGGGAATAAAATACGCACTGCGGATCGGCGAGAGTCTAGCACCTGCGCCCGCTGAATCCGGTCAGCGATGAGCGTTGGACCGCTGTCGGCTCGAAGAATAAGGTCCCAGAAACATCCAGATACTAAAAGCCCGGCATCAAGCCGGGCTCAGAAGCGATCGCACAGGATCAGTGACGCTTGTGACCCTTGGCCAGGTTGCTGCCCACGCCGCCGCCCAATGCACCGCCCAGGCCCGCGCCGATGGTCGAACCGGTCTTGCCACCCAGGCTGTTGCCGATCACCGAACCGCCCGCCGCGCCGACACCGCCACCAATGGCGGCCTTGGTACGGCTGCCTTTGCGTGCGGCAACCGCACTGCCCGCTGCGCCGGCCACACCGGCACCAATCGCCGCACCGGTACTGCCGCCCATGTTCTGGCCGACCACATTACCCAGCGCGCCACCCAGGCCGCCACCCAGCGCGGCAGTGCCATCGCCGGCAGCCATTGCACCCTGAGCAACCAAAAGTCCCAGAACCAGAGCAGGCAGAGTCAAACGCATAACGAGAACCTCAAAAAAGGGGGAACCGAAAGGTCGGTCATTGAATACTTTTGAGGAGGCAACGACCCGGATAAACGGTCACAACCTCACTATTAGCGACGATTTGACAGCGTTTACGGGAAAGGTTTTATGACAGGCAAAAAAAAGCCCGCTGGGGAGACGGGCTGGAGTATTGCTTTCTAACGGATGAGCTGAGACTACGTCGATGGGTGTGAAAACTTTGTGAAAGATTTCGTGGGAAACATTTGTCGGCACCTATTTCTTCAACGCCTGAAAAACCCCGTTCGATGACGGGGTTGGCGGGTGCGTTACTTCCTGGACGTTGCCGCTACCTTGGGTAAAAATTTCGCCTTCGGTCCTGGGCGCGCCATGGATTTCATCTTGTCGTTCCGGGTCTGGTCTTCACCGAAGCCCGCCACATAATCGGTCTGCCCACATTGCACGCAGTTGTTGATCGGAAACTCTGCGCCGTCGTCTTCGATATACGGATCAGCCATATCTTCGCCCCTCTCAAAAACGGGATCGACACCGGCAAGCCCTTTTGCCTGAAAAATATCGATCGCCAAGGCGTTTCAGACTAGCCGGTCATTACTGGACTTGTAATTCAGATTGCCCCGTCCCCGACGAATGGCCTGCGCGAACTCACTTCAGCTTGACCGCCGTCCCGGTCACAAATACCACCACCATCGCGCCCTTCCCGGCCCGCATGCTGATCTCGTCATCCAGTCCCACCACCGCATCCGCCTGCAGCGCCCGAACTCAGGGCAACCTGGACAAATACTGAGCCAACGCTTCAAACGCCGGCAACGTCACTGGATCATTGGCCGAATTAGCGGCAACCGGATGGGATGCATAGCGAACAATCACCATCTCGGCTTTCGGGTCGACATATATACGCTGCCCATGCACTCCGCGCGCCATGAAGGCGCCGCCTTCCTTGTTCGTCACCCACCACATCGAGCGGTAGCTCCAGCCCTTGAGCAAGTCGTAACCGGCCTTGGCAAAGGCCTGCTTATCGCCGCCATGGCGGATCTCGTCCACCACCGCTTTGGGCACGATCTGCTGACCGTTGAACGCGCCATCGTTGCGCAACATCTCGCCAAACCGGGCCAGGTCGCGCAAGCCAGTGTTCAAGCCGCCGCCGGCAAACGGGGTGCCGATGGAGTCCACCGTGAAATAGGCATCCTGCTCCGCCCCCAGCCGACTCCAGATCCGCTCGGACAGCAACTGCGCGACGTTACGACCGGTCACTCGAGCGATGACCCAGCCCAATACGTCGCTGTTCACGGTTTTGTAGGCGAACGCGCTGCCATGCTCACCTTGCAGCTGCACCGTCTGTAAAAACTCGTAGTAGCTTCGCGGTCCCGTGTAGTCCTTCGGCTTGGGCAAAGGACTGCCGGCTTTGGCATGGGCCCAGACTTCGGCATTCGGGTCGGCATAATCCTCGCTGTATTTGAGCGCGGTGGTCATATCCAGAACCTGACGCACCGTGGCACTGCCAAACGCCGAGCTCGCCAGTTCGGGGATGTAATCGGCGACGTGCTTATCCGCGTCGATTCGCCCTTCAGCCACCAACATCGCCCCTAACGTGCCGACCACGGACTTGGTCACCGACATCGCAGCATGCTGGCCTTCAGGTTTCAGCACCCCAAAGTAACGTTCGTAGACAACCTTGCCGCGATGCATCACCACAATCCCGTCGGTGTAGGTGGCCGCAAGGGATTGATCCCACGTCATCGATGCCTTTGCGCCGAGCGGGACGAAGCCGAGGGCGTCGATGTCGTTGCGCAACGCGGATTGCAAGGGAACCGGGGCGCCAAGTCCTCGCGAGACATTGATGGTCGGCATGAGTTGGCGGAAGTTCGAAACACTCCAGCGCATCGCCGGGAACTGGTAATAGCTACCGTCCTCGAAGCGCACGGTGCGATCGGCGGGCGGTGGCGAGCCGATCATCCAACCTAATGTTGCCGGGTCGCTGGCGGCGGCGTCGGGGAAGGTTGTGGGGGTGGATGCGGTGGTGAGGGATGACAGGACGGCCGTCAATACGGCTGTGATGGACACTGCCAGACGGCGGGAGGAGATGCGGGGGTGAGACATGGTGTCGATTCCATTCGAGGGGTTCGGGCAGTTTAACAGGTGGACGCAGAGGCTGAAGATAGGTCTTGTGGAGGAGCCGCAGGCTGAACAGATGGGCGAGAGGCCAATACGATCTACAATCAGGAGCAACCGCACTTGTCCTTAAAATACAAAACGCCCGATGCGGTGCACCGGGCGTTGGGGTGATACAGGTGTAAACCTGTTTCAGGGCTAGACAGCAGTCGGTTAACCGATGCTCACGCCGTGGGATTCAGCCAGAGGCTTCAGGCCGCCGGCGAAACCTTGGCCGATTGCCTTGAATTTGAACTCTTCACCGCTGCGATACAGCTCGCCAAAAATCATGGCGGTCTCGGTAGAAGCATCCTCACTCAGGTCGTAGCGAGCCAGCTCTTTGCCGTCAGATTTGTTCACAACGCGAATATAGGCGTTGGCAACCTGACCGAAGCTCTGTTTACGCTCTACGGAATCGTGGATGGTCACAGCGAAGACGAGTTTCTTCACCGCAGCGGCCAAGCCATTCAACTTCACGGTGACTTGTTCGTCGTCGCCTTCGCCATCGCCCGATTGGTTATCACCCATGTGCTCGACCGAACCGTCGGCAGATTTCTTATTGTTGTAGAAGATGAAGCTTGCGTCATCGAGAACCTTGCCATTCTCGCCGACGATGAAAATTGAAGCGTCGAGATCGAACTTGGCGCCATCAGTAACGCGCGGGTCCCAGCCCAGTCCAACGATTACTTCGGTCAGGCCGGGGGCCTCTTTCGACAGCGAGACATTGCCGCCTTTAGTCAGACTTACAGCCATTTTCAGATTCCTTGTTCCGTGGGTTCGATCAAGCGTTCATGCCGGTGATCTCGCCAGCGACTCCAGGCCGCTAGCGAAACCTTTGTCCACCAGCACAGATTTAAAAGTTCATGCCAAACGAATTTGCAAGCGCCTTCAGGCCGCCAGCGAAGCCTTGGCCAACGGCGCGGAATTTCCACTCGCCGTTGTTGCGGTAAAGTTCGGCGAAGATCATTGCCGTTTCGGTCGAGGCATCTTCGGCCAGATCGTAGCGAACCACTTCAGCGCCGGTCACTTCGTTGGCGATGCGGATGAAAGAACCGCCCACCTGGCCGAAGTTCTGCTTGCGCCCCTCTGCATCGTGGATGGTAACGATGAATGCGATCTTGTCGACGTCAGCGGGTACGCGGCTCAAGTCGACCTTCAACACTTCGTCGTCACCATCGCCAGCACCAGTCCGGTTATCGCCGGTGTGCTCAACCGAGCCGTCGACGCTCTTCAACTGGTTGTAGAAAACGAAGTCAGCGTCACTGCGTACCTTTGCGTTTGCACCCAACAGGAAGGCGCTCGCATCCAGGTCAAACTCAACGCCATCAGTGGCGCGAGGATCCCAGCCCAGACCGATCAGAAGCTTGGTCAAGCTCGCATCGGTTTTCGTGAGAGACAGGTTGCCGCCTTTTTGAAGTGTCAGTGCCATGGGTAGAGCTCCTTGTGGTAAATGCTATTGCTCAGTTGCTTTCGGGCTGAGTGGCTTCTTTGTCAGGGAAGATCCAGCTCGCGACGATGCCGATAACCAGGACCACCATAACGATCATCAAACTGGTGTTCGCGTCAATGTTGTAGCCGTGGTGGAACATGTGGTCGGTCGCATTCAAGCCGAGCTTGACTGCGATGAAGAACAGCAGTGCGATGACCGCTTTCTCCAAGTGGACCAGGTAGCGTTTTGACGCTTCAAGGACGAAGTACATGGTCCGCAAGCCCAGGATTGCGAACAGCATGGCGGAATAGACGATCAGGGGTTCACGGCTCACCGCGATAATCGCTGGAACGGAGTCAAATGCGAAGAGGATGTCAGACACTTCAGCAACCACCAGGCAGAGGAATAGCGGCGTAGCGAAGATGGTGCCTTTTGCCGCCAGAGTCATGCCTTTGTTTTCTGGCTTCTTGAGCTCTACCTCCAGGGCCTTGCGAGTCACGAAGAAGTTATGGCCGTACAGCTTTGGCCACACTGGGAACAGCTTCTGTGCGAAGCGATAAGCCATGTGCTTGGAATAGTCTTCTTCCTCTTCGCCATCGCCTTTGGCGCGTAGCATCATGACTGCAGTCCACGCAACGATCAGCGCGAATACAATCTCAACCCAGGGTCCGAAGGCCAAGAGACCGGTGCCGATAGCAACGAAAATGCCGCGGAACACGATAGCGCCGATGATGCCCCAGTACAGAACGCGATGGCGCAGGCCATCCGGCACTTTGAACCAGGCGAAGATCGCCATGAATACGAACAGGTTGTCCACGCTCAGGACTTTCTCCAGGGCGTAACCGGTTACGAAGAGACTTGCGACTTGCGGACCATGCTGGATGTACAGGAAACCTGCAAACGCTAGCGAGATTGCGATCCAGAAGACCGACCATATCGAGGCTTTGGCCAGCGAAATTGGCTTGTCGCCACGATGAGTGACCATGTCGAGCAGAAGCGCGCCAACCGCGATTCCGACGAATACAGCCATGGTCAGCGGAGGGAATCCGATTTGAGTAGCTTCCACGGTACCGCTCCTTAGAGTTCGAAATCGGCTGGGTCGAGGCCCAGCTCAAGGCAGATCGAGCGACAGGCCGCTTTTTCCTGGTCGTCGAAGTTGCCATCCGATGCACCCACAGAACATACGACCCGGACCAACAGGCGAGCAGCGCCATCGTTGCCTTTGAGCTTGCCGACAACCTTCAGCGCTTCAGCCCGACCGATCTGCAGGTCGAACTCGAACTTCGTGCAGTGGTCGTTGAAGGAATTGATCACGTCCTTGAGTTCGAAGACTTTCAGTTCAGGCGAGTGGGTGATAAATCCAATCATCTTCGACTTCTCAGCCGCAGAGATGTCGTTATCCGCCGCCGCGACAATGGCGCAACCCGCGGTGGTGGCATCCATGAACTTTTGATTCTTGAATTTCGCGACCTCAGTGGACAGTGTGTCTCGAGCTTTCGCCGCGTTCGTTTTAAGCCATGCAAGCATTTGAGTTCCCCTCAAGAGGCAGGGTCAGAGGACCCTCCAAAATTCCTATTTCGAGCCGGCTTTCCAGCTCATGCCCCAACCGTAAGCTTTGTCCACCGCGGAATGCCCTCGGTGGAAGTCCACTCGCCGGGAGACCTTGACTGCACCGTTGACGTTTTCAAGCATGGCGATAGCGCACATGGCGTCACGCCCACCCTCCTCGTTGAGACGTACTTCAATGTCTGGCTGACCAGGAATGTAGATAGTCACCACCCCATCAGTCGCTTTCCAATCAGGCGCACCCTCGTAGATGAAGGCGAAGACCAGGATGCGACGCACCTCCCCCCACTTCGCCCCGTTGATGTGCAGCCACTCCCCTCCAGCAACAGAGCCTGTCCGGTCGTCGCCCATCAACTGGATGTAAGGTTCATGCTTCAAGCTGCCGAATGATTCGCCCAATGCTTGAACCGCGCCCTTGTGACCATCCTGGAGTTCGTAGAGACAGCCGACGTCGAGATCTATGGATTTGCTACGGCTGAAGAAACCGCCACCGCTGCCCTTGTTCCAGTCCAGGTTCACTTTTATTTCACCGAATCCGGCAGCCGTTTTCTCAAGGCTGATCGAGGGACGTGTCTTATCGAGGGTAACCTTGCTCAGGCTGACCGAAGACTTCGGTGCGGCTGGTGGGACCGGGACAGGCTGGGGAGCGGCTTTAGCGGGGGTCGGAGTCGGGGCAGCGACTTCGACACCAAAATGTTTGGCCAAGGGTTCCAGGCCTCCGGCAAAGCCTTGGGCCACGCAGCGGAACTTCCACTCGCCCTGTCGGCGATAGAACTCGCCAAGGATGAGTGCAGTTTCCTTCATGCCAGCTGTAGGAAGTTGAGCTTCAACCCCGCCTGACACCGTTACCGAGAGCTGCGAGACACGGTCGAAGCTGGCTTTGTTTTCGTAGATCGTCGCAGTCAACGCCACTTTCTCGACAGCCGCTTGCAGACGGCTCAAATCAAGGGTAAACACTGCGCGACCGGCTGACGACTCAGTCATCTGCACCGCGCCACCCAGCACACTGGTTTGCCCGTAGAAACACATATCGCCGTCGCCACGGACTTTGCCTGCTGAGCCCAGCACGAAGGCCGAGACATCGATGTCAGCGCCGGGAACCGGCGAGTAGTTGATGTCCACGCGAAGTTGGCCAGTGGCAACCGGTGCATTACCACCCGGTAGGAGAGTCGCCATCAGCGCACTGCCTGAACAGCCAGACTCACCAGATCATCTGCCGTGCGGCCGTTGGTCACCTTGCCGATTGCCTTGAACTCCCAGCCACCACTTTCGCGTGCCAGGCTCGCCATGACGATGCCGGTGTGACCGCCACGCTCAGACAGGTTGAAACGTGCCAGCTCCGACTTGTTGCCCGCGTTCACGATACGGCAGTAGGCGTTTTCCACTTTCTCGAATGTCTGCCCGGTGAAGCTGTTTACGGTGAACACCAGATACTTGACCGA
The DNA here is from genome assembly GCF_059695565.1 of Pseudomonas sp. LBUM1679. Classification (NCBI taxonomy): domain Bacteria; kingdom Pseudomonadati; phylum Pseudomonadota; class Gammaproteobacteria; order Pseudomonadales; family Pseudomonadaceae; genus Pseudomonas; species Pseudomonas sp. LBUM1679. Next base: position 5,231,176 of record NZ_CP166774.1, read on the forward strand.
CGCAGGCAGGCGCTGCAGGTCAACGTGAATGGTTTCATCGTCACCATTACCGTCACCCGTGCGGTTGTCGCCCGAGTGCTTGATCGAACCATCCTGTGACTGCAGTTGGCGAAACCACACCAGATCAATGGATTTCAGGTCGCTGTCGAGGAGGATGCAAGAAGCGTCAAGGTCGATCGCGCCGCCGCTGCCCATCAGCTTGCCAAGGAAGCCGGTTTTCACCGGATCCCAGCCGAGGCCGAGGCTGATATTGGTCAGTCCACCGCCAGCGGTTTTTTCCAGCGAGATGGATTGGTTTTTGCTCAGGGTAAGTGCCATCTGTACGTTCCTTGTTGATCTTCAGTGTTCGCGAGGTGATCAGGTTTGACCGACATTCGCAGGTTGGTGAGAGCAACATCGCCCACACATCAATTCCCGACCTGGGTCCTGTACTGGCGTCCACGACGCCACGCAGGATGAAACTGTCGCCAATGGGCTTCTTGCGCCGCGGCCAACAATTCATGGTCACCACGGGTGTCACCCCATGCTTTGAGATGGTATTGACTCAGCGGTCCATAGACCGCCTCGAGCCTGAACACCTTGTTCTCGCACCTGCAGTTGTTGCCGGCGATGCGCCCGGTCAGCAAGCCATCGACCACCTCAAGCTCCGTACCGATCAGCTTGACGCCAAGGCGATCCGCGAAAGGTTGAAGCACCAGGACGGGAGATGCAGAGCACAGGGTTACCATGGCACCGGCCTCCCTCTCGGCGGCAAGGGATGGTAACCCTGAAGGGCGCATCAGCCGGATCCAAAACTCCGTACAAAACATTTCTGCTTGCTGCCGTACCCACTCCGCTTCAACGCCAGTCAGAAACGTGCTGACCAAATGCGCCTTGAGTTGGTCTCGATTCATCCGCCGCGCGAGGAAACGAATGCCCGGTAGCGCGAGCCTCAGCATGCGTCGACTGAACACTCGCGTTCCAAAGGCAAACTTGAGGAATAAGACGAAGCTGTCATACCGGGTAAGGGTGCCGTCGAAGTCAAAGACCGACAGCACCTTCTTCCCGTGCACATCCGCCTCGGGCAATGGCTGTGTCATCGAACAGCCTCGGCCAGGCGAATCGGCGGCTCGCCGCCGCCGACTTCTGCTTGCTTCACGCCGTGCCACTGCGCACGCTCGAGGATCTTGACTGCCCACTTGTAATGGGTCGCAGGCTCACACATCACATCGTTGTGCTTGAACACGGCCGGTGCAACGTCGCTCACGATCAGCTTCGCGCTGTTCAGGTCTTCGAGGCTGACGCGCAAAGTGTCCTGGATGATGCTGATCTGGCTTGGGTGAATCGCTGTCTTGCCTACCAGGCCATGCGCGATATCCAGCTCCAGCTCTTCTTTCAGCAAGTCCGGTGTAGCGAGCTGCTCGAATACAGGGGCGGTCAGGGCGAAGCCCTGCGAGCCCATAATCCCGGCCAACATCGGTATGACGAAGCTCATCGGAGTCTGGTACAGCGTTGTCGCAGGGTTGCGCCGAAGGCCCAGACACCCCATCAAATCGTTCCCGCCAATGCGCAGGGCAATGATTCGCTGGTCCAGGTTGGCCTTGAGCGCATGGCCCAATTCGACCATCGCACCCGGATTGAATACGTCGTGAGTTTCCAGTGTCGGCATGAGAAACAGGTCAGGGTTGGTGACCGCACGCTCCCATGCGACCAGGTTACGCAGCGTCAGTTTCGGCACGACAAACCCGTCAACATGCCGCATCAGCGGCCACTCATTCAGTACGGCCGCCATTGCCGAATCTCGCGGACGGACGAACAACAGTGGCCCCTCCGCGGGGCGGCCACCACGTTGATCAATCGCCGTCAGCAGGTTATGCAGATTGCGCAGCGCAGTGTCGACATCGATGTCCGCCACTGCGTCTTCCAGGCAAACCACCAGCGACCGAAGCTCTGGCAGCTTCCTGCGAAAAACGACGTCGAGCAGATCCACTCGCGTGGCCGGCATATAGAGCGTGGCCCCAAGGGCGTATGGAGAGCGCCTCTTCATCAGCTCAAGCTCCGAATGACAGTCACCGCCCGGTAAGGCCCCAGATCAGCACCGGCCTCCTCCACGGTAACGCCCGCCCCCTCGGTAAGGTGCAGCAACAGCTGAACGTCACTGTCGCGGCGATCCCGGACCAGGACCCGGTCAGGTACGCGGCGCAGTACGGCACGGGTCGCCTCGGCGATCCCCGGTTTCACCCGGTTCAAATTCGAGATATCAAAACGTATGGCCAACGACTCGACTACAGCTGAAGCGGCTGCCTGGAGTTCCAGTCTTTGACTGTGTGTCCACGGCGATGCTTGGGCCACCTCCCCTGATGCCCGGCGTTTCGTCTCGATCTGCTCGATGAAATCACGGGTCACATCGTGCTCTCGCAGGTGGTCGTAGACCACGCAACCATGCAGTCCGCCATCGACAGGCCAGATAGAGCGCGATACGAGACCGGAAACAGTGGCACCCAAAATGCCGGACGGAATGACCCAGTCCTCTGCCGAAGCCGATAGCCAGGCTCGGCCGCAAGGGTCGGCCAGCACGACTAACCGGGGATCTGTCGGGAAGCGCGAGTCGCCATTCAGGCTGCGCTTGATCTCACCAGAAATCGCACCTTTGCCCGTCCAGCCGTCGACAAACACGATGTTCTCGGCACCATGTGCCTGGATGATCGCTTCCAGCGCAACGGTGTCGATCCCGCGGTCCCGGACGATGCTGATTCCATAGTGGTAGGTGTTTCGGCCCATTTCGATGAGCGAGCGGCGCAGCAGTACACCCAGCGGGAGGCCTGCACGCACGAAGGACACCAGCACAATGGAAGTGCCGGCGCAGGCTTCATTCAATGCAAGCGCCAGGGATTGAACGTCCGTGGCCATACGCGTGCCATTCTGCGCAAGTGCCCGCTCGTATAACGCCTTGTGAACGGCAGTCGGAGCGCTCTCCAGACTGATCATCTCGGAGTAGTGCTTCTGCCTGGTCTGAATCAGACGCTCCTTCTCGACGACATCGGTTACTTGCATCTGCACCGGCTGGAGGAGGAAGTGAACGTCTTCAGGTGCGTAGCTGCCGCTGCCCACGGTGTTGAGGTCGCGAACAGGATCAACCATTGATCACGCCCCCCACTAGCCTGGCCAGTTGGCTACGCGCCGGGGTGGCCCACATGTGACACTCATCCATGAAGCCCAGGTCGGTGATGCTGTCGCCAAAGCCCAGCACGGGACGTTCGCCATTGACCTCGCGATCACGGCGCAGCCATTCCTGAACTGCCACACGCTTGGACAGGCCAGCCGGCAGGAATGCCAGATTGTTACTGTTGCCATGGATGTGCATACCCTCCAACAGCCCTCGAGCCTGGACTTGCGCCAGTACCGAATTCAGCACATCGTCATTGGATTCGTTGTGTTTGGTCACCACGTAGTTGCGCAAACCTTCCTCTTCGACCACCCAACCGCGCAACGAGATGCCAAGCTCCTTGCCGATTGCCAGCGTCGCTTCGCTCAGGGCCGGCAGGCGATTCTGGAAGCTGTCGAGCATTTCGCACATATACGCATGCCAGTCCTGATCGAGCCTTCCATCAGGACCAAGAATCACGCCGCCGTGTGAGCATATGGCGCCGAGGCTAAAAGGCAGTTTCACCCGACTGTAGGCTTCGACGCTGCGGGCAGTGACAGGCACAACATCGGCGGTCGCCAGCAACCATTCGGCAAAAGACTTCTGGACGGTGCTCATGTAGCCGTTCGGTTGCCCATCCACATCAAGGGTCGCTGGATGGCGTGGCGCGCCTGGCGGCATCTTGCGAGCGGTTTGAAACAGCGTGTCATCGAGGTCGATCAACACCAGGGGGCGATTACTGCTCATCGACGATTACCTCAGCGTTCAGGGCAGCAACCAATTCAGCGGGGACGGCCTGGGCTGGGGTTTCCGAACAGATCAGCACGCGGTCAAACTGACCGGGGCTGACGTTGTAGAGGAAGTTGGGGATGCCGAGACCATAGTTGTCCGAAAACGACAATGCGTGCTCGATGGCATGGCCAAGCGCGATGGGCGAGCGGCTCGTGGAACTGAAATGCACATCGGCGCCAGCACGTTCCAGGCGCTCGGCGAGGAGGAAGGGACGCCAGACGAACTCACTGGTGCCAACCACAAGGATCCGCTCACCTGCAGCGACCTGCAGCTCGGGGGCCAGGGTGTCCTCGACATTGCGCACGCCTAGACGGCCCCAGTCGTTTCGTGGCGACAGCGGCCACACGCCGGCGGCGATGGTGCCTACGGAGGGCATTTGCGGTAACGGGGCGTCGCTATCTTCGATAAAGCGGTAGGCCCCCTGCAACAGGGAAACCTGATGGGCGGATGGGCCAATGGTGTTGCGCACAGCACCGCCGGACCAGTCCGTCAGAACGCAGGTTACGACCCGTTCGACCTTGCTCAGGCCGGCATCGACCAGGGCGCGGTGCAGATTGATGAAAGTCTTGCCGGTGGATGCTTCGTCGTCGACCAGCACCAGCGAACGGGCGTTCAACATCATTTCCCGCACATCGGGATCGACGGGCAGGTGGATCAGGTGCGCACTGGCGTGACTGTGCTCTTCTTCGAATCGAGTGAACAGTTCGGTACCCGTCGGGTGACGCGTACTGACCATGTAGACGGCATCAGGGCGGATGGCGCTGAAGGCACGATGAACACCGGCTCCGAGGCCAACTGCCGTCTCGGCCATGCCAATAACGAGAACAGGGCCTGGCAAGTCAGCAGGAATTTTCGCCGCCAGGTTTTCAAAGCTTGCGTTCATCGCCGACGGCCGCACGGGGATGTGACGTCCCAGGACTTTGGACACAAACAGGAACGCACGCTTCGGGTTACGGCGCTCGGCAAATCCGAACAGTGCGTCGGGGGCGATTACACAATCATCGACGTTGACGTCGAGTCGCCCGCGCACCAGTTGCGCGCTAAGCATTTTTGTAGCGGCGTTACGTTCCATGAACACATTCCTAGGTTGGCGGAGGTCGATGACCTGACGCCTCTTCCGTGGGTTTCAAATCAAAACGGGGTTACGGATTGCTGGCTTCGATCCACCACAGCCGATACTGGAACAGCAACGGTTAGGGCCTTCACGCGCACGCCCGACTGCCAGACGGTCGCCGGTTCCTTCAGCCCCAGCCGGCGAGCGGCAAAGATACCTGGCAGGTTTGTTCCAGTAGCACGGGTGTAACCAATGCCGCCCGAGTAACGAGGATTGATTTCCAGAAGGTGAGGCTTGCCGTTGGCGTCATCGCGCGTCTGAACATTGACGATACCGTCACAGTTGAAGTGCTGTGCGGCCTTGAGCGCCAGCTCCACCGCTGCGCCGTCGCGCTCGAATGTCTGATACAGGCCTTCTTTGCGCCGACCGACAAAGGCCACTGGATAACCTGCCTCACAAACCATATCAACCGAACATTCGTTACCGTCCATGTAGGGCATCACCAGCATCGGTGGTCGGGTGGAGCCCGCGCAGTAGGCCTGCAGGTAGGTCTCGAAGCTCACTTCACGCGCATCCGGATTGGCAAAGCAACGAAAAGGATCCGCGTCCTCGGTAAATCGCCAGAAGCCTTGACCATAGATCCCGACTGCAGGCTTGATGCAAACCTCTCCCACTGCCGAAAGGGTTTCATAGGCAGCGGCCAGTTCCTTCGCGTCAGTCACAGTGATTGCAGGTACACAGGCCAGGCCTGCACGCTCTGCCTCAGCGGTGAATAGACTCTTGTCGTCGACCCTGTCGAAGGTATCGATCGACAGTCCACCCGTCACAAGGACCAGGCCCGATGCTTCGAACCGAGGCCGGGCACGTTCAAATACACTGCCCTCACGCCCGGCCAGGATGACCTTGATGTTGTTCGCCCGAGCGGTTTGAATCACCCATTCGATGCGTTCCAGGTTTTCCTTCGGCTCCTTGAGGCCGACATCGGCGAGCCCCGTGATTTCGGGACGGTCTTGACGGTGGGAGGCAAAAATCTTCACTGCAGCCGGCAACGCCTCGCGTGCGCCAATGATGATATCGCGCTGGCTGGATTGCCCTTCGAGTAACCAGATCATGTGGAGCTCCTGAAAAATTTGCACGTCCGCCGCTGCCCTCCTCTGAGGTAACAGCGGCCTGAACTCCAATGGAAAGGAGGGACGATAACGGTCCGATCTGTGACTGAAGACAATGCGTGGCGTCGATGCCGACTTGTTAAAAAAATCCTGATCAAACAGCGGTTCGCGAATAAGTGTGTGAATGTTTCTAACTCGATAAAAACCGAAACATCTCTTTACATAAGTGTCGGTTTGATTATTACGCCGGCCAACAATAATCAGTTTGCCCCTCGGTAACTCGGCCAGACTTACCTTGTATCAATATTCCGCGCTTAATAGCCCCGACACGACGCTGCACACACTAAGTCAATTCATGTCGGGTTTCTGTGTGTTATCGAGCATGTCGGACAGTAAATCGTTTCAACGAATGTCTACGGACAGATATCGGGCCCAGTCAGAATTAAACACTGTCCGTGATCGGCGGAATTGGGGCAGAATTCCGCTAATTAAAAACGGAGTGTGTACATGAAGTGGTTAAAGGGGTTGGTACTGGGTGCGATCTTCCTGGTAGTCGGTGCTAGCGCGCTAGGGCTTTACTACGTGCTGCCTCAACACGAGGTGGTATTGATCACCGGCGTCGAAGTCAAGCGCGTCGACAACGACGGCGTCATCAATGCCGAGAACCCTGCGGACGGCCCAACCCGGGATGTTTACTTCATCAATACCGAGGACCCGGACACGAAGCAGGTCGTTGTCTATCGCAACGAAGATACCGGCTGGAGCTTCCCCTGGTACTTCAAGTTTGACTCCGCCGATGTGCAGGCGAAGGCTCAGGGCTATTCCCGCGACGCTCAACAGCTGGCGCTCATCCGCTACTACGGCTGGCGGATCAAGATCCTGTCGGTCTTCCCTAACATTACTCACATCGAAGCAACGACCAGCCGAAATCAGCCGTTCCCGTGGTTCAACACAGTATTCTTCGGTGTAACAACATTGTTGCTGCTTATTGTCGCCATTGTCGTACGGCGCCGCCTGAAACGCCGTGGCGAGATTGCGATGAATTGATCACCCGGGGGGCTGGTGCAAAAGATCGAAGCTGTCAGAGGCAAGCGGTATCAAGCCCATTCGGCCTGCCTTAGTAGACTTGAGGCACGATGAGTTCCGGTGGCGTCGGACTACGGGAGTAATCCTCCTGCCTGACGCGCTGCGGCAGTTCGATCACCGGCAGCTCCACTTCTTCATAGGGCATCTGCCCGAGAAGGTGGTGGATGCAGTTGAGTCTGGCTGTCTTCTTGTCATCGGCTTGCACCACCCACCATGGCGCTTCGTCGATGTGGGTTCGCTCAAGCATGATTTCCTTGGCCTTTGTATAGGCTTCCCAGCGCCGACGGGATTCCAGGTCCATGGGGCTGAGTTTCCACTGCTTGAGCGGGTCGTGAATGCGACTGAGAAAGCGCAAATGCTGTTCCTGGTCGGAAATGGAGAACCAGTATTTAATGAGCTGAATGCCGGAGCGTGCAAGCATCCGTTCAAACTCCGGCACGGTACGGAAGAACTCTTCGTACTGATCGGCGTTGCAAAAGCCCATGACTTGTTCGACCCCTGCCCGGTTGTACCAACTACGGTCGAAGAGCACGATCTCACCCGCTGCAGGCAGGTGCGAGACGTAGCGCTGGAAGTACCATTGAGTACGTTCGCGGTCATTGGGTGCAGGCAGCGCGGCGACCCGACAGACTCGAGGATTGAGTCGTTGGGTAATGCGCTTGATCACACCGCCTTTGCCGGCGGCGTCACGTCCTTCGAACAGGATCACTACCTTGTGGCCCGTCTTGACCACCCAGCTTTGCAGCTTCACCAGTTCGCCTTGCAGGCGGAATAACTCGCTGAAATAAACTCTTCGAGCGGCCTTTTCACTTCCATCCTCCAAGTGCTCATCGAACAGCGCATTGAGGTCAGTGCCGTCTTCGGATAATTCCAGTTCCAGCTCTTCGTCACTGTGATCAAGCAGCTCACGGTGGATGCGCTGTATCAAGGTGTCTTCGGTGGAGGGCATGGGAGAAACTCGCGTCGTGGATGGCCTCGCAAAGTGTTAGTCGTAACTTGTTACGAAGTAATTACATCAATCGGTGATTCGAGGCCGGCCGCATAAGGTGTGGGGCCACCAGCGCCAAGCGATAGCTGCCTGGACCGACTAGTCAGGTCAGCGAGTTCCGGCGCCATCGGACCCTCATAAAAATGTAACAAAAATGCTGCAAAGTTCTGGAGCCCGTTATCACGAAGAGTTCCTACGATGAAAAGTTTGATGAAGTCTGCTGCGCTCGCCATTGCGGTTTCTCTTTGTGCCACTTCGGTGTCCTTTGCCGGGGAAAGCATCCGTCTGACAGGTTCCGGCGCCAGTTTTCCGGCACCGATCTACCTGACCTGGTTCAAGGATTTCAGTAAAAAAACCGCTGGCGTCACCGTGGATTACCAATCCAAGGGCAGTGGTGCGGGTGTGCAGGACTTTCTGAACAAAACCGTTGATTTCGCGGCCAGTGACTCGGCAATGAAAGACGAAGACATTGCAAAGGTTGCCGAGGGCGCGCAGTTGCTGCCGATGACGGCGGGTGAAATCGTGCTGGCTTATAACCTGCCGGGCAGTCCCAAAGGGCTTAAATTGCCACGCGACGTTTACTCCAATATTTTCCTGGGCAAGATCACTCGATGGAACGATCCACAGATCGTCGCCGCCAACCCGGAGCTGAAACTGCCCGATATGCCGATCACGGTTGTCGTACGTGCAGACTCCAGCGGTACTACCGCGGTATTCACCAAGCACATGGCGGCAATTAATCCTGAGTTCAATAAGGCGTTAGGTGAAGGCAACACGGTCAACTGGCCGGCCAGCGACAAATTCATCAAATCGCCCAAGAACGATGGTGTGACAGCCACCGTGCGCCAGACCCCGGGCGCCATCGGTTACATCGAATACGGCTTCGCCAAGCTGGCCAAGGTCGATTTTGCCCAACTGCAAAACAAGGCCGGCGCCTACGTTGTGCCGAACGCCGAAAGCGGTGCAGAGGCCCTGGCTGCAGTGAAGATGCCGGAAAGCCTGGTGGCCTGGCTGCCGGATCCGGACGGTGCCAAGTCCTACCCGATCACGTCCTACACCTGGATGATTTTCCGCAAGCAGAACGAGAACCCGGCCAAGGCCAAAGCCATGCGCGAAATGGTCGAATACAGTCTGACTGAAGGTCAGAAAATTGCCGATTCGATGGGTTACATCCCCCTGCCGCAATCGGTCGTCGACCAGGTTCGCAAGGCTTCCGCCAACATCCAGTGACACTCGCGAGGCCTCTTTCGGCGTGTGCTATCAGCCTCGCCGAAGAGATTTCTCCCACGCTCCGGAATTAGCCCATGAACAAGCCATTTGTCGTACCGGTTAATCCGGGCTCTGCTTGCCAACCTCCTTCTGCGAAGGATTTCCTGGTTGATCGTACCTTTCGCGCCCTTGCGCGCATCGGTGTGGTTCTCGTTCTGGCGCTGGTATTTGCCTTGGTGTTCGAGGTGGGGCGCAAGGCACTTCCAGGCATGGAGAAGCACGGCCTGGACGTCCTTTTGGGTACCGTCTGGGACGTGAACCAAGGCAAGTACGGCATTCTGCCGGCCATTTGGGGCACGCTCTACAGCGCCCTGATCGCGTTGGTGATCGCAGGCTTTTTCGGCGTCAGCATGGCGATTTTCCTGACCCAGGATTTCCTCCCTGCCCAGCTTGCAGCCATTTTCCGCACCATTGTCGAATTGCTCGCGGCGATTCCCAGCGTCGTTTACGGCCTGTGGGGGATCTACGTGGTGATTCCGGCCATTCGGCCCCTCACGGACTGGTTAAACAGCGAACTTGGCTGGATACCCTTTTTCGGCACGACTTTGAGCGGACCGGGACTGTTACCTGCAGCCTTGGTGCTTGCCATCATGATCCTGCCGACCATTGCCGCCGTTTCGCAGGATGCGCTTACGGGCGTACCGATGAAAACCAAGCAGGCCGCGTACGGCATGGGGACCACCCACTGGGAAGCGATTCTCAAGGTGATGGTGCCATCGGCTGCCACCGGCATTTTCGGCTCACTGGTGTTGGGCCTGGGTCGTGCCTTGGGTGAAACCATGGCCCTGGCCATGCTGGTAGGCAACTCGAACAACATCTCCCTTTCTCTGTTTGCACCGGCCAATACACTGGCGGCTTTGTTAGCGCTGAATTTCCCCGAAGCGGGGCCGACCGAGATTGAGGTTCTGATGTATGCCGCACTGGTCCTGATGTTGATCACCCTGATAGTGAATATCATCGGCTCCATGATCATGGTCTATGCCCAGCGTGGTACTAAATGATGACTGACCTCACGTCTTCCGCCACCGCGTTGCCAAGTCTGCAGCGCAAATTCGAAGGCCGCGCCCTGCGCAGCCTGATACTGACTACGCTGGTCTGGGGCGGCGCCCTGCTGGCCAGCGTACCCCTGATTTCCGTGCTCTACATGCTGATCACCCGTGGTGGTGCTCGCCTCAGCCTGGAGGTGTTCACCGAGCTACCGCCGACCGGATTCGAGACGGGCGGCGGCTTCGGCAACGCGATGGCGGGCACCTTTGTCATGGTCGGTATCGCGGCCGCGATCGCGGTTCCGGTCGGCATCATGGCGGCCATATTCCTGGCGGAACTGGGACCGGACAGCAAGCTGGCGAACGCCGCGCGCTTCGCCGCCAAGATGCTCACGGGTCTGCCATCGATTCTGGCCGGGGTTTTCGCCTACGCCCTGGTGGTGATGACCACCGGTACCTACTCGGCACCGGCGGGCGGCGTGGCACTGGCGGTACTGATGCTGCCTATCGTCGTGCTGACCGCTGAAGAGTCGATGCGGATGGTGCCCAAGATCATGAAGGATGCCGCCTACGGCATGGGCTGCACCCGATCGCAGGTGATCTGGAAAATCGTATTGCCTACCGGCATGCCGGCGATCCTGACCGGCGTGATGCTGGCGGTGGCGCGGGCAGCCGGCGAAACCGCGCCGTTGCTGTTTACCGCCCTCTTCAGCAACTACTGGATCTACCACGACGGCAGCCTGGCGGTCATGAATCCGACCGCGTCGCTGGCCGTACTGATCTACAACTTCTCCGGCATGCCGTTCGACAACCAGCTCGAGCTCGCATGGGCGGCCTCGCTGGTGTTGGTGATGATCGTGCTGGTCGTGAATATCGTCAGCCGTATTTTCGGCAAGCCTAAGTTTTGAGAATGGGAGCAAATAGTGTGAACGTATTATCTGCGCAAAAAGTTGCCCCGCTCGAGGCCCAGGTACCTGTGGTCATGGACTGCAAGCTGGACAAGATTTTCTACGGCAACTTCATGGCGGTACGTGACAGCCATGTGCCCATCGAAAAAAACAAGATCACCGGATTCATCGGCCCTTCCGGCTGCGGCAAGAGCACTGTGCTGCGCAGCCTCAATCGAATGAATGACCTGGTAAAAGGCTTTCGTTTCGAAGGCCATGTGCATTTCCTCGGCCAGGACGTCTATGGCAAGGGCGTCGATCCAGTGGTCGTGCGCCGCTATATCGGGATGGTGTTTCAGCAGCCGAACCCGTTCTCGATGAGCATTTTCGATAACGTCGCGTTTGGCCTGCGCCTCAATCGCTACCAGGGCGACCTGGGTGACCGCGTCAAGCACGCCCTCCAGGGCGCCGCGCTGTGGGATGAGGTCAAGGACAAACTCAAGGTCAGCGGCCTGTCCCTATCAGGGGGCCAGCAGCAACGACTCTGTATCGCCCGCGCTATCGCCACCGAACCGGAAGTCCTGTTGCTGGATGAGCCGTGCTCGGCACTCGACCCGATTGCCACCCGCCGTGTCGAGGAATTGATGGTCGAGTTGAAGAAGGATTACACCATCGCTCTGGTCACCCACAATATGCAACAGGCAATCCGTGTCGCTGACACGACGGCATTTTTCTCGGTAGATATTTCGCAGGGCACGCGTACCGGCTATCTGGTTGAGATGGGCCCAACTGCCCAGATATTCGACAATCCGCGCGAGCAAATGACGAGCGATTACATCAGCGGCAAATTCAGCTAACCAACAACCGTCCGATCAAGACCGAATGCAGCCAAGCGCTAAATGACATTGGCGTGCTTTCGGTCGTTTACCTTCTCACACCTCTTTGATCAGGATTGCCAATGTCTGCAAAGCATCGTCTTGATTTGCCAGCGATCGAACGTGCACTGCGTGAAGTGCAAAGTCGATTCGCCGAGCTCAGCAGGCACTTCACCGAACCGCGTGATCCCTTGACGGACGAAGTGCTGCAGAATGTGCTGGATGGCTATGCCCTGATCGACGACTACGTCGCACGCGGTGTCGACCTGTTTGATCTTCAGCAGTTGAATCTGATGCTGGAAATCAATGCCACTGTCCTCTGCGGCCGAGACCCGGCGCGCCGGCTGGAATTCGCTCAACACCTTGCTGCCACCGAGGAACACTTCTTCAACAACGTGGAGGGTGGAATCAAGGACTTGTTCAATTGGTACTGCGCGTATCGCAGTGAGTCAGTCTGGAAGCGTGCAGCCGGTGTTTATGTTCGAATCCTCAGCAAGCCGCAATTGTTCATTGAAGGCAATAACCGCAGTGGATCGCTCATCGTCTCCTATCTGCTCATGCGCGCCGGGCATCCGCCGTTCGTGCTGACGCTGGAGAACGCCGAGGGCTATTTCAACCCGTCATCGGTCATTCGCAACTCCGCCAAACATGGTGTCAAGGCGTTGTACGAACTGCCCAAGATCAAGAAAAAATACGCAGCCTACCTGGAAGAACAGGCCCCTGATCCAAAGGAGTTTTTTCTGAGCGACAAACCAGTGCCCGTCTATCAGGGGAGCGCTTGATGAGAAAGTATCCGACGCTCGACAAATACCGGGCTTCCAGCAGTCAGGCATGGCAAGCCATCAAGCGTCTTGTCCCGATGCGCTTGTCCGGGCGTCCGCAAATACGTATCTCGTTTGATATTGATGACACGTTGGCCTGCCAGCGCCACCACTGTGCAACCGAGCACAGCAGGCTGCCGGTATTTGTTCATCGCTGGCTGGGCGAGCCATTGCGCATTGGCACACGCTCCCTCACCCGAGAATTACGTCGCCAGGGTTGCAGCATCTGGGTCTACACCTCGTCCGGTCGGACCCCCTCCTACATCAGGCGCTGGCTCTTGCTGTACGGTATCCACGTTGACGGAGTGGTCAACAGTGTCCGGCATAACCGTGCCCTGACGGTACATGGGCTTTCGAACTCCCCCTCGAAATTTCCGCCAGCATTCGATATCGACCTGCATGTCGATGATTCCGAGGGAGTGCAGATTGAGGGCCATGATCACGGTTTCCGCGTCGTTGTAGTACGCCCGGATGATGAGAACTGGGCGCAAAGAGTCCTGGACGCAGCAGCTGAAGTCCAGGTACAGCTAGCCTGGCAACAACCGCTCAGACACAAGGCTGCGGCGCAACAAAGTTCGGAAGCTTTTTCCTCCTGAGTGTCGAGTTGAACGCGGCCTTCGCGACGGGCCGCTCGGCGCGAACACCATGATCTCAAAGTCGTCCACTATTCAGGGGATGTCTGCTGAACTTCTGCAAACGCTGGACGGTCATCATACCGACATCTTCGTCGCGCACTCTGGTTGACAAGCATCTGATGGTGCTTGACCTACCTATTCAATAATAAGACGGAAGGTATCACTCATGGGCGCAATGGAAGCCGCGAGCGCAAATGACAAGAGTCTTAAAAGACGAGCGACTGTGATCTATCGGCGCGACGAAGAGATCCTTTTTGTGCGCAAACGCAATGCGAAGTGGAACCTGCCCGGCGGTCGCGTCGAGCAAGGCGAGACGCCCCTGCAAGCTGCCGTGCGGGAAATGGCAGAGGAGACCGGTTTGACTTTTGACCAACTCGCCTACGTCTCCGAGTACGAACAGGACAAGGTTATCCATTTCCTCTTCGAAGCTCGGCGGACAGGGCAGCGCAAACCCCGCCCTTGTAACGAGATCGATGATTGTCGCTGGTTTTCAACGAAGGAGTTGGACAAGCGCAACGTTCGAGGCTCGATCAGGACGTTGCTCAAGCGCTGTGCGTGCGACTCCAGCAATAGATCTTCGGCAAGCAATTCGGTTTAGCGACGTGGCCTTGATGTCCTGCCTATCGAATCCTACAAACCGTCTGAACCAGGCTAGAGCCCAAGCGTCTGAACGGAACACATAGTTAAGTTCCAGAATTTCCCGCGTCTTGGGCGAATGAGTGGGACGCCGCTTCGATCCGCTCTTCCAGCTGGGCAATGTAAGCTCTGGCGTCGTCCAGGTTTGGGAACGAAACGGCATTGTCGCCAAGCCAGACCTTGCATCCGTTACCTTGCTCGTTTGCTTCAATTCTGATTTTCATCTGCAATCCCTATGCTGTTGTTGCGGCGCAGGGTATAGCATTTTTTCGATGTGTCAAAATGTTTCGAAGGCTCTATGACAAGGCTTTCAGTGGATGTGTAAGCGTTAACTTTTTGACTTTGCCAAGTCTGTCTCAAGGCGATCGAGCAGTGAGGCTAATTTCAGCTCAGCATCGGCCAACGCTTTTTCTGACGCGATTTCCCATTGCGGCGCGACATCGAGCAGGTCAGTTTCTGTCTCGGCCCGCAGACACCACTGATGATGATCGTGCCATGACCCGAGTGACGACTGCACTGACTTCAGTTGAGCTTTGGATTTTGCCCTGAGAGGCGACAGCGTTGGAAAGGCATCGGTAAGATATCTAGCATTTTTCACGATGATCCTCAGCTCGTGCCGATCAAAATCCTTGTCCCGAAGCCCGGTTACCAGCTGATTGATCCTTTTCTTCAGGGCTTTTTGTATCTGTCTTTTGATATCGGCTAGATCGCCGACTCTCTCGGCGGCCCTGAACACATCTGTCCATCGATCCATTTCTTCAAATAGCTTATTGAGCGCCGAGCTCCTGGCAATTTTCTGATGATTCTCTTTCAGAGTTTCGGTTCGGCTCATCGCTTGGCGCAGATACCCCATCTTCTGTAGCTCATGAATGATGACTTCCAGATCCCTCGTTGGGGTCGTCGTTCTACCGACTTCAGCTGCAGCCTGGTTCAACGCCACTACTTCTGGCAGGTTGCGCAGTGGACGTAACAGGCTGCGTATTTTCCGAACCGCGATCCGCAGGTCATGGAGGGCTTCGCCATCACTGCTGGCAACCAGGCGAGCGCGCGAGTGATAGAGGGACACTTCCAGAGCAATGATCTGGGCCACAAAATCATCAACAAAAGACATCGTCGTCCTCGCGAGGGTGCATGTGAGGACAGCGTAGCAGAACCCTTGTTCATTACACCGATGGCACACGCTGTCGTCCGACGCCTGTCGGTCAAATGTTTAACGGGCTGTGCTCCCGGTCGGTGGTGCCTGATTCTCTCACCGGCAAGTGCCTGGAATTGCGGGGAGCATGCTGTCACATAAAGTTCATCAACTCGCCGCTATGGCATCAATCACAAATCGATAAACTGGAATCTTTTGCCACGGGAAGGGCATTGATGCGCCGGGTCATTTTCAATCAAAAAGGTGGAGTAGGTAAGTCGAGCATCGTGTGTAACCTTGCCGCCGCCAGCGCCGCTGAAGGCTACCGAACGCTAGTGGTGGATCTGGATGCCCAGGCCAATTCCACTTATTACCTCACGGGGTTGGCCGGGGATGCCATCCCGGCGGGTATCGCCGATTTTTTCAAGCAGACGCTGTCTTCAGGGCCGGCAGCCAAGAAGAGCCGCGCTCAGGTCTTTGAGACCGTTTACGATAATCTCCACATCATCCCAGCCAGCGGCGAACTTGCCGATCTACAACCCAAGCTCGAAGCGAAATTCAAGATCAATAAACTGCGCCGGTTGCTGGACGAGATGTCTCAGGACTACGACCGGATTTACATCGATACGCCTCCGGCGATGAATTTCTATGCGTTCAGTGCGCTCATCGCGGCAGATGCGGTGTTGATTCCATTCGATTGCGACACCTTCGCCCGCCAGGCGCTGTACCAGGTGCTGGCGCAGGTGGCAGACCTTCAGGCTGACCATAACGAGTCACTGGTCGTTGAAGGAATTGTCGTCAATCAATTTGTGAGCACCACTGGCTTCCATCGAAATCTGGTGGAAGAGCTCATTGCGGAGGGGTTGCCGATTCTTCCTGTGTATCTGGGCAGCTCGGTCAAAATGCGTGAATCTCATGAGAGGTGCCAACCTTTGATTCACCTCGACAAGCATCACAAGCTGACAGGCCAGTTTATTGATCTCTTGCACATGCTGGAGGAAGCAAGCTGAGTCAGCCCGCCTCAATCTGACCTGCCTACCGCTGCTGCTATGCCCACGGATAACCCGAGCACTGAAAAATTTGGAAACAGTGCATTCCATCGACTTGAAGTCGAGTGAGCAAAGCGCTGCTTAACTGAACAGTCGGAAAATCAGCCTTTGGTCGAAAAACACTGAGCCATCCAGGGTATGGGCCAAAGTAGGGGCTGTGATTTTTTTTCAGACACACAGAAACGAAAAAGCCCTGAATAATCAGGGCTTTTTCGTATAAATGTGGCGGTGAAGGAGAGATTCGAACTCTCGATACAATTTCTTGTATACACACTTTCCAGGCGTGCTCCTTAAGCCACTCGGACACTTCACCGTATCTCGTCAAACAAGTTCTGTCTGTCGAGGCGCGCTAATGTAGTCGAAAGCTTTTCCGATGGCAAACTTTTTTTGCAGAATTTTCATGCGGTTAGCGATTTAGTCGTGGCGACGGGTTTCGGGCCATGGCAAACCTGCCAATCTCCGGCTTGCCATCCCCTTCCTTATAGAGGGCAA
This sequence comes from Pseudomonas sp. LBUM1679, assembly GCF_059695565.1. NCBI lineage: Bacteria > Pseudomonadati > Pseudomonadota > Gammaproteobacteria > Pseudomonadales > Pseudomonadaceae > Pseudomonas > Pseudomonas sp. LBUM1679. Next base: position 5,248,111 of record NZ_CP166774.1, read on the forward strand.
TGCACGGCCAGCATGGCGGGCTACGCCTGGCGGGCGGGGAAAGGGTGACTGGCGGGTCAGTCATAGCGCTTTACCTGGCCTATGACGCTGGGTAACGTCTGCCCTACTTCATTGAAAGGAATAGCGTCATGAGTGAGTTGATTTCCTACCATCTCGAAGACGGTATCGCGACCCTGACCTTGAGCAACGGCAAGGTCAATGCGATCTCGCCAGACGTGATTGCTGCATTTAATGCTGCGCTGGATCAGGCGGTGACTGATCGCGCAGTGGTGATCATTACCGGTACGCCCGGGATTCTGTCCGGCGGTTACGACTTGAAGGTGATGACGTCCGGCCCTGAACAAGCCGTGGCGCTGGTGACGGCCGGTTCGACCCTGGCCCGTCGTCTGTTGGCGCATCCGTTCCCGGTGATCGTGGCGTGCCCTGGGCATGCGGTGGCCAAGGGGGCGTTTCTGTTGTTGTCGGCCGACTATCGCATTGGTGTGGACGGTCCGTTCAGCATTGGTCTGAACGAGGTGCAGATCGGCATGACCATGCACCACGCCGGCATCGAGATCGCCCGTGATCGTCTGCGCAAATCGGCGTTTCACCGTTCGGTGATCAATGGTGAGATGTTCAATCCGCAGAGCGCCGTGGATGCCGGTTTCCTCGACCTGGTGGTGTCGGCCGAAGAGTTGCAGGGTGCGGCGCTGGCTGCGGCGCGTCAGTTGAAGAAGATCAACATGACGGCGCACAAGAACACCAAGCTCAAAGTGCGCAAGGCACTGCTGGAAACGCTGGATAACGCGATCGTTCTGGACCAGGAGCATTTGGGTTGAGTCTGGCGCTGCACTATTGAATAGCAACGGCGGGAGTACATATCCGTTTCTGCGGTAACGGCCGCTGACGGTTCCGCCCTTACGGCGGGTCACTTGGAAAAGCCCCAAGTAACCAAGGGCTTTTGCCCCGCCATTCGGTGCCTCGCCCAGGCTCGGCATGCCCTCACTCCGGCATTGCTTCGGGGGCCCGCCGCCATCGGCCATCCATGGCCGAGGGCGTCTACCGCGGCATCCTTGCCGCGGTGCCCCCTGCGCAACGCCTGCGTTCGGCCTCTGGGAAAGGGGCGGCAGATCTGAAGCCAAAGCAAAGCCAAAGCAACGGCAACGGCAAAATCACCAGCTTCGCAAGCAGGCTCGCTCCCACAGGGATCGGCGTCGCCGCCGATCGGGGTTCGCTGAAGGTCCCCCGTAGGAGCTGGCTTGTCGGATCGCCGCACCGCAGCGAAAGCGGCCTATCAATCAACACTTCTATTGAATGTGCCGCCGTCTTCGCCAGCAAGCCGGCTCCTACACGGGGATCGGCGTACAGCTTTTGCTCTTCACCACTCATCAGGCCGAGCGTTAGCTCGCCTGCAGCTTTTGATCTTGATGCACCGCCCCGTCCGAGAGGCCGAGTGGAGGTTCTGCGCAGTGGGCAACCCGGCATGGATGCCGGGTTAGCCGCGCACGGCCATGGATGGCCGATCGCGGCGGGCCCACGGAGCAGGACCGGAGCGAGGGCATGCCGAGCCTTAGCGAGGCACCGAACGAAAGGGGCAAGAGCCCTTGGTTACTTGGGGCTTTTCCAAGTGACTCGCCGTAAGGGCGAAATCCTAAGTGGCCGTTACCGCAGAAACGGATATACACACATCATCTCGCTCCCGTTGAAAAGCCCACAACAGCCCTAAACCGCGCCTGACCGATAATTCGGAAACATGCGCTCAAACATCGCCCATCTCCTGACTCTATAGCGGCAATTGCCGAACACAATGCACGTCCGTACACTGCGCCACCTTTTGTCCCGGTGGGGCCTGTAAATGCTGTTTGTGTTTCGTATGTTATTGATGGGGCTGCATTTTATTCTGGCCGGTGCACTTGGCGTACTGCTGGGCCTGTGCCGCCCGTTCAATCCGGACAACAGCCGTTTGTGCGCCCGTCTGTATGCGTGGCCGGCGATGTGCATCTTGCGTTTGCGGGTGAAGGCCGAGGTCGGGCCGCTGATGGATAAACCCGACAGCTGCGTGATCATCGCCAACCACCAGTCCAACTACGACCTGTTCGTGTTCGGCAATGTAGTGCCGCGCCGCACCGTGTGCATCGGCAAAAAAAGCCTGAAGTGGGTGCCGCTGTTCGGCCAGCTGTTCTGGCTGGCGGGCAATGTGTTGATTGATCGTGGCAATGCGCAGAAGGCGCGGCAGTCGATGCTGACCACCACCCATACGCTGCAAAATGAAGACACCTCGATCTGGGTGTTCCCGGAAGGCACGCGCAATCTCGGCGAAGCGTTGTTGCCGTTCAAGAAAGGCGCGTTCCAGATGGCAATTGCTGCGGGCGTGCCGATCGTGCCGGTGTGTGTCAGCACTTACGTCAAACACATGCGTTTGAACCGCTGGCACAGTGGGAAAATTCTGATCCGCTCGCTGCCAGCGATCCCTACGGCTGGATTGAGCCTGGATGACATGCCACTGCTGATCGAGCAGTGCCGTGAGCAGATGCGCGAGTGCATCGCCTCGATGGACCGGCAGCTGCAAGCCGCTTGAAGGAAAACCCGCCTGGTGCGGGTTTTCTTTTGCCTGCGAGCTTTTTGCCTACGAACTCTGCAGACTTTGCTGACTCTCAAGCAGCAGACAAGGCTAAGCTGAACATTGCCTGCCACTGCCATCTGCTTACAAGAAGTGAACCACCATCATGGGTAGAGTTGTTGCTGCTGCGGTTTATAGTGCCGGTAAGAAAGTCACCAATATCACCCTCGACGAAGGCGCGGCCTGGGCGGCAAAGCCGGGCCACTTTGTGTGGATCGGCCTTGAAGAGCCGAACGCTCAAGAGCTGTCCAATCTGCAACGCCAGTTCAACCTGCATGAACTGGCCATCGAAGACGCCTTGGAAAAACACAGCCGACCGAAACTCGAAACCTTCGGCGACGCGCTGTTTATCGTTACGTATTCGCCGATCCGCAATGAAGGCAAACTGGAGTTCATCGAGACTCACATCTTTGCCGGCAAAGGCTACATCATTACCGCACGCAATGGTCACTCCGCGTCCTACGCCTATGTCCGCCAGCGCTGCGAGGCGCGTCCACTGTTGCTGGAGCACGGAGAAGACTTTGTGCTCTATGCCATCCTCGACTTCGTGATCGAAAACTACCAGCCCGTGGGCGAAGCGATCCATGCCGAGATCGACGAGCTGGAAACCAATGTCATGTGCGGTTCCCTGAACGAGCGCGACATTCAAAAACTCCACAGTCTGCGCCGTGATGTCCTGCGCCTGCGACGTTACGCGGCACCGATGGTGGAAATCGGCGAGGAACTGCAGAAGCTGAGTTTCCCGTTCATCGACAAGAACATGCGCCCCTATTTTCGCGATGTGCAGATCCACGTGACACGGCAGATGGAAGACCTGACGACCCTGGCGGACATTGCCAGTCAGACGATCGAAGTCGGGGTGTTGCTGGAGGCGTCACGGCAGAGCGTGGTGCAGCGCAAGTTTGCGGCATGGGCGGCGATCCTGGCGTTCCCGACGGCGGTGGCGGGGATTTACGGGATGAACTTCCAGAACATGCCCGAGTTGACCTGGCACTATGGGTATTTCGCGGTGTTGGGGTTTATTGCGGTGGGGTGTGTGGGGTTGTGGGCGAGTTTCAAAAGATCCGGGTGGTTGTAGTCGACACCGAGGCGTCTGCAAGATTCGCGGGCAAGCCTCGCTCCTACAGGCACACCGAAATCCCGTAGGAGCGAGGCTTGCCCGCGAAGCTCTTAGCTTTTAGGTGCTTCAGCATCCGGCTTGTGCGCCACAAACCGCATCATCCACTCGGCAACCGTGGCGCCATGGTGCTGATGTTCCAGGCTGGCCACGCCCTTCTGATAAATCTGCTCGCCCAGCGCCTCCTGTCGAATCTCCAGCAACGCCCGCGAGTAATCGTGAATGAACTCCGGATGCCCCTGGAAGCACAGCACCTGATCGTTGATGTGGTACGCGGCAAACGGGCAGAAATCGCTCGAGGCAATGACCGTGGCATTTTCCGGTAACGCCGTTACCTGATCCTGATGGCTGATCAACAAGGTCAGTTCTTCCCGCACCGGGCTCATCCACGGCGCCTTCGCGGCGAGTTTGTAGTTATGCGTGCCGACGCCCCAGCCCTGGGTCGCGCGCTCGCTCTTGCCGCCCAGCAGCAACGCCAGCAATTGATGACCAAAGCATACGCCCAGCAGTTTGTCGCCACGCTCGTAGCGGTTCAGCAGATAAGCCCTGAGGGTTTCGATCCATGGGTCGGTGCCGAAGGAATCGGCCTTGCTGCCCGTGACCAGGTAAGCGTCAAAGGTCAGCTCATCGCCGGGGTATTCACCTTGCATCACGTTGTAGACGGTGAACTCGGCCTCGATGGGTTGCTGCGAAAACAGACGCTGGAACATCTGCCCGTACCCCTGATACTGATCGACCAGTTCTGGACGCAGGATGTCGGTTTCCAGAATGCAGATGCGTAACGACATAAAAAATACCTGACACGTGACGGGAATAATGCACACCCAGAGCGTGCCTCGAAACACGGTGGCAAGGCAAGCCCCGGAATGCGTCATCGGTCCTTAGAACGTCTGCCCTTTCGCAGCTTTCTCCAGCAATAGCGCGGGCGGCGCGAATCGCTCGCCATATTGCCCGGCCAGGTACTGGGCGCGGGCGACGAAATCCTTCACGCCGTACTGGTTGATGAACTGCAGTGCGCCGCCGGTCCAGGCCGCGAAGCCGATCCCGAAGATCGAGCCGACGTTGGCATCCGCTGTCGAGGTCAGCACGCCCTCTTCCAGGCAGCGCACGGTTTCGATGGCTTGCACAAACAGCAGTCGATCGCGCACGTCCTGCGGCGAAATCTGCCCGTCAGCCGTTTCAAAGCGGGTTTTCAGTTGCGGCCACAAATGCTTCTGGCCACCGGCCGGATACTCGTAGAAACCGCCTCCAGCGGCCTTTCCCGGACGCTTGTACTCGTTGAGCAGCAAGTCAATCACGGCGAACGCCGGGTGCTCGACCAGCGGTTTGCCTTCGGCTTGCAGGTCTTTGGCGGTTTGCTGGCGGATATGGCTCATGAGGCTGAGGGACACTTCGTCAGAGATCGCCAGAGGTCCGACAGGCATGCCGGCCTTGCGGGCTTCGGTCTCGATCATCGGCGCGCTCACACCTTCGCCGAGCATGGCGATGCCTTCGTTGGTGAAGGTGCCAAACACCCGCGAAGTGAAGAAACCGCGGCTGTCGTTGACCACAATCGGAGTTTTGTTGATTTGCAGGACGAAATCGAACCCGCGCGCCAGGGTTTCGTCGCTGGTGTTGGCACCCTTGATGATTTCCACCAGGGGCATTTTTTCTACGGGGCTGAAGAAATGCAGGCCGATGAACTTGCTCTGGTCCGGCACTGCCGTGGCCAGGCCGCTGATCGGCAGGGTTGACGTGTTGGAGGCGATCACCGCGTCCGCGCCGACGATTTTTTGCGCCGCCAATGAGACCTTGGCCTTCAATTCCCGGTCTTCAAACACCGCCTCGATGATCAGGTCGCACCCGGCCAGGTCCGCATCGCTTTGCGTGGTACGGATTCGCGCCAGAACTTCCTCGCGCTGTTCGGTACTCATCTGACCGCGCGCGATTTTTTTGTCCAGCAGCGCCGCCGAATGCGCCTTGCCCTTCTGCGCTGCGGCGAGGTTGATGTCCTTGAGCACCACTTCAATACCGGCCGAGGCGCTGACAAAAGCGATGCCGGCGCCCATCATCCCGGCACCGAGTACGCCGACTTTTTTAGTGACATAGGGCGCAAAACCCTGGGGCCGCGAACCGCCGGCATTGATTTCGTTGAGTTGAAACCAGAAGGTGCCGATCAGATTCTTCGCTACCTGGCCGGTGGTCAGTTCGGTGAAGTAGCGGGTTTCGATCAGGTGCGCGGTGTCGAAATCCACCTGGGCGCCTTCAACCGCGGCGCAGAGGATTTTCTCCGGCGCGGGCAGGCAGCCCTGGGTCTTGCTGCGCAGGATCGACGGCGCGATGGCCAGCATCTGCGCGACCTTCGGGTTCGAAGGCGTGCCTCCGGGGATCTGATACCCCTTCACGTCCCAGCGCTGAACCGCTGCCGGATTGGCCAGAATCCAGGCGCGCGCCTTGCTCAGCAACTCGACGCGATCTTGCGCCAATTCATCGATCAAGCCCGCCTGCAAGGCCTGTTGCGGCCGCACTTTTTTGCCTTCGAGCAAATACGGCAGGGCTTTTTCCAGACCGAGCATGCGCACCATGCGCACGACTCCACCGCCGCCCGGCAGCAGGCCGAGGGTCACTTCCGGCAGGCCGAGTTGCACGGATGGATGGTCCAGCGCCACGCGATGATGGCAGGCCAGGCAGATTTCCCAACCACCGCCCAGCGCTGCGCCGTTGATCGCGGCAACCACCGGCTTGCCCAGGGTTTCCAGGGTACGCAGTTGGCCCTTGAGGTTCAGCACCATGGCGTGAAAGGCCTTGGCTTCGGGCTTGCCGACCTTGATCAGTTCATTGAGGTCGCCGCCGGCGAAGAAGGTTTTCTTGGCCGAGGTAATGATGATGCCGGCAATGGCATCCTTGTCGGTGATCAGTCGGGCGACGCAGGCAGCCATGGCGTCGCGGTACACCGCGTTCATGGTATTGGCGCTCTGGCCCGGCATGTCGATGGTCAGGACGACGATCCGGTCCTGCCCCTTTTCGTAACGAATGGCTTCGCTCATTACACTATTTCCTTGAAGTCGGGGCTCAGAGGCGTTCGATAATGGTGGCAATGCCCATGCCGCCGCCGACGCACAGGGTCGCGAGGCCATAGCGCAGGCGGCGGGTTTCCAGTTCATCGAGCAGCGTGCCGAGGATCGCGCACCCGGTGGCTCCGAGCGGGTGGCCCATGGCGATGGAGCCGCCATTGACGTTGACTTTGTCCGGGTCGATGGCCATGTCCTTGATGAATTTCAGCACCACGGAGGCGAAGGCTTCGTTGACTTCGAACAGGTCGATGTCCTGGATCCGCAACCCGGCCTTGGCCAGTGCCTTGCGCGTGGCCGGCGCAGGGCCGGTGAGCATGATGGTCGGATCGGTGCTGGTGACCGCCGTGGCCACTATCCGTGCCCGGGGTTGCAGACCCAACGCCCGGCCTTTGGCTTCGGAACCGATCAGCATCAACGCCGCGCCATCGACGATCCCGGAGCTGTTGCCCGGCGTGTGCACGTGGTCGATTCGTTCCACGTGGCTGTAGACCCGCAACGCGGTGGCGTCGAAGCCCATTTGCCCGATCATCTCGAAGCTCGGCTTGAGCTTGCCCAAGCCTTCCAGGGTCGACTCGGCGCGGATGAACTCATCGTGATCGAGCAGGATGATGCCGTTCTGATCCTGCACCGGCACCAGTGACTTGTTGAACGAACCGTCCGCGCGCGCCCGTGCGGCCTTGCGCTGGGAGTGCAGCGCATAGGCATCGACGTCCTGACGACTGAAGCCTTCAATCGTGGCGATCAGGTCGGCGCCCACGCCTTGAGGGGTGAAATGACTTTGCAGGTTGGTTTCCGGGTCCAGTGCCCAGGCACCGCCGTCGCTGCCCATGGGCACGCGCGACATCGATTCGACGCCGCCGACCACGACCAGGTCTTCGAAGCCGGAACGGACTTTCATCGCACCGAGGTTCACGGCTTCCAACCCTGAGGCGCAGAAGCGGTTGATCTGCACACCTGCCACGCTGACATCCCAATCGGCCACCTGGGTCGCGGTTTTGGCGATGTCGGCGCCTTGATCGCCGATCGGCGTTACGCAGCCGAGCACCACGTCATCGACCTGGCTGGTGTCGAGCGAAGTGCGCTGTTGCAATGCCGTGAGCAGCCCGGCAACCAGGTTCACCGGTTTGACGCTGTGCAAGGCGCCATCGGCCTTGCCCTTGCCCCGGGGCGTGCGTAACGCGTCGAAAATCAAAGCTTGGGTCATGATGTTCTCGAACCTGATGGTGAGTGGGTACTCTTTTGGTATTTGATCTCTCACCTTATGCCGAGCCGCAACCGATTCAATGACCGCAACGCTCAGCCGCGTTGACCTCACGCTCAGACGGACGGTAGTCCGCCATGGGATTAACCGATTCAGAACACCAAGCGGTCTAGCCAACGGGCGCCCAAGCAGCTGGCAATAGGCCTCATACCTTTTTAACAGCAATTAGCGACCACACCATATGAAATGGATCTAAACCAGGCGTGACGCGGGCTCTAATGTGAAGTTGTACGAAGTTGTCGTCGGGTTTTGCCGAGGCGCTCGTCCTACAGGAAGTGCAACGCCTTGCCGTCGTGGAGCTATGCAGGCAGGCATCAGGAAATAACAAAAAAAAAGGCGGTCAGCCATGTTCAAGCAATCGAAAGTACGTCAAGCCGGGCTCATTCTATTCGCCACCACGCTGTTGTTGATTTTGCCGAACCTGACCAAGGTGATTGGTTAGTCGGTCTTTAAAATACGGCGTCAGTTTTTTACATCGCCTCATTAAAAATGTGACTGGCTCGCTACCCGGGCCAGCGTGGGTGTGCCAACCTTTGTGGCACTTCCACGACATGGACGGCGATCACTTGAAAACGCTCATTCTGTTCGGGGCCTTGCTGCTGAGCACGCCCCTCTTTGCCGCACAGCTTGACCTGGGGCTGGGCGCGAACAGTCGCACCTGGCAGACCGGGGAATTGCTCACGCATCCTCAGGTTCAGACCATCACCATCACCAACGACGTTTCCTACAAACGGGACATGAGCTATCGCGCTGTTCCGTTGGCGGCCTTGTTGACGGGTATCAAGCCTGAAGATCACTTGCAAGCCGTGGCACTGGACGGGTTTGCGGCAGAGCTGTCGGCGGCGCCGCTGCTCAATGGCAAGGGTGCGCGGGCGTGGCTGGCGATTGAAGACCCGGCCAACCCCTGGCCGGCGTTGTCCGAGGGCAAGCACAGTGCCGGACCGTTCTATCTGGTCTGGACCGATCCGCAAGCCGGCAATATCAGTCCTGAGCAATGGCCGTTTGAAGTGGCGAGCATCAAGCGCATGGCGCCGGTAGCCGAGCGCTTCCCTGCCCTGCTGCCCGACCCTGCGCTGGCGGCGGATGATCCGGTGAACAAGGGCTTTGCACTGTTTCAGAAGAACTGCCTGGCCTGTCATCGGCTCAATGGGGCCGGGGATGCGCAGTTCGGGCCGGATTTGAATATTCCGTTCAACCCGACCGAGTACTTCGGCGCGGACTTCCTCATGCGTTACATTCGTGACCCGCAGAGTTTGCGGCAGTGGCCGCAGGCGAAAATGCCCGGGTTTACGGCGGCTGTGTTGCCGGAGGGGGACCTGGAGATGTTGGTGGGGTATTTGAAGCATATGGCGGGGCGCAAGGTTAAGCCCTGACATTGCTCCCCCCTGTCCTGTAGGAGCAAGCTTGCTCGCGAAGGCGGCCTGACATTCAACATCGATGTTGACTGTCAGGCCGCCTTCGCTGGCAAGCCAGCTCCTACAGGGGGTATGTGGTGATCCTGGTTACTGTTGTTGCACCGAAATCACAGGCGCCGGCATCGGCGTCGGCGAAACAAACACCTTCGCATGCATCTGCTCACACCCACCGCCCCGGCGCATGCCGCGCACCGGGCAGGCATCCAGGTAATCCAGGCCCACCGCCAGTTTCAGGTGGCGCTCGGGCCGGGCCAGTTCGTTGGTCACATCGAAGCTGTACCAGGCGTCATCGAGCCAGGCTTCAGCCCACGCGTGGCTGGCCAGGTGCTCGCAGTCCTCGCTGTACAGATAGCCCGACACATAACGCGAGGCAATCCCCAGGCTGCGGGCGCAGGCGAGGAAGGCATGGGTGTGGTCCTGGCACACGCCCGAACGCCCGGCGAAGGCCTGGGCGGCGCTGGTGTCCACGGCGGTGGAGCCCGGCGTGTAGGTCATGTACTGGTTCAGGCCATGCATCAAGTCGATCAGCGCCGTGCGATCCCGACGTTGCTTGCATTGCTTGCGGGCAAACGCGCGCAGGGCTTCGTCGGCTTCGGTCAGTCGGGTGAAACGCAGGAACGGCAGCGCCGACTGGCTCTCATGCTCGGCTTCGCGCAGCTCATCGATGTCCACCTGGCCCCGGGCACCGATGATGATCGCCTCGTGGGGCTCATCCATGGTCAGCACATGCAGGATGTTACCGAACGGGTCGAGTTGTGCGCGCACCGGACGCGGCAGGTCGAGTTGCCAGCTGAGCACGTGTTGGCGTTCGCTGTCGTGGGGGGTCAGTCGCAGGTACTGGATGCTCGCCCGCACCTGATCTTCATAGTGATAGGTGGTCTCGTGGCTAATGGAAAGTCTCATGCGGCCTCCAGGTAAGAACTGTGAATGGCATTGCCCAACTGGCGCACCAGCGGGATGAACTCGGTCAGCCAGGTGTGCAGGCCTTCGTCGAGAATTTCGCTGATACCGGTGTAGCGCAGGCGCGCGTCCATTTCTGCCGCCAGGCGTTGCGCAGGACGGCCGTTGGCCCCCGGCAGCTGGGCGAGGATCTGGTCGATCTCTTCGGTACACGCCCGCAACGAACGCGGGACGTCAGCACGCAGTAGCAACAGTTCGGCGACATGCCGGGCACCGGGCGCGTCGCGGTAGATCTCGGTGTAGGCCTCGAACGAGGACAAGGCCCTCAATAAGGCACTCCACTGGTAATAGGCGTGGGCCGTGCCGTCGCTGACCGCTTCGGCCTGGTCACCGGCCATTTCGTAGCGTGCATCGAGCAGGCGCAAGGTGTTGTCTGCCCGCTCGATGAAGGTACCCAGGCGAATGAAGCGGAACGCGTCGTTACGCATGATCGTGCCGTAGGACGCGCCGCGGAACAGGTGGGAACGCTCCTTGATCCACTCGCAGAAACGGCTCATGCCGTAGCGACTCAAGCCCTGGTCGGCGATCCCGCGAATTTCCAGCCAGGTGGCGTTGATGTTTTCCCACATGTCGGCGGTGATTCGCCCACGTACCGCATGGGCACTGGCCCGCGCGGCACCGAGGCAACTGTAGATGCTCGCCGGGTTGGCCGCGTCCAGGGCGAAAAAATGCAGCAGCCGCTCGGCATGCAGCTCGCCATGGCGCTCCAGGTAATCATCCAGGGTGCCGGTAATCAGCAACGGCATGGCGAGTTCGTGCAAGCCGTCACCGCGACCATCCTGTGGCATCAGCGACAGCGAATAACTGATGTCGAGCATCCGGGCGAGGTTTTCCGCCCGCTCCAGGTAACGCGACATCCAATACAAATCCGAGGCAGTTCTACTTAACATGGCAGGCTTCCTTCAATCCTCGACCACCCAGGTGTCCTTGGTGCCGCCGCCCTGGGAGGAGTTCACCACCAGGGAGCCTTCACGCAGGGCGACACGGGTCAAACCACCGGGCACAACCCAGGTTTCGCGGCCAGACAATACAAACGGACGCAAGTCGATATGGCGTGGAGCGATGCCGTTTTCGACAAAAGTCGGACAGGTCGACAACGACAATGTCGGTTGCGCGATGTACGCGTGGGGCTTGGCTTTGATCCGCGCGCGGAAGACTTCGATTTCCGCCGCCGTCGCCGCCGGCCCCACCAGCATTCCGTAGCCGCCTGAACCCTGGGTTTCCTTGACCACCAGCTCTGGAAGATTGGCCAGTACGTGGGACAGTTCAGAGGGATTACGACACTGCCACGTCGGCACATTCTTCAGGATCGGCTCTTCGTCGAGGTAGAAACGGATCATGTCCGTGACGAACGGGTACACCGACTTGTCATCCGCCACCCCGGTGCCGATGGCATTTGCCAGTACCACGTTGCCCGAACGGTAGGACGACAACAGCCCCGGGACGCCGAGCATCGAGTCCGGGTTGAACGCCAGCGGGTCGAGGAAGGCATCGTCGAGGCGCCGGTAGATCACGTCGACGGCTTTCGGCCCGTCCGTGGTGCGCATGAACACCTTGTCGTCACGCACGAACAGGTCCGCGCCTTCCACCAGCTCAACGCCCATTTCCCGAGCGAGAAAGGCATGTTCGAAAAACGCGCTGTTGAAACGGCCCGGCGTCAGCACCACCACGCTGGGGTTATCGATCGGGCTGGAGCTTTTCAGGGTATCGAGCAACAGGTTCGGATAGTGATCGATCGGCGCAATGCGTTGCGCCGCGAACAATTCGGGGAACAGGCGCATCATCATCTTGCGGTCTTCGAGCATGTAGCTCACGCCGCTCGGTGTACGAAGGTTGTCTTCGAGCACGTAGTACGTGCCGTCGCCATCGCGCACCAGATCGACACCGGAAATGTGCGAATAGATATTCCGGTGCAGATCCAGCCCTTGCATCGCCAACTGGTATTGCTCGTTGGCCAGCACTTGCTCGGCCGGGATGATGCCGGCCTTGATGATGCGCTGGTCGTGATAGAGGTCGGCGAGGAACATGTTCAGCGCCTTGACCCGCTGGATACAGCCGCGTTCGACGACTCGCCATTCACTGGCGGGGATGCTGCGGGGTATGGTGTCAAAGGGAATCAGGCGCTCTGTCCCTTGCTCGTCACCGTAGAGCGTGAAGGTAATCCCGGCGCGATGAAACAGCAGATCGGCCTCGCGTCGCCGTTGGGCCAAAAGCTCATCAGGCGTTTCGGCCAGCCAACGGGCAAACTCCCGGTAATGCGGGCGGACCTGGCCGCCGGCATCATACATTTCATCAAAATAGGTGCGGATCATGCCGTACTCCTTGTCACCCGGACATCCAGGCCTTCGCAAGGCCCGTGCCATCGGCAGAAACGCTTTGATATCAATCAGTTGGATAATGACGCCGGATCCACCGCACCAATCCTGTGCGGTAAATGCCCCAAGCTGATCGCCCCCGCTTCATTGCGAAGCAATGTCTTCGCCCATCAGCAGCATAGTCAATTAAAAAACAAGATCAAAAGATCGCAGCCTCGTTGCACTCGACAGCTCCTACAGGTAACGAGGCTGCGATCTTTTGATCTTCACAAACCCGCAAACGAAAACGGCCAACCCGAAGGTCAGCCGTTAGTGAATGTTGTCGCTGTTCATAATGTTATGCGAGTCGCCCTCGTACCTCCTGCTTGACGCCCCACCCTTCGATGATCCCGCCCAGAGGCTCCACCACTGCCTCGAAGTCCTGCTCGAAGTCGCCGATACCGTCGTAGGTGGCGTACATCACTTTACTCAGCTCCAGATACCACGCGCCGTCATCGCGCACGCTGATCTGGGCATTCAAGGATTCACCGCAATAATGCCCTGCCGCCCTGCGCGCCCGCTCCTCGTCGGGGAAAATGGCGTAGAACTCGATGGGATGGAATCGTGAAAAGTCGAAACCGCCTTCTTTCATGCGGCGCAGCACGCTGCTGCTGATGTCTTCTTGATAGGCTGTGCTCATGAAACGTCCCCCTCACATTGATGGATAGACTTTCCGTATTCCCGGCACACGCAACCGATTGGTGCGAGTGATGCGGCAACAAATTGCCGGTGGGAAGCAAGCATGTAGCTGACAAGACCAGACCTTAGCGATCCGTTCGCTGATCTCGCTTGCAGAGTAGCCCCAAGAGAGAGGCGCTGCCAAGGTCTGGTTGTTTCACGAATGTGCCAGGAAGTGTTTCAGACGGGAGTAATGCCGAGGATTTGTATGCTGTTCTGGGCCTTGAGACTTTTGACGCTCGCATCAGCGGTGCGCCCTTCCAGATCATTCAGATCCAGTTCGGCAGCGACAGGCAGGAGACGGGCCTTGATCAGTTTGGCGGCTTGCTCGTTGTCCGGGCATTCGTCGCACTCGAAGACTTCGTCGACTGTTTCACCGTGATCATCCACGAAAGTGATTTTCCACTTTTGCATCAGTGCCTCCTCGAACAAACCCGCAAATGGGCTTACAACTATCTGGACTTTTGCCCTGACTGATCGTTCAAACGGATTACAGCGCGTCAGCCTAATCCTGACGAATTACCCTGTAGGAGCGAGCTTGCTCCGGGGCGGCGTTCCGACGATGAACTTGAAGGCGGCGCTTGTTTCCAGACAGCACGCGTCATCGTTCACGTCCATCGCGAGCAAGCTCGCTCCCACAGGGGTTTTGTGGTGTTTGTGAGACCGAGTCAGATCCGCACGTTACCCCGCGGTCCGGCGATGGCCCAGATAATCAGCCCCAGGACCGGCAGCAGCAGGATCAACAGCACCCAGACGATTTTCATCCCGGTGTCGGTGCCACTTTTCAACACGTTGATGATTGCCCAGATGTCCAGGGCAAGAATGATCAGGCCAACCAGACCATTGAACGTGGAACCCATGGTGTCGCTCCCGAAGAGTGGTGTGCACTCTTAGGATAGCTGGCCCCTAGGGTTCCGTTTTATTCGGCCCAGAGTGGCGTCAGACGTGGATCGCCAGTTTCAGGGCTTCCAGCGAAGGCGCGGCAGCGATGCCGACTTGAGCACACAACTCGAGCACCCGCGGCACGTCATTGCCGTAGACCAGCACCACTTGCAGCTCGTCATCGAGCAACTGGCTGAAGTTCATCAGCACGTAGCCGCCGTTATCCTTGTTCATGCTGCTCATCTGCACCTGGATGCGATTGAGCGCGGTCAGGGCTTCGGTCTTGGCCAACTGCTTGGGTTTGATATTGAAATCAACGCCAGGGCCGAACGAAGCAACGATCCGGGCGAACAGATCCACATAGGTGTCGGCCTGGAACAGCACGGTCTCCGGCAGGCTGCCGACGACCACCCACTCGCCCAGAGGAATCGGGAAGGTCTCGTCGTAGTTGATATCCGGATTGGCCGCCAGGAAAGCCGCTGGATCGGCGTAGGCCTGGGCCGCTTCATCAGCGATTTTCAGGATTTCGTCATCGCTCATGCACCCGGAGCTGATTTTGCTGATGAGTTCGACGAGTGCGGCTTTCATGGGGCGGAATCCTGTAGCGAGGGAATTTTGAAGGCGCGAAGGATAGCGCATTCCGCCCCGCCGTGGCTGTAGGGGCGCACTGCCGGGAAGGTTGACCCACATCAAGGCCTGGCAGACTCGGTAGCGGCACAATACTGGCACCTTGCCGAAACTGTTTCCGCTATCAGAGAAGACCTCCATGGGTGCCTGGCTTAGCAATATCTCGTTGAAGTACAAATTCTGGGCGGTCAACGCCGTCGCTTTCGTGACCACCCTGTTGTTGGTGTTGTACGCCGTACAGCTTGAACAACAGTCGCGCAGCCATGATGCCCGGGCTTCGGCCCAGGCCCAGGCACGGCTGCTCACCGTGTGGCCTGCCGGGCAACCGTTACCGCAGGCCGAAAACCTGCTGACCTTCAATCCCGGGCAGGCGCCGCTGCTCAATGGCCAACCGGTATTGGAACTGGCCGATGCCAACGGCTGGGTCGAGATCAATGCCATGCCACTGTTCGGTGACAACCCGTTACTGGGCGCCGAGGTATTCACCCGTGCCGATGGCCAGCAGGTCGCGGCAATTGCCTATGGGCCGAGCCTGACCCAGGTGTTCGGCGAGCGTTTCGCCCACTATGCGGTGGCGGTGTTGATCCTGATGCTGGCAATGCTCGGGGCTTCGCAATTGTTGATCCGCTTCCTGCTCAGTCAGCTCAACACCTTGAAGGACGTGATGCTCCACGTCGAGAAAACCGGCGATCTGTCCGCCCGTGTCCCGCTGGCCTGCAACGACGAAGTCGGGCAGATGGCCAACGCGTTCAACGCGATGCAGGCGGGTTACCAACGGGTGGTCGGCACCGTCGCCAGCACCGCCCGGCAACTGGATGTCGGCGCGGCGCGACTGGCGTCGAGCATGAACGAGGTGCGCCTCGGCATGCTTGGCCAGCAAAGCGAAACCGATCAGGCCGCCACCGCGATCAACCAAATGACCGCCACCGTCTATCACATCGCCCAGCACGCCGGCGCGACCCGCGATCTGTCGCAAACCGCCGATACCCTGGCCGGCAGCGGCCAGGCAGTGGTCAGCCGGGTGCAGCAATCGATCAGCGGGTTGTCCACCGGGGTGCAGCAGACGGCCGAGATGATTCAGCGCCTGGCCGAGGACAGTCAGAAGATCAACGGCGTGGTCGGTGTGATCCACAGCATCGCCGAGCAGACCAATCTGCTGGCGCTGAATGCCGCGATCGAAGCGGCCCGGGCCGGTGAAATGGGGCGCGGCTTTGCGGTGGTCGCCGATGAAGTGCGTAACCTGGCCAAGCGCGTGCAGACCTCCACCGACGAGATCACGCTCATGGTGACCGCGTTGCAGGCCGGGACTCGGGACGCGGTGGACTTCATGCAGGAAAGCTCGTTCAAGGCCGATGATTGCGTGCGACAGGCACAGGAGGCCGGTGCAGCCTTGGCCGACATCACCCGCGCGGTGGCACAGATGCGCGAAAGCAACACGCAGATCGCGGTAGCGGCCGAGCAGCAGAGTCAGGTGGCGGAGGAGATGAATCGGGCGGTGGTGAGCATTCGGGACGTGACCGAGAATACGGTGCAGCAGACGGTGGGTTCGGCGACTACCAGTAATGAACTGGCGGCGCTGGCGGGGGAATTGAACAAGGCTATAGGGCAGCTCAAGCTGTGAGGGCCTCATCGCGGGCAAGTCGAATCGTCGCACCGCCGCTCCCACAGTGATCTTCAGTGGTCATAAAATCGGGGCAAGACATAGACCTGTGGGAGCGGGCTTGCCCGCACACAGTGATCGCGGTAGTCATAAAATCGGGGCAAGACACAGACCTGTGGGAGCAGGCTTGCCCGCACACAGTGATCGCGGTAGTCATAAAATCGGGGCAAGACACAGACCTGTGGGAGCGGGCTTGCCCGCACACAGTGATCGCGGTAGTCATAAAATCGGGGCAAGGCACAGGCCTGTGGGAGCAGGCTTGCCCGCACACAGTGATCGCGGTAGTCATAAAATCGGGGCAAGACACAGACCTGTGGGAGCGGGCTTGCCCGCGATGGCGTCAGCCCGGCCAACATCAATATTGAACATGGCACCTATCACATCGATAGCCACCTTTGATTCGCCGCGCACTGGCGCCAGGCCTATTCTTCAATCATGTGTCAAACACGGATCGAGGATCGGCATCATGGGCAAACGTCACCCCAACCTACCCGCCTGGCAATGGCGAGCTTACCCGAACAATCATCAGCACCCGACCAATCTGGTGCTGCACCTGATAGCCGTGCCGCTGTTCATCGTGGGTGTCCTGCTGATTGTCTGCGGGGTGTTCAGCCTGAATCTGGGCAATTTCGCCATCGGCATTATCGGCCTGTTGGCTGCGTTGGGCCTGCAACGCCATGGTCACAGCCTGGAGGCGCAAGCCTCCGAGCCGTTCAGCGGTCGCAAAGACGCGGTATCACGCTTGCTGGTCGAGCAATTCCTGACCTTTCCCCGGTTCTTCCTGAGCGGCGGCTGGTGGCGCGCCTGGCGTGAGCGCCACCGTCGTCACTGATTCAGGCAAAAATGGTCACGGTCTGTCGGCTCATGGCGATCAACTGGCCATCTGCACTCCACAGCTTCGCGGCGGCATGACCATAGCCGTCAGCGGCGTGATCGATTTCAACCCGGTATTTGCACCAGTCCAGCGTGCTCAGTTCAAGCAATGGCTGAACGAATTCGATGGTCCAGGTCAGCGTACTGCCCATCGCCGGTTTGTTCAGGTGCGGCAACAGCGCCGGCGGCCAGGCGTCGACCAGTGCCAGAATATGCGACTCACTGACCGTCTCTGCCTTCACGTCCCCGCGTAAACGCACCCAGCCGCCCATCTCGCGGGATTTGTTACCGGTGAACGGCAGTCCGCCGACACTCCAGCGCATGGCCAGATGACGCATGAACTCCGGGGTCACGCCTTTGATATAAGGCAATTCCTGGCAGTCGTCCCAGTGTTTCATCTCCGGTGCCGGGTCGGCGGTCACAGCCACTTCGGATGGACGCGAGGCACCGAAACTGCCCTGAATCAGCGTCACGACCTGGCCCTTCTGCATCGCCCGGCCCAATACCTGGCTCACGGCCTTGCCTTCACGCAACACTTCGACTTCAAAGCTGACCGGCACTTCGGGCTCGACCGGCCCGACAAAGGTGATCGCCAGCGAACGCACCGGACGATCCGCCGGTACCTTGGCGCGCATGGCTTCGTATTGCAAAGCGGCCACCAGGCCCCCAAAGCTGGCCCGCCCTTGAGCCCATTCGGCCGGGATAGACAGCTCGCACGGCTGGCTGCGGACGGTGTCGAGCAGATCGGAAAAGCGCATGAAAACCTCAGGCAGGAAAAGGATGAAGGAATCTTAACCAGCCTGCGAAGACAGCACAGCGCTTATTCTGGCCAAATTGACTGACAGATAAGCCGGATACACACGCTCCATGTAGGAGCTGCCGCAGGCTGCGATCTTTTGATCTTTGGCGCTATCAATGACGCCGAAAATCAAAAGATCGCAGCCTGCGGCAGCTCCTACACGGGACCGAGGTGGTCTCAGGATTTGAAGCAGGCGGAACTGAGTTTATCGAGGACACGATCGGCGCGTGCTTCGGCCTTGGCCAAATCAGTTTTCCAACCCGCCACACAGGGTTGCAAATCCGCTTCCTCTTCAGCCCTGGCCAGCCATTGCCAGCAATCGTGCCAATCGCCCAAGGCGGCCTGGGCAGACTTCAACCTGGGCATGGCCGCCTTCGGTAAACGGTCCAGCTCGGGATACGCTTCGATGCCATAACGCACGCGCTTGATCAGCAGGCGCAGACGATGGCGATCATGGGCCGGGTCATGCAGCGCCATATCCAGTTTTTTCCATTGTTTGGCCAGGCGCTTTTCAATGTGTGTGCGCAGGCCCTTGAGCAGGCCTTGTCGCTGGGAAGCGCGCAAAAACCGCGGAAATGCGTCGAGGATCATCAGCAACTGCGCCAACTGGGGACTGGCCGCCACCGCCGGATAGGCCTCGGCCATTTGTGCCATGCGCCGGTGCGCAGCCTCGGGTTGATCATGCTCGAGCAAATACGCGGCCAAGACTTCGCGATCGCGCAATGGCGTGGACAGATCACCGACCGCGGACGCCGCCGCTTCCAGCTGTTCGACGCCGGGCAAGCCACGCAATGGCCGCAGTAGACTGCGCAAACGGCGAACCGTGGTGCGCAGGTCATGCAAGGCTTCAGGGTCGGTGCGGGCACTCAGGCGCGCCTGGCAGGCCAGCAAACGAACGTCCAGGCCCAGGATCCGAGCCACCAACCGATCAACCAAGGCAGACATCATTTAGCTCCCAGAATCGAATTTTCCCAGTCGCTCATCATGCCTCAACGGCCGGCGCGAGACTCTCGAATATAGAAACGCGCCCGCTCGGCCTTCTTGGAGCAGCCTTCGAACGCTTCAAATTGCTGCTGGGTCTTGGCACCGGTCAACAGCGACAGCGCCTTGGAGTAACTGACGGTTCCGGCAAACCCTTCAGCCTTGGCCAGGTCCAGTTCGTGCCACGCGGCATCGATTCCAGTGGCGCAGCTGTCGCGATAGGCGGTTTTGCCGGCGCATCCGGCGAGTGCCAGCGCAATCAGGGGCACACAGATCCAGGCTTTCATTACTCACACCTCAAAGATAGGTAAACAGTCGTGCAGGTAAGACGGTAAGGCGCGGGAAAAGTGCCTTGACCCCGTCACGGAAACGACAGCGCTGGGAAGAATACCCATCTGCCGCCACGGAGTGTCGAAAAAACGACGCGAATGCCCCGCCGAGTGACCTTGGCGATTGAAGCACAACCCTCGATGGGTGCATTGTTGAACCTTGTCAGACGAGGGCGATTCATGAAAAAGCGCGTCGCACTGGTGCTGGGCTCGGGTGGAGCCCGGGGTTATGCCCATATCGGGGTCATTGAAGAGATCGAACGGCGTGGCTACGACATCGCCTGCATCGCCGGTTGCTCCATGGGCGCCGTGGTCGGCGGGATCTACGCCGCCGGCAAACTCAAAGATTATCGCGACTGGATCGAGAGCCTCGATTACCTGGATGTGTTGCGCCTGGTCGACGTCAGTTTCCGCCTGGGTGCGATACGCGGGGAGAAGGTCTTCGGGCAAATCCGCAAGATTGTTGGCGAAATCAACATCGAAGACCTGCGCATTCCCTACACCGCAGTGGCCACCGACCTGACCAACCAGCAGGAAATCTGGTTCCAGGAAGGTTGCCTGCACCAGGCCATGCGCGCCTCGGCGGCGATCCCCAGCCTGTTCACCCCGGTGATGCAAGGCAATCGCATGCTGGTGGACGGGGGGATCCTCAACCCTTTGCCAATCGTGCCGGTGGTGTCGAGTCATTGCGACCTGATCATCGCGGTCAACCTCAACTCCACCAACCAGCGCCACTATCAACTGCCGGTGATCCAGCGCCCGGCCGCGTTCAAGACCCGTTTCGACAGCCTGATCAATTCGTTGGGATCGAAATTGCCATTTCGCCGCAAACAGGCGGAACAATTGCTGCTGCTGGAAAAGGAAGCGTTGCTGGCGGAGGCTGCCGAGATCAATCCCTGGATCGAATCCGCCGAACCCGAAGCCCAGCAACCGGCGGCCGCTCCTGAACGTGACGGCGCGCCGAAGTCCGCCACCGGTTCGTTCATCATCGACAACGTGGGCCCGGCCTCGTTGCTGGATTTGATCAACCAGAGTTTCGAGGTGATGCAGACCTCGTTGGCGCAGTACAAGATTGCCGGTTATCCGCCGGATATTCTGATCAACGTACCGAAACGGGTGTGCCGGTTTTTCGAGTTCTACAAGGCGCCGGAGCTGATCGCGCTGGGGCGGGAGATTGCGCGGGATACGCTGGATCGGTATGAGAATGAGCAGAAGCGTGATTCTTGAGATTTTTGGGTGGACTTAAGGGCCTCATCGCGGGCAAGCCCGCTCCCACAGGGGACGGTGGTGTATCGACAAACGCATACACTTGTGGGAGCGGGCTTGCCCGCGATAGGGCCGGATCAGGC
The DNA here is from genome assembly GCF_059695565.1 of Pseudomonas sp. LBUM1679. Classification (NCBI taxonomy): domain Bacteria; kingdom Pseudomonadati; phylum Pseudomonadota; class Gammaproteobacteria; order Pseudomonadales; family Pseudomonadaceae; genus Pseudomonas; species Pseudomonas sp. LBUM1679. The sequence continues at coordinate 5,269,048 of NZ_CP166774.1, forward strand.
AACACAGAACTAAAGGCTGTCCTCGCTCAATAGCCGATACCCCACCCCCGCTTCAGTCACGATAAACCGCGGCCGGGTCGGATCATCCGCCAGCTTCTGCCGCAGATGCCCCACCACAATCCGCAAATAGTGACTGTCTTCGGTATGGGTCGGCCCCCAGATATCCTTGAGCAATTGCTGCTGGGTGATGACCCTTCCCGGATACCGTGCCAATTGCGCCAGCACCGCGTATTCCTTGCGGGTCAACGCCACTTCGACGCCATCGAGCAGCACACGGCGATACGCCAGGTCCACGGTCAACGGGCCGAACGTCAGTGCCGCCTGCTGGGCTTCACCGGCCGGGGCCTGACGCAACAAGGCGCGTACCCGCGCCAAAAACTCCTGGATGCCGAACGGCTTGGTCACATAGTCGTTGGCACCGCCATCGAGGGCCTCGACTTTCTGCCCTTCGTTGGCACGCACCGACAGCACCAGCACCGGCACCGTCGACCATTGGCGAAACTCACGCAGCACTTGCTGACCGTCCATGTCCGGCAAACCGAGGTCGAGCACCAGCAAGTCCGGTTTGTTCAGCGCGGCCTGCGCCAGGCCTTCGGTACCGCTGCCGGCCTCCAGCACTTTGTAGCCCTGGGAAGCGAGGCTGATGCGCAGGAATTTGCGAATCTGCGGTTCGTCGTCGATGACCAAAATGGTCGCGGTCTGGCTCATGGTTTTCGATCGCGGCAAGGTGAGAGGCAAAGGGTATCAGGCTTCACTTTCAAAGCCCGGCTGTTCCTGCACCGGCAAGTGAAGGGTGATACAGGTGCCGCGCCCTTCGATGCCGTCGGCGACGCTGATCCGCCCGCCATGGGCACCAACCATGCCTTGACAGATTGCCAGCCCCAGCCCTGTGCCCTGTCCGCCACGATCGCCCCGCGCCGCGGTGTAGAACATGTCGAAAATTTTCGCCCGCTCCTCTTCCGGAATCCCCGGACCTTCATCGCTCACCGAAAAAAACAGCTCGCTGTCGTCGGCTCCGGCGCGCAATTGCAGGCGCCCGTGAGTCGGTGAAAAGCGTGCAGCGTTCTCCAGCACGTTGACCAGCGCCTGTTCGATCAGCGCGGCGTGGACAAACAGCAGCGGCAACTGCGCGGGCACTTCGGTGCTGACCTGCAACGGTGCCAGCACCGCGCGCAGGCGATTGAGCGCACTGCCGACGATGTCGGCCGGCGATACCCAGTCGCGGGCCAGCTTCAGGGCGCCGTGACCGAGGCGCGTCATGTCCAGCAGGTTTTGAATGTAGCGATCGAGGCGTTCGGCCTCATCGCGCGTGCCTTCGAGCAGCTCCCGGCGATCCTCCAGCGGGATGGCTTCACCCAGGGCCAACAAGCTGTCGATGCTGCCGCGCATCGAGGTCAGCGGCGTGCGCAAGTCATGGGACACCGACGCCAGCAAAGCACTGCGCAGTTGTTCGGTTTCGCCGTGCAGCCGCGCCGCTTCCAGGTCCTCGGCCAATTGCGCGCGAGCCAGCGCCTGGGCCAGTGGCTGGCTCAACGCGGTCAATAAACGCCGACGCTGGCCGCTCAGGGTCTGACCTTCCTTGGCACACACCCCCAGCAGCGCCAACGGTCCATCCTCTACCGAAAGCGGCCACCACCACCATCGGCCGAACGGTAAGGTGCCGGTGCCTGCGCCAGCCGGCTGATCGTGTTGCCAGGCCCAATCGGCAGCGGCGCGTTCGGCTTCGGAAAACTCAAGCGGCCCACCGGTTTCGACTCTCCAGCCACTGTCCCCGTCGCGATCGAGCAGGCACACCTTCAGATCGGTCCAGCCGTTGAGGTGCTGGGCCGCCGCGCTGACCACGGCCTGGCGATCGGTGGCGGCCGTGAGCTTGCGCGACAGGTCGAGCAGTTCCGTGGTCTCTTCCTGGGTGTCGCGCAACGCCTGCAATTGCCGGCGCTGCCGGGCCGCGAGGTTGCCGGTGAGCGCCGCCATCAGCAGGAAGAACAGCAAGGTCAGGACATCTTCTTCGCGCTGGATGCTGAGGGAGAAATTCGGCGGAATGAACAGAAAGTCATAGGTCAGAAACGACAGCGCCGCACAGGCCAGCGCCGGCCCGAGGCTGCTGCGCACCGCCACCAGCAACACGGCGGCGAGAAACACCAGTGAGATATTCGGTAGCGGCAGCACACTCGCCACTGCCCAGGCCAGCGCACTGGCCAACACCGTCGCCACGAACGCCAGGGCGTAGTCGAACCACACCAGCGACTGCGCCGAACGCTGGCGCGGTTGATGCCCTTGCTGATCACTGTCGAGGACGTTGATTTCCAGGCCGCGGGCATTGCGCAGCAAGCGCGATGCCAGACCACCGCCGAACAGGCGCCGACGCCAACGTTGCCGGGACTGGCCCACCAGCACCAGGCTGGCACGACGTTCGGCGGCGTGCTGGATCAGGGTTTTCGCCACCTCGCCGGCGCGCAGCAACACCACTTCACCGCCGAGACGCTCGGCCAGTTGCTGGGCGCTTTGCAGGCGCAGGCGCGATTGCTCGTCGCGCACGCTGCCGTTGTCCACATGCACCAGACTCCATGGCAGATGCCGCCGCTGGGCGACGCGGCTGGCGTGACGCACCAGGCGTTCGGCCTGGGCATCGCCATCGACGCCGACCAGCAAACGACCGCGCACCGCCGGTGCTGCCTGGCCGAGCTGGCGATAGCCCTGGGCCAGATCATTATCGACCTGGGCGGCAGCGGTCTGCATCGCCAGTTCACGCAGGGCGGTGAGGTTGGTCTGGGTAAAGAACGCATCGATGGCCGCCCGCGCCTGCTCCGGCACGTAGACCTTGCCCTCACGCAGGCGCTCGAGCAGCTCGCGCGGCGGCAGATCAACCAGCAGCAATTCGTAGGCCTCTTGCAACACCCAGTCCGGCAGGGTTTCGCGAACCTGCACGCCGGTGATGCCGCGCACCTGGTCGTTGAGGCTTTCCAGGTGCTGGACGTTGACCGTGGTGAACACGTCGATGCCGGCGGCAAGCAGCTCCTGGATGTCTTGCCAGCGCTTGGCGTGGCGACTGCCGGGGGCGTTGCTGTGGGCCAGTTCATCCACCAGTGCCAGTTTCGGCCGGGCCGCGAGCAAGCCGTCGAGGTCCATTTCTTCGAGCATCACCCCGCGGTATTCCGAACGCACCAGAGGTTGCTGCGGCAAGCTGCCGAGCAGTGCCTCGGTTTCGGCGCGGCCATGGGTTTCGACCACCCCGGCGATGACTTTGACGCCCTGACGCAGTTGGCTGTGGGCTGCCTGCAACATGGCGTAGGTCTTGCCGACGCCGGGCGCGGCGCCGAGGAATACCTTGAGCCGGCCACGGCCATCCCGGGGCAGGTCTGCTAACAGCGCGTCGGCGCGGCCGGAGTTGCTCATGCTTGAAGCTCACTTTATTCAGAGATTAATGCAGTGGCTGTCAGGGCCTCTTCGCGGGCAAGCCCGCTCCCACAGGGGACAATGGTGAATACAAAATTTGTGACCACTGTTGATCCCTGTGGGAGCGGGCTTGCCCGCGATTGGGGCGCCACAGATTTAAAGTTTTTCCAGCGCAATATTCAACGCCAACACATTCACCACCGGCGGCCCCACCAACGGCTGCTCGATGTGCGCATCCAGCAGCTGCTGCAGCGCAGGCACCGGCAAATGGCGCGCCGCCGCGACTCGCGCCAGTTGATAGGCAATCGCCGCCGGTGGCAAGTGTGGATCAAGGCCGCTGCCAGAAGTGGTCAGCAGCGCCAACGGCACCGCGCCCTGGCCGGGCACCAACAGTTTATTGGCATCATCGATCACCCTGGTGGCCAGGGCCGGGTTGCTCGGCGAGAGGTTGCTGGCGCTGCTCGACACGGTGGCAAAGGTACCGGCCGATGGCCGTGGATGGAACCAGGCGTCACCGGCGAAATCCTGGGCGATCAACGCCGAGCCACGAACCTTGCCGTCGGCGTCGCGCACCAGGCTGCCATTGGCCTGATCCGGGAACGCGACCTGGGCGACACCGGTGACCACCAAGGGGTAGGCGACGCCGGTGATCAGGGTCATCAGGACCAACAGGCTCAGGGCCGGACGTATCAGAGTGGACATTTCAAATTCCTCGAATTCAGAGATCACTACTGCGTTTATTCATGTTCATTGCGGTGAATTCATCGCGGGCAAGCCCGCTCCCACAAAAGCACCGCATTCCCTGTGGGAGCGGGCTTGCCCGCGATGGCGGCGTATCTGACACACCGCCGTGCAAGATCAAACCAGATGCAATCCCGTCAACAGCATGTCGATCGCCTTGATCCCCACGAACGGCACCACAATCCCGCCCAGCCCGTAGATCAGCAGATTGCGCCGCAACAACGCTGCCGCACTCGCCGCCTGCACCCGCACACCGCGCAATGCCAACGGGATCAGCACCACGATGATCAAGGCGTTGAACACGATCGCCGAGAGGATCGCGCTCTGCGGACTGTTCAGGTGCATGACGTTGAGCACGCCGAGTTGCGGGTAGATCGAGGCGAACAACGCCGGCAGGATCGCGAAATATTTGGCCACGTCGTTGGCGATGGAAAAGGTCGTCAATGCACCGCGGGTCACCAGCAATTCCTTGCCGATCTGCACCACGTCCAGCAGCTTGGTCGGATCGCTGTCGAGGTCGACCATGTTGGCCGCCTCGCGCGCGGCCTGGGTACCGTCGTTCATCGCCATGCCGACATCCGCCTGGGCCAGGGCCGGGGCATCGTTGGCGCCGTCACCGCACATGGCGACCAGGCGACCATCGTTCTGTTCATGGCGAATGCGCGCCAGTTTCTTCTCCGGCGTGGCTTCGGCCAACACGTCATCAACGCCCGCCTCGGCCGCAATCGCCGCCGCCGTCAGCGGGTTGTCGCCGGTCACCATGACGGTGCGGATGCCCAGCTTGCGCAGTTCGGCGAAACGTTCGCGGATGCCTGGCTTGACCACGTCCTTGAGGTGAATCGCACCGAGCAATTTACCGTCGGCGCAGACCAGCAACGGAGTGCCGCCGCTTTGGGCGATCTTGTCGATTTCACGGGACAGAGGTGCTGCCAGATCGGCACGTTTCAGGCCGACGAAAGCGAGTAGCGAATCCACTGCGCCCTTGCGATAGACCCGCCCCTGATAGTCGACACCGGACAGGCGAGTCTCGGCACTGAACGGCACCGCCACCAGCCCTTCGAGGGTCGGCTCGGGCTGTGGATGAGTCCCGCGCAGATACTCGACAATGGATTTGCCTTCCGCCGTGTCATCGGCCAGTGAAGCGAACAGCGCGCCTTCGGCCAGCTCCCTGGCGCTGACACCCGGTGCGGCATGAACCGCGGTGCAACGCCGATTACCGAAGGTGATGGTGCCGGTCTTGTCCAGCAGCAGGACGTGCACGTCCCCCGCCGCTTCCACCGCGCGCCCGGATTTGGCGATCACGTTCAGACGCACCAGACGATCCATCCCGGCAATCCCGATAGCGGACAGCAACCCGCCAATGGTGGTCGGGATCAGCGTGACCAATAACGCCACCAGGAACACCAGCGGCAGGCTGCCATTGGCGAAGTGGGCGAAGGGTTGCAGGGTGACGACCACCAGCAGGAAGATCAGTGTCAGACCGATCAGCAGGATGTCGAGCGCCACTTCGTTCGGGGTTTTCTGGCGTTTGGCACCTTCGACCAGGGCGATCATGCGATCCAGGGTCGACTCGCCGGGGTTGGCGGTGATGCGCACCAGCAACCAGTCGGAGACCAGGCGGGTGTTGCCGGTGACGGCCGAACGGTCGCCGCCGGACTCACGGATCACCGGCGCGGACTCACCGGTAATCGCCGCTTCGTTGACCGCGGCAATGCCTTCGATCACCTCGCCGTCACCGGGGATCATTTCCCCGGCTTCGACGCGCACCACATCGCCCTTGCGCAAGCTGGCAGCGGGCACCACCTGGAAGGCGCCGCTGGTGGTTTTGCGCCGGGCGCTCAAACCTTCGCTGCCGGCCTTGAGGCTGTCGGCGCGTGCCTTGCCGCGCCCCTCCGCCAGGGCTTCGGCGAAGTTGGCGAAGAGCACGGTGAACCACAGCCACAGTGCGATTTGCGCGGCGACAAAGGTCGGCACGGCGTTGTCGGGAATGAAGCACAGCACGGTGGTGAGGATAGCGGTCAGTTCCACCACCAGCATCACCGGTGCACGCTGCAATTGCCGTGGGTCGAGCTTGACGAAGGCTTGCACCAGCGCCGGACGCCACAGGGCCGAGATTGCGGTTTTCGGTTGTTCCGGGGCCTTGACGGTGGCGGCTTTGGTTACGGGCATGTTCATTATCTTGCTCCTAAAATAAAGAGGCTCAGAAGCCCATGCTCAGATGTTCGGCAATCGGGCCCAGCGCCAGGGTCGGCAAGAAGGTCAAACCACCCACCAGCAAAATGGTCACGGTCAGCAAGGTCACAAACAGCGGGCCATGGGTCGGGAAGCTGTTCTGGCCGATCGGCGCGGTCTTCTTCATCGCCAGGCTGCCGGCCAGGGCCAGTACCGGCAGGATGTAACCGAAGCGACCGATCAACATGCCCAGGCCCAGCATCAGGTTGTGGAACGCCGTGTTGGCGCCGAAGCCACCAAACGCCGAACCGTTGTTGGCACTGGCCGAGGTGTAGGCGTAAAGCAACTGGCTGAAACCATGGGCCCCGGGATTGCTCACCGCCGCGACAGGACCGGGCAGACTGGCGGCAATGGCGCCGAGCACCAGCACACCGACCGGCATCACCAGCAAGGTCACCACCAGCAGCTGCACCTCCCTGGCCTGCAGTTTCTTGCCGAGGTATTCCGGCGTGCGACCAATCATCAGCCCGGCGAGGAACACCGCGATCAACACGTTGAGCAACATGCCGTACAGCCCGGCGCCGACGCCGCCGAAGATCACTTCGCCGACCATCATGTTGACCAGCGCCACCATCCCGCTCAGCGGGTTGAGGCTGTCGTGCATGCCGTTGACCGAACCGTTGGACGCCGCGGTAGTCGTCACCGACCACAGCACCGTGGCGGTGGTGCCGAACCGCGCTTCCTTGCCTTCCAGCGGCGCGGTCTGTTCGACGGCGACGTTGTCCAGGGTCGGGTTCGGCTGGTACTCGGCCCACAGCGAAGTCGCGCCGCCGATCAGGAACAGCGCCAGCATGCAGGCGATGATCGCGCGGCTCTGACGCAGGTCCTTGACGTAGTGGCCGAAGGTGAACACCAGCGCCACCGGAATCAGGATGATCGACGCCATCTCGAACAGGTTGCTCCAGGCCGTCGGGTTCTCGAACGGGTGCGCCGAGTTGACGCCGAAGAAGCCACCACCGTTGGTGCCCAGTTGCTTGATCGCAATCTGGCTGGCGGCCGGGCCGAGCGGGATCACCTGATCGACGCCCTGCATCGTCACGGCATTCACGTACTGCGCGAAGGTTTGCGGCACGCCCTGCCAGACCAGATACAGCGCCAGCAGCAGGCACAGCGGCAGCAGGCCATAGAGGGTGGCGCGGGTCATGTCGACCCAGAAGTTGCCCAGGGTGGCGGTCGACTTGCGACCGATACCGCGACACAGCGCCACCAATACCGCCAGGCCGGTGGCGGCGCTGACGAAGTTCTGCACGGTGAGGCCGGCCATCTGGCTCAGGTAACTGAGGGACGCTTCACCGCTGTAGGCCTGCCAGTTGGTGTTGGTCATAAAACTGATGGCGGTATTGAACGCCAGGGTCCATTCCTGACCCGGCAAGTGCTGCGGGTTGAGCGGCAAGTAGTCCTGGAACAACAGGATCAGGAACAACAGCAAGAAGCCCGCGAGGTTGAAAGCGAGCAAGGCCAGGGCGTATCGCTGCCAGCTCTGTTCGACCTGCGGATCGACGCCGGCCACTTTGTAACACCCGCGTTCGACCGGTCCGAGGATCGGGGTCAGCCAGGTGCGCTGCCCCTCCATGATCTTGTAAAAGAACCGCCCGAGAAACGGCGCCGGGATCAGCACCACGGCCAGGAAGGCGAGGATCAGCCAATAGTCGTAACTGTGCATGATCGCTCCTAGTTCCGGTCTGCGCGCAACAGCGCAACCAACAGATAAATGAACAGTCCCACTGCCAGCAGCAGTGACACTCCGTCCAGAACACTCATGGAAATTCTCCGTGTTACGGCGTATTGCCGCGTGTGCAGTCATTGTCGGCAAGGAGGCTGTAAAGGAACGAGATCGAGGGGGGTGGCGGGGTATAAAGAAAGCGTAAAGAGTGGGGTTACGCCGGGGTTACAGGGGTGCTCGGTTGACGCTCGCTTCGTCTAGCGCGCCACGCCTGACGGGTTAACGCATCGGCTACTCGCATCAGCGCACGCTTTAAGCAAGAATGTCGGCCATTGATGACTATTGCCGGAAGACTACCCATGAATGTAATCGCCACCGATTTGCCCGGTGTTCTGATCATCGAACCGAAAGTCTTTGGGGATGAGCGAGGTTTCTTCTACGAGAGCTTCAACGCCAAGGCTTTTGAAGATGCCACTGGCCTGCACGCTCAATTCGTTCAGGACAATCATTCGCGCTCGCAAAAGGGCGTATTGCGTGGGCTGCATTACCAACTGGAAAACACCCAGGGCAAACTGGTTCGCGTGACGGCCGGTGAAGTACTCGATGTAGCCGTGGACATTCGCCGCAGCTCGCCGCAATTCGGCAAATGGGTCGCGGTGCGCCTGTCCGCCGAAAACCATCGCCAGCTCTGGGTCCCGGAAGGTTTCGCCCACGGTTTTGTGGTGTTGAGCGATTTCGCCGAGTTTCTCTACAAGACTACCGACTACTACACGCCCTCTGCCGAGCGCAGCATCCGCTGGGACGATCCGGACCTGGCTATTGACTGGCAACTGGACGAAGCACCGCAACTGTCCGCAAAGGATCAGGCTGCGAAGTTCTTCAAGGACGCTGACGTTTTTGCCTGACCCTGAGCGATCAAAGCCGTTGCATCACCCCGTTCCTGCCGACAAGCTACATCCATTCGCGCTATCGACTTCTGAAAAAGGCAGGCCAACATGCGTATCCTCATTACCGGCGGTGCAGGCTTCATTGGCTCTGCCCTGATTCGCGAGCTGATTCGGCACACCGAGCATGAAGTGCTCAATCTGGACAAGCTGACCTACGCCGGCAATCTTGAATCGCTGACCAGCATTGCCCATGACACTCGCTACGAGTTCGTTCAAGCCGATATCGTCGATCAGGTGACCGTCAGCGCGGTGCTGACACGTTTCCAACCGCACGCGATCATGCACCTGGCAGCGGAATCCCACGTCGATCGTTCCATCGACGGACCTTCGGATTTCATCCAGACCAACATCGTCGGCACCTACAGCCTGCTGGAAGCCACTCGTGCCTATTGGCAAACCCTCGCCGAGCCGGACAAAAGCGCCTTTCGCTTTCATCACATTTCCACTGACGAGGTCTACGGCGACCTGAGCGGCACTGATGATCTGTTTACGGAAACGACGCCCTACGCCCCGAGTTCGCCCTACTCCGCCAGCAAAGCGGCCTCCGACCACCTGGTCCGTGCCTGGCAGCGCACCTATGGCCTGCCGGTGTTGCTGACAAACTGCTCGAATAATTACGGACCGTTCCACTTCCCCGAAAAACTGATTCCGTTGGTGATCCTCAATGCCCTGGCCGGCAAACCGCTACCGGTGTACGGCGATGGCCTGCAAGTTCGCGACTGGCTGTTTGTTGAAGATCACGCCCGGGCGCTGCTCAAAGTAGTGACCACGGGCATTGTCGGCGAGACCTACAACATCGGTGGACACAACGAGCAGAAGAATATCGATGTGGTGCGAAGTCTCTGCGCCCTGCTCGACGAGCTGGCACCGCACAAGCCTGAAGGTGTCGAGCACTATGCCGACCTGATCACGTTCGTCCAGGATCGTCCTGGCCATGACCTGCGCTACGCGATCGATGCCGGCAAGATCGAGCACGAGCTGGGCTGGGTGCCCCGGGAAACATTCGAAACCGGCTTGCGCAAGACGGTGCAGTGGTACCTGAACAACCTGGAGTGGTGCCGTCGGGTTCAGGACGGCAGCTACCAGGGTGAACGCCTTGGCGCCATCAATTCCCGGGAGCTGCTCGCATGATCAAAGGTATCGTTTTGGCGGGTGGCTCGGGCACACGCCTGCATCCGATCACGCTTGGAGTGTCCAAACAGCTGTTGCCGGTCTACGACAAACCGATGATCTATTACCCGATATCGGTCCTGATGCTGGCCGGCATCAAAGAAATTCTAGTGATCTCTACACCACAGGACCTGCCTCAGTACCGCAACCTGCTGGGGGATGGCAGTCAGTTCGGGGTCAGTTTCCACTATGCCGAACAACCGTCTCCGGATGGACTGGCCCAGGCTCTACTGATTGGCGAAGCGTTCATTGGCGATGATTCTGTGTACCTGATCCTCGGCGACAACATTTTCCATGGCCAGCACTTCAGCGAGCAGTTGCAAAACGCGATAACACGCGGTTCTGGTGCGACCATATTCGGCTATTGGGTCAAAGACCCGGAACGTTTCGGGGTGATTGATTTCGACAGCCAGGGCCGTGCCTTGTCGATCGAAGAAAAGCCGAACGTACCGAAATCCAACTATGCGGTCACCGGCCTGTATTTCTACGACAACGATGTCGTCGAGATCGCCAAGTCGATAAAGCCGTCGCCTCGCGGCGAACTGGAAATCACCGACGTCAACAATGTGTATCTCAAACGTGGCGATCTGCAAGTCGAGCGTTTCGGACGCGGTTTCGCCTGGCTCGACACGGGCACCCACGACAGCTTGCTCGAAGCGTCTCAGTACGTGCAGACCATCGAACATCGACAAGGCTTGAAAGTCGCCTGCCTCGAAGAGATCGCTTTTGAAAATGGCTGGATCAACCGCGAACAGTTGCTGGAGCGCGCCCACTACTTCGGCAAGACCGGATATGGCCAGTACCTGGCCAAGCTGGCCGGGGAAGCACAATGAAAATGTTTGAAACCTGTCAGCGCAGCGCAGGTAAACGCTTGTCAGGGGCTGATCCGTTTCCATGAGAATTCTCATCAGCGGCCAGCATGGCCAGGTCTCACGCGCACTGCAGCGTCGACTGGGGAGTATCGGCGAGTTGATTGTGCTGGGTCGCGATCAGCTCGATCTTTTGCAGCCCGACCGGATTCGCCAACAGGTACAGCATGTTCGTCCCGATCTGATCATCAACGCGGCGGCCTATACAGCGGTCGACCTGGCCGAAAGCGAGCCAGCAACAGCCTTTGCCGTTAACGCGGTGGCACCCGGCATTTTTGCCGAGGAAGCGCTGATGCTCGGCATCCCGTTGATTCACTACTCCACTGATTATGTATTCGACGGCACGAAGATTGGACCTTACAACGAAAGCGACACGGCGAATCCGCTCGGGGTTTACGGCCAGAGCAAGCTGGCGGGCGAACGGGCGATCACCGAGGTGCAAGGCCAACATCTCATCCTGCGCACCAGTTGGATCTATTCAACCCATGGCCGCAATTTTCTGCTGACGATGCAACGCCTGCTGCAAGAACGTCCGGAGGTACGCGTTGTCGCCGATCAGATCGGGGCGCCTACCTGGGCAGGCACAATCGCCAACAGCACCCTTTCCCTGATCAAACGCTGGCAGGCGGGTGACGTTGCTGCCTGGGGCACCTATCATCTGACCGCCCAGGGTCAAACCTCCTGGTTTGGCTTCGCCCAGGCCATCGGCGAAGCGTTGCGGCAACAGGGGAAGCCCTGTGCAACCCTGCTGCCCATTCCCTCCAGCGATTATCCGACGCCGGCAGCCCGGCCGCTCAACTCATGCCTGGATTGCAGGCGCCTGCAACTGGATTGGGGCGTCAGGCTACCCGACTGGCAAATTGCGTTGCGCGAGTGTCTTGCCGAGCAAGGCTAAACAGATGTTTGCCATGCGTTGGCGGATGCGATGTTAACGAACCTCACACAATCCCCATGTAGGAGCTGCCGCAGGCTGCGATCTTTTGATCTTTGGCGATTCATCTGACAACCAAGATCAAAAGATCGCAGCCTGCGGCAGCTCCTACAAGGATGTGCGGCGTGCACGGCAGATCAGGCATAGAATGGAACCACTGCGAAAACAAATCGCTCAAAGTGGTATGCACGATCGATTGGCGAAACCCGCCAACCGGCCTGCCCTCAAGGAGAGCCCTATGCCCTGGTATGCCTGGTTGATTCTGGTCGTTGCAATCGGCTCGATCGTCGGCGGTTTAATGATGCTGCGCGACACCGCCAACAAGGTCGAACTGACCGAAGAGCAACGCAAACGCGTCGCTGAACGCAACGCGCAAGCGGATGCCAAGGATGCGCAGGACCGCTAGATAGATTGCAAAGATCAAAAGATCAAAAGATCAAAAGATCAAAAGATCGCAGCCTGCGGCAGCTCCTACCGGGGGGATGTGCGTTTTCCTGTAGGAGCTGCCGCAGGCTGCGATCTTTTCGCTCTTGCCATGGTCCGTTTACTTCTCCCAGTCCGCCTTGGCAATGTGCAAGCCATGCAGCCCTTTGTACGCCGCGCGCTCCGGCTGGCTCCAGCCCGCCAGCAGCGAATCCTCCAACTGATAAATCTCCACCCCAAGCGGTCGACACACACTCAGCGGATCCTGCGCATCCGGCCCCCACATGGCCAGCGAAAGATCGCCGCCCGGACAGGTTGACAGCGCACACAGCAGATCGATTTCGGCGAAGAACTCCAGGTAGTCGCCCTTCTGGGCCGGACAGGCTTTCATGAAGTACATGTCGTCGTGGTTCAGGCCGGTGCACTGGAAAATATTCAACACGTCATGCACGTCGAACTCGGTCAAGCCATGGGGCAACACCGCACGCGTCAGGTTCGAATGACAGTGGTGATGGAAGTCTTCGCCGGTGAGCATTTTGTTCACATAGGGATCGCAACGCGTGCCGAGCAAATCGTGCAAGCGACCACCGTGCTCGTCGATACCGTAACCGGCCAGGCTGTCGTCGGTGATGGTCACCAGCGGCCGTAAAAACGGCAAGTTCGACCAGAGCCGGTCATGGGTACTGACATGCGCACCTTGCAGCTGTCGGGTCCGGGCCGCCCACAAGCGTTCACGCGGGTCGTTGGCATTCCACACATTGAAATCCCCGACTTGCGGGCCAACAGGCGTCGTGACCCGGAACACATGCCCGGCCGGCACCTTCCACGCGCGACCGGTGCGGATCGGCACTTCAAAGGCTTCAATCAGCGTGCGCCCATCCCTGGTGTCGCGGATCCGTTCGTAGAACGCAGTGTCCACCTGCAAGGCCGAGCCTTTGCTGACTTGATAGGCCGCCGGATAGTCTTTGTACATGGCACGAGTCCTCGATGAGTGATGGGAAACCGGGGCAAGCATCTGCAGCAGGCGCTGTAGCTCAATCGATATAGCAAAGACGAAGTCGGACGCATCTGCATGCTTTTTAGCAGTAGAAGTACAGTCACCATCTAATTTTCATTGGTTAAGATGGGGCATTGTTGCGGAGATTCGAAATGCGTTACTCGCAGGACCATAAAGCTCAGACCCACCAACGCATCATCAAGGAGGCATCCGCGCGGTTTCGTCGCGACGGTATCGGCGCGACCGGCCTGCAGCCACTGATGAAAGCGTTGGGTTTGACTCACGGCGGCTTCTACTCGCATTTCAAGTCCAAGGACGAACTGGTAGAAAAAGCCCTGCAAGCGGCGGGTGATCAGGTAGATGTCGTGTGCGCCGAACTGTTCGCCCAAGAGCACCCGCTGGAAACATTCATTGACACCTATTTGTCTGAATGGCACCAGACTTCACCGGATGAAGGTTGTCCACTGCCAACCATGTCATCGGAACTCGGCCTGCGCGGACAGCCCAGCCCGACCTCTGATGCCGTGCTCAACGCACGGCTTGAACAGGTGCAAGCCACCCTCGAAGGCGAGGACACCGCCGATCGCAGCATCGTCATCATGTCGGCGCTGGTCGGGGCGCTGCTGTTATCGCGCAGTGTCGAGAATCCGCAGTTCGCTCAGCGGATTCTCGACGTCACGCGCGCCTTTCTCAAACAACCCCGGGATTAACCCTGCCAGCGCTTGAACAGCACACTGGCATTGACCCCGCCAAAGCCGAAGCCATTGGACAATGCGTATTCAATGGCCATCGGCCGCGCCTGACCATGGACGATGTCCACGCCTTGGCTGGCGGGGTCCGGGTTATCGAAATTGAGGGTCGCCGGCACGACCTGATCGCGAATCGCCAACAGCGTGAAGATCGCCTCGATTCCGCCTGCCGCACCGAGCAAATGCCCGGTGGCCGATTTGGTCGAGGTCACCGCAATGTTGTTGTCCGTGCCGAACACGGCCTTGATGGCGGCCAGCTCACCGAGGTCTCCAATCGGCGTCGAGGTTGCGTGGGCATTGAGATGCTGCACCTGCGCAGGTGAAATACCCGCCTGGGCCAACGCAAGCGACATGGCTCGCTGTGCACCGCTTCCATCCTCGGGTCCGGCGGTCAGGTGATAGGCGTCGGCGCTGGTGCCATAGCCGACCAACTCGGCCAACGGCTGCGCGCCGCGAGCCAGTGCATGTTCCAGGGATTCGATCACCAGAAGACCGGAGCCCTCCCCCATGACGAAGCCATCACGACCGCTGTCGAACGGCCGCGAAGCACGCTCCGGGGTGTCGTTGTAAGCACTGGACAAGGCGCGAGCCGCGGCAAATCCGGCCAGACTGACGCGATCGATCGCCGCTTCCGCACCACCGCACACCGCAATGTCCGCCTCACCGCAACGAATCAGCCGCGCCGCATCACCAATCGCCTGAACCCCCGCCGCGCACGCCGTCACCGGAGCACCCAACGGCCCCTTGAAACCGTGCTGAATCGACACATGACCGGCAGCCAGGTTGACCAGAAACGAAGGAATGGTGAACGGCGACAAGCGCCGCGGACCACGGCTGTCAGTAGTACGCACCGCATCGGCAATCGCGCCGAAACCACCCACACCGGAACCGATAATGGTCGCCGTACGTTCCTGGGCATTGGCGTCCTGCGCCTGCCAACCCGCTTGCTCGATCGCCTGACGAGCCGCCTCCATGGCAAACAGAATGAAGCGGTCCATCTTCTTCTGCTCTTTGGGCGACGTGGCCCGGTCCGGGTCAAAACCCGCCTCGGCATCCTCCGCCAGCGTCGGCACTGCACCACCGACTTTGGTCGACAGATCGGCAACCACCTCGTCGGGCAAATTGCGCACCCCTGAACGCCCCGCCAACAAACGCGCCCAGACAGCCTCGACACCACTCCCCAACGGCGACACCAGGCCCATGCCTGTCACAACCACTCGACGATCACTCATACTGCAATTACCTCAAGCCAATGGATGGCACCTCACTTGTAACGCGAGGCGGCCTTGCTTTTGGAAAGATTCGGCGCCATCACGTGACGCGCCGCAACAAAGGCATCCCAGTCGGCGGCATCCGGCAACGAAGGGATGGTGACCAACTCACCCTGGTCCAGACCCGACAACGCCGCATCCACCATCTCCCCCGCCTCCATCACCATATCCTCAGGGATCTGGGTAGCATCGATACCGGAGCGCTCCCAGATCTCGGTGCGTGTTACACCAGGCAACACGGCTTGAACCTTGACCCCGGTGCCCTCCAGCTCGGCATTCAACGACTGGGTCAGACTTAACACATAAGCCTTGCTGGCGCTGTAAGTTGCGTTGAAGCGCTCGGGAAACAAGGCCACCACCGACGCAATATTGATGATCGTCCCCCGGCCCGCCTTGGCAAAACCAGCCGCCGCCGCCGACGCCAACCGCGTCACCGTTGTAACGTTCAGCTGGATCAACTGCTCCAACTGATCCATGTCGGCATTGGCCAACAAACCATCCGCCGCAACACCGGCGTTGTTCAGCAGCAAGCTGATACTGGAATCGCTACGCAGGCGCTGCTCAAGCTTGAGCACATCATCCTTTTGCGTCAGGTCAGCCCTGAGCACCTCGACCTGAACCCCATGCTCGGCGCGCAACCTGCTCGCCGCAGCCTCCAGCCGCTCCTGATCGCGAGCGACCAGCAACAAATCAAATCCACGCGCCGCCAAGCGCTCGGCGTAGATCGCGCCGATACCGGAAGAGGCACCGGTGACGAGGGCTGTGCCTTGGGTCTGGACAGAATTCATGACAGTGCTCCTGGATAGAAGAGGCTCGAAGGAAAGACAGCTGCCCGGGTTCAAAACGCTGCAGTGGGCGACCTATTTATTATATGCATAATATAATATGAATATGATAGCCGTAATTTTCCTGGGCTGACAGAAGGTACACGGTCGTGGCCGTTCGCCAGAATGCAAAAAGGCCGGTCAAATGACCGGCCCCTAGTGTTGTCTTAGTAGCTTAGTTCACTACAAGCTTCTCGCGATTCTTATCCAGAAGGGCTTTACCGATCCCCTTGACCTCGAGCAACTCGTCCACTGACGAAAACGCCCCATTACTCTCACGATACGCAACAATCGCCTTCGCCTTGGCCTCCCCGATACCGGACAGCTCACTCTGCAAGGTCGGCGCATCCGCCTTGTTGAGATCGACTTTACCGGACTGTGCCTCGGGGGCTATCTGTTGAACCTGGGGTGCATTGCCACCTTCTGGCTTGACTGCTGGCGCAGCAACGGCAGCGATCGAGGCGCTGGTGAGCAGGGCAAAAATCAGAGAGTAGAAGTAGCCATTACGCATAAATAAAGCTCCATGACATCGATTGGGAAAGCAGCTTTTTCCAAAGCTGCCCTCCAAACTTAGGCGATGGATGGAGACTGTCAAAAGTGTGTCTGTTGCGGGATGTGAAACAATCAGGGTTCGAGGCGGCGTTGTTGGTAGATCCAGTCAACGATTTCGCCGTCCGGGGTGTAGCCGCTAACGGTTTCGCGCAGGAGCTGGCGGACGCGGGCATAGTCATCCTTTTCAACAGCGCTGAGCAGTTCGGTCAGCTTAGCCTTGAGTACATCCCAAGCCAGATGGTCTTCGTTTGCAGTCATAATCATTGGATGTTGAGTCGCTGCAACGTTGTCACCGATCAGCAACTCTTCGTAAAGCTTTTCGCCAGGTCGTAGACCGGTAAATTCAATTGAGATATCGCCATGGGGATTCTTGTCCGAACGCACGCTTAAACCGGACAAGTGAATCATCTTTTCCGCTAACTCGACGATTTTCACGGGCTCCCCCATGTCCAGCACGAACACATCCCCCCCCTGCCCCATGGAGCCTGCCTGGATCACTAACTGCGCAGCTTCAGGAATCGTCATGAAATAGCGAGTGATCTTCGGATGGGTAACGGTCAGCGGTCCACCCGACTTGATCTGCTTGTGGAACAACGGAATCACCGAACCGGAAGACCCCAGCACATTGCCAAACCGGACCATGGTGAAGCGGGTTTTATTAACCCGCGACACATTGCCCGTGTCACCAAAAAGCACCGGCGCAACCTCGCGACTCAGTGCCTGCAGCGTCAATTCGGCAAGGCGCTTGGTGCTGCCCATCACATTGGTAGGACGCACGGCCTTGTCCGTGGAGATCAGCACAAAGTTGGCAATACCCGCTTGGAGCGCGGCTTGGGCGGTATTGAGCGTTCCGATCACATTGTTCAGAACGCCTTCGGCAATGTTGTGCTCGACCATCGGCACGTGTTTGTAAGCGGCGGCGTGGTAAACCGTGTCTACGCGCCAGGTTTTCATCACGTCCAGTAGCTTGTCCGGATTGCGGACAGAACCGAGAATTGGCAGCAGACGAACCGGCAAGGATTCGCGCGCGATGCGCTGCTCCAGTTCAGACAAGATGCTGTAAAGATTAAACTCACTATGATCAAGCAGTAATAGTGTTGTGGGCCGCAAAGCCAGGATTTGACGGCAAAGCTCTGAACCGATGGAGCCTCCTGCCCCAGTGACAAGAACAGACTGCCCCTTGATGCAATGTTCGAGCAACTCTCCTTGCGCTGGCACGGAGTCGCGGCCCAGCAGGTCAGCGATATCGACTTCCTGAATATCATCGACCTTAACTCTGCCACTGGCCAGATCCATAAAACCCGGCACGCTTCGAACATGCAACGGGAAGCCTTCAAGGAAAGTGAGGATCTCGCGGCGACGGCCTCTGTTAGACGATGGAATCGCGAGGAGAACCTCTTGCGCTCCTGTGACATCGATCATTCGCTGAATATGCTTGGGCTTGTAGACATGCAGGCCTGAGATAATCCGCTCGGCAATGCCATTGTCATCATCAATAAACGCAACCGGCCGCATGGCCCGCCCCATGCGCAATGCAGCGACAAGCTGGTTCCCCGCAGCACCAGCGCCATAAACAGCCACTCTGGGTAGACCATCGTCCCGGCTGGCAAATGGCACATGCTGGACTGCAGCAAACCAGTCCCCAAGGAAATACTGCCGCATTGCCAATCTCAAGCCGCCAATCATGATCATGCTCAACCACCAATAATTGAAGATGATCGAACGAGGGACGATATTTTGATGGTTGCTATACCAATAAACGATTACCCCAAGAATCAGCGATGACAAGCTCACTGCCTTGATAATGGCGATCAGCGCATCATTGCCGAAATAGCGCATCACCGCACGATACATGCCGAAGCGGATAAACAATGGTATTGCAACAATTGGAGCAATCAGGAAAAGCAAAGGATGGACGAGAAATGGGTTCACCATCTCATCAATGCCGAGACGAACGACAAACGCCAGCCACAGAGCAGCCCAAACCAAAACAACGTCGGTCGAAACCTGAATCAGTCGCTTTTGGCGGCGTGGCAGCCCCAGTAAAAGAGCTCGTAACCTATCCATAAACGTTTCAAACACCTTGTCCCGCTCCTAAACTGGATATAACTCGATCATTGTACCTTTTTGAACACAGCCGACACCTGCTAAATCAGTATCCGAAGCTTAACTGGATGAGGCGGAGACGGGGCTTTCGAGCTGACCTGCGTGGAATTTCACAGCGAGAATGATCAATGGGAAGTACGCCACAGCCAAACCAAGAGCGCCATCAAGCCCCCAGTAGGTCACGCAGTAAGCGATGGGCAGCAACCAGAACAAATTGATTGCACCTACAGCCAAGGTTACAGGCAAATGTTTGCCAAACTGGCGAGAAGCGAACTGGTAGGCGTGACTACGATGCGCCTCGTAAATTTTGTCGCCGCGGATCAATCGGCGTAACAGAGTAAACGTGGCATCGACGATGAAGACGCCTAAAAGAATCAACCATGCCCAGAATAGCTCTGACGATTCCCAGGCAGCCTGTAGTGACAATACACCCAGGGCAACGCCCAGGAATCCACTCCCTGCATCCCCCATAAAAATACGCGCAGGAGGAAAGTTCCAATAAAGGAAACCGAGAACCGCCATTGCCAAAACCAGCGGCCCCCAGATCAGGGTTGGAACGCCGTTGATCCAATAAAGCAAACAGGCGCCAAGGCACACGCACACAGCTTCAACGCTGGCAATTCCGTCAATCCCGTCCATGAAGTTGTAGAGATTGAGGACCCATACCAGATAAATTGCCGCAAGAATATGGCCAAACCAGTGCAGGTCCACGCTCAGACCAAAAAGGACTATAGGAGGAAAGCCTCCTATCCATAACAACGCCCATATACCTGCACTGAAATGACCTAGCAACCGCCAACGAGCGGCTATGTGACCATGATCATCCATAAAGCCTATCACGGCGACCAATGCACCCGCACCGCCTACCGCGATCAGCTGCGCCCCTGGAACCAACGCAGTGTAATCAAGAACAGGAAGCGATATGAGAAAGGCGATTACGATCGCCACTCCACCACCGCGTGGCGTTGGGATAGAGTGAGAGCTTCGCGCATTGGGGATGTCGATAATGCTTCGGCTCAGAGCATAACGGCGTAAAGCTGCAGTCAGCCCCAAGGAAAGAACGGCAACAGCCGGAATTAGCCACAAGTAAATCATTATTATTGATGTTCCCGAAAGTGTAATGCAGTGGCCGCCAAAGCCTCGTCAACACCGACTGGCGGCGTCCAGCCTAAAAGAGTGCGAGTTTTTGTAATATCGACTTGTAACGACCCACATAGTCGCTGGGACAGTCCTTTTTTTCCCAATAGTGCGGCTCCGCGCTGAAGTACCCAACTGGGTACCGGAACAAGCCGAGCCGGCTTATCAAGCGCTTTCGCCATCTTGCTCAACAATGCGGTAGTGGATAAATCCTCTCCGTCGCTTACAAGAAAGGTTTGATTGGCAGCCGCGGGGTGATTGATACACGTAACTACCAGATCTACAAGATTATCCAGCGCGACGAGACTTCGACTATTGTAAATTGCTCCGAAGGGCAGGGGAATTCCCTTGTTCAACCAGCGCATCATGTTCAGGAAGTTCGCTTTAACTCCTGGCCCATAGACCAGGACCGGACGGATAATAACGACCTCCATCGCGGTTTCCGCTGCCAGTTGACGAAGTCCCTGCTCAGCTTCCATCTTTGAAATACCATAGGGATCTACCGGGGCGGGAGTATCATCGGCGGTGTAAGCGGCACCTGGAGTCGTCCCCTCCCCATTGACCTTGATTGAACTAATGAAAATAAACCGCCGCACACCAGAATCGGCCGCCTGCCGGGCCAGATTCAACGTGCCTTCAACATTTACTTTGCGAAACGCCGCCAACGGATCGGACTCGGCGTCATTCATGACATGAACCCGGGCCGCTGAATGAATAATCACATTAGAATTAGCGAGATTTTCTTTCCATTGGGTTTCGCCATCAAAGGTGCCGATGCGTACCGTCGGAACGTCCTGTACCTGGAACAAGGATTCACTGCGAACAACCGCTACAACAGGATGTTTTTTTTCGTTGCGTAAACGGTTGAGAATGGCACCACCAACAAAGCCAGTCGCCCCAGTCAAAAAAATAGAATACTGCATTAGTGGCTGGCCTTTCTTGAGGTGGCTTTTCGGAAAAGATCTTCCAGCCGGGCTAAAAGGACGGGTTTCGAATAGTTACTCAAGTAATACTCTCGACCGGAATCACCCATTGCCTTCAACTGACTTGCGTCCGTTTTCGCCAGCGCCAACGTAATGTTTGCCAACCCTCTTGCATCACCAGACGGGCATGTTAAACCGGCACCCGAATCGCCGATCACTCTTGCCGCCTCGCCGTTGATCATCCCCAGAATTGGCCTGCCTGATGCAAGATAGGCTTGTACCTTGCCAGGTATGGTCTTTTCAAAAACGTCATTGGTCTTCAGTGAAACAAGCAAGGCATCCGCGCGCGCGAACAGCCCCGGCATCTCTTCCAGGGGATGCCTTCCTAATAACTGTACGTTATTCAGCCCTCTGGACTGGACTTGTTGACTTAGCCAGTCGCTCATACGCCCATCACCAACAATTACCCAGCGCACAGATACTTTGTCAACCAACTGTTCGGCCGCGTCTAAGACAGCGGGAAGATCTTGGGCCTCACCGAGATTACCCGCGAATAATACAGTGAAGACGGTATCGTCACGTGCCAACAAGGCGGAGTCTTGAGGTGCAGACGCAGCAAAATCATCCTCAGCCCAACTTGGAAAGTAGACCAGTCGTTGTGGCGCTATTTCTTTCGTACAGTATTTTTGAACGTTCTCGAAGAACCCATGCGATTGCATAAGCAAATAGTCAGTACGATTATAAATCCATGAAACCATCTTACCGACCATCGATAGCAAGGCAGGTTTTTTCAAAACCCCTACCGCCCTTAGTGTCTCAGGCCAGAGATCGAGAACCCATACAAACACTGGTACTTTTTTCAACCGTCCAATTACCAATGCCGGGATCGCGGCCATTATCGGTGACACAGCATAGACGAAGACTGCATCAAATTGTTCGCCACGCAACTTGTAGACGCCAATAATCGAGGCGCTAGTAAAAAAACTTAAATAATTCAACACCAAATTAATGCTGCGCTTACCTCGCGAAAGCATCGGTACCCGGACAATCTTGGCATCAAAATAATCACTAAATTGATCAGGCGCTGCTTGAAACTCCTCGAATACTTTGCCTTCTGGGTAATTAGGCAGACCAGTTAACACAGTGACCGAATGTCCCTTTTCTGTAAAATCACGAACCAAATCGTTTATGCGCATATTTTCTGGCCAAAAATATTGCGAAACCACCAAGATCCTCAGTTTTTTTTCAGGCATGATCACAACTCGAATTAGTAGCGTTTCCAGACGACTCGATTTACATAGTCAGTATAACTGTGAACAATCCGGGCTACTTTTTCGGACACATTGGGCATGCTGTAGTCTGCGACCAGGCGTAAAGTACGCTCCGCACCGGAAGCCTGTGTTTCCAAAATCATAAGACCTTGCAAGACTCGCTCAACCTCGAGCCCTACCATCATCACCGCGGCCTCTTCCATACCCTCTGGACGCTCGTGGGCCTCACGAATATTCAATGCAGGGAAGTTAAGAATCGACGACTCCTCATTGATAGTGCCACTGTCGGAAAGCACCGCTTTGGATTCGAGTTGCAACTTATTGTAATCTTTGAAACCCAAAGGTTTAAGAAGTTTAACGTTCTCGTGAAATACGATACCCATTGCATCGACACGTTTCTGAGTGCGTGGGTGAGTCGAAACAATAACCGGATAACCAAAGGTTATCGCAACGGTATTGAGGACATCAACCAACTTCAGAAGATTTTTGTCAGAATCGATATTCTCTTCGCGGTGTGCGCTTACTACAAAGAACTTACCAACTTCCAATCCCAAACGCTTCAACACGTCCGAAGATTCGATTCCATCACGATAATAACTCAGGACTTCGAACATTGGGCTCCCAGTCTTGATCACCATGTCGGGTGATAGACCTTCTTTGAGCAAATAATCGCGGGCAATGGTGCTGTAGGTCAGATTTATATCAGCGGTATGATCCACGATCCGGCGATTAATTTCTTCAGGCACCCGCATATCAAAACAGCGATTGCCTGCTTCCATATGGAAAGTGGGGATCTTCCGGCGTTTGGCAGGAATAACAGCCATGCAACTATTGGTATCCCCCAAAACCAGCAAAGCTTCAGGCTGAACGGAAGCAAGCACACGGTCCACCGAAATGATCACATTCCCTATGGTTTCTGCACCGTTGCTACCCGCGGCATTTAGAAAGTGATCCGGTTTGCGAATCCCGAGGTCCTGAAAGAATATTTCATTCAACTCATAATCGTAATTCTGACCTGTGTGGACCAGTACGTGTTCGCAATATTTATCCAGCGCGTTAATGACGCGCGACAAGCGAATGATTTCAGGCCGAGTGCCTACGACGGTAACGATCTTCAACTTTTTCATTTCAATGCTCTTTCCTTGCGATCAGGCCTTGGTGCCCACAGGCATAGTGTAGGTGTCCGGGAGCTCACGATCAAAAATCTCGTTCGCCCACAGCATGACGATCATTTCACTTTCACCAACGTTGGTGATGTCATGGCTCCAGCCTGGCACGGTCTCTACGACTTGCGGTGCGTCACCATCTGTGAACAACTCATAGAACTCACCCGATGATATATGGCGAAATCGGAAGCAGGCCTTGCCCATGATAACCAGAAATTTTTCTGTTTTCGTATGATGATAATGACCGCCGCGAGTAATACCCGGATGCGCGGTAAAGTAAGAAAACTGGCCCGAATCCTTAGTCTTTAACATCTCCACAAAAACGCCGCGGGCGTCTCCGTGCTTCGGAACATCGTAAGTAAAATCTTCAGGGGGCAGGTAACTAAGATAGGTAGAATACAATGCACGAACGAGGCCAGCACCCACACGTTCGGTGATCATTGACTGCCGACTTCCTTTGAATGCGTACAGTTGCGCCGAAAGGTCACCTACGGTAATCGAGTAATGCGGTTCAACCACAACAAACGGATCACCCGATTGTTTACCATCCATCACAGCAATAAAACTGCTTATGACGTCGTCGATATAAACAAGTGGAATTTTTGCATCAGCATCATTAATACTGACAGGCAAATCATTTGCGATATTATAGCAAAACGTCGCCACGGCCGAATTATAATTAGGCCGAGCCCATTTCCCAAATACATTTGGCAATCGATATAAATGAACGTCATTGCCATATTGCGTAGATAGGCTCAATAGCGCATCTTCGGCTTCACGTTTGCTAGAACCGTAAGCGTTGCCTAACTCAGCCTGTATAGAAGAGGTGTAAAGCAAAGGAACGTTACGACCGCTAGCGGCGATCGCTGCGCACAACGTTTGCGTAAAATCGGCATTACCAACCTTGAACTCTTCGACATTTTGAGGACGATTGACACCGGCCAAGTGAAAAATAAAATCCACTTTTGATACGAGTGAATGCAGACTGGCGATATCATCGTCACGACAGAATCGCAGCACCTCGACGTCTTTTCGCTCTTGCAGATGAGCGATAAGGTTTTTACCGACGAATCCGTTGGCACCGGTGATCAATACTTTCATGCCTTATTCCTCGGGTGTCGCGTGTTCGCCGCGTTGAATTGCACGCATAAAATCAAGTTTCAGCAGCAAATTCTGCATACCCTCAACGTCCAGGCGCTCAGTGTTATGCGAATTATAATCCACCATCGTGGAAATTTTCTCTTCGCCTTGCTCCACGAATTTACTGTAATTCAAATCTCGTAGATCCGGCGGCACACGGAAGTAATCACCCATATCTTCTGCGCAGGCCATTTCTTCTCGGCTCAACAGCGCCTCGTAAAGTTTCTCGCCGTGCCGTGTTCCGATGATCTGGATCGGATGTTCGGGCTGTCCCAGCATGGACGTCAAGGCGCGAGCAAGAGTTTCCACTGTCGCAGCGGGCGCTTTCTGCACGAAGAGATCACCGTTGTTACCGTGCTCAAAAGCGTACAGAACCAGATCAACGGCATCCGCCAAAGTCATCATGAAGCGCGTCATGTTTGGATCTGTAATCGATAGTGGCTGGCCTGCTCGGATCTGATCAATGAACAAAGGAATGACCGAACCACGCGAAGCCATGACATTACCGTAGCGTGTACCACAAATCACCGTTTTGCTGTCGTCAACGTTACGGGACTTGGCCACCATGACCTTTTCCATCATTGCCTTGGAAATGCCCATGGCGTTGATCGGGTACACAGCTTTGTCGGTACTTAGACAAACCACCCGCTTGACCTGATTCTGGATCGCCGCCTCCAGGACATTCTCGGTGCCAAGTACGTTGGTCTTGACAGCCTCCATCGGGTGAAACTCGCAAGACGGTACTTGCTTCAGCGCTGCAGCATGGAAAATGAAGTCTACGCCACGAGTAGCGTTCAATATGCTCTGATAGTCGCGAACGTCACCGATGTAAAACTTTAGCTTAGGACTGGCATAGCGCTTGCGCATGTCGTCCTGTTTCTTCTCGTCGCGGCTAAAAATACGAATTTCATTGATGTCAGTATCTAGAAACCGCTTGAGCACAGCGTTGCCAAAAGATCCTGTCCCCCCCGTTATTAGTAGAGTTTTTTTATCGAACACAGCCAACCCTCTTTATTAAATAATTTTGAAAATAGCCAAAGACCAAACATACCGGGTTTTTATTTTATCAAAAAAACTGCGGTTGCTACTGGTCAAATTGTTACCGTGAATACGCCTCAAAGTGACCACATCACTCAAATGAGTCACTGAACAACGTCTATTCGCAACAAAAGCAATCCATATGTCATGACTAATCACCCTCGAGTAAAAAGGAATTAAATATGGTTTTATATTCTTCGACAAAAGCATAGCGCTTCCATAGTAAGGCACACTACGCCCAACAAAAATATCAAATATATTCCTAAACGGAGAGACGTTCCTGGCTTGGTCAAAGCCACAGAAAAATCGACGAGAGCTTACATCATCGGAAAAGGACTCGATCCCCCCCACGACTAATAAACTGTTCGAGACGTCCATGGCAGAGATCATATTGTCGACTCTACCAGCTGGCCAGATATCATCCTGATCGCTTAGAAAAATATAATTACCTTCTGCCTCTCCAATCAAATTTTCAAAGTTACGTATATACCCGAGATTCGAGGCATTTCTAATAACTTTAACCCTGGAGTCATTAACTTCTTCAATAATGCGAATTGTTTCATCAGTAGAACCATCATCGCCGATCAAAACTTCAGAATCTTGTGGGATCTGCATGAGAATTGACTCAAGCTGCTCCCTTATAAAATCAGCCCCATTGTAAGTAGCCATACAAACGCTGACCGAAAACATATCTATTCCTAATCAATATTTAACAATAAAACCTATTACACAAAAAAACCAACAACCTTAACAAGACACCATCAAAAACCTTCGCTACTTTAACAGCTGCTTTCTATTTACATCGGGTTCACATTGTGAGGAAAGCTCTGTAATGATTAACATTATAGCTATAAAATGCATGAATACAAACACAGGCGCCAACAACAACGGATTTCCGGCACCAGGAATCAGGAAAGCCATTAAACCTAGAACCCAAGCACCTGTGACTCGCTTAGCATCAAAAAAGAAAAACTTGAAACCAAAGAAAAGCACTGAGGCATAAGACAAGAACAACGGAATGCTTAGAACACCAAGTTTGTTAACTAAATTTATGTACGTCAACTCAAAACCATATCCCGTGTCATCACGCTGATAACCCGACATCAATGAACTCCCCAAGCCCGCCCCACTAAAACTCCACTCAGACACCAGATAATCAAACTGTTCACTTCTGATCGAATTACTACCTTCACTTGATGAAAAACTAAAAATAATAACATTATAAAAATCCGTGAAGATCAATAACAAAGCGCCTCCTAGCAAAACTAGAAAAGTCATAACAAATAAATTCTTCCCGATTATTAGGGAACGCAGCACCGAAGAATAACCCGCTACAAAAACGAGCATAAACATAAGTATAAAAACAAGAATAAAGCCCTTGGACATAGCAGGAACGACTAAGGTAAAACCAAAAATCAAAAGCCAAAAGCAAGCTTTCAAGTCGCTTTTAAAACTGGAACCATTTTTTTTCTGCAAAAACAAACACACCAAACAAATAAATAGGAATGGGACCACATAAAGGAAAGTAGCTGAATATAAGGTTCGGAGACCGGCAAGCCCAACCTGATCAGGTTCCCCCCCTCCACCTACAGAGGCAAATGAGCTGTAAACCGCATAAAATCCAAAAATACAACTACATATCGCTGAAAAAAACAAAGCCCTCTTAGAAACATCGAACCCCACAGAAAAATAGAAAACATAGAATAGAACATACAAAGAAAGACCAGCAAAGTTAGCAAAAACATAGCTGATATCAACGCCATTCAACAGGCCAACAAGAACCCCATAACACCAAGAGAAAAAAACGAAAAGAGGCAGTATAAAAACAAAAAACTGCGCGGAGTTTAATTTTCTCGCTCCAACTTCAGATGCAAAAAAACCGATCTTTATCACACCAACAACAGCAAAAAGCGCAACTGCCAAGTAAGAAATTCGCCCGTCAATTATCGTAAGCACAAACATCAAAAACAAACTCAGGAAAATCATTCCTTATGCCCTCTCAAAAACTTAACCATAAGAAACAAATAACAAACAACCCCATAAAAAAGTCCAAAGCCGAAAACGATCCATATCAAATGACCGAAATCATCGGAAAACAACTTAATTCTAACAAAAATAAAACTGGCCATAAATAAGCCATAAAAAATCAGAGAAGTCATATAGACCCTTGCCAAGCCAAGAAATACAAATAGAAAATTTAGCGAGGCGTGAAAATATAATACAAAATAGAAGAACGCGAACCCGATAACAAAATCAGAATACAGAAAATATTTATCGCCTAAAAATACACCTAAAAACAATTTAGGAATAACAATACCAGAAAACAACAAATAGGAGACTAACAAGCCCGCAAAAAAGATACCTGCCGAAACATTCAGGAACATTAATGCTCCATTTCTACCTGAAGCACAGAACCTAGGAAAAAAATAGTTATTAAACGCCCCGTACAATAACCCGCCCCCCAAAACCAAAGTTAACATACTCGAATAAAAAGCCGCAAATGAAGGATCTGCACCTGTAACAAAATATCTAGGTATATTTACTATGAGACTTGAAAAGAAAGCAGCTCCCCCTAAAACAAATCCTTCAAATGAAGCCTCACCTTCAAAGGCAACAGAAACAAATTTTAATGCAAGGAGGGAGAACACGACACCGACTGTCAGAAGGACAACATTCAAACTCTCCCCAACGTAAAGCAATACCAAGACAATTGAAGCGAACAGAACAAATCTAAATAATGTCGATACAAAAACCTTCCGATAACTCCCCTTCCTAATTCCATCACAAAGAAAGGGCTCGTATAAAAACTCAGCACATCTATAGAGAAAAAACCAAAAAACCATCTGCGAAGAAAACAATAACGCCCCAAAAAAACCAAAAAGCAAAAAAGGTATTATCAGTACAAACCTTGTGCGCAATGAATTCTTCAGGCTTATTTGGCCGCTCAGAATAGAAACATTATGCTGCATGGAAAAAAAAAGCTGCACGGGCGCACAAATAGCAAACGACGCACCTAACAATGCGACTTCATCGAAACTCCCAAGGTGAGAGCATGCAACTACCAAAAATATAGAAGGAGCACTGAACAGAACATTAGCAAGAAAAGCAAAAATAAAATTAATCATCTTCAACAGCCGCACTAAAATCTGAAGCAAGAAAATTCTTCTCGCTTATACGCTGTATCCAATTCTGCCATCTGGTACCCAAGCAAGGACCATCCCATAAAATTGATTTCTTAGAGGGTTTACAGTAAAACCCCTCGCCTTGTATAAAAAATTACACCGTCCTCCAGAGAAAGAAATCCGTGAGCAAACACCTCTGGAACCTCAGCCAACCGTGATTTCCCAACCTCAGCATGGAATGTTGCTCGTTAAACCTTTCTTCATGCGCCAACCTGACTTTTTGAGTTATAAGCCAGCCTTGTAGACTGTCCGCCATGAATGAAAACACGCTACCGCCCCAGGATTTACCGTTGGTTTCCTGAGAACGCCGTGTTCACAATCATGTCTGACCAAGGCCACATACGACCTACAAAATGCAGGCTGGCGTTACCTACCCGCATGACCACATTCCCCCTGCCTTTGGCAAGGATGTCCAAAACAAGGCCATCTGAAGCGCTTTTTTAGGATTCGCTTCGCCGTACACCGGCCTTGCCTCTGACGGCCGATCAGCCATGCCGATTACAAATTCTACCAAACCTTTCTCATCCGCGTGCGCGGAGGTCTAAATGGTTTAAACCCTACCTTTCCTTATCAGGACGAAATGACGAATCAACGCGATCATGAAACCTAGCACGCCACCCAAGAACAGCCCTAGCAGTATGATGAGGCCTTTTTTCGGCTTGATTGGGCGGTCAGGCTGTTCGATGGGACCATCCTGGCGGTAGACAGAGACGGTGTCTGGGTTTACTTTCAAATCTGTGTAAAAGCTTTGCTTAATTTGCAGGGCTCTTAACTTCCCTATGAACGGATCATCAGATTTACGTGTTTCAAGGTTCTGAATTTCGGCCTTCAGCGCTTTACTACCGCGCATGTAGGTCAGTTGCCCATCCATACCAGCAGAGATCTCCGCGGAAAGATTGCCCGAAATGATGGGTGGGTTCTGTAGGCCAATGGCCTCAGCAATCGCCAGCGCTTCGCGCAATCGGGTGATGGAGTCCTGGCGAATTCGGCTTTCGGTTTCCTGTAAGGTACTGATCTGCTGACCAAGGTTACGTGCCCGAACTTCCGCTTCACGGCTGGCGTTGCTGATCATTTCTTTTTCCGCTGCGGCACCCGCTCTTACTGCAAAATCCTTCACCCAACCGGTGGCGTGTACAGGATCCTCGCCTTGAACGATAACGGAATAACGATCTGGCTGCTCCTTGCTCGGAAGACCTATGGTCAATGTTTTTAAAAATTCAGAATACAGTACGTCTTGCGATCCCCCGCGCTCGGACGCCGGTAGCGAAGGCAAGTAAACCTCATTGAAGAACGTACGTCGTAGTGATTCACTCTGCAAATTACGGGTGAATACCTCATACACATCTTTGATCGTAAAGGGTATTAGCTCTGAATCGACAGTTCGGCCATAGTTGAAATCGGCGATACCGTTCAACGTAGGCGGTTGCAAGTAAACTCTCGCTTCATAAACTGGTTTACTGAAAAAAGCATAAGTTGCGGCTGCCAAGGCTGCGACCAAGGCCACACTGATGATCAGAAGCTTCTGAGCCCATATCGCCGCAATCAATTCCAACAGGTCGATCTCATTCGCCTGCTGCGCCGTTGCCGGGGTGTTCGCCATATCAAATTAAACCTTTTCAAATTTTTTAGTGGATTGGACGCGAGCTTCTATCTCTTCAGCACCCGCACCGATACGACTCGTCGTGAATGTTAAGCGATCCGTAGGACTATCAGCCTTCACCAGCGCGTGAAACTCGCGCACTGCCGGGCGGATGTACTAGTGGCATGCCAATCCTGCTTAAACGGTTCGAACGTTGTCGTCCAGAAGGTAACGCGCGCGTCTTACTTGGAAGGCGAGTCCAGCAGCTTCTTTAGATACTGACCGTAGCCGGTCTTCTTCAGCGCTTCGGCTTGAGCGCCCAGCTGCTCAGCAGTGATCCAGCCGCTGTTGTAAGCAATCTCTTCCAGGCAAGCCACTTTCAACCCCTGACGCTGCTCGATGGTATGCACAAAGTGACTGGCTTCAAGCAGCGAATCGTGAGTACCTGTATCCAGCCACGCGAAGCCGCGACCGAGCATTTCGACGTGGAGGGTCTTTTGTTCGAGATAGGCACGGTTGACGTCGGTAATTTCCAACTCGCCACGTTCGGACGGTTTGATGTTCCTTGCAATATCGACAACCTGGTTGTCGTAGAAGTACAAACCAGTCACCGCGTAGCTGGATTTCGGCTTGAGCGGTTTTTCTTCGATGCTCAGGGCTCGTCCGGAGGCATCGAATTCAACTACACCGAAACGCTCAGGATCGGAAACGTGATAACCGAAAACCGTCGCACCATGGGCTTGAGCGCTGGCAGAACGCAGCTTGTCCGAGAAGTGCTGACCGTAGAAGATGTTGTCGCCCAGAATCAGACAGCATGGGTCTTTGCCGATGAATTCTTCACCTATGATAAAGGCTTGTGCAAGGCCGTCCGGGCTTGGCTGCTCGGCGTAGGTCAGCTTAATACCATACAGGCTGCCATCCCCTAACAGCTTGCGGAAGCACGGCAAGTCTTCTGGCGTGGAGATGATCAGAATTTCACGCATACCCGCAAGCATCAGCACCGACAGCGGATAAAAGATCATCGGCTTATCGTAGATCGGCAGCATCTGCTTCGAGACGCCGAGAGTTAGCGGGTGTAAACGCGTGCCCGAGCCGCCAGCGAGAATGATGCCCTTACGATTTATCGTGATCATTTATTCAGAACTTCCATAAGCATTCGGGTCACACCACTTTGCCAATCCGGCAGGTGTAGCGAAAAATTTTCACGCAGCTTCTGAGTATTCAGTCTCGAATTCAGAGGACGGCGTGCAGGCGTTGGATACGCAGTCGTTTCAATGGGATTTATCGATGTAACGGCGAGCTGCTCTGCATTGGCCTTGGCGTACTCGATCACATGGACGGCATAGCCATGCCAGGAAACCTCCCCGCTTGCCGCCAAGTGATATAGACCTGACAGCGCTGGACGCTTGGCAGCTTGCTGAATGGCCAACGCCGTCACATCCGCAATCAGGTCAGCACCGGTCGGCGCTCCGACCTGATCCGCAATGACGTTCAATGTTTCACGCTCCCGGGCCAGACGCAGCATAGTCTTGGCGAAGTTGTTACCGCGAGCGCCATAGACCCAACTGGTGCGGAAAATCAGGTGCTTGCAGGCAGAGGCCATGATTGCCTGCTCACCTGCAAGCTTGCTGACACCGTAATGATTTACGGGGGCGACTGCATCAGTTTCCTGCCAAGGCGTGGAGCCCCGTCCACTGAAGACATAGTCGGTTGAGTAGTGGACGAGCCAGGCGTTCAAAACCGTCGCCTCTTCTGCCATGACCTGAATTGCCTGATTGTTCACTCGGTCCGCCAGCTCGGTTTCGCACTCAGCCTTATCAACAGCTGTGTAGGCCGCGGCATTCACAATGACGTCGGGCCTCACCTTGCGTATCGTCGCGCGCAATGCGTCGAGATCAGAAAGGTCGCCCGATAATCCATCGATAACCTGTCGATCCAGGGCAATCAGCTCACCCAAAGGTGCGAGGGAGCGTTGCAGCTCCCAACCTACTTGGCCATTTTTTCCCAATAGAAGGATTTTCATGCTTTGTTCGTGCGATCTGCGTAGTTCTCGTCGATCCACTGCTGGTAGCTGCCGCTCTTCACGTGCTCTACCCACTCAGTATTATCGAGATACCATTCAACCGTTTTGCGGATGCCGGTTTCAAAAGTTTCTTCCGGAATCCAGCCGAGCTCGTGCTGGATTTTGCTGGCATCGATCGCGTAGCGCTGGTCATGCCCGGGGCGATCCTGAACGTAGGTGATCAGGCTGGCATGTGGACGGTGCGCGGAATCTGGACGAAGCTCATCAAGCAATGCACACAAGGTGTGCACGACTTCGATGTTTTGCTTTTCGTTATGTCCGCCGATGTTATACGTCTCGCCAATTACACCTTCAGTAACGACTTTGTAAAGCGCCCGGGCGTGATCTTCGACGTAAAGCCAGTCACGGACCTGGTTGCCTTTGCCGTAAACCGGGAGTGGCTTGCCTTCCAGCGCATTGAGGATGATCAGCGGAATCAACTTCTCGGGGAAGTGGCATGGGCCATAGTTGTTCGAGCAATTGGTGACCAGGGTTGGCAGGCCATAGGTGCGAGCCCAGGCGCGAACCAGATGATCGGAACTGGCTTTGCTGGCTGAGTACGGCGAGCTTGGCTGATAGGGCGTGGTTTCGGTGAAGAGGTCTTCCGGACCTTCAAGGTCTCCGTAAACTTCATCAGTCGAAATATGATGGAAGCGGAAATTGGCTTTGCGCACCTCGTCAAGCGCCACCCAATAGTGACGCGCAGCTTCCAGCAGGGTGTAGGTGCCGATG
Source organism: Pseudomonas sp. LBUM1679 (assembly GCF_059695565.1). Classification (NCBI taxonomy): domain Bacteria; kingdom Pseudomonadati; phylum Pseudomonadota; class Gammaproteobacteria; order Pseudomonadales; family Pseudomonadaceae; genus Pseudomonas; species Pseudomonas sp. LBUM1679. The sequence goes on from NZ_CP166774.1 coordinate 5,302,149, forward strand.
ATATTGGTCTGGATAAATTCAGACGGGCCGGAGATCGAGCGATCTACATGAGACTCAGCGGCCAGATGCATGATGGCGTCCGGCTGGTGCTCACGCAAAACCCGGTCTACTTGGTCACGGTCACAAATATCAACGCGCTCGAACACGTACCGCGAGTTCTGGCTCGCATCAGCCAAGGACTCAAGGTTGCCCGCATAAGTGAGCTTATCGACGTTAACGACGGAATCGGATGTGCTGGAAATAATATGGCGGATGACCGCCGAACCGATGAATCCGGCGCCGCCGGTTACTAGAATTTTCACGCGAAACCATACCCTTGAGTTACTGACAGGGCCGCCAACCGTGCACTGTCTAATCCATGAACGCAAAAACCGGCAATGACCCAAGCATTCTGACAGAGTCAACTCACCCGACCTTGGAGCCAGCCGTTTCGGACAAGCGAAGCATTTTACAGCTTAATGACGTTTTTACTAATGGATGTAGACAAGCAGTGGCTAATGCGTAGTGCGTTTCCGTCCTGCGACGCAATCAGCCAGGATATTTGCGTGAACGGGTGGACGTACGCCTCAGAAGCCAACTCAATAGAGGCCCGACCACCATACCTGCCAGAAGCGCAAACAGTATTGCCAGTGAAACGGGCAACTGCGGCCCGGCCCAGCCAAGAAACAGCAAGGATACCGATTGCTGATTCTCTAGAACGAACGCCAGTATTGCCAGGACCAGCAACAGGACGAATACAGCAAGCATTACGCGCTTGAAATTACGCATGAACGGATCCTTGAATTGTAGCAGCGACTATCAAACCCCCTCCTCCTCATCCTCATTCACCCGATCACGCAACTCCTTCCCCGGCTTGAAATGCGGAACAAACTTGCCATCCAGGCTAACCGACTGCCCGGTCTTCGGGTTACGCCCTACCCGCGGCGCTCTGTAGTGCAATGAGAAGCTGCCAAATCCACGGATCTCGATGCGATCACCGGTGGCCAGGCATTGGGACATTTGCTCGAGCATGGTCTTGATGGCCAGCTCCACATCCTTGGATGAGAGCAGCCCTTGATGGGTGACAATTCGTTCGATCAACTCCGACTTCGTCATATTTTTCCCTTCTTTTTCAAGCAGCTAGATCAGCGCTTCAAAGGTTTTAGCACGCCCGGATGGATTTGAACAGTCTGAGTTTTTACATATCTTTACCAACTGTGAGTGACCCTGTTGCGGAGCAAGAGACGCTGATCGCCCGCTTATTTGCTCATCTGCAGATAACCAGCATGGTGCGGGTCAGGTAGCCGGCAGGATTGAAGCCGAAAGGATATTCATCCTCTTCCTTGGCATCATCGGACCTCATCACGACTTTGTAGCCAGCGCCCTTGCACTCCTTGTCCGCTCGTTTGCGGCACTTTTCCCAGCCTGAGCCCAGCCCGGAGCAATCGACCTCGATGCCACTGACCCCGCGTTTTGCGTGCGTCTTGGCGTTAGTGGTGCAACCTGCCAATGCCAGTACTGCCACTGCGACAATGAGCTTGTTCATTCACTTCCTTATGCCGGACGCACTGCCCGACTGTCGTTTGCTTCAGGCTATAGACTAGCTGCAATTAAACGATTGATCCTGTTAAAGAAAGAGACAGTTTGTGACGACTGCGGTTCATCTCTGATGCAAGGCAGCAGAGAAGATCAAAAGATCAAAAGATCGCAGCCTGCGGCAGCTCCTACAGGGGATCAGCGTAGCGGTGCTTTCGTGTACACCCTTGAGCGGTGTGTTCGCCAAATCGCAGGTACAAAAAAGGGCGACCGAAGTCGCCCTTTTTCTATGGTCTGACAGAACTTAGTTCTGTTTTTCCATTTGTGCACGCAACAGGTCGCCCAGAGTGGTAGGACCAGCAGCAGGTTCCGAAGTCGCTGGCTTGTCGCGCAGGCTCTGGATTGCTTCTTTCTCTTCAGCATCGTCTTTCGACTTGATGGAGAGCTGGATTACGCGGCTCTTGCGGTCAACGCTGATGATCTTGGCTTCTACTTCCTGGCCTTCTTTCAGAACGTTGCGCGCGTCTTCAACGCGGTCACGGCTGATTTCGGAGGCTTTCAGAGTCGCTTCGATATCGTCGGCCAGAGTGATGATGGCGCCTTTGGCGTCAACTTCTTTCACGATGCCTTTAACGATTGCGCCTTTGTCGTTCTCTTGAACGTACTCGGAGAACGGATCGCTTTCCAGTTGCTTGATACCCAGGGAGATGCGCTCGCGCTCTGGGTCAACCGACAGGATAACGGTGTCCAGCTCGTCGCCTTTCTTGAAGCGGCGAACGGCTTCTTCGCCCACTTCGTTCCAGGAGATGTCGGACAGGTGAACCAGGCCGTCGATGCCGCCGTCCAGACCAATGAAGATACCGAAATCGGTGATCGACTTGATGGTGCCGGAGATTTTATCGCCCTTGTTGAACTGGCCAGAGAAATCTTCCCATGGGTTAGATTTGCACTGCTTGATGCCGAGGGAGATACGACGACGCTCTTCGTCGATGTCCAGAACCATGACTTCCACTTCGTCGCCGACTTGTACGACTTTCGAAGGGTGGATGTTCTTGTTGGTCCAGTCCATTTCGGAAACGTGTACCAAGCCTTCAACGCCTTCTTCCAGCTCAGCGAAGCAGCCGTAGTCGGTCAGGTTGGTTACACGCGCGGTAACGCGGGTGCTTTCTGGGTAACGGGCTTTGATAGCAACCCATGGATCTTCGCCCAGTTGCTTGAGGCCCAGGGAAACACGATTGCGTTCGCGATCGTACTTCAGAACCTTGACATCGATCTCGTCGCCAACGTTGACGATTTCGGAAGGATGCTTGATACGTTTCCAAGCCATGTCGGTAATGTGCAGCAGGCCATCGACGCCACCCAGATCGACGAATGCGCCGTAATCGGTGAGGTTCTTGACGATACCTTTGACTTGTTGGCCTTCCTGCAGGGATTCCAGCAGAGCTTCACGCTCGGCGGAGTTCTCGGCTTCGAGGACGCTGCGACGGGAAACGACAACGTTGTTGCGTTTCTGGTCGAGTTTGATGACCTTGAATTCCAGCTCTTTGCCTTCCAGGTGCGTAGTATCGCGCACAGGACGGACGTCAACCAGAGAACCTGGCAGGAACGCACGGATGCCGTTAACGTCGACTGTGAAGCCGCCTTTAACCTTACCGTTGATAACGCCCTTGACCACTTCTTCGGCTGCGAAGGCTGCTTCCAGAACAATCCAGCATTCAGCGCGCTTGGCTTTTTCACGGGACAGCTTGGTTTCACCAAAGCCGTCTTCAACCGAGTCCAGCGCAACGTGAACTTCGTCACCGACGTTGATAGTCAGTTCGCCAGCATCGTTGTAGAACTGCTCAAGCGGGATGAGTGCTTCAGACTTCAGGCCAGCGTGAACGGTTACCCAACGAGCCTGGTAATCGATATCAACGATAACACCGGTGATGATGGAGCCTGCCTGAAGGTTCAGGGTTTTTAGGCTTTCTTCAAAGAGTTCCGCAAAGCTTTCGCTCATTTTAATTCCTGTTGAATAAGGGCGAAGGATACGCCCAGCTCCACATCCCAGACGATGTGGGTTACGTTCATTAAAGAAGCGACACAGGACTATGACTGGTCCCCTGGGTCGTTTCTTGGTCACCCGGCAAGATCGCGCAGGGCGATCTCACTCATGATGCGTTGCAACACCTGTTCGATGGACAACTCCGTGGAATCCAGCTGTATCGCGTCAGCCGCCGGCTTGAGCGGGGCTACTGCGCGCTGGGTGTCACGCTCATCGCGTGCACGGATCTCATCTAGCAGACTCGACAGACTAACACCATCGACTTTGTCCTTCAACTGCAAGTATCGACGGCGCGCACGCTCCTCGGCACTGGCAGTGAGGAATATCTTCAGCGGAGCATCGGGGAACACCACCGTACCCATGTCGCGACCGTCGGCCACCAACCCCGGGGCTTCCTGGAATGCACGCTGGCGCTGCAGCAGCGCCTCGCGTACAGCGGGCAGCGCCGCGACCTGGGAGGCACCCGAGCCGATACTCTCGGTGCGAATGACGTCGCTGACTTCGTCACCCTCCAGGATGATGCGTTGCAGTTGACCGTCGGTCGCCGCGATGAATTGCACATCCAGATGAGCGGCAAGTTTCTTGAGCAGCTCTTCATTGGTCAGGTCGACGCCGTGGTTATACGCCGCGAACGCGAGCAATCGATACAACGCACCGGAGTCCAGCAGATTCCAGCCCAGGCGCTTGGCCAGGATCCCGGCGATCGTGCCTTTGCCAGAGCCGCTTGGCCCATCAATGGTGATGACCGGTGCGCTGATTTTCACGATTGAGCCTCTTGTGCTACACGGATACCGACCTGCGCGCACAACGCGAGGAAGTTCGGGAACGACGTCGCGACGTTGGCACAGTCATGAATGCGGATCGGTGCAGTGGCGCGCAGCGAGGCCACGCTGAAGGCCATGGCAATCCGGTGATCGCCGTGACCGTGCACTTCGCCGCCGCCGATCTGGCCGCCGTCGATGATAATGCCGTCCGGGGTCGGTTCGCATTTGACGCCCAGCGCCAGCAGGCCATCGGCCATGACCTGGATCCGGTCCGACTCCTTGACTCGCAGCTCTTCAGCGCCGCGCAGGACAGTGCGCCCTTCGGCACAGGCCGCGGCCACGAACAGCACCGGAAATTCATCGATGGCCAGCGGAACCAGCGCTTCGGGAATCTCGATACCTTTGAGTTTAGCTGCACGTACGCGCAGGTCTGCTACCGGCTCGCCGCCGACTTCACGCTGGTTTTCCAGGGTGATGTCAGCGCCCATCAGGCGCAGGATGTCGATTACGCCGGTACGGGTCGGGTTGATGCCGACGTGCTCGAGCACCAGCTCCGAACCTTCGGCGATCGAAGCGGCGACCAGGAAGAACGCGGAAGAAGAGATATCGCCCGGGACTTCAATGTGGGTGGCGGTCAGCGTGTGGCCGGACTCGACCGACGCGGTAGCGCCGTTGACGCTGACTGGATAGCCGAAGCCACGCAGCATGCGCTCGGTGTGGTCGCGGGTCGGTGCAGGCTCGGTGACAGTGGTCTTGCCCTCGGCATACAGACCTGCCAGCAACAGACAGGATTTCACCTGGGCACTGGCCATCGGCATGGTGTAGGTCAGGCCCTTGAGTTTGCTGCCGCCACGAATGGTCATCGGTGGACGACCTTCAGCGGCGGTTTCGATCACGGCGCCCATTTCACGCAGCGGGTTGGCCACGCGATTCATCGGGCGCTTGGACAGCGAAGCGTCACCGGTCAGGGTGCTGTCGAAGTCCTGCGCAGCCAACAGGCCAGACAGCAGGCGCATCGAGGTGCCGGAGTTGCCCAGGTAGATCGGGCCCGGCGCCGGCTTCAGGCCATGCAGGCCGACGCCGTGAATGGTCACGCGACCGTGGTGCGGACCTTCGATCACCACCCCCATGTCGCGGAAGGCTTGCAAGGTCGCCAGGGCGTCTTCGCCCTCGAGGAAGCCTTCGACTTCGGTGACGCCTTCAGCCAGGGAGCCGAGCATGATCGAGCGGTGGGAAATCGATTTATCGCCCGGTACACGAATCCGCCCAGTCAGGCGGCCACCAGGTTGTGCCAGGAAAATCAGGTCGTTGGAATTCATAGCGTCCACATAAGCCCGGCGGGCCAGGATTTTACTGAAATGTTCGCGGGCAACCCGGGCGCGCGTGAACACGCCCAACAATTGGTGCCCATCCCCTGCATCGACCGCGTCGCGCAAGGCGTCGAGGTCGCTGCGAAATGTATCGAGTGTGCGCAGGACAGCTTCGCGGTTGGCGAGGAAGATGTCGTGCCACATGACCGGGTCGCTCCCCGCGATTCTTGTGAAATCGCGGAAACCGCCGGCAGCGTAACGGAAGATCTCAAGGTTTTCATTGCGCTTGGCCAATGAATCGACCAGACCGAACGCCAGCAAGTGCGGCAAATGGCTGGTCGCCGCCAACACTTCGTCGTGACGCTCGACCTGCATGTGCTCGACATCGGCGCCCAGTTCGCGCCACAGGCGGTCGACCACGGCCAAGGCCGCCGGATCGGTTTGATCCAGCGGCGTCAGTATCACTTTATGACGGCGGAACAGGTCGGCATTGGAGGCTTCCACCCCGCTCTGCTCGGAACCGGCAATCGGATGCCCCGGCACAAAACGCGAAGGCATGCCGCCGAACGCTGCGGTTGCCGCGCGCACGACGTTGCCCTTGGCGCTGCCGACGTCGGTCAGAATCGCTTGCCCCAGGTTCATGCCGGCCAGGCGGCCGAGCATTTTTTCCATGGCGAGGATCGGTACGGCCAGTTGAATCACGTCGGCGCCCTGGCAAGCGACGGCCAGGTCTTCTTCGCAGCGATCCACCACACCCAGCTCGACCGCCAGCGTGCGCGACTGCGGGTCGAGATCGACCCCGACCACTTCGCGACACAGGCCGCTTTCACGCAAACCCTTGGCAAACGAACCGCCGATCAACCCCAGGCCGACCACCACCAGGCGCCCGATCACAGGTGCAGCAGCAGGTGCAGTGACATCAACCACGGGCCAGGACCTTGGTCAGCGCCTCGAGGAAGCGGCTGTTTTCCGCCGGCAGGCCGATGGTGACGCGCAGGTGGTTCGGCAGGCCGTAGTTGGCCACCGGACGCACGATCACGCCCTCGCGCAGCAAGCCCTGGAAGATCGGCAAAGCAACACGGCCGAGATCGACGCAGATGAAGTTACCCTTGGACGCAATCCAGCTCAGCCCCAGCTCCCGGAAGCCTGCTTCCAATTGCTGCATGCCGGCTTCGTTCAGGCGACGGCTTTCGGCCAGGTACTCGGCGTCCTGCAACGCAGCACACGCAGCGGCCAGGGCCAGGCTGTTGACGTTGAACGGCTGACGCACGCGGTTCAGCACGTCCGCTACGACAGCGGTGGACAAGCCATAACCGACCCGCAGTGCCGCCAGGCCATAGGCCTTGGAGAAGGTGCGCGAGACCAGCAGGTTCGGGTACGCCGCCAGGTAGTCCAGGCCATCCGGCAAGTCACCGCCCTCGGCGTATTCGATGTAGGCCTCGTCCAGCACCACCAGCACGTGTTCCGGCACATCCTGCAGGAACTCGTCCAGCGCCTCGGCATCGAACCAGGTCCCGGTCGGGTTGTTCGGATTGGCGATGAACACCACGCGGGTATCGGCATCGATCGCGGCCAGCATGGCCGACAGGTCATGCCCCCAGTCTTTCGCCGGGATAACCCGCGCGTCAGCACCCACGGCCTGGGTCACGATCGGGTAGACCGCAAACGCATGCTCGCTGAACACCGCGTTCAGGCCCGGCGCCAGATAGGCACGCGCGACCAGCTCGAGAATGTCGTTGGAGCCGTTGCCCAGGGTCACCTGGTTCAGCTCGACGCGACACTGGTCAGCCAGCAGGGTCTTGAGCGCAAAACCATTGCCGTCCGGATAACGGGTCAGTTCGGCCAATGCTTCGCGAATGGCCGCCAAAGCCTTGGGACTGGCGCCCAACGGGTTTTCGTTGCTCGCCAGCTTGACGATGCTGGCCGGATCGATGTCCAGCTCGCGCGCCAGTTCGTCCACGGGTTTACCCGGAACGTAAGGCGAAAGTTGTTGCACGCCCGGCTGTGCCAGAGCGAGGAAGTCGCCACTCATTTGCTACCCCTTAGAGAACGGCTTTCGGGTAGGAACCCAGCACTTTGAGTGCCACTGCTTCCTGACTGATCTTTTCCAGCACACCTTTTACCAGCGGATCGCGGTGGTGGCCGACGAAATCGATGAAGAACACGTAGGTCCATTTACCGCTGCGCGACGGACGGGTCTCGATGCGAGTCAGGTCGATGCCATTATCGTGAAACGGCACCAGCAACTCGTGCAACGCGCCAGGCTTGTTGCTCATGGACACGATGATCGAGGTCTTGTCGTCGCCGGTCGGCGGCACTTCCTGGCTGCCGATCATCAGGAATCGCGTGGAGTTGTCCGGACGATCCTCGATTTTTTCCGCCAGACGGGTCAGCCCGTACAAGCCTGCCGCCATGTCGCCGGCAATCGCTGCCGAATTCCACTCGCCCTTGACCCGCTTGGCCGCCTCGGCGTTGCTGGACACCGCCACGCGCTCGACATTCGGGTAATGGGCGTCCAGCCACTTGCGGCACTGGGCCAGGGACTGGGCATGGGAATAGATGCGGCTGATGCTGTCGGTCTTGGTGTTTTCACCGACCAACAGGTGGTGGTGGATGCGCAGCTCGACTTCGCCACAGATCACCATGTCGTGCTCGAGGAAGCTGTCGAGGGTGTGGTTGACCGCGCCCTCGGTGGAGTTTTCCACCGGGACCACGCCAAAGTTCACCGCACCGGCCGCGACTTCACGGAACACTTCGTCGATGGCGGCCATCGGCTTGCTGATCACCGCGTGACCGAAGTGCTTCATGGCCGCCGCTTGGGTGAAGGTGCCCTCAGGGCCGAGGTAAGCCACTTTCAGCGGCTGCTCGAGCGCCAGGCACGAGGACATGATTTCGCGGAACAAGCGCGCCATCTCTTCGTTGCCCAGCGGCCCCTGGTTGCGCTCCATCACGCGCTTGAGCACCTGAGCTTCACGCTCGGGGCGATAGAACACCGGCACTTCGCCTTCGGCCAGCGAGGCCATCTTTACTCGCGCAACTTCCTGGGCGCAACGTGCGCGCTCACTGATCAGCTCCAGGACTTTTTCGTCCAGGGCATCGATGCGCAGGCGCAGTGCCTTGAGTTCTTGCTCAGACATTAACCGTGTTCCTTCTCGAACTCTGCCATGTACGAAACCAGTGCGTTGACCGCAACGATGTCGACGGCGTTATAGATGGAGGCACGCATGCCACCCACGGATCGGTGACCCTTGAGGTTCAACAGGCCACGCTCGTCGGCGCCAGCCAGGAATGGCTTGTCCAGACGGTCGTCCGCCAGGCGGAACGGCACGTTCATCCACGAGCGGTCCGATTTGTTGATCGGGTTGCTGTACAGGCCGCTGGCGTCGATGAAATCGTACAGTGTGCGCTGTTTCACGTCATTGAGCCTGCCGATGGCTTCAACGCCACCCTGCTCTTTCAGCCATTCGAACACCAGACCCGACAGGTACCAGGCCAGGGTTGGCGGGGTGTTGTACATCGAGCCGTTATCGGCCGCGACCTTGTAGTCGAGCATGGTCGGGCACAGCGAACGGGCGCGACCCAGCAGGTCTTCGCGAATGATGGTGACGACCAGGCCGCTCGGGCCGATGTTCTTCTGGGCGCCGGCGTAGATCATACCGAAGCGCGAAATATCCATCGGACGCGAGAGGATGTCCGAGGACATGTCGGCCACCAGTGGAACGTCACCGGTCTGCGGGATCCACTGGAATTCCAGGCCGCCGATGGTTTCGTTCGGGGCGTAGTGAACGTAGGCCGCGTCTGCAGACAGGTTCCACTCGTTCTGCCCGGGAATGGCGAAATAGTCGTAAGGCTTGGCGGTGGCCGCAACATTGACGTGGCCGTAGCGCGAAGCTTCTTCGATGGCTTTCTGCGACCAGATACCGGTGTCGATATAGTCGGCGGTGCCGCTTTCCGGCAACAGGTTCAGCGGAATCTGCGCAAATTGCTGACTGGCGCCGCCTTGCAGGAACAGCACTTTATAGTTCGAGGGGATATTCAGCAGATCACGCAGATCCTGCTCGGCCTTGGTGGCGATGGACACGAACTCATCACTGCGATGGCTCATTTCCATGACCGACAGGCCCTTGCCGTGCCAATCAAGGAGTTCACCCTGGGCGCGCTGCAGGACAGCTTCGGGAAGCGCCGCAGGACCGGCGCAGAAGTTATAGGCTCTCTTGCTCACATCCAATCTCGCTCTGATTTGGTGGTAACACTGTAGGAGCGAGCTTGCTCGCGAAAAACCTGAGAGCGCAAGGGTGCACCAGACGCCCTGCGTTATCGTTGACGACCATCGCGAGCAAGCTCGCTCCTACATGGGATTTCAGTATTTCCAAAGGGACAAACAACAAGGGGGCGAATTTTCATCCGCCCCCTGTTTGCCCGCTTACTCTTGCGGTTCTTCGTCAGCGGCGGCGTCGAGTTGCTGGTCTTCGGCAACGTCGTCGATCACGACTTCTCCGTCGAACACTGCACCTTCTTCGCTCTCTTCGCCTTCCAGCTCTTCGCCTTCGACTTCCGACGGCTCTTGAACCCGCTCCAGGCCCACCAGCGTTTCATCGCTGGCCAGCTTGATCAGCGTCACGCCCTGGGTATTACGACCCAGGCTGGAGACTTCGTCGACACGGGTACGCACCAAAGTACCCTGGTCGGAGATCAGCATGATCTCTTCGCCATCCTGCACCTGCACCGCGCCGACCAGACGGCCGTTACGCTCGTTGCTGACCATGGCGATAACACCCTGACCGCCACGTTTGTACTCGGGGAACTCGGTGATCGCCGTGCGCTTGCCGAAGCCACGCGCCGAAGCCGTGAGGATCTCGCTGCCTTCTTCCGGGATCAGCATGGAAATCAGCTTCTGTCCTTCCGGCAGACGCATGCCACGCACACCGCGAGCGGTACGGCCCATGGCGCGAACTTCGGACTCCTTGAAGCGGGTGACCTTGCCGCCGTCGGAGAACAGCATGATTTCCTGCTCGCCATCGGTGACGGCAGCAGAAATCAGAATGTCGCCTTCGTCCAGCTCGAGCGCGATCAGACCGACGCTGCGCTGACGACTGAACGCCACCAGCGGGGTCTTCTTGACCGTACCGTTGGCAGTCGACATGAAGATGAACGGAGCCTTCTTCTTGTCTGCAGCCTTGATCCGCGCCTTGCGCTCTTCTTCGGTTTCGTTGCTGTTTTCCAGTTCTTCGAGATCGGACTCGATGCTTTCGGCGTCTTCGGCGTCAGCTTGCTTGCGCATGGCTTCCAGATCGACCGGGAGCATGGTGGTGATGTATTCACCCTCGCTCAGCGGCAGCAGGTTGACCAGCGGACGACCACGGGCAGCGCGGGACGCTTCCGGGATTTCGTAGGTTTTGAGCCAGTACACCTTGCCCTTGCTGGAGAACAGCAGCAGCGTGGTGTGGCTGTTGGCGACCAGCAGGTGAGCGATGTAGTCCTCATCCTTGACGCCGGTGGCCGACTTGCCTTTACCGCCACGACGCTGGGCCTGGTACGCAGCCAATGGCTGGGTCTTGGCATAGCCACCGTGGGAGATGGTCACGACGCGCTCTTCTTCCGGGATCATGTCACCCAGGGTCAGGTCGAGACGGGCATCGAGGATTTCGGTGCGACGCACGTCGCCGTATTCGGCGCGGATCACTTCCAGCTCTTCGCGGATCACTTCCATCAGGCGCGTGGCGCTGCTGAGGATGCGGATCAGCTCGCCGATCTGGTTGAGGATCTCTTGATACTCGGCCAGCAGCTTTTCGTGTTCCAGGCCGGTCAGGCGGTGCAGACGCAGTTCCAGAATGGCTTGCGCCTGTTCCGGCGACAGGAAGTACTTGCCTTCGCGCAGACCGTATTGCGGATCCAGGGTCTCCGGACGGCAGGAGTCAGCGCCGGCACGCTCAACCATCGCGACCACGGCGGAAGATTCCCACGCAGTCTTGATCAGCGCTTCCTTGGCTTCCGACGGCGTTGGCGAAGCCTTGATCAGGGCGATGACCGGGTCGATGTTCGACAGGGCAACCGCTTGACCTTCCAGGATGTGACCCCGTTCGCGCGCTTTACGCAGCTCGAACACGGTACGGCGGGTAACGACTTCGCGACGGTGGCGAACGAAGGCTTCCAGCAGGTCCTTGAGGTTGAGGATCCGCGGACGGCCGTCGATCAGCGCGACGATGTTGATACCGAACACCGCTTGCAGCTGGGTCTGGGCGTAGAGGTTGTTGAGGATCACCTCAGGCACTTCGCCGCGACGCAGCTCGATCACGACGCGCATGCCGTCCTTGTCGGACTCGTCGCGCAGCTCGGTGATGCCTTCGAGCTTCTTCTCTTTGACCAGCTCGGCGATCTTCTCGATCAGACGGGCTTTGTTCAGCTGGTAAGGCAGTTCGGTGATCACGATCTGCTGGCGACCACCGACCTTGTCGATGTCTTCGATCATCGAGCGGGCGCGCATGTAAATGCGCCCGCGACCGGTGCGGTAGGCTTCGATGATGCCGGCGCGACCGTTGATGATCGCGGCTGTCGGGAAGTCCGGACCGGGGATGTATTGCATCAGCTCATCGATGGTCAACTCGGGGTTGTCGATGAGGGCCAGGCAACCGTCGATGACTTCACCGAGGTTGTGCGGCGGGATGTTGGTCGCCATGCCCACGGCGATACCGCTCGAGCCGTTGACCAGCAGGTTGGGAATACGGGTCGGCATGACCGCCGGGATCATTTCGGTGCCGTCGTAGTTCGGCACCCAGTCCACGGTTTCTTTGTGCAGGTCGGCCAGCAGCTCGTGCGCCAGCTTGGTCATGCGCACTTCGGTGTATCGCATGGCTGCGGCGTTGTCGCCGTCCACCGAACCGAAGTTGCCCTGGCCGTCTACCAGCAGGTAGCGCAGCGAAAATGGCTGCGCCATCCGAACGATGGTGTCGTATACCGCGGTATCACCGTGCGGGTGATACTTACCGATCACGTCACCGACAACACGGGCAGATTTCTTGTACGGCTTGTTGAAGTCGTTGCCCAGCTCGCTCATCGCGAACAGCACACGCCGGTGCACGGGCTTCAAGCCATCGCGCGCATCCGGCAGTGCCCGCCCGACAATTACGCTCATCGCGTAGTCGAGGTAGGACTGCTTCAGCTCGTCTTCGATATTGACCGGGAGGATTTCTTTGGCCAGTTCGCCCATGAGAAGCCTGATTCCTTTTTCTGGTGAAACTTCGTCACATCCATATGGGACGAACGAAGCTCGCCGCTGCAGGCTGAGTGCCGTGCACCGACTTACGACAAATCAACGAGTTATGCCATGGATCTGCGCAGTAAAGACAACCCCGTGGGACTGCCTCGGAAAACGCCGGATGTTATCACAAGAGCCGCCACGCACCTATCCCCCTGATGCGCATGGAGCATAGTTAGTTGACCGGTGACAGGCTTGAAGGGGACGAGAGAGGCTTAGAGAGATGCCGAATGCAGAATTCAGGCTGATTTATTGACTCTGCGGGCCTCATCGCGGGCAAGCCCGCTCCCACAGGGTCTGTTGTATGCCCGAGATTTTCGGTGCAACACAGATCCTTGTGGGAGCGGGCTTGCCCGCGATTGCGATTTATCAGGCGCCGGAGACCTTCAATGCAGACGCTTACGACACATCAACTGCGCCATTTTCGCCGTATCCGGCCGCTCGACAATGCCCTTTTCCGTGACGATCACATCGATCAGGTCTGCCGGGGTCACGTCAAACACCGGGTTGAACGCATCGACATCGGCCCCGACCCGCTTACCGCCGACATCCAGTAACTCGCGACCGTCACGCTCTTCGATTGGAATGTCGTCACCACTGGCCAGGTTCATGTCGATGGTCGAGCTCGGCGCCACGACCATGAAGCGCACGCCATGGTGCATGGCGTTCACCGCCAATTGGTAGGTGCCGATCTTGTTGGCCACGTCGCCATTGGCGCTGATGCGGTCGGCCCCCACGATCACCCAGGTAACGCCCTTGGTTTTCATGATATGGGCAGCGGCCGAGTCGGCATTGATCGTGACCGGAATCCCCTCGTTGGCCAATTCCCACGCGGTCAGGCGCGAACCTTGCAGCCAGGGCCGGGTTTCGTCGGCGTATACCCGCTCGACCATGCCTTCAAGGAACGCCCCGCGAATCACCCCCAGCGCCGTGCCGAAGCCGCCGGTGGCCAAGGCACCGGTGTTGCAATGGGTCAGGAACGCCTGGGCATTGCCCTGGTGCTTGCGAATCAGGTCCACCCCCAGTTGCGCCATGGTCAGGTTGGCTTCGCGATCACTTTCATGAATGGCAAGGGCTTCCGCTTCCAGCACCGCCAGCGGATCGGCGTGATGCTTGAGACGCCCAAGCCGTTCGCGCATGCGGCCCAGGGCCCAAAACAGATTGACGGCGGTCGGACGGGCATCGGCGAGCAGCGCGAAATCCTCTTCCAGCGCCGCCCGCCAGTCGCCGCCTTCGGCAAACCGGGCACGCGCCGCCAACACCACGCCATAAGCAGCACTGATGCCAATGGCCGGCGCGCCGCGCACGACCATCGAACGAATCGCCTCGGCCACACCTGCGGCGCTGGTATAGGCGATCCACGTTTCCTCGAACGGCAAAATACGTTGATCCAGCAGATACAGGGCGCCATCACGCCAATCGATGGCCTTCACCTTCTCCGCAGCCAACAGTCGATCGCGCATTCCCCACCCCGCACTCAGAAACAAAAGCCGCCGATTATAGCGATCCCCCCGCGAACACGCTCGGGTATACTTCGCCATCCTTTATAAAAGCACTGGAACCCATCCTCGATGCCGAACACTGCCGTTGCGCTCGACCTGCTATTACTGCCGACCTGGCTGGTACCCGTCGAACCTGCTGGCGTTGTCCTCAAGGAGCATGCTCTGGGCATCCGCGACGGGCGCATCGTCTTTATCGGCCCGCGTGCCGCGGCGCTGAAGCTTGAGGCAAGCGAAATCCGCGAACTGCCGGACATGCTGCTCTGCCCTGGCCTGATCAATGCTCACGGGCATGCCGCGATGACGTTGTTCCGCGGCCTGGCGGACGATCTGCCGCTGATGGCCTGGCTGGAACAGCACATTTGGCCGGCCGAAGCCAAATGGGTAGACGAAACTTTCGTTCGCGACGGCACCGACCTGGCGATCGCCGAGCAGATCAAAGGCGGCATCACCTGCTTCTCCGACATGTATTTCTTCCCCAAGATTGCCAGCGAGTGCATCCATGACAGCGGCATTCGCGGGCAAATCGCCATTCCGATCCTCGACTTTCCGATCCCGGGCGCCAGCACGGCGGACGAGGCCATTCGCCAGGGTGTCGAACTGTTCAACGATCTCAAGCACCACGAGCGTATCAAAATTACCTTCGGCCCCCATGCACCCTACACCGTGGGCGACGAAAACCTGGAGAAAATCCGGGTGATCGCCGAAGAACTGGACGCCTCGATTCACATGCATGTCCACGAAACCGCCTTCGAAGTGCAGCAGTCGGTCGAGCAATATGGCGAACGCCCGTTGGCCCGCCTCGGTCGCCTGGGCCTCCTGGGGCCGCGCTTCCAGGCGGTGCACATGACGCAAATCAGCGATGAGGACCTGGTGCTGCTGGTAGAAAGCAATACCAGCGTGATCCATTGCCCGGAATCGAACCTGAAGCTGGCCAGCGGTTTCTGCCCGGTGGAGCGTTTGTGGCAGGCCGGCGTCAATGTCGCCATCGGCACCGATGGCGCGGCGAGCAACAACGACCTCGACCTGCTCGGCGAAACCCGCACCGCTGCATTGCTGGCCAAGGCCGTCGCCGGCTCCGCCACCGCGCTGGACGCCCATCGCGCGCTGCGCATGGCCACCCTCAACGGCGCCCGCGCGCTGGGGATCGAAACCGACGTCGGCTCGCTGGAAGTCGGCAAAGCCGCGGACATCGTGGCATTCGACCTCTCAGGCCTGGCGCAGCAACCGGTCTACGACCCGGTTTCGCAGCTTATATACGCCACTGGCCGGGACTGCGTGAAACACCTTTGGGTCGCCGGCAAGCAACTGCTCGACGACCGCCGTTTGACCCGCCTGGATGAAGACCAGCTTTGTGCCACCGCCAAGGCCTGGGGCCAGCGCATCAGCGGCCGTACCGAATCGTAAGCCCCCCGGTCGGGGCAACAGGATTTTTCAAGTTTTAGAGGACTTAAGCATGAGCAACGTCGACTACGCCGAAATCGCCAAATTCGAAGCCCTGGCGCATCGCTGGTGGGACCGCGAAAGCGAGTTCAAACCGCTGCACGACATCAACCCGCTGCGGGTCAACTGGATTGACGAACGGGTCCATCTGGCCGGCAAGAAAGTCCTCGACGTCGGCTGCGGCGGCGGCATCCTCAGCGAAGCCATGGCCCAGCGCGGCGCCACCGTCATGGGTATCGACATGGGTGAAGCGCCGCTGGCGGTCGCGCAATTGCATCAGCTGGAGTCGGGCGTGAGTGTCGAGTACCGGCAGATCACCGCCGAAGCCCTGGCCTGCGAGCTGCCCGAGCAGTTCGACGTGGTCACCTGCCTGGAAATGCTCGAGCACGTGCCGGACCCCTCCTCGGTGATCCGCGCCTGCTTCCGCATGGTCAAACCCGGTGGCCAGGTGTTCTTCTCCACCATCAACCGCAATCCGAAGGCGTACCTGTTCGCCATCGTCGGCGCCGAATACATCATGAAGCTGCTGCCGCGCGGCACCCACGACTTCAAGAAATTCATCCGCCCGTCCGAGCTGGGCGCCTGGAGCCGCATGGCCGGGCTGACCGTCAAGGACATCATCGGCCTGACCTACAACCCGCTGACCAAACACTACAAGCTGGCGTCCGACGTGGACGTCAACTACATGATCCAGACCCTGCGCGAGGAGTAAGCCGATGCGTATCAGAGCAGTTCTTTTCGACATGGACGGCACCCTGCTCGACACCGCGCCGGACTTCATTGCCATCTGCCAGGCAATGCGTGCCGATCGCGGTTTGCCGCCGATCAACGATAAACAGATTCGCGACGAAATCTCCGGCGGCGCCAAGGCGATGGTCGCCGTGACCTTCGCCATGGACCCGGAATCGCCGGAATTCGAGGCATTGCGCCTGGAGTTCCTGGAGCGCTACCTCGTGGGTTGCGCCGTTCACAGCAAATTGTTCGACGGCATGGGCGAACTGCTGGCCGATATCGAAAAAGCCAATCTGATCTGGGGCGTGGTCACCAACAAGCCGTTGCGGTTCGCCGAGCCGATCATGCAGCGGTTGGGGCTGGCCGAGCGCTCGGCGCTGCTGATTTGCCCGGACCATGTGAAGAACAGCAAGCCGGATCCCGAGCCGTTGATCCTCGCCTGCAAGATGCTCAACCTGGACCCGGCCAGCGTACTGTTCGTGGGTGATGACCTGCGCGATATCGAATCCGGTCGCGATGCCGGCACCCGGACCGCTGCGGTAACCTTTGGCTATATCCACCCGGACGATAACCCGCGGCACTGGGGGGCGGATGTGGTGGTGGATCATCCGCTGGAGTTGCGCAAGGTGCTTGATAGCGCCCTTTGTGGCTGCTGAGAGCCGGTTTCAAACTCCTGGGAATGTGGCGTGAATGCTGACGCCATCGCGGGCAAGCCCGCTCCCACAGGGTTCTGGTAGGCGAATGCAAATTGTGTAAACACCCTCGATTCTTGTGGGAGCGGGCTTGCCCGCGATTTGCCGCGCGCGATCCGTCTTCTGATTTGTAGAGGTTTTTTATGTTTGATTATTCCGCCCGCCCCGAACTGCTCAAGGACCGGGTCATCCTGGTCACCGGTGCCGGTCGTGGTATCGGCGCTGCCGCCGCGAAAACCTACGCCGCCCACGGCGCCACCGTGCTGCTGCTGGGCAAGACCGAAGCCAACCTGACTCAGGTCTACGACGAAATTGAAGCCGCCGGTCATCCACAACCCGCGGTGATCCCGTTCAATCTGGAAACCGCCCTGCCCCATCAATACGATGAGTTGGCAGCGATGATCGAAACCGAGTTCGGCCACCTCGACGGCCTGCTGCACAACGCCTCGATCATCGGCCCGCGTACGCCGATCGAGCAGTTGTCCGGTGAAAACTTCATGCGCGTCATGCACGTCAACGTCAATGCGATGTTCATGCTCACCAGTACGCTGTTGCCGCTGCTCAAGCTGTCCCAGGACGCCTCGGTGGTGTTCACCTCCAGCAGCGTCGGCCGCAAGGGGCGCGCCTACTGGGGTGCGTACGGGGTTTCCAAATTTGCCACCGAAGGCCTGATGCAAACCCTGGCCGATGAAGTCGATACCGTGGCACCGGTGCGCGCCAACAGCATCAACCCCGGCGCCACCCGCACCAGCATGCGCGCCCAGGCCTACCCCGGGGAAAATCCGCTGAACAACCCGACGCCGGAGGAGATCATGCCGGTCTATCTCTACCTGATGGGACCGGACAGCACCGGCATCAACGGCCAGGCTTTCAACGCCCAGTAACGCCGTGCGTCGCTTTTGTGCCGCGACAGCCTCCTGTCGTGGCGCTCAAATGCTCGTAACTCCCCCCTCATTCCTGGCCAAACAATCGGCATAACGTCGGTGACGTCTGCCAATGAAATTTCAAGACTTTGATTTATAATGCTTTTTTATCTAAAGGAACGTAATGGCATGCGTTTCGCTCTAAATCTGCTCAGACATGCCGTGTGAAAGCAGATGGGAGGCCGATAATTACTTTATCTTCGGCAAAGCAGATTAGACTCGTAGCAGATGTCCTACGGGACTGATGGACCAGTATGACGCGCAGCCCAAAGCCGCTCTCACCCAGCCTGTAAGACAGTCTTACTGCTCAGGGGCGCACGCCATATGAAATCATCTTCCCAGACCAACGCAATTGACTTCGATCGCGCCAAATTGCAACGCCTGGGCTTTGGTCAGCAGCCCCCCCTTCCAGAGAGATCGGTCAGCCTTGCGCAAATGCGCCAGCAGCTGAGCCTGCTGTTGCAAACCAGTCTTGAGCCGCAACGCATCCTCGGGCTGTTTTTTCGCGAGATCCAGCGACTGGTCCCACTGGACGCCTTGAGTTACGAGCACAAGGCCAGCGACTTGCGCCTGACGTTCGGCCAGCGTGGCCAACATTCGATCAGCTACAGCCTCAGCCATGAAGGCGAGCACCTGGGGCAACTGGTGTTCCGCCGCAATCAGCGATTCAGCGACCTGGAGCAGGGCAACCTCGAGTCGATACTGTCCGCATTGCTGTACCCGATGCGCAATACCCTGCTCTACCGCGCTGCGACCCAAAGCGCCTTGCGCGATCCACTCACGGACACCGGCAACCGCATCGCCATGGATCAGACGCTGCAGCGGGAAATCGAGATGTCGCGCCGGCACCTGCACCCCTTGTCGCTGTTGATGCTGGACATCGATCACTTCAAACACGTCAACGACAATCATGGGCATAGCGCTGGCGATTACGTGCTGAAGGCGGTTGCCGCCTCGATCAAGAATCAGTTGCGCAACGTGGACATGGTGTTCCGCTTTGGTGGCGAAGAGTTCCTGATTCTGCTGTCCAACACCGGTCGGGAGGCGGCAGCCATGATCGGCGAGCGGTTGCGATTTGCCGCGCAGACGCAGGATTTTGCCGCCGATGGCAAGTCGATCGAACTGACCGTCAGCCTCGGCTGTTCGACCCTGTTGCCCGGCGAGTCCGGCGACAGCCTGCTGCGACGGGCCGATAGCGCCCTGTATGCAGCCAAGCGCGCAGGTCGCAACCGGCTGGCGATGGCCGGGTGAAAGCCGCCAGGGCGGTCCGCACGCAGTAGCGCTAACGGACAGCGCCGCGCAACTCGCCCACCAATCCTTGCAGTCTGACCGGTTCGGCCTCCTCTACCGTCACGGCAGGGCCCGCTACCAGTGTCACTCGCGACCACAGCCGACGAAACAGCCCCTTGCCCGGATCGCGACTGAAAAAACTGCCCCACAACCCCTGCAATGCCAGCGGAATCACCGGCACCGGGGTCTCTTCCAGAATCCGCCTCAGTCCGCCCTTGAATTCATTGATCTCGCCATCGGCGGTCAGTTTGCCTTCCGGGAAGATGCACACCAGCTCACCGTCCTTCAGATACCGGGCAATGCGCGTGAAGGCTTTTTCGTAAATCTGGATATCTTCCTGACGCCCCGCGATTGGAATCGTCCCGGCCGTGCGAAAGATGAAATTCAGCACTGGCAGGTTGTAGATCTTGTAGTGCATCACAAAGCGAATCGGCCGACGCACCGCCCCACCGATCAGTAACGCATCGACGAAAGACACATGATTGCAGACCAGCAGCGCCGCGCCCTCATCGGGAATCAGTTGCAGATTGCGATGCTCCACGCGGTACATGGAATGGCTGAGCAGCCAGATCATGAAGCGCATGCTGAACTCGGGGACAATCTTGAAGATGTAGGCGTTGACACCGATGTTCAGCAGCGACACCACCAGGAACAGCTGCGGGATCGACAGCTTGACCAGGCTCAGCAATACGATCGAGACAATCGCCGAGACCACCATGAACAGCGCATTGAGAATGTTGTTGGCCGCAATCACCCGTGCCCGCTCGTTCTCGGGAGTGCGCGACTGGATCAGCGCGTACAGCGGCACTATATAGAAGCCGCCGAAGATCCCCAGGCCGAGAATATCGATCAAGACCAGCCAGGTATGGCCAAACCCGAGGATCTCGACCCAGCCATGGCCGTCGACGCTGCCCGGAATCCCGCCGGAATGCCACCACAACAGCAACCCGAACACCGTCAGGCCGAACGAGCCGAATGGCACCAGGCCGATTTCGACTTTGCGCCCGGACAGTTTCTCGCAGAGCATCGAGCCGAGCGCGATACCTACCGAGAACACCGTGAGAATCAGCGTTACCACGGTTTCGTCGCCGTGCATCCACTCCTTGGCGTAAGCCGGGATCTGTGTCAGGTAAATCGCCCCGACAAACCAGAACCATGAGTTGCCGACAATCGAACGCGACACTGCCGGGGTTTGGCCCAGACCCAGCTTCAGGGTGGCCCAGGATTGACTGAAAATGTTCCAGTTCAGGCGCATTTCCGGCGAGGCGGCCGCGGCACGAGGGATGCTGCGGCTGGCCAGGTAACCGATGACCGCAATGCCAATGATCGCCGTGGAGACGATGGGCGCGTAATGACTGGACGACATCATGACCCCGGCGCCGATGGTTCCGGCGAGGATCGCCAGGAAAGTCCCCATCTCCACCAGGCCGTTACCCCCCACCAGCTCTTCTTCGTGCAAGGCCTGGGGCAGGATCGAATATTTCACCGGACCGAACAGCGCCGAGTGAGTGCCCATGGCAAACAGCGCCACCAGCATCAACGACAGGTGATCGAACATGAAACCGACCGCGCCGACCGCCATGATGGCGATTTCCCCGAGCTTGATCAGACGGATCAGCGCATCCTTGGCGAATTTTTCGCCGAACTGCCCGGCCAGCGCCGAGAACAGAAAGAATGGCAGGATGAACAGCAGCGCACACAGGTTGACCCAGATCGAGCGATCACCCTCGATCGCCAGCTTGTACAGAATGGCGAGGATCAACGACTGCTTGAAGATATTGTCGTTGAACGCTCCCAGCGACTGAGTGATGAAAAACGGCAGGAAGCGCCGGGTGCGAAGCAAGGTGAACTGTGAGGGGTGACTCATCTTCCGTGTGTCCCTGATCGTGGGGTAGAGAGTGGCGTGGATACGTTGATTGGAAAGCCGAACGTCGATCCAGGCCACACATTACCTAATCCTGGGCGGTTATTTCTTTAATCCTGCAATACAAGGTGAGACAAACAACTCCCCCCGCCACGCACCCTGCACCGTCCGTTTGCCGACGATCAGCCACATCACCACCAGCAACGTCACCAGCACACAGCCGAAAATACTGAAAAAGGTCAGGTTCAACACACTGGCCAGTTTCAAGGTAGTCAGGGCGTACACGCCCAGGGGGAAGGTAAAGCCCCACCAGCCGAGGTTGAACGGAATCCCGGCGCGCAGGTATCGCACGGTGATCAGCAGCGCGATCAGCATCCACCACAGACCAAACCCCCACAGCGTAATCCCGGCCACCAACCCCAACCCGGCGGCGATTTCACCGACTCCAGGCAATCCGTTGGCCGCGAAGATCGCCGGCGCGTCGGCACCCAGCAGCAACATGCCCAGTGCACCGGTGCCGATCGGGCCGAGTGCCAGCCAGCTCGAGGCGGCCATGTTTTCGTGGGGCAGTTTATGCAGGGCCATGCGCAACAGCAGGATGGTCAGGATGCTGAATGCCACCGGCAGGGAAAAGGCCCAGAGCACGTAGCTGGTGACCAACACCACTATCTGCGAATGGGCATCTGCCAGGTGCGGCGCCAACAGGCCTCCACTGGCGGCGGCGACTTCGGCGGCCACCACCGGCAATAGCCACACGGCCGTCATCTGATCGATGCTGTGCTCCTGCCGGGTGAACATCAGATAGGGGATCAGCACGCCACAGGCCAGGGACATTGCCACGTCCAGCCACCACAGTATTTCGGCGACCGGTATCACGCCATCGCCCCAGCGCGGCAGACCGAACACCAGAAAACCATTGATGATGGTCGCCAGACCCATAGGGATGGTGCCGAAGAACATTGACACGGTCGAATGACCGAAAATCCGCCGCGCCTCATCGAAAAACAGCACCCAACGTGCCGTGTATATAGCCGCGAACAACACAAACAGGACGATATTGAACAGCCAGAGTGCTTCGGCGATCCCGCGAACGCCGGGACCCGCACCTGGCCACTGCGCCAGCGCCAATGCCAGCACACCGGTGCCCATGGTGGCGGCGAACCAGTTCGGGGTGAACTGGCGGATCACTTCGCGCGGGTGCTGCAAATGACTGAAAGGTTTGAAACCGAGTGTGGCGGTGTCGGGGCATGTCATGGCGAACTCCTGTCCTCTTGTTGAGGTGGAATTCATGGTAGAACCGAATCGAATATCTATATAACGGGTAATATCTCTAACTGTTATCTATTTTATGAATACTAGATTCATCCGACATCGGCGTGACAGGCTTTGACAGGCCGCTGCAGCTTCAATCCAAGCAGCGCCCCCAGCGACAGAACGATCAACACTGCACCATAACCATCGGTGGTTGCCACCAGGCCGAAGGTCCGCGTCAGGTTCCCGGCCAGCAACGACGGCAAACAGAACGCGAGATAACTGAGCACATAATACGCCGACATCAACCCGGCCCGCTCATGGGGCAGCGCCAGTGGCACCAGACTGCGCACGGCCCCCAGGAAACCGGCGCCGAATCCGCAACCGGCTATCAGGGTGCCGAGGAAAAACAATGCCAGGCTGGCGCTGTGCACCCCCAGCAAAATCAATACAAGCCCCGCTGGCAGCAAGGTGCCTCCCAACAGCAGCGCCATGGCGGCGGGACGATTGCGCAGGGTGAAGATCATCAATGCACCGGTCACCGTCAATGCCGCTACCGTCGCGCCGCCAATCAGGTTCGAGGCCGACCCCGTGGCGGTACGCACCAACGAGGGTGCCAGCGAGGCGTAAAAACCGCCGAGCGCCCAGGTGGCGGTGTTGAGCGGCAACACTCGCCACAAGGTCGATCGTGCCTGGATCGGCACATGCAGGGTCGGGCGCAGCGACGCCCAGGCACCCGCTTGTGGACTGACGGTTTCGGGCAGGCCCCAGACGTACAATGCTTGCATCACAAACAGCGCGAGCAGCACCCAATAGGTCAACTGCAAGGGCAGCGGCGCAAATTCGGCCAACAGGCCGCAGCCCATGGCCCCGACCGCCATGCCCAGTAACGGCGCGACACTATTGACCAACGGCCCTTGCTGACGATCGGTATCCAGCAGCGCCGCACTCAGCACAGCGGTGGCCATTCCCGTTGCAAACCCCTGAAGCACCCGCGCACCGATCAACCACGCCACGCTGTCGGCATTGATAAACAGCAACATCGCCAGGACGTTAAGCAATACGGCGGTGAAGATCACCGGTTTGCGCCCCAGATAATCCGACAGCGAACCGACCG
Source organism: Pseudomonas sp. LBUM1679 (assembly GCF_059695565.1). Classification (NCBI taxonomy): domain Bacteria; kingdom Pseudomonadati; phylum Pseudomonadota; class Gammaproteobacteria; order Pseudomonadales; family Pseudomonadaceae; genus Pseudomonas; species Pseudomonas sp. LBUM1679. Next base: position 5,325,848 of record NZ_CP166774.1, read on the forward strand.
TCAGCAGCGCCACCAGCAAGCTGATGGCGTACACACCGAAAATAACGGTCAGGGTCGCTGCCGAGAACTGCAGGTGTTCCTGATACAAGTGATACAACGGCGTCGGGGCAGTGGAAGCCGCGAGAAAACTGAGTAAGGTAATCGCCAGAAACCACAGGCTGGAACGATGGGACGCAGAACGGTTCGACGTTGAATAGAGCATTGCACACTCCGCAAAAGCTAATTTTTTGCTTTTGCGGAGTGTGCTACTGGTTAACGCTTAAAGCAAATTCTTTGTGTTAAGGTCGGATGCATGGCTATTAAAGAAGGTTTACGCCCGGGTGGCCGTAGCGCCCGGGTGCAAGAGTCGATTCATTCGGCCGTTCGTGACCTGCTCCAGGAGCAGGAGCGCTCAACCGTGACCGTCCCGCAAATCGCCGCCCGTGCGGGGGTCACGCCGTCGACCATATACCGGCGCTGGGGTGACTTGTCGGCGCTGCTGGCCGACGTGGCCCTCGCGCGCATGCGCCCCGACAGCGAGCCGGCCAACACTGGCAGCTTGCGCGGTGACGTGCTGGCCTGGGCGGATCAGTATCTGGACGAGATGAGCTCCGAACCCGGGCGCAACATGCTGCGGGACGTGCAAAGCAGCACCCTGCCGATTTATTGCGCGACCATAATTGGCGGGCAGTTGCAGACGATTCTGGACCGGTATCCTGATCAGCCGAAGCCGGGTGTCGATCGATTGATCAACCTGGTGGCGGCGCCGACGGTGTTTCGCATCCTGTTTTCGCCGGCTCCGCTGGAGGTCGAGGAGTTGCATCGGTTGATCGAAATTGCGTTGAGTCAGTGAGGCCGCTATCGCGGGCAAGCCCGCTCCCACAGGGATCTTCGTGTGCACACTATTTTCTACACACAGAGACCACTGTGTATGTGCACACTATTTTCTACACACAGAGACCACTGTGTATGTGCACACTATTTTCCACTCACAGAGACCACTGTGTATGTGCACACTATTTTCTACACACAGAGACCACTGTGTATGTGCACACTATTTTCTACACACAGAGACCACTGTGTATGTGCACACTATTTTCCACTCACAGGAGACCACTGTGGGAGCGGGCTTGCCCGCGATGAGGCCGGCACAGCCACCAAAAATCTGACGGCCACTGAGCGTGCGACACCCCGCCACGTCACGACCTTGGTCGACACTGACTAACGCCGGCGCTCGTGCGAGACTGTCTGACCGGGCGGGAGTCCCGGGTGTCTTTTGTCTGGAGTTCCCATGTCGCTGTCCAGCGGGCTGATCGCCACCGTCGCCCTGGCCTATATGGCCATCCTGTTCGCCATCGCCTTCTACGGGGACCGGCGCAGTGCGCCCTTGCCACCGCGCATGCGTGCCTGGGTGTACAGCCTGTCGCTGGCGGTCTATTGCACCAGCTGGACCTTCTTCGGCGCCGTGGGCCAGGCCGCCGAACAACTCTGGTCATTCCTGCCGATCTACCTCGGGCCGATCCTGCTGCTGGTCTGCGCGCCGTGGGTCCTGCAGAAAATGGTGATGATCAGCAAGCAGGAGAACATCACCTCCATTGCCGACTTCATCGCTGCGCGCTATGGCAAGTCCCAGGCACTGGCGGTGGTGGTGGCGTTGATCTGCCTGGTCGGTGTGCTGCCCTATATCGCGTTACAACTAAAGGGCATCGTGCTCGGGGTGAATCTACTGATCGGCGCGGGCGCGGACGCCACGGGCACTCGCGCCCAGGATACGGCGCTGGTCGTGTCGCTGGTGCTGGCGCTGTTTACCATCGTCTTCGGCACCCGCAACCTCGACGCCACGGAACACCACCGCGGCATGGTGCTGGCGATCGCGTTCGAATCGCTGGTCAAGCTCTTTGCGTTTCTCGCGGTCGGCGCGTTCGTGACCTACGGCCTCTACGACGGTCCCGGCGACCTGTTCGATCAGGCCATGCTCGCCCCACGCCTGGAAGAATACTGGAAGGAAACCATCAACTGGCCGTCGATGGTGGTCCAGACCGGTGTGGCGATGATGGCGATCATCTGCCTGCCCCGACAGTTCCATGTAACGGTGGTCGAAAACATCGACCCCCAGGATCTACGCGTGGCCAAATGGGTGTTCCCGGCGTATCTGGCGCTGGCGGCGTTGTTTGTCGTCCCGATCGCTCTCGCCGGTCAGATGCTTCTGCCCAGCTCGGTCTTGCCGGACTCTTTCGTCATCAGCCTGCCCCTGGCGCAGGCTCACCCAGCCCTGGCATTGCTGGCATTTATCGGGGGTGCCTCGGCGGCGACCGGCATGGTGATCGTCGCCAGCGTGGCCCTGTCGACCATGGTCTCCAACGACATGCTGCTGCCATGGTTGCTGCGACGCAACAACGCCGAGCGGCCGTTCGAAGTGTTCCGCCAGTGGATGCTCTCGGTGCGCCGGGTCAGCATCGTGGTGATCTTGCTGCTGGCCTACGTCAGCTATCGCCTGCTGGGTTCGACCGCCAGCCTGGCAACCATCGGCCAGATCGCCTTCGCCGCCGTGACCCAACTGGCCCCGGCCATGCTCGGCGCACTGTACTGGAAACAGGCCAACCGTCGGGGTGTATTCGCCGGTCTCGCCGCCGGGACGTTCCTCTGGTTCTACACCCTGATTCTGCCGATTGCCGCCTCCAGCCTGGGGTTGTCCTTGAGCAGTTTCCCGGGCCTGACCTGGCTGCACAGCAACCCGCTGCACCTGCCGATCACCCCGCTGACCCAAGGCGTGGTGCTGTCCCTGGCGGGCAACTTCACCCTGTTTGCCTGGGTGTCGGTGCTGTCGCGCACAAGGGTTTCGGAACACTGGCAGGCCGGTCGCTTCATCGGTCAGGAAATCAGCGCCCGTCCCAACTCCCGCTCCATGCTGGCGGTACAGATCAATGATTTGCTGCAATTGGCGGCCCGTTTCGTCGGTGAAGAACGCGCCCGTCAGAGTTTCATCCGTTTTGCCTACCGCCAGGGCAAAGGCTACAACCCGAACCAGAACGCCGACGGTGAATGGATCGCCCACACCGAGCGCCTGCTGGCCGGTGTGCTCGGCGCTTCCTCGACTCGCGCGGTGGTAAAGGCGGCCATCGAAGGTCGGGAAATGCAACTCGAAGATGTCGTCCGGATCGCCGACGAAGCCTCGGAAGTGCTGCAATTCAACCGCGCCCTGCTGCAAGGCGCGATCGAGAACATCACCCAGGGCATCAGCGTGGTCGACCAGTCACTCAGGCTGGTGGCGTGGAACCGGCGTTACCTGGAGTTGTTCAATTATCCGGACGGCTTGATCAGCGTCGGGCGACCGATTGCCGACATCATTCGCTACAACGCCGAACGTGGCCTGTGCGGGCCCGGCGAGGCGGAGGTGCACGTCGCCCGCCGCCTGCACTGGATGCGACAAGGTCGCGCCCATACTTCGGAAAGATTGTTCCCCAATGGACGGGTGATCGAGCTGATTGGCAACCCGATGCCGGGCGGAGGTTTCGTCATGAGTTTCACCGACATCACCGCGTTCCGCGAAGCTGAACAAGCGCTGACCGAAGCCAACGAAGGCCTGGAGCGACGGGTCACCGAGCGGACCCACGAACTGTCGCAACTCAACGTGGCCCTGACCGAAGCCAAGGGCACCGCCGAGTCGGCCAACCAGTCGAAAACCCGGTTCCTGGCCGCGGTCAGCCATGACTTGATGCAACCACTGAACGCTGCACGATTGTTTTCTGCAGCCCTTACTCACCAGGACGACGGCTTGTCCGGCGAGGCGCAGAAACTGGTGCATCACCTGGACACCTCTCTGCGCTCGGCCGAAGACCTGATCAGCGACCTGCTGGACATATCCCGCCTGGAAAACGGCAAGATCAACTCGGATCCCAAGCCGTTCGTGCTCAATGAGTTGTTCGATGTCCTCAGTGCCGAGTTCCAGGCGCTGGCCCGAGACCAGGGGCTGAAGTTCCGGGTCAGGGGCAGCAAGTTGCGGGTCGACAGCGACAGCAAACTGTTGCGGCGGATCTTGCAGAACTTCCTTACCAACGCTTTCCGCTACGGCAAAGGGCCGGTGTTGTTGGGGGTCAGGCGGCGCAAGGGCGAATTGTGCCTGGAAGTCTGGGACCGTGGTCCGGGGATTCCCGAAGATAAGCAGCAAGTGATTTTCGAAGAATTCAAACGCCTCGACAGCCACCAGACCCGCGCCGAGAAAGGCCTCGGGCTGGGCCTGGCGATTGCTGACGGTCTGTGTCGCGTGCTGGGCCACACCTTGCAAGTCCGCTCCTGGCCGGGTCGCGGCAGCGTGTTCAGCGTCACCGTGCCGTTGGCCCGGACGCAAACCGCGATGCCGGCCAAGGTCGTCGAACTCAACGGCAAACCGTTGAGCGGCGCGCAGGTGCTGTGTATCGATAACGAAGACAGCATCCTGATCGGCATGAACAGCTTGCTGACACGCTGGGGTTGCCAGGTCTGGACCGCACGCAACCGCGATGAATGCGCGGCGTTGCTCAATGACGGGATGCGTCCGCAACTGGCACTGGTGGATTACCACCTGGACCATGGCGAGACCGGGACCGATCTGATGGCCTGGCTGCGCACCCGATTGGGCGAACCGGTGCCAGGCGTGGTGATCAGCGCCGACGGGCGACCCGAGATGGTGGCGCAGGTGCATGCTGCCGGGCTGGATTACCTGGCCAAACCGGTGAAACCGGCGGCGTTGCGGGCGTTGTTGAGTCGGCATTTACCGTTGTAGCGTGAACCTGGGGGACGGTGTGCCCCCAAAAAGATCGCAGCCTGCGGCAGCTCCTACGGGATCGGGTTTGCCCGCGGTCAATGTAGGAGCTGCCGAAGGCTGCGATCTTTTGATCTTTTGATCTTTTGATCTTTTGATCTTTTGATCTTTACTCCGGCAACTCCGCCAAACCATCCACATCCGTCATCGCCCGCTCCAGCAGATCTGCCGGCAGGCTCTTGCTCGCCCGCGCCCCCAGCAACTTGAGCTGCTCGCTGCGACTGACCAGGTTGCCACGTCCCTCTGTCAACTTGTTGCGCGCGGAGCTGTAGGCCTTGTCCAATTGCTGCAAGCGATTGCCGACTTCATCCAGATCCTGAATGAACAACACGAACTTGTCGTACAGCCACCCGGCTCGCTCGGCGATTTCCCTGGCGTTCTGGCTTTGACGCTCTTGTTTCCACAGGCTGTCGATGACACGCAAAGTCGCCAGCAGCGTCGTCGGGCTGACGATCACGATATTGCGGTCGAAAGCCTCCTGGAAAAGCGTCGGCTCAGCCTGCAACGCGGCGGAAAACGCCGCTTCGATCGGGACGAAGAGCAAGACGAAATCCAGGCTGTGCAAACCGTCGAGCCGCTTGTAGTCCTTGCCGGACAGGCCTTTGACATGATTGCGCAGCGACAGCACGTGTTGCTTGATAGCGATCTGGCCGATGGCATCGTCTTCGGCCGCCACGTATTGCTGATAGGCCGTGAGGCTGACTTTGGAGTCGACCACCACCTGCTTGTCGCCCGGCAGATAAATGATCACGTCCGGCTGGAATCGCTCACCGTCCGGGCCCTTGAGATTGACCTGGGTCTGGTATTCGCGCCCCTTCTCCAGGCCTGCATGCTCCAGCACCCGCTCAAGAATCAATTCGCCCCAGTTGCCCTGGGTTTTCTGCCCTTTCAAGGCCCGGGTCAGGTTGGTTGCTTCATCGCTCAAGCGCAGGTTCAGTTGCTGCAGCCGCTCCAGTTCCTTGGCCAGGGAGAAGCGCTCACGGGCTTCGGCCTGATAGCTTTCCTCGACACGTTTTTCGAAGGACTGGATGCGTTCCTTCAAAGGATCCAGCAACTGCCCCAGACGCTGCTGGCTGGTTTCGGCAAAACGCTGCTCACGCTCGTCGAAGATTTTGCCGGCCAGCTCCGCAAACTGCGCACGCAGCTCGTCTCGCGAGCCTTGCAGGTCACTGAGACGCTGCTGGTGGCTTTCCTGCTGCTCACGCAGCTCGGCATTGAGCGAGGCGGTCTGGGCGTCCAGACGACGCAACTCGGCTTCTTTGCCGGCGCGCTCCAGATTCCAGGCGTGAGCGGCATCGCGGGCGTCGTCACGTTCGATCTGCAGCAGTTCCACTTCACGGCGCACGGCAGCGAGGTCCGCTTGCCGGGCGGTGTTGACCTGGCCCAGATCGGCGATTTCATCGCGGCAGGCTTCGAGCTGGGCGTTCAGTCCATCCTGGGCCAGATGGGCCGTGGTCAGGCGCTCTTCCAGCAGGGCCACCTGCGACTGCATCGCGCTCGCCCGGCGCTGTAATTGCCAGGCCAATACCAGCAACGGCAGCGCAGCACCCGCCAGACCGAGCAATGCGCTGGTCAAGTCCATAGCCATAGCCACTCCCGCCCATTCGATAAAACTTGAAGGTTAACCAAGGCGTCAGGTCTTGGACAGCTCAGTCTTCGATCAGACCCAATTCCTGCAGGGCGCGTCGATCCCCTGCCCGCGCAGCCTGGCGCAACAGGTCCTGACCGATTCGGCGATCCCGGGCATTGCCGCACTCGCGGCACATCAACTGACCAAGACGACTTTGCGCGGCGACGACGCCTTCACGGGCCGGTTGCTTGAGCAAACGTCCGGCGAAGTGTTTGACGTTGGTGTTTTCACCCAGGCGCGGGCTGTCCAGCAACCACTCGGCCACACGCATCGAAAAACGCTTGGGCGGGGTAACACTGGCGGGGGTGGAAGTGACTGAGATCGATACTGAGCGAAACTTCATAAAGCACTGAGGGACAGATCGGAAGGCGCGCCACTCTACTCTTTTTTTCCTACAGGTAAAGCCTAAAAAAACCCGGCACGCCCGTCCTAGAGCAAGCGCTCGGGACAATCCACAGAAGCTGTGGATAACTCAGTGGACAACCGCCTTTGAACTCTCGCAAAGCCCTATGGAATGGGGCCCGCAGTCAAACTGACGATTTTTTCACCAGTAAAAAAAAGCGATGTTTTTCATTGACTTAAATTTTGGATACAGGCACCCACCCGGGTTGAAGGCAAGATGACAGCGGGGTGACAGCCCGCGCAACTGATGTGCACAAGTACCTTTCAGGCAGTTATATCGGGGCGTTTTTTCGGAGCATTTTCGTGTCAGTCCTGGGGATAAACCCTGGCAAACCCCTGATCCAGCCCGGTACGAACTCGATAAACATCGGCGACCGATTGTCGGAATCTATGCTATTACAGGGCGAGATCGCCGGTCTTGAGCTTCTCGCGAGGCCTGGCCCGCGAGGCGAAAAAAGCGCTGGCAGGCATCTTTTTTGCCAGGGCACTTCCCTTTGCCAAATCAATCCGTTACTATCCGCAGCGTTAGTACCAAGCTGAAAGTCAATTCTGGTCGAACACTCCCCCCGGTCTGCCTTCCCCAAGCAAGGAAGCCTCTACCGAACAAGCGGGATCGACCACCTCGATGGTTTCCAGGTAATCCTTGCGTCAACACAGCCTTTGATCGAAAGCAAAGGGTGTTGCGAAGTTCACTTACTCTGACCGAACCAACCTGCAAATTGATCAGGATCTTCACCCCGGGCCCAGAACCTTTGCCCTTGATGTGTTGCCTGCCCTCCTAAGTACCTACCTGCCAGCCCAAGCGCGCCAATTATCAGCGCTTCAAACTGGCTGCTTTGTTCCAGTCGGGTTCTTCGATCGACCAATGGTGGTCGTCGTCACTGGAACGTTTAAATTTTGCACGGCTCTTATCCGTGTCGCTTGTAGGAACACCCAATGACTATGTCTACTCAAATCCACACCCAGGATGCTATCCGCACCCTGACCAACGCTTTTGCACCGATGAACTGCCTGATCATGGCCGCTCGCAAAGGCTGCTTCAGCTTTACCCTGGTCAACGAACACGGCATCGCCCGTCACAGCGAACGCCTGTACCCCGATCAATACTCCAGCGCCGAGCCGCTGCAGGCCGTGATCGAGCGTACCCGTCAGGCACTGGTTGCCTGATACGCCAGCAAGACTGAAAACCATAAAAGCCCTGCTCAAAAAGCAGGGTTTTTTATTGCCCGGTATTTCCCATTGCGACGCTGCTGCCTAAGCACTAACCGATATAACGGTTATAACTCGCAGCCGGAAATATTTTAAAAACAGTCCTTTACGGCGCGAATATGACACTACACTTCAACTCAAGCGGCCTGTTCCGCTTCCGGCGAGCCTGAGCCGATCCACTGCTGCCAAGGCCCCCTTCAGGACTCGCCGACTACTTCACGTTTCGAGGGTGATATGGGTATCGCTGCCAGCGAACTGTGCCGTTATGTGATCCGTCCGACCTTGATTTACCTCGGACGCCATAGCGCAACTGCCGAATCCCTGCTGCTGGGCATTGCCGCCAGCCAGTCTGCCCTTGGTTCCGCCCTGCATGACCGCCGTGGACACGGCCTGTACCGAATTGCCGAACCCCGCCACCAGGCGCTCTGGGACCACTACCTGGCACTGGACCCGGAACGCGCCAGCCTGGTTCGCGGCCTGGCCAGCCAGCATGCATTCCTCAGCAGCCCGCACCTCGAATTGACCGTCAACCTGCGTTACGCCACCGCAATCGCCTGGCTGCTGGTAGAAGAACAGAACACCCCGCTCCCCGAAGCAGCAGATGACTTGATGGGAATGGCCCGCATCTGGCGCCAGACTTTCCAGCCTCAAGGACGCCTGCGTGACTTCACCTTCGCCTGGCAGACCTGTGTTTCACCGCTGAATCAGGTCGCCTGCTGATCCTCCTTTTCGCAAGATCGTGCAACTTGTCGCGAATCTGGTCGGATTGTCCTACAAAACCGCTCTAAATCAAGCGTTACAGGCTATAGCGCCCGGACGAATTTCTTGGTAATTTTCGCCCCGGTGATCACCAGGAGTTCTAATAATGAAAAAAGTAATGCTCAAAACCACCATTAGCCTCGCCGTTGCCTTGGCATCCACCCAGATCTTTGCGAGTGGCTTCGCCCTCAACGAACAAAGCATCAGCGGGATGGGTACAGGTTTTGCCGGGCGATCTTCTTCTGCCGACGACGCATCCACCATTTTTGGCAACCCTGCCGGCATGTCTCGCCTCAAACGCGAACAAGTGACCGGCGGTGTTGCATTTATCGATGCACACACTGACATCAGTGATGCCAGCTCCCGTCCGAACGGTGGCACCAACAAAGGTGACATGGTCCCTTTCATGGGCGTGCCCATGGGCTACTACGTCAAGCCAATCGATGACCAGTGGGCATTCGGCATCGGCGTGTACGCTCCATTCGGCCTGGTGACCGATTACGAGAACGGCTTTGCCGGCCGTTACTTCGGCAGCAAGAGCGAAGTCAAGATCGTCACCCTCCAGCCAACCGTCAGCTACGCCTTCAACGACAAGGTTTCCATCGGTTTCGGTCCGACCATCAACCGCATCGACGGCAAGCTGGAATCGAACCTGTCGCTGAACCCGCTGGCACCGGACGGCGAAGTCAAGATCAAGGGTGACGACACGGCACTGGGCTACAACGTCGGTATCCTGGTTCAAGCCACCGACAGCACCGCTGTCGGCCTGACCTACCACTCGAAAGTGAAGTACAAGCTTGAGGGTGACACCAAGGTCAACTACGGCCTCCTCGGTGCCCTGGGTCAGAACCCGAACCAGAAGTTCGACGCTTCGCTGGACATCACTACGCCTGAATCGGTCGACTTCTCGGTTACCCACAAACTGGACAGCCAGTGGACCCTCTACGCCGGCAGCACCTGGACTCGCTGGAGCCGCCTGAAAGAAATCACCGTCGAGAACGAAGGCGTTCCTGCCGCTCTGGCCGCACGCGGCTTCGGCACCATCACCGAAGAGCAGAACTGGCACGACACCTGGGCTCACGCTATTGGCGCGTCCTACCAGTTGAACAAGCAATGGGTACTGCGTACCGGCCTGTCCGTTGACCAGGCGCCTACCAACAACGAAAACCGCTCCCCACGCATTCCGACTGGCGATCGCACAATCTTCAGCCTCGGTGCCGGCTGGAGCCCGACCGACGACCTGACCATCGACGTAGCGTATTCGTACCTGCGTGAAGAGTCGGTCAAGGTCAACGACAACAACGGCCGCCAGGCCTACGACGCTAAGTATGAAAACTCGGCGAACGGTTTCGGTGTAGGCGCGACCTACCGCTTCTGATGATTCACGGCGAACCTGAACCCCTCGCCGCCTGAATTGAAAAAGCCCCGCGCTCTTGAACAGAGGCGGGGCTTTTTATTGGACGGTGATCGCCCCCTGTAGGAGCGAGCTTGCTCGCGATGGACGTTAACGATGACGAGCGCAGTCTGGATGAACGCGGCGCCCTCACGTTTTTCGCGAGCAAGCTCGCTCCTACAGAGGAATCGGGGTCGATCAGGGTTGCGAAGCCAGGGCTTTCTCCACGGCTTCGATGAATTCGGGATCGTCAGGCTTGGTCAGGCTGGAGAAATCGGCGATCACCTTGCCCTGGCGATCGACCACGTATTTGTAGAAATTCCACTTCGGCGCACTGCTCTGTCTGGCCAGGATCTTGAACAGGTGAGTGGCGTCGTCACCACGGACTTTCTGCGGTTCGGTCATGGTGAAGGTCACGCCATAATTCGCGTAACAGACCTTGGCGGTCTCGGCAGCATCCTTAGACTCCTGCTTGAAGTCATTGGAGGGCACGCCGATCACCTCCAGCCCTTGATCCTTATAACGTTGATTCAGCGCTTCAAGGCTTTTGAACTGCGGGGCAAAACCACAGAAGCTGGCCGTGTTGACCACCACCAGCGGTTTGCCGGCAAAGCGCTGGCACAGGTCGATGGATTCCTTGGCGCGCAACTTCGGTAACGACCCCTGCAACAGATCGGGGCACTCTGCCGCTTGAGCCAATCCGGTAAACGCTACCACCAACGCGGGAACTGCAAGCCAACGCATCAGCATGTCGGTGCATCCTTGAGAAGTCGTCAGTCATGACGTTACTCGTCCTCACAGCCTGCTAGCAAGCACCCATGCCCAACTGCATCAGGGCCAGCCCGCCCTGGTGCCATCCCCACCATGCCAGGGCCAGCAGCAAGGCGCAGACAGCCGCCAGCGCAATCCGCGGCCAGAGACCGTTCATATCGCACTCATCCGGGTCTGCAGGCGCGCCACCGGCTGCTCACGCACCGGCCAGTTCAGGGCGGCGGCCAACAGGCTCAAGAGAATCGCTACCTGCCAGATCAAGTCGTAACTCCCGGTTCGGTCATACACCACCCCGCCCAACCAGCCGCCGAGGAACGATCCGAGCTGGTGGAACAGGAACACAATCCCGCCGAGCATGGACAGATTTCGTACGCCGAACAAGGTCGCGACCGTGCCGTTGGTCAAGGGCACGGTCGACAGCCACAGGAACCCCATCGCCATGCCAAACAGATAGGCGCTGGTCGTCGTCACCGGCGCCCACAGGAACAACCCGATCACCACCGCCCGCAGCAAATACAGACCGGTGAGCAAGCGCGGCTTGGACATCCGCCCGCCGAGCCAGCCCGCCGTATAGGTACCGAAGATATTGAACAGCCCGATCAGCGCCAACACCGTAGTGCCGACGGTGGCTGGAAGATGCTGGTCCACCAGATAAGCCGGCAAGTGCACGCCGATGAACACCACCTGGAAGCCGCAGACGAAAAAGCCGAACGCCAGCAGCCAGAACCCCGAATGGGAGCAGGCTTCGTGCAGTGCTTCGGACAGGGTTTGCTCATGCCCGAGGACCGGCAGCGGTTTGTCCTTGAGCATGCTCACCAGCGGCACGATCAGCGCCACCAGCAGGCCCAGCACCAGCAATGCCGCAGACCAGCCCAACCAGCCGATCAATCCCAGCGTGCCGGGCAACATGGCGAACTGGCCGAAAGAACCGGCGGCACTGGCGATGCCCATGCCCATGCTGCGTTTCTCCGGCGGCACCGCGCGCCCCACCACGCCGAGGATCACCGAGAACGAGGTGCCCGACAGCCCGATACCGATCAATAGACCGGCACTGAGCGACAAGGTCACGGCCGAGTCGGACAGGCCCATGCACGCCAGGCCCAAGGCGTACAGCACCCCACCGATGGCCACCACTTTCGCCGCACCGAAGCGGTCGGCCAGCGCGCCGGTGAAAGGCTGCGCCAATCCCCAGATCAGGTTCTGCAAGGCGATGGCGAAGGCGAATGTCTCACGCCCCCAGCCGAACTCGGCACTCATCGGCGCCAGAAACAGCCCGAAGCCATGCCGTACACCCAGAGACAACGCGAGAATCAGCGCACTCCCCAACAGCACCCATCCGCACGTACGCCACATCGATGTCATTCTTGTTCTCCAGTTACGGGTATATACCCGCTTAAAATCGGAAAAACCGGCTTCAGGCCAGTTCGTCCAACAGCTTCAGCAAGGTTTCGCGTTTTTCGGCGCCCAGTCGATCAACCAGGCGCTGTTGCGCTGCCTCCCAGGCCGGCAACGCCGCTGTCAGGCGTTCCGCGCCAGCCTCGGTGAGCTGGACGATACGATTGCGCATGTCTGCGCCTTCGACCAACCTGACCAGCCCTTCGCCCTCCAGCACCCGCAGATTGCGCCCCAGGGTGCTGCGGTCCAGGCCCATGGCCTCGGCCAGGGTGGAAATACTCGGTTGATCCAGACGCTGCAGATTGCACAGCAGAGAATACTGGGCAACGTTGATCCCGAAGCCATCGAGAGCGCCGTCGTAGTGCCTGCTGACGCCACGGGCGGCGCGACGCAGGTTGATGCATAAACATTGGGAGTCGAGCATGGTGCGTGTATATACCCGCGGTTAAATGAAAGCAAATTTTAAAACATTACCCTGTAGGAGCGAGGCTTGCCCGCGAAGAACGAAAACGCGGTTTTCTGAGAAACCACGGTGTGCCCTTCGCGGGCAAGCCACGCTCCTACAGGATTAATGCAAGCCCTACGATAACCATCATTTCGAGCAGCTCCAGCAACGCCCCCGCCGTATCGCCCGTCGTCCCGCCCAATCGCCGCAGCATCGCGTGCCGCAACCAGGCAAATACCCCCACTGCCAGTACAACGGCCAGCACACCACTGAGACCGGCCACCAGCACACAGGCCAACGCACTCGCTGCCAACACCTGCTTGCCCGCCAGCCTTGGCAAGTGATCAGCCAGCGCCTGCCCCAAACCACCGGGACGCACATAAGGCGTGGTCAGGAACAACCCCAGCATCGCGCTTCGTGCAATCAATGGAACAATGATCAGCACAACGCTGTGTTGCTGCTCGATCAACGCCAGCAACGCGGCGAATTTGAGCAGCAGCACCAGCACCAGCGTCACCACCGCGATCGGTCCGCTGCGAGGGTCTTTCATGATCGTCAGCGTGCGCTCACGATCGCCAAACCCGCCGAGCCAGGCGTCGGCGCTGTCGGCCAGGCCGTCGAGGTGCAACGCCCCGCTGAGCAACACCCACACCGTCAGCAACAGCGCCGCGTGCAGCCACAGCGGCGTGCCGAGCAACAGCCCGTTCAGCGCCCAAAGAATCATGCCGAACAGTACACCGACCAGCGGATAAAACAGCAGCGATCGACCGAGCTCCCGAGGCGCCGGCATACCTGGCAGACGAATCGGCAGACTGCTCAGGAACTGCAGGGCGATCCAGAACGGCAGCATGCTCAGTTCGCTTCCATAAGGATGACGCCGGTCTCGACGCGCAAAGAAAACAGGGCACCATGACCGACTTCAACATTGAGCAACTGTTCGCGCGGCAATCCCCGCGCCTGGGCCAGCAACAAACGCATCACCCCGCCATGGCTGATCAGCAATACCCGCTGACCCGCGCAGGTCGCCAGCAAACGCCCGACCGCTGCCAACACCCGCGTCGAAAAATCCTCGACCCGTTCACCCTCAGGCGGCGTAAACGCATAGGGATCGGCCCAGAACAAACCCAGCGCGTCGGCATCGGTCTCCATCAGCGCCGCGGCGCTCTGCCCTTCCCAAGCCCCGAAATGCAGCTCCTGCAGATCTTTATCCAGGTGCACGGGCAAGCCCAGTTGTGTTCCGAGTTCTTCGGCGAACCGTGAACAGCGTTGCAACGGTGAGCTGACCAAGCGATCCCAAGGCCCTTGCTCGACGATCGCCGCGCGCATCTGCGCCCAGCCTTTATCGGTCAGCGCATCGTCGAGGCTGCCGCGCAGGCCACCGCCGAGTTCGGTTTCGCCGTGGCGCAAGAGATCAAGGTGCAAGGTCATGCCGGACGATCCGCCACCGCGGCTTCGGCGAAAGTCGCCATCTGCCCGTGAAGATCGCAGGCCAGACGCAGCAATGGCACGGCCAACGCGGCGCCACTGCCCTCACCCAGGCGCAGCCCCAGGTCCAGCAGAGGTTCGGCATTCAGGGTCTCCAACACATGGCGATGACCCGGCTCGGCACCGCGATGGCCGAACAACAGCCATTCGCGGCAATCCGGGTTCAAGCGCACCGCGACCAACGCGGCAACACTGCAGATGAACCCGTCCACCAGCACCGCGACGCCTTCCTGGGCACACGCCAGATACGCGCCGACCAGGGCCGCGATTTCAAACCCCCCGAGATTTAGCAGGGTTTGCAGCACGTCGCCACGCCGGGCGCCGTGCAATGCCAATGCGCGCTCGATGACCTGCGCCTTATGGCTGACACCCGTCGCATCGAGTCCGGTGCCCGGCCCGGCCAGATGCAGCACCGGGCAATCGAGCAAGGCGCAGGCCAAGGCGCTGGCCGCGGTGGTGTTGCCGATGCCCATTTCACCACCGATGAACAACTGCGCGCCCGCCGCGATGGCACGCTGCGCACTGTCGCGTCCGGCCTGCAACGCGAGTTCGCCCTGGGCCCGAGTCATGGCCGGACCGTCCACGAAATTGGCGGTGCCCGGGCCGAGGTTGAGGTGGCGCACGCCCGGCAGATTCAGCGACGGCGTCACGGTGCCGAGGTCGACCACTTCAAGGGATGCCCCCAGTTGCCGCGCCAACACGCTGATTGCCGCACCGCCGTTGACGAAGTTGTGCAGCATCTGCCCGGTGACTGCCTGGGGAAACGCCGACACCCCTTCGGCGACCACGCCATGGTCACCGGCAAAAATCGCGATCCACAGCTGATCCAGATTCGGCTTTACCCGTCCCTGCAACCCGGCCAATTGCACCGCCACCGACTCGAGACGACCGAGGGAGCCGGCCGGTTTGGTCAGCTGCTGCTGTCGCGCCTCAGCCTGTTCGACGACTTGGGCGTCGATCGGTTTGCACGGGTTCAGCCACCAGGATTGAGTCATAACGCAGTTCCTTTCAAAGTCAGGGGCAGGCCGGCGACGGTCAGGACGACGCGCTGACAGCGTTCGGCCAAGGCTTGATGCAGCCAGCCGGCTTCATCGACATAGCGGCGAGTCAATTCGCCCAGTGGCACGACACCCATTCCGGTTTCGTTGCTGACAAAAATGATCTCGCCCGGCAGCGATGCCAGGCACTCGAGCAGGGCTTCGCGTTCGGCTGTCAAACGCTCGGCGTCGTCGAGCATCAGCAGGTTGGTCATCCACAGAGTCAGGCAGTCCACCAGCAGGCAACGGTCAACGCTGGCGGTTTCGCGCAAGACGCGGGCGAGTTCAACGGGCTCTTCGATCAACGACCATTCGGCCGGGCGACGGGCGCGGTGATGAGCCACCCGTTCGTTCATTTCACCGTCCAGGGGTTGGCTGGTGGCGATGTAGGTCACTGCCAGGCCACTGTCGGAAGCGAGTTTTTCGGCCAGGCGGCTTTTGCCGGAGCGGGCGCCGCCGAGGATCAGTTGCAGCATGGTTCATTCCTTAAAATCTTCGGTGAGTCGACGGGCCTCATCGCGGGCAAGCCCGCTCCCACAGGGATTTGCGTCGTACACAAAACCTGCTCCCGACACAAAACCCTGTGGGAGCGGGCTTGCCCGCGAAGAGGCCGGTACAGGCACCTCAGATCCCACAGAGCTGACGCAACAGCCGGGTATCCAGATGCTTCTCCACCAGATCCGCCAAGCGCTCGATATCGCGCTCGCGCAACCCGTGATAATCCACTTCCTGCACCGCCTGCAAACCCGCCCAACGCAACAACGCACTGCACGCCGCCGGCGATTCGAACAGGCCATGCAGATAGGTGCCGAAAATCTGCCCATCAACACTTTGCGCACCGTCGCAGCGACCGTCATCCAACTGCACGGCAGCGTTTTCCAGCGCCGGCCCGGTGGTCACCCCGGCATGGATTTCATAGCCAGTGACCGGTGCATCTTCCAGCGCCAGACGCCCGCGGACATTGCGCAGCTGCTTCTCCTGTTCAAGCTGCGTCTCGAAGGCCAGCCAACCCAGACCGGCGCTCGACCCCGGCGCACCTTCGAGGCCCAGCGGGTCGTGCACTTGCTCGCCGAGCATCTGCAGGCCACCACAGATACCCAGCACTTTGCCGCCATAGCGCAGATGACGACTGATGGCGATGTCCCAGCCACTGGCCCGCAGATACGCGAGATCGCTGCGCACGCTTTTCGAACCGGGAAGAATGATCAGGTCGGCTGGCGGGATAGCCTGGCCAGGGCCGATGAACTGCAGGTCCACTTGCGGGTGCAGACGCAGCGGATCGAAATCGGTGTGGTTGCTGATCCGCGGCAGCACCGGCACCAGCACTTTGAGTACCTGGTCCGCCTTGTCGGTCTGGCGCTGATCGATACCGTCCTCGGCTTCCAGGTGCAGGTCCATGACGTAAGGCAAGACGCCGATCACCGGTTTGCCGGTACGCGCCTCCAGCCAATCCAGCCCCGGCTGCAGTAACGCGATGTCGCCGCGAAATCGGTTGATGATGAAACCTTTGACCCGTGCCTGTTCACTCGGCGACAGCAACTCGAGCGTACCCACCAAATGCGCAAAAACCCCGCCGCGGTTGATGTCGGCAATCAGCACCACCGGGCAGTCCACCGCCTCGGCGAACCCCATGTTGGCGATGTCGCCGGCACGCAGGTTGATCTCGGCCGGCGAACCGGCGCCTTCGACCATGACCACCGGATAAGCCCCGCTCAGCCGTTCATGGGACGCCAGCACCGCTTGCATGGCGATGGCTTTGTAGTCGTGATAGGCCACCGCATTCATGGTCGTGACAGCGCGACCATGAATGATCACCTGGGCGCCGGTATCGCTGTTGGGTTTGAGCAGCACCGGGTTCATGTCGGTGTGCGGTTCAAGGTTGGCTGCCTGGGCCTGCACCGCTTGCGCGCGACCGATTTCGCCGCCGTCGGCGGTCACGGCGCTGTTGAGCGCCATGTTCTGCGGCTTGAACGGCACGACGCTGACCCCATGCCGGGTGACCCAGCGACAGAGCGCCGTCACCAGCGTGCTTTTACCGGCGTCCGATGTAGTGCCTTGCACCATCAACGTCGTCATTGGCGTTCCTTGGCATAGGCGTCGAACGCTTGCGCGAGACGTGTCCAGCCGGCTTCATCGGCGGGCAAGCCGAATCGCAGGCTGCTGTTGTCGGTGAACAAGCGCAGCAGGATGCCGCGCCGGGCCATGAATTCATGCAGGGCTTTGGCGCGCTCGGTGATCAGCCATTGAAACAGCGCGCAACCGCCCTGGGGTGCGAACCCCTGTTGTGCCAGCAGCCGCGCCAGGCGCTCGCTGGCCGCTTCGGTGCGCTGGCGTTGGCGAGCGTGGCCTTCGGTGTCCAGCAGGCAGGCCTGCCCCGCTACCCGGGTAGGCCCGCTGACTGCCCACGGCCCCACCTGCTCGGCCAGCAATTTAAGCAGCTGGCGCTCGGCCAGCACGAATCCCAGGCGCACGCCGGCCAGGCCAAAAAACTTGCCAAAGGAACGCAGCACGATCAATCCGACCTGATGGGCAAAAGGCGCCAGGCTCAAGTGCGGTGTGTTGTCCATGAACGCCTCGTCCACCACCAGCCAGCCACCGCGCTGGGCCAGTTTCGAATGCCAGTCGAGCAGGCGACTCGGGGTCAGGCTCAGGCCCGTGGGATTGTTCGGGTTGACCACCACCAGCACGTCGAGGCTGTCAAGAAAGAAGTCGACTTCCTGCTCCAGCACTTCACGCACGATATAACCGCTGCGGCGCCACGCTTCGGCGTGCTCGGCGTAACAGGGCGAGAGCACGCCGACCTTGCCGACGCGACGCAAACGCGGCAACAGCTGGATCGCCATTTGCGAACCAGCCACCGGCAGCACCTGTGCGGCGCCGTAGTAATCGCAGGCCGCCTGCTCCAGACCGTCATCGGTTTCCGGCAATCGCGCCCAGGCGCGCAACGGGATATCCGGGACCGCAAATGGCCAGGGCGCGAGGCCGCTGGACAGGTCCAGCCAGTCGGCTTCGGCGATGCCGTATTCGAGCGCCGCCTTGCGCAATCGACCTCCGTGCTCAAGCATGGAATTCAGCCCCCACGCAAAGAATCAGCAACCATAACCATACCCCGCGCTGGACCAATTGCCAGCCACGGTCGATGGAGTCGGCATCCGCCGGCGGGCCTTCACCCAGTTGCGGACGCTGATGCAGTTCACCGTGATAGATCGCCGCCCCGCCCAGCTCGACGCCGAGCGCGCCAGCCCCGGCGGCCATCACCGGCCCGGCATTCGGGCTGTCCCAGGTCGGCCCCTGGGTGCGCCAGCACTTCAACGCCAGGCGAGTCTTGCCGAGCAGCGCGTAGGTCAACGCCACCAGGCGTGCGGGAATATAGTTGAGCACGTCATCGATCTTGGCCGCGGCCCAGCCGAAACGTTCGAAGCGGTCGTTACGGTAACCCCACATCGCATCGAGGGTGTTGCTCAGGCGATACAACACCACGCCGGGCACCCCCGCCACGGCGAACCAGAACAGCGCGGCAAATACCGCGTCGCTGCCGTTCTCCAGCACCGATTCGGTGGCAGCCCGGGCGACTTCGGTTTTATCCAGTTCGCTGGTCTGGCGGCTGACCAGATACCCCACGCGTTTGCGTGCTTCTTCAATATCATCGCTGCGCAGCGCCTTGGCCACTGGCTCGACGTGTTCACCGAGGCTGCGCATGCCGAGGGCACAATAGAGCGCGAGAATTTCGACGATCCAGCCGACATAAGGCGCCCAGGAAAACGCCGTGGCCAGCAAGGTCAGCGGCACGACCGCGATGACCCAGGCGGTGACGCCGTGACTGCGCCAGCCGCGACCTTCGCTATTGAAACGTTGTTCGATGCGCTCGGCAAAACGGCCGAACGCCACCAGCGGATGCCAGCGTTTGGGCTCACCCAGCAGCGCATCCAGCGCCACCGCGGCGACACTCAACAACGCCACACTCATTGACTCACTCCCCAATAATTTTCATACAGCAATTCGCTAAGCTCACGCGCTTGCGCCCAGCCTTCCAGGGCCAGCATCGGCGCTGGATAAAACGCCTGGACCGGACCCAGGCACAGCACGGCCAACGGCTTGGCGCCAATGGGCATTTCCAGCAAGGCGGCCAGGGCTTGCGGCTCGAACAAAGAGACCCAGCCCATGCCCAGTCCTTCGGCACGGGACGCCAGCCACAGGTTCTGGATCGCGCAGGACAAGGAGGCCATGTCCATCTCCGGCAAGGTGCGGCGGCCGAAGATATGCCGATCGCGATCGTCCATCAGCGCGGCGACCAACACTTCGGCGCAGTCGTTGATGCCTTCGACCTTGAGCTTCATGAATTCGTCGCTGCGCTCACCGAGGGCTTCGGCGGTGCGGATGCGCTCTTCTTCCACCAGCTGTTGGATCTTGCCGCGCAGGGCGCGGTCGCTGATGCGGATGAAGCGCCAGGGCTGCATCAGGCCCACGCTCGGGGCCTGGTGGGCGGCTTCGAGCAGGCGTCGCAGTAGTTCGGGCTCGACGGTGCCGCCGCTGAAGTGGCGCATGTCGCGGCGTTCGGCGATGGCACGGTAAACCGCTGCGCGTTCGGCTTGGGAGAATGCGTTGTCGGTCATGGCCTCTTCGCTGGCAAGCCAGCTCCTACAGTTGACCGCGTTTGTTCAGGCAACACACTTTCTAATGTGGGAGCGACGATGCGGCGATCCGACTTGCTCGCGATGGCGGCGTCAAGGTCAGGCGCGAACAATGCGGCAATCGCCAATGGATTGGACGGAAAATAAAAATGCACATAAGAGGCCGTCATCCGCCCCAGACGATAAACCGCCTCCGCCCCACGCCCGCCATTCGGGCTCAACCCACGGGCAACCGGCTCAAGCCCGGTACTGGTCAGCGAATGATGATAAGTGTGCCCACGCAGCAACCCTTCCGGCAGTTCCACCGCCTGCAGGGCCAATGCAGCCAGACGCTTCTGCATCACCGCATCCCCGGCCAGCAAGCCGACCAACTCAGCACGAGTGCCTTCGACATCGGTCAACGAATCCAGCAGATACAACATCCCGCCACACTCGGCCAGCAACGGTTTGCCCGCGGCATGGTGAGCGCGAATCGCATCGAGCATCGATGTGTTCTGTGACAGCGCCACATGGTGCAATTCCGGATAACCACCCGGCAGGTACAGACTGTCCGCCTCCGGCAATCCGGCATCCCGGATCGGCGAGAAAAACAGCAACTCGGCGCCCATGGCTCGCAGCAGGTCCAGGCTCGCGCCATAGGTGAAGGCAAAGGCTTCGTCACGGGCCACTGCGATCCGCACGCCAGCCAACAATGGCTTGGCGGCGATCACTTCAGGAGCGGCGAATTCCACGGGCGGCGGCAGCGCAACATCGCAACTGTTGGCCAGTGATTCGGCCGCCGCATCAAGGCGCAGATCGAGATCATTGAGCTCGCTGGCCTGAACCAGCCCCAGGTGTCGGCTCGGCAATTCGATCCCGGTTTCCCGGGACAAGGCGCCGTACCAGCGCAAGCCTTCAGTCAGGCTGCCCTCGAGCAATTGCGCATGCCGCACCGTGCCCACGCGGTTGGCCAATACACCGGCAAACGGCAAGTCCGGCTGATAGCGCGCCAGTCCCAGGGCCAGTGCGCCAAAGGTCTGCGCCATGGCAGTGCCATCGATCACGCCCAGCACCGGCACCCCGAAGTGCCGCGCCAGGTCGGCGCTGGACGGCGTACCGTCGAACAGCCCCATGACCCCTTCGATCAGGATCAGGTCGGCAACAGCTGCGGCTTCCCACAGCAGTCGACGACTTTCCTGCTCGCCGACCATCCACATGTCCAGTTGATACACCGGCGCACCGCTGGCGCGCTCGAGAATCATCGGGTCGAGGAAGTCCGGGCCGCACTTGAAGACCCGGACCTTGCGCCCCTGATTGCGGTGCAACCGGGCCAGTGCGGCAGTGACGGTGGTCTTGCCCTGACCGGAGGCCGGCGCGGCAATCAAGACCGCCGGGCAATGACGTGGTTGGCTCACAATTCGACGCCTTTTTGCGCTTTGATACCGGCCTGGAACGCGTGCTTGATCACCCCCATTTCCGTGACGGTGTCGGCCAGCTCGATCATTTCCGGTTTGGCGCCGCGACCGGTGACCACCACATGCTGCATCGGCGGACGCGCCTGCAAGTCGCTGAGCACCTGATCGAGGTCGAGATAACCGTGCTTGAGCGCGATGTTCAACTCATCCAGCACCACCAGGCCGATGGACGGATCGCTCAACAGTTCCCGGGACACTGCCCAGGCGGCTTCGGCGGCCGCGATATCACGCTGACGATCCTGGGTTTCCCAGGTGAAGCCTTCGCCCATCACATGAAACCGCACCTGCTCTGGAAAACGGCGGAAGAACAGTTCTTCGCCGGTGCTGTTGCGGCCCTTGATGAACTGCACCACGCCACACTGCATGCCATGGCCCAGGGACCGGGCGAGCATGCCAAAGGCCGAGCTGCTCTTGCCTTTGCCGTTGCCGGTCAGCACCAGCAGCAGGCCGCATTCGTTCGGGGAATTGGCGATGCGTTCATCGATCACGGCTTTTTTGCGCAGCATGCGCGCCAGGTGACGTTCATCACGATCGGGGGTATCAGTCATGGGGGAGCTCTCCGTTGAGGCTGGATAACGGCGGGCAGGCACAAGAATAGACGGCAAAAAGCCTGGCATCGCCCACCGTGATGCCGCTGGATGAATCAGGCCGGTCTCCGGGCTCATGAGCGGCGCTGGCCTGACTGCGCGCCTTCCCATGTCGGCTTTCGACACAGTGGCTCAAGGCGCAGTCTTCACTCATTTACCGTTGCGGGGGCAGCGTCGGGATCATGACGCTTCATCGTTCGAAGACCATCACTCACCGACTTCCCTGTTTCACTCTGTCGGCCATGGCCACAGAGCACCTGAAACAAGCCGCGAAGGTTAGAGGGTTGGGGGTGGAGCGTCAATTGAGAAAGCGCCCCGCGGCTGACCGGTTGAACCATCGCGCCTCCCGGCTCCTCTATGATTGTATCAACGCGTCCATAGGGAAGATCAGCATGCGCAAGCCCCAGCTCGTTCTCGTCATCGCGCTCGCCGGAGGGCTCGCCGCCTGTGGTGAAACCTCCAGCCTGCAAGTCATGGACGGCACCGGACCGTCGCCCAAGCTGCCAGAACCGAACAAGACTCTGATCCCGACGGTGAACATCGCCCCGGCGATCGGCTGGCCGGACGGTGCAAAACCCGTCGCGGCGACGGGAACCCAGGTCGCCGCCTTTGCCGAAGGTCTCGATCACCCGCGCTGGCTCTACGTGTTGCCCAACGGCGACGTGCTGGTTGCCGAAACCAATGCGCCACCGAAGCCCGATGATGGCAAAGGCGTCAAAGGCTGGGTCATGAAAAAAGTCATGGGCCGTGCCGGTGCAGCCGTACCGAGCCCGAACCGCATCACGCTGCTGCGGGACAAGGACCACGACGGCATCGCCGAAACCCGTACGGTGTTCCTGGAAAACCTCAATTCGCCGTTCGGCATGACCCTGGTCGGCACTGACCTGTACGTTGCCGATACGGACCGCTTGCTGCGTTTCCACTATGAAAATGGTGAAACGGCGATCAAGTCGCCACCGATCAAAGTGGTCGATCTGCCGGGCGGCACACTCAATCATCACTGGACCAAAAACGTCATCGCCAGCAAGGACGGGAGCAAGCTGTACGTGACGGTGGGTTCCAACAGCAATGTCGCCGAAAACGGCATGGACCAGGAAGAAGGTCGCGCGGCGATCTGGGAAGTGGATCGCGCCACCGGCAACCATCGGATCTTCGCTTCGGGGATCCGCAATCCCAACGGCCTCGCCTGGGAGCCCCAGAGCGGCGCGCTGTGGACCGCCGTCAATGAGCGCGACGAAATCGGCAGCGACCTGGTACCGGACTACATCACTTCGGTGAAGGACGGCGGGTTCTACGGCTGGCCGTACAGCTATTACGGACAACATGTCGATGCACGCGTGACCCCGCAGAATCCTGACCTGGTGGCCAAGGCCATTGCGCCGGACTACGCAGTGGGCCCGCATACGGCATCGCTGGGCCTGACCTTTGCTGAAGGCAACACCCTGCCGTCGCAGTTCAAGGAGGGCGCATTCATCGGCCAGCACGGCTCGTGGAACCGCGACCCGCACAGTGGCTACAAAGTGATTTTCGTGCCATTCAACGCGGGCAAACCGGTGGGGCAACCGGTCGATGTGCTCACCGGGTTCCTCACCGACGACGAAAAAGCCATGGGCCGTCCGGTGGGGGTGGTGATCGATCAGCAGGGCGATTTGCTGGTGGCGGATGATGTGGGGAACAAGGTGTGGCGGGTGTCGGCAGTTAAATGACGTCATTGCTGTAAACGCATAACCCTGTGGGAGCGGGCTTGCCCCGGGCGGCGTTCCGACGATGAGGTCGGCACATTCAACATTGATGCTGCCTGACCCACCGCAATCGCGGGCAAGCCCGCTCCCACAGGGATCTCGGGCGCTCACAATTTCTGTGGTCAACAGAGATCCCTGTGGGAGCGAGACCGGCTTGCCGGCGAAGAGGCCATCAATGCCACCCAAAAATCGCCTGCCTAGCGCTTGCGGCACAAGGTCAATCCATCCCCCAGCGGCAACAACGACAGATCCACCCGCACGTCATCCTTCAAGGCCAGATTGAGTGCCTGGATGGCCCGGGTGTCTGCGCTGTCGGGATTGTCCTCAAGCACCCGCCCGCTCCACAGGGTGTTATCAAACACCGCCAGACCACCGACCCGCAGCAAACGCAACGCATGCTCCAGATAGCTCGGGTAATTGGCCTTGTCGGCATCGATGAAGACCAGGTCGAACTGCCCTGGTTGATCCAGCCGGGCCAGAGTTTCCAGCGCCGGCGCCAACCGTAGGTCAATCCGCCCCGCCAGACCCGCTTCCTGCCAGTAACGGCGCGCAGTAGCGTTGTAATCGCCAGGAATATCACAGCAGATCAGCGAACCGTCATCCGGCAACGCCGCCGCCATGCACAAGGCGCTGTAACCGGTGAAGGTGCCCACTTCCAGCACACGCCTGGCGCCGGTGAGCTTCACCAGCAACGCGAGAAACTGCCCCTGCTCCGGTGCCACCTGCCAGCGCGCCATGGGCAGCGCCTGGGTTTCATCGCGCAAACGCTTGAGCAGCGGCGTCTCCCTGAGGGAGACGTCGAGCAGGTATTGATACAGGGAATCATCGAGATTGAGCGTGCGAGCCGTCATGACCAGAGCCTGCAATCTATGGATTACGTGCCAGATGCTCTGGTTGTAGCACACGCTTGGCGCTCAGGTAGGCTTTCTGCCAATAAGCCTTGGACAAGCTGTCGAGCTTCACCGTACCGCCAGTGGCCGGTGCATGGACGAAGCGACCTTCGCCGACATAGATCCCGGCGTGGCTGACCTGGGAGCCGCCATTGGTGGCGAAGAACAGCAGGTCGCCGGTTTGCAGGCCTTCCTTGCCG
Source organism: Pseudomonas sp. LBUM1679 (assembly GCF_059695565.1). NCBI lineage: Bacteria > Pseudomonadati > Pseudomonadota > Gammaproteobacteria > Pseudomonadales > Pseudomonadaceae > Pseudomonas > Pseudomonas sp. LBUM1679. Next base: position 5,350,658 of record NZ_CP166774.1, read on the forward strand.
ACACTGGCCGCCTGCATGCCGATCATCTCGCGGGTGGTGCGCGGCAAGGAAATACCGGCAACATCACGGTAGACGTAACCGATCAGCCCGCTGCAATCAAACCCCGAATCCGGCGTGTTGCCGCCCCATCGATAGGGCGTGCCGACGAGGCCGAGCGCACGAAACAGTACGTCTTCAGCGGCGGGAGAAAAGGCTTGGGAGGGACCGAAAACCAGCGGCGCGCGAATCACCGGTGCCGGTGGCGGCGGTGTGCGGCTGGCGCAGGCGCTGAGCAGCGCGGCGAAGCACATGATTGCGAGGCGGGCCGACATCGTCATAGGCACAACATCCTGATCTGGCTGCGGCTATTTCCACCGACAGGGCAGAAAAGAAAACCGCCTGCGCAGGACGCAGGCGGTTTGCCATCAATATTAGATCAGGATTTTAGCTGCTGCGTGGCAAACTTCAAGTAAGACTTTAAGTTCACCCTACAAAATGTCTGCTTATTTGCGTGCCGTGACGATCGCCGGACCTGTCGCTGGCGCCATCGCGAGTGCGCGCTTGGCTTCGATGAAGGTCTTGCTCCAGTAGCTGTCGCCCAGACTGTCGATCCGGACACCGCCGCTGCGGCGGCTGCTGGAATGGATGAACTGGTTGTCGCCCAGGTAGATCCCGGCGTGACTGACGCGCCCACGACGACCGTTGGTGGCGAAGAACAACAAGTCACCCGGCTTCAGATCGCTGCGAGTCACCAGCGGGGCGTCCACGTTGATCATTTCGCGGGTGGAGCGCGGCAGGTTCATACCGGCCTCTTCCCGAAACAGATAACCGATAAAACCGCTGCAATCGAACCCGGCCTCGGAGGTGCCACCGAAACGGTAACGGGTGCCGATCAGGGACATGCCACGTTCGAGGATGCTGTCGGCCAGAACCGGAAGCTGGTACGACTTGCCATTGGCGAAGCTGGCCAGTTCTTTATCGGTGGCCGCCTCTTGCTCGATAGCTTCCTGGAGAAGAACGGAAGTCGATTGGGCGGTAACTGAGTTGATAACCTGCTGGTTTTGCTCTTGCTGGGACACTGGAGAATGAGCAGCGCAACCGAACAACAGGGTGACGAGTGCGAGAGGCACGAGGGGTGCGAAGCGCTTTAGCATGGGCACGACCGTGGCTGATAGTTATAAGAGAAGCCGCGACTATGCCCGCAATCATGCTCATTTGCAAATTCAATCGACCTTTGTGTGACTTCCCGGCTTCTCGATTACATCTAAGCGCTTAAGCCCCATTTAGTCGTCGCACAGCCTGCAGACCTGTAGGCATGCAGGTTTTTTGGCGTCTGAAAACTGCCGAAACCCGGTTCAGGCACGGGCTTCACCAGCCCAATGTTTCTTTGAGGAACGGAATCGTCAACTTGCGCTGGGCTTGAAGCGACGCCTGGTCGAGGCGCTCAAGCAACTCGAAAAGCGCACTCATGCTGCGCGTACCCCGCGTCAGGATGAAATGCCCGACTTCGTCGGTCAGGTGCAAGCCGCGACGAGACGCGCGCAGTTGCAAGGCACGCAATTTGTCTTCGTCGGAGAGCGGACGCATCTGGAAGATCAGGGCCAGGGTCAGGCGGGACTTGAGATCCGCCAGTTTGACCGGCAGCTCACGCGGCGACGTCGAAGCGGCGATCAATAGGCGCCGACCGCTGTCACGCAGACGGTTGAACAGATGGAACAGCGCCTCTTCCCAATCCGCACGCCCGGCGACCGCCTGCAGGTCATCCAGGCAGACCAGTTCGTATTGTTCGAGGTTGTCGAGGATTTCGATGCCACGATCCAGCAGCTCGGCCAACGGCAGGTACACTGCCGGCTCCCCCAGCTGTTCGAAACGCAGGCAGGCCGCCTGCAACAGATGCGTACGTCCTACCCCGTCCTTGCCCCAGAGATAAATCAGGCTTTCGGTCCAGCCGGCGTCGGCTTCGCATAGCCGCTCGACATAGCCGAGTGCAGCGGCATTGGCGCCTGGGTAGTAATTGATAAAGGTAGCGTCATCACGCAGACGCACACCTAGGGGCAGCTGAATCGGTTTCATGCTGACTGAACAGTTCCAGGGGAACCGTTAGTGGCCTCTGTGTAAAGTTTGCGAAGTTTATACCCGTGAAGCTGACCGCACAATGCGACAGACCACAAGCAAAATCAATGGTTTGCGTTAATGCATTGGTTTTATGGCAGTTTCTTTGGCGCCAAGGGCGATAGCCATGCAAAAGAGGCAGGCCAACCTGGCAATGAACCAGGCTGCCTGCGAGCAACCGTCAACCCGCCTCAGAGCTCAGGCTCGTCGACGCCACTGTACATATCTGAATCCTTGTACAAATCATGCACATGACGCACCAGCACCATGATCACCGCCGCCACCGGCAATGCCAGAAGCACGCCGGTAAAGCCGAACAGCTCGCCCCCCGCCAGAATAGCGAAGATCACCGCCACCGGATGCAGGCCGATCCGGTCTCCCACCAGCAACGGCGTCAGCACCATGCCTTCCAGTGCCTGACCGACCATGAATACCGCAACGATGCCGACCATGGGGTACAGGTCGCCACCGAACTGGAACAGGCCGGCAACCAACGCCGCACCAATCCCGATGACAAAGCCCATGTACGGCACGATCGCCGCCAGACCGGCAATGAGGCCGATCAACAGCCCCAACTCCAGCCCTATCAGCATCAAGCCCGCCGCGTAGATCACGCCCAGCGCGACCATCACCAGCAACTGCCCGCGCACGAATGCACCCAGGACTTCATGGCATTCACCGGCCAGCGTCACCACACGCGCTTCGCGATCACGGGGCAGTAAACCGCGGATCTTGGCCATCATCAGGTCCCAGTCCCGCAACAGGTAGAAAGCCACCACCGGGATCAGCACCAGATTGGCCAGCAACCCGATCAACGCCAGCCCGGAAGCCGTCGCCTGACTCAGCACCACACCGACAATGTCAGTGGTCTGGCCCATGTGTTCGCTGATCGCTGCCTTGAGCTTGTCGAATTTCCAGAAACCATCCGACAGGCCAAATTTCGATTGCGCCCAGGGCAGTGCACTGTGCTGCAACCAGTCGAGCATCTGCGGCGTCAGTTCGTACAAGCGAAACAACTGCTTGGCGAGCATCGGCACCAACACCAACAGCAACGTGGTGAAGATCAAGGTAAACAGCGCAAACACCGCAATCACGCCCCAGGTCCTGGACAGACCGGCTTTCTCCAGTCGATCCACCAGAGGGTCGAACAGATAGGCCAGCAGCAGCGCGACCAGAAATGGCGTGAGAATCGGATGCAACAGCCAGACAAACGCGCAGAGCAGGATCACCCCACCCAACCAGTACCAACGCCGCGTATCGGCCATGAACCACTCCAGCTTCTATATAAGGAAAGAACGACTTACCAACTTACCAGCGGAACCGCAGCTGCGGCGTCGGTTTCGGAGCCGGTGCCACGGCAGGTACCGAGCCATCGGCCGAGGGCTGGGCAGGCGTCGCAGGGGCTGGCGCTTCACCGGCCGGCACTTCCTGCAGCCTGGCCAAAGACAACTGCGCCTTCAACTGTTCGGCGCTGCCATTGACCCGATAAAGAATCCGGTCGCCGTCGACGCTTTGCAGACGCGCACCAAAAGGTTCGAGCAAACGCCCAAGGGCCGCATAGCGCTCCAGGTTCATGCCCTGCACTTCCAGCAATTGTTCACTCGAAGCACCCGGCTTGACCACAAACCGCGGTGCCAGACGCTGACTGACAGCCAACATGACGGCATCGGCCACGGCGGCCTGATCCGCGCCCTGCACACTGCCGGCCTCTTTCTGATCGCCCAGCCACAAACGCCACTTGGCTTGCCACTGCCCCCCTTCTTCACGGGCATGCACGGCCAGCAAGGCATCGGCGTTGTAACGGCCCGAAACGCCGCGCAACGGTGCCGGATCCGTGCCTTCCAGATTCGGCGCGGTGGCAACGATCTGCTCATTCAGGTCCGCCAGCGGCAAACGCAATGGCAAACCACGGTATTGTGCCGCGCGGCGCAATGGCGTCGCGCTGGCCTGACGATCGCCCACCAGGCTCGAGCCCTCGGTGGAATCGTTCAGCCACCAGCCCAGGATCGACGGTCGGTTCGCGCTCCAGAGTGACAACCCGGCACGGCGCAATGCCTGCTCCGTGCTGGCCGGGTCGAAATCGACCTTCAGTACTTCCGGCGGACCGGCATCAAAACCGAATTGACTGATGATCTGTTGCGGATCCTTGCGCAACGCCGCCAACCCCGGGCTTTGCGCCGCCTTGGGATCACCGGTCAGACGCAACACCAGCGTATCCAGCGCTCGCTGGGTGGCTTGATCGCGCTCCTCGGGCGCCTGACTGCTGACAGGCTCGCGCACTTGATAAAGGCCTTTGACGGTTTCGGCATGACTGGCGAGGCTGACCAACGATAAACCGCCCATTAACAATAATTTGAACAAACGCATGGAAGATTCCTGACGACAAGAGCGGCTGGAACAGACCGCATGAAGACAATCGAGCAAGGCTGTGACCCTCGTCCGACGCAAAACATTCACACGGCCCGGGTAAGTTTTTGCACTGCCATAACGATAGACGGTTAATAGCGCTACCTTATACAGCCATGGGCGATTGCACCAACCCGGGCAATTACAGTTTTTTTCAGCCGATATGCCCCTGCTGTCGGCCTGAGGATGGCCGCTGCCCCTCAAGCCTGATAAAATCGCGCGCCTTCGCAGACCGGCAACAGCCGGGCCCTTGAATTTGCGCTCGGCAATCGCCCTCGCCGGTACAAGTGGTCCCGTTGAACTCGGTCGTTACCCCTGAATCCCCCCTAAAGGCCTGGATCATGAGCAAGCAACCCTCCCTGAGCTACAAGGACGCCGGTGTAGACATCGACGCCGGTGAAGCATTGGTCGAACGCATCAAGAGCGTCGCCAAGCGCACTGCGCGCCCGGAAGTCATGGGCGGCCTGGGCGGTTTTGGCGCCCTCTGCGAAATCCCGGCCGGCTACAAGCAGCCTGTGCTGGTTTCCGGTACTGACGGCGTCGGCACCAAGCTGCGCCTGGCACTGAACCTGAACAAGCACGACAGCATCGGCATCGACCTGGTGGCCATGTGCGTCAACGACCTCGTGGTCTGCGGTGCCGAGCCGCTGTTCTTCCTCGACTACTATGCCACCGGCAAACTCAACGTCGAAACCGCGACCCAGGTCGTGACTGGCATCGGCGCCGGCTGCGAACTGTCCGGCTGCTCCCTGGTCGGCGGCGAAACCGCTGAAATGCCTGGCATGTACGAAGGCGAAGACTACGACCTGGCCGGTTTCTGCGTCGGCGTCGTGGAAAAATCCGAAATCATCGACGGTTCCAAAGTCGCTGCCGGCGATGCCCTGCTCGCCCTGCCGTCTTCCGGCCCGCACTCCAACGGCTACTCGCTGATCCGCAAGATCATCGAAGTGTCGGGTGCCGACATCGAAAACATCCAGCTCGACGGCAAGCCGCTGACCGACCTGCTGATGGCCCCGACCCGCATCTACGTGAAGCCGCTGCTCAAGCTGATCAAGGACACCGGCGCCGTCAAGGCCATGGCCCACATCACCGGTGGTGGCCTGCTGGACAACATCCCGCGCGTGCTGCCAAAAGGCGCACAAGCCGTAGTTGACGTGGCGAGCTGGACCCGTCCTGCCGTGTTCGACTGGCTGCAAGAGCAAGGCAACGTCGACGAAAACGAGATGCACCGCGTGCTGAACTGCGGCGTGGGCATGGTCATCTGCGTCGCTCAAGAGCACGTCGAAACCGCGCTGAACGTGCTGCGTGAAGCCGGCGAGCAGCCTTGGGTCATCGGCCAGATCTCCACCGCTGCCGAAGGCGCGGCCCAGGTCGAACTGAAAAACCTCAAGGCACACTGATGCAAGAGCGGATGTCCCACACCTGTGATGTGGTGGTGCTGTTGTCCGGCACGGGCAGTAACTTGCAGGCTTTGATCGACAGCACGCGGACCGGCGACAGCCCGGCCCGCATCGCTGCGGTGATTTCCAACCGCGCCGACGCCTACGGCCTGCAACGCGCCAGGGACGCGGGTATCGATACCCGCTTCCTGGATCACAAGGCTTTCGAAGGCCGCGAGGCCTTCGATGCCGCGCTGATCGAACTGATCGACGCCTTCAATCCCAAACTCGTGGTCCTGGCCGGCTTCATGCGCATTCTCAGCGCCGGCTTCGTGCGCCACTACCAGGGTCGCCTGCTCAACATCCATCCCTCGCTGCTGCCCAAATACAAAGGGTTACACACTCACCAGCGCGCACTGGAGGCCGGCGACACCGAGCACGGCTGCTCCGTGCACTTTGTCACCGAGGAACTCGATGGCGGACCGCTGGTCGTACAGGCAGTAATACCGGTAGAGTTGCAGGATTCGCCGCAGAGTCTGGCGCAGCGAGTCCACACCCGGGAACACCTGATCTACCCGTTGGCCGTACGCTGGTTTGCCGAAGGTCGTTTATCACTCGGCGAGCAAGGTGCTTTACTGGATGGGAAGCTACTTGCCGCCAGCGGCCACTTGATTCGAACCTAGGAGATTTTATGCGTCGCGCCCTGCTCTTCGCTTGCGCTCTGCTCGTCCTGCCTTTTGCACAGGCTGCAGAACTTCAACCTTTCTCCGCCAGCTACACCGCCGACTGGAAGCAGTTGCCCATGAGCGGCACCGCCGAGCGCAGCCTGACCAAGCAAGCCAACGGCGCCTGGAAGCTCAGTTTCAAGGCCTCGATGATGATCGCCAGCCTGACCGAAGAAAGCACCCTGACCCTGGACAAGGACACCTTGCTGCCACAGTCCTACCATTTCGAACGTGGCGGTCTGGGCAAAGCCAAGAAGGCTGACCTGGACTTCGACTGGACCAACAAAATGGTCACCGGCACCGATCGCGGCGACCCGGTCAAACTCCCGCTCAACCGCGGCATGGTCGACAAATCCACTTATCAGCTGGCCCTGCAGCACGACGTGGCCGCCGGCAAGAAAAGCATGAGCTATCAGGTCGTCGATGATGGCGAAGTCGATACCTATGACTTCCGCGTGCTGGGTTCGGAAAAAGTCGACACCAAGGCCGGCCAGATCGATGCGATCAAGGTCGAGCGCGTGCGCGATCCGACGCAGAGCAAACGCATCACCGTGCTGTGGTTCGCCAAGGACTGGGATTACCTGCTGGTCCGCCTGCAACAGGTCGAGACGGACGGCAAGGAGTACAACATCATGCTCCTGGACGGTACGGTCAACGGCAAGGCTGTCAAAGGCAGCTGATCCGGGTCGATACAAAACTAGCCTCGCAATGTGCGGGGCTTTTTTTTCGTCTGACGAATAGTCATATTTGTAACCGTTCTGTGTAGGAGCCGGCTTGCCGGCGAAGGCGCTCTCAAGGACGCCTTCGCCGGCAAGCCGGCTCCTACAGGGGACGGGGCAGGATCGATAGAAAGTTATCCCGCGCGACTTTTCGGGCGACGTCTTCCGGCAACGCATCGAGAAACGGATCGAAGCTGCGCATTTCCTTACCGAGCTTGTTGAAACGTCCCACGACATCGGAGCCGAGCATGAAGCGTTCCGGGAAGCGCTCCACCAACTTCAACCATTCCTGCCTAGGCTTGCCCTGCTCATCCAGCAGGTAGGGCGTCAGCATGCTCCAGGACAGGTCCACGAACAGATTGGGGTGCTTCTCAAGCAGACGCGTCAGGGTCGGCAGCAGAAACTCCAGCTGAGTCTGGTGGCGATGAATCTCGGCGCTGGTACCGGCGTGAGCCCAGATGAACCGGGTGTGCGGATGATTACGCAGCGGCTCTTCGACTTCCGCCAGGTACAACGGATTTTTCTCACGCTTGGAGGTGATGTTGGAATGCAGCATGACCGGCAAGTCGTTTTCGGCGGCGAGGTGATAAATCCGCGTCATCGCCTCGTTGTTCGCCCGCGGTGTGTCGCCGGACGTCAGCGCAGTCAGGTCATCGTGGCGGGTGAAGACCTCGCCTATGCCCTGCCACAGACCGGGATTGAGATCGAGCATGCGCTGGATATGCGCCGCGGAGTTCTTGTCGTTGGGATTGAAACCTGACAGGAACGGGTGGAAGTACTGACGCTGTTCGGGGCTCAACGAGTTCACGGCGGCTGCGACTATGACATCGGTGGCGCTGTACCAGTAGGCATCGGCGTCATCGCCGGCGTAATAACGTGGACGCTTGGGTTCGTCTTCGTGCCATTTCTTGGCCACCGGAATGCCGGAAATCATCACATGCTCGATGCGGTTGTCGGCCATGGCCTTGAGCAATTTCGGCATCCCGGCCGTTTCCTGAAAAAAGTCCACGTAATGCAGGTGCGCATCGCTGTAGGCATATTCGCGGGCGCTGGCAACGTGGCAGGCAAAGACTAACAGGCAGGCAACGCTGTAGCGGAACAGAGGCACGGGCGATCTCCAGCATGTAGGAACAGCGTAGACCCCAGCGCAAGGTCCAGGGTTCATCAAGGCAAGAAAGTGGAACGCGAACATGTAGGAATGCTCTATACCTTCAAGGTCTTTTTTGACTGAATGACTTTTCCTTGCCTGCGAGGTTTCCCATGACTGTTACCGTCAATACCGTTTCCGCCGAAGGTTTTCGCCACAGCGTCCAGATCGATGAGCACGAGTTGTTTGCCGATGTCCCCAAAGAGATCGGCGGCGAAGGCACTGCGCCAGAGCCCCACGACTACTTCGACGCCGCCCTCGGCGCCTGCAAGGCCCTGACCCTGAAGATGTACGCCAGGAAGAAGGACATTCCGCTGACCGGTGTCACGGTCGAGGTCAAACGCGATAACAGCGAAGAGCAGAAAGGCAAATATGCCCTGCACGTCAAACTGACCCTCAAGGGTGTGCTCACCGACGCCCAGCGCGACGAACTGCACCGCGTAGCCGACCGCTGCCCGGTGCACAAGCTGATGACCAGCACTGAAGTCAGTATCGAAACCCATCTGTCCGAAGGGGCTTTCAGCCAATAGCGGCAAGGGCTGCGCAAGCGGGTTATGCTCCATGCGTCACCCGCTCAGCCTGGAATGCACCATGAACACTCCGCTCGTGATCCGTCCCCGCGCCGAAGACGTCGAAGGCCAACCGATTCTTCGCCCTTTGCCGTCAGCCAAATGCCGCAGTGTCGGACCCTTTGTGTTTTTCGACCACATGCTGGAAACCCTGTACCCGGCAGGCCATGGCATGAACATCCGGCAGCATCCGCATATTGGCCTGTCCACCCTCACCTACTTGTTCGAAGGGCAAATCCAGCACAAGGACAGCCTGGGCTCCGATCAGGTGGTCGAGGCTGGGGATGTCAGCTGGATGACGGCGGGCAGCGCGATCGCCCATGTCGAGCGCACGCCGCAGGCACTGAAGGACAGCGGGTTCAGGATGCATGGGCTGCAGATCTGGCTGGCGTCGCCCAAGGAACATGAACAGGGCCCGGGGCACTACAGCCACCACCCGGCGGCCACACTGCCGGTCAGCGACAACCTTGGCGTGAAGATCCGGATGATTGCAGGGTCAGGCTTTTGCCTGGAATCGCCGGTGCCAGTGCTTTCTCCTACGCTGTATGCCGAATTGAACCTGCAAACGGCCACCACGTTGCTCATACCTACCGAGCATGAAGAGCGGGCACTGTATGTGTTGAAGGGCGAGGCGCAGTTGGATGGCGAGCTGTTGGAACCCCTTACGCTGGCGGTGTTGCCTGCCGGGGAAGCGATGACGCTGTTCGCCGAGAGCGACTGTCACGCCGTGCTGTTCGGCGGTGCACCGCTGGATGGACCGCGGCGGATCAACTGGAATTTTGTGGCGAGCGATCCGGCGGCTATCGAAGAAGCGCGGCGACGCTGGGCCGCCGGGGATTGGCCTACGGTGCCGGGGGAAAGCGAGCGGATCGAACTGCCTTGAGATCTCTGGTACCAGTTGCACCGCCATCGCGAGCAAGCTCGCTCCCACAGGGGAACGCATTTCAATGTGGAGATCTTCGGTGCCAGTTGCAGCGCCTTCGCCGGCAAGCCGGTCTCGCACCCACAGGAGCACCGCATTCCACTGTGGGAGCGAGCTTGCTCGCGAAGAGGCCGGCACTGCCACCGAAAATGCCAGGCAGCAGCAATCATCCCCTGAACACCTCATCCAGCAGGTTAGGCATCGACGTAAACGCTAGAGCTAGCGCGATGCACGGCCAGAATAAAAAAACCCGCCGAAGCGGGTTTTTTTGTACAACGCTGTTAAACCGACAGTTCAACCAACAGTTTGTTGAGGCGGCGCACATACGCGGCCGGGTCCTTCAAGCTGTCGCCGGCCGCCAAGGCCGCCTGATCGAAGAGAATGTGCGACAGGTCGCCGAAACGCTCGTCACTCTGCTCGTTGTCGAGTTTCTCGATCAGCGGGTGAGCCGGGTTGAATTCGAAGATCGGCTTCGACTCCGGAACCTTCTGACCGCTGGCTTCCAGGATCTGACGCATCTGCATGCCCAGGTCCTGCTCGCCGATGGCCAGAATCGCCGGGGAATCGGTCAGACGGTGGGAAACCCGCACTTCGGCCACCGAATCGCCCAGTGCCGTTTTCAGACGCTCGACCAGGCCTTCTTTGGACTTGGCGACTTCTTCCGCGGCTTTCTTGTCCTCTTCCGAGTCCAGGTTGCCCAGGTCCAGGTCACCGCGCGCCACGTCGACAAAACTCTTGCCGTCGAAGTCGCTGAGGTAGCTCATCAGCCACTCATCGATGCGGTCGGTCAGCAGCAGCACTTCGATGCCTTTCTTGCGGAAGACTTCCAGGTGCGGGCTGTTTTTGACCTGCGCGTAGGTTTCGCCGGTCAGGTAGTAGATCTTGTCCTGACCGTCCTTGGCGCGAGCCAGGTATTCGGCCAGGGAAACCACTTGCTCGCCTTCTTCGCCCTGGGTGGAGGCGAAACGCAGCAGGCCGGCGATTTTCTCTTTGTTGGCGAAGTCTTCTGCCGGGCCTTCTTTCATGACCTGGCCGAAGTTTTTCCAGAAGCTCTTGTATTGCTCAGGCTCGTTCTTCGCCAATTTTTCCAGCATGTCGAGCACACGCTTGGTCAGCGCCGACTTCATGGAGTCGATGATCGGGTCTTTCTGCAGGATTTCCCGCGACACGTTCAGCGACAGGTCGTTGGAATCGACCACGCCTTTGATGAAGCGCAGGTACAGCGGCAGGAACGACTCGGCCTGATCCATGACGAACACACGCTGCACGTACAGTTTCAGGCCTTTGGGCGCTTCACGCTGGTACAGGTCGAACGGTGCACGGGCCGGCACATAGAGCAGCGAGGTGTATTCCAGCTTGCCTTCGACCTTGTTATGGCTCCAGCTCAGCGGGTTCTCGAAATCGTGAGCGACGTGCTTGTAGAACTCCTGGTATTCCTCGTCCTTGACTTCAGTGCGAGGGCGAGTCCACAAGGCGCTGGCGCGGTTGACGGTTTCCCATTCAACGGCCGGTTGCTCTTCGCCTTCAACGGCTGCCACTTCTTTCGGCAACTCGATCGGCAGTGCGATGTGATCGGAGTACTTCTTGATGATGTTGCGCAGTCGCCAGCCGTCGGCGAATTCGTCTTCACCCGACTTCAGGTGCAGAACGATACGGGTGCCGCGTTCGGCTTTCTCAACGGTCGCGACTTCAAAGTCGCCTTCACCCTTGGATGACCAGTGCACGCCTTCGCTGGCAGCAGCACCGGCACGGCGGCTGAACACGTCGACTTTGTCGGCAACGATGAATGCAGAGTAGAAACCCACGCCGAACTGACCGATCAGGTGCGAATCTTTTTTCTGATCGCCAGACAGATGTTTCATGAAGTCGGCGGTGCCGGACTTGGCGATGGTCCCCAGATGGGTGATCGCGTCTTCGCGGCTCATGCCGATGCCGTTGTCTTCGAGGGTGACGGTTTTAGCGTCCTTGTCGAAGCTCACACGGATCTTCAGCTCGGCGCCACCTTCCAGCAGGTCAGGCTTGGCCAAGGCTTCAAAGCGTAATTTATCGACAGCGTCAGAGGCGTTCGAGATCAATTCGCGAAGGAAAATTTCCTTGTTGGAATACAGCGAATGGATCATGAGGTGCAGCAGTTGCTTCACCTCGGTCTGGAAGCCCAGGGTTTCCTTTTGAGTTTCCACACTCATGGTCATCAAACTCCAATCAGATGGCATAAGCCGCGACCTTGATGGTCGGCGGCGGGTTGTCATCAAAGTTGGGGGCTCAGATCAGGATTTCAAGGGCTCTTCGATTTTGAAATGGGCCCGGGCCGTGGCAATCGGCTCGGATTCGGTACTTTGCCAGGCCGTAATCGCCACGTTGGCGACGCGCCGCCCCTGGCGACAAACCTGGCACCTGGCCCAGGTGTCACGGAATTGCCCTGCGCGCAGGTAGTCGAGGGAGAAGTCGATGATCTTCGGCACGCCGGGTGATCCGGTGAAAACCAGCAGGTGCAGCGCCGCGGACAACTCCATGAACCCGGCAATCACGCCGCCATGAATCGCCGGCAGCAGAGGGTTGCCAATGTTGTCCTTGTTGGCCGGCAAGCGAAACAACAACTCATCCCCCACGCGCGAACACTCGATGCCGATCAGTTTGGCATAGGGAACCCGGTGCAGCAGCGAGGCGTAGTCCCCCTGTTCATGGGCCTGTTGCAGTTGTTCTTTGAAGTTGTCAGTCATTGCGTACCTCCGGCGATGACACCGCCATACCCTTTGGTGCCCTTGATGGCTTTACCCATGCGCATGAAGGTGCCGACGACATGGGCGATGGGTTGTTCGGGGTCGTCCTGATAGGCGAAGCCGCGGGCGAAGATCACATCGGTGGTGACCCGGTAGCACTGGGCGAATCCATAGACATTTTTGTGCGGTTCGGCGGCGTGCATGTAATCGATGCGCAGGTCCAGGGTCGGACACACTTCGAACTCGGGCAACACGCAGAGGGTGGACATGCCACAGGCGGTGTCCATCAGCGACGTCAGTGCCCCTCCATGGATCACGCCGGTTAGCGGATTGCCGACGATTTGCGGGCTGTACGGCAATATCACGGTGAGCCCTTCACAACTCGCGCTGTGAACCCGCAGCCCGAGTACCTGACAATGTCGCAGCGCCGACAGGAATCGTGTCGCACGCTCAAAAACGGGGTTTTCGGCCATTTGATAAAAACTCTTATTAGTGTCCTGAGATCGCACTAGGCGCTTTGAGTAAAAGTTCCCGCCGGAATAAACTTATATATCTGTATGAATTGAGGAACTTAACGCTGAGCGCTGTGCTCGAAAGGCCAGTAGATATTTTCCATAAGGAGAAACACCCCATGCGTAAGACTTTTGCTATTGCCTTGATGTTGACCGCTTCCCTCGGTCTCGCTGCTTGCGATAAAAAATCCGAGGACAAAGCTCAAGATGCCAACCAACATGCTGAGCAAGCTCAGCAAGACATGAACAAAGCTCAGGATAAAGTGAACGACGCAGCGAAAGAAAACGCCGAAGCTGCCAAAGCTCAGGCTGAATCGAACGAAGCGGCGACAAAAGAAGCACCTAAAAACTAAAACGTTTTTAGCGTGACAAAGAAAACCCGCCAAAGTGCGGGTTTTCTTTTGTCTGCACATCCGGGTACTAGAGCAAAATAGTTCTAAAAGTCGGACTAATCATCAGCAACAACGAACAGACTAAGCCGACAAACCACACCAGGCTGCGCTGCCAGGCCAAATCTACCCAATAGCACAACAAATAAATGATTCGTGTTATCACGAAGATGATTGCCAGCGAATCGATAAGCCACCCCGCCGTCTGCGTGGTGTGCGCCATCAACACCCCCACCGCAAACAATATGAATGCCTCGATACAGTTCTGATGCGCCGCCAGCGCCCGGGCACCGAAGCCGGTGAGTTGCGCCTGCTGCTGGCGCGGCAGGTGATTATCGTAACCGCCCTGCTCTTTCATGGCCTTGGCCACCGGAATGCGCGCCACATAAATCAGCAAGGCACTGATAAACACACACCAGAACGGAATACTCATCAAGCGACCTCTTTACTCGCCTCGGGCAAGGGTGCCTCTGTAGGGGTATAGACCATTACGTCGAGAACGTCGGAGTGAAATTCCCGGCGATAGAGCACCAACACCACGCCGGTACTCATCAACATGAACAACCAGGGACTGACGAACCAGGCCAACATGGTCATGCCGAAGTAATAAGAGCGCAGGCCGAAGTTGAACTGGTTGGCGGCCATGGAAATCACCCGGGCTGCCCGGGCGGCAAAGGCTTTGCGTTCCTGTTCGGAAACATGCCGTTCACCGACCATGGGGGCCGAACCCACCAGAATCGCCGCGAAGTTGTACTGGCGCATGCACCAGCTGAAGGTAAAGAACGCATAGACAAATACCAGCGCCAGGCACAACAACTTGATTTCCGACATGCCCTGGGACGCTTGCTGCACCATCGGGATATCCGCCAGCAACGACACGGCCCTTTCGGAAGCACCCAGCACCGTGAGAATGCCGGCCAGAATAATCAGCGTGCTGGAAGCGAAGAACGAGGCGTTGCGCTCCAGGTTGCCGATCACGCTGGCGTCGGCGATACGGTTATCGCGCAGCAGCATGCGGCGCATCCAGTCTTCGCGGTACAGGTGCAGGACGCTGGCCAGGCATGCGGTGTCGCGGGCTTTCCAGGTCGCATAGCGCGTGTAGCCGCCCCAGCAGATCACGAACCAGGCGGCGGCGAGAATGTGGATCAGGTTGGCGAGGATGAACGACATGGAGGTCCTTGTGATGTGTCTGCGGAAACACTGACCCCGTGTGGGAGCGAGCTTGCTCGCGATAGCGGTCTGACTTCAGCAGATAGGCTGACCTACACCGCTATCGCGAGCAAGCTCGCTCCCACAGGGAACGGGCAATGCTTCGACGTTAACTTAAGAGAAAAGACACTGCACCGAGTCCAAAAAAAATGCCCCGTATCAATCGATACGGGGCATTTCTGTTTGTGCTTTCACAGGCCCGCTTGTGGCGGCCCTTGCAGCGGCTTAAGCCAGCGCTTCTTCGCGCTTGCCCAGCAAACGATCACACACCACCGCCACCACCAGCGTCATGACCGACGGTACCAGCCACGCCAGGCCTTGCTCGCTCAATGGCAGGTGAGCCAGCTGCGTCGGCAGCCAGTCCGCCAGACCGGCGCCTTTGAGTGCATCGATCAGGCCGAAGATGAAGGACACCAGCATGACCGGGCCGACAATACGGCCCTGCTCATGCCAGAAGTCCTTGCAGAAGCTCAGGGCCACCAGGGCGATGCACGGCGGGTAAATTGCGGTCAGTACCGGGATCGAGAACGCGATCAGCTTGGTGAGGCCCAGGTTGGACACCAGCAGGGAAAACGCGGCGAGGATGATCACCAGGGTCTTGTAGGACAGTGGCAGCACACGGCTGAAGTATTCAGCGCAGGCACAGGTCAGACCGACCGCCGTGACCAGGCAGGCCAGGGCGATCAACACCGCCAGGAAGCCGCTGCCCAGGGAGCCGAAGGTGTGCTGCACGTAAGCGTGCAATACCGCCGCGCCATTGGTCGCACCGGCAGCCACTTCATGACTGCCCGAACCGAGACGGAACAGGCTGATGTACACCAGGGCCAGCCCCACGCCGGCAATCAGCCCGGCAATGATCGCGTAACGGGTGATCAGCGCCGGCGACTCGACACCACGGGAGCGGATGGCATTGACGATGACAATACCGAAGACCAGCGCCCCCAGGGTATCCATGGTCAGGTAACCATTGATGAAGCCTTGAGAAAACGGTGCCGCCACGTACTCGGGAGTGCCCACGCCGATATCACCGGCCGGCAATGCAAACGCGGCGATGCCGAGAACAGCCAGGGCGATGATCTTCAGCGGTGCGAGGAAACGTCCTACGGTATCCAGCAAACGGCCCGGGTACAGCGAGATGAAGAACACCAGCAGGAAGTACACCGAGCTGTAGAGGAACAGTGCCAGCGGGCTCTCGCCGGTCAGCGGTGCCAGGCCGACTTCGAAGGACACGGTCGCGGTGCGCGGCGTCGCGAACAGCGGGCCGACAGCCAGGTAGCACGCAGCGGCCAGCAGGCCCCCGGCGACTTTACCGATCGGGCTGCTCAAGGCATCCATGGCGCCGCCGACTTTGGCCAGGGCTACCACGGTGATCACCGGCAGACCGACTGCGGTGATCAGAAAGCCCAGCGCCGCCAGCCAGACATGAGGTCCGGCCTGCAAGCCGACGATAGGCGGGAAGATAATGTTGCCAGCCCCGACAAACAGGGCAAAGGTCATAAATCCAAGTGCCAGGATGTCCTGGCCTTTCAACACTTTCATTAAGGAAATACCACACTACTGAATCGGAATTTAGAGGGGGACTTCCCTATGGGTGAGGGAAATGCTGTCGGTCCGTATGGGACTGACCCGTTTAGCGCGTAGCGGCCTTGTGGGCTGGGGACGCAAAATGGCGGCTAGCCTAACGAATTTGGCCGACAAACGCACTGTTAGGGTGCGAACTATCCGATACACGACATTTCGATGTCGCGTTTATGCATGTAATTGGTTGTCGCCTGTAAGTCCGGCATCGCGGGCAAGCCCGCTCCCACAGGAAATGTGTCGTATGCAATTTTTTGAACCTCCCGGGCACCTGTGGGAGCGGGCTTGTCGGATCGCCGCACCGCCGCGATGGCGTCCGCAGGGTCGACACAAACCCCGGTAACGACAAAGGCCACCCGAAGGTGGCCTTTGTCAGCAGAGCTACAAGTTAAGCGCGAGGCTTACTTGATCGCCCAACCGGTCAGCTCGGACAGAGCCTTGCCGATGTCTGCCAGCGAACGCACGGTTTTCACGCCTGCGTCTTCCAGGGCAGCAAACTTCTCGTCTGCAGTGCCTTTGCCGCCAGAGATGATTGCGCCAGCATGGCCCATGCGCTTGCCCGCAGGGGCAGTCACACCAGCGATGTAGGAAACAACCGGCTTGGTCACGTGTGCCTTGATGTAGGCAGCCGCTTCTTCTTCAGCCGAACCGCCGATCTCGCCGATCATCACGATCGCTTCGGTCTTCGGGTCTTCCTGGAACAGCTTCAGGATGTCGATGAAGTTCGAACCCGGGATCGGGTCACCGCCGATGCCGACGCAAGTCGACTGACCGAAACCGGCGTCAGTGGTCTGCTTCACAGCTTCGTAGGTCAGGGTGCCGGAACGGGAAACGATACCGACCTTGCCTGGCAAGTGAATGTGACCTGGCATGATGCCGATCTTGCATTCGCCTGGAGTGATCACGCCTGGGCAGTTAGGACCGATCAGGACTACGCCCAGCTCGTCGCACTTGACCTTGGCATCCAGCATATCCAGGGTAGGAATGCCTTCAGTGATGCAAACGATCAGCTTGATGCCGCCGAATGCTGCTTCCAGGATGGAGTCCTTGCAGAAAGGAGCTGGAACGTAGATCACGCTGGCGGTGGCGCCAGTGGCAGCTACAGCGTCTTTCACGGTGTTGAACACTGGCAGACCCAGGTGCTCGGTGCCGCCTTTGCCCGGAGTAACGCCACCGACCATCTTGGTGCCGTATTCGATGGCTTGCTGGGTGTGGAAACTACCTTGCGAACCGGTAATACCCTGGCAGATAACTTTGGTGTCTTTATTGATCAGGACGCTCATTATTTGCCCTCCGCAGCTTTAACGACTTGTTGAGCAGCGTCGGTCAGGCTGGTAGCAGCGATGATGTTCAAACCGCTTTCTGCCAGTACTTTAGCGCCCAGCTCAGCGTTGTTGCCTTCAAGGCGAACAACAACCGGGATTTTCACGCCGACTTCTTTCACTGCGCCGATGATGCCTTCGGCAATCATGTCGCAACGAACGATGCCGCCGAAGATGTTGACCAATACTGCAGCGACGTTAGTGTCGGACAGGATGATCTTGAACGCTTCGGTCACGCGTTCTTTGGTAGCACCGCCGCCCACGTCGAGGAAGTTGGCTGGTTTGCCGCCATGCAGGTTGACGATGTCCATGGTACCCATGGCCAGGCCAGCACCGTTGACCATGCAACCGATGTTGCCGTCCAGCGCTACGTAGTTCAGTTCGAACTTGGCAGCGTGCGCTTCGCGCGGATCGTCTTGCGACGGATCGTGGAAAGTCTTCAGCTTAGGCTGACGGTACATGGCGTTGGCGTCGATGTTGATCTTGGCGTCGAGGCAATGCAGATCGCCGTCAGCCTTGATCACCAGCGGGTTCACTTCCAGCAGAGCCAGGTCGTGATCCTTGAACAGCTTGGCCAGACCAACGAAGATCTTGGCGAACTGAGTCACTTGCTTGCCTTCCAGACCCAGCTGGAATGCCAGCTCGCGACCCTGGAATGGCTGAGCGCCAACCAGTGGATCGATAGTGGCCTTGAGGATTTTCTCAGGGGTGTCGTGAGCGATTTTCTCGATGTCCACGCCACCTTCGGTGGAAGCCATGAACACGATGCGGCGGCTCGAACGGTCAACGACAGCGCCCAGGTACAGCTCTTTAGCGATATCAGTGCACGATTCAACCAGGATCTTGGTGACTGGCTGACCATTGGCGTCAGTCTGGTAAGTCACCAGACGCTTGCCCAACCACTGTTGAGCGAAGGCTTTGGCGTCTTCTTTGCTGCGAACCAGCTTTACGCCGCCCGCTTTACCGCGACCACCTGCGTGAACCTGGGCTTTGACAACCCATTCGGTCCCGCCGATCTTGTCGCATGCTTCTGCTGCTGCTTCCGGGGTGTCTACGGCGAAACCCTGGGATACTGGCAGGCCGTATTCAGCGAACAGCTGCTTACCCTGATACTCATGAAGATTCATGCTTTTTACCGTCTTCGTTAGGTACTGCGCATTCGGTGCTGCACTCGTTCAAGTGCCGCACCACCTGTGACTGCTGCTTGCGTAGCCTTTCCGGACAACCGGTGCAGCTACGCAAGACTGCGTCCAGCGGATATTCCGCGGTGAGGCTTGCATGCAAGGCTCACGACGGGCCATACCGCCGTGGTTTCTTATTGTCTTAACGCTTCTTCTTGTTGGCGATGTGAATGGCGCCGCCATTCACTGCCAGAGCTGCTTCGTGCAAGGCTTCGGACAGGGTCGGATGGGAGAAGACCATCATGCCCAGGTCTTCAGCGCTGGTGCCGAATTCCATACCGATCGCGCCCTGCTGAACCAGTTCTGCAGCGCTCGGGCCAATCACGTGGACGCCCAATACGCGGTCAGTCTTGGCATCGGCAATGACTTTGACGAAACCGCCGGTATCGTTGGCTGCCATGGCACGGCCACTGGCTGCGAACGGGAAAGTGCCGACGTTAACTTCAACGCCTTCAGCTTTCAAGGTCTGCTCGGTTTTACCGACCCATGCGATTTCCGGGTGAGTATAAATAACCGAAGGGATCAAGTCATAGTTCATCTGGGCTTTGTGGCCCTTGATGCGCTCGACAACCATGATGCCCTCTTCCGAGGCCTTGTGAGCCAGCATCATGCCGCGAACCACGTCGCCGATCGCGAAAACGCCCGGTACGGTGGTGGCGCAGTGATCGTCAACGTGCACGAAACCGCGCTCGTCGAGGGTCACGCCGCAATCGGCGGACAGCAGATCAGTGGTCACCGGACGGCGACCAACGGCTACGATCAGCTTGTCGAAGGTGATGTTCTGTTCGCCCTTGGCGTCGGTGTAGTTCACCACGACTTCGTCGCCGTTCACTTTGGAACCGGTGACGCGAGCGCCCAGCTTGATGTCCAGACCCTGTTTGGTCAGGGTTTTCAGCGCTTCCTTGGAAACGGCAGCGTCAGCGGCCATCAGGAAGGTGTCCAGCGCTTCGAGAACGGTGACTTCTGCACCCAGGCGGGACCAGACCGAACCCAGTTCCAGACCGATGACGCCAGCGCCGATCACGCCCAGACGTTTTGGTACGGATTGGAATTCCAGCGCGCCCGTCGAATCGACGATCACATTCTGGTCAACCGGAGCCGGTGGAATGTCGATCGGACGCGAGCCTGGGGCCAGAATCACGTTTTCGGCTTCGATGATTTCTACCGAACCGTCAGGTTTGGTGACTTCGACTTTCTTGCCGGCCAGCAGCTTGCCGTGACCCTGGATGGAGGTCACACCGTTGGCTTTGAACAGGGTCGCAACACCGGAAGTCAGACCCTTGACGATGTTGGCCTTGCGGCCGACCATCGCTGGCACGTCCATGGTCACGCCGGCGTGGTTGATCCCGTGGATCGCGAAGCCTTCTTTGGCTTCCTTGTATTTCCAGGAGCTGTCCAGCAGGGCCTTGGAAGGAATGCAACCGACGTTCAGGCAGGTACCGCCCAGCGCCAGCTTGCCTTCCTTGTCGGTGTACTTCTCGATGCAGGCCGTCGAAAGACCCAGCTGCGCGGCCTTGATGGCAGCCACATAGCCGCCAGGGCCCGCGCCGATCACTACTACGTCAAATTTCTGCGACATTCAAAAAATCCTCTTTTGGCAACAAGCTTGAAGCCACAAGCCTCAAGCCAGGCTGCAATTGCTTGCAGCTTGTGGCTTGAAGCCTGTAGCGGCTTCTATCAGATATCCAGCAGCAAACGAGCCGGGTCTTCCAGCAGGTTCTTGATGGTAACCAGGAAGGTCACAGCTTCTTTGCCATCGATCAGACGGTGATCGTAGGACAGCGCCAGGTACATCATCGGACGGATGACAACCTGACCGTTGATCGCCATAGGACGCTGCAGAATGTTGTGCATGCCCAGGATGGCCGCTTGCGGCGGGTTGACGATTGGGGTCGACATCATCGAACCGAAGGTACCACCGTTGGTGATGGTGAACGTACCACCGGTCATCTCGTCCATCGACAGTTTGCCGTCACGGGCTTTCTTGCCGAAGGTGGCGATGCCGCCTTCGATTTCAGCCAGGCTCATCAGTTCGGCGTTACGCAGAACCGGCACAACCAGGCCGCGGTCGCTGGAGACAGCAACACCGACGTCGGCATAGCCGTGGTAAACGATGTCGGCACCGTCGATCGAAGCGTTGACTGCCGGGAAGCGTTTCAGCGCTTCGGTAGCAGCCTTGACGAAGAACGACATGAAGCCCAGGCGCACGCCATTGTGGGACTTCTCGAACAGGTCTTTGTACTTCGAACGCAGGGCCATGACTTCGGTCATGTCGACTTCGTTGAACGTGGTCAGCATCGCCATGTTCGACTGGGCTTCAACCAGACGCTTGGCAACGGTGGCCCGCACACGGGTCATCGGCACGCGCTTCTCGATGCGGTCGCCAGCGGCGAAAACCGGAGCTGCGGCAGCAGGAGCAGCAGCCTTGGCAGGCGCGGCAGCCGGAGCGGATTTCTTGGCGGCAACCGCTGCCACCACGTCTTCCTTGGTCACGCGACCGCCTTTGCCAGTGCCGGCAACGGAAGCGATGTTGATGCCATTTTCTTCAGCCAGCTTGCGAGCAGCCGGTGCAGCAACAGGATCGTCTTCGCCTTCGGCGGCAGGAGCAGCAGCCTGTGCAGCGGCCGGAGCAGCGGCAGCGGCTGGAGCGGCAGCAGCGCCGCCCGCTTCGATGGAGCCCAGGACTTCGTCGGACAGAACGGTGTCGCCTTCGTTCTTGACGATAGCGCCCAGCACGCCGTCAGCGGTGGCCAACACTTCCAGAACAACCTTGTCGGTTTCGATATCGACGATCAGGTCATCACGCTTTACAGCGTCGCCCGGTTGTTTGTGCCAAGTGGCAACGGTGCCATCGGCAACCGATTCCGGAAAAGTGGGGGCTTTGATTTCGATAGCCATTATCTGTGGGTCCTTAAATTCGGTTTCAGGTGCGCGAAGGCGTTAAACAGTAAAGGCGTCTTGCAGCAGTTTTTCCTGCTGTTCGGCGTGCATCGATGCATAACCACATGCAGGTGCAGCAGAAGCATCACGGCCGGCGTACTCGAGTACGAGTGCCTTGTTGTGATTGCCAACGATGCGACGCATGTGGTGCTGGCTGCAGTACCACGCACCCTGGTTCATCGGCTCTTCCTGACACCAAACGATGTGTTTGAGGTTGGTGTACGGAGCCAGGACTTCGTTCAAGTCGTCCTCAGGGAATGGGTACAGCTGCTCGATACGCACGACGGCGATGTCGTCACGGCCTTCGGCACGGCGTTTTTCCAGCAGGTCGTAGTAGACCTTGCCGCTACACAGAACAACGCGCTCGACCTTTTTCGGATCCAGTGCATCGATTTCCGGGATGACGGTCTGGAACGAACCTTCGGCCAGATCTTCCAGGGTCGACACGGCGAGTTTGTGACGCAGCAGCGACTTCGGCGTCAGCACGATCAACGGCTTGCGCAGCGGGCGAATCACCTGACGACGCAGCAAGTGGTAGATCTGAGCCGGTGTAGTCGGTACCGCTACCTGAATGTTGTGCTCGGCGCACAGCTGCAGGTAACGCTCCAGACGAGCCGAAGAGTGCTCCGGCCCCTGGCCTTCATAACCGTGCGGCAGCAGCATGGTCAGACCGCAGAGACGGCCCCACTTGTGCTCGCCACTGGTGATGAACTGGTCGATAACCACCTGGGCACCGTTGGCGAAGTCGCCGAACTGGGCTTCCCAGATCACCAGCGCCTCAGGCGTAGTGGTCGAATAACCGTATTCGAACGCCAGAACCGCTTCCTCGGACAGGAACGAATCGTACAGGTCGAAGCGAGGCTGACCTTTGTACAGGTTCTGCAGCGGAATGTAGCTGCCCGTGTCTTTCTGGTTGTGCAGGACGGCGTGACGGTGCGAGAACGTACCGCGACCGATGTCCTGACCCGTCATGCGAATCGGGTGACCTTCGAACGCCAGGGTCGCGTACGCCATGGTTTCGGCGTAACCCCAGTTGATCGGCAGGCCGCCGGCTTGCATTTTCTGACGGTCTTCGTAGATTTTCGAGACCTGGCGCTGAACCACGAAGCCTTCTGGAATTTCCAGCAGCTTGGCGGACAGTTCCTGCAAGGTCTTCAGGTCGAAACGCGTGTCGTGACGCGCGGTCCAGGCGTGGCCCAGATACGGACGCCAGTCCACGAACAACTCTTTGTTCGGCTCTTTGACCAGGCTTTTCACTACGTGCAGACCGTTGTCCAGCGCGTTGCGGTATTCGTCGACCTTGGCCTGAACACGCTCAGCGTCGAGCACTCCGCCCTGGGTCAGGCGATCGGCATACAGCTCACGGGTGGTGCGCTGCTTGGCGATCTGCTGATACATCAGCGGCTGGGTACCACTTGGCTCGTCGGCCTCGTTGTGGCCGCGACGACGGTAGCAGACCAGATCGATCACCACGTCACGCTTGAACTGCATGCGGTAGTCGATGGCCAGCTGGGTCACGAACAATACGGCTTCCGGATCATCACCATTCACATGGAGGATCGGCGCCTGGATCATTTTCGCGACGTCGGTGGCGTACTCGGTGGAACGCGAGTCCAGCGGGTTGCTGATGGTGAAACCGACCTGGTTGTTGATCACGATGTGCACGGTACCGCCGGTCTTGAAACCGCGGGTCTGCGACATCTGGAAGGTTTCCATGACCACGCCTTGACCGGCGAATGCCGCGTCACCGTGGATGGAAATCGGCAGAACCTTCTCACCGGTAGGGTCGTTGCGACGATCCTGACGGGCACGCACCGAACCCTCGACCACTGGCGAAACGATTTCCAGGTGGGACGGGTTGAACGCCATGGCCAGGTGAACTTCACCGCCGGTGGTCATCACGTTGGAGGAGAAGCCCTGGTGATATTTAACGTCACCGGAACCCAGCTCGACCTTCTTCTTGCCTTCGAACTCGTCGAACAGCTCGCGCGGATTCTTGCCGAAGGTGTTGACCAGCACGTTCAGGCGGCCACGGTGGGCCATGCCGATCACGATTTCCTTGGTGCCGTAGGAACCGGAACGCTGGATCAGCTCGTCGAGCATCGGAATCAGGCTCTCGCCGCCTTCCAGGCCGAAACGCTTGGTACCCGGGTATTTGGTGCCCAGGTATTTTTCCAGACCTTCACCGGCGGTCACGCGCTCGAGCAGGTGGCTCTTGATGTCGGCGGAGTACGTCGGACGGCCACGCACGCTTTCCAGACGCTGCTGGAACCACTGGCGCTGCTCGGAATCGGTGATGTGCGTAAACTCAGCGCCGATGGTGCGGCAATATGTCTGCTGCAACGCTTCGTGAATTTCGCGTAGGCTCGCCTCCTCTTTGCCGATGAACAGGTCGCCGGCACGGAAGGTCGTATCAAGATCGGCATTGGTCAAGCCGTAATGATTGATCGACAGGTCTGCAGGTGCAGGACGCTGCCACAGCCCCAGCGGGTCAAGCTGGGCTGACTGGTGGCCACGCATACGGTAGGCCTGGATCAATCGCAGCACTTCAACTTGCTTCTTCTCGTGCTCACTGCTCACGCTGCCGGCGGAAACCGGTTGGGCGCGGCGCTGGTTCTTTGCCAGCAAGACGAAATGATCGCGAATCGTGGAGTGCGAAACATCGGTGGCAGAGTTGCCGTCGGCAGGCAACTTCTGGAAGTAGGTGCGCCACTCTTCTGGCACAGCGTTAGGGTCGTGCAGGTAGAGCTCGTAGAGCTCTTCCACATAGGCAGCGTTACTACCGGATAGGTAGGCGCTGTTCCACATGCGCTGCATCACGCTTTCTTGCATGCTTGGTCACCCTCGGTTAGGGGAACACCACCGGCGTCGACACCGAGCACGCTTGCAGAAGTCCGAATGCAGCGACTAAAACAAGCCACTAGGATCACGCTGATAGTCCGGGTACCAGCCCGGATGCCCCTGCTTGTCTCATTTCTTCAAAATAAGAGCCGCAGCCTTTTAAGCTGCTGCTCAGGTTAAAACTACGGCGCCGGTTGAAGCCTGCGCCGTAGCATCTACGGGTACAGCGGTCTTGCGGGTACTACAGCTGAATCACACGCCGCTTTGCAGAAGCATGTTACGAATGTGACCGATGGCCTTAGTCGGGTTCAGGCCTTTCGGACAAACGTTGACGCAGTTCATGATCCCGCGGCAGCGGAATACGCTGAACGGGTCATCCAGTGAAGCCAGACGCTCGGCAGTCTTGGTGTCACGGCTGTCTGCCAGGAAGCGATACGCTTGCAGCAGAGCAGCTGGACCCAGGAACTTGTCCGGGTTCCACCAGAAGGATGGGCAGGAGGTCGAGCAGCAAGCGCACAGGATGCACTCGTACAGACCGTCGAGCTTTTCACGCTCTTCCGGGGTCTGCAGACGTTCGATGGCCGGAGCCGGCGTGTCGTTCTGCAGGTAAGGCTTAACCTTTTCGTATTGCTTGTAGAAGATGCTCATATCGACGACCAGGTCACGGATTACCGGCAAACCTGGCAAAGGACGAACAACCAACTTGTTACCTTTTACGACGGCAGACAGCGGCGTGACGCACGCCAGGCCGTTTTTGCCGTTGATGTTCATGCCGTCGGAACCGCAAACACCCTCACGGCAAGAGCGACGATAGGAGAAACCTTCGTCCTGCTCTTTGATCAGGGCCAGCACGTCCAGCACCATCAGGTCTTTACCACCGGTGTCGACCTGGAATTCCTGCATGAACGGCGCAGCGTCCTGATCAGGGTTGTAGCGATAAACACTGACTTTCAACATGGCGGCCACCCTTAATAAGTCCGAATCTTAGGTTCAAAAGTCGGAACAGTCTTCGGCGAGAAGTTCACAGCACGCTTGGTCACGCGCTTGTCACCCGGGAAGAACAGGGTGTGGCACAGCCAGTTTTCGTCGTCGCGGTCTTCAAAGTCTTCACGGGCGTGAGCGCCGCGGGACTCTTTGCGGATCTCTGCAGCGATGGCGGTGGCTTCGGCCACTTCCAGCAGGTTCTGCAGCTCCAGCGCTTCGATACGTGCAGTGTTGAACGCCTGCGACTTATCGCTGATCTTGACGTTGGCGATACGCACGCGCAGGTCAGCCAGCTGGGCAATACCCTTCTGCATGTATTCGCCGGTACGGAATACACCGAAGTAGTTCTGCATGCAGTTTTGCAGCTCGCGACGCAGGGTTGCCACGTCTTCGCCATCGGTACGCTCGTTCAGAGCGGACAGACGGGCCAGAGCCGTTTCAATGTTGGCGTCGGTGGCGTCGTCGTATTCGATACCGTCGGTCAGCGCTTTTTCCAGGTGCAGACCCGCCGCACGACCGAACACAACCAGGTCGAGCAACGAGTTGCCGCCCAGACGGTTGGCACCGTGAACCGATACGCAAGCCACTTCGCCCACTGCGAACAGGCCAGGAATGATGGTGTCGACGCCTTCGGCATCCTGGGTGATCGCCTGACCATGAATGTTGGTCGGAACGCCGCCCATCATATAGTGGCAAGTCGGAACGACCGGAACCGGAGCAACCACCGGATCAACGTGAGCAAATGTCTTGGACAGTTCGCAGATGCCTGGCAGGCGGCTGTGCAGCACTTCCTCACCCAGGTGGTCGAGCTTGAGCAGTACGTGGTCGCCATTCGGACCGCAACCGTTGCCGGCGATGATTTCCTTAACCATCGAACGGGCAACGACGTCACGACCGGCAAGGTCTTTGGCGTTCGGAGCGTAACGCTCCATGAAACGCTCGCCGTGCTTGTTGATGAGGTAACCACCTTCACCACGGCAACCTTCAGTAACCAGTACACCGGCGCCGGCGATGCCGGTCGGGTGGAACTGCCACATTTCGATGTCTTGCACCGGCACGCCAGCACGCAGAGCCATGCCGACGCCGTCACCGGTGTTGATCAAGGCGTTGGTGGTGGACGAGTAGATACGACCGGCACCGCCAGTGGCCAGAACGGTGGCCTTGGCGCGGATGTAGCTGGTTTCACCGGTTTCGATGCAGATGGCGATCACACCGACGAACTCGCCTTCCTGGTTTTTCACCAGGTCAACAGCGTAGTACTCGTTCAGGAACGTGGTGCCGGCTTTCAGGTTGCCCTGATAAAGCGTGTGCAGCAGCGCGTGACCGGTACGGTCGGACGCGGCGCAGGTACGGGCAGCCTGGCCACCTTTACCGTAATCCTTCGACTGACCGCCGAATGGCCGCTGGTAGATACGACCTTGTTCGGTACGGGAGAACGGCAGACCCATGTGGTCCAGTTCAAATACCGCAGCCGGGCCTTCCTGACACATGTATTCGATAGCGTCCTGGTCACCGATGTAGTCGGAACCCTTGACGGTATCGTACATGTGCCAGCGCCAGTCATCGTTCGGATCAGCCGAAGCGATGGCGCAGGTAATGCCACCCTGAGCGGAAACAGTGTGCGAACGGGTCGGGAACACCTTGGTGATCACGGCAGTCTTGTGACCGCCTTGCGCCAGTTGCAGCGCGGCGCGCATGCCGGCACCGCCACCACCAATAATGATGGCGTCGAAAGAAATCGTTGGAATGTTAGCCATGGATCAGATACCCCAGAGAATCTGCACACCCCAGACGAAGTAAGCGAACATCGCAACGCCGCATACTGCCTGGAAAAGGAAACGTACTGCAGTCGCGGACTTGCCCAGCGCCATCGGCGTCAGGTAGTCGGTCGCGATGGTCCACATGCCGACCCAGGCGTGAGCGCCCAGGGCCACAAGGGCCAGCAGACTGAAGATACGCATCCCGTTGTGGGCGAACAGGCCGTGCCATTGGTCATAGCCAATGCCCGGGTTCGCCGCGAGGTATCCGATCAGGAAGATGAAATAAGCCGCGAGAACGACCGCAGACACACGTTGCGCCATCCAGTCATAAAGACCGGAACGCGAAAGGTTCGTAACGCTGGTTACCATATCCAAACTCCTGCCAGAACGATCAACACCACGGAAACGGCGATGATAATTTTCGAGCCCAGGCGGCCGCCTTCAAGCGTCTCACCGATGCCCATGTCCATGATCAAGTGGCGCACACCGGCTACCAGGTGATACAGAAGAGCGGACAGGAGACCCCATGCTACGAACTTGGCCAGCGGGCTGGTCAAGGTTGCCTTCACGTCGGCAAAACCTTCCTCGGAACCCAGGGATTTGCCCAATGCATAAAGCATGAAGCCAAGGCCCAGGAAGAGGATGATGCCGGAAACACGGTGAAGAAACGACGTAACGCCGGTGATGGGGAGTTTGATGGTCCTTAGGTCTAGGTTTACAGGTCGTTGGCTTTTCACGGCTTTTTTTTCACACTGAAGAGCCCCTAACAATCAGGGCAAAGTTGTTGGGGAGTGCACTGGTCAGGTAACCACCACCCAGGGATGCGACCCCCAATAAAGCAGGCCCAAAAGCCCCTGGCGGTCGGTGGCCGAGTATAGACAGTTAGGCTACTAATGACAACGCGTTCGCCTACCCCCAATAGCGCATTGCACAAGTTGGATAAAAGGCGTAAATGGCAGGCAATTTCGAGGAAAAAGTCCGGTTAAAGCCTTCTGGAGCAAGAGTTTAGGCAAATTGACATTCGAATTTATCTCACTATAGTGGTGCGGGCCCTGCGTGGGGGGTCTGTCTGATGATTTCAAGCATAAATAGGAGGCCACATGGCTGACAAAAAAGCGCAGTTGATCATCGAGGGCGCAGCCCCCGTCGAGCTGCCCATTTTAACCGGCACCGTTGGTCCCGATGTTATCGACGTTCGGGGCCTGACGGCCACGGGCCGTTTCACCTTTGACCCTGGTTTCATGTCGACTGCTTCCTGCGAGTCGAAGATCACCTATATCGACGGCGACAACGGCATTCTGCTGCACCGCGGTTACCCGATCGAACAGCTGGCTGAAAAGTCGGACTATCTGGAAACCTGCTATCTGCTGCTCAACGGCGAATTGCCGACCGCAGAACAGAAAGCCCAGTTCGTCAGCACCGTCAAGAACCACACCATGGTTCACGAGCAGCTGAAGACTTTCTTCAACGGCTTCCGTCGCGACGCCCACCCTATGGCCGTCATGTGCGGTGTAGTCGGCGCCCTCTCGGCCTTCTACCACGACTCCCTGGACATCAAAAACCCGCAGCATCGCGAAATCTCCGCGATCCGCCTGGTTGCGAAGATGCCGACCCTGGCCGCGATGGTTTACAAGTACTCCATGGGTCAACCCATGATGTACCCGCGCAACGACCTGACGTACGCGGAAAACTTCCTGCACATGATGTTCAACACCCCGTGCGAGATCAAACCGATCAGCCCGGTGCTCGCCAAGGCCATGGACAAGATCTTCATCCTCCATGCCGACCACGAGCAGAACGCGTCGACCTCCACCGTACGCCTGGCCGGCTCTTCGGGTGCCAACCCGTTCGCCTGCATCGCCGCCGGCATCGCTGCACTGTGGGGC
This sequence comes from Pseudomonas sp. LBUM1679, assembly GCF_059695565.1. Lineage (NCBI taxonomy): Bacteria > Pseudomonadati > Pseudomonadota > Gammaproteobacteria > Pseudomonadales > Pseudomonadaceae > Pseudomonas > Pseudomonas sp. LBUM1679. Next base: position 5,379,938 of record NZ_CP166774.1, read on the forward strand.
CCTGCCCACGGCGGCGCGAACGAAGCCGTTCTGACCATGCTTGACGAAATTGGCGATGTCTCGAACATCGACCAGTACATCGCCAAGGCCAAGGACAAAAACGATCCGTTCAAACTGATGGGCTTCGGTCACCGGGTCTACAAAAACCGCGACCCACGCGCCACCGTGATGAAGCAGACGTGCGACGAAGTGCTGAAAGAGCTGGGCATCAAGCACGACAAGCAACTCGAACTGGCCATGCGCCTGGAAGAGATCGCCCTGACCGACCCGTACTTCATCGAGCGCTCGCTGTACCCGAACGTCGACTTCTACTCGGGGATCATCCTCAAGGCAATCGGCATTCCAACCAGCATGTTCACCGTGATCTTCGCCCTGGCGCGGACCGTCGGCTGGATCTCCCACTGGAAAGAAATGCTCTCCAGCCCGTACAAGATCGGCCGTCCGCGGCAGTTGTACACCGGCTACGAGTCGCGTGACATTCCTGATCTGGAAGACCGCAAATAAGACCTGTCTTGCGATAATGTCTTGAGCTGTACCGGAAGCGGCCTCTTTTATAGGGGCCGTTTTTGTTTGTGCCTGGTGCTAAATGCGCGGCGAACTGCCGGCCGGCCTAACCCTCAAGCGCACGCGTGCCCCTGTAGGCGCTGGCGAAGCCTGCGATCCTTTGATCTTTGCTGCGGATCAGGCACCGCGCAATCATGTTGAAGATCAAAAGATCGCAGCCTGCGGCAGCTCCTACAGTGGGTCAGCGTACATCCGACAGATATTGGTCGGCTGGCAGGCCGCCTTCGCTGGCAAGCCAGCTCCTACAGTGGGTCAGCGTACATCCGACAGATATTGGTCGGCTGGCAGGCCGCCTTCGCTGGCAAGCCAGCTCCTACAAAGGATCGGCGTACACCGTCCGCTCTTCACCACTCATCAGGCCGAGCGTTAGCTCGCCTGCAGCTTTTGATCTTGATCCACACGCCCCTTCGGTAGGCTGAGTGGAGGTGTTCATCCGGGGAGTGGCGCGCAGCGCCGTTCGACGCAGTCGAACACGCTGCATGTAGGTCGTCGCGAAGCAGACCGGAGGGCAGTGTCCCCGGATGGATACCGGAGCGAAGGAACGCCGAGCCTTAGCGAGGGGCCGGACGCTTGGGGCGAGCCTTTTTTTGCTTACTTTTTTTTGGCGTTTGAAAAAAAAGTGAGTCGCCGTAAGGGCGAAACCCTAAGTGGCCGTTACCGCAGCAACGGATATGTACACCATCAAAACCGGCTATCAGCCCACCACCGCACCCAAGCCCAACAAAGTTCGATAACCGCCCATAAAAAAAATGCCCCGATCTCTCGACCAGGGCATTTCGTCCAGCTCAGCTTATATATGGAAACCCGAAGCCTTAGTGAGCAACCGCCCCACTCGCCCCCAACCCCGTCTGCGAACGAACAAACTGCGGGAAGAACAGCGCCCGCTCATTGTCAGCCGCCTTCGACTTGTCAGTGATCGAGAAGAACCAGATCCCGATAAACGCAATGGCCATGGAGAACAGCGCCGGGTACTCGTATGGGAAGATCGCCTTCTCGTGATGCAGAATCTGCACCCAAATGGTTGGCCCAAGCACCATCAAGCCAACGGCACTGATCAGGCCCAACCAGCCGCCGATCATCGCACCGCGGGTGGTCAGGTTCTTCCAGTACATGGAAAGCAGCAGCACCGGGAAGTTACAGCTCGCCGCGATCGAGAACGCCAGGCCCACCATGAACGCGATGTTCTGGCTTTCGAACAGGATACCCAGACCGATCGCCAGCACACCCAGGCAGACGGTGGTGATTTTCGAGACGCGGATCTCGTCCTTGTCGTTGGCTTTGCCCTTCTTGATCACACTGGCGTAAAGGTCGTGGGACACCGCCGTGGCACCGGCCAGCGTCAGACCGGCAACGACTGCCAGAATGGTCGCGAACGCTACCGCCGAGATGAAGCCCAGGAAAATACTGCCGCCCACCGCATTGGCCAGGTGCACCGCCGCCATGTTGTTGCCGCCCAACAGCGCGCCAGCCGCATCTTTAAAGGCCGGGTTGGTGCTGACCAGCAGGATCGCGCCGAAGCCGATGATGAACGTCAGGATGTAGAAGTAGCCAATGAAGCCGGTTGCATACAACACGCTCTTACGAGCTTCTTTCGCGTCACTCACGGTGAAGAAGCGCATCAGAATGTGCGGCAGGCCAGCGGTACCGAACATCAGTGCCAGGCCAAGGGAGAACGCAGAGACCGGATCTTTCACCAGCCCGCCCGGGCTCATGATCGCCTCACCTTTAGGGTGAACCTTGATCGCCTCGGAGAACAGGGCGCTGAAGTCGAAGTTGACGTGTTTCATCACCATCAGCGCCATGAACGAGGCACCGGACAGCAGCAACACGGCCTTGATGATCTGCACCCAAGTGGTCGCCAGCATGCCGCCGAACAACACGTACATGCACATCAGGATGCCGACCAGGATCACGGCGACGTAGTAGTCGAGACCGAACAGCAGCTGAATCAGCTTGCCGGCGCCGACCATCTGCGCGATGAGGTAGAACGCTACCACCACCAGCGAACCGCAGGCGGACAGCGTGCGGATCTGGGTTTGCCCCAGGCGGTAGGACGCCACGTCGGCAAAGGTGTATTTACCCAGGTTACGCAGGCGCTCGGCGATCAGGAACAGAATGATCGGCCAGCCCACCAGGAAGCCGATCGAGTAGATCAGGCCGTCGTAGCCGGAAGTGAACACCAGGGCGGAAATACCCAGGAAGGACGCCGCGGACATATAGTCGCCGGCAATGGCCAGACCGTTCTGGAAGCCGGTGATCTTGCCACCCGCCGCATAGTAGTCGGCCGCCGAATTGTTGCGCTTGGAGGCCCAGTAGGTAATGCACAGGGTCAAGCCGACGAACGCCACGAACATCAGGATCGCGGAAACGTTGAGCGGTTGCTTGTGCACTTCGCCAGTCAGGGCTTCAGCCGCCCAGGCGCCAGGTGCAAAGGCTGCAATGCTCAATAGAGCCATTAGACGCCGGATCATTGCTGAGCCTCCTTGAGAATCGCATTGTTCAGGTCGTCGAATTCGCCATTGGCGCGTCGTACGTAGATTGCCGTCAGGATAAAGGCCGAGAGAATCAGCCCGACCCCAATGGGTATGCCCCAGGTAATTGACGATTCAGGACTGATTTTCGCGCCCAGGATATGCGGCCCGTAAGCAATCAACAGGATGAAACCGGAGTAAAGCCCAAGCATGATCGCCGAAAGAATCCAGGCGAACCTTTCTCGCTTACTAACCAGCTCCTTGAAGCGCGGGCTGTTTTGAATCGAGAGGTAAATGCTGTCGTTCATTGTTTTTATCCTCGCAGCACAGATGAAGTTGTAACGTCATCCACTCTATGCGGCTGCGGAACTGGTTCCAGACGACCTTAGTATTAGAACGACATGACAGAATCGCCAAACTGTAGGAGCGAGCTCGCTCCTACAGAAAAGCAAAGGCCGCCTGGCATAAATGCCAGGCGGCCCTGGGAGGTGCCGACCATTAGGGTCAGCTCAAATCATTTGGTCCAGTCTGCAACGCGTTCCGGGTGTTTGGCCACCCAGTCTTTCGCCGCCGCTTCAGGCTTGGCACCTTCCTGAATCGCCAGCATCACTTCGCCGATTTCGTCTTTCGACGCCCACTGGAAGTTCTTCAGGAACTTGACCACTTCCGGTGCCTTGGCTTCCAGGCCTTTGCTACCGATGCTGTTCACGGTCTCAGCCGCGCCATAAACGCCTTTCGGGTCGTCCAGGAAGCGCAGTTTCCACTTGGCGAACATCCAGTGCGGCACCCACCCCGTGACGGCAATGGATTCCTGTTTCTTCTCGGCACGGGTCAGCTCGGCAATCATGCCGGCGCCGGAACTGGCCTTGAGCTGATACCCGGTCAGATCGTAGTCCTTGATCGCCTGTTCGGTCTTGAGCATCACGCCTGAACCGGCGTCGATGCCAACAATGCGCTTTTTGAAGCTCTCGTCGGTTTTCAGATCTTCAAGCGACTTGGCCTTGACGTACTCCGGCACGATCAAGCCGATCCTGGCGTCCTTGAAGTTCGGGCCGTAGTCGACCACCTGATCCTTGTTCTTGGCCCAGTAATCGCCGTGAGTCACCGGCAGCCAGGCTGAGAGCATGGCGTCGAGTTTACCTGTGGCGACACCCTGCCACATGATCCCGGTGGCGACCGCTTGCAGCTTCACGTCGTAATCGAGTTTCTGCTTGATCACTTCGGCTGCCACATGGGTGGTCGCAACGCTGTCGGACCAGCCGTCGACGTACCCGATGGTCACGGTTGCCTTCGCGGCCAACGCCTGGGTGGAGCCGATCGCAAGCACCAGAGCGGCACTGGCGCCTAAAAGTCGTCGCATCTTCATCGTTACTTCCCCGAAAGTGCTGCGCTCGACGGATGCCGAGTCGCGTCAACGTATTGTTATGGTGCGCAGCGCCCCCATCGCGCTTCACCGCAAACCCGTTCGAACTTCAGCGCGATTTACCCATGAGAGCACTGACGCCTCGATAATCAACCTGACGACAACAGCGACCTGCTCTGCCAGCGACCTCAAGGCATCGAGAAACGACATCAGAACGCCATTAATCTAGACCAGCGAAAGTCCGCCGGCCAATCCGCCCGAACTTTGCATGTCAAAATCATGCAGGCCACCAGAAACGCGGCAAATGCAGGTAACATGCGCGGCTTTGCTCCCAGACGGCCTGACCATGCCCGCGACATCGCGCTTTCCTTTTTTTGCTTATCTGTTTGCCTGCCTGCTGGGGCTTTTTGCCCTGGGTGGCTTCTGGTACGGCCTCGGCAAACCGGTGATTCTGCCGGACGTGGCCAGCGCGACGCACAAGCTGCAATGTGCCTCCTACACCCCGTTCGACAAGGACCAGTCGCCGTTCGATGTGCCGTTCAAATTGCGCCCCGAGCGCATGGACGCCGACCTCGCGCTGCTGGCCAAAAGCTTCGAATGCATTCGCACCTATTCCATGACCGGCCTCGAGGCCCTGCCTGACCTCGCGCGCAAGCACGGGCTGAAGATGATGATTGGCGCCTGGGTCAACAGCAACCCGGTGGACACCGCGAAAGAAGTCGACCTGCTGATCGCGTCGGCCAATGCCAATGCGGACGTGGTGACCTCGGTCATCGTTGGCAACGAGACCTTGTTGCGCAAGGAAATGACCGGCGCGCAGTTGGTGAAACTGATTGACCGGGTCAAAAGCCAGGTCAAACAGCCTGTCACTTATGCCGACGTCTGGGAGTTCTGGCAAAAGCACCCGGAAGTTGCCCCGGCGGTGGACTTCATCACTATTCACTTGCTGCCGTACTGGGAGGATCACCCTTCTAACATCGACGTCGCCCTGTCGCAGGTGGCCGCCGTGCGTCAGTCTTTCGGCAGCATGTTCGCGCCCAAGGACGTGATGATTGGCGAAACCGGCTGGCCGAGCGAAGGCCGCCAACGCAAAACCGCCCTGCCGAGCCGGGTCAATGAAGCCAGGTTCATCCGCGGATTTGTCATCATGGCCGAGCAACAAGGCTGGCATTACAACCTGATCGAAGCCTTCGACCAACCGTGGAAACGCGCGAGCGAAGGTGCGGTCGGTGGGTACTGGGGGTTGTTCGATGCCGATCGCCAGGACAAGGGCGTGCTGGCCGGTCCGGTGTCGAACGTACCGTACTGGTCGCAGTGGCTGGCGGTCGGTGGCTTGATCTTCCTTGGCACGCTGATCCTCGGCGGTCGTGTACGCAGCACGCGCGCGGCGCTGGTCCTGCCACTGCTCGGTGCGCTGGCCGCCTGCTCGATCGGCGCCTGGGGTGACCTGGCCCGTGTCACCACCCGCTTCGCCAGCGAGTGGCTGTGGGTCGGCCTGTTGACGGCGTTGAACCTGCTGGTGCTGGCCCATGCGGCCCTGACCCTGAGCGCACGTACCGGTTGGCGCGAGCGCGCGTTCAATGTTCTGGAACGTCGGGCTGGCTGGTGGCTGGCAGCAGCAGGGTTCGCCGCGGCGGTGACGATGCTGGAACTGGTGTTCGATCCGCGTTATCGCAGCTTTCCGAGTGTTGCTTTTATCCTGCCAGCACTGGTTTACCTGTGCCGTCCGGTGAGCGTGCCGCGCCGGGAGATGGCCTTGCTGACCTTCATCATCGGTGCGGGGATTGCGCCGCAGTTGTATCAGGAAGGTTTGCAGAACCAACAGGCCCTGGGTTGGGCGCTGGTGAGTGTGTTGATGGTTGGGGCGTTGTGGCGCAGTTTGCGGGTTCGCAAGGGCTGATCTTCTGCGCGGCCACTGGCCTCATCGCGGGCAAGCCCGCTCCCACAGGGTTCTTCGGCGAATACCGAATTTGTGTTCGACAAAGATCACTGTGGGAGCGGCGGTGCGGCGATCCGACTTGCCCGCGATGACGATCTATCAGGCAACGCGGGAAGCCCGGACCAGACGGGTTCTTCGGCGAATACCGAATTTGTGTTCGACAAAGATCACTGTGGGAGCGGCGGTGCGGCGATCCGACTTGCCCGCGATGACGATCTATCAGGCAACGCGGGAAGCCCGGACCAGACGCAGTGCAGCAATCACCACCGCAAAAACAGCCAATGTCGTGTTGTACAACGCCAGCGCCGGCAATCCGAACACCAGCGCCAGCACCGCCAACCACCACCCTGCCCGGCCCGGCAGCACAAAACCGATCACCGCTGCCGCCAATGCCGCCCAGCCCAATACCCTGAAATGAATCACCAGCCCCAGGTTCGAACGGACCTGGCATTCCCAGCGGCTCGCTTCATCCACACAGATGCCGACCCATTGAGCATCCTCCATGAAACCATAACGCGCGCCATAACTGGCGGCCAGCCATAATGGCAGCAAAACAAGCAGCAGAATCACGGGCAGACGGCGGGACATGAAACACTCCAATACGCGAAAACGGCGGCCAGCTTAATCCCCTGGCAGCGGTTAGCAAACGCGTGACACAGATAATTGGTCACGAAACAGCCGCAAAGTGTATCGTCCAGCTACCATTACTCCGAAATTAGGCCTGATTGGTGCCGATCCATGGCACTTTGGCGCAAAACCCGTGGTCATAGCCTGCGAACTTCATTCGGCACCTTCCTCTAAGGGATCTAGTCATGCTCCGTTCCTTGCGCTTCGCCGCCCTGTTTGGCGGCATTATTTTGAGTGCGTCCGCACTGGCGGTCGATATCGACGCCGCCAGCTATGGCTACCCCTTGACCAACCCGTTCGAGGCGACCATTGCCACGACGCCACCGGACCTGCGCCCGGAGCTGCCGCTTGACGATGACATCAATCAGGCAACCCGCAGCGTCACATTGCGCCCGGAGCGTGAGTTCCAGCTGCCGGACAACTTCTGGCCAGTGAAGAAACTTACTTACCGCATTGCCACCCAGGATAAAGCCGCGCCGCTGATCTTTCTGATCGCCGGTACCGGCGCGCGCTATGACAGTACCCTCAACGAATACCTGAAGAAGCTCTACTACAAGGCCGGCTACCACGTGGTGCAACTGTCGTCGCCCACCAGCTTCGACTTCATGAGCGCTGCCTCACGCTTTGCCACGCCCGGCATAACAAAGGAAGACGCCGAAGACATGTACCGGGTGATGCAAGCCGTGCGGGCGCAAAACCCCAAGGTCGCCGTCACCGATTATTACCTGACCGGCTACAGCCTGGGCGCACTGGACGCAGCATTCGTCGCCCATCTTGACGAAACCCGTCGCAGCTTCAACTTCAAGAAAGTCCTGCTGCTCAACCCGCCGGTCAACCTCTACACCTCGATCACCAATCTGGACAAGCTGGTCCAGACCGAGGTCAAGGGCATCGACAACTCCACCACCTTCTATGAACTGGTGCTGGACAAACTGACCCGCTACTTCCAGCAAAAGGGCTACATCGACCTCAACGATGCGCTGCTCTACGACTTCCAGCAGTCCAAGCAGCACCTGAGCAACGAACAGATGGCCATGCTGATCGGCACCTCGTTCCGCTTCTCGGCGGCCGATATCGCGTTCACCTCGGACCTGATCAACCGTCGCGGCCTGATCACGCCGCCGAAATACCCGATCACCGAAGGCACCACCCTCACGCCGTTCCTCAAGCGTGCGCTGCAATGCGACTTCGATTGCTACATCACCGAGCAGGTCATCCCGATGTGGCGCGCCCGCACTGACGGCGGCAGCCTGCTGCAACTGATCGACCAGGTCAGTTTGTATGCGCTCAAGGACTACCTGCACGACAGCCCGAAAATCGCGGTCATGCACAACGCCGACGACGTGATCCTCGGCCCTGGCGACCTGGGTTTCCTGCGCAAGACCTTCGGCGATCGCTTGACTGTTTATCCATTGGGCGGCCACTGCGGCAACCTTAATTACCGCGTCAACAGCGACGCCATGCTGGAGTTTTTCCGTGGCTAAATACCTCCTGCTTATCGCCGCGTTACTCTGTGCAGGCGTCGCCAGTGCCGACAACAGCAAAGCCAACGCCCCGGTCGTGATCGACAGTGACGGTTTCAAGGAGCCGCTGAGCAAACTCAAATTCAACCCGGGGCTGGATCAGCGCGAGTTCGAGCGCTCGACGCTCAACGCGTTGAACGTCTACGACCCGCTGGAAGAGTGGAACCGCCGCGTCTACCACTTCAACTACCGTTTCGACCAATGGGTATTCCTGCCCGTGGTGGACGGTTATCGCTACATCACCCCGAGTTTCCTGCGCACCGGCGTCAGCAACTTCTTCAACAACCTCGGTGATGTGCCGAACCTGATGAACAGCCTGCTGCAGTTCAAGGGCAAGCGCTCGATGGAAACCACCGCGCGCCTGCTGCTCAACACCACCGTCGGCATCGCCGGCCTGTGGGACCCGGCCACGGCCATGGGCTTGCCGCGCCAGAACGAAGACTTCGGTCAGACCCTGGGTTTCTATGGTGTACCGGGTGGCGCCTACTTCGTGTTGCCGATCCTCGGCCCGTCGAACATCCGCGACACCGGCGGCCTGGCCGTGGACTTCACCGCCGAGAACGCGATCAACTTCCTGAACGTCGCAGAGGTCAGCTCCAACCATCCCGAGGTCTGGCTCCTGCGCAGCGTCGACAAGCGATATCAGACCGGCTTTCGCTACGGCCAGCTGAATACGCCGTTCGAGTACGAGAAAGTGCGTTACGTGTACACCGAATCGCGCAAGCTGCAGATCGCCGAGTAAATCCATCGGCAACAAAAAAGGCCATTCGATGCGAATCGAATGGCCTTTTTCATGCGCGCAACTTCAAACGCCAAAAAACCAATGTGGGAGCGAGCTTGCTCGCGATGAGGCCATAACATTCAACATCTATGTTGACTGTTACACCGCTATCGCGAGCAAGCTCGCTCCCTCAGTTGGACAGTGTCAGGCTTCAGCCTTTCACTGCTTTCCAGATCTTGCTGACAACCATCACCCCCGCCAACACCACCGCACCCGCCACAATCCCCGCCACTGCATTCAGCAATGTCGGCACGATAAACCCGGCACCGCCCGCGCCTGCGCTGACACTTTCAATCCAGTGATGAACCACCGGCACGCCATGAGTCAGGATCCCGCCGCCCACCAGGAACATTGCCGCCGTGCCGATCACCGACAGGCTTTTCATCATGTACGGTGCCGCACGCAGAATCCCGCCGCCGATGCTTTTGGCCATCTGCCCGGGTTTCCGGGTCAGCCACAAGCCGAGGTCGTCGAGTTTGACGATGCCGGCCACCAGGCCATAAACACCGATGGTCATGACGATGGCGATGCCTGACAGCACGATGACTTGCTGGGTCAGCGAGGCGTCCGCCACGGTGCCCAGGGTGATAGCGATGATTTCCGCCGACAGGATGAAGTCGGTACGAATCGCGCCCTTGATCTTGTCTTTCTCGAACGCAACCAGATCGACTGCCGGATCGGCGACCGCTTCGACCAGCTCTGCATGCTCGGCTTGATCCTCGGCCTTGCTGTGCAGGAAGGTGTGGGCGAGTTTCTCGAAACCTTCGAAACACAGGTAGGCGCCGCCGACCATCAACAACGGCGTGACCAGCCACGGAATGAACGCACTGATCGCCAGGGCCGACGGCACCAGGATCAGCTTGTTGATGAACGAGCCCTTGGCCACCGCCCATACCACCGGGATTTCCCGCTCCGCGCGTACGCCGCTGACCTGCTGGGCGTTGAGCGCCAGATCATCACCCAGCACGCCGGCAGTCTTCTTCGCTGCCATTTTGGTCATCAACGCCACATCGTCCAGTACCGCGGCAATGTCGTCGATCAGCAACAGCAAACTGCTTCCTGCCATGAATCAGGCTTCCTTCTTGAATGAATGCTGCGCAGCATAGCGCGGCTCAACGGGCGGCGGGGCATTCTTGAGCGTCGCGCGAGGCCGGTGCTACCATGCGCAACCGCCAGCACAGGCAAGGAACCACCTGGTTTATGAGCACTATCCGCGAGCGCAACAAAGAACTGATCCTGCGTGCCGCCAGTGAAGAATTTGCCGACAAGGGCTTCGCTGCGACCAAAACCAGTGACATCGCAGCCAAGGCGGGATTGCCCAAGCCCAACGTCTACTACTACTTCAAATCCAAGGAAAACCTCTACCGCGAGGTCCTGGAAAGCATCATCGAGCCGATCCTGCAGGCTTCGACGCCATTCAATGCCGACGGCGTACCCAGTGAAGTGCTGAGCGGCTACATCCGTTCGAAAATCCGCATCTCCCGCGACCTGCCCTTCGCCTCCAAGGTGTTTGCCAGCGAAATCATGCACGGCGCCCCGCACCTGAGTCCCGACCTGGTCGACCAGCTCAACGGCCAGGCCAAGCACAACATAGACTGCATCCAGACCTGGATCGACCGCGGCCAGATCGCCCCCATCGACCCCAACCACCTGATGTTCAGCATCTGGGCCGCGACCCAGACGTATGCCGATTTTGACTGGCAGATCACGGCCATTACCGGCAAAGCCAAGCTCGATGAAAGCGATTACGAAGCGGCGGCGCAGACGATTATCCGGTTGGTATTGAAGGGGTGTGAGCCGGACTGAAAGACTGCGGCGCGGCCATCGCGGGCAAGCCCGCTCCCACAGGGTCTGTTGGTGCACAAAAAATCCATGAACACCCTCAATCCTTGTGGGAGCGGGCTTGCCCGCGATAGGGGCGACTCTCTATCAATTCTTAAAGCCATATCGCATCCCACAGCGGATAGTCGCCAAGCCGCTCTACAAGCCCCGCACGCAACGGATTGGCCACAACATACCGCGCCATCTTTACCAAGTCCTCTTCCCGTCTTAATGCCCGGTCGTGATAGCCCTGTTGCCAAAGTGGCCCTTTCCTATCGCTGGAAAGATTCACCTCTCGAGTACTCAATGACTTGGTTCGGCGCATCAGATTACTGAGCGAACATGTCTTCATCTCGACCAGCCAATGGAAGTGATCAGGCATAACCACCCATGCCAGCGAGTTCACCAACCCCAGGTTGTGTGCATGGCGAAATTGATGAACGACCAATCTGCCCAAAGCGAAATCGGCAAAAACCGGCTCTCGACCCTGTGTATTGGAGGTCAGCAAATAGACTCGATCGGGTTCGGCATAGCGACCCGTTCTCAGGCGATGTGAAGCAGGTAAGTCAGGCATTCCTTTGCCTCTTTCATACTCAATTCATGAAAAGGCTAGCTCTATGAATGCCAGAGGGTGAGGCAGACTTTTAGCTGGATGTGTCTGATAGATCGCTATCGCGGGCAAGCCCGCTCCCACAAGGATCGATGGTGTTCACATATTTTGTGTCCATCTGCTGGATCCTGTAGGAGCGGCGGTGCGACGATTCGACTTGCCCGCGATAGCAATTGCTCAGACGCTGAAGATCAAGCACTCACCCCAGCATCCGCCCGCAACCCCAGCGCCTCGATCGCACTGATCGCACACTGCTCATCAACATCCGACAGATCCCCGCTGATCCCCACCGCCCCCAGCACATTCCCATCCTGATCCCGTATCAGCACCCCGCCCGGCGCCGGCACGACACTGCCCTGCCCCAAGCTGTTCAAGGCCGCGATAAATGCCGGGCGTTGTTGGGCATCCAGCGCCAACAGGCGTGAGCCCTTGCCCAGCGCAATGGCGCCCCAGGCTTTGCCGATGGCGATCTGCGGGCGTAGCAGGCTGGCGCCGTCCTCGCGTTGCAGGGAGACCAGGTGCCCGCCGGCATCCAGCACGGCGATGGTCAATGGGGCCGCGGCGATTGCACGCCCGGCGGCGATGGCCTGACTGGTCAGGTTGACTGCAACTTTCAAGGTTAAAGCGCTCATGGTGCTGTCCTCATTTTGTTATAGGGAAAGCCGTTGGACTGCGTTTGTGCAGAAGTCCGTCGCCACAAATAGAACACAATGAGTTATATTTTTGTATACAATAATTCACGAAAATCGCCACATGCGACGAAAAGCCACAGCAGATCTGGCTTCCGACAAATGGAACAGACGCTTGATAAAATGGATTGACCTGCGTCGCCCGCCGTGAATACACTCTGCACAAAGCCACTTGTATACAATTATAAAACGTAAGAGGCACAAAACCATGAGCAAAATGAGAGCAATCGAAGCCGCCGTTCTGGTGATGCGCCGTGAAGGGGTTGATACCGCTTTTGGCATCCCCGGCGCCGCAATCAACCCGCTGTACTCCGCCTTGCAGAAGGTCGGTGGCATCGATCACGTCCTCGCTCGCCACGTTGAAGGCGCCTCGCACATGGCCGAGGGCTTCACCCGCACCAAGGCCGGCAACATCGGCGTGTGCATCGGTACTTCCGGCCCAGCCGGGACCGACATGGTCACCGGGCTCTACAGCGCCTCGGCCGACTCGATCCCGATCCTGTGCATCACCGGGCAAGCACCCCGCGCCCGTATGCACAAGGAAGACTTCCAGGCGGTCGACATCACCGCCATCGTCAAGCCAGTGACCAAGTGGGCAACCACCGTCATGGAACCGGGCCAGGTGCCCTATGCGTTCCAGAAAGCCTTCTACGAAATGCGCTCCGGCCGTCCAGGTCCAGTCCTGATCGACCTGCCGTTCGACGTGCAGATGGCTGAAATCGAATTCGACATCGACGCCTACGAACCGCTGCCGCTGGCCAAGCCTTCCGCCAACCGCGTGCAGATCGAGAAGGCCCTGGCCATGCTCGATCAGGCCGAGCGTCCACTGCTGGTCGCCGGTGGCGGCATCATCAATGCCGACGCCAGCGAGTTGCTGGTGGAGTTCGCCGAGCTGACCGGTATCCCCGTCATTCCTACCCTGATGGGCTGGGGCACTATCCCGGACGATCACCCGCTGATGGTCGGCATGGTCGGCCTGCAAACCTCGCACCGCTACGGCAACGCGACGATGCTCAAATCCGACCTGGTACTGGGCGTCGGTAACCGTTGGGCCAACCGTCACACCGGTTCGATCGACGTGTACACCGAAGGCCGCAAGTTCATCCACGTCGACATCGAGCCGACGCAAATCGGCCGTGTGTTCAACCCCGACCTGGGCATCGTGTCCGACGCCGCCGCCGCGTTGACCGTATTCATCGAAGTCGCTCGTGAATGGCAAGCCGCCGGCAAGCTGAAAAACCGCAGCGCCTGGCTGCAGGATTGCCAGCAGCGCAAGGCCAGCCTGCAGCGCAAGACTCACTTCGATAACGTGCCGGTCAAGCCACAGCGCGTGTATGAAGAGATGAACCAGGTGTTCGGCAAAGACACCTGCTACGTCAGCACCATCGGTCTGTCGCAGATTGCCGGCGCGCAGTTCCTGCACGTCTACAAGCCGCGTCACTGGATCAACTGCGGCCAGGCAGGCCCTCTGGGCTGGACCATTCCGGCGGCGCTGGGCGTGGTCAAGGCCGACCCGACCCGCAAGGTCGTGGCCCTGTCGGGCGACTATGATTTCCAGTTCATGATCGAAGAACTGGCGGTGGGCGCGCAGTTCAAGCTGCCGTACATCCACGTGGTGGTCAACAATTCGTACCTGGGGCTGATCCGTCAGGCCCAGCGCGGTTTCGACATGGATTACTGCGTGCAGTTGTCCTTCGATAACCTGAACGCTCCGGAACTCAACGGTTACGGGGTCGACCACGTCGCGGTGGCCGAAGGCCTCGGCTGCAAGGCGCTGCGTGTGTTCGAACCGGCCCAGATCCAGCCTGCCCTGCGCAGGGCCCAGGAACTGATCGAAGAGTTCAAGGTACCGGTGATCGTCGAGATTATTCTGGAGCGCGTGACCAACATTTCCATGGGCACCGAGATTAACGCCGTCAATGAATTCGAAGACCTGGCGCTGGTCGGCAACGATGCGCCAACGGCGATTTCGTTGCTGGACTAACTGCTGATCGCTCCCCTGTAGGAGCGAGGCTTGCCCGCGAAGGCGTCGTACCATTCAACATTGATGTCGACTGACACGACGCCTTCGCGGGCAAGCCTCGCTCCTACAGGGGACCTCACAAATTCAAGGGAAACCACCATGCCGCGTTTCGCAGCCAACCTGTCCATGCTGTTCACCGAACAGGATTTTCTTGCCCGTTTCGAAGCGGCCGCCAAGGCCGGCTTCAGTGGCGTCGAATATCTGTTTCCTTACGACTTCAGCTCCGCCGAGATCAAGGCCAGGCTCGACGCCAACGGCCTGACCCAGGTGCTGTTCAACCTGCCGGCCGGTGAATGGGCCAAGGGCGAGCGCGGTATCGCGTGCCTGCCGGACCGGGTCGAAGAGTTCCGCGCCGGTGTCAACCTGGCGATCGCTTACGCCAAAGTGCTGGGCAATACCCAGGTCAACTGCCTGGCGGGTATCCGTCCACCAGGCGTCGACGATGCCACAGTGGAAAAAACCTTCGTCGCCAACCTCAAGTACGCGGCCGACAAGCTGCAAGCGGCGGGCATCAAACTGGTGATGGAAGCAATCAACACCCGCGACATTCCCGGTTTCTACCTGAACAACACGGCGCAAGCCCTGTCGATTCGCGAGCAGGTCGGCAGCGCCAATCTGTACCTGCAATACGACATCTATCACATGCAAATCATGGAGGGCGACCTGGCCCGCACCATGGCCGCACACCTGGGCGAGATCAACCACATCCAGTTGGCCGACAACCCGGGGCGCAACGAACCGGGCACCGGTGAAATCAACTACCGCTTCCTGTTCGAACACCTGGACCGTATCGGTTACCAGGGTTGGGTTGGCTGTGAATACAAGCCGCTGACCACCACTGAAGCGGGTCTGGGCTGGCTGAAAGCCCATAACGCGATCTGAACGAACAACACAAAACCCTGTGGGAGCGGGCTTGTCGGATCGCCGCACCGCCGCGATGACGTCGGCACAGCACACATCAATGTTGCCTGACCCACCGCCATCGCAGGCAAGCCAGCTCCCACATGAATCTGCTGCGTCCCCAAGACTGTATTGCCGCATCGGAATATGCGTCAAATAAAGAGGAATTTCTCATGGCTAAAATCGGATTTATCGGCACCGGCATCATGGGCCACCCAATGGCGTTGAACCTGCAGAAAGCCGGTCACAGCCTGTTCCTGTCGGCGCACCACGACGCCGCCCCGGCCGACCTGATCGCCGCTGGCGCGGTCGCCCTGGCCAACCCGAAAGAAGTCGCCCAGGAAGCCGAATTCATCATCATCATGGTGCCGGATACTCCGCAGGTCGACGACGTGCTATTCCGCGCCGACGGCGTTGCGGCCGGTGTCGGCAAAGGCAAGGTGGTGATCGACATGAGCTCGATCTCGCCGACCGCCACCAAGGCTTTCGCGGCGAAAATCAACGAAAAAGGCGCGCAGTACCTCGACGCGCCAGTGTCCGGCGGTGAAGTCGGCGCCAAGGCCGGAACGCTGAGCATCATGGTCGGCGGCGATGCCGATGCCTTCGAACGCGTGTTGCCGCTGTTCCAGGCCATGGGCAAGAACATCACCCTGGTCGGTGGCAACGGCGACGGTCAGACCGCGAAAGTGGCAAACCAGATCATCGTGGCGTTGAACATCCAGGCCGTGGCCGAAGCCCTGCTGTTCGCCTCGAAGAACGGTGCCGATCCAGCCAAAGTGCGTGAAGCCCTGATGGGCGGTTTCGCTTCGTCGAAGATCCTCGAAGTCCACGGCGAGCGCATGATCAAAGGCACCTTCGACCCGGGCTTCCGCATCAGCCTGCACCAGAAGGACCTCAACCTGGCCCTGGCCGGTGCGCGCGAACTGGGGATCAACCTGCCGAACACCGCCAACACCCAGCAAGTGTTCAGCACCTGCGCGGCCATCGGTGGCAGCAACTGGGACCACTCGGCGCTGATCAAGGGCCTGGAACATATGGCGAATTTCTCTATTCGCGATAAATAAGCCCCGCACCAACCCCTGTGGGAGCGGGCTTGCCCGCGATGGGATCACTGCGGTGTGCCTGATACACCGCGTCGCCTGGATCGCAGGCAAGCCAGCTCCCACAGGACCGCGTTGCAGCACCTGCTGTCGTCTTACCCCAATAACAAGAATTCCGGGAGCCCGCCATGTCGGTCGATCCGCAACAATTGCTGCGCGAGCTGTTTGCCACAGCCATCGACGCCGCCCATCCAGAGCAAGTCCTCGAAGCCCATTTGCCCACTGACCGCAGCGGTCGGGTGATCGTCATCGGCGCCGGCAAAGCCGCGGCGGCCATGGCCCGGGTGGTCGAGCGTTGCTGGCAGGGTGAAGTGCGCGGTCTGGTAGTGACCCGTTACGGCCACGGCGCCCCGTGCGAAAAAATCGAAGTGGTCGAAGCCGCGCATCCGGTGCCTGATGCTGCCGGCCTGGCGGTCGCCAAACGCGTGCTCGACCTGGTCAGCGACCTGACCGAAGCGGACCGCGTGATCTTCCTGCTCTCCGGCGGCGGCTCGGCATTGCTGGCCCTGCCCGCGGCCGGTATCACCCTGGCAGACAAGCAGGCAATCAACAAAGCCCTGCTCAAATCCGGCGCCACCATTGGTGAGATGAACTGCGTTCGCAAACACCTTTCGGCGATCAAGGGCGGTCGTCTCGGCAAGGCCTGCTGGCCTGCCACTGTTTATACCTACGCGATTTCCGATGTACCGGGCGACCTCGCCACGGTCATCGCGTCCGGCCCGACCGTGGCCGACCCGAGCACCTCCAGCGAAGCGTTGGCGATCCTCAAGCGCTACGGCATCGAAGTGCCTGCCTCCATGCGCGACTGGCTGCAAAGCCCGGAATCGGAAACGGTCAAACCCGGCGATCCGAGCCTTGCGCGCAGTCATTTCCAACTGATCGCCCGCCCCCAGCAATCGCTTGAGGCCGCTGCGGTGAAAGCCCGTCAGGCCGGTTTCAGTCCGCTGATCCTCGGTGACCTGGAAGGCGAATCCAGGGAAGTGGCCAAGGTTCACGCCGGCATCGCCCGTCAGATCGTGCGGCATGGCCAGCCCTTGGCGGCACCCTGCGTGATCCTCTCTGGCGGTGAAACCACCGTCACGGTGCGCGGTAACGGCCGTGGCGGACGCAACGCCGAGTTCCTGCTGAGCCTGACCGACAGCCTCAAAGGCCTGCCCGGCGTCTACGCCCTGGCCGGTGACACCGATGGCATCGACGGCTCCGAGGACAACGCCGGCGCGCTCATGACCCCGGACAGCTACGCCCGCGCCGCCGCGCTCGGCCTGAGCGCCAGCGACGAGTTGGATAACAACAACGGCTATGGCTATTTCGAGGCGCTGGACGCCCTGATCGTCACCGAACCAACCCGCACCAACGTCAATGACTTCCGCGCCATCCTGATTCTCGAGAGCACAAACAATGACGCCTGACAAAAAAGTCAAAATCCTCGCCACCCTCGGTCCGGCCACGGACGGGATCGACGACATCCGTGAGCTGGTGCAGGCCGGGGTCAACATCTTCCGCCTGAATTTCAGCCACGGCGATCATGCCGACCACGCCCAGCGCTACCAGTGGATTCGTGAAGTCGAGCGCCAGCTGAATTATCCGCTGGGCATTCTGATGGACCTGCAAGGTCCGAAACTGCGGGTCGGCCGGTTCGCCGAGGGCAAGGTGCAACTGCATCGCGGTCAGGCACTGCGTCTGGACCTGGACCCGACGCCGGGGGATCAGCGGCGGGTCAATTTGCCCCACCCGGAAATCATCGCGGCGCTGGAACCGGGCATGGACCTGCTGCTCGATGACGGCAAACTGCGGCTGCGCGTGGTCAGCAAATACGCCGACGCCATCGACACCACCGTGCTCAATGGCGGCGAGCTGTCGGACCGCAAAGGCGTCAACGTACCGCAAGCGGTGCTCGAGCTGAGCCCGCTGACCGCCAAGGATCGTCGCGACCTGAGCTTCGGCCTGGAGCTGGGTGTGGACTGGGTGGCGCTGTCGTTCGTACAGCGTGCGGAAGACATTCGCGAAGCCCGCGAACTGATCGGCGACAAAGCATTTTTGATGGCCAAGATCGAGAAGCCGTCGGCGGTGGCTCAACTGCGGGAAATCGCCGAACTGAGCGACGCGATCATGGTCGCCCGTGGTGACCTGGGTGTGGAAGTGCCGGCCGAAAGCGTGCCGCAGATTCAGAAAAACATCATCAGCACCTGCCGCGAGCTGGGCAAACCGGTGGTGGTGGCGACACAGATGCTGGAGTCGATGCGCTTCTCTCCTGCGCCCACCCGTGCCGAGGTGACCGACGTCGCCAACGCCGTGGCCGAAGGCGCGGACGCGGTGATGCTGTCGGCGGAAACCGCGTCCGGCGAGTACCCGCTGGAAGCGGTGCAGATGATGAGCAAGATCATCCGCCAGGTGGAAAACGGCCCGGACTATCAGGCGCAACTCGACGTCAGCCGGCCGAAGGCCGAGGCCACAGTATCCGACGCCATCAGCTGTGCGATCCGGCGCATCAGCAACGTGCTGCCGGTGGCAGTGTTGGTGAATTACAGCGAGTCGGGTACGTCGAGTTTGCGTGCGGCGCGGGAACGGCCGACGGTGCCGATCCTCAACCTCACGCCGAACCTGCAGACCGCGCGCCGGTTGACCGTGGCGTGGGGCGTGCACTCGGTGGTCAATGATCGGTTGCGGCAGGTGGATGAGGTGTGCTCGACAGCGCTGGAGATTGCGCAAGCGCAGGGGATGGCTCAGCGCGGGGACACTTTATTGATCACGGCGGGAGTGCCGTTCGGGCAGCCGGGGTCGACTAACTCGCTGCGTATAGAGACGTTGATTTAGCATCTGCACCGGCCCCTTCGCGGGCAAGTCGGATCGCCGCACCGCTCGCCCCTACAGGAATGCGCTGTCCCTGTAGGAGCGAGCGGTGCGGCGATCCGACTTGCCCGCGAAGAACGATTACACGGCTCCCCTGACATACAAAAAAATGCCTGCCCACCACTTCAACACCCACTGCCCCGACTGGGCCACAGCCCTGCTCAACGGCTTCAGCCAGATCTTCCTCCAGCGTCACCCGCTGTGCGGCCTGCTGTGCCTGCTGGCGATTCTTTTCACCGCGCCCTCCCTGCTCGGCGGTGCGCTGCTGGGTGGCGTCGCCGGATTGCTCACCGCCCAGCGTCGCGGCTACGCCAAGGCCGATCGCCAGGCCGGGCTGTTCTGTTACAACGGTGTTTTGCTCGGCATGCTGCTGAGCCTTTGTTTCCCCTGGTCCGCGATGTTGCCGCCGCTGATCATCGCCGCCGGTGGCCTGAGTGCGATGCTGATTCAACAATGGCTCAAACGCGCCCGCGATCATCAATGCCTGCCCGCCTACACCACACCCTTCGTCGGGTTGAGCTGGTTGCTGCTCTCGTTTGCCGCCCCCCAACATCCGGCGCCACTGATCGAACTGAATACCCTCAACGTGCTTGCCGCCTCATGGAAGGGGCTCGGTCAGGTGATGTTTCTTGGGCATCCGTTGGCCGGTGCGCTGATTGCGGCGGGGTTACTGATCGCTGATCGGCGTGCATTTCTCTGGGCGTTGCTCGGCTCGATTGCCGGTGTCGGATTCGCTCTTTTGCATTACGAAACGTCAAACGCGCTGCTGGGTTTGAGCGGCTACAACCCGGTGCTCGCTGCCCTCGCCTTCAGCCAGGTTCGCCGCCAGCCCTGGCTGCCGTTGCTGGGCATTGTCCTGGCAATACTGCTCACACCAGGCTTCGCCGCACTCGGTCTGGCCCCATTGACCGCGCCATTTATCCTCGCCTGCTGGCTGATCCGTGCCGGCATTCGTGTGCTGCGCCAGGCCGCCGCTGACAGTGCGCCTTGCGCAACCACCGGGAATCACCCTAGGCTTCGCTGATTCCCGATTCAGGCGTTTTCCATGGACAGCAGCAAAAACTGGCGTGAAGAGCTTTACGTCATGATTTTCCAGAGCGACACCAAGGCCGGGCGGCGCTTCGACGGCATCTTGCTGTTGATCATCCTCGCCAGCATTGTGATCGTGATGCTCGACAGCATCGACGCGATCCACCAGAACTACGCCAACCTGCTGGCGTACATCGAATGGGGCTTCACCATTATTTTTGCGATCGAGTACGGCCTGCGCCTGTACTGCTCGCCCAAGCCGTTGCGTTATGCGTTCAGCTTTTATGGGCTGGTGGATTTGCTGGCGATCGTGCCCGGCATTCTTGCGCTGTATTACAGCGATGCGCAGTACTTGCTGATTATCCGGATCATTCGGATGCTGCGGATTTTCCGCGTGCTCAAACTCAGCCCGTACCTCAAGCAAGCCAACTATCTGATGTCGGCGTTGCGCGGCAGCAAGCAGAAGATCGTGGTATTTCTGCTCAGCGTCTGCACGCTGGTCACGGTATTCGGCACGCTGATGTATGTGATCGAAGGCCCGGAACACGGGTTCACGAGCATTCCCAAAGGTATCTATTGGGCTATCGTAACGTTGACCACCGTGGGGTTCGGCGACATTGTCCCCAGGACGCCGCTGGGCCAGGTGGTTTCGTCCCTGGTGATGATCACCGGCTATTCGATCATCGCTGTGCCGACCGGGATTTTCACTGCCGAACTGGCGAACGCGATGCGTGGCGAACAGCAGCAGACCGATTGTCCGGTGTGCAAGAAAAACAGCCACGAACAGGGTGCGGCATTCTGCTCGCGCTGCGGCAACGCATTGTTTAAGAAACTGGAATAAGCAAAGCACTTTTTAATCTTTAAAGGACTATGTGCCTCCGGCTATAGTCGCTGGCAAAACGGTGGCAACACTTCTTTTAATGACTGAAAAATAACCCTGTAGGAGCTGGCTTGCCAGCGAAGGTCTGAAGAACGCCGCGTTCCGTCAGCAAACACGCGTTATCGTTAACGACCTTCGCTGGCAAGCCAGCTCCTACACAAAAACAAGGAATGCGCAGTGAAAAAACTCTTTGGCGCCTCACTTCTGGCCGCTGGCTTGGCCCTGACCAGCGTGGCGCAAGCCGCACCGACCCTGCTTAACGTGTCCTACGACGTGATGCGCGATTTCTACAAGGACTACAACACTGCGTTCCAGAAACACTGGAAAGCCGAGCACAACGAAAACATCACCCTGCAGATGTCTTTCGGTGGCTCCAGCAAACAGGCGCGTTCCGTGATCGACGGCCTGCCAGCCGACGTCATTACCATGAACATGGCCACCGACATCAATGCCCTGGCGGACAACGGCAAACTGATCCCGGACAACTGGGTCACTCGCCTGCCGAACAACAGCGCGCCCTTCACCTCGGCCACCGTGTTCATCGTGCGTAAAGGCAACCCGAAAGCCCTGAAAGACTGGCCGGATCTGCTCAAGGATGGCGTGCAAGTGATTGTGCCGAACCCGAAAACCTCGGGCAACGGCCGCTACACCTATCTCTCGGCCTGGGGTTATGTGCTGAAGAATGGCGGTGACGAAACCAAGGCCAAGGACTTCGTCGGCAAGCTGTTCAAACAAGCGCCGGTGCTGGACACCGGTGGCCGCGCAGCCACCACCACCTTCATGACCAACCAGATTGGCGACGTGCTGGTGACCTTTGAAAACGAAGCGGAAATGATCGCTCGCGAGTTTGGCCGCGATCAGTTCGAAGTCATCTACCCAAGCGTCTCCGCCGAAGCCGAGCCACCGGTCTCCGTGGTCGACAAAGTGGTCGAGAAGAAAGGTACCCGCGCTGCCGCCGAGGAATATCTGAAGTACCTGTGGTCGCCGGAAGGCCAGGAAATCGCCGCGGCGAACTACCTGCGTCCGCGTGATCCAGCGGTATTGGCGAAGTACACCGACCGCTTCCCGAAAGTGGATTTCCTGTCAGTGGAGAAAACCTTTGGTGACTGGCGCACCGTGCAGAAGACCCACTTCAATGATGGCGGGGTTTTTGATCAGATTTACAGCGGTCAGTAATTCCTAGTCCAATAAAAAAGGTGATCTGCGAAGATCGCCTTTTTTTGTGGGTTCCAGCAGTCACAGAATCCTTGTACAGCGTTGATCCTGTGGGAGCGGGCTTGCCCGCGATGGCGGTTTATCAATCACATCAATGCTGGATGTGCCGCCGCTTTCGCGGGCAAGCCCGCTCCCACAGGTTCTGCGACACACAGTTACATCGGAGGGGTGACGCCGTCCTTGCCCGCCGAAATTGACTGTGCCGTCAGCGTACCGTCCGCACTCTGCGTCACAAACGTCACAATCTTCACCCCGACCTTCAGCAAGCTACGATCCCCCGGCAGCAGATTGACGATCGGCACGTCCTCCGGCACCAGGATCTTCTGTTGCCCGCCCTTGTAGTGAACGGTCAGCACCCGGCCATTGCTCACGACCAGGTCGCCGACACTGCCATTGGTCATGCTGCTGCCCTTGGCCAGATCAAAGGGTCGATGCCCGTCGCCACTACCGGCCAGTTCCGGTGGAAAGACGTGAACTTCCAGGGCCTTGAGGGTGCCGTCTGCTTGCGGCACGGCAGCCGAGCCGATGTAGCTGCCAGGTTTGATGTCTTCGATATTGGCCAGGGTGACAGCGCGGACTTTGGTGTCTTGGGTCAGGTGGATGACCACGTTTTCACCGCTGTATACATGGACGTTCAACACATCGGCATTGACGCCAGTGATCTCGCCGCGCACGCCGATGCGCATGCCTGGTGCGTCTTGGGCCTGAGCCAGGCCAGCGGTGCACAAGGTGATGAGGGTGATAGCAGAAGCGCCGCAAATCAGCTGACGAAACATCGCATTCATGGAAAGGGCCTTCCGGTTATGTAGTGTGGAGAACATAAGCACGCTATCGAACAAGATGTAAGTGAATGTATCATCAGGCCTCGAATTTTTGACGCATGGTGCTTCGGCAACCACGCAAAGCCGGGGTCAATCATTGCGCACAGGCATGATGACTATCACTGCAATCCCTCTTCCAGCGCTTTGGCCTGCCGCTTAGCCTGCGCGCCTTCCCTTTCGTTTAGCGAGACTCGTTATGAGCCCAGCGACCCAGGTGCCCCACGGCACCGCGACAATGACCCGAGGCATGGTCCTGCTGTTTGCCTTCTGCTGCGGCGCCATTGTGGCCAACCTCTATTACGCCCAGCCGATCATCGATCTGATCGCTCCGGACGTCGGCCTGAGCAGCTCCATGGCCAGTTTCATCGTGTCGCTGACCCAGATCGGTTACGCGTTGGGCATGTTGTTCCTGGTGCCGCTGGGTGATCTGCTCGAGAACCGCCGACTGATGATCATCACCAGCGTGGTGGCGATTGCCAGCCTCCTGGGCGCGGCGTTCACCGATCAGCCGAACGTGTTTTTGCTGATTTCGCTGCTGGTGGGCTTCAGTTCGGTGTCGGTGCAGATCCTGATTCCCCTGGCCGCGCACCTCGCGCCGGAAGAGTCTCGCGGTCGTGTGGTCGGCGGGATCATGGGCGGTTTGCTGCTGGGGATTCTGCTGGCGCGTCCGGTGTCCAGCCTGGTGGCTGACCATTTCGGCTGGCGGGCGATGTTTGTGATTGCCGCGGTATTGATGGCGGCGATCAGCATCGTTTTGGCCGTGACCATTCCCAAGCGCCAGCCTGATCACAGCGCTACTTATGGCCAGTTGCTGGGTTCTCTCTGGACCCTGTTGCGTAAACAACCGGTACTGCGTCAGCGCGCGCTGTATCAGGGCTGCATGTTCGCGACCTTCAGTCTGTTCTGGACTGCCGTGCCGCTGGAACTGGCGCGCAATCATGGTCTGTCGCAAACCCAGATCGCGATCTTCGCCCTGGTCGGGGCCATCGGCGCCATTGCCGCGCCCATCGCCGGTCGCCTGGCCGATGCCGGCCACACCCGCATCGCCTCGTTGCTGGCGCTGCTGTTCGCCAGCCTGAGCTTCCTGCCAGCCTTCATCCATCCGGTCTACAGCGTCATTGGCCTGGCGGTCACCGGTGTGGTACTCGACTTTTGCGTGCAGATGAACATGGTTCTCGGTCAGCGCGCGATTTACGCCCTCGATGCCAAAAGCCGCAGTCGGTTAAATGCGCTGTACATGACCAGCATCTTCATCGGTGGCGCGTTTGGTTCGTCGGTGGCCAGTGCTGTGTATGAGCACGGCGGCTGGTTGTGGATCGTGATCGTCGGCAGCGCGTTTCCGTTGCTGGCGTTATTGCGGTTTTTGAGTGTTTCAGAGAAGCGTTCGCTCGCTACCGCGTGAACGTCAAAAAACGTTGGTTTACGGCGGGTGATTGAAGTTCCCACCCAGCATGAGTCTTATCCTCATCGATTCTGGATGCAGTGAAGGAATCGCCAGTTAACACCGCACAGGTGAATATTTCGTTTGTTTCGTTTATTGCGATTTTCGATTATTTCGAATAGCCTGCCAACTTCAGTTATTCAGAATATTGGAAACCTCCATGTCACTCGCCACCCATCCCCCGATTACCTTACCCATGGAGCGTGAGGTGCAGGCTGCAGTCGAAGGCCAACGCACCTTGGCTGCCTTCCTCACGACTCAAATCGAAACTCAGCACATCCAGATTTTTGACCAACAGAATGAAGCCCATAGCGTTGAGCTGCCTACTTCGGCTCTGCGACTGCTGGTCGATATTTTGGCCGAGCTGGCAGCCGGCAATGCCGTCAAGGTGGTCCCGGTCCATGCTGAGCTGACTACCCAGGAAGCGGCGGATCTGCTCAACGTCTCACGCCCTCACCTGATCAAGCTGCTTGAATCCGGCGAATTGTCCTACCACAAAACAGGCAAGCACCGACGTGTGCGCTTTGTCGATTTGATGGACTATAAAAACCGGCGCGACACTGCCAGTGAGCAAGCAATGACGCTTCTTGCGGAGCAGGCACAGGCGTTAAGGACAGGATACGAGTGAGGCACTCCTCTTTTACTGCTGTTTATGACGCCTGTGTGCTCTACCCCGCGCCCCTGAGAGATTTTCTGATGTGGCTTGCACTCTCCGGATGTTTCAGAGCGAAATGGTCTCTGGAGATACACAACGAATGGAAGCGCAACCTGCTGAAAAACCGTCCGGATCTGACCGCAGAACAACTCGATCGCACGTCCGAGCTGATGGATCAGGCGTTACCCGACGCTTGTGGAACGGGTTACGAAGACCTGATTGAAGGATTAACGCTGCCCGACATCGATGATCGACACGTGCTGGCAGCTGCCATTCGTTGCAATGCCAGCGTCATCGTCACTTTCAATCAGAAAGACTTCCCTCGTGAGGTATTAGGTCCTTTCGGTATCGAGGCTCAGCATCCTGACCAGTTCGTCGACAACCTCTTTGACCTGGACCCGGCAGCGGTGATAGCGGCGGCCCAACGTCAACGAAAACAGTTGAAGATGCCACCGATAGACGTCAACACCTATCTTGATCTTCTATTGCGTCAGGGCCTGGTTCAGTCGAGCAAAGCATTGACTCTCTATGCGGCCATTCTCTGACTGCTGCTCCCCAGGGCGTTAAACCACACACCCATCGAATCCCACAGTGACATTCCCCGGCAACTTGTCCCGATGCTCCAGCAACCATGCATCCAACGCATGGCCGACATGGGTCAACACCGCCAGCTCCGGTTGCAGCTCTTCAATGCACCGCAACGCCAGGTTCAGGTCGTTGTGGTTACGTGGAGCCTGGGGCTGCGGCGGTATCGAGCAGTCGAGCACCAATAGATCAAGGGGCGCTTTTTGCAGCCAGGCGGTGGTGGCCGGCGGCAAGCCTACGGTGTCGGTCAGGTAGGCGATGCGCCGTCCCTCGCCTTCCAGCAGGTAGCCAAGGGTGGGCCTTGAGTGTTGCAGCGGTAACGCCGTGACGCTGAGTGCGCCGAACCGGCGGGTGTCGAAGGCTGCGAACGGCTGACTGAAGTCGAGAATGCCGGGGTGTTTGTAGAGGTCGGCCAGGCCTTCCGGGTCCACCGGCCCATGCACCGGAATGACCAGCCCCTGGCCCCAGCGCAGATGCAGCAGGCCCTGGGCGTGATCGGCATGGTAGTGGGTCTGGAAAATGCCGTTGAAGCTGCGTGGCGGGAAGCGTTCGGTCAGGTCCGGCAGGCCGCTGTCGATCAACCAGCGCTGATCGCCACATTCGACCAGGGCGCTGCAGGGGCGACGCCTGCGGCGTTCGTCCTTGCGGGCCAGGTCACAGGCTGCGCAGTCGCAGCCGTAGACCGGCACCTGTCGCGCATCACCGGTGCCGAGCAAGGTCAGGCGCATTCGGATTGTCCGTCGACGCAGGCCAGCAAACGTTCGACCGTGTGCTTCAGCGACCCGGAGTTGTCGAGCACGTGCACTGCCGGATCGTGCCCGGCGAGCACACGCTCGCTGAAGCGGGCATTGCGCGCCAGCCGCGCCTCGATCTCGGTGACCGACTCCCGCCCCCGTGCCAGCAGGCGCTGGCGCAAAACGGCTTGATCCACGGTCAGCAACAGCACCAGCAGGTTTGGATAACGTCGGCGCGTAGCTGGCAAATGGCCGCGCGAGCCATTGACCAGAACGTCCTGCCCGGCCGCCAGCCAGTCGTCGATTTCCCGCGGGATGCCATAGGCCAGGCCATTGGCGTGCCAGCTCAGGGCAAACGCGCCCCGCGCCTCCATGTCGGCGAACTGTTGCGCACTGACACCTTGCGCCGCCTCCCCCACCGCTTCCGCCGAGCGGGTGATGACCCGCCGCACCATGCGACAGCCGCGATCGGCCAACGGCGCCCGTGCCGCATCCAGCAGGCTGTCCTTGCCCGACCCGGAAGGTCCGATGAGATAAATCAACCTGCCCGCCATCAAAACACCCTCTTCGCCTGTCGCCAGACTTGTTGTACCACCGGCAATCCGTCCTGGCTTCGGGCCTGTACCAGGTCCGCGCGCAAGCCCGGCGCAAGTTCGCCGCGATCGCTCAAACCTGCCGCTCTGGCCGGCGCCTGGGTGACCATGCGCACCGCCTGCGCCAGGTCGCAGTTATTGTCCTGGGCCGCCAGCAAAAACGCCGCCTGCAGCAGACTGGCCGGGTAGTAGTCACTGGACAGGATATCCAGCAGCCCCGCAGCCGCCAGGTCTGCCGCAGCGACGTTACCCGAGTGGGAACCGCCGCGCACGATGTTCGGTGCGCCCATCAACACCTTCATTCCCCGTTGCCGGCTGCCCTGCGCGGCCTCGACGGTGGTCGGGAACTCGGCGATGGTCATGCCGTAGCGCGCCGATTCTTCGACATGCGCCAGGGTCGCATCGTCATGGCTGGCCACCGAGAGGCCGAGGTCCAGGCAATGTTCCACAATCGCCGCGCGATAGCGGGCGCTGTACTGACGTGAGTTGGCCATCTGCAACTCGATGAATTCGTCCATTTGCAGGGTCGTCAGGTGGTACTTGCCCATGTAGTACTCACGGTACTTGGATTCCTGCACAAACTGGCGCTGACCCGGCGAGTGGTCCATCACCGACACCAATTGCACCAGTGGATGCTGCACCAGGTCGCGGAACACACTCAGGGTGTCCGGATGACACAGCTCGCACCGCAGGTGCAAACGGTGTTCGGCGCGGGTCAGCCCGGCGCTGGACGCGCTGGAGATCGCCTCGAGCATCGCCGGCAATTTCTGCATGCGATTGCCCTTGGGGTTTACATCGCCGATGGACACGGCGTCGAACACCGTGGTGATGCCGGCCGCGATGATCTGCGCATCGTGGCTGAGCACCGCCGAGTTCGACGGCCAGTCGACGCCGGGGCGCGGGGTCATGTGCCTTTCCAGGTTGTCGGTATGCAGCTCGACCAGCCCCGGCAACAGGAAATCGCCGCTCAGGTCCTGGGCCTGGGGCAACCGGCTCGGGCCTTCGGCGATGTCGGCAATCACGCCGTCGCGCAGCACCAGGGTGCCGAGGAACACCCGGTCAGCGGTGACCAGGCGGGCATTGCTGAGGATCTGTTCAGCGGGCATCGGCGTATTCCTCATGGTTCACAGCGGCTGGGGTCATGTCGAGATGGCGATCGGCAACCGCTTCGCGGGCGGTGCGGTCGTGAAAAATGCCGATCAACGCGGCGCCTGCCGCCTTGGCCTCGTTCATCAGCTCCAGCACCACCTGGCGATTGGTGTCGTCCAGGGACGCGGTCGGTTCGTCGAGCAGCATCACCGGCCAGGCCACCATGAAGCCGCGGGCGATGTTGACCCGTTGCTGTTCGCCCCCGGAGAAGGTGCCGGGGGCCAATTGCCAAAGGCGTTGCGGGATGTTCAAACGGCTGAGCAACAGCTCGGCGCGCGATTGCGCCCGATGTGTTGACCAGCCGCGAGCCAACGCCGGCTCCATCACCACGTCCAGGCAGGCCACCCGTGGAATCACCCGCAGGAATTGACTGACATAGCCCAGGGTTCGCTGGCGCACCTGGAGAATGTCCCGCGGCTCGGCGCCCACCAGCTCCAGCCAGCCACCGTCGTGCTGCACGCGAATGCTGCCGCCGGCCGGCAGGTAATTGCCATAGAGGGTGCGCAACAAGGTGCTTTTACCGGCGCCGGACTGGCCATGCAGCACCAGGCATTCACCGCCCGCCACGCTGAAATCCACCCCGCGCAGCACGTTCAGGACAACACCGTGCTGTTGATGCAAGGTGAAGGTTTTCGAGAGGTCACGGACCTCGATCAAGGTATTCATCGCTCGATTTTCCACAGAGGGGCGGGGCTTCACGGCTGCAACACCGAAGACACCAGCAGTTGCGAATAAGGGTGTTGCGGATCGTCGAGGATCTGGTCGGTCAGGCCGGTTTCCACCACCCGCGAGCGCCGCATCACCATCAGCCGATCCGCCAGCAGACGCGCCACGGCCAGGTCGTGGGTGACGATGACCACCGCCAGGTCCAGTTCCCGCACCAACCCGCGCAGCAGGTCGAGCAGACGCGCCTGCACCGACACGTCGAGTCCGCCCGTCGGTTCGTCCATGAACACCAGGCGCGGGCTCGACACCAGGTTGCGGGCGATTTGCAGGCGCTGCTGCATGCCACCGGAGAAGGTGCGGGGCAAGTCGTCGATGCGCAGCGGGTCGATTTCCACCTGGCTCAGCCAATCGATCCCGGCACCGCGCAGTTGCTGGTAATTGCGCACGCCCTGGGCCATCAGGCGTTCGCCGATGTTGGCACCGGCGGAAACGCCCATGCGCAAGCCGTCGCGCGGGTTCTGTTCGACAAAGCCCCATTCGGTGCGCAGCAACGTTCTGCGCTCGGCTTCGCTGGCGCTGTACAGATCGAGCCATTGCCCCTGCTTGTCGCGGTAGCCGATGCTGCCGCGCTGGGGCGGCAGGCGGCCGCTGAGCAACGAGAGCAAGGTCGACTTGCCGGAACCGGACTCGCCGACAATCCCCAGTACTTCGCCTGGGTACAAGTCGAAGCTGACGTCCTGGCAGCCCTTCTCCAGGCCGTACAACAGCGACAAGTCGCGTACCCGCAGCAAGGGTTCGGCAGTAACGGTGGACAGTTCATTCTTCAGCGCCTGGTTCATTGGCCCTGCTCCTGCTGGCTGACGCGCTGGGCGCAGTAATAGGTGTCGGAACAGACGAAGCGCTGGGTCCCGGCGTCGTCGATGATCAGCTCATCGAGGAACGAATCGTGGCTGGCGCAAATGGCACAGCACTGGTCCCACTTCTGCACTTCGAAGGGGTGATCCTCGAAGTCGAGACTGGTGACCCGGGTGTACGGCGGCACCGCGTACAAGCGTTTCTCCCGACCGGCGCCGAACAGCATCAACGCCGGGCTCATGTCGAGTTTCGGGTTGTCGAATTTGGGAATCGGCGAGGGGTCCATCACATAGCGTTCGTCGACCATCACCGGGTAGGCGTACGCGGTGGCGATGTGGCCGAAGGTGGCGATGTCCTCGTAGAGCTTGACGTGCATCACCCCGTAATCATTGAGCGCGTGCATGGTCCGGGTCTCGGTTTCCGAGGGTTCGATAAAGCGCAACGGCTCGGGAATCGGCACCTGATAGACCATGATCTGCTCGGCGTGCAGCGGGGTCTCCGGGATCCGGTGGCGGGTCTGGATCACCGTGGCGTCCGGGGTGTTTTCAGTGGTGGCGACGCCAGCGGTGCGGGCGAAGAAGCGGCGGATCGACACTGCGTTGGTGGTGTCGTCCGCGCCCTGGTCGATGACCTTGAGCACGTCGTCGGCACCGAGAATGGCCGCGGTCAATTGCATGCCGCCGGTGCCCCAACCGTATGGCAGCGGCATCTCGCGCCCGCCGAACGGCACCTGGTAGCCGGGGATGGCCACGGCCTTGAGCAAGGCGCGACGGATCATGCGTTTGGTCTGCTCATCGAGGTAGGCGAAGTTGTACGCCGCATCGCGCGCAGGCGTCATGCCCTTCATGGGGTTGCTCAGGTCATTCATGGCTGTGGCCCTCGGCCGGTTTGCGCAGTTTGCGGATCAGCTCCAGCTCGGCCTGGAAATCCACGTAGTGCGGTAATTTGAGGTGCGAGACAAAACCGGCGGCCTCGACGTTGTCGCAGTGCATCAGCACGAACTCCTCCTGCTGCGCCGGGGACAGGATCTCTTCGTTGTACTCCCCGGCCCGCAACGCACGGTCGACCAGTGCCATGCCCATGGCCTTGCGCTCGGCGTGGCCGAAAGCCAGGCCATAACCGCGGGTGAACTGCGCCAGCTCGGTGGCGGAGCCGACGAACTGGTTGACCATTTCGCACTCGGTGACTTCGATACTGCCCAGGCAGATGGGGAAACCCAGCTCTTCGGGATCGATCCACACCTGCACTTCACCGATACGGATTTCCCCTGCGAACGGGTGATTTCGGCCATAACCGCGCTGGGTGGAATAACCCAGCGCCAGCAGAAAACCTTCATCGCCACGGGCCAGGGCCTGCAAGCGCTGGGCGCGGCTGGCGGGCAGTTCCAGTGGGTCGCGGGTGATGTCGGCCACGCTGTCGCCGTTGTCGGCCTCGTTCTTGATCAGGCCTTCCCTGGCCAGCAAACCCAACACCCGTGGGCAGGGTTCGAGGCTGGCGTTCGGCGTGACTGGCGGCCCCGGGTATTCGCCTTCGGCGAGCAGCGCAAAGTCCAGCAGACGATGGGTGTAATCGAAAGTCGGCCCCAGCAACTGCCCGCCCGGCACGTCCTTGAAGGTGGCCGACAAGCGTCGACTGAGCTGCATGTTTGACGTGTCGATCGGCAGGCTCGGGCTGAAGCGCGGCAACGTGGTGCGATAGGCCCGCAGCAGGAAGATCGCCTCGACCAGATCCCCCGCCGCTTGCTTGATTGCCAGTGCGGCCAGTTCCTCGTCATACAGCGAGCCTTCGCTCATCACCCGGGCCACGGCCAGCGGCAGTTGCTGGCGGATCTGCTCGACGCCGAGTTCAGTGACAGTAGTATCGCCCCGGCGTTTTTTCGCCAGCAGACGGTGGGCATTGTCGATGGCCTGTTCGCCACCCTTGACGGCTACGTACATCAGACAGGCTCCTGGGTTGGGCGGATGATCCGCGTACTGCGCGGCAGGCCGATAACGTCGTGACCGGCGCTGAAAAACAGGTCCAGTCCCCGGGGAAATTCGTTGCGCCGTTCACGTTCACGCCAGAAGCCATCGGCCACGGGCAGAGCTGCGCCGTGCTCGTGCTCAATCCCCGGTCCGCGCCAGCCCAGCCCTGCTCCGCCGTCAAGGCTCGGCAGCTGAACCAGCAAGGTGCAGGACTGATCCGGGTAGCGATCGTTGCCATGGTCGAAGCCGCTGAGGTCGAGCAGGTCCTCGGCAGCGAGCAAGGCAAAACGCGCGTCTTCGCGGTGTGCGGTCAGTGGGCAACCACAGTGAAATGCCAGGTTGGCGCGGATCGCCGGCGTGTCGAAGGACGGCGCCAGCCACAGCGGCGTGTCGGCATCCAGCAAGGCCAGGCACAACCCGTAGGTCGCCGGGGCCAGCCCTTCTAGGCGTGGGGAGGCGTGCAGGGTCTGGATCGATCCGGGGCCGGCCAGCGCCTTGAGCGCGGCGCGAAAACCGCGCTGGGCATCCAGCACCGGGTCGTTGAACGCCGGTTGCAACAACGGTGCGCTCATCAGTTTTCTCCTCGCACGAGGGTGAAGAATTCGACTTTGGTGGCGGCGGTTTCCGCCTCTTTTTGCGCCCGGCGTTGCGTTTGGGCGTTGGCCAGCGGCGTGATCACTTGATCGAGCCAATGGCGCTGTTGCGCCCCCTGCAAATGCGCGTCGGCCAGGGCCGCCAACTCGGCGTGGACCTTGTCCCGACCCGCCAGGTAGCTGTAACCGGTACGCCCATCGGCCAGGCGCACCACGCACCGGGTCACACTCATTTCGCCAACGTTGAAAGGCGCACCGTTGCCGCCCATGCGGCCACGGACCAGGGTCATGCCGATTTCCGGGGCGCGGATCAGCTGGTATTCAATGTCGCGCAGCGCGGCTTCGTGCGGCTGCAATTCGCCGCGACGGGCGCGGGCCAGCACGCCGATCCAGTGCTGCCGCGCAGCGCAAGGAACAGGGTTCATGGTTGAGTTCTCCATCAGATGACGACCTGGTACTGAAAGCGATCCGAACGGCTGGTGGACTGGGCGAGCTCCACCGGGCGGCCGTCGCGGTCGCGGGACAGGGTGAACACACTCAGCGCCGGCAAGTGCCGGGGCATCATCAGCAACGCGGCTTCTTCGCGGCTGGGTAAACGGGCGCCGATCAGGCTCAGGGTGCGGGTCAGTGGCAGGTCCCGCTCGCTCAAGTACTGACGCAGGGAACCGCCGGTGTAGTCGGCCAGCAACGGCGCGTGGCTGGCGCAATAGCGATGACGGATCAGGCTGACCGGCTGGTGATCGAGCTTGCGCAACGTCTGCAATTCGATCATCGGTGCCATCTCGGCAAGACCGAGGTGTTGCGCCTCTTCGCGGCTGGCGAAGCAGTAACGGCGCTTGAGCAGCACCGCCTCGACGCCCAGGCCCTGGGCCGATAACGACTGGCTGTAGGCGCTGTCGGCCGCCATCGGATAAATCAGCGGCCGCTCCAGCACCTGTGTGCCCTTGCCTTGGCGGCGCAACAGGCTGCCTTCGAACACCAGCTCATCGATGGCGCGGCGCAAGGTATGGCGGTTGACCCCGAAACGTTCGGCCAACTGCACTTCCGCCGGCAGGAAGTCCCCGGCCTGATAATCGGCCAGCTCACGGCGCAGGATGTCGGCCAGTTCGCGGTACACCGGTTCATCTTGTCTAGACAACTGCATGCTTAAAAAAAAGCGCCCAGGGGCACCCCTCCGAAATTCAGATGAACCGCTTGCGCAGGCGTTGCGACAGGATGTCGATCAGGCTGACCACGACGATGATCACCAGCAAGACTGCACACGTCTGGACGAACTGAAAGGCGCGGATGTTCTCCCACAGAATCACCCCGATCCCGCCGGCACCGACCATCCCCACCACCGTCGCCGAGCGCACGTTGGCCTCGAAACGGTAAAGCGCGTAGGACACCCAGAGCGGCATCACTTGCGGAATCACGCCGTAGATCACTTCTTGCAGTGCGCTGGCACCGGTAGCGCGAACACCTTCCACCGGGCCCGGGTCGATGGCCTCGACCGCTTCGGCGAACAGCTTGGCCAGCACCCCGGTGGTGCTGATCCACAGCGCCAGCACCCCGGCGAACGGGCCCAGCCCGACCGCCACCACAAACAACATGGCAAACACCATTTCGTTGATCGAACGGAAGGCATCCATCACCCGCCGCAACGGCTGGTGAATCCACCAGGGGGTGATGTTCTCGGAGCAGAGAATCCCCAGGGGTATCGAGCAGACAATCGCCAGCACCGTGCCCCACAGGGCGATTTGTACGGTGACGATCATTTCCTTGAGGTAGGCGCGCCATTCGTGGAAGTCAGGCGGGAAAAAATCGGCGGCGAAGGTCGCCATGTTTCCCGAATCGCGGTACAGCGCCATCGGGTTCATCTCGGCGCCGTGCCAGGCCCAGGCCAGCAGGACCAGGAACAGGCCCCAACCGGCGTACTGCGGCCAGGTGCGCTTGCCGACAGCTTCAGCGTGCAAAGTGGTCATAAGGCTTCTCTAAAAGACGACTCAAATGAGGCGCGACACGTGAGAAATGTCTGGCGCAAAACCTGTGGGAGCGAGCTTGCTCGCGATAGCGGTTTTACATTCGACATTGATGCTGGCTGACCCGACGCCATCGTCGGAACGCCGCCCGGAGCAAGCTCGCTCCCACAGGGACCGCGCCGTGGATCAACCGGCGGAGGCTGCGCTCTTTTTGTCGCTGGACTTCTCGAGGGAAGTCAGGCGCTCTTGCAGCTTGGCCAGGTCGGCGTCGATATCGGCTAATTTCTTGGCCTTATCTGTGGCATCGAGCTTGGTGTCGGCATTGATCGTGGTGCGCAACTTGAACAACTCAAGCTGACGGATCGGTAGCAACTGGTCGTCGCTGGAGGCCAGGAACTTGCCCAGCTGCATGCCCTTGAGCACCGCTTTCTCGGACTCGGTATCGCCATAGCTGAAGATGAAATCGCGGATCTTGTTCTTCTCGCTATCGCTCAGGGCCTTGCTCCACACCAACGGGTCCGCAGGGATCAGCGGCGACTTCCAGATCACCTTGAGCAATGCAGCCTTTTCCGGCTGGGTGACTTCCAGGCGGTCCCAGCTTTCAGTGTTGAACGTCGCCACATCCAGTTGCCCCTTGGCCACGCTCAAGGCGTTGACCTCATGGCTGGAGTTGAGGGTGCGCTTGAACGCGGTGGCCGCATCGACACCGTTCTTGGCGAACACGTAGTAGCCCGGCACCAGATAGCCCGAGGTGGAATTCGGATCGCCGTTGCCGAAGGTCAGCGACTTGGCGTTTTTCAGCATGTCGTCGACGGAGTTGATCGGGCTGTCCTTGCGCACGATCAGCACGCTCCAGTAGCCGGCGGCACCGCTGGCGGCTGCAGTCTGGGCGAAGATCTCGCCATTGGAGCGGTCCACCGCTTCAATGGCGGCCTTATTGCCCAGCCAGGCGACGTCGACCTTGTTGAAGCGCATGCCCTGGATCAGGCCGGCATAGTCGGAGGCGAAGGTGGCGTTGATCTTCAGCCCGGTCTTCTTGTGCATATCGTCCAGAAACGGCTGCCAGATGCTCTTGAGGTTCTGCGAAGACTCGGTGGACATGATGCCGAAGTTGATGGCTTTTTCTTCAGCCTGGGCGGTGCCCAGTAAGCAGCTTGCAAGGAGTGTTGCGCCAGCAAAAACGCGACCGATACGGTTCAACATGGAATGGATTCCTGAGGGAGCAAAATGGGGGTGTTCACACGCGAGCCAGCACCAGCCGGGGCGCGGGTTCGGCGCGGCGGGATTGCTCGGAAAACATCAGGCTGGTGTCGAAGTCGGCACCGTACAGATCATTGAGGAACTGACTGCTCAGGTCGGCGGCGAGGCCATCGAAATGGATGCGCCCGCCCTTGAGCGCCACGGCACGCGGGCAATAACGCGTGGCGTAATCGACCTGATGCAGGGTGACCACCACGGTCTTGCCGTCGCGGCGGTTGATGTCGGCGAGGATCTCCATGACCTTGCGCGCCGACTCCGGGTCCAGGGAGGCGATGGGCTCATCGGCCAGAATCACCTCGGCACGCTGGGTCAGGGCGCGGGCAATCGCCACCCGTTGCTGCTGGCCGCCGGACAAGGTCGACGCCCGTTGCGCCGCCAGGTCGGCCAGGCCGACACGGTCCAGGGACTCCATGGCGAACTGTTTTTCCTCGGCATTGAACAGGCTCAGATTGCCGCGCCAGCGTGGCATGCGGCCCAGGCAACCGAGCAGCACGTTATCGAGCACGCTGAGGCGGTTGACCAGGTTGAACTGCTGGAAGATGTAGCCGATATCGGCCCGCAAGCGACGAACCTTGCCATTGAGCCGGCCGGACGCCTGCACTTCTCGCCCCAGCACCTTGACGCTGCCGCCGTTGTTGCGATCGCAACAGGCCAGGCCCGCGAGGTGCCGCAACAAGGTGGATTTGCCGGAGCCGGAAGCGCCGATCAGCGCGACCATCTCACCGGCCGCGATGGTGAGTTGGAGGTCGACCAGTGCGGTCTTGCGCGCAAAGGTCTTGTTCAGATGATCGACATGGATAGCTGCGTTCATGGGCTTCTCTGTCTGGTTGAACAGCCGTCCCTGGCCGCTTTGAAGTTCAACCGACTTTAGGCAAAGGCTGTGTCAGCCCTATGACTTGCACATGTCGCTGGATTAACTATTTGATGAAGGTTTTGTGAAAGGTTGAGCAGACGGGAACGATCGAGAACCTGTGGGAGCGAGCTTGCTCGCGATGAGGGAGGTACATTCAACATCAATGTCGACTGACACTCAGTCATCGCGAGCAAGCTCGCTCCCACAAGGTGTGGCAGCGGTTCAGTCATTACTTTTTCAGCGGACATAAAAAAGGCGACCCGAAGGTCGCCTTGTTATGTGCTGACTGTTACTGCCCAAACTGCCGTCCCAACCCGCCCGGCACGCCCTGGATATCGGTATCTTCCCACGGCCCGTTCGGGCTGATCGAACGGCTCCAGCCGTTGTTCCAGCGATAGTAGGTGCGCTGGCGGTAGAAGGTGTTGGGCTGATCATCGAGCACGTACACGCTGAGCTTGGGATCCCAATGGCTGCTGCCACCCGGCGGCGGGGCGAAGCTGGCGGAGGTTCGAGGCAGCGGTTTTGCGGGCTTGGCCGGAATGCTCGGCTTGCTCGGCGTCGGTGCGGTAGACGGCGTCGGGCGGGGCTGCGAGGGCGGGATCGGCGGCAGCGGCGTCGGCGTCGGCTCGGGCCGCTGGACCGCGCAAGCGCTTAACCCCAGGACCATACTGAGCAGGGTGATACGAGCGATGGCGGTCATGGTTGCGTTTCCTGTCATTTATCCGGACTGTCGATGGTCAGTTGTTGCTGTGCGGTGGTGCTGCTGGCCAAGGGCTGGCTGCGACCGATCCATTCGCCCGCCGTCGGCTGGCCGGCGCGGGAGACGCGTGCAACCAGTTGGACTTCAGGGAAGTTCGACAGTTTCAACTGCGGCATCATGGCATCGGCATCGCCCAGCTCGACGGTCGCCGGCAAGTCGGCCACGGTCAGGCGTTTGGCGGCCAGTGGCGCGGGTGGGCCGGACGTGGCGCGGGCAAAGATGAACACGCTGTCGCCCGGCTGGACCTTGGCCTTGAGCTCGGGTGAAAGATCCACACGGACCTTGAGCACCGCGGCCACCCTGGCCGCCGGCGCCTGGGCCACCTTGCCGCCGCTGGCGACGAGTTTTTCGCTGGCCCGCGCAATCCCGCCTTGCAGCGCGGCACGGGAATTGTCATCCGGCGGCAATTGCGCCAGCAGGCGATTCCAATAGTCGATGGCGTCCTGATAACGCTCGCTTTCGAACGCGGCGATACCGAGCAGGCCGAGGCTGGTGACTTCCTTCGGATCGGCTTTGAGCGCTTCGTCGGTCAAGGCCTGAACCTTGTCCGACCACTTCTTGCCATCGGCGAAGTACTGGGCCTGGGCCCACTGACCGAGCAGCTCCGGCTGACGACCGGCCAGGTTGACCGTGCGTTCGAAGATCTTCGCCGCATCAGCTGGACGCTCCTGAGCCATGTAGGTGCGACCGAGGAAGTACAGGCCTTCAGCCGAATCCGGCTGCGCCTCGACCGCGCGCTCCAGGCGACGGGTCATTTCTTCCATCGACTGTGGCGCCTGGGCGAATTCGCGGGTCAGCTCGACCTTGTCGCTGGCCCCGAAATGCAAGTACAGGCCAAGGCCCAGCACCGGCACCAGAATCGCCGCCAGCAAGGGCCACGGTTTGCCCAGGCGGGACACGCGCGGTGCCTCGACACCTTCGGTGTCCGCCAGCAACTCACGCGCCGCTTCGGCGCGGCCGGTGTCCATTTGCACGGCGTCGAGAACGCCCTCCTCCTGCTGGGTCTGCAGTTCAGCCACGCGCTCCTGATAGAGCGCGACGTTCAGGGCGGTACGATCCTCTTCAAGCTGGGCGCGACGGCCACGCAAAACAGGGATCAGCAGAAAACTCAGGGCAACCAGTAGCAGCAGACCTGCAGCGAGCCAGAAATCAATCATTCTTGGTTTTATCCAACAGGTGGTCGAGGCGCTCACGCTCATCAGAAGAAAGCTCATCCTTGGTCACAGCGCTTTGCACGCGACGACGGCGGACGATCACGGCGATGATCACGAAACCGCCCAGCAGCAGGCCGGCAGGGCCGAACCAGAGCACGGCGGTCTTGGCGTTCAGCGCGGGTTTGTAGCGGACGAAATCACCGTAGCGGTCGACCATGAAATCGATGATCTGCTGATTGCTCTTGCCCTCGCCGAGCATGCGGAAAATTTCCTTGCGCAGGTCGGCGGCAATCGGTGCGTTGGAATCGGCGATGTCCTGATTCTGGCACTTGGGGCAGCGCAGTTCTTTGGTCAGCTCGCGAAAACGCTCGCGATCGCCTTCCTTGGCGAACTCATAAGTGTCGATGGCCGCGTGCGCCACGCCGGCCATGCTCAAGCCCAAGACCACAGCGGCTATCCAGCGCTTCATGGCTTGGCCTCATCCACCAGCGCCTGATACTTGGCCGCCAGTTTTTCACGCCAGACCTGCTCGTCGATCACCCCGACGAACTTGTCGCGGATGATGCCCTTGGCGTCGATGAAGAACGTTTCCGGGGCACCATACACGCCGAGGTTCAGGCCCAGCGTGCCCGCATCGTCGCGGATGTCCAGCTGGTACGGGTTGTGGAATTCATCCAGCCACTTCAAGGCGTCGACGTTGACGTCCTTGTAGTTGATGCCGTAGATCACCACGCCCTTCTCGGCCAGTTTGTTCAGCACCGGGTGCTCGACCCGGCAGGAAATGCACCAGGTGCCCCAGACGTTGACCAGCGCCGGTTTGCCGAGGAGGTCGGCCTTGGTCAGGGTCTTGTCGCCCTGCACCGCCGGCAGGGAAAACTCCGGGAACGGTTTGTTGATCATCGCCGAAGGCAGCTCGGCCGGGTTGAGGTACAGGCCGCGGTACAGGAACACGGCAACCACCAGGAAAATCGCCAGGGGCAACAGCATCAGCCAACGTCTCATGCAGTTGCCTCCGACATGCCCAGTGCTTCACGCACGCGGCTTTTCACCTTGACCCGATAACGCCGATCCATCGCCGCCAGCAACCCGCCGAGACCGGTGAGCAGGCCGCCGAACCAGATCCAGCGCACGAACGGCTTGACGTGCACGCGCACGGCCCAGGCGCCATCGCCCAGCGGTTCGCCGAGGGCAACGTAGAGATCGCGGGTGAAACCGGCATCGATCCCGGCTTCGGTCATCACCGAATTCTGCACGGTGTACAAGCGTTTTTCCGGGTGCAGCACGCTGATTTCCTTGCCATCGCGGATGACCCGGATGGTGCCCTTGTCGGAGGTGAAGTTCGGGCCTTCGTAGTGTTTGGCGCCTTCGAACACGAACTGGTAACCGCCCAGGGCCATGGATTCGCCCGGCGCCAGGCGCAGGTCGCGCTCGGCACTGTTCTGGCTCGACAGCACGACACCCAGGGCGCACACGGCAATGCCGAGGTGCGCGACCTGCATGCCCCAATAGCTGCGGGTCAGGGTCGGCAGGCCTTTGATCAGGCCCTTGTGGCGAGTCTTGTCGACGATGTCGCGAGCGCCGGCCAGCAACACCCAGGCCGCGAGCATGAAGGTGGCGATCACCGCCCAGTTGAAATCACCGTAGGCGACGCCGGCCACCACCGCCAACGCGGCGCTGCCGAGCAACACCGGGGTCAACATGCCCACCAGCCATTTGACCGGGGTGTCTTTCCAGCGCACCAGCATGCCGACCGCCATCACCACCATCAGCAACGCCATCAAGGGAATGAACAACGCGTTGAAGTACGGCGGGCCGACCGACAGCTTGGCGCCGGTCATCGCATCGAGGATCAGCGGGTACAAGGTACCGAGCAGAATCATCGAAGCCGCCACCACCAGCACCAGGTTGTTGCCCAGCAGCAGGGTTTCCCGGGACCAGAGGTTGAAACCGACGTGACTCTTGACCACCGGTGCGCGCAGGGCGAACAGCGTCAGCGAACCGCCGACCACAAACAACAGGAAGATCAGGATGAACACACCACGCTCGGGATCGGAGGCAAAGGCGTGCACCGACGTCAGCACACCGGAACGGACGAGGAAGGTCCCGAGCAGGCTCAACGAGAACGCAGCAATGGCCAGCAACACGGTCCAGCTCTTGAACACGCCACGCTTTTCCGTTACCGCCAACGAGTGAATCAGCGCCGTGCCGACCAGCCATGGCATGAAGGAGGCGTTTTCCACCGGGTCCCAGAACCACCAGCCGCCCCAGCCGAGCTCGTAATAGGCCCACCAGGAGCCCAGCGTGATGCCGATACCGAGGAAGGCCCAGGCGACGATGGTCCACGGACGGGACCAGCGCGCCCACGCCGCATCAAGACGACCGCCGAGCAGCGCGGCGATGGCAAAGGCGAAGGCTACCGAGAAACCGACATAGCCCATGTACAGCATCGGCGGGTGAACGATCAGGCCGATGTCCTGCAGCAAGGGGTTGAGGTCATGACCGTCCGTTGGAATCTGCGGCAGGATCCGTTCGAACGGGTTGGACGTCAGGATCAGGAACAGCAGGAAACCGATGCTGATCATGCCCATGATCGACAGCACACGGGCGAGCATCACTTGCGGCAACTGCCGGGAGAACACCGACACGGCGAAGGTCCAGCCGCCGAGGATCAACGCCCACAGCAGCAACGAGCCTTCGTGAGCGCCCCATACCGCGCTGAACTTGTAGTACCACGGCAAGGCGCTGTTGGAGTTGTTGGCGACGTAAGCCACGGAGAAGTCGTCGGCCATGAACGCATACGTCAGGCAACCGAAGGCGAACAGCAGAAACGCGAACTGCCCCCAGGCGGCCGGCTGGGCGAGGCTCATCCACAAGCGGTCGCCGCGCCAGGCACCGAGCAAGGGCACCACGGCCTGGACCAGCGCGAAACACAGCGCCAGGATCATTGCCAGGTGGCCCAGTTCGGGAATAAAGATGCCAGAAGTCATATCAACCCTCCTTCGCGGGTGTCGGGGCGGATTGACCGCTGTCTTTCAAGGCCTTGGTCACTTCCGGCGGCATGTACTTTTCATCGTGCTTGGCCAGCACTTCATCCGCCACCACGACGCCATCGGCGTTGAGTTTACCCAGGGCGACGATGCCCTGCCCTTCACGGAACAGGTCCGGCAGGATGCCGCGGTAGCTGATGGTCACGGATTTGTTGAAGTCGGTGACGATGAATTTCACATCCAGTGAATCGCCGGAACGCGTCAGCGAGCCCTCCTCGACCATGCCGCCGGCGCGGATGCGTGTGTCTTGCGGGGCTTCTCCATTGGCGATCTGGGTCGGTGTGTAAAACAGGTTGATGTTCTGTTGCAGGGCGCTCAGGGCCAGGCCGACGGCAGCGCCGACGCCGACCAGGATCGCGAGAATGATGATAAGACGCTTTTTACGCAGGGGATTCACTTGCCGTTCTCCCGGCGCAGACGACGCGCCTCTTGTTGCAGATACCGCTTGCGGGCCAGGACCGGCGCCGCCACGTTGAGGACCAGGACCGCCAGGCAAATGCCATAGGCCGACCAGACATACAGGCCATGATGGCCCATGGCGAGAAAGTCGCCGAATGAAGCAAAACTCATCACGCGACCTCCAGGCTGTTCTGCACTTCGGCCTTGACCCAGCTGGCGCGGGCTTCGCGCTTGAGCACTTCAAGGCGCATGCGCAGCAACAGCACGGCGCCAAAGAAACAGTAGAAACCCAACACCGTCAGCAGCAGGGGCAGCCACATTTCGACAGGCATCGCCGGTTTTTCGGTGAGGGTGAAGGTCGCGCCCTGGTGCAGGGTGTTCCACCACTCCACCGAGTACTTGATGATCGGGATATTGATCACGCCGACGATCGCCAGCACCGCGCAGGCCTTGGCCGCGCTGTCACGATTGCTGATCGCGTTGCCCAGCGCAATGAGACCGAAGTACAGAAACAGCAGGATCAACATGGACGTTAGTCGCGCATCCCAGACCCACCACGAACCCCAGGTCGGTTTACCCCAGATCGCGCCGGTGACCAGCGCCACGGCGGTCATCCAGGCACCGACGGGGGCCGCGCATTGCAGGGCGACGTCGGCCAGTTTCATCTTCCAGACCAGCCCGACGATGCCGCACACGGCCAGCATCACGTAGATGGACTGCGCGAGCATGGCGGCCGGCACGTGGATATAGATGATGCGAAAGCTGTTGCCTTGCTGGTAGTCCGGCGGCGCGAAGGCCAGACCCCATACTACGCCAACGCCGATCAGCAGCAACGCCGCGACGCCAAGCCACGGCAGCAGTTTGCCGCTGATGCCGTAAAACCATTTGGGTGAGCCGAGCTTATGAAACCAGGTCCAATTCATTACTGTTTCCATCACGGTTGCCACTCGTTATCACGAGTTGGCCAGGGTCTGCTTTTTTAAGCAAAAATGGTTAAAAAACAACCAGACCTCATTATTATTCGCCGACGCTGATCTTCAGGCCAGCAGCTATTGCAAAAGGTGTCAGGGTTATCGCCAGGGCGGTCAGGCTGCCAAGCCACAGGAGATAACCGGTCGCCGGCATGCCCTGCAAGGCCGCCTGCAAGGCGCCACTGCCCAGGATCAACACCGGGATGTACAACGGCAGGATCAGCAACGCCAGCAGCAGGCCGCCTCGCTTCAACCCCACCGTCAGCGCCGCGCCCACCGCACCGAGCAGGCTCAGCACCGGTGTACCCAGCAATAACGAAAGCAGCAACACCGGCAGACAGGCGGCAGGCAAACCGAGCATCAACGCCAGCAGTGGAGCGAGCAAAACCAGTGCCAGGCCAGAGAAGGCCCAGTGTGCCAGTACCTTGGCCAATACCAGAAGAGGCAGGGGGTGCGACGAAAGGACCCACTGCTCGAGGGAACCATCCTCGAAATCACTGCGGAAAAGCCCGTCCAGCGAGAGCAAAACCGATAAAAGGGCGGCTACCCAGACCAGTCCCGGAGACAAGGTTTGCAACAATTGAGACTCGGGACCGACCGCCAACGGGAACAGGGAAACGACGATCGCGAAGAATACGAGCGGATTGGCCAATTCCGCAGGACGGCGGAACAGCAAACGGGCCTCACGGGCGACCAACAGGCCGAAAACACTCATACGGCCCAGTTCCCCAGATCAATGTCGCGATAACCGGCCGGCATCCGGCTCAGGGTGTGGTGCGTGGTCAACACCACCATGCCACCGCGTTCGCAATGGGCAGCCAGGTGTTCTTCAAGTTGTGCCACGCCTTGTTTATCGAGCGCGGTAAAGGGCTCATCGAGGATCCACAGTGCCGGGCTGTCCAGGTACAACCGCGCCAATGCCACGCGGCGCTGCTGGCCGGCAGACAGAGTGTGGCAGGGAACATCCTCGAATCCGCGCAGACCGACAGCGGCCAAGGCTTGCCAGATCGCCTCGTGGGAGGCCGGTTGATGCAAGGCGCAGAGCCAGCTCAAGTTTTCTTCCGGGGTCAGCAGGTCCTTGATCCCGGCGGCATGGCCGATCCACAGGAGGTTGTGCGCCAGTTCACTGCGTTGCTCGTTCAACGGCTGGCCGTTGAGCAGCACTTGACCGGCGGTCGGCTGCATCAGGCCGCAAAGCAGGCGTAGCAGGCTGGTCTTGCCGCTGCCGTTAGGGCCACTGATCTGCACCATTTCGCCACTGGCCAGTCTCAATTCGAGATTTTCGAAAAGCAGCCGAAGGTCTCGCTCACAGGCAAGGGCAACGGTTTGCAGGACAGGACTGGTCAAGAGATCACGGGCCTTTACGGTTCAAGTCGGCAGCGGTGCGGCCGCTAAAGAGATGCAGGATAAATGCTTTGGCGGCTCGGTCTAAGGCGCCAGATCAAGAATTTGCAAATGATTTCAGCGCCCCGGATACAACGGGGCCGCATTATACATGCCATGCCCTACTCTCAAGAGGGCAATTTCCTCAGGTTGTGACCGCATATGACAGGCGAAATGAACATCCTCCCGCTACCGCCAACCGCGCCTGCGACGCCACGTGCGCAGGCGGTCAGCGGCGAGCTGCTCAAGTTGCTGACGCCAATGGAGGGCTTGATCAGCACCGGTCAGAGCGCCAAGGCCGAAGTGCTGTCGCTCAAGCAGGCGGAACAGACTTTTCAATTGCTGCTGAAGGTCACCCTCGACAGCGGCCGCCAGACTACGGTCCAGGCCACCAG
The DNA here is from genome assembly GCF_059695565.1 of Pseudomonas sp. LBUM1679. NCBI lineage: Bacteria > Pseudomonadati > Pseudomonadota > Gammaproteobacteria > Pseudomonadales > Pseudomonadaceae > Pseudomonas > Pseudomonas sp. LBUM1679. The sequence continues at coordinate 5,424,562 of NZ_CP166774.1, forward strand.
TGCCCAGCCGCTGCTCCAGGGCACCCGCCTGGCGATTACCCAGCCATCGGCAGGCAATCTGGCGATCACCGTGCAACAGGCCGTCGCGTCCAGCGTCGCCACCCTCACCCGCATCGATACCGCGCAACTGCCGGCCGGCACCCTGCTGCAAGGCAAAGTGCAGACCTCGCAAGCCCTGCCCCAGGTGCCGGGCCAGCCAACGGTCTTTCGCTCGATGGTGAGCTTGCTCAATACGGCGTTGAGCGGCAGCACACTCAGCATCGACAGCCCGCAGCCGCTGCGCATCGGCACCTTATTGAGCGCGCGGGTGCAGGACGCCCAGACCTTGAAGTTCGTCCCGTTGAGCAGCCGCCAGGAACAACTGGCGGTGACCCAGCAACTGCTCAGCCAGCAGAGCCGCCAGGGTTCGATCGACGGGCTGTTGAAAATGCTGCAAACCCTGCCCGCGGATCAGACATCCAGCGATGTGCGCGCTGCCGTGGACAAGCTGCTCGCCGGCCTGCCGGACGTTCATCAACTCAGTACGCCCAAGGGCCTGGCCCAGGCACTGGCCAGCAGCGGGCTGTTCCTCGAAGCGAAACTGCTCGGCGGGCAGAACCCGACGCTGGCACCGGACATGAAGGGCGACCTGCTCAAGCTGATCGCACAATTGACCCCGGGATTGCCGGCCAACACCAATCTGAATGCGATCATTGCCGCCAATACCCTGGCCCAGACCATGCCGGGTTTCGTGCGCAGCGCCCTCGGCATGCTGGGGCAGGTCAGCGCCAAACCGTCGCCGACCAGCTTTCCCCTGCCCGAACGCCTGTTGCAAAGTGCAGACGGCGAGGACGATCTCGAGCACCTGCTGCGTCTGGCGGCTGCAGCGGTTTCACGTTTGCAAAGCCATCAGCTGTCGAGCTTGGAACAGACCGGCGTGACCAGTGACGGGCGCCTGATGAGCACTTGGCAACTGGAAATCCCGATGCGCAATATGCAGGACATCGTGCCGTTGCAGGTCAAGTTCCAGCGCGAAGAAACGCCCGAAAAACAGCAGCCAAAAGAACGCCACGAAGAACGCCCACCCAAACAACACCTCTGGCGCGTCGAACTGGCGTTCGACATGGAGCCGCTGGGGCCGTTGCAGGTTCAAGCGCAGCTGATCAGTGGCAGCCTCTCCAGCCAGCTATGGGCCGAGCGGCCGTATACCGCCCGCCTGATCGAAAGCAATCTGGCGGCACTTCGTCAACGCCTGCTGTCTTGCGGCCTGAATGTCGGCGATATCGATTGCCACCTCGGCACACCGCCGCAAGGCGCCCAAACCCGTCTCGAACAACGCTGGGTCGACGAAACCGCATGAAAACCCCTGATACCCCGCGCCAGGCCATCGCCCTCCAATACGACGGCAGCCACGCCCCTACCCTCACGGCCAAGGGCGACGACGCACTGGCCGAAGCCATTCTGAAAATTGCCCGCGATTATGAAGTGCCGATTTACGAGAACGCCGAACTGGTGAAGCTGCTGGCGCGGATGGAATTGGGGGAGAGTATTCCGGAGGAGTTGTATCGCACGATTGCCGAGATTATTGCGTTTGCGTGGAATCTGAAGGGAAAATTTCCGACGGGGCATGATCCGGATGCGCCTGCAGAGGAGCGTGATGTAACGCCCCAAGGCTAACGCTGAGGGGGGCTGATACGCGCCGGTTCGATTCATAGGGCGACGTGTTAGCTGACGTTCCGGGCATGATGTGCTGCCCGGATTTTGCCGGAGCCCCGCAGGTGATCTGGCTAAATTTTCCCAACGAACAGGGGTAAACCGGTAGCAGGATCAAGTCCTTTTTCGGCGCTGAGTTTTTCGATCAGTTCGGGAGACGGAATGACCGGAACAGCAGAGTCGCGTTCACGTTTCCATTGGAAAGTGCCATCCCATTCGGGAAGGACGGCTGGTGGGAGTGGGACGATGTCTTCAAGGTCCGGGACCTTTGCCCCGAGATGTTCATGGCGTGTTAGAAAATCATATATTTTATCGTAGCGTTCCACTCGTTCTAAGTCTTTTCCCAAAGACAAATAGTAAAGTCTATCGGACGCTATTGGACCATTAAAAGACTTCGACAAATTCCTAGCACTGTTAGCACTTCCATTCCGAGCCGCATACTGATAACCTTCCAATGACTCTTGATAAAGACCCAAGACCTTAGAATAACTTGCGTAATCTCTTCCCGCCAATGGATGACCCTGCTCCATAGCACACTTGTACATCGCTCTCATGATATCGCCACCATTGGGCACGTACGAAAGCAGTCTACCAATGTAGTATTGGGCGTCCGGATTTCCCATGTCGGCAGACCGGCGAAAATACGCTCTGGACGCAGCGACATCCTGTTTAACCCCATAGCCTGATTCGAGATAATGCGCCATATCGTAGTAGCCCCCCGGAATTCCTTTTCCAATAAAATATTCGGCTAGATCAATAGTTTCCTTGCTGGCATGAGGCGACCTGGCTTGTCCTGTTGACAGCAAGAATTGTAAATTAGTGGCAGCTTTGTAGTGATCATGCGCAGCAGCGATTCGATAATACCGTGCGATTTCATCGTAGTTCTTTTTACCCTTGAGCTTATCCAAGTAGAGACCATAACGATAGAGAACGTCCGCATCTGCATTCAAAGCAGGTAAAGAATCAACTTCATGAGAACAGTGAAACTCCAACCGTTCGTACGCAAAATCCAGCCGTGATGCATCGATCATATGTTCTTCCTTTTTTGAGCAGGCAGCGACGAACGCAAAAATACCGAGAATTAGAAAAAATTTACTCATCATTCAATCCAGGTTTTTTCTGGCAGGGCTTTTTTGCATAAACTCAATTAAAGATGCAACAGGAGTCTCAAATGCAAGCTCGGCTAGTTTTTTAGAATTATTTGTTGCCCCACTTCGATTCTGAACAATAATATCCTGCCAGTCCTCGTAAATTTTATTCATATCATCACCACCCCCAACTTCCCCCGTATGCACCCCAAACAAATGCTCCCGCAACGGCCGAGTAATCGCCGGATCTTCAATACAAATATTCAACTCACTGTCCACCTGCATGCTGCGCGTATTAATGTTCGCCGACCCCAGCGTGGTAAAAACGTCATCAACTATCATCAGCTTGCTGTGCACATAGACATCCATCCAGTTGTCCGGCGGTGAATCCGGCGCTACCAAGGTACAGATATGCACCTTCAAGCCGTTAATGTCTGTATTGGAGATCCCCGCATTGTCTTTATCCGGAAATTCCTTTTCCAACAGCGCCACTTTGGCGCGCGCTTTGGCTAAATCATCCATTAAAGTTTCGTAGTAGTGAGCCGCCGGTACATCGCGCTCGATATCGCGCACTTTCTTGAAGATCCCCGCATTGACGCTGGCCAACCGCTCGGTTTGCCTGGCCTGCTCAAGCTCCTCGAGCAGATCGTCGCGCCGCTCGGCCCTGGCCACCTCCGGCATCAGTTGCGGGCGCCCCAACTGCTTCAACATGCGGAACGTATTGACGGAACCATCGCCCATCGCCTCTTGGGAAGAGTTGGTCACGACAAAGAGGTAAAGCGGTCCGTCCGTCTCGAGATCGCGTCCGCCGTCGAGGAGGTTTTGCACCACGCTTTTGATCTTTTCCGCCAACGGTGGCCAGCGGAAATACTGATTCTCGATGTAGATGAACTGGGTCATGTTGTTGACGGACTTCAGGTAGAGCTGCTCGATGTCTCTTTTACCTTCCTGGCTTTGGGTCCGGAGGACTTGCGCCATGACCGGTACGCCATGCCCTGGCCGTACGTGCAGTTGCGCGGCAATGGGTTGACGAGGGGTCAGCAGGTCGACATGGGTTTCTTTGTGCCAGGCCTCGCAAAAGTTGTGGTTCAGGAACTCCAGTACCGGGCCGGTGACTCGACTGGAAATGTCCTGCCGGGGCGTGGCGCCGTTGCGGCCGAACTATGCGTGGTGACGCTCGTGACTGTGACGGTCATTGTCCCAATAGGCATCCAGGGTGTTATGCCCCATCACGAACCCAACGGCGATCTGCGGTTTTTCATAATCCACCAGGACCATTTTCTGGTGGTGGGTCGGCTCGGCAACCATCGCCACCGTACTCATGACTTTGTTGGTGGTGCTGCGCTCCTGATCCAGCGCGTTCATGGCCAGCCGCCAGGCAATTTCCGCGCGGTCCAGCAAGCCGAAGTCGCGGGTGACGAATTCGATATTCCTGATGCCCAGGGAGGGCTCATTGCCCCACATCAGCATGCGAAAGAAACGCTGCCCCAGCTCGATGGGGCCAGTCTCTGCCCCGGTATAGGCGAGCCTGATCTGGCGATACCACAACGCGTCATATTCGACTTGTTCGTCGTTGCGGTTCTGCTTGTACTTGCCGAACCAGTGGGTGACGTTGTCGCCGGGAGTCATGTTCTCTGAAGTCTGGGCGACGCGTAGCGAGTCGTACCAGCACAGGATTCGGACTTGAACACCTTCATTGGCCTTCTTGATCAGCAGATCACCAATGCGCAACGAGCTTGTGTCGCCCCGCTTGAAATACATCGACGGCTGAAAGCCCCAGCAGATGATTTCCACGCTGCTTTTGGCCGCCATGATGGCGTCATACACCGCGCCGAACGCACGTTCGCCATTCACCAGCGGCTCGAAGGTGGCCGGAACCGGCGGGTACTCGGTGCATTCCACGAACCAGGGTAAATTGAGCTGGCATGAGTGGGTTTGACGGGTGGCGATCGGGGTGGTGATTGAGGGTGTGGCCATCGTCAAGCCTCCGGTTTCGGGGAGTTCAGTTGGGTGTAGGCCTGGCGAAACTTACTAAGGTTTTCTAACCGACAGGGGCAATCCGGTGGAGGGATCCAGCCCTTTCTCGGCGCTGAGTTTTTCGATCAGTTCGGGAGACGGAATGACTGGAACAGCAGAATCGCGTTCACGTTTCCATTGGAAAGTGCCATCCCATTCGGGGAGGACGGCTGGTGGGAGTGGGACGATTTCATCCAAGTCCGGAACCTTAGCCCCGAGATGTTCGTGACGCGTTAGAAAATCACTAATTTTGTTATACCGACTGACTCGTTCGGGATCTTTTTCAAGTGCTAAGTAATCAAGCGTAGCGGACGCGGGAGGCCCCTCGAATGCGCCCGCCAGAGTATCAGCACTTATATCATTTCCATTTCGAATTGCAGTCTGATAGCTCTTCAAAGACTCTCCGTAAAGACCAGAAACCTTTAAATAAGACGCGTAATACATCCCCGCAGATCGATGACCTTGCTCCATCGCACATTTATACATTGCAAGCATGACATCTGCGGTATTTGGAACATTAGAAAGAAGCCTACCTATGTAATACTGAGCTTCAGGATTGCCCATATCAGCAGCCCGTCTAAAGTAAGCTTTGGATGCAACAACATCCTGTTTAACGCCATAACCTACCTCAAGGTAATGTGCCATATCGTAGTAGGCGCCCGGAATTCCTTTTTCAACAAAATACTCTGCTAGATTGATAGTTTCCTTACTGGCTTGAGGCGAACTGGCTTGACCTGTCGACAGTAAGAGCTGCAAATTAGTGGCAGCTTTGTAGTGATCATTCGCAGCAGCGATTCGATAGTAGCGTGCAATATCGTCATAGTTTTTCTTCCCCTTGAGTTTTTCCAGATGAATACTATACCGGTAGAGAATATCCGCATCCTTGTTCAATGCAGGTAAAGAATCCCCCTCATGTACACAGTGAAATTTTAACCGCGCGTAAGCAAAGTCTAGCTGCGAGACATCAGGCATGTTTTCTTCCTTTTTTGAACAGGCCGAAATCAATAAATACAGGCAAATCAAAATACAAATTTTCTTCATGATCAATCCAAGTTTTTCCTAGCAGGACTTGCTTGTAAAAACTCAACCAACGATGCAACAGGAGGACTAGGTAATACCGAACCTTCACGCGTTGAATTTTTCGTGCGCTTATTATTATTTTCCAGGATGATTTTATTCCAACGCCTGTACACTTTTGACATCTCCTCCCCGGCAACCCCTACCCCCGTATGCACCCCAAACAAATGCTCCCGCAACGGCCGAGTAATCGCCGGATCTTCAATACAAACATTCAACTCACTGTCCACCTGCATACTGCGCGTATTAATATTGGCAGACCCCAGCGTGGTAAAGACGTCATCGACAATCATCAGCTTGCTGTGCACATAGACATCCATCCAGTTGCCTGGCGGTGAATCCGGCGCAACCAAGGTACAGATGTGCACCTTGAGTCCATTAATTTCTGTATTGGAAATACCCGCATTGTCTTTATCCGGAAATTCCTTCTCCAACTGCGCCACCTTGGCGCGCGCCTTGGCTAGATCTTCCACCAAGGTTTGGTAGTAGTGAGCCGCCCCTACATCGCGATCGACATCCCGCACTTTCTTGAAGATCCCCGCATTGACGCTGGCCAGCCGCTCGGTTTGCCGGGCCTGCTCAAGCTCCTCGAGCAGATCGTCGCGCCGCTCGGCCCTGGCCACCTCCGGCATCAGTTGCGGGCGCCCCAACTGCTTCAACATGCGGAACGTATTGACGGAACCATCGCCCATGGCCTCTTGGGAAGAGTTGGTCACGACAAAAAGGTAAAGCGGCCCGTCCGTCTCGAGGTCGCGGCCACCGTCGAGAAGGTTTTGCACCACGCTTTTGATCTTTTCCGCCAGCGGTGGCCAGCGGAAATACTGATTCTCGATGTAGATGAACTGGGTCATGTTGTTGACGGACTTCAGGTAGAGCTGCTCGATGTCTCTTTTACCTTCCTGGCTTTGGGTCCGGAGGACTTGCGCCATGACCGGTACGCCATGCCCTGGCCGTACGTGCAGTTGCGCGGCAATGGGTTGACGAGGGGTCAGCAGGTCGACATGGGTTTCTTTCTGCCAGGCCTCGCAAAAGTTGTGGTTCAGGAACTCCAGTACCGGGCCGGTGACTCGACTGGAAATGTCCTGCCGGGGCGTGGCGCCGTTGCGGCCGAACTGTGCGTGGTGACGCTCGTGACTGTGACGGTCATTGTCCCAATAGGCATCCAGGGTGTTATGCCCCATCACGAACCCAACGGCGATCTGCGGTTTTTCATAATCCACCAGGACCATTTTCTGGTGGTGGGTCGGCTCGGCAACCATCGCCACCGTACTCATGACTTTGTTGGTGGTGCTGCGCTCCTGATCCAGCGCGTTCATGGCCAGCCGCCAGGCAATTTCCGCGCGGTCCAGCAAGCCGAAGTCGCGGGTGACGAATTCGATATTCCTGATGCCCAGGGAGGGCTCATTGCCCCACATCAGCATGCGAAAGAAACGCTGCCCCAGCTCGATGGGGCCAGTCTCTGCCCCGGTATAGGCGAGCCTGATCTGGCGATACCACAACGCGTCATATTCGACTTGTTCGTCGTTGCGGTTCTGCTTGTACTTGCCGAACCAGTGGGTGACGTTGTCGCCGGGAGTCATGTTCTCTGAAGTCTGGGCGACGCGCAGCGAGTCGTACCAGCACAGGATTCGGACTTGAACACCTTCATTGGCCTTCTTGATCAGCAGATCACCAATGCGCAACGAGCTTGTGTCGCCCCGCTTGAAATACATCGACGGCTGAAAGCCCCAGCAGATGATTTCCACGCTGCTTTTGGCCGCCATGATGGCGTCATACACCGCGCCGAACGCACGTTCGCCATTCACCAGCGGCTCGAAGGTGGCCGGAACCGGCGGGTACTCGGTGCATTCCACGAACCAGGGTAAATTGAGCTGGCATGAGTGGGTTTGACGGGTGGCGATCGGGGTGGTGATTGAGGGTGTGGCCATCGTCAAGCCTCCGGTTTCGGGGAGTTCAGTTGGGTGTAGGCCTGGCGAAACCGGCTACGATCTTGCTGCGCAGAAATGTCCGGATGAGGCTGACTTTCGTGTCGATGGAAGCCTTGATTGGCACGTTCGGCGTTGCCAGGATCACCCAGGTACTCACCGCCCACCGGCACGTCGTAGCTGACGCCGTTAGCGAGTTCGATGTGGTAGCGGGAGGTGGTGACATGATGATCGACTGCGAACCGGCCGCTGGCATCCATGACGCCTTTGCCAACCTGCGCACCATCGGCGAAGACCGTGTACGGCATGCCCTTCCACGACTGATAACCTGCGGCGCTGCTTTGCCCAGCCACCAACGTGATGGTCTTGCTGATCGAGGCTATCGGCCACGCCGGGTTATCGCGGTTGAGTTGCGCCGGCCCGCCGAGGTTTTTTTTCACGCCCTTTACATCGATGGTGCCGGGCGCATGGATGTCGATGTTGCCGTCTTTAATGCGGATGTAGGCGCCACCGCTGGTGAGCAGGATCTCATCCTGCGCGGCAATCTCGACGGTCCGGGCTGTGGACGTAATGCGCACGCTGTCTCTGGCGGTGAGCTCGATGCGATCGTTCTGGGCCTGGATTTCGATAGTGCCTTTGGCCGCAAACAATTTGGCGCCAGCGGCCTGGGCGAACAGGCTGATACTTTCTGCGACGCTGGCCAGCAATGATTTGCCGCTGGCGAGGTTGATGTCCTCCCCTGTCGAGAGCGTCAATTGCTTGCCGCTATGCAGGTGGGTGTTTTGCGGCGTGGCGGTGACGATGTCGGCCGGGGCCGAGGCGATCAACAGCGGTTTGTGGTAACCGGTCGTCTGGCCACGGCCACCGCTGCTGATCGCCGCTTCGGTGTCGCCCGCGTTGCGCAATTGCCGTGTGGTGCCGGCCATGCTTTTTTCTGCGCTGCCATAGTTCAGCTGAGTGTCGGCGCTCAGTTGTTCAAGGCTGTCGACGCCACCTTGCATGGGCAAGGCATTGTGCTGCCGAGCGACCTCGGACAATGACTTGACCCGTTCTTGTGCGTTCGTCAGTTGCTGCCGGGCTTCTTGAGCATCAAGCTGACCGCCTTGCGCGTTGTTGCGCGGCCATGTGCTGAGGTACAACCCTTGCTGTGCGCGCAAGGCGCCATAGGCATCGGTGCGCAGCTCAAAACCGGTGCCACGCAATGCGCCACGCTGATTGCCCTGCTGGTCGATCAGGTAGCCGAGGTTCAACTGGCTGTGGCCGTGACTGCTGTGGATCTGTGTACGGACCTGGCCCGTGGAGTCGTCCATGACCCACTGGTTGTAACCCCGCCCCTGAATTTCCTGGCTTTTATAACCACTCATCAAACCGCTCGAGTGCCAGGCGGGGTTATGTCCGCCATAGACCTGACCCATCACCAGGGGGCGGTCGATGTCGTTATCGAGGAAGGTGATCACGACCTCTTCCCCTGAGCGTGGCACGTTCACACTGCCCCATCCTTCGCCACTGCTGGCCTGCATCATGCGTAGCCAGCATGAGCCCAGCTCACCGTCTTTCACCAGACGATCCCAATGAAAACGCACGCAGATTCGATTGAGGCTGTCGGTAAAAACTTCGCGACCGCTCGGGGTCACGACGACTGCCGTCTGCGGTCCCGGATGGGCTGGCTTGGCATGAGCGAACGGGCTGCGATAGGCAATGTCCAGCCGCTGGGTCTCGAATCGGTTTTGATAAATACCCTCACCGCCCGCAGGCAGTATCGACTTCCCTTGCCCCGTCTCGAAAAGCGCGCTCAAGCTACCGGGTGGATTGATCCGTTGCGTGCCGACTGGCAAGTTGCTCTGGGCGTAGAACTCGACGGCGATGATCAGGAATTGGCGGTCCTTGCGAGTCTTGAATTCATACAACGGATGTTGGGTCAGCTCGAAGCCATGGCCTGGTTGCATCTGGCGTACGCCGCCCTGGCCATGAATGCGTCTGGCAGCGGATTCGTCCTGTTCAATCTGCACTCGGCTGAGCCAGTCGCCACGGTCGAGGTTCTGCCAGGCATATTGCCCACGGTATTGATAACGTTCGAGATCCGCCGGCGCCGATGCGGCAGGCAACGCCAGCGCTTGTGTGACTTGGGGTCGGGCATGACAGAAATAGTCGTTGCTGCTCGATTGCACTACGCCATTGAGCAAGCGAGTACCGGGGCTCCATTGGGTAATGCTGTCTTGCAGGGCGGCGGCTTGTTGGGTGTGAAATCTCAGGGTCGGCGGGTTCAGGGTCGGCAAGAACATGACACTGTCGGTGAAAACGATGCAGTGACTGTCAACTTGATGTTCCACATACCAGAACAGGCCTTCTTGCTCGCACCAGCGCTGGACGAAGTGCGCGTCGCTCTCGTTGAACTGGGTGACATAGGACAGCAGCGGATAGTCCCGTGACAATTCAAAGCGGTAGGCACCCTGCGCCTGGCTGTAGCGTTGGAACACCTGAGCGAGGATGTCCGGGAGATTCACCTCCTGCCAGATCCGGCAATCCACCCGGTATTCCAGCAGGCTGAACCAGGGAGCGAAGACCAATTGCCAGTCGTCAAGACCGCCATCGCTGCCCAGGTAACGCACGCTTTCCACCCAGCCATGCCTGGGACTCAAACTGCCGTCGTCGAGCTTGATGCTCAGCTGGACAGCCTGGCCGATGAGTTGCTCCGGGTCGAAAGCCGAGGTCTGGTTGATCACATCGACCGTATAGCGAGGCACCTGGCTCAGTCGCTCTTGGGCATGGGCTCGCAGGGCGAACAGTTCTTGCCCTTGGGGCGTCGTCAGTTGCAACAAGCGTTCGGCCTGGCTCAGCGGCTGGCCGAACGGGGCCGTCACGGTGTCAGTGATTGAATTCACCTTTCAAAACTCCTTGTTTCATTAATCCCTGATGCTTGCGCCGATCAGCCAGCCTTGAGTCTGGTCGGCCTGGGTGCGATCCAATATCCAGACGGCACTGTCGGGTTCAGCGCTGGCGGTCAGCCAGGCGAGGCCTATTTGCACCCATTGCTCGGTCACAGGCCCGAACCGTGCGCCGATGATGCTGAGGCGAATCTGTCGCTCGAGGTCCAGGGCTGGCAGAAAATCCCGGGCGTATCGGTTGAGCTGGTTGAGGCGCTGCCCCTCCAGCGCGCCATCGCCGATCAACACCTTCACTCGCGATGGATCTATGGCCGTACGCTGACTGAGTGCTGCCATCAACTGTTCAAGTGTCTGCGTGTCGTTGCGATCCTGAGCGGTGCGCGGGGCGTGGCCCAGACTGATTGGAGCAAACAGCTTCAGAAGGCTGTCGGTCTGCAGCGGCGCGCTTTTGGATTCGCGGCGCAGCAACACCGCGCTAACCGCTTCGCCAGCCAGCTGATCAGGCAGACACGCCGATAGCTGCTCCTTGCAGGCCCAGGTGTCCAGGCTCAGGCACAGCAGGTATTGCGCGCCGGCACTGCGGGCTAGCACCTCGGGCAACCACTGCGCCGGGACTTGCGTCTGCAGGTCGAAACCACGGTGTGGCAATAGCTCACGGGGCCATATAGTCACGACTCGATCAAACCAGTCCATTGCGCGGACGGCACCTGGCACGAACAACACAACCTGAGTGTTGGGCCAATCGATGGAGTCCCGGAAGGCCGGTGCCCATTTTTTCAAAGCCGCCTGCAGGATTTCGCTGGAGCGGCGCAGCGCGTTGATGTCTGGACGCCCGGCTGCCGGGGTCGCGAGTCGGCGAACAGGCCGGCGCAACCCGCGCTCATCGAGCAGGCGTGGGTCATGAGAAAAGTCGGTGGGTAAACCGGCCAGCTCGCTCGCTGACAACGGTGCTTCAAATGCGCCACAAGGTAGCCAGACCCAGGCCCGGACAATGCTGACGCAGGTAGAGGCAAAATCGCCCTTGGGACATCCTGCTTCTGCCAGGCGTTGCTTTTCCTGCTCGGCCAGGCGCCGCTCGGATATTCGATCGTAAAAACTGGTGCGGGTTGTCATCTCCGATCCTTAGAGAACGCCGGTGTCCTTTTGCGTAGCAACCAACCGCGCACCGCAGGCAGTCAGGTCCCCGTCACGCGCGACCGCTCTGTCATCGTCCAGCAGCGTTTCATCGCCACTGCCAATCGTGCATTCCCCATGGGGGCAAGACACGCGGTCGCCGACTCTCGCAATCGCGAGACCATTGATAAAAGTAGAGGGGGATCCTTCAACTACCCGGCCCCCATCAGAGGTCGGGTCGTTGAAAACGATGATGGGTCGCATGATGGACGTCCGTGTTTAAACAGGCGCGAGTCGATTCGCGGAAACACACCGTACTAACGGCAAGCCATTGTCACAAGTCGGCACATTCCGTAAATCTTGTAGCCTGGGTCCTAGGACGTCGTAGTCCGCGTCCTAGGACCATCAACTCCGGTTCAGCCGGCGTCAGGCCGCGTACCCGAAGGTGCTCAGACCGAGAAAGACGTGACGGCACGCAGTGATGATTATTGATCGGCAAACTTGATTGCGCGGCGCATTCGGCTCAGGTGCTTCAACCCTTCGATGATCAATACCACCACGGCCAGCCAGATCGGCAGGTAGGTCATAACCAGCGTGGTCCAGGAAAATCCGCCGGTGCGGTACAGCTCGTTGGCCACACCGATGGCCGCGAATACCGCAGCGATTTTTTGCAGGTGCGACATGCGCTCGCCATACACGATGCGCCCGGTGATCACCATCGTCAGCGGCAGCAGGAAGTAGCCCAGCGACACGTCCAGTCCATGACCATTGAGCGGCCCCCACATGAAGATCCACAGCTGCACCGCGACCAGCGCACTGGTGAGCAACACGCCGAAAATCAGCTTCGGTTTTTCACGCACGCGCTGGTAAATCAGCGGGACCCATTTCCAGTCGCCGGAGAGGCAGATGAACAAAGTCATGAACGGCAGCGAAATGAGATTGCTTACAGGCAAGGATTAAAACGCGACAAGACAGTCGTTGTCATACTTCAACTTTACGGTTGGTATTTTTAGCAACAAAATTCAGGCACAGTTATATGTTTTTTATTATATTGCGCAAAGTTCATCCGGCACGTTATCGAACCCGACTTCGGTCATTGATAGAAGAACACCCAGCACGAGTGCTTCCAGGTAAAACGCTGCACCCGCGGGAAATTCTCGCTGCGATTGAGTTTGAGCCCTGATTTTAAGGGCTTTCGCCTGCACCAGAGCGGGACAGGCCTGTTGCACGGCGACCATCATGCCGAGTATGCCGGCAAGCGCAAGCCAGACCAGCAAAGAGTTGTGCCTGATTGAGATGGATCAGGCGGTGCCCTGGAAGGGCTTGATTGCCCTACTGAGGTTTCGAGAACGCCATCGCGAGCAAGCTTTACTCCTACAGTCGGGGTGTTCGCAAATATATGAACAACACTGACCCGTAGGAGCAAGCGGTGCGGCGATTCTACGTTTTCGTTATTTGACTATTGCTTCTCGACTCACGTCTTCAGCATGAAAGTCTCCCGTGGAAGGACTGTACATAGGAATAAACGAAACACGTTGCCCCACTACAGGGGCATCTTTACTCTCAGGTGTACCATCCCAATCAAGAAAGCTCTTTTTATGGAAATAACATTTTTTATCCAGATAACCAGAAATATACCCAAGATAACGCTGGGGCTTCTCGGGCTCATACGTTTCTATTACCCCGAAATGACGGACAGAATTGGCTTCCATATCAAATTTCCTAGTGTTAATTTAATTCAAGATTATTCAAAGTTACGACAAGCACACTTATTAAACACCACGCCAAATCAAAAAAAAACTATCAGTTGTAACAGTATCTATAGCCACAAAAAACTTATAAAACTGATTTGAGCTCTGCTCTCGATAACAGCGGGTGCACAGGCCTTTCGTGCATGACCGCTAACGCTGATCGGTCCTTGCAGAGGCCAAAACTTTTTGCGTGAGATCTGAAGCGAGGGGTCCTGAGGGACAGGATCCGGATGCGCCGAGGATGGAGAAAGACATCACCGGGCGCGGGGATGATGTTGATTCCGTGCCGTATGGAAAAAGATCTTCTCAATTCTTGTGCAACTTGCTCATCAACTCCGCCTCGGCCTGGGTCAAGCCGCAGGACTGAGTCAGTTCATTGACGCTCGCGCCCATGCCCACCAGGCGAGCCGCCTGGGCGAACGACAGGCTCGATGGGTCACGCTGTTCCAGCTGCGCCAGTTTGTCCGGCAACGGTCCGACCACCGCGCGCAATTCTTGCAGGTCCTGCCCCATGCGCACGTTGCTGTTCTGGTAGTCGTCGACGCGTTTGGCCAGGTCCTTGATGCGCTGATCGCGCAGCGCATCGCCCCGGGCCTGTTGCGCGGCGATCAGCTTTTGCGCGCGAACGTAGGCCAGGAACATCGCCAGCGTGCCTGCCCATAAGAGGAACAGGACAACGACCGCCACCTCAAGCATCAATCAGATGTTCTCCAGGTCCGACCATTCTTCTTCGCTCATCATCTTGTCCAGTTCGACCAGGATCAGCAATTCGTTGTTCTTGTTGCACACACCTTGAATGAACTTGGCGGACTCGTCGTTACCGACGTTCGGCGCGGTTTCGATTTCCGACTGACGCAGGTAAACCACTTCGGCCACGCTGTCGACCATGATGCCGACCACTTGCTTGTCGGCCTCGATGATGACGATACGGGTGTTGTCGCTGATCTCGGCGTTCATCAGGCCGAAGCGCTGACGGGTGTCGATCACGGTGACCACGTTGCCCCGCAGGTTGATGATGCCCAGCACGTAGCTCGGGGCACCCGGGACCGGGGCGATTTCGGTGTAGCGCAGGACTTCCTGAACGCGCATCACGTTGATGCCGTAGGTTTCATTGTCCAGCTTGAAGGTTACCCATTGCAGGATCGGATCTTCAGAACCCTTTGCAGACGACGCCTTATCATTCATACCCTGACCCCTCGATAAACCGCCCTGGCGGTGTGTGTTCTGTGCGGCGACATGCACTGCCGCCAACTGTTGTCATGTAGCTTCCATGTCGGTTTACGGGCCGGCTTTGCTGCCGCCCATGTGCTTTGCCCCGCCGCTGGCGATCAGCTCGGCCAGTTCGGTAACGTCGAGCAAAGCACACATGTGTTCAATCACCGTGCCTGCCAGCCACGGCCGCTGACCGCGGTGGCTGCGCCATTTGATTTCGTTCGGGTCCAGGCGCAGCGAGCGGCTGACCTGATGCACTGCCAGTCCCCACTCGTAGCCCTGCACCGAAATAACGTATTGCAGGCCCTGGCGCAAATCATCGCGATAACGGTCGGGCATGACCCAGCGCGCGGTATCCAGCACCTTCAGGTTGCCGGCCTGGCTCGGCAGGATCCCGAGGAACCAGTCCGGCTGACCGAACAGCGGTGTCAGTTCGTGACCGGCCAACGAATAGATCGAACCCAGGCACACCAGCGGCACCGCCAGGGTCAACCCGGCGACATCGAACAACAGGCATTCGAATGGCTCGGCGGCCCATGAAGGACGACCGGTTGGTTCAACCGTTGGTGGCGTGGCGCCGGGAGCTTGATAGACTTCGACTACCGGTGGTACCAGGGTTTGCGGTGGTGGCGCGAGGGTCGATACGGCTGCCGGAACCGGTGTTGGCGCTGCTTCGATCATGACCGGCGCATTCGCGAGCGGAGCAACCATTGGCGCGGCAGCCACAACGGATTTATGCGCATCAAGCGCCTGCTCTTCAAGCACCGCCGCCTGGAATTCATCCAGTGCCGCTTCAACCTCGACCCCTTCGGGGAGCGTTTCGACGTCCGCCTGCAACTCTTCGGTCGCCTCCATCAGCAAGCTGTCCAGATAGGACTGCAGCGCCAGTTGCGGACGTGAGGTGATCTTTGCCGGCCGGTTCACTGACACACCCCTGCTGTAGGAGCGAGCTTGCTCGCGAAGAACCTGAACGCGCCGCGGCGTGTCAGGTTTTTAGCGTTATCGTTGACGACCGTCGCGAGCAAGCTTGCTCCTACAGGACTCGGGCTCATCTCAGGCGACCTGCGGGACGAGTTGTGCCGCCAGCAGGTGCTTGAGCAGGGCGCGGTAAGCGAGGACGCCACGGCTCTTGCCGTCGAATTGCGAAGGCGTCATGCCGGCAAGGCTGGCATCGCGCAAGCGGGTGTCGACCGGGATGTGGCCCTGCCAGATTTCCTCGGGGTACCTGTCGCGCAACAGCCGCAGCGTCCCGAGGGAGGCCTGGGTGCGACGATCGAACAAGGTCGGCACGATGCTGTACGGCAGCGCCTGCTTGCGTGAGCGATTGATCATCGTCAGGGTGCTGACCATGCGCTCCAGGCCTTTGACCGCCAGGTGCTCGGTCTGCACCGGGATCACCAGCTGCTGGCTCGCCGCCAAGGCATTGACCATCAGCACGCCGAGCAACGGCGGGCTGTCGATCACGGCGTAATCGAAGTCCTGCCACAACTGCGCCAGGGTCTTGGCAATCACCAGGCCCAGGCCGCTCTGGCCCGGAGACTGGCGCTCGAGGGTCGCCAGCGCGGTGCTCGACGGCAACAGCGAAATATGTTCATGACTGGTGGACAACAACAGCTGACCGGGCAAATCCGCGGGCACGCTGCCCTTGTGCAGGAACAGGTCGTAGACGCTGTGTTCCAGCTTATCGGGGTCATAACCGAAGTAACTGGTCATGGAGCCGTGGGGGTCGAGATCGACCACGACCACGCGCTTGCCCGCCTCGGCCAGTAACCCGGCTAAAGCGATGGAGGAAGTGGTTTTACCGACACCACCCTTTTGATTGGCGACTGCCCAGACTCTCATTGGATTGTTCCTCCCGGCCGAGCGGCCCGACCGAGAAATAGCTCAGGGTATTAATGCGGGTGACGGAGAATTGACGGCACTCTCTCGTCCCGGCGACTTGATCGGGGTCGGTGCAGTTTGTGTGCCAGCACGCCTCAATGCGGCATCCGGTTTGGCATGGGCGGTCCCGGTGCCGGTCAGGCTGCGACGTATATCGAGATTTCGCGACACCACCAACACCACGCGACGGTTGCGCGCCCGCCCCTCGGCGGTCGCGTTATTGGCCACCGGCTGGAACTCACCGTAACCCACCGACGCCAGACGGCCGGGGTTCACCCCCTGCATCGCCAGCATGCGCACGATGCTCGCCGACCGGGCCGAGGACAGCTCCCAGTTGGTCGGGTATTGCGCGGTGCGGATCGGTCGATCGTCGGTGAAACCTTCGACATGGATCGGGTTGTCGAACGGCTTCAGGATCGCGGCGACCTTGTCGATGATGCTGAACGCGATGTCGCTGGGCATGGCGTCGCCGCTGCCGAACAACAGGCTGGAATTGAGCTCGATCTCAACCCACAGTTCATTGCCGCGCACGGTCATCTGATTGGCGCTGATCAGGTCACCGAACGCCGCGCTGATGTCATCGCCGATGCTTTTCAGCGGATCGTCGGCGGCCGGGGCTATGCCCGCGTCGACCTGCTCGCTGTCCTTGACCAGTGACTTGGCCGGGTTCACGGTCCGCGGTCGTTCGTCGCCGATGGGGATCGGCGTGAGCGCGCGATCGGCGTCGGTAAAGACGCCGATCAACGCTTCGGAAATAACCTTGTACTTGCCTTCGTTGATCGAAGAGATCGAGTACATCACCACGAAAAAGGCGAACAGCAAGGTGATGAAGTCCGCATAAGACACCAGCCAGCGATCGCGATTGACGGGTTCTTCAGGTTGCCGGCGACGCGCCATCGTCCATGACCTCCCTCAATCCATGAAGCCGTGAAGCTTCAACTCGATAGAGCGAGGGTTTTCACCTTCGGCGATCGACAGGATGCCTTCCAGCAGCATTTCGCGGTATCGCGACTGCCGCAGGGCGACGGACTTGAGCTTGGCGGCAATCGGCAGCAGGACCAGGTTGGCACTGGCCACGCCGTAGATGGTGGCGACGAAGGCCACGGCAATGCCGCTGCCCAATTGTGACGGATCGGCCAGGTTGCCCATGACGTGGATCAGGCCCATCACCGCACCGATGATGCCGATGGTCGGCGCGTAGCCGCCCATGCTTTCGAAGACTTTGGCGGCCTCGATATCGCGGTTTTCCTGGGTGTAGAAATCCACTTCCAGAATGCTGCGGATCGATTCCGGCTCGATGCCGTCCACCAGCAGTTGCAGGCCTTTGCGCGAGTAGGTGTCGGGCTCGGCGTCGGCCACCCCTTCCAGGCCGAGCAGACCTTCCTTGCGCGCGGTCAGGCTCCAGCCCACCACGCGATCGATACCGCCGGCCAGGTCCAGCCGCGGCGGGAACAGGATCCAGACCAGAATCTGCAGGGCGCGCTTGAAGGCGCTCATCGGCGACTGCAGCAGCGCCGCACCGACGGTCCCGCCGATGACAATCAATGCCGCCGGGCCGTTGGCCAGTGCGCCGAGGTGACCGCCTTCAAGGTAGTTGCCGCCGATGATCGCGACGAACGCCATGATGATCCCGATCAGGCTCAGAACATCCATCAGACACACGCCTCGACCAGGTGCCTGCCAATTTCGTCCAGGCCATACACCGCGTCGGCCAGTTCGGCTTTGACGATGGCCATCGGCATGCCGTAGATCACACAGCTCGCTTCATCCTGAGCCCAGATCGAGCTGCCGCTCTGCTTGAGCAGGCGCGCACCTTCGCGACCGTCGGCGCCCATGCCGGTCAATACCACCGCCAGAACTTTGTCACCATAGGACTTGGCCGCCGAACCGAAGGTGATGTCCACGCACGGCCGGTAGTTCAGGCGTTCGTCTCCCGGGAGGATCTTCACCGCGCCACGCCCGTCGATCATCATCTGCTTGCCACCCGGGGCCAGCAGCGCGAGGCCCGGACGCAGGAAGTCGCCATCCTCGGCTTCCTTGACGCGGATGCGGCAGAGCTTGTCCAGACGCTCGGCGAACGCCTTGGTAAAGGCCGCGGGCATGTGCTGGATCAACACGATCGGTGCCGGGAAGTTGGCCGG
This sequence comes from Pseudomonas sp. LBUM1679, assembly GCF_059695565.1. NCBI lineage: Bacteria > Pseudomonadati > Pseudomonadota > Gammaproteobacteria > Pseudomonadales > Pseudomonadaceae > Pseudomonas > Pseudomonas sp. LBUM1679. Next base: position 5,443,343 of record NZ_CP166774.1, read on the forward strand.
CAACTGGGTCAGCACCCGCTGCAGAGCAACCGGGCCGCCGGTGGACGTGCCGATCGCGACCAGCTTGTAGGCTTTACGCTTGGGTGCCGGCGACAACGATGCCGGGGCGTGCGTACGCGCCGGCATCGGTGCCGGTGCCGGACGCGCAGGCGCGCTGCTGCCGTAACTGCTGACGCCCGAAGGCGCAGGCGTCGGTGTCGGTGCTGGCGCTGGCGCGGCGACCGGAGCCGGAGCGCTATAGGCGCTGACACGCCGGTTGCTGCGCGAGATGCTCAGGATCTTCTCGCACAGCAGCTGCTTGACCTTCTCCGGGTTGCGCGAGATGTCTTCGAAATTCTTCGGCAGGAAATCCACCGCGCCGGCGTCCAGCGCATCCAGGGTGACCCGGGCGCCTTCATGGGTCAGCGAGGAGAACATCAACACCGGGGTCGGGCAGCGTTGCATGATATGCCGCACGGCGGTGATGCCATCCATCATCGGCATCTCGTAGTCCATGGTGATCACGTCCGGCTTGAGGGCCAGCGCCTGATCGATCGCCTCTTTGCCGTTGGTCGCCGTGCCGACGACCTGGATTTTCGGATCGGCGGAAAGAATTTCCGAGACGCGGCGGCGGAAAAACCCCGAATCGTCCACCACCAGGACTTTGACTGCCATAAACACTCCATTAGACGCAGCGGGGCCTGAGTCGCCCCGCCCCGCCAGAATCAAATACGCCGCGTGGCGTAACGCTTGAGCATGCTCGGAACATCGAGAATCAGCGCGATGCGGCCGTCACCGGTGATGGTGGCGCCCGACATGCCCGGGGTTCCCTGGAGCATCTTGCCCAATGGCTTGATCACCACTTCTTCCTGGCCCACCAGTTGATCGACGACGAAGCCGATCCGCTGGGTGCCCACCGAAACGATCACCACATGGCCTTCTCGCTGCTCTTCGTGAGCGGCGGAGCGGACCAGCCAGCGCTTGAGGTAGAACAGTGGCAGCGCCTTGTCGCGCACGATCACCACTTCCTGACCGTCGACCACGTTGGTGCGCGACAGGTCGAGGTGGAAGATCTCGTTGACGTTCACCAGCGGGAAGGCGAACGCCTGGTTGGCGAGCATGACCATCAGCGTCGGCATGATCGCCAGGGTCAGCGGCACCTTGATGACGATCTTCGAGCCCTGGCCCTTGGCCGAGTAGATGTTGATCGAACCGTTGAGCTGGGAAATCTTGGTTTTCACCACGTCCATGCCCACGCCACGACCCGACACGTCGGAGATCTCGGTCTTGGTCGAAAACCCCGGGGCGAAGATCAGGTTGTAGCACTCGGTGTCGCTCAGGCGCTCGGCCGCGTCCTTGTCCATCACCCCGCGTTTTACCGCGATGGCACGCAGGACGTGCGGGTCCATGCCTTTGCCGTCATCGGAGATCGACAGCAGGATGTGGTCGCCTTCCTGCTCGGCCGCGAGAATCACCCTGCCGCAACGGGACTTGCCCGCGGCTTCGCGTTCTTCCGGCGATTCGATGCCGTGGTCGACGGCGTTGCGCACCAAGTGCACCAGCGGATCGGCCAGGGCCTCGACCAGGTTCTTGTCGAGGTCGGTTTCTTCGCCGACCAGCTCCAGGTTGATCTCTTTCTTGAGCTGGCGCGCCAGGTCGCGAACCTGGCGCGGGAAGCGTCCGAAGACCTTCTTGATCGGTTGCATCCGGGTCTTCATGACCGCGGTTTGCAGGTCGGCCGTGACCACGTCGAGATTGGACACGGCCTTGGACATGGCCTCATCGGCGCTGTTGGCGCCCAGGCGAACCAGGCGGTTACGCACCAGCACCAACTCGCCGACCATGTTCATGATTTCATCGAGCCGCGCGGTGTCGACCCGCACGGTGGTCTCTGCTTCGCTGGCGGGCTTCTCAGCCGGCGGCGCCGCCGGTGCACGCGCAGGCGCCGGGGCGGCCTTCACTGCGTCGGCTTTTGGCTCGGAGGCTTTTGGTTCGACGGCTTTGGCGACCGGTTTGGGGGCTGCGGCCTTCGCGATCGGTGTGGCCACCGATGCACCGGCACCGGCAGCGGTGCCGATTTCAGAAAACTTGCCTTTGCCGTGAAGCTCGTCGAGCAGCGCTTCGAACTCGTGATCGGAGATCAGTTCGCTGCCTACCGCTGCGGCCGTTGGCGCAGCCGGGACCGGAGCCGAAGCAATCGCCGACTCCAGCGCTTCGACCGCGAAGTTGCCCTTGCCGTGCAGTTGATCGAGCAGTGCTTCAAATTCTTCGTCGGTGATGTCGCAGCTGTCGCCTGCCGTTTTCGGCGCGGCCGGTGCGGCGGGCACTGCTGGCGCTGCTGGCGCAACCACGGCGTCGACGGCGAACCGGCCTTTACCGTGCAACTGATCGAGCAATGACTCGAACTCGGCATCGGTGATTTCGTCGCTGCCCGCCGCATTGTTGCTGACCGGTGCCGGAGCGCAAGGCGCCGCCTCGGCCTGCGCCTTGATCGCGTTCAGCGAGTCCAGCAGTTGTTCGAATTCATTGTCGGTGATGTCTTCCGAAACGCTGTCAGCCACAGGCGCCACGGCGACAACCGGTGCCGCTGCGTCGGCCGATTGCGGCTCGGCCAGACGCGCCAGGGCCGCCAGCAACGCAGGTGTGGCCGCCGTGACCGGGCTGCGTTCGCGGACCTCGGTGAACATGTTGTTCACCGCGTCGAGTGCTTCGAGAACCACGTCCATCAGTTCCGAGTCGACGCGACGCTCACCCTTGCGCAGGATGTCGAACACGTTCTCGGCGATGTGACAGCACTCCACCAGCTCGTTGAGCTGGAGGAAGCCGGCGCCTCCTTTTACAGTGTGAAAACCGCGAAAAATTGCATTGAGCAAGTCCGCATCATCCGGTCGGCTTTCCAGCTCGACCAGCTGTTCGGACAGCAGCTCTAGAATCTCGCCGGCCTCAACCAGGAAATCCTGAAGGATCTCTTCATCGGCGCCGAAGCTCATTAATGGGGTGCTCCTAACAGGTCTTAAAATCCAAGGCTGGAAAGCAAATCGTCCACATCGTCCTGACCGGACATGACGTCTTCTCTTTTATCGGCATGAATCTGCGGACCTTCACCCTGAGAGAGCTGTTTTTGCGGATCTTTTTCTGCCCGCATCGCTTCACGGTCATGTTCGATGCCCGCAAAGCGGTCCACCTGACTGGCCATCAGCACGAGTTTGAGCAGGTTGCTTTCAACTTCGGTGACCAATTGGGTCACACGCTTGATCACTTGACCGGTAAGGTCCTGATAATCCTGAGCGAGCAGGATATCGTTGAGGTTGCTCGACACAATGCGATTGTCGGCGCTGCTGCGTGTCAGGAAACCGTCGACCCGCCGGGCCAGTTCGCGGAACTCTTGCGCCCCGACTTCACGACGCATGAACCGTCCCCAGTCCGTGCTCAGCGCCTGGGCTTCGTGGCTCAGGCTGTTGACCAGCGGCGTGGCGTTCTCTACCAGGTCCATGGTGCGGTTGGCCGCGGCCTCGGTCAGCCTGACCACATAGCCCAGGCGCTCCGTGGCGTCCGTGATCTGGGACACTTCCTCGGCTTGCGGCATGTGCGGGTCAATCTGGAAATTGACGATCGCGTTATGCAACTCGCGGGTGAGCTTGCCCACCTCCTGATACAGGCCGCGGTCACGGGTCTGGTTGAGCTCATGGATCAGTTGCACCGCGTCGCCGAACTTGCCTTTTTCAAGGCTTGCGACCAGTTCGACCGCGTGTTTTTTCAGGGTCGATTCGAAATCACCCTGTGAAGATTCTTTTTGCTCCATAGCTCCCCCGTGGCGCTGTTGCTCAACCAATGCGTTCGAAAATCTTCTCGATTTTTTCTTTTAACGCCTGGGCCGTGAAGGGCTTGACCACATAGCCGTTAACACCGGCCTGGGCCGCCTCGATGATCTGCTCGCGCTTGGCTTCAGCGGTTACCATCAGCACCGGCAGGTGCTTGAGCTTTTCATCGGCACGCACGTGGCGCAGCAGATCGATGCCGGTCATGCCAGGCATGTTCCAGTCGGTGACCAGAAAATCGATGCTGCCGCTGTTGAGCATCGGAATGGCCGTGGTGCCATCATCCGCCTCGACCGTGTTGGTGAACCCAAGGTCACGCAACAGGTTTTTAATGATCCGCCGCATCGTTGAGAAGTCATCAACGATGAGGATTTTCATGTTCTTGTCCAATTCGACCTCCAAGCAGTCTTAAACGCGCCCAGCACCTGGACGCGCCATTTCAATCAATCCGGCGATGCACTCGATGACTGTCTGGAGCACAACAGATCGCGACCGGCGCAGTTGAACACCACACCAGCCACGTTCGCAGTGTCCCCAACACTGCCTTCAGCGCGCTCGCCACTCCCCCAAACGCGCCCGCAAACGGGCCGCGCACTGGCTGTGTAACTGGCTGACCCGGGATTCGCTGACCCCCAGGACCTCGCCGATTTCCTTGAGATTGAGCTCTTCGTCGTAGTACAGCGCCAACACCAGGCGCTCACGCTCAGGCAAATTGGCAATCGCGTCCGCCAGCGCCGCCTGGAAGCGTTCATCTTCCAGATCGCGCGACGGCTCCGGATGTGCACTCGCGCCGTCCTCGTGCAGCCCTTCGTGTTCGCCGTCCTGCAACAGATCGTCGAAACTGAACAGCCGGCTGCCCAGGGTGTCGTTCAAAATCCCGTAATAATCGTCGAGACTCAATTGGAGTTCGGCCGCAACTTCGTGATCTTTAGCGTCGCGCCCGGTTTTAGCTTCAATCGAGCGAATCGCGTCGCTGACCATGCGGGTATTGCGGTGGACCGAACGTGGCGCCCAGTCCCCCTTGCGCACCTCATCGAGCATCGCGCCGCGGATTCGAATGCCCGCGTACGTCTCGAAGCTGGCGCCTTTGCTGGCGTCATATTTGGTCGACACTTCCAGCAGGCCGATCATCCCGGCCTGGATCAGGTCTTCGACCTGGACACTGGCCGGCAGACGTGCCAGCAAGTGGTAAGCAATGCGTTTGACCAGTGGCGCGTAACGCTCGATCAGCTCGTACTGCGCGTCACGTGCCGACTGCTTGTAAAAGTTGTAGCCTCTGGCTGTCATAGCACCGGTCCTGCGGTTTGTTGCACCAGGCGTTCGACGAAAAACTCCAGGTGCCCGCGGGGGTTGGCCGGCAACGGCCAGGTATCGACCTTCTGTGCAATGGCCTTGAAGGCCAGGGAGCACTTGGAACGCGGAAAGGCCTCATAGACGGCGCGCTGCTTCTGCACGGCCTTGCGCACACTTTCGTCGTACGGCACGGCGCCCACGTATTGCAAGGCGACGTCGAGGAAGCGATCCGTGACCTTGGTCAACTTGGCGAACAGGTTGCGACCTTCCTGCGGGCTCTGGGCCATGTTGGCCAGGACGCGGAAGCGGTTCATCCCGTAATCGCGGTTGAGCAACTTGATCAGTGCGTAGGCGTCCGTGATCGAGGTCGGTTCGTCGCAGACCACCAGCAACACTTCTTGCGCTGCGCGAACGAAACTGACGACCGACTCACCAATGCCCGCCGCGGTGTCGATCACCAATACGTCGAGGTTATCGCCGATATCGCTGAAGGCCTGGATCAGGCCGGCATGTTGCGCCGGGCTCAGATGCACCATGCTCTGCGTGCCGGACGCGGCCGGGACGATACGAATGCCGCCGGGGCCTTGCAACAGAACGTCGCGCAGCTCGCAGCGGCCTTCGATCACGTCGGCCAGGGTCCGTTTGGGTGTCAGTCCCAGCAGGACGTCGACGTTCGCCAGCCCCAGATCGGCGTCCAGCAGCATGACGCGCCGGCCGAGTTCAGCTAGAGCCAGGGACAAGTTCACTGACACGTTAGTTTTCCCGACGCCACCTTTGCCGCCGGTCACCGCGATCACCTGTACTGGATGCATGCTGCCCATGTTATTTCTTTACCTTGTCTTGCATAGACGGAGGCCACATTACTGGCTGCGCGTTCACCAACGGAACAATGCATGGCAGACCATCGATGTAGGTACAAAAACTATTCATTACTACCTCAGCCGACCCGCTTGGTCGGGCTGTGATAAATATCAGCGAACATATCAGCCATGGCTTCTTCGCTGGGTTCTTCCTGCATTTGCACGCTTACTGCACGGCTGACCAGCTGATGACGCCGCGGCAGATGCAAATCATCGGGAATCCGCGGGCCATCGGTCAGGTAAGCCACCGGCAAATCATGGCTGATGGCCAGGCTCAACACCTCGCCCAGACTGGCGGTTTCATCCAGTTTAGTCAGGATGCAGCCCGCGAGGCCGCAGCGCTTGTAACTGTGATAAGCGGCCGTCAGCACCTGTTTCTGGCTGGTGGTTGCCAGGACCAGATAATTTTTTGACTTGATGCCGCGCACGGCCAGGCTTTCGAGCTGCATGCGCAATGCCGGATCGCTGGCCTGCAGGCCGGCGGTATCGATCAGCACCACACGCTTGCGCAGCAAGGGATCGAGCGCCTGCACCAGCGATTGCCCCGGGTCGACGTGCGTCACCGGCACATTGAGGATGCGGCCGAGGGTCTTGAGCTGTTCCTGGGCACCGATCCGGTAGCTGTCCATACTCACCAGCGCGATATGCTGCGCGCCGTACTTGAGCACGTAACGGGCCGCGAGTTTGGCCAGGGTGGTGGTCTTGCCCATGCCTGCAGGACCGACCATGGCAATCACCCCGCCCTCTTCCAAGGGTTCGATCTCCGGTATGTTGATCATCCGCGCCAGGTGCGCCAGCAACATGCGCCAGGCCTGACGGGGCTCTTCGATGTCGGGAATCATGTCCAGCAAATCCCGGGACAACGGGCCGGACAGGCCGATGCGTTGCATACGCCGCCAGAGGCTGGCCTGGGCCGGACGGCTGCCTTGCAGCTGGTTCCAGGCCAGGGAGCCGAGTTGCACTTCCATCAGTTCGCGCAGGCTGTTGAGCTCGAAACGCATCGAGTCGAATGCACGTGGGTCGACGCCCCCGGCTGCCGCCGCGGCAGGCGCGGGCTCAGGACGCGCAGGCTCGGCGAAAGTCGGCTCGACCAGTGGCTCGGCGGCGGTCAATGGCAGGCCGGCGAACAACTGGCGATTGGTGCCCTTGTCGCTCTCGCCTTCGCTGCGCAGGCTCAGTTCGGCCTGGGCGGTGACGATCCGCGACTGGGTCTTGCGCAGTTCGTCTTCGAGCTCCATGTTCGGTACACGCGGCGCCAGCGCCGACAGCTTGTAATCCAGGGCAGCCGTCAGCTCGACACCACCGGCGATCCGGCGGTTGCCAATGATGGCGGCATCAGCCCCCAGCTCATCACGAACCAGCTTCATGGCCTGACGCATATCGGCGGCGAAAAAACGCTTAACTTGCATGAACCCTTACCTCAGCCGTTGGGCCCTACTGTCGCAACGATGGTCACTTGCTTGTTGTCAGGAATTTCCTGGTACGCCAACACATGCAAACCCGGGACTGCGAGTCGGCCAAATCGCGACAGCATCGCGCGAACCGGGCCGGCTACCAGCAAAATCACCGGTTGACCTTGCATTTCCTGCCGCTGCGCCGCCTCGATCAACGAACGCTGCAGCTTTTCAGCCATGCTTGGCTCCAGCAGAACACCCTCTTCCGAGCCTTGTCCCGCCTTCTGCAGACTATTGAGCAATATCTGTTCCAACCTTGGCTCCAGCGTGATCACTGGCAGCTCGGAGTCAGTGCCTACAATGCTTTGGACGATTGCGCGGGAGACGCCAACGCGCACGGCAGCCACCAGCGCGGCGGTATCTTGACTCTTGGCCGCGTTGTTCGCGATGGCCTCGGCAATGCTGCGAATGTCCCGCACCGGCACCTGTTCGGCCAGCAACGCCTGCAGCACCTTGAGCAGCTGCGACAGCGAAACCACGCCCGGCACCAGCTCTTCGGCCAGTTTTGGCGAGCTTTTGGCCAGTAATTGCATGAGTTGCTGCACTTCTTCGTGGCCGATCAGCTCACTGGAGTGCTTGTACAGAATCTGGTTCAAGTGGGTTGCCACGACGGTACTGGCATCGACCACGGTGTAACCGAGGGATTGCGCCTGGGCTCGCTGGCTGACTTCGATCCAGACCGCTTCCAGACCGAAAGCCGGATCTTTGGCGTTTATGCCGTTCAACGTACCGTAGACCTGCCCCGGGTTGATCGCCAGCTCCCGGTCCGGGTAAATCTCCGCTTCGGCCAGGATCACCCCCATCAGGGTCAGGCGATAGGCGCTCGGCGCCAGGTCGAGGTTGTCCCGGATATGCACCGTCGGCATGAGGAAGCCGAGGTCCTGGGACAGCTTCTTGCGCACGCCCTTGATCCGCGCCAGCAACTGACCACCCTGGTTGCGATCCACCAACGGAATCAGGCGGTAGCCGACCTCCAGGCCGATCATGTCGATCGGGGTCACGTCGTCCCAGCCCAGCTCCTTGGTTTCCTGGGCGCGGGCCGGCGACGGCAGCAGCTCCTGCTGACGCTGCACCTCTTGCAGGGCCTGGACCTTGACGCTGTTCTGCTTCTTCCAGAACAGGTACGCGCCGCCGCCGGCCAGGGCCGCCATGCTGAGAAAGGAGAAGTGCGGCATGCCCGGCACCAGGCCCATCACCGCCATCAAACCGGCCGCGACCGCCAAGGCTTTCGGCGAGGCGAACATCTGGCGATTGATCTGCTTGCCCATGTCTTCGGAACCGGACGCACGGGTCACCATGATCGCGGCGGCTGTCGATAACAACAGTGATGGCAATTGCGCCACCAAACCGTCACCGATGGTCAACAGCGCGTACACCTTGCCGGCATCGCCGAAGCTCATGCCATGCTGGAAAATCCCGACCGCCATGCCCCCGATCAGGTTGATGAACAGAATCAACAGGCCGGCAATGGCGTCACCGCGCACGAACTTGCTGGCACCGTCCATGGAACCGTAGAACTCGGCTTCCTGGGCCACTTCGGAGCGTCGGGCCTTGGCCTGGTTCTGGTCGATCAAACCGGCGTTCAAGTCGGCGTCGATCGCCATCTGTTTACCGGGCATGGCATCGAGGGTGAAACGCGCGCTCACCTCGGAAATCCGCCCGGCACCCTTGGTCACCACGACGAAGTTGATGATCATCAAGATCGCGAAGACCACGATACCGACCACGTAGTTGCCGCCGATCACCACCTCACCAAAGGCCTGGATCACCTTGCCGGCGGCGGCGTGGCCATCCTGGCCGTGGAGCATCACCACCCGCGTCGAGGCCACGTTCAACGCCAGCCGCAGCAGCGTCGCCACCAGCAGGATGGTCGGGAACACCGCGAAGTCCAGCGGGCGCAAGGCGTAGACGCAGACCAACAGGACGACGATGGACAAGGCGATGTTGAACGTGAAAAACACGTCCAGCAGGAACGGCGGCATCGGCAACATCATCATCGCCAGCATGACCAGCAACAACAACGGCACACCCAGATTGCCCCGACTCAAGTCGGCAACGTTCGTGCGAGCAGTGTTGAGTAACTGAGAGCGATCCACCGGTTTTCCCCGTTCCTTTAAAGCAAACTTTTGACGCCAGACGCAGGCGCAGAGGGGGTACTGCAAGAAGCCTTCCAACTTTTGCGGGGTTTGGAATAGAGGGGTTTATCGAGGGTTATGGTATCGCCTGACCCGGCCTCATCGCGGGCAAGCCCGGCTCCCACAGGGATCTGTGTCGAACGGGGAATTTGCGGTCATCCCCAATCCTGTGGGAGCCGGGCTTGCCCGCGATGAGGCCGGCACTGCCAGCACAAAATTCATGAATTGCAGATATCCGCTTCAAGATCAAAAGATCGCAGCCTGCGGCAGCTCCTACAGGGTGCATGCGATCTATGTAGGAGCTGCCGCAGGCTGCGATCTTTTGATTTTAAACATCTATGTTTAATCGACATCTCCAGACACTTACAGAGCCTACACATTCTTGCGCCGTAGCCTACGACTGCGCCAGAATCCGCCGGCTTGTGCGCCTGAGGGCCGGGCTTTATCGTTTCGCGGTCGCTGAAAAACAGCGATCGGGTTTGGTAGCCCGGTAGACTTCGTGCGTAGCACACCTGAAGCAGGCCTTGCGGTCTGTGTCTTCATGGTGGCCATGCGCAGGGCGCCTTCGGGCGCGCCGGTTCTCCAAGTCACCGGTCTACCAACCCGCGTATGGCCACCACCCATTCGTTTGGTAGCGAGAGTGATGGCTCCTCTTTTCTGATTTGGAGTTCCATCTATGTTCAAAGTAACGCCCAACCCGCCGGAAACCGAAAACGCTTCCCCAGACACCTCAATCGATCCGCAAAAACTCCACGAAGCCGCCGACCGTGCCCTCGATGAGTACATCAACCTGTCCGCCCGCATAAACGCCACGGAGCGCAAGCCCAGCACCATGTTCGTGATTGCGCCCGGCATCGATACCGAAAGCCTGTTGGCCCATGCCTGCGAGTCGCTGGCGTCGGCCAGGGTCGTGGCCGATGACTTTGCTGCAGGGCTGAAAGGTTCTCAGCGCCATACGATGATGGCGATTTCGCAGATGATCATGGTTGGCGAATTGGCGGTGAATCGCGCGCTGGATAACCTCGATCCGCAGGGTTAGTAAAGGGTTCAAGCAAGGCACAATTCATGTGTGCGAGCCTGCTCGCGAAAGCGGCGTGTCAGTCGACATCTTTATCGATTGGGGGTGGCCTCTTCGCGAGCAGGCTCGCTCCCACGGGTTTTGTGTGTTGGCTGACTGGCTTGGGACTGGTCAGGAATCGCGGCGAAAATCCGGCGAAATCGGGTCATCCTTGGAAAAAAGGGGATACCCATTAGCCGGTATCAAACCAAGGTTAAAAGTCGGCGCACCTAACAGTTCTGCTAGTACCCAACCCTTACCAAACCGCCAATACTGAGTTCCCGCACTTCGGACATTCGAAGGAACCTCCCATGACATCGCCGCGCGAAACCGTACTCTGCCAATACCACTACGACCCCCTTGATCGACTGACCAGTCACGCCCTGCCTGATATCCCCGAGCGCCAGCGTTTTTACTGCAAAAGCAGGCTGGTCACCGAGATACAGGGGGCGATGCGCTATTCCATCGTCCAGCATGGCGATCAACTGTTGGCGCAACAACGAAGTGAGGGTAATGCACCCGATACCACGCTGCTGGCCACCGATCAGCAGCGTTCGGTGTTGCAGGCGGTCAAAGCCAATCATCCACGACAACCCATAGCCTATTCGCCCTATGGCCACCGCCCAGTTGAAAGCGGGTTACTCAGCCTGCTCGGCTTTAACGGCGAACGTCCGGATCCGGTGACTGGGTGTTATTTGCTGGGGAATGGGTATCGGGCGTTTAATCCGGTTTTGATGCGATTCAACAGTCCGGACAGTTTGAGTCCGTTTGGGAAGGGTGGAATAAATGCATATGCGTATTGCGGAGGAGATCCAATTAATAGATTTGATTCAAATGGGCGATCATGGCAAGTTCTTGTAAAACAACTGAATGCTCTTATTGCAAGCAATACGTCACGCGCAGAAATCTCGCGGCACACCAAAAACGCCATAAAAACAATCCAAAAACGATTAAAAACCAGCATTACTGATAGTGCACATAGAGTTAACCAAGAGCCAAAAGAACATTTAATAAAACGACTTAATACAGAATCCTTATTAACACCTGACGACCACCCAGAATTCGATAAAATACGACATATCAAACTTTCACAGCTTTCGGAAGAGATCGCAAAAGCATCCAAAACAATCTCAACCATCAAATATAAACGCAGCATAGTAAAAGACATACAAGATATACGAGGCTACAAATACTCCGATGATGATTTTGAAGCGTACAGCAATGCCATCTCACAACAAAAATATTTCATTACAAAACTAAAAAATAAATTCGCACTGCCAGATTATGAGCAACCACCCTCCTATTCAAACGCAATGAAAAATATACGCACCAACTAATAATCAACGCAAACGAATTTAATGAAAAAAAAAGACAACAAAGGGGACGAGCACAAATATCAAAAAAGGAGACACCCATTAGCCAGTCTCGAGCCACCAAGTCGTGCCTGACACCCATGTGGGACAAGTGGTAGCGATTACTGCATGCGCCGCTGTATCAGGGGACTGCCACAGAGCAACATTGGTGCCGCCAATGCGTCCAAAAACCTGTCATAGAACTGTAGTTAGCGCACGGTGCACGTCCAGTTCCTGCGGGCTCACTTGGCAGACCCGGTTACTACGACAGCCGCATTTAGATCAAAAGATCGCAGCCTTCGGCAGCTCCTACACAGGAATTGCGTACACCCTGTAGGAGCTGCCGAAGGCTGCGATCTTTTGATCTTAAACATCCATGTTTAATCGACATCTCCAGACACTTACAGAGCCTACACATGCTTGCGCCGTAGCCTACGACTTTGCCAGAATCCGCCGGCTTGTGCGCCTGAGGGCCGGGCTTTATCGTTTCGCGGTCGCTGAAAAACAGCGATCGGGTTTGGTAGCCCGGTAGACTTCGTGCGTAGCACACCTGAAGCAGGCCTTGCGGTCTGTGTCTTCATGGTGGCCATGCGCAGGGCGCCTTCGGGCGCGCCGGTTCTCCAAGTCACCGGTCTACCAACCCGCGTATGGCCACCACCCATTCGTTTGGTAGCGAGAGTGATGGCTCCTCTTTTCTGATTTGGAGTTCCATCCATGTTCAAAGTAACGCCCAACCCGCCGGAAACCGAAGACGCTTCCCCAGACACCTCAATCGATCCGCAAAAACTCCACGAAGCCGCCGACCGCGCCCTCGATGAGTACATCAACCTGTCCGCCCGCATAAACGCCACGGAGCGCAAGCCCAGCACCATGTTCGTCATTGCGCCCGGCATCGATACCGAAAGCCTGTTGGCCCATGCCTGCGAGTCGCTGGCGTCGGCCAGGGTCGTGGCCGATGACTTTGCTGCAGGGCTGAAAGGTTCTCAGCGCCATACGATGATGGCGATTTCGCAGATGATCATGCTTGGCGAATTGGCGGTGAATCGCGCGCTGGATAACCTCGATCCGCAGGGTTAGTAAAGGGTTCAAGCAAGGCACAATTCATGTGGGAGCGAGACCGGCTTGCCGGCGAAGGCGGCGTGTCAGTCGACATCTTTATCGAGTGGGGTGGCCTCTTCGCGAGCAAGCTCGCTCCCACAGGTTTTGTATCGTTCACAAAATCAGGTATGACACCCATTTTGCAGGAGCGAGCTGGTAGCGTTCCGACTTGCCCGCGTAGAGGCCGGTATTGCCAGCACAGACTTCGAGATCACGCCGCGAATCCAGCGGATCGGCAAATCATCCCTGGCTACCGCGCCCGTTAGAAGCGACTCGTCACGGACCTCAAGCCCCCACCCCAAGCCGTCTAAACGCACACAAACCCTGTGGCGAGGGAGCTTGCTCCCGCTGGGCTGCGCAGCAGCCCCACCCCCAGCAAATGCAGTGAGTCAGACATACCCAGTTGTTTGCTTGGCGACTGCTGCGCAGCCCAGCGGGAGCAAGCTCCCTCGCCACAATTGAGCGCTGCCCTGTCTATCTCCGGCACCACAGATACATGGCCGACCTATCAGTTCTGCTAGTACCCAACTGTTGCGAAATTACCAATACTGAGTTCCCGCACCTCGGACACTCGGAGCCCCCATGCCATCGCCGCGCGAAACCGTGCTCTGCCACTACCGCTACGACCCCCTTGATCTCCTGATCAGTCAGGCGCTGCCAGACATCCCCGAGCGCCAGCGCTTTTACTGCAAAAGCAGGCTGGCCACCGAGATACAGGGGGCGATGCGTTATTCGATCGTTCAGCATGGCGACCAGCTGTTGGCGCAACAGCGGAGTGAGGGTGATGCGCCTGATACCACGCTGCTGGTGACCGATCAGCAGCGGTCGGTGTTGCAGGTGCTCGAAGCCAATCATTCACGGCAACCCATCGCCTATTCGCCCTATGGCTTCCGATCCGTAGAAAACGGATTACTCAGCCTGCTCGGCTTTAACGGCGAACGCCCGGACTCGGTGACTGGGTGTTATTTGTTGGGGAATGGGTATCGGGCGTTTAATCCGGTTTTGATGCGGTTTAACAGTCCGGATAGTTGGAGTCCATTTGGAAAGGGAGGATTAAATACGTACGCTTATTGCTTAGGAAACCCTATAAATAATAGTGATCAAAGTGGACGATTTACCACTGCCGTGTTTAATTTCATACTCAAAAATCGGAGAATACACTTTTATGGGACAAACGGCCGCGGGATAAAAATACTTCCTGGCGTCTCGACAAGACAAGCTATGCAAGCAAGAGACAAGATTCTAAGAATAAACAAGAAACTTGGTGATTTACGTAACCTCAAAATGGACGAATTCAAAAAAATGTACGAAAACGGATTTCCTCCATCTCAACCTTCCAGCCTACAAAGGCTCGCAGAAGAGAGTGTAATTTCAAATAACATACTAAAAAATGACGTACCATTCCCATCTGGCCTGCGAGGACCTATTAGCAATAGAGTTACTGCTTCGAGACTACACCGTGGAGCCGTTATTTTCATACAAGAACACGTCAAGAACAACTTTTTTGGATATAGGAATCTAAAAAAACTCGCAAACGGGGGAGCGGCACTTCGTAGTTATGAAATGGAATATTACCCACGAGTTATTGAAATAGCTAATGAGACGAAAAGAAGTTTTTCTGACATACGGTCCATTCGCCAGGAACTTAAGGCCAGTAAGCGCAAACTGATGCGAGAGAATTTTGATGAGTGGGCGTGGTGAAACAGGAGAAAAGGGTCAGAAAAGGAGTCAGTTTTGATTTTCGACGCAACGACAAAAGACAAACACACGGATAACCTAGCAGCCCTGCTAGTACCCAACGATTCAAAAGCCGCCAATACTGAACTCTCGCACTTCGGACCTTTGGAGCAACCACCCATGACATCACCGCGCGAAACCGTACTCTGCCAGTACCACTACGACCCCCTTGATCGACTGACCAGTCACGCCTTGCCTGATATTCCCGAGCGCCAGCGCTTTTACTGCAAAAGCAGGCTGGCCACCGAGATACAGGGGTGATGCACTATTAGATCGTTCAGCATCGCGACCAATTGCTGGTGCAACAGCAATACGAGGACGATGTACCCGGCACCGTGCTGTTGAACCAGGACCAACAGCAATGGGCCGAGAAACGAGCGGCATAGTCAGGCAGATCACGCGACAGCCTCCTTGAACAATGCCGATTAATTAATTGTTGAGTTTTGAAGTTAACCACGAATGTTTTTCATTGCGCTTGCGACTTCATAGGAAGGTGGAGGCTCATAAGCTGGCAAACGTTTTTCTATAAGCCTCTCTAAATATTCATAATTCTTCGAGTGCGCTTTTTCTAATTGTTTAAAAAATCCGTCATCGAGGCCGGGGGAATATGCATCAGCCAAGTCGCGCCGTATTGCAATCATTCTATCAAGATCTGCGATGTTGGTTTGCGTCAAGGTAATTTCATTTTCCAACTGTGAAGGCCCGATAGATGGTATTTTTTTCAAGTCTGGTTGGTTGTAAGGGTTGGGTAAGGTTTCTTGCCTCAGGCGATGAATTAAATACTCGTCCTTTTTCATACCTATTGCTTTTGCTGTTTTAGCTAATTTCTCTTTTCCTCCTGCGAGCTTGGTGATGTTATCAATGGCGTCCAAGGTGTGTTGCGATGCTCCTGAGCGCGTTGTATTTTTGGCAATGTTAAAATTCATCAATTTTAAAAACTTCTTCCATGCTCGCCCATTTGGATCGACACGATTAATTGGGTCTCCACTACAATATGCGTACGAGTTCACTCCCCCCTTTCCAAATGGACTCCGACTGTCTGGGCTGTTGAACCGCATCAAAACCGGATTGAACTGTCGATACCCCTCCCCCAAATGATAATGCCCAGTCACCGGGTCGGGCCGTTCACCGTTAAACCCTAGCAAACTGAGTAAACCATTCTGTATCGGTCGATGACCGTAGGGGGTGTATGCAAGTGGATGCGGCTGGTTTGCGTCGAGCGCGTTCAGTACCGAACGTTGTAGATCAGTCGCCAGCAGCGTGGCGACCGCTTTGCCGCCCTCACGCTGCTGCTGCGCCAACAGCTGCTCTTCGTGTTGCACGATACTGCGTTGCACCGAGCCTTGTATTTCAGTGACCAGGCGGGTTTTGCAGTAATAGCGATGGATTGCCGATTGCTTGAAGGTCGTGCAATTGACCAGACGATCGAGCGGGTCGTAATGGTAACGACTCAGGAGTGTTTCGCGAGTAGGGGTAGGCATTGACTGAGTTCCGTGCGAAGTCCAAACAGCCGAGCCTTTAGTTTCATTCCTTTTTCAATCGCTGCCTACTATCAGAAGTGATAGGGTTTTGCCCTCTCTGGAGTCGGCGGGCAGGAGAATGTCAGATTTTTTGAGTGCGGGCCGGTAACGGCCTACCGTCAGGCAGGCCTTCATTTCACCAGGTTGGCCTGATAAATCGATCGCCGTACAGGATCGCAAATTGATTCATCGCACTCTTCCAGTCATGTGCCGGTTTGCCCCAGTTCGCGATGATATTGCATAAACCTTGTAGGAGCTGCCGAAGGTTCGGGCCGCGTTCGGACGATCTTTTGACTTTAAACATCTACGTTTAATCGACATCTCCAGACACTTACAGAGCCTACACATTCTTGCGCCGTAGCCTACGACTGCGCCAGAATCCGCCGGCTTGTGCGCCTGAGGGCCGGGCTTTATCGTTTCGCGGTCGCTGAAAAACAGTGATCGGGTTTGGTAGCCCGCCGCTCACACATGGCGCACAGCGTCACCTTGTTCAGGTGCTTTATCGGCACTTGTTTTTATGGTGGCTGTGCGCAGGGCGCCCTCGGGCGCGCCGGTTTTTCCATGTGGGCCGGTCTACCAACCTGCGTATGGCCGCCACCTCTCGTTTGGTAGCGAAGGTGATGGCTCTTCCCATTACATATGGAGTTCCATCTATGTCCAAAGCAACGCCCAACCCGCCGGAAACCGAAGACGCTTCCTCAGACACCTCTATCGATCGGCAAAAACTCCACGAAGCCGCCGACCGCGCCCTCGATGAGTACATCAACCTGTCCGCCCGCATAAACGCCACGGAGCGCAAGCCCAGCACCATGTTCGTGATTGCGCCCGGCATCGATACCGAAAGCCTGCTGGCCCATGCCTGCGAGTCGCTGGCGTCGGCCAGGGTCGTGGCCGATGACTTTGCTGCAGGGCTGAAAGGTTCTCAGCGCCATACGTTGCTGGCCATTTCGCAGATGATCATGCTCGGCGAACTGGCGGTGAATCGCGCGCTGGATAACCTCGATCCGCAGGATTAGTAAAGGCTTCAAGCAAGGCACAATTCATGTGGGAGCGAGACCGGCTTGCCGGCGAAGGCGGTGTATCAGTCGACATCTCTATTGGCTGGGATGGCCTCTTCGCGAGCAGGCTCGCTCCCACAGGTTTTGTGTGCTGGCTGAATGGTTAGGGACTGGTCAGGATTTGTGTGTCAGTCGAGTCTCTGTTGGCTGGGATGGCCTCATCGCGGGCAAGCCCGCTCCCACAGGGCTGCGTCAACACACACAAAACTTGTGGGAGCGGGCTTGCCCGCGATGAGGCCGGTGCTGCTAGTGCATCTCTCAGGAATCGCGGCGCAGGTCCGGGGGAATCGGGAGATCATCCTTGAGCGGATCCGGCCGTTTGCCCTTGCCCGCGCGGTGCTGGCGGATCTGGTAGACGTAGGCCAATACCTGAGCAACGGCCAGATAGAGTCCGCCCGGGATTTCCTGCTCCAGTTCGGTGGAGTAGTAGATCGAGCGCGCCAGCGCCGGGGATTCGAGCAACATCACCTCGTTGGCCACCGCAATCTCGCGCATCTTCAACGCCAGGAAATCACTGCCCTTGGCCACCAGCGTCGGCGCCCCGCCCTTGTCCGGGTCGTATTTGAGCGCCACGGCGTAGTGGGTCGGGTTGGTGATGACGACATCGGCGTCGGGGATTGCCGCCATCATCCGGCGCTGGGACATTTCGCGCTGCAACTGGCGAATGCGCTGTTTGACCTCCGGCCGCCCTTCCTGGTCCTTGTGTTCGTCGCGTATTTCCTGCTTGGTCATCTTCAGTTTCTTGGCGGTTTCCCACAGCTGCACCGGCACGTCCACCGCGGCGATGATGATCAGGCCGCAGGCCATCCATAATGTGCTCCAGCCGACCACTTGCAGGCTGTGGATGATCGCCATGTCCAGCGGTTCATGGGCGATGCGCAGCAGGTCGTCGATGTCCGAGGACAACACTGCCAGCGCCACGAACAGGATGATGAAAAACTTGGCCAGGGCCTTGAGCAGTTCCACCACGGCCTTGGACGAGAACATGCGCTTGAGGCCGGCGCCGGGGTTCATCCGGCTGAACTTGGGCGCCATGGTGCCGGCAGAGAACAACCAGCCGCCCAGGGATATCGGGCCGATCACCGCGGCCAGCAACAAGGTGATCATCACCGGCTGGATCGCCAACAGGGCAATCTGCCCCGAGTGCAGCAGGTAGGTGCCCATGGCGCGCTGGTCGAGGATCACTTCCCGCGACAACGAGAAGTTCATCCGCATCAGCGCCATCAGGTCCTGAGCCAGTGCGCCGCCGAAGATCAGCAGCGCACCGGCACCGGCGAGCATGATTGCCAGGGTGTTGAGTTCCTTGGAGCGGGCAATCTCGCCCTTCTCCCGGGCGTCCTTTTTCTTTTTCTCCGTGGGGTCTTCTGTTTTGTCCTGACCGCTTTCGCTCTCTGCCATGACTCAGCGCGCCCGTGCCAGTTCGCGTAACCACTGCAAGGCCTCGGAGGCCAGCGGTTGATACTGATTGATGATGTCTGCCAGCCCGACCCAGACGATGAACAGCCCGAGCACCAGGGTCAGCGGGAAGCCGATGGAGAAGATGTTCAGCTGCGGGGCGGCCCGGGTCATTACGCCAAACGCGATGTTGACCACCAGCAACGCGGTGATCGCCGGCAGCACCAGCAACAGCGCCGCCCCCAGGACCCAGCCCAGCTTGCCGGCCAGGTCCCAGAAATGATTGACCACCAGCCCGCTGCCGACCGGCAACGTGGTGAAGCTTTCAGTGAGGATTTCGAACACCACCAGGTGGCCGTTCATGGACAGGAACAGCAGCGTGACCAGCATGGTGAAGAACTGCCCGATCACCGCCACCGAGACGCCGTTGGTGGGGTCGACCATCGAGGCGAAGCCCATGCCCATTTGAATGGAGACGATCTGCCCGGCAATGACGAAGGCCTGGAAAAACAACTGCAAGGCGAACCCCAGCACCGCGCCGATGAGGATCTGTTCGGCAATCAGCAGCAGCCCGCTCAAGTCCAGCGCGTTGACCGGCGGCATCGGCGGCAGGCCGGGGACGATCACCACCGTGATGGCCAGTGCGAAGTACACGCGCACGCGCAGGGGAACCAGGGTCGTGCCCACGATCGGCATCACCATCAGCAACGCCCCCACGCGAAACAGCGGCAACATGAACGTCGCCACCCAGGTGCTGATCTGGGTATCGGTCAGCTGCAACAGCGACATGGTCTAGCCGATGACCTGGGGAATACTGCCGTACAACTGCAGGATGTATTCCATGAAGGTCTGCACCAGCCACGGGCCGGCCACGATCAGCGTCACCAGCATCACCAGCAGGCGCGGCAGGAAGCTCAGGGTCTGTTCGTTGATCTGGGTGGCGGCCTGGAACATCGCCACCAGCAGGCCCACCAGCAGACTCGGGATCACCAGCACGGCCACCATCATGGTGGTCAGCCACAGCGCTTCGCGAAAGATGTCGACCGCCACTTCCGGGGTCATGGCGACACACCGCCGAAGCTGCTGGCCAAGGTGCCGATGATCAACGCCCAGCCATCCACCAGCACGAACAGCATGATCTTGAACGGCAGGGAAATGATCAGCGGCGACAGCATCATCATGCCCATGGCCATCAGCACACTGGCCACGACCAGGTCGATGATCAGGAAGGGAATGAAGATCATGAAGCCGATCTGGAACGCGGTTTTCAGCTCAGAGGTGACAAAGGCCGGTACCAGAATGGTCAGCGGCGCCTGATCCGGCGAAGCGATGTCGGTGCGCTTGGACAGGCGCATGAACAGCTCCAGATCGCTGCTGCGGGTCTGCGCCAGCATGAAGTCCTTGATCGGCACCTGGGCCTTGGCCACGGCATCCTGCGCCGAGAGTTTTTCCGCCAGGTAGGGTTGCAAGGCATCTTGATTCACCCGGTCGAACACCGGCGCCATGATGAACAGGGTCAGGAACAGTGCCATGCCCGTGAGGATCTGGTTCGACGGCGTCTGCTGCAGGCCCAGGGCCTGGCGCAGGATCGAGAAGACGATGATGATCCGGGTGAAACTGGTCATCAGCATGACGAACGCCGGGATGAAACTCAGCGCGGTCATGATCAGCAGGATCTGCAGGCTGACCGAGTATTCCTGGGCGCCCTCGGCATTGGTGCCCAGGGTGATCGCCGGGATCGACAACGGGTCGGCGGCGAACGCCAGCGGCGCGGCCAGCATCAGGGCCAGCGTCAAGACGATGCGTAACGCAGCCATTACTGCTTATCCTTCTGATCCTTGCCCATCAGCTCCATCAGGCGCAGGGCAAATTCGGGGGTGGTCTTCTCGGTGCTCGGCACCTGCACCGGCTCCTTGAGCACGTGCAGGGCGGTGATGCTGCCGGGACTGAGGCCGAGCAGAATCTGCTCGTTGCCGACCTGCACCAGCATCAGCCGGTCACGCGGGCCGAGCGCGCGGGAACCGATCAGCTCGATCACCTGCCCCTTGCCGGCCGGCCCGGCCTGCTGCACCCGGCGCAGCAGCCAGGCAAGGAAGAAAATCAACCCCAGCACCAGCAGCAGGCCGAACACCAGTTGCGTCAATTGCCCGGCCACACCGCTGCTGACCGCCGGTGCCGCCGCCGTGGCGGCCGCCACTGGCTCGGCCGCCAGCACGTTGAACGGCAAGGCCAGCGCTGCCCCTAGAAAAACCCCTGGAAACTTTTTCACTCAGCGCAGCTTCTTGATGCGTTCGCTTGGGCTGATCACGTCCGTCAGGCGGATGCCGAACTTCTCGTTGACCACCACCACTTCGCCGTGGGCGATGAGCGTACCGTTGACCAGGACGTCCAGCGGCTCACCGGCCAGGCGATCGAGTTCGATCACCGAACCCTGGTTGAGTTGCAGCAGGTTGCGGATGCTGATATCGGTGCTGCCGACTTCCATGGAGATCGACACCGGGATATCGAGGATCACGTCCAGGTTCGGCCCGTCCAGGGTGACCGGGTTGTTGTTTTTCGGCACGCCGCCGAACTCTTCCATCCGCAGACGGTTGGACGACGAATTGACCGCATCGGCAGCGAGCAAGGCGTCGATGTCGTCCTGCCCGTCACCGGCTTCTTCGAGGGCCGCAGCCCATTCATCAGCCAGTGCCTGGTCGTCCTGGGTATGCATATCGTTAGCCATCATGTGTCCTCGGCGTGCAACCCTTTCAAAGGGATGCCGTCAGTTAAAAGCGAATGTGCTGCGCGCCGGTCAACGGCGCTCGATCGGCTCGATCACCTGCAACGCGAGGTTGCCTTTGTGCGAGCCCATCTTGACCTTGAACGCAGGCACGCCATTGGCGCGCATGATCATTTCTTCCGGCATCTCGACCGGGATAATGTCCCCCGGCTGCATGTGCAGGATGTCCCGCAGGCGCAACTGGCGACGGGCAACCGTGGCCCCGATCGGCACGTCGACATCCAGCACGTCCTGGCGCAGGGCGTTGACCCAGCGCTCGTCCTGATCGTCGAGGTCCGACTGGAAGCCGGCGTCGAGCATTTCGCGCACCGGCTCGATCATCGAATAGGGCATGGTCACGTGCAGGTCGCCGCCACCGCCATCGAGTTCGATGTGGAAGGTCGACACCACCACGGCCTCGCTCGGGCCGACGATGTTGGCCATGGCCGGGTTCACTTCCGAGTTGATGTACTCGAAGTTGACTTCCATGATCGCCTGCCAGGCTTCCTTCAAATCGACGAAGGCCTGCTCGAGCACCATGCGCACGACGCGCAGTTCGGTCGGGGTGAATTCGCGCCCTTCGATCTTGGCGTGACGGCCGTCGCCGCCGAAGAAGTTGTCCACCAGCTTGAACACCAGCTTGGCATCGAGGATGAACAGCGCGGTACCGCGCAACGGTTTGATCTTGACCAGGTTGAGGCTGGTCGGCACGTACAGCGAGTGCACGTATTCACCGAACTTCATCACCTGCACCCCACCGACGGCAACGTCCGCCGAGCGGCGCAGCAGGTTGAACATGCTGATGCGGGTGTAGCGGGCGAAGCGTTCGTTGATCATCTCCAGGGTCGGCATGCGTCCACGGACGATGCGATCCTGGCTGGTCAGGTCATAGCTTTTGACGGTGCCGGGTTCGGCAGCGATATCGGCCTGTACCAGACCATCGTCGACACCGTGCAACAGCGCGTCGATCTCATCCTGGGACAGCAGGTCCTGCACGGCCATGTCGTGTTCCTACTGCAGTACGAAATTAGTGAATAGCAATTGTTCGATGACCACTTTGCCGAGTTCTTTGTGCGCCACTTCCTGGACGCTGGCCGTGGCTTTCTGCCGCAACATTTCCTGGCCGACCGGCGATGCCAGGGTGGCGAAGTCCTGCCCGGAGAACAGCATGACCAGGTTATTGCGGATCACCGGCATGTGCGCCTTGAGCGCGTCCAGATCGGCTTGATCGCGACCCAGCATGGTGATGCTCACCTGCATGTAGCGCTGCCGGCCGTTCTGGTTGTAGTTGGCAATGAAGGCCGGAAGCAGGGGCACGAAAACCGCCGGCTGTTTGCCGACATCCAAGGTTTGCGGCGCGGCGACTGGCGTGCTCCGGGGGCTGTGCATGAAGTACCAGGTGGCCCCCACGGACAAGCCGATCGCCAGCAGCAGGGCAACCACTGTCACAATGATCAGCTTGATCTTGCGTTTGGTTGCGGGGTCTTTAACCGCGTCTTCGCTATTCGCCATGCCAATAATCCGTCACTAATCGGGGTTTCACAGTCGCAGGCTTGGCAAGAGCAAGTGTTATGCCATGTAGGAGCTGGCTTGCCAGCGAAGGCGGCACGTCAGTCGATACGTGTATTAGCTGACACACCGCGCACGCCCCCTGTAGGAGCTGGCTTGCCAGCGAAGGCGGTGTGTCAGTCAACATGTGTATTAGCTGACACACCGCACGCCCCCTGTAGGAGCTGGCTTGCCAGCGAAGGCGGTGTGTCAGTCGATAGATGTATTGGCTGGTATACCGTCTTCGCTGGCAAGCCAGCTCCTACAGGGGGGGTTGGGCTTGATCAGGCGTAGTAGTCGACTGCGCTGGAGCCGACGATGCTGGTAGCGCTGGCCGCCACTTCGGCGACTGTTGGCGCACGCTCGTCATCCATGGCATCTAGGCGACCACCGCTGGCGCTGGTCCGCCCGCCGTGACTGTGCTGTGCCTGGTCCTGTCCTTGCTGCGAACCACGGGATTGGTCGGACACATTGACATCAACCTGGCCCATGCCCTGCTGCGCAAACATGTCGCGCAGGCGATGCATCTGCCCGTCGAGCGCTTCGCGAACACCTGGATGCGCGCTCATGAAGGTGATCTGGGTCTGCTGATCCGGCACCATGTTCACCCGAATGTCGAGGCGCCCGAGTTCGGCCGGTTGCAACTGGATGTCGGCCGCCTTGAGGTTGGCGCTGGACAGGTACATGACCCGGTTCACCACTTCTTCGGTCCAGCCACTTTGATGCAGGGCGATCGGCTGGTTCACCGGCAATGCGTTAGCGGTTTTCGGCGTGGCCGCCTGGGTCAACGCCGCCAGGCGGTTGGCGAAATCGTCGACACGGGTATCGCTGCTGGCGGTCTTCAAGTCTTTCAAGCCGTCATCGAGCAGGCCGCTGAAGGCCTTGTCCCCGCCCTCGGTGCTGTCCTTTTCGGCCTGCACGTCAAGCATGCTCGCCGTGCCGGCGATCAGGTTTTGTGCCGAAGCCGGCTCGCCATCGGCTTCGGCCGAGGTCGGCAGCGCTGGTGGCCGAGCCTGGCTCGAAGCGGAAACGTGCCCGCCCTGCTCCATGGCCAAGCGCAAGGCTGGCAGGGCATCGAGGGGGTCGGCCTGGGGATCGAACGTGGCGTCGACGGTGACGGCCGGCGTCGTTGCCGCGACCACCGGCTGTTCGCCCAGGGGCGGCACCGCGACTACCGCTGGCGGAGTTTGCGCAACGAGTGTCGGCCCTGCGGGATCGACGGTTGGCTCGCCCGTCGCCTCGGTGACAGAGGCGTCAGCGGCATCCGAACCATCGTCGGCGATCGGGTCGTCGGCCGCCGGTTTATCGGCGGGCAAGGATTTGCCGCTATCGGCAACGGCCGGTTTCGGGGCGGCAGCCTTGTCGTGGCTGAGGTCCTTTTTGCCCGGCCCCTCAGCGGCGGTGTCGCGCATGGGCTTGGCCGGCCCGTCGTTCCCTGCAGAACCTGTGTTCCGAGCCTGATTGGCGTAGACATGAGCGAAGCTGGAGGCCTTGGCCCCGGGCTCGGCGACCTGCGCCGGTGTATTGGCGGATGCCGCCTTGGCCTTGGTCTGGGCGGCGGCCTGCAGAAGCATATTGGGGGTAACGGGCATGAAACGGTCTCCGCCGCACTGGGAACGTAGGTACAGTTGACGGAGAGCAAAGCAAGGGTCGCGCCAGGTTCAGGTGAGCGGCGCGAAAAGCGCCAACACAGTTGTCCTAGTCGGCAAGAGCGCGCTGACGCTCGGCCTCGTAAAGCGGTCGGACAAGGGCGAATTCGCCGTCAATTTCGCCCACCAGTTGTTCAACGCCGGCGAGGCGTTTCTGCTTGGCGCATTGCTCCAGCTCATGGCACAACCGGGCCAGGCGAATGGCGCCCATGTTGCTGCTGCTGCCCTTGAAACTGTGGGCAGCATTCATCAGTTGCTGGGCATCGTCTGCCTTGTGCAACAGTACCAGGCGTTCTTCAGCGTCAGCGAGAAAGGTATCCAGCAACAGCGGATACTCATCCTCCATGACTTCTTGCAACGCGCTCAGCACGTCGCGGTCCAGATGTGTGTCAGCCACTTGCTCACTCCTTGATCAAGAATGCGTGGATTATGCCAGAGCCTCCCAGAAAAATTCCACGCGGGCACTTCGACCATCGTCGAACCAGCTGGCATTACGGCTCAATTGACGGATCAGACCGATGCCACGTCCCGACAGACGGACACCATCAGCGGGCAGCTGCAGCACCCGATCGACATCAAAACCCTTGCCACTGTCTTCAACGCGAACCGTCAGGCAACCGCCTTCGCCCTTCGGTGTCACCTGCAGATGTACCCGGATGAAGCCATCGCGCAACTCATCCAGGCGCGTATTGCGCTGTTGATAATAGCGGGTAAAACCCGAGGCATCCCGTTTGAGGCTGGAGTCCAGGCCCAGTACGCCATGCTCCAGGGCGTTGGAATACAGTTCCGCCAGCACACTGTAAAGCGCCCCGCTTTGCGCCCGCAGCCCATGGACCTCAAGCAGCAACTGCAACAGAGAGGGCAGCGGGTTGAAGCGCTTGAGCGTGGCCGCGCGAAACTCGAAACACACCGACCAGTCCAGCGGACAGGACTGGCCACTGTCGGAATACACCATCGCCGGCGGGCTCATCTGCGCCGCCTCCAGCAAGCTGACCTCGACCATGCTGACGTCGTCACGGGCTTCGCCGCGAAAATCGCGCAGCGCCTGCTCGATCTCGGCGAACAACTCATCAGGCTGACGATTGGCGGCAAACACCTGCTGCAGTCGCTCGACACCAAACAGTTGATCCTGGGTATCGCAGGTATCGAGCACGCCGTCGGATAACAGAAACACCCGATCGCCGACGGCCATCGGCAACACTTCAGTGCGATCGTCAAAGGTTTGCGGGCTCAGCACACCGAGCGGCAAGTGCCGAGCCTTGAGCGGCGTGCGCTCACCCGTGGCGATGCTGTGCAGGTAACCGTCCGGCATCCCGCCGTTCCACACCTCCACCGAACGCCGCTGAAAACTCAGGCACAGCAGCGTGGCACAGCAGAACATGTCCACCGGCAGGATGCGCTTGAGCTTGGCATTCATCTCGCGCAAGGTTTCGGCCAGGCCGTAGCCCTTGGCCGTCATGCCATAAAAGACTTCAGCCAGGGGCATGGCCCCGACCGCCGCCGGCAAGCCATGGCCGGTGAAATCCCCGAGCAATACATGCATGTCGCCGGCCGGGGTGAACGCGGCCAGCAGCAAGTCACCGTTGAACAGCGCGTAGGGCGATTGCAGGTAGCGGATATTCGGCGCATTCAGGCAACCGGAATGGGCCACCTTGTCGAATACGGCCTTGGCCACCCGCTGCTCATTGAGCAGGTGATGGTGATGCCGGGCGATCTGGTCACGCTGCTGCAACACGGTGGCCTGCAACCGGCGCAAGCGGTCCATCGCCTTGATTTTGGCGGCGAGGATCACCTGGTTGTAGGGCTTTGCCAGAAAGTCGTCGCCCCCAGCCTCCAGACAGCGCGCCAGGGCTTCGCTTTCGGTGAGCGACGTCAGAAAGATGATCGGCACCAGGGTTTCGCCGGCCAACGCCTTGATCTGCTGTGCCGCCTCGAAGCCGTCCATCACCGGCATCATCGCGTCCATCAACACCAGCTGCGGGCGTTGCTGACGGAACGCTTCGACCGCCTCGGCACCGTTGGCGGCCGTCAGCACTGCATGGCCCTGGCGCCGGACGATGCTCGACAGCAGCATGCGATCGGCCGCGCTGTCTTCGGCGATCAGGACCGTCAGCGATTCGAGCGGCGCCTGCATGCCGCTCAACTGATGTCGAACAGTTTGTCGAAATTGGAGATGGCGAGGATCTTCTTCACGTCGGAACTGCTGTTGACCACGCGAATGTCGGAATCGTCGCCACCGGCGTGATCGCGCAGCAAGAGCAACATGCCCAGTGCCGAACTGTCGAGGTAGGTGGCTTCTTTCAAGTCGACGACGACGGCGGAGAGTTTCTTGTCCTCGTAGGAGTCACGAAACTCCTGATGCTTGGCGAAATCGAATCGTCCCTTGATCGAAATCGTCAGCTTTTGTCCATCGGGGGATACTTCTGATAAGACTGACATGAACGGCTTCCTTGTCATTGGGGAACGTACGTGTAGAAGGTTTAGCACTTGGCGGGGGTGGGGGCAAGGCTGGTAGTTGTGGTGGGGCCGAGGACGCCTTCGCGGGCAAGCCTCGCTCCTACAGGGTTTTGTGTCGTTCACAACATATGAATACGACACAAAACCTGTGGGAGCGGGCTTGCCCGCGATGAACGATAACGCGGTCTTACCGATTCAATACGGATCCTGCCGCGGCAACCGCTGCGACAATTCATCCAGCAGCTTCTGCTCGCGTTTGTCTTCCAGCCGTCGCGCCTCGTCCATGTAACGCTGAACCAGCTTGCGCAATCCTTCGACCCGGGCATACGCCTGCTGCCAGGTTTCCCGTGCCTTGTTCAGATTGTTCTGATGCCAGGTCAGGCTCTGTCGTTGCTGATCGATGGCCGTGCCCAGTTGCGCGAGGAAGCCTTGATACCCCAGCAACCATTGACCGGAAACGCCGCTGCTGCCGCGCACGATCCATTGCTCCTGGTAGTCGAGCCGAAACGCTTCGAGGTCGGCGAGTTTGCTTTCGGCCAGACGGACCTGCCCTTGAAAATGCCCCAGGCGCTGGACCGCGGCTTTCTCGACCTTTTCCGCCATGTCCACCACCGGTGCCAGGCGGGCTGCGCGACTCTGGGCCATGGCCGGTTAGCCGCCGGCCGCAGGGGCAAAGATCGAACCCAGGTAGGCTTCGCTTTCACCCAGGCTGATGCTGTCGTTCAGGCCCTGGCGCTGGTACTTGACCAACTGCGGTTGCAGGGCAATCGCCAGGTCGGTTTCCCGATCACCGCCGGCGACGTAGGCGCCGACGCTGATCAGGTCGCGACTCTGCTGATACCGCGACCACAATTGCTTGAAGTACTGGGCGCGGGCCATGTGTTCGGCTGACACCACCGACGGCATGACCCGGCTGATGGATGCTTCGATATCGATCGCCGGGTAGTGGCCTTCCTCGGCCAGGCGTCGGGACAGTACGATGTGCCCGTCGAGCACGCCTCGCGCCGAGTCGGCAATCGGATCCTGCTGATCGTCGCCTTCGGACAACACGGTGTAGAACGCGGTGATCGAACCGCCGCCCTTCTCGGCATTGCCGGCGCGCTCCACCAGTTTCGGCAACTTGGCGAACACCGACGGCGGATAACCCTTGGTCGCGGGCGGTTCGCCGATGGCCAGGGCGATTTCCCGCTGGGCCTGGGCGAATCGGGTCAGGGAGTCCATGAGCAACAGCACGTTCTTGCCCTTGTCGCGGAAATATTCGGCGATGCGCGTGCAGTACATGGCCGCGCGCAGACGCATCAGCGGCGCATCGTCCGCGGGCGACGCCACCACCACCGAACGCTTGAGGCCTTCTTCACCGAGGCTGTGCTCGATGAATTCCTTGACCTCACGACCGCGCTCACCGATCAGCCCGACCACGATGATGTCGGCCTCGGTGAAGCGGGTCATCATGCCCAGCAGCACACTCTTGCCCACGCCCGTACCGGCAAACAACCCGAGGCGCTGGCCGCGACCGACCGTCAACAAGCCGTTGATGCAACGAATGCCCACGTCCAGCGGTTCGCTGATCGGTTCACGCTTGAGCGGGTTGATGGTCGGGCCGTCCATCGGCACCCAGTCTTCGGCCTTCATCCCGCCCTTGCCGTCCAGCGCCCGACCGGCGCCATCGAGCACCCGTCCGAGCATGCTCATGCCCATCGGCAAGCGACCGGTATCCGCCAGCGGAATCACGCGCGCACCGGGGGCGATACCGGCGACGCTGCCGACCGGCATCAGAAAGACTTTGTTGCCGGAGAAGCCCATGACTTCGGCTTCGACCTGCACCGGGTGGTAACTGTCGTCGTTGATCACCATGCAGCGGCTGCCCATGGCGGCGCGCAAGCCTTCGGCTTCGAGGGTCAGGCCGACCATGCGCAGCAGGCGGCCTTCGAGGATCGGCGCGCCGGCCAGCGTGGTGGCCTCGGCATAACTGCCCAGGCGCTTGGCGAAGCTGGTGCGGTCAAGGCGCATCGGGCAGGTCCAGTGCGGGGGCGGCTGCCGGTGTGTTGCCCGTCGGCAGCTCCAGGCTCAGGTCCGGCGCCGCCGGGTGCAGCACCTGTTCGTGCAGTTGATCGAACAGCTTGTCCATGACCCGCGTAACCCGGGTTTCAATCGACGCGTCAATGCGACTGTGCTCGGTCTCGACCCGGCAACCACCGGGCAACAAGGCCTCGTCCTCGACGATGCGCCAGGTTTCTTCATGACGCTCGCGCAGGGCTTTGACCTGGGCGAAATCTTGCGGATTGATGTACAGCCGCACATTGCCCACGCCCAATGGCAACAGTTTGAGGGCATCGCGCATGACGTGTTCGATCTGTGTCGAGTCGATGGCCAGTTCGCGCTGAATCACCTGTCGGGTGATGTGCTGCACGAGGTCGACCAGGGACTTCTCGATCTCGGTGTCCTGCTCGGCAATGGGTTCCAACAGGTGGCCCATCAGCTTTTCCAGCGCGGCAAGTTTCGCCGCCAGCGCCACTTCGGCTTCCTGGCGGACCTTGAGCGTGGTGCTGTGAAAGCCCTCCCGCTCGCCGGTGGCAAAACCTTCGTTGTAGGCTTCCTGGCGAATGCTTTCGAGCTCTTCGAGGGTCAGCGGCTGGACCTCCTCCAGCGGCACCTCCTGCATGGCCGGCGGCTCGGGTTCAGGCTCCGGTTCGGGCTCGGGGACGTACGGATCGAAACTGGGCAACGACCAGATATCGACACCCCTGACGTCCTTGGCTCGGATCAGGTCGGTCTGGGACTCATCATGTTCAGTCGACATAGTGATGTCAGATCATCTCTTCGCCGCCCTTCCCGCCGAGAACGATTTCTCCGGCTTCGGCCATACGGCGGGCAATGGTGAGGATTTCTTTCTGCGCGGTTTCCACGTCGCTGACGCGCACCGGGCCCTTGGCCTCGAGATCATCGCGCAACAATTCGGCCGCCCGCTTGGACATGTTCTTGAAGATCTTGTCCTTGACGTTTTCGTCCGAGCCCTTGAGGGCCAGCACCAGCACATCGGAGGACACTTCGCGCAGCAATGCCTGGATCCCGCGGTCGTCGACATCGGCCAGGTTGTTGAACACGAACATCAGGTCTTCGATCCGGCCGGACAGGTCTTCGTCGACTTCGCGGATCGAGTCCATCAACTGGCCTTCCACCGAGCTGTCGAGGAAGTTCATGATGTCGGCCGCGCGCTTGATGCCACCCAGGTTGGTACGCGAGGCATTCGAGGCGCCGGAGAACTGCTTCTCGAGAATCTGGTTGAGCTCTTTCAGGGCGGCTGGCTGCACGGTGTTGAGCGCAGACACGCGCAAGATAATGTCCAGGCGCACCTTGTGGTCGAAGTTGCCCAGCACCTCACCCGCCTGGTCCGGGTCGAGATAGGCGACCACGATGGCCTGGATCTGCGGGTGCTCATAACGGATCACGTCGGCGACGGCACGCGGTTCCATCCACTTCAGGCTGTCGAGGCCACTGGTGTTGCCGCCCAGCAGGATGCGGTCGATCAGGCCGTTGGCCTTTTCTTCGCCCAGGGCCTGGGTCAGCATTTTGCGCACGTAGTCGTCGGAGCCGACGCCCAGGCTGGTCTGGTCGCCGACGATCTCGACGAACTCGCTCATCACCTGCTCGACCTGCTCGCGGTGCACGTTGCCCATCTGCGCCATGGCCACGCCCACGCGCTGCACCTCTTTCGGACCCATGTGGCGCAACACCTGGGCGGCGTCGGTGGAGCCCAGGGACAGCAGCAGGATCGCGGCTTTGTCGACCTTGGACAGTTTGGCGGCAACGGCTCTATCATTCATCTGCGTTAATCCACTCTTTCACGACCTGGGCCACACGACCCGGGTCTTCTGCCACCAGACTCTTGATTGCATTCAACTGGGCGTCATAGCCTTCGCTCGGGCTTGGCAGCAGGATGCTGGTCGGGCCGCCAAGGCTGACGCGATCGTTGGCCAGTTCGCCATCCAGACCGCCCATGCCACCCAATTCGACATCGTTGCCGACGGCCAGCTGCCTGCCTTTTCCGCCGTTGGTGATGTTGTTGAGGACCGGACGCAGCACACCGAAGACCAGCACCAGGATGAACAGGATGCCCAGCACTTGCTTGATCACATCCCAGAACCACGGCTGGGAGTAGAACGGCACATCGGCAATCACTTCGGCACGCTCGGCGGAGAACGGCATGTTGATCACGCTGACGCTGTCGCCACGGCTGGCGTCGAAACCGACGGCGTCCTGCACCAGACGGGTGAAGCGCGACAATTCATCGGCGGTCCACGGCGCACGGGTGGTTTCACCGTTGGCCGGGTTGATCCTGACCTGATCGTCCACCACCACCGACACCGACAGGCGATTCAAACGGCCCTGCTGCTGTTTGGTGTGGCTGATGGAACGGTCGAGCTCGAAGTTACGGGTGGACTGTGAACGCTTGTCCGCCGGGTACGGGGCAAGCATCGGCTGGCCGGTGGCCGGGTCCATGATTTGCTGACCGTTGGCGTCCAGCAGCGGCTGCCCAGGCTGGACCATGCCGGCCGACGCGGTGCCGCCACCGGTGGTTGCAGGCGCGGACGCCGGCGATGGCGGCTGGTTGCTCAGGGCACCCGGCACGCCTTGCGGGCCATTGCTGGTGGTGCGTTGTTCGTTCACCGATTGTTCGCTGCGCAACGCCGGCTGGTCCGGGTTGAACTGCTCGGAGGTCGACTCGACGGCACTGAAATCCACATCGGCCGAGACTTCGGCTTTGTAACGATCATTGCCCAGCACCGGTTGCAGGATGTTATGCACGCGCTGGGTGAGCATGCTTTCCATGCGGCGGCTGTAGTCGAACTGCTTGCCGGCCATGGTCAGCTCGGAATTTTCCGCCTGATCGGACAGCAGGTTGCCCTTCTGATCGACCACGGTGACCTGGGATTTGCTCAGTTCAGGCACGCTGGTGGCGACCAGATTGATGATCGCCAGCACCTGGCCAGGTTCCAGGGAACGGCCGGAATACAGCTCGATCAGCACCGATGCACTGGGCTTGCGCTCATCGCGCACGAACACCGAGCTTTTCGGAATGGCCAGGTGCACGCGTGCACCCTTGACGTTGTTCAGGCTGGAGATGGTCCGTGCCAGTTCGCCTTCCAGGCCGCGCCGATAGCGGGTCGCTTCCATGAACTGGCTGGTGCCCAGGCCCTGGTCCTTGTCGAGGATTTCAAAACCGATATTGCCGTCGCTGGGAGTGACACCAGCGCCCGCGAGCTTGAGGCGCGCGCGGGACAGGTCTTCGGCCTTGACCAGCAAGGCGCCGGAATTGGGTTCGACGGAGTAGGCAATATCGGCGGCCGCCAGGGTATCCATGACCTGCTTGGCGTCCATCCCGGCGAGGCTGCCGTACAGCGGCCGGTAGTCCGGTTGCTGCGACCACAACACCACGGCAAAGCCAATCGCCACGCTCGCCGCCAGACCGACCAACAGGCCCACCTGACGCAGCATGGTCATCTCGGAGAGATTTTCCAGAAAGGACAAGCCGAACAGCGGCGCTTTGCCGCCTATCGGAGTGGTCCTGGCCGGAACGTTATCAGCGCCTGGTTCTGCCATGACTGGATATCGTCCTTAAACCGGCATCTGCATGATGTCTTGGTAGGCCTGAACCAGCTTGTTACGGACTTGGGTGATCGCCTGGAACGACACACCGGCTTTTTCCTTGGCAATCATCACGTCGGTCAGATCGACACCGCTTTTGCCGATCTCGAACGCCGTGGACAACTGGCTGGAGGCCTGCTGGGTTTCGTTCACTTTATTGACGGCCTGACCGAGCATGTCGGCAAAGCTGCTGCCCGGCAGTTGCGGGACGGCAGCCGTCGGTTTCGGCGCAGACATGGCATCCATTTGCATGGCCCGCATGTCCAGCATCAACCGATTGAATTCAATACCTTGGCTCATCGTCTACTCTCTCTGGCGACCCGCAATTTTTTGACGCTCACTCAGCGGGTAGTCAGGTGTTAGCAACAAGGGTGCCAGCTCCATGGCCACGAAAAACAAAAGCCCCTGTAGGCTTTGACTCAACCGTTAATCACCGCAAAACATTGTGGGAGCGAGCTTGCTCGCGAAGGCGGCGTGTGAGGTGATACATGTATTGGCTGACACACCGCCCCCCCCTATAGGAGCTGGCTTGCCAGCGAAGGCGGCGTGTCAGGCGACACATGTATTGGCTGACACACCGCCCCCCTGTAGGAGCTGGCTTGCCAGCGAAGGCGGTGTGTCAGGCGACACATGTATTGGCTGATAGACCGTCTTCGCTGGCAAGCCAGCTCCTACAGGGGACCGTGTTGCGGCATGACTGGGTGGTTCGTTTGCGGATCAGGTCGCGAACAGGCAGGCTTCCACATCCATCCCGGCATCGCGCATCTGTGCCAGCTTGTAACGCAAGGTGCGCGGACTGATACCCAAGCGTTCGGCCGCCTCTTTGCGCCGCCCACGCTCGGCGCGCAAGGTATCGATGATCATCTGGAACTCACGGCGCCGCAGATCATCACCCAAGGCCCCGGCAGATTCGGCTTCAATCTCCACCGCGCGCACCGTAGCCAGCGCCGGCAACGGCGCACAGGCCACCGGCCCCGCCAGGCAAAAATCCTGAGGCTGAATCAACCCACCCTGCTGCAGAATCAGCGCCCGCTGAATCGCGTTATCCAGCTCACGCACATTGCCGGGCCATGGATACCCGATCAGACACGCCTGCGCCTCGGGCGACAGGCGCGCCGCGGCATGCTTCATCTTGTGAACGTGCTTGGCCAGCAAACGCTCGGCCAGCGGCAGGATATCCGCGGTGCGCTCGCGCAACGGACGCCAGGCCAGCGGAAACACCGACAGCCGATAGAACAGGTCTTCACGAAAGCGCCCCGCCGCCACTTCCGCGGCCAGGTCACGGTTGGTGGTGGCAACCACCCGAATATCCAGAATGATCGGCTTGCGCGCACCCACCCGCTCGACCTCCCGCTCCTGCAACACCCGCAACAACTTGGCCTGCAGGCCCAGGGGCATTTCGGAAATTTCGTCGAGCAGGATGGTCCCGCCGTCCGCCTGTTCGAACTTGCCGGCCTGCGCCGCGATGGCACCGGTGAACGAACCCTTCTCATGACCGAACAGCGTGGCTTCGAGCATGTTGTCGGGGATGGCTGCGCAATTGATCGCAATGAACGGCTGACTGGCGCGCCGGGAGTGCTGATGGATGTACCGCGCCAGCACTTCCTTGCCGGTCCCGGACTCCCCGGAAATCAGCACCGTGGAATCACTGCGCGCGACCCGCGCGGCCAATTCCAGCAACTGTGCACTGGCCGGCTCGAACGCGATCGGCCCCTCGCCTTCGCTCGCACCGAGACTGCCAAGCGCATGCCGCGCCACCAGATCGAGCAAGGTCTTGGGCTCGAACGGCTTGACCAGATAATCCGCCGCGCCCTGACGCATCGCATCGACTGCCCGCTCCACCGCGCCGTGGGCCGTCATCAGCAACACCGGCAATTGCGGCTGGCGCGCCCGCAGCAAGCCGAGCAGCTGATGACCATCCATGCCCGGCATGTTGACGTCGCTGAGCACCAGATTGAACGCCTCGACACTGACGGCAGCCAGCGCCTCCTCCGCCGACCCCACCGCGATGTAAGCGTGACCGCCGAGCATCAGCGTATCCGCCAGCGCTTCGCGCAATGCGCGGTCGTCCTCGACCAGCAACACCTTGATCGCCATGTTGTTCATTGCGCCCCCTGAACGCGGGGCTTGTCAGCCGAAAAAAGCGGCAGGCTCACCAGCGCGCAGGTGCCGCGGCCCGGCCGCGAGCGCAGCTGCAATTCGCCCTGGTGGGCCCGCGCCACCGCCTTGACCACGGTCAGGCCGAGGCCGGTGCCGGTGGCCTTGGTGGTGAAAAACGGCTCGCCCAGGCGGGCCAGCACCTGGCTGTCGATGCCACTGCCGCTGTCACTGACCGCGACCCGCAAGTTGTTGTCGCGGGTATACAGATGGACTTTCAAACGCACATCACCGGCACTGGCCTGAATTGCGTTCTCGATCAGATTCAGCAGGGCGCCGACCAGGGTGTCGCGATTGCACAGCAGCTCGCCCGAATGGCTGTCGCACTGCCAGCGGATCGGCAACGCCTGCACCTGGGTCAGCGCCGCCGCCTGCAGCGACTGCAAGAGCATTTTCGGCGTAATGCGATCGGTCAGCGGCAGCTCGCCGCGGGCGAACACCAGCATGTCGCGCACCTGATGTTCGAGCTCGTGCAAACGCTCTTTGAGGCGCCCGGCAAACCGTTGCTGGGTCTCGACCGGCAGCGTTTGCTCAGTCAAATGACTGGCATAGAGCAAGGCCGCGGACAACGGCGTGCGAATCTGATGGGCCAGCGAGGCGACCATGCGCCCCAGGGACGACAGCCGTTCGTGGCGCGCCAGTTGATCCTGCAGGTGCCGGGTTTCGGTCAGGTCGTTGAGCAACACCAACTGCCCCGGCTCGGCATCCAGCGAGCGCGTGGCGATCGACAGGCGCCGACCATCCTTCAGGGAGATTTCATGGCCATCGTCTTCCCGGGGCGCAAAGCAGCGGGCAATGACCTGCCGCCACAACTCGCCTTCGAGGGGCAGCCCCAGCAACTCACAGGCCGCGGGATTGGCTTCGCGCACGATGCCCTGGGCATCGATGACGATGACGCCGCCGGGCAACAGATCGAGGAGGTTTTGCAGGCGGTTGGCCAGGCGTTCTTTTTCCGCCAGTTCCTGCATGCGCTGGGCGCTGA
The DNA here is from genome assembly GCF_059695565.1 of Pseudomonas sp. LBUM1679. NCBI lineage: Bacteria > Pseudomonadati > Pseudomonadota > Gammaproteobacteria > Pseudomonadales > Pseudomonadaceae > Pseudomonas > Pseudomonas sp. LBUM1679. The sequence continues at coordinate 5,479,299 of NZ_CP166774.1, forward strand.
CCACTTCCAGCTCACCCTTGAGCTCGGTGACCCGGGCTTCGAGCATGCTGTAGGAGTCAGTCAATTGACTCGACATCTGGTTGAACAGCGCGAACGACTGCTCAAGGCCAAGCCGGCTGGCCTGCTCTACGGACGACGGGGACCCCGAAGCGTCAGGGACAGGAGACAACTGGGCGGCTTGGGGCATCGTGTGCTCACTCGCTGGGCTGGACCGTCAGATAAACGGAACGTTGCGAGAGCTATAGCAATACCCGTGCCTGAAAACAGTTAAGGAAACTGTAGGAGCTGGCTTGTCCGATCGCCGCACCGCTGCGAAGGCGGCGTGTCAGGCGATACATAAACCGGCTGCTGCATCGCGCACGTGTAGGAGCTGGCTTGCCAGCGAAATCGGTCTATCGGCCAATACATGTGTTGACTGACATACCGCCTTCGCTGGCAAGCCAGCTCCTACAGAGAGGGGCGAAACAGGCGTCAATCCTCCGCCTGTTCATCACCTTCACGCCGGCTCATGCCGTACTTGCGCATCTTCTCCACCAGTGTGGTGCGACGGATACGCAGGCGTTCCGCGGCGCGCGCGACAATGCCATTGGCATCATCCAGCGCCTGCTGAATCAGCCCTTGCTCCAGACCACCCAGGTAGTCCTTCAGGTCCAGGCCTTCCGGCGGCAGCAGCGCGTTGGCACCGAAGTCCGGGGTATGCCCGTTGATAGCCACCCGCTCTTCGAGATCACTGCGCAGGCTGTCGACCAGTTGCTCGTCTTCATCATCGACATAGCGGAATTTCTTCGGCAGCTCAATCACGCCAATCACCCCGTAGGGATGCATGATCGCCATGCGCTCCACCAGGTTGGCCAGTTCGCGGACGTTACCCGGCCAGCCGTGACGACACAACGACATGATCGCCGCAGAATTGAAACGAATCGAACCGCGCTTTTCGTGCTCCATGCGCGAGATCAGCTCGTTCATCAGCAGCGGAATATCTTCGACACGCTCGCGCAGCGGCGCCATCTCGATCGGGAACACGTTCAGGCGGTAATACAGGTCTTCGCGGAACGAGCCGATCTCGATCATGCTTTCGAGATTCTTGTGGGTCGCCGCGATGATGCGCACATCGACGCTCTGGGTCTTGTTGCTGCCCACGCGCTCGAAGGTGCGCTCCTGCAACACGCGCAACAGCTTGACCTGCATCGGCAGCGGCATGTCGCCGATTTCATCGAGGAACAGAGTGCCGCCGTTGGCCAGTTCAAAGCGCCCGGCCCGGCTGGTGATCGCCCCGGTAAAGGCGCCCTTCTCATGGCCGAACAATTCGCTTTCCAGCAACTCGGCCGGAATCGCCCCGCAATTGACCGGCACGAACGGCGCGTCACGTCGCTTGGAGTGGTAATGCAGGTTGCGCGCGACCACTTCCTTGCCGGTGCCGGACTCACCGAGGATCAGCACGCTGGCATCAGTGTCGGCGACTTGCTGCATCATCTGCCGCACGTGCTGAATCGCCCGGCTGGTGCCGACCAGACTGCGGAAAAGATTGGGTTCGCGATGCCGACCGCGCTCGCGCGCCTGGTCATACATCTCGCGATAGACCTGGGCACGGTGCAACGAGTCGAGCAATTTGCTGTAGCTGGGGGGCATTTCCAGGGTCGACAGCACGCGACGACGCAAGTCTTCCGGCAAGTCAGCGGAAGAATTATCGCCCATCAACAACACCGGAAGGAACTCATCCCAAGTCGAGAGTGTCTTTAACAAGCCCAGCAGTGCGCCAGGCGCACTGACCGTGCCGATGAGGACACAGATGACTTCACGACTTGACGACAACGAGCCGACCGCCTGCTGCCAGTCATGGCTGCCGCAGGGTAAATTTTCTTCACCGAGAAAATTCAAAATCACCGCCAGATCCCGGCGGCGAACGCTATCGTCATCGATCAGCAGAATTTTGGTTTCACGCCACATGCAATAGCTACTTCCCTAGTCAACCCGGTGCCCGAAATGAGTGGGCAAGCCAGACGCTCGCAGACCGAAAAGCCTGTACGCGTCTGAAATCTGGAAACAGCCACTAGTTAAGTCAAAAAACCGTGCACAGTCAAATTTATGGCGCAGTACAATTTGGACTAATGTCGGTTTTTCAACCGAACAGATGGTAAACCTTTGCCGCGTTCTTCGCTTGGGTCATCTGGGACATTTCGTCGACTATCGACTGGCGCTCGCCCATCGTCACCGTCAATAAATCCTTGTAGACGGCCAGCAGGCTTTCCAGATTGGTGCGCACCGCCGCCTCGTCGAATGGCGCTTCGGTGAGCACCTCATCGACGCATTCCCGACAGGCCAAATCCAGTTCGCCGATCGCATCCCAATTGCGCTCGGCCAGCGCATCGATGAGGGCTTCGCGGGTTTGTTCAATCCGTTGCAGTGCTTGACTCATGGCGTCATCCTCGAACTAGCCGACTTGTTGATCCGCAATTGCATCCCAGCCGCTTTTGACCGTGATCAACAGGCGGGTCACTTCGTCGATGATTTCAGGGTCGTTTTGCGCATTGGCCAGGGTCAAACGCACAGTCATGTACTCGTACAGGCTGTCCAGCTGCTGCAAGGCGGCCTTGTCTTCAGTCTTTTCTTCATCCAGGCCCTGACGCAAGCCGGTGATGATGTCGATAGCCTTGGTAATCAACAGTGCCTTCTGCGCGAGATCACCACGACTGATCGCACCTTTGGCCTGCGCCATGCGATCCAGACCGCCTTCCATCAGCATTTGAATCAGGCGATGGGGGCTGGCTTCAGAGATCTGAGCGTGGGAATTAACCTTCTGATACTGACGAAGGGCGCGCATCGGGTTCATGTTTCTACCTCATTACAGATGACAGGCAAAATGACTGGGACATGCTCTCTATGTCGACGGTGGCGCGAAAAACTTTAGCCACGAAATAGAGCCAAATCAGTCGTCTTTAGGGTTATTCAAAGAGTTGAGCGTGGTCATGATGCTGGAGCTGCTGGCATTCATCTGCGCGATCAAGGTGTCCATCGCCGTGTATTTGGCGCTCAGGGTGCTTTTCAAGGATTCCATACGGCGATCCAGGTCGCCTTGCTCAGTGGTCAGGTCGGTCAGCTTGGCGTTCAAGTCCGAGGCACGCGATGCCAGCAGGCCGGAGGTGCCAACGTAGGCAGCCGTGGCTTTGGTCATGCGCGTAACCAGACCTGCGTCACCGGTAAACACCTTGGAAATCTCAAGCGCACCGTTAGGCGTCGCCACCGCGGCGTCCCATTTTTTGTCATCCAGGGTCAGCAACCCGGTTTTCTGATCGGTACTGATGCCCATTTGCGACAAGTTGCCGATGCTCGACCCACTGGTGTTTTGCAGCAGTTCGTTGCGAATACCGTTGACCAATTGACGCATGGAAGCATCGCCGGTCAGCGCGCCCGAGGTGGTAGTCGCCGCATCACCCGTCGCCGTGACTTTGGTTTGGGTGTTGATCGAGGTCAGCAGCGCGTTGTACGCCGTCACAAACGACTGAACCGAGGTTTTCAGGGTGCCGGTGTTGGAGGCCACGGTGATGGTCGAGGGTTTGGTGTCGATCAGCTCAAGGCTCACTCCACTGATGGCCGAGGTGATTTTGTTGCTCGACGATTCCATGGCGATGCCATCGATAGTGTATTCGGCGTTAACCGGCGGTTTACCGGCGCTATACCCGGTCGACAACTCAGAATCACCGCTGATGGTAATGTCGGTGCCCTTGCCCGTGGTCTGCGAGCTGATCACCAGGCGTGAGCCATTGGCGTCGGTCAGGACGTTGGCACTGATGCCTTTGGATTGCAGCTGCGTGTTGATCGCGTCACGGGTCTGCTGCATGGTCGCACCAGCCGGGATCGCGACGTTGTAGTCGTTATCGGACTGCGAGATGGTCAGGGTCGTGGACTGCGTACCCGCGTTGACCACCGCCGAAGCACCGCCCTCAAACACCTTGCTGGTCACTTTTGAAGCGGTCGCCAATTGAGTGACATCCAGCGCATAGGTGCCGCTGGAGGCCTTGTCATCAATCGTGACCTTGGAAATTTTCTCGTCAGACGACGAAGCGGCCAACCCGTTGAAGCTGGACACGCTATTGAGCTTGGCAATCGCCGTACGATAGCTTTCGAGCGCGACTTTTACCGTACCCACCGCCGACAACTGAGTCGTGGTACTGGTTTGCAGCTTGGTGATCTGGCTTTGCTTGGGTGCTTTTTCAGCATTCACCAAGGCAGTCACAATCCCGACGGTATCGAAACCTGAACCGACACCCGTAATGGTTGAACTGGCCATCTGTATTCTCCTTAGCCGGTGGCTGCTGCTTTATTGGCGAGCAAGGCCGATTCGGCAGACAGCATCACAATTCGTGCCACCTTCAAACGCTGAAAACCGGAAAAACAAAAGGGCACGTAAACGCGCCCTTCTGTTCTCAACCAAGCGCTGAAATTACTGAAGCAGTTTCATCACAGCGGATGGCAGTTGGTTAGCCTGGGACAGGATCGCAGTGGATGCCTGTTGCAGGGTTTGTTGCTTGGTCAGCTCAGCGGCTTCCGAGGCGAAGTCAGTATCCTGAACGCGACCCAGTGCAGCGGTGGAGTTCTCGGTGATGCTTTGCAGGTTGGCCACGGTGCTGGTCAAACGGTTTTGTACGGCACCCAGAGCGGAACGCTGGGTGTCGATCTGCTGGATCGCGTCGGCCAGAGCCTGAACGGTACGCTGGGAGTCAGCGGCGGTCAGAACGCTCAAGTCGGAAACGGTGGTTTCCATGGTTACGGCTGAGGTAGTGCCAGTGCTACCCGCAGACGGAGTCAGACCAAGTGACTCCAGACCTGTACCTGCGCTGCCATCCTTGATGGTGATGTCCTTATTAGAGAACAACTTCAAAGTACCATCAGTATTTTTGCTGGCAGTTACGCCGGTGCTGGCGCTGTTGATCGAGGATACGATGGTATCGGTGGTATCACCCTTCTTGAACTTGACTTCAACACCATTAAGCTCAATCGACGTATCAGCAGTTAGTTTAGCTTGAGAAGTACCTGCCGACAGACCCAACTGAGCCAACGAGCCACCCTTGGTGTTGGCCAGCTTGACATCGCTGCCGTCTTTGGAAGTCAGCTCGACACGCCCTTCAGCATTGATGGTGGCAGACTTGATACCATCAGCCCCCGCCATTTTGCTCAACACTTGATCAACGGTATCAGTAGCAGCCCAAGCAATTGGCTTGCCATTGATAGAGATCCCGCCGTCAGTGCCGATTGCGGAGTTCCTTGCTAATGGAGCACTTGTTGTTGCAGCTGTAGTTTGTGGGGAAGAAATAGCGGTAAGACCTGCTTTACCCGCGTCAGCACCACCAACGATGATAGCACTGCTCGAAGTCAGCTCCATTGTTCCTGCAGTGTCATCCCACACTGCGGTCACATTGCTGTCAGCAGCCTCGATCGCGGTGGCAAGGTCCGTACCGTTCATACCGTCGGTTACATCAACGGTTTTACCATTGATAGTAATTTTGTCTGTAGCTGCAAGCGCTGAAGTATTAGCAGCCTTGAGACTTTCAACAACTGAACCAGTAGCTGTAGCTTCGGCCAGGATGGGGCTATTGGCAACGTTAAAACCTGCTTTAGCGACAGCCGTACCCGCAAAAGCGATATCTGATGCCGAAGTAAATGTCATTTTCCCAGTAGCGTTATCAAATGTTGCCGTAACAGTTGAGTCTGCAGCATTAATCGCTGTAGCAAGCTCAGCACCTTTCATGCCAGCGGTCAGAGCAACGCCCTTCCCGTTAACCGTCATGGTGTCGCTAGCAACAATCGTCGAAGCTGTAGACCCCACCCCCGTCTGCAGACCTGTTTGGGCAGTACCAGTAGCAGCTGCAATAGCAGTAGTGGTAGTGGTCGTCGAAGAACCTGTCAGCACGGTACCGACGGACGTAGCCGAAAGGTTTTTCATTGCTGCACCGCTCACAGACGCTTCACTGTAAGAACCCTTCAAACCAGTAGCGCTGATATCGCTCATGCCAAACGAAATAGTCTGGTTGGCATCGGAACCGATCTGGAACGCCTGGTTCTGGAACGAGCCGTCCAGCAGGTTACGACCACCGAAGGTGGTGGTTTGGGCGATACGGGTCAGTTCACCGGTTTTCGCCGTGAATTCTTGCTGCAGGGCGGAACGGTCAGCGTCGCTTTTGTCACTGTTCGCGGACTGCAGGGCCAGTTCACGCAGACGTTGCAGAATGTTGGTCGACTCTTGCATCGCGCCTTCAGCGGTCTGTGCAATCGAGGTGCCGTTGTTGGCGTTGGCGATCGCCACGCTCATGCCTTTAACCTGGGAGGTCAGACGGTTGGCGATCTGCATGCCAGCAGCATCGTCTTTGGCGCTGTTGATTTTCAGGCCGGAAGACAGACGGGTCATCGAGGTGCTCAGCGCATCGCCAGCTTTGTTCAGGTTCTTCTGAACAGTCTGGGAGGTGAGGTTGGTATTTACTGACATGGACATGACGAAATCCTCATTGGTTGGGTGCTGCGGCTTCCGGCCCTGGCAACCGCCGGGTGTGGCCTAGAGAACCTTCGTAATGGTTATCGTCGTGAACGCAATTTGCTTGAGGGCTTTTTTCGAATTATTTACTAGCACCGTGCCACTTGTTTAGATTCAAGGGCTTACATTGCCTTGCCCCAAATGCAAAAACGCCCATGACCTTTCGGTCATGGGCGTTTCGGTGTAGCCGTTATTCGCGGATCAAGGGCGGTGGATAATCGCCGAGCCCCAGGACAGGCCCACACCAAAACCACTGATCGCCACTCGCTTCCAGCTGGAATCAAACATGTGCTTTTCCAGCAGCAGCGGAATACTCGAAGACACAGTATTGCCAGTCTCGACCATGTCCTTGATGAACTTCTCCGGCTCGTTTTCAAAGCGCCGCGCCACAGCATCGACAATCGCCGCGCTGCCCTGGTGAATGCAGAACGCATCAACGTCCTGGGAGGTCAGGCCCGACTCATTGAGCAACTCATGCAAATGCGCCGGCACCTTGAGCAAGGCAAAATTGAACACCTGCCGCCCATTCATATAGAACACCCCGTCCGTCACCTTCAGGTGAGGCGCGCCGGAGCCGTCGGTGCCGAACTTGGCCTTGTCCAGCTGCCAGACGGCGTCTTCACCCATCCAGGTGGCCGTGGCGGCGTCGCCGAACAACATGGTGGTGTTGCGATCTTCCGGGTCGACGATCTTCGAATACGGGTCGGCGGTGATCAGCAGGCCATTCTTCAGGCCTGTGGCTTCCATGAAGCCTTTGATGGCGTAGATGCCGTAGACGTAGCCGGAGCAGCCCAGGGAGATGTCGAAGGCCGCGACGTTGGTCGACAGGCCCAGCTTGTCCTGGACGATGGCGGAGGTGTGGGGCAGGCCTTCTTCGTCGCCGTTCTGGGTGACGACGATCAGCACGTCGATGGATTGACGATCGAGTTGCGGATTATTTGCAAACAAGGCATTGGCCGCCTCGACGCAGAGGTCGGAGGTTTCCTGCCCAGCGTCCTTGCGCGGCAGGAACGCCGAACCGATTTTCCCGAGGATGAACTCTTCATCCTTCTCGAATTTCGCGCCCTGAGCATAATTATCCAGCCCACTCGCTGGCACGTAGCTGGCAATGCTTTTTATGCCAATCATTGTGGCTTCCCAATACTAAATAGCTGGAGATCACCGCTCGCAGACCGAGAGGTACTGAAAATACTGGATTTCACCGAGCGAAAAAATACGGTGCAGACGCTTCAGAACCCTGAAAACACGTCCGACAAGGGTCAGCCCCCTGCCCATCCTTTCTGACACAATACAGTGAAGATGCTCATTATGACTCGCAGGTCACGCATTTTGCGTGCCTTGTGCCAAACATCCAGTCACAAACAAGCGATCAGCCTCCAAGCGGAGGGCTGAAACCAGCGACGAATGGAAAAAAGGGCTAGCGAGATAATGCCGTTCAGTTAAGCGAATGCGGCTCACTGTAGGAGCGAGCTTGCTCGCGATGGTCGTAAACGATAACGCGTGTTTACTGGTTAAACGCGGCGCTCTCGAGTCCATCGCGAGCAAGCTCGCTCCCACAAAAAACGGCATTACCCGCGAGAGAGTGCCGGTCATCGAGCAAGGCTCAAAGCTTGTTGAACAGGCTCAGCTGGGCGATTTTCACGAACGCCAGCTGCGAGGCCTGCAGCAGTGATTGCTGGAATGCCAGTTCGATGGATGCCGTGGCAACATCCGTATCACCGATAGCCGCCTGGGTACTGGTGTTGCTCAAGCCCTGGCTGACGTTCTCGGCGCTCTGGATGTCAATGGCGTTCAAGCGCGCACCTATCGACCCTCGAACGTTATCGACCCGTTCACTGGCATTGGACAGGTTGCCGATCGACGCATTTATCGTGTCCTTCAGCTTGATCTGTGCCAGAACGTTGCCATCGGACGGTGTTTCCAGCGCCTGGCGTAACTGACTCAAGGTGTCCAATGCACTTTGCGTCTGGTGGTTGCTGGCTCCTACCACAAACTGATCTTCTGCTTGCGGATCGCCGGTAAAATCAAACTTCACCCCCGCGAACGTGATCGAGCCGGCAGCCAGAACTCCATCCCCGATCTGTTTGCTGTCTGCACCCATAGGCTGGGCATAGACTTGGTAATTGGTGGCATCGGTGAACTTGATGACCACACCGCTGCTGGGAAATCCTTTGACGTAGTCGTCCTGGTTCGTGATGCCGGACGGGGTGATCTGCGCCGTCGAGGCATTGCTTGGTGTCCGTGATGCGTTGAAGCTGTCAGGTTTGCTGCCCAAGGAGAAAGTGTAATCCTTGACCTCCTCATCAGGGGACATTGGCAGGGTGGTCGCAGGATCCACAGGCGCCTTGAGTCGCAAGGTGATGTCGAACTCCACACCCCGCAAGCTGATGGTCGAGCCACCTTCTTTTTTCGAATCGAATATGCCGTTTCCCGACACTTCGGACGTTACATCCTTACCCGTCTTGTCCGCGATGGTGTAATGAGTGCTGTCGACAAACTTCAGTTCGTAAGGTTCTCCAGCCGTAAAACTATTGGTGTAAGCCGCGTTCGACTTCATCAAGCCGGCGGACACTGAAACGGTACCGTCATTAGGCTTCGACGGATCAGGAATCGCCTGGGTGCGCCCCGAGTTGGTCGCCGACTCGAGGATATTTTTACCGGTATCGCTGGTGGCAATGGACAAAGTGTCCGACACCTGAAGATTCAACTGGGTGTCATCACCCTGATAGGCGTAGGTGCCGTCGTTGTTGCGCACATAAGGCGGTGTCGAAGCTTTCGAGCCGGAGAACAGGTAGTTGCCCGACGCGTCCTTGCTGTTGAGCAAGCCCAATACTTGCGCTTCAATCTCGCCTATCTCGCCGGCAATGGTTTTTCGATCGGCATCGCTGTAGCCACCATTACCCGCCTGGAGCGCCAACTCGCGAGCACGCTGCAGCGCGGTGTTGACGCTATCCAGCACACTTTCCTGGGTGGCCAGCGAACTCTTGATGCTGCCCATGTTGGTGCTGTACTGCCCCAGCATCGCTTTCTGCTGTTGCAGCATCAGCAACTGCGACGCGCCCACAGGGTCATCACCGGCACTTTGAATCCGCACACCCGAGGTGATCTGCTCCTGGGTCTTGACGATCGAGGAGAAGTTGTTCTGGTACTTGGCCGCACTCGTCTCAAAGTACTGGGCTGTAGAAATTCGCATCGTCGAATACTCCCTTAAAGACTGTTGATCAGCGTGCTGAAGATTTCTTGCGCGGCCTTGATAATCTGCGACGACGCGGTGTAGTACTGCTGGAACTTGACCAGGTCGGCGGCCTCATCGTCGAGGTTGACCTGGGACACCGAGGCCACCTCGGACTTGGCGCGCGCCAGAATCGCACCGCTCGCCGTGCTGTCGCCAAGGGCCTGGCTGGCCTTGGCGCCGACCTGTCCCACCAGTTGGCTGTAAGCGGTGCCCATGCTCATGCCGGCGTTGCCGTCACTGACACCGACCGTGGCCTTGGTCTGCAAGCCCAACAGTTCGTTGGCATTGCGGTTGTCTTGCTTGCCATCCACGTTGAACGCGACTTCGTACTTGTCATTCTTCGACGGCGCGCCACTGACCGTGGTGTTGAAGGAAAACGATTTGCCGGGGATCGCGGTGCCGGACGCGTCGAGCATCGGCACCTTGATGGTCAGATCGTTGCCTTGGCCGGGAACGATGGTGCCCTTATCAATGCTCTCCCCTTTGGAGTTGAAGACTTCATATGCCTGGCTGCCGCCCACCGCGTCTTTAAACGTCAGCGTCACCGGCATCGAATTTTTGATGCCGGCTTGCAGGCTGGCCAGGTCGGCGCCGCCATAAATATCCAGCGGGATGGACAATGCGGGCGATGTCAGCGCACCGCTGCCACTGTTGCCGGTGCCGCTGGTCGCGACGAGAGGGCCGGCAAACGCCAGCTTGTTCGAGTCGGTCATCTGGGTGGTGATGGAACTCGCGCCGGCAAGGGTCGGCATGACCTTGAACGAATCTCCGGCCTTCAGAGCGCCGCCGTTGAGATCGAGCTTGAAGCCATCGATTTCTGCCGCTGGCGACAGGTCGAAAGCCCCCATCTCCTTGCCATCGGAACGCTTGACCGTGTACTTGTCCGCGGCCGTGAACGTGACCTGATAGTCAAACTTGGACAAAGCACTGGAGTCGGTGATGGTGACGTTGAGGTTGCCGGAACCTTTACTGTTAGTCGAAGCCCCCACACTGCGCTGACTGATGGCGGTAGCACTGTTGATGTTGGAGAACAGCGAAGCACCGAACTCGCCATTGGCATCCAGCCCCTGGCCCAGCTGACGGTTGATCTTGTCGGCAACCACCAGTGCCGTGCGGCCCAGGTCGTTGATCGCCGGCGCCAGCACGTCTTCGCGATAGCGTAGCAACCCACCGATCTTGCCGCCGCTGATGACCGACGTCACGTCACTGACCGACGACGGCGAGTTGACCTGGATATTCAGCTGGCTCTTGTCGATCCCGCTTCTGACGGTCGACAGTGTGTTCGCCGTGTTGCCCATCACCAGCGACTGCCCCGTACCCAGGGAAACGTTGTAACTGCCGTTGTACTCCTGGACGGTGACCCCGACCAATTCATTGAGCGTGCGCACCGCTTCACTGCGGGCATCGAGCAAGTTGCTGGGGCCACTGCCGGTCGAGTTGCCGGCCTGGGAAATTTGCTGGTTCAACGCGGCAATCGACGACGTCAGCTGGTTGACCTTGTCGGTGATCGTGGTCAACTGACTGTTGATGCCTTCGTTCTGCTGCTGCATCTGCGACGCCAGGGCGTTGAAGCGGTTGCTCAACGTTTGCGCATTGGTCAACAGCAACTGCCGCCCGGCGGTGTCGCCCGGCGCACCGGCAGACGTCTGCACCGAGGCAAAGAAGCTGCTCAATACCGCGCTGATGCCGGTGGTCTTGTCGGAGAACAGCTTGTCCAGCGGGCTTACCTGCTCGAGGTAGGCGTTGGCATCGTTACTCAGCGAGGTGGAGGTTTGCAGCTGGTTATCGAGGTAAGCGTTATAGACCCGACGCACATCGGCCAGGGTCGTACCGCTGCCGATAAACACCCCGCCATTGAGGTGCGAAGTATTACTGCTCTGAATGGTTTGTTGGCGTGAATAGCCGGCGGTGTTGGCGTTGGCAATGTTGTTGCCGACGGTCGCCAATGACACCTGGCTGGCGTTCAGACCCGACATCCCGATATTGAGCAAACTCATGATTCAGACCCTTATGCCTATAAAGGCGTGGTGGAAACGCCCGCCGCAGCGTAGTTCTGGTAACTGCTCATCTGCCTGGCTATCTGCGAAATCTTGCTGGCGTAGTCCGGGTCGGTGGCGTAACCGGCCTTCTGCAACTCGCGCACAAATTGTTCCGGGTTATCGGCGGATTTCACGACGTCTTGATAACGATTGTTCGATTGCAGCAAGGTCACCAGGTCATGGAAGCTGTCCTTGTACGAGGAGTAGGAACGGAACTGCGCCGTTTCCTTGACCATTGCGCCATTTCTGAATTCGCTGGTGATCGCCCGCGCCGAATCGCCCTGCCAACTGCTGCCGGCCTTGATGCCGAACAGGTTGTGGCTGCTGCTGCCGTCCTGGGCACGCATGACCGATTTGCCCCAGCCGGTTTCCAGGGCGGCCTGGGCCACCAGGTAACGCGGATCGACGCCGATGCGGTCGGCGGCTTCCTTGGCCATGGGCAGCATGGTGTTGACGAATTCGTCGGCGGAGCTGAAGGCCTTTTTCGCCGGTGCCAGGGGGATTTGCGCCATGGATCGACCATGGACCTGCAGGCGCCCGCTGGCGGTGGTATCGGTTTGTGCGGTCAGCCAGTCGCCGTTGTACAGGGGGCCGGCGCCGGTTGGGGTGCTTGGTAGCTGGGCCTTGTTCAGCGCTGTGGTGGCGGACGACGCCGTGGTCGATGTCTTGGTCGATGCTGAGGGCACCAGCCCGGCGAGCAAGCGGTCGGCCAGTTTCGGTGGCAGGGCCAGGCGCCGCTGGTTGATCAGGGCCATGTCGTTGTGATGCGCGCCCTCGCCCGCGCTCGCCGCCGACTGTACCGAGCGCGAAGCCCATAACGGTCGCTCGCCATTGAGGCGCGACAAGGGGCCGTGGGTGGCGGTCGTGCCGGCGGCGATCGGGGTTTCCACCGCGGCTTTGGCGGCAGCCTGTTTGGCGGCGGACGCGGCAGCGGCCTCGCCCGGCGCCAGCGGTTTGTTCTTCGCCATCTGCCGCATCAACACGTCCGCCAGGCCGATGCCGCCGCCTTCGCGGGACATGGATACGGCGAGCTGCTGGTCGTACATTTCCTGGTACTGCTTGGCCGCCGGGGTGTTGAGCGGGTTGTCCTGGCCCAGCGCGTCGGTGGCCGAGCGCATGGATTTGAGCATTTCACCGAGGAACAGCGACTCGAATTCCTGCGCGACCTTGCGCAGGTTGCCGTCGCTGTTCTTGTCGCCGACCTTGAGCTGGTTCAGGCGATTGAGGTCCGAATAGGACCCCGAGTCGCTGCTGCTGACCCCCACACCGCCCTTGCGCATGTCCATGGTCGTCATCCTCAGATCACGATCAAGTCGGCTTGCAAGGCGCCGGCCTGTTTCAGCGCTTCGAGGATGGCCATCAAGTCACCCGGCGCGGCGCCGACCTGGTTCACCGCCCGGACGATTTCGTCGAGGGTGGTGCCCGGGCCGAACTTGAACATCGGCTTGGCTTCCTGCTGGGCGTTGACCCGCGAGCGCGGCACGACGGCCGTCTGCCCGTTGGACAGCGGGCCGGGCTGGCTGACGATCGGGTCTTCGGTGATGGTCACGGTCAGGCTGCCGTGGGTCACGGCGGCCGGGGATACCTTGACGTTCTGGCCGATCACGATGGTGCCGGTGCGGGAGTTGATGATGACTTTCGCCACCGCCTGGCCCGGGTCGACTTCAAGGTTTTCGAGGATCGACAGGTAGTCGACGCGCTGGCTTGGATCGAGCGGCGCGCTGACGCGAATCGAGCCGCCGTCGATGGCCTGGGCCACGCCGGGGCCGAGCAGGTCGTTGATCTTGTCGACGATGCGCTTGGCGGTGGTGAAGTCCGAACGGTTGAGGTTCAGGGTCAGGCTGTTGCCCTGGTTGAACCCGCTCGGCACCGAACGCTCAACCGAGGCCCCACCGGGGATGCGCCCGGCCGAGGGCACGTTGACCGTGATCTTGGAACCGTCGCGACCTTCGGCATCGAAGCCGCCGACCACCAGGTTGCCCTGGGCGATGGCGTAGACGTTGCCGTCGATGCCCTTGAGCGGGGTCAGCAGCAAGGTGCCGCCGCGCAGGCTCTTGGAGTTGCCGATGGAGGACACGGTAATGTCGATCTGCTGACCCGGCTTGGCGAACGCCGGCAAGTCGGCACTGATCGACACGGCCGCGACGTTTTTCAACTGCACGTTGCCCGAACCCGGCGGCACCTTGATGCCGAACTGCGAGAGCATGTTGTTGAAGGTCTGCAGCGTGAACGGGGTCTGGGTCGTCTGGTCGCCGGTGCCGTTGAGCCCGACCACCAGGCCGTAGCCGATCAATTGGTTGGAACGCACCCCGGAAATGCTGGCGATGTCCTTCAGGCGCTCAGCCTGGGCGCTGGACGCTGCACACACCAACAAGGCCGCAACGATGAGACTTCTCAAATTCAACGTGGCCACCTAGAAAGGGAACAGCGGGCTGAGGAAGAAACGGTCGAACCAGCCTGGCTGACTCGCGTCGGCAAAGGCACCGGTGCCCGAATAGGTGATGCGTGCGTCGGCGACCCGGGTCGAGGACACGGTGTTGTCGGTGGCGATGTCATCGGCGCGCACCAGGCCGGCAATCCGCACCAGCTCGTCACCGGTGTTGAGGGTCAGCCATTTCTCGCCGCGCACGGCGATGATGCCGTTGGGCAAGACGTCGGCGACGGTCACCGTGATCGAACCGGTGAGGCTGTTGCTCTGGCCGGACTTGCTGTCGCCCTTGGTTGCGCGGTCGCCGGCGTAACCGACGTCCAGGCTCAGGTTACCGCTGCCCACCGGGTCGTTGGTGCTCAGACCGCCGCCGAAAAACGAGCTCAGGCCGATGTCGGTCTTGCTGTTCTTGGCGGTTTGCGAATTGGCGTTCTTGCTGGCCTGGGTGCGCTCGTTCAGGGTGATGGTGATGATGTCACCGACCCGGAACGCCTTGCGGTCGCTGTACAGGTTCTGTTCGAAACCGGCCTGGTAGATCGAGCCGTTGTTGGCCGCCGCCGGCAGCGGCGTGCGCGGCAACACCGGGGCGTAGTAAGGGTCATTGGGCTTGGGCGGTGGGGCGACACAACCCGCGAGCGCGGTGATCCCACTCAGTGCCAGGACAGATACAAAGCGATTCATGACCCTACCTCACGGTGTTGCTGGCGACCACGTGGGCGCCCCATGGACTTGATTACAGATTCTGCGTGACGAACGAGAGCATCTGGTCGGCGGTGGAAATCACCTTGGAGTTCATCTCGTAGGCGCGTTGAGTGGTGATCATGTTGACCATCTCTTCAACGGTGCTGACGTTGGAGGTTTCCAGGGTGTTCTGCAGCGTGGTGCCGAAACCGGCCAGGCCCGGGGTGCCGACTTGCGGCGCGCCGCTGGCGGCGGTTTCCAGGAACAGGTTGTTGCCCACTGCCTGCAGGCCGGCCGGGTTGATGAAGTCGGCGGTTTGCAGGTTGCCGATCACCTGGGCGGCCGGGTTGCCGGCCACGGTGATGGACACGGTGCCGTCGCGACCGACCGTGAAGGTCTGGGCGTCGTTGGGGATGACGATGGCCGGTT
Organism: Pseudomonas sp. LBUM1679; assembly: GCF_059695565.1. Lineage (NCBI taxonomy): Bacteria > Pseudomonadati > Pseudomonadota > Gammaproteobacteria > Pseudomonadales > Pseudomonadaceae > Pseudomonas > Pseudomonas sp. LBUM1679. The sequence continues at coordinate 5,494,637 of NZ_CP166774.1, forward strand.
CCAGGGCGAAGCCGCTGGCGTTGACGATCTGGCCGTTGGAGTCGAGGTGGAAGGTACCGTCACGGGTGTAGGACGTGGTGCCGTCCGGCTGCAGGATCTGGAAGAAACCGCGGCCGTCGATGGCCATGTCCAACGGTTGCTCGGTGGTCTGCAGGCTGCCGGCGGTGAAGTTTTTCTGGGTGCCGACGATGCGCACACCGGTGCCCACTTGTAGACCCGACGGCAGTTCGCTGTCCTGGGTCGACTGGGCGCCTGGCTGGCGTTTGATCTGGTAGAGCAAGTCCTGGAACTCGGCGCGGTCACGTTTGAAACCCGTGGTCGAGACGTTGGCCAGGTTGTTGGAAATGGTCGTCAGGTTGGTGTCCTGGGCGGACAGGCCTGTTTTGGCAACCCATAGAGCCGGAAGCATTCGATTCTCCTCGTGCGCCTGTTTTACGGCGCGACGTTCTGATGATTATTAGATCTGCAAGACCCGAGCCATGGCCTGGTCGTCTTCTTTGGCGGTGTTCATCATCTTGACGTGCAGTTCGAACTGCTTGGCCAGGGCCAGCACCGAGGTCATCTCTTCCACGGCATTGACGTTGCTCGACTCGAGGAAGCCGGACACCAGCTTGACGTTGGCATCGGCCTGCGCCGGCTGGCCGTCCTTGGTGTGGATCGAACCGTCCAGGCCTTTGGTCATGTTCTTGAAGTCCGGGTTGACCAGTTTGATGCGGTCGACTTGCGCCATCACCCGCGGGCCCTCGCCCATCGCCCGAATGCTGATGCTGCCGTCCTCGCCCACTTCGATCTGCTGCTCGGGCGGCACGGCAATCGGCCCGCCATTGCCCAGCACCGGCATGCCGTTGCCGGCCCGCAGCACGCCGAGGGCGTCGACGTTCAGGCTGCCGGTGCGCACGTAGCTTTCGCCGCCGTCGGGGTTCTGCACCGCAATCCAGCCGTTGCCTTGCACGGCGACATCGAGGTCGCGGCCGGTCTCTACCAGCGCGCCAGGGGAAAAGTCGGTGGCCGGACGCTCGGTCAGGGCAAACGCCCGCGCCGCAAAGCCGTCACCGAACACCGGCATCGAACGCGCCTGCTCCAGGTCTTTCTGGAAGCCGTTGGTGGAGATGTTCGCCAGGTTGTTCGCATGAGCCTTCTGCGCCAGTGCATTCTGGCTGGCGCCGGTCATTGCCACATAAAGGTACTTGTCCACACTCTTTCCTCTGCATGCCGGACGTTTGCCGCCCACAGCTGTACTGCTGAGCCATAAGCAATTTGCAGACCAACTTTTTTCTGGCGGCGCGGGGGCCGGCAAACAAAGGGGTTGAGGGGTTCAGGAGGGAATGGGGGATTGTGTCAAAGTCGAAAAACCGGCGGTGTTATGCCGGTGGGTGGCAAGGCTTGACCTGAGTGTTGCCTATGCTGGCCTCATCGCGGGCAAGCCCGCTCCCACAGGGTTGTTGGTTGTTCAGGGATAGTGTGAACCCTGAAGATCCCTGTGGGAGCGGGCTTGCCCGCGAAGAGGCCCGAACAAACACAACAAGCGCCCGCTATGTCTCGGTCTTGCCAACCTCATATTCGCGCAACTTGTTGGCAATGGTGGTATGCGAAACCCCCAACCGCTTCCCCAGTTGCCGACTGCTCGGATGCTCGGAATACAGCCGCTCCAGCACCGCCTTCTCGAAGCGCCCGACAATCTCGTCCAGCCCACCCTCCAGCGAGAAATCGCCAAGGGGCTGACGCACTCCGTAATCCGGCAATCGAATGTGCTCGGCCTTGACCGTCCCGCCCTCGCACAACGAAACCGCCTGGAACAACACATTCTCCAGTTGCCGGACATTGCCCGGCCAATGGTAGTGACTGAGCCGCTCCATCGCCGCCGGCGCCAGTTTCGGCAGCGGGCAACCGATCTGCCGGCTGGCTTGATCGAGGAAGTGTTCCACCAGCGGCGTCAACCCGTCGAGACACTCGCGCAACGGCGGGATGTGCAACGACAGCACGTTCAGGCGGTGATACAGATCCTGGCGAAACTCCCCGCGAGCGCACAGCTCGGACAGGTCGACCTGGGTCGCGCAGATCACGCGCACATCCAGATAAACCTCTTCATCACTGCCGACACGACGGAAGCAACCGTCCTGCAGGAAACGCAGCAATTTCACCTGCAGGCGCGGGCTCATTTCGCCGACGCCGTCGAGAAACAGCGTACCGCCCGCCGTCAGCTCCAGCAGCCCGAGCTTGCCTTCGGCCCGCGCCCCTTCAAAGGCGCCGGGGCCGTAGCCGAACAACTCGGTCTCGGCCATGGATTCCGGCAGGCCGGCGCAGTTGAGCGCCATCAGCGGTGACTGGCCACGGGGGCTCGCCAGGTGGCAGGCGCGCGCCAGCAACTCCTTGCCGGTGCCGGTTTCGCCTTCTATCAATAGCGGCGCATCCAGCGGCGCCATGCGCCGGGCTTCGCGCACCACGGCGGCCATCACTTTCGAACTCTGGAAGATGCTGTCGAACCCGCGCAGTTCCTGCTTGCGCACGTTATAAATGCGCTCACCCACCCGATCCGCGCGATGCAGGGTCAGCACCGCGCCGGCCATGGCTTCGCTGTCGTCATGCTCCGATTGCAACGGCGCAATGTCGGCGAGAAACACGTCGCCCTTGACCTTGACCCGCAGCCCGTTGATCCGCGACTTGTTGGCGCGCACCAGTTCCGGCAAGTCGAAATCCTCGGCGTACCGCGACAACGGGATCCCCGGCACCTCATCGACGCGCACCCCGAGCAACTGCGCCGCCGCACGGTTGGCCGCGACGATCGAGCCGCCCATGTCGATCGACAGCACCGGAAACTCCAGCGCGCCGAGCAAGGCATTGAGCTCCATGTGCCGACGCTCGCTGGGCATCAGCCCGACACGCTTGACCCCGAAGACCCCGGCAATCGATTCGAATTTCGGCCGTAGCGCCTGGAACTGAATGTTGATCAGGTTCGGGCAAAGCAGGTAGATGGCATTGCCATGCTCACCGCCGACCTCGCCGCGAGCGACGTTGATCCCGTATTCCACCAGCAGGTTGAGAATGTCGCGCAGGATGCCGATGCGGTTCTGGCAGTGAACTTTGATACGCATATAAAGGCCTGAAAAAGCGGTGAATGAGGTAGATAGCAGGCGCTCGACCTGTAGGAGCAAGCTTGCTCGCGATAGCGGTGGATCAGGTAAATAAAAGTCGTCTGACACACCGCTTTCGCGAGCAAGCTTGCTCCTACCAGGCATGTTGCAGTGCCCTTGGGCGTATTTTTCTGCTGAGGTACGCAGATAGTCGTCAAGATTATGTGACACCTGCACGCCATTTCAACCCCGCAGATCTCAATACTTGCGCGGCAAGCGGCAAACCGTAACGAATACTTTACGAAAACCGTGGTATTTTCCTGCGCCCGCTGCAAACCACCTGCTGCAACGCCGAACACCTTGGGGTATTTCTAAGTCCATAGCAGGACATAACAAGAACGAAATCCCCTAGCAGGAGAGCAGCATGAAGCAGACGCACTACGTGGCTCGCGAGCCCGATGCGCAAGGTTTTATCGACTACCCCGCCGAAGAACACGCGGTGTGGAACACGCTGATCACTCGCCAACTGAAAGTGATCGAAGGGCGTGCGTGCCAGGAATACCTGGACGGTATCGAAAAACTCGGTCTGCCCCACGACCGCATTCCGCAACTGGGCGAGATCAACAAGGTGCTCGGTGAAACCACCGGCTGGCAAGTTGCCCGGGTGCCTGCACTGATCCCCTTCCAGACCTTTTTCGAATTGCTCGCCAACAAACAGTTTCCGGTGGCGACCTTCATTCGTACCCGCGAAGAGCTGGATTACCTGCAAGAGCCGGACATTTTCCACGAGATCTTCGGTCACTGCCCGCTGCTGACTAACCCCTGGTTCGCCGAATTCACCCACACCTACGGCAAACTCGGCCTGCAGGCGACCAAGGAAGAGCGCGTGTACCTGGCGCGCCTGTACTGGATGACCATCGAGTTTGGCCTGGTCGATACGCCGCAAGGCATGCGCATCTACGGCGGCGGCATTCTGTCCTCGCCTAAAGAAACGGTGTACTGCCTGTCGAATGAACCTGAGCATCAGACGTTCGACCCGCTGGAATGCATGCGCACGCCGTATCGCATCGACATCCTGCAGCCGCTGTATTTTGTTCTGCCGAACCTCAAGCGCCTGTTCGATGTGGCCCATGAAGACATCATGAGCATGGTCAAGCAAGGCATGCAGCTGGGCTTGCACACCCCCAAATTTCCGCCAAAAGCCGCGTGATCCGCGGCTTTTAGAATCATGTGAGCCTGTCAGGAACCGACGCTTTGGTTTAGCGTGGTGAGATTGACGGCCGATTTCCAATAATTCGATTTCAGGAACCCATCATGTCCACATTGAACCAAGCCCACTGCGAAGCCTGCCAAGCCGGCGCCCCTCAGGTCAGCGACGAAGAACTGCCGGTGCTGATCAAGCAGATCCCTGACTGGAACATCGAAGTCCGCGACGGCGTGATGCAGCTGGAAAAAGTGTTCCTGTTCAAGAATTTCAAGCACGCCCTGGCGTTCACCAACGCCGTTGGTGAAATCTCCGAGGCCGAAGGTCACCACCCGGGCCTGCTGACCGAGTGGGGCAAAGTCACCGTGACCTGGTGGAGCCATTCCATCAAGGGCCTGCACCGCAACGATTTCATCATGGCCGCGCGCACCGACGACGTGGCCAAGGACGCCGAGGGCCGCAAATAATGCATTTCGACGCCATAGGTCGAGTCCCCGGCGACCCGATCCTCGGCCTGATGGAGGCCTATGCGCTGGACCCGAACCCGCGCAAATTCGACCTCGGCGTGGGCGTCTACAAAGATGCCCAGGGCCTGACCTCGATACCTCAGGCGGTGAAGCTCGCCGAAGCGCGGCTGGTGGATCGTCAGGCCACCAAGACCTACATCGGCGGTCACGGCGAACCGGCGTTCGGCAAAGTTATCAATGAGCTGGTACTGGGTGCCGACTCTGCGCTGATCGCCGAACAACGGGCCGGTGTGACGCAGACGCCGGGTGGCACCGGTGCGTTGCGCTTGAGCGCCGACTTCATCGCGCAGTGCCTGCCGGGCCGTGGCGTGTGGTTGAGCAGTCCGACCTGGCCGATTCACGAAACCATCTTCGCCGCGGCGGGCGTCAAGGTCAGTCACTACCCTTACGTGGGCAGCGACAACCGTCTCGATGTCGACGCGATGCTGGCGGCACTCGAAGCGGCACCCAAGGGTGATGTCGTGTTGCTGCACGCCTGCTGCCACAACCCGACCGGGTTCGACCTGTCCCATGACGACTGGCGCCGGTTATTGAAGGTAGTGCGCAGCCGCGACCTGTTGCCCCTGATTGATTTTGCCTACCAGGGCTTCGGCGATGGCCTGGAACAGGATGCCTGGTCGACCCGGCTGTTTGCCGCCGAGTTGCCGGAAGTGTTGATCACCAGTTCCTGCTCGAAGAACTTCGGCCTGTACCGCGACCGTACCGGCGCGTTGATTGTTTGCGCCAAGACCGCCGACAAGCTGGTGGATATCCGCAGCCAACTGGCCAACATCGCCCGCAACCTGTGGTCGACGCCGCCGGATCACGGCGCCGCTGTCGTGGCGACCATCCTTGGCGATCCGCAGCTGAAAAGTCTCTGGGCCGATGAAGTGGAGACGATGCGCTTGCGTATCGCCCAGCTGCGCAGCGGCCTGGTGGAAGCCCTTGAGCCGCACGGGTTGCGCGAGCGCTTTGCTCATATTGGCGTGCAGCGCGGAATGTTTTCCTACACCGGGTTGACGCCGGAGCAGGTTAAAAAACTGCGTGATCAACACAGTGTGTACATGGTCGGCACTGGCCGGGCGAATGTGGCGGGGATTGATGCGACGCGTTTGGATCTGCTGGCCGAGGCGATTGCAGACGTCTGCAAATAACCACCTGCCTCCCTGTGGGCTGGCTTGTCGGATCGCCGCACCGCAGTGAAGGCGGCGTGTCAGCCAATACACCAATCGACTGACACACCACACCCCCTGTAGGAGCTGGCTTGCCAGCGAAAGCGGTGTATCAGTCGATACATGTATTGGCTGACACACCGTCTTCGCTGGCAAGCCAGCTCCTACAGGGTGCGGTGTATCAGTCGATGCATATCTGACCTGTCTATACAACCCCATCCGTCGAAACAAATGGATATAAAAGTCTATTTGTCATTTCGACTCCTGTATCCTTCCCAGGCTTTTTAAAAGCGCGGATCTACCCAGATCTATCAACAGACTTTGCGAGGAGCGCGATATGCACGAGATCCCTAATCTCCCCTTCCCAAGCCTGCACGAAACTGAGCAGACGACCACGCAACAAGCCGGTGCCCAACAGCCCGAGCCGAAAGAAGCATCTGAACGCCGCCAGGCCGACAGCGAAGACTGAAACACCTGCAATGCCAGACCGTGTGGAAAGCGCTAACATGCGCTTTCCACACCGCCTGAACCTCGAGCGCCACCCCATGACCGACGAATTCAACCCTTCTTTTGATGAAGAGCAGCAGGCCAGCGTCCTGATCGGCACCGCCGAGAAGATGATCGAGATCTGGCACCGCCTGTCCCCCGAGAAACAAGCCACCTTGCTCGCCCGTTTCGGCAGCGAAGAAAATGCCCTGGCCGCCCTGGTCACCACGCAACTGGTTGCTCCGCAGCGCCCTGAATGACCCTCTGCGGCAAATAGTTTTACTTTTCCACGCCCCGTGGCCGCTCGCGCCGCTATCATAAGCAGCCTATCTATCCTGCTGCCCCGTGGACCTTTACCTCATGTCTGAAAACCAGCGCCCCCTGGCGGTCACGCTGCAAGTCGTCTCCATCGTCCTGTTTACCTTCATCGGCTACCTCAACATCGGGATTCCCCTGGCCGTATTGCCGGGCTATGTCCACAGCGACCTGGGTTTCGGCGCGGTGATCGCCGGCCTGGTGATCAGCGTGCAATACCTGGCCACCCTGCTCAGCCGGCCCTATGCCGGGAAGATCATCGATAACAAGGGCAGCAAGCTCGCGGTGATGTACGGCCTCGCCGGCTGCGGCTTGAGCGGTGTGTTCATGCTGATTTCCGCCTGGACCCAGAGCCTGCCGACCTTGAGCCTGATCAGCCTGTTGATCGGCCGACTGGTGCTCGGCAGCGCGGAAAGCCTGGTCGGTTCGGGCTCGATCGGCTGGGGCATCGGCCGGGTCGGCGCAGCGAACACCGCCAAGGTCATCTCCTGGAACGGCATCGCCAGCTATGGCGCGCTGGCGGTCGGTGCGCCGCTGGGGGTGTTGCTGGTCAGTCGATGGGGCTTGTGGAGCATGGGCGTGAGTATCGTGCTGCTGGCCATCCTCGGCCTGGCGCTGGCATGGCCGAAAACCGCGGCGCCGATCGTGGTCGGCGAACGCCTGCCGTTCATGCATGTGCTGGGGCGGGTGTTGCCCCATGGCTGCGGACTGGCGCTGGGCTCCATCGGTTTCGGCACTATCGCGACCTTCATCACCCTGTATTACGCCACGCAACACTGGGATAACGCGGTGCTGTGCCTGAGCCTGTTCGGCGCCAGCTTCATCGGCGCCCGGTTGCTGTTCGGCAACCTGATCAACCGCCTCGGCGGCTTTCGCGTGGCGATTGCCTGCCTGTCGGTGGAAACCCTGGGCTTGCTGCTGCTGTGGCTGGCGCCGGATGCGCATTGGGCGCTGGCCGGCGCAGCGCTGAGCGGTTTCGGCTTCTCGCTGGTGTTCCCGGCACTGGGGGTGGAAGCGGTCAACCTGGTGCCGGCCTCCAGCCGTGGCGCGGCGGTCGGGGCTTATTCGTTGTTCATCGATTTGTCACTGGGGATTACCGGCCCGCTGGCCGGTGCGATTGCGGCAGGTTTCGGGTTTGCCTCGATCTTCCTGTTCGCCGCCCTCGCCGCCCTGAGCGGCCTGGCCCTGAGCGTTTACCTGTACCGGCAGGCGCCAAAACACCTGAGTGAGAAGCACCGCGAAGAACGGGACGCGCGCTAGAAGTCGACCTTGCCACGCCCGGCCTTGATGCTGCCGCGCTTGGTCTTGGATTCGAGCCGGCGCTTTTTCGAACCGAGGGTCGGCTTGGTCGGACGGCGTTTCTTTTCGACCTTGGTGGCGCTGAGGATCAACTCGGTCAGGCGCTCCAGCGCGTCGGCGCGATTGGCTTCCTGGGTGCGGTATTGCTGGGCCTTGATGATCAACACGCCTTCGCTGGTGATCCGGCTGTCCCGCAACGCCAGCAGCCGCTCCTTGTAGAACTCGGGCAAGGACGAGGCCGGAATGTCGAAGCGCAGGTGCACCGCACTGGAGACCTTGTTGACGTTCTGCCCACCCGCCCCCTGGGCACGAATGGCCGTCAATTCGATCTCGGCATCCGGCAGATGCACGTTGTTGGAAATCACCAGCATGGAAAAAGGTCCGTATTCAGAACGCGCAGGATACCGCGAATGAACTGGAAGAATGCGGTCCCTGTGGGAGCGTGGCTAGCCCGCGATGAACGATAACGCGGTATGCCTGATGGACCGCGGCGCCTGAATCGCGGGCAAGCCACGCTCCCACAGGGTTATGCATCAATCCTGAAAACGACAAACCCGGCACATGGCCGGGTTTGTTGTTTCTGCACTCTGCGCTTACTTCGCGCTTGAGCCAGCAGCCTGCAGCGCATGCTGCGCGCTGCGCTTGTTCTTGATGCCGTAGCAGATCCACATGAATGCCACCCACACCGGAATCGCGTACACCGAGATCTTAATCCCCGGGATCAACAACATCACGCCGAGGATGAACACCACGAACGCCAGGCACACGTAGTTCCCGTACGGGTACCACAACGCCTTGAACAGCGGCGTCTGCCTGGTTTTGTCCATGTGCTGGCGGAACTTGAAGTGCGAGAAGCTGATCATTGCCCAGTTGATCACCAGGGTCGCGACCACCAGCGACATCAACAGCTCAAGGGCGCTGTGCGGAATCAGGTAGTTCAGCAACACGGCGATCAGCGTCACGGCGGCCGACGCCAGGATCGAACGCACAGGCACACCGCGCTTGTCGATCTTCGCCAGGGCTTTCGGCGCATCGCCCTGCTCGGCCATGCCCAGCAGCATGCGGCTGTTGCAGTAGGTGCCGCTGTTGTACACCGACAATGCCGCGGTCAGGACCACGAAGTTGAGGATGTGCGCGGCGGTGTTGCTGCCGAGCATCGAGAACACTTGTACGAACGGGCTGCCGCTATAGGAGTCGCCGGAGGCGTTCAGGGTCGCCAGCAGGCTATCCCATGGCGTCAGCGACAGCAGAATGACCAGCGCACCAATGTAGAAAATCAGGATCCGGTAGATCACCTGGTTGATGGCTTTGGGGATCACGGTTTTCGGCTGGTCGGCTTCTGCTGCGGTGAAACCGAGCATTTCCAGGCCACCGAAGGAGAACATGATAATCGCCATGGCCATGACCAGACCGCTGACACCGTTCGGGAAGAAGCCGCCGTGGGACCACAGGTTGGTCACCGACGCTTGCGGGCCGCCGTTGCCGCTGACCAGCAGGTAGCTGCCGAGGGCAATCATGCCGACGATGGCCACGACCTTGATGATCGCAAACCAGAACTCGGCCTCGCCAAAGACTTTGACGTTGGCCAGGTTGATCAGGTTGATCAGCACGAAGAACCCGGCGGCCGAGACCCAGGTCGGGATGTCCGGCGCCCAGTAGTGGATGTATTTGCCGACCGCGGTCAGCTCCGACATGCCCACCAGGATGTACAGGATCCAGCAGTTCCAGCCCGACAGGAAGCCGGCGAAACCGCCCCAGTACTTGTGCGCGAAGTGGCTGAAGGAACCGGCCACCGGCTCTTCGACAATCATTTCGCCGAGCTGGCGCATGATCATGAAGGCAATGAAGCCGCAGATGGCGTAGCCGAGGATCATCGACGGGCCAGCGGATTTCAGTACCCCGGCCGAACCGAGGAACAGTCCGGTACCGATCGCGCCACCGAGGGCGATCAGTTGAATATGGCGATTTTTCAGGCCGCGCTTCAGCTCGCCTGAATGCGAGTTTTGTCCACTCATGAAAAGGGTCTCACGCAAGGTTTGATGATGTTCGTTAGACGTTGCTGCTCGGTTACGGCTTCAAGCAGCGCCGATCAAACCCCAGCGCAGGCACCGGGAGTCCAGCGTTTTTACAACGGTCATGCGTCACCTGTTTGTTTTTATCTGTGACGAAATCGGACCCGACACGCTCGTGACGTGGCGGAGTGAACAAGGCGGATAACCTTGAGGTTTGCGCAGATGCGCAGGAGGTCACAGTTAAAACGCGGCGCATTGTACACCTGTAACCCCCTGCTGCCAGACACCGTTGGATCAACGCGTCGTTTGCCGGGATTGCCTGTGTCCGCCCCGAGTGTCTCGGGCGGCTGCAAAAATTGAGTCAGACCTTTGCAGGTCCTGGACGGGGGCGGCAGAAAAATCGCCCTTTGGGGAGAGATGGAGATGAGTCACGGCGTACATTGCGCCTCCTTCTTGTTATGCACCTGCACGACAGGCATGGGGCGCATCTGATCCTTGATGAGGCTGTGAAACAAGCGGGCCAGAGGGCTGTAAAGAGTTTGAAGAGCCAACCGGATGGAAGTATTTCCTTACAGTGTCTGGAAAATCACCAATCCAAAGGACCAATCAGCAGATTTCGTCAGATTTTCGTTACAGGGCGTAACGCTGGTTTTCCGTTTCGAGCTCGGTGGAGTTGCTATTGGCGCCATCGCGGGCAAGCCCGCTCCCACAGGGAGCGTGGGTGTAAGCAAGATCCATATGCACCCCGGAACACTGTGGGAGCGGGCTTGCCCGCGATGGCGCCCGCAAAAACACTACAAAACCAAAGCAGGGCTCAAAAAAAACGCCAACCCGAAGGTTGGCGTTTTTGATGAAGCGCTTACCACTTACTCAGGCTTGCGACGACCAAAGCCCGGACGCTGGCCGGAGCCGGCCGGGGCGCCGCGGCGTTTGCCCGAGGGTGCGTCCTTGTCGACCAGGACGATGCCCGGGCGTTTCTTCGGCGCCGGCTTGGCCGGGCGCTTGGTGTCGGACGGACGGTCCGCCACTGGCGTACCGCGAGCCGAATCACCACGAGGTTCACCACGACCTGCCGGGGCGCCGCGATCACTGCGACCACCGCTTGGCGCACCGCGGCCTTCACCGCGCTCGGTGCGACCGTTGGCCGGACGTGGCGTGCGTGGACCGCGCTCGCCGTCAGCACGAGGTGCTGCTGGCTTGCGGGCTGGACGCTCGCCTTCGATTTGCGGTTCACGGGAGTCACGCGGCGTAGCAGCGGTCTGGTTACCGATGGCTGGACGCAACGAACGCACGCGCTCGGTCTTGCCCATCGGACGCGACGATTTACGCTGCATGCGATCGAGCTTGTCTTTGCTCTTGGCGTTCATCTGCGGCATGGCCACCGGGGTCAGGCCCACTTCAGCACTCAGAATGTCGACTTCGTACTGGCTCATTTCGCGCCAGCGACCCATCGGCAGGTCGGAGTTGAGAAACACCGGACCGAAACGCACGCGCTTCAGACGGCTGACCACCAGGCCCTGGGATTCCCACAGACGACGGACTTCGCGGTTGCGACCTTCCATCACCACGCAGTGGTACCAGTGGTTGAAACCTTCGCCACCCGGGGCTTGCTTGATGTCGGTGAACTTGGCCGGGCCGTCTTCGAGGACGACGCCTGCCTTCAAGCGCTCGATCATCTCATCATCGACTTCGCCACGCACACGGACTGCGTATTCACGGTCCATTTCGTAGGACGGGTGCATCAGGCGGTTGGCCAGCTCACCGTCGGTGGTGAACATCAGCAGACCGGTGGTGTTGATGTCCAGACGGCCGATGTTGATCCAGCGACCTTCTTTCGGGCGCGGCATCTTGTCGAAAACGGTTGGACGGCCTTCCGGGTCGAGGCGGGTGCAGATTTCGCCGTCGGGCTTGTTGTACATGATCACGCGGCGTACCGACTCGGCGGCTTCTTCGCGCTTGATCACCTTGCCATCAATGGTGATGGCGTCGTGCATGTCGACGCGCTGACCGAGGGTGGCGTCTTTGCCATTGACCTTGATGCGGCCGTGGCTGATCCAGGCTTCTACGTCACGGCGCGAGCCGACGCCGATACGGGCGAGGACTTTCTGCAGCTTTTCGCCTGCTGGGCCGATTTCCTGGTCGTCTTTCTGGTCTTTGATACTCATCTGGGCACCTCCCGGTGTGGTCTGTTCAGGCAGCTCGAAGTGAGGGGCCTGAAGCGTTGAAAGCTGGGTACTCGGGCGAAGGGATCGCCGGAGGGTCGCGAATCATACGCTCATGCGGGCGTTCGCGCATCAGAGACTAGTCGACGCAGGCCAGGTTATTTGCTTTTCCGCCGACCGGTGGCGCCGAGCTTGATCAACCGCAGCGCCGCTTCAGCCAGCACCGTGCGCTTGTCGACCTTGTCGAGTTTCTTCCAGGCCTTGATCTCGCGCTTGCTGCGGCCGCAGCCGATGCAGATGTCGTCGGTGAATTTGCAGAGGCTGATGCAGGGGTCTTTGGTAGAACTCATCGAATACTCCAGTCAACACTGAACCCTGTGGGAGCGGGCTTGCCCGCGATGAGGCAGTGTCAGTCGACATCATTGTTGCCTGACCCGCCGCCTTCGCGGGCAAGCCCGCTCCCACAGGGATCTCTATCGCCCACAGGTTTTCGGGTCAGTCCTCGAGTTCGCGGCGTTCGGCTTCGATCGCTTCGGCGAGGGCTTTGGCTTCAGCCTCTTCGTCGGTCAATTCGGGCTCGGGATTCGCGTGTTCGAGCGCGGCGACCGCGGCGAGGAGCTTTTCGCGAGCTTCGGCGACGCCAAGCACATCATCTTCCTGCTGCTCTTCCTGCTCTTGCTGCTCTTGCTGCTCTTGCTGCTCTTGCTGCTCTTCCTGCTCTTCCTGCTCTTCCTGCTCTTCCTGCTCTTCCTGCTCTTCCTGCTCTTCCTCGACTGAGGCTTCGGGCTCAGGTTGAAGTTCAACTTCGATTTCCGGCTCAGGCTGTTCCAAAACCTCTTCAGTCTCAGTCACCGCCCCATCGCGCAGGAGGTCGTCGAAATCCGTCTTGAGCCCCTCCTCCATCGTGTCCAGCTCCTGCAGCAACGTATGGAAACTGGTTTCCTCCTTCGGCTCTTCCGGCTCGGCACTGGCATCCGCCAGCTCTTGCAGCCCGGCCGGCACCGGTGCGTCGTCGAAATCCAGCACCGGATCAGGTTCAAGCTCGCGCAGCTCGGCCAGGGGCGGCAGATCGTCGAGGTTTTTCAGGTTGAAGTGATCGAGAAAGACTTTGGTGGTGGCGAACATCGCCGGTTTGCCGGGCACTTCGCGATAGCCGACGATGCGGATCCACTCGCGCTCCAGCAGGGTCTTGACGATGTGAGTGTTGACCGCCACACCCCGTACGTCTTCGATCTCGCCCCGGGTAATCGGCTGGCGATAAGCGATCAGGGCCATGGTTTCGAGCATGGCGCGGGAATAGCGTTGCGGCCGCTCTTCCCACAGACGCCCGACCCATGGCGAGAATTTTTCGCGGATCTGCAGACGATACCCGGAGGCGACTTCCTTCAGTTCGAAGGCGCGGCCGTCGCAGGACTTGGCCAGAATCGTCAGGGCTTTCTTGAAGACCGGCGGCTCCGGTCGTTCGGCCTCTTCGAACAGTTCGAACAAGCGTTCAAGCGATTGCGGTTTTCCCGAGGCCAACAGAAAGGCTTCAAGCAGTGGCGCCAGCTCGCGGGGTTCACTCAGGTTCATGATTCAACTCGTTATTCGGCTCGGGCCCGGACGTGGATCGCCGCGAACGGTTCATTCTGCACCAGCTCGACCAGGGATTCCTTGACCAGTTCGAGGATCGCCATAAAGGTCACCACCACCCCCAGGCGTCCTTCTTCCGCGGTGAACAGTTCGACAAACGGCACGAAACCGCCGCCCTTGAGCCGTTCCAGCACATCGCTCATGCGTTCGCGGGTGGACAATGCCTCGCGGCTGACCTGGTGGCTTTCGAACATGTCGCCCCGGCGCAGGACCTCGGCCATGGACATCAGCAACTCTTCCAGGCTTACGTCCGGCAACAGCTTGCGCGCCCGGGCCTCGGGGGCGTCGAGCTTGGGCACTACCACGTCACGACCGACGCGGCTCAAGCCATCGATGCCTTCGGCAGCCGCCTTGAAGCGTTCGTACTGCTGCAAGCGCCGGATCAGTTCGGCGCGCGGGTCGTCTTCTTCGTCTGCGATGGTTTCGGCACGTGGCAGCAACATCCGCGACTTGATTTCGGCCAGCATCGCGGCCATCACCAGGTATTCCGCGGCCAGTTCCAGGCGCACCGACTGCATCAATTCGACATAACCCATGTACTGGCGGGTGATTTCCGCCACCGGGATGTCGAGGATGTTGATGTTCTGTTTGCGGATCAGATACAGCAACAGGTCGAGGGGGCCTTCGAAGGCCTCGAGAAAAACCTCGAGCGCGTCCGGCGGGATATACAGGTCCAGCGGCATTTCCATGACCGCCTGGCCATAGACCATGGCGAAGGGCAGCTCTTGCTGGGCTCCGGCCTGACTGTCGACGGGTTCCACTGCGGACATCTAGGCCTCGGCCATGAATGGCGTAGGGTCGCCACAACCGACGCGGATCACTTCGGGTTCGCCGTCAGCGAGGTTGATCACCGTGGACGCCTTGATCCCGCCGAAACCGCCGTCGATGATCAGGTCGACCTGGTGCTCGAGCAACTGGCGCATTTCGTAAGGATCGCTCATCGGGTCGGTGTCGCCGGGCATGATCATGGTCACGCTCATCAACGGTTCGCCGAGTTCTTCCAGCAGCGCCAGGGCAATCGGGTGGGCCGGCACGCGCAGGCCGATGGTGCGTTTTTTCGGATGCAACAGCAGGCGCGGGACTTCGCGAGTGGCGTTGAGGATGAAGGTATAGGGACCCGGCAGATGTGCCTTGAGCAGGCGGAAGGTGCCGGTGTCGATCTTGGCGAACAACCCCAGTTGCGACAGGTCACTGCAAATCAGCGCAAAGTTGTGCTTTTCATCCAGTTGACGCAAGCGGCGCACGCGTTCCACGGCGTTCTTGTCACCGATCTGGCAACCAATGGCGTAGGACGAGTCTGTGGGATAAATCACCACCCCGCCGCCGCGGATGATCTCGACAGCCTGTTTGATCAGGCGCGCTTGCGGGTTTTCCGGATGAATCTGGAAAAATTGACTCACATTTTCTACCTGTTCAGACGGCGGCAATAATTGGGTCATGTTTGAATCGACACCACAGTGGCGGCAGATCCTCCGGGAGCGGGCGGTACTCACCGATCTCGGACCAGCCTCCAGGGCCATGAAAATCACTGCCGGCGCTGACCAGCAGACCGAACTCACGGGCAAGAATCGCCAGGCTGCCCACTTGCTCGGCGGGCTGATGGCCATTGACCACTTCGATCGCGTGGCCCCCTGCTTGAATATAGTCGGCAATCAGCCGGCGACGTTTGCTGCGAGTGAAATCGTAATGCCAGGGATGCGCCAGGCTGACCCAGGCTTTCGCCGCGCGCAGGGTTTCGACGGTGTCTTCCAGGGTCGGCCAGTGTTGCTTGACGTCCCCCAGCTTGCCGGCGCCCAGCCATTTGCGGAACGCCTCGGCGCGATCCTTGACGTAACCCTCGCGCACCATCCAGTCGGCGAAATGCGGACGGGCCGGCGCGTTGCCGCTGTCGCCCAGTTCCTGCTGAATGGCCCGGGCACCTTCCAGCGCGCCCGGCATGCCTTTCAACGCCAACTTGCGGCTTATTTCTTCGGACCGCAGCCAGCGGCCATCGTGCAATCTGGCAATCGCCTCGACCAGCGGTGGTGCATTCACATCAAATCCGTAGCCCAGCACATGGATGGTCGCGCCCCCCCAGGTGCAGGACAATTCGACGCCATTGACCAGTTGCATGCCCAGCGCGGACGCGGCGCTACGGGCCTCATCAAGGCCTTCAAGGGTGTCGTGATCGGTCAAGGCCAGGACTCGCACGCCTTTCTCGAACGCACGCGCAACCAGTATTGCAGGCGCCAGGGCGCCATCGGAGGCCGTGCTGTGGCAGTGCAAGTCAACGTTCACGGGGATGTATTACCTCAAATCAGCTGGCGCTATCGCGCGCCCATATGTTTGTTATTATGCCGCCACATCCTGCTTCTGGCTGCCACTGTGAAACAATTCATCGATTTCATCCCGCTCCTGCTGTTCTTCATTGTGTTCAAGATCGATCCACGGGTCGTCGACATCGCCGGTCATCAACTGACCGTCGGCGGTATCTACAGCGCCACCGCGATGCTGATCGTCAGCTCCCTGGTGGTCTACGGCGCGCTCTATTTCAAGCAGCGCAAGCTGGAGAAGAGCCAGTGGCTGACCCTCATCGCCTGCCTGGTCTTCGGCAGCCTGACCCTGGCGTTCCACAGCGAGACCTTCCTGAAATGGAAAGCCCCGGTGGTCAACTGGCTGTTTGCCCTGGCGTTCATCGGCAGCCACTTCGTCGGTGATCAATTGTTGATCAAACGCATCATGGGCCACGCGCTGACCCTGCCGGAAGCGGTCTGGACCCGACTGAACATCGCCTGGATCGGGTTTTTCCTGTTTTGTGGCGCCGCCAACCTGTTTGTCGCGTTCACCTTCCAGAGCTACTGGGTCGACTTCAAGGTCTTCGGCAGCCTGGGCATGACCTTGCTGTTCCTGGTCGCACAGGGCATCTACCTGTCCCGCCATTTGCACGACGCCGATACCACAACGCCAAAAACCGAGGACTGACATGCTTTACGCAATCATTGCCACAGACGTCGCCAACTCCCTGGAAGCCCGCCTGGCCGCACGGCCTGCCCACCTTGAGCGCCTGCAAGTGCTCAAAGGCGAAGGCCGCATCGTACTGGCCGGCCCGCACCCGGCCGTCGACAGCAATGATCCGGGGGCCGCGGGTTTCACCGGCAGCCTGATCGTCGCCGAATTCGCTTCCCTGAGCGCCGCCCAGGCCTGGGCCGATGCCGATCCGTATATCGCCGCCGGCGTCTACGCCAACGTTTCGGTCAAGCCGTTCAAGCAAGTCCTCCCGTAATATCCCCCTTGCGATGAACCTTCCCGGTTCATCGCGCTCTCAACGCTCATTATTCTCTTTCACCGGCCGACAACCTGCCCAGTAACCGTATTGGAGCAAGGCGTCGCGATACGCAAAGGTCCGTTGTGTCTGAAAAGTTCCGTTATGTCTGAAAAGTTCCGTTGTGTCTGATGATAGTTGTGTCAGCCATCCAAGTCCGCTGCCACATCTATTGACCGACCGGCAACAATGGTTCGTCCTCGGTGCGGTTGGCCCTGCTCTGCGGTATCTTCGCCAGTGGTACAAGCAGCACGTCGGCAATGGCTAAATTGAGTGATTCATGAGCGAGTTGTTATTAATTGATGATGATCAGGAGCTGTGCGAGCTCCTGAGCAGTTGGCTGAGCCAGGAAGGCTTTCACGTCCGCGCCTGCCACGATGGCCGCAGCGCCCGTCGCGCGCTGGCGGAAACCTCGCCGGCGGCCGTGGTGCTGGACGTGATGCTGCCCGACGGCAGCGGCCTGGAGTTGCTCAAGCAACTGCGCAGCGATCATCCGGACTTGCCGGTGCTGATGCTCTCGGCCCGGGGCGAGCCGCTGGATCGTATCCTCGGCCTGGAACTCGGTGCCGACGATTACCTGGCCAAACCCTGCGATCCACGGGAACTGACAGCGCGCTTGCGCGCCGTATTGCGCCGCAGTCATCCGACGGCGGTGTCCAGCCAGCTCGAACTGGGCGACCTGTGTTTCAGCCCGGTGCGCGGCGTGGTCAGCATCGATCAACAGGAATTCACCCTCACCGTTTCCGAAAGCCGCCTGCTCGAAGCGCTGCTCAAGCAACCCGGTGAACCGCTGGACAAACAGGATCTGGCGCAGATCGCCCTCGGCCGCAAATTGACCCTGTACGACCGCAGCCTGGACATGCACATCAGCAATCTGCGCAAAAAGATCGGCCCGCACCCCGACGGCCGCCCGCGCATCGTAGCCCTGCGCAGCCGTGGTTATTACTACAGCCTGTGAAACCCCACACGATCCCCTGTAGGAGCTGGCTTGCCAGCGAAGGCGGTGTAAATGACACACCGCGGCGTCAGCTTCGCCAGCAAGCCGGCTCCTACAGGTGGGTGTTTGTCAGGAAGGTACAAAATCGTCTTTACCCAAGCTTTACGCTCCGCTGACCGCCGCTGACCTTGATCTGCGTAATCTGCACTCATCCGGAACGTACCGGGAACGAGACAAGGAGATTCACCATGCGCAAGACTCTTATCGCTCTGATGTTCGCTGCCGCCCTGCCGACCGTTGCCATGGCCATGCCTGAAGGCGCCGGCCCGATGGGCCCGATGGACGGCTCGCGCCACGGCGGCCAGATGCACGGCATGCACGGCAAAGGCCCGTACAGCCAGCTGGACCTGAGTCGCGAACAGCGCGAGCAGATCCGCAAGATCATGGGCGAGCAGATGCACGAGCGTAAGCAAGTGGTCGACAAATACCTGGAAAAACTGTCGCCAGCCGACCAGAAAGCCATGAAAGATGAAATGGCCGCCAACCACAAGAAAGCCGAAGCCGACGTGCGTGCCCTGCTGAAACCGGATCAACAGAAGCAGTTCGACGAGATCCAGAAGAAAAAGGCCGAGCGCCGCGCGGAATGGGCCGAGTTCAAGGCCTGGAAAGCGCAACAACCGCAAAAAGCGCAATAATGCGCTAACCACCGGACCCAACGGCTGAACACCCTTGGGTCTGGTACAACTCGGTTTAATTGTAGGAGCTGGCTTGCCAGCGAAAGCGGTGTCACAGACAACAATAATGTTGAATTTGACGACCCCTTCGCTGGCAAGCCAGCTCCTACATTGGTTTTATGTTTGTCTGGGGATTATCTGTGCGCTCATTGTTCTGGCGTATCCTGGCCAGCTTCTGGCTGGCCATCGCTCTGGTTGCAGGGCTGTCCATTCTGCTCGGGCACATGCTCAACCAGGACGCGTGGATTCTCAGCCGCCACCCGGGTCTCAACACCCTGGCCGAACAGTGGACGCAAACCTACGAAGCCCAGGGAGAGGAAGCGGCCCAGGACATTCTGGAACAGCGCAAGCGCCAGTATCACATCGACGTTCAGGTGCTCAACGAGAGCGGCGATCCAGTGGTGCGCGGCACCTTCCCCCGCCGCGCGGCAGCCTTTGAAGCGCGGCAGCAAAACGACGATCGCCGCCTGCCGTGGCGTCGCCTGACCGATGAGTACACCAGTGCAAAAACCGGTGACACCTACCTGCTGATCTATCGAATCCCGCATCCGGAACTGGACGCCTGGCACCGCGAAAGCCTGCTTTGGCCGTTGAGTGCATTAGGTATTGCGTTGGTGGTACTGACCCTGTTCAGTCTGCTGGTGACCTTTTCGATCACCCGCCCGCTCAGCCGCTTGCGCGGTGCCGTGCATGATCTGGGGCAAACCACCTATCAACAGAACAGCCTGGTGAAACTGGCAAACCGGCGCGATGAGTTCGGCGTGCTCGCCAACGATTTCAACCGGATGGGCGCGCGCCTGCAAAGTCTGATCGGCAGTCAGCGGCAACTGTTGCGCGATGTATCCCACGAATTGCGCTCGCCCCTCGCCCGACTGCGCATTGCGCTGGCACTGGCCGAACGGGCCAACCCCGAGGAACGGGAAAAACTCTGGCCACGCCTGACCCGTGAATGCGACCGGCTGGAAGCGCTGATCAGCGAAATCCTGGTGCTGGCGCGGGTCGATGCCGACAACGCCAGCGCCGAAGAGGTGGACCTGAATGCCTTGCTCAACACCCTGCAAAAAGATGCACAGTTAGGTTCGCCGGAGCAGAACGTGCGCCTTGAGGCCGAGCCGCAACTGAACCTCAAAGGCTGGCCGACCATGATCGAACGCGCGGTGGACAACCTGCTGCGCAACGCCCAGCGCTTTAACCCCGTAGGGCAATCGATAGAAATGCTGGCATCACGCCAGGGTGAGCGAATTGTCGTCAGTGTGCGCGACCATGGGCCCGGTGTGGAGACCGAGCATTTGAGCCAGTTGGGTGAGCCGTTCTATCGCGCACCGGGACAGGCTGCGGCGGGGCATGGCCTGGGGTTGGCGATTGCCCGTCGTGCGGCGGAGCGGCATGGCGGGAGCCTGGTGTTGGCCAATCATCCGCAGGGTGGGTTTATCGCCAGTCTTGAATTGCCGTTGGTGCCGGGGGCTGTGGTGCAGCCTTGAGAGCAGTGGTGATGCAAAAAGATCGCAGCCTCGTTGCACTCGTCAGCTCCTACAAGGGTTTTGTGTACACCTGTAGGAGCTGACGAGTGCAACGAGGCTGCGATCTTTTGATCTTAGGCTTTTAAAGACGGCCAGGCGCTGACAAACTCGGCCAGATCAACCTTCTCCGCCACCCGCGGCTCTTTCTGCGGGGTGCCCAGATAAAGAAACGCGATCACCTCTTCCCCTTCCGCCAGTCCCAACCCTTTGGCCACATGCGGCGAATAAGCCAGCTCACCGGTGCGCCATACCGCGCCAATCCCTTGCGCATAGGCCGCCAGCAAAATCCCGTGGGCCGCGCAACCCGCCGCCAGCAGCTGTTCGGACTTTGGATATTTGACGTGGTCCTGCAAACGGGCGACCACCACAACCACCAGCGGCGCACGCAGCGGACCGTTACGCGCCTTGTCCAGCGCAGCCTCGGACACTTCGCTGTCCTGCAGCCGCGCCGCTTCGGCCAGCAACTCGCCCATCTGCTCGCGCGCCGCGCCTTCGACGGTCAGGAAGCGCCAAGGCTGCAGGTGGCCATGGTCCGGTGCTCGCATCGCGGCGGCAAACAGCACTTCGCGCTGCTCCGGGGTGGGTGCCGGTTCAAGCAGTCGTGGAACGGAAACACGGTTGAGCAACGCGTCGAGAGCCTGCATCGGCCACCTCCTGAAAAAATTGTCCGGCTATTCTAGCTGCAAGTGAGCAGACCCTGCCGGTTTACATGCCCTGCGCCGCAGGTAGAATGGCGCCCTTCCCTATTACAGCCCGAGCGGACTTCATGGCGTTGCCGACCTTACGGACCATTGGTTTCATCATCGGCATCTTCCTGATCACGCTGGCCATCGCCATGGTCGTGCCCATGGCCACACTGGTGATCTTCGAGCGCACCGGCGACCTGCCATCGTTCCTCTGGGCGAGCATGATCACCTTTGTCGCAGGTCTGGCCCTGGTCATCCCCGGGCGTCCCGAACACGTGCACCTGCGCCCGCGGGACATGTACCTGCTGACCGTCAGCAGCTGGCTGGTGGTCTGTATCTTCGCCGCGCTGCCGTTCCTGCTGACCCAGCACATCAGCTACACCGACTCGTTCTTCGAAAGCATGTCCGGCATCACTGCCACCGGCTCGACGGTGCTCAACCACTTGGACGACATGTCCCCCGGCATCCTGATGTGGCGCTCGTTGCTGCACTGGATCGGCGGCATCGGGTTTATCGGCATGGCGGTAGCGATTCTGCCACTGCTGCGCATCGGTGGCATGCGCCTGTTCCAGACCGAGTCGTCGGACCGTTCCGAAAAGATCATGCCGCGCTCGCACATGGTGGCGCGCCTGATCGTCGCGGCCTACGTCGGCATCACCATTTTCGGCAGCCTGGCGTTCTGGTGGGCCGGGATGAGCCCGTTCGATGCGATCAACCACGCAATGTCGGCGATCTCCACCGGTGGTTTCTCCACCTCCGACCAGTCCCTGGCCAAGTGGACGCAACCGGCAGTGCACTGGGTAGCCATCGTCATCATGATTCTTGGCAGCCTGCCGTTCACCCTGTACGTGGCGACCTTGCGCGGCAATCGCCGGGCCCTGATCAAGGATCAGCAGGTGCAAGGCTTGCTCGGCATGTTGCTGGTGACCTGGCTGGTGCTCGGCACCTGGTACTGGTGGACCACCCAGCTGCATTGGCTCGAGGCGTTGCGGCACGTGGCGCTGAACGTGACCTCGGTGGTAACGACGACAGGCTTCGCGCTTGGGGACTACAGCCTGTGGGGAAATTTCTCGCTGATGCTGTTCTTCTACCTGGGCTTTATCGGCGGCTGCTCGGGATCGACCGCTGGCGGGATCAAGATTTTCCGCTTCCAGGTCGCCTATATCCTGCTCAAGGCCAACCTTAACCAATTGATTCACCCGCGTGCGGTGATCAAGCAGAAGTACAACGGTCACCGTCTCGACGAAGAGATCGTGCGCTCGATCCTGACCTTTTCGTTCTTCTTCGCCATCACCATCTGCGTGATCGCCCTGCTGCTGTCGCTGCTCGGCGTGGACTGGATGACCGCCCTTACCGGCGCGGCCAGTACCGTGTCCGGTGTCGGTCCGGGACTGGGCGAGACCATCGGCCCGGCAGGTAACTTCGCGTCCCTGCCGGACGCCGCCAAATGGATTCTCTCGTTCGGCATGCTGCTCGGCCGACTGGAGATCATTACGGTATTTGTCCTGTGCATACCGGCGTTCTGGCGTCACTGACCGGGTTCGGCCTTTCCATCAGCCGCACCCGGTACTCGCCGGGGGTGGCATCGAACCAGCGTCGAAAAGCGCGGAAGAAGTTGCTCGGATCGGCGAAACCCAACAGGTAGGCAATCTCCAGCAGGGTCATGCCCGGTTGCGCCAGGTACTGCTCCGCCAGTTCGCGCCGGGTGTCGTCCAACAGCGTCTGAAAACTCGTGCCCTCTTCCTGCAGGCGTCGCTGCAAGGTCCGTTGCGACAGGTGCAGCGTCTGCGCCACGGTATCGCGCTTGGGTTCGCCCTGGGGCAGCAACCGGCACAACACCTGCCGCGCCTTGTGGGTCACCCGGCTTTCGGAGAACCGCGCCAGGTATTCGCCGGCAAACCGGTCATGCAGCAGCGCCATCGCCTCGTTGGCCGTAGGCAGCGGCGCTTCCATATCGGCGCGCTCGAAGATCAACGCGTCATACGGCGCGTTGAATGCCATCGGCGCGTGGAAGGCTTGTTTATAGGGTTCGAGATTGATGGGCTCATCGCCCTGCAACAACACCTTGCGCGGCTGCAGGACACGCCCGGTCAACCAGCCACACAGCGCCAGGGCACAGGCCAATGAAGCTTCGGCGCTCTGCCGGGTGGGCGGCAGATGGTCGCCATGGACCGTCAGAATCAGCGCGTAGCCTTCATCCAGCAACCGGAAACTCAGGTCGGCGCTTTCGGCGATGATCCGCTGATAACGCACCAGCCGCTGAAAACCTTCGGCCAGGGTCTGGCTGGACATCAGGGCATAGCCCGCCACATGGAAGGAGGCCGGCCGCACCACCTTGCCCATGTTCAGGCCAATCGCCGGGTTGCCGGACAGCTCGACCGCACGCTGCCACAGGCGTGTCATGGAATCTTGCGGGAAGCGCGCGTCCGGATCATCCAGCGCCGCGTAGTCGAGTCCCAGTTGCCTGAACAGAACCCGGCAATCCAGGCCATCCATTTCCAGTGCCTTGACAATCCCCATTGCCCAGCTTGCAGATGTCGTTCGTTCGCTCATGGCGTGTTCTTAAATGATGAGCCGCATGCTGCGGCCAATTTCCGAAGGATACTAAAGTGGCGCCCATAGTCACTGGCTGATGCCATTGTTCACTCTAGACTTAAATAAGCTACCCGCAGAACAACTTGCAGTCAGAACAATAACCACAGAGATCGCGGTCGTGGAAAACATCAGACGTTTCAACAGTTTCGCTGAGTTTTACCCGTATTACCTCAGCGAACACAGCAACAGTACCTGCCGACGACTGCACTTTATCGGCACGACGCTGGTGATCTTCATCCTGGCCCTGACCCTCGGCAAAGGCGCCTGGCTGATGTTGCTGACCTTGCCGCTGGCGGGTTACAGCTTCGCCTGGATCGGGCATTTCTTCTTCGAAAAAAACCGTCCCGCGACCTTCCAGCACCCGCTTTACAGCCTGCTCGGCGATTTCGTCATGTACCGGGACATGATCCTGGGTCGCGTGCCGTTCTAGGGGCAATCAGTCAACAGAGGACAGTCGATGAATGCCAACGCCCGTTTCACCCACATGAAGGACGGCACGCAGGAAGACTGGGCGATCATCGCCGCCGATTTCAGTGCCTACGCCCGACAACTGCCGACGCGGATTGTGGCGCACCTGAAATTGCTGGAGGGTGACTTCGGCGGCTTCCCGGTGGATCGCCTGACCCACTCCCTGCAAACCGCCACCCGCGCCTGGCGCGATGGTCGCGACGAAGAATACGTGGTCTGCGCCCTGCTTCACGACATCGGTGACACCCTGGGATCCTACAACCATCCGGACATCGCCGCGGCGATCCTCAAGCCGTTCGTCAGCGCCGAGAATCTGTGGATGGTGGAAAAGCACGGGATTTTCCAGGGTTATTACTTCTTTCATTACTTGGGCATGGATCGGCATTTGCGCGAGCAATTCAGCGGGCATCCGCAGTATCAGGCGACGATCGAATTCTGCGCCAAATATGATGCGGCGGCGTTTGATCCGGCGTACGACACACTGCCGTTGAGCTTCTTCGAGCCGATGATGGAGCGGTTGTTTGCGCAGCCGAAGCATTCGATTTACAAGGCGGCGATGCAAGAGCATTCGCCAGCCTGATGGATCTGGAGTGTTCGGGCTGGCCCCATCGCGAGCAAGCTCGCTCCCACAGTGAGCGAGGTGAACTCAAAATTTGTGAACGCCAGAAAACCCTGTGGGAGCGAGCTTGCTCGCGATGGGGCCAGCCTGGACACCCTGACTTTCAGGCCGGCTCCGCGATCTTCACCGCCTTCAACTGCGCCTCCCGCGCCTGGGCATCCGCCAACCGATACAACTCGATCGAGCCGTCCCAATGCTCGATCAACGCCGTGCACGACTCTACCCAATCCCCGCAATTGAGGTAATCCACCTCGCCCACCTTGCGGATCTCGGCATGGTGAATGTGCCCGCACACCACGCCATGCAGTCCGCGTTTAACGCATTCGTGGGCAATGGCTTCTTCAAAATCGCTGATGAAGCTGACCGCTGTCTTCACCTTGTGCTTGAGATACGCCGACAACGACCAGTAGCCATAGCCATAACGGGCGCGCCAATGATTGAGCCAGCGGTTGAGGGTCAGGGTGAGTTCGTAGGCGGAGTCGCCAAGAAAGGCCAGCCAGCGGTGGTAACGGGTGATCACATCGAACTGGTCGCCATGGATCACCAGCAAATGACGGCCATCGGCGGTGACGTGCACGGCTTCGTCCACCAACTGGATGTTGCCCAGGATCAGCTTCGAGTAACGGCGCAGAAACTCGTCATGGTTGCCGGTGACGTAAATCACCTCGGTCCCGCGTTTGCTCATGGTCAACAAACGACGAATCACGTTGGTGTGCGCCTGGGGCCAGTACATGCCGCCGCGCAGTTTCCAGCCGTCGATGATGTCGCCGACCAGGTAGATCTTGTCCGGATGGTAGCCCTTGAGAAACTGCGACAGGTGTTCGGCCTGGCAATCCCGGGTGCCCAGATGCACATCGGAAATCCACAGGGTCCGCACACGTTGCTTGCGACTGGGTTTGGCGAACTCGGCGCTGGTCATGGGCAACCCTCTGCGATTGTTTGGGCAAGCTTGCGCCGGCCGGATTAATGGCCCATGACAGTGGCAAGTCAGTCCCGTGACAGCGCTCGCGTACGCCCTCGGTGTAGAATGGCGACCTTATTCGGGAGACCTGCGATGAGACCGATCCTCACGCTACGCCAGTACAGCGACGAGCTGATCGTCCACAGCCACGACCACGCGCAACTGGTGTTCGGACTGTCTGGCGCGCTGGATTTCGAGGTCGACGGACGCGGCAGCCAGGTAGTCCAGCAGAGTTTCGTGGTGGTGCCGTCCGGTTTTCACCATGCCTGCGGCAGCGCCAATGGCAGCCGTTGCCTGGTGCTGGATGTGCCAGGCGATGAGTGGGTCTTGCAGTCACTGGGCGATCACGCGCAAGCCAGCCGTCGTTTGCTCGACAACGCCGGGCGCCTGCCGCTGGATGCCGGGCAAAGCCAACTGGTGAACTGGCTGGCGGCCAGTCAGGTCAGTGATCCTCTCATCGCGCAACAGGGTGCGGTGCTGTTGCTGGCCAGCCTCAACCATGCCAAACCGCAGGTCATGGGCGGTCGGCGCCTGCCCTATGCGGCGCTCAATGCACATATTGATCAGCATGCAGCCTACCCGCTGCAAGTCGCCGACCTGGCGCGTATCGCCGGATTGTCCAGCGCCCGGTTGCATGCGCGGTTCGTTGCCGAATGCGGTCAGACCCCGATGGACTATATCCGTAGCCGACGATTGCACATGGCCGTGGGTATGCTGCGGGATTCGGCGCTGCCCATCGGCGAGATTGCCAGTCGGGTCGGCTACAGCTCGCAGAGTGCCTTCGCGGCCGCGGTGTTGCGCGAATTTGGCGCCTCGCCCGGCACATTGCGGCGCGAGGCTGGCGACAAACAACGATAGTTTGCCGACAGACATACTGGGGTTATCACGGTTCAATGTAGGAGCTGCCGAAGGCTGCGATCTTTTGATCTTGATCTTGATCTTGATCTATTCGAGATCGCTGAGAAGCAAGATCAAAAGATCGCAGCCTGCGGCAGCTCCTACCGGGGACCGTGCTCACGTTGGTGAGCGTTGTCCGGCAGATTCGATACGCTCATCAAGGATTGCAATGACTCCCCGTACCGCCCTTGGCGCCCTGCATATCGGCGCACTGATGTTTGGCCTGACCGGCGTGTTCGGCAAACTCGCCGCCGCCTCCCCCGCCGTCATCGTTTTCGGGCGTGCCGCGTTTGCCGTGCTGGCGTTGGCGTTTTTTGCGCGGTTCGCCAGCTCTACGCGCTGGCGCAAGCTCGAGGCCGTGGACTGGCGCCGGTTGTTGCTCAGCGGCTTGCTGCTGGCCGGGCATTGGGTCAGTTTTTTCATTGCAGTGAAGGTGGCCGGCGTGGCGATCGCGACCCTGGGCTTTGCCAGTTTCCCGGCGTTTACCGTGATCCTCGAAGGGTTGATCTTCCGCGAGCGGATTCGCGCCAACGAAATCCTGCTGGTGGTGCTGGTGAGCGTCGGGCTGGTGCTGGTCACGCCGGACTTCGATCTGGCCAGTGGCGCCACCACCGGCCTGCTTTGGGCGGTGGCTTCCGGCTTGCTGTTCGCCCTGCTGTCGTTGACCAACCGCGCCAGCTCCGGGCGCATCCCGCCGGTGCAGGCGGCGCTGTGTCAGAACGTGGTGGTCGCGCTGTGCCTGCTGCCGGTGGCGGCACCGCAATTGAGCGAGGTGCGCGCCCTCGATTGGCTGTGGATCGGCCTGCTCGGGGTGTTCTGCACCGGCGTCGCTCACAGCCTGTTCGTCGCCAGCCTGGCGGTGATCAAGGCGCGAACCGCCGCGGTGGTGTTCGCCCTGGAGCCGGTTTACGGGATCACCATGGCCTGGCTGCTGTTCGATGAAA
Organism: Pseudomonas sp. LBUM1679; assembly: GCF_059695565.1. Lineage (NCBI taxonomy): Bacteria > Pseudomonadati > Pseudomonadota > Gammaproteobacteria > Pseudomonadales > Pseudomonadaceae > Pseudomonas > Pseudomonas sp. LBUM1679. The sequence continues at coordinate 5,522,158 of NZ_CP166774.1, forward strand.
ACCCGACGCTGCGCATGCTGTTCGGCGGTGCGCTGATCATCGTTGCGATTGTGGTGTCCAACTGGCTCTCGGGCGGTTCAAGCAACAAGACCGTTGCGGCACAAGCCCCGTCTCACTGAGTGCGGTCGTTGTGCCCCAGGTCACGGTCCGGATCGATCCGGTCGCGGACCCGCTGCTTGAGCACCTTGGCCTCGGGGAAACCGCCGTCGGTCTTGCGTTCCCAGATTTGCACCTCGTCACAAAAAATGTGAAAGACCCCGCCGGTGCCGGGCACCAGGGACACTTTGCCGAGGTCGTCGCCAAAGGTACTGAGCAGTTCCTGGGCCAGCCAGGCCGCACGCAACAGCCATTGGCATTGCGTGCAATAAGTGATGACGATTTCCGGTTTATGCGCGGTCATGATGGGTGGGATTCCTGAGTCGGCGGGCGTCGCTATCATAGCCGGCTTTATCGCGCGTCCTGTAGGAGCCGGCTTGCTGGCGATGGGATCACTGCGGTCTTTCAGATAGACCGCAGCGATGCCATCGCCAGCAAGCCGGCTCCTACAGATCTTTTGATCTTCAGCGGATGCCGGCCAATAAACTCCGGGCGGTTTGTTTGAGTGGCTCGTCGCCGTCCTTGAGCAGCTCGTTGAGCAGTTCGATGGCGCTGTCCAGGTCGCCGTCATCGATGCAGGTCTGGGCCTGTTCCAGTTTGCCTGCATGGCTCGATTCGGACAGCTCAAGATCCTCGGCACTCAACGGTTCAAGCTCCAATGACAAGCCGGCATCAGCGAATCCGTCGAGAAAGTCGTCATCCAGAGGCTGTGCGTCAGGTTCGGCCACCCACTCGAACGCGGGTTCGTCCAGCGTCGGTTCGTCAGGCATTTCGAACACATCGGGCAAGACGTGCAGATTCGAGGTGAATGCAGGCTCGTGGCTGCGTGATGCCTCATTTGGGGGGGCGGCGGGCGGTGACGTGTCGAAGGGGCTGATCAAGTCCCAGTTCGAATCCATCGACAGGTCATCCAGGTTCAACTGGAACTCATCGCTGGCGGCTGCCTGGGGCTGCGCAACCAAGGGCGGCGTGATGTTCGGTGCGATGCTCGGTGCGATGGCCAAGGCGGCGACAGTGCCCAGTTTCGGATAACGGTCACGCATCTCCTGAAGCTTGTGCGGGTCGAACCCCGCGTCACGCAGGCTGTTTTCCTGCGCGTCATAGGCGGACACGTCACCCTGCCTGCCCAGGACTTCCAGCAGCTGCACGGCCAGATCGGTGCGGTTCGGCTCCTTGACCAACGCCTCCCTCAACACACCGGCCGCTTCGGAAAAACGGCCATAGGCCAGATAAATGCCGACCCCTTCGAGCACATCGCCCGCCGACGACTCTTCGCCCTGGCCGGATGCCGGAGCAGGCGGCTGCGCTTGCCGACTCAGCACCGGCTCATGCCGTGACGGCAAAACGGCTAACGGTTCAGGGACTGCCTGAACCTGCTGCCGCTGACGGCGAATGAACACTCCGAGCAACGCCAGGGCCACCAGCAACAGCACGCCGTAGATCAGCAGCCAGTGAGTCGTCTCGATTTTTTCAACAGCAACCGGCGCTGGCGCCGCGACGTCTGGCGCAACAGGCTCCACCGCAGCCTGGGTGAGTTGCGCCAATTGAGCCTGCAATTCTGTGACCTGTTTTTTCTGACCGGCTATGTGCTCGTTTTGAGCCTGCAATTTTGCATTCAGCTCATCGATCGTGGTTTGCAACGCCTGGTTCTTCAGGACGCTGACGGCCAGTTGCTCGGCAACAGGATCAGTGACCGGCGCGGCAGCCGGTTGCTCGACAGGCGGGGTGAGCGGCTTTTTGCTCTTCACCGCAGGTGGCACTGCTACGGCCGGCTCGACGCTCGGGAATGCGGACGATTGCGTGCTGGCAACCGGTTCGTCAGCCACCGGCACAATCCCCGGTGAGCCCGGCGGGTCGATCAATACCGTGTACTCGCGCAGCACGCGTCCGTTGGGCTGATTGAGCTGCACCAGGAAATTGAGGAAGGGCTCATTGACCGGCTTGTTGGAGCTCACCCGGATCAGCCGGCGGTCGCCGCGCAGGATCGGCGTGAACTTCAGGTCGTTGAGAAAGAACGCCCGATCAACGCCGGCGCGGCTGAACTCTTCTGCCGTTGCCAGGCTGACCGACAACTCGCCCTCCTCCAGACCCGCGGCGTCCATCAGGGCGATGTCGGCACGCAGCGGTTGATTCAGTGCCGAATGCAGGGTGATTTCACCCAAGCCCAGCGCGGGGGCCAATGCCGAGTAGGCAACAGCACCACCGACCAGAAGCAGCCTGGCGCCACACCGCAATACCACGTGCAAACTCTCGAGCATGAGCATCCCTTGGATAACCGGAACCAACCTTGTACGTGTTCGCACATCCGGTACGAACACGATATTGCCGACTAGTTCTTTATAGTCTGCCCAACGGGGTATCTCAAAGGACCGGCACGCGGCTATGCCTCAAGATTTTTCCAGGTTGGCCAGTATGTGTCCGTGGACCCGCATACAGACTTTCAGATCCGCTTCATCAACGCCCTCGAACAGCTCCTGCCGCAACTGGGTGGCAATGGTTTCAATCTGGTCGATCAGGGGGCGGGCCGGGGCACAGAGGACGATCTTCTTTGCCCGGCGGTCTTCCAGCACCGATTGACGTTGCACCAGTCCCTGGCTTTCCAGGCTGTCGAGCAACCGGGCCAGGGTCGGCCCTTCTACGCCGACGCTTTGCGCCAGTTCGCGCTGGGTGGGTGCATCGTCGAAACGTGCCAGGTGCAGCAGCACCAGCCAGCGTGCCTGGGACAACCCGAGGCCGGCCAGGCGGCGGTCCAGTTCGGCCCGCCAGCCGCGCGACATCTGGGCCAGTTGCATGCCAAAGCGGTGTTGATCGGTGAACGGCATAAAACACTCATGATTAGGCTGAAATAGAGAAATACTAATTATTAGTCAGCTAAGCATGACCTTTGGCTATAGGCAAGAGGTGCTATGTACTGAATCGTTACATCTGTATGCCAGGGCCTTCAGATTTCGAATTCCGACTGCAGGGCGGCACGAACACAGTACAAAACACCTTCCGGGACTCGTCCGGCGAACAGCGCGGCAATCTCCGATACCGGTGGCAATTCACCCTCGCCGTCAAGAAATGCGTCCTGGATTTCGCCCATCAAGTCTTCGGGCAGATCCAGCGCCTGCTCCAGCGACAACTGCTGCTTGCCTATCGCTTCGGCGAGCATGGTGTAGACGTTCTTTTCCGAGCATTGCAGTTGACCGGCGATCTGCAGCGGGGTCATGCCGGCCCGCGCCAGGGTGATCAACTCATGACGTACGTCGGCTACCACTGGCGGCGCCTCGACCTGGCCGCCAAGCACTTCGAGGAAGGCCTGGCCATAACGCTCCAGCTTGCGTGCACCGACGCCGCTGACCGTGGCCATCTCCGCCAGCGAGGTCGGCTGGCTGCGCAGCATTTCCAGCAGCGTCGAGTCGGGGAAGATGACGTACGGCGGCACACCATGCTCTTCGGCGAGTTTGCGACGCAGGGCGCGCAAGGCTTCCCACTGTTCGCGTTCTTCGCCGCGAACCAGCTGGCTCGCCTGGCTCTTGCTGCTTTTGGCAGTGGTTTGCGGCTTGAGGTCGCGGCGCAGTTCCAGGGTCACTTCGCCCTTGAGCAATGGCCGGCAGCTGTCACTCAGGCGCAGGCCGCCGTAGCCTTCGAGGTCGATGTCGGCCAGGCCGCGGGCAACCAGCTGGCGGAACAGGGAGCGCCATTCACCTTCGGCCATCGCCTTGCCGACACCGTAGACCGACAGGTGCTGATGACCGATGCTGCGGATTTTCTCGTTGTCCTTGCCCAGCAGTACGTCCACCAGATGCCCGACGCCATAGCGCTGGCCGGTGCGGTAGATCGCCGAGAGCGCCTGGCGGGCCGGTTCGGTGGCGTCCCAGGTCTGTACGCCGTCGACGCAGTTGTCGCAATGGCCGCAGGGTTCGGGCATGTCTTCGTCGAAATAAGCCAGCAGCGTCTGGCGGCGGCAGCGGGTTTCTTCGCAGAGCGAGAGCATCGCGTCGAGCTTGTGCTGCTCCAGACGCTTGTGGCGTTCGTCGCCCTCGGAGTTCTGCAACATCTGCTTGAGCATCACCACGTCTTGCAGGCCGTAGGCCATCCAGGCATCCGCTGGCAGGCCATCTCGGCCGCCGCGACCGGTTTCCTGGTAATAAGCCTCCAGGGATTTGGGCAAATCGAGGTGAGCGACGAAACGCACGTTGGGTTTATCGATGCCCATGCCGAATGCCACCGTGGCGACCATGATCAGGCCTTCCTCGTTGAGGAAGCGTTTCTGGTGGTGTGCCCGGGTATCGTTGGGCAGGCCGGCGTGATAGGGCAGCGCCGGGAACCCTTGTTCGCTGAGGAACACCGCGACTTCGTCGACCTTCTTGCGCGACAGGCAATAGACGATGCCGGCATCGCTGCGCCGTTCAGCCAGGAACGCTAGCAATTGCTTGCGCGGCTGCTCCTTGGGCACGATGCGATAGAAAATGTTCGGGCGGTCGAAGCTCGAGAGGAAACGCTCGGCGTCCTGCAGATGCAGGCGATCGACGATTTCTTCCCGGGTGCGCTTGTCGGCGGTCGCGGTCAGGGCGATGCGCGGGACATGGGGGAACAGCTCCGCCAGCTGGCCCAGTTGCAGGTATTCGCGGCGGAAGTCGTGGCCCCACTGGGACACGCAATGCGCCTCATCAATGGCGAACAGGGCGATTTCAAGGCTTTGCAGGAATGCGAGCATCCGCGGCTGAACCAGGCGCTCGGGCGCCAGATAAAGCATCTTCACTTCACCGCGCTTGATCCGGGCGGCCAGATCGCGTTGCTGCTCGGCGCTCAGTGTGGAATTCAGTGCAGCCGCGGCCACGCCCAGCTCTTCGAGGGTCGCGACCTGATCGTCCATCAGCGCGATCAGCGGCGAGACCACCACCGCCAGGCCTTCGCGCAGCAGTGCCGGCACCTGGAAGCACAGGGACTTGCCGCCACCGGTAGGCATCAGCACCAGGGCGTCGCCGCCGCTGGCCACGCGCTCAATGATTGCACCCTGGCGGCCACGGAAACTGTCGTAGCCGAAGATGTCCTTGAGGACGCGTTGAGCCTGTTCGAGCATAAAAACTCCAGAAATCACCAAAAACATCCCTGCAAGACTGGTTCAGAACCACGCAGGCTGCACTGACAAATAGTAAGTGCGCATTGCATGACGCTTCACATCTCAGCCGTGGCGCCAGCAGGGCATCACAAAACGCGCGAGTATACCCGACGCCTGTCCGGCAAAGGGTGCCGCTGAGAAGACACACAATGACAAACACCTGCACAAACCTGTGGGAGCGAGCTTGCTCGCGATGGCGGCAGCACATTCACTATTTAAGTGACTGACAGACCGCTATCGCGAGCAAGCTCGCTCACACAGGGATTGAGCCCGACTGACGGTATTGGCAGCCACAGAATCCTGCGCATGGCTGCAAATATCCCGCGCGGCTGGCCCAAGCGCCCAAGAAGGCCTAGAATTCCCGCATCTGTTTAATTCCCCAAGGTAGCCCTTTAATGTCCTTCGCTGAGCAACTAACCCGTTTGCAAGTCTTCCTCGACGCCGACGAACTGCATGACGAGGCGCTGGACTACGTGGCCGCCCACGGCTACCTCACTGCGCTTTCGATCTGTTCCGAAGAGGTTCCGGATCGTGAATGGATCGACGCGCTCTTCGCCGAAGAGCCGCATTACGCCGACGACACCGAGCGTGAAGCGATCGAATCCACCCTGCTGGCCCTCAAGGCTCACATCGCCCGCCAACTGGCGGCCGATGAAGAGTTCGAGCTGCCCTGCGACCTGGACCTGGGCGAAGAGCCGGATGATTCCGACCTGCGCGGCTGGTGTATCGGTTTCATGGAAGGCGTGTTCCTGCGCGAAGCTGCCTGGTTCGAAACCGCCGAAGACGAAGTCAGCGAAATGCTGCTGCCGATTATGGTCGGTTCGGGTCTGTTCGACGAACAGCCTGAGTTCGAAGACATCGCCAAAGACGCCAACCTGATGGACGACATGATCGTCCAGATCCCGGAAGCCCTGACCGCGCTGTACCTGCTGTGCCAGGCGCCAGACGAAAAACCGGCGATCCTCAAGCCACGTCACCACTAAGGTCTTGCCTATGGACAACCCCATAGGCAACCGCTCCTTGATGTTGCGTTACGTGCTGCTGGCCATCGGCTGGCTGAGCGTAGCGCTGGGGGTGATCGGGATTTTCCTGCCGGTGTTGCCCACCACGCCCTTCCTGCTGCTGGCGGCGGCCTGTTTTGCCCGCAGCTCCCCGCGTTTTTACCATTGGCTGGTGGAGCACCCGCGGCTTGGGCCCTGGATTCGCAACTACCTCGACGGCAATGGCATCCCGCTCAAGGGCAAGGTGTATGCCATCGGATTGATGTGGGCGAGCATCCTGCTTTCCTGTTACCTGGTGCCCTTGCCTTGGGCACGCGCGTTCATGCTGACCAGTGCAGTGCTGGTGACGGTTTATATCCTCCGGCAGAAAACCTTGCACAAGTCTTGAGCCTCAAGCGTTTCCGGTAAAGATCGCAGCCTTCGGCAGCTCCTACGGGATTTTGTACATCCATATCAGTGGGGGTGGCCCGGCCGCAGGCTGCGATTTTTTGCGTAAAACGCCGACGATCCGCCCCTCCTCAATACGAACACCGCCTAGACTTCACGCATCTGCACCCGAGTAACCAGACATGCCCACGGCCAGTCGACACAGCAAGGAGCGTGTTCATGTCACTGCGCAAACAATTGTTTCTCGCCATTTGCCTGTTCCTGCTGGTGGCATTCAGCGGCAGTTTTTTTGTAAGCCTGGAAAGCTCCCGGGAGCAGATGCTCGGTCAGTTGCGCTCCCACGCCCAGGACACCGCCACGGCGCTGGGGTTATCGCTGACCGCGCAAATCCACGACCCGGCGATGATCCAGTTGATGGTCAGTTCGATTTTCGACAGCGGCTATTTCAGCAGCATCCGGATCATCGACATCGAGAATGAGCAGGTGCTGGTCGAACGCAGCGCAGCGGCATTGGCCGAGGACGTTCCCGGCTGGTTTGTCAGTCTGGTCAAGCTGCATCCACAGGGCGGCGACGCGTTGATCATGCGCGGCTGGGAACAGGTCGCGCGCGTTGAAGTGCTGAGCAATCCACAGTTCGCCCTGGCCAGACTCTGGGACAGCACACTGGGCAGCCTGATCTGGTTGTTGTTGTGCGGATTGCTCAGCGCCGTATTCGGTGGCTGGTTGTTGCGGCGGCAATTTCGTCCGCTCGAGGCCATGGTCAGACAGGCCGAAGCCATCAGCAAACGCGAGTTCCTCAGCCTGCCGAGACTGCCGCGTACGCCTGAACTGAAACGCGTGGTGCTGGCCATGAACCAGATGGTCGAGAAACTCAAGGCGCTGTTCACCGAAGAGGCCGCGCGCAGTGAAAAACTGCGGGCGCAATCCTATCAGGACAGCCTGACCGGCCTGGCCAACCGGCGTTTGCTGGATGAACAGCTGGCCGACCATTTGCTGGTCGGCGAGCAGAGCAGTGACGGCCATTTGCTGATGCTGCGGATCAACGATCTGGTCGGCCTCAACCAGCGCCTCGGCGGCCAGCGCACCGACGCCTTGATCAGCACCGTCGGTGACTTGCTGATGCGTCTGACTCAGGTACCGGAGCGTCGTACCTGGCTGGCGGCGCGTAATCGCGGTGGCGAATTCAGCCTGCTGACACCGGGTCTTGGCAGCCAGGATGCCGCACACCTGGCCGCCGAAATCAGCGCCACCCTGGAAAACCTGCGCCTGACCGGCGCCAGCGATTGCATGCCGGTGGCGCATTTGGGAATGGTCGCCTTCCAGCCCGGCGAGTCGGCCAGGGACGTGCTGCTGCGACTGGATCAGGCGCTGACTGAGGCCCAAGGCCATCCCGAGCGGCCGTGGAGACTGCTGAGCCACAGCGTCAGCGCGCCAAACCAGACCCAACACGATTGGCAAACCTGGATCGACGATGCCCTGACCGAAGGCAAGATGCGGCTGTATTTTCAACCGGTGGTGCAATGCGCCGACACCAGCCAGGTGCTGCATCACAAAGTCCTCGCGCGCCTGCTTGATCCTCGGGGCGAGGCGATTGCCGCCGGGCATTTCCTGCCGTGGATCGAACGTCTCGGCTGGTCGGCGCGGTTCGACCTGGCCATGCTCGAAGCCACCCTCGACTACCTCTTGGTCAACCGCTGGCCCCTGGCGTTGAGCCTGTCCGGCAGTACCCTGCGCGATCAGGCGCAACTGCACAAGATCCTTGAAATGCTTGAATCACTGCCTGAACTGGCCGCGCTGCTGACCCTGGAAATCGACGAACGCCAACTGCCTCCTCCAGAGCAGTTGCAGGGTTTGAGCCATAGTTTGCTCAACACCGGCTACCGCATCGGTTTGCAGCATTTTGGTGGCAGCTTCAGCCAGATCGGCAACCTCACGCAACTGGGGCTGGCTTACCTGAAGATCGATGGGGCCTATATTCGGGGCATCGATGAGCAGCCAGACAAGCGGCTGTTCATCGAGGCGATTTTTCGGGCGACGAACAGCATTGATTTGCCGCTGATTGCGGAAATGGTCGAGAGCAAAGCGGAGCTGGAAGTGATCAAGGCGTTGGGGGTATTGGGTGTGATGGGGCGGTTGATCGGGCCGCCGGAGCCGATGTGATTCGTCAGGTGGACCGAGTCATCGTTCATCGCGGGCAAGCCACGCTCCCACAGGGTTCTCGGCGTACACACAATCCAGGTTCTAGATCCCTGTGGGAGCGGGCTTGCTCCGGGCGGCGATCCGACGATGAGGCCCGCACAAGCGATGATCATCTCGGCCCATGATTACGCTGAAAAACCTCCTCCCCCATCGCCGCAATCTGCCCCTCGATCAACGCTTCGAACGGCTTTAACAACGGTTCAAAAGTGACGGGCGCTTCCAGCGTCTGCAACGCCTGAACAATCGCCTCCACCGTCGACAACGCCCCCGGCCCCGGAGCCTTGCGCAGCCGATATCGGGACACGCTCCCCTCAACCAGGGTCACTCTGGGCAACGCCGCCAGCAACGGATTGAGGTGCAGCATCTTGCGCGCCTTGCGCCAGGTGCCGTCCGGAACCACCAGCAACAGCGGCTCCTCGGTTTCGGTGTACGCCTGCAACGGCTGCGCATCGTCGGCAGGAAACAACAGACGCGCCTGGTAGCCCGGTTGATTCAACAACGCCGGCAACTCCTCGAACACCTCGCCCACGATCAATTCGGCATTGTTCAACCCCAACGCCGCCAACCGCGCGGTGTTCAGCGCATGGTTCACTTCACTCGGATGCTGAAGCAGCAATACCCGAGTGCGGCTATCGAGACTCGGGATCAGCGGGCACAGGCAATGACTGTGTGGGCGCAGGCAGCGCGGGCATTGGATTCTGGACATCTTCTCAAGCCTGATTCAGTTGTGCTTTAAGCAAGTCGCGAAAGGTCTGGATCAGCGGCTCGCGACTGCGGCCGCGGCGCACGATCATCGAAAACGGCGCCTGATAACCGAACGTCGCCGGCAGCAGCACCCGCAAGTCGCCCTTGTCGGCCCAGGCCTGGGCGTAGTGTTCCGGCAGGTAACCGATATAAGCGCCAGACAGCACCAGAATCAGCTGCGCTTCCATACTTTCCACCGTTGCCGCGCTGTGCTTGAAACCATGGCGCGCCAGTTCCGCCTGGCTCCAGTAACCCCGGCCGACCATGCGCTGCTGGGTGATGACCTGCTCGGGGATACGCCGTTCGGTGAACAGCGGATGCCGACTGCTGCAATACAACCAGTGCTGCTCACGGTACAGCGGCATGTAGACCAGCCCGCTCATGCGCGTGGAGAACGCGCCGATGGCCAGGTCGAGGCGATTGTCCTGCACGCCGAGCTGCAGTTCGTACGGGCTCATGACCGACAGGTGCAAATGCACCGCCGGATGCTCCTGGGTGTAGGCGCCGATGGCTTCGGCAAAGGGCAAGGCCTTGTCGCTGACGGTGGAGTCGATCACCCCCAGGTTCAGCGTACCGCGCAGTTCGCCCTTGAGGGCGGCGGCGTACTGCTCGAAACCTTCGAGCTCGCCGAGCAGACGCAAGGTTTCCTGATGGAACAATTCTCCCTTGCTGGTCAGGCTGAAGCCGCCGCGACCGCGATGGCACAGCACCAGGCCGAGGGCGGCCTCGAGCTGGCTCATGTAAGTGCTGATGGCCGAGGTCGAGAGGTTGAGCTCCTGCTGGGCGTTGGCGAATCCTTGATGGCGGACCACGCTGACGAAGATGCGCAACAGTTTCAGGTCGGGTAATGCGTTGGCCATGGGGGGCTCCGATCTCGGGGTGACGCGCAGTGCTCGTATCCATGCAAATCCTTGTGGGAGCGAGCTTGCTCGCGATAGCGGTGGGTCAATCAATGTTGATGTTGACTGTCACTCCCTCATCGCGAGCAAGCTCGCTCCCACAGGTACTGCACAATTCGACCCATCGCAGGATCATGGGAGAAGTCTATCTCCCCCTCCGCCATTAGTTTAGAAAAATCTGAACTAAGTATTTGCCCGTAGCGATTCTTCCCGGCCACTACATTTCGCAGAATCGGCCCACAGCGGTGCCCGTGTCTCCCAGACCGGCCAACCGACATAAATAAAACAACGACGATGAGGCCCTACCCGTGGACAAGATTCTTCACCAACCACTGGGCGGCAACGAAATGCCGCGCTTCGGCGGCATCGCCACCATGATGCGACTCCCCCATGTGCCTACCGCTGCCGGCCTCGACGCCGCCTTCGTTGGCGTGCCGCTGGACATTGGCACCTCCCTGCGTCCCGGCACCCGTTTCGGGCCACGTGAAATCCGCGCTGAATCGGTGATGATCCGCCCGTACAACATGGCCACCGGCGCTGCCCCGTTCGACTCGCTGTCGGTGGCCGACATCGGTGACGTGGCGATCAACACGTTCAACCTGCTGGACGCCGTACGGATCATCGAAGAGTCCTACGACGCCATCCTCGAACACAACGTGATCCCGCTGACGTTGGGCGGCGACCACACCATCACCCTGCCGATCCTGCGTGCCATCCACAAGAAGCACGGCAAGGTCGGCCTGGTGCACATCGACGCCCACGCCGATGTCAACGATCACATGTTCGGCGAGAAAGTCGCCCACGGCACCACCTTCCGTCGCGCCGCCGAAGAAGGCCTGATCGACTGTGATCGCGTGGTGCAAATCGGCTTGCGCGCTCAGGGTTACACCTCCGAAGACTTCAACTGGAGCCGTAAACAAGGCTTCCGTGTGGTTCAGGCTGAAGAGTGCTGGCACAAATCCCTGGCCCCGCTGATGGCCGAAGTTCGCGAGAAAGTCGGCGGCGGCCCGGTGTACCTGACTTTTGACATCGACGGCATCGACCCCGCATGGGCGCCAGGCACCGGCACCCCGGAAATCGGTGGTCTGACGACCATTCAGGCGATTGAGATCATTCGCGGCTGCCAAGGCCTCGACCTGATCGGCTGCGATCTGGTAGAAGTCTCGCCCGCTTACGACACCACCGGCAACACCTCGCTGCTGGCCGCCAACTTGCTGTACGAAATGCTCTGCGTACTGCCTGGCGTGGCCCACCGCTGAGGATCGGTCATGAACGAACGTGATCAGGTACTCCAGGCCGCTACCGATCTGGTAGCCGCCTTTGCCCGTAACGATCGCGAAGCCTACTTCGGCGGGTTCAGCGCCGATGCCAGCTTTGTCTTCTACACCCTCGAACAGCCTTTGCTGTCGCGCGATGCCTATCAGGCACTGTGGGACGGCTGGCGGACCAAGGATGGCTTCGAGGTGCTGTCATGCACCTCGAGCAACGCCTTCGTCAGCCTGCAGGGTGACGTGGCGATTTTTATCCATGACGTGGCCACCGAGCTGCGCATGCAAGGGGAGCAACACTTCAGCCAGGAGCGCGAGACGATTGTGTTTCGCCGACAACAACAAGGCCCATGGCTGGCCTGCCACGAACATTTGTCCGCGATGCCGCAAGGGCTGCCATCCCCTTAGCCAAACAGGTGACGCTCACGCACGATGAGCGCGCCTTTATGATCGGAGCTGATCATGAATAACAACAACAACGACCAACGCCTTACGCAGATTGAAACCCACGGGGTCGAACAGATCCCGGACAGCGAACGCACCGCAGGCCCGACGGACTTGTTCCGGATGATCTTCGGCGGTTCCAACACGTTTGCCACCGCCGTGCTCGGCAGTTTCCCGGTACTGTTCGGCCTGTCTTTCCAGGCGGGCGTCCTGGCGATTGTGCTCGGTGTGCTGCTGGGCTCGTTGATCCTCGCGCCCATGGGCCTGTTCGGCCCGCTCAATGGCACCAACAACGCCGTGTCTTCCGGTGCGCATTTCGGCGTGCACGGGCGGATCGTCGGGTCGTTTCTGTCGTTGCTGACCGCCATCGCTTTTTTCTCGCTCTCGGTGTGGAGCTCGGGGGATGCGCTGATCGGTGGTGCCAAGCGCCTGATCGGTCTTCCGGAAACCGACCTGACCCTGGGCCTGGCCTACGGCCTGTTCGCGATTCTGGTGCTGACCGTTTGCATCTATGGCTTTCGCTTCCTGCTGTGGGTCAACAAGATCGCGGTGTGGAGCGCCAGCCTGCTGTTCCTGCTGGGCATCTTCGCTTTTGCCGGTCCCTTCGATGTGAACTACGCCGGCACCGTCAGCCTGGGGCAACCGGGTTTCTGGGCGGCCTTCATCGGCGCGGCGCTGGTCGCCATGAGCAACCCGATTTCCTTCGGCGCGTTCCTCGGCGACTGGTCGCGCTACATCCCGCGTGACACCTCCAAGCGCCGGATCATGGCGGCCGTGGTGATCTCGCAGATCGCCACCTTCATCCCCTTCCTGTTCGGCCTGACCACCGCCACCATCGTGGCGATCAAGGCGCCGGACTACATCGCGGCCAACAACTATGTCGGCGGTCTGCTGGCGGTTTCGCCGAGCTGGTTCTTTCTGCCGGTGTGCCTGATCGCGGTGATCGGCGGCATGTCCACCGGCACCACTTCGCTCTATGGCACCGGGCTGGACATGTCCAGCGTGTTCCCACGGGTACTGTCGCGGGTCAAGGCGACGCTGCTGATCGGCGTGATGTCGATTGCCTTCATCTTCATCGGACGCTTCGCCGCGAACCTGGTGCAGAGCGTGTCGACCTTCGCCGTGCTGATCATTACCTGCACCACCCCGTGGATGGTGATCATGATCATCGGTCTGCTGGTGCGTCGCGGCTTCTACTGCCCGGATGACCTGCAAGTCTTCACCCGCGGCGAGAAAGGCGGTCGTTACTGGTTCACCCATGGCTGGAACTGGCGTGGGCTGGGGGCCTGGATCCCGAGCGCACTGGTCGGTCTGTGCTTTGTGAACCTGCCAGGGCAGTTTGTCGGACCGCTGGGTGATCTGGCGGGCGGCATCGATGTCAGCCTGCCGGTCACGCTGGGCCTGGCGTCGCTGGTGTACCTGGCGTTGCTGAGCCTGTTCCCGGAACCGGCGGCGGTGTTCGGCCCCAACGACTCACGCAGCAAGGGCACGGATTCGCTCGCTAAACCGGCGTTGCGACAAGCCGCCTGATTCAAAACGCATTACCTGTGGTCAACGCATTACCTGTGGGAGCGTGGCTTGCCCGCGATGAACGATAACGCGGTCTGCCTTGCGGACCGCGGCGCACCCATCGCGGGCAAGCCACGCTCCCACAGGAATTGATATATCCATAGGCATTGATTTTCGCCTCACCATAAAAAAGACAATCGGAGACACGCCATCATGGCTTTGGATTTATTCGTCGTTCTCATTTACGCCGCCGCGATGCTGGTACTCGGCTACTTCGGCATGCGCAAGGCCAAGACCAACGAAGACTACTTGGTGGCCGGTCGCAACCTCGGCCCGACCCTGTACATGGGCACCATGGCCGCGACCGTCCTGGGTGGCGCGTCCACCGTCGGCACCGTGCGCCTGGGCTACGTCCATGGCATTTCCGGTTTCTGGCTCTGCGCCGCACTCGGTTGCGGGATCGTGGCGCTGAACCTGTTCCTCGCCAAACCGCTGCTGAAGCTGAAAATCTATACCGTTACCCAGGTCCTGGAAAAACGCTACAACCCGATGGCCCGCTCGGCGAGCGCGGCGATCATGCTGGCGTACGCGCTGATGATCGGCGTGACCTCGATCCTGGCGATCGGCACCGTGCTGCAAGTGTTGTTCGGCCTGCCATTCTGGATCTCGGTACTGCTCGGCGGAGGTGTGGTGGTGGTCTACTCGGCCATCGGCGGCATGTGGTCCCTGACCCTCACCGACATCGTCCAGTTCGTGATCAAGACCGTCGGCCTGATGTTCATCCTGTTGCCGATCTGCCTGTACCGTGTCGGCGGCTGGGATGAGCTGGTGATGAAACTGCCGGAGGCTGCCTTCAGCTTCACCACCATCGGCTGGGACACCATCATCACCTACTTCATGATCTACTTCTTCGGGATCCTGATCGGCCAGGACATCTGGCAACGTGTGTTCACCGTCCGCACCGCCAAAGTCGCTCAGTACGCCGGTACCTTCGCCGGCATCTACTGCATCTTCTACGGCCTGGCCTGCGCCCTGATCGGCATGGCGGCTCATGTGCTGATTCCGGACCTGGACAATGTCAACAACGCCTTCGCCGCCATCGTCAAACTGTCGCTGCCGGACGGTATCCGTGGCCTGGTGATCGCTGCTGCACTGGCCGCCATGATGTCCACTGCCAGCGCCGGCCTGCTGGCTGCGTCCACCACCCTGACCGAAGACCTGCTGCCGAAACTGCGCGGCGGTAAACAGTCGAGCCTGCGCATCAACCGCCTGTTCACCCTGCTCACCGGTCTCGTCGTATTGGGTATCGCTCTGGTCGTCAATGACGTGATCAGCGCCCTGACCCTGGCCTACAACTTGTTGGTGGGCGGCATGCTGATCCCGCTGATCGGTGCGATCTTCTGGAAACGCGCCACCACCGCCGGCGCCATCGCCAGCATGGGCCTGGGTTTTGCCACCGCGCTGGTGTTCATGATCAAGGACGGCATGGACGCCAACACGCCGATCTACTACAGCCTCGGCGTCGGCCTGGTGAGTTTCGTCGTGGTCAGCCTGCTGTCCCGCCGTCCGGCACCAGCATCGGTAGCGAGCGCCATCTAAGCTGAAAAGAATGGATTAAGTTTTTTCTTCGGCGAGTGTGGCGTCGGTTGCCACACTCGTTTTTTTTCGCCTGAAGGAAACTGCCTATGAAGATCGTCAGCCGCGATCAGTGGTTCGAGGTCAAACAGCTCAGTGACGGCATCCGCCTGATCCACGAGCCCTACATCCGCCCCTTCTACCGCTGCAACCTCTGGCACATCCAGGGCCGCGACAAGGACTTGCTGCTGGACAGCGGTTCCGGGCTGGTGAGCCTGCGCGAGCAGCTGCCATGGATCACCGAGCGACCGCTGGTGGCAGTGGCCAGTCATTGCCATTTCGACCATATCGCCGGCCATCACGAGTTTCCCGAACGCCTGGTGCACCCGGCTGAAGCGCAGATCCTCGCCGCGCCGGACGGGGACAACACACTCAGCACGGCCTTTGTCGGTGACGAGATGTTCGAGGCTCACCCCGACTGCCCGTTGTGCTACGCCGAATACCGGGTCAAGGCCGCACCGGCCACGGGAATGATTGAAGAAGGCGACGTGCTGGACCTGGGCGATCGGGTCCTGCAGGTGCTGCACACCCCGGGGCACTCACCGGGCGGCATCAGCCTTTACGAGGCGGCGACCGAGACGCTGTTCAGTGGCGACATCATCTACGACGGGCCGCTGATCGAGGATGCTTATCACTCCAACCTCGACGACTACGCCCGCAGCCTGCAACGCCTGCGTGCGATGCCGATCCGCACGGTGCACGGCGGGCATTTCGGCAGTTTTTCCGGGGAGCATTTACGCACGATGATTGACCAGTGGCAGCGCTCGCACGGCTGAAGCCTGCTGTACTCAAGCGCAGGGACAACAACAATAACGCCCTCGAAGACAACCATGAAAAAAGCCGCCGTTCGTGCTGCCGTGCATCGCTTTATCAGTCGCCTGCTGGAGGGTCAGGATGACTTCGACGACAACACCAGCCTGGCGCAGTTGGGACTGGATAAGGAGGATATCGAAGAACTGATCTTCCATTTGGAAGATGAGCTGGATTTGACGGCGTTTACCGCCGAAGAAGACCAACTGCTCAAGACTGCCAGGACGGTGAATGACTTGAGCCGGTTTTTGCTGGAGATCGGGCAGCACTGAGAACAGTTGCCAGAGACAAGTGTACTGTGGCGAGGCAGTTTACGGTGGCGAGGGAGCTTGCTCCCGCTCGGCTGCGCAGCAGTCGCAAGTGCGTAATCTGACCGGCTTTGGTGGCAGAAATGGGGTCGCTGCTGTGGCAGTAATGGGGCCGCTACGCGGCCCAGCGGGAGCAAGCTCCCTCGCCACAGGCAAGCTCCCTCGTCACAGCTATGCCCCTGGCACAGTTACCGGCGACGCTGCTGGCGTCGGCGCTGTTCGTCGTCAGTACGAATAGGTACAGGTTGCAGAGGCGGTTCGATCAAACCGAGTGCGACACCCAGGTCATGCAGCCAGTTTTGGATTTTCTCTTTCATGGTGCCCCCTTCAGGGTAGTGCCGAGCGGCTGAAAATTCTGTAGCCCCTTCGCACTGATAATAGTCCGAAGTCCTGCGCAATGCTCGCCAAAAGTGGCAATGATCTGTTACTGAATTGATCCAAATACCTGACCATTAGTTCAAGCCATCAGCTGAACGCGAGTCGGGCCGCCGGATGGACCGTCTGTCGCCGCTTGATCCACGCATTCGCATGGGCCCGGGTGCCTGGCTACCCGCCACCGTCAGTGCTGCCCCAGGGCTTTGCGCAGACGACGGCGCACCCATTGCTCAGCACTGACAAAGGTGATGCCCAATAGCACCAACACCGCGCCGACAACGAAGTTGAGTCTCAATTCATCACCCAGCAGCACCACGCCGAACGTGACGCCAAACAATGGCGTCATGAAGGAAAATACCGCCAGGTTCGCTGCCAGATAACGGCGCAGCAGCCAGAACCAGGTCAGGTAACTGAAGAACGACACCACCAATCCCTGGAACAGCACGCTGGCTACCGCCACCGTGGTCAGGCTGACGTGGCCCACCTGGCCGCTGAGGATTGCGATCAGCAGCAGGCCGACGAAACCGACGATCAGTTGATAAAACAGGGTCAGGGTCACCGGCGCTTCCGACAGGCGCGAGGCGCGCACCACCACGGTAGTCGCGCCCCAGGACGCGCCGGCCAGCACCCCCAATGCATCGCCCAGCAGCATGCGCTGATCGAGATTGTCCCAAGACACTCCACCGGCAAATGCGATGGCAATCCCGACGAACGCCAGGAAAATGCCCAGCCACTGGACAGGTCTTAAACGTTCACTCGGCAACAGCCAGTTGACACCCAACGCGGTGAAGATCGGCGCGGTGTAAAGGAACACCGACATGTGTGCGGCCGTGGTCAGTTGCAGGCCTTCGGAAATGAAGAAAAACTCCAGACCGAACAGTGAACCGGCCAGCAAACCGCCGCGCCAGGTTCTGCCGACCTGATCCCAACCCCCCTTCCAGCACAGCAGAAGCCCTACGAGCAATGCGGAGATACCCGACCGCCCTACCGCTTGCATGACCGGGGCAATGTCGGGCGCCGCCCATTTGATCATCACTTGCTGAACGCCCCAGATCAGGCACAGCCCCATCATCACTTGCAGGGCAAACCCGTCGGCGCTACGCCGGGTGGCGCTCACCGGAACACCTCGACAACACAATCCATGGCAGTGACTCGACAGTAAAAGCAAAGCCCCGGTTTTTTGCTGATAAAGCGCCGGGGCGAAAAATTGTGCTGCCGATTATTAACCGTATGGCCAGAAAATGCCGTCTGCCAGAGACCTTGGGATTCCTGGTTGCGTCATTTTTTCGAAGTCAGTGCGGGGTGCCGACATTCCCGGCCACCTGGAGCTGCCGCGCCGTCCTGCGCACGCGTACCCCTGTAGGAGCGAGCTTGCTCGCGATAGTCGTCAATGATGACGCGGGTTTTCTGGTTGAACGCGGCGGCTTTAAGTCCATCGCGAGCAAGCTCGCTCCTACAGGGGGGCCGTCAGCTCAGTTCGATGCGGTCGGCATGAATGACGATCTGGCCGTTCTTGTACAATGCACCAATCGCCTTTTTGAAGTTGCCCTTGCTGACACCAAACATGCTGGTGATCACCGTTGGATCACTCTTGTCGCTCACCGGCAGTGTGCCGTTGTTGTCACGCAACCTGGCGAGAATCTTCGAATTGAGGCTGGTGGCCGCTTCTTCGCCGACCGGTTGCAGGCTCAGGCTGATCTTGCCATCGGCCCGGACTTCTTTGATAAAGCCCTTTTCTTCTTTACCGGCGCGCATGAACTTGAAGATTTCGTTCTTGTGGATCAGGCCCCAGTGCTTGTTGTTGATGATCGCCTTGAACCCCATGTCGGTGGCTTCGGCGACCAGCAAATCAACTTCCTGGCCAGGGGTGTAGTTGGCCGGGGTCTTGTCCAGGTAGCGGTCCAGACGCGCCGTCGCGGTGATGCGGCGGGTGTGTTTGTCGAGGTAGACGTGCACCACGACATACTCGCCAGCGGTCATCTGCCGCTTTTCTTCGGAGTACGGCAGCAACAGATCCTTCGGCAAGCCCCAATCCAGGAAAACCCCGATGCTGTTGACTTCAACGACTTTCAAACTGGCGAATTCACCGACCTGCACTTTCGGTTTTTCGGTAGTTGCGATGAGTTTGTCATCGCTGTCCAGATAAATAAAAACGTTGAGCCAGTCTTCATCTTCGCTGGGAATATCTTTGGGAATATAACGATTGGGCAGGAGGATTTCGCCGTCCGCGCCACCGTCCAGATATAAACCGAAGTTAGTGTGTTTAACCACTTGCAAACTGTTGTAACGCCCGACTAAAGCCATGTCCAATACCCTCATTGCGTGGGCGGCATTCTACCCGGTTTTGCGGGTCGCGTTCGGCGGCCAGCCCGATGGCGCAGGAAAATCCTCTGAAGCCCTTAATTTTCCTGATTTTTATCCTGCGCGCCTGGCCACTCGTCAGGCCACGCTGACGCTCCTCGCGCGTGTCAGCCAGGCAAAAATCACTAATATCCCACTGTTGTTTTTAGTTAAAACAGCAGCTTAGGGGCATTTTCCGAATGACAACTTGCGATTCATCACTCACCTGCGACCTGTATTTTGGGAGGATATTTACCAAGCAATTGTCAAGTATTTCCTGTACTATGCCTGGCCAAGTTAATTTCTACAGGTTAATGGCCGCCATGCGTGTAAAAGCATCCAACAGCAAAGCAAAGCCAGCTCCAGCCGTTGAAACCAGCGAATCTATCAACAACCAGATCGCTGCGTTCCTCAAGTCCGGCGGCGAGATCCAGCAAATTGCCAAAGGCGTCAGCGGCCAGACGTTCGGCCCGTCCAAGCAGATCACCCTGGGCAAAAAGTAACGCTACAGGATTTCTCCGCGATAACTGGTCCCTAAGCGCTTTGAGCTTTGAAGCGCTTGGACTGGAACCCTCCCGCAACATCCCGCCCAACACCCATCCATCAAAAATCGACGAACGGCCATCAATGCCGAGCATTCGCCGGTATCCTTGCACACGTCTAGATCAAGCGTTTCAGCAGGTTTTTTCCTGCCCTCGCTGTTCATGGAGTGACGCATGCTCAAACCCTCTCTGTTCCTGCTCGCCAGCCTGCTGGCGTGTCCGGTCGCCAATGCGCAAATCTTCCAGCGCGAGCTGGGCGACTTCGATCTCAAGCTGGGCACCACCCCCAGTCGCAGCATGGCCCAGGGCCTGGTCAAACCTTCCAGCACCGGCTCGTTCCACGGCGGTCTCGACCTGAGCCACGATAGCGGATTTTACGTGGGCCAATGGTCACCGAGCGCGGGCTTGAGTCCGGGCAACAACCTTGAAGTCGATTCCTACATGGGTTTTAAACAGCCCTTCGATCACAGCCTCGGCTACGAAGTCGGCATGATCCATTACAGCTACCCGACAGTGGAGACGCTCGACAGCCAGGAGCTGTTCGGTGGCCTGACCCTGCTGGGCAGTCGGTTTGGCGCGGCGCTCAGCAATGATCCGGACAAACGGAACAGCACGGTATTCGCCGACCTGAGCGGGAATCAGCCGTTCGGCATCGGGCTCAGCATGAAATACACCACTCATCGGTTCAACGCTCCGGTGTCCGTCGAGGGTGGCTATGTCGGCAGTTTCACCGATTGGTCAGTGACGCTCTCCCGTCCATTCATGGGCATCGACCTGGACCTGATCTACAGCGACTCCAGCCTCAGCGGCAGCGACTGTTCCGCCTATTCCGGGCACAACAGCCAGTGCGATGGCCTGGTCACCCTGAAAGCTCAACATGCCTTCTACTGATTGGCTGAACTGGCGGGCTCATCCCGCGTTCACATGAGAACCTACGCATTCGCAAGGACTTGCCCATGTCGCGCTGGTTGAAGTGCCTCGCTGTCGTTATCACCCTCAGTCTCGCCCTCGGCGCGTGCAGCCGCGTGGGCCTGGCCTATCGTAATCTCGACGTGATCATCCCGTGGTCGCTCGGCGATTACCTGAATATGAACGGCGAGCAGAAAGACTGGTTCAACGAACGCCTCCGCGAGCACCTGAGCTGGCACTGCAGCACGCAACTGCCAGACTACCTCGACTGGCTGGACCGCCTGGAGGACATGGTCAAGCGCAACCAGGTCACCGACGCTGCGTTGCAAGCCCGCACTCAGGAAGCCAAACAGGCCATCGCCCAGACAGCCAGGGAAATCACCCCGTCGGCCATCGA
This sequence comes from Pseudomonas sp. LBUM1679, assembly GCF_059695565.1. Classification (NCBI taxonomy): domain Bacteria; kingdom Pseudomonadati; phylum Pseudomonadota; class Gammaproteobacteria; order Pseudomonadales; family Pseudomonadaceae; genus Pseudomonas; species Pseudomonas sp. LBUM1679. Next base: position 5,543,128 of record NZ_CP166774.1, read on the forward strand.
GTTGTTGCAGGGGCTGAATGACAAGCAAGTCGCGGACATGAACGACGCCTTCGCCAAGGACCAGCGCAAACGTCAGGAGCAATACCTAAAGCCGTCGCTTGATCAGCAAATCAAGGAGCGTGGCGAACGCATGGTAAAACGCTTGAATGACTGGCTCGGCCCGCTCAGCCCGACCCAACAGCAACGAGTAGTCGCCTGGTCGAATGCCTTGGGCGATCAGAACACTCAATGGATCGCTAACCGCGTCCATTGGCAAAAGCAATTCAGTGCGGCGGTTGCGCAGCGCCAGAGCCCGCAATTCCCACAGCGCATCGAGACGCTGCTGGTCAATCGAGAGACGTTGTGGACACCCGCCTATCGCCAGGCCTACGCCGACACCGAAGCCCAGGCGCGGTCGCTGTTCGTGGACTTGATGGCTGAGAGTACGCCGGAGCAACGGCAGCGATTGCTGAAGAAAATCGACGGGGTGCGCAAGGATTTCACTGATTTGAAGTGCTTGAAAGCGGCCAAACAAGGTTAAGCGACAAGCCCCCCTGTAGGAGCTGGCTTGCCAGCGAAGGCGATCTCAAGCCATGCAGCGCTCATGCAGGCGCCTTCGCCAGCAAGCCGGCTCCTACAGGGGTCGGCGTTTTCCACATTCATCGGTACGCAGGTGATCGTGTAAGAGCTGGCGTGGGGATCAGGCGATCTGCGCCTTCGACGCCACCTGATCAAACGTCACCTCGTCCAGCGCATCTTCCTGCTCATCCAGCACCTGCCGCGGATGGTCATTACCCGGAATGCTGCTGTCGATCAGGCTCAACAATCTCGAGCCCCGTGGCGTCAAAATGTAGTTCGAGCCCGTGCCACCTTGTTCCTCCGGCCGAGGCTCGATATAGCCGCGCTCCAGCAGTAACTTTTCGTACTCGCCGGCCACCGCCTTCAGGTGATCCAGGTTTTCCGTCGCCTCGCCCTCCGTCGCTTGCTCGGCAGCGTATTGTTCGGCATAGGGCCGTGGCGTGAAGCTGGGTGCCCCGTTCTGTACTTCGTGTAGCAAGCGTTCGATCAAATCCCAGTTATAAGTCGTCATCCTGATCAACCTCCAGCGCCCGTGAGTGAGATGGCTTACATAGTTGTGACCGACAGCGTGCGCAGCCGTTCAGCTGAGGTCTTGAATAGCTTTTGAACAGCACCGACCGGCGGTATGTCGAATTGGGCACAGGTCAAACGACTAGCTTTGTCAGTTACCTCCCCGCATCCCGCAGGAGAAAACCAATGAACATTCAGAATCATCCCGTCGTCTCCCGAGAAGAATGGCTCGCCGCACGCAAACAACACCTGGCCAACGAAAAAGCCTTCACCCGGGAACGGGACAAACTCAGCGCCGAACGCCGCGCCCTGCCCTGGGTGAAAATCGACAAGGATTATCGCTTCAAGGGCCCAGACGGCGAGTTGAAACTGGCCGATCTGTTCGGCGGCCGTAGCCAGTTGGTCATTTACCACTTCATGTTTGCCAAAGGCTGGGACGAAGGTTGTTCTGGCTGCTCGTTCCTGTCCGACCACATCGACGGCGCCAACCAGCACCTGGCCCACCATGACGTGGCGGTAGTGGCGGTTTCCCACGCACCGTTCGCCGAATTCCAGGCGTTCAAACGGCGCATGGGCTGGAAATTCGATTGGGCATCGTCAGAGGGCTGCGATTTCAACTACGACTTCGGCGTCTGCGCCCGAGCCGAAGACGTCGCCGCTGGCAAAGCCACCTACAACTACGAAAAATCCGACGGCACCGAAGAAGAACTCCCCGGCCTGAGCGTGTTTTATCGCAACGAAGACGGCGAAATCTTCCATACCTACTCCACCTACGCCCGCGGCCTTGACCTGTTGGTCGGCGCCTACAACTACCTGGACCTGACGCCCAAGGGCCGCAATGAAGAGCAAATCATGGAATGGGTGCAGCTTCATGATCGGTATGAAGACAAGGCCTCATCCAGCTGCTGTCATGGCGGATAGACCGCGCAGACCGAGTCGCGGCCATCGCGAGCAGGCTCGCTCCCACAGGTTCAGCTTGAACTGGGTAATCTGCAATCGCCCGTTGCCGTCGCTGAACTTTTTCCGCCATTCAACCCTCAACCGGATAACCCGCCTTAACCGGAACCGAGGCCTGCCTATGAAAACCCTGCTGAAACTCACCCTGGTTGCCACTTTCGCCTGCGCCCTTCCCGTTTGGGCTTGCACGCCCGAAGAAGCCACCGCCAAGCGCGAACAGCTGGCGAAGGAAGTCGCCAAGCTCACCGAGCAGAATCCGACCAAGGCCAAGGAGATCAATGACGAGTTGCAGAAGATGGATCTGGGGACTGCCAGCAAGGATTTGCCGGATAAGTGCCAGTTGATTGATCAGCGATTGAAGGAGTTGGGAACGGCTGAGAAGAAAACTGAGGGTTGAAGGCAAGATCAACGGATCGCAGCCTCGTTGCACTCGACAGCTCCTACAAGGTGTACGCCGATCCTTGTAATTGAATGGACTCGCCCAAGCCGAGGCGTCTATGCGCCACGGTGGCGTTGTTCCTGATGCACCGCGTCACCTGGTTCGCGAGCAAGCTTGCTCCTACAGGGGATCTGCATACACCTTGTAGGAGCTGTCGAGTGCAACGAGGCTGCGATCTTTTGATTTTAAAAAGGTCAAACAGATTTCCAAGCATAAAAAAACCCGGACACTGTCCGGGTTTTTTATGGGATCGCTACCGCACTTTACTCAGCAGCCGGCGCTTCCGGCTTGCGGCGCTTGAGCGGCGCCATGCCGTCCTTGCTGACCAGCGACAGGGCGTCGGTCTTCGGGCGGTTGGCGATCTTGCGCTTGGTCGGGGCCTTGGCGCCAGTTTTCTTCTTGTCGCCCTTGGCGTCGACCTTTTTCTTCTTCACGCCAACGGCTTTACCCGAGGCCTTGACCTTTTTCGGTCCTCCGTAGGTGCCTTTGACTTCCTTGATGGTGCGGCGCTCGAAACTCTGCTTGAGGTAGCGCTCGACGCTCGACATCAAGTTCCAGTCGCCGTGGCAGATCAGCGAGATGGCCAGGCCATCGTTGCCGGCGCGGCCGGTGCGACCGATGCGGTGCACGTACTCGTCGCCGCTGCGCGGCATGTCGAAGTTGATCACCAGGTCCAGGCCGTCAACGTCCAGGCCGCGAGCGGCGACGTCGGTGGCGACGAGGATTTTCACGCCGCCCTGCTTCAGGCGGTCGATCGCCAGTTTGCGATCTTTCTGGTCTTTGTCGCCGTGCAGCACGAACGCTTTGTAGTCCTGCGCCACCAGGCGGCCGTAGATACGGTCGGCCATGGCCCGGGTGTTGGTGAACACGATGGCCTTCTGATAGGTCTCGTTGGCCAGCAGCCAGTTCACGATCTGTTCTTTGTGCTGGTTGTGGTCAGCGGTGATGATCTGCTGACGGGTGGTCGCATTCAGGTCGCTGACGTTGTTCAGCTGCAGGTGCTCAGGGTCGTTCAGCACCTTGGCGACCATCTCGCGCAGGCCCGAGCCGCCGGTAGTGGCGGAGAACAGCATGGTCTGCTGGCGGTTGGTGCATTCCTGCACCAGACGCTGCACGTCTTCGGCAAAGCCCATGTCGAGCATGCGGTCGGCTTCGTCGAGCACCAGCACTTCGACTTCTTTCAAATCGAGGTTGCCGGCGTTCAGTTGCTCGATCATCCGCCCCGGCGTACCGATCAGGATGTCCGGCACCTTGCGCAGCATCGCGGCCTGGACCTTGAAGTCTTCACCGCCGGTGATCAGACCGGACTTGATGAAGGTGTACTGGGCGAAGCGCTCGACTTCCTTGATGGTCTGCTGGGCCAGCTCGCGGGTCGGCAGCAGGATCAGGGTCTTGATGCTGACGCGGACTTTCGCCGGGCCGATCAAGCGGTTGAGGATCGGCAAAACGAATGCAGCGGTTTTGCCGCTGCCGGTTTGCGCTGTCACCCGCAGGTCACGCCCTTGGAGCGCCAGCGGAATAGCCGCTGCTTGCACAGGCGTTGGCTCGACAAATTTAAGCTCGGCCACGGCTTTGAGCAGGCGTTCGTGCAGGGCGAATTGGGAAAACACGGGTGCTACCTCGAAGAAATACAAAAAAACAGCTGCATAGGGTAACGGTTTCGAGCGCGAAGGCCGAGTTTCTTTATACAAACGGCTGCAAACAGTGGTTTTTTTGTTGCCTGATTTGTCCCCAAACGTAATACGTAGCGTCTTAAATGCTCTAATCGCCCCGTCGCGTCCTACAGAAGAACCGTTTTTGCCCATGGATATCAAACAGCTCTGGCTCAACGTCCAAGACCTTTGGGGTGCCCTCGATCAGCACCCGCTCCTGCATTCCAGCCTCGGGCTGCTGTTGTTGCTGGTGGTGGCGCTGGCCCTCGGACGAGTGGCGCGTTACCTCATTCTACACGCGACCAAAATACTTGGCCGCCAACCGGCGCTGCACTGGATCAACGATTTTCGCCACAACAAGGTGTTTCATCGCCTGGCACAGATGACGCCGTCGCTGGTGATCCAGTTCGGCCTGCACCTGGTGCCGGAACTGGGCAAGACCAGCCTGGTCTTCCTCGGCAACGTGGCGCTGGCGTTCACCATTCTGTTCCTGGTGCTGGCCATCAGCGCCCTGCTCAACGCCCTGCTGGACATCTATGCCCGCACCGAACACGCCCGTACCCGTTCGATCAAGGGTTATGTGCAACTGGCGAAAATGGTGTTGTTCGTGTTCGGCGCGATCATCATCGTCGCCACCCTGATCGACCGTTCTCCGCTGTTGCTGCTGTCAGGTCTGGGCGCCATGTCGGCGGTGATTCTGCTGGTCTACAAGGACACCCTGCTGTCGTTCGTGGCCAGCGTGCAACTGACCAGCAACGACATGCTGCGGGTCGGCGACTGGATCGAGATGCCGCAAGTCGGCGCCGATGGCGATGTGGTGGACATCACGCTGCACACGGTGAAGGTGCAGAATTTCGACAAGACGATTGTGTCGATCCCGACCTGGCGCCTGATGTCCGAGTCGTTCAAGAACTGGCGCGGCATGCAGCAGTCCGGTGGACGACGGATCAAGCGCAGCCTGTTCATCGATGCCAGCGGCGTGCGTTTCATTCGCGACGACGAAGAACAGAAGCTGGCCCAGGTTCATCTGCTGACCGATTACATCAACCGCAAACAGGCCGAACTCAAGGCCTGGAACGAAGCCCAGGGCAACGTCGCGGCGATGTCGGCCAACCGGCGGCGGATGACCAATATCGGGACCTTCCGCGCCTATGCCCTGGCCTATCTGAAGAGCCACCCGGAAATCCAGCCGAACATGACCTGCATGGTTCGCCAGATGCAGACCACCGCCCAAGGCATTCCGCTGGAAATCTATTGTTTCACCCGCACCACGGTGTGGGCCGATTACGAGCGGATCCAGGGGGACATTTTCGATTACCTGCTGGCGGTGCTGCCGGAGTTTGGCTTGAGTCTTTATCAGCAGCCCAGTGGCGGGGATCTAAGGGCCGGATTGTTGCCGGCGGTGCTCGGCGCGAGCCATATTCCCCAGCCTGAAAAGCAAGTCATGTAGCACCACAAATCCCCTGTAGGAGCTGGCGCAGCCTGCGATCTCTTGATTTTGAAAATCAAAAGATCGCAGGCTGCGCCAGCTCCTACACGGGTTGCGCGTGTGGTCTGATACCTAGTCGACTGATCCAGACCGCTGCCAGAATCACCATCGCACCAAAGAACAACCGCCCCAGCGCTTCATCCTGATTCCAGATCAGCAAATTGATCAGCAGCCCCACTGGCACATGCAAATTGTTCATCACCGCCAGTGTCCCACCGTTCACCAGGCACGCCCCCTTGTTCCACCAGTACAAGCCCAATGCCGTCGAGACCAGGCCGAGGAATAGCAGCACGCCCCATTGCAGGGGTGCTTCAGGCAGGAAGTTCTGTTTGCCGAACAACAGAAACGCCGGCAATGCCACCGCCAGTGCGCCTAGGTAGAAGTAACCGAAGCGCCGGTAGTGCGGCAGGTCGCTCGGGTGACGGGCCACCAGGTGCTTGTAGAGCACCTGCCCGGCGGCGTAGGTGAAGTTGGCCAGTTGCAGCAGCAAAAAGCCCATGAAGAAATCCGGGTTGATCCGGTCGTAGCGGATCACCGCCGCGCCGAGCACGGCCACCAGAGCCGCCACCAGGGCCCAGGGATTGAAGCGCCGGTTCAGGGCGTCTTCGATCAGGGTCACGTGCAACGGCGTGAGGATGGTGAACAGCAACACTTCCGGCACCGTCAGCACCCGGAAGCTCAGGTACAGGCAGACGTACGTCACGCCGAACTGCAAGGCGCCGATCAACAGCATGCCGCGCATGAACGCCGGTTCCACCGAGCGCCAGCGCGTCAGCGGAATAAAGACCAGGCCGGCGAGCACGACTCGCACCAGTACCGCGAAGTAACTGTCGACATGCCCGGCCAGGTATTCGCCGATCAGGCTGAAGGAAAACGCCTGGATCAGCGTGACAAAAAGTAGATAGCCCATGCTCGCCTCATTTTCGGATGGCGGCGACGATAGCGGGTTTTGCCCATCACTGCGACTCGTCAACCAATACGAAACCCCCTGTAGGAGCTGGCTTGCCAGCGAAGGCGGCCTGGAGAGCGCTGCAAGACTTGAGGGCCCCTTCGCTGGCAAGCCAGCCCCTACAGGGGGTTGTGTGTGAGCCCAGCAAATTGTGGGCAAAAAAAAGCCCGATCTCGCTAAAGCGTTCAATCGGGCTACCGCACTCAGGAGCAACAAGTGCAAAGGGAGGTTTGATGCGCGTACAGGTGTTGCGTCAGGTCACTAGACCCTCCGGCGATTATCTGGTGATTAACGCCTCAGGCGACCAGGGAAAGTCTGGCGTTGGCCTGGTTCAGGCCTTTCTCCTGGAAGTCACCGCCCAGGTTCATGCCTTCGGCGTGAATGAAGGTCACGTCGTGGATCCCGATGAAGCCCATGACCTGGCGCAGGTAGGGTTCCTGGTGATCCGCCGGGCCGCCGGCATAGATCCCGCCACGAGCGGTCAGCACGTAGGCACGCTTGCCGCTGAGCAAGCCTTGCGGGCCGGTCTCGGTGTACTTGAAGGTCACGCCGGCACGCAGCACGTGGTCAAGCCAGGCCTTGAGGGTGCTCGGGATCGCGAAGTTGTACATGGGCGCCGCCATGACCAGCACGTCGGCAGCCAGCAGTTCGTCAGTCAATTGGTTGGAGCGTTCCAGCGCAGCCTGTTCGATGTCGTTGCGCTGTTCGGCGGGTTTCATCCAGCCGCCCAACAGGTTGATGTCCAGATGCGGCACCGGGTTGACGGCCAGGTCACGCACGGTGATCTGGTCGTCGGGGTGAGCGGCTTTCCACTGGCTGATGAACGTCTGGGTCAGTTGACGGGAAACCGAGTCTTGCTGACGGGCACTGCTTTCGATGATCAGAACGCGGGACATGGGCTGTAGCCTCCATCTGAGAATGCTGTAGGTCGATGGAGTGAAGGTTAAACAGAACCATATCGATGAAAAAGCGCAAATAACTGCTATAACCCATCAATAAATTCGTTTATAAACTGAGCATACCCTGTGGGAGCGATGCTATTTGGGGGTGCAACTCAGGTTGATGCGCATCTTGATGATGGTCCGGGTGAACTTCGCGGTGGCATTGGTGTGCTTGCCGGCAGGCACGTCGATCTTGCGGGTGCGCGGTGCTTCCGGGCCATTGTTGAACACCACCTTACAGATCGCATCGGTCGTGCCGTAGTTGTTGACCTGAATGGAAGCGATGTCGCTGTCGGTGTCGTAGGCGTTGTAGTCGATGCTCATGCCGTTCAGCTGTTTTTGCACATCGATCGGATAGGCAAACGCCGTCAGCGGCAGCAGCGCCAGCACGACACAACCCGACATCACACCACAAAGCTTTTTCATTCAGCAGTCTCCAATAAGGACTGCCAGCTTAGACAAGAGGAGCTGTTCATGAAAGCGCCCCGCGTGACCCTTGATCAATGGCGAACGCTACAGGCCGTGGTCGACCACGGCGGTTTCGCCCAGGCCGCCGAAGCGCTGCACCGCTCGCAATCGTCGGTCAGCTACACCGTGGCACGCATGCAGGACCAGCTCGGCGTCCCGCTGCTGCGCATCGACGGCCGCAAAGCGGTGCTGACCGAAGCCGGCGGGGTGCTGCTGCGTCGCTCCCGGCAACTGGTGAAACAGGCCAGTCAACTCGAAGACCTGGCCCACCACATGGAACAAGGCTGGGAAGCGGAAGTGCGACTGGTGGTCGACGCCGCGTACCCGAGCGCCCGTCTTGTGCGCGCCTTGACCGCGTTCATGCCGCAAAGCCGTGGCTGCCGGGTGCGTCTGCGCGAAGAAGTGTTGTCGGGCGTGGAGGAGGTATTGCTGGAGGGCGTGGCGGACCTGGCTATCACCGGCTTCAGCATTCCCGGTTACCTGGGCGCGGAATTGAGCGACGTCGAATTCGTCGCGGTCGCCCACCCCGACCATCCCCTGAACCGCCTCAATCGCGAACTGAATTTCCAGGACCTGGAAAGCCAGATGCAAGTAGTGATCCGCGACTCCGGTCGCCAGCAGCCACGGGATGTCGGCTGGCTCGGTGCCGAACAGCGCTGGACCGTCGGCAGCCTGGCCACCGCGGCGACTTTTGTCGGCAGCGGCCTGGGTTTTGCCTGGTTGCCCCGGCACATGATCGAACGGGAACTCAAGGAAGGTACGCTCAAGCTGCTACCGTTGGATCAGGGCGGCAGCCGCAACCCGAGCTTCTACCTGTATTCGAACAAGGACAAACCCCTGGGCCCGGCGACACAGATACTCATCGAATTGCTGCGCACGTTTGATACTGCGCCGCTGGATGCGCCTTTCGCCGCCCCTGAACCAGCCTGACACGGAGTGTGAACATGGCCTATTTCGAACATGAAGGTTGTAACCTGCACTATGAGGAATATGGCCACGGCGCGCCGTTGCTGCTGGTCCACGGCCTGGGTTCCAGCACCCTGGACTGGGAACAGCAGATCCCGGCCTTGTCGGCGCGCTACCGGGTGATCGTCCCGGATGTACGCGGCCACGGCCGCTCCGATAAACCCCGCGAGCGCTACAGCATCGCCGGGTTCAGCGCCGACCTGGTCGCGCTGATCGAGCATTTGAACCTTGGCCCGGTGCATTATGTCGGCCTGTCCATGGGGGGCATGATCGGTTTTCAATTGGCGGTGGACCAGCCACAGTTGCTCAAGAGCTTGTGCATCGTCAACAGTGCGCCCGAGGTCAAATTGCGCAGCCGCGACGATTACTGGCAGTGGTTCAAGCGCTGGAGCCTGATGCACGTGCTCGGTATGGGCGCCATCGGCAAAGCCTTGGGTGCCAAGCTGTTTCCCAATCCCGAGCAGGCTCAATTACGGCAAAAAATGGCCGAGCGCTGGGCAAAAAACGACAGGCGCGCTTATCTCGCCAGCTTCGATGCAATCATTGGCTGGGGGGTTCAGGAACGACTTTCCAGGGTTGCCTGTCCAACCCTCATCGTCAGCGCCGACCGTGACTACACACCGGTATCGTTGAAAGAGACGTACGTAAAACTGCTGCCCGATGCGCGGCTGGTGGTGGTCGCCGATTCGCGCCACGCCACTCCGCTGGATCAACCCGAACGCTTCAACCAAACCCTGCTCGAGTTTCTCACCGCAGTCGACACAAACCCAATCAGGATCACTGACCCATGCTGAAAAAAATCGCCCTCGTCGCCGGCTCCGTGCTGTTTGCCGCCAATCTGATGGCCGCAACGCCCGCCGCCAAGGCGCCGCACGTGCTGCTTGAAACCACCAACGGCCAGATCGAGATCGAACTGGACCCGGTCAAGGCGCCGATCAGTACCAAGAACTTCCTTGATTACGTCAACAGCGGCTTCTACAACAACACGATTTTTCACCGTGTGATTCCGGGCTTCATGGTCCAGGGTGGTGGTTTCACTCAACAAATGCAGCAGAAAGACACCAAGGCACCGATCAAGAACGAATCCAAAAACGGTCTGCATAACGTCCGTGGCACACTGTCCATGGCCCGTACTTCCGTGCCGGACTCGGCCACCAGCCAGTTCTTCGTCAACGTCAAGGACAACGACTTCCTGGACCAGGGCGACGGCTATGCCGTGTTCGGTAAAGTCGTCAAAGGCATGGACGTGGTGGACATCATCGTCAACACGCCAACCACCACCCGTGGCGGCATGAAAGATGTGCCGGCCGACCCGGTGTTCATCAAGTCGGCCAAAGTCATCGACTAAGCTACACGGCAAGTCTTGAGCGGCTGCCGGAGTGCGCCGCTCACATTGTTCAAAGGAGAGCCCGTGCGCGGGCGGAGAACTGATGCTTTATCGCCGTTTCGAGAAACTGATCGACATTTTCCGCGATGCACCGACGGCCGCTCCACCGGATCGGGTTCTCCCTTTTTATACCTATTACTTGAAGCAGGTCTGGCCGAGTTTCGCCGTGCTGCTGCTCGTCGGTCTGATCGGTGCGCTGATCGAAGTGGCGTTGTTCAGTTACCTGAGTCGCATCATCGACCTGACCCAAGGCACGCCTAACGTCGATTTCTTCAAGGAACACGGGATCGAGCTGGCCTGGATGGCGGTGGTAGCCCTGGTTTTTCGGCCGATTTTTGTTGGCCTGCATGACCTGCTGGTGCACCAGACCCTGAGCCCGAGCATGACCAGCCTGATCCGCTGGCAGAACCACAGTTATGTGCTCAAGCAGAGCCTGAATTTTTTCCAGAACGACTTCGCCGGACGCATCGCCCAACGCATCATGCAGACCGGCAACTCGTTGCGCGATTCAGCCGTGCAAGCGGTGGACGCGCTGTGGCATGTGCTGATCTACGCCATCAGCTCGCTGGTGCTGTTCGCCGAGGCCGACTGGCGCCTGATGATCCCGCTGCTGACCTGGATTGCCGCCTTCATCAGTGCCCTTTATTACTTCGTGCCGCGGGTCAAGGAGCGCTCGGTGGTGTCCTCCGACGCGCGCTCCAAACTCATGGGGCGAATTGTCGACGGCTACACCAACATCACCACCCTGAAGCTGTTCGCGCACACCAATTTCGAGCAGCAATACGCGCGCGAAGCGATCAAGGAACAAACCGAAAAAGCCCAACTGGCCGGCCGGGTGGTGACCAGCATGGACGTGGTCATCACCAGCATGAACGGCTTGCTGATCGTCTGCACCACCGGCCTGGCCCTGTGGCTGTGGACGCAGTCGCTGATCACGGTGGGGGCCATTGCGCTGGCCACCGGCCTGGTGATCCGAATCGTCAACATGTCCGGCTGGATCATGTGGGTGGTGACCGGCATTTTCGAAAACATCGGCATGGTCCAGGACGGTTTGCAGTCTATTTCCCAACCGGTCAGCGTCACCGACCGCGAGCAGGCCAAGCCGTTGGTGGTACCCCGTGGCGAAGTGCGTTTCGAGCAGGTGGATTTCCATTACGGGAAGAAGAGCGGGATCATCGGCGACCTCGACCTGACGATTAAAGCCGGCGAGAAAATCGGCCTGATCGGCCCGTCCGGCGCCGGTAAATCGACCCTGGTCAATCTGCTGCTGCGTCTGTATGACGTACAGGGTGGGCGGATTCTCATCGACGGCCAGAACATCGCCGAGGTGGGCCAGGAAAGCCTGCGCGAGCGTATCGGCATGATCACCCAGGATACGTCGCTGCTGCACCGCTCGATCCGCGACAATCTGCTGTACGGCAAGCCCGACGCCACCGACGCCGAGCTGTGGGAAGCGGTGCGCAAGGCCCGGGCCGACGAGTTCATCCCGTTGCTGTCGGACTCCGAAGGGCGTACCGGTTTCGATGCTCACGTCGGTGAGCGCGGGGTGAAACTCTCCGGCGGCCAGCGTCAGCGCATTGCGATTGCCCGGGTGCTGCTCAAGGACGCGCCGATCCTGATCATGGACGAAGCCACCTCGGCGCTGGATTCGGAGGTCGAAGCGGCGATCCAGGAAAGCCTCGAAACCCTGATGCAGGGCAAGACCGTGATCGCCATCGCCCACCGGCTCTCGACCATTGCCCGGATGGACCGGCTGGTGGTGCTGGAAAAAGGCACGATCGCCGAAACCGGCAGCCATGCCGAACTGCTGGCCCATGGCGGGTTATATGCGCGGTTGTGGCAGCACCAGACGGGTGGGTTTGTCGGGATCGATTGAGATCAAAAGATCAAAAGATCGCAGCCTTCGGCAGCTCCTACAGGGTGTACGCCATCCAATGTAGGAGCTGCCGAAGGCTGCGATCCTGGCGCCATCAGTCTTGTCGATAGGGCAAGGCGGTTCGTGCTTCCTCGGCATACGCCAGTACTCCGACGCGCTCCTGGCGCAGGAAGTCCTTGACCGCGGCCTTCAGGCCGGGGTGGCGCAGGTAGTGCCAGGAATGGGTGATCACCGGCTCAAACCCGCGAATCAACTTGTGCTCGCCCTGGGCCCCGGCGTCGAAACGCTGGAAGCCATTGGCAATGGCATAGTCCATGCCCTGGTAGAAACAGGTTTCGAAATGCAGCCGGTCAAACTCCGCCAGACACCCCCAGTAACGACCGTAAAAACTGTCACCACCCACCAGGCTGAATGCCATGGCCACCGGCCGTGAACCCTGTTTGGCCAACACCACGCGAATCGATTCCGGCATCCGCTCGGCCAACAGACTGAAGAACTCCCGGGTCAGGTAAGGCCGTTGCCGCCGCACTGCGTAGGTGTTGGCGTAGCAGGCATAGACGAAATCCCACTGCACCTGATCCAGCTGCCGACCTTCAAGCCATTCGAAATCAATCCCCTGCCCCGCCACTTGCTCGCGCTCTTTGCGCATCTGCTTGCGCTTGCGCGAACTGAGGACGTCGAGGAAATCCTGAAAGTCCCGATAGCCGCGATTTTGCCAATGGTACTGACAGCCGATGCGCTGCAACCAGCCCGGCTGCTCGGCCAAGGCGGCGTCGGTGAAGGGATCGGTAAAGTTGATGTGAGCACTTGAGAGCTGTTCGATCTCAAGGTAGCCGGGCAGGCTTTTCAACAGCTCGAAACCATCTTCGAGGGTGGCCGCCAGCAAGCGCGGGCCACTGACCGGGCTGAAGGGCACGGCGCTCAACAGTTTGGGGTAATAGTCGATGCCGGCGCGCTCGCAGGCATCGGCCCAGGCGTGATCGAACACGTACTCGCCATAGGAATGCCATTTGCGGTAACCGGGCAACGCGGCGATCAACCGGTCACTTTCCATGTGCAACAAATGCTCGGGCTGCCAGCCCGAGTGGGGGCCGACGCTGCCGCTGTCTTCCAGCGCGCAGAGAAAAGCATGGCGCAGAAACGGCTGGCTCTCCGGCACCAGGGCATCCCAGGTGTGCGCAGCAATTTCGGACAGATTTTCCAGACGTTGCAACGGCATCAACTTCCTCTCCACTTCTTTGCGTGAAAGCCCCGCGAGTATCGCTTATCGCGCAGCTCTGCACACGATCTATCCGACCGCAGCGCTCTGGAACAGGGTTTTCAGGTGCATCTGTACGGTCATCGAGACGCCATCATTTTGCCACTGCTTTGTCATAATCCATCGCGATACTGGCGCCAGTTTTTAGAGCGTCGGGTGCTACCCGGCCCCTGTTTCCGTCCTTCACGGTCGGTTGTGTTCTGGATGGCTCAGTCATCCTCTTACATCTTCGGAGATTGATATGCGTCTTGCTTCCACGAAAACTGCGGCCGCCCTGTGCGGTGGCCTGATGCTGACCATGAGTGTTCCGGCCAGCGCCGCAGTTGACGCCAAACTGCTCGACATGCTCAAGGCCAACGGTTCGATTTCCCAGGCGCAGTACGCTGAACTGCAGGCCGAACTGGCCAAGGATCAGAAGGACCAGCAGATTGCCCGTCAGGCTCAGCAAGAGACCAACGAACAAATCGCGGCGACGGCGAAGAAAACCAATGAGCTGAGCACCTTCGACCAGAAACTGGCGTGGGCGGCCAAGACCCAGTTCAAGGGCGACGTTCGTTTCCGTCAGGAAACGGTCAAGAACGATGGTGTTTCCAACAGCGGCGACCAGGATCGTCAACGTATTCGTGCGCGCCTGGGTGCCTACACCGAAATCAACCCGCAAGTGGACACCGGCATTCGTATCGCCACTGGCAACAACAACGATGCTCGCTCCACCAACCAGAGTCTGGAAGGCAACTTCTCCAAGAAAGATATCTGGCTGGACCAGGGCTACGTCGACTACCACCCGACTGCCATCAAGAATCTGCACTTGATCGGCGGCAAGATGCCGCAACCCTGGGTGAGCATGGGCGACATCATCTGGGATAACGACATCAGCCCCGAAGGTCTGGCCCTGACTTACAAATACCCGCTAGGCAGCACGGCCGAGCTGTTCGGTAGCGCCGGCCACTACACCCTCCAGGACAACGTCGACGGCGAAGGCAAGCAGTTCCGTCACGACCTGCGTCTGTACGCTGGCCAGTTGGGCGCGCGCTTCGCGATCACTGATAACCTGAAAATGACGCTAGGTGGCAGTGTCTACGCTTACGACAACGACGAGGACACCGCCACACTGGCCATCAACGGCAACAGCCCGGGCGAAGAGTTCAAAGTGTACGAAGGCTTTGGTCAGATCGATATCGGCGGCCTGCCAATGCCGCTCTCGTTGTACGGTCAAGTTGTCAACAACGACAGTGCGAGCAACGATCAGGACATGGGCTGGTTGGCCGGCGTCAAGACCAAGTTCTATGGCTTCGGCGTGGACTACAACTACCGCGACATCCAACGTAACGCCGTGGTCGGTGCTTTCACCGACTCCGACTTCGCCAACGGGTTCACCGGTTCGCGCGGCAGCAAGTTGAAAGTGAGCTACGAGATCGACAAGAACTTCGCCCTCGGTGCGACGTACTTCATGGCGGACTCCGACTACACCAACGCCAACCTGCGGGATTCGAAAATCAACACCTTGCAGCTGGATGCAGAAGCCAAGTTCTGATTCCTCGCTACATGGCTCGGGCAAGGAAGCCCGAGGCTGTTTTGTTGCGGCCAATACCCCCTGTAGGAGCGAGGCTTGCCCGCGAAGAACGATGACGCGGTTTGTCAGCAGGACCGCGGCGAATTCTTCGCGGGCAAGCCTCGCTCCTACAAGGGTGAACTCAACGCTTGCGCAAAATCACGCTACCAATCGAATAACCGGCGCCGAACGAGCTGAGCACCGCCAGCGAACCGGCCGCCAGATCATCCTGATGCTTGTGAAAGGCAATCACCGAACCGGCAGAGCTGGTGTTGGCATAGGTGTCGAGAATCACCGGTGCTTCTTCTTCGGTGGCTTCGCGGCCCAGCAGTTTCCTGACGATCAAGTGGTTCATGCTGAGGTTGGCCTGGTGCAGCCAGAAACGCTTCACGTCCGTGACGTTGAGCTGGTTTTCTTCCAGATGTTTGGCGATCAGTTCCGCGACCATCGGGCAGACATCCTTGAACACCTTGCGGCCTTCCTGGACGAACAGTTTGTCCTTGGCACCGATGCCTTCTTCCGCTGCGCGATTGAGGAAGCCGAAGTTGTTGCGGATGTTGTTGGAAAACGTGGTCAGCAGCTTTGTGCTGACGATGTCGAACTGGTACTGGGAGGTGGCCAGGTCGGCACGTTCGATGATCACCGCGGTCGCGGCGTCGCCGAAGATGAAATGGCTGTCGCGGTCGCGGAAATTCAGGTGGCCGGTGCAGACTTCCGGGTTGACCATCAGGATCGCCCGGGACTGGCCTAGTTGCACGCTGTTCGCCGCGGTCTGAATGCCGAAAGTCGCCGAGGAACAGGCGACGTTCATGTCGAAGCCGAAACCCTGAATGCCCAGCGCTTCCTGGACTTCGATGGCGATGGCCGGGTAGGCGCGCTGCAGGTTGGAACAGGCGACGATCACACCGTCAATGTCCGCGGCGGTCTTGCCCGCACGCTGCAGGGCTTGCTCGGCGGCACCGATGGCCATCTGGCAGAGCACCGACCACTCGTCATTCGAGCGCTCCGGCAGGCGTGGCGCCATGCGTTGCGGGTCGAGGATGCCGTCCTTGTCCATGACGAAGCGGCTTTTGATGCCAGAGGCTTTTTCGATAAACGCCGCGCTGGATTCGGTCAAGGCTTCGATGTCGCCGCGCGCAATGGCGTCGGCATTATCGGCGTTGAACTGCCCGACGTAAGCGTTGAAAGATTGCACCAGCTCTTCGTTGGAAATGCTGTTGGCCGGGGTGTACAAGCCGGTGCCGCTGATGACGACGTTATGCATGGTCGTTTCTCTGATCTGTTCAGGCAGAAAGTATTGGCACCGACGTACCAACACGCAAAGGGTCTATTCCAGGTCCGGACACAAACCTGACATCGCTTATTCCGATCCGCCCGGGCCCGCGAAGGGTCAAATCCGCGGGGTGGCGTTTATAGGCGCGAAGTTTGCCATAATCCTTGGGGTTTGGCGCCATTTTGCTGGATGACTCCCACTTGCAGGCAATACAAAAACCTGTGGGAGCGAGCTTGCTCGCGATGGGGGCCTGACATGCAACATAGATGTTGAATGTGATGGCCTCATCGCGAGCAAGCTCGCTCCCACAGGTATTGCACAAGCCTCGGGTTTACGGTTCGACCTGGGTCCATTGCTTGCTCAGGCGCTTGTCGGAGATTGGCACCTTGGTCCCCAACTGCTGGGCGAACAACGACACCCGGTATTCCTCCAGCCACCAGCGATAAAGCTCCAGCTGCGGGTCGCGCTTGCCTTCCTGGGCGTGCTTGTTGGCGCGGGTCTGGTATTGAGCCCAGAGGCCGGACAGCTCGCCGCTCCAGACCCGGTCCTTCTGCACCTGAGCGCCGAGTTTTTCAAAGCGCTGCTCGATGGCCTTGAGGTAGCGCGGCAGTTCCTTGAGCCACTGCATCGGCGTTTCACGCACAAAACCCGGATAGACCAGATGACTGAGCTGCTGCTTGATGTCGTTCAGGGCCACGGCTTGTGCCAGGTCGATCTTGCCCTTGAAGCGTTTTTGCAGACCGTGCCAGTGCTTGAGAATCTCCAGCGTCAGCTTCGCCAATCGCTCGGCGTGCTCGGTCCAGCCGCCACGTTTGCGCTCGGCCAGCGCCGCCAGTGCGGCGCCATCGCGCGGCAGCGGGTCTTCGCCGTCGAGGATGCAGCTGTCGAGGCTGGCCAGCAGGATGTCTTCCACCAGGCTGTCGATACGCCCCATGTCGCGGTACATCAGGCCCAGCTCGGTCAGCCCCGGCAACTTGCCGCGCAGGAACTTCGCCGGCTCGGCCAGTTGCTGCATCAGCAAGCGCTGCAAGGCCCGACGATGCTGGAACTCGGCTTCGGCCGGCGTCGAGAAACGCCCTTCCTTCACCGTTCCGGCTTCCTCCACCAGCGCCGGATAAACTGTCATCGACAGCCCGGCGATCTTCTGCTGGGTTTTTTCAGCGACGGCGGCAAACACTTTCGCCTCCACCGGCTGCTGGCTTTTCGCGGTTTGCGGCACGGCCAACGCGGCCTGGCTCGCCTCGGCAAAGCGCGCGGTCAACTCGGCCAGGTCCCGGCCTTCACCGAGAAACTTGCCCTGGCCATCGACGATTTCCAGGTTCATCCGCAAATGGCTGTCGACCTGTTGCGCCGCTTCGGCCCAGGCTTCATCGCTGACCCGCGCCCCCGTCATGCGCAGCAATTCACGACCCAACGCCTGCGGCAAAGAGCCCTCGGCGAAGGTCATGCGCTGCAACGCGGCTTTGACGAAGTCCGGCACCGGCACGAAGTTCTTGCGCAGCGCCTTGGGCAGGTTACGCACCAGCGCAATGCACTTGGCCTCGATCACGCCCGGCACCAGCCACTCCAGGCGTTCCGGCGGCAGCATCGGCAACAGCGGTGCCGGCACCCGCAGCGTTACGCCGTCGCGTGGATGGTTGGGCTCGAAGTGGTAACTCAGGGCCAGTTCCAGATCGCCGATGTGCAAGGTGTCCGGGTAATGCGCAGCGGTGACTTCACTGGCCTCGCGGGCCAGCACGTCTTCTTCGCGCATGATCAGCAGCTGCGGATCTTTCTGGCTGTTGACCCGGTACCAGCTGTCGAAAGTCGCGGTCTGGTGGATCTCGGCCGGCAGTCGCGCGTCATAGAAGGCGAACAGGGTTTCTTCGTCGGCCAGAATGTCCCGGCGACGCGCCTTGGCTTCGAGTTCGTCGAGCTGTTCCAACAGTTGTTGGTTAGCCGTCAGGCATCTGGCCCGGGATTGAATCTCGCCACGCACCAAGCCTTCACGAATGAACAACTCTCGGGACGTCACAGGATCGATCGGCCCATAGTGCACCGGCCGGCGACCGACCACGATCAGCCCGAACAAGGTGATCTGCTCGAACGCCACGACCTGGCCGCGCTTCTTCTCCCAATGGGATTCGAAGTGGTTTTTCTTGATCAGGTGCCCGGCGAGCGGCTCGATCCAGTCGGCATCGATCTTGGCCACCATCCGCGCATAAAGCTTGGTGGTTTCCACCAGTTCGGCAGCCATCAACCATTGCGGGCGCTTTTTACCCAGCCCGGAGGACGGGTGAATCCAGAAGCGTCGCTGACGGGCACCGAGGTAGTCGCCGTCTTCGGTTTTCTGACCGATCTGGCTGAGCAGGCCCGAGAGCACGGCTTTGTGCAGCTTCGGGTAATCCGCCGGCTCTTTATTGAGGCTCAGCTGCATGTCGCGGCAGATCAGGCTCAACTGCCGGTGAGAATCGCGCCACTCGCGCAGGCGCAGGTAATTGAGGAAATTCTTGCGGCACCAGTTGCGCAACGGACTCGCCGTCAGCGCCTGGCGCTGTTCTTCAAAACCACGCCACAGATTGACCAGCCCGGCGAAGTCCGAGTCCACGTCCTTCCATTGCGCGTGGGCCTGATCCGCCGCTTGCTGACGCTCCGGCGGACGTTCGCGCGGGTCCTGGATCGACATGGCGCTGGCGACGATCAGCACTTCCTGCAAGCTGCCGAGCTTCGCCGCTTCCAGCAGCATGCGGCCCATGCGCGGGTCCACCGGCAATCTCGCCAGTTGACGACCAAGCGGGGTCAGCTGGCTGTTGCGATCCACTGCCGAGAGTTCTTGCAGCAGGTTGAAACCGTCGCTGATGGCCTTGCCATCCGGTGGCTCGATAAACGGGAAATCGGTGATCTCGCCCAGGCGCAGGTGCAGCATCTGCAAGATCACCGCCGCGAGGTTGGTGCGCAGGATCTCCGGGTCGGTAAATTCTGGACGACCGATAAAGTCCTCTTCGCTGAACAGCCGCACGCAGATGCCCGGCTCGACCCGCCCGCAACGGCCTTTGCGCTGGTTGGCGCTGGCCTGGGAAATGGCTTCGATGGGCAGGCGCTGGACCTTGGCCCGGTAGCTGTAGCGACTGATGCGCGCGGTGCCACTGTCGATCACATAACGAATGCCCGGCACCGTCAGCGAGGTTTCGGCGACGTTCGTCGCCAGCACCACGCGCCGGCCTGGGTGCGACTGGAAAATCCGCTGCTGCTCGGCGGGCGAAAGCCGCGCGTACAGCGGCAGGATTTCAGTGTGCTTGAGCTGGGCCTTGCGCAACATGTCGGCGGCGTCGCGAATCTCGCGCTCACCGGGCAGGAACACCAGCACATCGCCCGGGCTCTTGCGCTCGCTGCGTTCGAACGCGGCGATTTCGTCGAGGGTGGCCAGAATGGCCTGATCCACGGTCAGGTCATCCTCGACGCGGTTGCCCTCCTCGTCCTGCTCCAGGGTCAGCGGGCGATACCAGGTCTCTACCGGGAAGGTGCGACCGGAGACTTCGACGATCGGCGCATCATCGAAGTGTTTGGAAAAACGCTCCAGGTCGATGGTCGCCGAGGTGATGATGACTTTCAGGTCCGGACGACGGGGCAGCAGGGTTTTCAGGTAACCGAGCAGGAAGTCGATGTTCAGGCTGCGTTCGTGGGCTTCGTCGACGATGATCGTGTCGTAGCGTTCGAGGTAGCGATCGTTCTGGGTTTCCGCCAGCAGGATGCCGTCGGTCATCAGCTTGATCAGGGTGTTGGCATCGCTCTGATCCTCGAACCGCACCTGGTAGCCGACCAGCGCGCCCAACGGCGTGCCCAGTTCTTCGGCGACCCGACTGGCCACGCTGCGCGCAGCGATCCGGCGGGGTTGGGTGTGGCCGATCAGGCCGTGTTGGCCGCGGCCGATTTCCAGGCAGATCTTCGGCAACTGGGTGGTTTTACCCGAACCGGTTTCGCCGGCGATGATCAGCACCTGATGCTTGAGTAACGCCGCCTTGATTTCATCGCGCTTGGCAGCGATCGGCAGGCTGTCGTCGTAACGCACCACCGGCAGGCTGGCACGCCGCGCCAGCACCTGATCACAGGACGCCTGCAGGCGCGCCGCCCACTGGGCCAGCTTGGCCTCGTCAGGGTTCTTGCGCAGCTCGAGCAACTGCCGCCGCAGCCGGTGGCGGTCGGCGAGCATGGCGTGATCGAGGTTTTTCAGCAGTTTGTCGATGGAAGGCGATTCGTCAGTCATCAGGTACGCAATAAGTCGTCTAGTGGCGCAGGGGTGCGATTGTCGCAGATTTGAAGGACGAACGAGATCCCTTGTAGGAGCCGGCTTGCCGGCGAAGGCGGTGTGTCAGTCACATCGTAGGTGTCTGTCAGGCCGCCTTCGCTGGCAAGCCAGCTCCTACAGGGGGTTGCGGTGGGGCAGTCACAGTGCGGGTGTCTGCCGGGCCGCCTTCGCTGGCAAGCCAGCTCCTACAAGGGGTTATTCGTTATCCCGGCCCTTGCGGCGGTATGGGAATACGTCGATCACTTTGCCGGCACGAATCGCCTCCTGCAGGCTTTTCCAGTAATCGGCGTTGTACAACTCGCCATGCAATTGATCGAACAACTTGCGCTGCCCGAAATCGGCGAACAGGAACGGCGGGAATTCTTCCGGGAACACATCCAGCGGTCCGATCGAATACCACGGCTCGGAGGCCATTTCGTCCTCCGGGGTGCGTGGTTGCGGGATATGCCGGAAGTTGGCCTCGGTCAGGTAGCAGATTTCGTCATAGTCATAGAACACCACACGCCCGTGGCGGGTGACGCCAAAGTTTTTCAGCAGCATGTCGCCGGGGAAGATGTTCGCCGCCGCCAGTTGCTTGATCGCCAGACCGTAATCTTCCAGCGCCTCGCGTACCTGCGCCGGGTTGGCGTGTTCCAGGTAAAGGTTCAGCGGCGTCATTCGCCGCTCGGTCCAGCAGTGACGAATCAGCACCGTGTCGTCCTCCACCGACACTGTGGACGCGGCCACTTCGAGCAACTCCTCCAGACACGCCGGCTCGAACTTGCTCAACGGGAAACGAAAGTCGGCAAATTCCTGGGTATCGGCCATGCGCCCGACCCGGTCGACGCTTTTCACCAGGCGGTACTTCTCGATCACCGTGGCGCGGTCGACGTTTTTCGACGGCGAGAAGCGGTCCTTGATGATTTTGAACACGGTATTGAAACCCGGCAGGGTGAACACGCTCATGACCATGCCGCGCACGCCGGGGGCCATGATGAACTGATCGTCGGTGTTGGCCAGGTGATTGATCAGTGCCCGGTAGAACTCGGATTTGCCGTGTTTGTAGAAGCCGATCGAGGTGTACAACTCCGCGATGTGTTTGCCCGGCAGGATGCGTTTGAGGAAACCGATGAACTCCGCCGGCACCGGCACATCCACCATGAAATACGAGCGGGTGAAGGAGAAGATGATCGACACGTCCGCTTCATCGGTGATCAACGCATCGATCTGAATCCCGCGGCCTTCGCGGTGCAGCAGCGGAATCACCAAGGGCCACTGCTCGTCCTGGGTGTAGATGCGCCCCACCAGGTACGCCCCCTTGTTGCGATAAAGCACCGAAGAGAACAGTTCGACGCTCAGCTCCGGATCCTTGCACACCCAGTCCGGCAGGTTCTCGCGCAATTGCGCTTCGAGACGGCGCAGGTCAGCGGGCAAGTCGGCGTAATCCTCGCTGAAGCGGTAATCGGCGAAAACGCTGGCGAGCATGCCCGACAGCTGGCCTTGAGGTTTATAGGTGCGGGTTTGCGCGGCACGCGCCCGGCGCAGGCTGGGCCGGGTGGTGTGGATGAACATGCAGCCATCGCTGATCAGGTCGTGGCTGAACAGCCCGCAGAAGATCGAGTTGTACCAGGTCTCGGATAACTCGTCGTCGAAGCGCAGGTCGATCAGCGTGATGTAGGCGCTCTTGACCAGCGGCCAGCAACTGTCGTCCATCAACGTGTCGCCTTCGAAGGAGGTGCGCAGAAGCGCCACGGTTTCGCCGACTTTTTCTTCGTACAGATTGATCCGCGCAGCCGACGCGATTTGCGCCTCCTGCCACTTGGCCTGTTCAAATCGGGCCCGGGCGCCGTCAGTGATCTGACGGAAATGCTCGCGGTAATCGTCAAAGCCGTCGAGGATCATTCGGGCGATGTCGGCGGCTGGCCAATGCTGCGGCATAGGTAAAACCTCGGCGGCTGATGCTGATCGTTGGAGCCTGAGCTTAGTGGCCCTGTGTGACGCAACGCAACCATTGCCTTGTGCCCTGACTGGCGCGACACTTGCGCGCCAATCATGGAAGGAAACCGCTGTGAACCTCGTCGATACTCTGCGTTTGCTGGCACTTGCCGCCATTTGGGGGGCGAGCTTCCTGTTCATGCGCATCATCGCCCCCGTGATCGGCACGGTTCCCACGGCTTTTTTCCGCGTGTCGATTGCGGCAGCCGGGTTGCTGGTGATCCTGGGCCTGATGCGCATCAGCTGGGACTTCAAGGGCAAACTCAAGACGGTGATGCTGCTGGGGATGATCAACTCCGGGATTCCCGCGACCCTTTATTCCGTCGCCGCCCAAGTGCTGCCGGCCGGTTATTCGGCGATTTTCAATGCCACGACGCCGCTGATGGGAGTGTTGATCGGCGGTCTGTTCTTTCATGAAAAACTCACCGCAGCCAAACTCGGCGGGGTAATGCTCGGCCTGTTCGGCGTCGGCATCCTGACCCGGGCCGGGCCGGTGGCGTTCGACATGGACCTGTTGATGGGCGCCCTCGCCTGCCTGCTCGCCACCACCTGCTACGGTTTCGCCGGGTTCCTTGCACGCCGCTGGCTCGACCAGGCCGGCGGTCTCGACAGTCGTCTTTCGGCGCTGGGCAGCATGCTGGGTGCGACGCTGTTGTTGCTGCCACTGTTTGGCTACAGCGTGATCAGCCAACCGCCGGCGAGCTGGGGCGGCTGGAGTGTCTGGCTGTCGTTGCTGGGGTTGGGGCTGGTATGTACCGCGTTGGCGTACATTGTTTACTTCCGCCTGCTCAGCTCGGTCGGGCCGGTGAAGTCGATGACCACGACCTTCCTGATTCCACCGTTCGGGGTGTTGTGGGGGGCGTTGTTGCTGGATGAGCCGTTGTCGATGGCGCATATCTATGGCGGGGTGTTGATTGCAGCGGCGTTGTGGTTGGTGTTGAAGCCGGCGGTGGTGAAGGTGGCTGAAGTGACTTCCCGGTAGTGATGTGGTGTTGCGAATGACGCCATCGCGGCGGTGCGGCGATCCGACAAGCCCGCTCCCACAGTGATTTGTGTCGTACACAAATTCTGTGAGCAATGCCCAACCCTGTGGGAGCGGGCTTGTCGGATCGCCGCACCGCCGCGATGGCGTCGGCCCAGACAACTACAAAGCCAGTTGGCTCACCTCCCCATCCACCAACCGCCGAATCCCCAGCGGATTAGCATCCTGCAACGCCTCCGGCAACAAGGCATCCGGATAATTCTGGAAGCACACTGGCCGCAGGAAGCGGTCGATCGCCAGGGTCCCCACCGACGTCCCGCGCGAATCCGACGTCGCCGGGTACGGCCCGCCATGCACCATCGCCTCGCACACCTCGACCCCGGTCGGATAACCATTGAGCAAAATCCGCCCGACCTTTTCCTGCAGCAACTCGGCCAGCCAGCGATACTCCAGCAGCTCCAAGGCTTCGCCAATCAGCGTCGCCGTCAGTTGCCCGCGCAAGCCACGCAGCGCCGCCGTCAGCTGCGTCCGGTCCGCGACTTCAACGATGATGGTGGTCGGTCCGAAAACCTCGTCCTGAAGCAGTTCATCGCCCTTGAGCAACAGACTGGCATCCGCCTGGAACACCTGCGGTTGAGCCTGATTGCCCAGTTGTGGCTTGCCCGCCAGATGCGTCAGCCCCGGATGTTCGTGCAGCTCGCCCAGGCCTTTGCCGTAGCTGACCAGCGCGCCGGCGTTGAGCATGGTCTGCGGCGGTTGCTGGTTCATGCTCGCGCAAAACGTTTCGACAAAGGTGCTGAACTGTGGAGAGCGCAGGCCGATCACCAGCCCCGGATTGGTGCAGAACTGACCGCAACCCAATGTCACCGAACCGGCCAGTTGCGCGGCGATCTGCTCGCCACGCACCGCGAGGGCTTCGGGCAGCAGGAACACCGGGTTGATGCTCGACATCTCGGCGAACACCGGGATTGGCTGCGGCCGGGACGCGGCCATCTGACTCAGGGCATCGCCGCCCTTGAGCGAGCCGGTAAAACCCACGGCCTGAATCGCCGGGTGCTTGACCAGCCATTCGCCGACGCCAGCGCCGTAGATCATGTTGAATACGCCGGCCGGCATTTCGCTGCGCTCGGCAGCGCGGATGATCGCATCCGCCACCCATTCGGCAGTAGCCATGTGGCCGCTGTGCGCCTTGAACACCACCGGGCAACCGGCGGCCAGCGCGGAAGCGGTATCACCGCCGGCGGTGGAAAATGCCAGCGGAAAGTTACTCGCGCCGAACACCGCGACCGGCCCTAGAGCGATGCGGTACTGACGCAGATCCGGACGCGGCAACGGCTGACGATCCGGCAGTGCCCGATCAATCCGCGCGCCGTAGAAATCGCCACGACGCAGAACCTTGGCGAACAGGCGCATCTGGCTGCTGGTGCGTGCGCGCTCACCCTGAATGCGCCCGGCCGGCAACGCGGTTTCGCGGCATACGGTCGCGACGAAATCATCGCCCAAGGCATCGATTTCATCGGCAATGGTGTCGAGGAACAGCGCACGTTTTTCCGCGCTGAGGTTGCGGTAGATCGGGTAGGCAGCCGCGGCGGCGTTGGCGGCCGCATCGACTTCGGCCTCGGTCGCCTGGAAGAAGATACCGGGCAGCGGCTCACTGGTAGTCGCATCGAGACTTTGCAATTGCACCGTGCCGTTGGCGCTGCGCTTGCCGCCTATGTAGTTGTGTCCAAGTAGCGTGGTCATGAGGCGTTTCCTGATCGATTGTGTAGAAACGGGTATGCGACCTGTAGGAGCGGCTTACTGGCGATAGCGTCCACCAGGATGGCGCAAGGCTTGGAGGCCAATCGCTGGCAAGCCAGCTCCTACAGGTTCGTCGGTGTTTCCCGATCCCTTGCTTTAGAGCGCACGAACCTGGCCGATGGCCAACGGCTGGGCGCTTTCGCCGATGCCGTTTTCCAGCGCTGCGCCGAACTCATCGAGGCTGATCTGGAAGCGATCCCCCGGCTGGGTTTTCACCCCGTCGGCAAACGACAGCGTGGCGGTGCCGAAGTAATGCACGTGGACATCGCCCGGGCGCAGGAACTGCGCGTATTTGAAGTGGTGGAATTCGAGGTTCGCGAGGCTGTGGCACATGTTGTCTTCGCCGCTGAGAAACTCCTGTTCCCAGAGGGTTTCGCCGTTGCGCGTGATGCGGCTGGTGCCCGCCAGGTGCCTGGGCAATTCACCGACGCGCAGCTCCGGGCCATAGGCGCAATAGCGCAGTTTCGAATGGGCGAGGTACAGGTAATTGCGCCGCTCCATTACATGGTCGGAGAACTCGTTGCCCAGGGCAAAACCGAGGCGATACGGCTGGCTGTCGTCGCCGATCACGTAGAGCCCGGTGAGCTCCGGTTCTTCGCCGGCATCTTCGGCAAACGGCGGCACCGGAAAGTCCGCGCCGGGGCGCACGACGATGCTGCCGTCGCCCTTGTAGAACCATTCCGGCTGCGCACCGACCTGACCGGCCGCTGGTTTTCCGCCCTCCAGGCCCCATTTGAAGATGCGCATGGTGTCGGTCATACCGGCTTCGACCGCACCGTCCTGCTGGTGCATCTTGTCCCGTGCCGAGGCGCTGCCCAGGTGAGTCAGGCCGGTGCCGCTGATCAGGCAATGGGCCGGGTCTTCATGGTCCAGCGGCGGCAGGACGTGGCCCTGTTGTAGCAACTGCGCGTAATCCGGGCCCGGCGCGGTGCCGCGCAGGGCGACTTGTTCTTGCAGGCTGTGCCCGGCGCGAATGGCCGCGAGTGCCAGTTCACGGGTGCTGCGGGTGGCGCGCACTACCTGGACCTGGGAACCCTCGACGAGACCGACCTGGCGCTCCCCGGCAGTGTTTTCAAATTGAATCAGGCGCATGTCCGGCCCTCCAGAAAGTCGTGGATTTGTGGGATCACTCGATGATGTTGAAGTCGCTCAAGTACTCATCGGAGATTTCCAGGCCCAGGCCCGGCGTGTTGTCGTCGAGCTGGATGTAGCCGTTGACCGGTTGTGGCTCGCCCTTGAACACGTAGTAGAAGAGTTCGTTGCCGACTTCGACGTCGTACACCGGGAAGAACTCGGCCATTGGCGAGGCGGTGGTGGACATGGTCAGGTGGTAGTTGTGCATCTGCCCGGCGTGCGGGATCACCGGCACCGACCAGGCTTCGGCCATGGCGTTGATCTTGCGCGCGGCGGTGATGCCGCCGACGCGGTTGGTGTCGTACTGGATCACGTCGATGGCGCGACGTTCCAGCAGGTCCTTGAAGCCGTAGGAGGTGAATTCATGTTCGCCGCCGGAGATCGGCATGATCCCCATTTTTTTCAGCTCGATGTAGCCCTCGATGTCATCGGCGATCACCGGTTCTTCGAGCCAGCGTGGTTCGAACTCGGCGAGTTTGGGCAACATGCGCCGGGCGTACTCCAGGGTCCAGCCCATGTAGCATTCGAGCATGATGTCGATGTCCGGGCCGGCCAGCTCACGCAGCGCCCGCACTTGTTCGATGTTTTTGCGCATGCCCGCCGGGCCGTCTTTCGGTCCATAGCCGAAACGCATTTTCAGCGCGGTGAAACCCTGGTTCAGATAGCCCTGGGCTTCTTCGAGGAACAGGTCGAGGTTGTCGTTGGCGTAGAGCTTGGAGGCGTAGGTCCAGATCTTTTCCTTGGTGCGCCCGCCAAGCAGTTTGAACACCGGCTTGTTCACGGCTTTGCCCATGATGTCCCAGATGGCGATGTCGATCGCCGAGATCGCCGCCATGCCGATGCCTTTGCGGCCCCAAGCGTGGCTCTGACGGTACATTTTCTGCCAGATGTATTCGTTGTCGAACGGGTCTTCGCCAATGGCGATCGGTGCCAGGTAGGTGTCGATGATTTCCTTGGCCACACGCGGCGCCAGGGCGCAGTTACCGATGCCGACCAGACCGGTGTCGGTCTCGACTTCCACCACCAGCCAGCCATGAAAACGGAACGAGCCCATGGCGTCGCCGCGCTCGAACAGGATGTCGCTGGCGTTGGTGCAGAAGTGCGCTTGAGGGGGGACGACTTTGCCTTTCCACTCGAAAACGCGGGTACGGATGGCTTTGATTTTCATGAATACAGTTCCTTGCGCTGCCGGCTTTTTGTAGTTGTCGGGTCGCTGCGCAGAGCCGCTCGTGTGGGCCGGTCCGGGCATTCGATGGAGCGACTTTAGCCAGCGCCGAGGGGCTGCGGATAATCACTTATGCACATCCATCGATAACCAGGGGTGATAGCAAAAACCGGTTATCAGGTAGATCGGGTTATCAGGTATCACACAAAAAAACAGGAGCTGGCTTGCCAGCGAAAGCGGTCTGACAGCCACCCCATGTGTGTCTGTCAGGCCGTCTTCGCTGGCAAGCCAGCTCCTACAAGGTTTTGCATTGATCACAAAATCGAGCAACACCATCAATCCCTGTGGGAGCGAGCTTGCTCGCGATAGCGGTCTGACAGCCACCTCATGTGTGTCTGTCAGGCCGTCTTCGCTGGCAAGCCAGCTCCTACAAGGTTTTGCGTTGATCACAAAAATCGAGTGACACCATCAATCTCTGTGGGAGCGAGCTTGCTCGCGATAGCGGTCTGACAGCCACCTCATGTGTGTCTGTCAGGCCGTCTTCGCTGGCAAGCCAGCTCCTACAAGGTTTTGCATTGATCAAAAAATCGAGCAACACCATCAATCCCTGTGGGAGCGAGCTTGCTCGCGATAGCGGTCTGACAGCCACCCCATGTGTGTCTGTCAGGCCGTCTTCGCTGGCAAGCCAGCTCCTACAAGGTTTTGCATTGATCACAAAATCGAGCAACACCATCAATCCCTGTGGGAGCGAGCTTGCTCGCGATAGCGGTCTGACAGCCACCTCATGTGTGTCTGTCAGGCCGTCTTCGCTGGCAAGCCAGCTCCTACAAGGTTTTGCGTTGATCACAAAATCGAGCAACACCATCAATCCCTGTGGGAGCGAGCTTGCTCGCGATAGCGGTGTGACAGTCACCTCATGTGTGTCTGTCAGGCCGTCTTCGCTGGCAAGCCAGCTCCTACAGGGTTTTGCGTTGATCACAAAAATCGAGTGACACCATCAATCCCTGTGGGAGCGAGCTTGCTCGCGATAGCGGTGTGACAGTCACCTCATGTGTGTCTGTCAGGCCGTCTTCGCTGGCAAGCCAGCTCCTACAGGGTTTTGCGTTGATCACAAAAATCGAGTGACACCATCAATCTCTGTGGGAGCGAGCTTGCTCGCGATAGCGGTCTGACAGTCACTATCAATGTGACTGAACTACCGCCATCGCGGGCAAGCCCGCTCCCACAGGGTCCATGGTGGACAAAGGATTTATGTTTTTTCAGAGGCCGGGTTTCAGTAGCTATTGGCCCCCATCCGGCAGGCGATTTCGAATGCCTGGCGGATGGCGCCGACGTTGGCCTTGCCCTGCCCCGCGATATCGAACGCGGTGCCGTGGGCCGGCGTGGTAATCGGAATCGGCAACCCGCCCTGCACCGTCACCCCACGGGAGAAGCCCATCAGCTTGATCGCGATCTGTCCCTGGTCGTGATACATGGTCACCACCGCGTCGAAGGCACTGGAGTCGCCCTGCACTTTGAGGAAAATCGTGTCGCCCGGATACGGCCCTTCGGCTGCAATCCCCAACGCCTGAGCCAAGCGCACTGCAGGGCCGATGATGTCCAGCTCTTCGCGACCGAACGAGCCGTTGTCGCCGTTGTGCGGATTCAACCCACACACACCGATGCGCGGTTTTGTCAGGCCGTTACGCTTGAGAGCCGTGTCGATCAACTGGATCGCCTCCACCACCCGCGTTTGAGTGAGCATGCCTGGTACATCTGCCAGGGCCACGTGGGACGTCACCCGGGACGTCCAGAGATTGTCGAGCACGTTGAATTCGCAGAATGGCCCGTGGAAATCCAGCAGCTCGGCGAACCAGTGCAGCTCGTCGCTATGGGCCATGCCGGCCATGTGCAGCGAAGTCTTGTTCAGCGGGCCGAACAGCACCGCATCGGTAGTACCGGCTTCGGTCAGGCGCAGGGCTTTTTCCAGGGTATCGAGACTGTATCGGCCACCGATGACACTGGCTTCACTGCGCGCAAATTCGCCAATGGTGTCACCGCGAAAGTCATAGAACAGCGGCGTGTCATCGCGAAAATCCAGCTGATCCAGGGATTCAACACGACGGTAAGGAAATTCTTTCCCGGCAATGCGCATGCCGCGCCGCATCTCCGCCTCCTCAGCGATCAAAATCACATTGGCCTGGCTGCGCACCTCGGGTTCGCCGAGCAGGCGCGCGATCAGTTCCGGGCCGATGCCCGCCGGGTCACCCAGGACCATGGCGATGGTTGTCTTGTTCATACTTCACTCCTCATTGGTTCAGGCGATGGCCGGTCGATGGCGCCAGGCTCGCAACGATAAACCCGCTGCGCGTTGCTGTAGAACAGTCGCTCCTGGTCCGCCAGTGGCAGATCAGCAACGATGGATTTGAAACCGTTGTAGATGTCATTGAACGAGCCGCACAGGCTGTCCACTGGAAAGTTGCTGGCGAACATCACTCGAGCGGGGCCGAACATCGCGATCACTTCGCGCACGATCCAGGTATTGTCCTTGGTACGCCACGCTTGTCCCGCCTGACCGAGGCCAGAGATTTTCACTTGCACGTTAGGCCATTGCGCCAGGCGCGCCATCGCCAGGCGCCAGCCGGCGAGGCCTTCAGCGCTGCGGTCGCTCGGCAGCCCGGCGTGGTTGAGAATCAGCGTGGTACCAGGAAAATCCCGGGCCAGCCTTTCGGCTTCGTGCAAGTTCCACCAGGGCGTCTGCAAATCGAAATGCAGCCCCAGCCCTTGCAGCGTGGCGTAACTGCGCCGCCAACGCTCATCACTCATCAGGCTGCGGACATGACCCACCTGCGCGGGCGTGGACGGGCCACCGGGTTTATGCCGAACGCTGCGCACACACTTGTAGCGTGCTTGCTCGGCCAGTACCTCGAGGGCGTCCGGGTGATCGAGCCAGGCTTGCGCGACGATCGCGTTCGGTACGCCGTAGCGCGCGGCCAGTTGCTCGATGAAACGGGTTTCGCCGATCGGGTCGCGCGGGTTCCATTCGGTCTCGACGTACACCGTTTTCACGACCTGATGGGGCCCGGTATCGTTGAAGTAATCGTCAGGCAGATACCGACGCTTGATCGCACTGTAATCACCGTAGCGAAACGGGATATTGGCCTCGGGCGCCAACCAGGGATGGTCATTGATCGACGGGTCCCAGAAGTGATGATGGGCGTCGATGATCGGCCCACTCCAAAGCTCACCCATGAGGCACCTCGTGGAGGTTGATGATCGCTGGCGATGTCGCCGCAGCCGTCGGCTGGAGACCTGCACCAGGCGAATGCGGGGAAGCACTGGGACGGGCCATGGTGCGTACCTCGATTTATTATTTTTCGGGGTGCAATACACCGCTTGATGGCGGTACTGGCGAGCACTATCGAAGCCTCAGTGATAACCGTCCAATCAAAACTTGAAATAAGGCGATAGCCTTGGGTTATGTCATGCCCTGCTTTGAGGGGGCTTACAGGGTATTGCACCTGGACCTACTTGCTACTCAAATGGCTCTGGCGCAATGGTCCTGGCGATGTATGCGATTTTCGGCGCGGCAACCTATAACCCCAGGCTATCGGCGTATGTATTGTTTTGACTAGACGTGGAAGCGACGCCTTCCCACACTCACTCCAGGCTTGCAGCTCAACCACCGACAAGTCACTCATAACAACTACAAAAACGAGGCCCTTCCATGCGAAATGCATTCGTCCGTCGCACATCCCGTCTGGCTCTTGGCTGCACACTGGTCGCCGCAGGTGTCCTTCCCGCCCTGGCTCACGCCTGGCAGCCGGACAAGAACGTCGAAATCGTCGTCGCTGGCGGTCCCGGTGGCGGTACCGACCAACTCGGCCGACTGATCCAGTCGATCATCACCACGCACAAGTTCCTTGAGGTGAATACCATCGTCCTGAACAAGGGCGGCGGCAATGGCGCCGAAGCCTTTCTCGACCTGAAAATGAACAAGGGCGACCCGGAAAAACTGGTGATTGGCACCAACAACATCTACCTGTTGCCGCTGGTGTCCAAGCTCGGCTATCAATGGCAGGAACTCACTCCGGTAGCGGCCGTGGCCGAGGATGACTTCATTCTCTGGAGCTACAAGGACGCACCGTGGAAAGATGCCAAGGGCTTCTACGAAGCAGCCAAGGCCGATCCGTCGAAAATGCGCATGGGCGGCAGTCAGTCCAAGGATGTCGACCAGACCCTGACCCTGCTGCTGAACCAGACCAACAACAGCAAACTGGTGTACATCCCGTTCAAGAGCGGCAGTGAAGCCGCGACCCAACTGGCCGGCAAGCACATCGCCGCCAACGTCAACAATCCCAGCGAAAGCATCAGCCAATGGCGTGGCGACCAGGTCGAGCCGCTCTGCGTGTTCAGCAAGGAGCGCATGAGCTACACCGAGAAAGTCGCCGGCGATAAATCCTGGGCCGACGTTCCGACCTGCCACGAACAAGGCCTGGGCATCGACCAGTACCGCTTCCCGCGCACCGTGTTCATGCCCGGCGAAGTCACCGCCGAACAACGCGCGTTCTATGTCGAGTTGATGCGCAAAGTCACCGAGACTCCGGAGTTCAAGGCCTACGTCAAGCAGAACGCACTGGTACCGACCTTCCTCGAAGGCGAGCCACTGACCGCCTACATTGAAAAGGACACCGCACGCGTCACGCCGGTGTTCAAGGAAGCCGGCTGGCTGAAAAACTGAGTTGTCCCCGGCCGTCCGCCTGCGCACGGCCGTCACCTGCTGGAGGTGTTTTCATGTCCCATTCTTCGGATTCACCGGCACTGGTCGGTACCCGCTGGGTCGAACTCGGTCTGACACTCTTCACCGCGCTGATCGGCGTGGTGGTGATGTTCGGCAGCGTCGAACAGGGTATCGGCTGGGGCGATTCCGGCCCCGAGCCGGGTTACTTCCCTTTTTACATCGGCCTGCTGTTGAGCGCCGCGAGTGTGGGCAACGGCGTGTTGACCCTGGTGCGCTGGAAAGCGCTGAGCATTTCTTTCGTCAGCCGCCCTGCGTTCAGGCAAGTGCTGTCGGTGTTCATCCCGATTGCGCTGTTCATCGCGGCCATGCCGTTCACCGGTATTTATGTGGCCTCGGCCTGCTTTATCGCCTGGTTCATGTGGCATGACAAAACCCGCGTCAAACCTTATGGCAAGTTGATGATCGCCACGGTATCCCTCGGTGCAGTCCTCGCCAGCTACCTGATTTTCGCACTGTGGTTCAAGGTCCCGCTGGATGCTGGCCCGCTGGGCGACTGGATTGCCCTGGCCGGGAGACATTTCAAATGAGCGAGTTCGATTCCCTGCTGCAAGGCATGAACCTGATCCTCACCCCCGGCCATATCGGCCTGATGGTGATCGGTGTGCTGCTGGGCATTCTGGTCGGCGTATTGCCTGGCCTCGGCGCCCCCAATGGCGTGGCGTTGCTGCTGCCGCTGACGTTCACCATGTCGCCGGTGTCGGCGATCATTCTGCTGTCGTGCATGTATTGGGGCGCGCTGTTCGGCGGCTCGATCACCTCGATCCTGTTCAACATTCCCGGAGAGCCCTCATCGGTGGCGACCACCTTCGACGGCTATCCGATGGCCCGCGAAGGCCGCGCCGCCGAAGCGCTGACAGCCGCCTTCAGTTCGGCGCTGATCGGGGCGCTGGCCGGGGTCTTGCTGCTGACATTCCTGTCGACGCGGATTGCCGCTTTCGCCATGTCCTTCAGTTCGCCGGAATTCTTCGCGGTGTACCTGTTGGCGTTCTGCACCTTCATCGGCATGAGCAAGAACCCGCCGCTGAAAACCGTGGTGGCGATGATGATCGGTTTCGCCATGGCCGCGGTCGGCATGGACACGGTCTCGGGCAACCTGCGCCTGACCTTCGACCAGCCGGCCCTGATGACCGGCATCAGCTTTGAAGTGGCGGTCATCGGCCTGTTCGGCATTGGCGAAATCCTCTGCACGGTCGAGGAAGGCCTGGTGTTCCGTGGCGAGCATGCACGCATCACACCGATGATCATCCTGCGCACCTGGGCCAAGTTGCCGCGTTACTGGTGGACCATTGTGCGCAGCACCCTGGTCGGGTGCTGGATGGGCATCACGCCTGGCGGTCCGACCGCGGCATCGTTCATGAGCTACAGCCTGGCGCGACGTTTCTCGAAAAACCGCGAGAACTTCGGCAAAGGTGAACTCGAAGGCGTGATCGCCCCCGAAACCGCTGACCACGCCGCCGGGACCAGCGCTCTGCTGCCAATGCTGACCTTGGGCATCCCAGGTTCAGCTACCGCCGCCGTCATGCTCGGCGGGTTGATGATCTGGGGCCTGCACCCTGGCCCGACGCTGTTCGTCGAACAACATGACTTCGTCTGGGGCCTGATCGCGAGCATGTACCTGGGCAACGTGGTGAGCCTGATCGTGGTGCTGGCCACCGTGCCGCTGTTCGCTTCGATCCTGCGCATACCGTTCTCGATCATTGCGCCGATCATCATCATGGTCTGCGCCATCGGGGCCTACTCGGTGCACAACTCGTTCTTCGACGTGGTGCTGATGCTTGGCTTCGGCGCGCTGGGTTATCTGTTCAAGAAGCTCGGTTACCCGATCGCGCCGCTGGTGTTG
The DNA here is from genome assembly GCF_059695565.1 of Pseudomonas sp. LBUM1679. Taxonomy (NCBI): domain Bacteria; kingdom Pseudomonadati; phylum Pseudomonadota; class Gammaproteobacteria; order Pseudomonadales; family Pseudomonadaceae; genus Pseudomonas; species Pseudomonas sp. LBUM1679. Next base: position 5,577,363 of record NZ_CP166774.1, read on the forward strand.
GCCGCGGTGTTGGGGGACAAGGCTGAAGACGCTTTCCGTCAGTCGATGCTGTTCTCCGACGGTCAGATCGGGATCTTCTGGTCGAATGGGTTGGTGGGCAGCCTGACCACGGCGGCACTGCTGATGCTGTTCTGGCCGCTGATCTCCAAAACGCTGCAAGCCCTGCTGGGGCTGCGCAAACCGAACATCGCCAAGCCAAAATCGGTGCTGTGACACAGCAATGCTGGCAACGCCTGACATTTGTTGTCAGGCTTGCCGCAGTCCTTTTTCGCGAGCGCGGCCATGACCCGAATTCCCGTTGCCAATGTGATCCACAGTCGACTGCGTCTGCGCCAGCTACGGCTGATGCTGGCGTTGCAGGAATTCGGCTCGTTGCGCCGCGCCGCCGACCACATCGGCATGACCCAACCGGCGGCGACCAAGATGCTGCACGAAGCCGAGGACTTGCTGGGTGTGGAACTCTTCGAGCGGCTGCCCCGGGGCATGCGCCCTACCCCCTTCGGGGAAACCGTGACTTACTACGCGCGCATGGTGTTCGCCGAAATCAGCGGCATGCGCGAGGAACTGGTTGCGCTTGAATCCGGCAACCTTGGGCGGGTCGCGGTCGGCGCGATTCCGGCGCTGGCTTCGGGGCTGTTGACCCGGACCATCGCAACCTTGAAAAAAAGCCATCCACGGTTGTCGATGAGCATCCAGGTCGATACCAGCGACGTGCTGGTGCAGGCCTTGCTGCAGGATCAACTGGACATCGTATTGGGCAGGATTCCAGCCGGCGCACGGGCCGAAGAATTGCTCTTCGACAGCCTCGGCGAAGAAGCCCTGTGTGTGATTGCCGGCGCGCAACATCCTTTGGCCCAGGAGAAGCAGCTGAGCTGGGCAGAGTTGCAGAACATGACCTGGGTGCTGCAACAGCATCCAAGCCCGATGCGCGCGATCATCAATCAGGTGTTCCACAATGCGCGGGTCGATATCCCCAGCAGCATTGTCGAAACCACCTCGATCATGACTTTGCTCTCATTGGTCCAACAGACCGACATGCTCGGTGTGACACCGGTGTCGGTGGTCGAGGATTATCCTGGCCGTGATCTGCTGGCGGTGCTGCCGATCAAATTCGAAGCACGGCTGCCCCCTTATGGGCTGATCACCCGGCGGCATCGCATTCAATCGTCGGCGATGCAGGCGTTCATGAATTCAGTGCGCGCCGAACATGCGCAGGCCAAGTAAAAAGGCCCGGAGCGCATGCCCCCGGGCCTGGTTTTACTTCAAACAGTTTTTCGGAAGACGAACACCAGACCCACGATGATCAGCAACATACCGAGCACGCTCAAGGCCGCCAGGCGATTGCCGAAAATCAGATAGTCCATGACCGCCGTCACCGCCGGCACCAGGTAGAAAAGACTGGTGACATTCACCAGGTTACCCCGGGCGATCAGCCGATACAGCAGCAAAGTCGCCAGCACCGACACCACCAGTCCCATCCACAACACCGGCACGATGAACCCGCTGCCGAGTTCGAAATGAAACGGCTGGAACGGCACGAAGATCCCGCAGAGCAACAGCCCGGCGAGGTACTGCACCGGCAGCGTGCCGAGGGGATTGTCGGTGATGCGCTTTTGCATGATCGAGCCGAAGGTCATGCTCGCCAGTGCCAGCAAACCGAAGAGCATGCCCGCCAGCGACATGCCGGCCAGACCGATGCCTTGGTAAACCACCATGATCAACCCGGTCAGGCCCAGCGCCAGACCGAACATCCGGCTCCACGAACGCTGACGCTCCATCAGCACCACGGTGAGGATCGGTTGCACGCCCATGATGGTTGCCATCACGCCGGGCGTGACCTTCAGGTCCAGGGCCAGCAGATAGAAAATCTGATAAGCGCCCAGTAACACCACGCCCGTGGCCATTGCATACGCCATCGGTTTGCCGCCCTTGGGCAATTTCAGTTTGAGCAATGGCATCAACAGCACCAGCCCGCACAACGCGATGGCGAAGCGAATCAGCAGAAATGCGAAGGGCGACGCGTGCGCCAGGCCCCATTTGGAGAAGATCGCCCCGCTGCTCCACAGCAGGACGAACAGGCTCGTGGATGCCGCCGCGAGCGCGGTTTTTTTCGAAAGGACAAACATGAATGCCACCTGTAGTCAGGCAAAAAGCCAACTCAGCCGAAGCTGAAATCCAGTAGTTTTTTCAAGCGGGCGCTTTTTCGGACGGGCACGGGAGCAGCAGAGAAAAGCTGATCAGCCCGAAACGCCAACGCCCGGCGGTGATACGACTGCGCACACCGGCGTGCTACTGACAGGTGGAGGGTAGTGACTGATCTGCACAGGCTGCTGATCCCCGCACGGTACGACGCCAGCGTTGACCGCTGAATCGACTACTGCATTGATGAGGGAAGCTGGCATGGGCTGATCTTTTTTGAGGGGTGGACAGGTGGTTTGGAGAAACACCGAGCGCCGACTATAACCAGCGAGTGACAGACATTGCAACGACTTGAACAAACGGATGAAAAACAATCCCCTGTAGGAGCGAGCTTGCTCGCGATGGACGTTAACGATGACGCGTAGCTCCTGAATGAGCGCGTCGCCCTTGAGAACTTCGCGAGCAAGCTCGCTCCTACAGGGGACCGGTGTTTTATTCGGGAATATGCATCAACCGAACAACCAATACCCCAACAACGTCAGCACCACGACCGCCAGCACTGGCCGCAGTACGCGGTAAGCCTTGGGGTTACGGCGCTTCCACTGCTTGATCCCGCCACTGAAGCTGTCGCTGAAGTTCTTGCTCCAGGCATAGGCCTGGTTGATCCCGCCCACACGTTCGTCATCCAGGTTCTGCGGTGCGGTGGCACGCCCCAGGAAGCCACTGACCCAACGATTGATACGGGTCATGAAGCGGTTGCTCAATGGGCGTTCGACATCGCAGAACAGGATGACCCGGGTCTTCTCGGTTTCGTTCTTGACCCAGTGCACATAAGTCTCGTCGAACATCACGTCCTCGCCGTCACGCCAGGCGTAGATCTGACCGTCGACGAAGATGCGGCAGTCGTCGGAGTTCGGCGTCGACAGACCCAAGTGATACCGCAGGGATCCGGCAAACGGATCGCGGTGCGGGTTGAGGTGACTGCCGCCTGGCAGCAAGGCGAACATGGCGCCTTTGACGTTGGGGATGCCACTGAGCAGGGCCACGGTTTTCGGGCACAGGGTTTGTGCCGAGGGCAGCGGTTTGTCATACCACTTGAGATAGAAGCGCTTCCAGCCCTTCTTGAAGAACGAGCCGAAACCCGCATCGTTGTTCTTTTCGGCAGCGCGGATGTAGCCCTCGTCGAACAGGTGCATCGCTTCGTCGCGGATGACTTCCCAGTTGTCCTTGAGTACATCCAGTTCGGGGAACTTGCTGCGGTCCAGATAGGGTCTGGACGGTACGCTGGAGAACAGGTACATCAAGGCGTTGTAGGGGGCGAACAGGGCCGAGTGGTTGACGAACTGGCGCAGGACCGGCAATCGCGCCTTGCCGCGCAAATGCACGTAAAGAGTACTGCCCAGAAACAGCAGCAACAGCGACGCCTTCGCGGCAAGGGAAAAGGTCATCAGCAGCTCCTTGATAGTCGACAACTCTGCACAACGCCATTTACCCGACGTGACAGCCGGCATGATAAACATTACCGGCTGCAGGAAAAACCCGCATAACTCAACATTCAGTGTTGAGGAATTTGCAACAAAGCACTACTCACACAAGGCTCCTGAACGGGGGCTGACCTGAGTCATCCGCCTTTCACAAGATCAAAAACAGGATCAAAAGATCGCAGCCTGCGGCAGCTCCTACGGAATCTTCCGGATTGGCGCAGCCTGCGATCTTTTGATCTTTCAGTTATTGCTGATTTTCCTGCTCCGTAAACAGATCACTGAACAGCATGCTCGACAGGTAGCGCTCGCCGGAATCGGGGAGGATTACCACGATGGTCTTGCCCTGCATTTCCGGGGTTTCCGCCAGTCGGACCGCCACAGCCATCGCCGCGCCAGAAGAGATCCCGCATAAAATGCCTTCTTCCTGCATCAAACGCAGGGCCATGGCCTTGGACTCTTCATCACTGACCAGCTCGACCCGATCGACCATCGACAGGTCCAGGTTCTTCGGCACGAAACCGGCCCCGATACCCTGGATCTTGTGCGGACTCGGCTTGATCTCTTCACCGGCCAGCGCCTGGGTAATAACCGGCGACGCCATCGGCTCCACGGCCACCGACATGATCGGTTTGCCCTGGGTATTCTTGATATACCGCGAAACCCCGGTAATGGTTCCCCCCGTTCCGACACCAGCCACCACGACGTCGACCGCACCATCGGTATCGTTCCAGATTTCCGGGCCGGTGGTTTTCTCGTGAATGGCCGGGTTGGCCGGGTTGTCGAACTGCGCGGGCATGAAATAGGACGACGGGGCGCTGGCAACAATTTCAGCGGCCTTCTCGATCGCCCCTTTCATGCCCTTGGCCGGTTCGGTCAAGACCAGCTCGGCGCCGAGCGCCTTGAGCACTTTGCGGCGCTCGATACTCATGGAGGAGGGCATGGTCAGCATCAACTTGTAGCCACGCGCTGCGGCAACAAACGCGAGGCCGATACCGGTATTGCCCGAGGTCGGCTCGACGATGGTCATGCCTGCCTTGAGTTTGCCGGAGCTTTCGGCGTCCCAGATCATGTTCGCGCCGATCCGGCACTTGACCGAATAACCCGGGTTGCGCCCTTCGATCTTGGCCAGGATGGTCACGCCGCGCGGGGCGATGCGGTTGATCTGCACCAGCGGCGTATTGCCGATGGAATGGGCGTTGTCAGCGAAAATACGGCTCATGGCTGGGTCCTTGTACAGCGTTGAATAAGCCCTCCAAGGTAAGCCTGTTGCCTGTGGTCGTCCAGTCAGTCGAACGTCCGGTTACAACAACAGTCAATGGCTTTACATCGCCAGAGATTTGCCATCATGAAACGGAGATACCGTTGGCCGCTGTGGACGCTAGCCGGCCTGGTTGTGCTGCTGATTGCCCTGCATTTCGCCCTGCCCTACATGGTGCGCAACTACCTGAACGACAAGCTGGCGGACATGGGCGACTACCGTGGCCAGATCGTCGATGTGGACCTGGCCCTGTGGCGCGGCGCCTATAAAATCAACGGGCTGAAAATCGTCAAGGTCGACGGCAAGGTTCCGGTGCCCTTCGTCAACGCACCGCTGATCGACCTCTCCGTCAGTTGGCACTCGCTCTGGTACGACCACGCGGTGGTGGCCGAGGTGCAGTTCATCAATCCCGAAGTGAACTTCGTCGACGGCGGGGCCAACAAGCAAAATTCCCAGACCGGCCAGGGCACCGACTGGCGGGCGCAATTGGGCAAGTTGCTGCCGATCACCCTGAACGAAGTGCGCATCAACGACGGCAAGATCAGCTTTCGAAATTTCAATTCAAAACCACCGGTCAACATGAACGCCACCCAAGTCGACGCCAGCATCTATAACCTGACCAACGTGGTCGACACCGAAGGAAAACGCGACGCTCGCTTCGAAGGCAAGGCGATGTTGCTGGGACATGCCCCCCTGGAAGCCACCGCCACCTTCGACCCGCTGAGCAATTTCGAAGACTTCGAATTCCGGCTGCGCGCCAGGGGCATCGAACTCAAGCGCATGAACGACTTCGCCTCCGCCTATGGCAAGTTCGATTTCAACGCCGGTCATGGCGATGTGGTGATCGAGGCGCAGGCCAAAAAGGCAAAATTGACGGGTTACATCAAACCGCTGCTGAAGGACGTGGACGTGTTCAATTGGCAGCAAGACGTCGAGAACAAGGACAAAGGAATATTTCGCTCCATCTGGGAGGCCATCGTCGGCGGCTCCGAAACCGTACTGAAAAACCAGGGCAAGAACCAGTTTGCCACCCGCGTTGAATTGAGCGGCAATGTGCATCGGCAGGATATCAGCGCGTTCCAGGCGTTTTTGCAGATTTTACGTAATGGTTTCATTCAGGCGTTCAATGCCCGGTATGAACGGCCGAAGCCGGACGCGGGTTAAGGTTTGCGCGTGACGGTATAGCGACCGGTCTCTTCAGCCGCTCGCGCCGGGTCTCGCTGCTGCAGAAAATCCCAGCCCAGGCAGGCCAGGGCTAACGATCGCGGCACAGCTTCACGGCCACTGCTGTAGCGGGTGATGCTTCGGGCGCTGACGCCCAGCGCCTCGGCCGCCTGATTGAGCGGTAACCCGGTGCGAGCGCGCCAATCGATGAAAATCCGGGTGTTTTCGTCCGAGGCGTTTTGTGCAAGCGCATCCAGATAGAGCGTATCGGCGCCAATCTGGATATCCAGTTCAGGCCACTCGACGCTCCAGCCATCATCGCCCAGGGTTGACCCTTCGAAAGCGCCGGGCTCCAGCAAGGGCTGCAAGCCTGGATAGGCGCGCAGGTCACGACTCAAATCGAGGGTCAGTTGCTGACCGTCGATAAACGTCAGCGCGAGGCGATAAGCCGGCAATGCCTGCACGGCCGACAGCCGCGGTCGTTTCATGGGTAACATCGTTTCCAGTCCTCCAACAATTGCACTTGATGAGCCCTTACCCACTGCAGCGCTTCCTTGATAATCAGCGGCGGCGCCTGGCCCATCATCACTTCGACGGCTTCCAGGCTCACCATCACATCCAGCCCGCCACCGGTGAGGTGGACATGGGGCGGAGGATGATCCTTCTCGCGCAACTGGATGCGGTACTTATCGCGAAATCGATATTTAGTAGACATGCCGGGCAAGCTATCGCCAAATTGGCGATAGCTCAATACTGGCCCGCCGCCGAGACTGAGTCAAGATGTGACGCCCCATTCAGAGACTGAATAAGCCGTCTGCGTTCACAGTGGACCGGGCGCCGCGTTATAGTCGGGGTACTACACATTATTGCGCCCCGCCCTGCCTCGTTCAGGTCGGCGTTCACGTTCGAGGATTAGCAGATGAAGTTCGAAGGCACCCAGGCCTACGTTGCCACCGATGACCTGAAGCTGGCGGTCAACGCCGCCATTACCCTGGAGCGTCCGCTGCTGGTCAAGGGCGAACCGGGCACCGGCAAGACCATGCTCGCCGAGCAACTGGCCGAGTCCTTCGGCGCCAAGCTCATCACCTGGCACATCAAGTCCACCACCAAGGCGCATCAGGGCCTGTACGAGTATGACGCGGTCAGCCGCCTGCGCGATTCGCAACTGGGCACGGAAAGGGTCCACGACGTTCGCAACTACCTGAAAAAGGGCAAGCTCTGGGAGGCTTTCGAGGCCGAAGAGCGGGTGATCCTGCTGATCGACGAGATCGACAAGGCCGACATCGAGTTCCCGAACGACCTGCTGCAAGAACTCGACAAGATGGAGTTCTACGTTTACGAGATCGACGAGACCATCAAGGCCAAAAAACGTCCGATCATCATCATTACTTCCAACAACGAAAAAGAACTGCCGGACGCGTTTCTGCGCCGCTGCTTCTTCCACTACATCGCCTTTCCGGATCGCGTCACGATGCAGCGGATCGTCGACGTGCATTACCCGAACATCAAGAAGGACCTGGTCAGCGAAGCGCTGGATGTGTTTTTCGACGTGCGCAAGGTGCCGGGCCTGAAGAAAAAGCCGTCGACCTCCGAACTGGTGGACTGGCTGAAGTTGCTGATGGCCGACAACATCGGCGAAGCGGTGCTGCGCGAGCGCGATCCGACCAAGGCCATTCCACCGCTGGCCGGCGCCCTGGTGAAGAACGAACAGGACGTGCAGTTGCTTGAGCGTCTGGCGTTCATGAGCCGTCGCGGCACTCGCTGATCCCTCTGTTTAACCAGATAGAGGGCGATAGCCATGCTGCTCAACCTGTTCAATGAAATGCGCGCAGCCAAGGTCCCGGTCTCGGTGCGCGAGCTGCTGGACCTGATCAATGCGCTGAAACACCGGGTGACGTTCGCCGACATGGATGAGTTCTATTACCTGTCCCGGGCGATCCTGGTGAAGGACGAAAAGCATTTCGACAAGTTCGACCGCGCGTTCGGTGCCTACTTCAATGGCCTGGAAAAACTCGACGACCACCTCCAGGCCTTGATCCCGGAAGACTGGTTGCGCAAGGAATTCGAACGCTCCCTGAGCGATGAAGAGCGCGCGCAGATCCAGTCCCTCGGCGGCCTGGACAAGTTGATCGAAGAATTCAAGAAACGCCTGGAAGAACAGAAGGAACGCCATGCCGGTGGCAACAAATGGATCGGCACCGGTGGCACCAGCCCATTCGGCTCCGGCGGTTTCAACCCGGAGGGCATTCGGGTCGGCGATGCCGGCAAGCGCCAGGGCAAGGCGGTCAAGGTCTGGGATCAGCGCGAGTACAAGAACCTCGACGACTCGGTGGAACTGGGCACGCGCAATATCAAGGTCGCTTTGCGCCGGCTGCGCAAATTCGCGCGTCAGGGTGCGGCGGAAGAGCTGGATATCGATGGCACCATCGACCACACCGCACGCGATGCCGGGCTGCTGAACATCCAGATGCGCCCGGAGCGGCGCAACACCGTCAAGCTGTTGCTGCTGTTCGACATCGGCGGCTCGATGGACGCCCACGTAAAGATCTGCGAGGAATTGTTCTCGGCCTGCAAGACCGAGTTCAAGCACCTGGAGTACTTCTACTTCCACAACTTCATTTATGAATCGGTGTGGAAGAACAACATGCGCCGCACCTCCGAGCGCACCTCGACCCAGGACCTGCTGCACAAGTACGGCGCCGACTACAAAGTGATCTTCATTGGCGACGCCGCCATGGCGCCCTACGAAATCACCCAGGCCGGCGGGAGCGTCGAACACTGGAACGAAGAAGCCGGTTACCTGTGGATGCAGCGTTTCAAGGAGAAGTACAAGAAGCTCATCTGGATCAACCCGTATCCGAAAGATACCTGGGGGTATACCTCGTCGACCAACATTGTGCGGGAGCTGATTGACGACCAGATGTACCCGCTGACGTTGCGGGGGTTGGAAGAAGCGATGCGGTTTCTTTCCAAATAATCTTCGCAGTCCTTCAGGGCCCCATCGCGGCGGTGCGGCGATCCGACAAGCCCCGCTCCCACAGGTATTGATGTCGTTCACACAATATGTGAACCACCCAAGCCCCTGTGGGAGCCGGGCTTGCCCGCGATGCTTTTAGCGGCCTGAAAACCTGCGCAAATATTCGACCTGCTCCCGATGCGCCACCTCCTGCACCACCGGCTTCAATCTCACCGTCGCCCCGGGCAAACACTGCGCCAGCCGCGCCAACGCCAATGGCGTCAACGCCCCCAACCGCGGATACCCGCCGATGGTTTGCCGATCATTGAGCAACACGATCGGCTGCCCGTCCGGCGGCACTTGGACTGCGCCCAGCGGGATGCCTTCGGAAATCATGGGTTTGCCCTGGTACTCCAACGCCGTTCCCAACAAGCGAATGCCCATGCGATCGGCACGGCTGTCGAGGGTCCAGACGCTGTTGAATGCGTCGAACAGACTCTGCCCGCTGAACTCACCGATCTGCGCGCCGAAACGGCCAGCGTCCTGCAACAGGCACAACGGTGTACTCGCTTCTATCGATAGACGGCTCATGCCTGCGCCTCCAGTGGTGTGTCGTCACCGCCCAGGTTGATGAACTCGGCATGGCTGACGGCTTCAAAGCGCACGGTATCGCCCGGTTGCATCAGGCTGTAGCCGTCGCGCTCGCGGTCGAACAATTTGGCCGGGGTCCGGCCGATCAGGTTCCAGCCACCCGGCGAAACCACGGGGTAAGCCGCCGTCTGGCGTTCGGCGATGCCGACACTGCCGGCCGCGACCTTTTTACGCGGAGTGCCCAGGCGCGGTGCCGCCAGCGCTTCTTCCACCAGGCCCATGAAGGCGAACCCCGGCGCAAAACCCAACGCGAACACCTGATATTCGCGTTCGCTATGGCGGCGGATCACCTCATCGACCGCCAATCCGCTGCGCTGCGACAACAGGACAAATGAGCAACAGGAAGCGTCCTACGCGATAACAGGAATCGTCTTCATTACCATTATTCTCCAAGCTATTACCCTTGCGCGCTCAGCCAAACGACAGTCGACAGGAGTCGAACTCGATGCGCGCCTACACGCAAGTTCAGCAGCAGTTGCTCGCCCACTGGAGCGAAGCACTCGGCACAGAAGCATTCCAGTTTCATGGCATCACCCTTGACCATCTGAGCAACGCGCGTGAACCCGCCGCCCAACGCTGCTTCCAACGCTTGATCCAGGCACTGTTTCGCGAAAACCTGATCCCCACCGACGTCTGCACCTACGACAATAGTGATCGCTGTTGGTTGCCTGTCGGGCCTGACGCGCACCTTTGCTTTGATCACTTGTCTGGCGGAAGAATGGACAGTTGGGATTTGCGCGGCAACGTCGTCCTTTTCCCCGCCGGCAAAATGCCTCACAAAATTCAGATACCCAGCGAACTGCTCGCTCACCTCAGCATTCACTTTTCCCCCTCCGCCTCCCCCCAGGTGCTCGAGCGCCTGGCCCAGGAGTTGGATGACAGCTTCCACAACGACACCTTATGCCTGGCGTTTCACCACGGATGGACCGAGCGCTTGAGAGAGCAAATTGACACCGAGCACGATGACAATCTGCTTGCGTGGCTCAAAGCTGGTTCCGCCTCGCAGCATCCAACGTTGCTGCTCGAGCAATGGGGCACTCTTGGCCTGACGGGCGCGCGTTGCAACTGTTGATCATCATCCAGTTCGTTTCCATGGGTGCCATGGAAATGAGCGGCCCGTTCTGGCCCCTGCAGATCCAGCATCTTCTCGGGCCAGAGGGTGCTGGTTATACCTCGTTGTTATCGGCGCTGGTCTACGCCGGCCCGATGCTCGCGGCCATACTGATGACGCCTGTGTGGGGCCGTTTGGGGGATCGTACCGGGCACAAACCGATGATCATCCGGGCGCTGCTGGCACTCGCACTGTGTCAAGCGTTGGCGGCCATCATTGGCGACCCATGGTTGTTGGTTGGTATTCGCGTGATGCAAGGCGCACTGGCCGGATTTCTCGCGGCCGCGCAAGCCTACGCGCTGGCATGCTGCGACAACGCCCGGCGCGGTCACACCCTGGCCCGCTTGCAATCAGCGACGGCTGTAGGTTCGTTGGTCGGCCCGATCCTGGGCGGTGGATTGATGGACATCTCGGGGTTTGCCCTCCTCTGTTATGGCGCGACCGTGATTTGTCTGGTGTGTGCGTCAGCAAGCGTATTCCTGCCACCCGACAAAGCGCGGGGGGCGAGCAAACAATCTGCTACGCCTGGGTCCCTGCCAAAAGGCTGGCTCGGCACAATCCTGCTGGTCATCGTGCTGATCCAGGCCGCAAAGATGATTCCGCAATCGTTTTACGCCCTGTACGTCGCCAACATTCTGCAAGCGCCTAACTGGCTGATCGGCGCCAGTTACGCGGCAAGTGCCGCGACCCTGGCCCTATCCGCGCCAATGTGGGGACGCCTGTTCGACCGCTGGGAGCCAGCCCATACCTTGCGCGTTATTGAAGGTGTGGCCTGGTTATGCGCCTTGACGCTTGCCGCGACAGCACTGGCCAATGAATGGATGGGGTTTCTCGTCACCCGGCTGGCCTGGGGCATCTGGCAAGGCGCGCTGCTTCCCGTCGCCTACGTACTGATCGCCAATACCGTTTCCTCAAACCAACAGGGTTTTGCATTGGGCCTCGGCAACAGCGCTGCCAAAGCCGGCGCTCTGCTGGGCGTTGTTGTGGGTGGCGTCGGCATGGGCGTGGTCGGTTTGGCCCACAGCTTCTGGCTGGTGGTGCTGGCCTACGTACTGGCCGCTCTAGGGATTCGCTGGATTCGTTAATTCGCCTCAGCGCCTGGCCTCCAGGCGTTTTCTACTACTTTCATCAAAAAAAAGATCACGACATGACCCAGACCAAATTTTCGTTCCTTATTCCACTACTCGGCGCCTTCAGCCCCTCTAGCCTGGCCGAGGAGATTGAGCAGCAGCCCGGCATGTTAAACATGCAAGCCACTGTCGTCTCGGCGACGCGCAACGAAGCGAGCATCGCCTCGATTCCAGGTTCGGTTCAGGTGATTGATGAACAGCAGGTCCGCGAGCAGAGCGGTGCGGGTCGTCGGGTCTCCGACATCCTTGGGCAACTGGTTCCAGGTCTTGCACCTTCCAGCGGCGGGATGAGTAACTTCGGCCAGACCCTGCGTGGGCGCAACATGTTGGTATTGATCGATGGCGTGTCGCAGAACGCCACTCGCGACAATTTTCGCCAACTCAATAGCATTGCGCCGGCCAGTATCGAACGCATCGAAGTGATTTCCGGCGCCAGCAGCGTCTACGGTGCCGGCGCCTCGGGCGGCATCATCAACATCATCACCAAGCGTAATCAGGGACAGGACATCGCCTACAGCAGCAAATTGGGACTGACCAGCGGCAGCAACCTCAATACCAAAGGCTTAGTCTACGAAGTGTTCCAGAGTGCAACCGGACGCAAGGATGCGCTGGACTGGTACGTTTCCGCCGACCTGACCCAGCGCAACGATCAATACGACGGCCGCGGCAAGCGCATCCCTCAGGACACGTCCCAGGGCAGCAACATGGACACCGAAACCTATGACCTGCAAGGTCGATTCGGTTACGAACTGGATGCCGACAAAAGACTCAGCCTGTCGCTGCAGGACTACAAAGACCAACAGGACACCCATTACACCAAGGACCCGGCAAACCGGCAGCAAGCTGTGGCGGTCAAAGGGCTGAAACTGGGCGACCAGCCTTACACCCACAATCAGGCAATCAACCTCAACTACTCCGACAGCGACTTCTACAACCAGGGCCTGCAACTGGAAAGCTACTGGCGCAAGGCTGACGCGCTGTTTTTCCCGGACCTGTCGCGAGGCAAGGCCGGTATCGCCGACAACAACAGCGTTCAGGATGTCTATGGCCTGCGTGCAGCCATTGACTCCTCTCTTCCAGCTATCGGCAATGCCACGGGCAATCTGGTTTGGGGGGCCGACTACGATCATGAGCGTTCCCGTCAACGTGGTGACCAGTACACGCTCAATGGACTGCGTTACACCAAGACCGGCGTCACCTACGAGATGGGCCCGGACATCGAAACCACCACCAAAGCGCTGTTCGGACAGATGTCATGGGAAGTGGGTGACTGGACCTTGCGTGGCGGTGTGCGTCGCGAGTGGATCAAAAGCGCAGTCGCCGACAGTATCGCTTACGGCGAGATCGTTCAGACCGGTAACCGCGCAACGTTGCCGGGCGACACCCTTCAGTACAGTGCCACGCTTTATAACCTGGGTGTGGTCTACCACCTGAGCGAAAACCAGGACATCTTCGTCAACTATAGCCAGGGCTTTTCGCTGCCGGACATCCAGCGCTTCATGCGGGATGTAAGCAGTACCTTCGACATCCAGAGCCTCAACGCCCAGGCCATCAAGGTCGACAGTTACGAGCTGGGCTGGCGCGGTAACTGGAGCCAGTGGCAGGCCGATGTGACGGCGTATGAAAACACTTCGGACGTGACGCAGTTCTACGATGCCAATGATCGCGTATTGCGCCTGATCAATCAGAAAGAGCGGGTTCGCGGCATTGAAAGCAGCCTGACTTTTCGCGCGACCGATCAATGGTCGTTCGGCGGCACGTATGCCTGGGCCAAAGGTGAAACCGAACAAAACGGCAAATGGGTCGACCTGCCGGCGACACGCATTTCACCCGCAAAAACCACGCTGTTCGCCGGCTATGCCAGGGATGACTACACCCTGCGTCTGCAAGGCATGCGCCTGGCCAATTACGATGCTGCCGCCAAGGACAATAACGGGCGTGATATCAATGGCTATACGCTAGTGGATTTACTGGGTTCGGTGCAGTTGCCAGTCGGTCGTCTTGAAGGCGGGGTGTATAACGTCGCCGACCGCACGTACCAAAACCTGTTCGCCCAAGCCAACGCCCGAGCGCCTTACGCGAATGCCCAGGGCCGGACGTTTAGCATGAGCTACGCGGTAGACTGGTAAAAAAGAAGCGGCATGCCAAATGCCGATCAGTTAAGCCCTAACACGATCTGTAGCAGCTGCGAAGCCTGCGTTCGGCTTCGCAGCAGTCGTCGAAGATCAAAAGATCGCAGCCTGCGGCAGCTCCTGCCTTGGAATGCGTTCCCCTGTGGGAGCTGCCGCAGGCTGCGATCTTTCGCTCTTGATCTTTTGCTTACAACCCCCGCACATCCCGGTCTTCGATCGGCCGGCTCTGGCGCAGGCGTTTGCCGCCCAGCACCACCCAGTCGATCAGCCGGAACAGGCATTCAATGCCGAAGGACAGCAGCAGCGCGCCGCTCATGCCCCAGATCATCGCTTCCGGCGTCAGCAGGATCTGGTAGCTGTAGCCATTCCAGGTTTCCTTGCGAATCTCCGGATCGGCGGCCAGGACCACTTGCAGGAAGCGGATATACCACGGCCCCTGCATGGCCTGGAACTGTTTGTCGAGGGCCTGTCGGCGGGTCAACAGGGTGTTCAGGCTATCGGCATCGCTGCGAAAGATCGGGTCTTCGCTGGCGCGGTAATGGGCCACCAACGCCTGCATGTCACCCTTGAAGAACTGATTGGCAGTCCCCTGGAAACCGCTCAGCCCGGTCTGCGCTTCGATCAGATGGGCCTCGACCCGCTTGGCGTAATCGCTGATAAACCCCGGCACCTGGACACCGATCAACAGGCCTGCCGCAAACAACACCAGCCGTAGATAACTGAGCAACATGGTTGCGTGTCCTTATTCGGTCTTGCCCTGGCTGACGCATTCACCGCGCCGCCACAGGCTCCATTGGCCCGGTTCGTAGCGGGTCCAGGTTTCGTTTTCGGTCAAGGGCTCGGTGGCAATTACCGTGACCACATCGTTGGGCGTGGTTTCGGCCTGGAAGTCGACGATCACGTCGACATCCTTCAAGCGTGCCGGGCCAAACGGTGCGCGGCGGGTGATCTGCGCCAGTTTGGTCGAGCAATAGCAGAACAGCCAGTCGCCGTCGCTGAGCAGGCAATTGAACACCCCTTTGCTGCGGTATTCGGCGCACGCGGCCACCAGGTCCGGCAGCAGTTCTTCGACTTCCACGGGTTCCGGGAAGGCGGCACGCACCCGATTGAGCACGTCGCAGAAGGCCGCTTCGCTGTCGGTATCGCCGACCGGGCGATAAAAACTGGTGATGGGTTGAAAGTCCGCCAGTTGGCCGTTATGGGCGAAACACCAGTTGCGCCCCCACAACTCGCGCACGAACGGGTGGGTGTTGGACAGGCAGACCTTGCCGACGTTGGCCTGGCGGATGTGCCCGATCACCACTTCGCTCTTGATCGGATAGCGTTGCACCAGGTTCGCGACTTCCGATTCGCAGCTCGCTGCCGGGTCCTGGAACAATCGCAGGCCTCGGCCTTCATAGAAAGCGATGCCCCAACCGTCGCGGTGCGGACCGGTGCGGCCGCCGCGCTGCATCAGCCCGGTGAAGCTGAACACGATATCGGTCGGGACATTGGCGCTCATGCCCAATAACTCACACATGTTCTGACTCTCGATTCAATGCAGGGGCAAGGTTACAACCGCGGTTCGACCCGCAAACGCTGGGGGTTGCTCGGCACCGGCGGGCGACCGTAACGATCATCGCCGGCACCGCCGAATGGCTGATCTTCTTCAGGTGCGTCGGCCCTGGCCGCGGCCTGGGCGGCGGCAGCCTGCTCCTTGCGAGCCTTGGAGGCACGCTCGATCATGAAACGGATCGCCACGAACACCAGGTAGAGGCCGAAGGCGAGAATGCCGTACATGAACAGGTCGGAAATCGCCCGCCAGGCGTTGTTGCCGACCTTGAACAACAGGTCCAGGGCCGTGATGGCGATGGCCGGGGCGACTTTTTCCTTCACCGGGTCGATGATGGTCGGGCTGAACAGCAACACGACCACCAGCAGCCGCAGCGGCTCACGCAGCCAGCGCCACATCCAGCGGGTCATGCGCATCCACACTAACAGGCAGCCTAAAGCGGCGAAGGCGTAGAGGCCCCAAGCGATCAGATAGTCGTTCTCGGTCATGGTGTCCATGGCAAGGCAGGCAAAGAGGCGCTTATAGTAACGACTTTTCGCCCATCAGGCTGCCCCAATACCAGTCGGTCAAGTCACAGGCCCTGTGGGAGCGAGCTTGCTCGCGATGAGGTCACTACATTCAACATCAATGTTGTCTGGCAGTCCGTCATCGCGAGCAAGCTCGCTCCCACAGGGTCTGCAGAGGCTTCAAGACTGGTCTGCAGCCTGCACCCCCCTATTCAGTACATTGTTCGAGAGCCCTTCATGCCCCTATCCGCCAACGTTTCCAACGCCCCGATCGCCCACAAGGCCGAAGGCGATGACCCGTATGCCTGGCTCCAGGAGCGCGACACCGACGCGGTGCTCGACTACCTGAAAGCGGAAAACAATTATCAAGAGGCGCAAACCGCCGATCAGGCCGGGCTGCGCGAAACCCTGTTCGAAGAGATCAAGGCCCGGATTCTCGAAACCGACCTGTCGCTGCCCTCCCCCTGGGGGCCTTACCTGTATTACACGCGCACCACGGCGGGTGACGAATACGCCCGTCACTACCGCTGCCCGCGCCCGGCCGACGACAGCCTGCAGCTCGACGAAAGCCAGGAGCAACTGCTGCTGGACCCGAACGAACTGGCCAAGGGCGGCTTCTTTTCCCTGGGCGCATTCAGTATCAGCCCCGACCACCAACGCCTGGCCTACAGCATCGACTCCACGGGCGATGAGATTTTCACGTTGTTCGTGAAGGAATTGTCCAATGGTCGTGTCAGCGAACTGGAATTCCAGGACTGCGATGGCAGCATGACCTGGGCCAACGACAGCCTGACGCTGTTCTTCGGCGAACTGGACGACACCCACCGCCCGCACAAACTGTACCGCTATCGACTGGACGGGACAGCGGCCGAAGAAGTGTTCCATGAACCGGACGGTCGATTCTTCATGCACTGCTACCGGTCCAGTTCCGAGCAGCAATTGCTGCTGTCCCTGGGCAGCAAGACGACCAGCGAAGTCTGGGTGCTCGACGCGTTCCAGCCGCAGCAAGCCTTTGCCTGCGTAGCGCCGCGGGTTGAAGATCACGAATACGACGTCGACCACGGTGTGCTCGACGGTGTCTGGACCTGGTTCATTCGCACCAATCGCGACGGCATCAACTTTGCCCTGTACACGGCCGTTGATACCGGCGTCGCGCCGACCCTGGCTGACTGGCAGAACCTGATTCCCCACAGCGACACCACGATGATCGACGGTATGAGCCTCAACGCCGGGGCCATGACCCTGAGTCTGCGGGTCGGCGGCTTGCCGGTGATTGAAGTCCATCCGCAAGACCTGCCGAGCTACCGTGTGCAACTGCCGGATGCGGCCTACAGCCTTCACGTGCAGAACAGCCTGGAATTCATCAGCGACAGGATTCGCCTGCGCTACGAAGCGTTGAACCGTCCGGCGCAAATCCGCCAGCTGGGACTGGCCACCGGCGAGCAGAAAGTCCTCAAGCAAACCCCGGTGCTGGGCCCGTTCGATGCCGATGCCTATGTCAGCCAGCGTCTGTGGGCGACGGCACCCGACGGTACGCAAGTGCCGATCAGCCTCGTGGTCAAACGCGAAGCCCTCGGTAAGCCGACACCCCTTTATCTGTACGGCTATGGTGCGTATGGCGAAAGCCTCGACCCGTGGTTCTCCCATGCGCGCCTGAGTCTGCTGGACCGCGGCGTGGCGTTTGCCATCGCTCACGTGCGTGGCGGCGGTGAATTGGGCGAAGCCTGGTATCGCGCCGGCAAGCAGGAGCACAAGCACAACACCTTCAGCGACTTCATCGCCTGCGCCGAGCATTTGATCGACAACGGCTTGACCACATCAAGGCAACTGGCGATCAGCGGCGGTAGCGCCGGTGGGTTGCTGATCGGCGCCGTCCTCAACATGCGGCCGGAGTTGTTCGGCGCAGCGATTGCCGAAGTGCCGTTCGTCGACGTGCTCAACACCATGCTCGACCCGGATCTGCCGTTGACCGTCACCGAGTACGACGAGTGGGGCAATCCGCAGGAACCGGACGTCTACGAGCGGATCAAGGCTTACGCCCCGTACGAAAATGTCATCGCCCAGGCTTATCCGGCGACGTTGGTGATTGCCGGCTACAACGACAGTCGCGTGCAGTATTGGGAAGCGGCCAAGTGGGTGGCCAAGTTGCGTGCGACCAAAACCGACAACAATCCCCTGATGCTCAAGACCGAATTGGGCGCCGGGCACGGCGGGATGAGCGGGCGGTACCAGGGATTGCGTGATGTAGCGCTCGAATACGCATTTGTTTTCAAAGTGCTGGGTATTGCCTGAGAAACCTGGGCCGACGGTCAATCGTCTTCGCCTTAACCGCCCGGCGACTTGATCTTCGTGCCGTTCTGCTCAAGCCCAGGCAACGTCTGGTCCTTGGGCGGGCTGGGCATTTCGATCGGCGGCAACAGCGGCGGCCCGCCACTGCCGGACCCGGCCTTGGGCACGCTGATCGGGGTGATCTGCGGGTAGGGCGTCGGCGTTGCGGTTCCGGGCGAACCGGGCAACGGCCCGGGGCTGGTGGGAATGGTTGGTTGTTCCTGGGCCTGCACTGCAGTTATCGAGAGCGCGGCCAGGGCAATGACCGTTAGAATGGTGCGCTTCATCAATGGCTCCGTTGGCCTTGTAGTCTGTTTGCAGGCTACTCCCAACCGCCGCTGTTTGCCTGCCCCTGATTGCCGATTTTCCATCAAGAGTGCCCCAATGAAACGTTTCGTTCTGCTCGACACCACCCCGATTCCTGAAAATGGCGGTGCCTTGTGCCTGTTCGAATACGGCGAGGATTTCGTCATCAAGATCCAGGGTGGCGATGGCGGGCAGTTGATGAACACACGCATGCACGGATCCGAAGATGCCCTGGCCGAGATCCCGTGCCGCAAGGTGGCCGGACGGCCGAATTCGCGGGTGTTGATCGGTGGTCTGGGCATGGGCTTCACCCTCGCCTCGGCCCTCAAGCATCTGGGCAAGACGGCTGAAGTGGTGGTCGCCGAACTGGTGCCCGGCGTCGTGGAATGGAACCGTGGGCCGCTGGGCGAGAAAGCCGGCAAACCGCTGCTCGATCCGCGGACGGTGATCCGCATGGAAGACGTGGCCAAGGTGCTGCAAGCCGAGCCACAGGGCTTCGATGCGATCATGCTCGACGTCGACAACGGCCCCGAAGGCCTGACCCAGAAGGCCAACAGTTGGCTTTATTCCGCTGGAGGCCTGAGCGCCTGCGCCAAGGCCCTGCGCCCCAAAGGCGTGCTGGCGGTGTGGTCGGCCAGCGCTGACCGGCAGTTTTCCGACAAGCTGAAAAAGGCCGGTTTCAAGGCCGAGGAAGTGCAAGTCTTCGCCCATGGCAATAAAGGCACCCGCCACACCATCTGGATTGCCGAGAAGCTCAAGGGCTGAGCTAAACTGACCTCATAACCGTCATTAGTCTTTTTACAAAGGTGAACCCATGAGTTCGTCCACCCCAACCAATACATCGAAGCTGGACCGCATCCTCGCCGACAACCAGCGCGACAAGGAAATGGGTTACCGCGACAAGGCCCTGAAGATGTACCCGCACGTGTGCGGCCGCTGCGCCCGCGAGTTCTCCGGCAAGCGCCTGAGCGAACTGACCGTGCACCACCGCGACCACAACCACGACAACAACCCGCAGGACGGTTCGAACTGGGAATTGTTGTGCCTGTATTGCCACGACAATGAACACTCGCGGTACACCGACCAGCAGTACTTTGGTGAAGGCTCGCTGAGTTCGCCGAAGATCGCCAAGGCGACGCATAATCCGTTTGCGGCGTTGGCCGGGCTGATGAAAAAAGACGAGTAATCTTCAGCGCCCCAACTGGCCCCTTCGCGAGCAAGCTCGCTCCCACAGTGATTTGGGGGTGATCACAACTTTGTATCCGCCGCAGAACCCTGTGGGAGCGAGCTTGCTCGCGATAGCAATAACCCAAACCCCACAGTGATTGGCGGTGATCACAACTTTGTATCCGCCGCAGAACCCTGTGGGAGCGAGCTTGCTCGCGATAGCAATAACCCGAACCCCACAGTGATTGGCGGTGATCACAACTTTGTATCCGCCGCAGAACCCTGTGGGAGCGAGCTTGCTCGCGATAGCAATAACCCAAACCCCACAGTGATTGGCGGTGATCACAACTTTGTATCCGCCGCAGAACCCTCGCGAAGGGGCCGGTTCAGGCACCACAAGTCTCCAAACCGGACACCCCTCCCCCAATCCCCGTATAATCGCGCTTTTTCCCCGAAGGCACCCCGCTCGTGGCAGACAAACGGTACAGCTGCATTGGTTTGTATAACCCCAAATCACCGGAAAACGTCGGCTCGGTGATGCGCGCCGCCGGCTGTTATGGCGCCGCGTCGGTGTTCTACACCGGCAAGCGTTATGAACGAGCCGCGGACTTCGTCACCGACACCAAGCGTGTGCACTACGACATTCCGCTGATCGGCATCGACGACCTGAAGAAAATCCTGCCCCTGGGCTGCGTCCCGGTCGCGGTGGAACTGGTCGAAGGCGCCCGTTCGCTGCCGGAATACACCCACCCGGATCGCGCCCTGTACATCTTCGGCCCGGAAGACGGCTCGCTGGATCAAGAGATCCGCGACTGGTGCGAAGACGTGGTGTACATCCCGACCACCGGCTGCATGAACCTGGCGGCCACCGTCAACGTCGTGCTGTACGACCGCATGGCCAAGGGCCTGAACACCCGCTCGGGGCCGAAATTCCGCTGATTGCTGCACATCCGATGGAACAAGCCGCCCGCCTCGGCAGTCAGCTTAATTATCTATTCTTGAAGCAGCCCATCCAGCCAGGAGACAGATCATGAGCGAACTCACACGCGTAGAGCGCATCGAGTCCACCCCGTTCCAGACGCATTCCGACCACAACGTTCAGGGCTGGGAGCGCATCGGCTCCGTGGCCGGTGGCGTGGTGATGGTCAGCAAGGGCCTGCGTCGCGGCGGTGTGTTCGGGTTGATTCAAGTGGCGATCGGCGGCGTGGCGCTGGCTCGCGGGATTACCGGGCACAGTTCGGTCAAGAGTCTGTTGGAGAAAAGCCGCCAGGACATGAATAACGTGCGGGCGAAGATCGAGCGGGCCGGGGAAGAGTTGGGGCGGTTGAAGGCGAATGCCGAGGCGGCGACCAAGACGGCTACCGTGACCGGTAATGATTCTTTGAAGTCGCCTAAGACCGGGGTCTGATCCGGGATTTGTAGTGGGGCTTATGGCCTCTTCGCTGGCAAGCCAGCTCCCACAGGGTTCGGCGGTGCACACATAATTTGTGATCACCGCAAGTACTGTGGGAGCGGGCTTGTCGGATCGCCGCACCGTAGCGAAGGCGGTATTACTGCAGCAACTCGGTATCAAGAACCTTGGAGGACTCGCCAATCACGCTCTCGGCCAGTTGAACGAATTCCTTGGTATCCACACTTTCCAAACGCATCACCCCACGCAACACATCATCCAGTGAACGCTTGTTGCGGGTCTGCAGGCGAATCTCTCGATCCAGCTCTTGCAGCAACAACACCGCCTTCGAAACCTGTGCCGGGCTCATTTGCTCACCGCGCAACGTCGTGACCTTCTGGCCGTCCCTGACCAACTTGCCGTGCAAACTCTCATAGCGCTCATCACTCATGCCACCCGCTCGGCGCACCAGTTCGATCGCGTAATACTCGGCAAAGCCTTCACTGATCCAGTCACTGCGCTGCCGGTCGTTGATCCGGCCGAACACCTGGGCCAATTCACGCACCACCGCGCTGGTGCCGCTTTCGCTGACCAGCGGCAAACGTGTGTTCAGGTAAATCGATTCGTGCGCCGCCAGGCTGCCGCGCCACATCGGGTCATTGGCACCGACGATCAGCAGCTTGCTGGGATGACGCGGGAACACTGCCTGCACTTGCGGCCAGACAAAGGTCAGCAACGTCAGCACGTCCATGCGACGCATGCCCTGGCCTCGGGGCGAAGCGACGGTGACTTCGGTTTCCCCCAACCGCGTGCGACGGCTGCCAAGGTGGCCGGCGAGCATCCAGCCCGTGGGCCGGTCGAACAATCGGGAGACGTTATCGATGCGAAACCTGTCCTTGCCGATCCGCGGCCAGGCGGTTTCGACGCTTTTCCAGCCGTTGGGCAATTCGAATGCAAGGCGTGAAACCAGTTCGATGCCGTCCTGCTGATCGAGCCGGGCGGCCGGCACCAGATCGTCGCCGCGCATCAACGCCCAGGTCGGGGTCATCCGGGTGTCGAAGCTGCCGCTCTTGCGGCCGTGGCTGATGCGCACGCGGTAGGTCAGGCTGGCCTTGTCGGTGGCGGGCTGCCAGACACCGCGCACCGGCTTGCCCGGCGTCAGTTGCCATTGGCCGTCGGCCTTGAAGTCGCTGTAGTGACTGCCATCGCCCAGGTCGAAATCCAGACTGCGCACCGCCGAGCCCTGGGCGAGGGTCAGGCGCACTTCGGCCTGATCGCTTTGGGGCAACAGGCGCACGTGATAATCCAGATCGACCTTCTTCGCCGCCCACACCGGCGAACCCAGGGCCAACAGCCCAACGACCAACGCCAGCCGCAATCCCACAGCCATACACACTCCTGGTGAAACCTTAACCCGCCCGGAAAATCAGATGATCTTCCCAATCCTCTTCGGCCACGCTGCCTTCGGCGAGCATGCGCCCGGATTGTGAAATTCGTTCGTGGTGCACGGCGTCGCGATCACCGCACACCAAGTGGTGCCAGAGCGGCAGGTCCTTGCCCTCGCTGACCAGTCGATAACCGCAGGTCGGTGGCAGCCATTTGAACTCGTCGGCCTTGCCTGGCGTGAGCTGGATGCAGTCCGGCACGAAGTCGCGACGGTTGGGGTAATCGGTGCACTGGCAGGTTTTCAGGTCCAGCAGTTTGCAGGCAATGCGCGTGTAATAGACCGAGTTGTCCTCTTCATCTTCGAGCTTTTGCAGGCAGCACAGGCCGCAGCCGTCGCACAGCGATTCCCATTCCTCTTGATCGAGTTGATCGAGGGTTTTACGCATCCAGAACGGTTCGACTTTAGCGGCCATGGTTCAACATCGACATCAGGTGGTGAAAAGGCCGCCAGTCTAGTGCCAAGGCCCTTGCGGGCCAAGCATTGGCGACTGCCGGTCGACAGGGCTTGTCAGTTTTGGCGCCGCCCAGTAGCTTTGCCAGTCGCAAGGAGCCAGATCCGCGTGCCATTAACGCTCGACCGCGTTGCATTCAGGCGAACTGCCCAGGCTCAAGAAAAACCTCAACGCTCAGCTCAACTGCGGCCGCAGGTTTCAGACAACCCTCACCTTCAACCGTAGCAAGGAATCCCTTGATGAGCGCTAATCCTCGCGTTGCCGACTACGCCATTCACCCTCAATTCACCGATCGCTGGTCGCCCCGCGCCTTCACCGGCGAAGCCATTCCTGTCGAGACCCTGCTGAGCTTCTTCGAAGCCGCACGCTGGGCGCCATCGGCCTACAACTCGCAACCCTGGCGGTTCCTCTACGCGCGTCGCGACACGCCGAACTGGGAGCGTTACCTGGGCTTGCTGAACGAGTTCAACCGCAGCTGGGCACAACACGCCTCGGCGCTGGTGATCGTTGTATCGAAAACCACCTTTGTGGCGCCTGGCGCCACCGAAGAAACCCCGGCCTTGTGGCACACCTTCGACACCGGTTCAGCCTGGGGCCATCTGGCGCTGCAAGCGAGCATCAGCGGCTGGCACACCCACGGCATGGCCGGCTTCGATCAGGAACTGACCCGCAAGGCGCTGAACATTCCTGATGGCTACGCGCTGCATGCGGCCGTGGCGATCGGCAAATTGGGCGACAAGGCGAGCCTGGCGGAGTACCTGCAAGCGCGTGAAGCGCCAAGCCCGCGTCGTCCGTTGAGCGAATTGGCGGCCGAAGGCGATTTCACCCTCTAAACCACACCGCCGCCCCCCTGTAGGAGCTGGCTTGCCAGCGAAGACGGTGTGTCAGTCGATACATGTATCGGCTGATAGACTGCCTTCGCC
Organism: Pseudomonas sp. LBUM1679; assembly: GCF_059695565.1. NCBI lineage: Bacteria > Pseudomonadati > Pseudomonadota > Gammaproteobacteria > Pseudomonadales > Pseudomonadaceae > Pseudomonas > Pseudomonas sp. LBUM1679. The sequence continues at coordinate 5,601,458 of NZ_CP166774.1, forward strand.
GGCAAGCCGGCTCCTACAGGTTCATGGTGGACTCAATACCCGCGAGTGAAATCCACTTCCCCGCGCAACGCCTCGCCCGCCTCATACGCCCGCAGGTTCTCGACAAACAGCTGCACCATCATCGATGGCGAGGTCGGCGCCGAACTGTGCCCGGTCAACAGCAAGCCCCAGGCGGTCCAGAACGGGTGACGTTGCGGCAGTGGCTCCTGACGGCAGACGTCGATCACGGCGCCTGCCAGATGCCCTTCCTTCAAGGCTGCCACCAGATCCGCATCGACCACCGCCACCCCACGTCCGACGTTGATGAACAGGCCGGTCGGCTTGAACTGCTTGAACAGCGCCGCGTCGTACAGGTCATGGGTATTCGGTGTGTTCGGCAACAGATTGATCACGTAATCCACTTCACCGACCAGACGCGGCAAATCAGCCAACGCGCCTACTTCGACAAACGGAGCCTGCTCGCGAGCCTCGCTGGCGATGCCATACAACATCACGCCAAACGGCAGCAGGAACTGCGCCACGGCCTGGCCAATGTCACCGGTGCCGACGATCAACACCTTGCGCCCTGCCAGACTGTGCCCCTGGCGGCTGTCCCACTTGCGCTCGACCTGGCTGACCAGTCGCGGCAGCACCTCGCGCTCATGGCCGAGCATGTAGGTGAGCACGTATTCAGCCATGACCTGGCCAAAAATCCCCACCGCCCGGGTCAGGCGATAGTGCCGTGGCAAGCCGTCGGCCAACAGCGGCGTAATGCCGGCCCAGGTCGATTGCAGCCATTGCGGTTGGTGGCCCTGACGCAGCAGGGTCGCCAGCAAATCCGGCTGGCCCAGCCAGATCGGACAATCGGCGGCCTGGCTGGCCAGCTCGGCGGAATCGCCGCTGGTCAGCACTTCCAGGTCGGGCGCTGCCTGACGCAGCAGTTGGGCGTACACAGGGTGGTCGTGTTCAGCAATCAGAACGCGCATGGTTCAAACCTTTCGAAAACAGTGCAGACGACCGCCGATGAAGTAACGCTCCATCGCCCTGGCCATCGCCAAATTCAATTCCAGTGATTCAAGAGAAGGCTCTTCACACAAGCCCGGATGCTCTGCCAATCACATCGGGTCATTGCGTCGCAGCAATTCTTCCGGCAAATGTTCGATGTATTCGTCCTCGGCCGGCGGCATTTGCAGGTGATAGCCCTGCTTGTCGAGGTTTTCCAGGACCAGGGTGATGTCTTCGCGCGACAGTTTGCGCTCGGGACTCAGCACCAGGTCGAAGGCGTGATGCGGTTTGCCGAAGGCGGCCATCAGGCTTTCCGGGACGCGTTCCAGTGCATCGCTTTTGAGCACGTAGAGGTACATCTCGTTTTTCTTCAGGCTTCGGTAGATGGAGCAAATACGTTTCAAGGCTGTTCTCCGGCGGTGGCCAGGCTGTCGAGCAGCGCCTGGCCCATCAATTCGCGGCGCCAGCCACGCAGCGAATCAGGCAGTTGGTAAGGACCATTGGGGAAACCGCTCTTGAGCAGGGCTTCCAGGGTTTTCTTGCGCAGCATCAGTTCCGGCGCGATGTTCAGGCGCTCGGCTTCGGCCTGGCCGATCGCCCGCAGCTGTTTGACCAGCGCGGCGGCCTCCACCGGTAACGGCTCCGGCACGGCAGGCGGCCATTGATCCGGTGACACACTGCCAGAGCGCTTGATCAGATCAAGCAGGAATTCGCCGTCCTGACGCACGGTACGCGGGTGCATGTCTTCGATTTTCGCCAGCGCGCCAAGGTTGTCCGGCTGCGTCCGCGCCAGCGGCCACAGGGAATGCTCACGGACAATGCGATTGCGCGGCAGATCGCGGGCGCGCGCCTCGCGCTCGCGCCAGGCGCAGAGTTCACGCAACACGGCGAGTTGGGCGCGGGACAGCTTCCAGGCCAGCTTGGCGTCGCGATATACCTCGTACGGGTCGATCTCGCGGCGCAGGTTGGCCACCAGTTCGGCGCCATCTTCCAGAACCCAGGCGTACTTGTCGTCAGAAAGCTTCGGGCGCAACTGTACGAAAACTTCCGCCAGGTGCACGGCATCTTCGGCGGCGTAACTGATCTGGGTGTCGGAAAGCGGACGTTGCAGCCAGTCGGAACGGGTCTCGCCCTTGGGCAGGTCGATGCCGAGCACTTCCTGCACCAGCCGCGAATACCCCATGGAGAACCCCAGGTTCAGGTACGCGGCGGCCAGTTGGGTGTCGAACAGTGGCGCCGGCAGGCTGCCGGTCAGGCGCAGCAGGACTTCGAGGTCTTCGCTGCAGGCATGCAGGACTTTGACCACGGCCGGGTTTTCCAGCAACGCGGCCAGCGGCTGCCAGTTGTCGATGGTCAGCGGGTCAATCAGGTAAGCGCGTACGCCATCGCCGATCTGCAGCAGGCCTGCGATCGGATAAAAGGTGTCGACCCGCATGAATTCGGTGTCGAGGGCAACGAACGGCAGCTGCTGCCACTCGGCACAAAACCGACCGAGGCTTTCGTTGTCGCGAATCCAGTGAATATCGATGGCCACACGGCTCTCCCTTGAAGAATGGCGCGCAGTATATATCGCCGCAGGCGATTTCCACGCATCCACTGAACAAGAGCTTTAGCGAAAATACCGGCCAATTAGCAAGAATTGTCTGACAAAGGGAGGTTATCTGGTCTTACGCAGCACATAGACCCGCATCCGTGCGCAACCGGGCAGGAAATCCTGATGGCTGAGCATACGTAATCCCGCCTGCCTGAATTCGGCTTCAACCTCGGCCTTGCCAGGCAGCTGCCGGGGCTGTGCACCCTCTGCACCGGGGCGCTGCAGTTTGAAATGCGCATCAATTCGTACCGCCACTATCACGGTATCGCGGCTGACCCGGTGGAATTCCTTGAGCATGGCCAGCCGATGCTCGGAACCGTCGATGTGTTGAAACAGTTGCATGCAAAAAATGCAATCGACCGCGTTCGCCGACAAATCGATGGTGAAGGCTGAGCTCTGAAAGGTCTTGATTCGCTCAAGCAGGTTCTGCGGATGGTGGGTCTGGGCGTGATTTAGCATGTCCTGGGATGGATCGGACGCGAGGATCACCCGGTTGGCATGCTCGGCCAACACCGGCCAGAAGCGCCCGGCACCGCAGGCCACATCGAGGATCAGGCCCGGCTCGCCGGCCACCTTGAGTGCGCTGCGCACCAACTGCTCGTCGCGCCAGAACGTCAAACGCCGCCCCAGGCCCCGCGGTCGCGACTGATGGCAGTCGCGGGCGTGTTCCCGGTCGTAGCGCCGGGCGAACTCCAGTTCAATGGCGGAGGGGGGTTGCGCGGGCATGTGCAATGACTCTAGTAGGAATATGAACCCGTCGCAGCTTAGCGGCGGGAGCGTGAAAAAAAGGTCGAAGCCTTCATTCTTTGGCCAGCACACCGTCGATCACGGCACCGCGGCAACCGGCGAACATATCCAGATCCTGGTTGTAGACCTTGCTGTTGACCTCCAGCAGACCGAGCATCGAATGGAACAGATTGTCCTGGCTCAAGGGCCTCTCACGGCTCAGTTGCAGGCAGTGGGTGTCCACCGAGAACGATTTTTGATAGCTGTCGGAGAACCAGGCGAGCATCGCGACATGCTTCTGTTGTTCCGGCGCCAGCATATAAGGCGTGCCGTGGAGGAACAGGTTGTACTCGCCCAGAGATTCGCCGTGGTCCGACAGATAGAGCATGGCGGTATCGACTTTGTCCTGATTGCTGCGCAACAGATCGATCAGGGTCGACAACACGTGGTCGGTGTACACCAGGGTGTTGTCGTAGGCGTTAACGATACTTTCGCGACTGCAATTGTTCAGCGCGTTGCTGTCGCAGACCGGGGTAAAGCGTTCGTACTCTTTCGGGTAGCGCTTGAAATATTCCGGACCGTGACTGCCCATCTGATGCAACACCAGGACCGTATCCTTATCCAGGGTATCGATGAAGTGCTGCAGGCCCTGCAGCAGAATTTCATCACGGCATTCACTGTTGGCGCACAGCACCGGGTCCTTGAGGTTGCTGACGTCGTCGAGGGTGACCCGATCGCAGGTGCCTTTGCAGCCCGATTGGTTATCGCGCCAGATCACGTCAAGGCCCGCGCGCTTGAGTACATCCAGCAAGCTCTCTTCGTTTTTCGCCTTGCTGGCGTTGTAATCCTTGCGGCCCATGTTGGAGAACATGCACGGCACCGACACGGCTGTTTCCGTTCCGCAGGAATGCACATCGGTGAAGGCGATCAGGCCCGGTTCCTTATCCAGTTTTGGCGTGGTATCGCGGTCATAGCCGAGGATGCCGAAATTTTCGGCCCGGGCGCTTTCGCCCACCACCAGTACGGTCAGGGATTTACGACCGTGGTTTTGCCAGGCCGTTTTTCTCTCTGCGTCTTCACCGACTTTGACAAAAGGCTGTTGCGCGGAAACTACTTGTTCACGCAAGTAGCTGGCCGTGGCACCGATGTAGTTACTCGGCACCACCATCAGACGCAACTCGTGGTGATTACGAAACAATGAAGACAAGCCCTGATAGTTAACCAGTGCAACGCCACCAATGACGGCGACCGAAGCGACACTCACCAGCACTTTACTTAACAGCTCACGGTGCCAGCGACGATAACTAACCGGGGTCTTCCACAACAACCACGACGGAATAATTCCCAGCAGTAGAATATAAACAAGCAACTTTATCGAGAGTAAGTCGCGTACCTCCGCCGCATTGGTCTGCGCAAAGTTACGCAGCATGCCGATGTCGATCAGCACGCCATATTGACTCATGAAGTAAGCCACGCCGGCACTGACCATGAAGATCAGCGTCAGCACCGGTTTCATCACGGGCCGGAAAGCCAGCAGGGTCAGTACAATATTGAAGACGGCCAGGATCATCACCCCGAAAGCCACGCGCATGACGATGCCTTTGCCGTCAGACGCGGTGATTTCAAACAGGTGTTGCCAGAGTACAAGATTGCAACCCGTTAATAAAAAGGCGCTGGCAATCAGTGTCACCCACTCGGGGCGCACGGCTTTAATCTTCAACATGATGATTGGCTGATCCTGAAAAGAAGTGCCGTCGGCAAATGTGAAAATTTCATTTACCGCGACAACACAAATTTTAAGCAGCCAACCATCAATTTTTTGTGAAAAAGAAGCCAACGATTAGTTGGCTCCGTGTATTAACTCTTAACTTTTAACTTATTTGAGAATGGTTCAGGTTCTGTTCAGGCTTGATGCAAATACCAGCGCCAGTCCTGCTCGCCGACTTCACCCATGAATTGTCGGTACTCGGCACGTTTCACCGCCAGGTAGACCCCGAGAAACTCGGCGCCGAACGCCTCCCGCGCCCAGCTCGAACCTTCCAGCGCGCGCAAGGTGGTCAGCCAGTCGGTGGGCAACAGTTGCGTGGCCTGGGCGTAACCATTGCCCTCTACCGGCGCGCCCGGGTCGAGTTGCTCGCGGATGCCGCGATGGATACCGGCCAGGATCGCCGCGGCCGCCAGATACGGGTTGGCGTCGGCGCCACAGATACGATGCTCGATATGCCGCGAGAACGCCGGCCCGCCGGGCACACGCAAGCTCACGGTGCGATTGTCCACGCCCCAGGTAACCGCCAGCGGCGCGTAGCTGTTGGTCTGGAAACGGCGGTAAGAGTTGGCGTTGGGACAGAACAGCAACAACGAATCGAGCAAAGTGCCGAGCATCCCTGCGACTGCCTGTTTCAGCAGCGGGGTGCCATCCGGGGCTTCGCTGGCGAACAGGTTGTTGCCGTCCTTGTCCGCCAGGCTGACGTGCATGTGCATCCCGGTGCCCGCCAGGTCGTCGAAGGGTTTGGCCATGAAGCACGCCGCCATCCCGTGCTTGTGTGCCACGCCCTTGACCAGCCTTTTGTAACGCACCGCTTCGTCCATCGCCTGCAAGGCGTCAGTGCGATGTTCGAGGGTGATCTCCACCTGCCCCGGCGCGTATTCGGAAATCGCCGTACGCGCCGGAATGCCCTGGAGTTTACAGGCGCTGTAGAGGTCGGCCAGGAACGGTTCGATCTGCTCCAGCTCACGCAAGCCGTAGACCTGAGTCCCACGCGGGCGCCCGCCATCGACATCCCGCGCCGGCTGCGGCCGTCCGTTGCTGTCACGCTGCTGATCCAGCAGGTAGAACTCCAGCTCCGCCGCCATGACCGGGTAATAGCCATCGGCCTGCAAACCTTCGATGACTTTCGCCAGCAGATGCCGTGGATCGGCAATGGTCGCGGGCATGCCCTCTTTCGGGTGCATGCTGACCTGCACCGCCGCCGTTGGAATCAATCGCCACGGCATGCGCGTCAGACTGCCGCTGATCGGGTAGGCCCGGCAATCGATATCACCGACGTCCCAGACCAGCCCGGAGTTTTCCACGTCATCGCCGTTGATGGTCAGGCCGAGAATGGTGCTCGGCAGCGGCCGTCCGCTTTCATACACGGCCAGCAACTCATCGCGGTGCAGCAACTTGCCCCGGGGTACGCCGTTGTTGTCGAGGATGAACAACTCGAACATCTCGATATCCGGGTTCTGTTCGAGGAAGGTCAGGGCTTCTTGTGTGGAGGCGAAGGGGGTCGTGGCAAAACTCATGGGAATTCTCTTGTATTCGCGTCAGGCAAACGCTCAGGCGCTGCCGATTTGATCCCGGCGCATGGCGCGGGACCTGTAAGAACAATCAACGGAAAAGGCAGGAGTCCGGCGGGCGCGCGTGACGGCAATGCCACAGTGCCCAGAAGGCGAGTTTGGAAGGGAGTGCGACCGGACAACCGTCCATAGAGAAGACCGCGGTAAACAGATGAGCGGCAGCGTCACACGGGTGGTTGAGTCGTTAAATCGGGATTTGAAGAACTTTGGGTGTGGGTTGGCTAAACATTCGATGACTGCTCAATTGAACACTCTCTACCAAACACTGAATCCCCTGTGGGAGCGGGCTTGCCCGCGATAGCGTACTTTCAGTCGACATAGTCGCTGAATGTGAAACCGCAATCGCGGGCAAGCCCGCTCCCACAAGGAGATTGCGTTGCCGTAGATATATTTAATTTCTAAATACCGCCCCAGACTTTCTGATTTGCGGCCTCCAGCCCTCTCGCGCCTAATCGGCTCCTTGTCATACAAGGTCCGATTGATGGAAAACGTCCGCGCAACATCCCGCCCTGCACTCCGGCTGATGGCCAGCATCCTTCTGGTCGCCCTGAACCTGCGCCCCTCCATGGCCGCCGTCGGTCCTTTGTTATCCACCATTCGCGGCGACATCGCGCTGAGTTTCAGCCTGGCCTCGCTGCTGACCATGCTGCCAGTGATGGCGATGGGGCTGGCGATGTTCTTCGGCCTCCGGGTCAGCCAGCGCCTCGGTGAACAGCGCACCGTGATGCTCTCGCTGCTGATTATCGGCATGGCCACCCTGTCGCGCCTGTTCCTCGATTCGGCGGCCGAACTGATCCTCAGCGCCGTGCTGGCCGGTATCGGTATCGCGCTGATCCAGGCCTTGATGCCAACACTGATCAAATCCCGCTTCAGCGATAACGTATCCGTGTGCATGGGCCTCTACGTCACCTCGATCATGGGCGGTGCGGCCATCGCCGCATCTTTTGCGCCGCAGGTGATGACCCGGACCGGCAGTTGGCGCATGGGCCTGGCGATCTGGGCGGCGCTGGCGCTGGTGGCGTTGCTGTTCTGGGGCGCCCGGCGCTCAGGGATGCCGACGCCGGTGTCGGCGTCATCACCTGACGCATCCTTCTTCGGCAATTCCCGCGCCTGGTTGCTGGCAATCTTCTTTGGCCTCGGTACAGCGTCCTACACCTGTGTGCTGGCCTGGCTGGCGCCGTACTACGTGGAAAAGGGCTGGAGCGAACAGAACGCCGGGGTGCTCCTGGGTTTCCTGACCGCCATGGAAGTGTTGTCCGGCCTGTTGACGCCGGCCATCGCCCACCGCAGCCGCGACCGACGCCTGGTGCTGGTGGTGTTGCTGGCACTGATCATGGCCGGGTTCTGCGGGCTGATTCTCGGCCCGCACCACCTGAGCCTGTTATGGCCGTGCCTGTTGGGGCTGGGCATCGGCGGGCTGTTTCCGATGAGCCTGATCGTGTCGCTGGATCACCTGGACAACCCCCGGCGAGCCGGTGGACTGACCGCCTTCGTACAAGGCATCGGCTACCTGATCGCCGGTCTCTCGCCGCTGATGGCCGGGATGATCCGCGATCAACTCGGCAGCTTCGAGTGGGCCTGGTGGTCACTGACCGGCGTCATGGCGCTGATGATCCTGATGGTCTTGCGCTTCGATCCACGGCACTACGCCAGGCACATACACTGATCCGCAACGGGCGATGGCGTCATGCATTCGGCCTGCGGGCGCTGTCGATGTCCAGCCACCGCGCAATGCCTGCCACCGTTCAAGGCTGAAGGCTTTTGGCAACAACCTCACCATTATCCGTGAAACTTCCTACAAGGCATTCTCCTCGCACCATCGTTCCGTTAGGATCTTTCGCACACGTTTGCGCAGGTTCAGCGCAAGGAACGCAGCGAGATGGAATGGATGCTGAACAGCAATTTGCTTAGAAAGCTCGACATGCAGGACCTTATGGTGTTTGTCGCCGTGTACGAGCAAAGCAGCGTCACCGGTGTAGCCGAGACACTCTGCGTCAGCCAGTCCACCGTGAGCTATTGCCTGAAAAAGCTGCGCACCAGTTTCGAAGACGAGCTGTTCATCAATACCCGCGCCGGCATGCGCCCCACCTGCAAAGCCGGCACCATGTACAGCCACGTGCTGAAAATCCTCGAAAGCATCAACCTGTGTCACGCCGGCGCCCAGGCGTTCGACCCGACCTTGCAGGCCGTCACGTTCAACATCTGTGCCCCGGAGTACTTCGAGCAACTGATCCTGCCGCGCCTGCTCAAACGCTTCGATTTCGCCGGCCTGCCGGTGATGATCAACATGCACAAGCTCGAAACCGACATCCCAACCGAGGCACTGCACGATGGCAGCCTGGACCTGGTGATTGGCTTCGGCCCCCACTTCCATCGCAGCCACAGCGACCTCAACTCCCGGGTATTGCTGGAGGATGACCTGGTGTGTGTCTTCGATAAGCGCGCCCCACCGCTTGAGCTGCCTCTAAGCCTGCAAGCCTTCGTCGCCCGCCGGCATGTGTTCCCGACCCCCTGGACATCCAACAGCAACATGGTCGATGGCTGGCTGGCGCAGCAGGCGCAACAACGGCAGATCGTCGCCCGCGCCAACAGCTACAGCGCGGCGCTGAAACTGATCACCGGCACCGACTTCATCGTGACCTTGCCCCGACGCATCCAGCCATTGCTGGCCAGCGAGGCGATCTTCAAGCACTGCGAAGCGCCCAACGGCTTGCCGGGGTTCACGCTCGATATGCAGTGGAGCCAAAGTGCCGATCAGGACAGTGCTAATACCTGGTTGCGCGAGCAAGTGGTCCAGGCCTGCATCGAGCAGGAAAAGGCCTGAGGCTCAGTGGCCGATGGCGATCTTGGTGTAGGACTCGCGATCGATGTCGAGAATTTCCACGGCCAGCTGGACTTCAACACCCGTTGGCCACTGACACAGGTCCTGCACCACCGCCAGCAGGCTTTCCGACAACTGCTTCTTGATCTGCCCTGAGCGACCGCTCAACACCGCCAGCTTCACATGCACAAACGCCCGCTCAGTCAATGCGGTACCGACCTTGAACGTCTCGATCTTCACCGCACGGCTCTTGATGTCGAATTCGGCAGCGAACTCACCGGAAGCCACCAGCGCATTGTTGAGCCGGATCAACGCCACGTCGGCATTCAGCTCAGGCAGGTTGGCGGTGTATTCCATGTGCAGATGAGGCATGAGGGTGCTCCTGAAAGTGGGCGAAAGGGTCGTACATATAACACAGCAGCGCCCTGCTCACTCGGGCAGCGGCAACACCGCGCGCTCACCCATGAATGCCTCCAGCCGCGACCGCAACCAGCGCTCGGCCGGATCGGTATCGACATGGCTGAGCCAGACCATCGACAGGTCCAGGGTCGGCGCCTGGAACGGAAACGGTTCCCTGAACAGCACCCCGGACGCGGCCATCGCTTCGGCGGTGTAATCCGGCAGGCTGGCGACCAGGTCAGTCCCGGCAAGCAGGGCCGGCAACGAACTGTATTGCGGTACCGAGAGCACGACATGGCGCGTCCGGCCAATCTCCGCCAGCCACTCATCGGCGTAGCCGCTGACATTGGCGGTATGGGACACCAGCACGTGGGGACGCGAGCAATATTCATCGAGGGTCAGCGGCGTATCGGACGCATCGGCGCGCAACACATTGGGCTGGATATGCCGCAGCAACTTGCGCTTGGCATTGGCTGGCAACCCGCGGGTCTGGCTGATGCCGACGGTGATATCACCGGACGCCAGCAAATCCGGAATCCGCCAGTAATCGACATGCTGCACCACGAACACCACCTTCGGCGCTTCCTGGCGCAAGGCACGCAGCAACGGCGGCAGCAGGCCAAACTCGACATCGTCCGACAGCCCGATACGGAAAGTCATGGTACTGCTGACGGGGTCGAAATCATGGGTCAGGCTCAAGGCCACCGACAGCGAATCCAGCGCCGGCGACAGGTGCCGAATAATCTCCTCGGCCCGCGCCGTCGGCTCCATGCGATGGCCGACGCGAATGAACAGCGGATCGTTGAACATCGTACGCAAGCGATTGAGCGCCGAACTGATGGTCGGCTGACCGAGAAACAGCTTCTCCGCCACGCGCGTGACATTGCGTTCGAGCATCAAGGTCTCGAACACCACCATCAGGTTGATATCGGCCTTGCGTAGTTCGTTGCGGTTCATCCAATGACCCCTGTTCCCAATCTGCCGACAGTTTAGGTAGGTGTCGCAATCGGCGTCTATGCGGCGAAGAGAATAGGCTGATGCCGTTCGCGTTTAATTTCCGAAAGCTGCCTGATATCGATTCACTGATTTTTCTGCTGATTTGAATCATCAGCCGGCAGGACCGGAGGAGATTCGGGCACCGGCGGCGCATCTTCCTCAGGCGTTGTTTGAGGCTTAATCTCTGCTATGGGGGTGACCGGATCAGGGAAAGGCAGGAAAAGTCGTACAATCCATCCGATCAGTGAAAGCAGCACGAAGGTAGCGAAGCCGAAGATCAGCCCGACAACCAGAATGCTCAAGGGGTGGATTTGTGCTGCGTCAGGGCTTTCAAGCATGTACCGAGAGGCCTGGACAGCGGCGTACAGGCCGACCGCAAGGGCTGCCATGAGCTTTACAACCAACCAGAGCCGTCGCCATCTGTTCATGCATATCCCTGTCGTCAGGTGATTTGCTTTGTATTGCATGATAGCTAATCAGTGGGATGCGCCTTGCTGGATCGAAAAGCGACTAAGCTCCACGACTGTCCAGTCACAAGACTATTCCATGTTTCAAGCTACTCGGCCGTATCGGCAATCGCCCCCAGAATCGGCTCGATGCTGACGAGCATGGGAACTCCTCCCCTTACATCCGGCCCGCTCAGGGATTGAAAACCCAAGGACTCATAATACGAAACTGCATTCGGCGCCGCGTCCAGGTACAAGCCCCTGATAGGAACCTCGTTGTGAACCTTGACCGCCTGGATGAATGTATGTCTCAGGATTTCCTGTCCAATTCCAAGCCCCTGATATCGACGGTCCACGCCAAACATCACCATCCGCACCACAGGCAGCCGGGACGGCAGGTTCGATTTTTTGATGGCTGATTTCGCTAGCGTCCTGTCAATGTGCCCCAGCGTGAGCGTACCAAAGCCAACGACTTCGCTCGCAGGGTTAATTGCACCAATCCCCCGGATGTTTTCGTTCTTCAAGGCACGCTTCAAACTGCTTTTGTAGTACTCGTCCATCATGGCAAGCCCACAATCGAAATCTTTCAGATAAAGGTAACTCTCAAGACGAACCTGCAGATGGTTGTCGATTTCATAAGCCGGAATCGCTTTTGTCCCCATGCTTCCCACTCATCAGGTTCAGTAGCCCAGGTGTTGGAGCCGTATCCTTATCAAGGATCTCCAGAGCTCGGGCATAGGCTTGTTCCGACACTTCGATACGCCGATGTTTTTCCATCACCTCCTCCGCCTTCTCAAAGGCAGACGAAATAATGAAAGAAGTCATATCAAGCCCCGAGATTGAAGCGGCCTTGCGGATGAACTCCTTGGCGACATCCGTGGTTTTGAGTTCAAGCCGTGCATTTTTTGGTGCTTTAAGAATTTCGTTAATTTCCAGCATGGGATGTCCCCGTTTTCAGAGCGTATATTTCCTTACTCAGTGTCATTTTGTTGCATCCCCAGATTTAGAAGCGTGAGCAAGCTATTCATCCATGCCCATATCAGAGGTCTTCAACCATGTACGGATGTTAGACGTACAACCCGACAAGCGTCAACCTTCATCCGTACAATAACCGTACGCATCAGCTATCTAAAACTGAAAGCTCCGTCGCAAGAGATCCGCATGCTCTACCAGGGGAAAACCCTGCTTGTTCAAGGGAAGCCCGCGCCAGAATATCCCGGTTACCTCTCGATGAAGTTGTAGGCAAAATCCGAGAGTTGCGTAAGGGGGCTCGCTTGTTGTGTTTTTTGGCAGGTCACCGCTTTGTTGTGTGTCAGGCTCATACCCCCGCCACCGTGCGCGTACTCGCTCGCCCAATGCTTAGCGCTTTCGCTCTCGACTGCTTGAGGAATTAGCCGATGCATCGACCCGCCAGCAGTTACATCCCTGCCATCGACGGCCTGCGGGCGATCGCAGTGATAGCTGTCCTGATCTACCACGCCGATTACCTGTCGCTGTTCCCAGGCGGCTTCACTGGTGTGGACATGTTCTTTGTCATCTCCGGTTTCGTGATCAGCCAGTCGCTGTCCGAGCGACGCGACCTGGGCTTTGCCGATTTCCTGCTCGGGTTCTACCGGCGGCGCCTGCTGCGTCTGTTGCCCGCGTTGTTGGTGGTTCTGATCGCCAGCTTTGTCCTCTCGGCTATGTTGCTGCCTCAAGTCTGGCTCAGCGAGCAAAACAATCGCACCGGGTTGGCCGCATTTCTCGGCCTGAGCAACTTCGTGCTGGCCTGGAACACCGATACCTATTTCGCGCCCGGCGCTGATCTGAACCCGTACCTGCACACATGGTCGCTGGGCGTCGAAGAGCAGTTCTACCTGGTGTTCCCCGTGATCTGGTTCCTGTGGCTGCGTCAGCGCCAACGAGTGCCACTGTTGTGGGCTTTGTTGCCGACGCTGGCTCTGGCCTCGCTGGCCGTCGGCGTGGTGCAGACTGGCAGCGATCCGCTGGCCGCGTTCTACCTGCTGCCTTCGCGATTCTGGGAGCTGGCTTCTGGCGCGTTGCTGTTTCAAATGCTGCAACGGCGCCCGGCGCACGCCCTCGCTAACCACCGAATGACGCTGGTGTTATCAGTCGGCTTCGCCTTGGTCCTGCTCGGCTTCCTGCAGGCCGATATCACAGGATTCCCCCTGCCCTGGGCATTGGCAACAGTGGCCGGCACGCTGCTGCTGATCACCGCCGTGGTGCTGTCCGGCCGCTCCGCGCCGACGGTCGCGCATCGGCTGCTGCAATCGCGCGGGGCAACCTACCTGGGGCGGCTGTCCTACTCGCTGTACCTGTGGCACTGGCCGATCGCAGTGTTCATCCGCTGGACCGTCGGCTTCGAGCTGCTGCTGGTTCAGCTGACCTACCCTTTGCTGGTCCTGGCATTGGCGGTGGCGTCCTACCACTGGGTTGAAACCCCGCTCCGCACAGGCAAGTCGATTCTGCAACGCCGCACCTGGGCAACCGCCGCCGCCAGCTTCGTCGCCGTCGGGCTGTCCATACTGGGCGCGCGCTGGGTTGCAGAGAATCCAGAACGAGTCTCCATCAGCCGCACCGCCGATACCTACACCTGGATGGCCTACCGGCATCAACCGCGCGAATCATTGCCGATCCTGCAAGGTGCACCGCTGGCCGGGCGTCAGATCTTCGTGCTTGGCGATTCACACAGTGCCGCTTATCGCACGCTGCTCAAGCTGGCCTCCCTGCAACTGGGGGTCGAAGTTATCGAGCACGAGCGCGGCGGTTGCGGCGTCGTGCGCTTGATCGGTGGCGATCCACCGGCGTGTGCACAAAGCCGGGAGGCGGCGTTGCAAGCGATCGAAACCAGCGCCAGACCCGGCGACATCGTCCTGCTCGCTTCATTGCGGATGCCGGAGCTGGCCGGGCGCGACTGGGCGGACAACCCACAGGCGGCCTGGGCCGAAGCGCGCGCCGAGCTCGATGCCGATTCGCGCGCCCAAGCCATGGCATCGGCGCACTCGGTGCTGGCACGATTGCAGACTGCCGGACTGCAGGTGGTCATCGATGCGCCAAAGCCGTTGTTCAAGGCTTCGGCCAATCGTTGCTCGGACTGGTTCAATCGGATGAACCCGGTCTGTGCGCCGGGCCTGACCGCCCCGCGCGAGCAGCTGGAAACCCTGCGCGTGCAGCAGATGCAACAACTGCGGCAACTGCGCCGCGACTACCCCAACCTGACCGTCTGGGATCCGTTTGCACTGCTGTGTCCCGGCGCGATCTGCTCAGCTTTCGACCGCGACGGCCAGCCACTCTATTTCGATGCCGACCACCTGAGCGGGCATGGCAATCGGGTCCTTGCCCCGGACTTCATCCGCTTGTTACTGCAAGTGTGGGGGCAACCTGAAGAGGTTGCCGATAACCGCAGCTCTGTCCCACAGGACAGCCCAAATCCAGGCCCACTGCCGAGGTTATCCGGACCTGACATACCTCAGCCCGGCAGAGGTTCCTGAACTCAACTGCGGCATTTACCGCTGGGATAGTGTTCCAGGTCAGGCTCTCTATCCAACCCTTGGCAGGAGCTGGCCGAGGTTTGCAATGCAGTTTCAGATAAGCCTCCTTAGCTGGAACGACCGGATTCAAATTTGCAGTGTCCCCCTTACCAAGGCTTCCAGCCTGGGCAAAATACTCGCTTCGTCATTGCCCAAAATGGCAATCGAAGAACCCCGTAACCCTGCCGACGAAGCGGCAGCTGCGTCGCCGGCCAACGCCACTGGGCACGTAACGCCCATTTGAAGGGCACGCAGTCGCTTGTGCGCATCTGCCTGCAGGGGCGCCTGGACCAATAGCACCAGCGCGGCGGGCTGAATCGCTTTACACAGCAACGGCAGTTCTTCCAGGGGCTGGCCCGTGCCCAGCACCTCGATGCGCAGCTGGTCATTACTCATCAACAAACCGGCGCACAACAGCTCCAGTTCGTGCGCATGGCCCGAGCCGTCCGCCAGCAGCACGCAAGCACCGTTGCTCGGGTTCATCTGCAGTCGCAATAACATCCGCGCACGCAAGAAGGCGTCCAGGAACAGCCACTGACTGCGTCGGCCGAAAGCATTGCCGGATGCCAGGCTGCGCCAGACAGGCAGCAGAATAGCCTCCAGTACCGTAGCCTTCGGATAGATCGTGAATAGTTGCCCGTGAAGGCGCTCCAGCTCAGCGCCATCAAAAGCCTGCGTGGCACGATGAACTGCCTCTTGCCACTGGACCAGGGGGGCTTCGGCCGAGCCTGATACAGCGAGCCCGGGCGTGTCCTGCTGCCGGACGAGCAGAGCGCCTATCTTGCTGATGGGCAGACCCCGGCTGGTCCAGAGCATGATGCTACGTATATGTTCGATGTCCTGTTGCGAATACAGGCGATGCCCTCCCACAGTGCGTACTGGTCGGATCAGCCCGTGGCGGCGCTCCCATGCCCGCAGGGTGATCGGGTTGACGCCGGTCAGGCTGGCGACTTCCCGCATGGGGAGCAAGACGTCGTCGGAGGCGGATTCGATGGGCTCGGTCATTAAAAGTCGTTGCATCCTGAGTGTGTCGGCATTCTAAACCAGGCATGACACTTTTAAACCAGCACCAATCGTTGTCCGGCATCCCTGCGCCCTGCCATCTAGGCATGGCTGTCGCTGACGACTACGCTGTTGGACAAACCCCCGAACCCCAGCGAGCCCGGACCATGATTGACGCCAAACTCCTGCAACTTATGGTCGAAGCCTCCAATGACGGCATCGTCGTGGCCGAGCAGGAAGGCAATGACAGCATTCTCATCTATGCCAACCCTGCCTTCGAGCGCCTGACCGGCTACAGTTCCGACGAAATTCTCTACCAGGATTGCCGGTTCCTGCAGGCAGACGATCATGATCAGGCCGGCCTCGAGGCAATTCGCGATGCCATCCGCCGCGGCCAGCCCTGCCGTCAGGTGCTGCGCAACTATCGTAAGGATGGCAGCCCGTTCTGGAACGAGCTGTCTATCACTCCCGTGCACAATGATGCCGACCAGTTAACCTACTACATTGGCATTCAGCATGACGTCAGCGACAAGGTTGCCGCTCTGGAAAGGATTCAGTCACTCGAGACCGAAGTGGCCGAGCTTCGCCTTCAATTGGCAAGGCTTGGTGGCTAAAGACGGACAGCGCTAGATCGATACAAAAAGTGTACAAGAATATTGACTTGTACAATTTTCGACGTAGGCTTCAGACAAACCTGTACAATTATTTCGAATTGTACAATTTTGCCTGGAGCCTGCCATGTCTGCATTTCTCCGCCATTTTGCCGACACGTTCATAACGCTGAACGCTGATCGCCTGGGCCAACTGGGCGAGCTATACAGCAACGACGTTCAGTTTCGTGATCCGTTGCATCAGCTGGATGGCTTGCCGGCATTGCACACCTACTTTGAAAAGCTGTACAGCAACGTCCAAGATATCCGCTACGACATCCTCGACGTGGATGAAACCGCCCCCGGCCACGGTTATCTGCGCTGGAACCTGCATTTCCGTCATCCGCGCCTGTCCCGCGGCCAGCTGATCAGCCTGCAAGGCTGCAGCCACCTGCGCTGGGCGACACATGTCTACCTGCACCACGACTACTTCGATGCCGGCGCCCTGCTCTACGAGCACGTCCCGGTACTTGGCGGGGTGATCGGCTGGATCAAGGGCAGGCTCGCATGAGCCGCTGCTGGCTGACAGGGGCCAGTAGCGGCCTCGGTGCTGCCCTGGCTGAATTGCTGCTGGAGCAAGGCCATGCGGTGGCCCTGGGTGGCCGGCGGGCGGAGGCACTGATGCCGCTCGTGCTGCGCCACCCTCGGGCCCTGCTGGCTACCGGCGACGTGACTGACCCACGACAGGTCGCGGCTATCTGCGGGGACATCGAGCATGCGTGGGGCGCACTCGACCTGGTGATCCTGAACGCCGGTACCTGCGAATACCTTATGCCGGGCAGGTTCGAGGCCGAGACCGTCGAGCGCGTGATGCGCACTAACCTGCTGGGGGTCAGTTACTGCCTGCAGGCGGCACTGCCACTGCTGCGCCGCGGGCAACGACCACACTTGGTGGTGATCGGCAGCTCGGTGACCTGGCTGGCGCTGCCGCGGGCTGGCGCCTATGGCGCGTCCAAGGCGGCCCTGCGTTATCTGGTCGAGTCCCTGCGCCTGGATCTGCACGCCGAAGGCATCGATGTAACGCTGGTCAGCCCAGGCTTCATCGACACCCCCCTGACCCGGCGCAATGCCTTTGCCATGCCACAACTCTGGACGGCCGACCGCGCCGCGCGGCATGTGGTCGCGCGCCTGACGCGCCGACCGCTGGAGATCAACTTTCCACGTCTTTTCACTCTCGTCCTGCGCCTGCTCGGCGCCCTGCCAGCGCGTTGGCGCCTGGCCCTGGGCCGTCGCCTGGCGCGAACCGAACAGGAATAGCGACACATGCGCATCGCCATCATCGGTAGCGGGATCTCTGGGCTGACCTGTGCCTATCTGCTGTCACGTCGCAACGAGGTGACCGTGTTTGAAGCAGCCGACTGGATCGGCGGCCATACCCATACTGTCGACGTCCAATGGCAGGGCCAGCGTTATGCCGTGGACACCGGTTTCATCGTCTTCAATGACTGGACCTACCCCAACTTCATCCGTTTGCTGGATCGCCTGGGAGTCGTCTCGCGCCCCACCGAGATGAGCTTTTCCGTGAACGATCCGGACAGCGGCCTGGAATACAACGGCAATAACCTCGACACCCTCTTCGCCCAGCGCGGCAATCTGCTGTCGCCGGGCTTCTGGGGAATGTTGCGCGATATCGTGCGCTTCAATCGCCAGGCGGTGGCCGACCTGGATGGCCACCGCATCGAGCCAGGCATGAGTCTTGGCGATTACCTGCACACGCGAAGCTACGGGCAGCGTTTCATCCATCACTATATCGTCCCTATGGGCTCGGCCATCTGGTCGGTATCAAGGGCCGACATGCTGCGCTTCCCGCTGCACTTCTTCGTGCGGTTCTTTCGTAACCATGGCCTGCTCTCGATCAGCCAACGGCCACAGTGGCGAGTGATCGAGGGCGGTTCGCGCAGCTACGTGGAGCCGTTGTGCAAGACCTTCGGCGAGCGCATTCGGCTCAATTGCCCGGTGACGAGCGTCCACCGGGACGACACTGGCGTGGAGATCACCAGCGCCGCAGGCCAGGAGCGCTTCGACAAGGTCGTGTTCGCCTGCCACAGCGACCAGGCCTTGGCGCTGCTGGAGAAACCGACGAGCACCGAGCACGAGGTGCTGGGCGCCCTCACCTATGCCGCCAATGAAGTAGTGCTGCACACCGATACCTGCCTGCTGCCCCGCCGACGCAAGGCCTGGGCCAGCTGGAACTATCGCCTCGGCGGACCCGCCCACGCCCCGGCGGCCGTGACCTACAACATGAACATTCTGCAAGGCCTCGACGCCCCGGTGACCTTCTGCCTGAGCCTCAATCAGGGCGACGGCGTGGACCCGTCGCAAGTGCTGGCACGCTTCAATTACGCCCATCCCCAATACAGCCTTGCCGCCATGGCGGCCCAGGCGCGCCAGGGTGAGCTGCAGGGAAACCGGCACAGCTATTTCTGCGGCGCTTACTGGGCAAACGGCTTCCATGAGGATGGCGTGGTCAGCGCACTGGACGTCGCGCAAAGGTTCGGGGAGCGCCTGTGAACAGCAGCCTTTGCTACGGTTGGGTCAGCCACCGGCGCCTGGCGCCGCGGTTCCATGGCTTCCGCTATCGCAGCGGCATGTTTTACCTGGACCTGGACGAACAGGAACAGCTGCTGGGCCTGTCCCCGCTGCTCGGTGCTTCTCGCCTGGCGCCGTTGTGCTGGCGAGAAACCGATTACCTGCCAGCCTGGACCCGTCGCGGCATGCCCTTGAAGGACGCCGTGCGCGAAGTGGTGGCCAAGGCCCTGGGCCAGGCGCCGTGCGGCGCCATTCATTTGCTGACCCAGCCGCGCAGCTGGGGAATCTCGTTCAATCCGGTCAGTTTCTACTTTTGCCACGACAGCGACGGGCACCTGGCGGCAATTGTGCTGGAAGTCCGCAACACCCCCTGGCGTGAGCGCTTTCACTACGTGTTGTCGGTGCTGCCCGGTCAGCCCCGGCAGTTCTCGGTCAGCAAGGCCTTCCATGTCTCGCCGTTCCTGCCGATGGACATGCAGTACCACATGCGCTTCCACATCGATGGCGAGCACCTGCGCATCCACATGGAAAACCGCCGCGAAGGGCAAACAGTCTTCGAGGCCGACCTGGCCCTGCGCCGCCAGCCGCTGGATGCCGGCGCCCTGCGCCGCCACGTACTGGCCTTCCCCTGGATGAGCCTGCGCACCCTCACCGCCATTTACTGGCAAGCCATGCGCCTGTTGCTCAAGCGCACCCCGCTCTACACCCACACGTCCAGTAAGAGCAGCCAAGACCTTGGCCATCACGTCCACGAGGAGCCCGAGCATGTCCGATCCAACTCTGAGCGTTAGCAAATCCTTTAGCCTGGCGCCACTATTCGGCGGCCTGGCCAGAAGCGCCGTGCTCACTCAGCTGCGCAACCTGCGCCAAGGCCGTCTGCGCCTGATCTGCCAGGACCGGGAGTGGCTGTTTGGCGATGTCGGCAGCGCTCTGCACGCCGAGGTCGAGATCTTCGACGAGGCAGCCTGGGGCATGGTGGCGGCCAACGGCTCGATCGGTGCCGGCGAAGCTTACATCCAAGGCTGCTGGCGCACTCCGGACCTGGCTGCGGTCACCCGCCTCTTCGTCGCCAACCTGGAGGTGCTCGACGCCCTTGAAGGCGGGCTGGCGCGCCTGGGCCGTCCGGTCCTGCGCCTGCTGCATTGGCTCAATCGCAACAACAGGCGCGGCGCGCGGCGCAACATTCTCGCCCATTACGATCTGGGCAATGCCTTGTTCGAGCGGCTGCTGGACCCGACCATGATGTACTCGGCGGCCATGTTCGACAGTCTGGAGCAGAGCCTGGAGCAGGGCCAACTGAACAAGCTTGAGCGTATCTGCGACAAACTCGCGCTGCGCCCCGACGATCATCTGCTCGAGATCGGTACCGGATGGGGTAGCCTGGCGATCCATGCCGCCACCCGGCACGGCTGCCGAGTGACCACCACCACATTGTCCGACGCGCAGTACGCCCATACCCTGCAGCGCGTCCGCGATCTTGGCCTTCAAGAACGCATTACCGTCCTGCGCGAGGACTACCGCGACCTTGGCGGACGCTTCGACAAGCTGGTCTCGATCGAAATGATCGAGGCGGTCGGGCACCGCTATCTGCCGGTTTACTTCCGCCGCTGCGCGTCGCTGCTCAAGGATGACGGCTTGATGCTGCTGCAGGCCATCACCATCCGCGACCAGCGCTATGAACAGGCCCGGCGGTCGGTGGATTTCATTCAACGGCATATCTTTCCCGGCGGTTCCCTGCCCTCCCTGAGCGTCATGCTGCAGACCGCCAGTCGGCATACCTCTTTGAACCTGGTGCACATGGAGGACTTCGGCCTGGACTATGCGCGGACCCTGCAGCACTGGCGCGACAACTTGCGTCAGTCGCGCACCGCATTGGTCGAGCTGGGCTACGACGATACCTTTCAGCGCCTCTGGGAGTTCTACCTGTGTTACTGCCAAGGCGGTTTCGAGGAGCGCGCAATCGGCGTCGCGCAACTGCTCTGGGCAGCCCCGGCCGCACGTCGCGCATCGCTGCCGGGTGCCTGATTTGAGCCGGGCCTGGTTGATCGGTAACGCGCTATGGATGCAGGCCGCCTGGTGGGCTTGCGTGCTGAGCGAGCGGCATCCTTGGCTGCTACTCCCGGTGGTGGCAGGCCTGTTGGTGCATGTGGCTGCTTGCCCACGGCCGCGCGACGAAGCAATCACTCTGGCCTGCGTGGGGATGGCAGGTTGTTCACTGGATGCCGGCCTGGGTGCGCTGGGAGTTTTCGATTTTGCCCAGCCCCCCCTACCCTTGTGGCTGGCCGTACTGTGGCTGGTGCTGGCCAGTGGGCTTCGCCACAGCCTGGCCTGGGCTCGACGTCCCATCTGGTACGGGGCGCTACTGGGCTTGTGCGGTGGACCTCTGGCTTACATCGCTGGCGCAAGGCTGGCCGGTGTAGGGCTGCCTTTGGGCACCCTGGGCACGGCCCTGCTCCTTGCGCCGCTGTGGGCTGCATGGATGCCGCTCGCCCTGCGACTGGCTGCGCGCCGCTGATAAGCAACCGCCCTTCGAATGGGTGAATATCGCCTGCTCAGGCCGGTTATCGAGGGTTCACGGGAGCGACTCCGGCTGGCGACGGAAGAACAGGATCACTTCTCCCACCTCGACGCCAAGCTTGCTCATACTCGAGCGATTGATCATCGTGTCTTCGTCCATCAGGTACATCCAGTCGTCCAGATCCACTTCCCAATGCCTGCCATCAACCGGCAGGTCAAGGCGATAGCGCCAACGCAGCGCGTTGCCAGCGACCTCGCCGCTGGCCTCTCCGACGACGTCGTCCGCACGACCCCGCCAACGCCCGGCACCGGCCGGCTCCAGCGTCCAGACGCGCCGCTGACGGGTGCCATCGCTGTAGAGAAATCGTTCGTCGAGGATCAGTTGCTGGCCTTCGACGCGGCTCTCGATCTGGACGTGGAAACGCTTGACCACCTCGCCCGAGCGATTCTGGAACAGACCCCAAGCCTGTACCGGCCGGGAGAAGAACGCCACCAGATCCAGGGCCGGTCGCTCCTTTGCGTAGTGCTCCACGCCAACGTTGTTACAGCTGACCAGCAACAGGCTAACGAGCAGTACCAGTATTTGACGCATCTCAATCTCCTCACTCCGCCGGCCCGGCCATCCCCAGCAGTCGTTGACGCAGTTGCTTGTCTTGAGTACGCGGATCAAGCCAGATGTCGAAGAAGGCGCGGGCGAATGCAGGGTCCTCGACTCGCCGGCGCAGCTGGCCGTCGACGAAGAAAGTGCAGCCTTTGCCGGGATGGTAGACCCCGGTGATGCGCATTCCGGGCCGAACATCGACGAAGGCGTCACGCATTTCACTGGACCAGCGTTGGAGGGTGGACTCCTCTGGACGAGCCTCTGCCATGCGACGCATTTCTTTGAGACTGGCCTCCACCAGCGTGTCCCTGGAAAAGACACGGTGATAAGTCAGTTCGAGTGCAAAGGGCTGATCCCAGGTCAGCGGCAACCCAGCGCTCCACAACCGCGCGGTGTATAGACTCACGCCAAACCAGGTAAAGTCGCCGCTGCCCACCAGACGCCCATCGGGCAGCGCGGGATGCCAATCCGCCCAGGCAGGTACGGCCAGTACCAGTGCGAACAGCCAGCATATCGACAGACGATGTTCGGGAAAGCGTC
Source organism: Pseudomonas sp. LBUM1679 (assembly GCF_059695565.1). Classification (NCBI taxonomy): domain Bacteria; kingdom Pseudomonadati; phylum Pseudomonadota; class Gammaproteobacteria; order Pseudomonadales; family Pseudomonadaceae; genus Pseudomonas; species Pseudomonas sp. LBUM1679. Next base: position 5,624,132 of record NZ_CP166774.1, read on the forward strand.
TGGAATTAGCCACGTTCATCAACGTCTCGGCCTTTTTATTAAAATTCTATACAAGAATAGCTCAATGTATAGTTTTTAGGCGATCAATAGAGAACGTGTACAACTTTTTTGGGCGTGCATTTGGTGCCCAGCCCATGGCCCTCGGGCGTCTTAGTTGGCGCCATCGCAGGTCAGCGCTGCCGCGTGGAAGGCGACTTTTGCCCTGAAAATCCCCCAAACAAAACTAATAGAATCGGCATAGGGGCGATCTCATAGGCCACGCCCCTGCTACATCGCCCGGCATGCGGGTCCACACCGGTCGCCAAGGGAAGGATTTAGACCCTGGGCGTTTCGGGTCGAGACCACTGCGAAAACCCGGAGTGTCAAGCAGTTTGTGATATTCTTGCTATTCAACAGGAGCAGCACCGTGACTAAGCAAGCACATAACAAACCACTGTTAGCAACGGCAACCAAGAAGTCGCGTGTCATCGTCCAGCGCGATGACGGCCGCTATGTGGCTGTGTCTGCACTCGCAAACGAAGTGGTTGAGCGACAAGCCGCAAAGGCTTTTGCCGGCAGTGCTCTGAGCCAAACGGGCGTACACAAAGCCCCTCGCGCTCCTCGAGTCCCGCACCTTCAGAATCTGGAGCGGGAGCTTCGCGACCTGAAAAAAGTTGTCGATGCACTCGCCGTCCGCTCCGTTGTGCACGATCAGTCGGCTCAGCTTTCTGACTCTGTTGATTTCGAGGGTATGACGGTGCTCGATGCTGATACTGCATACCAGATGCTCGACAATCCCCCTGAGCCCAACAAGGCGCTCCGCAACCTGCTTGCCTTGCGCTAAGGGCTTTCGATGGATTTCATCACCGTCGACTTCGATAAGTCGATTGATCGCGCTGCGTTCGATTGCGAAATGCATCCGCGCTCAATGCATACATTGCCCAGCCGGCTGGCCAGGACGAAAAGCGCAACGTTTCCAGGACATTCATGTATCTGCAGGACGGAGTTTTGCTGGGCTACTATACGCTGGCCAACGCCGCTGTAGCGCTCGATCAGCTCAGTGATGAGATGAAAAAGAAGATGCCCCGGTATCCAATGCCGGCAGTGCTGTTGAGCCGACTGGCCGTAGACAAGAGCATGCAGAAGAAGGGCCTTGGTCAACGATTGATGGCTGATTTCTTTCGCCGCGTATACGCGGTATCGAAGCACTCTGGCGTGGCTTTCATCGTAGTTGATGCGAAAGATGAGGCTGCTGCAGCTTACTACCAGGGCCTGCAGTTCGTGCCCTCGAAGGATAATCCGCTTCGCCTTGTTTTGTCCGCGTCGACGATCATCCAAGGGATGCGCGAGCAGGAAGCCAAGTAGATCTGATTGGTTTTCAAAACAGCCGATTTGATTCCTATACGGTAATTTTGTCGCCTCAAACATCCGTCAACCACCGTAGCAAAGTCCTACACCACTCCCGGAAACCCCCTCCCCACCAATCCCTTGCACAGCCTTCGCCATGGGGCTTATAGTCCGCCCGTCGCCCAAATGGCGACCGGGTTTGGCGACCCGCAGTGGGATGCAAAAGCGTTTGCTTCGTTGCAGGCGTTTTTGCATCTGTAGAGTTGCCATTATGGCAGCTGTGCGCGGGAGACCTTCGGGTCTGCCGGCTTCCACTCCGGTTCGCCAACCTGCGCACAGTTGCCACCCTTTCGTTTGGCGACGTCAGTTGGTAAACCTATAAAAGAGTGGAGTTTACCCATGAATGACTATATGGCTTTAACCAGCAACGCCGACGACCTTCCTTCTCTGTACGTGAATACCACGCAGCCCCTTCATTCATTGCTTAGCACGGCAAGATATAGAATTGGCGCTGTCACTCAAATTCTGGAAAATCTCGCAATGCGCGGTGATATCACCACTGACTCCGTGATCCTTAGCGACTTCGCATTGCTCTGCAGTATTCCGTTACGCGATGGCTACGATTTGCTGGACGTCATAGCACGACGATTGGATACGGAGCCTTGTCCCTCTAGCGCCCCCAGAGCCCCGCAAACGAACGCTAATGAATTTACGCCCCCTTATGCAACATAGGCGTCTGGCAGAGAGAGTTAAGCCTTCCTGGCCCTCGTAGAAACGAGGCTATTAACCATAGCGACAGAAACGAAAAAGCCCCGTAACTTTTCAGCGACGGGGCTTTTTCTATATATGGCGGAGAGATAGGGAGTCTCAGATTACCACCTTCAACCCTAACAAACCCAGCGTTTATCGACCATTACCACCATGAGTAGTAGAAAATAGTAGTAGAATTCACACTACTACTCACGCTTTGGTGCTAGGCATGGCTGATCACATTTTCCAGAAGAAAGGCGAATCAACGTGGTACGTCAGACTAGATGTACCCAAGGATGTCCGCCGCGCGCTTGGTAATCGAACCGTGCTGACCCAGTCACTCAAAACCGGCATGAGATCAGAGGCGATGGTCCGTCGCCTGCCAATCCTTGCGCAGTGGAAAGCTGACATCGCTGCGGCTCGACACGCGAAAGCTGGTAGTGGGGATGAATGGCGACTTGCCCAACACACAGTTGGAAAAGATTTGCAGCAGAGGCGAAACAACGCCATAACAAAGATTTACACCCCGCTGAATCCCGATGCTGCCCCGGCTGACATTTCTTGGTTTGAGAGTCTGCCTGAAATCATTAGTGAGCTACGAGAAGAGGGACAGCATGATATTGCTGATCGTCTAACCAAGCTATCAAGAAAATATGTCGATGTACTTGAGAACGGAGTGAGTGGCGGTGAGGGTGAGGGCATCAACCTTCAAAACGAATTTCTTATGATCATTGGAGAACTAGAAACAGCGTGCATCGCTGAGGAATACAATCTGTCTGACGAAGAACATTCGGAAGCTCAAGCGATTGTAGGTAATCCGGCAATGTACAAACCGCGCTCGCCAATCAGCCCATCCATGATCGAAGCATGGGCAAAGCACCTTGTCTCTCAAATAGCATCAGCGAAAACCCGTGATAGCCATAAAGCTCGCGTTGAAAAGATATCCAAGTTCCTAACAACTGAAGGCGCACCTCTCACCTTCGACACCATCCACAAGTTCTTGAACAGGCAGTCGGGTGCTCGTCAGACCCTAACAAACTATTTGTGGTCGGGTCGAGATTTCTGGAAGTGGGCAATCAAATACAACAGTCAGTTCCATGAACAATTCAGCGGACAACAATGCCCTTTCGATGGTCACGATCTACCGAAGGTTGGAAAAAAAGCTGGTGAATCGTACATTCCGTTCACTCGTAAAGAGGTTGAAGACCTTTACAAGAAAGCAAAAGAAGGTGGTAAAGATGATCTAGCCAACCTGGTAGTCTTTGGTGCATACACTGGCGCAAGGCTTGAGGAGATAGGACGCATCAAGTCAGATGATACGATTATCGACAATGTTGACGAACCGATAGGTTTCAAGATCAATGAGTCAAAAACAGATGCAGGTGTACGGGAAGTTCCTCTTCACCCTTCCCTTGTACCACTGTACAAACATCTGTGCTCACAAGCATCAGTCAATGATGGCTACTTATTCAAAGGTGGTAACAACAAGTATGGCAATCGACTTGACTGGCTGGGCAAGCAGTTTGGACAACTGAAGACCAAAGCTAAGTTCTCCAACCTTCACGTATTCCATAGCATCCGAAAAACAGCAACCACTGAGCTTCATCAAGCAGGCGTGGGTATTGAAGTTATTCCATACATCATGGGCCATGAGAATCCTTCATTCACTTTTAGCGTCTACAGTGCCGGATGTTCATTTGAACAGAAACAAGAAGCTATCAAACATCTTACTTATAACTTTTCGGCGGAGTAATTAGTTTTACCGATAAAATACATACCCAAATCAACGCTACTCTCTATCCGGTACGTCTGCATACCTTGATAGGTGATCGTCGTTCTTAGTGGTGTTTTCTTGCAGTAACAATCGTTTTGATTTGATGTGCTCAATAAGTGCATGGTTAACTGCCTAACGATATTTACATAATAAAAAATACATTGAGAAAGTGGCAACTTACATGTTGACGCTATTGCTTTTTTCAGAATTTATTGATATAATTCGTGTATAGCAAGAGAACAACCTTCAAACTTCTGTGATTATTGCAGTTCTTCCAGAAAGTCTGAATGATCATAGTCGCCATTTTTGGTCATTTCGGTGACTTCCCGCTTTTGAAACTCCCTCTAGTCTTCACTAGCACCTGTTCTCTTGCGCTCTCTTATATAGAAGGACAACCTCAACAGTTGTCCTTTTTTATCATTTAAAACCGACACAAGAATATTACGCTTTGTCACCAATAGCCCTATGGAGGGAAAAATGTATGTCAAATTTAAGGAAGTGCGCTGTATGCAGTAAATCAATCGACCATCGTCGCCCACAAACGAAAACCTGTAGTAATTCATGCCGAACGGGTTTGTGGAGATTGTCAAACGCTGGCCCTGTATCAATCAAGCTGGTACTTTCCAAGCTTCAATTTAATCATCTGAAAACGCAGGCTGATGATCTTGGTGTTCTGATTAATAGCTTGATGCTTGATCGAGCAATGCAGAGTCAACACCTAGTACTTACAGTTGATACACACATAGGCCTCTAACCCACGTACAACGTGGCGTACAGCAATTTAAGGAGATACAAATATGCGCATTCGTTTGAACCCGCGATCTCTACAACAGCTACAACAGGTTATGAACATGTTGGACGAAACTAATCCAACCCATGCTCTTCAACAGATGATCACTACGTTCCATAAGTCGCTTTCCCATCAATCCCTATATGAGGATATCCATGACAATCAAGAGAATAAAAACCTGCACGCTATGCCAAACTGAGTTTACCACTAGCCAAATCAAGGCTAAGCATTGTCCTGCTTGCCGCCCAAAGGCACGTCAGAAGAATCAGAAAGATAAACGCCAAACATTGGCAGAGAAAAGGATTAAAACCCTCCCTCAATCAGAGGAATGGAAATGGATTGCGCGAGAGTGCCGCCGAGCGGGTACAGTTGAAATCTTACAAGGTGTAGATCTGGTTGCTTTATTTGCAGTCTATAAAGCTAGATTCAAAACCTATGGTTGGAACTATGAAACAAAGAAATCTAAGTTCCACCTTTGCCACATCCAACCTGTACAAGGTGATGACACCATAGGATTGCTGCACCACTTGAATCTTTTCATTGGCAACAGCCTCCCCAATCTAATCCATAGCAATAAAAGCTATCAAGGTCGTGGGTTGAGCATTCCTAGCAGTCAGTTAAAGAAGAAATGGTTAGTATGTGAAGACGCGAATGATAGAGAAATTCTGGACAAGGTTACCAAATACTTAGGACCAGTATTAACTGAATACGCAAAATTAAATCCGATTCGTAAAACTCAGCGAATTGGTCTTGCTAACTGGGTATATCAGAACGACCCCAGCAACATTCTATCCTTGGACAAGCTGAATCTAATGTCTATGCATGATCTAAGAAAGATCAAAGCAAAGGTAGAAGGTAAAGAAGTTTACCAAATGAACTGCCCTGCCAAACGGTCAGTGGTGGTTTTGTTAGAAGAATGCCAACGCCTATCCCGACAACTGCCCAATGGTCAACATCAGTCAGATCTGGAATTTATGATTCCGGTTCTATATGTTGCTGCTGCTTGGCTGAGCAGATTACCGGATCAAAGTGGATTATACGGCATACTTGAAAACCCGTACGGTGTTTTGTGGAACCCACTGGAATTGCGAGAAGGCATGGATGCATCAACGTTACGTGACTTCATCAGCTTTCAAGCCTTTGATGCCCTCCAAGGTGAAACTGTTGATCGCAAGATGATACGGAGCACCTTGAGTAAGTATCTGACGGTAACGTCGCTCTCGCCGAACTACAGCAGTTCCACTAGCAGCATGCAGGATCACTTTGCTGACGACTATTCACGGTTTGTTGAACAAGTGCCGACGATCAAGAATGCAATCATCACCCTTGGCTTACCTGATAAAGTAATGTTATCTGAAGAGGTGTTGAAAGCTGAGATTGCACAGCGCGAAGAAGAAATCTTTGCCAGCTTCAACTATGAGCAATGCGAAGGACCGTTGGACTATTCCACCATCTACTATCAAGTAGAAGACGACTACGTACCGAATCCAAACCTGCGCGTCACTCCGGCAGAGATATTCTGCTACTTCTAAAACAGCGATACTGTCGTAGGTAGTATCTACACATGATACATGCATCACCCTGTAAGCGTGATTATACGTGGCTTGTAGCCATTTTGAGCAAGTGAATCTTCTGTCGTTAGACAGAGCCCAACATTATAAATAAGAGGATGAAACAAATGAGCAGCAGTCTAGATCATTTCGGTAGCTGTTTTGTACGAGCATTTGCTAAACAAAAAGCAAATCAACACGTACAAACAAAGCAGCAAGTACAAAAGATTGATAGCAGCAATGTAATCAACACCATCACCAAGACCACCACTGCCAAGCTATCAGATGAGCAATACAGAACGTCAATCATAGCAAAGGCAATCGCATACATTAAACAAAAAGGGAGCATGTAAAATGACAAGTATCAAAGGCGCACCACGCAAGTATGACCAGAATGAACTTGAACAACGTCAAGCTGCTTATCGTGATTTTTACAGCACCAGCATGGAGTGTCGAGAAGCCATTCGAGCCGAGCTACCACATCACTTACTGCTGAATGTAATTAAATATGCCAATGAGGGATACATATTGGATGAAAAAACTCCACTTCGACTTGAAATATTGAATTACAGAGCTTTCATGGTTAAACCTGATCACATGCAAACCGCAGACCTTGCAGCAGCTGACCTTAAGATAAAAGACGCGTACGTGCTTGAGTTACAAGCTGACCGTGATCGATACAAGGAACTGTTGAAAGCTCAGTTGATTGAAAGTGATTTAGCTAAAGAGAAGAAGGCATTGGATGCAGCTAAAGCTGAAAGAATGGCAGAGATTGAAAAGGAAGTGAATAACACGTTTGCTGCCTTGATCATTCCAGATTAAGTCAATGACGATAGCGGTAAGCTCCTGCTATCGAATACAAGAGTATTTACAATGTTGGTCGCCCAATCGACACCATCACCAGCCCTTGACTACTTAACAGTGGTCAGGGGCTTTTTTGTGGGCGGTAAGAATTACAATTTAATCACCACTATAACAGGATAAATATCAGAGCCAGAATCACAAGTGACAACAGGATCGCCATCTATGAATATATGTATCAACACCTTGGAAACACTGATTATTACTAGGTTTAATCAGCAATAGGTTAGGCATATTCTTTTCTAACCTTAAATCTCATTATCTGGACTCATAAGTAAAAAATATCAATCTATTATTGTCGATGGACTTTGCCTATGAATGCCTTTGCAAAATATTGCCTAAATTCACGTTTGTATTTTCAGCAAGTTACAATCCGCGCCAGCATCTCCCCCTCATTTGACCTCAGAACGTCTTAGAGGGTCTTCTTTGTGAGTAACAATCGGTTTGGTTTGATGTACACCATCGTCGTCAAAAGACAAATAAATTATTCCCCTTTCAAATCCTTCATAGCATCACTATAACCTGCTTCCATCACGGCCCATTGACGCTCCAATTGCCGCTGAAGGTTCGCGACATCACAGGCAATACCAAGGTCTTCGCGTATGGCGACCATAACCTTCAATTGAACCTTCGACAGTTCTTTCATTTCAGGTAAAAGTAAAGCATGAAATTCACGCAGCTTTTCCCCATGAGCGCTGTATGCTGTTGCTCGCGCCGCTGCATACTCCTGAGACTGACCGAATTTAAACTCATAAGAGTTTTTAAGGGTCTGGTATACATCCCATTCCTGACGACCTTCCTCGTTGAACCTTTGCATATCCCGCTGTAGTCTAGAAGCCTCAGCAAACGAACTCTCGTAGTAGTCATCGTTGATTTCAATGTCTGTTTTGGCAGCCTGTAAGATTGCAAGTCGAGGTAGCAGCTTTACAAATAGCGCTCCAAACTCAACACCTAAATTTCCCGCCAATATCGAGGTCTTAGATTCAGCAACTAGTCTCAGCTTTGCTATCGAACCGGTGATTACCTGAATCTCTGGTGTCAAATTCAAACTAGCAATGTCGCGATTGGCTAAGTTGCCAATATGAAGATTTGTAATTTCAATGTCTTCAATCGCTTTCAAGTAAACCTCACGCCTTAGATCGCTAATTTTCTCCTTGGACTTCTCGCTTGCGTCATGATCAAGTTGCAGCTTAAGGCGGCTGTTGTTACTTCTATTCGACAGCATTACTCCAAACAAAGTTATGCCTGATGCAACGATCGCCGACCAAATTACATCTGGAACTGATTTTATTAAGTCAGTAATTTCCGAAGGCATTGCGTCACTCCTTGATATTGATGGTCCTTCAAAGGCGAAACCATCTTTAGGTTGTTAACTTCAGTCATGCTCAGCAAGTGAATCCTACCTGCAAGCCCGGCTTACACCACTATCACTCATTCGATTCGACTTGCTCGATGCTACCGGGTAGCGATGAATGTGGTTATACCATCTTGGGGCGAAATCCTCGGTATATCCAACCAACAAGCCAGCCAGCGATGTACAGGACCACACTCAGCCCTAACCAAATACCAACCGCCGTAGCTATGCACTCCATCCGTTCCTTGGGTAGTTTTGCAAGTTTTTTCCGGAAGTCTTCGTTTTCTTTTCGAATGTCCTCTCGCAAGCCGGCGATGTATTCACTTGAATAAGTATTAGTTGTCGCCTCCTTCAGATAGCCAGTTAATTGGTTGATTGATAATTCATGGTAATACGTGGTTCTCGATTCATTGGGTAGTAGAAGTGCTGTATACCACCCGATGAAGATTGCAAGAATCAAACACACAACGACCCAAAGTCTTAGCCACCCATTCATCTCGTTCTCCTTGTCCATGCCGTTCAACCCATTATCCATGATGGCACCCGGCGCTGACAGTGATAGCGGAGACCCCTACGCCTGCACACGGTTGACCTGGAGCGTTCGCACATCAGCTGAAATGGTTAGCTCACGCTGAATGAAACTCTTCACAATGCGGCGTTGCAATGTCGCTATAGGATGACGGTAGCAATGCCACTACGGGGTAGCTCGCCTCATCACCATGTAGGTGATCCCTGATGGTGATGAGTAGCAGTCGAACATTCCATCCTGCGCAGCAAAACGACACGCTCACTTTCAAATGAAACTCGCCACGTTGGTGCAACCCACAATCCAATGACAAATACAAGAGGTGAAAATCTATTTTATTGCTGCTTAACATTACGTTGACGACCGGCAGCGGTCTGTTAATATGATCACATCAACCACACAGACGGACTCACCCACATGAACATCGTTGCCTACTACCGCGTATCGACTGATGGTCAAGGTAAGTCTGGTCTGGGTCTTGACGCGCAACGTGAATATGTACGGCTGGCTGCTGAGTCCAACAGTTGGAACATCATTGGTGAATTCACTGACACCGCCAGCGGCACCATCACACCAACAGAACGCACACAGTGCAAGGCAGCATTGGCAGCCTGTGTAGAACATGCCGCAACGTTGGTAGTCGCTAAGCTGGATCGTCTGTCACGCGACGTTGAGGACATTGCCGGATTGATGAAACGTGTGAAGTTCAAAGTGGCGACCATGCCCACTGCTGATGCTTTCCAGTTGCACATATATGCAGCACTGGCACAGCAGGAACGTGAATTCATTGCCAGTCGTACAACCGCCGCACTCGCCAGTCTCAAATCCAAAGCAGATGCTGGCGACAAGGAAGCACAAGCCAAGGTCGCACGTCGTAATGCTGGTAGAGCAGTGGCACACGCCAAAGGTACAGGCGCAGCTACAGCAGCAGCACAGGCAGTTGCCGACACCAATGCCGAATCACTACGTCAGGCTATCCAGTCCGGTATGTTTGAGGGTGTGACTACATTGCTCGGCATGGCGAATTACTTGAATGCCAAAGGTGTGAAGACTGCGCGTGGTAATGAGTTTGCACCAATGACAGTCAAGCGCACTGTTGAACGTCTTGGGCTCACCTTTCCTTAACGTGAAGTGGTGGGTTTTCCTGCACGATTAGACGCGCAAACCATCACCCTTGGGGTCTGCACTACCTAAAGCCTACAACGCCTGATTCGATGCTACAGCAGCAGTAAAAGAGCCATTCAATCAATCATTGGTGTGCTGGGGATTTTGGAGAACCTAAGAGGGGGTATCTCGATTTTCAGGCTTGAGTGTCGAGCAGGTTCGATGCCCCGCTGAGGGATTTTCCCTACATGAAAGCACTGGCTCGACGTGAAATCGAGATTCCAAAACGGGGGGGTTGGGGTTTTGGTGGAATTGGAGTAGTAGAAAGCAGTAGTAGAATCGAAAAATCAGCAGACACAAAAAAGCCTCGTAAATCAACGACTTACGAGGCTTTTTGAATAATGGCGGAGAGATAGGGATTCGAACCCTAGGTACCGGTGAAGGTACAACGGATTTCGAATCCGTCCCATTCGGCCACTCTGGCATCTCTCCAACGGCGCGCATCATAACAACACTTTCGCCGGAAGCGAACCCCCTAGGCGAAATATTTCTGTGCTTTCAGATGCTTGCGTCGGTTAAAGCGGTACGCCCAGGCGATTGGCGACTTCTTCGTAGGCTTCGATGACATCACCGAGGCCCTGGCGGAAGCGGTCCTTGTCCATTTTCTTGCCGGTGGCCTTGTCCCACAGGCGGCAGCCGTCCGGGCTGAATTCGTCGCCCAGGACGATGGAGCCGTCGGAGAACACGCCGAATTCGAGTTTGAAGTCGACCAGCAGCAGGCCGGCGTCGTCGAACAGTTTGTTCAGGACTTCGTTGACCTTGAGCGACAGTTCTTTCATGCGAACCAGTTGCTCGGCGGTGCCCCAACCGAAGGCCACGACGTGGGATTCGTTGATGAACGGGTCGCCCTTGGCGTCGTCCTTCAGAAACAGTTCGAAGGTGTACGGGTTGAGCTTCATGCCCTCTTCGACGCCCAGGCGCTTGACCAGGCTGCCGGCGGCGTAGTTACGCACGACGCACTCGACCGGGATCATGTCGAGTTTTTTCACCAGGCACTCGTTGTCGCCCAGCAGTTTGTCGAATTGGGTCGGCACGCCGGCGGCTTCGAGTTTCTGCATGATGAAGGCGTTGAACTTGTTGTTCACCATGCCTTTGCGGTCGAGCTGCTCGATGCGCTTGCCGTCGAACGCCGAGGTGTCGTTGCGAAACAGCAGGATCAAGCGGTCAGCGTCGTCGGTCTTGTAAACCGATTTGGCTTTGCCGCGGTAGAGTTCTTCACGTTTTTCCATGATGGGCTCCGCTTGCTAAGTAGGTGGGCTAGGCGATGTGTCGCCAGTCGAGCCCTGAATCTTGATCGGCCAGTTGCAGCCAGTCCGGGTCGCACCCGAGGGTGTCGACAAAACATTGCCGGGCCAGCTGCGGCAGGTTGTTCTTGCTGCTCAGATGGGCCAGGACCAGGTGTTGCAGGCCTTGCCAGCCCAACTCGGACACCAGGAATGCCGCCTGGTGGTTGTTCAAATGTCCCAGTTCGCCGCCTACCCGCTGCTTGAGAAAGTAGGGGTAGTGACCGCGAGCCAGCATGTCACGGCAATGGTTGGACTCGATCATCAATGCATCGAGGTCCCGATAGCCGTCCAGCACCTTGTTGCAATACGAGCCCAGGTCGGTCAACAGGCCGAAGCGCCGCTCACCGTCACTGAAGACGTATTGCGTCGGCTCTTGCGCATCATGGGCCACGGCAATGACACCGATGTTCAGGTTGCCGATCTGCAGTTGCTCGCCGCCCGCCAGGAGGCCGGCCGGTTCAATCGGTTTGCGCATCCCGCGCAGTGTGCCGCGACTGAGGTAGACCGGCAGATTGTAACGCCGAGACAGTAAACCCACGCCATGCACGTGGTCGGCATGTTCGTGGGTCACGAGTATCGCGCTCAGTTGCGCCGGGTTTACACCCAGGCGCAACAGGCGTTTTTCGGTTTCCCGCAGGGAGAAACCACAATCCACCAGCACGTACGTATCAGCACTGGCTATCAGCGTGCCGTTCCCTTGGCTACCGCTGCCGAGCACGGCAAAACGCATGAGATCAGCCCAGGTTGTCCTGAATCACGCTCAACACTTTGCGCGCCACGTCAGCCGGCGCCACGGTGTTGATGTTTTTCTCGACGGTGACCTGGACGTTTTCGCCAACCTTGCTCAGGCGAACCTGATAACGCTCGGCACGGGCTTCGACGGCTTCCTTGTCCGGCGCGCTGCCAAACAGGCTGCTGAAGAAACCGGGCTTGTCGTCTGCCTTCTCGGCTTTTTCCGCCAGGTTGATGTAGTACAGGCCCAGGCTGCGGTTGATGTCTTCAACCCGCCATTCGCCCTGTTCCAGCGCACGGCCGACGCTTGACCAGGCACGGTCGAGGTCGGAGCCGACGTTCAGCACAGGGTTGCCGCTGCCGTCTTCGCTCAGGCTGACGCGACTGGGTGTATCGAAATCACGGGAAGCCAGCATGGAGACCGAACCGCCCTTCTCCGACGTGCGGCTCATGCTTGCGAGCATGTCGTCGACCAGTGCCGCGTCCAGGCCAGTGTTGACCGAACGGTTGGTGAAGGCCACGTCGGCAGTGCTGCCGGCAGGACGTTGGGCGCTGACCACATAGACTTCACTGGTATTGCGCTGCACGCCTGGCTCGATGCGGACCCGCACGCGCGATTCGCTGTCGGTGCCGACACCGGCGGCGCTCAGGCGCTTGGCCATCGCGGCCGACAGTTCGTCGGAATGCTGCCAGGTGGTGGTGAATTCACCGGTTTGCGGGCGCTGTTCGTCCAGACGGAAACCATTGTCCTGGAAGAACTGCACGGCCACTGGCCAGACTTCGGCTGGCGGGCTCTGGGCCACGATCCAGCGCGTGTCACCGGTCTTCTGCAGCGAGTAGGCGCCAGCGGCGTCGGCTCCGGCGGTCAGCGGCTGCGGACGCGGCACGACGTATTCGCCCTTGGCGGTGTCGTCGGCCACGTTGCGCGGGATCGGCAACAGTGGATCCAGACGTTTGGCGGTGTTGACGTCCTGCGGCAATTGCATCGGTGCAGTCTGTTGCGCCTCCAGGTAATCGCTGCCACGGTCACGGAAATAACCTTCCGGGCCCCAGACCCATCCACAGCCACTGGTGCTGGAGATAATCAAGGCAAGTGCGGAAAGTCCGGCCAATCGCTTCATGCGTAGTGCTTCCTCAATTAAACCAGGACGCCGGACTGGCGCATGGCCTGCCGCAGCGGTTCGTGACAGGCAGCGCTGAGCCAGGTGAGCGGCAGACGGATACCGTCCGGCATCAAGCCCATTTCATGCAGCGCCCATTTCACGGGAATAGGGTTGGATTCGATAAACAGGGTTTTATTGAGCGGCATCAGCTTTTCGTGAATAGCGCGGGCCGTGACGGCATCGCCCTTCAGAGCGGCATTGCACATGTCGGCCATGTCCCGCGGCGCAACGTTGGCGGTCACCGAGATATTGCCTTTGCCGCCCAGCAGCATCAGCTCGACTGCGGTGGCGTCGTCGCCGGATACCACCAGGAAGTCTTTGCTGACGCCGTCGATGATGGCTTTGGCACGGGACATGTCGCCGGTGGCTTCCTTGATGCCGATGATGTTCTTCACGGTCGACAGGCGGATCACGGTGTCGGCCAGCATGTCGCACGCGGTGCGGCCAGGCACGTTATACAGGATCTGCGGGATGTCGACGGCTTCGGCGATGGCCTTGAAGTGCTGGTACAGGCCTTCCTGGGTCGGCTTGTTGTAATACGGGGTCACCAGCAGACAGGCATCGGCGCCGGCGATCTTCGCATTGGTGGTCAGCTCGATGGCTTCGCGAGTCGAGTTGGCGCCAGTCCCGGCGATCACCGGAATGCGCCCTGCAACCTGCTTGACCACGTAACGAATCACTTCGATGTGCTCGTTCACGTCAAGGGTGGCCGATTCACCTGTAGTGCCGACCGCCACGATGGCGTGGGTGCCGTTTTGCAGGTGAAAGTCCACCAGTTTGCTCAGACTGTCCCAGTCGAGACGACCCTGTGCATCCATGGGTGTGACCAGTGCCACCATACTGCCCGCAATCATGCAACCGCTCCTGCCGGAAAAAGAGAGCGGTAATGGTACTGGCGCCAAGATGCTTGTACAAGCGAAGTACTGCGCTGCTGCCATTCCCCTTGGCGCTGCTTTTCGCTACCCTTCAGACTTTGATCGGTACTGATAAGCTCGCAAGCCGGGTTCCAGCCTCCATTTTCGGCATCACAAGCCCCGATCCAGCGTTGCCGCCCTTCGCTCTTGCCACTCTGGAGCAGGTTGCAACCTTCCGGCTCGGGTTTTCTGAATTCGCATCCGCAGGCTCGCCCCGGCAAAAAAAGCCCATAAAAGTATCGACCGCTCATCGCTTTAGGAATGCTGCATGTCCACCCCCACAGTTCGCGAACAATTCCTTGTCATCAGTGCCCTCGGCGCCAACCCCATGGAGCTGACTAACGTCCTGTGCCGCGCCAGCCATGAAAACCGCTGCGCCGTGGTTACCTCTCGCCTGACCCGTCATGGCGAGTGCAGTGCGTTGGTCCTCGAGATCTCCGGCAGCTGGGACGCCCTGGCGCGCCTCGAAGGCAGCCTGTCGAGCCTCGCCAAGAAGCACGCCTTCACCGTCAATGTGGTGCGCAGTGCGGCGCTGGAGAATCGCCCCCAGGCCCTGCCGTACGTCGCTTATGTCAGCTCGGCCTACCGCTCGGATATCATCAACGAGCTGTGCCAGTTCTTCATGGACCACAACGTCGAGCTGGAAAACCTGACCTGCGACACCTATCAGGCACCCCAGACCGGCGGCACCATGCTCAATGCCACGTTTACCGTGACCTTGCCGGCCGGCGTGCAGATCAGCTGGCTGCGCGATCAGTTCCTGGATTTCGCCGACGCGCTGAACCTGGACGCCCTGATCGAACCGTGGCGCCCACAAAACCCAATGTAAGGAAGCTTTCATGGCCGTTGCCATCGACCAACCGGTTGCCGATTTCGAAGCACCCGCCACCAATGGGCAGACCGTCAGCCTGGCGGGTCTCAAAGGCAAGCAAGTGGTGATTTACTTCTATCCGAAGGACAGCACGCCGGGCTGCACCACCCAGGGCCAGGGCTTTCGTGATCAGCTTGACGCCTTTAAAGCGGCCAATACCGAAGTCTTCGGCGTGTCCCGCGACAGCCTGAAATCCCACGAGAACTTCAAGGCCAAGCAGGCGTTCACCTTCGAGCTGATCAGCGACAAGGAAGAAGCGCTTTGCCAGCTGTTCGACGTGATCAAGTTGAAGAAGCTGTATGGCAAGGAATATATGGGGGTTGATCGCAGCACGTTCCTGGTTGATAAGGATGGCGTGCTGCGTCAGGAATGGCGGGGTGTGAAGGTGCCAGGGCATGTGGATACCGTGTTGGCGGCGGCACAGGCGTTGAACAAGGCCTAAGCTTTCTTGGCATCTGCGCTGACGCCATCGCGGGCAAGCCCGCTCCCACAGGTACTGCATCGATCCTGTGGGAGCGGGCTTGCTCCGGGCGGCGTTCCGACGATGAGGTCCTACGCCTCACCCTGTGAATCAGAACAGACAATTACAGCAGCGGCGCCACCACCGGCTCCTTGCGCGGCCACGCATCCAGCACAGCCTTGAACAGCGTCGCCAGGGGAATCGCAAAGAATACCCCCCAAAATCCCCACAACCCGCCAAACAACAGCACCGCGCAGATGATTGCCACCGGGTGCAGGTTGACCGCTTCCGAGAACAACAGCGGCACCAGCACGTTGCCGTCCAGGACCTGGATAATGCCGTAGACCGCCATCAAATAGATGAACTGATCGCTCCAGCCCCACTGGAACAGGGCGATCAACAGCACTGGCACGGTCACTACCACGGCCCCGACATAGGGCACCACCACTGACACGCCCACCAGTAACGCCAGCAGCGCCGCATAGTTGAGGCCCAGCACCACGAAACCGATGTAGGTCGCACCACCGCAAATGACGATCTCGATGCCTTTGCCGCGAATGTAATTGGCGATCTGCCGGTTCATCTCGCGGGCGACGCGGGTGATCAGCGCCCGCTCGCGAGGCAGATAGCCGCGCACCCATTGGCCGATCATCTCCCGGTCCTTGAGAAAGAAAAACACCAGGATGGGCACCAGTACCAGGTAGATCATGATGTTGACCAGCAGCGGCAGACTCGACAGCGAGTACGTCAGCGCCCACTGGCCGAAATTGCCGATCTCGCCCCGCGCCACTTCGATGGCCCGCAGCACCTGCTCATCGGACACCAGATGCGGGTAACGCTCGGGCAGCAGCAATAACAGTGACTGCCACTTGGCGAGCATGCCGGGCAATTCGTTGAACAAGGTGATCAGTTGATGCCAGAGCAATGGCACCACGACCACGATGAACACCAGCAGCAGCCCCATGAATAACGCAAAGACCAGCCCAACCGCCGCTGCGCCCGGCATGCGCAGGCGTTCGAGCGTCACCACCAGGCCTTGCATCAGATACGCCAGCACCATCCCGGCGAGCACCGGGGCGAGCATGCCACCGAGCGTCAGTACGGCGGTAAACGCCAGAAACAGCAGCACGGCAAGCACCACGGCTTCTTCGTCGGAAAAATAGCGCTGAATCCAGTCGCGTAACACCTTGAACATCAATAATCCCTTAGAAATGAACGCAGCAGGTTCAGGCTTTTTTCAGCCAATAGCGGTAAACGCCCGCCTCATCTTCTTCACGCAGCAGCGTATGACCGGCCAATCGGGCAAAGGTGCGAAAGTCGCGCTGCGAGCCCGCATCCGTGGCGATTACCTTGAGCACTGCGCCGCTGGCCATGCGGTTGAGTTCCAGTTTGGCCTTGAGTAACGGCAGCGGACAATTGAGGCCGCTGGCGTCGAGTTCGGCGTCATGGGCTACGGCATCGGTCATTGCATCACTCCGGTCAGGTGGTCGAGGAGCTTAGAATATCTGGTCCGAAGCGTACTGTCCGGCTACAGTAAGGTCTTTGTCGACTAAGGCTTTGTGCATGACATTTCTGCGCCCTACCCTGCTGACGCTCGCTTGCCTGCTCGCCTCACCGGGCTTCGCCGACGACCTGCCGTCACTTGGCGACGCCAGTTCTGCCATCGTCTCGCCGCAACAGGAACACCAGTTGGGCCGGGCCTGGCTGGCGCTGTTGCGTAGCCAGGTGTCCCAGCTCAACGACCCACAGCTCAAGGACTACGTCGAATCCAGCGTTTACCGCCTGGTGGAGACCAGCCAGGTCAATGACCGGCGCCTGGAATTCATCCTGATCAACAGCCCGCAGCTCAACGCCTTCGCGGCGCCAGGCGGGATTGTCGGGGTCAACGGCGGTCTGTTCCTCAATGCCCAGACCGAAGGCGAATACGCCTCGGTACTGGCTCACGAACTGGCTCACTTGTCGCAGCGTCACTTTGCCCGTGGCGTCGAAGCCCAACAGCGGATGCAGGTACCGATGATGGCCGCCCTGCTGGCCGGGATCGTGATTGCCGCGGCCGGTGCCGGCGATGCCGGGATCGCGGCCATTGCCGGCACGCAGGCAGCGGCGATTCAGGAACAGCGGCGCTTTTCGCGTCAGAACGAACAGGAAGCCGACCGCATCGGCATTCTCAATCTGGAAAAAGCCGGTTACGACCCGCGCTCGATGCCGACCATGTTCGAGCGCTTGTCGCGCCAATACCGCTTTGACGCCAAGCCACCGGAATTCCTGCTGACTCACCCGGTCACCGAATCGCGGATCGCCGACACCCGCAACCGTGCCGAACAGGCCAAGCCTGGCGGCATTGAAGACACCATGCGTTATCAGCTGATTCGTGCACGGGTCCAGCTGATCTATGAAGAAACCCCGGGCCTGGGCGCCAAGCGCTTTCGCGCCCAGCTGGATGAAAACCCGAAAAACGATGTCGCGCGCTATGGCCTGGCGATCGCCCAGATCAAGGGCGGCCAGTTGAACGAAGCTCGGGAAAACCTGGCGACGCTGCTGGCCAAGTCACCGAACGAGATCATCTATAACCTGGCTCAGGTCGATCTGGATATCACCAACAATCGGCTGCCCGATGCTCAATCCCGGGTGGACCGGATGTTGACTCAGTATCCCGGCAACTATCCGTTGAACTCAGTGCGTGTCGACCTGCTGCTCAAGCAAAACCGTGCGCCCGAAGCGGAAAAAGCTCTGGAGAATCTGCTCAAGAGTCGACCGGACGATCCGGACGTCTGGTACATGGTGGCCGAGACTCGTGGCTTGTCGGGCAACATAATCGGCTTGCACCAGGCCCGAGCCGAGTACTTTGCCCTGATCGGCGACTACCGCCAGGCCATTCAGCAACTGGACTTCGCCAAGCGCAAGGCCGGCACCAACTTCCCGCTGTCGTCGCGGATCGACGCGCGGCAACGGGAGTTGATGGAGCAGGAGCGCATGATCAAGGACATGATGGGCTGACGCTTTTTACCGACGCATAAAACAACCGCCCTTTCGAGGCGGTTTTTTTATTCGGCCGACAACTGGCGATGCCCTTGCCCTTGTAGGAGCAAGCTTGCTCGCGATGGACGTTAACGATGACGCGTTAATTCTGAATAAACGCGTCGCCTTGAGATCTTCGTCGGAACGCCGCCCGGAGCAAGCTCGCTCCTACAGGATGGACGTCAACGATGACGCGTTTTTTCTGAATGAACGCGTCGCCCATGAGACCTTCGTCGGAACGCCGCCCGGAGCAAGCTCGCTCCTACAGTGCATTCATTTCCGACAACCGGATTATTCAGCCAGTTTGAAGGTAATGAAGCTGGCGCGACCTTGACGCAGAACCCGCATCGACACCGAGCGGTTCTTCGGCAGCGCCTTGGCGATGTCGGTGAACTCCTTGGTGGAACCGATCGCCTGATTGTTCAGGTGGGTGATCACATCGCCAGGCTGCAAGCCGATCAGGGCGGCAGGACCGTCCTGGACTTCCTTGATGACTACGCCGCCTTTGAGGTCGAAGGTTTTCTTCTGCTCATCGGTCAGCTCGGCCACGGAAACACCCAGGCGATTGCTGCTGCTCTCGACACTGGATTTTGGCAGGGTGTCCAGCTCCTTGCCTTCTTCAGGAATAGCGCCAACCGTCAGTGCGACGTTCTTGCGCTTGCCTTCGCGAATCACTTCCAGATCGGCCTTCGAGCCGGCCTTCAGCGCGCCGACCAGGTGCGGCAGATCGGCGGACATGACGATCGGTTGACCGTTCATGCTAAGGATCACGTCGCCGACTTGCAGGCCGCCCTTGGCAGCCGGGCCGTCATCCTGGATCTGGGCCACCAGCGCACCGGCAGGTTTTTCAAGACCGAACGACTCGGCCAGGTCCTTGTTCACTTCCTGAATGACCACGCCCAACCAGCCACGGCTGACCTTGCCGCCGCTTTTCAGCTGGTTGGATACGTCCATGGCCACGTCGATCGGAATCGCAAACGATACGCCCATGAAGCCGCCGGAACGGGTGTAGATCTGCGAGTTGATCCCCACCACCTCGCCCGCCAGGTTGAACAGCGGACCACCGGAGTTACCCGGGTTGATCGGCACGTCGGTCTGGATGAACGGCACATAGTTTTCGTTCGGCAGGCTGCGACCGATGGCGCTGACGATGCCCTGGGTCACGGTGTGGTCGAAACCGAACGGCGAACCGATCGCCACCACCCATTGGCCGGCCTTCAGGTCCTGGGATTTACCGAGCTTGAGCACCGGCAGGTCCTTGCCTTCGATTTTCAGCAGGGCTACGTCGGAACGCGGATCCGTGCCGACCAGCTTGGCTTTCAATTCGCTGCGGTCCGCCAGGCGGACGAGGATTTCGTCGGCATCGGCAATCACATGGTTGTTGGTCAGGATGTAGCCGTCGGACGAGATGATGAAACCCGACCCCAGGGACTGGGCTTCACGCTGGCGGTCACCCCGTGGCGTACGCGGTTGTGGCGGCATGCCGCGCTCGAAGAACTCGCGAAGCATCGGCGGCAAGCCCTCAAGGTCGGGCATCTGCTGGTTCACTTTACGGTCCGGCAGTTTCTGCGTGGTACTGATGTTCACGACCGCCGGCGAGGCCTGCTCGACCAGCTGCGTAAAATCAGGCAGTTCGACCGCTTGCGCAGGTACAGCCTGACCAAGCACCAGTACGGTGGCAACAACGGAGAGATAAGACTTCAAACTGAGTATCGACATACAGCTCCCATTACGACGAGCAGGGTTAAGCGATATGGAGCAAGGAACACCGGTCACGACAGGCCGGTATTTTTGTTCCGGGAACAACAGACAAGGCCAGAGCCGAGGTGCTCTGACCTATAAAAAATTTTCGGGATATTTGCAAATGAAAATGCTCAGCAAACATTTCGACGTCTCGCCAACGAGGTGAAAAGGGCCGAAATCAGCTCACTGCTTGCTGGTGACAGCGCTATCGTTACGCATGGACAGCGCAATGCGTTCAGCGGTGCCAGCAGGAATTTCACCGACCACCGTGACCATCATTTCACCCTCAGGGGTCTTCAAGCGTCGGGATACAGCGACGGTTGGGCCCATCTGAACGCGAGTATCGGTGACGGCTGCGCCATCCAATGGCTCGAGGAATACCGAGAAACGGGCCAGACCATCGTCATACATCAGACTGTTGACCTGGGTTTTGGTCTGCGGATCCTTGCGTGCGGTACTGCTGGTCAGCTCGAAACCGGGAGGCAACCAGTCCGAATGCCAGGCCTGGGCAACCTTGGCTGCAGCAGCCTTGTCGCTATCGAGGGCGATCGCCTTGCAGTCGTCGCCCGGCTGCAAGTCTCTGTCCGCCGGCACGTCGGTGGTATTGAGCTGCGTGAACTGGAATCGCTCCAGCAACTGCCCTTTGTCATTGAGCAGCAATGACTTGAGCGGCAGGCCGGTTTCTTGATCCAGATGCAGCTCAAACCCATAGCGATGCTGATCGCGAGGCGTCAGGGAAATGATCACTGCCGAACGCCCGGCCACACGCGACTTGCCAATGACGGCAAGGTCATACCAATTCTTGAGCTTTTGAGGATCGAGTGCACGAGCAGCGGAATTCGGGGTATCCCCGAGCCCTGCAATCAGGGTGCCGCTGACGCATTGAGTATGCCCATCAATGCGCACGACTTCCTGGGCCGAGCCGTCGAGCTGGAGTAAACGCTCGCGGACCTTGCCATCCTGGACCCGGTGCCAGATGTTGTGGGTAGAAAAACTACCGTTACGCTCGTAGACGAAAGTACCGTGAAAGTTTTGCTGTTGCTCGGCCTGCCCCAGACGGGTCAACCAGTTCTGGGCTTCATCGGCGTGGGCTGGAACAATGAACCAGCCACTGAGCACAAGCGTAAGTAAAGGTATGGAGCGCATGGTCCTCCTTAACGGTTTTCCAGACTTGCTGCACGAGCGTAAGGCAATGCACTTTCAGTACCTTTTAGTGCGGCCTGCTGAGCATGTTGGCGCAAGTAGCCTGGCAAACGCTGATCGTGCCAGCCTGGCTGGCCTTGCAATACGCCGTTGGCCATGGGACCGGTGGCATCCGAACTCTCACTATAGCCTGCCAATACAGCTGGACCCTTGACCTGAGGTGCAACCAGACCCTGTTGGGTGGATTGCTGGGCCAGTTCGACACCGGCGATCTCGTCCTGGTTGTACAGACGGACACCTGCCAATACTGCAACGGTGACCGAAGCAGCGACTGCCAGACGACCCAGGCTGCGCCATGGACCACGGGAAGCTTTTGCCGGTACGGCTTCGTCAGCCAACGCAGCGGAAACTGCCGCGGCAATGTCCAGGCGTGGAAGCAGCAGATCCTTGTGCATCACTGCCCGAGCGATTTGATAACGAGCCCAGGTTTCACGAGTTTCAACATCGTCAAAGGCATTCAACACCCGACGCAATTCCAATTCGTCCGCTTCGTTATCCATCACTGCGGACAGCGATTCCTGCAGGGCTTCACGACTCATGGCGTTCCTCTCTTGGCTGTCGCCGCTGTCTCAGTTCTCCTGCAACAACGGCTGCAGGGCTTTATCGATGGCTTCCCGAGCGCGGAAAATCCGGGAGCGCACGGTACCCACCGGACATTGCATGACTGCCGCAATGTCCTCGTAACTCAGACCATCGAATTCACGTAAAGTTAAGGCGGTACGCAAATCTTCTGGAAGTTGCTGGATGGTTCGATGGACAGTGCCTTCGATCTCATCGCGCAGCAGTGCACGTTCGGGCGACTCGAGATCCTTGAGGCCATGATCGCCATCGTAGAACTCTGCATCCTCGGAACTGACATCGCTATCAGGCGGCCGGCGGCCGCGTGAAACCAAATAGTTTTTCGCCGTGTTAATGGCGATGCGGTAAAGCCACGTATAAAACGCACTGTCTCCGCGAAAATTTCCAAGCGCACGGTACGCCTTGATAAAGGCTTCCTGTGCCACATCCTGGGCTTCATGGGTGTCGTGCACGAATCGCACGATCAACCCGAGAATTTTGTGCTGGTATTTCAGCACTAGCAGATCGAAAGCTCGCTTGTCGCCGCGCTGAACGCGTTCGACCAGCTGCTGATCCTCTTCCTGGGTTAGCATGAACACTCCTCGATAAACTCGAAGGAGGCTTGCATGACTAAACGACCAGGCTTGCAAACATAGACTCGGGCTTTTCGCAAAAGTTCTCCCCCTCCAAGCAAGTTTCCTGCGGGCTCTGATTTGGCACGCACGAAAAGCGCAGCGCGAGTTGACCCGGCTGCGCGAATAATCTTGTCATCGGTTTCGCCGGTGAGGATCCAACCACGATCCTGCACTGAAGCCGACGCTGTCCCTTGATTCAGGCAACCTTCTATTGATCTTGGGCCTTTGGCAAAAGTTCCAAATATTTATAGCCGGACCGAGTCGACATTGTGCAACCGTGAATGGAAAAAGAGTGTTAAATCCACGATACAGTGATGGTGTCGCCGAACCGGAGGAGAAATCATCCGACGAAGCGTCCCCTTTTTTCCGTCACAGTAGTTTCACAATGCCATACAGGCTCGGCTATTGTGCCGCTCCCCCCCTCTATATACTAGTGGGCTGTGTGGCTGTCTTGACTCGCCGATCCAGGTGTCATGCGCCAACCCCGACCCGGGTCGCTTTGAGCGGAATCCTGAAATGAGCCAACAGTTTCAACATGATGTTCTGGTAATTGGCAGCGGCGCTGCCGGCTTGAGCCTTGCGCTGACCTTGCCCGATCATTTGCGCATTGCCGTACTGAGCAAAGGCAACCTCGCCAATGGCTCGACTTTCTGGGCCCAGGGCGGTGTCGCAGCCGTCCTGGATGACACCGACACTGTTGAATCCCACGTCGATGACACGCTCAATGCCGGCGGCGGCCTGTGTCACGAAGACGCGGTGCGCTTTACCGTCGAGCACAGTAAAGAAGCCATTCAATGGTTGATCGACCAGGGCGTGCCGTTCACCCGCGATGAACAGTCAGGCACCGAGGACGGTGGATTCGAGTTCCACCTGACCCGTGAAGGGGGCCACAGTCATCGGCGCATCATCCATGCCGCCGATGCCACGGGCGCCGCGATTTTCCGGACCTTGCTCGACAAAGCCCGGCAAAGACCGAACATCGAACTGCTGGAACAGCGGGTTGCGATCGACCTGATCACCGAAAAACGCCTGGGCCTTGAAGGCGAGCGCTGCCTCGGCGCCTACGTGCTGAATCGGGGCACGGGAGAAGTCGACACCTACGGCGCGCGCTTTGTGATCCTCGCATCCGGCGGCGCCGCCAAAGTCTACCTCTATACCAGCAACCCCGACGGTGCCTGTGGCGACGGCATCGCCATGGCCTGGCGTTCCGGCTGCCGGGTGGCCAATCTGGAATTCAACCAGTTCCACCCCACCTGCCTCTATCACCCGCAAGCCAAGAGCTTCCTGATCACCGAAGCCCTGCGCGGCGAGGGTGCGCACCTGAAGCTGCCCAACGGCGAACGCTTCATGCAGCGCTTCGACCCACGCGCCGAACTGGCCCCCCGGGACATCGTCGCGCGGGCCATCGACCATGAGATGAAGCGCCTGGGTGTCGATTGCGTTTATCTGGACATCAGCCACAAGCCCG
This sequence comes from Pseudomonas sp. LBUM1679, assembly GCF_059695565.1. Taxonomy (NCBI): domain Bacteria; kingdom Pseudomonadati; phylum Pseudomonadota; class Gammaproteobacteria; order Pseudomonadales; family Pseudomonadaceae; genus Pseudomonas; species Pseudomonas sp. LBUM1679. The sequence goes on from NZ_CP166774.1 coordinate 5,648,278, forward strand.
AAGCATTCATCAAGACTCATTTCCCGACGGTGTACGAGCGCTGCCTCGAGTTTTCCATCGACATCACCAAACAACCGATCCCGGTGGTGCCGGCGGCGCACTACACCTGCGGTGGCGTGATGGTCGATCAGCAGGGCCGTACCGACGTGCCAGGCCTCTACGCCATTGGCGAAACCAGTTTCACCGGCCTGCACGGGGCCAACCGCATGGCCAGCAACTCCTTGCTGGAGTGCTTCGTTTATGCGCGCTCGGCGGCGGCGGACATTCTTGAGCAGTTGCCCCAGGTGTCGATTCCTGCCGCCCTGCCCGTCTGGGATGCGAGCCAGGTCACCGATTCCGACGAAGACGTGATCATTGCGCACAACTGGGATGAACTGCGGCGATTCATGTGGGACTACGTGGGTATCGTGCGCACCAACAAGCGCCTGCAGCGGGCCCAGCACCGCGTGCGCTTGTTGCTGGACGAGATCGACGAGTTCTACAGCAATTACAAGGTCAGTCGCGACCTGATCGAGTTGCGTAACCTGGCCCAGGTGGCCGAGCTGATGATCCAGTCAGCCATGGAGCGCAAGGAAAGTCGTGGCCTGCATTACACCCTCGACTACCCGAACATGCTGCCGGACGCCCTCGACACTATTCTGGTGCCGCCCACCTACGCCGACTGAACGTGAGCCGGACCCGCAGGCGTCGGTGCAGATCCGCCGCCTGCGAATCCCGGGGCACACAGATCGATCGGTCATGCCACTCACCCCGCAAACGAAAACGCAGCACCACGATCAAGGGGAGCGCCAGGCTGTCCGGCCGCAGTTGCACCGGCTGCCAGCCCGCTGCCTGGTTCCACAGCTGCCAGCCATCCCCATCGCGACGCAAGCCGCGAAACGCCCGGGGATGCGTCAGCAGAATCTGCCGTGGCAACACCCACACGCCGTGAGCCACGCACAGCGAAACGCCGAGCAGACTGGCCCAGACCGGTATCGACAGAAGACACAACGAACCCAGCGCGAACAGCTGGGCCAACAGGTACACCGCCAGCAGCTGCCGTGAGGCATGCCAGCGGCATTCGAACGCTTTACTTGGGCTGGACACGATCCAGGATCATGCGCACCATGCGCTGCAGCTCCGGATCTTCCGATTCGGCGCGTTCCATGAACCAGCCGAACATGTCCTGATCTTCGCATTCGAGCAGCTTGCGGTAGCATTCGCGGTCGACCTCGTTGAGGTGCGCGTAGACCTCTTTCACGAACGGCACCAGCAACACGTCAAGTTCAAGCATGCCGCGACGGCTGTGCCAGTAGAGGCGATTCAGTTCAACATCTTCGACCATGGAGCGCTCCTCAAATAGGCGGCAAGTATACAGCCCCATGCTGCGTCGAACACTCGGCTTTGGTCAGGCAACAGGGTCTTTTGTGAACTACCCATTTCATGGGCGCGCCCTTATGATGTCCCCCAGACTTTTTTATCCTGCGATGACCCATGGCCGACTCAGCTTTTTTCTGCACCCTGTCTCACGAAGGCGTTCTCGCGGTCCGCGGCGCGGATGCCGGTAAATTCCTGCAAGGCCAATTGACCTGCAACCTCGATTACCTGAGCGACACCCGGGCCAGCCTTGGCGCGCGCTGCACGCAAAAAGGCCGGATGCAGTCGAGTTTCCGTATCCTGCTCGAAGGTGACGGCGTCGTGCTGGCCATGGCCAGCGAGTTGCTGGAGCCGCAACTGGCGGACCTGAAAAAGTACGCGGTGTTCTCCAAATCCAAATTGACCGATGAAAGCGCCGCCTGGGTGCGCTTCGGCCTCGAGCATGGCGATGCCGCACTGCTCGGCCTGGGTCTTGGGCTGCCGGCAGACACCGACAGTGTCGTGCGCAATGACGGCCTGATTGCCATCCGCGTCTCTCCTGATCGCGCCGAACTCTGGGCCGGCGCCGATCAAGCGGACGCCCTCAAGGGCAGGCTGTCCGCCCTGCTGGCCGAAGGCGATCTGAATCAATGGCTGCTGGGCCAGGTCCGCGCCGGGATCGGGCAGGTCATGCCGGGTACGCGTGAACTGTTCATCCCGCAGATGCTCAACCTGCAAGCCGTCGGTGGCGTGAGTTTCAAGAAAGGTTGCTACACCGGCCAGGAAATCGTCGCGCGGATGCAGTACCTGGGCAAACTCAAGCGCCGCTTGTATCGCCTGCGCCTGGATGCCGACCCATTGCCGGAACCCGGTGCGCCACTGTTTTCGCCGACCCATGGCAGCGCTATCGGCGAAGTGGTGCTTGCCGCCCGCGCCGGGCAAAACATTGAACTCCTGGCTGTACTGCAAGCCGAAGCAGCAGAAGGTGGCGATATTCATCTGGGCGCGCTCGAAGGGCCAGCCTTGCACCTGCTCGACCTGCCTTATCAACTGGATCGCGATCGCGAAATCCAGCGCTGAATGCAGCACTTGTCGCAATACCCAGAGAGTCGAAATGAGCAAGCTGGCGGATAAGGTCCAACAGGATTTGGTTGCGGCCATCGATAACGATGACCTGGTTCTGCCAACATTACCGGAAGTGGCCTTGCAGATTCGCAAGGCCGCCGAAGACCCGGAAATCAGCGTCAGTACGCTCAGCAAAGTGATCGCCCGCGATACCGCGTTGTCGGCGCGCCTGATCAAGGTGGTCAACAGCCCGCTGCTGCGCGCGACCCGGGAAGTCACTGACCTGCACACGGCGATCACCCGCCTGGGCGTCAATTACAGCAGCAACCTGGCGATCGGCCTGGTGATGGAACAGATTTTCCATGCCCGCTCCGAGGTGGTGGAGCAGAAAATGCGCGACGTCTGGCGCAAAAGCCTGGAAATCGCCGGGATCAGCTATGCGCTGTGCCGCCGTTACACCCGACTCAAACCCGATCAGGCCGCCCTCGGTGGGCTGGTGCATCAGATCGGTGTGCTGCCGATCCTGACCTACGCCGAAGAACACAATGAACTGCTGTCCGATTCGATCAGCCTGAACCATGTGATCGACCAGATCCATCCCTTGATCGGCGACAAACTGCTCAGGGTCTGGGAGTTTCCGGAGATGCTGGTGCAGTTGCCCGGGATGTACCTGGACTTCGACCGCCAGTCCGAACGGGTCGATTATGTCGATCTGGTGCAGGTGGCCTGCCTGTTTAGCTACAGGGGCACCGACCACCCGCTGGCCGGAATCGACGCGACCAGCGTGCCCGCGTTCAGGAAGCTGAGGATTGATCTGGAGAACGAGGTGCAATGCGGCGTACTGGAAGAATCGCGGTCGATGTTTTATTAAAGCTTCGCGGGCAAGCTCCGCTCCTACAGATCATAACAAACCGTAGGAGCGAGCGGTGCGGCGATCCGACTTGCCCGCGAAGAGGCCGGCACAAACACCATCAATCTCCGGCAATAAAACTCACCCGCACCTTCAACCCCGCCTGCTCGCCATCGTGCAGGCTGATCTGTGCCAAGTGCGCGCGACAGATTTCACCGACAATCGCCAGGCCCAACCCGGACCCGGCCACTTGCTGATTGCGGCGATAGAAACGCTCGAACACTCGATCACGCTCTTCAAGAGGGATGCCTGGGCCATCGTCCTCGACCTCCAGCACGGCCGGTGCAGTCACCCGCAGAATCACATTGCCGCCTGGTGGCGTGTGCGCCAGCGCGTTATCCACCAGATTGCTCAGTAATTCATTCAACAGCGTCGGTTCACCGCGCAGCCACACCGGTTCATCCGCTTCCAGCGCCAGTGCCACGCCGCGCTTGTGCGCCAACGGCGCCATCGCCATGCCGAGTTCGCGCGCCAACTGACTGAGGTCCAGCAACTGTGCACCGCCCTCGGCGATTGCCCGCGCGCCATTCTCCACCCGTGCCAGGGACAGCAGCTGGTTCGCCAGGTGGGTCAAGCGATCCGTGCCCTGAGCCGCGGTTTCCAGGGTGCTGCGCCAGGTGTGCGGTTCGGTCGAGCGCAGGCCCAGTTCGAGCCGAGCCTTGAGCGCCGCCAGCGGCGTACGCAGTTCATGGGCCGCATCGGCAATGAACTGCGCCTGCCGCTCGAACTGTCCGCGCAGGCGTTCGGTAAAGTGATTGAGCGCACGCACCAGTGGCCACAACTCATGTTGCACTTCTACCAACGGCAACGGCCGCAAATCATCGGGCTGGCGCTCCTCCACCGCCGTGCGCAAACGCTCCAGCGGGCGCAGTGCCGCGCTGACCGCGAACCACACCATCAACAACGCACCGATCGCCAGCATGCCCAGCCGCAGCAAGGTGTCCGCCGCCAGGCTACGCGCCATGCTGACCCGCGCCTCATCGGTTTCCGCTACGCGGATTTCCGCCATGCCGTTCATGTTCGGCTCGCTCACGGGCTTGAGCAGGCTGACCACCCGTACGTTCTGCCCTTGGTATTTAGCGTTGTAGAAGCGTGCCAGCGCCGGGTAGTCATCCGTGCGCGGTGTACCCGGCGGCGGTGGCGGCAGGTTTTCGTAGCCGGAAATCAGCTTCTGGTTGATGTCGTTGACCAGGTAGAAAATCCGTCCCGCGCTGTCGTAGGCAAAGGTATCGAGGGCCACGTACGGCACATCGGCACTGAGGCTGCCATCACGTTGGGACACCCCGGCGGCGATGGTTCGCGCCGAGGCCAGCAACGTCCGGTCATAGGCGGTGTCGGCGGCTTCGCGACCGTTCCAGTACGCACTCAAACCACTGGCCAGCATCAACACCACCAGCAACAGCGCGAGGTTCCACAGCAACCGCCAGCGCAGGCTGCTGGGCTTATGCATCGCGGCTTTCCAGCAAATAGCCGAGACCGCGGAAGGTGACGATGGCAACCGGTTGCCCGTCGAGTTTCTTGCGCAGGCGGTGAACGTAGATCTCGATGGCGTCGGGGCTGGCCTCTTCGTCCAGGCCGAACACCTGGGCGGCCAGTTGCTCTTTGCTCATTACCCGGCCGGGACGGGCGATCAGGGCTTCGAGCACGGCCTGCTCGCGGGAGGTGAGCGTCAGCAGTTCTTCGCCCAGGGTAAAGCGCCGGGTGTCCAGATCGTAAACCAGCACCCCACAGGTCTGCTGACGTTCGCCACCGAGCACACTGCGGCGCAGCAAGGCTTTGACCCTGGCTTCGAGTTCGGTCAGTTCGAAAGGTTTGGCCAGGTAGTCGTCGGCGCCCAGATTCAGGCCATGGACCCGGTCCTTGACGTCGCTGCGGGCGGTCAGCATCAGCACCGGCAGATTCTTGCCCCGGGCCCGCAGGCGCGCCAGCACTTCAAAACCGTCCATGCGCGGCAGGCCGACATCGAGGATCGCCATGGCGTATTCCTCGCTGCTCAAGGCCAGGTCGGCCGCCACACCGTCGTGCAGCACATCCACGGTCAGGCCAGTGCTCTTGAGCGCCTGGGCGACGCTTTCAGCGAGCTGCAGATGGTCTTCGACGAGCAGAACACGCATGGATAGTTACCTCATTCAGGGATGTTCGACGCCATTGTTTGGCGCGGAGTTTACAGCCGCCTCCGCCACTGTGAAGCCCGAAAACCTTGAAAGTCCGCTGAAAGGTTAGCGAAAGGTTCGACCGTTAGAGTCGGCCCACGGATGGTTTCGACTGCAAGCCATCCAATCGTGCCCTGAACTGTAGCGCCCGAAAAACGCCATGAAGCGTTTTCGCCAATAAGAACAATAAATAGAGGTACTGCACCATGCTGTCCACACAGCTTCTGGCTCGCCCGCCCCGCCCCTCCCCATTGTTTACGTTCGCCAGCGCCGAATCCGGCTGCACGGCGCAACACCGTCGCACCTGACACATCCCCAAAAACAACAACTCCCGTGGAGACCACAATGAATCGATCACTGCGCCGTTTTGCCCTCGCCGCCAGCTGCATGCTGTTTGCCGGCCAACTGATGGCCGAGCCCAAACGCCCGGAATGCATCGCCCCGGCCTCGCCAGGCGGCGGTTTCGACCTGACCTGCAAACTGGTGCAAAGCGCGCTGGTGAACCAGAAACTGCTGAGCAAACCCATGCGGGTGACCTACATGCCCGGCGGTGTCGGCGCAGTGGCGTACAACGCCGTGGTGGCGCAGCGTCCGGCCGACGCCGGCACGCTGGTCGCCTGGTCCAGCGGTTCGCTGCTGAACCTGGCCCAGGGCAAATTCGGTCGCTTCGATGAAAACGCCGTGCGTTGGCTGGCGGCGGTCGGCACCAGCTATGGCGCCATCGCGGTAAAAAACGATTCGCCCTACAAAAACCTCGACGACCTGGTCAAGGCGCTGAAGAAAGATCCGAGCTCCGTGGTCATCGGTTCCGGCGGCACCGTCGGCAGCCAGGACTGGATGCAGACCGCCCTGATCGCCAAGGCCGCCGGAATCAACCCACGGGACTTGCGTTATGTCGCCCTCGAAGGCGGCGGTGAAATCGCCACCGCGCTGCTCGGCGGCCACATCCAGGTCGGCAGCACCGACATCTCCGACTCCATGCCGCATATCCTGAGCGGTGACATGCGTCTGCTGGCGGTGTTCTCCGAGAAGCGTCTGGACGAGCCGGAAATGAAGGACATTCCGACCGCCAAGGAGCAAGGCTACGACATCGTCTGGCCAGTGGTCCGCGGGTTCTACCTCGGGCCAAAGGTCAGCGACGAAGACTACGCCTGGTGGAAAGACTCCTTCGACAAACTGCTGGCTTCCGACGAGTTCGCCAAGCTGCGCGATCAACGCGAGCTCTTCCCGTTCGCCATGACCGGCCCGGAGCTGGACGCCTACGTGAAGAAGCAGGTAGCGGACTACAAAGTACTGGCCAAAGAGTTCGGCCTGATCCAGTGATCGCCTCTGTCTAGCGGCTGCAGCTCCGTCTCCCCGGGGCCGCGGCACAGGAGTTTTTCATGCTCTTACAACGCATTTTCGCTTCGGTGCTGTTGCTGGCCTGCATCGGCCTGGCACTGATGGCGTGGCCGTATCAAGCGGCTTTTTCCTACGAACCGGTCGGACCACGGGCCTTTCCGCTGTTGATGCTCGGCCTGATGGGCCTTGGTCTGCTGTACATGGTGATTCGCCCGACGCCGATCGTGCACAGCGACGATGACCCCAGGCTCGATCGCGAAACCCTGAACAAGATCGGCCTCTGCGTCGTGCTGCTGCTGATCTTCGCCGGGCTGTTCGAGCCGCTGGGCTTCATCCTCAGCAGCATCCTGATCGGCATTCCGATGGCGCGCCTGTATGGCGGTCGCTGGGGGCCGAGCATCATCGTGACTACGCTGGTGAGCATTGGTCTCTACCTGCTGTTCGACAAGTTGATGGACGTGCCGCTGCCCCTGGGCCTGCTCGACGTACTGGAGAACTGATATGGATACTTTCGGCTATTTGGGCCAGGGTTTCGGCGTCGCGCTGAGCCCGTACAACCTGGTGACCGCGCTCTGCGGCACCCTGATCGGCACCGTGGTTGGCCTGTTGCCGGGCCTGGGCCCGATCAATGGCGTGGCGTTGTTGATCCCGATCGCCTTCGCCCTCGGCCTGCCGCCGGAGTCGGCGCTGATCCTGTTGGCAGCGGTGTACCTGGGCTGCGAATACGGCGGCCGGATCAGCTCGATCCTGCTGAACATCCCGGGCGAAGCCTCCACCGTGATGACCACCCTCGACGGTTACCCGATGGCCCGCAAAGGCCTGGCGGGTGTGGCGTTGTCGCTGTCCGCCTGGAGTTCGTTCATCGGTGCCTTCATCGCCACCTGCGGCATGGTGCTGTTCGCCCCGCTGCTGGCGAAATGGGCGATTGCCTTCGGGCCGGCGGAATACTTCGTGCTGATGGTGTTCGCGATCGTCTGCCTGGGTGGCATGGCCGGTGATCGACCGTTGAAAACCTTTATCGCAGCGCTGATCGGACTGTTTCTGTCGACCGTCGGCATCGACGCCAACAGCGGCGTGTACCGTTTCACCGGGGACAACATCCATCTGACTGACGGCATTCAGTTCGTGGTGCTGGTACTGGGCCTGTTCTCCATCAGCGAAATCCTGCTGCTGCTGGAAAAAACCCATCGCGGCCAGGAAGCGGTGAAAGCCACCGGGCGGATGATGTTCAACTTCAAGGAAGCGTCTTCGGTGTTCGTGGTGAACATCCGATGTGGCCTGTTGGGGTTCATCATGGGCGTGCTGCCGGGGGCTGGCGCAACATTGGCCAGTGCCGTGGCCTACATGACCGAAAAACGCATCGCTGGCACCAAGGGCACCTTCGGCCAAGGCGACATGCGCGGTCTCGCGGCACCGGAAACCGCCATCGGCGCTTCGGCGTGCGGCGCCCTGGTGCCGATGCTGACCCTCGGCGTTCCGGGTTCGGGCACCACGGCGGTGATGATCGGCGCGCTGTCGCTGTACAACATCACCCCCGGCCCGCTGTTGTTCCAACAGCAACCGGACATTGTCTGGGGCCTGATCGCTTCGTTGTTCATCGCCAACATCATGCTGGTGATCCTCAACATCCCGATGATCCGCATCTTCACCCGTATCCTCGCCGTGCCGAACTGGGCGCTGGTGCCGGTGATCGCGATCATCACCGGGATTGGCGTCTACGCGGTGCACGCGACCACCTTCGACCTGTTCCTGATGATCGGCATCGGCATCTTCGGCTACATCCTGCGCAAGCTGGACTTCCCGTTGTCGCCTGTGCTGCTGGGCTTCATCCTCGGCGGTCTGATGGAGCAGAACCTGCGGCGCGCCCTGTCGATTTCCAACGGGGCACTGGAAATCCTCTGGTCGAGCCCGATCACCTTCGGGGTCTGGGTACTGACCGCGTTGATGCTGCTGATGCCACTGCTGCGGATCTGGCGCAAACGTTCGGTCGCCCGGCGCGCCCTCGCCGATGTCTGATCGAACACCGTTCAAAGCCTGGTGGGGAACCCCGCTGGCCGGTCTGCTGGGCGGTTACCTCGCCAGCCAGATCGGCTGGCCGCTGCCGTGGATGGTCGGCTCGTTGCTGGCGATCATCCTGGTGCGTTGCCTGACCCCTTGGCAATTGGCGGAAATCCCTGGCGGGCGCAAGGTCGGCCAGTGGATCATCGGCATCGGTATCGGCCTGCACTTCACCCCGGTGGTGATGGAGCAGGTGCTGAGTCACTTCGGCTTGATCTTCTTCGGCGCGTTGATCACCAGCCTGTCGGCCGTGGTCGGGGTGTGGTTGATGCGGCGTACCGGCGAAGATCGCGCCACGGCGTTCTTTTCCAGCATGCCCGGCGGGTCCGGGGAGATGGTCAACCTCGGCGCGCGTAATGGCGCGGTGCTCAGCCGGGTGGCGGCGGGGCAAAGCTTGCGGGTGTTGGTGGTGGTGCTGTGCGTGCCGGCTGCGTTCAAGTATTTGCTGGGCGACGGTGCACCGGTGTTCCATCCGAGCGCCGTCGACTGGCGGTGGCTGGCCCTGCTATTCCCGGCGGGCGCAGTGGCTGCGTGGCTGTGGGAGCGTCTTCGTCAACCCAATCCGTGGCTGTTCGGGCCGTTGCTGGTGAGTGCGGCGGTGAGCATTGGCTGGGATCTGCACATCGGCTTGCCCAATGGCGGCAGCCAGATCGGCCAATGGCTGATCGGCAGCGGGTTGGGTTGTCACTTCAATCGGCAGTTTTTCCGTCGCGCACCGTCGTTCATGGGCCGGACCCTGATCGGGACGGTGCTGACCATGTTGATCGCTACGCTGGCAGCGCTGGGACTGAGTGCGTTGACTCATCTGGATCTGCGCTCGCTGACCCTGGGCATGATGCCCGGCGGGATTGCGGAGATGAGCCTGACAGCGGAGACCCTGCAGTTGTCGGTGCCGCTGGTGACGGCAATGCAGGTGATGCGGTTGTTGTTTGTGTTGTTTCTGGCGGAGCCGTTGTTCAAGTATTGGGACCGTCAGCCGGATTCTGTCTGATGGACCGAGGAGTTCCCTTCGCGGGCAAGCCTCGCTCCTACAGATTCCATGTGAACCCTGTAGGAGCGAGCGATGCGGCGACCCGACTTGCCCGCGAAGCTTTTTAGGCTGGCGGCAACCGCCACTCGATCGGCGTCTCGCCATTCTGCTCAAGAAACTTGTTGGTCCGGCTGAAGTGCCCGCAGCCAAGAAAACCACGGTATGCGGACAACGGCGATGGATGCACCGACGTCAGCACCAGGTGCTTGGTGGCATCGATCAGTTTCTGTTTGCTCTGGGCATGGGCGCCCCACAGCATGAACACCAGATGCGGTTGCTGTTCACTGACCACTTGAATGATTCGATCCGTGAAAAACTGCCAGCCCTTGTCCTTGTGCGCATTGGCGTTGGCGCGCTCCACGGTCATGGTGGTGTTGAGCATCAGCACGCCCTGCTCGGCCCAGCTTTGCAGGTAACCGTGGCTCGGGATGTCGATGTTCAGGTCGCGTTTCAACTCTTTATAGATGTTCACCAGCGATGGCGGCGCCGGCACGCCCGGTTGCACCGAGAAGCACAGGCCGTGGGCCTGGCCCGGGCCGTGGTACGGGTCCTGGCCGAGGATGACCACCTTGACCTTGTCCAGCGGCGTCGAGTTGAGCGCGTTGAAAATCATCGGGCCCGGCGGATAGATCTCCTTGCCCGCCGCGCGCTCTTGTTGCAGGAAGTTGCGCAACTCTGCCATGTAAGGCTGGTCGAATTCCGCACGCAGTGCCTCCTTCCAGCTCGGTTCGAGTTTGATACGGTCGTCAGCAGTCATGGTTGCATCCGGCAAAAACAATGGGGCGAACCCTAGGAAAGCTCACCCTGCTTGTCAATTGATCTGACGCAGATCCGGCATTTTCCTGTACAGCGATCATACTGAACGCTCAAATTCCCGATCGAGGTCCACGATGAATCTGCACTTCGAAGAACTCACCGGCACCGACGGCGCACGCATCGGCGTTGCCAGCCTGGATGCCGAAAAATCCCTCAACGCCTTGTCCCTGCCGATGATAAACGCCCTGCGCGATCAACTGGAGGCCTGGGCCAAGGAGGAACCGCAAATAGTCTGTGTCGTGTTGCGTGGCAACGGCACCAAGGCCTTTTGCGCCGGTGGCGAAGTCCGCAGCCTGGTGGAAGCCTGTCGCGCTCACCCGGGTGAAGTGCCACCCTTGGCCGCGCACTTCTTTGCAGCGGAATATCGCCTGGACTACATGCTGCACACCTACCCCAAACCGCTGATCTGCTGGGGGCATGGTTACGTGCTGGGCGGCGGCATGGGGTTGCTGCAAGGGGCGAGCATCCGGATAGTCACGCCGAGCAGCCGCCTGGCGATGCCGGAGATCAGCATCGGCCTGTACCCGGATGTCGGCGCCAGCTGGTTCCTGTCGCGGCTGCCCGGCAAGCTCGGTTTATTTCTCGGCCTGACCGGCGCCCACATGAACGGTCGCGATGCGATCGATCTGGACCTGGCCGACCGTTTCCTGCTCGATGAACAGCAAGAAGAGCTGTTCGAAGGCTTGCTGCAGTTGAATTGGCAGGAGCAGACGGCCATGCAACTCAACAGTCTGCTCAAGGCCTTGCAGCAGGAGGCGGTCGCGCAGATGCCCGAAGCCCAATGGTTGCCGCGTCGCCAGCAGATCGACGAACTGCTGGATGTCAGTGACGTGGCCTGCGCCTGGAAAGCCATCAGCTTGCAGCGCGATCACACGGACCTGCTGCTCAGTCGTGCGGCTAAAACCATGAGTGAAGGCTCGCCCGTGACCGCTCATCTGGTGTGGGAGCAGATCGCCCGCGCCCGGCACATGTCCCTGGCTCAAGTCTTTCAGATGGAATACACCATGAGCCTCAACTGCTGTCGTCATCCGGAGTTCAGCGAAGGTGTGCGCGCACGGCTGATCGACAAGGATCAAAAACCGCACTGGCACTGGCCGGACATCAACAACGTGCCCGATGCGGTGGTAGATGCCCATTTCCACAAGGCCTGGGAAGGCCGGCATCCCTTGGCAGACCTGTAGGAATGCTGATCAAAATAATGTGGGAGCGAGCTTGCTCCCACAGTGATTGCGTTCAATTCATATTAACGGTGGCCACCTCGGCCATCGTGATCGCCGCGACCGTTGTGGTCGCCTCGTCCACCACGGTTGTCGCGCCCGCCAGGGCTGCGATTGTCGTTGTCCCGACCGCCACGGTTACGGCCGTCCCAACCACTACGGCTATGCCCATCCCAGCTGCGACTCTGATGGGCCCGGTAGTCGGCTCGCGGCGCCGACTGGTAATAACGCGGTGCTGGCTGATAAACCCGCGGCTGGTGGTAATACCGCGGCGTTGGCTGGTAATACCGTGCAGGTGGCGAATAATACCGGCGCGGCGCCGTGTAATAACCGCCGTTGGAATAGTAAGGCCCGCCACCGGAATAATACGGCGCAGGAGAGGTGTAGACCTCGGAACGGTAGTAGCTGGCTCCTCCATCGGAATAGGGCACGCACGCACCAAGAGACAATCCCATCAGAGCAATCAGAAGAATGCGGTGGAGCTGTTTTCGACAGAGCATGGCGGCCTCCTGGACCGCGAGTGAGCCACACCAGCGACGCTGGCAGGCGACAGTCAATTATTCGGTGGCTGTCGAAAGATCAGACATCGAATTCGAAATCTGGTGCGCTTGTGAAACACATTGAAACAAGTCGCCGATGAAAGGTTTTTCATCATTCACCTGCCGATCAACGGTGCCAGTGGTGATATCCGCCATGGTAATACCGCGGGCCATGACCGCCGAAGTACCAATAGCGATAGCCCCCGTAGACGCGCGGGTCGTAATAACCGGGTGCGTAGTAAGGCGAGTGGTAACCGGGGTAGTAATAGGGCGCCGGATACACATCGGCCCCACCTGTGTAGTAGTAACAGCCAGACAGGCCAAACCCCAGCAACGCACTCATCAGTAGTGGATGGAGCTTTTTCTGAAGGAGCATGACGGCCTCCGGGAAGACCCGCGACAACACTCATCTGTTTTGACTTGAAAACCTGAACCGAGTGCGCCCTGCAAAGAACCTTCAGATCAGCGGCCAGCACGTTCCATTGCAGTGCACTCACGCACCATCACAAGGCAATCCCCCTCCCTTTTCCACAGCGACTGTTGCTATTTCCTGCGGCCTAGAGCGCTCCAGCCAACTTGGCACGGCTCTCGCTTTAGCAAAGACGTGCAGGAGTCATCACAGGTTCGCGGCACCACAATTTGCAATGGCTGACTAGGGTTCCGGCTCGCTAAGGCGAGTGGCTGGTCCGAGAGTTGGCGACCTCCAGTTGAGGTTACACGGCGGGACAAAAGCCCGGGAGACAAGCCACCGTTCGCGGTGCCGCGTTGACTCCTGCCCGCCCCTGATCAACTGGAGAACTATCCCATGTCCCGACTTCGATTACCCGCCCTGCTCGCCGCTGCCTTCGCAGCCTGTGTGAGCCTCTCGTCCCAGGCTGCCCAGAAAGACCACTTCAGCGTCTGCTGGACTATCTACGCCGGCTGGATGCCCTGGGAATACGCAGGCAGCCAGGGCATCGTCGACAAATGGGCGAAAAAGTACGGCATCCAGATCGATGTGGTGCAGCTCAACGATTATGTCGAATCGATCAATCAATACACCGCTGGCCAGTTCGACGGCTGCACCATGACCAACATGGACGCACTGACCATTCCGGCGGCCGGTGGCGTCGATAGCACCGCGTTGATCGTCAGCGACTTCTCCAATGGCAACGATGGCATCGTGCTCAAGGGCGATGGCAAGAAAGTCGGCGACCTCAAGGGCATGGACGTCAATCTGGTGGAGTTGTCGGTGTCCCACTACCTGCTGGCCCGGGCCCTGGATTCGGTGGACCTCACCGAGAAAGACCTGAAAGTGGTCAACACCTCTGACGCCGACATCTCGGCCGCCTTCAACACCGATCAGGTCAACGCCGTCACCACCTGGAACCCGATGCTCTCCGACATCAAGGCCAAGCCCGGCGTGACTGAAGTCTTCAACTCCAGCCAGATCCCCGGCGAAATCATGGACATGATGGTGGTCAACAGCGCCACCCTCAAAGACAACCCGGCCCTGGGCAAAGCGCTGACCGGCGCCTGGTTCGAAGTGGTCGAGTTGATGAACGCGAAAAACGCCGCCAGCAAAGCCGCCCTGGAGCACATGGCCAAAGCCTCGGGCACGGATCTGGCGGGTTTCCAGGCGCAACTCGACACCACCAGATTGTTCGCCACGCCCAAAGAAGCCCTCGCGTTTTCCACCAGCAAGCAACTGCCGGAAACCATGCGCAAGGTCGCCGAGTTTTCCTTCCAGCATGGCTTGCTGGGTGAAGGCGCCAAGGACACCAGCGCCGTCGGCATGGCCTTCGCCAACGGCGTGACCAGCGGCGACAAGGGCAACCTCAAGCTGCGCTTCGACCCGACCTTCGTGCAGATGGCTGCCGACGCCAAGCTGTAAACAGGAGGACTGGCCATGCGCCTGATCAATCGCCACCCGGATCGCCCGAGTCGCCTGCTGTTGGTGATCCTGCCATTCGCCCTGGTGCTGTTCGCCTACTTCATGGGCTCGGCCGAGCGGCTGACGGACAACCCCAACGACAAGCTGCTGCCAAGCGCGGTGCAGATGACCGACGCGGTGAAACGCCTGGCGTTCACCGCCGACACCCGCACCGGTGACTACCTGCTCTGGCAAGACACCGCCTCCAGCCTGCGCCGGCTGGCCATCGGCCTGGGCATCAGCGCGTTGGCCGGGCTGTGCCTGGGTATCGCCGCCGGGACCCTGCCGCTGTTCGGCGCGCCGTTGTCGCCGTTGCTGACGGTGCTGTCGATGGTGCCGCCGCTGGCGATCCTGCCGATTCTGTTCATCGTGTTCGGACTGGGGGAGTTGTCGAAAGTGATGCTGATCGTGATCGGCATCACCCCGTGCCTGGCGCGGGATCTGGAACAGCGTGCCCGGGAGATACCGGTCGAGTTGCTGATCAAGGCCCAGACCCTCGGGGCTTCGACCTGGACCTTGATGCTGCGGGTAGTGCTGCCGCAATTGCTGCCACGCCTGTTGATCTCGCTGCGACTCATGCTCGGCTCGGCCTGGTTGTTCCTGATTGCCGCCGAAGCCATCGCCTCCACCGACGGCCTTGGGTACCGGATTTTCCTGGTGCGCCGCTACCTGGCGATGGACGTGATCTTGCCCTACGTGGTGTGGATCACCCTGCTCGCCTGGCTGATGGATTGGGGCCTCAAGCGCCTGACCCGACGGGCCTTCCCCTGGCATGAAGGTGCCCCTAAATGAGTTATGAAGGAGCCCGCGCATGAGCTTCATCACCGTGAAAAATGTCTGGCAGCAATACGCTGATCAGGTGGTGCTCGAAGGGCTGAACCTGAACGTCAACGAGGGCGAGTTCTGCACGCTGGTCGGCGCGTCAGGTTGCGGTAAATCGACCTTCCTGCGCCTGCTGCTCGGCCAGGAACGCGCCAGTCGCGGCGAGATTCTGTTGGACGGCCAGGCCCTGGCCGGCGAGCCGGATGCCAGCCGTGGCGTGGTCTTCCAGCGCTACTCGGTGTTCCCGCACCTGAGCGTGCTGGACAACGTCGCCCTCGGTCTCGAACTGCCGCGTTCGCCATGGCTCGGGCGGTTATTCAGCAACGCTAAAAAAGACGCACGAGAACAAGCCTCGGTGCTGCTGCACAAGGTCGGCCTCGGGCATGCGCTGGACAAGTACCCGGCGCAGCTGTCCGGCGGCATGCAGCAACGGTTGGCCATCGCCCAGGCGCTGATCATGAAACCCCGGGTGCTGCTGCTAGACGAACCCTTCGGCGCGCTCGATCCAGGCATCCGCAAGGACATGCACGGGCTGTTGCTGGAGCTGTGGCGCGAGACGCAACTGACGGTGTTCATGGTCACCCACGACCTGTCCGAAGGCTTCAGCCTTGGCACGCGTCTGCTGGTATTCGACAAGGTCCGCCTCGACCCGCACGCCCCCGGCGCCTATGGCGCGCGCATCACCTACGACATCCCGTTGAACAGCGACCGCCGCGTCAATCGCGCGGCCGTCGACGCCCTGCCGCCTCAACTGGCGGGCACGCTTCGTATCGCTTAGAGGAATTTTGCAATGACGGATTCGACCCAACTGTTCCTACCCTTCGCCGAAGAAATGCTCCCCGGCGGCGGTCATCGTTCTTTCGTATTGAAGCGCGGCCAATTGCTGCGCCTGACCGACCTGCGCGGCGGTGCCAACGTCAGCCTGACGCTGCTCAACGCCAACGAAAAAACCGAGCGCCTGAACCTGCCCGACAGCCTCAAATGCCAGCACACCGCCAAGCTCACCACCGGCCATTGCCTGTACTCGGACATGGGCCGGGTGCTGGCGGCCATTACCGCCGACACCTGCGGCTGGAGCGACAGCCTCGGTGGTGTGCTGTGCGCTGAAGAGGTCGCGCAAAAATACGGTCAGGGCCGCTATCAGGAACTGCGCAACGGCTTCTTCCGCAACGGCACCGACAACCTGTTGGTGGAGCTGGGCAAATGGGGGCTGGGCCTGTCCGATCTGCTGATGACGCTCAACCTGTTCAGCCGGGTGAACGTCGATGAGGCCGGACGTTTCCACTTCGTCGAAGGCAACTCCCGGGCCGGCGATTACATCGAGTTGTATGCGCCGATGGACACGCTGGTGGTGCTCACCGCCCTGCAACACCCGATGGACCCGTCACCGCAATACGCCCCCCAACCCCTGAAGCTCAGCTGGATGAACGCCGATGCCAGCGTCGCCGAACACTGCCGCACCTCGCGCCCGGAAAACGAGCGCGGCTTCATCAACACCGACCGCCTGTTCGCCTGAGGATCGCTGCCATGTCACTTGCCATCGCCACTGTTCAACAGCTGCCTGAAACCGCGGTCTACCGCGCCACCATCCCTGCCGGCGAACCCTGGCTGATGGAGGTGAAGGCCGGCCAGACCTTGCGCATCCTCGACCTGGAAGGCAACCAGGCGGTCGACACCCTGTTCTACAGCGTCGCCAACCCCAAGGAACGCTACGACGTGCAACGCACCTTGCGCCGGCAGAACAGCGTCTACCTGAGCACCGGCAGCGTGCTCTATTCCAACCTCGGCCAACCGATGCTGACCATCGTCGCCGACACCTGTGGCCGGCATGACACCCTCGGCGGTGCCTGTGCCCAGGAGAGCAATACCGTGCGTTATGCACTGGAGAAACGCTATATGCACAGCTGCCGCGACAACTACCTGCGCGCCTGCGTCCACGACGGGCGACTGGGTAAAGGCGACATCGGACCGAACATCAACTTCTTCATGAACGTACCGGTCACCGCTGACGGCGGCCTGACCTTCGAAGACGGGATTTCGGCGCCGGGCAAGTACGTCGACCTGCGGGCGGAGATGGACGTGATCGTGCTGATTTCCAACTGCCCGCAATTGAACAACCCGTGCAATGCCTACAACCCTACGCCGGCGGAGGTGTTGGTATGGAACTGAAATTGGCGCGGTTGCGTAAATGGTTGTTTGCCCTGTGCCAGGCCCGCTCCGGGCAATGCCTCAAGCAGTAAGAACACCACTGAACCCTGTGGGAGCGGGCTTGCCCCGGGCGGCGTTCCGACGATAGCGGTGTGTCAGTTGACATCAATGTCGAATGTGCTGGCCTCATCGCGGGCAAGCCCGCTCCCACAGTGGGCGATGGTGTTCTGAAGAAAATTGATTTTGCCGCCGGGGACGACCCCGGCGCCCATCGAAAAACTGCGGGACGGCCCGCATCCCAGGTCGAGGCTGATGCGCTATCGCCTCCGGGGGTTTTGCCATGTTCGAAAAAGTCCTGATTGCCAACCGTGGCGCCATTGCCTGCCGCATCTTGCGCACCCTGCATGAATTGCAGGTCACAGGCGTCGCCGTCTACTCCGAAGCCGATGCCGCCAGCCTGCACATCCTGCAGGCCGACGAGGCCCACAGCCTGGGTGACGGCGCCGCGGCCGGCACCTATCTGATGGTCGACAAGATCCTCGCCATCGCCAAATCCACAGGGGCCACGGCGATTCATCCGGGCTACGGTTTTCTCTCGGAAAACGCCGCGTTCGCCGAAGCCTGCGAAGCGGCCGGTATCGCCTTCATCGGCCCGACGCCACAACAACTGCGCGTGTTTGGCCTGAAGCACACCGCCCGTGCCCTGGCCAGGCAACACGGCGTGCCGATGCTCGAAGGCACCGAACTGCTCGACAGCCTCGACGCCGCCTTGATCGCAGGGGAACAGGTCGGCTACCCGGTGATGCTCAAAAGCACCGCGGGCGGTGGCGGCATCGGCATGCGCGTGTGCCGCAGCGCAGCCGAACTGAACGAATCCTTTGAAGCGGTCAAACGCCTCGGGCAGAACAATTTCAGCGACGCCGGTGTATTCATCGAGAAGTACATCCAGCGCGCCCGGCATCTGGAAGTCCAGGTGTTCGGCGACGGCCACGGTGAAGTGATTGCCCTCGGCGTGCGCGACTGCTCGGTGCAGCGCCGCAACCAGAAAGTCCTCGAAGAAACCCCGGCGCCGAACCTGCCCGACGGCATGGCCGAAGCGCTGTGCGCGGCGGCGATCAAACTGGCAAAAGCGGTGAATTACCGCAGCGCCGGAACTGTGGAATTCGTCTTCGACAGTGAAGATCAGCGCTTCTACTTTCTGGAAGTGAACACCCGCTTGCAGGTGGAGCACGGCGTCACCGAGCAAGTGTGGGGCGTGGACCTGGTGCGCTGGATGGTGCAACTGGCAGCCGGTGATCTACCACCGTTGAGCGAGTTGAGCCGAGGGTTGAAAGCTGACGGTCATGCGATTCAGGCACGGCTCTATGCCGAAGATCCGGGCCGGGATTTTCAACCGAGCCCCGGCCTGCTCACGGCCGTGGATTTTCCTGTCGCCGATGGCAAACAGTTAAGGATCGACACCTGGGTCGAAGCCGGTTGCGAGATTCCACCGTACTTCGATCCGATGATCGCCAAGGTCATCAGTTGGGCGCCGACCCGCGAACAGGCCCGCGCCGATCTGCATCAGGCGTTGGGCGACAGCCTGCTCTACGGGGTGGAAACCAATCGCGATTACCTGCGCCAGATTCTGCTCGATACGCCCTTCGCCAGCGGTCAGCCATGGACCCGCTGCCTGGAAGGTCTGGTCTATCAGGCCAACACTGTCGAAGTGCTCAGCGCCGGCACCCAGACCAGCGTTCAGGACTATCCCGGCCGCCTCGGCTACTGGGCGGTGGGCGTGCCGCCGTCGGGGCCGATGGACAGCCGCGCGTTGCGACTGGGTAACCTGTTGCTGGGCAACGACGAAGGTGCGGCAGCGCTGGAAATCACCATGAGCGGACCCTTGCTGCGCTTCAATTGCGATGCGGTGATAGCGGTGACCGGGGCGGTGATTCCACTGACCTTGAACGGTGAATCCGTAGCGATGAATACGGCGCTGCTGATTCCGGCAGGCGCCACGTTAAGCCTTGGCACGATTGCCGGTGCTGGCGCTCGCAGCTACCTGTGCCTGCGCGGTGGCCTGCAAGTGCCGGATTATCTGGGTAGCAAAAGCACGTTCACCCTTGGCCAGTTTGGTGGGCATGGTGGCCGAGCGTTGCGAGCCGGGGATGTGCTGCATGTTCCGGCCTTGAGTGACGTTGGCGCCGGGCAACACCTGGCTGAAGAACAGATCACCGGGTTGCCCGCAGTGCGACAGATCCGGGTGATCTACGGCCCCCACGGCGCGCCGGAATACTTCACCGAAAACTACATCGCCACTTTCTTCGCCACCCAGTGGGAAGTGCATTTCAACTCCAGCCGCACCGGTGTTCGACTGATCGGGCCGAAGCCGGAATGGGTTCGCGCCGACGGTGGTGAGGCGGGATTGCATCCGTCGAATATTCATGACAATCCCTACGCAATCGGCGCGGTGGATTTTACCGGTGACATGCCGGTAATCCTCGGCCCCGACGGCCCGAGCCTGGGCGGATTTGTCTGCCCGGTAACAGTGATCGAGGCGGATCTTTGGCAGCTGGGGCAGCTCAAGGCTGGCGACAAGGTGCAGTTCTTCCCAGTCGATCTAAAGGCCGCCCGCAATCTTGCCCTGAAATGGGGGACCTGTAGGAGCTGGCTTGCCAGCGAAGGGGCCCTACCAGACACCGCGTCAACTTCTTCGCTGGCAAGCCAGCTCCTACAGGGGATTGTGTCGCCGGTGATGTTGGATATTGGTCAGGACGATACTCGGCTGGTGGCGAGGCTGTCGGGCGATACGCACCTGCTGCTGGAAATCGGCGCCCCCGAGCTGGACCTCGTCCTGCGCTTTCGCGCCCATGCCCTTATGCAAGCCCTGGAAAGCAAGCACCTGCACGGCGTGATCGACCTGACCCCAGGCATCCGCTCGCTGCAAGTGCACTACCAACCCGAACAACTGCCGCTGGCCGATCTGCTCGGCATCGTCGCTGGCGAATGGGACGCCGTATGTGCCGCCACGGACCTGCAAGTGCCCTCGCGCATCGTCCACCTGCCACTGTCCTGGGACGATCCGGCCTGTCAGTTGGCGATCGAGAAATACATGACGACCGTGCGCAAGGATGCGCCCTGGTGCCCGAGCAATCTGGAGTTCATCCGCCGCATCAACGACCTGCCGAACCTCGACGAGGTGCAGCGCACGGTATTCGACGCCAGCTACCTGGTGATGGGCCTGGGCGACGTCTACCTCGGTGCACCGGTCGCCACCCCGCTCGATCCGCGCCATCGGCTGGTCACCACCAAGTACAACCCGGCCCGCACCTGGACCGCGGAAAACTCGGTGGGCATCGGTGGCGCCTACATGTGCGTGTACGGCATGGAAGGCCCCGGCGGTTATCAGTTCGTCGGTCGTACCTTGCAGATGTGGAATCGCTACCGTGAGGTCGCGGCGTTCGATGGCAAACCGTGGTTGCTGCGCTTCTTCGACCAGATCCGGTTCTACCCGGTGAGCGCCGAAGAATTGCTGCGCATTCGCCGGGACTTTCCCTTGGGGCGCTTCGATCTGAACATTGAACACAGCCAACTGAACCTGGCGGATTACCAGGCCTTCCTGACCAAAGAAGCCGAGACCATTGCCGCGTTTCGTGATCAGCAACAAGGCGCGTTCAACGCCGAACGCGAGCGCTGGATCGCCAGCGGCCAGGCACATTTCGACAGCGAGGAGCCGGCTCCGGAAACCACCGCAGACGCGCCGCTGGCCAGTGGTCAACAGAGCGTCGACAGCCACATCGCCGGCAACCTCTGGCAGGTTCAGGTGGAGGCCGGCAGCCGGGTCGCCGCCGGTGATGTGCTGGTGATTCTGGAGTCGATGAAGATGGAAATCCCCCTGCTCGCGCCGATGGCCGGCGTGGTGCGCGAAATTCGCGGACAGCCGGGGTCGGCGGTACGTGCCGGGCAGCGCATCGTGGTGCTGGAACTCGAGTGAACCCATTTTGAAAAGGATTAAACCGATGAACATCAATCTGCAACTCGATGCCCTGCGTAGCGCCTACCGCGACGGCAGCACCACACCTCGGCAACTGTTGCCGAGCCTGCGCGAGAAAGCCGCGGCGCTGAACCCGGACTATCACCTGTTCATCCACTTGCTCAGTGTCGAAGAACTGGAGCCCTACCTCGCCGCCCTCGACGGTTGTGACCCGGACAGCCTGCCGCTGTACGGCGTGCCGTTCGCGATCAAGGACAACATCGACCTGGCGGGCATTGCGACCACAGCAGCGTGCCCGGCGTTTGCCTACGTGCCGCAGCGTTCGGCGACCATCGTCGAGCAGTTGCTCGCCCTGGGCGCTATTCCTCTGGGCAAGACCAACCTCGATCAGTTCGCCACTGGCCTCAACGGCAGTCGTTCACCCTTTGGCGCGTGTCCGAACAGTGTGTTGCCGGAGTACCCCTCGGGCGGTTCCAGTGCCGGTTCTTCGCTGGCGGTGGCGCTCGGTGTGGCAAGTTTTGCGCTGGGCACCGACACGGCAGGTTCCGGGCGAGTGCCGGCGGCCTTGAATAATCTGGTCGGGCTGAAAGCGACCAAAGGGTTGATCTCCACGGCGGGCGTGGTGCCGGCCTGCCGCACGCTCGATTGCGTCACGACCTTTACCGCCACCGCCCGGGAAGCCAGTCAACTGCTGGCGCTCACCGCGCAGCTCGATCCGCGGGATGAATACAGCCGTAGCAATCCGCTGTGGAATGACGGTTCGGCGTTCGGTACACCGCGTCCGTTCCGTTTCGGCGTGCCGCGTACGCAAGACCTGGAGTTCTTCGGTTGCCCTGAAGGTCCGTTGTTGTTCGCCGATGCCATCGATCAGCTCAAGGCGTTGGGCGGTGAGGCGGTGGCGCTGGATTTGTCGCCGTTCCTGGAAGCGGCGCGCCTGCTCTACGACGGGCCCTGGGTGGCCGAGCGCTACAGCGTTGCCGGGGAGTTGATGGAGCAAAATCCCGAAGCCGTGCTGCCGGTGATTCGTGCGGTACTGGCCAAGGCACCAGCGGTGAGCGGCGTGCAAACCTTCCGTGCCCAATATCGCCTGCAAGCCTTGAAGGCACTGTGCGACCAGGCGCTGGACGGACTCGATTGCGTGCTCACGCCAACCATCGGCCGCCCGGTGACACTGAAGGAACTGGCGGCCGAACCGGTGCTGCGCAACTCGGAACTGGGCTATTACACCAATTTCATGAACCTGCTCAATTATGCCGCCGTCGCCGTGCCTGCCGGCTTAATGGGCAACGGCCTGCCATGGGGCGTAACGCTGTTCGGCCGGGCGTTTACCGATCAGTACTTGTTGGGAGTGGCGGATGCACTGCAGCGCCGGCAAGGTTTGGCGACCTCTGCACCAACCACAGTCGCGCGCAATGATCGTGCGCGGTTGGTGGTGTGTGGTGCGCATCTGGATGGGTTGGCGCTGAACTGGCAACTGAAGCGGCGCGGGGCTCGGTTGGTCGAGACGACGTTCAGCTCACCTGACTACCAGTTGTATGCATTAGCTGGCGGCCCACCGCTGCGTCCCGGGATGGTTCGGGTGAAGGAAGGTGGTGTCGCAATCGCCGTGGAAGTCTGGGAACTGCCGAGCAGTGAGTTGGGTTCGTTCCTGACCGGGATTCCGGCACCGCTGGGGTTGGGCAAGGTGCAACTGGCGGACGGGCGTTGGGAGAGCGGGTTTATCTGCGAGGCGTATGGGTTGGAGGGGGCGGTGGATATCAGTCATCTGGGCGGGTGGCGGGCGTACCTGAAAGATCGGCGTTGATCTTACAAATCGCGGGCAAGCCCGCTCCCACAGGGTCCGCGCAGAACCTGTGGGAGCGGGCTTGCCCGCGATGACGTCAGCCCAGGCGCCACCGTCCGTGATCCATACCGATTCACCCCACAAATCCCGCAGTTATTTCCGCAAAGTGCCACTAGAATGCTTGCCATCGGATTACTGCAACGGAATCGCCATGCCGCTTCGCTCGCCGCTGTATTCGCAACGTTCGTTGGTGCTCACGCTGATCGCGCTGCTGGGCGCAGGATTCCTGGCCACCTCCTTCCTGAGCTACTACGCTTCGCGGGCGTCGATCCGCGACAGTATCGTCAATACCGAATTGCCGCTGACGTCGGACACGGTCTACTCGGAAATCCAGAAAGACCTGGTCCGACCGATCCTGATTTCCTCGATGATGTCCCGCGACACCTTCATGCGGGACTGGGTGGTCAATGGCGAAAACGACCCTGGGCAGATGACCCGCTACCTCGACGAGGTCATGACCCACTACGGCGCCTACACCGCGTTTTTCGTCTCCAACGGCACGCTGACCTACTACCACGCCAAAGGCGTGCTCAAGCAGGTCAAAGTCGATGAGCCCCGCGACGCCTGGTACTTCCGCGTACGCGACATGGCCGATCCCTATGAGATCAATCTCGACCCGGACCTGGCCAACAAGGACAACCTGACCTTCTTCATCAACTACAAGGTCTACGACTACAACAACCGTTTCATCGGCGCGGCGGGTGTCGGCCTGACGGTCGATGCGGTGATCAAGCTGATCGACAAATACCAGCAGCGCTATCAGCGCAGCGTGTATTTCGTCGACACCTACGGGCGCCTGGTGCTCACCGGCGCCGAAGGGGGACCGCAAGGCGCACGGGTCGGACAGACCCTCGGCGAACTCGACAGCATGAAGGGCCTGGTCAGCCAACTGCCCAACCCCCACAGCGGCAGCTACGAATATTCTTTCCAGGGCCAGGGCCATTTCCTCAACGTGCGCTTCATTCCGGAGCTGAACTGGTACCTGTTCGTCGACAAGCGCGAAGATGGCGCCCTCAGTGAGATTCGCCAGTCGCTGTACCTCAACCTGCTGATCTGCCTGATCGTCACCCTGAGCGTACTGGCCCTGCTCAACCGGGTGATCAAGCGCTATCAGGGCAAAATCCAGACTCAGGCAACCCTCGACAGCCTGACTGAACTGCCAAACCGTCGCGGCTTCGACCTGCTGGCCGCGCAAGCCATGCACGAAGCCCGGCGCGAGCCCAGGCCAATGACCGCGCTGTTGCTGGATCTGGACCACTTCAAGGCCTTGAACGACACCTACGGCCATCTGGCCGGCGATCAGGTGCTGATCGGCTTCGCACGGGACCTGGAGAGTTGCCTGCGGCACTCCGACATCGTCTGCCGCTGGGGCGGTGAAGAATTCATCGTGTTGCTCAAGGACACCGACGGTCACACCGGCAAGATGATCGCCGAGAAGATCCGCCTGCATGTCGAAGAACAGCGTTATGCCTACAACGATAAGCAACTGCGCCTGACGGTGAGCATCGGCCTGACCACCCTGCAAGTGGATGACACCTTGCACACGCTACTGTCGCGGGCCGATCAAGCGATGTATCGTGCCAAGCATTCCGGTCGTAACCGCACCTGCGTGGAAATGCCTCACTCCAGTTATGCATAGTCCTACATGAACAAGCCAGATTTCTGCCCGGCCTGCGGCGCCTCCAACGACTGCACCCTGGCCGACCCGCGAACCGCCGATCGAGCCTGCTGGTGCTACGGCGTCAGCATCGACCCGGCGGTGCTCGAAGCGCTGCCGCCGGAACTGCGCGACACATCCTGCCTGTGCCCCCGCTGCGCCCAGGTCGAGGCACAGCTGGGGTAAGCAACCGTGCTGTCGATCACGTAAGATACGCGTCCCTTTCTCCATTGATTGCCGTCATGCGCGTTGACCGTTTCCTCAGCAACCTGCCCCGCTTCAACCGTCAGCAGGTGCGCTTGTTGCTGGTGGAAAAGCGCGTCAGGATCGACGGAAAAATCGTCAGCGACACCCACGCCGAGGTCTCGGTGTTCAGCCGCGTCGAGGTCGATGAGGACGTACTGCAAGTCGGCAAGCCCGCCCGCTACTTCATGCTGCACAAGCCAGCCGGCTGCGTCAGCGCCACCCGCGACCCGGAACACCCGACCGTACTCGACCTGATCGATGAACCGGACAAGGACGAGCTGCACATCGCCGGGCGCCTGGATTACAACACCACCGGCCTGATGCTGATCACCAACGATGGCAGCTGGTCACGACGCCTGACCCAACCGCAGACCAAACTGCCCAAGGTCTATTACGTCGAGACTGAACAGGACATCGGTCCCGACTACGCGATCACCTTCACCGAAGGCCTGTACTTCGCGTTCGAAGACCTCGTCACCCAACCCGCCGATCTGGTGGTGCTCGGGCCGAAATCCGCACGTCTGAGCATCGTCGAAGGCCGGTATCACCAGGTGAAGCGGATGTTCGGCCACTTCGACAACAAAGTGTTGCGCCTGCACCGCGAACGCATGGGCCCGCTGGCGCTCGACAATGCGCTAAAACCGGGCGAGTACCGCGCGTTGTGCACCGAAGAGATCCTTTTGTTCTAAGCGCACGACCGCTCAGCAGAAGTTGTCGAACAATTCACGAAAGATACTTGCGCGAGGACGTGACCCCTGCTTGAATCAGGACGTCGGCCGAAATGTGACCGACGAGTCACAACATACTTCTAAGAAACTTTTTGCCGGAAGAGAACCCTCAGGTTCCGCTGTCCCCCGGCAGACTGCCCGCCAATAACAATACCCGTCGACCGGACTGCATTGGATCGACATGGGCTCCAAATTTCCAGGCGCATGCCTACCTGTCACAAAGCTCGTGCAATCTCATTTGCGCTCATACCCGCTTGCTTGGAGTCTTATGACATGAGGCCAGAAATCGCTGTGCTGGATATACAGGGTCAGTATCGGGTTTACACGGAGTTCTATCGCGCAGACGCCGCAGAGAAGACCATTATTCTGGTCAACGGCTCGATGGCCACGACTGCGTCGTTTGCACAAACCGTGAAAAACCTGCACCCGCAGTTCAACGTGGTCTGCTACGACCAGCCCTACGCGGGCAAGTCGAAAGCCCACAACCTGCATGAGAAATTGCTGACCAAGGAAATCGAAGGGCAGATCCTCCTGGAGCTGATCGATCACTTCGCCGCCGAACACGTGCTGTCGTTTTCCTGGGGTGGCGCCGCGACCCTGGTCGCCCTGGCCCAACAGCCGCGGCGCATCGAAAAAGCCGTGATCAGCTCCTTCTCGCCGGAGATCAACTCGCACATGCTCGACTACCTCGAGCGCGGCATCGATTACCTCGGCAGCCGGGACGGCGACCGGGTCGGCAACCTGGTGAACAGCACCATCGGCAAACACCTGCCGACCCTGTTCAAGCGCTTCAACTATCGGCACGTCAGCTCCCTGGCCGAGCATGAATACGGGCAGATGCACTTCCACATCAGCGACCTTTTGCACAGCGATCGCCAGTGCTTTTTCAAGGCTGCGCAGAAAATCAAGGTGCCGGTGCTGTTCATGAACGGCGAATGGGACGAATACACCGCCGCCGATGGCGCCCGGTTATTTGCCAACCACGTGCAGGACGCCACCTTCAGCACCCTGCAGGCCACCGGCCACTTTCTCGACATGGAACACAAAGCCGCCTGCCGAGACAGCCGCAACGCACTGCTGGGCTTCCTGAAACCGGCGCCACAGGCGAGCCGACCGCGGTACCACTACGTCCAGGACCAACATGCACGGGCCATCTGAAACAGCGTCATCGCGAGCACGCCCCGCCCTACAGTGTTGAATGCATTCCTGTAGGAGCGTGGCTTGCCCGCGAACGACCGTCACGCGGTCCCTGTTTTGATTTATCCGATGCTAAATGCAACGCGCACAAAGAAAAACTTCAAATCCATGCGCACATCTGGTACAAAGTCAGCCGCTCTGAGCGGGTGTCGTATAATGGCATTACTCCAGCTTCCCAAGCTGATAACGAGGGTTCGATTCCCTTCACCCGCTCCAATCGAATTTCAGTCTCACGTCGTTTTTTGACGGGGGATGCAGGTAAAGAAAAAACCGGCCTTGATGGCCGGTTTTTTTGTGTCTGGGATTTAGTGGGATTGGGCTCGTAGGGAATGCGGTCATTCTTGATAAATAACTGCCCTCATTTGTCCGTCCCTTCGCCATTTTCCGCGGGTCGAGGGGGAAGTCCTCCCGGGGCTATGGCAACGCCTCCAAGATCTGATAGCGTTTTTCTTCAAAATCATCTTTCCAGTATCAAATTTCAACCAGCATTAACATTTTACCGCCTACGAAAATTAACGTTTTCGCATAAGATCGACGTTCTGGTAACGTTTTTCTCGCCCCAATAAAGGATTTCGTCAATGCAAGTCGGTTTCGAGACCCTCGCGAGAATTGCAGCGCTTCCTTTACTGACGGGGTATGACGAACCCCGGCAAGCTTAAGAAAGGGTATCCGCAGCTTGAAGATGAGGGCATGGCGAAACGCGTCGTGGAGGCCATGCGTTCCGCGTTCGAGAATCACCCATCATGGACAGATCAACTCAGAGACCGTTTGATGAACATCAAGCCTATTAGCAACCAGGAAGAACTGACCGCTGCATGTGCTCGCGTTGAGCAATTGTGGGGGGCAGACATCGGTTCGCCTGAGGGCGATGAGTTGGAAATACTGGCGCTGCTCATCGAAAAGTACGAAGACGAGCATTATCCAATGCCGCTCTCCGATCCGATTGAGGCCACCGGATTCCGCATGGATCAGCAAGGTTACGAAAAAGGCGACGGGTAAATTTGGCAATCGTCACGCTTCGCGGCCTACAGGCTGCATTGTATTCCAGGGAGCAAGGTCTGTTGGCTCTGGCACAGACAAATCACATTGCGCCATCAGATCGGCCAATCGGTAATGTCTCTCGGCTTTCGCAGGCTTGAGCGTCATCGCTTCGGCAGACACATTGAGCGCTAGCAAATCCCCGCTGACCACGCTCATTTGCTTGAGCAAGGTAGACGGATCGCCGCGCTATTGCCCCACTGCTGAATTTTCACTTCCATATTCACCTCCAATAACGACGAACCGTAACTCAGCCCATTCTTAGCCGGCTCAAGATTACAAGATAACCGTGGCCATGCTGGATTAGAACGGCGCCAATTCTCAAAAAGGCAACGTCCTACACTACTCTGGGAATTGTCCGTAGACTTGAGCATTGCTGTGCCTTTGTCACGAGGCCTATAGTCCGATCCGCGTCCACATGGCGTATCGGGTTTGGCGACTCGATGACAACGATTCAGAAACCACCGAGTTTATTCGGAGCTTCTGACTGCACTTTGCTGCGCTTTTTTTGGTGGCTGTGCGTGGGAGACCTTCGGGTCTGCCGGTTTTTACCGTTGTCCGGTTCGCCAACCTGCGTACAGCTACCACCCAATTGTTTGGCGACGATTGAGTGGTAGGTCTTCAACCTACAAACGGTAAATCACTCATGAAAGAATATATGGCTTTAACCAGCAACGCCGACGACCTTCCCTCGCTGTATGTAAACACCACCCAACCGCTGCACTCACTGCTCAGCACCGCCCGTTACAGAATTGGTGCGGTGACACAGGTCCTGGAAAACCTCGCGATGCGCGGCGACATCTCCACTGATTCGGTGATTCTCAGTGATTTCGCCTTGCTTTGCTGTATCCCCTTGCGCGATGGTTGTGATGTTCTGGATGTCGTTGCGCGACGTATGGATGCCGAACCGGCTTGACGTCATCAAGCATCGACTAATGCGATAACGCACCAATAAAAAGGACAGATGACCTTTAACGTCACCTGTCCTTTTTTACTCCAGCAAGTCGCGACGTTAAACGACCGAGAAAACGGCAGCAGCACCAAGCCATCGCCCTGCATCGGTTAAACCCGGCTGCTGCGCCGTGTCGCCTCTGGTAACAAGTGGCGTTCCGACGATGGTCTCAAGGCGACGCGTTCATTCAGAAAATACGCGTTATCGTTGACGTCC
This sequence comes from Pseudomonas sp. LBUM1679, assembly GCF_059695565.1. NCBI lineage: Bacteria > Pseudomonadati > Pseudomonadota > Gammaproteobacteria > Pseudomonadales > Pseudomonadaceae > Pseudomonas > Pseudomonas sp. LBUM1679. Next base: position 5,677,474 of record NZ_CP166774.1, read on the forward strand.
ATCGCGAGCAAGCTTGCTCCTACAGATACGGGTATCAACGGGTCGCGACGATAAACAACCGCGGAAACGGCAGCAGCACCGAGCCATCGGCCAGCGCAGGATAGGCCCGCTCGATGGCCGTCTGATATTGCTTGAGATACTGCGCCCGCTCCGCCTCATCCAGCGGCTCGAGAATCGGCCGTAACCCACTCCCCTTGAACCACTCAACCACAGCTGAAGCGCCGCCCGCGAGCGGATGGTGGTAGGTCGTGCGCCATACATCAACCCGGGAACAGTGGGGACGCAGCATCGAGTAGTAAGTGCTGGCACTTTCCATTTCTGTCCGCTGTCCGGCGACACCTGCGAGTTTGCCAACCCACGGTCCATCGGCTGCCACTTCGCGCATCAGACGGTGCGACGGTTCATTCAGATTATCCGGCATCTGGATCGCCAGGCTGCCGCCGGGCGCCAGCTTGTTCACCAATGCCGGCAGCAAGTTCGCGTGGTCAGGCAGCCACTGCAACACCGCGTTGGCAAAGATCACATCAAAGGGACCACTCTCGCTCCAGGTATCGATGTCAGCGGTATCGAACTGCACCTGCGGCAACCGCTTGCGCGCGGCTTCGATCATGTCGGTCGAACTGTCCAGCCCTCGCACTGTGGCGTTGGGGAAGCGTTCCACCAGCAATTGGGTCGAATTACCGGGGCCGCAACCGATGTCGATGGCCGAGTGCACGTCATTGCCGGGAATGGCCGCCAGCAGGTCACGGGCCGGGCGCGTGCGTTCATCTTCAAAAGCGACGTATTGTCTGGCGGACCAACTCATTGCGTTCTCCTGTCGGCGCGTTTGTGCAAAACGGGTCACCAAGATACAGCGCGGCAGTCGTTCTGGCTTCCTGAAGATGTATATGTCGATGACAGAGCAAGGTCCGCTGGACCATCCCGTTTGAAAAAACCGGCCTGACAGGCCGGTTTTGCGGATTGCACATCTGCTATTCGGTTTCAAGACCCTCGCAAACCGTTACATTGCACTGGAACGATCAACGCGGAGACCGTGTGATGAATATTAAACCTATACGCAGCCAAGAAGACCTGACCGCTGCATTTGCTATTCGCGCGAAAGGCTAGCGCTTACGGATAATATCCGAGTAAAACTCAGGCCGTTTGGCGTTCTTGAAAGAGTTGATCGGCATAACTAAAACATCACTATAGATCTTAGGCCGGAGGACCAATTGCTCCTGATGCGTCCCATGCGCACTGATATATTGGAAGTGGGGCCCGTCCCTCTTTGAAGCAAGATCCCTAACAAACACGGCGCCAACGCTGTTCGGCTTTTTAAACCCGATCCCGTTGAATCGCTGCGATGGTTTCGCATATCCACGAGCTACGCTTATATCAGGACTGACATAAAATCCAGGTCCGAAGTCCGCCCTCAAATTCCTTCCCATATAACTTGGATCCAAACCGTTATTTGCAAGATTCGCAATATGTTTTGATTTAGAGCCGTGGTATCCCACAAGCCGAAAGCCTTCAGGTGGTATGGGCATGGATTTACTAAGCAATTTATGGCCGCCATCCACTGCTACGGATAGAGCACTTGAGGTCTTGATGGGCTTTATGCCCTGATTCAAAACTCTAATGAGTGAGAGCAATGGAAAACGCCCACTGTCATCCTGAAAGTTAATAGGATCCCCCTTACAATATGCATAGGCATTAGTCCCGCCCTCCTTAAAAGGACTTAGCGAGTCGGGACTATTAAATCTCATCATTATAGGATTGAACGCACGATAGCCATTACCCAAAATATAAAAACCCGTCACTGGATCTCTATATTGACCGGTGTACCCCATCGATGTAACGGAGCTACTCACTTGGGAGTGATAACCGTAGGGAGTATAGGCGCCACCGCCATATTCGCTCTTAGAAACAACCCCCACTACTGAGCCTTGCCGATCAATACACAACAAACTTTTTTCAGTTTCATCTGCGAGATGTTTATGCTGAGCAAGTAAAGAGTCAGAGAGCCGAAAGAATGAGTTCCTCACCGCCCCTTCGATCTCGGTAGCCAATAAATCTGCGCAGTAGAAGAGTCTTGCCCCATGTGACAGATTATTCTGTGCTCGTTTCACCAAACGATCCAAAGCATCGTAACCATAAAGACTCAGTGGCACATGGTTCTCGACTTTCACATTCCACCCCGTGATTTTTCCGAACTCTCCCTGGATACTCTGCGCCCCATTTTTTAGATTTGATAGCTATCAGAAATGATAGGAATGGACCTTCGAGAATTCTGGAGAACCCCACTGCCATGGCTGGCGAGCAACGGGAGTGACCTACGATGATGCTAGACGTCATTCAATTCCGAGCACGTTCAAAGCCAAGCCGCCGGGCAGCTCAAAAGGCAGATCAGGTAATTTTAAGTTTTACATCAGCGCGTTGCGACGATAAACAACCGCGGGAACGGCAGCAGCACCGAGCCATCCGCCAGCGCACGGTAGGCCCTCTCGATTGCCGCCTGATAGTGCTTGAGGAAACGGGGCCCAATCGATGTCGATGGCCGAGCGCACGTCAGTGCCGGGAATGGCTCAGCAGGTCACGGCCGGGCGCGTGCGTTTATCTTCAAAAGTCCGCCACGGACCATCCCGTTTGAAAAAACCGGCCTGACAGGCCGGTTTTGCGGATTGCACATCAGCTATTTATCCGGCGCATCCTTCTCCTGCATCTGCACCGAAGACTTGGTGCCATCCGTATTGTCCTTGGTTTCGTTGTCCGAATTGTCGAAACAGCCTTGCAAGGCGAGCAGGCAGCAGGAAAGGCACAGCGTACGGGCGAGGTTCATGGTGTTCTCCGGTGTAAAGGGCTTGATGTAGTGACCCGACATTATCGAGATGGTTGCTATCGATCGCGTCTGACGTGATGAGCGTGTAGGCCTTTCGGATGCTGTTTTAAGCGAATAGAAATGTAAGCAGAATTTTCATCATGCCGGCGCTGTCACAAAATCAGGCGCATCCCTATAAGGAACACAGCAATGAAATTCGCAAAAATCTCACAGAAACTCGCTCTGCGGGCCGGTAGCCCCAAGACCTTCATGGGCGCGTTGATCCTGATTGGTCTGTGGGGTCTGAGTGGGCCGATTTTCGATTACAACGACACCTGGCAACTGATCATCAATACCTCCACGACCATCATCACATTCCTCATGGTGTTTTTGATCCAGAACACGCAGAACCGCGATACCGACATTCTGCACCTGAAGATCGATGAATTGCTGCGGGTCAACAAGGAGGCGCGCAACGCGATGCTGGGGCTCGAATTGCTGGATCTCAAGCAGCTGGAAGCCTTGCGCAAACACTATCGCGCCATGGGCGAAAATGAGGTGTTCGACCTCGAAGGCCTCGTCTCCAAGGGCAAGCAAAAACCGAAGTGGGACGAGTGCTGAGCTAAAAAAACGGCGCCTGAGCTGAGTCACGCGCCGTTTGCGTTTAACACTGCCACCCCCTAGCGGCTGGCTTGCAGCGCCTTGGCCATCTGCAGATGGTTTTGCAGTTTGGGCAGGGTTTCTTCAGCGAAGGCTTTGATTTGCGGCACGTCGGTCGTTTGCGCGGCCTGCTGCAGCTGCTCGATGGCTTCCTGGGTGGTTTTCACCTGACTGGCCGCGTAGGCCTGGTCGAAGCTTGCGTCAGCTTTCACTTCCGGCATCAGGGCCTTGGCCTTGTCGACCACTTCTTCGCGCGGGGCTATTGGCAAATCCAGTTGCTTGGCGATTTTCGCCAGATGCTGGTTGGCGGTGGTGCGGTCGTTGATGACGACGATGGTGTAATCCTTGACCGCTTTGGACTCGGACAATTGGTGCGCCAGGCGACTGGCTTCGATGTCGGCCATGCCTTTGGCCGAGGCATCATTGATGAATTCGGCAGGGGACTGGGCAAAGGCGCTGCTGGCCCACAGGCCCAGTAACGTGGCAAAACTGGCATTGCGTAATCGGGTGGCCATCCGGCTCATGGTCGCGCCCTCCTCTTGAAAAATTCAAGCGGGAGCTTGCGCCCCCGCCTCTCAATCAAAACTACCTCACGGACTATTTCGATTTCTGACCGCCTTTGCGGCCCGTATCGGGTTTCGCAGGGTCTTTTTCGACAGTCGTAGTGGTAGTTTTCCCACCTTTGCGACCGGCTTCAGACGCCTTCGTTCGATCGTTGGCGAAGTTTCCCGAGTTCGAGTTTCTTGAGTTAGGCATGATTTTCTACCTCTTTTGATGAGCGCAGCGAGCATAAGCCCGCATAGAATCAGAATTTCGAACACCACAAAGGTTTAGAAAAACAGGGGGTCGACGCGACGAACGGTGGTGGGTTTTCAGGCACCGGGTGGCAGGTGCTGGTGGCGTTTGGCGCTGTACATGGCTTCGTCGGCATGCCTGAACAATTGACTTTCTTCGGTGCCATGCTCGGGGTAATGCGCAACGCCGATGCTCGGCTGGATATTCACGCTGTGTCCGTCCAGGCGCAAAGGCTGGGAGAGGACCTGGCGGATTTTTCCCGCCACGCTGTCGGCGTCTTCGCCGGCGTGGATGCTGTGCAGCAACACGACAAACTCATCACCGCCGATGCGCGCCACGGTGTCGGTTTCGCGCACGCAGTGCGTGAGCCGGTTGGCGACCGCTTGCAGCAACATATCGCCCACCGCGTGGCCATGGGTGTCGTTGACCTCCTTGAAGCGGTCGAGATCGATGTACAGCAAGGCCATTCGGCCGCCGTCTGCCCGGGCTTGTATCAATGACGCCTTGAGTCGCTCACGGAGCAACTCGCGATTGGGCAACTGGGTGAGTTGATCGTACTGGGCCATGCGCTGCAGCCTGGCATGCAATTGCTTGCGTTCGATAGCCGTCGCGACCTGGGCGCAAACGTACTGCAACAGCTCCTTGTCCTGCTCCGTGTAGCGCTCGCCCCCGGGCACGCTTTTGACGATCAGCGCACCGATGGTACCGTTTTGAGAACTCAGTGGCACGCCCAGCCAACAGGGCGATTGCTGGTTCGCGACCAGCGCCTCATACCCTTCAGGCACATTGTCCAGTTCCGGGGTCAGCAGGATCGGCTGGCCGCTGCGAATGACCTCGGCGCACAGACGCCCGGTGATGGTTCCGGGCTGTTCGGGTTGCAGTTCATGGTCGTCGACGTGATAAGGAAAATTCAGCTGCCCGCAATGTTCGTCATATAAGGCGACGGAGAAATTCAGCGCCGGCAGCCATTCGCCGATGAGCAAATGGATGCGTTGGAACAGCGCCAGCAAATCTTCCGTGACGTGAGCGGCTTCGGAAATCGCGTACAGCGCCGCTTGCCGGGCCTCGGCCTCTTTGCGTTCGGTAATGTCGCGGGCCACGGCGATGCGCAGTTGGTCGACTTCCGACCAGCGGGCCGACCAGAGGATGTGCACCACCCGGCCATCCTTGCGCAGGTAGCGATTCTCAAAGTTGAGCTTGGGCTCGCCCCCCATGATTTCCCGAGCGGCGTCGAGGGTGCGCTGCCGATCGGCGGGATGCACCAGGTCGATCATCGGCTGGCCGATCAACTCGTCGGGGGTGTAGCCGAAAATGCGCTCGCAGGCTGCGCTGACAAAGACAAAGCAGCCTTGTTTATCGACCGCACAGACAGCGTCCAGCAAGAGATCGAGGTAGCTCGCCTGGGGCGCTGAATTTCTGGTTGCCATGGTGCGTTGGGCGCTTCCCGACAATGCAGCAATAAAAAACCATCCCGACCGATCAGTGCCACTGACGCGTCCGTGCCATCAGCCTCACGCCTTGTTCGGCACCAGCCCCGGCAATGCATGCACCAGGGCGTTGATGGCGAAACCGATGAACATCACCCCGCACAATCGGGTGATCGCCAGTTCATGCCGTTGATACAGGCTGCGCACCCGCCGTGCACCGACGATGCCAATGAGGATAGCGTAGGCCATGAGGCCGCCGACGAAGCTCAGGACAATCAACCAGGGCAACATTGACCAATTCAGCAGTTCTGCGCGGCTGGAGAGCAGCGCGGTAAACGTCGCGACCGCCACCGGATAAGCCTTCGGATTGGTCAGGCCAAACAGAATGCCGTGCCAGAACGGCTGCCGCGCCGGGCCTTGAGGCGCCTCGACACTGCTGCGACGAGCACGCACCGCCCGCGCACCGAGCCAGAACAGATAGAGCCCGCTGAGCACGCCCAACACATCGAAGGCTGTGCTGCCGATTTCCCGCGCACCGACAATCGCGATCAACGCGGTGCTGCACCAGACCACATCCCCCAGCAAATGCCCGCAGAGAAACCCCGCCCCGGCCCGCCGGCCATGCGCCGCGCCGATGCCGAACACCGCCAGCACCCCCGGCCCCGGCGTGATGCCGTAGATAAAGCCTGAGGCGAGAACGGCCAAAAGTAGCGATGGGGTCATTGGAAGTCCTTGTTGAGCCTGGGTGAGTGCACGCCAGTCTATCTCAGGTCCCCGGGGCGGTGGTGCGGGATCACTTGGGGTGGTTTTTTGAAGGGGTGGCGCGGCAGATGACGTTGTCGCGGGTGTCGGAGGCGGTTTGGTTGATTGCGGGGGTGGCGTTGATTCAGTTCAGCGATGCGCCGGCCAAGGCGATCGGTGTGGCGTCTTGAAGATCAAAAGATCGCAGCCTCGTTTCACTCGACAGCTCCTACCAGGGATGCGTGGTCCCCCGTAGGAGCTGTCGAGTGGAACGAGGCTGCGATCTTTTAAGCGCTTGTTGTCAGTACTTGTCGAGCGTGCGCAGCTTCTGCGGCAACCCCCACAACAGCAGCGCAACGGCGATCAGCGCGCAGACGCCGATGACGTACAGGGCCGGGGTGGTGCTGCCGGTCAGGTCTTTGATCCGTCCGACCATGACCGGGCTGACGATGCCGCCAAACTGACCGAGGGTATTGATCACCGCGATCCCGCCCGCAGCACCGGCGCCGGCGCCGGCCAGCAGTTTCGGTGGCAGGGTCCAGAAGCTCGGGATGGAGGCGATGATCCCGGCACCGAGCAAGCCCAGCGCGACAATCAGGAAGGTCGTGTGGTTGGCAAAGATCCCGGCACAGAAGAACCCTACGGCACCGACCGCGACCAGACCGGCGACGAACTTGCGTCGCTCGCCTGTCGAGTCGGACAACCGCCCGATCACTACCATGCTGATGGCGCCGCAGATGTAAGGGATGGCGGTCAGCAACCCGATCATCACCGGGCTCTCGGTGCCAGCACTGCGGATCAGTTGCGGTGCCCAGAAATTCAAGCCGTAGGACGCCACCTGAATCAGGAAGTAGATCAGCCCCAGCGTCAGGAAACCCGGGATCCGCAATGCGGCGAGCAACGAGCCGCCGGTCTTGTGCGGTTCATGGTGCGCGATGCGGCTGGCCAGCAGGGTCTTCTCCGACGGCGTCAGCCAATGGGCATCTTCGATGCGGTCCTTGAGCAGGGTCAGCACCAGCAAACCGAGGCCGATGCAAGGCACGCCGCCGAGCAGAAACAGCCAGTGCCAGCCGCGCATGTCCATGAAGCCGTCGAGGTGTTGCAGCACCAGCCCGGAGAACGGTGCGCCCACCAGGCCGGCGAACGCCGACGACAGAAACAGCATCGAGGTGATACGCCCACGGTAGTGCTGCGGGAACCATAACGTCAGGTAATACAGGACTCCCGGCGCAAAACCGGCCTCCGTTGCCCCGATCACAAAACGCAGTGCGTAGAACTGCCATTCGCTGTTGACGAAGACCATGGCCGCGGTGGCCAGGCCCCAGGACATCATGATCCGGGCGATCCAGCGTCGTGCGCCGACCTTGTAGAGCATCATGTTGCTTGGCACTTCGAAGATCACATACCCCACCACGAACAATCCGGCGCCGAGGCCGTAGGCGGTGTCGCTCAGGCTCAGGTCGGTCTGTAGCTGGAACTTGGCGAAGCTGATGTTGATGCGATCGAAAAACGCGAACAGGTAGCAGACCATGATCAGCGGCATCAGGCGCCAGGCGACTTTGCTGACCAGGGCTTTTTCTTCGTCGTGGCTAACGGACGGGCTCGCGCCCGCCTCCAGTACATTGAGGCTCATGGTGGTTCTCCAGGCGGACTTCCCGTGGGTGTCCGATTGTTTTTGTTGTCTGGTTGAGATGCTGCTTTCTGTAGGAGCCGGCTTGCTGGCGAAGGGGCCAGCACATTCAATATCGATGGCGACTGACCTACCGCTTCGCCAGCAAGCCGGCTCCTACAGGGTTTGTGATGGGCTCAGGAAGGCGTCGGATGCAGGTCGCAATTGCGTCCGGCCTTGGCCAGCTGACCAGGCACTTCATGGCCCAGCAGCGCTGGCAACCCTCGGGACAACTTCAGCAACAGCGGCAGATCAATGCCGGTATGAATGCCGATTTCATCGCACAGGTTGACCAGGTCTTCGGTGCAGATATTGCCCGACGCGCCCGGTGCAAATGGACAACCACCGAGACCACCCAGTGCCGCATCGAAGCGTCGGGCACCGGCCTCATAGGCGGCCAGCACGTTGCACAGGCCAAGGCCGCGGGTGTTGTGGAAATGCAGGGTCAGGTCCGCTGGCGAAACCCGTTGCAACACTCGTCGCACCAGCCGATCGACCTGCCGCGGGTTGGCCATGCCAGTGGTGTCGGCCAGGGTAATGCCCTGGATGCCGAGTTCCTGATAAGCCTCGACGATCTGCAGGACGCGGTCCTCATCGATCTTGCCTTCGAACGGGCAGCCGAAGGTGGTGGCGATGCTGCCATTGAGCCGCACCGTCGAGCCGCCCACGTATTGCACGATCTCGCCGAACGCCGCCAATGAGGCTTCGCAACGCATGCGCATGTTCGCCAGGTTGTGGGTCTGGCTGGCGGACATCACCAGGTTCAGCTCGTCGGCCTCGGCCTCGGCCGCCAGCGCCCGTTGCGCACCTTTGAGGTTGGGGATCAACGCGACGTAGATCACCCCCGGTTGCCGGGCAATCCCCTTGAACACCTGCTCACCATCGCGCAGCGCGGGAATTGCCTTGGGCGAGACGAACGAACCGGCCTCGATGCGGCTGAAACCGGCCCGTGACAGCTGATCGATCAGCGCAATCTTGTCGACGGTTTCGACCCAGGTCGGCTCGATTTGCAAGCCGTCGCGCGGGGAGACTTCCTGAACGATCAGGGTCTCGGAAAAATCAGTGATCATTGCACCACCCCTTCAGTTTTCAGCCGCTCGATATCCGATGCCGTCAGGCCCAGCCCTGCGAGAATGCCGTCGGTGTGCTGCCCCAGACTCGGTCCGGACCAGTTCACGCCGCCGGGGGTTTCCGACATTTTCGGCACGATTCCCGGCATCTTCACCCGGGTACCGCCAGGCAGCTCGGCACTGAGCAGCATGTCCCGCGCCTGGTAATGCGGATCGGCGACGATGTCGGCCACCGAGTAGATGCGCCCGGCAGGCACTTCGGCAGCCTCGAGCGCCGACAGGACTTCATCGATCGGCAGGCTGCTGGTCCAGTGGGTGATGGCCGCGTCGAGCAGGTTGCTCTTGGCGGCACGACCGTCGTTATGGGCGAACTCCGGCGCTTCGGCCAGGTCATTGCGACCGATGACGTGCATCAGGCGCTTGTAGATCGGGTCGCTGTTGCCGGCGATCACCACATAGGCGCCATCGGCCGTCAGGTAAGTGTTGGACGGTGCGATGCCCGGCAAGGCTCCGCCGCTGCGTTCACGCACATGGCCGAGCATGTCGTATTCCGGCACCAGGCTTTCCATGACGTTGAACACGCTTTCGGCCAGCGACACATCAACCACCTGTCCGCCGCCCTGCCCGGTCTTGACCCGCAGCAGCGACATCAAGGCACCGATCACCGCGTGCAGCGACGCCAGGGAATCGCCGAGGCTGACACCGACCCGGGCCGGTGGCGAACCGGGGGTGCCGGTGGTGTAGCGAATCCCGCCCATGGCCTCGCCGATCGCACCGAACCCCGGGCGATCGCGGTACGGCCCGGTCTGGCCGTAACCGGAAATCCGCACCAGGGTCAGGTTGGGATTGAGGGCATGCAACACATCCCAGCCCAGGCCGAGTTTTTCCAGGGCGCCGGGGCGCAGGTTTTCGATCAGCACGTCGGCACTGGTCGCCAGTTGCTTGACCAGTTCGATGCCTTCCGGGGATTTCAGGTTCAGCGCCAGGGATTTCTTGTTGCGCGATTGCAGGTACCACCACAACGAGGTGCCTTCGTGCAGCTTGCGCCATTTGCGCAGGGGATCGCCCTGGCCCATGGCTTCGATCTTGATCACCTCGGCGCCGAACTCGGCGAGCATGCGCGCGGCGAACGGCGCGGCGATCAGCGTGCCGATCTCGATCACCTTGATTGCACTTAAGGGGGCAGTCATCGCGGGGTACCTCGTGTTGTTCTTGGAATATGAGCCAAGGCTAGAGGACCGGGGGGCGATGAATCCAACCCTCAATGGGCAACGGGCGTTCGTGAAACGCGAACGCTCCCGGAGATTGTTGCGACCTCAGGTCAGTCATCGCGGGCAAGCCCGCTCCCACAGGATTAGTGAACGCCGCAGATCCGTGTGGGAGCGGCGGTGCGACGATTCGACTTGCCCGCGATGAGGCCGGCTCATTCAACAAAGAACTGTCAGACCGCCCCACGCAAATGCTCAAACAACATCCGACTCACCGGCGACAACGACGCTTCATCGCGCACCACCAGAATCAACGCCCGATCCGACCAGTCATCCGTCAACGGCACCGCATGCAAACCCAGCGCCCGGCCAAACAGTTCGTAAGCCTTGTGCGGCAGAATGCCAATGCCCATATTGGCCTGGACCATCCGGCACATGGCATCAAAACCCGGCACATGAATCCGCAGCCGCAGCACTTTGCCGGCCTTGCGCGCCGCGGCATGGGTGCGCATGTTGATCGAACTGGCGGCGTGCAGGCCGACGTAATCGCTGTCCAGGGTGTCGGCAAACGCCAGTGCGCAGCGGCTCGCCAACGGATGATCGGGCAGCATCAGCACCACCAGCTTGTCCTGTCGATACAGCACGCTGTGCAGGCCTTTGACGTCGCTATCACTGGAGCAGATCCCCAGGTCGGCCACACCATCGAGCACCCCCTGAATCACCCCGGCACTGGGGCGCTCCTCAAGGTCGGTCTTGACCTGGGGGTGCCGCTCGGAAAAATCCCGCAGCTCCTCCGGCAGAAACTGGATGATCGCCGACAGGTTGGCCAACATCCGCACATAGCCGCGAATCCCATGGCTATGTTCGCCCAGCTCAAGCCCCATTTTTTCGACGTTGAACAGCATCTGCCGCGCATGGTGCAACAGGGTTTCGCCAGCCGGCGTCAGGGTCATGCCCTTGGCCTGGCGCACGAATAGGCTGATGCCCAGCGCCTCCTCCAGCTCCATCAGCCGCTTGCTGGCCGCCGACACCGCAATCGCCTCGCGTGTGGCGGCACGGGTCAACGTACCTTCTTCGTGGACGGCGACAAACAGCTGGAGAGTGATCAGGTCGAGACGGCGGATCAGGCTTTTTTGCAGCATGGAGGGCTCGATGACTTCGGTTCGACTGAATCGGCAATATAGACCTGTTTTAGCCCGCAACATCACGAGTAAGCGTCCTACACATAAATCTCTCGTAACACTCAAGCTTCCCGGAAACGGCCGATTCAACGCCTCAGGCGTGTTCTGTAAAGTCTTGCACAAGGTAACGCCGCTATCAGAATCACTCTGCGTGCCGATATGGATCCGTCGCTTATCTGCCAATTCTGTGAACTCGTCATCGAGCTTTTACGCACACACGCCGGGAGCGTCAGCGACTGAAATCCAGGGAAGACTCCATGAATAACGGCACCACCCTCCTCGTCACCTGCAGCACGGTTTTTCTCGCCCAATTGGGCATGAGCATTTATCTGCCCGCGCTAACGGAGATGGCTCAAAGTCTCGGCGCCGACGCCTCGCAGCTTTCATGGGGACTGGCGGTGTACCTGATCGGCATGGCCCTGCCGATGCTGTTCTGGGGCAGCCTGAGCCAGCGCATTGGCCGAAAACCCGTGTTGCTCGCCGCACTCGGTATCTATGGAGCGGGCAATCTGGCGCTTCCACTGAGCCAGTCGCTTGAATCGTTCCTGATGTTGCGACTGGTTCAGGGGATCGGCCCAGCGGGATTTCGGTGATGGCGCGGGTGCTGATCCGCGACAGTTTCCGCGGTGACCTGCTGGCCAAAGCGCTGTCCTGGATTTCTATTTCCTTTGTGGTGGCATTGGGGATCGGTCAATACCTGGGGTCGATCATTCAAGTTGCGCTGGGCTGGTCGGCGATTTTCTACCTGCTGGGGGGTGCGAGTCTGTTGATGGCGGGGGTTGTAGTACGGGTTACATTCCCGAAACTGACCGAGGACAACGTCCGATCGTCGGCCTGGCCGAGCTACTGGCGCATTCTGGGTGATCGAGCCTTTCTGTTGCCGGCCCTCGCCGGCGGTCTCGGCTACGGTGTGATCATCGCGTTCAACACAGCCGCGCCGCTGATTCTGCAAGGACCGTTCAATTGGTCGGCCGTCGAGTACGGGTTGTTGGGCTGGCCCATCAGTGCGGCGTATTTTCTGGGGGCGCTGGGGGTCAATGCCTTTGTGCTTCGTACCGGTCAACGCAGGCTGATGACAGCTGGCGCAGGGCTGGTGCTGGCTGGCAGCGCAGCGATGTTGCTGGGGAGCATTGCGGGCACTTCAGTGGCCTCGCTGTTCTGGCTGCCGTATTGCCTTGCCGTATTCGGCCAGTCGTTGAATTACCCGATCAGTTTGTCGCTGGCCAACGCCGGTTCGCCGGTCGGCGGCGCTTATGCGATGGCGTTGAGCGGTTTCATTCACCAACTGATGGCTGCCGCCATCGGCGGGATCGCCAGCCTGATCGCCAGTCCGCAGGCCTGGTCACTGTCGCTGTTATGCACCTTGCTGGCGGTGGGCGCGATGCTCTGCGTGTTGCTCGCGCCCAGGGGTAATTCCATTTAGAACGCGCTGCGGAAAATCTCCTCGATCTGCCGCTGATCCGCCACCCGAGGATTGGTCAGGCCACAGGCATCTTTCAAGGTATTGCTGGCAAGCATTGGGATGTCGTTGAGTTTGGCACCGAGTTCACGCAAACCGGCGGGGATGCCCACGTCCCTGGACAGGCTGCGGATGGCCGCGATGGCGGCTTGAGCGCCCTTTTCCGGGCTGAATCCATGAGTGTCGGCGCCCATTGCCACGGCGACATCGGTCAGGCGATTGGCGCACTGCAGCGCGTTGAAGCTTTGCACATGAGGCAACAGCACGGCATTGCATACCCCATGGGGCAAGTCGTAGAACCCGCCCAGTTGATGCGCCATGGCGTGGACGTAGCCCAGCGACGCATTGTTGAACGCCATGCCGGCGAGGAACTGTGCATACGCCATGTTTTCCCGTGCCGCCAGGTCGCTGCCGTCGCTGACGGCCAGGCGCAGGTTGTTGCTGATCAAGGTGATGGCCTTGAGTGCGCAGGCATCGGTGATCGGGTTGGCGGCGGTGGAGACGTAGGCTTCGATCGCATGGGTCAACGCATCCATGCCGGTGGCCGCGGTCAGGCCTTTGGGCATGGCGACCATCAGCGCCGGGTCGTTCACCGACAGCAGCGGCGTGACGTTGCGGTCGACGATGGCCATTTTCACGTGACGGGATTCGTCGGTGATGATGCAGAAGCGGGTCATTTCGCTGGCCGTGCCGGCGGTGGTGTTGATGGCGATCAGCGGCAGTTGCGGTCGGGTGGACTGATCCACGCCTTCATAGTCGCGGATCTGCCCGCCGTTGGTCGCGCACAAGGCGATGCCTTTGGCGCAGTCATGGGGCGAACCGCCACCGAGGGACACCACGAAATCACAGCGGCTTTCCTTGAGCAGTCCCAGGCCCAGCTCGACGTTGGCGATGCTCGGGTTAGGCTTGGCGCCGTCATAGATCACCGAGTCGATGTCCAGCGTCGCCAGCTTCTGGGCAATCATCTTCGCCACGCCGGCTTTGGCCAGCCCGGTGTCGGTGACGATCAGTGCCTTGCGAAAGCCGTATTTGCCGATGGCGACCATGGCTTCGTCCAGGCAATCGATGCCCATGATGTTCACGGCGGGGATGAAAAACGTGCTGCTCATGAGCGAATTTCCAGTGTGGGGCCGAATCGGAGGGCCGATCCAGCGGATACCCACAGGATCGACCCTTCGGTTGCGCAGCAACTTGATCTGGCTCAAGTCCCGGTCGTGATAAAGTCGCCGCCCATCAGACCTTTTGCTTTGAGACGCCGACTGCAATGACCGATTTCCAGGATGTCGATGCCCAACTTGAAGACTGGAACGCCTTGCGCGCCACCGCCTCCTTCAGCGGCCTGCTGGTGGGCAATGGCGCCAGCCGCGCAGTGTGGGATGACTTCGGTTATGACTCGCTGTTTGAAAACGCCCGCACCGTCGAAGAAAAACCCCTGAGCCAGTCCGAGCTGAGCGTGTTCGACGCCCTGCAGACGCGCAGCTTCGAGCAGGTGCTCAGCGCGCTGAAAACCACCAGCCGAGTGAACAAGGCCCTCGCCGTCAGCTCCGCCGCACCGCGCAATCGCTACTACGCGATCAAGGAAGCGCTGATCAACACGGTGCACGCGGTGCACATCCCGTGGCGGCTGGTGGTGCCTTCGACCCTGGCCACGATCAATCAGGAACTGGGCCGCTACCGGACGGTGTTCACCACCAACTACGACTTGCTCAACTACTGGGCGACCCAACACCAGCCTGACTCGATCACAGATCTGTTCCAGGGTGCCGAGCCAAGCTTCGACCTGAGTACCACGGCCACCGATAAAACCCGGCTGCTGTACCTGCACGGTGGCCTGCATCTGGTGCGCAACCAGGACGGCACCGCGCGCAAGCTGATGTCGACCGAGGGTACCTTGCTCGGCAGTTTCGCCATCAACAACACGATCAAGACCCTCGACAATGTACCGCTGTTCGTCAACGAAGGGCCGGCTCAGGACAAGCTCAAGACCGTCCGCAGCTCGGATTATCTGTCGTTCTGCTATGACCAGTTACTGGGGCATGGCGAGGGGTTGTGCATCTTCGGTCATGCCTTGGGTGAGCAGGACAGCCATATCGTCCAGGCGTTGCGCCACGGGAAACCGACGGTGGTGGCGATCTCGATCAATCCACGCAACAAGGCGTTCATCCAGCATCAGAAGCGGCATTACGCGAAGGTGTTTGAGGGGACGGGGAGTGAGCTGCGGTTTTTTGACTCCAAGACCCATGCGCTCGGTAGCCCGAAGCTGAACGTGCCGGTCGAGGTTTAGCCTCGGTCTGTAGGAGCCGGCTCGCCGGCGAAGCGAACTCGAGCCTTTTACGGCCGCATTCGCTGCGGTGCGGCGATCCGACAAGCCAGCTCCCACAGGGGGTGCGATCAGAGCACCGGCAAGGTCTTGTCCTTGATCACCGTGGTCGGGCCATTGGCCTTGACACTGGCGATGCCTTTGTCCATCGCGGCATCGGAGGCGTAAGCCTCGCTGCTGCCAATCGTCTCGTGGTTACCGGCCTTGAGGTTGAAGTAAGGATGGCCATCCCGGGTGGTTTTCTTTTCGTAGCGTACATCCAGCGGGCTATTGGCCTGAACGGATGCGATGCCTTTGTCGGCGGCCGCACGGGTGGTGTACAGCTCGCTGGTCAGAATGGTTTCGGCGTTGGCGGCCTTCAGGACAAATTTGAACTGACCATTGCTGCTTTTGCTCACTTCGTACCATCCAGACATGTTCGTTCTCCTTGGCGATTGAGAGGTTTCGCGTTTCAGAGTAAAGACCACGCCGAGGTGTCTGTCGCCTGTTCGGCCCTCATCGCGGGCAAGCCCGCTCCCACAGGATTTGCGCAAATCCTGTGGGAGCGGGCTTGCCCGCGATGAGGCCTGCATGATCACCGCAAAACGAATCTACTTCACCACCGCCCGCACCACCGATAACGCCGGCATCTGCCCCCGTCGCTGACTCAGGTATCGCGTACAGCTCACCCGCAAAAACGAAGCGAAATTGACCACCTCACCGCGATAATCCATCACCTCTTCATACAGCTTGGCGATCAACTGATTGGTGGTCATGCCGTCGACTTCGGCGATTTCGCCGAGGATGTCCCAGAACTGATTTTCCAGGCGCAAGGTGGTGACCACCCCGCAGATACGCAGCGAGCGGGAGCGCGATTCGTAGAGAATCGGATCGGCCTTGACGTAGAGCTCGCACATGCACAGGTCCCTCGTTACAGCGTTATTTGGGTGCCCAGCAAGCCGAGGAAACCGGCCAGCCAGCTCGGATGGGCGGGCCAGGCCGGGGCAGTGGCCAGATTGCCTTGAACGTGACCTTGCGTCACCGGGATATCGATGAACGTACCGCCCGCCAGGCGCACTTCCGGGGCACACGCCGGGTAGGCGCTGCACTCGCGACCTTCCAGAATGCCCGCCGCCGCCAGCAATTGCGCGCCGTGACACACGGCAGCGATCGGTTTGCCGGCCTTGTCGAACGCTCGCACCAGCTCCAGGACTTTTTCGTTCAGGCGCAGGTACTCTGGCGCACGACCGCCCGGCACCAGCAGTGCGTCATAATCCGTTTCGGCAACCTTGGAAAAATCGAAGTTCAGGGCAAACAGGTGGCCGGGTTTTTCACTGTAGGTCTGGTCGCCTTCGAAGTCATGGATCGCCGTGCGCACGGTCTGGCCGGCGGTTTTGTCCGGGCAAACG
Source organism: Pseudomonas sp. LBUM1679 (assembly GCF_059695565.1). Lineage (NCBI taxonomy): Bacteria > Pseudomonadati > Pseudomonadota > Gammaproteobacteria > Pseudomonadales > Pseudomonadaceae > Pseudomonas > Pseudomonas sp. LBUM1679. The sequence continues at coordinate 5,694,189 of NZ_CP166774.1, forward strand.
GCGTGCACCGTATGACCGACCATCAGCAGTGCCTGGAAGGGCACCATCACTTCATAGTCCTCGACGTAATCGCCGACCAGCATCAAAATTTTCTTGGCAGCCATGGGGTGGACTCCTCTGGGGAACAGGTGGGCTCGCAGGAGTATTCAAGGTAGCCCTTAATCTGCATGGCAGGTAATACCCGACTACTACGCTGATCACCCTGTAGGAGCTGGCTTGCCAGCGAAAGCGGTGTGTCAGCCAGTAAAATGTTGGCTGGAAGGCCGCTTTCGCTGGCAAGCCAGCTCCTACGTTGGGGGGATTACCCCCAACTGTACGGATAACTCTGCACCTAGCTGTAACAGCGCAGACACCACGGTTTATGGCTAGATGAAGGCTCTTCCCGCCACCTTCGATTCCGGTTGCCATCATGTCCTCGCGCGAAAACACCGGCATGGCCCTCGGCCTGCTCGGCGTTGTGATCTTCAGCCTCACCCTGCCCTTCACACGGATCGTCGTGCAGGAACTCCATCCGTTGCTCAACGGCCTGGGCCGTGCGCTGTTCGCGGCGGTTCCGGCGGCGCTGTTGTTGCTGTGGCGCCGGGAACAATGGCCAACGTGGAAACAGGTCAGAGGCCTGAGCCTGGTGATTGCCGGGGTGATCCTCGGCTTCCCGGTACTCTCGGCCTGGGCCATGCAAACCTTGCCGGCGTCCCACGGTGCGCTGGTCAACGGCCTGCAACCGCTGTGCGTGGCGCTGTATGCCGCCTGGTTGTCCCATGAACGACCGTCGAAAGCCTTCTGGGCCTGTGCCGCACTGGGCAGCGCGCTGGTGCTCGGGTATGCGTTGATCAGCGGTGCCGGCAGCATTCAGACCGGTGATTTGCTGATGCTTGGGGCGATCGCCGCAGGCGGCCTGGGTTACGCCGAAGGCGGCCGGCTGGCCAGGGAAATGGGCGGCTGGCAGGTCATCTGCTGGGCGCTGGTGCTGTCGACCCCGCTGCTGATCGGACCGGTGCTGTATCTGGCGCTGCAACATCAAGGCGAGATTTCGGCCAAGACCTGGTGGGCGTTCGGTTATGTCTCGCTGTTTTCGCAGTTCATCGGCTTCTTTGCCTGGTACGCCGGGCTGGCCATGGGCGGCATTGCCCGGGTCAGTCAGATCCAGCTGTTGCAGATCTTCTTCACCATCGCGTTTTCGGCATTGTTCTTCGGTGAACACGTCGAGCCGATCACCTGGCTGTTTGCCGCCGGCGTGATTGTGACGGTGATGTTGGGGCGCAAGACGGCGGTCAACCCCGCACGGATTGCCACCGCATGATCCTGTAGGAGCCGGCTTGCCGGCGAAGGCGTCCTCGCGATCGCCTTCGCCGGCAAGCCGGCTCCTACAGGGTTAGAGGTAACCGTCAGCCCGCAGCAAGGTTTCGAGGCAGTGTTCCGTGATGTGGTAGAAATCCTTCAGCTCCTGAATCTTCACCAACAGCTGAGCCGGGTCCACCGGTTCGGCGCGCTTGACCGCGAGGATCATCTTGTTCTTGTTGGTGTGCTCCAGTGAAATGAACTCGAAGACCTTGGTCTCGTAGCCGCAGGCTTCCAGAAACAAAGCGCGCAAACTGTCGGTGACCATTTCCGCCTGTTGGCCCAGGTGCAGGCCGTATTGCAGCATCGGCTTGAGCAGCGCCGGGCTCTGGATCTGCAGGCGGATCTGCTTGTGGCAGCACGGCGAGCACATGATTATCGAGGCCCCGGAACGAATGCCGGTGTGAATCGCATAGTCGGTAGCGATGTCGCAGGCATGCAGCGCGATCATCACGTCCAGTTCACTCGGCGCGACGCTGCGCACATCACCGCATTTGAACACCAGCCCCGGATGCTCCAGCGTTGCCGCCGCGGTGTTGCACAGGGTGACCATGTCTTCACGCAGCTCGACCCCGGTCACCTCGCCTTCGGCTTTCAAGGTATTGCGCAGATAGTCGTGGATCGCGAACGTCAAATAACCCTTGCCCGAACCGAAATCCGCGACGCGCACCGGCTTGTCCAGCGCCAGGGGCGACGAGGTCAACGCGTGGCTGAAGACTTCGATGAACTTGTTGATCTGCTTCCACTTGCGCGACATCGCCGGGATCAGTTCATGTTGCCGATTGGTCACGCCGAGGTCGGCGAGGAATGGCCGGCTCAGGTCGAGAAAGCGGTTTTTCTCGCGGTTGTGTTCGGCGGACGGCACTTCGCGTAATTGCTGAGGTTTGCTCTTGAACAGCGAAGACTTGCCCTTTTTGCTGTATTCGAGCTGGACTTCGTCAGTCAACGCCAGCAAATGCGCATTTTTGAACGAGGCCGGCAGCAACCCGGCGATGGTCGCGATGCCCTCGGCAAGCGACAGATTCTTGGTGATGTCGCGGGTCTTGTAACGGTAGACGAAGGACAGGCAGGGCTGATCCTTGACCGTCAGTAGCTTGATGATCAGCCGTTGCAGCTCGGTCTCGGTGCCAACGTACTTGGCCAGCACCAGCTTGATGAAAGCGTTCTGCTTCAGACTGGTCGTCAACAGGTCGATAAACTGCGCGTGATGATCCGGCGTGAGGCTGGCGGTAACGGACATGTAGAAAACGTCTCGGCGTGGAAATTTGGGGAATGACCGCCATTTTAAGGGGGATAGGGCGTTTCGGCACGGGGTTATTTTTCGACAGGTCCCGGCCACGCCGCCAAGACCTGAATACACCCGTTGAAACCTCAGGGTTCCACCAACCGCAGTTTACGGTGGATGGGCGAGTTGATGACGTATTTGACAATCAACCCCACCGGCACCGCCCAGGTCAGGCCGTTGGCCGGATCAGTGACCACGGCGACGGTTTCGGAGCTGGCCGAGATATCCAGACGCCGGCGATCCTGGCTGGACTTGAGCGCTCCATAGGCATGGCTGACCAGTCTTTCCGCCAGATGCATCGGCACATCGATACTCTCCAGGTGCTTCACCGCACGACAGAACAGCACCTGATCATCGATCAATCCGTCGCCCTCATGGCGGGCCAGAAATGCCTGGGCGACGGCCAGCAACTCCTCATTCAATGCCTGGCGTTCATCGCCGTCCTTCATGCCAACGACTCCTGTGGCGTTTCCGCCAACGAGGGCGTCACCGCAACGGGCCGGGCCGCGCGACGCAGGTCGGGCCCCGCACAGGGCAAGTGCACGGCCGGATTGGGCATGCCACTGGGCGAAAGCTCATGGGTCATTTCGAACTCGGCCCGAACCGACCAGCCGCACGCCTCCGACGTACATTGCAGATACGCCACCCGCAGGAAAATATGACGACCCTCGCTGGTACGAATACGCATCCGGTTCAGGCAGTGCGGACACACCATTTTGTAAGTACTCATGCTTGACTCCTGGCGGTGATCTGGTGGCAATCAACAGGATCAAACGCAATACTGCTTGAAACATTGATCACCCCGGGCCGGTTTTGCAAATAGCGTCTGCCAGACAAAGGGAAGTGCAATGGGTAGCTCCGTAATATGCACGAGTCAAGCTCGTAGGAAATCACCCTGATACCATTAGGAAGTTTCGACATCGTAGTGTCCTGATTCATAGTTGACGATTGATCACTCACAAGAAAAAAATACGCACTTCGCGTAATTTAGGCACTCAAAATGCATATGTCAAAAGGAAGAGGCTCAAATTGAGTAGCAAAAAATCACAAGATGTTCTGACTCGCCTAAAGCTGATAACAGGCACTAAAACCGATGCTTCGTTATCAACCGCGCTGCAGATCAGCCCTCAAACACTGAGCAGCTGGAAAGGACGCGACAGCACGCCATACTCATTATGCGTAGAAATAGCGCAGACACGGGGCATCTCGCTCGACTGGCTACTACTGGGTGAAGGACCTGTCCTGCGCCATACACTGGCCGCGCCCCCTGCTGACACTCAAGAAAGCAACTTACGGGAAAACACCATTCTCGCGCTCTGGCGACTGCTCAGCGAAGATGATCGCTGTGCCATACAACACGCACTGGAAGAAAAATGGCGACTGCGCGATATGGAACTCAAGCTGTCGGAAATGGCCTCTACCCTCGCGGCACTGCAACATTCAGACGACAGATAAAGTTCATCTAAGCCGACATTCCGTTACTTCAAGGCATGCCACAACAGCATGATGTTGCCGCTGCCAACGCCATCATTTCACCCCCCATCATCCCCGCCCCCGCAGGTGCCGAATGATTTCGCCGATACCGGCACCGTCAATCCACTGCATCAGCTTGATGCTGATGGGAATGACGATCAGTGCGCAGAAAAAGGCCGTCACGCCCCCGGTCAGGAACGGGGCCAACCCCAACGCAACGGGAGTGAACAGATAGCCGACACCCGCCGACAGCAACCAGGAACCGATACGCTGCCAGGCCTTGAAATTGCTCCCGGTCGTGGTCACGAGCCACGCGCCCAGCGCCGCACCGAACAAGGCCTCGCCATCGATCGAGGGCAGCGTCGCGATGCCCAGGCCCAACATGAGCCCACTGAGGCTGTTGTAGATCGAGTCAGTCAGGCTCATGTGTGCCTCGCGGATCGATCATTTCGACAGCAATGAGGCCCGTCTCAATGGCCTTGAGCAAAGCAACACGGCGCGAGCTGACGGCAAACTTGCGGCGGATATTGGAGAAGTGGAAATTGATCGTGGAGACCGAGCAATTCTGAATCCTGGCGATCTCCCAGGAGGTTTTCCCTTGGTAGCACCAGCTCAGAGCTTGTTTTTCTTTCTCCGTCAGTCGGGCCGGCGGGGCATTTCCTGCGCCACCGGGCACTGCATAAGCAAAAGAGTCGAGCGGTTGATGCATTGACATGACAAGAACTCCCTCTATGTCAGAACACCCTTGACCGGGCGCTCACTGTTAGAGAGAGATGTTGAAGACAGGCCTGCACTCAGACAACGCGCGGAGGTTGTAGCGTCGCGAGCTACATAAACAGATTAAAGTCCTCAGCCAAGCACCACCAACCGGTTGGGCAACTCATTGCGCACATGGGTCACCGGCACATGCACCTTGAGCAATTCGCCGCAGGCTTCGACGCAGGTGACAAACCCCTGCAAGGTCTGCCCCTGTTTCACCTGCTGGGTGAACGCGGTCACGATCGCGTCCCAGTTCTCGTTACCCAGGCGCTGCGAAATCCCCTCATCCACCAGGATTTCCACATAGCGCTCGGCTTCCGAGACGAAAATCAACATGCCGGTGCTGCCCATGGTGTGGTGCAGGTTTTGCTCCAGGAACTGCCGACGGGCCAGGTTCGAGGCGCGCCAGTGACGCACCGAGCGCGGGATCAGGTGCGTGGTGACTTGCGGAATCCGGAACACCAGGCACAGCACGATGAAGCTGACCCATTGCACCAAAAGCAGGCTGTGCAGGGTCAGCCAGCCGGTCAGGTAATGCACGACACCCGGCACCACCAGCGCCAGCAGACTGGCCCAGAGCAACGGGATGTAGGCATAGTCGTCGGCACGGGCCGCGAGCACTGTCACCAGTTCGGCGTCGGTATCGCGCTCGACCCGGGCAATCGCCTCGGCGACTTTGCGTTGTTCGTGTTCAGTCAGTAATGCCATGTTCAAAGATGCCTGTTCGCTATTGTTTTACCGCTGTCATCACCAGCCGCCCGACGAACCGCCGCCCCCGAAACTGCCGCCGCCGCCACTGAACCCCCCGCCGCCTCCGCCGCCAAAACCACCACCGCCAAACCCGCCTCCCGAGCTGCCCCGGCCGCCGCCGCCACCGCCACCGCTTGGCAGGATACCGAGCACCTGGCAGACGAACATCGTCAGGATGAACAGCATCACCAGAAACACCAACAACCCCGGATGCCGCGAAACGAAGTCGCTTTGCTGATCGCCTTGGGACTCGTACACCGTGGACGGCTCATCCAGCGGGTTCCCGCCCAGCACCACCAGCATCGCCGCGACCCCGTCGCTGATGCCCTTGCTGAAGTTGCCGGCCTTGAACGCCGGGGTGATCACCTGATTGATGATCACCGAACTCTGCGCATCGGTCAGGCGCTCTTCCAGGCCATAACCGACTTCGATGCGCAACCTGCGCTCATCGCGGGCGACGATCAGCAACGCGCCGTTGTTCTTGTCCTTCTGGCCGATGCCCCAGTGGCGCCCGAGCTGATAACCGAAGTCCGCGATGTCAGCGCCCTGCAAATCCGGCAACGTGACCACCACCAACTGCTCACCGGTGGCCTTTTCATGGGCGTTGAGCTGTTGTGTGAGCTGCTCGCGCACCGACGGCTCGATCATCCCGGCGTTGTCCACCACCCGCCCGGTCAGTTCCGGGAACTTCAATTCGGCCTGGGCCGTCAGGGCCAACACCCAGAGCAACAGCACCAGGCCAACTTTCAACACGCGCATTGGCAACCTCATCCATGGTGACGCATCTAACCTGAACCGGCGCTTACTTGAACTTCACTTCAGGCGCTTTTTGCGCATCGGGGCTGGTGGCCTCGAAGGTCTCGCGCACAGGCAGATCGCTGTACATCACCGTGTGCCACAGGCGACCGGGGAAGGTGCGGATTTCGGTGTTGTACTTTTGCACCGCAAGAATGAAATCCCGGCGCGCCACGGCGATGCGGTTCTCGGTGCCTTCAAGCTGCGATTGCAATGCGAGGAAGTTCTGGTTGGCCTTGAGGTCCGGATAGCGCTCGGAGACCACCATCAACCGGCTCAATGCACCGGTCAGCTGATCCTGGGCCTGCTGGAACTGTTTGAGTTTCTCCGGGTTATCCAGGGTGCTGGCATCGACCTGGATCGACGTGGCTTTGGCCCGCGCTTCGATCACCGCGGTCAGGGTCTCCTGCTCATGCTGCGCGTAGCCCTTGACGGTTTCCACCAGGTTGGGGATCAGGTCGGCGCGGCGCTGGTACTGGTTCTGCACCTGGCCCCAGGCGGCCTTGGCCTGTTCGTCGAGGGTCGGAATGTTGTTGATGCCGCAGCCGGCCAGCAAGCTGGTCAGCAACATCATGGCTGCGACCCGCAGACTGTATCGATAGTGGTGTCGTACGTTCATCTGGTTGACGCTCCCTTGCACATTCCGTTGAAAAACAACCTGCGAACTTTGAAGACGGCTCTTGGGGCATAATTTGCGCCGCCACTGGATTGCATCGAGCCAATGGGCTAAAAGATGCCCCAGCGCAAAAAACACTACCGAAGTGTGCCTGTATTTACCTGAACAACAATAGTCGCTCCCTAAATTTTGGCTGACCGGCGCGTATTCACTGCCGTTTAGGCTTTAGAGAAAACCATTCATGAAGAAGCTGTGTTTGCTGGGCCTGTTCGTCAGCCTGGCCAGTCATACCGTATTGGCCGCCACGACGCCCGCACCTCTGGAGAACAAGGACGCTTTCATCGGCAACCTGATGAAGCAAATGACCCTCGATGAGAAAATCGGCCAGCTGCGCCTGATCAGCATCGGCCCGGAAATGCCTCGGGAACTGATCCGCCAGGAAATCGCCGCCGGCAACATCGGCGGCACGTTCAACTCGATCACCCGCCCGGAAAACCGGCCGATGCAGGACGCGGCCATGCGCAGCCGGTTGAAGATCCCGATGTTCTTCGCCTATGACGTGATCCACGGCCACCGCACCATTTTCCCGATCCCGCTGGCCCTGGCTTCGAGCTGGGACATGGACGCCATCGGTTTGTCCGGGCGCGTCGCCGCCAGGGAAGCCGCGGCAGACAGTCTCGACATCACCTTTGCGCCGATGGTCGATATTTCCCGCGACCCACGCTGGGGTCGCACATCCGAAGGCTTCGGCGAAGACACTTATCTGGTGTCGCGCATCGCCGGTGTCATGGTCAAGGCCTTGCAGGGCAGTGGCGCGAACGCGGCCGACAGCATCATGGCCAGCGTCAAGCACTTTGCCTTGTATGGCGCGGTCGAGGGCGGTCGCGACTACAACATCGTCGACATGAGCCCGGTCAAGATGTACCAGGACTACCTGCCGCCGTACCGCGCGGCGATCGACGCCGGTGCCGGCGGCGTGATGGTTGCACTGAACTCGATCAACGGCGTGCCGGCCACCGCCGACACCTGGCTGATGAATGACCTGTTGCGCAAGCAATGGGGCTTCAAGGGCCTGGCCGTCAGCGACCACGGGGCGATTTTCGAACTGATCAAGCACGGCGTCGCCCGTGACGGTCGCGAAGCCGCGAAGCTCGCCATCAAGGCCGGCATCCACATGAGCATGAACGACACGCTCTATGGCAAGGAACTGCCAGGATTGCTGAAGGCCGGCGAGATCCAGCAGAGCGACATCGACAATGCCGTGCGTGCCGTGCTGGACGCCAAGTACGACATGGGCCTGTTCAAGGACCCGTACCTGCGCATCGGCAAGGCAGAGGATGACCCGGCCGACACCTACGCCGACAGCCGCCTGCACCGCACCGAGGCCCGCGATGTCGCGCGCCGCAGCCTGGTATTGCTGAAGAACCAGGGTGAAACCCTGCCGCTGAAGAAAACCGCGAAAATCGCCCTGGTCGGCCCGCTGGCCAAGGCGCCGATCGACATGATGGGCAGCTGGGCCGCGGCTGGCCGCCCGGCCCAATCGGTGACCCTGTTCGACGGCATGACCCATGCGCTGGGCGCACAGTCGACGCTGATCTACGCCCGTGGCGCCAACATCACTGGCGACAGGAAAGTCCTCGATTACCTGAACTTCCTCAACTTCGATGCCCCGGAAGTGGTGGACGACCCGCGTGCGGCCCAAGTGCTTATCGATGAGGCCGTGAAAGCCGCCAGGGACGCCGATGTGGTGGTGGCAGCCGTGGGCGAGTCCCGTGGCATGTCCCATGAGTCGTCGAGCCGTACCGACCTGAATATTCCGGTCAATCAGCGCGAGTTGATCAAGGCACTGAAAGCCACCGGCAAACCGCTGGTATTGGTGTTGATGAACGGCCGCCCACTGTCGATTCTCGAAGAGAAGGAACAGGCTGACGCGATCCTGGAAACCTGGTTCAGCGGTACCGAAGGCGGCAACGCCATCGCCGACGTGCTGTTCGGCGACTACAACCCGTCGGGCAAACTGCCGATCACCTTCCCGCGCTCGGTGGGGCAGATTCCAACCTACTACAACCACCTGAGCATCGGCCGGCCGTTCACGCCAGGCAAACCGGGCAACTACACCTCGCAGTATTTCGATGACACCACAGGTCCCCTGTTCCCGTTCGGTTTTGGCTTGAGCTACACCGATTTCAGCCTGACCGACATGGCCTTGTCCTCGACCACGCTGAACAAGACCGGCAAGCTCGATGCCAGCGTCATGCTGAAAAACACCGGCAAGCGCGACGGCGAAACCGTGGTGCAGTTGTACATCCAGGACGTGACCGGCTCGATGATCCGACCGGTCAAGGAGCTGAAGAACTTCCAGAAAATCATGCTCAAGGCCGGTGAACAAAAAGTCGTGCACTTCACCATCACCGAGGACGATCTGAAGTTCTTCAACGCCCAGCTCAAGTACGTGGCGGAACCGGGCAAGTTCAATGTGCAGATCGGCCTGGATTCCCAGGATGTGACGCAGCAGAGCTTCGAACTGCTGTAATCCTAGAAACAACACCAAACCCTGTGGGAGCGGGCTTGCCCGCGATGAGGCCATAACATCCAACATCTATGTTGACTGTTACACCGCCATCGCGGGCAAGCCCGCTCCCACAGAGCTCTTCGGTGTGACGACTACCCTCGTCGATCCAGCAGATTCACCACCAGTCGATCCACCCATCCCCACACCCTCTGCTTGACCCGCCGCCATAATGGCCGGCGTTGCCACGCCTCGAGGCTGACCTCCTGGCTCAGGGCAAAGTCCTTCTCGAAACTCGCCGTCACCGCACGTGTCAGCCCTGCATCCAGCGCTTCAAGGTTGGCTTCGAGGTTGAAACGCAAATTCCAGTGATCGAAGTTGCATGAGCCGATACTCACCCAGTCGTCGACCAGCACCATTTTCAGGTGCAGGAAACAGGGCTGGTATTCGAAGATTTTCACCCCCGACTTGAGCAATCGCGGGTAATAGCGATGCCCGGCGTAGCGCACCGATGGGTGATCGGTGCGAGGCCCGGTCAGCAGCAGGCGCACATCGATGCCGCGGGAAGCCGCCCGGCGCAATGAGCGCCGCACTTTCCAGGTCGGCAAGAAATACGGGGTGGCCAGCCAGATCCGCCGCTGGCCACTGTTCAGTGCGCGAATCAGCGATTGCAGGATGTCCCGGTGCTGACGGGCGTCGGCATACGCGACCCGGCCCATGCCCTCGCCCATGGACGGCATGCGCGGCAGACGCGGCAAGCCGAAGTTCGACGCCGGTTTCCAGGCACGGCGATGGCGGTTGGCGATCCATTGGCGATCGAACAGCAACTGCCAGTCGATGACCAGCGGGCCGCTGATTTCCACCATCACTTCGTGCCATTCGCTGATGTCTTCTCCCGGCGTCCAGAATTCATCGGTCACGCCCGTGCCGCCGACCACTGCCAGACACTGGTCGACCAGCAACAGCTTGCGGTGATCGCGGTAGAAGTTGCCCACCCAGCGTCGCCAGCTCAGGCGATTGTAGAATCGCAGCTCGACACCCGCGGTTATCAGCCGCTGTCGCAGGGTCAGCGTGAACGCCAGACTGCCGTAATCGTCAAACAGGCAACGGACCCGCACACCGCGCTCGGCGGCCTGGACCAGCGCCTGGACCATGGCCTCGGCACAGGCACCCGCCTCCACCAGGTACAGCTCCAGCTCCACCTGTTCTTCGGCGCGGGCAATCGCGACCAGCATCCGCGGAAAAAACTGCGGGCCGTCGATCAGCAGTTCAAAAGCATTGCCTTCACGCCAGGGGAAAATTGCGCCGGCCATGTCAGCGCGCCGTGAAAATCAGTACCGCACCCACCGGTACCGACAGACTGATGGCCGACAAGCCGGCGACCTTGCGCAAGCTTTCCAGGCCGGGTGCCAGGTCGAAATCCTCGGCATTGATCACCAGCGGTTCGAGGGTCACGACCTGAAAGCGTCGATCATCGAGGCGGGTCGCCAGCAGTTCGGCATTGTAGTGGTGTTGCTTGCCATGCAGGTCGACCGTCAACGGCAAACGCAATTCCAATTGTGCACCCGGCGCGAGGTCATTGATCGGGCGCAGATCGATTTGCGTGGTGATCAACGCTTCGGGGAATGTCTGGATCTGGAACAGCTCCTTGCGCATGCGTTCATCGCGCAAGGGAATGCCGCTGTTCACCGACTCCAGCTCGACTTCCACCTCGGCCAGGCCCGTGGGGCTGACCTTGCCGTGCAGTACCAGAAAGCGTTGCACTTCGGAAATGTTGGCGTTTTTGGTGCTGATGAAGGACAGCCGCGAGGACTCGCCGTCCAGGTACCAATTGGCCTGAGCCGACAATGCAGTGCCGGCCAGCAGCAGGGACGCGAGGGTTTTGAAGAGGGGGCGGTTGAACATAGAGACTCGTGGGGGCAAATAAACCTGAGCGAACCTTAACCGTCCGTGAGCCAGATGCAAACTGTCCGTCACCGCAACCCAGCCTTTGTGGCGAGGGAGCTTGCTCCCGCTCGGCTGCGCAGCAGTCGCAAAACCTGACCATGCGTACAGCCTGAAGAAATCTGTCGCCTGATTTTGGGAGTGCTTCGCACTCCAGCGGGAGCAAGCTCCCTCGCCACAGAAACATCACCGCACTTATGGAGACAGGCGGCAGCCCTGCCGCTCACCAACCCACACCGCGCTATTGCTGCGCCCCATGCCGCTGACCGTTACGCGCTTGCTCGCCGCGTCATCGGTAAACCCGCTGACGGGCACCCACTGCTTCACATAGCCATGGCAATACTCGGCGTCGTTGGCCATCACGTACCGGCATGAGCAATACTCCTTGGCGGTGTAGGCGCTGATGATGTCCGGGAACGCCCACAGCGCCACCCGCTCGTGCCAGATCCAGCCGAGCACGACGATCGACAGGATCAACCACAACGTGTTGAACGGATGGCGCCGGACAAAACCCTGGCCCTTCATGGCTGCCCCTTCGCGACAAAGGCCTTGAGCGCGAGCTTGAGCAATTCGTTGTGTCGGTAACTGCCGTCGCGATCATCGGCGTAGCGAACGATCACCAGGTTTTCGCCCGGAATCACGTACATCGCCTGTCCCCAATGGCCCAATGCAGCGAAAGTGTCGGCGGGGGCGGCGGGCCAGGGTTTTGCGGCACCATTCATTGAGCGATTGAGCCACCAATGGCCGCCAGGCACCGCTTCGTCCTGATTGGCCTGATAGCGGGCGAAAGGTTCGCGATTGAAGGCGACCCACTCCTTGGGCAACACTTGTCGATCGCCCCAGCGTCCGTCGCGGGCCATCAACAGGCCGACGCGTGCAAGGTCCCGGGCGGTGAGGTAGGCATAGGACGAGGCGACAAACGTGCCTGTGGCGTCGGTTTCCCAGACGGCGTGGTGAATCCCCAAGGGATTGAACAGTGCAGTCCATGGATAGTCCGGGTATCGGGGCGGACCGACGATGGTTTTCAGTGCCGCCGACAGCAGATTGGTGTCACCGCTGGAATAACGGAAGGCCTGGCCGGGCTGGGCGTAGTCGTCGTGGTCAGCGGTGAACGCGGCGATATCCTGGTGGCCACGGGTGTAGAGCATGGCCACCACCGACGACTTCAACGGTGCGTATTCATAGTCTTCCTGCCAGTCCAGCCCCGACGCCCAGTGCAGCAGATCGGCCATGGTCATGGTGGGATGCCTGTGCAACGGCGGATAAAACTTCAACACCGGATCCTGCAGGCTGAACAGGCCCTCGCCATAGGCCACGCCGAGAACCGTGGCCATCAGGCTTTTGCTGATGGACCAGGTCAGGTGCGGGGTATCGGCAGTGGTCGGACCGGCGTAGCGTTCGTAGATCAGTTGACCGTCGCGGATCACCAGCAAGGCATCGGTGCGGATGCCTTGGCGGGTGCTGTCGTTGCGAGGTGGGAAGGCGTAGTTCTCCAAGGCTTGAAGCGCCGGACCGGAGACTGTCGGGCCGGTTGTCCATTGTTCGGCGGGCCAGTCTTCGGCGTGGGCCGTGAGGCTGAGCAGTAGCAGGAACAGCAGGGGCAAGCCTTTGAACATGGTGGGGGCTCGGGGGATGAAAATGCTGAGCCTAGTAGAGCTTGATGACAGTTCCGGGGTTTGTGTTGCCAGTGAGGCCGTCATCGCGGGCAAGTCGAATCGTCGCACCGCCGCTCCCACAAGGATCTGCGGTGCACAAAAATATTGTGTACGACGAAGACCATGTGGGAGCGGGCTTGCCCGCGATGAGGCCGGTCAATTTAATGAAGATCCAGCCAATGCCTTGGCCAACCGTTTACCTCTGGCCTGCGCCGCCAAATCCATCACCGCCTGATCCCGCTGCCACATTGCCGCCCAATGCGGTGGGCCATCGGCCAGTGCCTGGCCCACTTCAGCCTTGAGCCCATCGAACTGCGCAAATAAACCACCGAGCAACACATGCCCCGCCGGATTGTTCGGTGCCTGCCGGCAAGCTTCCGCGCACCCGGCCAGCAGCGCCAGCAAGCGCAGTTGCAGCGATTGCGGCCAGTCGCTGTCGTGGCCGACGCCATACAGCCAGGCCGTCATCGCGCTCAATACGTAGATGTCTTCGAGGGTGCGGAACGGTTTGACGTAAGCCTCCCAGCCATCCCCCGCCAGCAATTCGCAGGACGCGCCATCGAGAGTCAACCGGCTGTGGCTGATGTCGGGCATCAGCGCAATCGCCGGCAGTTTTTCCAGGCGCACCCCCGGTTCATCGGGATAGACCACCGCCAGACTCAGGCGCGGGGTTTCGCCGGGGTCTTCACTGCGGGCCGCGACCAGCAACCAGTCGGCCGCGTCGCCGGCGGTGACAAAATCCTTGCGCCCGCTCACGCGCAATCCGGCCAGGCGGGTCTGCATGTCCGCCACCCGCAGGCTGCGCTGTTCCGTCGCGCATAACGCGCCGAGGCTCGGCGGCGCGCTGGGCCAGAGCATGCGCAACGCTGCCTGATACCCCACCAGAAATGCCAGCCCCGGCGTTGCCATCAGGCGCCCGCCAAGCACTGCCAACTCAAACGGCGTCACCGTGCCCAGGCTGTCCTGCAAGTGCGCGAATCCTTCGCCCAGGTCCGGGTTGGCGAGCAAGCGATCGCGGCGGTGCAACAGGGTTTGCCAGGGCATAAGGGGCTCCTTGTGGGCTGTCATATAAGCATCACCAAAGCTTCATGGCGATGACACCGGGGCTACATAGCCTGACTTTGCACAACACGGCTGCATAAAGAAAGTCGATCGGCTGCAACCCACGACGGGTGAACAGCCCGTACGGAGACTCGCAATGACTCAGATCGCCCGCATCAGCGACACCGGCAATGAACGCCGCCTGCAAGCCGAACGCCTGGTGGGCGTCGAGGCCATGCAGGAAGCCCAGGCCTTGCGCTTCAACGTGTTCAGCGGCGAATTCAACGCCAAACTCAAAGGCGCGGAGCTGGGACTGGACATGGATGACTATGATGTTCACTGCGCCCACATCGGTGTGCGTGACCTGAACAGCGGGCGCCTGGTGGCGACCACCCGCTTGCTCGACCATACGGCCGCCAGCAGCCTCGGCAAGTTCTACAGCGAAGAAGAATTCAGCCTGCATGGCCTGGTCCAGTTGAAAGGCCCGATCCTGGAAATCGGCCGTACCTGCGTCGACCCGGCTTATCGCAACGGCGGCACCATCGCCGTGCTCTGGGGCGAACTGGCCGAAGTGCTGAACCAGGGCGGCTACAGCTATTTGATGGGTTGCGCGAGCATCCCGATGCAGGACGGTGGCATCCAGGCTCACGCAATCATGCAGCGCCTGCGCGAACGCTATCTGTGCACCGAACACCTGCGGGCCGAACCGAAGAAACCGCTACCGGCCCTGGACATCCCATCCAACGTCATCGCCGAAATGCCGCCATTGCTCAAGGCCTACATGCGCCTGGGCGCGAAGATCTGCGGTGAGCCGTGCTGGGACGAAGACTTCCAGGTCGCCGACGTGTTCATCCTGCTCAAGCGCGACGAACTCTGCCCGCGTTACGCCAAGCACTTCAAGGCGGCCGTGTGATGAGCCGGTTGCGGGTGTACGCGCGGATCGCGCGAGTGTTGGTGGTGGTGGCACTGGGGTTGACCATGGCCGGTGTATTCGGCTTGTTCGAACGCCTGGGGATCGCCCATTCGATGGTCCGCCGCCAGCGTTGGTCGCGGTTCTTCATGGCGCGCCTGGCTAACGCCCTGCCCTTTCGCGTGACCGTGCACGGGGAATTGCCTAAAGCGCCGATGCTCTGGGTCAGCAACCATGTGTCCTGGACCGACATCCCGCTGCTGGGCATGCTCACGCCGCTGTCGTTCCTGTCCAAGGCCGAAGTGCGCACCTGGCCCGTGGCGGGCTGGTTGGCGGCCAAGGCCGGCAGCCTGTTCATCCGTCGCGGGTCGGGCGACAGCCAGTTGATCCGCAAACAGATGACCCGCCATCTGGAGCAGGAGCATCCGCTGCTGATGTTCCCGGAAGGCACCACCACCGATGGCCGTTCGTTGCGCACCTTCCACGGTCGATTGTTGTCGGCGGCGATCGATTCCGAAGTGAAACTGCAACCGGTGGCGATTCGTTATCTGCGTGACGGTGAGCTCGATTCACTGGCACCGTTCATTGGCGATGATGATTTGCTCTCGCACTTGATGCGTTTGTTTGCCAATGATCGGGGTGAGGTGGAGATTCATCTGCTCAAGCCAATCGCCTGTGAAGGCCGCGAGCGTGCCGCGCTGGCGTTTGAAGCGCAGCAGGCGGTGCAGAAGGCGTTGTTTGGGGCGGTTCCGCAAACCCACCAAGTGCCAATGCGCCCTGCGATTGCGGCCTGACACACTTCTCTGATTCAGCAGAGAAACCTGTGGGAGCGAGCTTGCTCGCGATAGCTATCGAACAGTCAACATCAATGCTGACTGTTATGGCCTCATCGCGAGCAAGCTCGCTCCCACATTGGTTCGTGCGAAATCCTGAAGTTGCGGATAAAACAACCTGAAGTCCTCGCTCAACGGCTCATACAACAGCCGCAACTCCTGCATCGCCCCGGCTAGCTCCTCCGGCCGTGTCAGCCTCCGTGAAATCCCTCGCAACACCTGCTCCAACACCGCGAACTCTCGGTAAGAACCCAACCAGTCATGGGCCACCATATGCGGCGCAATCATCGCCAGGCGCTCCGGCAATTGCGGCTCGGTGGACAACACCCGGTACACGTCCGACGTGAATTGCTCCAGAGACTGGTCGGCATACAGCGTCCAGTCCCGGGCCAGGCAATGGTCGAAAAACACGTCGAGCACGATCCCGGCATAACGCCGGCGGGTGATGGAAAACCGCGACAGCGAGATATCCACCAACGGATGGCGGTCAGTAAACACGTCGATGCGCCGATGCAACTGGATGGCGGCCTCGATCTCCGGATCGAACTGCCCTTGCAGCCGTCCTTTGACGAAATCGCCATACAGGCTGCCGAGCAATTGACCGGGGCGCTGGCCACCGAGGTGCAGATGTGCGAGATAATTCATGGACGCAGCTTAGCACTGCGGCTTTACATCTGGACAACCAACATATCGTTATAACTCGATATACCGATTTATGCGCTCATCAGAGCAAAATCATATTTGTATATCGCGAAGTACCGATTTAAAGTTCGCCTCATCGCGATATAGCGTTTTACTCATCACGAGCCCAAACCCATGACCATCGACCTCGACGAAATAATAAAAGCGCTGGCACACCCAGTACGCCGAGACATCCTCATCTGGCTGAAAGACCCCAAGACGCAGTTCCCGGAACAGCTGCACAACCACGAGTACGGCATTTGCGCCGGACAGATCGACCAACGCTGCGGCCTGTCGCAGTCGACCGTGTCCGCTCATTTGGCGAACTTGCAGCGTGCGGGGCTGATCAGCAGCCAGAAAGCCGGTCAATGGCACTTCTTCAAACGCAACGAGGACGTGATCCAGGCGTTCCTCGACGCCATCGTCAAAGAGCTCAGTGCTCCGACAAGGAACTGAAACAATGCCCCTCTCGCTACTCATCCTGGCCTTGAGCGCCTTCGCCATCGGCACCACCGAGTTCGTCATCATGGGCCTGCTGCCCGATGTGGCGGCCGACCTTGGTGTGTCGATCCCCGGCGCCGGCTGGCTGGTGACCGGTTACGCCCTGGGCGTGGCCATCGGTGCGCCGTTCATGGCACTGGCCACCTCCCGGCTGCCACGCAAGGCTGCCCTGGTAGCGTTGATGGGCATTTTCATTATCGGCAATCTGCTGTGTGCAGTGGCCAGTGACTACAACGTGCTGATGTTCGCCCGGGTGGTCACTGCCCTGTGTCACGGTGCGTTCTTCGGCATCGGTTCGGTGGTGGCGGCAGGTCTGGTGCCGGCGAACAAGCGTGCGTCGGCCGTGGCCTTGATGTTTACCGGCCTGACCCTGGCCAACGTGCTGGGCGTGCCACTGGGCACCGCGCTCGGTCAGGAAGCCGGCTGGCGCTCGACGTTCTGGGCCGTGACCGTGATCGGTGTGATTGCGCTGATCGGCTTGATCCGCTTCCTGCCGGCCAAGCGCGATGAAGAGAAACTCGACATGCGCGCCGAACTGCGCGCCCTCAAGGGTGCCGGGATCTGGCTGTCCCTGAGCATGACAGCGTTGTTCGCGGCGTCCGTATTCACCCTGTTCACCTACGTCGCCCCGCTGCTCGGCGATGTCACCGGCGTCTCGCCCAAAGGCGTGACCTGGACCCTGATGCTCATCGGCCTTGGCCTGACCGTCGGCAACATCATCGGCGGCAAGCTGGCTGACAAAAGCATGGCTGCAACGCTGATTGGCGTCTTCATCTCGATGGCCGTGATCTCTACCGTGCTGACTTGGACCAGCGTCGCGCTGATCCCGACCGAAATCACCCTGTTCCTCTGGGCCACCGCGTGCTTTGCCGCCGTACCCGCCCTGCAAGTGAACGTCGTGACCTATGGCAAGGCGGCACCGAACCTGGTGTCGACCCTGAACATCGGCGCTTTCAACGTCGGCAACGCATTGGGTGCCTGGGTTGGCGGCAGCGTCATCGCCCACGGCTTCGGCCTGACCAGCGTGCCTCTCGCGGCAGCCGCACTGGCTGTACTCGCCTTGCTGGTGACCCTGATTACGTTCCGTCAGCGCGGCAATCCCGAACTGGCCCCTGCTACCAACTGATCTCTACAAGAGAGCTATTTCATGACGACTATTTTCGATCCGATCAAACTGGGCGACCTCGAGTTGGCCAACCGCATCATCATGGCGCCGCTGACCCGCTGCCGTGCCGACGAAGGCCGAGTGCCGAACGCGCTGATGGCCGAGTACTACGTGCAACGCGCCTCGGCCGGCCTGATCCTCAGCGAGGCCACTTCCGTCACGCCGATGGGCGTCGGCTATCCGGACACCCCGGGCATCTGGTCCAACGACCAGGTACGTGGCTGGACCAACGTGACCAAAGCGATCCACGGCGCGGGCGGCAAGATCTTCCTGCAACTGTGGCACGTCGGCCGGGTTTCCCACGCCTCGTACCTGGACGGCGAAGCGCCGGTCGCACCGAGTGCCATCCAGCCCAAAGGTCACGTCAGCCTGGTTCGTCCATTGGCCGACTACCCGACACCGCGCGCCCTGGAAACCGCTGAAATCGCCGACATCGTCGACGCCTACCGTGTGGGTGCCGAAAATGCCAAGGCCGCCGGTTTCGACGGCGTGGAAATCCACGGCGCCAACGGTTACCTGCTCGACCAGTTCCTGCAAAGCAGCACCAACCAGCGCACCGACCACTACGGTGGCTCCCTGGAAAACCGGGCGCGTCTGTTGCTGGAAGTGACGGATGCCGCGATCGAAGTCTGGGGCGCCGGCCGCGTCGGTGTGCACCTGGCACCGCGCGCCGACTCCCACGACATGGGCGATGACAACCTGGCCGAAACCTTCACCTACGTCGCTCGCGAACTGGGCAAGCGGGGTATCGCCTTCATCTGCTCGCGCGAAAAAGAAGCCGGCGACAGCCTCGGTCCACGACTCAAGGAAGCCTTCGGCGGCCCGTACATCGTCAACGAACGCTTCACCAAAGACAGCGCCAACGCCTGGCTGGCCAGCGGCAAGGCCGATGCGGTCGCCTTCGGTGTGCCGTTCATTGCCAACCCCGACTTGCCAGCTCGCCTGAAAGCTGATGCGCCGCTGAACGAAGCGCGCCCTGAACTGTTCTACGCCAAGGGGCCGGTCGGTTACATTGACTACCCGACATTGTAAGTTCCCCCCGTTATAAAAAAGGAAAAGCCCCGACTCGAAAGAGCCGGGGCTTTTTATATCTCAGCGAATGCTTCATAGGCGCAATAAACCATTACATATCGACCCAGCACATCAGCGCAGTACTGTTATTATGGAAAACCCCAACCCACCCGTAAGAAGCCGACATCATGGATGATACTGAAAACAACAACGACTCGACCACGGAACATACGTATACAGATATCGAGGAAGTAACGTTTGAAAAAAAACCACTCACCTCCAGCCTTTCAAGCGCAATTGGCACAATCAACCCGTTAATGGGCAGCCTGCTCAACATTGCACTTTCCGGCATGACAGACGACCTATTGGTTAAAGCCAGTGAAGATTCAAAAACAAAAAAAGAATTTGAGGAACTCGTCAAAGAAATCCGACAAGATGAAGCACAATCCTGGTCTGCCATTAGCCGCATCGCCGATCACACCAGTGTGCTTATCTATATCTACAATGGCACCAATGAAACGTTCAGACTCCTCTCTTCCAGCTGGGACAATAGTGTAGTGCCAGCGGCAGATTATAATATCGAGCCTTGGGACTATACGTCATTCATATTGCGTTGCGAGCCACCAAAATTTTCAAGTGGGCGATCGAATCGTTCAACCCAGGCAAAACATGGCTTTATTTATAAAAGTGGTAATTTGGCATTTGATTTTACAACCCTTGTAAAGCTGACAAGACCCTATGACGCATTCAGTTTTGCACCAAAAATAATCCCTCACAGGGAACATAAAATCAACTCCGTCGGAAGCGCTTCGCTAAAATGCAGCTCCCGAATTACCCAAACCGTGCCTGCAAAACCTTATAGTTACAGTGTTGTCATTAATGTTGGCTGAGGCTACTTGAGATCTCTTCCGAAAGCGTCTTGAAACGGCGCTTTTTTGTTGACTCAGTCAGAACTCCAACAGCATCTCATGCCACGCCATCCCGCCATGGTCGGAGGCGGAAGGCTTGATGTAGGCGAAGCCAAAACCCGCGTAGAGCGCAATATGTCGCTCCTTGCACATCAGGTGGATGCTGGCCTTGTTCAACGCGCGCATCCGCTCGATGAACTCAGCCATCAAACGTTTGGCCAGGCCTTGTCCCTGATAATCCGGATGCACCACCACCGACATGATCACCACGTGCGGGCCGGCCGGGTCGTGGCCGATCAGTTCCTTGAACGCCTCGTCCGACATTTCCACCTGAAACGCCGCTCCGGAGTTGATGAAACCGGCGACGACGCCGTCCACTTCGGCCACGATAAACCCCTCGGGCCAGGTGGCGATGCGGGTCGCTATTTTTTCGCGGGTCGCGGCTTCGTCACCTTCGTAGGCAAGGGTTTCGATGGCGTAGCAGCGGTCCAGGTCAGCGGGGGTGACGTGACGAATGACGGTGTTCATGTCGGCTCGAATCAGCGGGGGAAAGACAGAGGATCATAAAGCAGCGTCTGCTCGACATCGAGAGGCGAATCGCTGATCCGCCTCTCGATCCAGCCATTACGCCTTGAGCGGCAACCAGATTTCCAGCACGCCGGTATTGAGCTTCGGGTTGAAGTCTTCGCTGTAGCGTTCGAACTCCGGGGCGTCCGCCGCGTGATAACCGGACTGCGGCAGCCAGGTTTTCCAGATGTACTGAAAGGTCTGGGGCAAGGCATCCAGAGCGCCCTTGTGTTCGAATACGGCGTAGTGCTGAGGTTGGACCTCCACCCAACGATATTTGTCAGGCAGGTCGTCGAGTTTGCTGATTTCAACGCCGGCGATATATTCAAAACCGCCCTTGCCATCCGGGTTGCAACAAATGCCGTAGGTCACTTCGCTTTTTTGACCGGGAATGTTGCCAATCTCGGGAATGAATTTCTCCCAGAGGTCGGGGATCGCTTTAGTGGTTTGCGCAGTAAATCGTCCGCCCAGCCCTGCAATGAGCAGGAAGTGGCCGTTTTCAAAGCGTGGCCCGGCCGGTTTGACGCCTGTTTGCTCATCCATGACTCGACTCCTGGTACGAAAAAGTGGGTTCGGCTGGGAGTATAGAAGCCAATCCCGATTCGCCCAATTACAGTGCGTGAAGCTGCTCGACGGTGCCAGAGCCGATGAACTCGTTATACCCCGATAGGATCACGTAGACCGCGAAATAACAGAAGATCGCCGCCGATGCCAGGTATGAATAACGCAGCAGTTTGTCGCCCAGCAACTTGCCGCCATGGCTCGCCGCGAAACACAGGCCAACACACCAGAGCACCCCGGCGCACAGAAAGCCGCCGAGAAACAGTGCAGAACCGAGCGCGCCACTGCCGCCGGAACGCGCGATCAGCGTGCCGCCCACCGCTGCGAACCAGAGAATCGCGCTGGGTGACGACATGGCGAGGAAAATTCCGCGGAAAAACTCCCTGCGATATGAGTTCTGCCCCACCTCCCCAGCCTGGGCCAGCACCGCCTCATGGTGAATCGCCGAATAGATCATCTTCGCCGCGAAATACACCAGTAACGCCGAGCCACCGATCCACAGCACCCAGCGAACAGTCTCGTACTGCAGCAAAACGGTCATGCCCGCCAGTGCCAGCACTGCATAGATCAGGTCACCGACACAGGTTCCCAACCCCAGGGCAAAGCCTTGGAAATAGCCACGCTGCATCGCCAGGGTGATCATCGCGATATTGGCCACGCCTATGTCCAGGCACAGCGAAAGGCTCAGCAAAAAGCCACTGCTAAATTCCATCGACCCGCTTCCTTCGGAAAATTTGTTTACTCAAGTGGCTGGACAGTTTGCCACAACAGCCCTTACATTCCGCCCCAGGCCACCGCAGTGGCCAGCGTCGCTCGGACGGTTCCGGGCGCTCACGTTATTCCGAGGCAACAATGGCCAACCCTGGTTCGCCGCGCCGCTTTGCGCGCATAGATCGACTCCCCCCTTACGTATTCAACATCACTGCCGAGCTGAAGATGGCTGCCCGTCGTCGTGGCGAAGACATCATCGACTTCAGCATGGGCAACCCCGACGGCGCGACACCGCCGCACATCGTCGACAAACTCGTCACCGTCGCCCAGCGCGAAGATACCCACGGCTATTCCACGTCCAAGGGCATTCCGCGTCTGCGCCGGGCGATTTCCAACTGGTACAAGGATCGCTACGCGGTCGACATCGACCCGGAAAGCGAAGCCATTGTCACCATCGGCTCCAAGGAAGGCCTGGCGCATTTGATGCTGGCGACCCTCGACCAGGGCGATACCGTGCTGGTGCCGAACCCGAGCTACCCGATTCATATCTACGGTGCCGTGATTGCCGGCGCCCAGGTGCGGTCGGTGCCGCTGATACCGGGCGTGGACTTTTTCGCCGAGCTGGAAAGCGCGATTCGCGGTTCGATCCCGAAACCGAAAATGATGATCCTCGGCTTCCCGTCCAACCCCACCGCCCAATGCGTCGAGCTGGATTTCTTCGAGCGGGTGATCGCTCTCGCCAAGCAGTACGACGTTCTGGTGGTGCACGACCTGGCCTACGCCGACATCGTCTACGACGGCTGGAAAGCCCCGTCAATCATGCAAGTGCCCGGCGCCAAGGACATCGCGGTGGAGTTTTTCACCCTGTCCAAGAGCTACAACATGGCCGGCTGGCGCATCGGCTTCATGGTCGGTAACGCCGAACTGGTCAACGCCCTGGCGCGGATCAAGAGCTACCACGACTACGGCACCTTCACCCCGCTGCAAGTCGCGGCGATTGCTGCACTGGAAGGCGATCAGCAGTGTGTCAAAGACATCGCCGAGCAATACCGGCAGCGCCGCAACGTGCTGGTCAAAGGCCTGCATGAATTGGGATGGATGGTCGAAAACCCGAAGGCATCGATGTACGTCTGGGCCAAGATTCCCGAGGCTTATGCGCACCTGGGCTCGCTGGAGTTCGCCAAAAAAATGCTCGCCGAGGCCAAGGTCTGCGTCTCGCCGGGTGTGGGGTTTGGGGAGTATGGGGATGATCACGTGCGCTTCGCGCTGATCGAAAACCAGGACCGGATTCGTCAGGCTGTACGCGGGATTCGCGGGATGTTCCGGGCGGATGGGTTAGCCACCAAATCCAACGCCTGACACAATTCACTGCAGGAGCTGCCGAAGGCTGCGATCTTTTGATCTTGTTTTTAAGATCAAGATCAAAAGATCGCAGCCTCGTTTCACTCGACAGCTCCTACAGGGGTTTTGATTCGCTCACAAAAAAACCGCATCGCGGTTTTTTTGCGTCTTGCGAAACACTTAAACGAACATCGACAACAGCAGGATAAAGCCCAGCGCCACGATGGACAGGATGGTTTCCATCGCCGTCCAGGTCTTGAAGGTTTGCGCCACGGTCATGTTGAAGTATTGCTTGAGAACTGGCAGTTCTGCCAGTTACCGGCTCTGGGTCAACATGCAACCATGCAAGTGCAGCCTTCGAAGAAGACCTCCTATGCCTCCACAAAATTCCTTTGCTCCCACGACCCCGACCTGGCACCGGACCGCGCTGTTGGCGACTGACTGCAATAATTCAGTGCTTTGCGAAATCGTCAACGCAAAAGCCAACCCTATCGCTTACTCCCCCTATGGCCAGCACTCCTCCCAACAGGAGCCCATGATAAATCTGGGTTTCAATGGCGAGCTGCGCGAGCCAACAGTGGGTTGGTACATTTTGGGTAATGGATACCGCGCCTACAACCCGCGATTGATGCGATTCCAAAGCCCGGACACATTAAGTCCGTTTGGGGAGGGAGGGCTCAATGCGTATGGGTACTGTGGTGGTGAGCCGGTGATGAATGTCGATCCGACGGGGCATTCTTTCTGGAGCAATGTACTCAAAGTTCTGGATTTTTTCAGTCTGTCCAATACATCAAGTGGCGCGAGAAATAATTCGTTGGGACCACAATCCAGATCAGGGAACGGTGGGTTATGGAGAGTTGCAGGGACCGGAGCTGAGAATATTATGATCAATCAACCTACGCCGGTTAAACCATCTGGGGGGAAAAGTCGAAAACACCTCGCGCCCTCCTGGAAGGGTAGTCAAGGCCGTCATAACTCCACCGAAACGCGCGTTCACTGGGCTCCGGAGACCAATATTCCTAGGACCTCGAGACCGCCTTCAACAACGACGGCTGCGCAAAGTGGGTCCATATCTCGCAGCAGCTCGCATGCCAGCTTCTCCAGCAACTCCAGCTCTGTTTCCACCCCCAGCACTGTCAGTACTGTTTCGAGCCTTAGCCTTCGCAGTAGTGATTCGGGTTATGCGAGCTCTCATCCAGACTCTATCAGGAGTGGCTCTTCCGATATTCGTAACCTACAAGAGCGTCATGAAAACCTGAGGCAAAACTAACACCCCGGGGGGAGGTGGGCAGGAATGCAAAACCAGCACCCGACATAAAACTCTGTAGGAGCTGGCTTGCCAGCGAAAGCGGACGAACAGTCAACATCAATGTTGAATGTCAGGCCCTCTTCGCTGGCAAGCCAGCTCCTACAATTGGTTTGCGGTGTTGCTTAGACGAACATCGACAGCAGCAGGATAAAGCCCAGTGCAACAATGGACAGGATGGTTTCCATCGCGGTCCAGGTCTTGAAGGTTTCCGCAACGGTCATGTTGAAGTACTGCTTCACCAGCCAGAAACCGGCGTCGTTGACGTGGGACAGGATCAACGAACCGGCACCGGTCGCCAGCACCAGCAGCTCACGGTTCACACCCGGAATCATCCCTACCACCGGCACCACGATGCCCGCGCCGGTGATGGTCGCCACGGTCGCCGAACCGGTCGCAATGCGGATCACCGCCGCCACCAGCCAGGCCAGCAGGATCGGCGAGATCTGTGCATTCACCGCCATATGGCCGATCACGTCACCCACACCGCTGGTCACCAGCATCTGCTTGAAGCCACCACCGGCACCGATGATCAGAATGATCGCGGCGGTCGGCGCAAGGCTGGCGTCGAGCAACTTCAGAATCTTGTTCGAACCCATGCCCTGACGGTGGCCGAAGGTGTACAGCGACAGCAGCAATGCCAGCAACAGCGCGGAGATCGGGTGACCGACCAGGTCCATGAAGGAGCGCGCGAAATTGCCTTCCGGCAGCACCACGTCGGCAAAGGTCTTGAGCAACATCAGGAACACCGGCAGCAGCACCGTGATCAAGGTGATGCTGAAGCTCGGCAACTCGGCCGAGTCTGGTTCGCGCGCCAGTTGATCCACCAATTCCTGGTTAGGATGGCCGGGGATGTATTTGGCAATGAAGGTGCCGTAGATCGGGCCGGCGATGATGGCCGTCGGCAGCGCAACGATCAGACCGTACAGAATGGTTTTACCAATGTCGGCGCCGAACACGCCGATCGCCAGCAGCGGCCCCGGGTGTGGCGGAACCAGGCCGTGTACCGCAGACAGACCGGCCAGCAACGGGATACCGATCTTGATGATCGACACGCCGGTACGCCGGGCAACGATGAACACCAACGGGATCAGCAATACGAAGCCGATTTCGAAGAACAGCGGAATGCCGACCAGGAAGGCGGCGAACATCATCGCCCACTGCACCTTGTCCTTGCCGAACGCGCGAATCAGGGTCTGGGCGATCTGATCCGCCCCGCCGGACTCGGCCATCATTTTGCCAAGCATGGTCCCCAGCGCCAGGATGATCCCGACGAAACCGAGCACGCCACCGAAGCCGTCCTGGAACGCCTTGATAATGGTGCCGATCGGCATGCCGGAGGTCAGCCCGAGAAAGGCGGCGGCGATGATCAGGGCAATGAAGGGGTGAAATTTGAATTTGGTGATCAGGACGATAAGTCCAATCACCGTTACCACCGCATCGAGCAGCAGGAACGTCTCGTGGGACATGCCAAACATTAGGGGTGTCTCCTGGTTGTTGTTGTTATTAAAGCGGGTAATTCGCGAGCCATCAGGACAGCGCTACCTTTTCGAGGCAAATTCATACCGCGCGCTTCAGGCCATGTTCCAGCCACCAGGCATGCGCCTGCTTTGCCAGTTGTTCGACGCTGTGGTTCGAAGCGTCCAGAGCCAGGGTCAAGGGCTCGCCAACGGGCGATTCGAGTGTGGCGAACTGGCTGTCGATCAAAGTCGAGGGCATGAAGTGGCCCGGCCGATGAGACACACGATCGGCGGCGACTTCAGGGGTCAGCTCCAGGAAAACGAAGCCCAGGCCAGGCAAGGCGCTGCGCAGACGTTCGCGGTAAATGTGTTTGAGGGCCGAACAGGTCAGCACCGGGCGTTGACCCGTGGCGTCGATGCGGCGCAGTTCATCGCACAGGCTGTCGAGCCAGCCGGCACGGTCTTCGTCGTTCAGGGGGATACCTGCGCTCATCTTTTCGATATTGGCGGCAGGGTGAAAGGAGTCGCCTTCAATGGCGGTCGCGCCGCTGAGTTGGCACAAGGCCTCGCTGACGCACGTCTTGCCGCAACCGGCAACGCCCATGATGACCAGGGCGGTGATGGAATGATTCATGTAACACCTCAGCGCGCAGACAGCGCTACCTTTGCTGGTTATGACACTGGAGCAAAAGCAGAAGTTGCCGACGCCTTCTTGTCATTTTTGTGGGTTGCAGCATGTTCGTTCCCAATACCAAAAAGCGGGAATCAGGCAGACCCCGCTCACGCATTTGCAGCTGCATCGAGACAGCGCTACCTTAGTGCCTTGAATTTTGTTTGGCAAGCCGCCCGATGACCTCTCCTAAAAACGATAAGAATACTCGCACCACTGGCCGCCCTACCCTCAATGAAGTAGCGCGCCTGGCCGGTGTCAGCCCGATCACCGCGTCCCGCGCCTTGCGCGGCGTCAGCACGGTGGCCACCGAACTGGTGGAAAAAGTCCAGAAAGCCGCCCTCGAGCTCAACTACGTGGTCAACCCCGCTGCCCGCGCATTAGCCTCGGCCCAGAGCCATTCCGTGGTGGTTTTGGTGCCGTCGCTGTCCAATTTGCTGTTCATCGACACATTGGAAGCCATTCATCAGGTTTTACGCCCCAAGGGCTTCGAAGTGCTGATCGGCAACTTCCACTACTCGCGCGATGAAGAAGAAAACCTGCTGCGCAATTACATGGCCTATCAACCTCGCGGCTTGCTGCTGACCGGTTTCGACCGCACCGAAAGTTCGCGCCGGATGATCGAGGCGAGCAACATTCCGTGCGTATACATGATGGAACTGGACAGTGCCGCCGGGCTCAACTGCGTGGGTTTTTCGCAACTTGCCGCCGGTGAAACGGCGGCGGAACACTTGCTCTCCCGCGGCCGCAAGCGCCTGGCCTACATCGGCGCGCAGCTGGATCAACGCACATTGCTGCGCGGCGAAGGTTTTCGCAAAGCGCTGCAAAAGGCCGGTTTGTATGACCCGGACCTGGAAGTCCTGACCCCGCGCGCCTCCTCCGTCGGTCTGGGCGGTGAACTGTTCCTGCAACTGATGGCCAGTCACCCTGATGTCGATGCGATCTTCTTCGGCAACGACGACCTGGCCCAGGGCGCCCTGCTCGAAGCCATGCGCTGCGGCATCAAGATTCCCCAGCAGGTAGCCATCCTCGGCTTCAACGATCTGCCGGCCTCGGCCCACATGGTCCCGCGACTGAGCAGCATCAGCACCCCGCGCGAAGCCATCGGCCGGCGTTCGGCGGAGTTGATGCTGACCTTGCTGGCGGGTAACTCCGTAGCCAAACCGGTGCAGGACATGGGGTTTGAGTTGAAGGTGCGGGAGAGTAGCTGACCGTTTTCTGACTTGATGTCTCCCGTTGACAGGCACACTATTAAATTCCGAGGCCTGATCCGCTAACGGAGTAGCTCAATGGAACATTCGCTGAAAATCCTGGGTAAAGCTTCATCAATCAACGTCAGAAAGGTCCTGTGGACCTGCGAAGAACTGGGCGTTGCCTACGAACGCGAGGATTGGGGCGGCGGTTATGCGTCGACTCACACGCCGGAGTTTCTCCGGCTCAACCCCAACGCCCTGGTGCCCGTGATCATCGATGAGGCCGGCGTGCTGTGGGAATCCAACACCATCTGCCGTTATCTGGCCAGTAAACACCAGAACACCGATCTGCTGCCGCACGAACCGGCTGCCCGCGCTCGGGTGGAGCAGTGGATGGATTGGCAAGCCACCGAACTCAACGCGGCCTGGAGCTATGCCTTCACGGCATTGGTGCGCAAGGATCCGGAGTTCCAGGACCCGCATCACATTGCCGCCGGTGTGCGTGGCTGGAATCAGAAGATGGGCCTCCTCGAGCATCAGCTCGCGGCCACCAAGGCTTATGTCGCCGGGCCACGGTTCACCCTGGCCGATATTGTCATCGGGCTGTCGGTCAATCGTTGGCTGATGACGCCCATGGAACGGCCAGACTTCCCAGCTATCGACGAGTATTTTCAGCGCCTGGCACAACGCCCGGGGTTCTTGAAACATGGCTGCAACGGCCTGCCTTGAAAGAATCGGCAGGGCAAGAGGGTCGTGCAGGAGCTGGCTTGCTCCTACCTCAGTTGCAAGATCGAGTTGAACTGGCTGATCGCTTCCCTGCGGAGTTGATGCAGGGCTGGAGACCATTCGCGAGCAGGCTCGCTCCCACAGGGGATGTATGTCGGCCCAACCTGGTGTGACCGACACCTACCCAATGTGGGAGCGAGCCTGCTCGCGAAAGCGGTGGTTCAAGCACCGCAAAACATCAGGTGAAATTACAAACTCGCACTCACCTTGGTAGCCACCTCCCCCGGCACCCAACCCTTCCAGATCTGCGGCTGATTGCGCAAGAACGCTTCGGCGACTTCACGCGGGTTTTGCCTTTTCTCGCTCATTTGCCCGAGGGTCTTGTTGAGCAGATCGATCGGCAAGTCGACCTTTTCGAAAAACGCCACCAAGTCCGGATACTGCGCCTTGAACGGTGCGGACACGCCGATCGCCAGGCTGGCCGGCATCGAGCGGGTGCCTTTGGGATTGGGGTTGTTGGCATCGGCCAGGGTCTTCCAGGCTTCGGCGTCGAATGGCGGTTCGTCGAGCTTCACCAGTTTGAAGCGACCCAACAGTGGCGTCGGCGACCAGTAGTAGAACAGCACCGGCTTGCCGCGACGGATCGACGAGGCCACCTCGGCATCCAGCGCCGCGCCGGAGCCGGTGCGGAAGTTGACGAAGCTGTCAGTCAGCTCATAAGCCTTGAGTTTTTGACTGTTGACGATTTCCGAGGTCCAGCCGGTCGGGCTGTTGAGAAAGCGACCGCGGCCTGGGTCTTCGGGGTCGCGGAATACGTCCTTGTAGCGCGCCAGGTCGGCGACGGATTTCAACTCCGCAGCCATTGGTTTGATCCCGCGCTCCGGGTCGCCCTTGATCACGTATTCCGGTACCCACCAACCTTCGGTGGCGCCTTTGACCGTGTCGCCCAGGCCGAATACCTTGCCTTCCGATTCGGCTTTGACCCAGGCCGGACTGCGCCCCGCCCACTCTTCACCGATCACTTGAATGTCGTTTTTGGCCAGCGCTGCTTCGAGGCTGACGGTGCTACCGGGCAAGGTATCGGTCGGGTAACCGTAACCCTTTTCGACGATCAACCGCAGGATCTCGGTGATCAGGCTGCCGCTTTCCCAGGTGATGTCGCCGAAGTGGATGGGGGCGGTTTTTTCCGCGGCGGGAACCTGGGTAGCCACCAGGCTCAGGGCCAGCAGCGAACTGCCAAGCAGGGTTTTGATCGATCTCATGCGGACCTCCAGTTCAGGGAATTCGAGGATTCATTGGCGCTGTGCCGGGCGCACAGTGCCTGGGAGCGGGTCATGTAGACGCTGACCGAGCGCTGGGAAATGCCCAGTTCGACGGCGATCTGCGGGTAGGTCAGCCCCTCGAGTCGCGACAACAGGAAAGTGGCCCGGACCTTGCCCGGCAAGCGTTCAAGCGTGCGGTCGAGGCCATGCAGTGCCTGGGTCAGCTGCAGCAGTTCCTCGGGCGACGCCGCTTGACGCTGATCGAGGTGTTGCAACTGTTCGAGGTGTTGGCGTTCCAGGTCGCGGCGGCGCCAGAGTTGATAGATCAACCGGCGGGCGATGGTGGTGAGCAAGGCGCGAGGCTCGCGGATCGGGGTCAGCCCCGGGGATTCGAGCAATTGCACGAAGGTTTCGGCGGCGATGTCTTCGACGCTCGGGCCGGGCCCCAGATGTCGCCGCAAACGTGCGCAGAGCCAGGCGTAATGAGCGCGGAACAATCCGCCCACGTCGTTGCGATGGGATAGGTCGGTGCCGGACATAGAGGCTCCAAGGGGTTAGGGGTCGCTGAATGTCCGGTGATCCGGTGACGCGAATCCTAGCAAGGAGCCTTATTCATTAATAATACTTAAAATTCATTTTTATATTCCAAAATAGAATTTAATTGTTTGATAAATTGCTATCGCGGGCAAGCCCGCTCCCACAGGTTCACCGAAATCCTGTGGGAGCGTGGCTTGCCCGCGAAAAAAGCTCGGTCGACGCGATTCTCAGCGCTCACCGCAAACGCCCGTACCCCAACGCCTCGCCCTCCTGCTGATAGTCGAGCACGATTTGATAATCGCTTTCTCTGGCCGGCAGCACCTCTTGTAAACCGAGGATTTCACCCACCTCAGGCAACTCCCGCAACGTCTCGTTCATCACCCGCCTCAGCTCTTCAGCCTGTTTATCAGTCGCGGTCGCCGCAGTGATGTAGGGCAAGGTCGGACTGAAGGCACTGCGAGCGATAACCCGCAGGCCCGCCACTTCTGCTTCGGCGTGCCGCGCCAGGTAGGCAAAGGTCACGCTGTCGATGGCCGCCAGGTCGGCTTTATCTTCACGCAGCCAGCGCAGGCTCTCGCGGTGGCTGCCGCTGATGCCTACACGGGAAAAGAACTGTCCGTCGCGATGCCACGGCGCCAGACGGTGGCGCAGCAGGTTCATGCCGCTGTTGGAGTCTTCGCCGTTGATCACACCGCGGCTGCCGCGAAAGGCCGGCAAGGTCCTGCGCAGATCATCGGCGCGACACAGCAACAGGCTGCAATGGTTGCCGCCGCTGCTGTCTGGCAGTTCATAGCGAGGGCGTCCGAGGACCCGGACTTTACCGCGCAGTTGCGTCATCAACGGATAACCGCAGGTTTGGGTCAGTAGCAGGTTCGGGGACAGCCACAGGGCCATCAGCGACAACCCTTCGGCATCGCGGCGCTGGGTGCCGAGTCGCTCGAAGATTCGCATCAGCCAACGTTCGTTGGCCTGGCGGATCGGTTCGGGGGCGACGTACATCAGTAATTCAGCGATGTCTTGAGTCATCAAAATTTCCCCACGCATCAAGTAACCCTGTGGGAGCGGCGGTGCGGCGATCCGACTTGCCCGCGATAGCGTTGGACCAGTCGCCACAGGTGTTGGATGTGAATCAGCAATCGCGGGCAAGCCCGCTCCCACAGGAATCAGGTGTCGATCATAGAAATCAGTGAAACGGATGCCGCGGACTGTCGATGGCCTTCACCCCATTCTCACGCCACAACTGCCCATAACCCTGCACCAGAAACCCGCCACTGCGCGCCAGCCATTGCTCACGGCGCGCCCGATAGGCGCGGGGCAAGTCGTACCAGGGCAGGCCTGGCAGGTCGTGATGCACCAGGTGCAAGTTGAGGTTCAGGAACAACCAGCGCCACGGCCAGGCGGCTTCATTGATCACGGTGCGTTGCTCGGGTGCGGCATGGGGACGGTGTTCATAGTAGGAGCGAATCATCGCTATCGACAGCGCCGGCACACTGATCAGCAACAGGTAATGCCACACCGGCAGCACACTGTAGCGGGCAATGAATGCCAGCATCAGCAAGGTCAGCATGCCGTGACTCAGCCACATCAACCAGGCCTGTCGTTCACCCGCTTGCAGACGTTGCAGCTGTTCCCGGGCCAGCGCCAACAAGGTCAGTGGCGCACCCAGGGCGAAACGGCCGAGCACGGTTTTGTTCAGCCAGTGCAAACCTTGTTCGAACTTCGATCTGCCCTGCCACTGCGCGGCGCTCAGGTAACGGCTTTCCGGATCGCGGCCGGGGATCGTCAGGTCTTCGTCACGGTGATGCAGCAAATGGCTGTCGCGATAGAGGGTGTAGGGGTACCAGACGGCGAACGGCGCGTAGCCGAGGATTCTGTTCAGCGCAGGGGAACGGGTGGGATGCCCGTGCAGCAATTCGTGCTGCACCGATAACCAGAGCACCACCAGCGGAATCAGCAACACGGTGCTCCACCACAGGCCCAGCCGATCGCTGGCCAGGACAATGCTGAACCAGGCGACGTACACGCCGATCAGCAGCAACCAGGTCGGCCACTCGGTGCGAGCGGTCAGGCGTTGGCGCAGGGTGTCGATTTCTTCACGGTGGGCGTTATCGAAGTAATGGGCCATGGCGTTGCTCAGATCGGGGACCAGTCCCCTTCTGTGCAATGGCGCAGGGAAATCTTGCAGATTATTTTGTCAGGTCATCGCCCCCCGTGTAGGAGCTGGCTTACCAGCGAAGGCGGCATAACAGGCAACATTGATGTTGAATGTGTTGGCCTCTTCGCTGGCAAGCCAGCTCCTACACGGGGACGACGGGGTGCCAGGACCATCGGGTTACCTGTGTGGCTTACATCAGTGCCCGAACACATCCACCTTCTTGGCCTTCTTGTCTGCGCGCTTTTCATCGGCGGTTTTCGCCGGTTTCTTCTTTGCCGCTTTTTTTGAATCCATGCCTTTGGCCATGATACGTACTCCACTCATACGGGATGTGAGATCAGGTATACACCTATCCCCGCGCCCGCGTTCTTTTATAATCGCCCGCTTTGCACACCGACAGTCGAAGACCATGCCCAACACCCAGTACACCTTGCTCGCCGAGCCATTATGGCCATTGATGAACAAGTTCTATCGCGCCCATCAATCGTCGATGAAAGCGGTCCGCGATGCTCAGCTCTGGGTCGCCAGGCGCGACGAGATCATTGGCGCGCTGTGCTTGCGCCCGGTGGCGGATGGGCATTGGCTGACGGGTTTGTTTGTCGACCCGGCTTGCCGCGAACAGGGAATCGCGGCGGCATTGATCGCTGAGGCCATCAAGGATCTCGAAGGCCCGGTGTGGCTATTTTGTCATCCGGACTTGCGCGTTTTTTATGAACGTCGCGGTTTTACCTTCGACCCGCCCCTGCCCTACTCAATGGCTGAACGCTTGAGCCGCTACGCCCGCAGTAAGCCAATGATCGCCATGGGCTTAGAACCGTTGGTGAGGTCGACCGTCGATAATGTGTGATCGGCCGGTGATTGCTGCGTGCTAGCCTCGGGGTCGACTTCGACTTCTCAGGGACGCTCCATGAAACCCGCCCTTCTGGCTTTGACGCTTACCGCCCTCCTCGCCCCAGCCTTCGGCCACGCTGCTGAGGCCCAACCCGTGTCCGCCGAGCAATATGCCAAAGTGCAGGCCGGCCCTTGGCGCGCCCCGGAGAACGTGGCGCGCGATGGTTATCGTCATCCGCAGCAGAGCCTGCAGTTCTTTGGTCTGGCACCGGACCAGACGGTCATTGAAATCACCCCCGGCAACGGTTGGTACAGCGAACTGCTGGCGCCACTGCTCAAAGATCACGGGCAATATATCGCCGCCGTCCAGGCGCCGACGGTCAGTGACTACGCGCGCAAGAACGAGGAGAAGTTGAAGCAAAAATTCGCGGCCCATCCTGCGCAATACGCCAAGGCCCAGGTGCTGGAGTTCGATCCGAAGGCTCCGGTATTCGGCAAACCCGGTTCCGCGGACACCGTGCTGACCTTTCGCAACGTGCACAACTGGGTGCTGGCCAATACCGCACCGCAGACATTCGAGGGTTTTTTCAAAGTACTGAAACCGGGCGGCGTGCTCGGCGTGGTCGATCATCGGGCCAAGGACGATGCATCCCTGGAAGACATCAAGCACAGCGGTTACCTGCCCACTGCCTACGTGGTGAAGCTGGCCACCGATGCG
Organism: Pseudomonas sp. LBUM1679; assembly: GCF_059695565.1. Classification (NCBI taxonomy): domain Bacteria; kingdom Pseudomonadati; phylum Pseudomonadota; class Gammaproteobacteria; order Pseudomonadales; family Pseudomonadaceae; genus Pseudomonas; species Pseudomonas sp. LBUM1679. Next base: position 5,728,401 of record NZ_CP166774.1, read on the forward strand.
GGTTTCAAGCTTGAGGGGCAGAGCGAGGTCAATGCCAATCCGAAGGACACCAAGGATTACCCGGAAGGGGTCTGGACATTGCCGCCGGCGTTGACGCTGGGGGATAAGGATCGGGCGAAGTATGTGGCAATCGGTGAGTCGGACCGGATGACGCTGCGGTTCGTTAAACCCGCGAAATAACAGCGAAGATCGAAAGATCGTCCGAAGGCTCGGGCCGCGTTCGGACGATCTTTTAGCGGTTAATCGTCCGCAGCGGGATCAAGCTCCGGAAACATCACTTCGGTAAACCCGAACTTGCTGAAATCGCTAATGCGCGACGGATACAACCGACCGATCAGGTGATCGCATTCATGCTGCACCACCCGCGCATGGAAGCCCTCGGCGATGCGCAAGATCGGCTGCCCCTTGGGATCGACACCCTCGTAGCGAATCTGCCGATAACGATCCACCGCGCCGCGCAGGCCGGGTACCGACAGGCAGCCTTCGAATCCCTCTTCGAGGAGTGGGCTCAACGGCGTGATCAGCGGATTGATCAGAATGGTCTGCGGCACCGCTTCGGCGTCCGGGTAGCGCTCGCTGTGCTCGAAACCGAAGATCACCAGTTGCAGGTCGACGCCGATCTGCGGTGCCGCCAGGCCGACGCCGCCGACGCTTTCCATGGTCTGGAACATGTCGTCGATCAGTTGCCACAACTCGGGGCTGTCGAACATTTCTGCCGGTACCGGCGGGGCGATGCGCAGCAGGCGCTCGTCGCCCATTTTCAGGATTTCACGGATCATTTGGTGACTTCGTCAGTGGTTGGCTTGATCGAATGGTCCCGACCCAGTCCGGAAACATGGTGTTTGTGCTCGTGGTCATGCTCGCCGGGGACCTTTTTGCCAGGGTCCTTGCCTTCGGTCGACATGTGTTCGATCACCGCATTCATTTCAGCACCCAGCAGCAGCACCGCGGCGGAAATATAGAAATACAGCAATAGCACGATGATTGCGCCGATACTGCCATACATGGCGTTGTAGTCGGCGAATGTTTTGACATACAGGCCGAAGCCCACCGAGGCGAGGATCCACACCACCACCGCCAGTACCGAACCCGGCGTGATAAAGCGAAACTCCTGTTTAACGTCTGGCATGACGTAATAAATCAGCGCCACCGCCACCATCAGCAGGATCACGACCACCGGCCAACGGACAATGGTCCACACCGTGACGATGAATTCCTCCACGCCGACTTGCGCAGCAATCCAGCCCATCACCTGCGGCCCGAGCACCATCAATGCGGCAGCGATCAACAGCATGCCGGCGATGCCGATGGTGTAGATAATCGACAGCGGGAAACGCTTCCACGCCGGCCGACCTTCAACCACATCGTAGGCAGCGTTCATCGCACTCATCATCAGCCGTACGCCCGCAGACGCAGTCCACAGCGCGATCACGATACCGATCGACAGCAAACCACCCGTGGACTGCTGGAGTTGATCGATCACCGGGTTCACCTGCTCCAGTGCCTGGGGCGGCAGCACCAGTTCCGATTGCAGGCGCAGCCAGGAGAAAAAGTCCGGCAGGTGCAGGAAACCGATCAGGGCGATCAGAAACAGGATGAAGGGGAACAGCGAGAACAGCATTTGATAGGCCAGCGCCGAGGCATAGGTCGACATCTCGTCGTCGACGAACTCGGTGATCGTGCGCACCATCACACGGTGGATGGGCAGACCTTTCATGTCCGGGAAAATCATAAGCGTCTCCTTTCGCCGCTAATTGGTGAAGTCGTGGCGACTCAGGGGCCGTTTTCTACATCAAAGTAGCCTAATTGGCGACTTTGAAACAATTTTCAGGCGCAAGTTCAGGCTGACACAAAAACGGCCATCCGTGGATGGCCGTTCCTGATCATCGTCAAAGGCCCAATCAAGCCTTGTCGATACCTTTCTTGACCGCGTCTTTGGCTTTGCCCACGGCTTGCTGCACTTCGCCTTTCTTTTCCTGCACCACGCCTTCGGCGCGCATTTTGTCGTTACCGGTGGCCTTGCCGACGCCTTGCTTGACGTTGCCGGCGGCTTCGTTGGCCATGCCTTTTACTTTATCGCCAGTGCTGCTCATGGTATTTCTCCTGTGAACAATTGAACGGGGAAAGTAGTTACACAAGGATTGACCGGGGGCGTTTGCGCGGAGTTTCATTTATTTTCACCGCGACATTTCATCGTTCAGTGCAGGTTGGGCTTTATGTTTGCCGATCAACCCCCGAGAATGCGCAACGTATTCAGGCCTTGGCGCTGAAGATCCAATCCCGTAGGAATGTTATGAAACTCGATAAAAAGCAGGCCATTGCCCGCAGAAACCAGGAACTCGGCGGTGCTGTGCTTGGCGTCAACAACTGCCACTTCACCGAATTGAACCGCAATCGCAACATCTGGTGGTTCGATATCCCGGTGGCGCGCCTGGCCGTTGGTCAGTACGAATGGATTCACCTGCTGATGCACACCCCGGAGACCGACGAACTGCTGCATTTGAAAGTGCCGACGGTGTTCCTGCGCGAGAAGCTCGAAGGCCTGGTGGTGCGCAATCAGGGCAAGCGCAAGGCCGCCCTGAGCCTGGAGTTGAGTGCAGACAAGGATTCGTACTTGCAGGACATGCGCCCGGCGGGCACCAACGTCAATTTCGCGCAGTTCCGCCTGTAAAAGCAAAGATCTTGCTTCACGCTCTTCAAAAAAAAAGCCCCGCATCCGCGGGGCTTTTTGTTTGTTACGCGCTGACCTTCTTCGCCGCCAGCTTCTTCAGCTCTTCATCGCGCAACTCGCGACGCAGGATCTTGCCGACGTTGGTGGTCGGCAGCGCATCGCGGAACTCGACAGACCGTGGAACCTTGTAGCCAGTGACGTTGGCGCGCATGTGCTCCATCACCTGTTCCTTGGTCAGGGTCACGCCCGGCTTGGCGACGATGAAAATCTTGATCGCCTCGCCCGACTTCTCGTCCGGCACGCCGATAGCCGCGCATTGCAGCACACCCGGCAGGGTCGCCAGCACGTCTTCGAGCTCGTTCGGGTACACGTTGAAACCGGACACCAGGATCATGTCTTTCTTGCGATCGACGATGCGCATGTAGCCATCAGGCTGGATCACCGCGATGTCACCGGTCTTCAACCAGCCTTCGCTGTCGAGGATTTCATCGGTGGCTTCCTGGCGCTGCCAGTAGCCTTTCATGACCTGCGGACCTTTCACGCACAGTTCGCCGATTTCGCCCAACGGCTGTTCAACGCCAGCGTCGTCGATGACTTTGCACAAGGTCGACGGCACCGGGATGCCAATGGTGCCGATCTGGATGTGCTGGATCGGATTGACCGTGGCCACCGGGCTGGTTTCGGTCATGCCGTAACCTTCGCAGATGGCACAACCGGTGACCGCTTTCCAGCGCTCGGCCGCCGCCAGCTGCAGGGCCATGCCGCCCGACAGGGTGATCTTCAGCGCCGAGAAATCCAGCTTGCGGAAGCCTTCGTTGTTGCACAGGGCGACGAACAGGGTGTTCAGGCCGACGAAGCCGCTGAATTTCCACTTCGACAGTTCCTTGACCATCGCCGTCAGGTCGCGCGGGTTGCTGATCAGGATGTTGTGGTTGCCGATCAGCATCATTGCCATGCAATGAAAGGTGAAGGCATAGATGTGGTACAGCGGCAGCGGCGTGATCAGGATCTCGCAGCCTTCATTGAGGTTGGACCCCATTAGCGCCTTGCACTGCAGCATGTTCGCCACCAGGTTGCGATGGGTCAGCATCGCGCCCTTGGCGATGCCGGTGGTGCCGCCGGTGTATTGCAGCACCGCAACGTCGCTGCTGGCCGGGTTGGCTTCAGCCACTGGCTGGCCGTGGCCCTTGCTCAGCACGTCGTTGAACTTGATGGCCTTGGGCAAGTGATACGCCGGCACCATCTTCTTCACGTACTTGATGACGCTGTTGACCAGCAGGCGCTTGAGTGGCGGCAGCAGGTCGGCTACTTCGGTGACGATCACGTGCCTGACGCCGGTTTTCGGCACGACGGCCTGGGCCAGGTGCGCCATGTTGGCCAGGCAGACCAGGGCCTTGGCACCGGAGTCGTTGAATTGGTGCTCCATCTCCCGCGCGGTGTACAGCGGGTTGGTATTGACCACGATCAGCCCGGCGCGGATGGCGCCGAAGACCGCGACCGGGTACTGCAGGACGTTGGGCAATTGCACGGCGATTCGATCGCCAGGCTGCAAGTCGGTATGCTGTTGCAGGTAAGCGGCAAAGGCACCGGACAGTTCGTACAGTTCACCGTAGGTGATTGTCTTGCCCAGGTTGCTGAACGCCGGTTTGTCGGCAAAGCGTTGGCAGGACCGCTTCAATACCGCCTGAATATTCGGATACTCGTCTGGATTGATCTCGACAGCAATCCCGGCAGGGTACTTATCCTTCCAAAAGTCTTCGATCATGGAAGCCCACTCCTCAGCAACGCGAATTCATCACCGCATTTGATGCGATTATTATTGGTGTGTGTTTTTGGTGTCTATTGTGTTGGTGAGTCTGGCTTTTTACTTAGGCCCAGAGGTCACAAAGCGGGCCGAGAGTAGCAGCTTTGCCAGGGGTCGACTAGAGCCAAAAGAGGGCTCTACGGTCACATTAGTGACTCAAGATCAACAACCAGTCATTTTAGAGCAAAAAACCTATAAGTCGCTGAAAGCCCCGGAAATCCGGGACTTTGTCCTCCGCCGAAAAGCATCGCGGGCAAGCCCGCTCCCACAAGGTTCATTTCGTTCACATCCGTTGTGTACGACACTGAACCTTGTGGGAGCGTGGCTTGCCCGCGATCCGCGCGAAGCGCGGCCATTCAACGCCTACGCAATATCGCGCAACTCCCGCCGCAGGATCTTGCCCACCGGCGTCATCGGCAACGACTCACGCAACACAATGTGCTTGGGCACTTTGTACGCCGTGAAGTTTTCCTTGCAGTAGGCCTTGAGCTCTTCAAGGCTGACACCCGACTCCCGGGCGACCACAAACAGCTTCACCGCCTCCCCCGACCGCTCGTCCGGCACGCCGATCACCGCGCAGTTGGCGACTTTCGGGTGGGCCATCATCACGTCCTCGATCTCGTTGGGGTACACGTTGAAACCCGAGACGATGATCATGTCTTTCTTGCGGTCGACGATGCGCACGAAACCATCCGGGTCGATCACCGCGATGTCACCCGACTTGAACCAGCCTTCGGCATCCAGCACTTCGGCGGTGGCTTCGGGTTTCTGCCAATAACCCTTCATGATCTGCGGGCCCTTGATACACAGTTCGCCGCGCTCGCCCAAGGCTTGCTCGACGCCGTCATCGTTGATCACCTTCAGCGTGGTACCCGGCACCGGCAGGCCGACCGTGCCAATGCGCGACTGGTCGCCGTACGGATTGGTGCAGGCCACCGGCGAGGTTTCGGTCAGGCCGTAACCTTCGGTGATGCGGCAACCGGTCAGTTGCTCCCAGCGCTCGGCGGTGGCCTTGACCAGCGCGGTACCGCCGGAGTTGGTGAGCTTGAGGCTGGAGAAATCCAGGGTCTTGAAGTCGGGATGGTCCATCAGCGCGACAAACAGCGTGTTGAGCCCCAGCAGCGCCGAAAACCGCCAGTTCTTCAACTCCTTGATGAAGCCGCCGATGTCCCGCGGATTGGTGATCAGCACGTTATGGTTGCCGGTCACCATCATGCACATGCAGTTCGCCGTGAAGGCATAGATATGGTACAGCGGCAATGGCGCGATCATCACCTCCTGCCCTTCGCGCAGCAGGGGCTGACCATCGGTGCCGAACTGCCCCAGGCAGGCCCGCGCCTGCTGCATGTTGGCGACCAGGTTGCCATGGGTCAGCATCGCGCCCTTGGCCAGGCCAGTGGTGCCGCCGGTGTATTGCAGCACGGCGATGTCGTCCAGACCGGCATTCAGCGGCTTGATGCCCAGGCCCCGGCCCAGGCGCAGCGCGCTCTTGAAGGAAACGACCTGGGGCAAGGAATAGGCCGGGACCATTTTCTTCACCTTGCTCACCAGGGTATTGACCAGCCAGCCCTTGGCGGCGGGCATCAGGTCGCCCATCTTCGCTTCGATCAGGTACTGGATGTCGGTGTCGGCCAGCACTTCCTGGACCTTCTGCCCGAACATGTTCAGGTACACCAGCGCCCGGGCGCCGGAGTCCTTGAATTGATGACGCATCTCCCGCGCGGTGTACAGCGGGTTGGTGTTGACCACGATGAGCCCGGCACGCAAGGCGCCGAACACGGCAATCGGGTAATGCAGGACATTGGGCATCTGCACCGCGATGCGATCCCCCGGCACCAGGTCGGTGTGGGCTTGCAGGTAACCGGCGAACGCTGCGCTGTAGCGTTCCAGTTCGGCGTAGGTCAGGGTGATGCCCATATTGCTGAAGGCCGGGCGGTCAGCAAATTTCTTGCAGGAACGCTCGAACACCTCGATCACCGACTTATAGGCCCCTTGGTCGATGTCCAGGGGCACGCCGGCCGGGCGTTTGTCATTCCAGAAATCAGGTTGCATTTTTCTTGTCCTCTTTACCTGAGCCTATCCGGGACCGCTTTTCTGTCCTTCCTGTAAAACAGAAGCGAAAAACAAAAAGCGAAGCTTCACGGACACTAGCAGCTATGACGAATCAGGCAAATATGCCAACAGCCGACATTGACCGTATGAATCTTCCACCCGTGGTGTGGGCTGTTCTCAGACGGCAAGCTACGGATGCGCTATACAATGCAGCGACGCCCACGCCACCTGCAGCGCAAAGGAATCGCCATGATCCACGACACATTCTGGCTGACCGCGAGTGACCGCAGCCGCCTCTTCGTCAACCAGTGGCTGCCCGCTGCGCCTTTGAACGCAGTGATCCTGCTGGCCCACGGCATGGCGGAACACAGTGCTCGCTATGCCCGCCTGGCGGAAAAATGCTGTGAGCAGGGCTATGGCGTGTATGCACCGGACCTGCGTGGACATGGCAAAACTGCCGAAAACGGGACCCTGGGGCATTTCGCCGACGACGATGGCTGGTGCAAGGTGGTCGGCGACCTGGCCAGCCTCAACCAGCACATCGGTCAACACCATCCTGGCGTGCCGATCGTCTTGCTGGGTCATAGCATGGGCAGCTACATCGCCCAGGCGTATCTGCTGCACCACAGTGCCAGCCTGCACGGCGCCATACTCAGCGGTTCGAACTTCCAGCCGGTGGCGCTGTATCGAGCAGCCCGCCAGATCGCCCGACTCGAACGGTTGCGCCAGGGCCCCAAGGGCCGCAGTGCCCTGATCGAATGGTTGTCATTCGGCTCGTTCAACAAGAAATTCAAACCGGTGCGCACACCGTTCGACTGGCTCAGTCGCGATCCGGCCGAGGTCGACAAGTACGCCAGCGACCCGCTCTGCGGCTTTCGCTGCACAAACCAGTTCTGGATCGATTTGCTTGGCGGCTTGCAGCAAATCAGCAAAGCGTCCAATCTCGCCCAGATCGATCCTGGCCTGCCGCTGCTGGTGATGGGCGGCGAATGTGATCCGGTGAGTGAAGGCAAGCGTCTCAAGGATCTGTCTCACGCGTTGCGCGCCGCCGGTAGCCAGAACCTGCAACTGAACATTTACCCGCAGGCACGGCATGAACTGTTCAACGAGAGCAACCGTGATGAAGTGATTGCCGATGTACTGAACTGGATCGCCCAGGCGCTGAGCCATCGACGGCCACCCCGATCCGAATAGTTTTTTGTGGATTTTTTAATTTGTCACAGGAATTGAAACAGATGACCCAGGTTACCAACACCCCTTACGAAGCCCTCGAAGTCGGCCAGACCGCCAGCTACAGCAAGACGGTCGAAGAGCGCGACATTCAGTTGTTCGCCGCGATGTCCGGCGATCACAACCCGGTACACCTGGACGCTGAATACGCCGCCGGCACCATGTTCAAGGAGCGCATCGCCCACGGCATGTTCAGCGGCGCGCTGATCAGCGCGGCCGTGGCTTGCGAGCTGCCTGGGCCGGGGACTATTTATATCGGCCAGCAGATGAGCTTTCAGAAGCCGGTGAAGATTGGCGATACCTTGACCGTACGCCTGGAGATTCTCGAGAAACTGCCGAAGTTTCGAGTGCGGATTGCCACTCGCGTGTTCAACCAGCGCGATGAGCTGGTAGTGGACGGCGAGGCGGAGATCCTGGCGCCACGCAAGCAGCAGACCGTGACGTTGCCGACCCTGCCGGCAATCAGCATCGGCTAGGATCGCCGGTCTGTAGGAGCCAGGCTTGCCGGCGAAGGCGTCCTTGAGATCGCCTTCGCCGGCAAGCCTGGCTCCTACGGGCGTACACAAAACCCTGTTGGAGCTGCCGCAGGCTGCGATCTTTTGATCTTACGGCCCTTCCTGCACCTGCACACTCGCCGTCATCCCCGAACTCAGATTGATCCCCTGCGGCACCTTGTCCAGCTTGATCCGCACCGGAATCCGCTGGGCCAGCCTGACCCAGTTGAACGTCGGCTCCACCTCCGCCAGCAACTGCCCATCCGGCGTGGTGTTGCGGTCGGTAATCCCGCGACTGATGCTTTCCACGTGTCCCTCCAGCGCCTCCCCCGCGCTCATCAACCAAACCTTCACCGGGTCGCCGATGCGAATCCGCGGCAGTTTGGTTTCCTCGAAATACGCCTGCACATAAAACGTCGAGTCGTCGATCAGCGCCATCACCGGTTGTCCGGCGTTCACATAGTTGCCCTGGGCCAGACGCAGGTTGGTGATGTGGCCGCTGCGCGGCGCATGGACCTGGCTGCGGTCCAGGTTGAGTTGCGCCACCTTGGCTTCGGCCTGGGCTTCACGCAGTTCGCCACGGGCGATACCCGCGTTGATTTGCGCATTCTCCCGCAGCTCGGCACTGATCGCTTGCGGCCCGAGGCTGGCGCGGCGGCTGGCTTCGCGCTCACGCAGATTGAGTTGCTGCTGGCGGGTCTGGACCACCGCTTGCGCTTTCTCCAGCGCGGCTTCGAAGCGGTCGCGGTCGATGCTCAGCAACAGATCGCCGGCCTTGACCTGCTGATTGTCGAACGCCTTGAGTTCACGCACCCAGCCCGACACGTCGGGGGCGATGACCACCACGTCGGCCCGGATCCGCGCGTCACGGGTCCAGGGTGTCAACATGTAGTACTGCCACAAATGGAAACCGGCAAAGATCGCCACCACCACCAGGCACAGGGTGACGGCTACACGTACGGATGTACGCATGTTCAACTCCTTATAAAGGTCCGAGGACGACGGTGATCAGGGTCAATACACAGACGTACACGGCGCAATCGAATAATGCTTCGTGCCAGATCCAGCGGCCGACCGGCGTCAGGCGCAACAACAGGCGCAAGCCGCCGGTCACCAGCAGCGCCAGCAGCACGTAAATCAGAAACGGGCTGAGCAGCACACCACCCATCGACCACTCACGCAAGCCCATGACTCTCCTCCTGCTGACGGCACCAGGCACGCCAGCTGTTCTGCAACTGCAGCACTGCGCCCTGGGCCAATTTCACCGCATCGCTGGGGGGCAACGCGTACAAGGTGTTCAAGAATTCTGCGCTGGGTTGTTCCAGCACATCGGCGCGACTGCTAGCCGGGCCTTGCTCGAGGACTTTTTCCAATTGATCGAGGTAACGCCGTTGCGCCGCACTGACCGGTGCCTGCGCCACCGCCAGGCTCAAGCGCAAATGCAGCAGTTCGTCGCCGATGTCCAGTCCCAGCAGCCCGTCATCCCAGCGGCTGCGCGCCGGTTCCGGCAATTCGGGATAGTGTCGCGCCAGTTGCAACAAACGATCGGCCATGCGTCCACCGAACCAGCTTTCGGCCCCGCGCAGATTGCGCCGGGTCAGGCGCACCAGATCGTGAAGCGTCGCCACCAGCAGGCGGCGGCCATGCCACGTCGGATTGCGCAGGATCAACAGCCGGAAAGCCAGCACCGCCGCGCCGACACCGATCACCATTGCCTGCGCACTGTTGAAGAACGTCGCGACATCGAACTTCATCGCGTTGAGCGGCGAGATAAGAACAATGAAGTGCAGGCAGAACGAGGTCGCCGTGGCACCGATCTGCGGTTTGGCCATGCCCAGCGCACCGAAGAATAACGGCACGCCCATCCCGAGACAGAGCATGGCAAAGCTGCTCCATTGCGGCAGCAGAATCTGCCCGACGAAAAACGCCGCCGGAATGGCCAGGAAAATCCCGCGCATGAAACTCATGCCGATCTGCGCGCCGTTTTCGCGGCTGGCAAACAGGCTGCACACCACACAGGTCAGCAACAACGCACCCGAGGCGGCGGGCCAGGCGGTCGCCAGCCAGAAGCATGACACCACCAGAAACGCCAAGGCGCTGCGGGCACCGAATACCAGCGCCAATGACAGGTCGCGATGCGGGGCCAGGGTTCGCGGCGGATCGACCGTTTCCTTGCCCTCCTCCACCGCTTTCAGCGCCGCGCTTGCCGCCAGCGCGGTATCGAGCAGCAAGGTGAAACGAGCCAGGCAGAAACTTTGCGCAGAACTGATCAGCGGGTCATGGGTGGCATCGAGCAACCTCGGGCGCAAGGCTTGCAGGGTTGCATCATCCGCACGGGCGAGCGCCTCCTGGACTTCGCTCATCCACGGCATCAGTTGCCCGGCCTCTTGCGGTTCCAGCTGCTTCCACTGCCGGCGCACCGAACGGGCGATGCGCAGCAACATCAACAGCTTCTGGCTCAAGCCACTGATCGAGCGCGCGCGCTGACGGCCAAGACTGCCTTCGAACCAGGCATGTTCGCGCTGGGCATCCACCGCTACGATCCTGCCGAGGATCTCCAGCAGACCTTTGCGCGCCTGGCCGTCGCCGGCCAGGGTCGCCCGAGCGGCAGTCATCCCGCTCTGCCATGCCGCCCGCGCCTGGTCTGCCAGCTGCTGTTCCACCCGCATCGGCCACAGCAGCGCACTGGTGGCGGTGGCGCACAGAATGCCCAGGCAGATTTCCGTACAGCGAGCCACGGCTTGATCAAACACCGTCAGCGGATGGGCAATGGCCGGCAAGGCGATGATCGCCACCGTATAGCCGGCCAGTACAAATGAATAGGACCAGGCACTGCGCAACATCGTCGAACTGGCCGTACACAGACCGAGCCATAACGCCAAGGCCAACAGGAACAACCAGGGCGTCTGGGCAAACAACCCCATGAACACCACCGACATGATCGTCCCGACCAAGGTGCCCAGCAGACGCGCCAGCCCCTTCTGCACCACCATCCCGGACAAGGGTTGGGCGACGATGAAGGCGGTCATCAGCGCCCAGGCCGGTTGCTCCAGTCCCCAGCGCAATGCCAGCCACAGGGCCAGGCCGCCACCGAGCAAGGTCTTGATCGCGAATTGTAGGGCGCGGCGGTCAGGCGCAAACAAAGCCTGCAAAGTGATAGGCACTAAAAGCACTCTTGAAAGGACGATATAACGATAGTCGGCTTCGGTAGAAACCCTCAAACATCACGGCCCCCCCTGTAGGAGCTGCCGAAGGCTGCGTTCTTTTGATCTTTCTTCATCGCGACAACAGAGATCAAAAGATCGCAGCCTTCGGCAGCTCCTACAAGGGCGATTTCACTGTTAAATGCCAGACACAAAAAAACGCCAGACTGGCTGGCGTTTTTGACAGACTTTGGGCGCTTACGAGCGCGCGCGAGCCTGGTTGCGCAGGGCTTTCACCTGATCGTGATTGCGTTGCACGCCATGATACTGACGTTCAACCAGGTCACGAATGCCCACCAGGTTGTGCTTGGTGATTTTTTCCAAGGCTTCTTTGTAAGCCTTCAGCGCATGGTCTTCACCGCGCTCTGCTTCGTTCAGCACGGCTTCTTCATCCTTGCCGGTGAACATGGACTTCACGTCGACCCAGCGACGGTGCAGGTCACCGCTGACACTGGTGGAGGTTTCCGGATCGCCGCCCATCGAACGCACGGCAGCTTGCAGTTCGGAAGCCGCGGTAGCACAGTCGGCGGAACGCTGCACGAACAGCGATTTCAGTTCCGGACTCTTGATGTCTTCAGCGCAAGTCTTGAACCCTTCCTGACCGTCTTTGCTGGTTTCAATCAGGTCGTTGAGTACAGAGATGGCTTCTTTATTCATGTCGGTCATTTTCAAATCCTCGCGGGTTGATGAAAGATGTAATAGCTACTGCACCCTGCATGCCAGCTTTGAAATGACAACTTAATCCTTATATATCAAATAGTTACAATTAATCTGCAAATCTGTATCCGCGTTTTTTGCATGATCTGTCATTTGGCCTGCATGCAGAATGCCTGTATTTTCCAGACTGATTGAATCCAGACGGCTGATAGATGAATCCTGAAAAGCTCGAACTGCTGGTCACCCGTGAAATGCCCTTCGGCAAATACAAGGGTCGAATCATTGCCGACCTGCCCGGCCAATACCTGAACTGGTTCGCCCGGGAAGGTTTCCCCCATGGCGAACTGGGCGGCTTGCTGGCCCTGATGCAGGAAATCGATCACAACGGCCTGTCGGAGCTGCTCGAACCGTTGCGTGCCAAACATGGCAAACCCGCTCCTCGCCACTGAATCGCCACTGAACCACCCCTCACCTGCCCCTGATTGAGTAGCCCCATGCCCGATAACACCCGCCGCGCCCGTGATGAAGCCTTCTGGCTGACGTTTGCCGACCGCTATGCTGTCGAACCCGGCCCGGTCAATCTGGAGAACGGTTACTTCGGGCGCATGTCGCGCACGGTGGTCGAGGAGTATCAGCGCAACATCGAACTCATCAACCGCAGCAACTCGGTGCACGTGCGCCAGCGTTTCGATCAGCACGAAAGCCTGGAAATCCGTGCGCAAGTGGCCGGGCTGATTGGCGTACCCGCCGACTCCGTCGCCCTCACCCGCAACGCTTCGGACGGCTTGCAATCGCTGATCCGCAACTACAACCGCCTCAAGCCGGGCGACCAGGTACTGATCTGCGATCTGGAATACGACACGGTCAAAGGCGCCATGCGTTGGCTGGCACGCCATCGCGGCGTCGAGGTGATCGAGATTGAACACTGCCACCCTGCCAGTTTCGACAGTGTGCTGGCCACCTACCGCGACGCCTTCGTCCGTTATCCGCGCCTCAAACTGATGGCCCTGACCCACGTCACCCATCGCACTGGCCTGGTGATGCCGGTGAAGGCGATTGCCGCAGCGGCCAGGGAACACGCGGTCGATGTCATCCTCGACGGTGCCCATGCCCTGGGCCAGATCGAGTTCGATCTCGACGACCTGGGCATCGCCTTCGCGGGTTACAACCTGCACAAATGGATCGGCGCGCCGCTGACCCTCGGTTTTATCTACATCAGCCCCGAGCGCCTGGCCGACATCGACCCGGACATGGGCGAGATGCACTTTCCCTCCACCGACATTCGTGCCCGCACGCCCCATAGCACGCCCAACATCCCGGCGCTGCTGACCCTGCCGCTGGTGTTCGAGGAGCACCGGGCCATGGGCGGTGCCGCCGCCAAGGGCGCACGCCTCAATTACCTGCGCAACCGCTGGGTCCGCGCGGCACGTGAACTGTCGGGCATCGAAGTCATGACCCCGGATGACCCGCGCCTGTACTGCGGCATCACATCCATGCGCTTTACCCGGCATGCCGATCAACAGGCGATGGCCGAGCGGTTGCTCAAGGACTACAACCTGTTCACCATCGCGCGTAGCGGGGCCGCGAGCGGTCCGTGCATTCGCATCACGCCGGGCCTCACCACCACCGCTGCAGATATGGATCTACTGATCCGGGCGCTGACCGAACTGCGTTGATATCACACGGTGTTTACCTGTAGATACTCTGTCGACGCTCGATTGGTCGCGATGGTCGTTAACGATAACGTGTGTTTACTGACTAAACACGGCGCCCATGAGGACGCCTTCGCCAGCAAGCCGGCTCCTACAGGGGGTTTTTTGCGGGCAAAAAAAAACGGTGCACCGACCAAGCGCACCGTAAAGCCGTAGAACACACAACGAGGTGTCGGGTTTAGCCAATCAGTCCAGCAGCGCCAGTGCCTCGGCGGTGCATTCCTGAATGCGGGCCCAGTCGCCGTTCTTGATCCACTCGGGATCAAGCATCCAGCTACCGCCCACGCACATGACGTTTTTCAACGCCATGTAGCTCTTGATGTTGGCTGGGCTGACGCCGCCGGTCGGGCAGAATTTCACTTCGCCGAACGGGCCGCCCAGGGCCTTGATGGCTGCCACGCCGCCGCTGACTTCCGCCGGGAACAGCTTGAAACGGCGGTAACCCAGGCCATAACCTTCCATGATGCCCGAGGCATTGCTGATGCCCGGCAACAGCGGAATCGGGCTGTCGACGCTGGCTTCGAGCAGATCACGGGTGATGCCCGGCGTGACGATGAACTGCGAACCCGCGGCTTCGGCTGCCGCCAGCATGCTGCGATCGAGCACGGTACCGGCACCGGTCACCAGCTCCGGACGCTGCTCGCGCAGAATCTGGATAGCCTTGAGGCCGAACTGCGAACGCAACGTCACTTCCAGGGCGGTCAGGCCACCGGCCGCGAGGGCGTCGGCCAGCGGCAGGATGTCCTGTTCGCGAGCGATGGTAATCACCGGCAGGATCCGCGCCTTGGCGCAGAGGCTGTCGATCAGGGCAACTTTGTCCGCCATGGAAACGGTCGGGGATGTGTTTGTCATAGCGGCTGATCCTTGGCTCATGGGCACCAGTAAATCTCTAACGTAGGTTGCAGAAACGCACGAACCGGCATGGCGGCGACATCGTCACCGGCCAATGCGGCACTCAGGGTGGTCAGCTTGGACTGACCGGAAATCGATAAAACGGTGTTCTTCGCCGAAGCCAACAGCGCGCGACTCATGGTCAGGCGCTGATGCGGCACGGTCGGCGCCAGCATCGGCCAGCAGCGCCGGCTGCCGTCGACTTTCAAAGCGTCGGCCAGGTTCGGACTGTTCGGGAACAGCGAGGCGGTGTGCCCGTCGTCGCCCATGCCCAGTACCAGCACGTCGATCGGCGGCAACTCACCCAACAAGCGATCAGCCTGCTCGGCCGCCTGTTCGAGATTGGCGGTGGCACTGTAGAGGCTCAAGAACTGAGCCTTGGCTGCCGGACCTTGCAACAGGTAGCGCTTGAGCAGACCGGCATTGCTGTCGGCGTGCTCCACCGGCACCCAACGCTCGTCCGCCAGGGTCACCACGACGTTGGACCAGTCCAGCGTTTGCTTGGCCAGGTGCTGGAAAAACGCCACCGGGCTGCGACCGCCAGAGACCACCAGCGTTGCGGTACCGGTGGCATCGATCGCGTCGCTCAATTGCTTGGCCACGTTCAGGGCCAGCCCTTCGGCGAGCAACACCGGGCTCTTGAACTCATGGGCGCTGACGCCCTGAGGCAGTTTCAATTCAGATATCGCCATACCACGACCTCCCATCCCGCGTGATCAGTGCAATGGAACTCATCGGTCCCCAGGACCCGGCCGCGTACGGCTTGGGCGCATCACCGGATTTTTTCCACCCGGCGATCAACTGGTCACACCACTTCCACGCGGCTTCGATTTCATCTTTACGGACAAACAGGTTCTGATTGCCGCGCATCACTTCCAGCAACAACCGCTCGTAGGCATCGGGAATCCGTGCGCTGCGATAGGTGTCGGAAAAATTCAGCTGCAACGGACCGCTACGCAGCTGCATGCCCTTGTCCAGGCCTTGTTCTTTGGTCATCACGCGCAAGGAAATGCCTTCGTCCGGTTGCAGGCGGATGATCAGCTTGTTGCTGATCTGCAGGCGCTGCTCGGGGGCGAAGATGTAGTGCGACGGCTCCTTGAAGTGGATGACGATCTGCGACAGCTTTTGCGGCATGCGCTTGCCGGTACGCAAGTAAAACGGCACGCCGGCCCAGCGCCAGTTGCGGATGTCGGCACGCAGGGCGACGAAGGTTTCGGTGTCGCTCTGGGTGTTGGAATTCGGTTCTTCGAGGTAGCCCGGCACCGGTTTGCCTTCGCTGTAGCCGGCGATGTACTGGCCGCGCACCACTTGGGTGGTCAGGCCTTCCGGGCTGATCGGCGCCAGGGCCTTGAGGACTTTGACTTTCTCGTCACGGATGCTGTCGGCGGACAGGTCGGCCGGCGGGTCCATGGCGATCAGGCAGAGCAGTTGCAGCAGGTGATTCTGGATCATGTCCCGCAGCTGGCCGGCCTTGTCGAAGTAACCCCAGCGGCCTTCGATACCGACTTTCTCGGCCACGGTGATTTCCACGTGGGAGATGTAGTTCTGGTTCCACTGGGTTTCGAACAGGCTGTTGGCAAAACGCAGGGCGATCAGGTTCTGTACGGTTTCCTTGCCCAGGTAGTGGTCGATGCGATAGGTGCGGTTCTCCGGGAAGAACTGCGCTACGGCGTCGTTGACCTTGCGCGAGGACTCAAGGTCCGAACCGATGGGTTTTTCCAGGACCACGCGGGTGTTTTCGGTCAGGCCGACCTTCGACAGGTTCTCGCAGATCGCGCCGTAAACCGCGGCCGGTGTCGCGAAGTAGGCGATCACGCGCTGGGCGCTGCCGGCCATTTCGGCCAGGGCGACGTAGTCGTCAGCCTTGAGGAAATCGACGTGCAGGTAGCTCAGCCGGGCCAGGAAGCGTTCAACCACTGCTCCGTCCAGCTCTTTGTCGCTGACGTATCGGCGCAGCTCGGAGGCGATGAACGCCAGATGCTGCTGCGCGCTGCCGGGTTCACGGGCCAGCGCGATGATGCGCGTATCCTCATGAAGCAGGCCTGCGCCATCCAGTTGGTAGAGGGCAGGAAACAGCTTGCGCAGGGCCAGATCGCCGAGGGCGCCGAACAAGGCAAAGGTGCACGGTTCAACCGTTATCGAAGGCATGATGTTTGTTCTTTTATCAAGTTAAGCTACAAATACCTTTTTTCAAGGCATGATTCAAGGGAAAATGTAGTAATAACCACAACATTTTACCGAAATAGAGATTCCGAGTGGTGGTCGATCGGAGCCACCAGTAGGATAGGCCACCGTGACGGGCCCGATCAAAGTCCCAAATTGCATAGCCGGGGCCCTAATTTGCATTGCTCTCTTGTTTGCGGAGCTAAGGAAACAATATGGACCGCGTGCGAAATTTACTGGAGCAGATCCAGAATCGCCTTGAAGACCTGAACAAGGCAGAACGCAAAGTAGCCGAAGTGATCCTGCTCAACCCACAGCAGGCCACCCGGTTCAGCATCGCCGCCCTCGCCCAGGCGTCGAAGGTCAGCGAGCCGACGGTCAACCGTTTCTGCCGTTCGTTCGGCGTCAGCGGTTACCCCGAACTCAAACTGCAGCTGGCCCAGAGCCTGGCCAGTGGCGCGGCGTATGTCAGCCGTGCGGTCGAGGCCGATGACAACCCTGAAGCGTATACGAAGAAGATTTTTGGCAGCGCCATCGCCTCGTTGGACAGTGCCTTGCAGGCGCTGGATCCGAACCTGATCAGCCGCGCCGTCGACCTGTTGATCCAGGCCCGGCAGATCCACTTCTTCGGCCTCGGCGCTTCGGCTCCGGTGGCGCTGGACGCGCAGCACAAGTTCTTCCGCTTCAACCTGGCCGTCACCGCCCATGCGGACGTGCTGATGCAGCGCATGATTGCTTCGGTCGCCCACACCGGCGAGTTGTTCGTGATCATTTCCTACACCGGCCGCACCCGTGAACTGGTGGAAGTGGCGCGCCTGGCCCGGGAAAACGGCGCTTCGGTGCTGGGCCTGACCGCTGAAGGGTCGCCATTGGCCAAGGCCAGCACCTTGAGCCTGAACATTCCGCTGCCGGAAGACACCGACATCTATATGCCGATGACGTCGCGGATCATTCAGCTGACCGTGCTGGACGTGCTCGCCACGGGCATGACCTTGCGCCGGGGTGTGGATTTCCAGCCGCATTTGCGCAAGATCAAGGAAAGCCTGAATGCCAGTCGGTATCCGATTGGGGATGAGTTTAATTAGGCCGACATTTTCACTGCCTGTTCGGGCCTCATCGCGGGCAAGCCCGCTCCCACAGTGTCTATGTCGAACACAAAACCTGCGACCGGCACTGAACCTTGTGGGAGCGGGCTTGCCCGCGAAGGGGCCAGCCGCTACACCGCAAGCCTTGAGCTAAACCCCAACCCGCGCCTGCAAACTCAAATGCGCCCGCTCCCCCGGCGCCAGGCTCAGGCTATCGGTCCCGCCGCTCGCCGCTTCCACGCAGACAAACTCGCCAATCTCATTCCAGCTCACCCCCAGCAATGGTCGTGAACCGGGATGCCAGACCACCGTATCCGCATCGTCGCCGGTGTCGATGCACAACGCCCGCTGCCAGGCATGGTCGTTGAGTTGCAATTCCCCTTCCTGCTGAAACACCCGCTGACAGCCACCCTCGACTCGCAACTCGCCTTCCTGCTGGCAAACCTGGCGGTTCAAATGGTCGTAGCCGTGCGCACCCTCGAGCCCGGACAGCGCTACCTCACCAACGTCGCCAATCCGCCAATACGCGTGCAACGCCTGGCTCAACTGGCACGGCAGGCTGTCCTGATGCTCGGTGCACAGGCGCAAATCCATACGTTCGCCCAAGTGCGCATGCAGGTCCACTTGCCAGTCACATAACTGCAGTTGCCAGTGCAGATGCACGCCATCGTCGTCACTGCTACTGTCCAGCAGCTTCCAGTCGAGCAGCCGGGCCCAGCCATGGGACGGCCAGGCGTTTTCGCTCGGATGGCGACCATACCAGGGCCAGCACACCGGCACCCCGCCACGAATCGCCCCGACATGCGGCCATTTGGCTGCGCACCAGAGCCAGGGTTTCTGGTCCCGGGGCTGAAAGTGCAGCAACTGCGCGCCCTGCCGACTGAACACCGCCTGACACAGCGGATGATCGATCACCAGCACATCGCGCATCTGATAGCGCTCCCACGCGAATACCGGCCGTTCGCGCAAGGATTTGAAGAAGCGTTGTAGCGGATGCTCATGCATGTGCCGCGGTCCTGAAAATCATCTTGTTCTGCGGGTTGCGCCGCCCCAAAAAAAAACGGACAGCCTTGGCCGTCCGCAAAAATGCGCACATGGAGAGGAGCTTATCGCAACAACGTTAGAACACCGACTGAATTTTCAAACCGGCCACCAGCGCGTTATCAACTTCATCCACACCGCCCGGGTGAGTGATGTATTGCAGGTTCGGACGGACGGTCAGCCAGTTGGTCACGTGGAAGCCGTAGTTGACCTCGTAGTTGTACTCGGTGTTGCGCAGCGGCGAGAACAGCGGATCCTGGTAGTCGCTGACCCCATTGGAGGCGTTGACCAACTCGGCGTTTTTCTTCACGTCATCGTTGACATGGATACGGGCGAAACCGATACCCATGTCATCTTTTGGACGTGCATCGAAGGGGCCCTTGTACACAAACATCAGCGACTGGTAGTTGTCGACGATGTTGGTGTCCTTGTCGTGGAACGTGGCGTTGGCGGCGATGTTCAGACCGCGGGACGCGTCACCGTTGTGGCTGGTGAGTTGTTGCTGCGCCACGAACCAGTAGCCGGACTTGCTGCTGTGGCTGCGGTAGGCGTTGCCGCTGGTGGCCGCATCGTCACCGTTGTCGTCTTCGCGAACATCATCGGCCTTGGCCGTGCTTTTGTAGTAACCGACACGGTATTCGCCCGGCAGGTTGCCAGGGTTAGGCAACCAGACCAGTTCCACCGGCAACACAGTGCCCTTGGTACCACTGCCGCTGAGCTTGAAGCCGTTACCGTGCTCCAGTTGCGATGGGTTCTGGTTGTACGCGCCGATCTGCGCATAGAACTCGGGCGAGATGTTGTACTTCACGCGGATCGCGGCCTGGCTGACGGGCCAGTTGTACCAGATATTGGTCGCCCAGTTACCGACCTGGGAACCGCAGAACGCCAGGTTCTGGAACTCGCAAGGGAAGGTGTTGAAGTCTTCGCCTTCGCCGAAGTAACCGGCCTTGACGTCCAGTTTACCGTCGAGGAACTGGTGCTTGATCCACAACTGGGTCAGACGAACCATGTGGCCACGGCCGTAGACTTCCTGGGAGGAACTCAAGGTGCCGGCACGCGGGTCGCCGACACGGTCATTGGAGATGTTCTCACCGTTACGGTTGGTGAGCTGGATCTTGGCCTGGGTGTTATCCCAGCCCATCAGTTTTTCCAGGTCCAGCGCCACGCCAAGGCCGAACTGGTCGGAGTAACGCGCCGTCTTGTCGTTGTTGTAGCCGCCGTGGAGGTTGCCACCCACTTCACCGACGTAGTCCATCTTGATGTCGATGCCCTGCTCGATCAGTCGGGTCCGCTCGCCACCCCAATCACCGGTCATCCATTCGGAATCGGCGCTGAACGCGTCAGCCGCGTGCACACTGCCGGCCAGGGTCATTGCCGCAATCGCTGATAACTGGCAGATAAGCTGAGCGTTGTTGTTCTTCTTCATCCCTACATCCTCGTTTTATTGTTATTAACTGTTTTTATTTAACGCGGTTACATCGGTTGCGGAGAGCGACAGGCCGCTCACCGCATATCCCCTTGTAGGAGCCAGGCTTGCCGGCGAAGGCGTCACTGAAATCGCTTTCGCCGGCAAGCCTGGCTCCTACAGTTTTGATCTTCAGCGGCCTTTGAATTGCGCTACGTTGGCAGCGTGGGTCTCGGTTTTCGGCACACCGGCCACCCCCAGCCGCTCTCCGGTCTTCGCATCGAACAACAGCACTTTCGATGGGTCGAACTGCAGGGTCAGGGTCTCGCCCACGGCCGGTGCAACGTCCGGCGCCAGGCGGCAACAGACTTTGGTGTCGTTGAGGTTGACGAACACCAGGGTGTCGGGACCCGTCGGTTCGGTGACCTGGACTTCGGCGCGGATGGTCGGCAAACCGTTCGCCTCGCTGCCCGCCAGCACGATCTGTTCCGGGCGCATGCCGAGAATCACTTCGCGGTCTTCGAGCCCGGCGTCCTGC
This sequence comes from Pseudomonas sp. LBUM1679, assembly GCF_059695565.1. NCBI lineage: Bacteria > Pseudomonadati > Pseudomonadota > Gammaproteobacteria > Pseudomonadales > Pseudomonadaceae > Pseudomonas > Pseudomonas sp. LBUM1679. The sequence goes on from NZ_CP166774.1 coordinate 5,749,347, forward strand.
ATGCCCAACGGCAATTCACAGCGCGCCTGGCCGCTGTCGAGCAGCGCCACCAGACGACCTTCCTTGCGCTGCAAACGCAGGGGGATGAAGTTCATCGGCGGCGAGCCGATGAAGCTCGCCACGAACAGGTTGGCCGGGTTGTTGTAGATGTCTTTCGGCGTGCCGAACTGCTGAATGATTCCGTCCTTCATCACCGCCACCTTGTCGCCCAGGGTCATGGCTTCGATCTGGTCGTGGGTCACGTAGACCGTGGTGGTTTTCAGGCGCTGGTGCATCAGTTTCATTTCAGTGCGCATCTCGACCCGCAGCTTGGCGTCGAGGTTGGACAGCGGTTCGTCGAACAGGTAGATCTTCGGCCGCCGCGCCAGGGCACGGCCCATCGCCACGCGCTGTTGCTGACCACCGGAGAGCTGGCCGGGCTTGCGGCTGAGCAAATGTTCGATCTGCAAAAGTTTGGCGACACGAGCGACTTCTTCGTCGATTTCGGCGGCGGGCATTTTGCGGATCTTCAGGCCGAAGGCGATGTTGTCGCGCACGCTCATCGTCGGGTACAGCGCGTAGGACTGGAACACCATGGCGATGTCGCGATCCTTGGGGCTCATGCCGCTGATGTCGGCGTCGTCCACCAGAATCGCCCCGCCGCTGATGTTTTCCAGACCGGCGATGCAGTTCATCAGCGTGGATTTACCACAGCCCGAGGGACCGACCAGGATCAGGAACTCACCGTCATCGATCTTCAGTTCGATGTTTTTCAGGGTGTCCGGCAAACCGGCGCCGTAGGTCTTGTTGACGTTGCGTAATTCGAGAGTTGCCATGTTCTACCCCTTGACCGCGCCGGACGTCAGCCCACGCAGGAAATACTTGCCAGCGAATATGTAGACCAGCAGTGTCGGCAGCCCGGCGATCATCGCGGCGGCCATATCAACGTTGTATTCCTTGGCCCCGGTGCTGGTGTTGACCAGGTTGTTCAGGGCCACGGTAATCGGCTGGGCGTCGCCACTGGCGAAGACCACGCCGAACAGGAAATCATTCCAGATCTGGGTGAACTGCCAGATCAGGCAGACCATCACGATCGGGATCGACATCGGCAGCAGGATCTTCCAGAAAATCGTGAAGAAGCCCGCGCCATCCAGGCGTGCCGCCTTGACGAGTGCATCCGGAATGCTCACGTAGTAGTTGCGGAAGAACAGCGTCGTGAACGCCAGGCCGTAGACCACGTGCACCAACACCAGACCGGTGGTGGTGTTGGCCAGGCCGAACTTGCCGAGGGTAAATGAGGCTGGCAGCAGCACGGTCTGGAACGGCAGGAAGCAGCCGAACAGCAACAGACCGAAGAACAGTTGCGAACCGCGGAAGCGCCACATCGACAGCACGTAACCGTTCATCGCGCCAATGAACGTGGAAATCAAAACCGCCGGCACGGTGATTTTCACCGAGTTCCAGAAGTAGCCACCGACCACGTCCCAGGCCTTGATCCAGCCGATGCCATCGATCACGGTCGGCCAGCTCAACAGGTTGCCGGTGCGGATGTCTTCCGGGGATTTGAAGCTGGTCAGCAGCATCACGATCAGCGGAATCAGGTACACCGCCGCCGCCAGCAACAGGGTGGCGTAGATCGCGATACGGCTGAAGCTGAGCGTTGGTTTGCCGAGTTGATTAGTCATGGCGCTTGCCTCGCAGCTCGGAGTACAGGTACGGCACGAGGATGGTCAGCACGGCACCGAGCATCAGCATGGCGCTGGCCGAACCGATGCCCATCTGGCCACGGCTGAAGGTGAAGGAGTACATGAACATCGCAGGCAGGTCGGAGGAGTAACCGGGACCGCCGGCGGTCATCGCCGCCACCAGGTCGAAGCTCTTGATCGCGATGTGCGCGAGGATCATGAAGGCGCTGAAGAACACCGGACGCAGGCTCGGCAGCACGATCTTCAGGTAGATGGTCGGCAGGCTCGCACCGTCGACTTGCGCGGCACGGATGATCGATTGATCGACACCGCGCAGGCCGGCGAGGAACATCGCCATCACAAACCCCGAGGCTTGCCACACGGCAGCAATCACCAGGCAATAGACCACGCGGTCCTGATCCACCAGCCAGTCGAGACGAAAGCCTTCCCAGCCCCAGTCACGCAGCATCTTGTCCAGGCCCAGGCCCGGGTTGAGCAGCCATTTCCACGCGGTACCGGTGACGATCATCGACAGCGCCATCGGGTACAGGTAGACGGTGCGGATGAAGCCTTCCTTGCGAATGCGCTGATCCAGCAGCACCGCGAGGAACACCCCCAGCACCAGGCTGATGCCGATGAACATGCCGCCGAAGAGCGCGAGGTTCTTGCTCGCGACCCACCAGCGATCGTTGTCCATCAGGCGCATGTATTGCTGCAGGCCGACCCACTTGTAGCTCGGCATGAAGCTGGAATTGGTGAAGGACAGAACGAATGTCCAGATGATGTAACCGTAGAAGCCAACCAACACGATCAGCATGCTCGGCGCGAGTACCAACTTGGGTAACCAGCGTTGCAGCGCATCGAACGGTGAGGCTTTGCTGAAAACCGCCACAGAGCTCATCGGGATAATCCAGGTGGAGAAGTGAGGATCGGAGTGCGATCCCTTGTAGGAGCTGGCTTGCCAGCGAAAGCGGTGGGTCAGTCGATACATGTATTGGCTGATGCACCGTCTTCGCTGGCAAGCCAGCTCCTACAGGGGGTCACTCAGAGTCAGGGATTACTGGGCGGCTTTGACAGCCGATGCCAGTTGCGCGCTGGCCTTGGCCGGGTCAGCGTTTTTGTCGTTCATGAAGTTGGTGACCACATCGAAGATCGCGCCCTGCACGGCCAGGGTAGTGGCCATGTTGTGCGCCATGCTCGGTTGCAGGCCGCCGGTCTTCTCGTCCGCCAGGAAGTCCTTGGCCGCGGTTTGCGCGCAAGCATCGAAGCCCAGGCTACTCATGTCGTTGAGCATGTCGGTGCGCACCGGGATCGAGCCTTTGTTGATGCTGAAGACTTTCTGGAAGTCTTTACCCAGAGCGACCTTGGCCAGGTCTTGCTGGGCGGCGATGTCGCCTTTGCGGTCAGCCTTGAGCTTGAATACGGCCAGCGAGTCGATGTTGTAGGTGAAAGCTTTTTCGGTGCCCGGGAACGGCACGCATTGGTAGTCCTTGCCCGCGACTTTGTTGGCGGCGGTCCATTCGCTCTTGGCCCAGTCGCCCATCATCTGCATGCCGGCCTTGCCGTTGATGACATCGGCGGCGGCGATGTTCCAGTCACGACCGGCACGGTTAGGGTCCATGTAGCCGGTGATTTTTTTCAGCTCGGTGAAGGCCTTGGTCATCTCAGGCCCCGAGAGGGTTTTCTGATCCAGGTCGACCAGGGCTTTCTTGTAACCGTCGGCGCCCATGACCGAGAGCACCACGTCTTCAAACACGGTGCTGTCCTGCCAAGGCTGGCCACCGTGGGCGAGCGCGATGAAACCTGCGGCTTTCAGCTTGTCGCCGGCGGCGTAGAATTCTTCGAGGGTGGTCGGCGCTTTTTCGATCCCGGCTTTCTTGAACACTTGCGGGTTGATCCACAACCAGTTGACGCGGTGGATGTTCACCGGCACAGCCACGTAGTCGCCGTCGTATTTCACGGTGTCGGAGACTTTCTTGATCAGCAGGCTGTCCCAGTTCTCCGCTTTGGAAACGTCTTTGAGCGCATCGGTGCTGAGCAGGCCGGTGCTGCCCCACTCCTGGATGTCCGGGCCTTTGATCTGGGCAACGCCCGGCGGGTTACCGGCGACTGCGCGGCTCTTGAGTACGGTCATGGCCGTGGAACCGCCACCACCGGCGACTGCGCCGTCCTTCCAGGTGAAGCCGTCTTTTTCGACTTGAGCCTTGAGCACATCGACCGCGGCCTTTTCACCACCAGAGGTCCACCAGTGAACGACTTCCACCGAACCTTTGGCATCAGCGGCAAGGGCACTCAGCGGGAATGCAGACAGGGGAAGCAGCGAGGCGAGAGAAATGACAGTAGCGAGGCGAGAAATCGCATTCATCTAGTAGTACCTTTCTTGTTGTTATGCATGCAAGTCTGGTGCTTGCGCTGCATGGATTTTAAACAGGAGTCATCCCCTCGCAGGTAACGAAGGGACGCTCGAATGTCACCACATGGTTACACAGGAACGCTCTGGGACAACTGCCCCAGCGCCGTGGCCATGCTGGGCGCCAGCGGCAGGCGCGGGATCAACACGGCTTGCCAGGCGTGATACAGGTCGGGTTTGCCGGCCCAGATATCGGCACTCGGGCGATTTTGCGGATCGAGTTCGTGATACCAACTGCCGTCACGGCGGTCGATGAAATGACTGTCACAAAATGCCCAGAACAGTCGGTACCAGTGTTCGTATTGTTCCTCGCCCGTGCGTTTGAGCAGAGCGCTGGCGGCGGCGCTTGCTTCGCAATGGGTCCAGTGCAGGCGATGACGAACCACGGGGCGATTGTCCCAGTCGAGGGTGTAGACGATGCCCGGCGCACCGTCGACGCTCCAACCGTGACGACAATTGTGGTCGAACAGTTTTTGCGCATCCGTTGCGAGCCAGCCTGGCGTCAACATCCCGGCCTGGACCTGCGCCGCTTCTAGGTGCAGCAACAGCCGCGCCCATTCGAAACCGTGGCCGGGCGTGGTGCCGTAGGGGCGGAAACCGTCGGCCGGATGGTCGTGGTTGTATTCGCGCAGCGGCTGCCAGTCGCGGTCGAAATGCTCGACCACCCGGTAGTCGTTGGCGGCGGCGTGCGTATGGATAACGCGCTCGACGATGCACTGGGCGCGGACCAGCCAGCGGTTGTCGTAGGTGACGTCGGCCAGCGCGAGGAAGGCTTCGGTGGCGTGCATGTTGCTGTTGGCGCCGCGATAGCGTTCCTCTTCACTCCAGTCGCGGTTGAAGGATTCGCGCATCGCGCCCTCCTCCTCGCTCCAGAAGTGCGTGTCGATGATGTGGATGGCGTCATCGAGCAGGGCCTGGGCGCCGGGACGTCGCGCAACGACCGCGGAACTGGCGGCCAGGGCGACGAACGCGTGCAGGTAAGCCGCCTTGTCGGTATTACCGTCGCGATGATGGGCGGTGGCAAACCAACCTCCATGCCCGGCGTCGCGCAGCGGACCGCTGAGGGCTTTGACCCCGTGATCCACCAGTTCGGCAAAACCCGGCAGGCCCTGGATGTGGGCCATGGCGAAACTGTGGGTCATGCGTGCGGTGTTCATGGTTTCGGCTTGGGCGTTGGCCGGCAGGCGGCCCTTTTCATCGAGGTTGCCGAAGCCTTCGGCGAGCTTTGAGGCCTTGGCGAACGCCAGCAGGCGCAGGCCTTCGGCGGCAAGCCATTGCTGATGGGCAGGAGCGTTCAGCCAACTGCTGAAGGCGGGTTGGAAGGTGTCCATGGGGTGCCTTTTTTTGTTGTTATGACTGGGGGCAGTCTAAACAACGGGCGGTGGCGGGCTTGTAACGAAGGGGGTGGGTTATGTCACAGGCTTGTGACAATCAAGCAGCAAGATCAAAAGATCGCAGCCTTCGGCAGCTCCTACATTGGATGGCGTACACCCTGTAGGAGCTGCCGAAGGCTGCGATCTTTTGATCTGCTCAATCGATAGACCGGGGCAATTGAAGGGTCACCCTCAACCCGCCCTCACGCAAATTCTGCAGACTGACCTCCCCCCCATGACTATGGGCAATATTGCGCGCAATCCCCAACCCCAGCCCATACCCCTGCTGCTGCCCCGCCAGGCGGAAGTGCGGTTCGAACACCTGCTCCATCCGCTGCTCCGGCACCCCGGGTCCTTCATCATCGACATGCAGGACGAACGCGCTCTGGTCGTCATCGATGTGCAGGTGTGCGTTCTGCCCATATTTGAGGGCATTGTCGATCAGGTTGCCAATGCACCGCTTGAGCGCCAACGGCTTACCCGGATAAGGCGCCAGCGCCCGTCCGTGCTGAGTCACCCGGCCATTGCCGTTGGGTCCCAGGTACGGTTCCACCAGACAATCGAGGACATGGTTGAGGTCCACCGGTTCGATATTCTCGTGAATGTCGGTGTCTTTCACGCATTGCAGCGCGCCTTTGACCAGCAGCTCCAGCTCATCCAGGTCGCGACCGAACTTGGCCTGCAGCTGTTCGTCCTCCAGCAGTTCGACCCGCAGCCGCAAGCGGGTGATCGGCGTGCGCAGGTCATGGGAAATCGCGCTGAACAACTGACTGCGTTCGGTGAGATAACGGCTGATTCGTTCGCGCATCGCATTGAAGGCACGGCCCACTTCCACCACTTCACTGCCACCGCCCTCGGCCACCGGTTCGACTTCGGCCCCCAGGGACATATCGCGTGCCGCCCGTGCAAGACGCTTGAGCGGCCGGCTCTGCCAGTGCACCAGCAGGCCGATGAACAACAACAAAAAACCACTGGTCAGGACGATGAACCAGACTTGTTGCGCCGGCAGCCCCTGCTCTTCAAGGCTGGTATAGGGCTCGGGCAACAGCGAAGCGATGTACAGCCACTCCCCGGGCGCCATCTGGATTTGGGTGACCAGCACCGGCGGATTGACCGGTTCCAGGGTCAGCGCGTAATGCGCCCAGGAGCGCGGCAACTCATCGAGTTTCAGCCCACCGTTGAAAATCCGCAGGTCTTCGGGACTGACAAACGTCACCGAGATATCCGTGTCCTGCCCCAGGGACTGGCGCAGCACTTCATCCACCGCTTTGAGCACTGCCGCCTTGCGCGGGGTGATCGGCAGCACGTCCATGCCCAAGGGTTTGTCGTTGAGGGTCACCACGAACCGGGTGCCACCCATGCTGCGCAACTGATCGAGCACCAGCGGCCGGAACGCCACCGGCAGCGAACGGAAGTAGCTGACGCTGGCGGTCATCGAATGCGCGAGGCTGCGGGCGCTGGTGACCAGCCCCTCGAGCTGAGTGGCACGCAGCTGCGAGACCCAGATCACGCTCGACAGCGCCTGGGCGAACAGCACCGCCAGCAAGGTCAGCAATAACATCCGCCCGAGCAGCGAACGCGGCACGGGCACCTTGGCGGCGAGTTGGCGGAAAAAATCAATGGCCATTACTGGCAACCACATTGGCTGCCAGTTGGTAGCCGCTACCGCGCACGGTACGGATCAGCCGCGGCGGTTTTTCGGTGTCGCGCAGACGCTGACGCAGGCGGCTGACCGCCATATCGACGATGCGATCCAGTGGCATCAGATCGCGGCCACGGGTGGCATTGCCGATGGTGTCGCGGTCGAGAATTTCCTGAGGGTGATCGAGGAACAGCTTCAGCAGGGCGAAATCGGCACCGGAGAGAATCACTTCTTCGCCGTCGATGTGGAACAGCCGATGGCTGACCATGTCCAGGCGCCAGTCATCGAAAGCCAGCACTTCACCGCCGGACCGCTCCTGACCGAACTGTGCGCGGCGCAGCAGCGCCTTGATGCGCGCTTGCAATTCACGGGGACTGAAGGGTTTGCCCAGGTAGTCGTCGGCGCCCAGCTCCAGGCCGATGACACGGTCGGCCTCGTCGGAACTGGCGGTGAGCATGATGATCGGCACCTGGGCCTGACGCGGGTGCTGGCGAATCCAGCGGCACAGACTGAAACCGTCTTCATCCGGGAGCATCACGTCGAGGATCACCAGATCACTCGGCGCCTCGTTCATCGCCTGGCGAAAGCCGGCACCGTCGGGCGTGGTCCGGACCTGGAAACCGGCGCGGGTCAGGTAGGTGTCCAGCAACTCGCGTATCTCTTGATCGTCATCGACCAACAAAATCGACTTGTTGACTGAGCTCACAGGAAGGCGTCCTTGTTATTTTGAGTTGGGACGGATTATGCCTGATCGATCATGGATCTATGTTGCCTGTTCCGGCCCCATCGCGGGCAAGCCCGCTCCCACAGGCCTTGTGCACATTCTGAAAGTGTCACCAAACCTGTGGGAGCGGGCTTGCCCGCGATGGGGTCGACGCGGTCTTAAGCCTGGTCCAGCGCTACTCCCGCACCCACAAGGCCGGAATACGGCGCCGTCACCAGCCACACCGGAATGCCCTTGAAGTAATCGCTCATGCAGCCCTTGTCGGCAAAGCACCGGGCGAAACCGCTTTCGATGAAGAAGTCGGCAAACCGCGGAATCACCCCACCCACGATGTACACGCCACCGCGCCCACCGGTGGTCAGCACATTGTTGCCGGCCACACGACCGAGCCAGCAGCAGAACTGCTCAAGCACTTCCAGGGCAATCGGATCACCCGCCAGACCGGCTGCCGTAATCGATTCCGGGGTATCGAGCACGGCCTCGTGGCCGTCTACCGCACAGATCGCTCGATAAACCCGCGGCAAGCCACTGCCGCTCAATGCCGTTTCAGCGCTGACATGGCCGATCTCGTTGAAGATGTGTTGCCAGAGCTGAGTTTCACGCAGACTGCTCAGGGGCAAATCGACGTGACCGCCCTCCCCCGGCAATGCGGCGAATCGGCCTTCACCCAGGTCCAGCAACGTACCGACACCCAGGCCGGTGCCGGGGCCGATCACTACCGCGGGTCGCAAAGGTTCCGGGGTACCTTCGCATACAACCCGAAATTCGTCCGGCTGCAAGCGGGTCATGCCCAACGCCATGGCCGAGAAATCGTTGACCAGCAGCAGTTGGTCCACCTGCAACTGCGTGCAGAACCCCTTGCGACTGAGCCGCCAGTGATTGTTGGTGAACTTGAATTCATCGCCGCTGACCGGGCCCGCCACCGACAGGCACACCGAACCGATCGAACCCGGCGCCAGGCCGAGTCCGCTCAGGTAGAGGCTGATCGCCTCCTCCGGGCTGGCATGGTCTGCCGTCGCCAGCACCTGGATCGATTCCAGCTGCTGGTCTTTCCACAACGCGAAACGTGCGTTGGTCCCACCGATATCACCGACCAAAGCCAGTTTCAATTAAGCGTCTCCAGGGCAGAAGTAAAGGCGCTGGCGCCCTGCTCTGCGGAGCTGAAGGCCATGCGCATGAAACCGAACAGTTCGCGACCGCTGCCGATATTATTGGCCAACAGGCCCTTGGCAGGTTCGCGCGCGGCGAATTCATCGGCGTCCACCTTAAGCTCCAGAGTGCCGGTGACGCCATCGACGCGGATGATATCGCCCTCTTGCACCCGCGCCAAAGCGCCGCCCACATAAGCTTCGGGGCTGACATGAATCGCCGCCGGGATTTTGCCCGACGCGCCGGACATGCGTCCGTCGGTCACCAGTGCCACCTTGAAGCCACGATCCTGCAGCACGCCGAGGAACGGCGTCATCTTGTGCAGTTCCGGCATGCCGTTGGAGCGCGGGCCCTGGAAGCGCATCACGGCGACGAAGTCCTTCTCCAGCAAACCGGCCTTGAAGGCATCGGCCAGGTCCTGCTGATCCTGGAACACCATGGCTGGCGCTTCGACGACCTGGTTTTCCAAGGCCACCGCCGAGACTTTCATCACACCGCGACCGAGGTTGCCTTCCATCACTCGCAATCCGCCCTCTGGCGAGAACGCCCGAGCGACCGGGCGCAGGATGGTTTCGTCGAGGCTTTCGGTCGGGCCTTCGCGCCAGACCAGCTCACCGTTGTCGAGGAACGGTTCCAGGGTGTAGCGGCTCAGGCCGTGGCCCAGCACCGTGTTGACGTTTTCGTGCAGCAGCCCGGCTGCCAGCAGTTCGCGGATCAGGAACGACATGCCGCCTGCGGCCTGGAAGTGGTTGATGTCGGCTTTGCCGTTGGGATAGACGTGGCTCAGGGTCGGCACGACTTCGGAGAGGTCGGCCATGTCCTGCCAGGTCAATTGAATGCCCGCCGCCATGGCGATGGCCGGCATGTGCAGGGTGTGGTTGGTCGAGCCGCCGGTGGCGTGCAGCGCCACGATCGAGTTGACCAGCGAACGCTCGTCGACGATTTCGCCGATTGGCATGAAATCGCCGCTCTGCTTGGTCAGGCGCGTGACCTGATGCGCCGCTTCGCGGGTCAGGGCATCGCGCAACGGTGTATTCGGGTTGACGAAAGAGGCCCCCGGCAAGTGCAGGCCCATGACTTCCATCAACAACTGGTTGGTATTGGCAGTGCCATAGAAGGTGCAGGTGCCGGGGCTGTGGTAGGACTTCATTTCCGATTCCAGCAGCTCTTCGCGGCTGGCCTTGCCTTCGGCGTAACGCTGGCGCACGTCGGCTTTCTGCTTGTTGGAAATGCCCGAGACCATCGGCCCACCCGGGACGAAGATTGTCGGCAAGTGACCGAAGCGCAGGGCGCCCATCATCAGGCCGGGCACGATCTTGTCGCAGATGCCCAGCATCAGCGCGCCGTCGAACATGTTGTGGGACAGGGCCACGGCGGTGGACAGCGCGATCACTTCACGGCTGGGCAGGCTCAGCTCCATCCCCGGCTCACCCTGGGTCACGCCATCGCACATGGCCGGGGTGCCACCGGCGAACTGGCCGACAGAACCGATTTCGCGCAGGGCCCTTTTGATCTGTTCAGGGAACACTTCGTACGGCTGATGCGCCGAGAGCATGTCGTTATATGACGAAACAATTGCGATGTTGGCGGAATTCATCATCCGCAGACTGTGCTTGTCATCGCTGCCGCAACCGGCGACGCCGTGGGCGAAGTTGGCGCACTGCAGCTTGCCGCGCATCGGCCCGTCGCTGGCGGCACCACGAATCAGTGCAAGGTAAGCCTCACGTGTTGCGCGGCTACGGGCGATAAGCCGTTCGGTGACCTCAAGGACGCGGGGATGCATGTGTAGAACTCCAGGCTAACGGATGTGGCGACCTGATTGTCTATGCTGAACAAGGGCCGTTGTCGATGGGATGACAGACGGTTTTCTTGATCGGTCGGACCAGTTGATTCAGGTCACTCGTTGTAGATTGAACAAAATATTGCCATTAAAAAGGCTTGTTTTCTATTTTTATGCGAATAATCTTGTAATTCCAACAACAAAACGACGGCGGCCCTGTTTAATGACTCTTCGAATCGCAATCAATGGTTTTGGCCGAATTGGCCGTAACGTGCTTCGTGCACTGTATACCCAAGGCTATCGCCAGGACCTGCAGATCGTTGCCATCAATGATTTGGGCGACAGCGCGATGAACGCTCATCTGCTCAAGTACGATACTGTTCATGGCACGTTCGCCGCCGATGTCCAGCACGATCAGGAAAGCCTGACCGTCAACGGCGACCGCATTTCAGTCAGTGCTATTCGCAACCCGGCCGAGCTGCCCTGGGCGGCGGAAAAGATTGATGTCGTATTCGAATGCACCGGCCTGTTCACCGACCGGGCCAAGGCCGCCGCGCATATTACCGCCGGCGCACGCAAAGTGATCATCTCGGCCCCGGCCAAAGGCGCCGACGCCACCGTGGTGTACGGGGTCAACCACGATATCCTGCGTCAGTCGCATCAGATCATTTCCAATGCGTCATGCACCACCAACTGCCTGGCCCCGGTGGCCCAGGTGCTGCATCGCGAGCTGGGCATCGAAAGCGGTCTGATGACCACGATCCACGCCTACACCAACGACCAGAACCTGACCGACGTCTACCACAGCGACCCGTACCGCGCCCGTTCGGCCACCCAGAACATGATTCCGAGCAAGACCGGCGCTGCCGAAGCGGTCGGCCTGGTGCTGCCGGAACTGGCGGGCAAACTGACCGGCATGGCCGTGCGTGTACCGGTGATCAACGTATCGCTGGTGGACCTGACCGTGCAGCTCAAGCGCGAAGCGTCGGCGGATGAAGTGAACGCATTGCTCAAGGAAGCCAGCCGGCATTCGAAGATTCTCGGCTACAACACCCTGCCGCTGGTTTCCAGCGACTTCAATCACAACCCGCTGTCGTCGATCTTCGACGCCAACCACACCAAGTCCAGCGGCAAGCTGCTCAAGGTCCTGGCCTGGTACGACAACGAATGGGGCTTCTCCAACCGCATGCTCGATAACTGCCTGGCGCTGTGCAACGCCGAATAACGCTGCGCACACGACACCGCCCCCTGTAGGAGCGGGCTTGTCGGGTCGCCGCATCGCAGCGAAGGCATCCTCAAGACCGCCATCGCCAACAAGCCGCCCCCACAAGATCGCGCCATACCCGATATCGCGCCACGCCCAATCCCCTGTAGGAGCTGCCGCAGGCTGCGATCTTTTGATCTTGATCTCCATCGGCCTCAGGTCCGTCAAGATCAAAAGATCGCAGCCTGCGGCAGCTCCTACCGGGATTATTTGCAATGCGCAAAATGTGTCGCAGATGCATAACATCTGGAGCAGCAACCCATGATCGGTATCAGCTTCACGCAAAAGACCCTGGCAGCGCGCAAACGGATCGCCCTGGTCGCCCATGACCACTGCAAGGTTTTCTTGCTGGACTGGGCCGAGCGCCAGAAAGACAAGCTCGCACAACATGAACTGGTCGCCACCGGCACGACGGGGTTGTTGTTGCAACAACGTCTGGATTTGCCCGTGGAAAGCATGATCAGCGGCCCTCTGGGTGGCGACCAGCAGCTCGGCGCGCGAATTGCCGAGCAGCGGGTCGACATGCTGGTGTTCTTCTGGGACCCGTTCGAACCGCAGCCACATGACCCGGACATCAAGGCACTGCTGCGGGTCGCGGCGGTCTGGAACATTCCCGTCGCCTGCAACGAATGCAGCGCCGACTATCTGCTGAGCAGCCCATTGATGGATCAGGCGCACCCGCACCGGATCCCGGATTACGCCACCTATCTGCTGGGCCGCGCATAAACCTTCACAATTGAGTGCTTGACCAGTCGAGTGGATGATAAGCATTATCATTCGCTCGACATGGATCAGGTCCTCCCGTGAGTCAATCGCGCTTCAATCACGTCTTCATCGCCCAGCGAGTCTCTCTGCTGCGGACCCTGGAGAGGATGGTCAACAATCACAGCACCGCCGAAGACCTCTTGCAGGAAACCTACCTGCGCGTGACCCGGGCGCTCAGTGAACGGGCCATCGATCACCTTGAACCCTTCGTGTTCCAGACTGCCCGCAACCTGGCGCTGGACCATTTGCGTGCGCGTCGCATCCAGTCGCGCACCCTGCGCGACGACGTGCCGCTGGACGTGGTGCAGGCCGTTGCCTCCCCCGTGAGCAGCGCCGAGGACGCCGCCCATGCCGAACAATTGCTGGAGCGTTTGAACGTGAGCCTCAACCAACTCAGCGCCCGTCAGCAGCAGATTTTCATGCTCAGCCGTCTGCACGGGCACAGTTACCTGGAGATTGCCGAGAAGCTCGGCGTGTCGTTGAGCACCGTGCAAAAAGAACTGAAGCTGATCATGGCAATCTGCGTCGGTGTTGCACAAAGGCACGACGGTAGCGGTAAGCCTTAAGCTGCAAGCTGCAAGCTGCAAGCTAAACGCCGAACCGAGCTTGAGCTTGCAGCTTGTGACTTGAAACTTGAAACTGCTTCACCTGCCACTGCCGAGGAAACACCGTGACGGACATCCATCGCCCCCCTGCGCCCTCCCCGGCACGGGACCCCGCCAGCGCAATGGACCAGGCTTTGGACTGGCTGATCGTGCTGGGCAGTCCGAGCGAGGAACAGACCCGACAGTTCCATGCATGGCTCGCCGCCGCCCCCCTGCATGCCGAAGCGTTTGCCAGGGCCCAGGCGATCTGGGACGGCCCGCACGTGCTGCAATGCGCGCAAAACCTGGCCGTTCAACCACCGAAGATGACGGTCCTGTCGCGCCTGCGACCACACTGGAAACCCCTGGCCACCGCCGCCGTGCTGATCCTCGGAATGTTCAGTTTCAGCAACCTGCCAATGCGCCTGCAGGCCGATCACTTGACCGTGGTCGGTGAGCGCCAGCGACTGCAACTGGAGGACGGTTCAAAGGTCCTGCTCAATACCGATTCAGCCTTCTCCAGCACCATCAACGATCAGCAGCGCGTGGCCCGCCTGTATCAGGGCGAGGCGTTTTTCGACGTGTCGGCCAATCGCGCTCAGCCGCTGCAAATCGACGCCGGCCCGGTCAAGGCCAGCGTGCGCGATACCGCGTTTGCGGTGCGCTACCTCGATGGCGTGGCACAGGTACGGGTACAGCGTGGCGACGTTGACCTGCAGGCAACCCGCAGCGACGCGCGGGTGCGTTTGTCCGCCGGGGAAAGCATCCGCATCGGCCCCAACGGATTCGATCGACCGGCCAAACTCGATGCCGCCACCGACCTGGCCTGGGTCCAGGGCCGACTGGTGTTCGAAAACTGCCCGCTGAACCAGGTACTGGCCGAATTGCGTCGCTACTACCCAGGCTGGATCATCAACACCAACGAGCAGCTGGCCGACGTCGCGGTGACCGGCAATTACCGTCTCGATCAGCCCCTGGATGTCGTACGCTCGCTGGCCCACATTACCTCGGCCCGGCTCCAGGAATTCCCGGCGTTGGTGATCCTGAACTAGGGGGCGTTCTCAATTAGTTTCCCCACCGCGTTGTCGCCTTAAAGCGGGCCAGGCAAGGCGCAGGCCGCTGGGAATGGTTGTTCCCTTTCCAAGGCCTGCAACGCAGCCTGGCCCGCTTTAAGGCACAACCCGAAGGGCCGGGCCTGCTGTTGTGCAGGGCTGCGTTGCTCGAAGCTTATTTGGAATGACCAAACCACGCTTCTCGCGCCTTGCCCTGCACAACAGCAGACCCGGCGCGGAGGGGAAACTAATTGAGAACGCCCCCTAGGGGCGTTCTCAATTATTTTTACTCGATAGCCGAAGGTCGTTCGTCTCGTTATAGCCAATGCAATTGATTCGCATCTCCAAATGCCAATCAGCACCTATAAAGATTCGTGCGACACGGAGCGCTATTCGATGTCCCCTCGTCCTACCCGCCAGTCCTCTTCACCTTCGCGCATGCTGTCGCTGCTGACCGCCGCCATCCTGATGGCCGGCAGCGCGCAGCTCTTGGCAGCCACCGCCGACGGGCACCCGACCCGCAACATGGGCGATTACTCGTTCGCGATCCCTCAACAATCGCTGGTCTCGGCACTCAATGCCTTTACCGCGGTGACAGGCTGGCAAGTCGGCTTGCCCGCCGAACTGGCGCAAGGTGTGGCCTCGCCGGGTGTGCGGGGGGCCCTGCCACCGGAGAAAGCCCTGGATCGCCTGTTGGTGGGGACCAACCTGAGCTATCGCAAACTGGGCACCAACAACATCGTGCTGGAGAAGCGCGCCAGCGGCGGCGCCATCAACCTGCAACAGATGACCATCAGCGCCACTCGTACTGAACAGGACGTGAACAGCGTGCCGAGTACGGTGACCGTTTACACTCGCGAAGAGCTGGACCGCAACAACGTCAATAACATCAAGGATTTGGTGCGCTACGAGCCAGGTGTTTCAGTCGGTGGCGCCGGTCAGCGCGCCGGCATCACCGGCTACAACATCCGTGGCATTGACGGTGACCGTGTCCTGACCCAGGTCGATGGGGTGCAGGTGCCCGACAGTTTCTTCAACGGCCCGTATGCCCAGACCAACCGCAACTATGTCGACCCGGAAATCGTCAAGCGAGTGGAAATCCTCCGCGGCCCGGCCTCGGTGCTGTACGGCAGCAACGCCATCGGCGGCGCGGTCAGTTACTACACGCTGGATCCGGACGACATCATCAAGCCTGGCAAGGACGTGGGCGCGCGCCTGAAAACCGGTTACAGCTCGGCCGACGACAGCTGGCTGACCTCCGGCACCGTAGCCGGCCGCACCGGCGAGTTCGACGGCCTTTTGCACCTGAGTCAGCGTAATGGTCATGAAACAGACTCCTACGGCGAAACCGGCGGTACCGGGCTGAACCGCACCGAGGCCAACCCCGAGGATGTGCGGACCACCAACGTGCTGGCCAAGTTGGGCTGGAACTACGCCGACGATGCTCGCTTCGGGCTGACCTACGAGCACTACAAGGACGACCGCGACACCAACCAGCTCAGTGCAGTGGGGGGTCCGTTCAACGCGGGACGCGGTTTCGGCTTCTACAAATCCCGCACCGGTAACGATACTGTCACCCGCGAACGATTCGGCCTGGAGCACAGCTTCGGTCGGGACAGCGCCCTGGCTGACAACATCAAGTGGACGCTGAACTACCAGATCGCCAAGACTGACCAGAGCACCGAAGAAATCTACGCGCCGTCGCGCACGGTACTGCGCAACCGCGATACCACCTACAAGGATCGCCAATGGGTATTCGACGTCCAGGCAGACAAGGCGTTTGCCGTCGCCGACACTGACCACGTCGTCACCTACGGCACCACCATCAAACAGGACAAAGTCACTGGCCTGCGTACCGGCAGTGGCACCTGCCTGACCGTGTCTGGCGCCTGCCGAGCCGTCGGCGCCGCCAGCGCCGCCGACACCCTGACCCCGGCCAGCGATTTCCCGGATCCGACTATCAGCACCTATAGCCTGTTCGCCCAGGATCAAATCAGCTGGAACAACTGGACCTTCATGCCCGGCGTACGGTACGACTACACCCAGCTCAAGCCACACCTCACGGACGAGTTCCTGGTCACCGCCGACCAGAGCGGTAACGGCGAGGTGAACGACGACACCAAGACCTGGCATCGCCTGTCGCCAAAATTTGGCACCACCTACAGCTTCAACGACCACTACACCTGGTATGGCCAGTACGCCGAAGGCTTCCGTACTCCGACCGCCAAGGCCCTGTATGGTCGTTTCGAAAACCTGGCCGGCGGCTATCAGGTCGCGCCTAATCCAGACCTTGAGCCGGAAAAGAGCAAGAGCTATGAAACAGGCCTGCGCGGCCAGTTCGAGGCTGGCACTTTCGATGTGGCGGTGTTCTATAACAAATACCGCGACTTCATCGACGAGAATGCCATCACTCCCGGTTACACCGAGACCACCTTCCAGAGCAACAACATCAAGCATGCCACCATCAAGGGCCTGGAGTTCAAGGGCCGCCTGAACCTGGATAGTTTCGGAGCCCCGACCGGTCTCTATACCCAAGGCTCGGTGGCGTACCTGTATGGCCGTAACGATGACAGCGGCCAGCCGCTTAACAGCATCAACCCGCTGACCGGCGTGTTCGGCCTGGGTTATGACCAGGACAACTACGGTGCCCAGTTGAACTGGACACTGGTCAAGCGCAAGACCCGCGTCGACAGCACCAGCTTCAAAAGCCCCGACGGCACCAGCACCCAGTTCAAGACCCCGGGTTACGGCGTGCTCGACCTGGCCGGGTTCTACAAGGTGACCGACGATGTGACCATCAATGCCGGCCTCTACAACCTGACCAACAAAAAATACTGGCAGTGGGATGACGTGCGCGGTTACGACAGCGTCGGCGAAGCCTCGGTGACTCAACCGGCCAACCTCGACCGCCTGACTCAACCAGGCCGCAACTTCGCAATCAATCTGGTCTGGGATATCTGACCCTCCACGCCTCGCTGCGCGGTGTTCAATGCCGCACAGTGAGGTTTTTTTACTGTCCGGCGCCTGCCCATTCGTCTCGTTACCAAGCGCCTCTTTTTCTCAAGGATTCTCATGACCACCCAGGACACTGTTCAACGCCCTGCTCTGCGTTCGCAACGCTTGAACCAGATCACCAACGAGCCCCACACCAAACTCGATGCCCTGGTCAAAGCCCACGCACCGTTTGAAACCCAGGCCAACTTCGCGCGTTTCGTGGTGGCGCAATACCTGTTCCAGTCGGAACTGGTATCGCTGTACAACGATGCCGAACTGACTGTCATCGTCCCGGACCTGCCGGCCCGCTGCCGTGCTGAAGCGGCCAAGGCGGACCTGGCGGACCTGGACACCGAAGTACCAGCCCCGGTCGCCGGTGCCGTAAAGCATCCAACCAACGCCGAAGCCTTGGGCTGGCTGTTTGTTTCGGAAGGCTCGAAGCTTGGCGCAGCGTTTCTGATCAAGCGTGCTGTCGGTCTGGGCTTGAGCGAAACCTTCGGCGCCCGGCACCTTGGCGAACCCGCCGGTGGCCGTGCTGAAGGCTGGAAAAGCTTCGTCAAGACGCTCGATGGATTGGCGTTCAGCGCTCAGGAAGAAGCCGAAGTGGATAAAGGTGCAATCGATGCATTCAACCGCTTCACCGTGTTGCTGGAACAGGCCTATGCCACCACCCCCGAACTCGCCTGACTGAATGCAATCACCTGTGGGAGCGGGCTTGCCCCGGGCGGCGTTCCGACGATGGCGGCTTACTATTCAACAGAGATGCTGAATGTCACATCGCTATCGCGGGCAAGCCCGCTCCCACAGGGACCGAGCAAACCTGCAGGATCCCGATCAAGCTTGAAAAATTCCCTCGAGCCCATGCCTCTGCCTGCCACCTCCAGACTCGCCCGCATCCTCTTTGGCCTGCTGGCCTACATCAGCCTCGGCATTGGCCTGATCGCCATCCTCGTACCCGGCTTGCCGACCACCGAGTTCATCCTGCTCGCCGCCTGGGCCGCGACCAAAAGTTCGCCGCGCCTGAGTGCATGGCTGGAAAACCATCGGCTGTTCGGGCCGATCCTGTGCAACTGGCGCAACGGCAGAATCATTGCCCGTCGAGCCAAGGTCAGCGCCACCGTCAGCATGCTGCTGTGCGCCGGGCTAATGCTGGCCATGCTCGAGCATGGCTGGCCAATTTACCTGGCAATCGCTGGTATGAGCCTGGGGAACTTGTGGATCTGGTCGCGGCCGGAAAGGTTGTCCCTGCCGTCCTGACAGGCCGGGGCGCCAGCCTTCGCGAGCAGGTTCCCACAGGTAATCTCCTGTGTGACATCGATCAATGTGGGAGCGAGTCTGCTCGAGAAAGCGTCCGCACAGACGCCGAAAATCCCCAGGCACATGCTTTTGCTGACCGCTCATCGGCTTTTACTCATGCAAACCTGCCCCACGCCGATGGTTCAGGAATGGCGCTGAATGGACTTGGCGAACCGGGTCGGCCCCGACCTGCAGCCAACACCTCATCCATTCTCGAGTTCGCCCCATGTTCGACGCTCTCTCCATCCGCCTGAAAATCGTTCTGCTGTCCGGCCTGTGCTTGCTGGGCGTGGTCATGCTGATCGTCGGCATGAACATCTACCAGACCAATCGCAACGATGAATTGGTCAGTGCCTCCAGCAGCAAGATGTTCACCGCCAGCGTGCAGGATTTGCTTCAGGCCAAGGCGGCCGGGCAAGCGGTACGGGTGCAGAAGACCTTTGGCGAAAGCCTGCTGGTAGTGACCGCCCTGGCCGATCAGATCAAGGACATGCGCGC
Organism: Pseudomonas sp. LBUM1679; assembly: GCF_059695565.1. Lineage (NCBI taxonomy): Bacteria > Pseudomonadati > Pseudomonadota > Gammaproteobacteria > Pseudomonadales > Pseudomonadaceae > Pseudomonas > Pseudomonas sp. LBUM1679. The sequence goes on from NZ_CP166774.1 coordinate 5,768,542, forward strand.
CATGGCCGCCAAGCATTCGCTGGAGGCCGGCGCCCTGCGTGAAGAGTTGAACCACAGTCTGAAAACCGCGTTCGAGCGCAACAGCAAAGTGCTGGGGATCTGGCTGGCATTCGAACCCGACGGCCTGGACGGCAAGGACAGCGAATTCGTCAACGATGCGGCTCGCCAGTCCAACGAAGCCGGCCGTTTCGCCAGTTACTGGAGCCGTGCCGGCGGTGCCGGGATCAATACGATCATGGTCGAAGACGACATGACCAAGACCACCTTGAGCCTCAGTGGCACGCCTTATAACAGCTGGTATACCTGCCCTCGCGACAGCAAGCGCACCTGCCTGCTGGACCCGTATGCCGACACGGTCGCCGGCAAGGAAATGCTGATGACCACCATCTCCGTACCGCTGCTGGTGGATGGCAGATCCATCGGCGTGGTCGGGGTGGACATCGCCCTCGACGCGTTGCAGGCGGCGGCTGTCGATTCGCAGCGTGATCTGTTCAACAACGCCGGGCACATGCTGATCGTCTCTGGCAGCGGTGTGCTCGCCGGATACAGTGTCGACGCGAGCAAGGTCGGCAAAAGCATCGGTGACACCCTGGGGACAGACGGCAAGGACGTCCTGCAATTACTCGGCGGGGGCACACCAAGAATTCTCCAGCAAGGCGACCTGATCCGTGCGGTGTACCCGGTCAGCCCGATCCCCGACTCCAAAGCCTGGGGCGTGGTGATCGACCTGCCGAAACACGTGCTGCTGGCCGACTCGCTGAAGCTGCAAACCGTACTCGATGACGCCCAGCAAAGCGGCACAATCAAAGCGCTGCTGGTGGCAGTCGTTGCCGGCCTGATCGGCCTGTTGCTGATCTGGCTCACCGCGTCCGGCGTGACACGGCCGATCAACCGCGTCGCCGAGATGCTCAAGGCGATCGCCAGCGGCGACGGCGACCTGACTCAGCGCCTGCACTACAGCAAGAAAGACGAACTGGGCGAGCTGGTCAACTGGTTCAACCGCTTCCTCGACAAGCTGCAGCCGACCATCGCGCAGATCAAACAGAGCATCACCGACGCCCGCGGCACGGCCGACCAATCCTCGGAGATCGCCCGCCAGACCAGCGAAGGCATGCAGCTGCAGTTCCGGGAAATCGATCAGGTAGCCACCGCGTCCAACGAAATGAGCGCCACCGCTCATGACGTCGCCAACAGCGCGTCCAACGCCGCCAACGCCGCCAAAGGTGCCGACCAATCGGCTCGCGATGGCCTGTCGATCATCGAGCGCAGCACCCGCGACATCAATCAGCTGGCCGACGAAGTCAGCAAGGCAGTGACTGAAGTCGAAGCGCTGGCAGTCAACAGCGAACAGATCGGCTCGGTGCTGGAAGTGATCCGCAGCATCGCCGAGCAAACCAACCTGCTGGCGCTCAACGCCGCCATCGAAGCGGCCCGTGCCGGCGAGAGCGGTCGCGGGTTTGCGGTGGTTGCCGACGAAGTGCGCAACCTGGCCAAGCGCACGCAAGACTCGGTGGAAGAAATCCGCCTGGTGATCGAGCGTATCCAGAGCGCCACCCGCGACGTGGTGGCCACCATGCATTCGAGCCAGACCCAGGCCCACAGCAACGCCGGGCAGATCCAGCAAGCGGTGCAGGCCTTGAGTAAAATCAGCGACGCGGTCACCGTGATCAGCGACATGAACCTGCAAATCGCCAGCGCCGCCGAACAACAAAGCGCCGTGGCCGAAGAGGTCAATCGCAACGTTTCGGCCATCCGCACCGTCACCGAAACCCTGACCGGACAAGCCACCGAATCGGCGCAGATCAGCAGCCACCTCAATGCCCTGACCACCCAGCAGATGAAGTTGATGGATCAGTTCCGGGTGTAGCAACCCATCACATTTGCTGTGGGAACCGGGTTGCCTGCGATGGCGGAGTGTCCGTCAACAGAGATGTCGGCTGATACACCGCCTTCGCTGGCAAGCCAGCTCCTACAGGGTCGGATGTTCGGCCAGCAATCGGGGATTTCAGCCGGGCGGTCTGCGTTTTGATCTATGCTCGAGCTCTCGCTCCGGAGGGCCTTCGATGACTGATCTGCTCACGTCCATTCAAGCCGCACTCGGCTTGCCTCACGCCACTGTCCCGTTCACCTCGGGTGGCGCCCTGCCCTCGGCGTTTGCCGTGACTGACCTGGCCTGCGCCAGCATTGCCGCCGCCGGCCAGGCCATCAGCGAATTACTCAATCAGCAAACCGGTCGCTTGCCCAACCTCGAGGTCGACCGACGCCTGGCCTCGTTCTGGTTCTCGACGTCGATCCGCCCGGTGGGCTGGAGCGTGCCACCGCTGTGGGATCCGGTCGCGGGAGACTACGCGACCAGGGACGGCTGGATCCGCCTGCACACCAACGCCCCCCATCACCGCGCCGCTGCCGAAAAAGTGCTGGGTGCCTGTGCCGACCGCGCAGCGATGGCGGGCAAGGTTGCCCCATGGGCCAAAACCGACCTGGAGCAGGCCCTGGTCGATGCCGGTGGCTGCGCTGCCGAGATGCGATCCTGGGCGCAGTGGCAGGCCCATCCTCAAGGTCAGGCCGTGAACGCCGAACCGCTGATTCAGTTCGCCGCCCACAGCAGTCAAAACGCAACACCGTGGCAAGGTTCAGTGGCGCAGCCGCTGGCCGGGATCAAGGTGCTGGATTTGACCCGAGTGCTCGCCGGACCGGTTGCCAGCCGCTTTCTCGCCGGGCTTGGCGCCGACGTATTGCGTATCGACCCACCGACCTGGAACGAACCGGGCGTGGTACCCGAAGTCACTCTGGGCAAACGCTGCGCGCGTCTGGACTTGCATGACAAGGCTGATCGCGCACTGTTCGAAAGCCTGCTCAAGGACGCCGACATCCTGCTGCATGGCTACCGCGCCGATGCATTGGAACGCCTGGGTTACGGCATCGCCGAACGTCAGCAATTGGCCCCCGGGCTGATCGACGTCTGCCTCAATGCCTACGGCTGGAGCGGCCCGTGGCGGAACCGTCGTGGCTTCGACAGCCTGGTGCAGATGAGCAGCGGGATTGCCGAAGCGGGCATGCAATGGAAACGCGCGGACAAACCGACGCCCTTGCCCCTGCAAGCGCTTGATCATGCCACCGGGTATTTGATGGCGGCCAGTGCGATCAGGCTATTGGCGCAGCGGTTGAGCAGCGGACAGGGTGGCTCGGCGCGGTTATCGCTGGCGCGGACGGCGAAGTTATTGATCGAGGCTGGCGCGGGGACGGATGAGCCGTTGCGTGCGGAAGAGGAAAACGATCAGGGATTGTTGGTTGAACAGACGCCCTGGGGGCCGGCGCATCGATTGCAGGTGCCGCTGAAGATTATCGGGACGCCGTTGCAGTGGGCGCTTCCGGCTGCTGAATTGGGTTCCCACCGCGCACAGTGGTGGTGACTGTCCGATTGCTTTCGCGAGCAGGCTCGCTCCCACAGTAGACCGGGTTTACCTGAACGAACCCGGTCAAATGTGGGAGATTCTATGTTGCTCGGCAACCCTGAATTCTCAGGCTGATAGGTATTCGCTCTGATTTTTCATCAGGGCGAATGCCACCCGGCAGAGTTTCCGGGCAAGGGCTACCAATGCCTGAGTTAACTAAGTAGGCAAATGAAAATAATATTTACCAGATAACGCCAACGAATTTCTTTTTATAGCTTTTCACCTATGAATACCGATGAAAAGGATGCACCTGATAAATCATTGCAGGGACGCAAAAGTTGCTAAAACCTGAAAGCGAACTAACTTCATACCCCTCGCACCCGAGCTGTCTGGAAAGGACCTTTCCAGCGATCCAACCATAAATGATACCTAACTCCTTCATTCACATTGGAATGTGCCCGCGCACTGATCTATATCAGCTTATCGATCAGCCAACAGAACTAGTCTGTTGCCTCTCTTCTCCTGCATTGGAGTCATGCAATGTCTGAATCACCCGGGAAACTGAAGCTGGGCGCGCTGGTCGCCCTGGTGGTCGGTTCAATGATTGGCGGCGGCATCTTTTCCTTGCCGCAAAACATGGCCGCCAGTGCCGATGTCGGTGCCGTGCTGATCGGTTGGGCCATTACCGCCGTCGGCATGCTGACGCTGGCTTTCGTTTTCCAGACCCTGGCCAACCGCAAGCCGGATCTGGACGGTGGTGTCTACGCCTACGCCAAAGCGGGTTTCGGCGATTACATGGGGTTCTCCTCTGCCTGGGGCTACTGGATCAGCGCCTGGCTGGGCAACGTCGGTTATTTCGTTCTGCTGTTCAGCACCCTTGGCTACTTCTTCCCCATTTTTGGCGAGGGCAATACTGTCGCGGCTGTGATCGGCGCTTCGGTGCTGCTCTGGGCGGTGCATTTCCTCGTACTGCGCGGGATCAAGGAAGCGGCATTCATCAACCTGGTGACGACGGTCGCCAAGATCGTGCCGCTGCTGCTGTTCGTATTGATCGCGGTGTTCGCGTTTAAACTGGACATCTTCACAGCCGACATCTGGGGCCTGAAAAACCCGGACCTGGGGAGTGTGATGAACCAGGTGCGCAACATGATGCTGGTCACTGTCTGGGTGTTCATCGGCATCGAAGGCGCGAGTATCTTTTCGGCCCGGGCGGAAAAACGCAGCGACGTGGGTAAAGCCACCGTGATCGGTTTCATTACCGTACTGCTCTTTCTGATGCTGGTGAACGTGTTGTCGCTCGGGATCATGACTCAACCGGACCTGGCCAAACTGCAGAACCCGTCGATGGCGGCCGTACTGGAACACGTGGTCGGTCCATGGGGCGCAGCGCTGATCAGCGTCGGCCTGATCATTTCCCTGCTCGGCGCCCTGCTGTCCTGGGTACTGCTGTGTGCGGAAATCATGTTCGCTGCCGCCAAGGACCACACCATGCCGGCGTTCCTGCGCAAGGAGAACGCCAACCATGTGCCGGTCAATGCCTTGTGGCTGACCAACGCCATGGTCCAGGTGTTCCTGGTCATCACGCTGTTTTCGGCCAGTACTTACCTGTCGCTGATCTACCTCGCCACCTCGATGATTCTGGTGCCGTACCTGTGGTCGGCGGCCTATGCCCTGCTGCTGGCGGTGCGCGGCGAGAGCTATGAAAACGCCGTGGCCGAACGCCAGAAAGACCTGTTCATCGGTGCCGTTGCCCTTATTTATGCGGTCTGGCTGATCTACGCCGGCGGCGTCAAATACCTGCTGCTGTCTGCCCTGCTCTACGCCCCCGGTGCGATTCTCTTCGCCAAGGCCAGGCTTGAAGTCAATAAACCGGTTTTCACCAACGTCGAGAAGCTGATTTTCGCAGCGGTCGTCGTGGGCGCCCTGGTGGCGGCCTACGGGCTGTATGACGGTTTCCTGACCCTGTAACACCGACTGTTTTGTCATCTGGAGGAACACGGTAATGAGCACGGATAAAGTCAAATACGGCGTCCATTCCGAAGCCGGCAAACTGCGCAAAGTCATGGTTTGCTCCCCCGGCCTGGCCCACCAGCGGCTGACCCCGAACAACTGCGACGAACTGCTGTTCGACGATGTGCTGTGGGTAGCCCAGGCCAAGCGCGACCATTTCGACTTCGTCACCAAGATGCGCGAGCGCAACGTCGATGTGCTGGAAATGCACAACCTGCTGACCGACATCGTCGCCATCCCCGAAGCCCTGGACTGGATCCTCGAGCGTAAGATCACCGCCAATTCGGTGGGTCTGGGCCTGGTCAACGAAACCGCTTCCTGGCTGCGCAGTCTCGAGCCGCGCAAGACCGCCGAGTTCCTGATCGGCGGAGTGTCGGCCGACGACCTGCCGACCAGTTTCGGCGGCAAGACCATCGAGATGTTCCGCGACTTCCTCGGCCACTCCAGTTTCATTCTGCCGCCGCTGCCCAACACCCAGTTCACGCGCGACACCACCTGCTGGATCTACGGCGGCGTAACGCTCAACCCCATGTACTGGCCGGCGCGGCGCCAGGAAACCTTGCTGGCCAGCGCCATCTACAAATTTCATCCCGAGTTCACCAACGCCGACTTCCAGATCTGGTACGGCGATCCGGATCAGGAGCATGGCAATGCCACCCTGGAAGGCGGCGACGTGATGCCGATCGGCAATGGCGTGGTGTTGATCGGCATGGGCGAACGCTCGTCCCGCCAGGCCATTGGCCAGCTTGCGGTCAACTTGTTCAAGCACAAGGCCGTGGAACGAATCATTGTCGCCGGGCTGCCGAAATCCCGCGCAGCAATGCACCTGGACACCGTGTTCAGCTTCTGCGACCGCGACCTGGTGACCATCTTCCCGGAAGTGGTGAACCAGATTGTGGCGTTCACCCTGCGCCCTGATGAAAGCAAACCGGGTGGCATCGACATCCGTCGCGAAGAAGCCAGCCTCCTCGACACCGTGGCCCAGGCCCTCAACCTGCCTGCATTGCGGGTCGTGGAAACCGGCGGCAACAGCTTCGCCGCCGAACGCGAGCAGTGGGATGACGGCAACAACGTGGTGGCCCTGGAGCCGGGAGTCGTCATCGGCTACGACCGCAACACCTACACCAACACCCTGTTGCGCAAGGCCGGAGTGGAAGTCATCACCATCAGCGCCGGCGAACTCGGTCGCGGGCGTGGCGGCGGCCACTGCATGACCTGCCCGATCGTTCGCGATCCTGTCGACTATTAATGACTGTGCCTGCTTCGCCCTCACAAGGCGCGAAGCGGGCGGATAACCGAAACCCAAGGAGATCCCAATGGCTTTCAACATGCGCAACCGCAGCCTGCTGTCGCTGATGCACCACACCACCCGCGAGCTGCACTATTTGCTGGACTTGTCCCGTGACCTCAAGCGCGCCAAGTACACCGGCACCGAGCGCCCGCACTTGCAAGGCAAGAACATCGCGCTGATCTTCGAAAAAACCTCGACCCGCACCCGGTGCGCCTTTGAAGTCGCGGCCCATGACCAGGGCGCCCACGTCACCTACATCGACCCGGTGTCGTCGCAGATCGGCCACAAGGAAAGCATGAAAGACACCGCCCGCGTGCTGGGGCGGATGTTCGATGCCATCGAGTACCGCGGCTTCGAACAGGAAATCGTCGAAGAGCTGGCCAAGTTCGCCGGGGTTCCGGTGTTCAACGGCCTGACCGCCGAGTTCCACCCGACGCAAATGATCGCCGACACCCTGACCATGCGCGAACACAGCGACAAACCGCTGCATGACATCAGCTACGCCTACCTCGGCGACGCCCGCTACAACATGGGCAACTCGCTGCTGATGATCGGCGCCAAACTGGGCATGGACGTGCGCATCGCCGCACCGAAAGCGCTGTGGCCGCATCAGGATTTCATCGATCAGTGCAAGGCGTTTGCCGAGGAAAGCGGCGCGCGCATCACCATCACCGAAGACCCGAAAGCAGCGGTCAAGGGCGTCGACTTCATCCACACCGACATCTGGGTGTCGATGGGTGAACCGGTGGAAGCGTGGGACGAGCGCATCGAGCAATTGCTGCCGTACCAGGTCAACACGCAGATGATGAAGGCCTCGGGCAACCCGCGGGTGAAATTCATGCATTGCCTGCCGGCCTTCCACAACAGCGAAACCAAGGTCGGCAAGGACATCGCCGCGCGGTATCCGCACCTGGCCAACGGCGTCGAGGTGACCGAAGAGGTCTTCGAATCACCGGCCAACATCGCTTTCGAGCAAGCGGAAAATCGCATGCACACGATCAAGGCGATCCTGGTGTCGGCGTTGGCGGATATCTGATGACCCACCCGGCCTCCTCCTGCAGGAACACGGACCCTGTGGGAGCTGGCGTGCCTGCGATGGCATCGCCTCTGTGTATCTGTCAGACCGAGGTGATGCCATCGCAGGCAAGCCAGCTCCCACATTGACCGAGTTCCAACAGGGAGACCGAGTTACCTGCCACTTTCCTGTTTAGAAGGACTGCACTATGCGTATCGTCATCGCCCTGGGCGGTAACGCCCTGCTCCGCCGTGGTGAGCCCCTCACCGCGGACAACCAGCGCGCCAATATCCGGATTGCCACCGAACAGATCGCCAAGATCCACCCCGGCAACCAACTGGTGATCGCCCACGGCAATGGTCCGCAGGTCGGCCTGCTGTCGCTGCAAGCAGCGGCCTACACCAAGGTTTCGCCTTACCCGCTGGACGTGCTCGGTGCCGAAACCGAAGGCATGATCGGCTACATCATCGAGCAGGAACTGGGCAACCTGCTGGACTTCGAAGTGCCCTTCGCCACCCTGCTGACCCAGGTCGAAGTCGACGCCAACGACCCGGCATTCCAGAACCCGAGCAAACCCATCGGCCCTGTGTATACCAAGGCCGAAGCGGAAAAACTTGCCGCGGAAAAAGGCTGGGCCATCGCCCCGGACGGAGACAAGTACCGGCGCGTGGTCGCCAGCCCGAGACCGAAACGCATCTTTGAAATCCGCCCGATCAAGTGGCTGCTGGAAAAAGGCAGCATCGTGATCTGTGCCGGCGGTGGCGGTATCCCGACGGTGTACGGTGCCAGCGGCAAGCTTGAGGGTGTGGAAGCTGTGATCGACAAGGACCTGTGCTCGGCGCTGCTGGCCGAACAGCTGGAATGCGATCTGTTGGTGATCGCCACCGACGTCAATGCCGCCTTCATCGATTTTGGCAAACCGACCCAGAACGCCATTGCCCAAGCCCACCCCGACGAATTGGAGAAACTCGGCTTCGCGGCAGGCTCCATGGGACCGAAGGTGCAGGCCGCCTGCGAGTTCGCCCGCCATACTGGAAAAGTCGCGGTGATCGGTTCACTTTCGGACATCGAAGCGATCGTCCAGGGCAAGGCCGGCACCCGCATCAGCACGGCGACACCTGGCATCAGTTACCAGTAAAAGAAACTCCGGGGGCAGGCCTGAGGTCTGCCTTGATTCAATGCCTATTTGATGGAGAGACGCCAATGGCCACGTTCGAGCCCGGTCACCTGCACATCGAGCGCCACGCGCTGAACGACGATGATTACAGCTACAAACTGAGCATCGACTATGCAGTCAGCCAGGATCCCGAGGAAGGCATGCTCTTCAAGATGCACGGCTCGGTTGAAGACAAGGAGCTGAACGAAGAATTCTTCCTGCCCAAGGATCAGGCCTTCGACTTCGCCCGGCATGCCACGCGTATCGCGCAAAAATACGGCTTGCCCAAGGAAGCCAGCATCGGCTCGATGCACAAGGAATATGACGCGATGTTTGAAGACGTGCGGGCGCAGCTGGATGTCAAATCCGGGGACCCGGTCAAACCCGAACACCTGGGATAACCCGATTCCCTTGCTGAACATCGAACCTGTGGGAGCGGGCTTGCCCGCGATGGCGGTGTAACATTCAACATCTATGTTGTCTGACACGTCGTCATCGCAGGCAAGCCCGCTCCCACAAGGGATCATCGTTGCCATCAAATCCTGTATTGGATTTCACCTGCCCCCCCGCCCCAAGGCATACTTGCCACCCTCCGCACTCCAGGACCCAAAAGCTGCCCCATGCGTATCCACGTCAGTTTCATCGACCGCGTCGGCATCACCCAGGAAGTCCTGGCCCTGCTCGGTGGGCGCAATCTCAACCTGGATGCGGTGGAAATGGTGCCGCCCAACGTCTACATCGACGCCCCGACCCTGAGCCCGGAAGTCCTCGAAGAGCTGCGCGATGCACTGTTCAGTGTACGTGGCGTGCAAGCAGTGACGGTGGTCGACATCCTTCCCGGGCAGCGTCGGCACCTGCAGCTCGATGCATTGCTCGCCGCCATGACCGACCCGGTGCTGGCCTTGGACAGTGCCGGCAAGGTATTGCTGGCCAACCCGGCGTTGATCGCCCTTTACGGTCGCGAACCAGCCGGGGAAAGTGTCGCCGACTTATTCGCCGATCCGGTATTGCTTGACGCTTTGCTGGAGCATGGTTTCCGTCTTCCGCTGCGCGAGATCACCGTCAATGGCCAGACCCTGTTGCTGGACGCCACGCCGATCACCAATGCCGGCGCCTTGCTGACCCTGTATCAACCGAACCGCATTGGCGAACGTCTCTCGGCGCTGCATCACGACCATGCCGAGGGTTTCGATGCGTTGCTGGGCGAGTCGCCGGCCATTCGAACGCTCAAGGCCCGCGCCCAACGAGTGGCCGCTCTCGATGCGCCCTTGTTGATCCAGGGTGAGACCGGCACCGGCAAAGAACTGGTGGCGCGTGCCTGTCACGCCATCAGTGCCCGGCACAGCTCACCGTTCCTGGCGTTGAACTGCGCGGCATTGCCGGAGAACCTCGCCGAAAGCGAGCTGTTCGGCTACGCCCCCGGCGCGTTCACCGGCGCGCAACGGGGCGGCAAACCGGGGCTGATGGAGCTGGCCAACCAGGGCACGGTATTTCTCGATGAGATCGGCGAGATGTCGCCTTACTTGCAGGCGAAATTGTTGCGGTTCCTCAATGACGGCAGCTTCCGCCGTGTCGGGGGGGATCGCGAGGTCAAGGTCAACGTGCGGATCCTCAGCGCGACCCATCGGGACCTGGAAAAAATGGTCAGCGAAGGTTCATTCCGCGAAGACCTGTTCTATCGTCTCAACGTCCTGAATGTCGAAGTCCCGCCGCTGCGCGAACGCGGCCAGGACATCTTGCTGCTGGCTCGCTATTTCATGCAGCAGGCCTGCGCGCAGATCCAGCGACCGGTCTGTCGCCTGGCGCCGGGCACCTATCCGGCATTGCTGGGTAACCGCTGGCCGGGCAACGTGCGGCAACTGCAGAACGTGATCTTCCGCGCCGCAGCGATTTGCGAAAGCAGCCTGGTGGACATCGGCGATCTGGACATCGCCGGCACCTCCGTGGCGCGTCAGAGCGACAGCGAAGTCGACAGCCTGGAACAGGCGATGGAAGCGTTCGAAAAAAACCTGCTGGAAAAACTCTACGTCAGCTATCCCTCGACCCGTCAGTTGGCCAGCCGCCTGCAAACTTCGCACACCGCCATCGCCCATCGGTTGCGCAAGTACGGAATTCCCAACAAGCCGTAACGTTGGCTGAAACACAGTCCTCCCAACACCATAGAATCCCTGTGGGAGCGGGCTTGCCCGCGATGGCGTCGGCACACGCAACATCGATGGCGACTGCCCCTACGCTATCGCGGGCAGGCCCGCTCCCACAGGGATTGTGTCAGCCAGAAGCCTCTTTAAAAGCGACCTCCATCTGTACGGAAAGCGCTACAGCGGAATGATATCGTTACACTCTCCTCTGATCACCGCTGTGCAAGGCTTTGATCCATCTAGGCTTTTTTCTTCGCCTCGCGCTGTAGCGATTTCGCTACAGCCAATACCTCACCTCGCCTTACAAAATCACACAAGTCATTGATTTATAAGCAATAAACAACATTGGCCGCGAATTTGCTTAGTAACCACTCATAAATCAGGGCATTGCCCCAGCATTCCCATCGCGTCCACCAGACGAGTCTGGCCCCCTTAGGAGTTTCCATGAGCGAATTGCGTTTTACTGAAGATCACGAATGGCTGCGCACCGAAGCTGACGGTAGCGTCACAGTTGGCATCACCGCTTTCGCGCAGAATGCCCTGGGCGACGTGGTTTTCGTACAACTGCCTGAGCTGCAGTCCTACGACAAAGGCGCTGAAGCCGCCACCGTGGAATCGGTAAAAGCGGCCAGCGGCGTGTACATGCCGCTGGACGGAGAGATTCTGGAAGTGAACCCGGCGCTGGACAGCAGCCCGGAACTGGTCAACGAAGATCCGCTGGGCGAAGGCTGGTTCTTCCGCTTCCAGCCAACCGACGCCTCGGCTGTTGCCAAATTGCTGGATCAGGACGCCTACGACCGCCTGATCAAAGCCAACGCTGAAGCCTGAGGAGCGCCGACATGACTCAAGTACACCTGACAACCGCCAACGAATTCATCGCCCGCCACATCGGCCCGCGTGCAGGCGATGAGCAAGCCATGCTCAACAGCCTCGGTTTCGACTCCTTGGAAGCCCTGAGCGCCAGCGTCATTCCGGAAAGCATCAAAGGCACCAGCGTGCTCGGCATGGACGACGGTTTGAGCGAAGCCGACGCACTGGCTTTGATCAAATCCATCGCCGGCAAGAACCAGCTGTTCAAGACCTACATCGGCCAGGGCTACTACGGTACCCACACGCCGTCGCCGATCCTGCGCAACCTCCTGGAAAACCCGGCCTGGTACACCGCCTACACCCCGTACCAGCCGGAGATTTCCCAGGGCCGTCTCGAAGCGCTGCTGAATTTCCAGACCCTGATCAGCGACCTGACCGGCCTGCCGATCGCCAACGCCTCGCTGCTGGATGAAGCCACCGCCGCCGCCGAAGCCATGACCTTCTGCAAACGCCTGAGCAAGAACAAGGGCAGCCACGCGTTCTTCGCGTCCGTGCATTGCCACCCGCAAACCCTCGACGTGCTGCGCACCCGCGCCGAGCCGCTGGGCATCGACGTGGTGGTCGGCGACGAGCAAGAACTGACTGACGTGACGCCGTTCTTCGGCGCCCTGCTGCAATACCCGGCGAGCAACGGTGATGTGTTCGACTACCGCGAACTGACCGAGCGCTTCCACGCGGCCAACGCCTTGGTCGCCGTCGCCGCCGACCTGCTGGCCCTGACCCTGCTGACCCCACCGGGCGAATTCGGGGCCGACGTGGCCATCGGCAGTGCGCAACGCTTCGGCGTGCCGCTGGGCTTCGGTGGCCCGCACGCGGCGTATTTCTCCACCAAGGATGCATTCAAGCGCGACATGCCGGGCCGTCTGGTCGGCGTCTCCGTGGACCGTTTCGGCAAGCCGGCCCTGCGCCTGGCGATGCAGACCCGCGAGCAACATATCCGCCGCGAGAAAGCCACCAGCAACATCTGCACCGCCCAGGTGCTGCTGGCCAACATCGCCAGCATGTACGCCGTGTACCACGGCCCTAAAGGCCTGACCCAGATTGCCAACCGCATTCATCACCTGACCGCGATCCTGGCCCAAGGCTTGAGCACACTCGGTCTGACTGTCGAGCAGGAAAGCTTCTTCGACACCCTGACGATCAAGACCGGCGCCAACACCGCCAAGCTGCACGACCAGGCGCGCGCCCGGCAGATCAACCTGCGCGTCGTCGATGCCGAGCGTCTGGGCCTGTCCCTCGACGAAACCACGTCGCAAGCTGACGTGGAAGCCCTGTGGGCCCTGCTGGCCGACGGCAAAACCCTGCCGGACTTCGCCGCCCTCGCCGCCTCCGTGCCAACCACGATCCCGGCCGCGCTGGTGCGCCAGTCGCCGATCCTCAGCCACCCGGTGTTCAACCGTTACCACTCGGAAACCGAGCTGATGCGCTACCTGCGCAAGCTCGCCGACAAGGACTTGGCGCTGGATCGCACCATGATCCCGCTGGGCTCCTGCACCATGAAACTCAACGCCGCCAGCGAAATGATCCCGGTGACCTGGGCCGAATTCGGCGCCCTGCACCCGTTCGCCCCGGCCGAGCAAAGCGCCGGTTACCAGCAACTGACCGATGAGCTGGAAGCGATGCTCTGCGCCGCCACCGGTTACGACGCGATCTCGCTGCAACCGAACGCCGGTTCCCAAGGTGAATACGCCGGTCTCCTGGCGATTCGTGCCTATCACCAGAGCCGCGGCGAAGATCGCCGCGACATCTGCCTGATCCCGTCGTCCGCCCACGGCACCAACCCGGCCACCGCCAACATGGCCGGTATGCGTGTGGTCGTGACCGCCTGCGATGCCCGCGGCAACGTCGACATCGAAGACCTGCGGGCCAAGGCCATCGAGCACCGCGAGCATCTCGCGGCATTGATGATCACCTACCCCTCGACCCACGGCGTGTTCGAAGAAGGCATCCGTGAAATCTGCGGCATCATTCATGACAATGGCGGCCAGGTGTACATCGACGGCGCCAACATGAACGCCATGGTCGGCCTCTGCGCACCGGGCAAGTTCGGCGGCGACGTGTCGCACCTGAACCTGCACAAGACCTTCTGCATTCCCCACGGCGGTGGCGGCCCGGGCGTCGGCCCGATTGGCGTCAAGTCGCACCTGACACCGTTCCTGCCGGGCCACGCACAGATGGAGCGTAAGCAAGGCGCGGTCTGCGCCGCACCGTTCGGCAGCGCAAGCATTTTGCCGATCACCTGGATGTACATCCGGATGATGGGAGGTGCCGGCCTCAAGCGCGCCTCGCAGCTGGCGATCCTCAATGCCAACTACATTTCCCGTCGCCTCGAAGAGCATTACCCAGTGCTGTACACCGGCAGCAACGGTCTGGTGGCGCACGAATGCATCCTCGACCTGCGTCCATTGAAAGACAGCAGTGGCATCAGTGTCGATGACGTCGCCAAGCGCCTGATCGACTTCGGCTTCCATGCCCCGACCATGTCCTTCCCGGTCGCCGGCACGCTGATGATCGAGCCGACCGAAAGCGAATCCAAGGAAGAGCTGGACCGCTTCTGCGACGCCATGATCCGCATCCGCGAAGAAATTCGCGCGGTGGAAAACGGCACCTTGGACAAGGACGACAACCCACTGAAAAACGCCCCGCACACTGCAGCGGAACTGGTGGGCGAGTGGACGCATCCGTATAGCCGCGAGCAAGCGGTCTACCCGGTCGCGTCGCTGATCGAAGGCAAATACTGGCCACCGGTCGGCCGGGTCGACAACGTGTTTGGTGATCGCAACCTGGTTTGCGCCTGCCCGTCGATCGAAAGCTACGCTTAACCAATGAGGGGGCGGTTGATCCCGCCCCTCGTTCTCAAGAACACCACAAAACCTGTGGGAGCTGGCTTGCCTGCGGTGGCGGCCTGTCAGGCAATATTGTTGGCGACTGAACCACCGCCATCGCAGGCAAGCCAGCTCCCACAGGACCGTGTCCAGTCAAAAGATTCCGCCAATTCCTACAACAAGAAAACCGGAGAACAACCATGGCTTTAAGCGTGTTCGACCTGTTCAAGATTGGCATCGGCCCCTCCAGTTCCCACACCGTCGGCCCGATGCGTGCTGCTGCACGTTTCGCCGAAGGCTTGCGCCGTGAAGGGCTGCTGGCCGCGACCACCTGCGTCAAAATCGAGCTCTACGGTTCCCTCGGCGCCACGGGTAAAGGCCACGGCAGCGACAAGGCGGTGTTGCTCGGCCTGGAAGGCGAACACCCCGACACCGTGGACACCGAAACTGTCGCCGCTCGCCTGCAAGAGATTCGCGGCAGCGGTCGCTTGAACCTGCTCGGCGAACACAGCATTGCATTCAACGAAAAAGAACACCTGGCGATGATCCGCAAACCGTTGGCCTATCACCCCAACGGCATGATCTTTCGCGCATTCGACGCCGCTGGCCTACAGGTCCGCAGCCGCGAGTACTACTCCGTCGGTGGCGGTTTCGTCGTCGATGAAGACGCCGCCGGCGCCGACCGGATCGTCGAAGACGCAACAAAACTGACCTTCCCGTTCAAAAGCGCCAAGGACCTGCTCGGTCACTGCAGCACCTACGGCTTGTCGATCAGCCAGGTGATGCTGACCAACGAAAGTGCCTGGCGCCCGGAAGCGGAAACCCGCGCCGGTCTGCTGAACATCTGGCAAGTCATGCAGGACTGCGTCGCTGCCGGTTGCCGCAACGAAGGCATCCTGCCCGGCGGCCTGAAGGTCAAACGCCGGGCGGCGGCGCTGCATCGGCAGTTGTGCAAGAACCCGGAGTCTTCACTGCGCGATCCGCTCTCGGTGCTGGACTGGGTCAACCTGTACGCCCTGGCGGTCAACGAAGAAAACGCCAACGGCGGACGTGTTGTCACTGCGCCTACCAACGGTGCAGCGGGAATCGTCCCGGCCGTGCTCCATTACTACATGCGCTTTATCCCCGGCGCCACCGAAGACGGCGTCGTGCGCTTTCTGCTGACTGCCGCCGCCATCGGCATTTTGTACAAGGAAAACGCCTCGATCTCCGGCGCCGAAGTCGGCTGTCAGGGTGAGGTCGGTGTGGCGTGCTCGATGGCGGCCGGCGCCTTGTGCGAAGTCCTCGGCGGCACCGTGCAACAAGTGGAAAACGCCGCCGAAATCGGCATGGAACACAACCTCGGCCTGACCTGCGACCCAATCGGCGGGCTGGTGCAAGTGCCGTGCATCGAGCGCAATGCCATGGGCTCGGTCAAGGCGATCAATGCGGTACGCATGGCCCTGCGCGGCGACGGCCAGCACTTTGTGTCCCTCGACAAGGTCATCCGCACCATGCGCCAGACCGGCGCCGACATGAAAAGCAAATACAAGGAAACCGCCCGTGGCGGTTTGGCGGTCAACATTATCGAGTGCTGATGCTCACGCGCATCCGCACACTTTTTCAGGAGCTGAATATGTCCACCGAACCATTGCTGAAAACCCCGCTGCACGCACTGCACATCGAACTCGGCGCGCGCATGGTGCCGTTCGCCGGCTATGACATGCCGGTGCAATATCCGCTGGGCGTGATGAAAGAACACCAGCACACCCGTGAGCAGGCCGGGCTGTTCGATGTCTCGCACATGGGCCAGATCCACCTGACCGGCGCCAATGCCGCCAAAGCCCTGGAAACCCTGGTGCCAGTGGACATCATCGACCTGCCGGTGGGCATGCAGCGCTACGCAATGTTCACCAACGAGACCGGGGGCATTCTCGACGACCTGATGGTCGCCAACCTGGGCAACGACGAATTGTTCCTGGTGGTCAACGCGGCCTGCAAGGATCAGGACCTGGCGCATCTGCAGCGGCACATCGGCGACCAGTGCACCATCGAGCCACTGTTCGAAGAGCGTGCCCTGCTCGCGCTGCAAGGCCCGGCTGCCGTCACCGTGCTCGCACGCCTGGCGCCTACAGTTGCGAAGATGACCTTCATGCAGTTTGCCCGTGTGCAACTGCTGGGCGCAGATTGCTTTGTCAGCCGTTCGGGCTACACCGGTGAAGACGGTTTCGAAATCTCCGTCCCGGCCGCCAGCGCCGAAGCCCTGGCTCGCGCCCTGCTGGCCGAACCCGAAGTGGCGGCCATCGGCCTTGGCGCTCGTGACTCCCTGCGCCTGGAAGCCGGCCTGTGCCTCTACGGCCACGACATGAACACCGAGACCTCCCCGATCGAAGCCAGCCTGCTGTGGGCCATCTCCAAACCTCGGCGTGCCGACGGTGCGCGGGCCGGTGGATTCCCTGGCGCTGAAAGCGTATTCGCCCATCAGCAAGCCGGTGTCAGCCGCAAGCGTGTCGGTCTGTTGCCGCAGGAACGCACGCCAGTGCGCGAAGGGGCAGAGATCGTCAACGAGGCAGGCGACATCGTCGGTACCGTTTGCAGCGGCGGTTTCGGTCCGACCCTGGGTGGCCCGCTGGCCATGGGTTATCTCGACACTGCCTACACCGCTCTCGACACGCCGGTATGGGCGATCGTCCGTGGGAAAAAGGTGCCTTTGCTTGTAAGCAAATTGCCATTTGTTCCACAACGCTACTACCGTGGCTGATTGACTGTTTCTATAAGTAACGCGATTGCGTTAACAGTGCACTAATGTGTAACGCAATCGCCATAAAACAGTGCATATCGCCGCATACCGCCCGCTCTAAGCTTCGTTTATGAACCTTGCTTATAACGATTGAAAACAACTGAACAGCGCTAACGCATAAGCCGGCACTAGTTGCGGCCTATGCGCGCCGACGCCAGCAAATACGGGGTGTGCACAGGGCTTGTTTTTTCTCCCGTAGTTGGCGTAGAGTTTGTTCACTGTGTTTGCATGGGTCGCTTGGAATCGTGACCTGGGCAGTAGCCTACAAGTTAGCTACATCCCGTTCGACGTCTTCTTACTCTCCTGCAACCAGCCCCAGTACTCTTTCATGAGAAGGAGACTGTCATTAATTTTTTGCGTCAAAGGAAATAAGAAATGTCCCAACGTCAGAGCGGTACCGTCAAGTGGTTTAACGACGAGAAAGGTTTTGGTTTTATCACTCCTGAAAGCGGTCCGGATCTGTTCGTGCATTTCCGCGCCATCCAGGGCAACGGCTTCAAGAGCCTGAAAGAAGGCCAGAAAGTGACTTTCGTTGCTGTGCAAGGCCAGAAAGGCATGCAGGCTGACGAGGTACAGGCGGAAGCCTAACCTTCTGTTACGAAAAAGCCCCTGATGGTGACATCAGGGGCTTTTTTGTGCGCATAAATCCGTAAAATGGCTTCTTTTTTCCGCCGAGAGCCCTGCCATGTCGAAACACCTGCTCAAACCCCAGGGCGAGTTTCCCGCCGCCGGCCTGGGGCGTCGTCTGGCAGCGATGTTTTATGATTTCTTGCTGTGTACCGCCCTGCTCATCGTCACCAGCGGCATTTACAAGCTCATCCAGATTTCGATCATCGGCGAAGACAAAATGCGCGCCCTGACCGAAGCCGGCGCACTGGACGGTGACCCGTTGCTGTCGACGGTGCTGCTGTTCGTGCTGTTCGGCTTCTTCGCCAAATTCTGGACCTGGTCTGGCCAGACCCTGGGCATGCAGGTCTGGGGCATCCGCGTGCAGAACGCCGACGGCACTTCCATAAGCCTGTGGCAGGCGCTGTTGCGCTTTGTGGTGTCGATCGGGTCCTTGCTATGCGTCGGGCTGGGGTTCTTCTGGTCGCTTTTCGACAAGCAGAAGCGCAGCTGGCATGACATGTATTCCGACACCCAGCTGGTGCGTATCCCAAAGAAAACCAAGTAACGGCCACAAAAAAGATCGCAGCCTGCGGCAGCTCCTACATTGAAATACGATCCCCTGTAGGAGCTGCCGAAGGCTGCGATCTTTTGATCTTGCCCTTAAGCGTTACCGGCCAACTTCATCCGCGCAGCCTGGGTAAAGTCCAACATCCGCTTCAACGGCCGAATCGCCTGCGGAATCAACGCCGGATCGACAAAGATCTCATTCGTCCCCTCCTTCAAGCTCTTCAGCGTGCGCTCAAGGGTATTCATCGCCATCCACGGGCAATGTGCGCAACTGCGGCACGCTGCGCCGTTACCGGCCGTTGGCGCTTCGATAAAGACCTTGTCCGGGCACAGCTGCTGCATCTTGTAGAAGATGCCGCGGTCGGTGGCGACGATCAGCGTCTTGTTCGGCAGGCTTTGCGCTGCCGCGATCAGCTGACTGGTGGAACCGACGGCATCCGCCAGTTCGATCACCGCCGTCGGCGATTCCGGATGCACCAGGATCGCGGCATCCGGGTACAGCGCCTTCATGTCTTCGAGCTGCTTGGACTTGAACTCTTCGTGAACGATGCAGGCACCGTCCCACAGCAACATGTCCGCACCGGTCTGGCGCTGGATGTAGGTGCCCAAATGCTTGTCCGGCCCCCATATGATGGTTTCGCCGTTATCCATCAGGCTCTCGACGATCTCCAGCGCGCAGCTGGACGTCACCACCCAGTCCGCCCGCGCCTTGACCGCCGCCGAGGTGTTGGCATACACCACCACCGTGCGTTCCGGGTGCTGATCGCAGAACGCCGAGAACTCGTCCACCGGGCAACCCAGGTCCAGGGAGCAGGTGGCCTCCAGGGTCGGCATCAGCACGCGTTTTTCAGGATTGAGGATTTTGGCCGTCTCGCCCATGAACTTCACACCGGCGACCACCACGGTCTTGGCCGGATGAGCATTGCCGAAGCGGGCCATCTCCAGCGAGTCGGAGACGCAGCCACCGGTTTCTTCGGCCAGGGCCTGAATGACCGGATCGCAATAGAAATGCGCAACCAGCACCGCGTCCTGAGCCTTGAGCTCGGCAGCAATGGCGGTGCGATAGTAAGCCTCTTCTTCGGCCGTCAGCGGCTTGGGCTGCTTGGCGTCGAGGTGGGCTTGAACCAGTAGGCGTTCGGAAATCTGCGTCATGTTCGCAAGACCTGCAGGCGCTTTCGCGCGAAAGTCGAGTATACACCCGGCTCCGGACCCATCAGGGTACCGCCGGGAGAGTGAGTATCATCAGGCACGGACAACGTTGAAGCTGCGCAAGGCTACAGAATATCGGGTGGATGCAAAAGATGATTCTGACCTGCGCCTTGCGCAGTAGCCCGGAGCGAGGCGGACTTGAATCGCGGGCAAAAAAAAAATTCGAAAATCCTCGCTTGCAAGGGCCTTGCGGATTTTTGGAACAGATTGAAAACCAATTGAACAGTCTCCTCCTGCGAGCCATTGACGAACGGTTGTACCTGGACAACACGATGCTGGTCTTCAAGATCACTTTGCCCGCTGCACTGATCGAGTCTCGCTCTGACAGCCGACGCAGGAATGATCCTCTACTCAATGTGCCTACTGTCATTTTTTAGGAACACCCCTACAAAACAAACATCAATTCTCACAAAAACGGTCGTGACGCACAAATTAGGAGCGGATAGCCTCTGCTTGCACAACACGAATTTCAATTGCACTCGCGTGCATCATTGTTATCGGACAAGGATGTGACACGAAACCGTCAGTGATGGCGTAGAGCCTGGCAGCCGTACCCCCCTAATCACCAGACATCGCGTGCCTGAGCCGAAGGCTGGGCGACGAACTTGAGCACCCTCTGTAATGGCATGCCTGGGCCACCGAGCATGGCTTGCCACGTTATGCCTTCAAAAATCTATATCAAGGAGAAGTACGTTGATTCAACAGGAGAGCATCACGCCACCGGTACACCGCGAAGGTGATCCCGGCACCAGCCACGGCTGTCATTTACTATCGACTCCGCTGATCATTCCCGAGATTCGGCTTCCTTTCGCTGGTCCGCCAGCACGTACCGACAGTGATCGGTTGCGCACGCATGCTCTCGCTTGGGCGCAACGATACGGCTTGATCGGCCGCCGCGGCGCGCATCGACTGAGCACCACTGCGCTGCTCGATCTGGGGATGGCGTTGTGCGGGCGGGCTCCCACCGACCGAGCCGAAATTCTGGTGTGCTGGTATCTGTGGGCGCTCACTCTCGATGACCGCATCGATGATGGACCATGGGCGGAAAGCGGTGAATTGGACCGCTTCATTACCGCGGTGCAGGATTTGACCGAGAGCGACTGTGCTGATCCGTCGGGTAAAATCAGCCGATTCGTTGACCCGATGCTCGTTGCTCTGGCCGATGATCTGTGGCCGCGGACCAAGTACTGGGGGGGCGAGCGTTGGCGGCAACGGCTCGTGCGGCATTTGATCCAACATCTGCGTGCGCAGGCGACGCTGGTACGAATGCGGGAAACCGACACGGCACTCACGTTGGCCGAGTATCTGCCGTTACGCCGGGATTCGTTCGGCGCACTGTTCTTCTTTGATCTCATCGATGCGGCTGAAACTCTCGACCCGTACGAGCATTCAGCGGACCTCGAATGGTGGAACACGCTGCGTGAACACGGTGCCGATATCATTGCCTGGACGAACGATATCCATTCGATTGCCAAAGATGTGGTGTGTGGTGAGCGCTTCAACCTAGTGTCGATAATAGCGGACACCGCTGGCATCGACTGGCACCAGACCGTTTCTCGTTATCGCCTGCATGTCGCCGATTCTAAAGCGCAGGTCAACCGGCAAGTGGACCTGAAACTTACCCCTCCGACCCTGAAATCCCGACAGTTCGAAATCGACCCCTATCCTTTGTATGAGCGTTTACGTACCACTCTACCAATCGTTTACGACGAGCCCACAGATGTGTGGCTCGTCAGTCGGCATGTGGATGTCAAAGCCGCATTGACCCATCCTGGGGCGAGCAACAACAACTACGCCTGGCAGATTGGCCCGCTGCTGGGACACACTATTGTCGCCATGGACGGCTGTGAACACGCTCAGCACCGAGCATTGCTTAGCCCATCGTTCCGCAGCAAGGCCCTCGTAGCGCTAAACGCGTCCATCATCTCGGTGACCACAGACCTGCTGGCGCGCATGCGCGACCGCCCCCAGGTGGACCTCATTGCCGACTTCACCGCAGCTCTACCGGTACGGGTGATGGCTCATGCGCTGGGTCTCCCGGCTGGAACCTGCGAGGAAGTGGCGCAGCTGAAGAGCTGGTGTGCCATCGGCTTCGCTTACATGGGCAACTATCGGCAGGATCCGGCACTGTTGACCGGCGGGTTATCCAACCGAGACAGTTTCTACGACTTTATCCAACCACATATCGACGCCCGCCGTACTGAACCCAAAGACGATCTGATCTCGCAGCTCCTGGCGGCACAGGTTGACGGTCAACCGTTGTCCGAAACGTACGTCCGGGCGTACTGCGCGATCCTGATGACGGCGGGTAGCGAGACCAGTCACGGCGCCTTGGCGAATCTCATTGTCAACCTGTTGAACGAGCCCGGCGTCAAAGATGCGGTGATGGCTGATCCAGACTTGATGGACAATGCGCTCGACGAAACCCTGCGACGCAACCCTCCTCTGCAACTCATACTCCGGGAGGCCCGTGAATCGCTGGAACTGCCGTCGGGAACGATTCCTTCTGGCGCGACCCTAGCCTGTCTTATCGGTTCGGCCAACCGTGATCCGGACCAATTCACCGACCCGGAAACCTTCAATATGTCGCGCACCCGTCAGGCGACAAGTCATTTTGCCTTCGGCGCGGGGCGTCACTTCTGCTTGGGATCCATGCTGGCACGGATGGAAATCACGATCAGCGCTCGCATGCTGCTACAGACCTTTCCAAACGTGCGCTGGGCTCCGGGGTTCCAGCCCACCGAACGCGGATTCCTCAACCGCTGCCCCGATCGACTGGAGGTCGTACTGTGACCACTATTGACCCCGCCGATGAACCCGGCTACACCAGCAGCTATCTCGCTGATCAGCACACTGGCCAATTGGCACGGCTGCGCACCCTGGAATGTGCCTTTGACCCGTTGAGCAAAGCCGTTTTTGATCAGCTCGATCTCCCGGGGCAGCCTGCCATCCTCGATCTGGGTGCCGGTGCCGGATCATTTGCCGGCTGGCTGGCCCAGCGATATCCCGACGCGACTGTCACCGCCACCGACATCGACACCCGTTTCCTTACCGATATACCTGGCATTCGGGTGATTACCCATAATGCCACGACCGATGATTTTCCTGCGGCCTCCTTTGATGTGGTGCACGCTCGGGCGCTGCTGTGTCACCTCACCGAACGCGAAGACATATTGTCTCGAGCCGTCACCTGGGTCCGTCCGGGCGGCTGGTTGGTGATAGAGGACGTGAGTCTGCAACCGAGCTTGAGAACTTCGAACCCGTTGTTCCGAAAGGTCGCCCAAGCCGGAGTCGCCCTCCTGGAGCAGTCCATTGGTTCCGACATGCTCTGGGCCGATACTCTCCCCGGCCGGTTACGTGATCGGGGACTTTCCAGAGTTGGGCATCGCACCCTCGAAGGTCGAATCGGCGACAACAGCCCAGCCGATACCTTCTGGTCTGCAACCACTGCACAGGCTGGGCCAGCGCTGCTCAAACTCGGGTTACTCACCCAGAACGAGCTCGATGCCATGGCCAACCTGCGTGCCGATCCAGAGTTCACCGACGCAGCTTTGACATTAGTCAGCGCCTGGGGACAAGTCTCCGAACTTGGGTAGAAAGACGTAGCGCTGTCCTCACACACCGAAAACATTGTGCGGGCGGGCGCGTAATTGCACCGAAGGGAATACAGAATGACCAATGATGTAGTGTTAGTAAATTCACAAGATATACAGATTGGCGTTTGTGACAAACGCGTCGCACACCTGGGAGCGGGCCAGCTGCATCGTGCATTTTCGGTGCATCTAATCGACAGCGGCGGGCGTCATTTACTTCAACTTCGTGCTGCTGGGAAAATGCTTTGGCCGGGCTTCTGGTCGAATGCTTGCTGCAGTCATCCGTCACCTGGCGAAACCATTATCGATGCCGCGTCTCGTCGTCTGCGCGAAGAATTAGGGATCTCTGCCTCCTGCCGACTTCTATATAGTTTTGAGTACCATGCCAGATTTGGTTCGATCGGTGCGGAACACGAACTATGTCACGTCCTGGTTGCTCAATCTGACGCTGTGGTCTGTCCAGCTGCTGCGGAAGTCAGCGAGATCACATGGCTGACCCGCGCCGAAATATCAGCCCAACTTTCAGAATCGCAAACGCAATTCACTCCCTGGTTTCGAATGGAGTGGTGTCGCCTATTGGCGGAGCACCCTTCGTTCGATACACCAATATTGCAGGAATAAATGAACCACTAAGTTTTTTTGGAGAGTGTCATGTCCGGTGGAGATACTCTTCCCCCCACCAGCCCCGTCTCCATTAAATTGCGACCGTGCCCCGATGGACTTTGGCTTGAAGAAGAGCGGGGTCGTTTCTGCTGTGAAATACGCACAACCTTTTCCACTTGCGAGGCTCCTTCGGCATGAGCAATGAGAACACAGGCTCTTGCACCAAGGCCGATCAGGAAGTCAAACACACGTTTTTATATCTGTTTTTGACCATATTCATCCCTTTCGGCCTCGGGCATTTTGTGTCCTATCTGTTTCGCACGGTCAATGCCTTGATCTATGTGGATCTGGAACGGGAACTGTACCTGCCCGCCAGCAGCCTGGGCCTGCTGACGGGTGTGTACTTTCTGACTTTCGCCGCGGCGCAGATTCCATTGGGCGTCCTGCTCGACCGCTACGGGCCGCGCAGCGTGCAGGCCCCCATGCTGTTGTTCGCGGTGATGGGCTCGCTGATTTTCAGCTTCTCCCAAACGGAACTGGGCCTGATCATTGGCCGCGGTCTGATCGGCCTGGGTGTTGCCGGCTCCCTGATGAGTGCGATCAAGGCGTGCGCTATCTGGCTGCCTGTCGAACGCCTGCCGCTGAGTACGGCATGCCTGTTATCGGTAGGTGGCCTCGGCGCCATGGCGTCCACCACGCCGTTGCATGAACTGCTCAAGTGGATCTCATGGCGTGAAGCATTCTTGATTCTGGCGTTACTGACTTTGCTTGTCTGCGTGGTCATTCATTTCAGCGTGCCGCGCACCTACAAACCCAAACACACCACGCTCGCCGAAATGTCCAAGGCCGTGGGAACGCTTTACTCCTCATGGGTATTCTGGCGGCTGGCGTTGTACTCGGTATTTGCCCATGCGATCTATATGTCGGTGCTGTCGCTGTGGATGGGACCGTGGCTACGCGATGTCGCCCACTTGAGCGAGTCCAGCATGGCCAATACCCTGCTCTGGGGCACTGTGGCGATGGTTGCAGGCTCGCTGGCTTTCGGCTCGATCACCGACTACCTGCGGCGCTTTGGCGTGCAACCGATCATGGTGTGCGGCGCCGGCGTTTCGATCTTCATCGTATTTCAATCGCTGATGATCAGCGGACTGCCTGTATCGCCGCTGCTGATTGCCATGGGGTTCAGCTTCTTCGGTACCTCCACCACCATGAACTACGCGATCGTGGCTCAGTCGGTATCGACTGAACTGGCCGGGCGAGTCAGTTCGTCGTTCAACTTGGTGGTATTCGTGCTGGCGTTTGTCTTGCAATGGTTGATGGGAGAAATTCTGAACCTGTGGCCAGCAGCTGGGCACGGCCATCCGGTAGAGGCTTATCAGTGGTCGCTGGGTGTGATGATTGCGCTGCAGGTACCGGGAGTGATGTTATGGCTGAGCTTTAAACCATGGGAATTGAAAACCGCGGCGACCAGGTAAACCAGGCAACCACTACTTCCTTAGCTAAAGCCCGATCCTCCAGACCTGCCAGCACTAAATCGCGGGCAAAAAAAAATCCGGAAATCCTCACTTGCGTGGGCCTTCCAGACTTTTAAAACTGCTACAAAAATGGTGGGTCGTGTGGGATTCGAACCTACGACCAATTGGTTAAAAGCCAACTGCTCTACCAACTGAGCTAACGACCCGCTGTGTGGTGGCGCGTATAATACTGATTTTTAAGGACTATTCAACACCTAATTTGAAATAAATCAAAAATAAGGTGTTGGGTCGCTGATTCCGGCCGCTGCGAAGCCTTCTGCACGCAGTCGGCAGCTGTCGCATTTGCCGCATGCACGGCCGTTATCGTCGGCCTGATAGCAGGAAACGGTCAGGCCGTAATCGACGCCCAGCTTCACACCGGCCTGGACGATCTGTGCCTTGCTCAGGTTCTGCAGGGGCGCCTGGATACGGAAACCATTCCCTTCTACACCGGCCTTGGTCGCCAGGTTGGCCATGCGCTCGAAGGACTCGATGAACTCGGGACGGCAGTCCGGGTAACCGGAGTAATCCACGGCGTTCACACCAATAAAGATGTCACGCGCGCCGAGCACTTCGGCCCAGCCCAACGCCAGCGACAGGAATACCGTGTTGCGCGCCGGCACGTAAGTGACTGGAATGCCTTCCCCCAGCTCCTCCGGAATGTCGATGCTACTGTCAGTCAATGCCGAGCCGCCCATACCGTTCAGGTTGAGGCCGATCACCTTGTGCTCGACCACACCCAGGTCACGGGCAACGCGTGCTGCGGCGTGCAATTCTGCTTGAGACCGCTGACCGTAATCGAAGCTCATGGTGTAGCAGCTGTAACCTTCGGCGCGGGCCATGGCCACGACAGTTGCCGAGTCCAGTCCGCCGGACAGCAGGATGACCGCACGTTTTTCAGAAGAATCAAGATGTTCAGTCATTTCAGCGCCCCGGCTCGTCATTCCAAAGATATTTATGCAGCTGCAATTGCAGGCGCACTGGCAGGTTATCCGCCACCACCCAGTCCGCCAGGTCCCGAGCATTCAGGTCGTGATGACTCGGCGAGAACAGCACTTCGCCGGCGCGCCGGTCCAGACCGTACTGGATCAGCTTGGACACGGCCCAGTCATAGTCTTCCCGCGAACAGATGACAAACTTCACCTGATCGTTGGGCGTCAGCAGCTCGATGTTCTCGTAGCGGTTGCGGTGTGCTTCTTTCGAGCCCGGGGTTTTCAGGTCGACGACGCGACTGACCCGGGAATCTACCGCCGAGATGTCCAGGGCACCACTGGTTTCCAGCGACACTTCGTAACCGGCGTCACACAACTGCTTGAGCAATGGGATGGCATTGGGTTGTGCCAACGGTTCGCCACCGGTGACACACACATAACGCGGACGGAAACCGGCCACTTGCTCGAGGATGTCGTCGAGGGTGCGAACGGTGCCGCCACTGAAGGCGTAGGCGCTGTCGCAGTACTGGCAACGCAATGGGCAACCGGTCAGGCGCACAAAAACAGTGGGCAGCCCGGCAGTCCGCGTTTCACCCTGCAACGAGTAAAAAACTTCGGTAATTCTCAATGTGTCTTGCATAGTCGCCACGGGCAGGACAGCTAAACAGGCTGTCCGCCTCCGTCAGGCACTTAAAGGAACCCCGCCAACGCGCAGATCCCAAAAAGCGTGTTTCATAAAAAGGGCGTGAATTCTAACGAAAAAACCCGCGACAAGCGCGGGTTTCTTCGAAACAGCTCAACAACCTTACATGCGCTGCAGATCGCGCTGGGCCAGCTGAGCGGCGGAAGTGCCCGGATATTGGGACACAACCTGTTGCAGAATGCCTTTGACCTTGTCGGGATGACCAAGGCGACGTTCTACATCAGCGAGCTTGTACAGCGAATCAGGCACTTTGTTGTGCTTTGGATACAACTGCGAAACCTTGGCAAATGCCTGGCCTGCGCCTTGCAGATCACCTTTGGCCAGGTTCACTTCGCCCAACCAGTACTGGGCGTTGCCCGCGTATTGGCTGTTCGGGTATTTGCGCAGGAATGCGGCAAAAGCCTGGCTGGCCTTGTCGAAATCCTTGGCTTTGATCAGGTCGAAGGCTGCATCGTAGTACAGTTTTTCCTTCGCCGGATCCGCCGGTTCGCTACCCGCTGCGGGTGCTTGAGCCGCGGCGGCCCCTGCTCCTGCACCGGCTGCTGCACCGGGGGCGTTCAAATCGCCACCGGGGGAAGAATTATCAGGTGTCGCGGCTGGTGCAACGCCGGATCCTATGCGCCGATCAAGGTCCTGATATCGCTCCAGGCTCTCCTGCTTCATGCGCGCTACATCATTTTGCAAAACTTCGATGATGCCTTGTTGGCGCGAGATCTGCTCCTGCATCGATTGCAGTTGGTTGAACAGCTCGCCCTGTGCCGAGACAGGGGCCGAAACCCCTCCCCCGGCATAGGCGCCGTTCGTACCGTAACCTGCAGGCGGATAACTGCTCCCGCTATTGTTATAGCCGGAGTTGTCCTCGACCACAGGAACCGCAGCCCACACCACAAGGGGTGCGAGGCTGAGAGCCAAAACAGTTACAGCACGACGGCACGTTCGCATGGCGAATTACTTACGCAGTTCGACGCGACGGTTTTGAGCCCAGGACTGCTCGTCGTTGCCGGTAGCAACTGGACGCTCTTCGCCGTAGGAAACCAGTTCCAGCTGAGCTGGGGAAACGCCTTGCAGTACCAGGTAACGCTGAACGGCTTTCGCACGACGCTCGCCCAGTGCCATGTTGTACTCACGAGTACCACGTTCGTCGGTGTTGCCTTCCAGAACAACGCGAGCGCCGTTTGCTTTCAGGTCCTTGGCGTGAACGTCCAGAGCGCGCATGGCTTCTGGCTTCAGGTCCGAACTGTCGTATTCGAAGTAGAAAGTGGTGATGGCGCGCAGAGCAGCTTCTTCGCTCAGGGAACCATCAACGGCACCGGTGTTTGCGCCGTAACCAGCGTTTGGATCAACAGCCACTGCGCCTTCACCGGCATTGTCGCCGCCTTTGGACGAGCAACCAACGGCTACGGACAGAGCCAGAGCCAGAGCAGCAAACTTACCAAACTTCAGCATTTCCATCGTGAAACTCCTAATGAACCCCAATGTGTTAAGTACAACGTGTAGCGCCGCGTCAGTTCAGGTAAGGGGACCAGGACGGTTCTCTGACTTCGCCTTGTGCGGTAGGAAGCGGGAGCCTCACGCGTCCATTAATGGACACGAGCATCAAGACTCCCCGGCCCTGCTGGCGGGTGGCGTAGATTACCATGGTGCCGTTGGGCGCAACAGTAGGCGACTCGTCCAGAGTGCTATCAGTGAGTATCTTTACACTGCCGCGCTGCAAATCCTGGGCCGCTACCTTGAAATTGGTGAAGCCTTCCTGGCGATGGATCATGACCAGGGTCTTTTCGTCAGCCGACAGTTTAGGGTTGGCGTTGTAGTTACCGATGAAGGTCACACGCTCCGCACCACCGCCACCGGCGCTGGTCTTGTAGATCTGTGGCTTGCCGCCACGGTCGGAGGTGAAGTAGATGGTCGAACCATCCTTGCCCCAGAACGGTTCGGTGTTGATGCCGGGACCGTTGGTGACACGGGTGATCTGACGCGAACCCAGGTTCATCACGTAAATGTCCGGGTTACCGTCCTTGGACAGCACGAACGCCAGGCGATTGCCATCCGGCGACCAGGCTGGCGCACCGTTCAGGCCTTCGAAGTTGGTGATCTGCTCACGGCGACCGGTGTCGATGTTCTGCATGAAAATGCGCGGACGCTTCTGCTCGAACGAGACATAGGCGATGCGCTTGCCGTCCGGTGCGAAACGCGGCGACAGGATCGGCTCGCGCGATTGCAGCAGTGTCACGGCACGGGCACCGTCATAGTCCGAACGCTGCAGCGTATAGCGCGTGTTCTTCTCGGAGAAGCGCTCGGCGGTCACGTACAGCAGGCGCGTCGAGAACGCCCCCTTGATACCGGTGAGTTTTTCGAACGACTGGTCCGCGATGTAGTGCGACATGTCGCGCAACTGATCGACGCTGCCCGAGACGCTGCCGGTCAGCACTTGCTGCTCGGTGGCGACGTTGAACAGTGCGTATTGAACCTGCAGGCGACCGCCCGCCGGTGCAACGCTGCCGACCATGACGTACTGGGCGCCCAGTGCCTTGAAGTCACGGAAGATGATTTCGCTGGCCTGGCTCGGCTGGCTGATCATGTTCTGCTTTGGAATCGGCGAGTAGTAACCCGAGTTGCGCAGGTCGTTACCGATGATTTCGGCCATGTCGTCCGGCAGCACGCTGCCGCCCTGGTTGCCGAATGGAACGACGGCGATCGGAGTAGCCCGATCGCTGCCGCTGGTAACCAGAATGTTTTTTTCATCTGCTGTCGCCATACCTGCCAGGCAGCAGATAACGACAAGCATTCCTCGAAGAAGGTTTCTCACAAGGCTAGATCCTCAGGTGTGAATGTCATCTTGAATGAACGATAGGGAGCGAAATCGCTCGGTTTCATTCCCTGCATTTCTGTCAAACGTCCAATATTCTTGACCGCGGCTACCGCCGAAGCATCAAACGGACCATCGCCACTGGACCTGGCGACACTGACCGTAGCCAATGTACCGTCCGGCAACATGCCGATTTGCAACACGACCGTCATGCCTTTGCGTGCCGAAGGTGGACGAGCCCAGCCTTCCGCTGCACGAGCACGAATCAGGTCATCGAAACTGCCGGCGACTTCGTCACCCAGCTCATCCGCCAAGGCCTGCTGACGCTGCGGCGTGTCGGAAAGCAAATCTGCCAGGGCCTGGGCCTTTTTGTCTTCGGCGGATTTACGTGCCGCTTCCTGCGATTTCTTCTTCGCAGCATCGGCAGCAGCTTTCTTCTTCGCGTCTTCGGCGACTTTCTTCTTCGCCTCTTCAGCTTCAGACTTCTTCTTGGCGTCTTCCGCGGCTTTCTTCTTCGCGTCTTCGACGATCTTTTTCTTCGCTTCTTCAGCGGCCGCTTTCTTGGCCTCTTCCTCAGCTGCTTTCTTGGCTTCTTCTTCAGATTTCTTCTTGGCTATATCAGCCAATTGTTTCTCTTCGGCCTTTTTGGCTTCGGCGGTCTTCTTCGCTTCGTCGGCTTTCTTGGCTTCGTCGGCTTTCTTGGCTTCATCAGCCTTTTTTGCCTCTTCCGCTTTCTTGGTCTCGTCGGCCTTCTTGGATTCTTCGGCCTTTTGAGCCGCATCTTCCTTCTTTTGTTCCGCGGCCTTGATCGCTTCCTGCTCGATCTTTTTCTGTTCCATCTGTTCGACTTCGGTCTGGCGCGCGGCGGATTTCTTCGCCTCACCCGCAATCTTCTGATTAGTCTGGGTGGTCGCCTGACTTTTCGATTTCAGCTGGTACAGGGTCGCCTGGACAATTGGCTTGGCCGGCGGCAGTTCCGGTGTGAAGGCAAAACTGACGAACAGCATGCCAAATACCAGCACGTGCAAGACCAGCGCCCAGACACTAGGCCAGAAATAACTTTCCGAGGCGGACGGCTCTCGCATTTGCTGCATCAGGGTGCCTCGGTAATCAAGCCAACATTACCGACCCCGGCTTTCTGCAACCCGCCCATGGCGCCCATGACGGCACCGTAATCGACGGTCTTGTCGCCGCGGATGAACACCTGGGTGCGCTTGCCGTTACTGTTGCCGGCGCTGATGATCTTGGTCACCGCACTGGTCATCTGCGGCAAGGTCATGGCCTTGTCCTGCTGCTTTTCGGTGTCGACTTCGCTGCCAAGGTTCCAGTAATAGGTCTTGTCAGCCTTGATCGAAATGGTCAGGACCTGGGTGTTGTTGTCCTGCGGCAAGGCTTCGCTGGAAACCTTGGGCAGATCAACTTTCACGCCCTGATTGAGCATCGGCGCGGTCACCATGAAGATGACCAGCAGTACCAGCATCACGTCGATGTAGGGCACCACGTTCATCTCGGCGACCGGCTTGCGCTTTTTGCGAGCTCGAGCGATTAAAGCCATTGGAAATTACCTGCTTATTCTTCGCTGGTGTGCACTTTGCGGTGCAGGATCGCCTGGAATTCATCGGCGAAGGTGTAGTAACGGCTCAGCAGGGTTTCGCTGCGGGCAGCAAAACGGTTGTAAGCGATAACGGCCGGGATCGCGGCGAACAGACCGATCGCGGTGGCAATCAGTGCTTCGGCGATGCCTGGGGCCACAGTGGCCAGGGTCGCTTGCTGGGCAGTGGCCAGGCCACGGAAGGAGTTCATGATGCCCCAGACCGTACCGAACAGACCGATGTAGGGGCTGACGGAACCGACGGTGGCGAGGAACGGCAGGCTCTGCTCGAGTTTCTCTTCTTCACGGGAAATGGCGACGCGCATGGCACGGGCCACGCCTTCCATGACCGCTTCCGGATCAACGCCAGCCTGCTGACGCAGACGGGAGAATTCCTTGAAGCCGGCACGGAAGATCTGCTCGACACCCGAATCCGGGTCAGGGTTGCTGCCGGCCTGGCGGTAGAGTTTGGACAAATCGATGCCCGACCAGAAACGCTCCTCGAAGCTCTCCAGGGCACGTCGACCGGCGCGCAGCAAATTGCTGCGCTGAAAGATCATGATCCATGAGGTCACCGATGCGGCTACCAGGATCAGCATTACCAGTTGCACCACGATACTGGCATTGCTGACCAGGCTCCACATGGAGGAATGGTCGACGACGTTAGCTTCCACGCTTTATCTCCTGCTTTGAGTGTGTACCCGCGCCGCTCACGTCGGCAAAGGCCGTACGTAGAGCTTCGGGAATGGCCCGGGGTTTTAAACTGTCAGTGCGCACACAGGCCACCAGAAACTGCCCTTCACAGAGCAGCACATCATCCGTAGCCCGCCTGACCTGCTGCTTGAAACGCAGGCTGGCACGGTTCAATTCGATTACCTCGGCGCTTACCAGCAGTTCGTCGTCCAGTCGCGCCGGCGCGTGGTAACGCGCTTCGCTGGAATGCACGACAAACAACAGGTCCTCACCTGCCAGCGCCGACTGGGCAAAGCCCAGCTCCCGGAGCCGCTCGGTTCGAGCCCGTTCCATAAACTTGAGGTAATTGACGTAATACACGATGCCGCCCGCATCGGTGTCCTCGTAATAAACGCGACAACGAAATGCGAAAGGCCCAAGCCCGTTTTGCGCGCGCATACTCTAGTGCTTACTCCTCAGGTTGCCAATCCGGCCAGGCAACTGTTTTTCATTGTTCTGCGGCTTTCTCGCGAAAGTACGGTCCTAGGACAGCACAATGCCCGAAAATTCAACGCGCAAAAGTTAATTAATCGTCCACGGCATCGAGGAACTCGTCTACCACGGGCATCTCGCCCAATCGTGACGGAATGTTTAAACCGAAATGCAGATACGCATGCCGCGTCACCACCCGCCCCCGCGGTGTGCGCATGATGTAGCCCTGCTGGATCAGGTACGGCTCCAGCACGTCTTCAATGGTGTGGCGCTCTTCGCTGATGGCCGCGGCGAGGCTATCGACCCCGACCGGGCCACCGTCGAACTTCTCGATCATGGTCAGCAACAGACGTCTGTCCTGGTGATCGAAGCCACGCTCATCGACATCCAGCAGGTTCAAGGCCAGGTCGGCGATCGGTTTGGTGATGTGGCCCTTGGCGCGAACCTCGGCATAGTCCCGCACCCGGCGCAACAGGCGGTTGGCGATCCGCGGGGTGCCGCGGGCACGACGGGCGATTTCAAAGGCGCCTTCCGGGTCCAGCGGCAAGCCGAGGATGGTCGCCGAACGGCCGACAATCGTTGCCAGGTCGGCGGTGCTGTAGAACTCAAGGCGCTGGACGATGCCGAAACGGTCACGCAACGGATTGGTCAGCATGCCGGCTCGCGTGGTCGCACCGACCAGGGTGAATGGCGGCAGATCGAGCTTGATCGAGCGCGCAGCCGGCCCTTCGCCGATCATGATGTCGAGCTGGAAATCCTCCATCGCCGGGTACAGCACTTCTTCGACGATCGGCGAGAGTCGATGGATCTCGTCGATGAACAGCACATCGTGGGGCTCAAGGTTGGTCAGGAGCGCAGCCAGGTCACCCGGGCGCTCAAGGACCGGGCCCGAAGTGCTTTTGATCGACACCCCCATTTCCTGGGCGATGATGTTGGCCAGGGTGGTCTTGCCCAGACCTGGCGGGCCGAAGATCAATGTGTGGTCCAGGGACTCGTTACGTCCACGGGCCGCCTGGATGAACAATTCCATTTGCTCGCGAACGGTCGGCTGGCCAATGTATTCGGCCAGGCTGACGGGGCGAATGGCCCGGTCCTGGACTTCCTCGCGGTCACGGGGAGCACCCGTGGCGGCGATCAGACGGTCAGCTTCAATCACTTAAATCATTCCCTTCAGGGCGCGACGAATCATGTCTTCACTGCTCAAACCTTTCTCCTTGATCGCGGAAATCGCCTTGCTGGCTTCCTGTGGCTTGTAGCCCAGGGAAATCAGCGCGCTGACCGCGTCATTTTCGGCGGTGGCGACCGGAGCCGCATCCGGCCCGCCCGGCTGGTTTGGCACCAGCGCGAACATCGCCGGTACAGTTTCCCAGGCCTTGAAGCGGTCCTTGAGTTCCACCAGCAAACGCTCGGCAGTCTTCTTGCCCACGCCCGGCACCTTGGTCAGGGCCGAGGTGTCCTGGGACTGCACGCAACGCACCAGCTCATCGACTTCCAGACTCGACATCAAGGCCAGGGCCAGTTTCGGCCCTACACCATTGAGACGGATCAACTCGCGAAAAAAGTCTCGCTCACGCTTGCCGAAGAAGCCATAGAGTAACTGCGCGTCTTCGCGTACGACTAAATGGGTGTGCAAGGTCAGCGGTTCACCGACCGACGGCAAGCGATACAGCGTGGTCATGGGCACTTCCAGCTCATACCCCAGACCATTTACATCCAGAATCAGGTGCGGCGGCTGTTTCTCAGCCAGTGTGCCGCGCAAGCGTCCAATCACGTTTCAGATCCTTGAGCGTTGGCCAGATCAATGCTGGCGACTGACGGAACAAGGGTTTTGCGCCGACGACCCAGGCGCAAAACCCTCACTCCACAAAAAATGATTGCTGATGCTATCAGAGACGCAGGCGCCCGCCACGACTGCGTGCCGCGCCCAGGCCATGCGGCAACAGGCTGGAACGGGTGTGAGCATGGCAAATGGCAATGGCCAGGGCGTCCGAGGCATCGATTTGCGGCTTGCTGGTCAATTTCAGCATGTGCATGACCATCATCTGCACCTGCTCTTTATTGGCCGCGCCGGTGCCGGTCACGGCCTGTTTGACCTGGGTGGCGGTGTATTCGGCGATTTCCAGGTTCTCTTCGGCGCCGGCAACGATGGCTGCGCCGCGGGCCTGACCGAGCTTCAACGCCGAGTCGGCGTTGCGCGCCATGAACACCTTTTCGATGCCCATGGTGACCGGTCCGTAGGTCTGGATGACCTCACGCACGCTGCGATAGACGATTTGCAGGCGTTCGTGCAACTCGCCGGAACCGGTGCGGATGCAGCCCGATGCCACGTATACGCAGCCACGGCCGGTATCACATACCACGCCATAACCGGTGATGCGCGAACCGGGGTCGATACCAAGAATTAAAGTCATAACGCCTGCAACGCTGATGCAAATGTCCGAGGGAATTGTAGGAGCTGGCTTGCCAGCGAAGGCGGCCTCAAGACTTGCACAAGTTCAAGGGCCTCTTCGCTGGCAAGCCAGCTCCTACAATGAGGGCGTAGCATTCAGGTTAGCTGTGCGGCGACCGATTCAGGAATGTCCGCGTTGGAATAGACGTTCTGCACATCATCCAGGTCTTCAAGCATGTCGATCAGCTTGAGTACCTTCTCGGCGCCTTCCAGGTCCAGTTCGGCACTGGTGGTGGGCAGCATGACGATTTCCGCGTCATCACCTTTGAAACCGGCGGCTTCCAGGGCGTTACGCACCGAGTAGAAACCGGCGAACGAAGTGAATACGTCAATGGAACCGTCTTCGTGGGTGACCACATCATCGGCGTCGGCCTCCATGGCCGCTTCGATCAGCGAGTCTTCATCGACGCCCGGCGCGAAGGAGATCTGGCCCTTGCGTTCGAACAGGTAAGCCACCGAGCCGTCGGTACCGAGGTTGCCGCCACACTTGCTGAACGCATGGCGCACAGCCGCTGCGGTACGGTTGCGGTTGTCGGTCATGCACTCGACCATCACCGCCACACCACCTGGGCCGTAGCCTTCGTAGGTCAGTTCGACCATGTCGTCGGTGTCGGCCGCACCGGCACCACGGGCCACCGCGCGATCGATGATGTCGCGGCTCATGTTCGCGCCAAGGGCCTTGTCCAGCGCCAGTCGCAAACGCGGGTTGGAACCCGGATCAGCGCCACCCTGACGGGCAGCGACAGTCAGCTCACGAATCCACTTGGTGAAAATCTTGCCCTTCTTGGCATCCTGACGTTCTTTGCGGTGCTTGATGTTCGCCCACTTGGAATGACCCGCCATATCTCGCTCCGAATTCTCTTTGAAACATTGCCCGCCACGCCATGACGCGCCAGCCGGCAAATAAAAATCTCGACCTGTCTATAAAGAAAGGGCGCATCCGAAGATGCGCCCGCAAGGTCAGCCTTACTCAGCTTTTGGCGTTTCGCGCAGACGAATGTGCAGTTCGCGCAATGCCTTGGCATCGACCAGTCCCGGAGCCTGCGTCATGACGCAAGCCGCGCTCTGGGTTTTCGGGAAGGCGATCACTTCACGGATCGACTGGGCGCCGGTCATCAGCATCACCAGACGGTCCAGACCGAAGGCCAGGCCACCGTGCGGCGGCGCGCCGTATTTCAGGGCGTCGAGCAGGAAGCCGAATTTCTCTTCCTGTTCCGCTTCGCTGATACCCAGCAGACGGAACACCGACTGTTGCATTTCCTTGCGGTGGATACGGATCGAACCGCCACCCAGCTCGGTGCCGTTCAGCACCATGTCGTAGGCACGGGACAGCGCGGTTGCCGGGTTGGCTTCCAGTTCTTCCGGGGTGCACTTCGGCGCAGTGAACGGGTGGTGCAAGGCGGTGAAACTGCCGTCGTCGTTCTCTTCGAACATCGGGAAGTCGACGACCCACATCGGTGCCCACTCGCAGGTCAGCAGGTTCAGATCGTTACCGACCTTGATCCGCAGCGCGCCCAGGGCTTCGCTGACGATCTTGGCTTTGTCGGCACCGAAGAACACGATGTCGCCGTCAACCGCGCCGACGCGATCAAGGATCGTGTTCAGGGCTGCTTCAGGGATATTTTTGACGATAGGCGATTGCAGCCCCTCGACGCCCTTGGCGCGCTCGTTGACCTTGATGTACGCCAGGCCCTTGGCACCGTAGATGCCGACGAACTTGGTGTAGTCGTCGATCTTGCTGCGCGGCATGCTCGCCCCGCCTGGTACGCGCAGAGCGGCAACGCGGCTTTTCGGATCGTTGGCCGGGCCACTGAAGACCTTGAATTCAACGTCTTTGAGCTGGTCGGCAACGTCAACCAGTTCCAGCGGGTTACGCAGGTCCGGCTTGTCGGAACCGTAACGGCGCATGGCCTCGTCCCAGGTCATGTGCGGGAATTCGGCGAATTCCACGTCCAGCACTTCCTTGAACAGGTTGCGGATCATGCCTTCGGTAATGCCGATGATGTCTTTTTCATCGAGGAAGCTGGTTTCGATGTCGATCTGAGTGAATTCAGGCTGACGGTCGGCACGCAGGTCTTCGTCGCGGAAGCACTTGGCGATCTGGTAGTAGCGATCGAAGCCAGCCACCATCAGCAGTTGCTTGAACAGCTGCGGCGATTGCGGCAAGGCGAAGAAGCTACCTGCGTGAGTACGGCTCGGCACCAGGTAATCGCGAGCACCTTCCGGGGTGGCGCGAGTCAGGATCGGCGTCTCGACGTCGAGGAAGCCGTTCTCGTCCAGGTAGCGACGAATGCTGGTGGTCATGCGCGAACGCAGGCGCAGCTTCTCGAGCATTTCCGGACGACGCAGGTCGATGAAGCGATAACGCAGGCGGGTTTCTTCGCCGACGTCGGAGAACTCGTTGAGCGGGAACGGCGGGGTTTCCGCTTCGTTCAGCACTTCCAGCTCGTAGCCCAGCACTTCGATCATGCCCGACGCCATGTTGGCGTTGCCGGCACCGGCCGGACGCAGGCGGACCTTACCGGTGACCTTGACCACGTACTCGCTGCGCACACGATCGGCGGCGGCGAAGGTTTCAGCGCGGTCCGGGTCGAACACCACCTGGGCCAGACCGTCACGATCACGGATATCGAGGAAAATCACCCCACCGTGGTCACGGCGACGGTGAACCCATCCGCAAAGGGTAATTTCCTGGCCTTCCAGGCTTTCGTTCAGTTGGCCGCAATAATGGCTGCGCATCATGGTAGTGGTTTCACTTCTCGTAATTCGAAATTCGTTTGGAGACCTTGCGCATATCCTGCCCGTGAAAGGCGCCAGATGGTGCAAGAGCTCACGCGTAGTCGTTCAACTCAGGTTTTGAACCCTAGTCAGCTTTGTCGCCGCCGGCCAGATTCTTCTTCGAACCGGTCTTGAAGTCGGTTTCGTACCAGCCGGTGCCGCTGAGGCGGAAGCCCGGCATGGACAGCATCTTCTTAAGCTCTGGCGCCTGGCAGGCAGGGCAGTCGACCAGCGGTGCTGCGCTGATCTTTTGAATGGCTTCCAACTGATGACCACAGGAAGCACATTGATAGTCGTACATCGGCATGGGGGTTGTCTCGGCGATCAGATTGCTACCGCTCACGCTGGGTTTTGCGGCAAAGAGCGGGATTATATCCATTAAATGCAGCCTGTGCAGCCGTAAGACTGCACAGATCGACACTCGACGCATTCCACCGCCACCGCTAGGCCGTAGCCGGGCAACTCCCTTCCTTCTGGCTGTGCACCACACAGACAACCCGTACCAGTGCGCTGAAATTCTTCACCCCGCCGTGCCGCAAATGCACTTCTCGGTCCACATGAGACAGCAGCGCACTGATCGAGCAACGATTGACCTTGGCGATTTCGCCCAAAATATCCCAATAAACCTGTTCAAGCCGCAAACAGGTCGCAAAACCATTCAACCGCACTGACCGGGATAATGGCTCGGCCAGCCCCATATCGAATTCTCTGACAAATGGATCGATCCTTATCTCCTTGGGTAGACCCCACCTTGCCTCGCTTTGCCTGCCTTCATTGACCATACCGGTGACACTCCTTTGTCATACCTGGTTTTTATAAGAGCCCTGTTGCGATTCTTATAAAAGCGCAGGCGCAAAGTTATCTCCAGATGACTTTATGACCATCGACGTAGGATAAGCCAACAGCTGAAGACAGATCATGGAGACCGCCCCGGTCAGAACAATTTCCCACACAACCTGGTGCCAAATCATTCAAGCGCGAACAACACTTGATGCGTGTCATCCGCGCTCGAGTCTGTTACTGGTCGAGCAGTGATCGCAGCATCCACGCGGTTTTCTCGTGGACCTGCATACGCTGGGTCAGCAGGTCGGCCGTCGGCTCGTCACTGACTTTATCGAGCAGCGGAAAGATCCCGCGCGCGGTACGCGTGACCGCTTCCTGCCCCTCGACCAATTGCCTGATCATGTTGTCGGCACTGGGCACACCCTCTTCTTCCTTGATAGAAGAAAGACGCGCATAAACGGAATAGGCACCCGGCGCCGGAAAGCCGAGCGCACGAATTCGCTCGGCAATCGAGTCGACGGCCAGGGCCAACTCGTTATATTGCTCCTCGAACATCAAGTGCAAAGTGCGAAACATGGGACCGGTGACATTCCAATGGAAGTTATGGGTTTTCAAATACAGTACATAAGTGTCCGACAGCAGGCGTGAGAGCCCCTCTACGATGGACTTGCGATCCTCTTCACTGATTCCGATATCGATTGCCATGCGCTTCCCCTAAAGGTGATGAAATTCATCCGACAGGTGCAACACCACTGTAGCAAGCCTGTCGCCGCACCGCAGCCCTGGATGCCCCGGTGATCTGCGCCAAACCGTCCCCGGCTAACCGCTGGACTCCTTGATTTGAGTAGCCTGCGGCTTTGCTGTTAAATAGGCGGTGTGTCGTCGGCCTCTATTTTTCCGGGTGCTGCGCATAGGCTGATAGCGGGTACGTGCCCAACGCCTCTTATTGTTCTGAAGCGAACCGTGCTCCGTCAGCTCTTCCTTGTGATCCGTCTTAACGTGAGTTAATCAAAATGTTGAAAATCGTCCACCTGCTAATGGGCGCAGCAGCCCTGCTGCTGTCCTTCATCCCTAGCCTGCAACCTGAAGCTGTTCCTTACCTGCAACAACCCGATGCGCTGTACCTGGCCTTTTTCGGCCTGCTCAACCTCACCCTCGCACCTGTCATTCCCTACTGGAACAAAGGTGCGCGTCATCAATTGCAAAACCTGGTCAGCGCCCTGCTGGTCCTGGCTGTTGTCTTGCAAACCCTGACGCTGATCGCGAAGATGCCTGTCATCGCCGGTCAACCTGCCGTTCTGTTCAGCCTGATCGCTGCCCTGATCGCCGTTCTCCTGCACCTGGCCATCAGCTTCTACAAATCGTCACCGGCCGCCGCGTCGCCAAGCTATGACATGAGCAACCGCGATACGGGCACCGTCAAGTGGTTCAACACCTCCAAAGGCTTCGGCTTTATTTCCCGTGATTCCGGCGATGATATTTTCGTGCATTTCCGGGCCATTCGGGGCGAAGGCCATCGTGTCCTGGTCGAAGGCCAGCGCGTTGAGTTCTCCGTCATGAACCGTGACAAGGGCCTGCAAGCCGAAGATGTGATCGCCGCTTTGCCGCGACGCTGATTCAAGGCTGAAAAAAACCGCGAACAGCCTGGCTGTTCGCGGTTTTTTATTGCGCGTCCATTGGACCCCGCGGGTTCAATAGTGCGGCGGAGGCGCCTCTTCTTCGAAGGACTCGAACTGGCCGACCATTTCCTCCTGGCGCTTGAGCAATGCCGCCATTTGCAATTGCAGGCGCTCAACCACCCGCTGCTGTGCCGCCAGCACATCATTCAATGCCTGGATGGTGTCATCCTGAAATGCCATTTGGCTCTCCAGATCGGTAACGCGTGCTTCCAGGCTCATGATTCAGCCCTCCACAAAAAAAGTGAAATCATCGGTTAACACCAGACGCAGCCGCTCACGTATCGCCGCGACCTGCTCGGCACTGTAAGGCAACGCCTCGTGCTTGCCCCAGACCGGGGCTGGCCACGCCGCGTCCTCGCGTTTGCGCACAATCACATGCATGTGCAGCTGACTGACGACGTTACCCAGGGCCGCGACGTTCAATTTGTCCGCGTCGAACGAGTCCTTTAGCGTTTCCGCCAGCGCAGTCGTTTCCTGCCACAGCTGCTGTTGATCTGCGACATCCAACTGAAATATCTCACTGATATCCTCGCGGCGTGGCACCAGGATGAACCAGGGATAGTTCGAGTCGTTGGACAACAGCAACCGGCAAAGTGGGAAATCCCCGATCGGTAGCGTGTCTTGTTGAAGTCGTGGATCTAAAGCGAACATCGCGCGCACTCCCGCCTGGTCATTCATTTTCAGCTTAGCGTCCGTCCAGCGGGACGGCGCACCAAGCGACAGGACGGCAGCATACCCGCGATCGGCGCGTGCTTCACGCCGAAACCCGTCAAAGCGAGCCCAAGCATGAACAAGCGACCCAACCTGGGACATTTTCCATCGAGACGCACCAACACAGAACCGAGGCAGACGAAAAAACGCCGAAATGACTGATTAACAACGATGCGTTCCAATTCTCCAGAGGGCGGCACTGTGTGAAATCAGCACAGCGATCAGGATTTTTTGCACCAAAACCGCACAGTGCGTCTACGCTGAGTGCGACGGGCATCCGCCGTTTACTCACTGGCGGGGTGAACCGGTAACGTTTTTGGCTGTAACGCTGTCGGCCAAGGTGACGCAACACCATGCAAACCATGGCGTCAAGCACCTGCAAACCAGGCTCGAACCCCAGGATTCATGAGGTTTTTATAGCGCCAGGCAGGCCTTCAGAAAAAAACCGCGATGGATTTCTGATTTGTGCACGCTTGTTGCATTCACACCCACATCGCCTTTATCGCGTCCGCTGGAAGCGGAAGCCTTCAGGCCCATAAAAACAGTGGCAGGGTTGCCCGATGGAGATTCGAACGTTTCACCAGGGACTCTTTTTACCGATACTCAAGCCCGGGAAAACGACGCTGAAGTTGTCAATCCACTTGCGTCGGGGCTGCAAATTTGCGACATCTACCCAGCCATTTGCGACAGGGTCGTAAAGAAGCTGAAAGGTGAGGTACGCAAGTATCGCCAACATGGTCGGCGTGATATAAGTTTGCGCCGACACAAAAAGAAAGAGCCGCCCAGATAATAAAACAGGTGGGACGGCAGTACTCTTCTAAAACCAAAGGAGCAAATCACGATGCGCGTGATGAAGTGGAGCATGATCGCACTGGCAGTTGCAGCAGCAGCCGGTACTCAATTGGCAACGGCCGCACCTTTCGTAGGCGACCAGGCCGAAGCCAAAGGTTTTGTTGAAGACGCAAAATTCGACTTGCTGCTTCGCAACTACTATTTCAACCGTAACAAGAAAGATGGCGCAGTCGACGATAAAGACTGGACTCAGGGTTTCCACGGTGTATTCAGCTCCGGTTACACCCAAGGCACCGTAGGTTTTGGTGTTGACGCCTTCGGTTACCTGGCGATCAAACTGGACGGTACCGACGAGCACTCCGGTTCGGGCAACCTGAGCACTAACGCTGCTGGCGAAAACAATGACAGCCAGGGCAAGGCAGGCGGCGCAGTCAAAGTTCGCGTTTCCAAAACCGAACTGAAATTCGGTGAAATGCAGCCAAGCACCGCCCCGGTGTTCGCTGTTGGCGGCTCCCGCATCCTTCCGCAAACTGCTACCGGTTTCCAACTGCAGAGCAGCGAAGTCAAAGACCTTGACCTCGAAGCCGGTCACTTCTACTCGGCCAGCAGCCAGGACAAAAACTCCAGCAAAGGTGGCCTGTACGCCAACTACGCCGGTGTAGAAGCCAAGACCATTGATTACGCTGGTGGCAAGTACGGCATTACCGAGAACCTCAGCGCATCGCTGTATGGCGCTCAGCTGGAAGACATCTGGAACCAGTACTACGCCAACCTGAACTACACCATTCCAATGGGTGGCGATCAGTCGGTTAACCTGGACGGTAACATCTACCGCACAGACGATACCGGTAGCGCTAACGCGGGCGAAATCAGCAACACAGCTTACTCGCTGGCAGCTGCTTTCTCGTTCCTGAAGGCTCATACCTTCACCCTCGGCTTCCAGAAAGTTAACGGCGACACTCCGTTCGACTACATCGGCGTAGGCAAGAACAACCGCGGCGGCGACTCGATCTTCCTCGCCAACTCCATCCAGTACTCTGACTTCAACGGTCCTGGCGAGAAGTCGGCTCAAGCACGTTACGACCTGAAAATGGCCGAATACGGCGTTCCTGGCCTGAGCTTCATGACCCGTTACGTTAAAGGCTGGGATATCGACGGCAGCGGCACGCAGGCAGGCAGCCCTTACACTGGTCTGTATGGCGAAGATGGCAAACACCACGAAACCAACGTTGAAGCCAAATACGTAGTACAGGCTGGCCCGGCCAAAGATCTGTCCTTCCGTATCCGTCAAGCATGGCACCGCGCCAACACTGACCAGGGCGAAGGCGATATCGACGAGTTCCGTCTGATCGTCGACTACCCGCTGTCGATCTTGTAATCGAAAGCAGTTAGTTTGCGGCAATAAAAAAAAGGCCCATCTTCGGATGGGCCTTTTTTATTGACTACTGCATTGTGCTTAACAAATCGGACTCTAGTGGACACCCCTGGCCGAAAGGCCAAACATGAACTGAACGGTTCATT
Organism: Pseudomonas sp. LBUM1679; assembly: GCF_059695565.1. Taxonomy (NCBI): domain Bacteria; kingdom Pseudomonadati; phylum Pseudomonadota; class Gammaproteobacteria; order Pseudomonadales; family Pseudomonadaceae; genus Pseudomonas; species Pseudomonas sp. LBUM1679. The sequence continues at coordinate 5,812,025 of NZ_CP166774.1, forward strand.
ACGCCGGCGCGGAGTCCTGAACGACTCGAATGACCCGTTGCGGAAACGGAATATCGATGCCGGCTGCTCTCAGACGATCGCGCGATTGTTCGTTGAACATGAACATCACACTCCAATAATCGGCCGTTTTCACCCACACACGCAGGGAAACAGTGATCGAACTGTCGCCCAAGGTGGAAATCACCGCTTCCGGAGCAGGTTCGGCCAATACACGCGGGTCCTTCGCCAGTTCCAGCAATACTTCACGGGCCTTTTGCAAGTCCGCTTCGTAATCCACGCCCACATCAAACACAACCTTGCGGGTCGGCTGACGGTTAGTGTTGGTGATGATGCCGTTCGACAGATTGCCGTTAGGGACGATGATGGTTTTGTTATCGCCGGTGCGCAGCACGGTATGGAAAATCTGGATGCTGTCGACGGTACCGGCCACGCCCTGGGCTTCAATCCAGTCGCCAATGCGGAACGGGCGGAACAACAGAATCAGCACGCCGCCGGCGAAGTTCGCCAGGCTGCCCTGCAAGGCCAGGCCAATGGCCAGACCGGCCGCACCGATGGCAGCAACGAACGAAGTGGTTTCCACGCCGATCATCGAGGCCACGCTGACGATCAGCAGCACCTTGAGAATAATGTTCGCCAGACTGCTGATGAAGCCTTGCAGCGCCAGGTCGGCGTTACGCAGCGCCAGCAGCCCGCCGAGCTTTTGCGTCACTTTGTTGATCAGCCACCAGCCGATGGCCAGGGTGATGATCGCCAGCAGTACACGACTGCCATATTCCATGATCATCGGAATCCAGGCTTGGGATGCCTTGACCAGATTGTCCACTTCAGCATTCAAATCCATCTTCTTTCTCCTGATTTCCGGCTATCCGGCACGCAAAAATGTGCGGCAGAAGGGACTGACCCCTTTCGGGCTCAATCGATTCTGCCGATGCTTGGGCCTCGGACGCCGAAAACGCCGAGAGGTTCCCGCCTCAAAGGTCAGTCGCGGAAGTTATTGAACTGCAGTGGCATGTCGAAGGTCTTGGCGCGCAGGGCCGCGATGGCTTCCTGCAAGTCATCACGCTTCTTGCCGGTAATACGCACTTGCTCGCCCTGAATCGCAGCCTGGACCTTGAGTTTGGCGTCTTTGACGTGAGCGACAATCTTCTTCGCCAGCTCCTTGTCGATGCCTTCCTTGAGGACGGCTTCCTGCTTCATCAATTTGCCTGAAGCATAGGCATCCTTGACTTCGAGGCACTGCACGTCGATTTTGCGCTTGACCAGGGCCAGCTTGAGGATCTCAATCATCGCTTCGAGCTGGAAATCGGCTTCAGCGGTCAGGTTGACGGTCAGGTCCTTTTCCTTGAACTCGAAGCTGCCCTTGCCTTTCAGGTCATAACGGCGATCGAGTTCCTTGACGGCGTTCTCGACCGCGTTGGTGACTTCGTGTTTGTCCAGTTCGGATACCACGTCGAACGACGGCATGTAATCTCTCCAAATAAAAAGGCGCGCCAATGGAGCACGCCTGGCTTGCGGTTAAAATCCGCGCTGATTATAACGGGTCTTTCTCATCATTCACTGCGAGCCTCCCATGCGCGCCTTAAACAGAGCAAAAAGCTGATGTCTACCACCTGGCATGTTCTGGGCGCCGGCAGCCTTGGCACCTTATGGGCGACACGACTGGCGCGAGCCGAGGTGCCGGTCCGGCTGATTGTGCGCGACGCCGCGCGCCTGCAGGCGTACGGCGCGGCAGGCGGGTTGACGCTGGTCGAACACGGTGCAGCGCAATGCTACCCCGTCCCCGCCGAGACGCCCGACAGCGCTGAGCCGATCAATCGACTGCTGGTGGCCTGCAAAGCCTACGACGCCGAGCACGCCGTGGCCCGGGTGGCACCGCGCCTGGCACCCGGCGCCGAACTGATTCTGTTGCAGAACGGTCTTGGCAGTCAGGATGCCGTCGCAGCCCAGGTGCCGCAGGCGCGCTGCATCAGCGCTTCAAGCACCGAAGGGGCCTTTCGCGATGGCGACTGGCGTGTGGTATTCGCCGGACACGGTTACACCTGGCTGGGGGACGCCGGTCATCCGGTGGCGCCGATCTGGCTGGATGATCTGGACGTCGCAGGTATTCCCCACGAATGGAGCACCGATATCCTGACCCGGCTGTGGCGAAAACTGGCGCTCAACTGTGCGATCAATCCGTTGACCGTGCTGCACGATTGTCGCAACGGCGGTCTGCAGGACCATCATTGCGAAGTCGCCACCCTCTGCGGCGAACTGGCGGAACTGCTCGAGCGTTGCGGCCAACCGGCAGCCGCCGAGGACCTGCAATCGGAAGTCGAACGGGTGATCCACGCCACCGCCGCCAATTATTCGTCGATGTACCAGGACGTCAGCCACGGGCGTCGGACCGAAATCAGCTACCTGTTGGGGCATGCCTGCAAAGTGGCCGTCCGGCATCAGTTGAACCTGCCGCACCTCAATCAACTTCAGCAACGGTTGAGGACCCATCTGCATAGCCTTGGATTGCCCAGCGACTGAGCAGCGGCTACGCTGGCCACTTGTTCCTTTTCAGCGATGAACCTGATGCCACTGCGCCAGCGCCTCGAAAACCTTCCAGTCGGCCAGAAACTGCTGGCCGCCCTGCTGGTGCTGTTGACCACCGTCCTGCTGGTCGCCAACCTGACGTTTATCAGCGCTGCGTACTACATTTCCCAGGAAAGCATGGCACCCCAGGCCTTGCAGACCATCGGCCGACTGGTGTCCAACCCGAGCCTGGTGTCCGACGCCCTGAAGTCGCCGCAAAGCGCCGAACGCTTGCTCAACGAACTCAACAGCTATTCCCCCCTGCGCGCAGCGGCCCTTTATGACGGCAAGGGCGAGCGACTGGCGCAGCTGCAGCATGGCGAAAAGCTGAAGCTGCCGGAGCACTACCGGCACATCGAATCCTGGCAGGCCACCGAGTTTCGCAGCAATCAAGTGATCACCCTGCCCCGCCCGGGCACTGCGCCCGGGCACCTGTTACTGGTGGCCAGCAGCGAATTGCCGATGGCGTTCTACACCGGCACCCTGACCGCCAGCCTCGGGATTCTGATCTTCAGTGTGCTGTTGTGGCTGGTGATCGCCCGGCAGATCAAACGGCTGATCACCCGGCCGATCCATCAGCTCGAAGAGTTGTCCCGGCAAGTGACCCGGGAGGAGAACTACGCCCTGCGCGCCTCCCGCGGCAACCATGACGAAATCGGCAGTCTTGCCGAGGCATTCAATACCATGCTCTCGCGCATCGAGGCCAGGGAACAGCAACTCAAACGGGCGCGGGATGATTCCCAGGCCGCTTATGACCAGGCCCAGGGCTTGGCCGAAGAAACCCGTCATACCAATCGCAAGCTGGAACTGGAAGTCCAGGTGCGCAGCAAGATCGAAAAGAAGCTCACCGGGTTCCAGAACTACCTCAACAGCATTATCGACTCCATGCCCTCGGCATTGATTGCCCTCGATGAACAACTCTATGTCACCCAGTGGAATCAGGAGGCCAGCGCCCTGTCCGGCACGCGCCTGGACGAGGCCTTGAACCAGCCGATTTTCCTCGCCTTCGAACCGCTCAAGCCGTTTCTGCCGCAGCTCAAGCAAACCGTCGAACAGCATACGGTGGCCAAGATCGAGCGCGTGACCTGGTTCAAGGACGAAGAACCCAGGCACTACGCCCTGACCTTCTATCCGCTGATGGGCGGCGCCGGGCGTGGCGTGGTGATCCGGATCGACGACATCACCCAGCGCCTGTCCCTGGAAGAAATGATGGTGCAGTCGGAAAAAATGCTGTCGGTTGGCGGTCTCGCCGCCGGCATGGCCCATGAGATCAACAACCCGTTGGGGGCGATCCTGCACAACGTGCAAAACATTCGCCGGCGCCTGTCCCCCGACCTGCCCAAAAACCTTGAACAGGCCGAGCAAATCGGTGTTCAACTGGAGACGGTCAACCAATACCTGCAAGCGCGGGAAGTGCCGCAGTTGCTCGATGGCATTCAACAGGCCGGGGCCCGGGCGGCAAAGATCGTTACCCACATGCTCAGCTTCAGCCGCCGCAGCACCCGGCAGATGGCACCGTGCGATCTGCCGGCGCTGATCGACCAAGCGGTGGAAATTGCCGGAAACGACTTCGACCTGGCGATCGGTTTCGATTTCAAGGGCCAGGCGATCATCCGCCAGTTCGATCCGCAGCTCGGCCCGGTACCCGGCACCGCCAACGAATTGGAGCAAGTGCTGCTCAACCTGTTGAAAAACGCCGCCCAAGCGATTCACCAACGCGAAGACGACCGTGAACCCGGGCGGATCATTCTGCGCACCCGGCTGAATCCTCCCTGGGCGGAAATCCAGGTCGAGGACAACGGCATCGGCATGAGCGAGAGCGTGCGCAAGCGTACATTCGAACCGTTCTTTACCACCAAGGAAATCGGCCAGGGCACCGGCCTTGGCCTGTCGGTTTCGTATTTCATCATCACCAACAACCACAAGGGCCAGATGGAAGTGCAATCGACCCTCGGGCAAGGCACCTGCTTTACCTTGCGCCTACCCTTGGCGGGCACCCCGCTCGTCTCTCAAGAACTCAATCAGCTATCGAGGTAACCATGGGCTTTCGCTTGTCGAAAATTTACACCCGCACCGGCGACAAAGGCGAAACCGGGCTGGGCGACGGCCGCCGCGTGCCCAAGGATCATCCGCGCATCGAGGCGATTGGCGAGGTCGACACCCTGAACAGTCAGGTGGGCGTGCTGTTGGCCGGGTTGACGGCTCAATGTGGCGAGTTTCCAGGGCTGAGCGAAGTGATCGAGGTGTTGGCTCCTTGTCAGCATCGGTTGTTCGACCTGGGTGGTGAGCTGGCGATGCCGGTGTATCAGGCATTGGATCTGGCAGAAATTGAACGGCTGGAAACGGCGATCGATCTGTGGAATGAAGAGCTCGGGCCGCTGGAGAACTTCATCTTGCCGGGTGGCTCGGCGTTGATTGCCCAGGCTCATGTGTGCCGCAGCCTGGCCCGCACAGCCGAACGGCGCTGTCAGCAGTTGAATGCGGTCGAGCCGTTGGCCGGCGTCGGGCTGGCCTATATCAATCGGTTGTCGGATTTGTTGTTTGTGGTGGCGAGGTTGATTGCCAAGCGGCAGGGGGTTGCGGAGATACTTTGGCAGCCAGCGGCGAAGCCTGAAGTTTAATAGGCGTCCTCAAGGACGCCATCGCGGGCAAGCCCGCTCCCACAGGGATCAGCGTCGTACACAATTCTGTGTTCCACCGACGTTCACTGTGGGAGCGGGCTTGCCCGCGATGAGGCCGGCAGCCTCACCGCAGAATCAAGCCTCAGGCCAGAACGCCCGAATCCCCGCCACACCCTGCGCCCCGGCTTCCCAGGCCTTCTGTTGATCCGCCGGGCCAACACCACCCAGCAAAAACACCGGCTTGCCGAAACCCTCGATCAACGCCGAAGCCTGCTCCCAACCCAACGGCTGAGCATCAGGATGAGTCATTGTCGGCTGCACCGGTGACAGGGTCACAAAGTCCACACCCATCTGCTCCGCCAGCGCCAGTTCTTCAGCGTCATGGCAAGATGCCGCCAACCAGCGCGACGCCGGTAGCGGGCGGCCCGCTGCCGCGTACTTGCGCAGTTGCTTTGAGGTGATGTGCCAGCCGGCAGACGGAAAATCGCCCAGCCATTCAAATGGGCCCTTGATCATCAACTGCGCCTTGCCGGCACACAGCCCCGCTGCGTCCACCGCCAGATCGCGGTACTTCGGGTCGTAACCGTTGGGTGCCCGCAGCTGGATCAGCCTGATGCCACCGGCAATGGCTTTCTGGATACCGCGCAGCAAGGCCGGGGTTTCCAGGTCTTCGGGGGTGATCAGGTACTGCGCCGGGAGTCGTGCCGCCGCAACGATCGGCTGGTTGGCCACCGGGAACTCGTAGTTCAGCAGGTCACGGTGCGCCACCCACTCCAGAGGCTGGCCCTCGGCCCCGTGAGGCTCGCCGGAAAAGTCCGAGACTTCCCAGACATCCAGCAACACCTGCTTGTCGGGGTAATCGTGCCGGACCTTGATCAACGGCCGCGCCGCGTTGACCACAATGCCCAGCTCTTCGTTGAGCTCGCGGGCCAGGGCGATTTCGACGGATTCGTCGTCCTCGACCTTGCCACCCGGGAACTCCCACAGTCCACCCTGATGCTGGGTATCGGCCCGGCGGGCGATGAGGATCTTGCCGCTGCCATCGCGGATGACGGCGGCGGCTACATGGACTCGTTTCACTGCCCGATTTCCTCCAGACCTGCTTTCTGCCAAGCCTTGAAGGCTGGCCATTGGTAGATTGTGTTGATGTAGGTGTCGTCCGCTGGGGGCAGCTTCACCTGATAGGTGCGCAGGCGCACGGCGATCGGCGCAAAGAAGGCATCAGCCAGGGTGGCGCCACCAAACAGGAACGGACCGGTGTCGGTCGCGACCGCGCGGCACTCGGCCCACAACGCCAACATGCGCTCGATGTCTGCCTGGACGTCAGCCGGTGTCGGCGACAGCGGTGCGTCGTGGCTCAGGTCGAATGGCATGTGATTGCGCATCGCGAAGAAACCGCTGTGCATCTGCGCGCATGCCGAACGGGCCTGGGCACGGGCGGCGGTGTCTTTGGGCCAGAGGCCGGCGTCGGGGAACTGTTCGGCCAGGTATTCGGCAATAGCCAGGGAGTCGGCGATGGTGCCGTGTTCGGTCTTCAGCAGCGGGACTTTTGCGGTGGGCGAATGCTTGAGCAGGCGTTCACGGGTGTCCGGCTGGTTGAGCTTGATCAGTTCTTCGGTGTAAGGGGCGCCAACCAGTTCGAGCGCCAGGGCGCCGCGCAGGGACCAGGAGGAATACAGTTTGTCGCCGATGATCAGGTGGAGGCTCATGGTTTGGTGCCTTTTCATGAAGGTAGCAGGCCAGAATCTCTAGCGTCTGGTCGTCCGTCTTCGCGGGCAAGCCCGCTCCCACAAAGTCAGAGGCAGCCACAGATTGACGGCTGACGCTAAACCCTGTGGGAGCGTGCCTGTTCCTACAATGTCCGAGGCAGCCATAAGATTGACGGCTGACGCTAAACCCTGTGGGAGCGGCGGTGCGGCGATCCGACTTGCCCGCGATGGGGTCGACTCGGTCTTAAGTGCGGTACTCAGCGTTGATCTTCACGTACTCGTGGGACAAGTCAGTGGTCCAGATGGTTTCGCTGCAATCGCCGCGACCCAATTCGATCCGGATGGTGATTTCTGCCTGCTGCATCACCGCCGCGCCCTGGGCTTCAGTGTAGGTCGAGGCGCGGGCGCCACGGCTGGCGATGCACACTTCGCCGAGGAACACGTCGATCTTGCTCACGTCCAGGTCCGGTACGCCAGCACGGCCGACAGCGGCCAGGATACGCCCCCAGTTCGGGTCGGAGGCGAACAGCGCGGTCTTGATCAACGGCGAATGCGCCACTGTGTAGCCGACGTCCAGGCACTCCTGGTGATTGCCGCCACCGTTGACTTCGACGGTGACGAATTTGGTCGCGCCTTCGCCGTCGCGAACGATGGCCTGGGCCACGTCCATGCACACTTCGAACACTGCCTGTTTCAGCTTGGCGAACAATTCACCGCTGGCTTCAGTGATTTCCGGCAGCGCAGCCTGACCGGTGGCAATCAGCATGCAGCAGTCGTTGGTCGAGGTGTCGCCATCGATGGTAATGCGATTGAACGACTTGTTGGCACCGTCCAGCAGCAGGTTTTGCAGGACCTCGCGTGCGACTTTGGCGTCGGTGGCGATGTAGCCGAGCATGGTCGCCATGTTTGGACGGATCATGCCCGCGCCTTTACTGATACCGGTGACGGTGATGGTCACGCCGTCATGCTGGAACTGGCGACTGGCGCCCTTGGGCAGGGTATCGGTGGTCATGATGCCAGTGGCGGCAGCTTCCCAGTTATTCACCGACAGGTCATCGAGTGCGGCTTGCAGCGCGCCTTCGATCTTCTCGACCGGTAGCGGTTCGCCGATCACGCCAGTGGAGTACGGCAGCACCTGGCCCGCATCGACGCCGACCAGCTCAGCCAGTCTGGCGCAGGTGCGCTCGGCAGCGGCCAGGCCAGGCTCACCGGTGCCGGCGTTGGCATTGCCGGTGTTGGTCAGCAGGTAACGCACCGGGCCTTGTACGCGTTGCTTGGCCAGGATCACGGGCGCTGCGCAAAACGCGTTCAGGGTGAATACGCCCGCCACGGTGGAGCCTTCGGCGCAGCGCATGACCACGACATCCTTGCGCCCCGGGCGCTTGATGCCGGCCGAGGCGATACCGAGTTCAAAACCGGCGACCGGGTGCAACGTTGGCAAAGGACCAAGACCAACAGCCATGAATGCGCTCCTTAATAAATGATGTCTGCACCGCCTTCAGGATGAGCGGTGGTTTAAATGGCAAAACGCCGCGACGGCTGAAGCCGGTCGCGGCGCGGGTATTTCAGCGTACAAACGGGGTGTTACTGGATCTGCCCGTGGCAATGCTTGAATTTCTTGCCCGAACCGCAATAGCACAGTTCGTTGCGGCCCAGCTTCTGTTCGTTGCGTACCGGCGCGGTGGCGAGGGCAACGTCGACCTCTTCACCGAGCAGTTGCGGCTGCTCAAGACCCGGTGCTTCATCGTGCTGGAACTGCATGCGCGCCGCCAGTGCCTCGGCTTCCTGACGCAGGCGCTGCTCTTCTTCGATCGGGTCTTCGCGGCGAACCTGAACGTGGGACAGCACCCGGATCGAATCGCGCTTGATCGAATCCAGCAGCTCGGAGAACAGCGTGAACGACTCGCGCTTGTATTCCTGCTTCGGGTTCTTCTGGGCGTAGCCACGCAAGTGGATGCCATGACGCAGGTGATCCATGGTCGACAGGTGGTCTTTCCACAGGTCGTCGAGCACACGCAGCACGATCTGCTTCTCGAAGGTGCGCAGTGCTTCGGCACCGGCCTGGTCTTCTTTCTCGTTATAAGCGGCGATCAGTTCGCTCAGCAGCTTCTCGCGCAGGGTTTCTTCGTAGAGGTGATCGTCTTCGTCGAGCCATTGCTGGATCGGCAATGCCACGCCGAAGTCGCTTTGCAGTGCCGCTTCCAGACCGGCCACATCCCACTGCTCAGGCAGCGATTGCGGTGGAATGTGCGCACTGACAGTCGCGTTGAGCACGTCCTGACGGAAGTCGGCGATGGTTTCGCCGATGTTGTCCGCGGCCAGCAACGTATTACGCATGTGATAGATCACTTTACGTTGTTCGTTGTTGACGTCGTCGAACTCGAGCAGTTGTTTACGAATGTCGAAGTTACGGCCTTCAACCTTGCGCTGGGCCTTCTCGATGGCGTTGGTCACCATGCGGTGCTCGATCGCTTCACCGGACTGCATGCCCAGGGCCTTCATGAAGTTCTTCACCCGGTCCGAGGCGAAGATACGCATCAGGCTGTCTTCCAGCGACAGGTAGAAACGGCTGGAACCGGCGTCACCCTGACGACCGGCACGACCCCGCAGCTGGTTGTCGATGCGGCGCGATTCGTGACGCTCGGAAGCGATCACCTGCAAGCCGCCCGACTCCAGCACTTGCTGGTGACGTTTCTGCCAGTCGGCCTTGATCTGGGCGATCTGCTCCGGCGTTGGATCCTCCAGGGACGCGACTTCCACTTCCCAGTTGCCGCCCAACAGGATGTCGGTACCACGACCGGCCATGTTGGTGGCGATGGTCAGTGCGCCGGGGCGACCGGCCTGGGCGATGATCTCGGCTTCCTTTTCGTGGAACTTGGCGTTCAGAACCTTGTGTTCGATGCCTTCCTTGTCGAGCAGCGTGGACATGTGCTCGGACGTTTCGATGGTTGCAGTACCCACCAGCACCGGACGGCCCTGGGTCATGCATTCCTTGATGTCGTTGATGATCGCCGCGTATTTCTCTTCGGCGGTCAGGAACACCAGGTCGTTGTAGTCTTTACGCGCCAGCGGCTTGTTCGGCGGGATCACCATGACCGACAGACCATAGATCTGGTGGAATTCGAACGCTTCGGTGTCAGCGGTACCGGTCATGCCGGACAGCTTGTTGTACAGACGGAAGTAGTTCTGGAACGTGGTCGAAGCCAAGGTCTGGCTTTCGGCCTGGATGTTCAGGTTTTCTTTGGCTTCGATGGCCTGGTGCAGGCCTTCGGACAGACGGCGACCCGGCATGGTACGACCGGTGTGTTCGTCGACCAGGACAACCTGACCGTCCTGCACGATGTATTCGATGTTGCGATGGAACAGCTTGTGCGCACGCAGACCGGCATAAACGTGGGTCAGCAGGCCCAGGTTGTGTGCCGAGTACAGGCTCTCGCCTTCCGCCAGCAGGCCGACGCGGGTCAGCATGTCTTCGATGAACTGGTGACCGGCTTCGTTGAGTTCGACCTGACGGGTCTTTTCGTCGACGGTGTAGTGGCCGGCCTTGGTGACTTCGCCTTCGACTTCTTCGACGTGCAACTCGAGCTGCGGGATCAGTTTGTTGATCTCGATGTACAGCTTGGAGCTGTCCTCGGCCTGACCGGAAATGATCAGCGGGGTACGGGCTTCGTCGATGAGGATGGAGTCGACTTCGTCGATCACGGCAAAATTGAGTTCGCGCTGGAATTTTTCTTCCATGCTGAACGCCATGTTGTCGCGCAGGTAGTCGAAACCGTATTCGTTGTTGGTGCCGTAAGTGATGTCGGCAGCATAAGCGGCGCGCTTCTCTTCCGGCGGCTGGAAAGGTGTCACCACACCGACCGTCATGCCGAGGAATTCGTAGAGCGGACGCATCCAGTTGGCGTCACGGCGGGCCAGGTAGTCGTTCACCGTCACAACGTGCACGCCCTTGCCGGACAACGCGTTGAGGTAAACGCCCAGGGTTGCCACCAGGGTCTTGCCTTCACCGGTACGCATTTCCGCGATCATGCCTTCGTGCAAGGTCATGCCGCCGATCAGCTGGACATCGAAGTGGCGCATACCCATGACGCGCTTGCCGGCTTCGCGGGCGACCGCAAAGGCTTCGGGCAGCAGCTTGTCGAGGGTTTCCCCTTTGGCGATGCGGGCCTTGAACTCGTCTGTCTTGGCACGCAATTGATCGTCCGAAAGGGCCACCATTTGCTCTTCGAAGGCATTGACGAGTTGCACCGTCTTGAGCATGCGTTTGACTTCACGCTCGTTCTTGCTTCCAAAAAGTTTCTTTAACAAAGGCGCAAACATATCGGCAGGATCTTCCACACTAAAGGGATGGAGGGCGGCCCCGTGAGTCGCCCGAGCAGCCCTCATGGCCGCATGCGAACGAGCATTCTACCCGGAAACGATGGTGAGGAAAGTGGCGTTATTCCACGATGCTGGCACAGCGCTGTGACGGGGCTTACTTAAAATAAGGGCTTTTTGCTGAACTTCAAGCCGTTCACGGCATAAGTTACTCGTTGATTTAATGGGTAAAGCGCGCGCAACTCAATGGCTCGGGCGCAGGCGGTGCTTTCTGCTACCATGGCCGCTCTGTTACTTCAGGTGTCTGATCATGGCATTTCGCCCTCTTACGGCCAGAGCACCCGCCGTTCTGCTTCGCGAAGCCAAACCGCTCAAAGCCATCTTTGGCCACGCTCAACGCCTGGGTCATTTGCAACGCCTGGTGGAAAGCCAGTTGCAGCCCGCTGCTCGCGAACACTGCCATGTGGCGTCGTGGCGCGAAGGCAGTTTGTTGCTGATTGTCACCGACGGTCACTGGGCCACTCGTTTGCGTTACCAGCAAAAGCGTCTGCAACGGCAATTGCAGCTGTTCGATGAGTTCGCCAGCCTGACGCGGATTCTGTTCAAGGTGCAGCCGCCCACGGTCCAGCAAGGCGCGGCCGGTCATACCATCAGATTGTCGACCGATGCGGGCGCGACCATTCAGGCCACGGCCGACGGGATCACTGATCCGAATCTGCGGGCGGCGCTGGAGCGGTTGGCGGCGCACGCCAAGCCCAAGGTTTAAAACTACCTCCTGTAGGAGCGAGCTTGCTCCGGGCGGCGTTCCGACGATGGTCGTTAACGATTACGCGTTTCTATAGAATAGGCGCGGTGCCTGTAAGTCCATCGCGAGCAAGCTCGCTCCTACAGAAGGCTGCGATCTTTTGCTTTTCAGCGGCGTTTGCTGCCGCCGAGCAGCGAGCCCATCAACCCGCGTACCAATTGTCGGCCCAACTGATTGGCCGCCTGACGCATCGCTGATTTCAACGCCTGACCGGCCGCCGTGCCGAGGAATTCACCGGCCTTTTCGGTGAAACTGGGCTCTTCGGCTGCCGGTTTACCTGGAACGGCGTCCGGTTCTGGAGCCAATCCTTTACGCCCCGACAGCACTTCATACGCCGACTCGCGATCGATCGGTTTGTCGTAACGCCCCTTGAATGCAGATCCGGCAATCAGCACCGTGCGCTCCGTCTCGGTCAATGGCCCGATCCGCGACTGCGGCGGAGCCACCAGCACACGCTGGACCATCCCGGGCGTGCCTTTATCCTGCAAAGTGCCGACCAAGGCCTCACCAATCCCGAGTTCGGTCAGCACCGACAAGGCATCGAACGCCGGGTTCGGCCGAAAGCCCTCCGCCACTGCGCGCAGGGATTTCTGCTCCTTGGCGGTGAACGCGCGCAATCCATGCTGGATGCGCAACCCCAACTGGGCCAGCACGTCATCCGGCAAGTCGCCCGGCGACTGGGTGACGAAATACACGCCCACACCTTTCGAGCGAATCAGCCGCACGACCTGCTCCAGTCGGTCCTGCAAGGCCTTGGGCGTACCGGCGAACAACAAATGCGCTTCATCGAAAAACAGCGCCAGCAGGGGTTTGTCTGCATCACCGCGTTCCGGCAGTTGCTCGAACAGTTCGGCCAACAGCCACAACAGGAACGTTGCATAGACCTTGGGGGCTTCGTGGACCAGACGACTGGCATCGAGCAAGTGAATACGCCCGCGACCATCGGCGCCCGGCTGCAGAATATCTTCGAGTTGCAGCCCCGGCTCGCCAAACAGCGCTTCCGCACCCTGTTGCTCCAGGGTCGCCAGACGCCGCAACAGTGCCTGGCTGGAACCCGTGGTCATCAGCGCGGCGTCGTCGCCCAGCAATTCAGGATGATCACGCAGGTGATTGAGCAGCGCCTTCAAATCCTTCAGGTCCAGCAGCAACAGCCCTTCGCGGTCCGCGACCTTGAAGGCGGCATACAGCGCCGACTGCTGGCTGTCGGTCAATTCCAGCAGGCTGCCCAGCAGCAGCGGCCCCATTTCACTCAAGGTGGTGCGCAAGGGATGCCCGGACTGACCGTGAATGTCCCACAGGGTTACCGGATACGCCTGGGGTTTGTGGTTCAGCCAAGGCATCCCGGCGATGCGCTCGGCGACCTTGCCTTGAGGCGCACCGGCTGCGCCCAGGCCGCACAGGTCGCCTTTGATATCCGCCGCAAACACCGCCACGCCGGCGTCACTGAACGCTTCGGCCAGGCGTTGCAAGGTGACGGTCTTGCCGGTGCCGGTGGCGCCCGCCACCAGTCCATGACGGTTTGCCAGACGCATGGCCTGGGCAATCGGCTGTCCCGCGAGGTCGGCACCGATAACGAGTTGCAGTGAATCAGGCATTTTGTCACCCCATGATTAATCTTTGATCCTTCACGGCCGATATAAAAGACTGAAAAGCGTCGGTAATTCCCTAAGGAGAGTACGGAAGTATCAGCTTGTCTTCACTGCCGCCCATTGCGCGTTCCTTTATAAAAGCACGCCTTTGGCACCACGACCCTAGCGGACCCCCAAGCCATGAACAAAAACCTGCGTTTCAGCCATAAAATCCTGCTTGCCGCCGCGCTCATTGTCATTGCCGCCTTCGCCTCGTTCACGCTGTACAACGACTATTTACAGCGCAACGCCATCCGCGAAGACCTGGACAATTACCTCAATGAGATGGGAGATGTCACCGCCAACAATATCCAGACCTGGCTGGCCGGTCGTATCCTGTTGATCGACAACCTCGCCCAGAACATCGCGATCAATCCTGAACAGTCCACCGTTGCCAGTCTGCTCGAGCAGAAAGCCCTGACGTCGACCTTCATGGCGTCTTACCTGGGCGACGCCACCGGCAGTTTCACCATTCGTCCGGACGCCAGAATGCCCGCCGGTTTCGACCCACGGGTGCGCCCTTGGTACAAAGGTGCCGAAAGCAGCAGCACAGCGACCCTGACCGAACCTTATATCGATGCGGCCACTGGCCAGACCATCATCTCCATCGCCACCGCCTCGAAAAAAGCCGGGCAAAACGTCGGCGTAGTGGGCGGCGACCTCAGCCTGCAAACCTTGATCGACACCCTCAGCGCCCGCGATTTCGACGGTATGGGCTACGCCTTCCTGGTCAGTTCCGACGGCAAGATCCTGGTGCACCCGGACAAAGCCCTGGTGATGAAGACCCTGGGTGAGGCGTATCCGGACAATACCCCGCGTATCAGCCGCGACTTCAGTGAAGTGCAGGTGGACGGCAAGACCCGCATCGTCACGTTCACCCCGATCAAGGGCCTGCCCTCGGTCAACTGGTACATCGGCCTGTCGGTGGACAAGGACAAAGCCTTCTCGATGCTGACCGAGTTCCGCGCCTCGGCGATCATCGCAACCCTCATCGCCGTGGCCACCATCATCGTCTTGTTGGGCATGCTGATCCGCATCCTGATCCAGCCGCTGCATGTCATGACCCGCGCCATGGCAGACATCGCCGACGGTGAAGGAGACCTGACCAAACGCCTGACCATCCAGAATAACGACGAATTCGGCGTGCTCGGCACCGCCTTCAACCGCTTCGTCGAGCGTATTCACGGCTCGATCCGCGAAGTGTCCTCCGCCACTGGGCAAGTCAACGAAGTGGCGTTGCGCGTGGTAGCGGCCTCGAACTCGTCGATGTTCAACTCCGACCAGCAGGCTTCCCGCACCAGCAGCGTCGCCGCGGCCATCAACCAGCTCGGCGCTGCCGCCCAGGAAATCGCCCGCAACGCCGCGCAAGCGTCGAGTCAGGCCAGCGATGCCCGCAGCCTGGCCGAAGATGGCCAGCAAGTCGTGGAGCGCAGCATTGCCGCGATGAATCAGCTGTCGAGCATGCTCAGCGCCTCGAGTACCAACATCGAATCGCTGAACAGCAAAACCGTGAACATCGGGCAGATTCTGGAAGTGATCACCAGCATTTCCCAGCAAACCAATCTGCTGGCGCTTAATGCTGCCATCGAAGCGGCGCGTGCCGGTGAGGCCGGTCGTGGTTTTGCCGTGGTGGCCGATGAGGTCCGCAACCTGGCCCACCGTACGCAGGAATCGGCGCAGCAGGTGCAGACCATGATCGAGGAACTGCAAGTCGGCGCCCGCGAGTCCGTCAGCACCATGAGCGACAGCCAGCGTCACAGCCAGGACAGCGTGGTCATCGCCAACCTGGCGGGTGAGCGCCTGAACAGCGTGACGTTGCGCATTGGCGAGATTGACGGCATGAACCAGTCGGTGGCGACGGCGACCGAGGAACAGACGGCTGTGGTGGAATCGATCAATGTGGACATTACCGAGATCAATACGTTGAATCAGGAAGGGGTGGAGAATCTGCAGTCGACGTTGCGCGCTTGTGCGGATCTTGAGCAGCAGGCGGGGCGGCTTAAGCAGTTGGTGGGTAGTTTCCGTATCTAGTGTCTGATAGGGCCTCTTCGCTGGCAAGCCAGCTCCTACAGGGATTTGCGTGAACCCTGTAGGAGCTGGCTTGCCAGCGAAGGCGGTCTGTAATACACCGCAACCCCCTCACTGACACCCCCACCACAAAACCCCAACCGAACATCTATCCTTCATAAAGGTCAACCAAAGGGAGAACAACGGACCGGAGGGATGTTCATCGTGCATATCGCTGACATAACCATGTTCTACGCCCCTGCCAGCGGTGGCGTGCGCACTTATCTGGATGCAAAACACCGTCGCCTGGGCATCAAGCCGGGCATTCGCCACAGTTTACTGATCCCCGGATCGTCCTTGAGTGAACAGGATGGCGTTTACACGGTTCCGGCACCCGCCCTGCCCTTCGGCAAAGGTTATCGTTTCCCCCTCCGTCTCGCGCCCTGGCGCAATGTCCTGCAGGTTTTGCAGCCCGACCTGATCGAAGTCGGCGACCCTTACCTCACCGCCTGGGCTGCACTGGATGCCCGCAGGCAACTCGATGTGCCGGTGATCGGTTTTTATCATTCGGACTTGCCGCTGCTGGTCAGCAATCGCATGGGCAACTGGGTCACGACCAATGTCGAAGCCTATGTCAGCAAGCTCTATGGCAATTTCGACCGGGTCCTGGCGCCGAGCCGGGTGATGGCCGACAAGCTGATCGGCCTCGGGGTGAAAAACGTTTACGTGCAACCGCTGGGGGTCGACCTGCAAACCTTCCATCCTACGGCGCGGGACCCGGGTCTGCGGGCCGAATTGGGGATCGATGAAAATACTCACTTGTTGATCTTCGCCGGACGCGGCTCCAAGGAAAAAAACCTGCCGGTCCTGCTCGACTGCATGAAACGACTGGGACGGCGCTACCACCTGCTGCTGGTCGGTTCTTCGATGCCAGCCCTGGTGCCGGATAACGTCACGGTGGTCGATGAATTCTGCCCGGCGGCGCAAGTCGCCCGGCTGATGGCCAGCGCCGACGCGCTGCTGCATGCCGGGGACCAGGAAACCTTCGGCCTGGTGATTCTCGAAGCCATGGCCAGTGGCATTCCGGTGGTGGCCGTGGCGGCAGGGGCTTTTCAGGAAATCGTCACCGATCAATGTGGCCTGCTGTGCCCGCCGAACAATTCAATGGCGATGGCCAACGCTGTACGCGAACTGTTCGGTTCGGGGAGCGCCGTCTTGGGCAAACAGGCCCGCCGCCATGCCGAGCAGCATTACTCCTGGGATACGGTGGTCAACAGCCTGCTGGGGCACTATCACGCCGTGCTCGGCAGCCATTGGCCGCTGATTGCCAATGGTTGAGCTCATGAGCCGGCCCAGCCTGTTACTGGTGCTGCACGATGTCGCACCGCACACCTGGGCCGATTACCAGCCCTTTGTCGCTGCCGTCGACGCCTTGGGCGTGGTGCCAATGACCTGGCTGGTGGTGCCCGATTTTCACAGGCACAACAATCTGCACGCCCATCCGGAATTTCGACGTATGCTCACCGACCGGGTCATCCGTGGTGACGAACTGGCGCTGCACGGCTACTTTCACTGCGATGAAGGCCCCACGCCCAGCACGCCACGAGACTGGTTCATGCGCCGGATCTACACCCACGAAGGCGAGTTCTACAGCCTGTCCCAGGACGCCGCCCTCGCCCGCCTGCGCGCCGGCATCGAAGTGTTTCGCCGCTACGACTGGCCACTGGCAGGTTTCGTCGCCCCGGCCTGGCTGATGAGTGAAGGCACACGCCAGGCGTTGCGCCAACTGCCGCTGAGCTACACCAGTGATCCGCAACACCTGTACCGCCTGCCGGATTTCGCTGCGGTCGACGCCCCCGGGCTGGTCTGGAGTGCGCGCAGTGCCTGGCGTCGGGGCGTGTCGAAACTGCTCAGCGACCAACGCGAACTGCGTTGGCGGCAGGCACCGGTGATTCGTCTCGGCCTGCACCCGGTGGACATGCGCCATCGGTTCTCCCGTACTTACTGGCTGCAGACGCTCAAACGCCTGCTCGACGAGGGGCGCATACCGCTGACCAAGGCTCATTGGCTGTCGTTGCGAACCGACCGTGTCGGGCGCGCCGCATGAGTCGCGGGATTCTGCTGCTCGTCGCGCTGCTCGCTGCGGTGCTGATTCCGTCACTACTGGGCGGTAACGAAACCTGGTCCCGACTGCAAAAATTTCCGCTGCACTGGCTGCTGATCATGTTCGGCATGATCCTGCTGTGCTGGGTGCTCAATACCCTGCGCTTGCGGCTGTTGCTGGGGGATCAGCGCGACAAGGTGAGCCTGGTCAAAAGCCTCGGGGTGGTCATGGCCGCCGAGTTCGCTTATTGCGCCACGCCCGGCGGTAGCGGTGGACCGCTGACCATCATGGCATTGCTGGCGCGCAATGGCGTGCGTCCGGCCAGGGGCAGCGCCGTGTTCGCCATGGATCAGCTGAGCGACCTGCTGTTTTTCCTCTGCGCACTGAGCGGGATTCTGATTTATGCCCTGTTCCAGCACTTGAGCGCACGCATGGAGTGGCTGCTGACCGTCAGCGCCGTGTCGATGTTTGGCGGCTTGCTCACCTGTGTGGTGGTGGCGCGCTATCACCGTTTACTGATTCGCCTGAGCGGTCGCTTGCTCGTTCGTCTCAATGTCAAAGGCACCACACGCCTGCGCTGGGCGCGAAAACTCCTGCACTTCCTGGCAGCCTTCACGGACACACTTAAGTTGCCCTTTCAGACATTGATCACGGTGTTTGCCCTGACTTGCCTGCATTGGGTCTTGCGCTATAGCGTGCTGTATCTGGCGTTGCGCGGGCTCGGAGCGGATTTGCAGTGGGCCTGGAGCTTTCTGATCCAGATGCTTTCATTAAGTGCAGGCCAATTCAGCCTGTTGCCCGGTGGTGCCGGGGCGGCGGAGCTGACCTCGGCGGCGTTGCTGGCACCGATGGTGGGGAAATCCACTGCGGCGGCGGCAATTCTGATCTGGCGGGCGGTGACCTATTACTTCTATTTGCTGGTGGGCGGGCCGGTGTTTTTGTTGATGCTTGGCCGGCCGTTGTTGAAGAAATTGCTGAAGTTCAAGCAGGCGTGAATTCTGAAGCTCTGTGCAAGACTTGAGGGCCTCTTCGCTGGCAAGCCAGCTCCTACAGTTGATCGGGGGCGGGCCTGAGTTTGCTGTGCGCTGGAGATCCCTGTAGGAGCTGGCTTGCCAGCGAAGGCGGCCTCAAGATCGACACAGGTCTCAGGGCCTCTTCGCTGCGGTGCGGCGATCCGACAAGCCAGCTCCTACAGGGGCTGAATCCGGATTCAACGCCTCCCACAACTCGGCAGCGCCAGGAAACTCCGTACCATCCTCAGCGCTCAAGTCGTCCGGATCATAACGGCTCAAACATCCCTCACCCACCGTGGCAGGCGCCCTTGAAGTGGCTTTGTCGAGTGGATCGGCCATAAACATATCCTCAGGTCAGAAACGGCGAAGGGCCTGAAGCGATTGAACGCCCAGGCCCTTCGAATTTCAACCGCGCTGTATCGCTGTCAGAACACAACAGTCTTGTTGCCGTGCACCAACACCCGATCTTCCAGGTGATAACGCAGGCCTCGGGCCAATACCATCTTCTCGACGTCGCGGCCGAAGCGCACCATGTCTTCGATGCTGTCGCTGTGGCTGACGCGCACCACGTCCTGTTCGATGATCGGACCGGCGTCCAGCTCTTCGGTCACGTAATGGCAAGTAGCGCCGATCAGCTTTACGCCACGCAGGGAGGCCTGGTGATACGGCTTGGCACCGACAAACGACGGCAGGAAGCTATGGTGAATGTTGATCACCTTATGGGCATATTCGCTGCACAACGCGGGCGGCAGGATCTGCATGTATCGGGCAAGTACCACCACTTCGGCATCGTGCTGTTTGACCAGGCGCGAGACTTCGGCGAATGCCGGTTCTTTATCCTGCGCATTGACCGGCACATGGTAGTAAGGAATGCCGTGCCACTCGACCATGCTGCGCAAGTCGTCATGGTTGGAAATCACGCAGGAAATTTCGCAGTCCAGTTCATCGCTGTGCCAGCGATGCAGCAAATCGGCCAGGCAGTGAGACTCGCGACTGGCCATCAACACCACGCGCTTCTTCTGCTCGGTATCGGTGATGCGCCAGTTCATCGAGAACTCTTCGGCAATGGGTGCAAACGCTTC
Organism: Pseudomonas sp. LBUM1679; assembly: GCF_059695565.1. Classification (NCBI taxonomy): domain Bacteria; kingdom Pseudomonadati; phylum Pseudomonadota; class Gammaproteobacteria; order Pseudomonadales; family Pseudomonadaceae; genus Pseudomonas; species Pseudomonas sp. LBUM1679. Next base: position 5,831,873 of record NZ_CP166774.1, read on the forward strand.
GCGAAAGGCCTCGAGACCGAAGGGCAGCGAATCGGCACGAATTTCGTGACGCATGAAGAACCAGCCACTGAGATTGTCCGAGTGGTGGCTCGCTTCAGTGATCCAGCCATTGTGTGACGCCAGAAAGTTACTGACTTTAGCAACGATGCCGACGCGGTCCGGGCAAGCAATCACCAGCCGAAAAGTGCGCATGAGGGTCAAACTCCAGAACTTCGCAAAGGTCGCCATTCTAGCGATTGCGCAGCAAAACTGCAGTATTGATGACGTCTCGCGTTGCACGAAGGCCGGCGACACGGGTCCCGGCTACACCCGTCACCCGCGCGATGGTGTTCTTATTGCCATTGTTCAAATGTCAAAATGTGACTGTCTGTGATGCCTGGTTGACGATCATTTAACTGCACCTCCAACCTGGACCTGTTCAACAAAACTAAATTAAATAAACTTCGGTTAAATGTTTACTTGATGAAACAGCCTGACTATTATTGCCGCACTGTCACCTAGCACCCTGCGCCCAACATAAGGTAGTCCCCATGTCCTTGATCAACGAATACCGTGCCACCGAAGAAGCAATCAAAGAGCTGCAAGCCCGTTTGAAGAATCTGTCCCAAGACGACAAACTGCAAACCGAGCTGGAATTCGAAGGCAAACTGCGCACCCTGATGGGTGAATACTCCAAGTCCCTGCGCGACATCATCGCGCTGCTGGATCCTGAGTCCAAAACCAAAGCTCCACGCGGTGGCGCAGTAAAAACTACCGGCACCAAACGTGCCCGTAAAGTTAAACAATACAAAAACCCGCACAACGGCGAAGTCATCGAAACCAAAGGTGGCAACCACAAGACTCTGAAAGAGTGGAAAGCCAAGTGGGGCGGTGATGTGGTTGAGGGTTGGGCTACCCTGCTGGGCTAAGCCGTAGCGCTTTGTCAAAGACCCGTCCGCGACAAAAGATAACGCCAGCAGCTGCTGGCGTTTTTTTATGCGCGGCTGTCAAGCCAGTGATATTTTCGTTTTCAAAGACTCAGGCGTTTGCGTAATGCCTGAACATAAAGGTGCCATTCATTCAGCACCTCTCGCTGAAACGATGTAGCGGTAGCGCTCAATTGGACTGAGGCTTCGGCGAAAGTTTCCAGGGTATTGGGCGCCCCCCACTCGGATGCCGTCAGACGTTTCTGACAGAATATTCGCCAGCGCTGTTGCTCTTCGGAACTCAGCGTATCGGGGAAGTTGCGTGCTCGATATCGAAACAATAATTCCGGCAAGCGTTCATCATCGAAAGGCCACCGTGCTTGTGCCAATTGTGCCGGGTCCGCCGCTCTGACTTGCTCACAAAGACGCCGATCACGATCACCGATAAAACCGTCGTATAACTGTTGCTCTGGATCCTGGCTCGGCGTGAAATCCTCGTGGGTATAAACAGCCTCAACTTTATCTCGCCAAACTGTTTGTGCGTCACTTAGTCGCAGCGCGCGCTGCTGGTAGAGCGCCATGTCCAGTCCCAGCCGTTGCTGATCTTCGGGACGAAGCACCGACAGCGGCGCCACCACCGGACATTTATTGATGTGGATGAGCTTGAGCGGTACAGGCAACTCGCCGTCAGCCAGCTCATCGCGACGGGTATATAACCGCTGGCGCAAGGCTTCGGCACTCAGGTCAAGCAACCCCTGGGGATCGAGGTGCAAGTCACAGACAATCAAGGCGTTCTTGTTGCGCGGATGCCAGGCCAGGGGCAATACCACCCCGACATAGTTGCGCGCCGCCGAAAAACGACCGGAGATGTGCACCATCGGCTGCAATAGTCGAACCTGATCCATTACCTTTTGTTTACCGCGCAATTGAAACAGCCAGTCATATAACTTTGGCTGCTTTGCGCGAATCAGCCGCGCCAGGGCAATCGTGGCGCGAACGTCCGACAGCGCTTCATGGGCGTGGCCGTGATCGATACCGTTGGCGGCGCTCAGGCGCTCCAGCTTGAGCGTCACCCGACCCTCGTCGTCCGTGGGCCAAACGAGGCCATCGGGGCGCAAGGCGTAAGCCGCACGCACCACATCGATCAGGTCCCAGCGACTGTTGCCGCCTTGCCACTCACGCGCATACGGGTCGAAAAAATTGCGATACAAGCTGTAACGGGTCATCTCGTCGTCGAAACGCAGCGTGTTGTAGCCGGCCCCGCAGGTGCCGGGCGCAGCCAGCTGGGCATGCACCCGGGTCATGAAATCGGCTTCGCTCAAGCCTTGCCCGGCCAGTTGGGTCGGCGTGATACCGGTGATCGCGCACGCCGCAGGATGAGGCAGGATGTCATCACTGGGCTGACAGTAAAGATTGACCGGCTCGTCTATTTCATTGAGCTCAAAGTCGGTGCGAATCCCCGCCACTTGCAGCGGACGGTCGCAACGGGGATTGATGCCAGTGGTTTCATAGTCGTACCAGAAGATGGAGGTCACGGGCTATTCCTGAACTGAAGATCAGCGAAGTCTAGGCGTTCACATCCCGCCCCCGCCAGCAATCTTGCCATTCAATCACCTCGGCCGCTTTATCGTGCGATACATAGTTATGTCGTTTCCCCCCGGGAGGCTGCTAGCATCCACGGACAGAGACTCCCGATCAGGCTACATCATCAGGTTGCCCATGCTCGAGACCACAGCACTGCCAAGGAAAGCAACGCTGTCCCCGCCACTGGATACGCGGTACCAGATCGAAACGCCGGAAGGCATCGACTTGCCATTGCGCCCGGCCGGGTTGATGGTGCGTGCGCTGGCGTTCTCCATCGACCTTGGCCTGCGTGGGCTGATCCTTGGCCTGCTGTTGATTGTCCTGGCATTTCTCGGCAAGCTCGGCGCCGGTCTTGGCTCGATTCTGCTGTTCGTGGTGAGCTGGTGGTACATGGTGCTGTTCGAGGTGCTCAATCAGGGCCGCTCGCCAGGCAAGCAGTGGATGGGCCTGCGGGTGGTCCATGACGATGGCACGCCAGTCGGCTGGTCTGCTTCGCTGCTGCGTAACCTGCTGCGCTTTGTCGACATGCTGCCGTTTGGCTATTTCCTCGGGGCCATCAGCTGCCTGCAGCATCCCAACTTCAAGCGCCTCGGCGACCTGGCCGCAGGCACGCTGGTGATCTACCGCGAACAACCGCTCTCCCGACCCCAGCTACCTGCCGCCGAGCCCCGGCGCCCGGCCTTTGCCCTGGCGCTGGCCGAGCAACGTGCCATCCTCGGGTTTGCCGAACGCCAGGGTGAACTCTCCGAGGCGCGGGTCACAGAACTGGCGGCCATTCTTGCGCAACCCTTGCAGCTTTCAGCGCCACAGGCGGTGGCCGAGCTCAATGCAATTGCCCGCGGCTTGCTGGGCCCCGCATGAAGCAAAGTCTTTTCGAGAGTCGCCACAAGGCCGAATGGGAGCAGTTTTCCCTGCTGCTGGAAAGGCTGGAACGAAACCAGCCTGCCTCGCGTACCGGCCGTTTCCCGAGTGATTATCGTCGTCTCTGCCATCACCTGGCCCTGGCCCGGGAGCGCGGTTACAGCAGTTTCCTGATCGACTCATTGCAGCAACAGGTCTTGCGCGGCCATCAACAGCTTTATCGGCATCGCAGCCGACTGGGTGCCAAGGCGCTGGGTTTCATCCTGGCGGACTTCCCCCGACTGGTGCGTGAACAGTGGCGCTTCGTGCTCGCCGCCGGCCTGATGTTTTTTGCCAGCCTGATCGGTATCGCCCTGCTGGTGTATCTGTTTCCGGACCTGGTCTACAACCTGATCCCCGCCGAGCAGGTCAGCCAGATGCAGAGCATGTATGACCCCGACGCCGGTCACCTGGGGCGCTCGGCGGAACGGGCGGCCAGTGAAGACTGGGTCATGTTCGGCTACTACATCATGCACAACATCGGTATTGCCTTTCAGACCTTCGCCAGCGGCCTGCTGTTTGGCCTGGGCAGCGCGTTTTTCCTGTTCTACAACGGCTTGATGATTGGCGCGGTGGCCGGACACCTGACGCAAATCGGCTATGGCCAGACCTTCTGGTCATTCGTGATCGGCCACGGTGCCTTCGAACTCAGTGCCATCGCCCTGGCAGGTGCCGCGGGCCTGCAACTGGGCTGGGCATTGATCGCACCGGGGCGCTTGTGCCGCACCGAAGCCTTGCGCCTGGCGGCGCGCAACAGTGTGCTGCTGATGTGTGGGGTGATGGTGTTTCTGCTGATGGCGGCGTTTATCGAAGCCTATTGGTCATCAATGACCGGGGTCGCGCCTATGACCAAATACCTGGTCGGTGCCGTGCTCTGGGTACTGGTGGCGATGTACCTGCTGTTGGCCGGACGGACTCGCCATGCGCCTGAGTGACGCCAGTGTAGTGTTTCGCCCGCGCCCCGGTTGGGAAGCCATGGACCTGGGCGTTCTGCTGAGTCAGCGCCACCGCCGCCTGCTGATGACCAGTTGGGCCATCGTGACCTTGCCGGTCTTCGCCCTGCTCAGCCTGCTGCTATGGGATTCGCCCTCCCTTGCCGTGTTTATTTTCTGGTGGCTGAAACCCGCGTTCGAACGCCTGCCGCTGTTCATTCTGTCCAAAGCCATGTTCGGCGAAACACCGACTTTGAAACAGGCGTTGCGCCAATGGCCGCGCTTGCTCAAGCCGCAACTGCTGGCGAGCCTGACCTGGCGACGCCTGAGCCTGAGCCGCAGTTTCCTGATGCCGGTCATGCAACTCGAAGGCCTCAAGGGTGAAGCGCGGGAGCAGCGTTTGCAGGTGCTGTTGCAGCGTAACGCCGGCGCCGCGAAGTGGCTGACGATCATCGGCGTGCACCTGGAAGGCGCCCTGTGGATTGGCCTGATGGTGCTGTTCTACCTGTTGTTGCCGCAACAGGTCGAACTCGACTGGAGCTGGCAGACATTGATCAGCACGGCCACTCAGGACTGGCGCTGGCTGGAACACCTGACCAACCTCTTCTACGCACTGGTGCTGGTGGTCTGGGAACCGGTCTACGTGGCCTGCGGTTTCAGCCTTTACCTGAACCGGCGCACGGTGCTGGAGGCCTGGGATATCGAACTGGCGTTCCGCCGCCTGCGTCAACGCCTGGGCAGTGTCGCCGTCACCCTGATATTGGCGACGCTGCTGCTGGCGCCAACGGCGCACCCCACTTGGGCCGCCGAGCCGCTCATTTCACCCGACAGCCCGCGCCTGCTGGACCAGCCGCTGACCAGCCAGGCGTCCCGGGACAGGATCAAGACGATCCTCGACCAGCCGCCGTTCAAGAACAAGGAAACGGTCACGCGCTATCGTTTTGGCGAAGACACGCCGGCCACCCCCGCGAGCAGTGACCGCACACCCGACTGGCTGACAGCACTGCTCAACCTGTCGACCACGCTGATTGAGGGGGTGCTGTGGGGGACAGTGGTCGGCGCCATCGGTTTTCTGCTCTGGCGTTACCGGGACTGGTTGCAGGCCTTCGTCAGTCGTCGCCCGGTGCGGCCCCCTAAAGTCGCGCGACCGTTGCCCAAGCAGGCGTTCGGCCTGGACCTCGGCCGCGAAACCCTGCCCGCCGACATCGCCGCCAGCGCCGAACACCTCTGGCAGAACCACCCGCGCGAAGCCCTCGGCTTGCTCTATCGCGCTCTGCTCAGCCACTTGCTGCATGACTTCGACATGGCACTGAAGCCCGCCGACACCGAAGGCCAGGTGCTGGAGCGCATCGAACGACTGCAACGCCCTGAGTTGCTGGCCTTCAGCAAGAACCTGACCGGGCACTGGCAAAATATCGCCTACGGGCATCGCCTGCCCCCGGCCTCCGTGCAACGACAACTCTGTGACGGCTGGCGTGCCCTGTTCGGCCCGGGAGCCGCCCATTGAATCGACGCTCCGGGATTGCAATCGGCGCCTGCCTCGCTGTGCTACTGGGCGCGCTGAGTATTTACCTGTACCTGCAGGCAACGCCCTATCAGAAGGTGATCGATCACGGTCCCTCGCCCGAGGCCCTGGCCAATCCTTATCTCGCCGCCGAGCACTTCCTGCGCAAACAGGGCCTGACCGTCAGCCATGCCGACAGCCTCGACATCCTGCCCTCTATCGAACCGCGCCAGCACAGCCTGCTGTTGCTGGGTGACCGGTCCAACATGACCCCGCGCCAGATCGATCAAGTGATGAACTGGACCCGGGCCGGCGGGCGCCTGTTGTTCGTTGCCCAGTCGCTGTGGGATGAAAAACTCGGCCAGAGCAATGACCTGCTGCTCGACCGGGTCCAGTTGCATCAGTTGCTGAGCAAAAACCTCAAGGGTCCGCCACCCGACAGCAGGGCCGATCCCTACCCGAACCTGACCAAGCTGTACCTTGAAGACGAAGACGCGCCGGCCTACGCCAACTTCGACACCGCCTTCCATCTCGAAGACCCGAAAAACCTCGCCCAGGCCTGGGCCAACAGCGCCAAGGCCACCCACATGATGCAGCTCAATCACGGGCTCGGCTCGATCATCGTGGTCACCGACGCCGACCTGTGGAAAACCCCGGCCATCGACCAGTACGACAACGCGTGGCTGCTCTGGTACCTGACCGCGGATACCCAGGTGACCCTGCTGTTCAACACCGATCACGACAGCCTGCTGACCTTACTGCTGCGCTACTTCCCCCAGGCGCTGGTGGCGCTCATTGCCCTGATCGGTGTCTGGTTCTGGCACGTCGGGGTGCGGCATGGTCCGGTGCTGGAACCGGCGCCGCGAGCCCGTCGGCAACTCCAGGAACATCTGCGCGCCAGTGCCGATTTTCTGTTCCGGCGCAAGCGTCAGGACAGCCTGCTGCACGCCTTGCAGCAAGACATCCTGCGTCGCGTGCGGCGTCGTCATCCCGGCTTTGAACAACTCGGCGTCGCCGAACAATGGCAGGTGCTCGCACGCCTGACCGGCCAATCCACACGCGCTATCAGCCAGGTCATGAGCCCGCGACCGAAGCAGCGGCTTTCCAGCGTTGAATTCAGCCGTCAGGTCGCCTACCTGCAAACCTTGAGGAACGCCTTATGAGTGAACAGATCGAACCCGACGCCCCGAGCCACGCCGACCAGCAACGCCAGCGCGCCAGTCAGTTGGCCCAGGCTCTGCGTAGCGAATTGCAGAAGGCGGTCATTGGCCAGAACGAGGTCATCGACGATGTACTCACGGCACTGATCGCGGGAGGCCATGTGCTGCTCGAAGGCGTGCCGGGACTGGGCAAGACCTTGCTGGTGCGGGCGCTGGCGCGCTGTTTCGGTGGCGAGTTCGCGCGCATCCAGTTCACCCCGGACCTGATGCCCAGCGATGTCACCGGGCACGCGGTGTACGACCTGCAGACCGAGCAGTTCAAACTGCGCAAGGGGCCGTTGTTCACCAACCTGTTGCTCGCCGACGAAATCAACCGCGCCCCGGCAAAAACCCAGGCGGCGCTGCTCGAAGCCATGCAGGAGCGGCAAGTGACCCTCGAAGGCCGCGCCCTGCCGATCGTGCAACCGTTCATGGTGCTCGCCACGCAAAACCCCATCGAACAGGAAGGTACTTACCCGCTGCCGGAAGCCGAACTGGATCGCTTCATGCTCAAGGTCCGCATGGATTACCCCGACGGCGACCAGGAGCTGGACATGGTCCGCCAGGTCAGTCGCTCGACCCGGGCCGACATGCTCGACGTGCAACCGTTGCGCACGGTGTTGCAGGCCAAGGACGTGCTGGCCTTGCAGCGCATCGCCAGCGACCTGCCGCTGGACAATCAGGTCCTCGACTACGCCGTACGCCTGGCCCGCACCACCCGCAGCTGGCCCGGACTGACCCTCGGTGCCGGGCCTCGGGCCTCCATCGCATTGGTGCGTTGCGCCCGGGCGCGCGCGCTGTTGCGCGGCGGCGAGTTCGTGATTCCGGATGACATCAAGGGGTGTGCCCTGGCGGTGTTGCGTCATCGCGTACGCCTCGCGCCGGAGCTGGACATCGAAGGGCTCGAGGTCGATCACGTGCTGCGCCAGCTGCTCGATCAAGTGCCGGCGCCAAGGGCATGAATGCCGTGATCGAGATCTGCGTGACCGCAAAAAAAGATCGCAGCCTTCGGCAGCTCCTACAGGGGACCGCATCCGGCGTAGGAGCTGCCGAAGGCTGCGATCTTTTCAACGGACCATTCGGTGTCACGCCATGAAACCATCCCGGCTTCTGCTGATCTGGCTCGCGATCCTGCTGGTCATCGGCATCGTCCTGGGTACATTGCGGGCGCTGGACACCGTGATTCCGGCGAGTCTGCCGGCGATCAACTGGGGATTGCTCCTGGCACTCCTGGCCCTGGCGATACTCGACGCCATTCGCCTCAAACGCCTGCCCTCGCCGCGCATACAGCGACAAATGCCCGGCAGCCTGGCGCTCGGCCGTTGGGGCGACGTGCGACTGGAGGTCGGGCATGACTTTGCCCAGCCCCTGAACATTCGGCTCTTCGATCACGTACCCCACGGCCTGAGTTTCGAACACCTACCCCTGTCGGTCGAGCTTCAACCCGGCCTGCGCAGCCAGATCGACTATCGCCTGCGCCCGCTCAAGCGCGGCCACTTCAGCTTCGAACGCTGCGAAATCAGCCTGCCGAGCCCATTGGGCCTGTGGTCCGACAATCGGCTGCTGAGCGTGACCGACGCTACCCGCGTCTACCCCGACTTCGCCCGCCTCTACGGCGGCCAGCTGCTGGCGGTGGACAACTGGCTCAGCCAACTCGGCGTACGCCAGCGCCAACGACGCGGCCTGGGCCTGGAATTTCATCAGCTACGGGAATTCCGCGAAGGCGACAGCCTGCGCCAGATCGACTGGAAAGCCACCGCCCGCCAGCGCACACCGATTGCGCGGGAGTATCAGGACGAGCGTGACCAGCAGATCATGTTCATGCTCGATTGCGGCCGGCGCATGCGCAGTCAGGACGATGAGCTGTCGCACTTCGACCATGCACTCAATGCCTGCCTGCTGCTCAGTTACGTCGCCCTGCGCCAGGGTGATGCCGTGGGCCTGTGCACCTTTGCGCACGAGCAGCCGCGTTACCTCGCCCCGGTCAAGGGCGCCGGCCAGCTCAACCGGCTGCTCAACCAGGTCTACGACCTCAACAGCGGCCAACGCAGTGCCGACTACCAGGGCGCTGCAACCGAGCTCTTGGCTCGGCAGAAACGCCGGGCACTGGTGGTAGTGGTCACCAACCTGCGGGACGAAGACGACGAAGAACTGCTCACCGCCGTCAAACGCCTGGGCAAGTCACATCGGGTGTTGGTCGCCAGTCTGCGCGAAGACGTGCTCGACCGCTTGCGTCAGACACCGGTGCAGACCTTTCCCGAAGCGTTGACCTATTGCGGCACCGTGGATTTTCTCAATGCCCGGGCCGAACTTCATGAGCGATTGAACGCTCATGGGGTGCCGGTGGTGGATACGAGCGCTGTCGGGTTAGGTGCCGCATTGGTGACGCGCTACCTGGAATGGAAGAAGGCCGGGGTGTTTTAGCACTGGTTTTTGTTGTTTGAACTGGGGGCGCTGCAGATTTCAGGCTGAAGCCGGCATCGGTTGAAAACTGAAGTACTGCTTCAACGCTTCAATCAGTTGCCCATACTCTGGCGGGGCCTGTTGCAGGCAGAATCCGGCGTCGTAATGGTGGGGGGTGGTGTCTTCATGGCACCACAGGCAGCAGGCATTGAGGTCGATAACCTGGTGGCAGCCACCGGCCATGGGAATTTTCAGGCGCAAAGCGAAGTCCGCACCGATCATCATTGGCAACTGGCTGATGAGCATCAGCCCGTCTTCGGAGACGTTACCCAGAAAGCCAATGGGTTTGTCGGTAACGCTGTTGAACACTCGAAGAAAATACGGCAGTTGATGCCGCTCGATACGGCGGTCGGTGAACATGCTGAATTCGCTATGCAAGGCCCTTGAGCAGAGCCGCGCTAATGCTTCGGAACGGGCCTTCCATTATAAAGGCGCGCTCTCCCTGATCCCGGTGCGACAGTCCTTGAACCGCTGCCACTGACGCCTGCCGATCACAGGTGTTTCCCCGGTTTGGAAAAGGTACCGAAACCGATCTATACGACTATAGCTCACCACCGCCGCTGATCCAGTCTTCAATAGGGCTGCTGCCATCAGAACCGGGTCGGGCGAACGGCCCCGGCACTGCGCAGCGGATAATGGCCAAGCGATTGCAAGGTTTGCAACCGGGCGCTCGCGCGAAAGGCATATTCACTCTGCGGGTACGAGGCGATGATGAACTGATAGGTTTGAGCGGCATCAACGAACAGTTTCTGACGCTCAAGACACAAACCGCGCATCATCGACACTTCCGGCCACACATAAGGCCGTGCCCTGCTTGCGCGTTCGACTTTGGACAGTTCGAGCATCACCTGCTCGCAATTGCCGCGGTCATACGCGCTGTAGGCGTTATTCAAATGGTGGTTCATCGACCAACGGGTGCAGCCGGTGACACTGAGGGCAAGGGCGGCTATGAGCACGAATCGCATGACGGGTCTCCTGTCTTGAGCCCTGTATCGACCCGTCGTCGGAAATCTTCAGGCTGCCCGTAACTAAAAGTATTCGTTTAAAGAAACAATCGATTAACAAAGTTCTTCAAAAAAAGTAGTGCACATGAACAATGACTACACCCCCAGAGCATAGTAGCCTCACTCAGCGCTTGAACTCAGGAGTCTTTGCATGTCCGTCCGTCGTACCAAAATCGTCGCTACCCTTGGCCCGGCCAGTAACTCGCCGGAAGTTCTCGAACAGCTGATTCTGGCTGGCCTGGACGTCGCCCGTCTGAACTTCTCCCACGGCACCCCCGACGAGCACAAGGCTCGCGCGAAGCTGGTGCGTGACCTGGCGGCCAAGCACGGTCGCTTCGTCGCCCTGCTGGGTGACCTGCAAGGCCCGAAAATCCGTATCGCCAAATTCGCCAACAAGAAGATCGAGCTGAAGATCGGTGATCAATTCACCTTCTCCACCAGCCATCCGTTGACCGAAGGCACTCAAACAATTGTCGGCATCGACTACCCGGACCTGGTCAAGGATTGCGGCGTGGGCGATGAGCTGCTGCTCGACGACGGCCGCGTGGTGATGCGCGTCGACACCGCCACGGCAACCGAATTGCACTGCACCGTGCTGATCGGTGGCCCGCTGTCGGACCACAAAGGCATCAACCGTCGCGGCGGTGGCCTGACTGCACCGGCCCTGACCGAAAAAGACAAGGCCGACATCAAGCTCGCCGCAGAAATGCAGGTCGACTACCTCGCCGTGTCCTTTCCGCGGGACGCCGCCGACATGGAATACGCCCGTCAACTGCGCGACGAAGCTGGCGGTACCGCCTGGCTGGTGGCGAAGATCGAACGCGCCGAAGCCGTGGCCAACGACGAAACGCTCGACGGCCTGATCCAGGCCTCCGACGCCGTCATGGTTGCCCGTGGTGACCTGGGTGTGGAAATCGGCGACGCCGAACTGGTGGGCATTCAGAAAAAGATCATTCTGCACGCACGTCGCCACAACAAGGCCGTGATCGTGGCGACCCAGATGATGGAGTCGATGATCCAGAACCCGATGCCGACCCGCGCCGAAGTGTCCGACGTGGCCAACGCCGTACTCGACTACACCGACGCCGTGATGCTCTCGGCCGAAAGTGCGGCCGGCCTGTACCCCCTGGAAGCAGTGCAAGCGATGGCGCGCATCTGTGTCGGCGCGGAAAAACACCCCACCGGCAAGACCTCCAGCCACCGAATCGGCAAAGAGTTCACTCGCTGCGACGAGAGCATTGCGCTGGCGACCATGTATACGGCCAACCACTTCCCAGGTGTAAAGGCGATCATTGCGTTGACCGAAAGTGGCTACACGCCGCTGATCATGTCGCGCATTCGCTCTTCGGTGCCGATCTACGCGTTCTCCCCGCACCGCGAAACCCAGGCCCGCGCGGCCATGTTCCGCGGCGTTTACACCGTACCGTTCGACCCGGCTTCGCTTGAGCCGCACGAAGTCAGCCAGAAGGCGATCGACGAACTGGTCAAGCGCGGCGTCGTCGAGAAAGGTGACTGGGTCATTCTGACCAAGGGCGACAGCTACCACACCACCGGCGGCACCAACGGGATGAAAATCCTGCACGTTGGTGATCCGCAGGTCTGAGTGATCGGCTGCTGAAAAACAAAAGCCCCGCCATGTGAATGGCGGGGCTTTTTGGTTTCTGATCCGGACGATGTATTGGCTGGACTGGCCTCTTCGCTGGCAAGCCAGCTCCTACATTGGCCGGAGTCGTTCACAGATCCCTTGTAGGAGCTGGCTTGCCAGCGAAGGGGCCGGACGGTTCAGCGCAGATTCAATGCCGGTTGATAAACCCCGACAACGCCGCAACCGCTTCCGGCGAACGCAGCCGCTGGGTGAACAAAGCGCCCTCTTCTTCTATCACTGTGCGCAATTGCTCGCGGTCCGGAGCCTTCATCAATTGCTTGCTGATCCGTACCGCCTCTGGTGGCAGGGTCTCAAAACGCAACGCCATCTCCCGCGCCTTGGCCAACGCCGCTTCGCCACTGCCCAGGGCTTCGGTCGCAATGCCCCATGCGGCCGCTTGCTCACCACTGAAACCTTCGCCCAGCAGCAACAATTGCGCCGCTTTGGCCTGGCCGAGCAAACGCGGCAGGATCAGGCTGGAACCGAATTCCGGGCATAACCCGAGATTGACGAACGGCATGCGCAATTTTGCATCCGCGCTGATATACACCAAATCGCAATGCAGCAGCATCGTCGTGCCAATGCCCACCGCAGCACCGGCCACGGCGGCAATCACCGGCTTGCGGCATTCGAGCAGGCTGAGCATGAAATGAAACACCGGGCTGTCGAGGCTGGTCGGCGGTTGCTGCAGGAAGTCGGCGATGTCGTTGCCGGCGGTGAAGCACTCGGCGGACCCGGTGATCAGCACTGCGTTGATTTCCGGGTCGGCATCGGCCTGTTCCAGCGCTTCGGCCAGGTGGCTGTACATGGCGCGGGTCAGGGCGTTTTTCTTGTCGGGGCGGTTCAGACGCAGGGTCAGCAGGCCGCGTTCGCGCTCAAGTTGGATGGCATTGGTCATGGTATGTCTCAGCGGTGCGGGCAGGCAAAGATCAATTGTGGGGAGCGAGCTTGCTCGCGCTTGAGTGCGCAGCGCTCACAAGCTTTTGGGGCCGCTGCGCAGCCCAGCGGGAGCAAGCTCCCTCGCCACAGAAACTTTCAAGCCAATTAGAGTCAGCGCTCAACCGCGAGGCAGAAAAACATCGGCCAGCAGTTGATTGCGCGGCAGTCCCGCCAGGTACAGGCGCCGGGCAAAGGCGTCGACACTGTCGGGGGCCCCGCAGAGTAAGGCCTGGGTTTGCCGGGAAACAAGCCGCAGTTGCGCCAAAGCCGCGGGCAACTCGGCCGGGGTCCACAGCTCGACGCTGAGGTTCGCACGATTGGCGGCTATGGCTTGCAGGGGTTTGGCCAGATAATGCTCATCGGCATCATGGGCCAGGTGAATGACACGGATCGCACCTTGGTGCTCCTGACGCAGCGCTTCACGCAAGACGCCAAACAACGGCCCCAGCCCGGTACCGGCGGCCACCAGCCACAACGGCCGGGTGTTCCAGTCCACGTCGTAATGCAAGGCCCCGCCGCGCAACTCGCCGAGACGGATCCCATCGCCAATCCTCAATTGGCGGGCCGCATCGCTGAACTCCCCAGGCTGGCGACAGTCGAGGTGAAACTCCAGGAAGCGGTCTTCTTCCGGCAGGCTGGCGAGGGAGTACGGCCGCGCGACGTTGCCCGCCCACAACACCAGATGCTGCCCGGCGCTGTAGCGCAAAGGACGTTCAGGGGTCAGGCGCAAACGCAACACACTGACGCTCAACCAATCGACGGCAGCCACTTGGGCCGGTCGCCCGTCCTGTTGCGGGTCGAAGGCGTGTACCTGCAAGTCTTCGACCACCTGACACTGGCACGCCAGGCGCCAGCCTTGCTGACGCTGGTCCGCGCTCAAGGCATCGGGCCGGCTATCGCTCGGCAGCCCTTGTACACACTGCACCAGGCAGGCATGACAGCTACCGGCGCGGCAGCTGTAGGGCACTGGCACACCGTTGCGATTCAAGGCATCGAGCAGGTTGCTACCGGCTGCAACAGACCATTGGCGCGCGCCAACCCGTAACTCAGGCATCAACGTTCTCCCATGCCGCCGCCGGCCGCGCTGGTCAACGGTTCATCGAAGTGGCCCGTGAAAAACGCCGGACGCAGCAGCAAAGCCAGGGCGCAGGTGCCGGCTGCGAGGGCAAAGCGTTTTAGCAAGAGGCGCTGGATAGCGTTATGGGGCAATCGTTGACTCACCATGCGAGGGGGGGGTGTCAGAGTGTCCTACTCTACAGACCGAATGCCACTTTAGTGGGACGACCGATAAATGACCATTCAATTTTCGGGGTGAAAAACCTACACCAAGCCATGCGCCCGTCCCCCCTGTAGGAGCTGGCTTGTCGGATCGCCGCACCGCAGCGAAAGCGGTGGGTCAGACGATAACTATGTCGTCTGATATGACGCCTTCGCTGGCAAGCCAGCTCCTACAGGGGATATGTGTGCGTACCTATGCGACCAACGTTTGACCGACCAAACGTGTGCAGGCCTGCGAGGCGCGGTATACTGCCGCGCCTTTTTAGCGTCGCGCCAGCTTGCCCGGCGTGCCTTGAAAGGTGCTTGCAACCGACCGATGCACCCAAGCTGCAAGCACCTTATTGAATGTTCCCGTCTTTTAGAGGAGCGCGACTCATGACCGTGATCAAGCAAGACGACCTGATACAGAGCGTTGCCGACGCCCTGCAGTTCATTTCCTATTACCACCCCGTTGACTTCATCCAGGCGATGCACGAAGCCTACCTGCGCGAAGAATCGCCAGCGGCCCGTGACTCCATGGCGCAAATCCTGATCAACTCGCGCATGTGTGCCACCGGCCACCGCCCGATCTGCCAGGACACCGGCATCGTCACCGTCTTCGTCCGCGTGGGCATGGACGTGCGTTGGGATGGCGCCACCATGGGCCTGGACGACATGATCAACGAAGGCGTGCGCCGGGCTTACAACCTGCCGGAAAACATCCTGCGTGCCTCGATCCTCGCCGACCCGGCGGGCGCTCGCAAGAACACCAAGGACAACACCCCGGCCGTTATCCACTACTCCATCGTTCCGGGTAATACCGTGGAAGTGGACGTGGCGGCCAAGGGCGGCGGCTCCGAGAACAAATCGAAAATGGCCATGCTCAACCCGTCCGACTCGATCGTCGACTGGGTGCTCAAAACTGTGCCGACCATGGGCGCCGGCTGGTGCCCACCGGGCATGCTCGGCATCGGCATCGGCGGCACCGCCGAGAAAGCCGCGGTGATGGCCAAGGAAGTGTTGATGGAATCCATCGACATTCACGAGCTGAAAAAGCGCGGCCCGTCCAATCGTATCGAAGAGATGCGCCTGGAGCTGTTCGAGAAGGTCAACCAACTGGGCATCGGCGCCCAGGGCCTGGGTGGCCTGACCACCGTGCTCGATGTGAAGATCATGGATTACCCGACCCACGCCGCCTCCTTGCCGGTGTGCATGATCCCCAACTGCGCCGCCACCCGTCACGCGCACTTCGTGCTCGACGGCTCCGGCCCGGCCTCGCTGGAAGCGCCACCGCTGGACGCCTACCCGGAAATCGTCTGGGAAGCCGGCCCGTCGGCCCGTCGCGTCAACCTCGACACCCTGACCCCGGAAGACGTGCAGAGCTGGAAGCCGGGCGAAACCGTCCTGCTCAACGGCAAGATGCTTACCGGTCGCGACGCTGCGCACAAGCGCATGGTCGAGATGCTGAACAAGGGTGAAACCCTGCCGGTCGACCTCAAGGGTCGCTTCATCTACTACGTCGGCCCGGTCGATCCGGTGCGCGAAGAAGTGGTGGGCCCTGCCGGCCCGACCACCGCGACGCGGATGGACAAGTTCACCCGTCAGATCCTCGAGCAAACCGGCCTGCTGGGCATGATCGGCAAATCCGAACGCGGCCCGACCGCGATCGAAGCGATCAAGGACCACAAAGCCGTGTACCTGATGGCTGTCGGCGGCGCGGCTTACCTGGTGGCGCAAGCCATCAAGAAATCCCGCGTGGTGGCTTTCGCCGAACTGGGCATGGAAGCGATCTACGAGTTCGACGTGAAAGACATGCCGGTCACCGTAGCGGTGGATAGCAAGGGTGAGTCGGTGCACATCACCGGTCCTGCCATCTGGCAGAAAAAGATCAGTGAAAGCCTGGCGGTAGAAGTGCAGTAAGCGCTTCGACTGAGCAAGCAAAGGCGACAGGGGAATTCTCCTGTCGCCTTTTTTATTGCCTACGGCATGCCCCTGTAGGAGCGAGCTTGCTCGCGAAGGACTAAAGAGCAACGCGTTCATCCAGCAAGAACGCATTATCGTTAACGTCCATCGCTAGCAAGCTTGCTCCTACAGGGGATGGGCTTCCTCGCGAAGGACCTGAGAGCAATGCGTTCATTCAGAAAGAACGCGTCATCATTAATGTCCATCTCGAGCAAGCACGCTCCTACAAGGGGACATGTTATGGTGCGCCCCCCTGCAATCATTGTGTTATGCCCCGCATGTTCGAGTCTTCCCGCCCCCTGCGCCTGACGCTGTACATCGTTGTTATTCTGGCTGGCGCAGCCCTCGCCGCCGCCCTGGCCATACGCCACGCCGAGCGTCAGGCCCTGGTGGAAGACGCTGCACTCGCCAATCAGCAATTGGGGTTGTACGCCACGTCACTGCACACCCTGATCGAACGTTACCGCGCCCTGCCCGCCGTGCTCGCCCTGGACCCGCAATTGCGTTCGGCACTCAAGGGCCCGTTGAGCCCCGGGCAACAGAATGCGCTGAACCTCAAGCTGGAAAAAATCAACGGCGCAGCCGAATCCTCGACCCTGGAACTGCTTGATCACACCGGCCTTGCCATCGCGGCCAGCAATTGGCGTTTGCCCAGCAGTTACGTCGGTCATAACTACGGTTTTCGCCCCTATTTCAGCCAGACCCGCACCCGGGGCACCGGGCGCTTTTATGCGGTGGGGGTGACCAGCGGGATTCCCGGTTACTTCCTGTCCAGTGCGGTCACCGATGACGATGGCCGGTTCCTCGGCGCGATGGTGGTCAAGCTCGAGTTTCCGGAGCTGGAACGCGAATGGCGCCAGGGCAGCGACACGCTGCTGGTCAGTGACGCACGCGGTATCATTTTCATCGCCAACCAGCCGGGCTGGCGTTATCGCCTGTTGCAACCGCTGAACGACAGCGATCACGCCGAACTTAAAGCCACCCGTCAATATGACAAGCAGCCCCTGACGCTGCTGGACTATCAATCCCTGCACCGTTTCGACGACGACAGTGATCTGACCCGGGTCGATGGCCCTGACGGCAAGGCCGAGTACCTGTGGGAATCCCTGCCGCTGGCCGCCGAAGGCTGGACGCTGCACCTGCTGCGCCGCCCGCAAGTGGCCTTAGAAGATGTGCGCAATGCGGCACTGGCCGCTGCCGGGTTGTGGCTGGCGCTGGTGTTCCTGCTGCTGTTCCTCAACCAGCGCTGGCGCCTGGCGAAAATGCGCCAGCGCAGCCGCGAAGAGCTCGAACAGCTGGTACAAGAGCGTACCCGCGACCTGCGCACGGCGCAGGACGGTCTGGTGCAATCGGCCAAACTCGCCGCCCTCGGCCAGATGTCTGCCGCGCTGGCGCATGAAATCAATCAGCCGCTGACCGCCCAGCGCATGCAGTTGGCTACGCTGAGGCTGCTGCTCGATCACGGCCGCATCGATGATGCCTACAAGGCACTCAAACCGGTGGATGACATGCTGACGCGCATGGCCGCCCTCACCGGTCATTTGAAAACCTTTGCCCGCAAAAGCCCCAGCGGTTTGCGCGAACGCCTGGACCTGGCGGCGGTGGTGGACCAATCGCTGCAACTGCTCGACCCCCGTCTGCGCGATGAACAGGTGAGCACGGTATTGCACCTGACGCGGCCGGCCTGGGTGCGGGGCGATGCGATCCGCCTGGAACAGGTGCTGATCAATCTGCTGCGCAACGCTCTCGATGCGATGCAGGATAAACCCTGCAAGCGCCTGGAAATCCGCCTCGAAGCCGACGAACAACTGTGGCGCCTGAGCGTGATCGACAACGGCACCGGCATCGCCGAGGAAAACCTGACGAAGGTGTTCGATCCGTTCTTCACCACCAAACCGGTGGGCGATGGCCTGGGCATCGGTCTGGCGGTATCCTTCGCCATCGTGCACGAATCGGGCGGACGCCTGAGCGCCGCTAATCACGCCAACGGCGCGGTGTTCACCCTCACCTTGCCGATCGATCCAGAGGCCAACGGCGCATGCTGAATTCAGTGATAGTGGTCGACGATGAAAGCAGCATCCGCGACGCCGTCGAACAATGGCTGAGCCTGTCGGGTTTCGAGGTGCAGCTGTTCAGCCGTGCCGATGAATGCCTGGCGCAGTTGCCGGAACATTTCCCCGGGGTGATCCTCAGCGACGTGCGCATGCCCGGCATGACCGGCCTGGAGCTGCTGGCGCAAGTGCAACGCCGCGATGCCGATCTGCCGGTGATCCTGCTGACCGGCCACGGCGATGTGCCGATGGCGGTCGAAGCGATGCGCGACGGCGCCTACGACTTCCTCGAAAAGCCCTTCAGCCCCGAAACCCTGCTGGGCAGCCTGCGTCGCGCGCTGGACAAGCGCTGGCTGGTCCTGGAAAACCGGGCCCTGCACGAGCAGGCGGACAATCGCGCCAAACTCGATAACACGCTGCTGGGCGTGTCCCGTGGCTTGCAGACCTTGCGCCGGCAAGTGCTGGACCTGGCGGCGCTGCCGGTCAACGTGGTGATCCGCGGTGAAACCGGCAGCGGCAAGGAGCTGGTTGCCCGTTGCCTGCATGATTTCGGACCACGCGCAGCCAAGCCGTTCGTGGCCTTGAACTGCGCGGCGATCCCCGAGCAGTTGTTCGAGGCCGAGCTGTTCGGTCACGAGAGCGGTGCATTTACCGGCGCTCAGGGCAAGCGCATCGGCAAGCTCGAATACGCCGATGGCGGCACGCTGTTTCTCGATGAAATCGAAAGCATGCCCCTGGCCCAGCAGGTGAAATTGCTGCGGGTGTTGCAGGAGCAGAAGCTCGAGCGGTTGGGTTCCAATCAGAGCATCCGCGTGGATTTGCGGATCATCGCCGCGACCAAACCCGACTTGCTGGACGAAGCGCGGGCCGGACGCTTTCGCGAGGATCTGGCCTACCGCTTGAACGTGGCCGAGTTGCGCTTGCCACCGTTGCGCGATCGTCGCGAAGACATTCCGCTGTTGTTCGAGTCGTTTGCGCACAATGCCGCCGAGCGTCTGGGGCGTACCTTCCCACCCTTGAGCGGGCCGCAGTTGAGCCATCTGCTGAGCCACGACTGGCCGGGCAATGTGCGTGAACTGGCGAACGTCGCCGAGCGTCAGGTGCTGGGACTGGACGAGCCGGATCCACCGGGCGTCGATCCCGGGCAGTCGCTGGCGGCGCAGCAGGAAGCGTTTGAAGCGCATTGCCTGCGCGGGGCATTGATCCGGCACAAAGGTGATGTGAAAGCGGTGCTCGAAGAACTGCAACTGCCGCGCCGTACCTTCAATGAAAAGATGCAACGGCATGGGCTGACGCGCGAGATGTTTTTGCCAGACAGTTGAGTTTTGTAGTGCCTGTACCGGCCCCTTCGCTGGCAAGCCAGCTCCTACAGGTGATCGAGTCGGTAGCTGGAACGCGATTAACTGTAGGAGCTGGCTTGCCAGCGAAGGGGCCGGTACAGGCAACACACCCACACCAGGCTAATAGGCAATTTTCCGCTCAAAGCTGACCTCTCATAAGCGGAAATCCGCTCATCAAATCCCGCAACCCCCTCTAAACCGGCCCTCTCCCGATTGGCACAGCTCCTGCTATAGCCCCTGCAGGCTGCGTTTAACCGCGCTCCACAACAACAATTAAACGAAGGATCCTTCAATGGATAACTCCAATACCCTGCCCCTTGGGTCGGCTGCCGCGCCAGCCAAAGCAAGAACCACCTCCAGCCGTATCAAGTCGATCTTCAGCGGCTCTGTCGGCAACATGGTCGAGTGGTATGACTGGTACGTCTACGCTGCCTTCTCCCTGTACTTCGCCAAGGCCTTTTTCCCCAAAGGCGACACCACCGCACAGCTTCTGAATACGGCGGCGATCTTCGCCGTGGGCTTCCTGATGCGTCCGATCGGCGGCTGGGTGATGGGCCTGTATGCCGACAAGGTCGGGCGCAAAAAGGCGTTGATGGCCTCGGTGTACCTGATGTGCTTCGGCTCCCTGCTGATCGCCTTGAGCCCGGGTTACGAAACCATCGGTATCGGCGCACCGATCCTGCTGGTGTTCGCGCGCTTGCTGCAAGGCCTGTCGGTCGGTGGCGAGTACGGCACCTCGGCCACGTACCTCAGCGAAATGGCAACCAGGGAACGTCGCGGCTTCTTCTCCAGCTTCCAGTATGTGACCCTGATCTCCGGTCAGCTCATCGCGCTGGGTGTGTTGATCGTGCTGCAAAATACCCTGACCACCGAAGAGCTGTACGCCTGGGGCTGGCGCATCCCGTTCGCCATCGGCGCGCTGTGTGCCGTGGTCGCGCTCTACCTGCGTCGTGGCATGGAAGAAACCGAGTCGTTCACCAAGAAAGAGAAGGCCAAGGAAAGCGCCATGCGCACCTTGATGCGCCATCCGAAGGAACTGATGACCGTGGTCGGCCTGACCATGGGCGGCACCCTGGCGTTCTACACCTACACCACCTACATGCAGAAATACCTGGTGAACACCGTCGGCATGAGCATCTCCGACTCCACCACCATTTCCGCCGCCACGCTGTTCCTGTTCATGTGCCTGCAACCGCTCGTTGGCGGGCTGTCGGATAAAATCGGGCGTCGGCCGATCCTGATTGCCTTCGGTATTCTCGGGACGCTGTTCACCGTGCCGATCCTCACCACCCTCCACACCATCACCACCTGGTGGGGCGCGTTCTTCCTGATCATGGCGGCGCTGATCATCGTCAGCGGCTATACCTCGATCAACGCGGTGGTCAAAGCCGAACTGTTCCCGACGGAAATCCGTGCGCTGGGCGTTGGTTTGCCGTACGCACTGACCGTGTCGATCTTCGGCGGTACTGCTGAATACATCGCGCTGTGGTTCAAGAGCATCGGCATGGAAACCGGCTACTACTGGTATGTCACTGCGTGCATTGCCGTGTCGTTGCTGGTGTATATCACCATGAAAGACACCCGCAAGCATTCACGGATCGAGACGGACTGACCCTTATATAAACAAACTGTCACACAAGGCGGAAGCCGGATTAATCAGCGGTTAATGCCCTCCATGGACCCTCCAGGTGTCTGATTTATAAGCACCTGGAGTCACCACATGAAAACCAAACTGTTCCTCTCGCTGATCCTTGCCGCTCTGGCAGCCAATACCTACGCTGCCGACGGCTACGACAAAACCGGCTCGGCCGCCTTCACCGCCCAGGCCCACACCCCTGCGCAACGCACCCAGTCGGACACTTATGCCGCTGACGATTCCGCTAAAGCCGGGGCCGCAGAAGCCAGCGACGGATAATGGATGGAAGGTTCAAAGCCCGGCTTCGGCCGGGCTTTGCTCTATCTGGAAGAACACAAAACCTCAGGATCAGCGCACTTCCCCGTAGGAGCGAGCTTGCTCGCGAAAAACCTGAGAACGCCGCGGGGTGTCAGGTTTCAAGCGTTATCGTTAACGACCATCGCGAGCAAGCTCGCTCCTACAGGGATCGAGACCATCGTCGGAACGACGCCCGGAGCAAGCTCGCTCCTACAGGGGATCGAGTCGACTGGAAATAACGCGCTCGTCCTTGCACTATGGCCCGATCCGCGAATTAGCCCCAGGAAACCTCTCCATGCCCGACGACATCCACTTCTACGAACCCGCCAATGGCCACGGCCTGCCCCACGATCCGTTCAATGCGATCGTCGGCCCGCGCCCCATCGGCTGGATTTCTTCACAGGATGCCAGCGGCCATTTGAACCTGGCGCCCTACAGTTTCTTCAACGCCTTCAACTACATTCCGCCGATCATTGGTTTTTCCAGCGTCGGGCGCAAAGACAGCCTGAACAACATCGAACAGACCGGCGAATTCGCCTGGAACCTGGCGACCCGGCCACTGGCCGAGCTGATGAACCAGAGCAGCGCCATGGTCGCGCCTGAGGTCAATGAATTCGAGCTGTCCGGGCTGACACCCGTTGCCTCGAAAATCATTCAGGTGCCACGAGTGGCGGAAAGTCCGGTGTCGTTCGAGTGCAAGGTCACCCAGATCATTCAGTTGCAGCGGGCCGACGGAAACGTGGTACCCAGCTGGCTGATCCTTGGCGAAGTGGTCGCCGTGCATATCGCCAAATGGTTGCTCAAGGACGGGGTGTACGACACCGCCGCGGCAGAACCGATTCTGCGCGGTGGCGGGCCAGCGGATTATTTCCAGCTGGGGCCTGAGGCATTGTTCAAGATGTTCCGCCCGGGGGCGGTCAAGTAATTACCAGATCAGGTCGCCGTCTTCGCCGACACCCTTGAGCCGGGTCAATTCCAGGGCGGCCGCTTCGTCCGCCTCTCTGGCGGTCTTGAACGTCTGGTCTTCCAGCAGTTTGTTGAAGCGCGGTGCACCGGATCCACCGATTTGTTTGGTGGCGATGGCCGCGTAGTAACCGCCCTCGCGGGGCACTACGGCCGATACGGCTTCGAAGGTTTCAAAGGCTTTGCGTGCCATGTCGCGGATCCTGGCTAATGGAGTATGGGCGCCATTAAACCTTCAACCGGCCAGTTTGTGTACCGGTGCTTGTGCGTGGCCCAGAGCCTGACCCGCCGAGACGTCCCTGAAGGTATGGAAATCCAGGCTGTTGACCACCAGCTCCTGCACCAGCTCGGCGAAGATCGCCATGGCCGGGCTGTTGAAATAGGCGGTCATGGCCTGTTGGTTGATCCAGAAACCGGACACCAGCCACAATTGCGGATCGCATTGCGAATGTTGCAAGGCAAAGCTCAAGCAACCCGGTGTGCTGCGCGACGGCTCGATCAATGCGCTCAGGCGTACACCGAGTTCTGCCGAACGCCCGGCGCGGGCGCGGACAAAGGCCATATGACTGACGGGGATCTGCGTAGACATGTTCAACCCTCCCAGGTAGTCGACCGCAGCCGTGGGACGGGCTGCGACAGGATCAAAGGTTAAGTGCGCCGGGGCCATTGCGGTTAGTCGATTCCTGCCGCCCTGTTGCACAATTCTGCGAGGCTTCAAAAAAAACCTGTAACAACCTGTAAATGCGTTCACACCCATGAAATACGGCTTTCAAGCAAGATTGCCTGGGGTTGCCCTGTTTTAGAGCCACCGCTAATTCACCCAGTGCAGAATCAGGCAAGCTTGAGGCAGGATGTGTCTACCGCTTCCTCTTGCACAAACTTAAGCTCGGCTCATTACCCACGTCCCACCGAGGATGCCTTGCATGTCGTCGCTCGATCACTTTCAAGCCCCGCTGGACGCCGATATGGAGAAACAGCGCGCGGAACTGGCCGCCATCATCCGCCGCAACACGCAGGACGATGGCAATTATGCCACTGCCATCGGTTCGCTGTTCATGGCCAAACACAGCAAGTCCCATGACTTTGCCCCGGTGCTGGCGCAACCGGCCCTGTGCATCATGGCGCAGGGGCGCAAAGAGGTCAGGCTGGCCGACGAATACTTCAATTACGATCCGCTGAATTACCTGGTGGTCTCGGTTTCGATGCCGCTGAGCGGGCGGGTGGTGAATGTCACGTCTGAAGAACCGATCCTTTCGGTGCGACTGGACATTGATCCGGCGGAAATCACCGCGCTGATCGCGGACGCTGGCCCCCTCGGCGTCCCTACCCGTCCGACGGGGCGTGGCTTGTACGTTGAACGGCTGGACGCTGCGATGCTCGACGCCGTACTGCGCCTGGCTCGCCTGCTGGACACACCAAAAGACATCGCCATGCTCGCGCCGCTGATTCGGCGGGAGATTCTCTATCGATTGTTGCGCAGCCAGCAGGGGCATCGGCTGTATGAAATTGCCATCGCCAACAGCCAGAGCCATCGCATCAGCCAGGCCATCAAATGGCTCAACGGCAACTATGAGCAGCCGTTGCGCATCGATGATCTGGCCAAGGAAGTGAACCTGAGCGTATCGACGCTGCATCATCGGTTCAAGGCCATGACGGCGATGAGTCCACTGCAGTATCAGAAGCAGTTGCGCTTGCAGGAGGCGCGGCGGTTGATGCTGGCCGAAGGGCTGGAAGCGTCGGCGGCGGGATATCGGGTAGGGTATGAAAGCCCGTCGCAATTCAGCCGGGAGTACAGCCGGTTGTTCGGCGCGCCGCCGCTGCGGGATTTGGCGCGGTTGCGGTTGTCGGTTTGATCCAGTTTTTGTTGTGTGGCTGATGGCCTCATCGCGGGCAAGCCCGCTCCCACAGGTTTTGTGTACAACGCGATTCCTGTGGGAGCGGGCTTGCCCGCGATGAGGCCAGCAAGGCCAATATCAAATCTGGATCAGGCGCTGAGCACCCGGCAAGCCTCGGCCGGCAAGGTCACCGACACCGGATTGCCAATGCTCAACCCAAACCCCTGACACGGCGTGCTCAATGCCGTAAAGGACACCCCGGAACACTCCACGGTGGTTTCAATCGTCGCACCGATATCACGCACGAACGTCACCTTGCCGAGCAAGCGATTACCCGCCGTTGCCTGGGGTTGCGACAGTTGCAGGTCTTCCGGGCGAATCAGCATCTTGATCTTCTCCCCGACCACGATACTGCTGCAGATCGGTACTTGCAGGGCATCGCCACCGGGCAAGCCCACCCTGCCATTGCCCAGCGCGGTGGCCGGGAAGATGTTGCCCGAGCCGATAAAGTCCGCGACGAACTCGTTGGCCGGATGACGGTAGATCTCGATCGGCGTCCCCACTTGCTGCACGCGATGTTCACCCAGCACAACGACGATATCCGCCATGGTCATGGCTTCACGCTGATCGTGGGTCACCATGATGGTGGTGATGTTCAGGCGCTGTTGCAGCTGGCGGATTTCCACCTGCATGGATTCGCGCAGTTTGGCATCCAATGCCGACAACGGTTCGTCGAGCAACAGGATTTTCGGGTGATTGGCAATCGCCCGGGCAATCGCCACGCGCTGGCGTTGACCGCCGGAGAGTTTGGCCACCGGGCGATCAATCATTTCCTGCAGTTGAATCAGCTCCAGCAACTCCACCACCCGCGCCTGCTGATCAGCCTTGCTGACGCCACGCAGTTTCAGTGGATAGGCGATGTTCTCCCCCACCGTCATATGCGGAAACAGCGCCAGCGACTGGAACACCATGCCGAAATTGCGCTGGTGCGCCGGGGTGTGGCCGATGTCTTCACCGTCCAGGCGAATCTCGCCGCCGCTCAGGGTTTCAAGCCCGGCGATCATGCGCAGCAAGGTGGTTTTGCCGCAGCCCGACGGGCCGAGAAAACACACCAGTTTGCCTTCCGGCAAATGCAGGTTTACATCCTTTACCGCGCAGGCCGAGCCGTAATGTTTCTCGACGTTTTCCAGAATCAGACCAGACATATGAATCACCTCAAGAATCAGAACGAAACGCCACCTTCACCGACCAGCTTCTCCAACGCCCAGATCAGGACGAAGTCGATTAGCACGATCAGCACGGCAAACGAGAAAACGGTAGGGTCGAGCGAAGACACGGTGCGGCTGTACATCCAGATCGGCACGGTCATGACGTCGATGGTGTAGAGGAAATAGGTCACGGTGAATTCGTTGAACGAGACGATGAACGCCAGCAGCATCCCCGCCAGGATCCCCGACTTCATCAACGGCACCACCACATCGACAATCGCCCGCAGCGGTGAGGCGCCGAGCATCTGCGCGGCCTCTTCGACTTCGCTGCCGATGGAGAGCATCGCGGCGGTGCAGTTCTTCACCACGAACGGCAACGCCAGAATCACGTGGGCAATCACCAGCCTCGAGGTGGTCATCTGGAACGGCAGGCTGTCGAACACCAGCAGCAACGCCAGCCCCAATACCACCATGGGGAATACCAGGGGCAAAGACATCAGCTGCAGCGCCACGGCCTTGCCACGGAACTCGCAACGGGTCAGGGCATAGGCGGCGGGCACCGCGACAATGGTGGCGAAGACCATGGTCAGGCAAGCGACCATCAGGCTGGTGGTCATGGCCTTGCCCAGGCTCAGCACATCGCTGGAGTCCGGCGAGACAAAGGTGTGCCAGGCGGCCTTGTACCATTGCAGGCTGTAGCTGCTCGGCGGGAAGTCGAGGTTCGACGCTCCGCTGAACGACATCACGATCATGGTCAGGATCGGCAACACCGCCAGCAACAGGATGAAGCCCGACAGGATGCCGGCAAACTTGCCGGTCTCGCCGGGCAGCAGCCCA
Source organism: Pseudomonas sp. LBUM1679 (assembly GCF_059695565.1). Lineage (NCBI taxonomy): Bacteria > Pseudomonadati > Pseudomonadota > Gammaproteobacteria > Pseudomonadales > Pseudomonadaceae > Pseudomonas > Pseudomonas sp. LBUM1679. Next base: position 5,858,334 of record NZ_CP166774.1, read on the forward strand.
TAACGCTTCTTGGTCAGGGTACTCATTGGGAAGCCTCCAGCATGCGCCGACGACGGCCGGTGATGTATTCGGACAAGGTCATGATCGCGAGCGTGGTGACAATCAACACCACACCGGCAGCGGACGCGGCAGGCCAGTTCATCAGCGGGGCGATCTGGTCATGCACCATCACGGCCAGCATCGGCACGCGTCGGCCACCGAGCAGCAGCGGCACCACGAAACTGCTGGCGTTGTAGGCGAATACCAACGTCGCACCCGTGATGATCCCCGGCATGCTCATCGGCAGCACCACCTGACGAAACACCTGCAAGCGACTGGCGCCCAGGGTGGCGGCAGCTTCTTCGTAGGTACGGGCGACACCGCGCATGGCGCTGGCAATCGGCAGCACCGCCAGCGGGAAAGCCGTCTGCACCAGGCCCATCAGGACGCCGTTCTGGTTGTACAGCAGCATGATCGGGCGCTTGATCAGGCCCAGGCCCATCAGCGCCTGGTTGAGCATGCCGCCAGGACCCAGGATCACCAGCCAGCCATAGCTTTGCAGCAGCAGGTTGACCAGCAACGGCAACAGCACCGCCGCGAGGAAGATCCGTCGCACAAAGGGCGAGGTCAGCCGCGACATGGTGTAGGCCACCGGGATCGCCAGCACCACCGCGATCACCGCGCTGATCAGGGCCAGGCGCAGGGTCAGCAGCAAGGATTTCAGGTAATAGGGCTCCAGCAGCTGGGCGTAACTGGCCAGGCTGAACCCGGTCCATTCCGCGCCCTTGGTGCCTACGCTCATGCGCAACACCAGGAGGCTGGCGGCAATCAGCACGCCCAGAAACAGCATCGACGGCGAGAGGAAAAACCAGGCACGGGTCGTCGGCGAAACGCCCCGGTTGACGCGCGCGGAGGCCACGCTTACCGGGTGAGTCAGAGGTTGGTGTTCCATAGCAGTGGTCTCGTCAATGGAAAGCAGCTGGCAAACACAGCCCTCAAAACCACCGCTGACCCTGTGGGAGCGGGCTTGCCCGCGATAGCGATCTGTCAGTCACATCATTGTCGACAGGAAGGCCGTCATCGCGGGCAAGCCCGCTCCCACAGGGTTTTGCGGTGTTCGCAAGACTTGTGTTCGCCACTCGATCAGGAAGAAAAGATTTCCGTGTAGCGACGAATCCATTGGTCATGCACGGAGGCCAGGAAGGCGTTGTCGTGCATGATCGCCTTCTCGGCAATCTGCTCCGGCGTGAGGATGTACGGGCTCTTGCGCGCTTCGGCGGAGATGATCGCCTTGGCGTTGACCGGGCCGTTGTAGATGTCTTCGGCCATCTTGCCCTGCACCAGCGGGTCCAGGGAGTGGTTGATGAAGGCGTAGACCAGGTCGGTATCGCCTGGACGATTCTTCGGCATCACCGACAGCATCAGGTCGGTGTAGAAGCCTTCCTTCATGCCGAAGGTGGCGCCCAGACCGTAGGCCGGATCGCGGATCTGTTTGGGGAAAAACGCCGGTGCGTACAAGCCGCCCATGTCCAGGGAACCAGTGCGGAACAGCTCGGCGATCTGGTTCGGGTTTTCCCCCAGGGTCACCACGCGATCCTTGAGTTCGGCGAGTTTCTTGAAGCCAGGTTCGATGTTGTGCTCGTCACCACCGGCCAGTTTGGCGGCGATGATGATCAGGTCCATCGCTTCGGTCCAGTTCGGCGGCGGCAGGAAGATGTTCGGTGCCAGGTCGGCGTCCCACATCGCGGCGTAGCTGTCCGGCGCTTCTTTCACGGTGCGGGTACTGTAGACCAGGCTGTTGCACCACAGCAGGTAACCAATGCCGTGGCCACTGGCGCCGGTGCGGTATTTTTCCGGCACGTCGACCAGGTTGGGAATGCGGTTGAGGTCGGGTTTTTCCAGCAGCCCGGCGGCGGCCAGACCTTCGGCGCCGACGCCGGCCAGGGTGATGACATCGTACTGCGGACGATCACCGGCGGCCTTGAGTTTGGCGACCATTTCCGAGGTGCTGCCGGTGCGGTCGGCGACGACTTTGCAACCGTACTTGTCCTCGAAGGTGGCTGCGATATTGCGCAGTGCGGCCAGGCCGGTGTCGTCAGACCAGGTCAGCAGGCGCAGGGTCTTGCCCTGGAAGCGCGTGTCGCTGGCATTGGCCCGGACGAAGGGCAGGCTCATGGCCGCTGCGGCTACGGACGCCACACCCACGGTTTTGATGAATTGACGTCTGTTCAGATCATGCTCGCCCATGAAGGACTCCCTTTGTTTTTTTAAGTATGAGGTGGGTCGCAACCCTTGCATCCGCGCGGTCGGACCTGCTTGAAGCCCCCGGTTTCAAAGGGCAAGAGCGGCGCCGACAGCGTCATCCTGAGGTCGTGCAAAACACCTGACTATCGATAAAAACTCATTGAAGCCATGACGCTGGCGCATGCCTCATCACGAGGCATGCGCCGCCCGTTTTCGAGCCGTCAGAGCGCCCGAATCACGTGTTTGATTTCCTGAAAGGCCTGCAAACCCCACGGGCCCAATTCACGGCCGATGCTGCTCTGCTTGTAGCCACCCCAGGCGGTCTGCGGGAAGATCACTTGCGGCGCGTTGATCCACACCAGCCCCGCCTGCAAGGCATTGGCGACCCGATCCGCAGCCTCGGTGTCGCGAGTGACCACGCTGGCCACCAGGCCGAACTGGCTGTCGTTGGCCAAGGCAATCGCCTCGGCTTCGCTGGTGAAACTGCGCACGCAGATGACCGGGCCAAAAATCTCTTCACACCACAGCGCACTGTCCAAGGGCACGTCGGTGAAAATCGTCGGCTGTAAAAAATAGCCGCGCGGCAGGTCTGCCGGACGATTGCCGCCGTAAATCAGTGTGGCGCCGGCACTCAAACCGCGATCGATGTGACCGAGCACACGCTGGTATTGCGCCTGATTGACCAGTGCGCCCATTTCCACGTTCGGGTCGAACGGGTCGGCCACGCGAATGGTCTCGGCACGAGTTTTCAGTTTCGCCAGAAACTCATCGGCCAGTTCATCGGCGACCAGCACACGGCTGGTGGCGGAACACATCTGCCCGGCGTTGAAAAAACCGCCGCCACAGGCCACTTCCACGGCCAGTTCGATGTCGGCGTCCTTGAGCACCAGCAGCGAGGATTTACCGCCCAGTTCCAGGCTCACGCCCTTCACCGTTTCCGCTGCCCGTTGCATCACTTGCACGCCGACTGCGTTGCTGCCGGTGAAGGAGATTTTGGCAATGCGCGGATCGGCTGACAGCGGCGCACCGACCGCCAGGCCTGTGCCGCAGACCAGATTGAACACGCCCTTGGGCAGACCCGCCCCGGCGATGATCGCCGCCAGTTCCAGTTCCGGCAGCGGTGTCACTTCGGAAGGCTTGAGCACCACACAGCAACCGGCGGCCAACGCCGGGGCGAGTTTCCAGGCGGTGGTGACCATCGGGAAATTCCACGGCACGATCAGGCCGACCACACCGCAAGGCTCGCGGCGCAGGCGGGCGCTGAAGTCATCGGTGGGCAGCGCCACGGCACTGTCTTGCCTGGCGTCGAGTCCTTCGGCCAGCCCGGCGTAATACTCGAACGTGGCGATCACATCATCAACGTCGATAGCCGCTTCGAACAGCGGTTTGCCGTTGTTGCTCGACTGCAAGTGCATCAACTGCTCGCGACCGGCCTGCACGCCCGCAGCGATGTTGCGCAGGATCGCACCACGCTCGACGCCGGTGGTGGTCGACCAGCCCTTGAAGGCTTCGGTCGCCGCGCTGACGGCGTGATCGACAGCGCGTTCATCACCGCCGTTGACGGTGGTCAACAAGGCTTCGGTCGCGGGGTTGATCACCCGCAGATGTTCGTTGCCGGCGGACCATTGGCCATTGATGTACAGGCCATCGAGCGTCGTAGGAAAACTCATTTCGACACCGCCTGCATCCACTGGGTCTGGTCGATTTCGATCAGCGTCGGGCCTTGGCGATCGGTGGCGGCGCGCAGCGCACTGCGCAGTTGCTCGACACCGTTGACGGCTTCGGCCGCACAACCCAGCGCCTTGGCCACGCCGATGAAGTCCGGGGTATAGATGTCCACGCCGACCGGCTCGATGGCGCGGTTGACCATGTATTTCTTGATCTCTTCGTAGCCCTGGTTATTCCACAGCAGGACAATCACCGGGGTGCGTGCTTCAACGGCGCTGGCCAGTTCTGGCAGGGTGAATTGCAAGCCACCGTCGCCGATCAGGCACACCACCGGGGGCCGGGTACCGTTTTCAGCACTGCCGCCGAGCCAGGCGCCAATCGCTGCCGGCAACGCATAGCCGAGGGTGCCGTAGCCGGTGGACGAGTTGAACCAGCGACGCGGACGTTCCGGGTTGAACGTCAGGTTGCCGGTGTAGACCGGTTGGGTCGAATCGCCGACGAAAACGGCGTCCGGCAATTCGTGCAAGACGGTTTCCAGGAAGCGCGTCTGCGCCAGGGTCGGCGCGTCCCAGGTGGCAGCGAGTTCTTCGCGCAAGCGTGCAACACGCACCTGGCCCCAATCGTTGCGGCGTTCGGCCAGCGACTTGTGGGACAGCGCGCTCAGCAAGGCGTGGGCCGCATTGCGCGAGTCGGACACCAGCGCGACATGCGGCGGATAGTTGCGCACGGTCTGGTCCGGGTCGATGTCCACCCGCAGCAACTTGCCAGGAATCTCGAAACCACCGGCGAAGGTCACGTCGTAGTCGGTCTCGGCCAGTTCGGTGCCGATCGCCAATATCACGTCGGCCTCGGCGACCAACGCGCGAGTGGCAACCAGACTCTGGGTCGAACCGATCAGCAACGGATGCCTGGATTCGAGCATGCCTTTGGCATTGATGGTCAGGGCCACCGGCGCATCCAGCAGTTCGGCCAGTTCAGTCAGTTCGGCAGCCGCATCGATGGCGCCGCCACCGGCGAGGATCAGTGGACGCTTGGCGCCGGCGAGCAACTCGGTCATGCGGTTGATCGCGCTCGGCGAAGCACCGGCGCGGTCGATGTTCACTGGCAGGCTGGCGAGCAGGTCATCGGCCTCTTCGACCAGCACATCCAATGGGATTTCGATGTGCACCGGACGCGGACGACCGGCCTGGAACAGGGCAAAGGCACGGGCCAGCACACCCGGCAACTCGGACGCCGACATCAGGGTGTGGGAAAACGCCGCCACACCGCCGACCAAGGCGCTCTGGTTCGGCAGCTCGTGCAGCTTGCCGCGACCGCCACCCAACTGGTTGCGGGTCTGTACGCTGGAGATCACCAGCATCGGGATCGAGTCGGCATAAGCCTGACCCATGGCCGTGGTGATGTTGGTCATGCCCGGGCCGGTGATGATAAAGCACACGCCCGGTTTGCCGCTGGTGCGCGCATAGCCGTCGGCCATGAAACCGGCGCCCTGTTCGTGACGCGGAGTGACGTGGTTGATGCTCGAACGGGCCAGCCCGCGGTACAGCTCCACGGTGTGAACCCCGGGAATGCCGAACACCTGCTCCACAGCGTAATCTTCGAGTAACTTGACCAATACTTCGCCGCACGTCGCCATGTCATTGCCCTTCTTGTTCGTTTGAGACGCCGGGCCTGCGCAGTGTTTATGATGAGTCGGCAGGTCCAGGGATGGCCTCATTGGAACGGGCGACACGTAGCCGCAACAATGGATAAAAAGTCATACTAGCCATGACCTCACGTCATACCTTGGATCCCAATGAAACGATTGCCTCCCCTGCCGGCGCTGCACACTTTTCTGATTACCGCGCAGTGCTGCAACTTCACCCGGGCCGCCGAGCAGCTGTACATCACCCAAGGCGCGGTGAGCCGGCAGATCGCCGGGCTGGAAGATCATCTGGGATATGAACTGTTCATTCGCCAGGCCCGAGGCCTCGATCTCACGGCCGAAGGACGGGAGTGGCTGCCACGGGTCCAGCAGATTTTCGGCTTGATCGACGAGGCGGTGGAGCAGATCGGCGAAAAGCGCGAAACCTTGCAACTCAAGGCGCCGACCTGTGTCATGCGCTGGTTGTTGCCGCGGCTGCTGCAGTGGCAACGGGAACGTCCGGATGTGCCCGTAGAATTGACCACTACGGTCAAGCATGGGGTGGATTTTCAGCGCGAGCAGTTTGATGCGGCGGTGATGTATGGCGCACCGCCCGACAGTGCATTGGTGGCCCATCATTTGTTCGATGAACAACTGACGCCAGTTTGTTCCAGACCCCTGCTTGAAGGTCCGGTACCACTCTTCACCCCGGCTGATCTGGAGCGACACCTGTTACTGCATCCGACCAGCGATGAGCGGGACTGGAAAGCCTGGCTCAAAACTGCCGACGTTCACTTAAGCAACGTCGGCAAGGGGCAGCATTTCGAAACACTGGACCTGGCCATGTCGATGGCCTCCCAGGGTACAGGGGTGGCCATCGGGGACTGGTCGTTGATCGGTGATGACTTGCGGGCCGGCCGGTTGGTGATGCCCTTTGAACTCAAAGTACGCACGGGGTTGGCGTATTATCTTGTTCACCCTGAACGACCCGCCCCGAGTGCTCCTTTGACCGAGCTGCTCGAATGGCTGCAAGCTCAGGCGCGGGCCATGTCCTAGGCCCGGCAGGCACTCATCGCCAGGAAATGGCTCCAAGGAAATTCACTGTCGCTGTGTAGCGCCCGGCCATCGCCTGAATCGATGGTACATCGACTATCAATGACGGCGCGTTCGTTTGTAAAAAATGCTCATACGCTGCCAGTATTTTCTGTGCTTCCCGCACCCAGTTTCCAGTGACCTGATCGAGGGTTTTGATAGCTTCGAGCTTCTGCAGCCGATTGCCTGCTTCCTGGAGCTGGGAGTCGGCATCCGTCAGCTCTTTTTGCACCTTACCCAGTCGTGTCCAAACACTGTCTCGTGCCTCCGTCAGGTTTGAGTAACGCCGCCCATTTTCAATCCCTTGCAGATTGCCTTTGAGGCGGGCGAGCACCTGTTCAAGAAATTCACGATCCAGCGCTGGAGTGGTCACCAGCTTCATTGTCGTCTCGATGTCTTTTGCACTGGGTATCAGCTGATTAAAAGTATCCAGCCATCCCGGTGCCTGAAGCTGTGCAATCTGGGCATCGATGACGCATTTTTCCTCCTGAAGTTTTGTCTGGTCGTCCCGTAGTCCCGCGATCGCATGCACCAGACGTGCCCGTCGACCCGTTTCGATCGGCACAAGATCGGCACCGTGCTCGGCGAATCTGATGTCCTTAAGGTTGCGTGTCGCCTGACGCAAATCCTGGGCGGCCGTTTCTACCGAAACCCGCGCAACTTCGACACGATCCGCGCAATACTTCAAAAGATCGATAATCTTCCCTTCACGCATACTGGCGGCTGCGGTCGGGTGATTCCGGATCTCTTCGAGGCGCGTCAGAATACTGGTGAACTGGACGTTGTTCAGCGCTGCAATCGTCTTTTTCAGATAGTCGCCGGTGCAATGATCATAGGTGTTGAGCTGATCACGCAAGTACAACGCCTTGTCTTGTACAGCAGGCAGAAATTCAAACGTTTTATCGGCCACCAAGGTATCGAAGTGCCGTTGGCTGACTTTCATGGCCTGCCTGTCGGGTGTCGTGTAACCGTGAGTATCGTTAATAATATTGTTCATCATGAACCCTTCCATCCTTGAAATATCAAATAAAACATCAACCAACCGTTTCATTGAAAACATTGGACAAAGCCTTGGCATGCCCTTGAATAACGTTCCACGGTTCGATCACGTCCTGCAAGTCCAGAACCAGCAAATTCAGATCAAATGCGTTCCTGGCCGTAGCCAATCGCTCGGCGGACTCCACGACATTAACCCATATGATTGCCCAAACATCCTCCAGGTTTTTTGCGCCTTGTTCTGCGTCTATCATCAGCGCTTTCATGTTAGTCAATCGCCCAGCCAAGTCGCTTAATGACGTTGAAATAGTTGCACGGTCCATCTTTTTCAGCAGATCGGTTCGGGATTCGATCAACGCGTTTCTCTCGCTTCTGACAGTTTCCGCCTGGAAGCCGTAAATACCCCCGGTAATAGCAACGCCAATGGGGCCGAATACAAGGCCGGCAAAGGCATAACCGACCAGACTGGCGTACTCCGCGTTCTTCTCGGCGATATGTATATCGAGTTGTTCGAGCTGAGACTTAATGGACCCAATCTTCGCAGGCCCATCGATACCCGCTTTATCAACATAGTCCAATTTGGTTTTGACTGCCGGCAGGAGCTCTACCGTAATTTTTCGGGAAAATTCGGTCGCCAACCCTTTGACCTCTGCTACGGAGAGGAAAAAATTTACGACATCCTTTATCATCCGCTTAAAAAATTTTTCCAGACTTTGTACTTTTTCAATGTCTGAGCCATTCAACGGGATATCTTTGAGTTCTGCGAGTTCCGAATCTGACAAGGTATCAACCGTACCGCTCAAATCCTTGTACCCGGCAAAATTTTTCAGATGAGAGACTACGTCCCGTCCGGTGTTGACGAACCCTTTGGCGAAAATATCCAGTTGCGAGCCAAGGACCTTGGTCTCGCGCTCCAGTGTTGTCCAAGACAGCGCGTGCTGGTGAATGCGCTGGTTCAATTGCTGAAAATCCGCAGGCTCAAGCCCGTCAATATCAAGTCTCTTATAGCCTAGCTGTTTCTCGATTGCGCTAAGGTCGACCGGCTCACGCAGACTAGCCTCGACATAACGTTTGATGGCGAAAAGATTAGCTCTTTTAACAATAAAAGTTCCATCCTGGTAATCCGGTGCGTCTTTACCCGCCATGACACCGAAGTATTGAACGGGCACATATTTTGCCGCCTCTGCAATCGAGTCCACACCTTGCAACTCTTGCACCGCCTTCAACGCAATACCCGTGAAATCAATTTTCTCTCGCTCTTTCATAGTGGCATCCTTTGCTACTCCAATCTAATTAACTACAAGATACATTACAGGATAGTTGTCCTTGACCACTAACAGTGGTGGAACCCACGATAGCCTTTCAAAACGCCCCCATCAACTTCACTACAACGGCAAACACCGTAGGAAATACAACCCATGACGCTGTCGATTTTTAACGCTATGAAAAAGACGAAACTGATTGACTGGAAAAAACCATCAAGATTACCGGTCGACATATTCCTATCACGCATAAAAAAGCACAAATCAATAGAGTGATCTGTGCTCGATATTTCTGTGACGACGCCTTCGCTGGCAAGCCAGCTCCTACAGGGGTTATCAGCGTTCTGAACATCCGGTTACATGCGCAGGCCACATTAGTGGCATTTCACCGGCACTGACCTATGCTCAATGTAAATACCCAAGGGTATTCGTTCAGAGGTCAGCGCCATGAACATCAGAACAAGAAGGTACCTCGCGATTTTCATCACCTGCGCGGCCACGTTGGCGCTGTATGGCACGGCAGCCTGGCGCGTCGAGCAGTTGCGCCAACTGCCCCGTGAAGCCGCGAGCTGCAATTTCGAGCGTTGCATGCCCCACAACGCGACCCTCAACGCCCTCCGCTGACGAAGGGGATCAGGTCCCGTTGCCCTGATCGGCCTTCAAGCGGTCGCGAAAAGCCTTGGGCGAGATTCCCACCCGGCGGCGGAACAGGCGCGTGAAGTTGGTCGGATCGGAAAACCCCAACACGTCGGACATTTCATAAATGGTCATGCTGGTGTAGGTCAGCAAGCGCTTGGCCTCCAGCAACTGACGTTCATGCATGATCTGCAACGCCGGTTGCCCCGCCAGCTCACGGCACGTGCCATTGAGGTGGGACACGGAAATCCCCAGGCGATGCGCCAGGTCTTCGACCTTGACGTGCTGGCGGTAGGTTTCTTCCACCAACTGAATAAAACCGTTGAGGTATTCCCGGGCTCGCTGCGGACGCTGGCTGGCGGACCGGCGCTGAAGCACCTGACGGCTGACCCACACCATGATCACGCTGACCAGCGAATGCATGAGCATCTCGCGCGCCGGCTGATGGCCGGTGTACTCGTTTTGCAGGGCTAAAAACAGGCTATTGAGGTACTCGCCGTCCTTGCCCGCCGGATAACTTTCCGCCAGGGCCAGGGCGTTCACCGCGTTGCCCAGTTGCGCCTGCAGATGGGCGACCAGCGGTGCGGCGAGGGTCACGACAAACCCTTCGACGTCCTCGGAAAAGCGAAAGCCGTGCACCGACAGCGGTGGCAGGACCTGGATCGCCGGTTCAGTCAGTTGCGTACGTTGGCCTTCGATTTCAAGCTCGGCCTGACCTTTGAATACGAAGAGCAACTGGCATAAATCGGCGTGACGGTGGGGTTTGATTTCCCACTGGTGTTCGCGGCTGCGTTTGGAAATGGTTTCACAGTGCAGCAAGTCCGGGGTCGGCCAGTCCAGGCTTTCACCGTAGAGCTTGAACACTGGAATCGAAGGCATGTCAGGCTTGTTCATCACTTCAATCCAGGCCTCAGGGCTGACGGGCGATAATCGCACCGATTGGCAGAATGTACAGCTCAGTTTTCACCTTCAATTGACAGACCCGCAAGTGAAAAATGCAAGCACACGACCCATAAAAATTATCAACACATCGTCGATGTCGGCACTCCAGTATTGTGTCGACTCAGCAGCGGGTCGAAAAAACCATCGCAGAAAACGACGGCGGACTTCCGTACGAGGCTATCGAATAGCCTACTACCGACTTACACTGGCGAGCACTTACCCGCTCGCCTTGCGCCTGGCGGGTGTCAATCACTGCCCGCAGGTTCTACCGTGACCAACCTCAACCAGCCTGATACGCCCAAGCCGGCCATTCGCAGCGTGTTGATCGCCCTGATGCTGGCCATATTTCTCGGCGCGCTGGACCAGACCATCGTCGCCGTTTCAATGCCGGCCATCTCCGCGCAATTCAAGGACGTCAGCCTGTTGGCCTGGGTCATTTCCGGCTACATGGTGGCGATGACAGTGGCAGTGCCTATCTACGGCAAATTGGGCGATCTGTACGGCCGCCGCAAATTGATGCTGTTCGGCATGGGCTTGTTCACGCTGGCTTCGCTGTTCTGCGGCCTGGCCCAGAGCATGGAGCAACTGGTGCTGGCGCGGATTCTCCAGGGCATCGGTGCGGGCGGGATGATTTCGGTCAGCCAGGCGATCATCGGCGATATCGTTCCACCTCGGGAACGCGGACGCTATCAGGGCTACTTCAGCAGTATGTACGCGGTGGCCAGCGTCGCCGGTCCGGTGCTCGGTGGCTACATGACCGAATACCTGTCCTGGCGCTGGGTGTTTCTGATCAATCTGCCGCTGGGCCTGGGCGCGTGGCTGGTGGCCAATCACACGCTGGTGGGGCTGCCGGTGCCGCAGCGCAAACCGATCATCGATTACTTCGGCACGTTATTGATGATCATCGGATTGACCGTCTTGTTGCTGGGCATCACCGAGGTCGGCCAGGGCCATGCCTGGCGCAGTGCCGAAGTAGTGGGCCTGCTCGCCTGCTCGGTCATGGTCCTGGGGTTGTTTGTCTGGCACGAACGTCGAGCACGGGAGCCGTTGCTGCCGATGCATCTGTTCGCCAACCGCAATGCAATCCTGTGCTGGTGCACGATTTTCTTCACCAGTTTCCAGGCGATCTCGCTGATTGTGCTGATGCCACTGCGCTTCCAGAGCGTCACCGGGGCCGGGGCCGACAGTGCCGCGCTGCACCTGCTGCCATTGGCCATAGGCTTGCCGATCGGGGCGTATATCGCCGGGCGCCGAACCTCGGTGACCGGACGTTACAAACCGATGATCCTGACGGGTGCCATGCTCATGCCGGTTTCGATTCTTGGCATGGCATTCAGTCCGCCCCAGGCCTTTTTGTGGAGCAGCCTGTTCATGTTGCTCAGCGGTATCGCCTCCGGCATGCAGTTCCCGACGTCGTTGGTGGGGACGCAAAATGCGGTGGATCAGCGCGACATCGGTGTGGCCACCAGCACCACCAACCTGTTCCGCTCGCTGGGCGGCGCCGTGGGTGTGGCGTTGATGTCGGCACTGCTGCTGGCGCTGTTGCAGGATTCGGGTTTCGCCCACCTCGCAGGCTCGTCAATAGTCGCCGAGGGCAGTTCGGGGAATGTCTTGCTGGACGGTTTGAACGCTGCACCTGGGGATGCGCAGAATGCCTTGCGGGCGGAGTTGCTGCTGACTTTCCGGCATTTGCTGATGGTCAGTGCGGCGGTGTCGCTGCTGGGGCTGGCAGCGGCGATTGCCATGCCGAACAGGGTGCTTCGGGGGCGGGGAGACAAGGTTCGGTAGAAAGAACGAGTCGCCTGCATCGCGGGCAAGTCGAATCGTCGCACCGCCGCTCCCACAGGATTTGCGTGGTCCATGTGGGAGTGGGCTTGCCCGCGATGGCGTCGTCATTGACGCCCTGAAATCAAGGGCTGTAATACCCCACCGCCACCAGAAAATGCCCGACCTTTTTCAGGTAGGCATGCTTGTCTTCGACCTTGCCGGTCACCGGGTTTTTCCAGCGGTATTGGTAATCGCCATAATCCTGCTTGGCGATCAGCGCCAGAATCGGCTCCCCAACCGGTTTGCCCTCCGGGTCCTTGACCTGGCCGAAATCGGTATTGATCAACCGCAGGCTGGTGCCATGGGCAACGTAACGCTGGTTGTTCAGGTCGACCACGAACACATACAGGTCATCCTGCAAGTAACCGCCCTTGAGGGAATTGATCGCCTTCAGCGTCCCCTTCTCGTCCTTGGCCAGATCGGTCGCCGCTTTGTTCAGCAAGGCCATTGCCTGCTCCGCCGACGCCCGTGGCAGGTAATAACCCACCGCCAGGATCCTCTGTCCCACGCGCTGATAGAACACATGCTTGCGTTCGATCTTGCCGTCGGACCAGTTCTGCCAGCGGTATTCGGCCTGCTGAATACCGTTGCCTTCGGGCACTTTCAAGGCATCCTTGAAGGCTTTCTGCAAATCCGGTCCGAGCACATCGGACACGTCACGACCAATCAACGCCGAAGACGGCCCGCCGCTGGCGAGCATCACGCCCTTGGTGTCGACCACGAAAACATAACGATCCTTGTCGACGAACTCGCCTTGACGGCTGAACGCAGCGAAGGCTTTTTCACCATTGTCGTGGTAGTAGGCCAACGCCTTTTCCAGCAAGGCGATGGCGGCCTGGCGGTCGTCTTTTTCCGTCCCGGCGGCTTGAACCTGACCCAGACACAGCAAAACCATCGCGCCCAGCAAGGCTAACTTATGCAAAACCCCCATAACGCATTCCTCGTTCTTGTCGGTGTTTCAAGAGCGTAGACGGCTGGGGGCTATGCACGAATATTCAGCGAACCACAGCTCAATGCGGTGAGGATGGGTGCGAGGAGCTCTTGTGGCGAGAGAGCTTGCTCCCGCTCGGCTGCGAAGCAGTCGCAAATCGGCCACCGCGGAATATCTGAAGAACCGCGGTGAATGGATTTAGGGCGGCCTCGCCACCCAGCGGGAGCAAGCTCGCTCGCCACAAAAAGCCGCCTCGCAGCAGATATGCTGTCAGCCAGACGATTACGGCCGATTGCGCAGCTGCTGCGCCAAAGTCTGGATCTGTGCCTGCAGGGTGTTGATGTTGCGCGTGACCTGGCCACGGAAGGCGTCGAATTCGGCGGTGGTGGCGCCTTGTGCCGCACTCGGACGATTGTCCTGCTGGCTCTTGAGGACAATCATGTCTTGCTCCAGACGATCGATGGCGGCGCTCGGGTTGCCTTGCTTCTTCAGCGCGGCGATGTCGGCGCCGAGGCTTTTCAGCTGAGCGTCAATCTTGCTGGTGTCGGACGGGGCACTTTTCAGCGCGGCCAATTCACCGTCCAACGCCTTGACCTGCGCCTGCAATTGCGTGTTGGCGCTCTGTTGTTCGGTGTTCTGGGTGCTCAACTGCGCCAGTCGCTTATCCAGCTCGGTGGATTGCGTAGTCAACTGCGCCAGACGCTTGTCCAGTTCAGTGGTTTGCGCAGTCATCTGCGCCAGACGCTTGTCCAGCTCGGAGGTCTGGCCGGCGACACCTTGCTGCTGCTTGCCCTGATCCTGAAGTTTGCTTTCCAGCTGTTTGATCTGCAGTTTCAGGGCTTCGCTGTCGCTGCTGACGTTGGTCTGGCTGGCGACCACCTTGCCGGAAATGTCCTGCAGGCGCCCCGCCGCGTCCTCGCTGATACGGGCGAAGCTTTCCTGAGTCGCCACCAGTTGCTGTTCCATCAGCGAGATTTGCTGAAAGCTCCACCAGGCAAGGCCGGCGAACGCAAAGAACAAGGCGCCGACCAGCGCCCACAACGGGCCGGTGCTCGGACTTTTGACCTTGACCACCGGCGTCGTGCGCGAACGCACCGAGGTGCGAGTGGTGGGCACAAAATCATCGTCGTCGAGGTTGTCGGCACGCAGGCTCGGTACATCGTCGAAGTCGTCGTTGGCATCGTTACGCATGGACATTGAGTCAACCTTTGTGGAACGCGGTGATGGCTTGATGCGGCGAGTATAACCCCCACTGCCGCACCGATTGACCCTGAACCCCCGGACTCGGTTCATTACCGGCTTTTTCAGTGGAGGTCCTGAGCCTTCCACCAGCCACAGAACTCATCCAGCGCGGTCCAGAGACTGACCTTCGGATCGTAATCCAGATAGTGGCGCGCCCGGCTGATGTCCAGGGTGAAATTTTTGTTCATGACCTGCATGCCCAGCCGCGACAGGGTCGGCTCGGGACGGCCCGGCCACAGCTTGCACACGCCTTCGTTGAGCGCCGCCACGGTGTAGGCCAGACCGAAGGACCGGTAGCGGGTGACCTGTGGCACGTCCATCTTGCGCATCACGTAATTGACCACATCCCACAACGGCACCGGCGCACCGTTGCTGATGTTGTAGGCCTTGCCCAGGGCTGAGCCCGTCGCCAGCAAGCTGCTGAGCAACGCTTCATTCAGGTTCTGCACGCTGGTGAAATCCACCTTGTTCAAACCGTTACCGATGATTGCCAGGCGACCTTTGCGTTGCATGTTCAGCAACCTTGGGAAAATGCTCATGTCGCCGGCACCCGTCACGAAGCGCGGGCGCAAGGCCAGGGTTTCGAGGCCGAATTCCTGGGCACCGAAGACCTTTTGCTCGGCCAGGTATTTGGTCGCCGCGTAGGGATGCCTGAAGCGCTTGGGCACCTGTTCTTCGCTCAATCCCAGATGATCGCGACCATCGAAATAGATCGATGGCGACGACAAGTGCACCAGGCGCCGAACCCGCTGTTTCAGGCAGGCTTCGACCACGTTTTCGGTGACCTGTACGTTGCCTTGATGAAAGTCCTGGTAGCGCCCCCACAACCCGACAGCGCCAGCGCAATGGACCACCGCTTCGACGTCCCTGCACAGGTCACGCGCCAGTTGCGGGTCACTCAGGTCGCCCTGAATGAACTCGGCGCCACGGCGCACCAGGTGTTCCACACTCTCGGCCCGGCGACCGTTGACCCGCACGTCCAGGCCTTGTTCCAAGGCGAAACGCGCAAAGCGCCCGCCAATGAAACCGCTGGCGCCGGTAACCAGAATCTTCATCAATTGCTCCAACAAATGCAGATGCAAGCTTCAAGCTACAAGCTGCAAGTTAAAAACGGTCCGCAAGCGCTTTACTTGCAGCTTGCAGCTTGACGCTCAAGGCTGCTCCCAAGGCACCAGCCATTGCTTCGATGAGCGCACCAATTGATCGGTGAGCAAGCCCAACAGCTGACCGCCATTGCGCCAATGATGCCAGTACAGCGGCACATCGATCGGCTTATCTGGCAACAGCTCGCGCAACACGCCTCGTTCCAATTGATCGCGCACCTGCAGCTCAGGCACCAGCCCCCAACCCAGGCCCGCCTCCGTGAGGCGGATAAAGCCTTCGGACGATGGACATAAATGGTGTTCGAAACCGCCGTCCACGCCCAGAGAGGCCAGATAGCGATGCTGCAGGAAGTCATCCGGACCAAATACCAGCGCTGGGGTTCGGGCCAACTGATCGGCCCGCACACCGTCAGGAAAATGCCGGGCAATGAAGGCCGGGCTGGCCAGCGCGCGGTAGCGCATCGCCCCCAGCAACACACTGCGCGCGCCAGCCACCGGGCGCTCGCTGGCGCAGACGCAGGCCGCCACCTCGCCGGCGCGCATGCGTTTGAGGCCGACGGTCTGGTCTTCGACCACCAGGTCCAGCAGCAGATGATGTTCGGCACAGAAGTCACCCACCGCCACCGCCCACCAGGTGGCCAGGCTGTCGGCATTCAGGGCGATGCGCAGGCGTTCCGGCAGCCCTTCTTCGTCCAGCGCCGGTACCAGGGTTTGCAGATCCCGCTCAAGCAAACGCACTTGCTGCACATGGTTGAGCAGCCGTCGGCCGATGTCCGTCGGGGCCGGTGGCGTCACCCGCACCAACACCGGCTGGCCAACCCGCGCCTCCAGCAACTTGATGCGCTGGGAGATAGCCGATTGCGACAATCCCAACACCTGCGCCGCGCGTTCGAATCCAGCCTGCTCGACCACCGCGGCCAAAGCAGAAAGCAATTTATAGTCGAACATCAGTTTTCCTAATGAGCGATCAGAAATATTGGTTTTTCTTATACAACGATGCACCGGAGAATAGCCAGCAAGCACTCTTGAAAAAGGACCCTCGACATGACTGGCGAAACATCATTGGCAACCCTGCTGCGCAGCATGAGCCCGCAACTCAACGTCGGCGAATACGTGTTCTGCACCCTGCGCGACGGCAAGCTGCCTGTTGGCCTGGAGATCGTCGGCAGTTTCCGCGAACAGGAAGGGCTGACGGTGATTCTCGAACGCTCCGACGCCGAAAAAGCCGGTTTCAGTTTCGACTACCTCGCGGCCTGGATCACCCTGAACGTGCACTCGGCCCTCGCAGCCGTCGGCCTGACCGCCGCGTTCGCCACCGCATTGGGCCAGGCCGGGATCAGCTGCAACGTGGTCGCCGGCTACTACCACGATCACCTGTTCGTCGGCCTGGCCGATGCCGAACGGGCCATGCAGGTGCTGCAGGACCTGGCAGCCAACGCGGAGTAAACCTTATGTGGCAAAGCTATGTGAACGGCCTGTTGGTGGCCGCGGGGCTGATCATGGCGATCGGCACCCAGAACGCCTTTGTGCTGGCCCAGAGCCTGCGGCGCGAACATCACCTGCCGGTGGCGGCGCTCTGCGTGACGTGCGATGCGTTGCTGGTGGCGGCCGGGGTATTTGGCCTGGCGACGGTGCTGGCGCAGAACCCGACCCTGCTGGCCTTTGCCCGTTGGGGTGGTGCGGCGTTTCTGCTGTGGTACGGCAGCCTGGCGCTGCGTCGGGCCTGCTCTAAACAGAGTCTGCAACAAGGCGAAAACCAGACCGTTCGCTCACTTCGGGCAGTCATGCTCAGCGCTCTGGCCGTGACCCTGCTCAACCCGCATGTCTACCTGGATACCGTGCTGCTGATCGGCTCCCTCGGTGCCCAACAAACGGAACCCGGCGCTTATGTCGTGGGGGCGGCAAGTGCGTCGTTGCTGTGGTTTTTCACCTTGGCGCTCGGCGCTGCCTGGCTGGCGCCGTGGTTGGCGCGGCCGAGCACCTGGCGAATGCTTGACCTGCTGGTGGCCGGGATGATGTTCACCGTAGCGTTCCAGTTAATCAGCGCCGGTTGATTTATTCCAAAAGGCTCTGGAACCTCTATTCCACACAGTTGTTGCGTGGTTATGCCGCACCCCCGGTGCTATGATCCGAACCCTGCGCCGCAAAGAGTACAAACTCCCCGGCGCTAGTTTGGCCGCCCGTGATCGGCCTTGCGCTCACCGCAACTGACCTGATTAGGAGAATCATCATGGCTTTCGAATTGCCGCCGCTGCCGTACGCACACGATGCCCTGCAGCCGCATATTTCCAAGGAAACGCTGGAATACCACCACGACAAGCACCACAACACCTATGTCGTGAACCTGAACAACCTGGTGCCAGGCACCGAGTTCGAAGGCAAGACCCTGGAAGAAATCGTCAAGACTTCCTCGGGCGGTATCTTCAACAACGCCGCTCAGGTCTGGAACCACACCTTCTACTGGAACTGCCTGGCGCCAAACGCCGGCGGTCAGCCAAGCGGCGCACTGGCGGACGCGATCAACGCTGCCTTCGGTTCGTTCGACAAGTTCAAGGAAGAATTCAGCAAGACGTCCATCGGCACCTTCGGTTCCGGTTGGGGCTGGCTGGTGAAAAAAGCTGACGGTTCCCTGGGCCTGGCCAGCACCATCGGCGCCGGCAACCCGCTGACCAGCGGCGACACCCCGCTGCTGACCTGCGACGTCTGGGAACACGCCTACTACATCGACTACCGCAACCTGCGTCCGAAGTACGTCGAAGCGTTCTGGAACCTGGTCAACTGGAAGTTCGTGGCTGAGCAGTTCGAAGGCAAAACCTTCACCGCTTAAGATCGATGCCAGTCAGAAAACCCGGCTTTTTTAAGCCGGGTTTTTTTATGCCTGCGGGAAAGTCTTGGGGTGGTAGTCAGGCCGCCTTCGCGAGCAAGCTCGCTCCCACATTGGCACGGTGCCAGGCACAATTCTCGCAGACACCCGCAATCCCCTGTGGGAGCGAGCTTGCTCGCGAAGAACGATAACGCGGTGAGCCTGCGATCTATTGTGGATCAACGTTATCCAGCGCGCGGTTCACCGCCAACTCCGCCAGCATGATGATCTGCGCAATGGCCAGCGCAGTGCTGCGTTGAGGGCCGGTCAGGTAGGTGGCGAAATCACTGGTGATGACGTTGGCAGAGGCTAATGACTCGCAGGCGTGGGCGAGGAGGGATTCGGTATCCATGTCCGGGACGATCATGAAGAGGGTGTTGGGGCGATAGGGTCTGGCGGTTTCGAAGGGGGGATCGGGAATTAATTTGTCCATTAAAACAATCCTTTTGCAGTGGCGCCACCCATTGCCGTTTCTCACACGGCGAAGTGGTGGCAGCTATGTGCGAGGTGAGAAAACCGGTTATGGACACCCGGCCAGACCGAAGTCTGCCCGCACACAGCCGCCATAACGCATAGACGGCCAGCGGATAAGCTGGCGGCGATTATGCGGTTACTGGCACTGGATGACCATAATTTGCCGGGTTCTCACGCCCGATCGCTGAGTATTCAGCGACAGTTAGAGGCTATTGAGTCCGCTTCCGACGGGCAACCTGAAAACTGTGTGGGAAAAGTCTGGCGTTTTTACATGTGCTTAAACAGGTAAAAGCGGAACGCGGAGCTTCCTTGGCGGGATTCTCACGAGCAAGCGTAGGAATGATCAATTGGGGCAGCAGGAATTGATCAATCGAACTATGATTTTTCATGGACCCGCCCTCGCTGTCGATGGCTATTTAGACTGCCACCGTGGCGCATTGACGCCTCGGCTTGGGCGAGTCCATCCAATTACAAGGGGTCTGGGTACATCTGCAGAATCAGGTCGGCTGGCAGGCCGCCAAGATCAAGATCAAAATCAAAATCAAAAGATCGCAGCCTTCGGCAGCTCCTACAGTGGGTCAGCGTACATCTGACAGAGATTGGTCGGCTGTCAGGCCGCCTTCGCTGGCAAGCCAGCTCCTACACTGAATCGGCGTACACCTGTCGCTCTTCACCACTCATCAGGCCGAGCGTTAGCTAGCCTGCAGCTTTTGATCTTGATCCACCCGCCCCTTCGGGATGCTGAGTGGAGGTGTTCATCCGGGGAGTGGCGCGTAGCGCCGTTCGACGCAGTCGAACACGCTGCATGTAGGTCGTCGCGAAGCAGACCGGAGGGCAGTGTCCCCGGATGAATACCGGAGCGAAGGAACGCCGAGCCCTAGCGAGGGGCCGGACGCCGGGGCGAGCCTTTTTGGGTACTTTTTTGGCGTTTGAAAAAAGTGCCTCGCCGTAAGGGCGAAACCATAGGCGGCCGTTACCGCAGCAACGGATATGTACTCAACCACCAAGAACCTGGTCGGCCCAAAGGCCGCCAAGATCAAAATCAAAAAATCCCAGCCTTCGCCAATTTCACACAATGAAACCAGCATTCACCCCCTTGCCCCAACGCCACAGCCGTCTAACATCTACCAGAAGGAAAATAAGGCAAAATCCCCCCTCAAGTTGAAGGACCCAACAACCGACACAGTACTAATAGGGAAATTACTCCCGGCAACAGCATTTCGGCCAACCCACAGGCAAATGCCCCTGTGCTGGATTGTCCCTTTGACTGCCATCACCGGATTGCCAATACTCATGGCAACTTGATGCTACCCGCATGGAACAAGGAATGACTCTTTGAAGCTGGAACTCAAGAACAGCTTGTCGGTGAAGTTGCTCCGGGTCGTGCTCCTGTCGGCATTGATCGTCGGCGTGGTCTTGAGCTGCGCACAGATCGTTTTCGACGCTTATAAAACACGCCAGGCCGTGGCCGGCGATGCCCAGCGCATCCTCGACATGTTCCGCGACCCCTCGACCCAGGCCGTCTACAGCCTGGACCGGGAAATGGGCATGCAGGTCATCGAAGGCCTGTTCCAGGACGACGCCGTGCGCCAGGCCTCCATCGGCCATCCCAACGAGGCCATGCTGGCGCAAAAGTCTCGTGAGTTGCAGCAATCCAACAGTCGCTGGCTGACCGACCTGATCCTCGGCAAGGAACGCACCTTCACCACCCAACTGGTGGGGCGCGGTCCTTACAGCGAATATTACGGCGACCTGAGCATCACCCTCGACACCGCGACTTACGGCCAGGGGTTTATCGTCAGTTCGGTGATCATCTTCATTTCCGGGGTATTGCGCGCCCTGGCGATGTCACTGGTGCTGTACCTGGTCTACCACTGGCTACTGACCAAACCGCTGTCGCGCATCATCGAGCACCTGACCGAAATCAATCCGGATCGTCCCAGCGCACACAAGATTCCACAGCTCAAGGGCCACGAGACAAACGAACTGGGGATCTGGATCAACACCGCCAATCAGTTGCTCGAGTCCATCGAGCGCAACACCCATCTGCGTCACGAGGCGGAAAACAGCCTACTGCGCATGGCCCAGTACGATTTCCTCACCGGCCTGCCAAACCGTCAGCAATTGCAGCAGCAACTGGACAAAATCCTGGTCGACGCCGGCAAGTTGCAACGGCGGGTCGCGGTGCTCTGTGTCGGTCTCGATGATTTCAAGAGCATCAACGAACAGTTCAGCTACCAGACCGGCGACCAACTGCTGCTGGCCCTGGCCGATCGCCTGCGGGCCCACAGCGGTCGTCTCGGCGCCCTCGCCCGCCTGGGTGGCGACCAGTTCGCCCTGGTTCAGGCCGATATCGAACAACCCTATGAAGCGGCCGAGCTGGCCCAAAGCATTCTCGATGACCTGGAAGCGGCGTTCGCCCTCGATCATCAAGAGATCCGCCTGCGCGCCACCATCGGCATCACCCTGTTCCCCGAGGACGGCAACAGCACCGAGAAGCTGCTGCAAAAGGCCGAGCAGACCATGACCCTGGCCAAGACGCGCTCGCGCAATCGGTATCAGTTCTATATCGCCAGTGTCGACACCGAGATGCGGCGCCGTCGCGAACTGGAAAAAGACCTGCGCGATGCCCTGGCCCGCAACCAGTTCTACCTCGTCTACCAACCGCAGATCAGCTACCGCGATCACCGGGTGGTGGGCGTCGAGGCGTTGATTCGCTGGCAGCATCCCGAGCACGGGATGGTACCGCCCGACCTGTTCATCCCGCTGGCCGAGCAAAACGGCACCATCATCGCCATCGGTGAATGGGTACTGGATCAGTCCTGCAAGCAATTGCGCGACTGGCATGACCAGGGTTTCACCGACCTGCGCATGGCGGTCAACCTGTCCACCGTGCAGTTGCACCACGCCGAGCTGCCACGGGTGGTCAACAACCTGCTGCAGATGTACCGCCTGCCGCCGCGCAGTCTGGAGCTGGAAGTCACCGAAACCGGCCTGATGGAAGACATCAGCACTGCCGCCCAACACCTGCTGAGCCTGCGTCGTTCCGGCGCACTGATCGCGATCGACGACTTCGGTACCGGTTATTCGTCACTGAGTTATCTGAAAAGCCTGCCGCTGGACAAGATCAAGATCGACAAGAGCTTCGTGCAGGACCTGCTCGACGACGACGACGATGCGACCATCGTTCGGGCCATCATCCAGCTGGGCAAGAGCCTGGGCATGCAGGTGATTGCCGAAGGCGTGGAAACCCCCGAGCAAGAGGCCTATATCATTTCCGAGGGTTGTCATGAGGGTCAGGGCTATCTGTACAGCAAACCCTTGCCGGCGCGGGAGTTGAGCGCTTATCTCAAGCAGGCTCAGCGCAGTAATGTGGCTGGTTTCAAGATTACCTTGTAGGAGCGAGCTTGCTCGCGAAAAACCTGCAGGCGACGCGTTCCTCCAGGCAGCACGCGTCATCGTTCACGTCCATCGCGAGCAAGCTTGCTCCTACAGGCAGGGTTCGATGGTCATGTGAATAAGAAATATTTCCAGGTACAACCCTTTACACATAATGCGAAAGATTTGCATTATGTCGCAGTTTTGCGCCTTTATTGCGCCATTCCACCCCCTCTCGAAGCAGGATGTTCGCCATGATTCGTATGCCTCTGGCTACCGCCAGTCTGTTGGCCATCGCTATTTCCCTCGCCGGTTGTGGCGAAGGCAAAGACAAGGCTGCCGCTCCGCAAGCGCCTACGCCAGCCGCCACCACCACGGCTCCGGCTGTTGCGCCTGCTGCTGCGGGTAACGTCGACGAAGCCGCTGCCAAAGCCGTTGTCGCGCATTACGCCGACATCGTCTTCGCCGTTTACAGCGATGCCGAATCCACCGCGAAAACCCTGCAAACCGCCGTCGACGCCTTCCTCGCCAAGCCGGACGCCGACACCCTGAAAGCCGCCAAGGCCGCTTGGGTCGCTGCTCGCGTGCCTTACCTGCAGAGCGAAGTGTTCCGCTTCGGCAACACCATCATCGACGACTGGGAAGGTCAGGTGAACGCCTGGCCCCTGGACGAAGGCCTGATCGACTACGTCGACAAGTCCTACGAACACGCACTGGGTAACCCGGGCGCCACCGCCAATATCATCGCCAACACTGAAGTCCAGGTCGGCGAAGACAAGATCGACGTCAAGGACATCACTCCGGAAAAACTCGCCAGCCTGAACGAGCTGGGCGGTTCCGAGGCCAACGTCGCCACCGGTTACCATGCCATCGAATTCCTGCTGTGGGGCCAGGACCTGAACGGCACCGGCCCTGGCGCCGGCAACCGTCCGGCGTCCGACTACCTGGAAGGCACCGGCGCAACCGGCGGTCACAACGAGCGTCGTCGCGCCTACCTGAAGTCCGTGACCCAACTGCTGGTCAGCGACCTGGAAGAGATGGTCGGTAACTGGAAGCCGAACGTGGCCGACAACTACCGCGCCACCCTGGAAGCGGAACCGGCTGAAAGCGGCCTGCGTAAAATGCTGTTCGGCATGGGCAGCCTGTCCCTGGGCGAACTGGCGGGCGAGCGCATGAAGGTTTCTCTGGAAGCCAACTCGCCGGAAGACGAACACGACTGCTTCAGCGACAATACCCATAACTCGCAGTTCTACGATGCCAAAGGCATCCGTAACGTCTACCTGGGCGAATATATCCGCGTCGATGGCAGCAAGATGACCGGCGCCAGCCTGTCGTCCCTGGTGGCCAAGGCTGACCCGGCTGCCGACACCGCCCTCAAGGCCGACCTGGCGGCGACCGAAGCGAAGATGCAGGTCATCGTCGATCACGCCAACAAGGGTGAGCACTACGACCAACTGATTGCTGCCGGCAACACGGCTGGCAACCAGATCGTCCGTGACGCTATCGCCTCCCTGGTCAAGCAGACCGGCTCGATCGAAGCGGCTGCCGGCAAACTGGGCATCAGCGACCTGAACCCGGACAATGCCGATCACGAGTTCTGATCAACGCTGGCTGAACAAAAGGCGACCTTCGGGTCGCCTTTTTTGCCCCTGCTGAACACCCCCCCTGTAGGAGCTGGCTTGCCGGCGAAGACGGTAAAACATTCAACACATGTGTTGGCAGTCAAGACGCCTTCGCCGGCAAGCCGGCTCCTACAGGTTCGGTGCAAGCCCGCGATGGCTTCGACGCGGTCTCAAGTCAACGCGCCCCACATCAACCAAACGATAATTCCTCTTATTCAATCTCCCCTGCCCTGTTAGACTTTGCGCCCTTGTTTTGCTCGTCTTGCAGGATGTCTGATGCCCTCGCTGCCTCTTCGCTTGTCCGCACTGTTGCTGGCCCTGGGCCTGAGTGCCTGCGATGACGCCCCGAAGTTCACCCGGGCCGAACCCGGTGAAGCCCGCTCCGGTGGCAGCGCGACCGTGCGCAAGACCGATCAGAATTCATTCTCCCTGCCCTCCGCCAACCTGCCGCCCTCCCGGCGCGTGGACTTCAGCGTCGGCAACAGCTTCTTTCGCAACCCGTGGGTGATCGCCCCGTCGACCACCACCGCGCGGGACGGCCTGGGCCCCTTGTTCAACACCAACGCCTGCCAGAACTGCCACATCAAGGACGGCCGCGGTCATCCGCCCGCGCCTGACGCGCCCAATGCCGTATCAATGCTGGTGCGCCTGTCGATTCCCGATACGCCGGCGTATGCCAAGGTCATCGAGCAACTCGGTGTCGTCCCGGAGCCCGTCTACGGCGGACAATTCCAGGACATGTCCGTGCCGGGTGTCGTGCCGGAAGGCAAAGTGCGCGTCGATTACACGCCCGTTCCAATTCGTTTCAAGGACGGCACTGAAGTCGAGCTGCGCAAGCCACGCCTGAACATCACCCAGCTCGGCTACGGCCCGATGCACCCTGACACGCGTTTCTCGGCCAGGGTTGCACCTCCAATGATTGGCCTGGGCCTGCTCGAAGCGATTCCCGACGAGGCGATCCTGGCCAATGCCGAGGCTCAGGCAAAAAACAAAAACGGTATCGCCGGACGCCCGAACCGGGTCTGGGATGACGCGCAGCAAAAAACCGTTCTCGGACGATTCGGCTGGAAAGCCGGGCAACCGAACCTCAATCAACAAAATGTCCACGCGTTTTCTGGCGACATGGGGCTGACCACCCGCCTGAGAACCGTCGACGATTGCACCGACGCGCAAACCGCTTGCAAACAGGCGCCCAACGGCAATGGCCCGGATGGCGAGCCGGAAGTCAGCGATAACATTCTGCGCCTGGTGCTGTTCTACAGCCGAAACCTCGCCGTGCCGGCGCGCCGCGATGTCGGCGCGCCTGACGTGCTGGCCGGCAAGAACCTGTTTTTCCAGGCGGGCTGCCAGTCCTGTCACACCCCCCAGTACACCACCGCCGCCAACGCCGCCGAACCTGAACTGGCCAATCAAGTGATTCGCCCTTACAGCGATCTGCTGCTGCATGACATGGGCGAAGGCCTGGCCGACCACCGCACCGAGTTCCAGGCCAGTGGCCGCGACTGGCGCACGCCGCCGTTGTGGGGCATCGGCCTGACGCAGGCGGTCAGTGGCCACACCCAGTTTTTGCATGATGGCCGCGCGCGCAATCTGCTCGAAGCCGTGCTCTGGCATGGCGGCGAAGCACAAGCGGCGCAGCAACAGGTTTTGTCTTTCAATGCCGGGCAGCGCGCTGCGCTGCTGGCGTTTTTGAATTCCCTTTAATACCTATTCCTCAAGCGGGAGCCCGACATGTTCCGTCCCAAATTGTTGTTCACCAGCCTTGCCGCGTTAGCCCTGGGCGCCTGTTCGCCTCAGGACCCGCAGGCCGTCACCTCGGCAGCCATTGCCAAGTCGGTGATTTTGCCGACCTACACGCGCTGGGTTGAAGCCGATCGCCAACTGGCCGTCAGTGCCCTGGCCTACTGCGAAGGCAAGGCCGACCTCGACACCGCCCGCGCCGACTTCCTGCATGCGCAAAAAGCCTGGGCCGAGCTGCAACCGCTGCTGATCGGGCCACTGGCCGAAGGCAATCGCGCCTGGCAGGTGCAGTTCTGGCCGGACAAGAAAAACCTGGTCGGCCGTCAGGTCGAGCAACTGGTCACTGCTCAGCCGCAGATCGATGCCGCCGCCCTGGCCAAGTCCAGCGTTGTGGTGCAGGGTCTTTCGGCTTACGAATACATCCTGTTCGACAGCAAGCCTGATGTGGCCAACGCGGAGCAGAAAGCCAAGTACTGCCCACTGCTGATCGCGATTGGCGAGCGTCAGAAACAACTGGCCGAAGATATTCTCAAAGGCTGGAACAACACCGATGGCATGCTCGCGCAGATGAGCAAGTTCCCGAACCCGCGCTACGCCGATTCCCACGAAGCCATCGCCGACTTGCTGCGGGTGCAAGTCACCGCCCTCGATAGCCTGAAGAAAAAGCTCGGCACGCCGATGGGCCGCCAGAGCAAGGGGGTGCCGCAACCGTTCCAGGCCGATGCATGGCGCAGCCAGTCTTCCCTGACGGGCCTGGAAGCCAGCCTTGCCGCTGCCAGGACCGTGTGGGAAGGGGTCGACAACAAAGGCCTGCGTGGCCTGTTGCCGAGCGAGCAGAAACCCTTGGCCGACAAGATCGACGCCGCGTATGCCGCCTCCCTGAATCTGTTCGCCAGCAACCAGCGCTCGCTGACTGAAATGCTCAACGACGATGCCGGCCGCCAGCAACTCAACGATATCTACGACAGCCTCAACGTCGTCCACCGCCTGCACGAAGGCGAACTGGCCAAGGCGCTGGGCATCCAACTGGGCTTCAACGCCAACGACGGTGACTGATGAGGGCAAGTGCCATGCTGCGACGCCAGGCTCTGACGTTAGGTAGTTTGCTGATGGGAGCCGTGACACTGGGCGGCTGGACGCTGTTCAGGCAAAAGGACAAAAGCCCGCTGCTGCTCTCGGCGCGGGACGATGGCGACGGCAAGCACTACGCCGTCGGTTATCGGCTGGACGGCACCCGGGTGTTCGCCACCCGGGTCGGCCAGCGCTGCCACGACATCATCAACCACCCGACGCTGCCGATTGCAGTGTTCGTCGCCCGCCGTCCGGGCACCGAGAGCTACCTGATCGACCTGCGCGACGGCACGCTGCTGCAAACCGTGGTCTCACAGCCGAACCGGCACTTTTACGGTCACGCGGTGATTCACCCGAGCGGCGACTGGCTGTACGCCACCTTGAACGACACCTCCGATCCGGGGCGTGGCTTGCTCGGGGTGTACAGGTTCGAAGGTGAACGGCTGGTGCACGCCGGCGAGCTGTCGACCCATGGCATCGGCCCGCATCAGGTGTCGTGGATGCCCGATGGCGAAACCCTGGTGGTGGCCAACGGCGGCATTCGTACCGAGGCCGAAAGCCGGGTCGAAATGAACCTCGACGCCATGGAACCGAGCCTGGTGCTGATGCAACGCGATGGCACCCTGCTGAGCAAGGAAACCCTGGCCCAGCCAATGAACAGCGTGCGCCACCTGGGGATCGCCAGCGACGGCACCATCGTCGCCGGCCAGCAGTTCATGGGGCCGTCCCATGAGTCTTCGGAGCTGCTGGCGATCAAGCGTCCCGGCCAGCCGTTCGTGGCCTTCCCGGTGCCTGAACATCAATTGCAGGCGATGGGGCATTACACCGCCAGCGTCGCGGTCCACAGTGACTTGCGGCTGGTTGCCTTGACCGCGCCGCGCGGCAACCGCTTTTTCATCTGGGACATGGACAGTGGCGAAGTACGCCTGGATGCGCCGCTGCCCGATTGCGCCGGGGTCGGTGCGGTGGCCGACGGGTTTGTCGTGACCTCGGGGCAGGGACGGTGCCGCTACTACGACTGCCGCCAGACGGATCTGGTTGCTAAACCCCTTGAGCTGCCTGCGGGGCTCTGGGACAACCACCTTCATCTGATAGCGTGAGTAACGCCGAAAAGATCGCAGCCTGCGGCAGCTCCTACATTGGAATGCGTACCCCTGTAGGAGCTGGCTTGCCAGCGAGGGCGATCTCAAGATCACCACAACATCCAGCGGCCCCTTCGCCGGCAAGCCGGCTCCTACAATAGCGAAGGCGATCTCAAGATCACCACAACATCCAGCGTCCCCTTCGCCGGCAAGCCGGCTCCTACATGGATCGGGGAAACCCGGAAACATCCATTGGAATCACCTACGCACTCGGAGTAATGTGCCGGACTGTATGCCCTGATTTTCTCCAAGGAAGTGGAAATATGCTGCGTCGCCGCATGTTGATCATGTTGGGTGTTGTTCTGCTGATCGTGCTGGTCCTGGCCGGTTACAAAGCCTTCTCCATCTACACGATGATTCAGGGCTTTTCCGCGCCGAAACCGCCGATCAGTGTCGCTGTGGCCACGGCCACCGAACAGCCGTGGCAAGACCGTCTGCCGACCGTCGGCACGCTCAAGGCCCTGCAAGGCGTGGACCTGAGCCTGGAGACCGACGGCACCGTCATCGACTTGCAGTTCGAGTCAGGGCAGAAGGTCAAGGCCGGTCAACCCCTCCTGCGACTCGACAGCGCCGTGGAAAGTGCCTTGCTGGAAACTGCCCTGGCCGACCTCGGGCTGGCCCAACTCGATTACGGTCGCGGTAGCCAACTGGTGGGCAGCCAGGCCATTTCCAAAGGTGAATTCGACCGACTCTCGGCGGTGTTGAAAAAGAGCAAGGCCACGGTCAATCAGCTCAAGGCGGCGCTCGGTAAAAAAAGCATCCTGGCACCATTCAGCGGCACCATCGGCATTCGCCAGGTGGACGTCGGCGACTACGTGGCCAGCGGCACCATGATTGCCACCCTGCAAGACTTGAGCAGTCTCTATGTCGACTTCTTCGTGCCAGAGCAGTCAGTGCCGAAGATAGCCATCGGGCAGCCGGTGCAGATCATTGCCTCGGCCTATCCGACGCAAAGCTTCCCCGGCACCATCACTGCAATCAACCCGAAAGTCGAAAACAGCACGCGCAACGTTCAGGTCCGCGCCACCCTGGCCAACCCTGACGGCAAGCTGCTGCCCGGGATGTTTGCCAGCCTGCAGGTGATGTTGCCCGACCCGCAGCCACGCATCGTGGTGCCGGAAAGTGCGATCACCTACACCTTATATGGCAATTCGATCTACGTCGTCGCGCAGAAAAAAGCCGAAGACGGCAACCTGGAAAAAGACGACAAGGGCCAACCGATCCTGATCGCCGAACGGCGTTTCATCGAAACCGGCGAGCGCCGTGATGGGCAGGTGATGATCACCAAAGGTGTGCAGAACGGCGAAAAAGTGGTCACGGCCGGCCAGATCAAACTGGACAACGGCGCGCACATTGCCATCAGCGACGACAAGACTTTAGCCGAGAAGAACAGCCCGCCGCGCGTGGACTGATCAAGGAATCCCCATGGCTTTTACCGACCCGTTCATCCGCCGCCCGGTGCTCGCCACCGTGGTCAGCCTGTTGATTGTGCTGCTGGGCTTTCAGGCCTGGAGCAAGCTTCCACTGCGCCAGTATCCGCAAATGGAAAACGCCCTGATCACGGTGACCACGGCTTACCCCGGGGCCAACGCCGAGACTATCCAGGGCTACATCACCCAACCGATGCAACAGAGTCTGGCCAGCGCCGAGGGCATCGACTACATGACCTCGGTCAGTCGCCAGAACTTCTCGGTGATCTCGATCTACGCGCGCATCGGCGCCAACAGCGACCGCTTGTTCACCGAACTGTTGGCCAAGGCCAACGAGGTGAAGAACCAACTGCCCCAGGACGCCGAAGACCCGGTCCTGAGCAAGGAAGCCGCCGATGCCTCGGCGCTGATGTACATCAGCTTCTTCAGCAAGGAGCTGAGCAACCCGCAGATTACCGACTACCTGTCGCGGGTCATCCAGCCAAAACTGGCGACCTTGCCCGGCATGGCCGAAGCCGAAATCCTCGGTAACCAGGTATTCGCCATGCGCCTGTGGCTGGACCCGGTGAAACTGGCCGGTTTCGGCCTGAGCGCCAGCGACGTCACCGATGCCGTGCGCCAGTACAACTTCCTCTCCGCTGCCGGCGAAGTGAAGGGCGAGTACGTGGTCACCAGCATCAACGCCAACACCGAGCTCAAATCCGCCGACGCCTTTGCCGCGATCCCGCTCAAGGTCGATGGCGACAGTCGCGTCCTGCTCAGGGATGTCGCGCGGGTGGAAATGGGCGCGGAGAACTACGACTCCATCAGCTCCTTCGGCGGCACCCCCTCGGTGTACATCGGCATCAAGGCCACGCCCGGCGCCAACCCGCTGGATGTGATCAAGGAAGTGCGCAAGATCATGCCGGACCTGGAAGCCCAGCTACCGCCGAACCTCAAGGGTGAAATCGCCTACGACGCCACGTTGTTCATCCAGGCCTCGATCGACGAAGTGGTGAAAACCCTATTCGAAGCGGTGCTGATCGTGATTGTGGTGGTGTTCCTGTTCCTCGGGGCGCTGCGCTCGGTGGTGATCCCGGTGGTCACCATCCCGCTGTCGATGATCGGCGTGATGTTCTTCATGCAGATGATGGGTTATTCGATCAACCTGCTGACCCTGCTGGCGATGGTGTTGGCCATCGGCCTGGTGGTGGACGACGCCATCGTGGTGGTGGAAAACATTCACCGACACATCGAAGAGGGCAAGACGCCGCTGGATGCGGCCATCGAAGGCGCCAGGGAAATCGCCATGCCGGTGGTCTCGATGACCATCACCCTGGCCGCGGTCTATGCGCCGATCGGCTTCCTGACGGGGCTGACCGGGGCGCTGTTCAAGGAGTTCGCCCTGACCCTGGCCGGGGCGGTGGTGATCTCGGGCGTCGTCGCCCTGACCCTGTCGCCGATGATGTGCGCCTTCCTGCTGCGCCACGATGAAAACCCCAGCGGCCTGGCCCATCGCCTGGATCGGATTTTCGAAGGACTCAAGCGCCGTTACCAGCGCCTGCTGCACGGCACGCTCGCCACCCGGCCGGTGGTGCTGGTGTTTGCGGTGATCGTACTGTGCCTGATCCCGGTACTGCTCAAGTTCACCAAGTCGGAACTGGCACCGGATGAGGATCAGGGCATTATCTTCATGATGGCCAATGCCCCGCAGCCGACCAACCTCGACTACCTGAGCGCCTACACCGACGAGTTCATCACGATCTTCAAGACGTTTCCCGAGTACTACTCCTCGTTCCAGATCAATGGCTTCAACGGCGTGCAATCGGGCATCGGCGGCTTCCTGCTCAAGCCGTGGAACGAGCGCAGCCGTACGCAAATGCAGATCCTGCCCGAGGTCCAGAGCAAACTGGAGCGCATTGCCGGGCTACAGATTTTCGGCTTCAACCTGCCCTCCCTGCCGGGTACTGGCGAGGGCTTGCCGTTTCAGTTCGTCATCAACTCCGCCAACGACTACGAGTCGCTGCTGCAAGTGACTGACCGGGTGAAAAAGCGCGCGCTGGAATCGGGCAAGTTCGCCTTTGTCGACGTCGACCTGGCCTTCGACAAGCCCGAAGTGGTGGTGGATATCGATCGCGCCAAAGCCGCACAGATGGGCGTGTCCATGCAAAATCTGGGCGGCACGCTGGCGACGTTGCTGGGTGAAGCGGAGATCAACCGCTTCACCATCGAAGGTCGCAGCTACAAAGTCATCGCGCAGGTCGAGCGGCCTTTCCGGGATAACCCCGACTGGCTGAACAACTATTACGTCAAAAATACCCAGGGCGAACTACTGGCCCTGTCGACCCTGATTACCGTGACCGACCGGGCGCGTCCACGGCAATTGAACCAGTTCCAGCAACTCAACTCGGCGATTCTTTCCGGGGTGCCGCTGGTCAGCATGGGCGAAGCCATCGACACCGTGCGCCAGATCGCCCAGCAAGAGGCACCGGTGGGTTACGCCTTCGACTACGCCGGCGCATCACGGCAATACGTCCAGGAAGGCAGTGCATTGTGGGTCACCTTCGCCCTCGCGCTGGCGATCATTTTCCTGGTACTGGCCGCCCAGTTCGAAAGCTTCCGCGATCCGCTGGTGATCCTGGTCACCGTGCCGCTGTCGATCTGCGGCGCGTTGATTCCGTTGTTCCTGGGCTGGTCGAGCATGAACATCTACACCCAGGTCGGTCTGGTGACCTTGATCGGGTTGATCAGCAAACACGGGATCCTGATCGTCGAATTTGCCAACCAGTTACGCAAGGACAAAGGCCTGACGCCACGCGAGGCCGTGGAGGAAGCCGCGGCCATTCGACTGCGTCCTGTGTTGATGACGACCGCCGCCATGGTGTTCGGCATGGTGCCGTTGATCATCGCCACCGGTGCGGGCGCGGTCAGCCGGTTCGACATCGGTATGGTGATCGCTACGGGGATGTCGATCGGGACGTTGTTCACGCTGTTTGTGTTGCCGTGCGTGTACACATTGCTGGCTAAACCCGACAACCCCTAAGATCAAAAGATCAAAAGATCAAAAGATCGCAGCCTGCGGCAGCTCCTACCTTGGAATGCGTACACCCTGTAGGAGCTGCCGCAGGCTGCGATCTTTTGATCTTGCGTCAAATAAAAGGCCTCGCATTGGCGAGGCCTTTTATTTGGGCTTCAATCTGTTCAACTCTGCGGCCTCAGTCCTTGAGAAAGTCCGAACATGAACAGCAATAAATCATGATCGGGTTGGGTGGCCACGGTTGCCTTCGCAACCCGTGGCATGGGACAACGCGCGTCCCCATTCATCGAACTGAGGATGCGCGGGCGAGGTTGCTCCCAAGCCGCCAGCGCCAGTGAAGCAACTGCCAAGGCTCCTACCAGGAACAAACCTCGTGCAATTTCGAGTTTCATTGCTATAAACCCTTGATAGCGCTGCCAAACGCCGTCTCATAAAAGTAGATGAGTTTTTGCCAGTCCGTCGTGCTGAACGACGAGTGGCGGCGCAATTGCTTCATGTCATGGGAGGCCGCACGACGCGCGGTCAACCGCTGCCGGCACTTCTCCAGGTCGATCAAGGCCACCTCGACCCTGGCCGCATCGCCCTCGCCGGTGACCCGGACGAACACGTGCTTGATGTAAATGCAGCTGTGCTGCCAACGGCCCTTGTGCATGCGGGCCAGATTCTCGGCCAGGTCCTTGAGCACGCGATCATGCACCGCTTCGCCGTGGCGTTCACGACCGCCGCCGGCATACCAATGTTCGATTTCCTCAAAGCCGTCCAGTGACTTGGTCACCAGCAGGGCACGCCATTTGTGCACCGGGTCGCGCTGCGCACCGCAGAACACAATTTGCGGAACGCGCACGTCGATCTGGCTCAGACCGATCAGCGCATCACGTTCGCGCAATACCGTCGGCCGACCAAACGGATGCTGCCAGCTGCGATAAATGTGCCCGGTCTGTCGTTTAGTGTAGAGCAGGTTTCCATCGCTGCCCCGAACGCGCTGCACACCACTTTCGCCACCGCGCCGGACGTTGGGCTCTTCTACCCATTCGCCGCGCAGATTCCAGAAATAGTCGAAGCGCTCCTGGGGAGCGATTTCCGATCCTGCTGCACATTGCACTGCCATTTGTTACCTCTTGCGTAATACGTAAACTCGCCACATGGCATAGAGCGGTAAAAAATCCAGACGTTGCTGGATACGGAATCCCGCCTGCTCGAATTCCTTTTCGACCGTAGCAGCCGGTAACACAAAACGATTTTGGTAACTGACCTGCCCACGGGTACCTTCAAGCCGCTTGCGTTTCCACGCTTTGAAGTTGCCGTCCACCCACAATGAAAGAATCACGCTGTCACGGGTGACACGCTCGAACTCACGCAAAATGGCCAGTCGATGCTCGGCTTCACCGATGTGGTGGAGTAAACGCATGCAGAAAATGCTGTCGACGGCGTTATCGGGCAAGGCAATGTCGAAAGCAGAAGTGTGCAAGGGTTGTACCCGTTTCACCACGTCGGCAGGTTGCGCCTGCAGGGCAATCTTGATCATCGATTCGGAGTTGTCGGCTCCGATGATGGCGCGATTGGCTTTTTCCGCCAGCAATGGCCAGAAACGCCCCGCGCCACAGGGTAAATCGAGGACCAGCCCCGGCTCCCCAACCAGTTTGAGCGCCTGTCGCGCCATATGCTCATCACGCCAATGCGACAGGCGGCGAGCGAGGCCAGCCTGATGCTTGCGCAAGTAGTGTTGAGCGTGTTGATCGTCGTACTTTTCGGAAAAATCGAGTTTGATCGGGCCGTCCATCATCAGGTCTCCAGAACATCTGATGGACCCACGATAGGCAGCGCCGTGTCGGTGTCAGGTCATACCTTTGTGAAAAAATTGTCATGTAAAATGTCAAATTATTTCGAGGTTTTACAGGGAGACAGTGATAGCTCTGGGCCATCAACGAAACACTTGATCAGGTTGCGCCCTGGCTCAACTCCACCTGAAAGCGGCAGCCGTTGGGTTCCATGGTCGTCAGACTGACGCTCCAACCCTGGTTTTCGCAAATCCGCTGCACCAGCGACAGACCCAGCCCCAGGCCCTCGCCGCGCTTCTCGTGGCCCCGCACGAATGGCTCGAACATCGCTTCGCGTTTTTCCTCGGGAATGCCGACGCCACTGTCCTCGACCACAAAACCGGTGGTCGTCAGGGTCAAGCGGATGAACCCCTGTTCGGTGTAATGCAGGGCGTTACGCAGCAGGTTGCCCATGACGGCGTGCAGAAGGGTGGCGTTGTAGCGGGTGGTTGCCGGCTCTCCCGCTTCGAAGATCAGGCTCAGCCCCTTGGCCTCGATCGGCTCGCGCCACAGATTGAGCAGCCCGTCAGCCACCTGACTCAGGGTTTGTTGCGGCGCCATGCTGGCGTCGTCACGTTGCGCGCGCGCCAGCATCAGGAAGGTTTGCACCAGCTCTCGCATCTCTTCGCAGGCTCGGGCGATTCGCTCGACCTGAGCACGACCCCGTTGATCGAGACCGGGATTTTCCAGCAACAACTCACAGGAACTGGCCAGCACCATCAACGGCGTGCGCAGTTCGTGGCTGACGTCACTGGTGAACAAGCGCTCGCGGGACAACGCCTGGCGCAAGCGCCCCAAGGTCGCGTCGAAGGCGACGGCCAGCTCCCCGACTTCATCGGCGGCGTAATCCGGTGCCAGCGGTGGCGCCAGCCCCAACAATTGGTCGCGATGACGTACCTGCCGGGCCAACCGCACCACCGGCGCCATGACCTTGCGTGCCAGTACCCAACCGAGAAACACCGCCAACGCCAGGCTCAGCACGAAACCCACCAGTACCACGGCAAACAGCACCCGCTCGCGCTCCTCGAAATCGCTCTGGTCCTGCAACAGCACGTAGCGCCGGCCGTCGACGACTTCGACCATCGCGTGGTACGACAGCTGCTCGCGAAACACTTCGTGAAAACCAGGGTCCAGGTGCCGTAAGTCCTTGGGCAATTCGAAGTCGCCCGGCCCGCCACTGAAATAGAACAGTTGATCCGGCTCCGGTCGATGGCTCCAGTCCGACACACTGTCCATCAGCAGCAGGCGTTGCAGATCGCCGCCCAGACCTGCCGAAATCAGTTTCTCTTCCACCAGGTGCACGGTCGCCACAATGCCCATGGCGAAGGCCCCTGCCACCAATGCGCTCATCAACGCAAAGGCGATGATGATCCGTTGCGCAAGGCTTTGTCTAAACTCCATCACGGCCCTCGGCCAAGCGATAGCCGACACCGTGCACGGTTTGCAGCAAGGGCTTGGCGAACGGCTTGTCGATTACCTGGCGCAATTGGTGGACATGGCTGCGCAGGCTGTCGCTGTCCGGGCAGTCGTCGCCCCACAGCGCCTCTTCGAGAATTTCCCGGCGCAAAACGTGAGGGCTTTTCTGCATCAGCACGGCCAGTAACTTCAGGCCTACCGGATTGAGTTTCAGCAGCCGCCCTTCGCGGGTGACTTCCAGGGTGTCGAGGTCGTAGCTCAGATCGCCGACTTGCAAAGTACGGCGACCGCCACCCTGGGCCCGGCGCATGACCGCTTCGATGCGCGCCGCCAGTTCAGACAGGGCAAAGGGTTTGATCAGGTAATCGTCGGCACCGGACTTGAAGCCTTGCAGGCGGTCGTCCAGTTGATCGCGAGCGGTGAGCATGATCACCGGTGTGTCGCGGCGGGCGTCTTCGCGCAGGCGCTTGCACAGGGTGTAGCCATCGATGCCGGGCAACATGATATCGAGCACGATCAGGTCGTAATGCTCGGTGGCCGCCAGGTGCAGACCTGACAATCCGTCCTGCGCGCAATCCACGGTATAACCCTTGAGCCCCAGGTAATCGGCCAGATTGGCCAGGATATCGCGGTTATCTTCAACCAATAGAATTCTCATGGGAACCTCCTGCGTACACAGTAACGGCCGTCTTGGCCCGCGCAGCTTAAGGCCAAGCGGGGCTCAGGGCCAGAACTGTGTGCAGTTGTAAATCCAGGCCACGACCTTAACGACTTTTTCACTATCGGTTCACAGGCTGACGACAGGAAGAGGCCCAGACTCCGCGCGGCTGCGCTCTTCAGAACATTTCACTGACCAAGGAATTGCCATGGTGTCGACCACTGCCCACCCCGCCTCGCGCCCGCTCGATTTGCGGGTGTGCCTGGGCGTTCCTGCCATCGCGGCGATCATCCTGGTACTGCTTGAACTGACGTCCCTGGACATGGACCTGGCCAGGCTGTTCTATGACCCGGTCGCGGGTGATTTCACAGGGCGCCACAGTTACTTCCTGGAAGACATCCTGCACGACCGCGCCAAGCAAGTGGTCATTGCCTTCTCGGTGTTGGCCATCTTCGGTTTCATCGCCTCTTTTTTCATCAACAGGCTCAAGCCGATCAAACGGGAACTGGGCTGCCTGGTGCTGTCCCTGGCGCTGGCCACCTCCTTTGTCACGCCAGTCAAGGCGCTGACCGCGGTGCAATGCCCGTGGAGCCTTGAACAGTTCGGCGGCCATGAAACCTACAGCGAGCTGCTCAGCCCTCGCCCGCCAACTGACAAACCCGGCCGCTGCTGGCCTGGCGGGCATGCCGCGACCGGTTTCACGCTGTTTGCGCTGTTCTTTGTGCTGCGTGATCGGCGTCCGCGCCTGGCACGCATGGCGTTTGTCTTCGCCTTC
This sequence comes from Pseudomonas sp. LBUM1679, assembly GCF_059695565.1. Classification (NCBI taxonomy): domain Bacteria; kingdom Pseudomonadati; phylum Pseudomonadota; class Gammaproteobacteria; order Pseudomonadales; family Pseudomonadaceae; genus Pseudomonas; species Pseudomonas sp. LBUM1679. Next base: position 5,895,282 of record NZ_CP166774.1, read on the forward strand.
ACGTTGGGCTCGGTGTTTTCCATCGGCCGGATGATGCAGGGGGCGCATTTCTTTTCGCACAATGTGTGGACGGCGATTTTCTGCTGGTTGATTTGTCTGGGGGCGTATTACTACGTTCTGTATCGGCCGGCCTCGAAGGTGGAGCGCGTACCCGAAGCAAAACCGGTCAACGCCTGAAATACAAAACCAAATGTGGGAGCGAGCTTGCTCGCGATGGGGCCATCGCAGTCGACATCAATGTTGAATGTCAGTCAGTCATCGCGAGCAAGCTCGCTCCCACAGGGGGCTGATGCAGCTTCAAGATCGGGTTGAATAGAAGGCAATAAAAAACCCCGCCTGCTTTCGCAGGCGGGGCTTTTTTATAGGGGTAAGCTTGTACGGGGTAAGGCTGGCTTACATCATGCCGCCCATGCCACCCATACCGCCCATGTCTGGCATGCCGCCGCCAGCTGGGCCGTCTTCCTTGATCTCGGCGATCATGGCTTCGGTGGTGATCATCAGGCTGGCGATGGAAGCCGCTGCCTGAAGAGCCGAACGAGTCACTTTAGCCGGGTCCAGGATACCCATTTCGATCATGTCGCCGTATTCGCCGGTCGCAGCGTTGTAACCGTAGTTACCCGAACCCTGCTTGACCTTGTCGACAACTACGCTTGGCTCGTCACCGGAGTTGGCAACGATCTGGCGCAGTGGCGCTTCAACAGCGCGACGCAGCAACTGGATACCAACGTCCTGATCAGCGTTGTCGCCTTTCAGTTCGGAGATAGCCTGCAGAGCGCGAACCAGTGCCACGCCACCGCCAGGTACCACGCCTTCTTCAACGGCTGCGCGGGTTGCGTGCAGGGCGTCTTCAACGCGGGCTTTCTTCTCTTTCATTTCAACTTCGGAACCAGCGCCAACTTTGATCACTGCAACGCCGCCGGACAGCTTGGCCAGACGCTCTTGCAGTTTTTCACGGTCGTAGTCGGACGAAGTATCAGCCACTTGCTGACGGATCTGCAGAACGCGAGACTGGATGTCAGCCTCAACGCCGGCGCCGTCGATCACGGTGGTGTTTTCCTTGGTCACGGTGACGCGCTTGGCATTACCCAGGTGTTCCAGGGTAGCGCTTTCCAGGCTCAGGCCGATCTCTTCGGAGATAACGGTACCGCCAGTCAGGACAGCGATGTCCTGCAGCATTGCCTTGCGACGGTCGCCGAAGCCAGGCGCCTTGACGGCAACCACTTTAACGATACCGCGCATGTTGTTCACAACCAGAGTCGCCAAGGCTTCGCCTTCAACGTCTTCGCTCACGATCAGCAGTGGGCGGCCGGCTTTGGCAACAGCTTCCAGAACTGGCAACAGTTCACGGATGTTCGAGATCTTTTTGTCGACCAGCAGGATCAGCGGACCGTCCAGCTCGGCAGTCATGGTCTCTGGCTTGTTGACGAAGTACGGGGACAGGTAGCCACGGTCGAACTGCATGCCTTCAACAACCGACAGTTCGTTTTCCAGGCCCGAGCCTTCTTCAACGGTGATCACGCCTTCTTTACCGACTTTTTCCATGGCTTCGGCAATGATGTCGCCGATGGAGCTGTCGGAGTTGGCCGAGATGGTGCCGACCTGAGCGATGGCCTTGGTGTCAGCGCAAGGCTTGGACAGGGCTTTGAGCTCTTTGACGATAGCGATGGTCGCTTTGTCGATACCGCGCTTGAGGTCCATCGGGTTCATGCCGGCAGCGACGGCTTTCAGGCCTTCGTTGACGATCGATTGAGCCAGAACGGTAGCGGTGGTGGTGCCGTCGCCTGCGTCATCGTTTGCACGGGAGGCAACGTCTTTGACCAGCTGCGCGCCCATGTTTTCGAAGCGGTCTTTCAGCTCGATTTCTTTTGCAACGGACACGCCGTCCTTGGTGATGGTCGGAGCGCCGAAGCTCTTCTCGATGATCACGTTACGGCCTTTAGGGCCCAGGGTCGCTTTTACTGCGTCAGCCAGGACGTTGACACCGGCGAGCATTTTCTTGCGGGCGGAATCGCCGAATTTAACTTCTTTAGCAGCCATGATCGATATTCCTTAAATACTTTGTAGTAGCGGGAAAATGAGCGGGGATTCAGCCTTCGATAACAGCGAGAATTTCGCTCTCGCCGATGACCAGCAGGTCTTCGCCGTCGACTTTCACGGTGTTGCTGCCGGAGTAAGGGCCGAACACAACCTTGTCACCCACTTTCACGGCCAGCGCGCGCACTTCACCGTTGTCCAGTGCTTTGCCCGGGCCTACAGCGAGGACTTCGCCCTGGTTTGGCTTTTCAGCAGCCGAACCTGGCAGGACGATACCGCCAGCGGTTTTCTTTTCTTCTTCGCTGCGACGGACGACGACGCGGTCATGCAGAGGACGAAGCTTCATTGTCGATCTCTCCTAATTGTGGTTTTCATCGGCCGGTGTAGTCCCGGCGGGTTTAACAAATCCGGCGAAGCCGGGTGCGGTTTGGCAAGCAAACCGCGGAAGTCTGTCTGGCGTAATTACCAGAAACCTTGCGGTGACAGTTACATAAGGGCGGACAAGCCTATTACAAGGGCGGGGGTCAAAAATTTTTCAGGTTGTCGCACCGAAAATGAACACGGCACCCGAAGGTGCCGTGTGCTGAAACGATTACTTGGGATCGCGGTGTTCGAACTCGCCTTCGATCACGTCCGGTTCGCGCCCCAGCGGCTGACGCGGAGCCGGACCGCCACGGGGTTGCAGGTCATCGGCGAACGCACGCTGGCGTATCGCCTGTTCCTCGGCACGCTGGCGCATTTTATTGGCCAGCAGCCGACGGGAGATCGGCAGCAGCATGATCAGGCCGAGCACGTCAGTGACGAAGCCCGGCAGGATCAACAGACCGCCGGCCAGGGCCAGCATCAGGCCTTCGAGCATGGTCTGGGCCGGCAGCTCGCCGCGGTTCAGGCTTTCACGGGCACGCAGTGCAGTGGCCAGACCGGCGATACGCAGCACGAAGACGCCGAACATCGAGCCGAGAATGACCAGCAGCAGGGCCGGGAAAAACCCGATCGCCCCGCTCACCTTGACGAATACGAACAGCTCCAACACCGGAAACAGTACAAAGAGCAATAAAAAAGGGCGCATCAAATGGTTCCTCAACGCAAGAATGCCTTGCCAGTCTCCCCTAGATGACGTCGCCATTGCGTGAATTCAAGCGTCGGCCACTGCATTTTTCGGCCAATGCTCGGCGTGAGCCAGAAAAACCAAGGCTTCCCGGACTTGTGTCGGCGTATTACATGGTGCCTGGAACGGCAGCCAGTAAAGGCCCTGGCCAATGCGCAGGTGCATGCCCTCGGTGTCGATACCCGCCAGCTGTGCCGGTTCGCTCTTCGGCAGGCCCGCCAGTTCGACGTAGTGGGCGATGGCCTTGGCGTGATCGGCATTCATATGTTCGACCATACTCAACTCGGCCTTGCCGGCGAACGGGTTGGCCAGGGTCAACTGGTCGACCCAGTGAATGGCGCCAAAACCGCCGATGTAACGGTGACGGACCGGTTTGAGTACCCAGAAATCGAAGTCGTGGGCCTTGTGATAGCTCTGCGAATCCGGGAAATAGCGATAGTAACGGTCCGCCGCCGCTTCGATGGCGGCCTCGTCCTCGAGCTTTTCCGCTTCGGCGAGGTAGGTCAGGCGACCAACGGCTTGCACGTCTTCGGCCCCGCGCTCGCCGACGAACAGTGAGCATTTCGGATCTTTTTGCAGATTGTGGGTGTGCTGGGCGATGCGGCTGATAAGGATCAGCGGCCAGCCCTGTTCGTCCAGACAGTACGGAACCACCGAGCCAAACGGGAAACCGGGCATCGCCTTGGAATGCGTCGAGAGCACTCCGCGGTATTCCTTGAGAAGCAATTCTCGGGCATTCTTGGCCGCTTCAACGCTCAATTTATGACTCCTTATATAGAATCCGTCAAAAAAACGGACGGGCATCTGGGATAAGTTCCAGCACGCCAACGGGCAGTTCTCATGTGCAACCAGGCCACATCAGGTGCAGATCGAGAGGCTCTCCAGGAGCAAAACCACTCTGACCTGCTATTGGGGCATGCGAATGCAACTCACTGACAAAGTAATCATTATCACGGGCGGTTGCCAGGGTTTAGGCCGCTCCATGGCCGAGTATTTCGCTGGCCTTGGCGCGAAGCTGGCACTGGTGGACCTGAACCAGGAAAAACTCGACGACACCGTCGCCGCATGCCAGGCCAGGGGCGTCGAAGCCCGCGCCTACTTGTGCAACGTCGCCAATGAAGAGCAAGTGGCGCACATGGTTGCCCAAGTGGCCAACGATTTTGGTGCGATCCATGGTCTGGTCAACAACGCCGGGATCTTGCGCGACGGTCTGCTGGTCAAGGTCAAGGATGGCGAGATGACCAAAATGAGCCTGGCCCAATGGCAGGCGGTCATCGACGTCAACCTGACCGGCGTGTTCCTGTGCACCCGGGAAGTCGCGGCGAAAATGATCGAGCTGGAGACGGGCGGCACGATCATCAATATCTCGTCGATCTCCCGCGCCGGCAACGTCGGCCAGACCAACTACTCCGCCGCCAAGGCCGGGGTGGCTGCAGCCACCGTGACCTGGGCCAAGGAACTGGCACGCTACGGCATTCGTGTGGCGGGCATCGCACCGGGCTTTATCGAAACCGAAATGACCTTGGGGATGAAACCGGAAGCGCTGGAGAAGATGACGTCCGGGATACCGCTCAAGCGCATGGGCACGCCTGACGAGATTGCTCATTCGGCGGCGTATATATTCGAGAACGACTATTACACCGGGCGGATTCTGGAATTGGATGGCGGGATGCGCATTTAAGGTCACCCCAGAACCACTGTGGGAGCGAGCTTGCTCGCGATGAGGGCGTCACATTCACCATTGCTGGTGACTGATACACCGCTATCGCGAGCAAGCTCGCTCCCACAGGTTTTTCGTGTTATCCGAAGGATATCAATCGTCGCTGATGGTGATGTTCGGCATCGCCGGCGTCACCGCTTCCTGCAACACAATCCGTGCGCCGACATGGCGAGCCAGTTCCTGGTACACCAGCGCAATCGGGCTGTCCGGCTCGGCGATCACCGTAGGCTTGCCGCCATCGGCCTGTTCGCGGATAGCCATTGCCAACGGCAACGAGGCCAACAGTTCGACGCCGTACTGGTTGGCCAGCTTCACCCCTCCGCCCTCACCGAACAGATGCTCGGCATGCCCGCAGTTGGAGCAGATGTGCACGGCCATGTTTTCCACCACGCCCAGCACCGGGATGTTGACCTTGCGGAACATCTCCACACCCTTGCGCGCGTCCAGCAATGCCAGGTCCTGCGGCGTGGTCACGATCACTGCACCGGCCACCGGGACTTTCTGCGCCAGGGTCAACTGGATGTCGCCGGTGCCAGGGGGCATGTCGATGACCAGGTAATCCAGGTCGCCCCAGGCCGTTTGAGTGACCAGTTGCAACAACGCCCCGGAAACCATCGGTCCACGCCAGACCATCGGCGTGTTGTCGTCGGTCAGGAACGCCATGGACATCACTTCGACGCCATGGGACTCGATCGGCACGAACCATTTCTGATCCTTGACCTTCGGTCGGGTGCCTTCGGGGATACCGAACATGATGCCCTGGCTCGGACCGTAGATGTCCGCGTCGAGAATCCCGACCTTGGCGCCTTCGCGGGCCAGGGCCAGGGCCAGGTTGGCGGCGGTGGTGGATTTGCCCACACCGCCCTTGCCGGACGCCACAGCTACCACGTTCTTGACGTTGGCCAGGCCGGGAATCTGTGCCTGAGCCTTGTGCGCGGCGATCACACTGGTGATCTCGACACGGGCGCTGGTCACGCCGTCGAGCTGTTCGATGGCCATTTGCAGCATTTGCGCCCAGCCACTTTTGAACAGGCCGGCGGCGTAACCCAGTTCCAGCTGGACGCTGACGCGATCGCCCTCGAGGTCGATGCTGCGCACGCACCCGGCGCTGACCGGGTCCTGGTTCAGGTAAGGGTCGGTGTATTGGCGAAGGACGGCTTCCACCGCTGCGCGATTGACGGCGCTCATGGGCAACTCCGATAGCAAGACTGGAAAATCAGGCGGGTATCCTACGCCGGACACTCATTTGTGGCGAACAGATTACCGCGGCTGGAAAGCTTCCTTGTGGTGAGGAAGATTGCCTGTGGCGAGGGGGCTTGCCCCCGTTGGGCCGCGAAGCGGCCCCCGAACCAGCACATGCAATCGGACAGACACACCGCATTCGTCGGTTTTACGACTGCTGCGCAGCCGAACGGGGGCAAGCCCCCTCGCCACAAAGCGCATTTGCAACACAACTCCGCCGAGCCACAGGGGTGAAAAATATGCGCCAGCGCTTTATAGTGGCCGACCTCCGTTTCATCAAGTAGCCGAGCCCCATGTCCGAGCCACGCAAGATCCTCGTCACCAGCGCCCTGCCCTATGCCAATGGTTCGATCCATCTTGGCCACATGCTGGAATACATCCAGACCGATATGTGGGTGCGCTTCCAGAAGCACCGCGGCAATCAATGCATTTATGTCTGCGCCGACGACGCCCACGGTTCGGCCATCATGCTGCGCGCGGAAAAGGAAGGCATCACTCCGGAACAACTGATCGCCAACGTCCAGGCTGAACACAGCGCCGACTTTGCCGAGTTCCTGGTGGACTTCGACAATTTCCACTCCACTCACGCCGAAGAAAACCGTGAGCTGTCGAGCCAGGTCTACCTGAAGCTGCGCGACGCCGGGCACATCGCCACGCGTTCGATCACGCAGTACTTCGACCCGGAAAAGAAAATGTTCCTGGCCGACCGCTTCATCAAGGGCACCTGCCCGAAATGCGGCACCGAAGACCAGTATGGCGACAACTGCGAAAAATGCGGCGCGACTTACGCACCGACCGACCTGAAGGATCCGAAGTCGGCGATCTCCGGCGCCACCCCGGTGCTCAAGGATTCCCAGCACTTCTTCTTCAAGCTGCCGGACTTCCAGGAAATGCTGCAGGCCTGGACCCGCAGCGGCACCCTGCAAGAAGCCGTGGCCAACAAGATCGCCGAATGGCTCGATGCCGGCCTGCAACAATGGGACATTTCCCGTGATGCGCCGTACTTCGGTTTCGAGATCCCCGACGAGCCGGGCAAGTACTTCTATGTCTGGCTGGACGCGCCGATCGGCTACATGGCCAGCTTCAAGAACCTGTGCGACCGCAAGCCGGAACTGAACTTCGATGCGTTCTGGGGCAAAGACTCCACCGCCGAGCTGTATCACTTCATCGGCAAGGACATCGTCAATTTCCACGCGCTGTTCTGGCCCGCCATGCTCGAAGGCGCCGGGTTCCGGAAACCGACCGGCATCAACGTGCACGGCTACCTGACCGTCAACGGTCAGAAAATGTCCAAGTCCCGCGGCACCTTCATCAAGGCCCGGACCTACCTGGATCACCTGTCGCCGGAATACCTGCGTTACTACTACGCGGCCAAGCTCGGCCGTGGCGTCGACGACCTGGACCTGAACCTCGAAGACTTCGTGCAGAAGGTCAACTCCGACCTGGTCGGCAAGGTCGTCAACATCGCCAGCCGTTGCGCAGGCTTCATTCATAAAGGCAACGCGGGTGTGCTGGTGGCCGGCAATGCCGCGCCAGAGCTGACCGAAGCCTTCCTGGCCGCGGCACCGAGCATCGCCGACGCCTACGAGGCTCGCGATTTCGCCCGTGCCATGCGCGAGATCATGGGCCTGGCCGACCGTGCCAACGCCTGGATCGCCGACAAGGCGCCGTGGTCGCTGAACAAACAGGAAGGCAAGCAGGAAGAAGTCCAGGCCATCTGCGCCCTGGGCATCAACCTGTTCCGCCAACTGGTGATCTTCCTCAAGCCGGTATTGCCGCTGCTGGCCGCCGACGCCGAGGCGTTCCTCAACGTGGCGCCGCTGACCTGGAACGACCACGCGACCTTGCTCAGCAACCATCAGCTGAACGAGTTCAAGCCCTTGATGACCCGTATCGACCCGGTAAAAGTGCAAGCCATGACCGATGCTTCGAAAGAAGACCTGACCGCCAGCCAGACCGACACTGGCGATGCCGCGCCTGCCGGCAACGGCGAGCTGGCCAAGGATCCGCTGTCGCCGGAGATCGAGTTCGACGCGTTTGCCGCGGTCGACTTGCGCGTCGCCCTGATCGTCAAGGCCGAACACGTGGAAGGTGCCGACAAGCTGCTGCGCCTGACCCTGGACATCGGTGACGAGCAACGCAATGTGTTCTCCGGGATCAAGAGCGCCTACCCGGATCCGTCCAAGCTCGATGGTCGCCTGACCATGATGATCGCCAACCTCAAGCCCCGCAAAATGAAATTCGGCATCTCCGAAGGCATGGTGATGGCCGCCGGCCCCGGCGGTGAAGAAATCTACCTGCTCAGCCCTGACAGTGGCGCCAAGCCAGGTCAGCGCATCAAGTAACACCCTGCGGTAAATCGATCCCACAGTCGTGCCTGGCGCGCCTGTGGGATTTTCATGTCTGGCCCACCCTCCGTCCTTGCCGGATAATGCCTAACCTTGTTAGACAGCTCCATTGGAAAGCCCCCGTTCTTGCCGGCACGATCATGACCGAGATACTGCTTACGCTTATCAGCGCTGCCCTGATCAACAACCTCGTGTTGCACTGGCCCCTGGGCGTCGATCCGCTGCTGGGCAGCGAGCGCCGCCAGGTGCATGCGCTGGGCATTGCGACGACGTGCCTGATGCTGATTGTGGGCATGTCGAGCTACGCGCTTTACCACTGGCTGCTGGTGCCTTTGGGGCTGACGCCGCTGCGCCTGTTCGTGTTTCTGCCACTGAGCGTGCTGTTGATCGCGCCCTTGTTGAAGCTGCTTGCACGGCTGCTCGGGAAGCTTTCGTTCGAAGGCCTCTGGCCGCTGCTGCTGGGTAACGCCGGTGTGCTCGGCCTGGCGCTGATCAATGTTCAAAATGACAAGGGATTCTTTCATGCCACAGCCCTGAGCCTCGGTGCCGGGCTGGGTTTCTGGCTGGTGCTGAGTCTGTTCAGCGACCTGCGCCAGCGCACTATCGATAACGATATCCCCCTGCCCTTTCGCGGCCTGCCGATCGATCTGATCGGCGCCGGACTGATTGCAGTGGCTTTTCTCGGATTCAGCGGGCTGATCAAAACATGAGTCTGATTCAACGCATCGACGCCCTCTTGCCGCAGACCCAATGCGGCAAGTGCGGCCACCCCGGATGCAAGCCCTACGCCGAAGGCATCGCCAGCGGCGAGTCGATCAACAAGTGCCCGCCGGGCGGCAGCGAAACCATCGCGGCCCTGGCAGAACTGCTGAAGGTGCCGGTGCTGGAGCTGGACGTCAGTCGCGGTGCGGCTCCCGCGCAAATCGCTTATATCCGCGAGGCCGAGTGCATCGGTTGCACCAAATGCATCCAGGCTTGCCCGGTGGACGCCATCGTCGGTGCAGCCAAACTGATGCACACGGTCATCGTCGACGAATGCACCGGTTGCGACCTCTGTGTAGCGCCCTGCCCGGTGGATTGCATCGAGATGCGGCCGTTGCCGCTGGCCACGGTAGTGCCGGTGGTCGGCGGCCTGGCGTTCAGTCTTGAACAGCAACAGGCTCGCGCCGCCAAACGCAATCACGCGCGGCGCCGGTTCGAACAGCGCAACGCCCGCTTGCGTCGTGAAGAACAACAGAAACTCGCCGAGCGCCACGCCCGGGCGCAACGCGCCGTGCCGCAGCACAGTGAGGTGGTGCTCGATCCGGTGCAGGCAGCCCTTGAACGCATACGCGCGCAAAAAGCCGCCAATGCCGATGCCGCACTGAAGAAGGCCAAGATCGATCTGGCGATGAGCCGCGCGCAACTGAATAAATCGCTCAAGGCTTTCGGGCATCCGCCAACGTTCGAGCAGCAATCGCAACTGATCGTGCTGCAACAGCAGTTCGAGGCCGCCGAGCAAGCCCTGGCCAGACTGGAGAGTACTGCTGCACCTGCCCCGGCGCCTGTTGCCCCGGTGAAGAATGCGCAGCTGAATCGGGCGAAGATCCAATTGGCCATGCGCCGCGCCGAACTCAAGAAAGCTCAAGCCAGTGAAGCACCGGCCGAACACATTGCAGCGCTGGAGCACGCGGTGACTGAAGCCGAGCAGCAGGTGGATGCCCATGCCACTGCTTGAACCGGCCGACGAACGCCTTCAGCAGGCCATGAAGCAGGTATTGCTGGCCACGGTGCCGGGAATGCTGGTGTTGTTCTGGTGGTATGGCTGGGGCGTGTTGATCAACCTGCTGCTGGCGGGTGTGACCGCACTGGCGGTTGAGGCGCTGGTGTTGCGGCTGCGCAAGCGCCCCATCAAACCGACCTTGAGCGACGGCAGCGCGCTGGTCAGTGCGACGCTGCTGGCACTGGCCTTGCCGCCTTATTGCCCGTGGTGGCTGACGGTCAGTGCGGTGGCTTTTGCGCTGTTGTTTGGCAAGCACCTGTATGGCGGCGTCGGCAAGAACCCGTTCAACCCGGCCATGCTCGGTTTTGCCCTGGTGCTGGTGGCCTTTCCCCAGCAGATGACCCACTGGCCATCGTCCCACGGCATGGACCTGTTCGGTGGCTTGCGGCAGGTGTTCGGTTTCAGTCTCGGCCAGGCACCGGATGCCTGGGCCCAGGCCACGGCACTGGACAGCCTGCGGATCAACAAAAGCCTGACGATGGACGAACTGTTCGCCGATAACCCGGCATTCGGCCGGTTCGGCGGGCGGGGCGTGGAATGGGTCAACCTGGCCTTTTTGGCGGGCGGCGCGTTTCTGCTGCAACGGCGGGTGTTCAGCTGGCACGCGCCGGTCGGCATGCTGGCCAGCCTGTTCGTGATCAGTCTGCTGTGCTGGAATGGCACCGGCTCCGATTCCCATGGCTCACCGCTGTTTCATCTGCTCACTGGCGCGAGCATGCTGGGGGCATTCTTCATTGTCACCGAACCGGTGTCCGGCGCCAAAAGCCCCGGTGCCCGGCTGCTGTTCGGCGCGGGCGTGGGGCTGCTGACGTATGTGCTTCGCACCTGGGGCGGCTATCCGGACGGCGTAGCCTTTGCCGTACTGCTGATGAACCTGTGCGTACCGGCGCTGGAGCGGATTGCCGCGGCCAGGCAGGAGCGGGTTGAACCATGAGCCGAGCGTCGAGTGTCGTGATCCTGGTGTTGCTGGCGGGCCTGGGGACAGGCGCGACCTACCTCGTGCAGCACACCAGCGCGCCGCGCATTGCGGCTGAACAGCGTCTGATCGACAGTCGTAACCTGCTCGACCTGCTGCCCCCTGACAGTTATGACAATCAGCCGCTGGAACAGCCCCTCAGCCTTGCAAGAACAGACTTGCCTGAAAGCATGCTGCTGGGTGGCTACCGCGTGACCAAGGCTGGCCAACCCAGCGCCGTATTGCTGCGCAGCCAGACCCTGGGCTACGCAGGTTCAATCGAACTGCTGATCGCCATCGGCGCAAATGGCCGGTTGCTGGGCGTCAAAACCCTCAATCAATCGGAAACCCCAGGGCTGGGTGGCAGGATTGCCGACTGGCCCAACGCCTGGCTTCAGGTTTTCGCCGGCAAAACCCGAGCCGAACCCGGCGACGCGGGCTGGGCCCTGAAAAAAGATCAGGGGACATTTGATCAGATCGCTGGCGCGACCATCACCTCAAGAGCGGTGATCAACGCCATTCATGACGCGTTGCGCTACTTCGATGAACACTCGCAACAGCTGATCGGGAGCAGTGCCCATGAATAACTCATCGCCCCTGCAACACTCGCTGATGCTGGCGCCCCTGATCGGCGCGACGGACTCGCTGATGAAGGCGCTGGGCTTGTGGCTGATGTTCATCGTGGTGAGCAGTGTCTTTGGGGTGTGCATGGGCGCGTTGCGCGCCCGACTGATTCCAGCGACCCAGGTGCTTGCTGGCGTCTTGCTGGCGGCCACGCTGACCAGTTGCGCTGAACTCGGGGCGCAGGCCTGGTCGCTTCAATGGCATCAACAGATGGGCTGGTATGCAGGATTGATTGCCTTGCAATGCGTCGTCATGGACCAGACCGGTTTTTTCCAGCGCACAGGGCGTGATCGTCTGCGCCTGTGTGGCCTGTTCGGCGCGTTGCTGATGGGTATGGGCCTGCTGCGAGAGCTGTTGGGCAGCGGCACACTGGGCGGCCACCTGCCATGGCTGGCTGGCGCCACGCAACCGGACTGGCAAGGCTGGGTCCTGACCGCCGACGGTGGGGTACGCCTGGCTATCCTGGCGCCCGGTGGATTCATTCTGCTCGGGCTGCTGCTCGCCGCCTGGCAGGCCTGGGCGCACCCGACGCCTTCACACTGACTGTCTTCGAGGAAAATCACTGTTCATGAATGCTGCAAAACGTCTGGAAATTTTCCGCCGGTTTCACGAAGACAACCCGGAACCGAAAACCGAACTGGCCTACTCGTCGCCGTTCGAACTGCTGATCGCCGTGATTCTTTCGGCACAGTCGACCGATGTCGGCGTCAACAAGGCCACCGCCAAACTCTATCCGGTGGCCAATACGCCTGCCGCGATTCACGCCTTGGGCGTCGAGGGATTGTCGGAGTACATCAAGACGATCGGACTGTTCAACAGCAAAGCGAAAAATGTGATCGAGACCTGTCGTTTGCTGCTGGAGCGTCATGGCGGCGAAGTGCCGCAAACCCGTGAAGCGCTGGAAGCGCTACCCGGTGTCGGTCGTAAAACGGCCAACGTGGTGCTCAATACGGCATTCCGTCAGCTGACCATGGCCGTGGACACCCATATTTTCCGGGTCAGCAACCGTACCGGGATTGCGCCGGGCAAGAATGTGGTCGAGGTCGAGACAAAGCTGATGAAGTTCGTGCCCAGGCAATACCTGCTCGATTCCCATCACTGGCTGATTCTCCATGGTCGCTACGTCTGCCTGGCTCGCAAGCCCCGCTGTGGCAGTTGCCGGATTGAAGACCTGTGCGAATACAAGCACAAGACCTCGGACGATTGAGGCGCTATTAGGTTTTTCAATATATCGATTGAAAAAATCTTTTTTACCCACCGCACGAATGTCGATATAAGGAGCGCCAAAGGCAGTCTTAGCCTGGAGTTGACCCTATGAGTACTGGCAAAGAGCAATTGGACGTAGAAGACGACTTCACCCCCGTTGAGGCTGATGACGCCGACCCTGTGGTTGAAGTGGCAAAGACCAACCTCAATAAACGCCGCACCATTGACAATCTGCTGGAGGAGCGCCGACTGCAAAAGCAATTGGCCGATTACGATTTTGACCTATGACACCTCAAAAGCCTCCCGAAACGGAGGCTTTTTACCCAGAGCCGCCCCCCTGATAATCGCCTAACGCCTATCGTCAACGTTGCCGCCGTCACACCAGACCATTGCGTTGCGCCAATTCGATCAGATCGACCAGGGAACGCGCATTGAGCTTCAATAACAAGCGCGTCTTGTAAGTGCTGACGGTTTTATTGCTAAGGAACATGCCGTCGGCAATCTCCTTGTTGGTCCTCCCGCGGGCCAGTTGCTGCAACACCATCATTTCCCGCCCCGACAGACGATCCACCATATCGGATTCACTGGCATTGCCCATACTGGAACGCACCGTGTGCAGGGCTTGATTCGGAAAATAACTGTAGCCTGACAACACCGCCTTTATTGCGCTGAGCAATTCAGTGAGATCCTGTTGCTTGCAAACATATCCGGCAGCCCCCGATTGCATGCAACGCATGGAAAAATGACCCGGTGCCTGGGACGTCAATATCAATACTTTTATTGGCATGGCTGCCGATGCCAGTCGCGCAATGACTTCCAACCCATCGAGTTTTGGAATGCCAATATCCAGAATGACAATATCGGGCATAAGTTCGCGGGCAAGCTGTAACGCATCCACACCATTATCTGTTTCTGCAATGACTTCGTAGCCATGACGTTCCATCAGCATACGTACCGCTAGACGAATGACGGGGTGATCATCCACGATCAGCACTTTATTCATGGGCAAGTCCAATTTCGCTGTTCGAATTTTTAGAGCCCGCACAATAGCCTAGTCGTTTCACCCATGGCATGCCGCCCCCCCCGGCCATCCACAGCAAGAGACATTCCCTACAAACAACACAGATTATTCCTACAAAAATTCCTTGAATACAGTGCATCAGAAAACTTATCAGGCGCTCGACTTGCGATTCCTCAACAGTTTTTTGTATCGATTTGCAACCATAAAACAAACAAAAAGACTCGGATACCGAAAATCCGGCCTGCAACGATGTTTGAACTATCCTGAAAAGTAACCGATATTTTCCGGCCCAGGACGCACATTAACAATATTGCCTATCCAGCGTCCTCTTACTCATATAGCCAAACAACCACTAAGGTGCTAACACAATGAAACAGATATACCCGAAACACTAACAAGCAGTTACCATCCCGAGCAGCAGACCAAAACCTCTCCCATACACCCAAGAGAAAAGACAAACTTTAATGAGAAAAAAACATGGAACATATAAAACAAAAAATCACCAACCCCCTGACACTCATCGCGATATTCGCAACCCTGTCGGAAACTTCAGCGGCTGTCTCCCTGCCCTTCCTTGATGATGAAGACCGGGATATCTACGTCTGGTTCTTGATCAGCTTTCCTTTTTATCTGCTCTTTCTTTTCTTTGCCACACTCAACTTCAACTATCGGTCGCTTTACGCACCTTCCGATTTTGCAAAAGGCGAGCACTTCATAAAAGCCATGAACAAGGCCGAGCGTCCGGGAAAGCGTGAGTCCAGGTCGACACATAAAAAACCGGCCCGGAGTCAATCGACGATTGATCGCGGCTCCACTCCCCCTTCCGGTTACGCACAGGACCCTCCCGGGACGGATCTACAGACCGCGCCGGAGCACTACATCCGCCTGCCGGAGCGACTCAAAGACCTGTATATCGTCGATATACGCGGGATGAGCCAACACATCGAGATGGACGCCTCGCTGGAAAATATTCGACAAGAACAGGGAAAAGCTGCGCATGCCATCGTGTTCATCACCTGCAGTGAATCACAGAGGCTGCTGAAGGAGAGCCCATTCAAACATGCAAGAAACACAAAGAAACACAGTGGTGCAGCGCTCTATGTTGCTTACAATTTGAATTCAAATGGCCTGACGGTCATTGAACAAACGCATCCATTGACGCAAAGCAGTCAATAGCGATTGAAGACCCGGTAGAAACAGACAGGACAGTCATCAGTACGCGGCAGCGCAATGTCAGGCAGAACATCCCCCCCTTCAGATCTGTGGCCTTGTCAACGACAAGGCCACAGATTCAACGACGCGGGTTGCACTGCGTTATCTGACGTCTCAGAACAGCTTGCGGCCTTTGTTCGCCGCAATACGCATGCGCAAGGCATTGAGCTTGATGAAGCCCGCCGCATCGGCCTGGTTGTAAGCGCCGCCATCTTCCTCGAAGGTCGCGATGTTGGCGTCGAACAGCGATTCGTCGGACTTGCGGCCGGTGACGATCACGTTGCCCTTGTACAGCTTCAGGCGCACAACGCCGTTCACATGGGCCTGGGAAGCATCGATCATCTGTTGCAGCATCAGACGCTCAGGGCTCCACCAGTAACCGGTGTAGATCAGGCTGGCGTATTTCGGCATCAGCTCATCCTTGAGGTGAGCCACTTCGCGGTCCAGGGTGATCGATTCGATCGCACGGTGGGCGCGCAGCATGATGGTGCCACCAGGGGTTTCGTAGCAGCCACGGGACTTCATGCCGACGTAGCGGTTCTCGACGATGTCGAGACGGCCGATACCGTGTTCGCCACCAATGCGGTTCAGGGTCGCCAGCACGGTAGCCGGGGTCATTTCGACACCGTCCAGCGCGACGATATCGCCGTTGCGGTAGGTCAGTTCCAGGTACTGCGCCTTGTCAGGAGCCTTCTCCGGGGAGACGGTCCATTTCCACATGTCTTCTTCGTGCTCGGTCCAGGTGTCTTCCAGCACGCCGCCTTCATAGGAGATGTGCAGCAGGTTGGCATCCATCGAGTACGGGGATTTTTTCTTGCCGTGACGCTCGATCGGGATGTTGTGCTTTTCAGCGTAATCCATCAGCTTTTCACGGGACAGCAGGTCCCATTCGCGCCACGGAGCGATGACCTTCACGCCTGGCTTCAGGGCGTAGGCGCCCAGTTCGAAACGCACCTGGTCGTTACCCTTGCCGGTCGCGCCATGGGAAATGGCGTCAGCGCCGGTTTCGTTGGCGATTTCGATCAGGCGCTTGGCGATCAACGGACGAGCGATGGAAGTACCCAGCAGGTACTCGCCTTCATAAACGGTGTTGGCGCGGAACATCGGGAACACGAAATCACGCACGAATTCTTCGCGCAGATCGTCGATGTAGATTTCTTTTACGCCCATGGCCTGAGCCTTGGCGCGGGCCGGCTCGACCTCTTCGCCCTGACCCAGGTCAGCGGTGAAGGTCACGACTTCACAGTTATAAGTATCCTGCAGCCACTTGAGGATCACCGAAGTGTCCAGGCCGCCGGAATACGCCAGAACGACCTTGTTTACGTCCGCCATGCCATCACTCCACGGGGTTCTACGGAAAGCCGTCAAGTCTACCGGTCATGCAGAATAATTTACAGAGGCGCGACAGCTTATGACGACGAAGCGACAGATTATGTCAAGCGAGCGACGATCACAGCCCGTTCAGGACGTCGATGCCGCGCTCGCCGTCGCCGTGGCGCGGGGGGACGGTTTTTCGGTCGGCGCCACCCGCGCGAGATGGACATTGACCCGACGGTTCTTCGCCCGGTTGGCGGCCGAGGTGTTGGGCGCCAATGGATAACGTTCGCCGTGGAAGCGCAGGGTAATCTGCGACGCCTGAACACCGTTGGCCTTGAAGAACTCCATGACCGCCAGGGCCCGGCGCCGCGAGAGGTCCCGGTTGGTCAGGCGGTTGCCGCTGTTGTCGGAATGACCATCGAGCTCGATGTGATTGACTGTCGGGTCGGCCTTCATGAACGCCAGCATCATTTGCAATTGTGCCTTGGCCTGCGCGTCGAGATCGATGCCTTCGCCGGGGAAGCCGATCCGGGATTGCCTGACCTGCTCGAAATTCTTCGGCAGCAGCTTCGCTACACAGCCCTGGTATTCGTTGAAGGCCTTGCTGAACTTGACCGGCAACAGACGCACTTCCGATACCCGGCCATCGCCCGAATAATGCCGCACCACCGGACTGCGGCCGTCCATCAAGCCATTGATCAAGCGCCCGGCCTGTACGTGCGAGCTGTTGAACAGCACATTGCCACTGCCGATTTGCACGGCACCGAGGTTGATGTCGCCACGCCCCGGCTGCCATGGCGCCGCAGCCGCCAGCAAGGTCGCTGAACCGCCGCCGATCATCGCGATATCAGCCTTCAGCCGAAACGTCGCCTGCTCACCGGCGCGGCGCACGAACTCACCCGAACCAAAATCGGTGATCGGCTGAGTCAGGCGGCATTCGAACTTGTCACCTTCCACCGTCCACTCGATGCTCTCCAGGCGAGTCTGGAACGTGAGCGCCATCGCAGGAAGGCTGGCGAACACACTGAGCAAGACTAAATAACGCTGGCGCACGGGAGGCTCCACTGGCTTCTACAACAAAAAGACCGACACACAAATGTTCACGGCAGACCTGTTGGATATCGGAAGCTTCCCGCAAAACTTGATAGCGAGTGCCTGGAAGAGTCTTTTCCGGTAGCATTCCCCAGAGTTTGACCCGCCTGGAATCCCCTCATGTCCGACCGCCTGACCCTGCTGCGTCCCGACGACTGGCACATTCATCTTCGCGATGGTGCCGTGTTGACCAATACCGTTGCGGATGTCGCGCGCACCTTTGGTCGCGCCATCATCATGCCCAACCTGGTACCTCCGGTGCGCAACGCCGCTGAAGCCGACGGCTATCGCCAGCGGATTCTCGCTGCACGCCCGGCCGGCAGTCGTTTCGAACCGTTGATGGTGCTGTACCTGACCGACCGTACCCAGCCCGAAGAAATTCGCGAGGCCAAGGCCAGCGGTTTCATTCACGCCGCCAAACTGTACCCGGCCGGCGCGACCACCAATTCGGACTCTGGCGTCACCAGCATCGACAAGATTTTCCCTGCACTCGAGGCCATGGCCGAAGTCGGGATGCCCCTGCTGGTCCACGGTGAAGTCACCCGTGGCGATGTCGACGTGTTCGATCGCGAAAAAATCTTCATCGATGAGCACATGCGTCGTGTGGTCGAGCGTTTCCCGACGCTCAAGGTGGTGTTCGAACACATCACCACCGCTGACGCCGTGCAGTTCGTCAATGAGGCCTCGGCCAACGTCGGCGCGACCATCACCGCCCATCACCTGCTGTACAACCGCAACCATATGTTGGTGGGCGGGATTCGGCCGCACTTCTACTGCCTGCCGATCCTCAAGCGCAACACGCACCAGGAAGCGCTGCTCGACGCCGCCACCAGCGGCAGCGACAAGTTCTTCCTCGGCACCGACTCGGCGCCCCATGCCCAGCACGCCAAGGAAGCCGCATGCGGCTGTGCCGGCTGCTACACCGCTTATGCCGCGATCGAGATGTACGCCGAAGCCTTCGAACAGCGTAACGCGCTGGACAAGCTCGAAGCCTTTGCCAGCCTCAACGGCCCGCGCTTCTACGGCCTGCCGGTGAACACCGATCGCATCACCCTGGTCCGCGAAGAGTGGACCGCCCCGACCAGCCTGCCATTTGGCGAGTTGACTGTAATCCCGCTGCGCGCCGGTGAAAAACTGCGCTGGCGCCTGCTGGAGGAACACGCGTGAGTGAAGACCATTTCGACGACGAACAGGACGGTCAAGGCGGCGGAGGTGGCTCGCGCCACCCGATGGCTGAGCGCTTCCGTGGATACCTGCCCGTTGTTGTCGACGTTGAAACCGGGGGTTTCAACTCTGCCACTGACGCCTTGCTGGAAATTGCCGCCACCACCATCGCCATGGATGAAAAAGGGTTTGTTTACCCTGATCACACCTACTTCTTTCGCGTCGAGCCGTTTGAAGGCGCGAACATCGAAGCAGCCGCCCTGGAATTCACCGGGATCAAACTCGATCACCCGCTGCGCATGGCCGTGAGTGAAGAAGCGGCGCTGACCGATATCTTCCGCGGTATCCGCAAGGCCCTGAAGGCCAACGGTTGCAAACGGGCGATTCTGGTCGGGCACAACAGCAGTTTCGACCTGGGTTTTCTTAACGCAGCGGTTGCGCGTCTGGACATGAAGCGCAACCCGTTTCATCCGTTCTCCAGTTTCGATACCGCCACCCTCGCAGGCCTGGCTTACGGTCAAACCGTTCTGGCCAAGGCCTGCCAGGCCGCCGACATCGACTTCGACGGTCGCGAGGCTCACTCGGCTCGTTATGACACTGAGAAGACGGCCGAGCTGTTCTGCGGCATCGTCAATCGCTGGAAACAAATGGGCGGCTGGGAAGATTTCAACGACTGATTACACCCCCCCCTGTAGGAGCTGGCTTGCCAGCGAAGGTCGTCAACGATAACGCTGGATGTCTGACACCCCGCGGCGGTCTTGAGTCCATCGCGAGCAAGCTCGCTCCTACAGGGGGCGACTTCCTTTATCCAGCCCCATAAAAAAACCGGCCACCAGGGCCGGTTTTTTTATGCCTCGAACCTGCCTTACAGCGCAGCAGCGTTCTCGGTCAGGTAAGCCGCGACGCCTTCGGTCGAAGCGGTCATGCCTTTGTCGCCTTTTTTCCAGTTGGCAGGGCAAACTTCGCCGTGCTCTTCGTGGAATTGCAGAGCGTCGACCAGACGGATCAGCTCTTCGATGTTACGGCCCAGCGGCAGGTCGTTGATGATCTGCGAGCGGACAACGCCTTTGTCGTCGATCAGGAACGCGCCACGGAACGCCACGCCGCCTTCGGACTCAACGTCGTAGGCCTTGGCGATTTCGTGCTTCAGGTCGGCCGCCATGGTGTAGCGGACTTCGCCGATGCCACCATTGTTGACCGGGGTGTTGCGCCAGGCGTTGTGGGTGAAGTGCGAGTCGATCGAAACCGCGATCACTTCAACGTTGCGTGCCTTGAAATCGGACATGCGGTTGTCCAGAGCGATCAGCTCGGACGGGCAAACGAAGGTGAAGTCCAGTGGGTAGAAGAACACCAGGCCGTATTTGCCTTTGATGGCCGACGACAGGGTGAAGCTGTCTACGATTTCGCCATTGCCGAGTACGGCCGGTACGGTGAAGTCAGGGGCTTGCTTGCCTACGAGTACGCTCATTGGATATCTCCTGGTGTAAAAACGTGAAGTTCCGGGTTTGCGCCAGCCTGCCACCTTCAGGCGACAGCCCTGTGACACGCACCCGCTTCATAAGGACCGGCCATCATACACTGCGCGTTTGAGCTGTCCTTAACGGTTTTTCGCAGACAGGTTAAAAATGCTTCGTGGCGCTTACTGGCACATTGCTTTGGAAAAAACCGTTCGTCAGTCGCGCCCACTTATAACGCGAAGCTGTCAGAAACCACTTTGACAATCATTCTCGTTAACATTAAGATCCATCGCAATTGAGTCACAACCAGCGACGGTTTTCACTTATGTATGTCTGCCTCTGCACTGGCGTCACCGACGGCCAAATCCGCGATGCAATCTATGAAGGATGCTGCAGCTACAAGGAAGTCCGCCAGGCTACCGGTGTTGCCAGCCAATGTGGCAAATGCGCCTGCCTTGCCAAGGAAGTGGTCCGCGAAACCCTGACCAAAATACAATCGGCCCAGGCTGCGATTCCCTATCCTGTAGAATTTACCGCTGCATAAATACCGTATTTCAAAGAACCGGACTGATGTCCGGTTTTTTTATGCCTGAAAATCAATCGTTTACGCTCTAGACGCGGAACACAAACATTCTTATTCCGATTAATTTTCATTTAACTTTCAATAACTTAGGTTTGACACTCTTAAGTACGCGGCTCAAACTCTGCCTTATAGACAGCTAATACAGGGCAGGACCCCATCATGAAAGGCGACATTACAGTCATCCAGCATCTCAACAAGATCCTTGCCAATGAGCTGGTCGCGATCAATCAATACTTTTTGCATGCGCGCATGTACGAAGATTGGGGTCTGAACAAGCTCGGCAAGCACGAGTACCACGAATCCATCGACGAGATGAAGCACGCGGACAAGCTGATCAAGCGCATCCTGTTCCTCGAAGGCCTGCCTAACGTCCAGGACCTGGGCAAGCTGCAGATCGGCGAACACACCCAGGAAATGCTGGAGTGCGACCTGCGTATTGAAAAAACCGGGCATGCCGATCTCAAGGTGGCGATCGCGCATTGCGAAACCGTTGGCGACTTCGGTAGCCGTGAATTGCTCGAAGACATCCTTGAGTCCGAAGAAGAACATATCGACTGGCTGGAAACCCAACTGGGCCTGATCGATAAGGTTGGTCTTGAGAACTATCTGCAATCGCAGATGGGCGAAGAGTAAGAACTGTGTAGGCGCCGGGTTGCGCCGTGTAGGGGCTGTGTAGGAGCTGTCGAGTGCAACGAGGCTGCGATCTTGGCGATGATGGCAGCGTCGCCATCGACATCGACGTCCACACCGGCATCCACATAACTTATCAAGCGCAATAAAAAGCCCCGCTCCTCTTTCGAGGGGCGGGGCTTTTTAGTTGCTGAAGATCAAAAGATCGCAGCCTCGTTGCACTCGACAGCTCCTACACAGCTCCTACACAGCTCCTACGCAGCGCCTACACAGCGCGCCGACGGGAGGAGCCAAGCGGATCAGGCTTCGGTCTTGTTCGCAGCAGCAGCAGCTTCGACAGCAGCCTTGATGGTAGTTTGCAGCGAACCGTCGGCAGACATCTCAGTCATGATGTCACTACCACCGACCAGCTCACCACCGACCCACAGTTGCGGGAAGGTTGGCCAGTTGGCGTATTTTGGCAGGTTGGCGCGGATTTCCGGGTTCTGCAGGATGTCCACATAAGCAAACTTTTCACCACATGCCATCACGGCCTGCGCAGCTTTCGCGGAGAAGCCACACTGCGGGGCATTTGGCGAACCTTTCATGTAAAGCAGAATGGTGTTGTTGGCAATCTGCTCTTTAATCGTTTCGATGATATCCATGGAGCACCTCGGCTGAACTTTCCGACTCAAGGGTCGGCACGGTAGCGCATTGTAACGGAAACCCGAGCGCCATGCTCGGCCTCCCCACAGACTTGATCAAGCCGCCGCTACAGTGACCGGCACTCCGTTCAACGCTGCATTGCCCGACAACTCATCGAGCTGACATTCATCCGTCAGGTCGTTGGCACTGGCGCCCGGCTGGCCACTGGCAATCGTCATCTGCACACCCGGCCGCGCATGGCCCCAACCGTGAGGCAGGCTGACCACGCCTTTCATCATGTCCAGGCTGCTTAGCACTTCAACTTCGATTACGCCGACCCGCGAACTGACCCGCACTCGCTGCCCGTCGTTGAGCCCCCGACTGGCCAGATCGTCCGGGTGCATCAACAATTGATGGCGCGGCTTGCCCTTCACCAGGCGGTGATAGTTATGCATCCACGAGTTGTTGCTGCGTACATGACGGCGGCCGATCATCAGCAACTCATCCAGGGCCGGGGCTCGCAGGGCGGCGAAACGCGCCAGGTCGGCAAGCAGCGCCGCCGGTGCGGCCTGAACTCGCTGGTTGGCGGTTTTCAGACGTGGCGCCAGGTTGGCTTTCAGCGCCCCGAGATCGACCCCGTGCGGGTGATCGAACAAAGTCGCCAGCGACAGCTGGTGTTCCGACGCATCGCCATACAACCCCGCCCGCAAGCCGCGATCAATCATCTGCGCTGGCGGGACCGTCGGCTTCAATTCCTTGCCGGTCTTCGCGGCAAAGGCCTTGGCCAGCCCCACGAAAATTTCCCAGTCATGCAATGCACCTTCCGGTTTGGCCAGAATCGCGCGATTGAAACGCGTCACGTTACGTACCGCGAACATATTGAAGGTGGTGTCGTAGTGATCGTTTTCCAGCGCCGAGGTCGACGGCAGGATCAGGTCGGCATAACGCGTGGTTTCATTGATGTACAGGTCGACGCTGACCATGAACTCCAACCCGTCCAGCGCCTGTTCCAGCTGGCGACCATTGGGAGTGGAGAGTACCGGATTGCCAGCCACGGTGATCAGCGCCCGGACCTGCCCTTCCCCTTCGGTGAGCATCTCTTCGGCCAGCGTCGACACCGGCAGTTCGCCTGCGTACTCGGGACGCCTGGACACCCGGCTCTGCCACAGATTGAAGTGCCCGCCCGACGTCGACGCCACCAGGTCCACTGCAGGTTCGGTGCACAACGCCCCGCCCACGCGATCGAGGTTGCCCGTGACCAGATTGATCAGTTGCACCACCCAATGGCACAAGGTGCCGAACGCCTGGGTCGAAACACCCATGCGCCCGTAGCAAACCGCTGCCTGCGCAGCCGCGAAGTCCCGCGCCAGTTGGCGGATCTGTTCGGCCGGCACGGCGCACAGCGGGCTCATGGCCTCGGCAGTGAAACTCGCGACGGCGGCACGCACTTCATCCACACCGTCCACAGGCAAATGACTGCCTGTGGTCAGCCCTTCAGCGAACAGGGTATTGAGCAGCCCGAACAACAAGGCCGCATCGCCACCCGGACGCACGAACAGATGCTGGTCGGCCATCGCCGCCGTTTCGCTGCGGCGCGGATCCACCACCACCACTTTGCCGCCCCGGGCCTGAATGGCCTTAAGGCGTTTTTCCACGTCCGGCACGGTCATGATGCTGCCATTGGAGGCCAGTGGATTGCCGCCCAGGATCAGCATGAAATCGGTGTGATCGATGTCCGGGATCGGCAACAGCAAACCGTGGCCGTACATCAGATGGCTGGTCAGGTGATGGGGCAACTGGTCGACCGATGTCGCGGAAAACCGGTTGCGGGTTTTCAGCAGGCCGAGAAAGTAGTTGCTGTGGGTCATCAGCCCGTAGTTGTGCACGCTTGGATTGCCTTGATAGACCGCCACCGCGTTCGGGCCGTGATGTTCCTGAATCGCTGCCAGGCGTTCGGCGACCAGGCTGAAGGCCTCTTCCCACTCGATAGGCAGCCATTCACTGCCGACCCGCCGCATCGGCTGGCGCAGGCGATCCGGATCATTCTGAATATCCTGCAGCGCAACGGCCTTGGGACAGATATGCCCGCGGCTGAAACTATCCTGGGCATCCCCCTTGATCGAGGTGATCTGCACGCGGCCTTCGGCCTCGGTGGTTTCGATGGTCAGGCCACAGATGGCTTCACACAGGTGGCACGCACGGTGATGGAGAGTCTTGGTCATGGCCAGTCTCTGTCTTGTTCTGGGCGGGCAATATCAGCCGCGGGAACAAAACTATGGCGCGTGACCCGGCGTCGCGCCAGCGAGGTTCGTCTTGTGAATCGGTGACCATCAGGCCAGCCGATGGCAACCCGCAATCAGTTTGGCGGCAGGCCGGGCGGCGCCTGCAACTGAATCTCCTGGACGGTTTCGATCTGTTCCTGTGCGAGATGCACGCCGGTGAGTTCGCCGATCAGTCGCCAGTGCTCGTCGAGACCGGTGCTGATGGTCGCCATGCGGTCGATCATCCGCCGGCCGGCTGCCTTGGTGACCTCGTCGTTACTGCGCATCAGCTCGAAGGACATCGAGGTCATGGACGCGGTGAGATGAGTCAGAGAGCGGGCCGTGAGGCTGAGTAATTCCGTTAACTGCTGTTCTTTCGATTCCATTCCAAAGGCTCCCTGCGTCGCTTGAATCTTAGTTATAACCCAGCCCCCTGCTTTATCAAATGTTTCAGTCCGCAAAAGCGGCCAATGGCCAGCAGAAAACCGACCGTCGCCATGCCCTCCCCGCCCTGTTTTATTGCAAAGCCCTGCGGGCCCAGTGTACAAATGACCGGCTGCTGTCAGGAAACAGGCTTCAAAAGCGCTACTGCGGTCACCCCGTAGCCCCTCTGGAATCCCCTAAAACCGTAGCCCCTATTGGTAAGACGCGACATTTAATTATAAGATCGCGCCTTCCCCTATTTCGTCGCCCCGTGCGGCTTACGCCGCAGGTCTCGCCCGTTTTTCAGTTAAACAAGGCTTTGAGTATCTGCGGTCTGTTGCAAAAAGGTAGTCAATGATGAGCGCAAGGCACTTTCTCTCCCTGATGGATTGCACGCCCGAAGAGCTGGTCAGCGTGATCCGTCGAGGCGTTGAGCTCAAAGACCTGCGTAACCGCGGCGTACTGTTCGAGCCCCTGAAAAACCGCGTGCTCGGGATGATTTTCGAGAAGTCCTCGACCCGCACCCGTATTTCGTTCGAAGCCGGCATGATCCAGCTCGGTGGCCAGGCGATCTTCCTGTCGCCGCGCGACACCCAGCTGGGCCGTGGCGAGCCGATCGGCGACTGCGCCATCGTGATGTCGAGCATGCTCGACGCGGTGATGATCCGTACCTTCGCCCACAGCACCCTGACCGAATTCGCCGCCAACTCCCGCGTACCGGTGATCAACGGCCTGTCCGATGACCTGCACCCGTGCCAGTTGCTGGCCGACATGCAGACGTTCCTCGAACACCGCGGCTCGATCCAGGGCAAGACTGTGGCCTGGATCGGCGACGGCAACAACATGTGCAACAGCTATATAGAGGCGGCGATCCAGTTCGACTTCCAGTTGCGCATTGCCTGCCCCGAAGGCTTTGAGCCCAACCCTGAATTCGTGGCCAAGGCCGGCGATCGGGTGACCATCGTCCGCGATCCGAAGGAAGCCGTACGCGGCGCCCACCTGGTGAGCACCGACGTCTGGACCTCCATGGGCCAGGAAGAAGAAACCGCCAAGCGCCTCAAGCTGTTCGCGCCGTTCCAGGTCAATCGGGCCCTGCTCGATCTGGCCGCGGACGATGTGCTGTTCATGCATTGCCTGCCCGCCCACCGTGGCGAGGAAATCAGCCTCGACCTGCTGGACGACGAGCGCTCCGTCGCCTGGGATCAAGCGGAGAACCGTCTGCACGCACAAAAGGCCCTGCTCGAGTTTCTGGTCGAGCCGGCGTACCACCACGCATGAGCCATTCCTTACTGCTTAACCTGCGCAACCTCGCCTGCGGCTATCAAGACCAGCGGGTGGTACAGAACCTCAACCTGCATTTGAATGCCGGCGATATCGGTTGCCTGCTGGGCTCTTCGGGCTGCGGCAAGACCACCACCCTGCGGGCGATTGCCGGTTTCGAACCGGTGCACGAAGGTGAAATCCAGCTGGCCGGGGAAACAATCTCCCGCGCCGGCTTCACCCTCGCTCCGGAGAAGCGCCGGATCGGCATGGTGTTCCAGGACTATGCGCTGTTCCCGCATTTGAGCGTGGCCGAAAACATTGCCTTCGGGATCCGCAAACATCCGCAGAAGAATCGCGTCACCGAAGAGCTGCTGGAACTGGTCAACCTGAAAAACCTCGGCAAGCGCTTCCCCCATGAGCTGTCCGGTGGCCAACAGCAGCGTGTCGCCCTGGCCCGGGCCCTGGCGCCGGAGCCGCAATTGCTGCTGCTCGACGAACCCTTCTCCAACCTCGATGGCGAACTGCGACGCAAGCTCAGTCACGAAGTGCGCGACATCCTCAAGGCTCGCGGCACCAGTGCGATTCTGGTGACCCATGACCAGGAAGAAGCGTTCGCGGTGAGTGACCATGTGGGGGTTTTCAAGGAGGGTCGCCTGGAACAGTGGGACACGCCCTACAACCTGTATCACGAACCGCTGACACCCTTTGTGGCCAGTTTCATCGGCCAGGGTTACTTCATTCGCGGCCTCCTGAACAGCCCGGAGTCGGTGCAGACCGAGCTGGGTGAGTTGCGCGGCAACCGGGCTTACACCTGGCCGATCGGTGGCGCAGTGGACGTGCTGCTGCGTCCGGATGACATCGTTTATGCGCCGGACAACGGTTTGAAGGCGAAGATTGTCGGCAAATCTTTCCAGGGGGCGTCGACCTTGTATCGCCTGCAGTTGCCGACGGGCGCGCAGCTGGAGTCGATTTTTCCGAGCCATGCCGATCATCAGGTGGGTGCAGAAGTCGGCATTCGTGTTGCGGCTGAACATCTGGTGCTGTTCCAGGCATCCGGCAGTACCGCGGCGCAGATTCCGGTGGTCGAGCCCGGTGTCCGCCGCTACAGCACTGCCAGCTGATACACACGGACCAAATGTAGGAGCGAGCTTGCTCGCGATGGTGTGTCAGCTGACGTCAATGTAGCTGATACACCATCGCGAGCAAGCTCGCTCCTACAGTGGATTGGGGTCAACCAACATCAGCGTTCCGCTCGCAACGAGCGTCGCACTCCCGCCCAGCGTCACCCGATCCCCTCCAGCTTCCCCCCACAACCGGCAGAACAACTCCCCGCGCCGACCCCTTTGTAGACCGTCAGGCGCGACCGATCTCGGCGAACTGCGCCTGGGTGTGCTCGGCCAGCACGGCAGGTGCCAACTCGACTTCCAGACCACGACGACCGGCACTGACAAAAATGCTGGCAAAAGGCTGGGCCGATTTATCGATAAAGGTGCGCAAGCGTTTTTTCTGTCCCAGCGGGCTGATGCCGCCCAACAGGTAACCGGTGGAGCGCTGCGCAGCCGCCGGGTCGGCCATTTCGACTTTTTTCACGCCCGCCGCGTGAGCCAGGCCCTTCAAGTCGAGACTTCCGACGACCGGCACCACCGCCACCAACAATTCACCCTTTTCACTGGACGCCAGCAAGGTCTTGAACACCTGCGCCGGGTCCAGTCCCAGTTTCTCCGCGGCCTCCAGCCCATAGGACGCTGCCTTGGGATCATGTTCGTAACTGTGCACTCGATGTTCGGCACGAACTTTTTTCAACAAATCCAATGCGGGGGTCATGGCAGCTCCAGACTGGGCGACAGAAGAAAAATCCTGCGCTGGATTTTAGGACATTGATCGACAAATGGCTCTATTGCGGTGGCGTTTCAATGACTTGGCGCTGCCTTGCGCCGTTCGTCCATGTTCAGCCCGCAGCGTGAACGAAGTGGTCATTGACGTGACTAATAGTTCGATTGTGACTGACGGTTCACTTTCGACCTTTGACAGCAGCGTTTCTTGTCTATATTTTTTCGAATACGAATATAGTACAAATGTCTCACCGCAGTACCCGGCAGTAAACCGAGGATCAGGATGGGGATTCTGCCTCGGTGAAAATCGCGCTTTGAAAAAGCGCCATACAACAACAATAAACGAGGTTTTCAATGACAACTGCTTTACAACAACCGTCGCTCTCGAGCCAATGCATGGCCGAATTCCTGGGTACTGCGCTGCTGATATTTTTTGGTACCGGCTGCGTTGCCGCGCTCAAGGTTGCGGGTGCCAGCTTTGGCCTGTGGGAAATCAGCATCATCTGGGGCGTCGGCGTGAGCATGGCAATCTATCTCACCGCAGGCGTTTCCGGGGCGCATCTTAATCCCGCCGTCAGCATCGCCCTGAGCATTTTTGCCGATTTCGAAAAGCGCAAACTGCCCTTTTATATTCTCGCCCAGGTTGCCGGTGCGTTCTGTGGAGCGTTGCTGGTGTACACGCTGTACAGCAATTTATTCTTCGATTACGAACAAACTCACCATATGGTTCGTGGCACTCAGGCCAGCCTCGAATTGGCGTCGGTGTTCTCCACCTTTCCCCACCCGGTCTTGTCCACCGCCCAGGCCTTCCTGGTTGAAGTCATCATCACTGCCATCCTGATGGGCGTGATCATGTCCCTGACCGACGACAACAATGGCCTGCCGAAAGGCCCGCTGGCGCCATTGCTGATCGGCTTGCTGATTGCCGTGATCGGCAGCTCGATGGGCCCGTTGACCGGTTTCGCGATGAACCCGGCACGTGACTTCGGTCCCAAACTGATGACTTTCTTTGCCGGCTGGGGTGAAATTTCCCTCACCGGCGGGCGCGATATCCCGTATTTCCTGATTCCGATTTTTGCACCGATTGTCGGTGCCTGCCTCGGTGCTGGTGCCTATCGCGGGCTGATTGCCCGTCATCTGCCCAGCCCCCTACCTGCTACAACGGACGCAGCACCGGCCATTGACGGCAAACCAAGAACTTCTTGATAGCGTTGGCGTGCGATCCTGCCCATTCGATCCCGCGCCTGATCCCACTCCCTTATTTCGTCCAAGGCAATCGACATGACCGACATTCAGAATAAGAACTACATCATTGCCCTCGATCAGGGTACGACCAGCTCCCGCGCGATCATTTTCGACCGCGACGCCAACGTGGTCTGCACCGCACAGCGCGAATTCGTCCAGCATTACCCGCAACCCGGCTGGGTCGAACATGACCCGATGGAAATCTTCGCCACCCAAAGCGCGGTGATGGTCGAGGCCCTGGCTCAAGCCGGCCTGCATCACGACCAGGTGGCAGCCATCGGCATCACCAACCAGCGCGAGACCACCGTGGTCTGGGACAAGATCACCGGCCGCCCGATCTACAACGCGATCGTCTGGCAGTGCCGGCGCAGCACCGAAATCTGCCAGCAGCTCAAACGCGATGGCCACGAGCAATACATCAGCGACACCACCGGCCTGGTCACTGACCCATACTTCTCCGGCACCAAGCTCAAGTGGATCCTCGACAACGTCGAAGGCAGCCGCGAGCGCGCACGCAAGGGCGAACTGCTGTTCGGCACCGTCGACAGCTGGCTGATCTGGAAATTCACCGGCGGCAAGGTGCACGTCACCGACTACACCAACGCCTCGCGCACCCTGCTCTTCAACATCCACACGCTTGAGTGGGACGCGAAGATGCTGGAGGTGCTGGATATCCCGCGCGAAATGCTGCCGGAGGTTAAGTCGTCATCAGAAATTTATGGCCACACTAAAAGCGGCATCGCCATCGGCGGTATCGCCGGCGACCAGCAGGCGGCGCTGTTCGGCCAGATGTGCGTCGAACCCGGCCAGGCAAAAAACACCTACGGCACCGGCTGCTTCCTGCTGATGAACACCGGCGACAAAGCCGTGAAGTCCAAGCACGGCATGCTCACCACTATCGCTTGCGGCCCGCGCGGCGAAGTGGCTTACGCGCTGGAAGGTGCCGTGTTCAACGGCGGCTCTACTGTCCAGTGGCTGCGCGACGAACTGAAGATCATCAACGACGCCCACGACACCGAGTACTTCGCCAACAAGGTCAAGGACAGCAACGGCGTGTACCTGGTACCAGCCTTTACCGGCCTTGGCGCTCCGTATTGGGACCCGTATGCCCGTGGCGCGCTGTTCGGCCTGACCCGCGGCGTGCGTGTGGACCACATCATTCGTGCCGCCCTGGAGTCGATTGCCTACCAGACCCGCGATGTACTCGACGCCATGCAACAGGACTCCGGCGAACGCCTCAAGTCCCTGCGTGTGGACGGCGGCGCGGTGGCGAACAACTTCCTGATGCAGTTCCAGGCCGACATCCTTGGCACTCAGGTCGAGCGTCCGCAAATGCGCGAAACCACGGCTTTGGGCGCCGCTTACCTGGCCGGCCTG
Organism: Pseudomonas sp. LBUM1679; assembly: GCF_059695565.1. NCBI lineage: Bacteria > Pseudomonadati > Pseudomonadota > Gammaproteobacteria > Pseudomonadales > Pseudomonadaceae > Pseudomonas > Pseudomonas sp. LBUM1679. Next base: position 5,925,782 of record NZ_CP166774.1, read on the forward strand.
GCCTGTGGCTTCTGGGGCAGCCTGGACGAGTTGCGCGGCAAGGCGGTGATCGAGCGCGAGTTCGAACCGACCCTGGAAGAAAGCGCCAAGGAAAAACTCTACGCCGGCTGGAAAAAAGCCGTCAGCCGCACTCGCGATTGGGAACCGCACGAAGGCGCCGAATAAGCCAAGCCCGGTACTCGTATCGGTATGTCCAACCAGCGTGAAGCGTAGCGAGCGAAGGCAAGACAAGGCAAAAACAGGCGAGGACCGGCTGGGGTCGCACCCGACTTTACGAGGTTGTAAATGAGCAGTCCGAGCCTGTTTTTAACGCAGGATTGCTTGCGTAACGCCGAAGGCGTCCAGCACGAAGTAGCTTTCACGTTGGTTGGAAACTGGTAGGGAGCAGATTCCTGCGTCATCATGGGCAAATTTTGCACGGCAGCCCAAAGGACGCCCCATGAATCTGCCTCCCCGTCAGCAGCAAATCCTCGAACTGGTCCGCGAACGCGGCTATGTCAGCATCGAGGAAATGGCTACGCTGTTCGTCGTTACACCGCAAACCATCCGCCGCGATATCAATCAGCTCGCGGAAGCCAATTTATTGCGGCGCTACCATGGCGGCGCAGCCTACGATTCCAGCGTCGAAAACACCGCCTATGCCATGCGCGCCGACCAGATGCGCGATGAAAAACAGCGGATTGGCGAAGCCATTGCCGCGCAGATTCCCGATCACGCCTCGTTATTCATCAATATAGGCACCACGACCGAATCGATCGCCCGCGCGCTGCTCAACCACAATCACCTGAAGATCATCACCAACAACCTGCACGTGGCTTCCATGCTCAGCGCCAAGGACGACTTCGACGTGCTGCTGACCGGCGGCAACGTGCGGCGCGACGGCGGTGTGGTGGGCCAGGCCAGTGTCGACTTCATCAACCAGTTCAAGGTCGACTTCGCCCTCGTGGGCATCAGTGGTATCGACGAAGACGGCAGCCTGCTGGATTTCGATTATCAGGAAGTGCGGGTGTCCCAGGCGATCATCGCCAACGCTCGGCAGGTGATCCTCGCTGCCGACTCCAGCAAGTTCGGGCGCAATGCCATGATTCGCCTGGGGCCGATCAGCCTGATTGATTGCCTGGTTACGGATCAGCAGCCTGTGCCGGCCCTGGCGCAGTTATTGAGTCAGCACAAGATAAGGCTCGAAGTCGTCTAACCCGCCCCCCATCTTCGGCGCCTGTCCTGCCGCCATCGCGGGCAAGCCCGCTCCCACAGGGAATTGAGTCGACCACAGAATTTGTGCACGCCAAATATCACTGTGGGAGCGGCGGTGCGACGATTCGGCTTGCCCGCGATGGCGGCAGTACTGACAACACACCTCTCGCGCTCTTGCGCGCCTTTGAATGTTCGAAAATTTTCCTTTCCTAGCCCTTCGATCAGTATTTTCAATCGAAGTTAGCTGGCTGTGGGCGCGTTTATGGGCTACCATTTTCGCAAATGAACATTAATGTTCGAAATCCAATACAGAACATCAAAAAAGCCCGAGGCCAGCCGATGCCCACTTCTACCTTGCCTACGCCCCCTCTCGCCGAGGTCTACGATATCGCCGTCATCGGTGGTGGGATCAATGGCGTGGGGATCGCAGCGGATGCCGCCGGTCGCGGTCTTTCGGTGTTCCTTTGCGAAAAGGATGACCTGGCCAGCCACACCTCGTCGGCCAGCAGCAAGCTGATCCACGGCGGCCTGCGCTACCTCGAACATTACGAATTCCGCCTGGTGCGCGAAGCCCTGGCCGAGCGCGAAGTGCTGTTGGCCAAGGCGCCGCATATCGTCAAGCAGATGCGCTTCGTGCTGCCCCACCGCCCGCACCTGCGTCCAGCCTGGATGATCCGTGCCGGCCTGTTCCTTTATGACCATCTGGGCAAAAGGGAAAAACTCGAAGGCTCGAAGAGTCTCAAGTTCGGCCCGGACAGCCCGCTGAAAAGCGAAATCAGCAAAGGCTTCGAATACTCCGATTGCTGGGTCGATGACGCGCGTCTTGTCGTACTCAACGCCATGGCCGCCCGCGAGAAAGGCGCCCACGTTCACACCCAGACCCGCTGTGTCAGTGCTCGTCGCACCAAGGGTCTGTGGCACCTGCATCTGGAACGCGCCGATGGCAGCCTGTTTTCGATCCGTGCCAGGGCGCTGGTCAATGCGGCAGGTCCGTGGGTCGCCAAGTTCATCCGTGACGACTTGAAAATGGAATCGCCGTACGGTATCCGCCTGATCCAGGGCAGCCACCTGATCGTGCCGAAAATGTATGAAGGCGAACACGCGCACATTCTGCAAAACGAAGATCAGCGTATCGTGTTCACCATTCCGTACCTGAACCACTTCACCCTGATCGGCACCACCGACCGCGAGTACACCGGCGACCCGGCCAAGGTGGCGATTACCGAAGGCGAAACCGATTACCTGCTCAAAGTGGTCAACGCCCACTTCAAGAAGCGCATCAGCCGCGACGACATCCTGCACAGTTATTCCGGCGTTCGTCCGCTGTGCAACGACGAATCCGACAACCCGTCGGCCGTCACCCGCGACTACACCCTGGCATTGTCGGGCACTGGCGAAGAAGCGCCGCTGCTGTCGGTGTTCGGCGGCAAGCTGACCACCTACCGCAAACTGGCCGAGTCGGCGCTGGCGCAACTGGCGCCGTATTTCAAGGACATCAAGCCACGCTGGACGGCCACGGCGACCCTGCCGGGCGGTGAAGACATGACCACCCCGCAAGCCTTGTGCGCGAAAATCCGCGACACGTTCGACTGGGTGCCAACCGAGATCGCCCGCCGCTGGGCCACCACCTACGGTAGTCGCACCTGGCGCATGCTTGAAGGTGTGCAGAACCTGAGCGATCTGGGCGAACACATCGGTGGCGGTCTCTATACCCGCGAAGTCGATTACCTGTGCAGCGAGGAGTGGGCGACCACGGCGCACGACATTCTGTGGCGTCGCAGTAAGCTGGGGTTGTTCACCACTCCGGCAGAGCAGCAGAAGCTGGCGGACTATCTGAGCAAGGTCGAGCAGAACCGCAGCAAGATTGAAGCGGCCTGATCGGGAAACCGGTTAAACGAAAGCCCCTGATTCTCACGATTCAGGGGCTTTTTTGCATTCTGGACAACACCACCGCCCCCTGTAGGAGCTGGCTTGCCAGCGAAGAGGCCCTTGAATTTTGAATTGATCTCGGGGACGCCTTCGCTGGGTAGGAGCTGGCTTGCCAGCGAAGAGGCCCTTGGATTTTGCATTGATCTCGGGGACGCCTTCGCTGGCAAGCCAGCTCCTACAGGGATTTGTGGAGATCGTCGGATTGCATTCGGTTTTCCGAACGCGACCTGTCGGTCAATTCGGTTTACCGGATATTTCGTTACAAAAAACCAGGCCATAAATAATTAATACGCTTATAAATCAATGGCTTGACCTATACGGCCTGGCCTGGCACGAGTCATGCTCTACACTCTTGGACGAATGCCTGTTGCGCGGACACTTCAGTAGCCGACAGCCATTCGAAGCACAAAAGGGCCGATGAACTGGCTCCATAAAAAAAACAATGTCGAGGAAAATTTGATGCGCATCGTTCCCCATATCCTGGGCGCAGCCATTGCTGCCGCTCTGATTAGCACTCCAGTTTTCGCTGCCGAACTCACCGGCACACTGAAGAAGATCAAAGAGTCCGGCGTCATCACCCTCGGGCATCGTGACGCATCCATTCCGTTTTCCTACATCGCGGACGCTTCCGGCAAACCGGTTGGCTACTCCCACGATATCCAGCTGAAAATCGTCGAAGCCATCAAGAAAGACCTGGACTTGCCGAACCTTCAGGTCAAATACAACCTGGTCACTTCGCAAACCCGTATCCCGCTGGTGCAGAATGGCACCGTGGACGTCGAGTGCGGTTCCACCACCAACAACGTCGAGCGTCAGCAGCAAGTTGCCTTCTCCGTCGGCATCTTCGAAATCGGTACCCGCCTGCTGTCCAAGAAAGGCTCCGCGTACAAGGATTTCGACGACCTTAAAGGCAAGAACGTCGTAACCACCGCGGGCACCACGTCCGAGCGCATCCTCAAGTCGATGAACGCCGACAAGCAAATGGGCATGAACGTCATCTCCGCCAAAGACCACGGCGAGTCGTTCCAGATGCTGGAAACCGGCCGCGCTGTTGCCTTCATGATGGACGACGCCCTGCTGGCCGGTGAAGCAGCCAAGGCCAAGAAGGCCGACGACTGGGCCGTTACCGGTACTCCGCAGTCCTACGAAATCTACGGCTGCATGGTCCGCAAGGGCGACGAGCCGTTCAAGAAGGCGGTCGACGACGCTATCGTGGCGACCTACAAGTCGGGCGAGATCAACAAGATCTACGAAAAATGGTTCATGGCGCCAATCCCGCCAAAGGGCTTGAACCTGAACTTCCCGATGAGCGACGAGCTCAAGGCCCTGATCGCCAATCCGACCGACAAAGCGGCTGACGACAAGAAGTCCTGATTTCTGACTAACCTTATCTCCTGAGAGGGCCTCTGCCCTTTCAGGGATGGTCACTCCCTGCTGGCATTTTTGGAAACACTCGAACCGGTGGCTGTCGAGCCGCTCGTGTGTGCCTGATCTTCAATCGGGCGGGAACGGAGTTTCCCCAGGCGGGCATTTGTACATCGAACGATCTGAGGGGAGACCCTAATGAATTACAACTGGGACTGGGGCGTATTCTTCAAGTCCACCGGCGTGGGCAGCGAGATTTATTTCGACTGGTACCTCTCCGGTTTGGGCTGGACCATCGCCATCGCCGTCGCTGCCTGGATCATCGCGCTGCTACTGGGCTCGGTTCTGGGTGTCATGCGTACGGTGCCGAATCGCATCGTATCGGGCATCGCGACCTGCTACGTCGAGCTCTTCCGTAACGTGCCGCTGCTGGTGCAACTGTTCATCTGGTACTTCCTGGTACCCGACCTGCTGCCGCAAAACCTGCAGGACTGGTACAAACAGGACCTGAACCCGACCACCTCGGCCTTCCTCAGCGTCGTCGTGTGCCTGGGCCTGTTCACCAGCGCACGGGTTTGCGAACAAGTGCGTACCGGTATCCAGGCGCTGCCCCGCGGCCAGGAATCTGCCGCTCGTGCCATGGGCTTCAAGCTGCCGCAGATCTACTGGAACGTGCTGCTGCCCCAGGCTTACCGGATCATCATTCCGCCGCTCACCTCGGAATTCCTGAACGTGTTCAAGAACTCCTCCGTGGCCTCGCTGATCGGCCTGATGGAGCTGCTGGCGCAGACCAAGCAGACCGCCGAGTTCTCCGCCAACCTGTTCGAAGCGTTCACCCTGGCCACGCTGATCTACTTCACCCTGAACATGGGCCTGATGCTGCTGATGCGCGGCGTCGAGAAGAAAGTTGCCGTGCCGGGCCTGATCTCCGTAGGGGGTAAATGATGGAATTCGACTTCTCGGGCATCATCCCGGCCCTGCCGGGCCTGTGGAACGGCATGGTCATGACCCTGCAACTGATGGCGCTGGGCGTCATCGGCGGGATCATCCTCGGCACGATCCTGGCCCTGATGCGCCTGTCCCACAGCAAGCTGCTGTCGAACATCGCCGGCGCCTACGTCAACTACTTCCGCTCGATCCCGCTGCTGCTGGTCATCACCTGGTTCTACCTGGCGGTGCCGTTCGTACTGCGCTGGATCACCGGCGAAGACACGCCGATCGGCGCATTCGCCTCGTGCATCGTGGCGTTCATGATGTTTGAAGCGGCGTACTTCTGCGAAATCGTCCGGGCCGGCGTGCAGTCGATTCCCAAGGGCCAGATGGGTGCGGCCCAAGCCCTGGGCATGAACTACAGCCAGATGATGCGCTTGATCATCCTGCCGCAAGCGTTCCGCAAGATGACCCCGCTGTTGCTGCAACAGAGCATCATCCTGTTTCAGGACACCTCGCTGGTCTACGCGGTCGGCCTGGTGGACTTCCTCAATGCCTCGCGGGCCAGTGGCGATATCATCGGCCGCTCCAACGAGTTCCTGATCTTCGCCGGTTTCACCTACTTCATCATCAGCTTTGCCGCCTCGCAGCTGGTCAAGCGTCTGCAAAAAAGGTTCGCCGTATGATCTCTATCAAGAACGTCAACAAGTGGTATGGGGACTTCCAGGTACTGACTGATTGCAGCACCGAGGTCAAAAAAGGCGAGGTGATCGTGGTGTGCGGGCCGTCCGGCTCAGGCAAATCCACCCTGATCAAATGCGTCAACGCCCTGGAACCCTTCCAGAAAGGCGACGTGGTGGTCGATGGCACTTCCATCGCCGACCCGAAGACCGACCTGCCAAAACTGCGCTCGCGCGTGGGCATGGTGTTCCAGCATTTCGAACTGTTCCCGCACCTGAGCATCATGGACAACCTGACCATCGCACAGGTCAAGGTGTTGGGTCGCAGCAAGGAAGAGGCCTCCAAAAAAGCCCTGCAACTGCTCGAGCGCGTCGGTCTTTCCGCCCACGCCAAAAAGCATCCCGGGCAACTTTCCGGCGGTCAGCAACAGCGCGTGGCGATTGCCCGTGCGCTGGCGATGGACCCGATCGTCATGCTGTTCGACGAACCGACCTCGGCGCTCGACCCTGAAATGGTCAACGAGGTGCTGGACGTGATGGTGCAACTGGCCCACGAAGGCATGACCATGATGTGCGTGACCCACGAAATGGGCTTCGCTCGCAAAGTGGCAGACCGGGTGATCTTCATGGACCAGGGCAAGATCATCGAAGACTGCAAGAAAGAGGAGTTCTTCGGCGATATCAGCGCCCGCGCCGAACGGACACAGCATTTCCTCGCCAAGATTCTGCAGCACTAAGAACGGGCACCGCTCCCCCCTGTAGGAGCTGGCTTGCCAGCGAAGGCGGTCTGTCTGATACACCGCGTCGCCTGGTTCGCCAGCAAGCCGGCTCCTACAGAAGCGGAAGCGGTCTGTCTGATACACCGCGTCGCCTGGTTCGCCAGCAAGCCGGCTCCTACAGGGGCCGGCGGCGATTCACAAGCAAGTGTTGTGGTTGACCCAAGGCATCTGTGATGAAATGCGACCCCACTCGTTACCGCGCCGCGCCGCCATCACTCGCCGTGAAACCTCGTCTGATTCGCCATCTGTTCCTGCCGCCGCTGGTCATCGCCTTGATGATCGGGTTGGGTTACCTCGGCTTCTGGATCAGTGAGCACTACGGGATTCGCAGCCTCAGCGAGAACGGCCAGCGTCAGCTGGAACTGCACGCCCGCGCCGTCGAGAGCGAGATCAGCAAGTACACCTACCTGCCCAGCCTCCTGGAACTCGAATCCAGTGTTTCCAGGCTGCTGGACGACCCGTCGCCGGAACACCGGCAGGCGGTCAATGAATACCTCGAGGGCCTGAACCGGCGCAGCCGCAGTCGGGCTATCTACGTGATGGACACCACTGGCCGCGTCATGGCCACCAGCAACTGGCGCGACGTCGACAGTTACCTGGGCGAAGACCTGTCCTTTCGCGCTTACTTCCAGAACGCCGTTCGTGGCGAGCCGGGACGCTTCTATGGCATCGGCAGCACCAACGGCGAGCCGGGTTACTACCTGGCCCACGGCCTGGAAGAACGCGGCAAGATCATCGGTGTGGCGGTGGTCAAGGTCCGCCTCGAAGCCATGGAAGAACGTTGGCAGCGGGCGCGCCTGGAGGCCTTCGTCAGCGACGAGAACGGCATCATCATCCTTTCCAGCGATCCGGCGCGGCGCCTGAAGTCGGTGATACCGCTCAGCGAAGAGACCAAGGAAAAACTGGCCCGCAGCCTGCAGTACTACTGGTTCCCGCTGAACGAACTGCAACCGCTGGCCCGGGAAAAACTGGCTGAAGGCGAGGAAAAACTGACCTTCCCGGCCAACAGCGAGCTGGAGTCCGAAGAAGAAAACATCAGTTACCTGTCGCAAACCCGACCGCTGAGCGACACCCCATGGCATTTCACCCTGCTCACCCCCCTCCAGGATTTGCGGCGTGAAGCGATCAATCAGGGGATTCTGGTAGCGGTGGCGTTTGCCCTGGTGGCGTTCCTGCTGATCGCCTGGAACGAGCGGCGCAAAGTGATCGCCACCCGCCTCGCCGCCCGGGAAGCCTTGCAGGAAGCCAACAATCAACTGGAGCGTCGGATTACCGAACGCACCACCGACCTGCGCGCCAGCAACGAACGGCTCAAGGGCCAGATCCGCGAACGCCGGCAGGCCGAAGAGACCTTGCGCCGCGCCCAGGATGAACTGGTGCAGGCCGGCAAACTCGCCGCCATTGGTCAAATGTCCACCAGCATCGCCCACGAACTGAACCAGCCGCTCGCCGCCCTGCGGACCTTGTCCGGCAACACCGTGCGTTTTCTCGAGCGCGGTCAGCTGGACGTCGCCAGCACCAACCTCAAGACCATCAACGAACTGATCGACCGCATGGGCCGGATCACCGCCAGCCTGCGCTCCTTCGCCCGACGGGGCGACGACAAAGGCCAGGCCAGCCTCGGCAAGGCCGTGGACGCCGCGCTGCAAGTGCTCGGCAGTCGAGTGGAAGGCGCGCACCTGCAACTGCATCGCGACTTCGCCGACCTGCAGGTGCAGATCGACCAGACCCGACTGGAGCAGATCCTGGTCAACCTGATCGGCAATGCCCTCGATGCCATGCAGGCACAACCGTTGCCAGCGCTGTGGCTCGAAGGCGAGGTGTTCGACGGCAAATATCGCCTGCGAGTGCGCGATAATGGCCATGGCATCGACGTCGAGACGCGCAAGCATCTGTTCGAACCGTTCTTCACCACCAAACCCGGCGAACAGGGCCTGGGCCTTGGCCTGACGCTGTCGGCGAGCCTGGCCGCGGCCACCGGCGGACACCTGGGCGTCGAACACCCGGCCAGCGGTGGTACCTCCTTCGTCCTCAGTTTACCGTTGGTAAGCCCCCTTTACGCCGAGCCAATATGAACAACGACCTTAGTGTGCTGATCGTCGAAGACGATCCCCATGTCCTGCTCGGCTGCCAACAGGCGCTGACCCTGGAAGACATTCCCTGTGTGGGCGTGGGCAGCGCCGAAGAAGCGCTGGAGCGCGTCGGTGACAACTTTGCCGGGATCGTCATCAGCGACATCCGCCTGCCGGGGATCGACGGCCTGGAACTGCTGACCCGACTCAAGGCCCGGGATCGCAGCCTGCCGGTGGTGCTGATCACTGGTCACGGCGACATCTCGATGGCGGTCGGCGCCATGCAGAAAGGCGCCTACGACTTCATGGAGAAACCCTTCTCTCCCGAGCGTCTGGTGGATGTGGCCCGTCGTGCGCTTGAACAACGCAGCCTGGCGCGGGAAGTCTCCTCGCTGCGCCGACAACTGGCCGAACGAGATTCCCTCGAAGGACGGATCATCGGCCGCTCGCCGGCCATGCAGAAACTGCGGGAATTGATCGCCAACGTCGCCGATACCTCGGCCAACGTGTTGATCGAAGGCGAAACCGGTACCGGCAAGGAACTGGTCGCGCGCTGCCTGCACGATTTCAGTCGTCGCCATACCCGACAATTCGTCGCGTTGAACTGTGGCGGCCTGCCGGAAAACCTGTTCGAGAGCGAGATCTTCGGCCATGAAGCCAACGCCTTTACCGGTGCCGGCAAACGGCGGATCGGCAAGATCGAACACGCCGACGGTGGCACGCTGTTCCTCGACGAAGTGGAAAGCATGCCCCTGCCCTTGCAGATCAAACTGCTGCGGGTGCTGCAGGAACGCACCCTCGAACGCCTCGGTTCGAACCAGAGCGTGGCCGTGGATTGCCGGGTGATCGCGGCGACCAAGTCCGACCTGAACGAATCGAGCAAGGCCGGCGAATTCCGCAGCGACCTGTATTACCGCCTGAACGTGGTGACCCTGGAATTGCCGCCGCTGCGCGAGCGGCGTGAAGACATCCTGCAACTGTTCGAACACTTCCTGCAGCAGTCGTCCCTGCGTTTCGACCGCGCGGTGCCGGAGCTGGACAACCAGACCCTGTCGAACCTGATGAGCCATGACTGGCCAGGCAACGTGCGTGAACTGCGCAACGTCGCCGAACGTTTCGCGCTCGGCCTGCCGGCCTTCAAGAAGTCCGGTACCAGCAGCAACAATCAGGGGCTGGCCTTCGCCGAAGCCGTCGAAGCCTTCGAACGCAACCTGCTCAACGACGCCTTGCAACGCAGCGGCGGCAACCTGACCCAGGCCAGCCACGAACTGGGGATGGCCAAGACCACGCTGTTCGACAAGGTGAAGAAGTACGGGCTGAGTCACTGAGGGATCGGGGTGTAAGCAAATCCTGTGCCCGGCGAAGTTCAACTGTAGGAGCTGGCTTGCCAGCGAAGAGGGCGTGTCAGGCAATAATGATATTGAATGTGCCGGCCCCTTCGCTGCGGTGCGGCGACCCGACAAGCCAGCTCCTACAGGGGGTTCCGGGGTTACAGGAGATTTGGTGCCGGCAGCGGATCGATCTGCGCCCAATGCGAAGTATCTTCGCGATGGGCCTGCAAGTACGGCAACACCGCCGCCAGCAACGGCGTCTTGAACGCTTCCTGAAAGCGATGGGCCAGGCCTGGAATCAGCTTCAACTGGCTGCCGCGGATATGCGCCGCCAGGTGCACGCCATGCATGACCGGCAACAACGGATCGGCAGTGCCATGCACCACCAGCGTCGGCAAGCGCAATTGGTTGAGCAGCGCCACCCGGCTCTGCTCGGCGAGGATCGCCATGATCTGGCGCTTTACGCCCTCGGGGTTGAACGCCCGGTCGTAGGATTGAGCGGCCTGCTGCAGCAAGGCCTGCCGATCATCGCTGACCGCCGGGCTGCCCAACGCTGCCAGCAAGTCGGCCTGCTGCTCGAGCGCCACCTCGCGATTCGGCGCCCCCCGGCGCGACAGGAGCTGCACCAGCGCCGCGCTCGGCGCCGGCAAGCCTTCGGCACCGGAGCTGGTCATGATCAGGGTCAGGCTCTCGACCCGTTGCGGCGCCATGGCCGCCATATGCTGGGCGATCATTCCGCCCATGCTCGCGCCCAGCACGTGGAATTGCTCGACGTGCAAGGCATCCATCAGCCCAAAGGCATCGTCAGCCATGTCGGTCAGGGTGTAGGGCGCCGCCACCGGCAGACCGAGTTTGTAGCGCAGCACTTCGAAGGTCAGGTTGGCATCGACAGGCGGTTGCCGCCAGGTGGACAGACCGACATCGCGATTGTCATAACGGATTACCCGAAAACCCTGCTGACACAGGGCAACCACCACCTCGTCCGGCCAATGAATCAACTGCCCGCCCAGGCCCATCACCAGCAGTAACGCCGGATCCGATGCGCGGCCGATGCTCTGGTACACCAGGCTCACCTGCGCCAGATCGACCCGTTCGGTCGGAACATTCACTTCACAACGAGATGCCGCCACGGACGGCAGGCTGAACAGCGCGACCAGAAAAATGGCCGCTGATAAAAACAAAGCACGCATGAAAAAACACCAAAACGCAGAACCCCAGTAGAGCGCGAGTCTGATGATATTTGTTCAAGCGCGCTGCCACAGTTGCGTGACAGTTTGATGAAGATCGCTGAATGGTGGGTGCGGTAACTATGTAGTGCCAATGCCCCGCCGGAGTTTCCTTAAATGGCTCACCCAAGGAGTAGATCCACTGCTCCCCCGCACACCGAGCCATTCTGCCATGACCCATAGACCTCCCTTCGACCTCCCCTTCCCGGAGCCGACTGTCATACCACCCGCATCCCCATTGCCCCCCGCCCACGACACAAGCCTGTTTCTGACGGCATCGGCACGCTGGAGCGAAAGCATCCAGGGCCTGCGCCAACTGGCTAAAGCCAGTCCGGGCGTGCGCGACACACTCAATCAACTCCTGAAAAAGGAACTGGATCTGGACGGGGAACAAGCCGGCTTGCTCTTCGCCGCCAAGGATGAGCATCCGGAACGTTTTGTCAGCTTCACCGATGCCTGCGCCTTCGTCCTGCAACATCCAACGCTGGAGACAACGCTTGACCAACAATGTCGAGTGACGGGCCTGAGCCAGGCCCATCCGCTGTCCACTCTGACACCGCTGCAAATGCTCCAACGACTCAAGACACTCAACCCGGAACAGGCGCACGGCGAGCGCTGGCTAACCTTTTGGGACTCGCGGGCCCCCGGCACTGCGGTATCGCGCCAAGAGCGAGTGAAACAGCTTTACCGCAATCATTTCGAGGCTGCGGCCCAGCTGGCATTGGCCCAGAAAACCCTCACGGCAGATCAGCTCAAACCCTTGCAGCTGATCATCGATCCACCCAATGGGGCACTGGCCCTGAACGACCAGCCCATCAACACCGAGCAACTGGCGCTGGTGTTGAGCAACCAGGCCAGGGTCAAACTCACAGGCGCGTGGGTCATTACCCTGGGAGACGCGGCCAGCGCCAGCCAATTGCTGTATCTGCCCAGCCGGCCCGTCGCAATCCAGGTGTTCAGTCAGCGCAGCGACATGCAAGACTGGCTGTCTAAACAGGGACTGGTACCGACCGGTTTGCCCTCTGATAACGTGCGCGTTGAGTACACCGCCAAAACCGACCCGTTGTTTGTCGGCGCAAGCGAGTTGTTTGCGGCTCACCAGCAGTCTCAGATCACCGCATTACGCTACGCAACCCGCGGCAAGCACGGGTTGGCGGAGCATGGTGCGCAATCCCTGGTCCAGGCCGACCAGGTGGATAAACAGCGCAGCAACGCCATTGTTTTCGCTTCTCCACCCAGGCTGGAAGCCGCCGATGGCGACGCCGAGACCGATGCACCGTCACTGTTCGGCAACCTGTATGCCGATATCCCCTTGTCCTCGCGCCAGGCTGCGCTGACCACACAGCGCAATGCGCTTGAAACACTGGTAAAAGAAGTTGGCGAGGGCGAGGGTCTGCAACCGTTCAAGGACTCGCTCAAGGCCCTGGAAACCGCGGAAGAAGCCGCCGACAAGGCTGCCTCTGGCTTGCTGAACCGCTCGCGAACCCTGGATATTGTAATTTTCCAGCAAGAGTTTACCGCGCTGCACAGTGCCCACGCAGCCGGACTGGGTGCCGAGGCTGCGCTGCAACTGGCCCTCAAGCAACTGAATGACGATGAGTGCGGTCTGCTCAAATCCCTGCTGGATACTCCCCACGCCCCCGGCCCCGACGCGGTGGCGGCCAGCCTGACCCTGTCGATGACTGAACAGGACGGTGACACATCCACGGTCACCGTCCAGGAGCTCAAAGGCGCATTAATCATGACCCACGCGGATGCGCTCGCCGACGCCGACTCGCCGCACAGCGTGCTGCTCTACTGGCTCGGCACGGGTGGTGGCCTGCAACGGTTCGCCAACCGTCGCGAGCTGGAACACCAGCTATTCAAGGTTCACGATCGGAGCGAAGGGCTGTCGGTACAGCTGAAAAAAATCACTGGCGACGCGCTCCTGTATGGCTTGAACCAACTGACCAGCGACTTCGAAGAACAGGCCGGCGCGATACGCCAGCGTCACGCCGACCCTGGCGAAGCTGCGCAACGTGCCGAACAGCTGGACATTTTGCGCAAACGCACCCTCGCGACCTTGCAGGTTCCGGTACATGCCGCCAGAAGCCTGGCCGCCGCCCATCTGCTGGAGCAGGACCGCAGCGCCACCCTCGCTTCCAACCTGCCGGACTGGCTCGGTAAACTGACTGTGGCTGACCGTACCCAGCTCAAGAACCTGATCGAGGCGTACATTGCTGCAATGCATCGCAGCCACAAAATCATGACCGTGGCCCTGGAACCGCGCGACGACTTCACCCGCAAACACTTGAACACCCGTCTGGGCAAAGACTTCTCGATCAAGGGCAGTTTCGAGGTGAAGCTCGATTTGCCTGACTCGGTGAAATGGCAAAAGCAGCTCGACCCCGCTGCCGGGCACTCCGGCTACGTAAATGTGCTCATCCCCAGTACCACGCGCAGTAAAATGTCCCTTGAAGAGTTGGCCCAGCTCAACATCGACAACACCCCGTCGATGAACCTGGAGCCGCTATCACTGCGATTGGGCTTCATGCAGGTAGAGGTTACCGCGACGGACGAGTCCGAACGCCAGACCCTGACGACAGGCATCACCCGTGCTTATCTCAAACGTATCCTGCCGGAACTGGATCTGCCCAAGGTCTACGAACAGCTGATCCGCGACACCTTCATGGGAACGGCTACCGAGTCTGTCTTTGCCAGGGAGCATCGCCGTGAAAGCCTGGTCGAGCCGTGGGGCCTGATGCTCAAATTGCAGGGTGAGTTCGCGCGCCTGCAACGACAGATCGACCAAAACGAATTGCAGATCCTGAACATCGCCATTGCCGCCAACACTCCCGATGCCTGGTGCGTCGATGGCAAGCGCATCGTATTGCTGCCAGCCTATTTGAGCCCGGGTGGCGAGGACACGCCCAATAAAGGACCCGTCACCTTGTCGGGCGTGACCTTCATCGAAGAACAGATCAGCGGGATCACTCTGCTGTACCTGCCCGACAGCCCCGATGGCCAATTCCTGCACCACTACAACAGCCTCGAAGCCGCGCGCAAGGGCCTGGTCAATCTGTGCCTGCATGAAAAATGGGTCAGCTACATAGCCAGCCGAGCGTTGCAGGGCAGCGTTCGAGCCCATGAAAGCCGCATCAATCAGGCCATGCTTAAACACTTCGACGCCTTTATCGGTGTTGGCGAGCGCTGGCCAGCCACGACCTCGCTGGCCGCGCACCTGCTCAATGCCCATATGGGACGCCTGATCGAAGCCCATCGCGGTACGTCCCGCTCCAACGATGCACTGTATATGGAGCGCTACGCACTGAAAGGCCCGCGCGCCTTCAACTACATCAAAATGGCCATGGGAATGTTGCCTTTCATTGGCAGCGCTTTCGCCCTCTACGATGCCTGGACCAGCGCGAATCTGGCGGTGGCCGCCTTTTTACGGGGTGAGGTGGGGGATGGCCTGGCGGAGATCGAGTCAGTGCTGTTGTCGCTGATCGACGCAGCCATGGACCTATTGCCTGGCGAAGCAGCATTCTCGGTAGGTACCAGGTTGGCTCGCTCCCTGACACGCGCTCGCCAGCTACATCGTTTGGCCAGGCAGGTGGCCGCGATGCATGGCAGCTCACAGCGACAAGCCCGACATGTAGTAGCACGCTTCGCCGGTTACGAATATGAAAAACCGATCTCTCTGTCAGGTTTGCAGCCGGCCACTCACGGTAAATACCGTGGCATTTACCGCCATGTCGATGGAGACTTCATCGTCCGCCAGGGCCGCATCTTTCTGGTGGAACTGAGCAAGGACTCACACAACTGGCGTTTGTCCGGCAATTCCCGAAAAACCTACAAGCAGCCCATTGCCCAGGATGAAACAGGTCATTGGGACACCTGGTACGGCGTCCACGGAACCACCTTCGAAGGCGGCGGACTCGGCGGCGGACAAGTGCTCGGGCAACTGGCCGATACGCTCGACCCCCTCTGGCCATTGGTTATTCGTGATCGATTGCCGAACTGGTGGACCCAGCGGAGGTTACGCCGCATGGGGCAGCTGCGGGTAACAGCGGATGATCTTGGCCGTCGATATAATGTCCAACTCCGGCAAACCGATGCGGCGATGAAGGAGTTCCACAAAACAAAGAATGCTTATCAGCTTGCCCGTCGACAAAACGCCGATAGCAATGCTGCACTCGAGCCACTCAGCGAAGTTCAGCAAACAGAACTGTCCAAACTTGCACAGGCTGCCGAAACGGAGTGCATCCGCGATATCGAACTGGCCATCCCGCGATACGAAGCAGTGGATGAATTGCACAAACTGGCCGAGGGCAATACGAAAACCAAAGCGGCCCTCGCGCGAAGCGAGTGCGCCTGGTTAGCGGCTGACCGATTCAAGCTGCGCGCACATTTTACCAATGAACGAATTGATTCATTGACGGATCAGGCTAATAACCTGATTCGCAAACTGGAAGACTTGCCGGAAGGGCTCGATGGGTATCTGAGCGTCATGGAGGATTTGCGTAAAGCACGGGTAAAAATCGTCAACGAAGTGGATCAGATCGAGGAGTTTATAGACAAGGCGGACCAATGGTTCCCTCTGATCACCCGCCCCACAAAACACACCCCCCCGACGAAAGTAGAAACAAGTTACACAAACCTGCGAAAGGATATTGAATTATTCAAGTCAATGAGGAATGACGTCGCGGATTTCATAAGAACCGAACATCTGTTGGAAATCACCAAGCGTGTTGGCACTACCGATAACAGGTCCTGGCTCGACCTGCAAAAGCAGACGAAGAGCTTGCGCAAGATGATGTACGAAACCCTGACCAATCATCAAAATCTGGCGGAAGTCAGCGTTACCCGAGAGCAGCGCAACCAGATACTCCAGGCCTGCCTCGATGTTTACACGCAATACCATAAAGGCCTGCGAGGCTGGTCCACCAGTTATCCTCAATATTTCCATCCGGAAGCCATTGAGCCGCTGCTGATCAGTGTCAAGAAGTTGGCCGAACGAGCCCGCAAAGGCATCGGCAAAGCCAAGCCCGAAAAACCGACCGGGACGATCACGAAAAAAATCTTCACCTCCGAGGACGATCGATTGCTTATCGGGGAGCAATGGTTAAGTGCGACTCAAACGCAACAATACGTCATCACCGGACCGGGTGGATCCAGGCAAGTCTGGGAGCAAGTCAGCAATGGCAAGTTCCGCCTGTTGAACCCCTCCGACGAGCTACCGGCGCCGACCCACACGGATCTCGCCACCCTGGTCAGCGATGCCAGGCAACGCCTGGATGACCTGCCGGCACATCAAGCCAGGGTTCAGGGCTATGCCAGGCCGGACAGCCCTCCCGTCGACCTGGAAGACATGATGACATTCGAGGCGGACGTGCTGACCCGCAGCGCTCTGCGCATCGAAGAGTTGGATGCTGCCAACCCCATCATTCAACTACTGCGCAACAAGGCGGCCGAACACAAAACGATGGGCCGGCAAATGCGTACCACGCAATCACTGGCCAGTAAAAAGCCTACCGATGGCATGCTCGACGACCTGATCGGTCAAGAAGCGGTGGAGATCCATAAGTCCGCGCCGATCAAAAACTTGAGTAAACCGAAAAAACGCGCCGACTATATGCAGGAATACGAAGTCTGGGACCTGACGCAGACCCCACCCGCACTGCTCTGGTACGCCCACTTCCATTATTCAAAGGCCGCACCGGTGTTCGGCGAATTCGAAAAAGCCCACTTGAAGCTGCGGGAACACCGTTTTCAGACCCATGCTGACGACGCCGACCTGCCTTACGCGGACATCGGCAGACAATCAGCCGTGCTGCCGCATTTTGCCAAGCTCTGATGCGTGCCAGGAGCCCGCTTGCGTAACGCAGTAAGCGCACTCTCTGTGGGAGCGAATTCGCTCCCACAGGTTTCGCACTTCAACCGCCACGCTTGGAGTGACCCACTCCTTGCTGGTGCTTTACGCCAACTGGCTTCGCAGCTGTCGCGCCGCCGCCACCATGTTCACCAAGGCGGCCTCGGTCTCAGGCCATGCGCGGGTTTTCAGACCGCAATCCGGATTGACCCATAGCCGCTGCGCCGGAATGCGCTTCACCGCTTTCGTCATCAACTTGACCATCTCGGCCGTGTCCGGCACCCGTGGCGAGTGAATGTCGTAGACCCCCGGGCCGATATCGTTCGGGTAGTCGAAGGCTTTGAAGGCCTCCAGCAATTCCATGTCCGAGCGCGAGGTCTCGATGGTGATCACGTCGGCGTCCATGGCCGCGATGGACTGGATCACGTCATTGAATTCGCTGTAGCACATGTGGGTGTGGATCTGGGTTTCGTCGCGCACACCGCAGGCACTCAAGCGGAACGCTTCCACCGCCCAGTCCAGGTACTCCTGCCATTGCGCCCGGCGCAGTGGCAGACCTTCACGGAAAGCCGCTTCGTCGATCTGCACGATCTTGATGCCGGCGGCTTCCAGGTCCACCACTTCGTCACGCAGGGCCAGGGCCAGTTGCTGTGCCTGGATTTTGCGCGAGACGTCTTCGCGGGGGAACGACCACATCAGCATGGTTACGGGACCGGTCAGCATGCCTTTCATGACTTTGTCGGTCAGGCTCTGTGCATAGGTGATCCAGTCAACAGTCATGGCACTCGGGCGGCTCAGGTCGCCGTAGATGATCGCTGGTTTGACGCAGCGCGAGCCGTAGCTCTGGACCCAGCCGAAACGGGTGAACAGATAACCCTCCAGCTGCTCGGCGAAGTACTCGACCATGTCGTTGCGTTCGGCTTCACCGTGCACCAGCACGTCCAGGCCCAGGCGTTCCTGGACTTGCACGGCGTGGCGGATTTCGCTGTGCATGGCGTCGGTGTAATCGTTGGCCGACAGCTTGCCTTGCTTGAAAGCCTGGCGTGCCAGGCGGATCGAACCGGTCTGCGGGAACGAGCCGATGGTAGTCGTGGGGAACGCCGGCAGTTGCAGGCGAGCGCGTTGCAGCTCGATGCGCTTGGCAAACGGCGATTGACGTTGGCTGTCCGCGGCGCTGATCGCTGCAATACGCGACTGCACGTCGGCTTTGTGAATACGTGGCGACTGGGCGCGGCTGGCCTGTATCGCACGACTCTCGGCCAGGGCGGTTTGCACCTTGGGCGATTGCGGGTCGTTCAAGGCGTCACGCAGCACGGCGATTTCACCGCATTTCTGCACGGCGAAGGCCAGCCAGCTTTTCAGTTCCGGATCGAGTTTGTCTTCACGTTCCAGGTCCACCGGGCTGTGCAGCAGCGAACAGGAACTGCTGATCCACAGGTTGTCGCCGAAACGTTCCTGGGCAAATTGCAGTTGGGCCAGCACGGGCTCCAGCTCACAACGCCAGACGTTGCGCCCGTTGACCAGGCCCACCGAGAGAATCTTGTAGGTCGGCAGGCGATCGAGCACGTGCAGCAGTTGATCGGGGGCACGTACCGCATCGATGTGCAGGCCTTGTACCGGCAGGCCGACCGCCAGGCCGAGGTTGTCTTGCAGGCCGCTGAAGTAGGTTGCAACCAGCTTTTTCAGTGGCGAGTACTGCAGGATGTGATAAGCGCGTTCGAAGGCGTTTTTCCAGTCCTGTGGCAGGTCGAGGGTCAGGATCGGTTCGTCGATCTGCACCCACTCCACGCCCTGTGCGGCGAGGCGACCGAGAATTTCACCGTAGACCGGCAGCAGGCGTTCCAGCAGGTCGAGTTTGTCGAAGTCGTTGCCTTTAGCCTTGCCCAGCCACAGGTAAGTCAGCGGGCCGATGATCACCGGTTTGACGTTGTGGCCCAGGGCCTTGGCTTCGTCGACTTCATCGAACAGCTGTTCCCAGCTCAACTTGAATTGTTGGTCAGCGCTGAACTCCGGGACCAGGTAGTGGTAGTTGGTGTCGAACCACTTGGTCAGTTCCTGGGCGGATTGCGCTTTGGCATGTTCGCCACCGCAGCAGCTTGCGGTAGCGCCACGGGCCATGGCGAACAGGGTATCAAGAGTCGGCAGGCCGCCTTCATCCTTGACGCTGTCGAAACGCTCGGGAATCACGCCGAAGGTCAGGGAGTGGGTCAGCACCTGGTCGTACCAGGCGAAGTCGCCCACCGGCAGCAAATCGATGCCGGCATCTTTCTGCAACTGCCAGTGGGTGGCGCGCAGTTGGCGGCCAACACTTTTCAGCGCATCCTGATCGAGATCGCCTTTCCAGTAGGATTCGAGGGCTTTTTTCAGTTCGCGGTCGGCGCCGATGCGTGGGAAACCAAGTGTGTGTGCCAGAGCCATGATGAAAATTCTCTCCATAAAAGATGCTGTAAAACATGGCGCCATTGTCGACACTCAACCCAACATGAGACAAACTCAACCTTTTCGTGTTGATCACAAGTTTTCCTCATGGAGCCCCCGGTGCTTGAAATCCGTCACCTGAAGACCCTGCACGCCTTGCGCGAAGCCGATAGCCTGGTGGATGCCGCCGACCGGCTGCACCTGACCCAGTCGGCCCTGTCCCACCAGTTCAAGGAGCTGGAGGAGCGCATGGGCATGCCGCTGTTCGTGCGCAAGACCAAACCGGTGCGTTTCACCAGCGCCGGCTTGCGCCTGCTGCAACTGGCCGACGCCACCCTGCCGCTGCTGCGTGGCGCCGAGCGCGACATCGCGCGACTGGCCGGTGGCACCGCCGGGCGTTTGCACATGGCGATCGAGTGTCACAGTTGCTTCCAGTGGTTGATGCCGACCATCGACCAGTTCCGCGATGCCTGGCCGGAAGTCGAACTCGACTTGGCCTCGGGATTCTCCTTCGCCCCGCTGCCGGCCCTGGCCCGAGGCGATCTGGACCTGGTGGTGACCTCCGATCCGCTGGAACTGGCCGGAATTACCTATGTGCCGCTGTTCACCTATGAAGCGATGCTCGCGGTGGCCAACCAGCATCGTTTGGCGGGCAAGGCGTATATCGTTCCGGAAGACTTGATGACGGAAACGCTGATCATCTACCCGGTAGAACGTGATCGACTGGACATCTTCACCCGCTTCCTGGAACCGGCCGACATCGAACCGGCCCAGGTCCGCACCTCGGAACTGACGGTGATGATGATGCAACTGGTGGCCAGCGGCCGCGGGGTGTGCGGCATGCCGCATTGGGCGCTGCATGAATACAGCTCACGGGGTTATGTGAAGGCCAAGCGCCTCGGTGAGAAGGGGTTGTTTGCGACCTTGTATGCGGGGATTCGTGCCGACATGCTGGACGCGCCCTACATGCGCGATTTCCTGCTGACGGCCAAGGACACCTCGTTCTCGACCCTCGATGGCGTCAGCGCCGTCCGATAGGAGACATATCCCCTGTGGGAGCGGGCTTGCCCGCGATGGCGGCGGTAGGTCCAACATGTAGGTGACAGATAGACCGCTATCGCGGGCAAGCCCGCTCCCACAGGGATTTTCCGTGGCCACAGCTTTTGTGATCAGCAAAGGAAATTGCCGTGGCTTCAGATCTCGCGCCACATATGGAGCTTGTCGAAGTACTCCTCGCCCACCCGCACCGCCAACGGTTCGAGGCCGAACTGGATGAAGCCGCAACGCTTGTACAGGTTGATCGCTGCATCGTTCAGTGCCCGATAGTCCAGGGCATGACTGGCATCCAGCCGTTCAATCCACATGGTCAAGCCGCTCTGCGTTGCTCGAGCATCAGCCGCACGGCCAGCGCAGCCAACACAAAACCCATGAGATAACGCTGCACCGCCAACCAGGTCGGGTTGTTGACGAACCAGGACGCGATGCCCGCCGCAAAAATGGCAATCAACAGATTGACGCAGAAACTGACGCTGATCTGGGTCAGGCCGAGGATGATGCTCTGACTGAATATCGAGCCGTGTTCAGGCGTGATGAACTGCGGAAACACCGACAGGTAAAACACCGCGATCTTCGGATTCAGGGCGCTGGTCAGAAAGCCCATGGTGACCAGTCTGCGCGACGAGTCCGGCGGCAATTGCTGCGCCTCGAAGGGTGAACGCGCGCCCGGCTTGACCGCCTGCCAGGCCAGCCACATCAGGTACAGCGCGCCGGCCCACTTCAGCACTTCATAGGCCATCGGCACCGCGAGGAACACCGCGGTCAAACCGGCAGCCGCCGCGAACAGGTGCACGAAGAATCCCGCGACCACGCCGAGCAACGAAGTCACTCCGGCCTTGCGCCCCTGGCAGATCGATCGGGAGATCAGGTAGATCATGTTCGGCCCCGGTGTCAGCACCATCAGCAACGCGGCGGCGGCGAAAATCAGCAAGTCTTGAAGCGGGATCATGGCGGGTCCTTGGCATGAATGTTCAGGCGATCGCTGTCAGCGAGGCTCGATAAAACGGCAGGATCAGGTCCCGTGTCAATGGCGCCAGGATGAGATCGCCGTCGGTGGCCGGGTCGATCCAGCACACCTCTTCGATCTCCGCCGCCGGGGATACGTCTGAATCGATAGTCAGCTTGAAGAGTTCGGCCTGGACGACAAAACCCGGCTCGTTGGCGGCCGGTGCCGAAAATTGCCCCAGGTAGGTGGCGTGCGCCGGATCGATGACCAGGCCCAGCTCTTCATCCAGTTCTCGGGCCAGGGCGTGAACCGGTCGCTCATGGGCTTCGATCTTGCCGCCCGGCTGCATGAAGGCTTCGGTGCCGCGCTTGCGGACCAGCAGGGTGCGGCCGTCGGGGCCGATCAACAGGGCGGCGGCGATGCGGATGATGTCGGGCGAAGCGGCGGATGCAGGTGTCATGGATCAATAATGGCCTTGAATGCAAAGGCGCAAGGATCACATGAGGGTGGGTGCCGGGCAACCCATGAACAACGCAGCCCCCTGTAGGAGCTGGCTTGCCAGCGAAGAGGCCCTTGAGGATTGCATTAGCCTTGAGGCTTGCGCTGGCCTTGAGGTTTGCGTTGGCTTGCGGACGCCTTCGCTGGCAAGCCAGCTCCTACAGGGATCAATGCAGGGCTGGGGCAACCTTGTCCGCCTTGAGAATCGCGCCGTTCAGATCCTCAGGTATCTTCACAAAAATGGCGTACTTCGCCCCCTCCATCGCTTCGAAAGCGATCAGCTTTTCCACCAGTGCCCCGTTCAACACCTTGCCGGCATTGAGCAGCAACATGCCGTTGTCGGCATTGAGGTTGCGCGCCAGGATCATGCCCGCCGCCACGTCCCGTGTGGTCAACACCTTGACTAAAGGATCGGCCAAAGAGACATCGCTCAGGTACGCAGCACACACCTGAATGAAATCCTCCACCATCCCGGGATCATAGAGCCGCCCGGCATAGTTGCGGATATAGATCAGTGCTTCATCGCTGTTCATCTGCCGCTCAAGGATCAGCCCACGCTGCAGCTCGATGAAATCCACCGCCAGTTTCAGCAGCCGTGAACCGAACGGAATCGCCTCGCCCTTGAGCCGGTCGGGAAAGCCATTGCCATCCCAGCGCTCCTGATGGTGAAGAATCAGCCGCGCCGCATCCTTCATCGGCTCGAGCGTCATCAACAGCGACTCGCTCTGTTTCGGATAGCCGCGGTAGCGTTCCCGATCGTTGTGATGCAGCAGGTCCGCCGGCGCGGTCATCATGCTGTCGGTCCAGCTCAGCTTGCCAATGTTGTAGAGCGCAGCGGCCATGGTCAGGTCGCGACGGGTGCCTTCGTCCAGGTCATGCCGTTGGCAGTAGACCCGTACCAGCTCGATGATCTGGCGGTTGGTCTGTTTGGCCGGCGACAACCGCAGGTTGGCCAGCAGCGAGAACACCTCGGTGCTGGTGACGTAGCTGTGCTTGAGTTCTTCGTAGGCCAGGTCGAGCATGTCGGCGGTCTGCTGCAGCTCGGCGGTACGGGAGGCGACGTGTTTCTCCAGGGTGGCATTGAGCAGCTTCAATTGCTCGTTCTGATCCCGCGTCTCCTGCACCAGACGCAAGCGTTCACGCTCGGAGTGCTGGTAGGCCAGGGATTGTCGCAACGTCAGCAGCATCTCCTCATCGTGCCAGGGTTTGCTGATGTAACGATGAATCTGCCCTTCATTGATGGCTTTGATAATGACCGACGGATCGGCGTAACCGGTCAGCATGATCCGGGTGGTGTCGGGGTAGCGCTGATGGATATGGGCCAGCAGCGTGGCGCCGTCCATATTGGGCATGCGCGCATCGGTCATCACCAGGTCGATGGACTGTTGCGCCATGATGTCCAAGGCCTGGGCACCGCTGGTGGCCAGCAGCACGTCATAGGCCTGGCCGCGCAACAGACGACGCAGGCTGTTGAGGATCGACTCCTCATCATCGACCAGCAGCACTTTGGGTTTATCGGTCAATGTCGTGGGGAGTTGCTCTTCCATGGCGTCACCTCGAGTGAAACGGCTGTATTGCAGTCAGGACCCGAACAAACATTCCCTATTGTCGGAGCCTGAGCTTCAGGCTAGATGATTTTGCAGCTGATCCGGAAATGATTCGGTTGATTCAGTAGCGCGAAGTGCCGGACAGAGGTCTATGCTCAGCTGACTCGGATCCATATCTGTACGTTCGGCCAGGTGATCAGGGAAAGGATGCCCCGCTATGGACACACCCCACCCTAAAGCTGCCGGTCCCGGCGCATGTCGATGAATTCATTGCTGGCGCGGACCAACCGGCGAATTCTGATCGTCGACGATACTGCTTCGATTCATGCCGACTTCGCGAAGATTCTCAGTCCGGCCTCGTTCGACGACGACCGTCTGATCAGCGCCGAAAATGCCCTGTTCGGCACCTCCGCGGCGATTTCACTGCAAAGTTTCCTGCTCGATTCGGCGTTTCAGGGCCTCCAGGCACTGGACAAGGTCGAGACCGCGCTGGCCAACGACCTGCCCTACGCCATGGCCTTCATCGACATGCGCATGCCACCGGGCTGGGACGGGCTGGAGACCATCGAACGGCTGTGGCAGGTCGATCCCAAGCTGCAGGTGGCGCTTTGCACCGCCTATTCCGACTATTCCTGGGAAGACATCGACGAGCGCCTGGAGTTGGGCGATCGCTTGCTGATTCTGAAAAAACCCTTCGATGCCATCGAAATCCGCCAGATGGCGAGCGCGTTGACCGCCAAATGGCAGATGACCGAAGACGCGGCGTTGAAAATGTCACTGCTGGAGCAGGCCGTCGAGGAACGCACCCGGGAGCTGTCCGATGCCAATATCATCGTGCAGAACAGCCCGACCATCCTGTATCGGTTGCGGGGCGAGCCATCGTTTCCGTTGATGTACATCTCCCACAACATCACCAAATACGGGCACATTGCCGCGGCGCTTGTGGCGTCGGCCAACTGGGCCCAGGAGCTGATCCATCCCGACGATCAATCGAAAGTCGACACTGCCATGGCCCGGGTGCTCGACCGCCATGCGGCGGGCGCCTCCATCGAGTTCAGGATGCGCACCGGCAAAGGCGCCTGGCGCTGGGTGGAAAACCGCTACATCCCGGTGCGCGACAATGAGGGCCGCTTGCTGGAAGTCGAAGGCATCATCATCGACATCACCGAGCGCAAACTGGCCGAGGAGAAAATCGCCCTGCTGGCCCGCACCGACGGGCTGACCGGGCTGGCCAACCGCGCGACGCTGATCGAGCGGCTGCACCAGGCGTTCGCTGCCGCGCGACGGGGCGCCGCCACCTTCGCCATGTTTTACCTGGACCTGGATCACTTCAAACGCATCAACGACTCCCTGGGTCACCCGATGGGCGACCTGCTGCTGCAAGAGGTTGCCCGCCGGATCAAGGCCTGTGTGCGGGAAAACGATGTGGTCGCACGCCTGGGTGGTGACGAGTTCGCGATCTTGCAACTGGAGGTCAGTGACCCGACCCAATCCGCAGGGCTGGCCGCCAAGGTCCGGGATGCGCTGGTGTTGCCCTACTCCCTGGCCGGCAACGATGTGCGGGTCTCGGTCAGCATCGGCATCAGCAGCTACAGCCCGGCCAGCACCAGCGCCGACGGCCTGCTGACCCAGGCCGACATGGCGCTGTATCGCTCCAAGGAAAAGGGGCGCAACCAGTACCACTTCCATTCCGAGGAGATCAATCAGGAGGTGGTCGAGCGCATGGCCATCGCCAGCGACTTGAGAGCAGCCATCGAACACGAGGAACTGGAACTGCATTACTGGCCGGAAGTGGACCTGAGCAGCGGCAAGATCCTCGGCATGGAAGCACAGGTCCGCTGGAACCACCCGAAACGTGGGCTGCTGGAAGCGTCGGCATTTCTGCCCGCAGCGGAAAAGACCGGCACCATCGTCGCCCTCGGTCACTGGGTGCTGGATCGTGCGTGCCGGCAAATGCGCCAGTGGCGCGACGACGGCATGGCACCTCCGGTGATCGCAATCAAGCTGTCCCTGGCCCAGCTCAAGAGTGGTCCCGAACTGATCTACGACGTGCTGCGCACCACCGCGCGCTGGGAACTGTGCCCCTGGGACTTGCGCTTCGATGTCACCGAAGCGACGCTGGCCCAGACCAAATGGACCCACAACGATGTGTTGCCACGCCTGCGTGAGCTGGGGGTGAAGATCGCCATCGACGACTTCGGCACCGAATATTCCTCCTTCGACTACCTCAAGACCTACCAGGTCAATCACCTGAAACTCGCCCAGGCCTTCATCGACACCGCGGCCCGCGACCCGGCCAGCGCGAACACCTTGCGCGCCATCATCAACTTCGCCCGGGAGGTAGGGATCGGCATCATTGCCGAGGGCGTCGAAACCCAGGAGCAGCGCAACTCGCTGATGGCCACCGGCTCGCCGATGAACGCCCAGGGCGATTACTTCAGCGAAGCCGTCAGCAGCCAGCAGGCCGCCGAGCTGCTGAAGGCCGGCAGTATCGCGCCCGCGAGCCACGACCTGGGGCCGATGCACGACAACCCGCGACGCGCCACCGGGGACAAAGGATGAAAACCCCTTTCGTGCGAACCAACCGGCGCATTCTGATCATCGACGATACGCCCTCGATCCATGAGGATTTTCGCAAGATCCTGGGCACGCAAAGCGAAAATGAACAAACCCTGGCCGGCACCGAAGAAGCCCTGTTCGGCACCGTGCAGCAAGATCGACTGTCGTTTCAGCTCGACTCGGCCTACCAGGGTTCGCAAGCCCTCGAACGGGTCCAGTGCGCACTGGCCGAAGGTCGACCTTATGCCATGGCCTTCATCGACATGCGCATGCCACCGGGCTGGGATGGCCTGGAGACCATCGAACAGCTGTGGAAGGCCGACCCGCACCTGCAAATTGCCTTGTGCACCGCCTATTCCGATTACAGCTGGGAAGACATGGCGGAGCGGCTGGAATTCGGCGACCAGCTACTGGTGCTGAAAAAACCTTTCGACAGCCTGGAAATCCGGCAGATGGCCAGTGCCCTGACCTGGAAGTGGCAGATGGCTCAGGACGCGGCCATGAAAGTCCTGAGCCTGGAGCAGACCATCGAGGCCCGGGTCCTCGAACTGCTCAAGGTCTCGCATCTGTTGCAGTACGACGTCCTGACCGAGCTGCCCAACAGTACGTTGCTCGGTGACCGCTTGAACCAGTCACTGGCGCTGTCCCGGCGCCATGACAAGCAGCTGGCGGTGATGTTTCTGGGGCTCGACCGCTTCAAACGCATCAACAACGCACTGGGCCATCCGGCCGGTGACCAGATGCTCAAGCAGGTCGGGCGCAATCTGGTGGCCTCGGTGCGTGAGTCCGACTCGGTGTTTCGCTACGGTTCGGACGAATTCGTGGTGATCCTCGCCGACATCCGCCACCCCCAGCAGACCACGGGCATCGCCGAAAAACTCCTCAAGGCTATCCGTGCGCCCCAGCACATCGCCGGCCACGACCTGAGCGTCACCGCCAGCCTGGGCATCAGCGTTTATCCCGACGACGGCTTCGATGCCATCTCGCTGATCAAGAAAGCCGAAACCGCGATGCGCAACGTCAAGGAAAGCGGCCCGAACGATTTCAGCTTTTTCATCGACGAAATGAACCAGCGCGCCCGGGATCAGCAAAGCATCGAGACCGGCATTCGCCTGGCGCTGGAGCGCAACGAATTTGTCCTGCATTACCAACCCAAACTGGACCTGGCCAGCGGTCAGGTAGTCGGTGCCGAGGCCTTGATCCGCTGGCATAAACCGGGGCATGGCTGCGTCTACCCGACAGATTTTATCGGCGTGGCCGAAGACAGCGGCCTGATCGTCCCGTTAAGCAAATGGGTGCTGGCCCAGGCCTGTCGACAAGCCTGCTTGTGGCAGGCGGCCGGGCTGCCGAAGATCTGCATGTCGGTCAATGTATCGGCCATCGATTTTCGCCAACGGGACTTTGTCGACGGCATCGAACAGGTACTCAAAGACACCGGTCTGGAGCCGGCCTTGCTCGAACTGGAAATCACCGAAGGTGTGTTGATGCAAAACATCGATGCCACCGTCACCGCCCTGAACCGGATCAAGGCATTGGGGGTGCGACTGGCCATCGATGACTTCGGTACCGGTTATTCCAGCCTGAGTTACTTGCGACGCTTTCCCGTCGACGTGCTGAAAATCGACCAGTCGTTCATTCGCAGCTTGGGCAGCGACAGCAATGACGCCGCGCTGGTCAGCGCCATCATCAGCCTGGGCCGCAGCCTCAAGCTGACCATCATTGCCGAAGGGGTGGAAACCCTTCAACAGCTGGATTTCCTCAAGGCCCATCAATGCGAGGAAGGCCAGGGCTACTACTTCAGCAAAGCCGTGGAGCCGGAGGCATTCGTCCGGTACCTGCGATCGGTGCAGCCCTCTTCCTCCGTCGCCACGTGAACGATGCGCAAAGACACTCAGGCCTCAGGCCAAGGAATCATCAGATGTCGCCCTTCTTTCACCACCTGCTTCTGGTGCCGTTGTTCGGGCTCTGTCTGAGCGCCGGCGCCGCCCCTTTGGATGAACCGCTCAAACCATTGCCGGCAGTGCCCAGGCAGGATCCACTGCGGGTCGAACTCGGTCGCCAGTTGTTCAACGAACCACGCCTGTCGGTCAACGGCTCGTTATCCTGTTCAAGCTGCCACCAGCTGGAAAACGGCGGTGCCGACAACCAGGCATTTTCCATCGGTTTCGCCGGTCTTCCGGTGGCGCTCAACACCCCCAGCGTGTTCAACGCCAGCCTGAATTTTCGGCAATTCTGGAACGGTCGGGCCGACACCCTTGAAGCCCAGATCCACGAAGTGGTGCAGAGCCCCAGCGAAATGGGCAGCAACTGGGAGCACGTCGTGCAGACGCTGTCCGCCGATTCGGCTTATCAGGCCTCATTTGCCAACGCCTACCCGGACGGCGTGACCATGAGCAATGTGCAAAACGCCCTGGCCACCTACGAACGCACGCTGCTCAGCAAAAACTCACGCTTGGACCAATACCTGCTGGGTGATACCGACATGCTTACCCGGGAGGAGAAATACGGTTACCAGCGCTTCAAGGAATACGGCTGCATCGCCTGTCATCAAGGGGTGAACATCGGCGGCAACATGTTCCAGAAGTTCGGGGTGATGGGCGATTACTTTCAGGTTCGGGGCCAGCCTGTGGAATCCGACCTGGGCCGTTATCTGGTGACCCGGGACGAAGAGGATCGCAATGTGTTCAAGGTACCCAGCCTGCGCAACGTCGCCGTGACCGCGCCGTACTTTCACGATGGCTCGGCCAGCACCCTCGAAGACGCGGTAGACGTGATGTTCAAGTTCCAGCTCGGGCGCGTTCCTTCCGCCGAGGACAAAAACCTGATCATCAAATTCCTCAAGACCCTGACCGGTGAATGGGAAGGCAAACCCTTATGAGGATCTCTCGCCGCCGCAACCTGGCGCTGTTGGGCATCGTCGCCCTGATGCTGGCCTCTACGCTGATGTTCCTGTACCTCAAATCCAACTCGAACCAGACCACGACCTACGCCGAGTCCCGGGACCTGATCGGGCGGATCAAACAGTTGAATGCCCAGTGGGAAACCGAGATTCTCAAGGCCAGGATCGCCATCAGCCACAACTACGACCCGCTGGTCGCACCGCTGACCGAGATGACAGACCTGTGGCAACGGTTCGATACGATGGCGTCCAGCCACGGCCGCAACGACTCGCCGACCTGGCGCGCCAGCCATGACGCTTACCAGAAAACCCTCCAGGAAAAGACCCGGCTGGTGGAGCAGTTCAAGTCGCACAATGCGGTGCTGCGCAACTCGCTGGCGTTCCTGCCCACTGCCGAGGACGACATTCAGCAACAGCTGGCGCAGTTGGGGGACGGCGACAAACTGCAACTGCAGAACATCGCTACCGACACCTACGACTTGCTGCTCAGCAGCCTGGAGTTCGCCCAGCTCACCTCCAACGACAAGGCGGCCGACATCCTGCTCGGGCTGAGCAAACTGGCGGTCAACAAAGAGCGTCTGCCTGAGCAGTTCCACAGTCCGATCGATATTTTGAGCAGCCACATTTCACTGATCCTGCGCGAGCAACCGGTGGTCAATCGATTGCTACAAGACATTGAAGCCATCCCCGTGGCCGAACGCCTGGACGACATCACCAGCCTGCTGAACACGGATCAGTTGCGGGCCGATTCGGTCGACCAGCGCTATCACTTCTACATGCTGGTGTTTTCAGTCCTGCTGGTGCTGTTGCTGGTGTACCTGGCGATTCAGCTGATGCGCAGTTTCACGGTGATCCAGCGCGTCAACAAAGCCCTGCAATCGGCCAACGACGATCTTGAACTGCGGGTGGAAGAACGCACCCGCGAGCTCAAGGACACCCAAAGCGAACTGCTCGACACTGCGCGCCAGGCCGGCATGGCCGAAATAGCCACCAACGTGTTGCACAACGTCGGCAACGTACTCAACAGCGTGAACATTTCCGCCGACCTGGTCTTGCGCAAACTGCGCGCCAGCAAGGCCCAGGGCCTGGGCAAGGCCATGCAGCTGATCAACGGGCATCCAGGCGACCTCGGTACCTTTCTCACCCAGGACGAGAAAGGTAAATTGCTGCCCGGCTATCTCAATCAACTGGTGGACGCGATTGCCCTGGAACAACAAGGCATGACCGAGGAACTGGCGCAGCTGAGCAAAAGTGTCGATCACATCAAGGACATCGTCGCCACCCAGCAATCCTATGCCGGCGCCAACAACCTGATGGAACCGCTACACATCAGCGAATTGCTCGAAGACGCCCTGCGCATGAATGCAGGCGCCTTGACCCGGCATCACGTCAAGGTGATCAAGGAGTACAGCGAGGTGCCGCAGGTCATGGGCGACAAGCACCGGCTGCTGCTGATCCTGATCAACCTGATCAGCAATGCCAAGTACGCCATGTCCGATCTGGGCAATCGCCCGCGGCAAATGACCCTTGGGGTAAAAATAGTCGAGGATTCGATCCTGCAAGTCAGCGTCAAGGATGACGGCGAAGGCATCGCCGAGGAGAACATGACGCGCATCTTTGCCCACGGTTTCACCACCCGCAAGGAAGGCCATGGTTTCGGCCTGCACAGCTGTGCCCTGGCTGCCATCGAGATGAACGGCCACCTCACCGCCCATAGTGACGGCCCGGGCAAAGGCGCGCTGTTCACCTTGCAGATCCCGCTTAAAATCGTTCCGGAGTATGCATGAGCGAGCGTTCGAACCGGCGTATTCTGCTGATCGACGATACACCGTCCATTCATGTGGATTTTCGCAAGATACTCATGCCAACACCGGCGCCGACCGTCGAACTGGACGAAATGGAAGCGGCGCTGTTCGGCAGTGAAGTCAAAACCGCCGGCGCCCTGTTCGAGCTGGACTCGGCGTACGGCGGGCAGGAGGGGCTCGGAAAGCTCAAATGGGCGCTGCAGGAGAACCGTCCTTACGCCCTGGCCTTTGTCGACATGCGCATGCCCGAGGGCTGGGATGGTGCGCAGACCATTGAATACCTGTGGCAGCAGGACCCGCGCCTGCAGGTGGTGGTCTGCACCGCCTATTCCGACTATTCCTGGGATGAGTTGCTCGATCGCTTGCACGCCCACGACCGCTTGCTGATTCTGAAAAAACCGTTCGACAATATTGAAGTGCAGCAGATGGCCAACACCCTGCTGACCAAATGGGACATGACCGAACGGGCCAGCATGCAGGTCGACCACTTGGGGCGGATGGTCAAACGCCGAACCCGGCAGCTCACGGAAACCAGCGTTGAGCTGCAGCGGGAAATCGATGAACGCAAACAGCTTGAATCGCAACTGGTGCAATCGGAAAAACTCGCCTCGCTGGGGCAACTCGCGGCGGGCGTCGCCCATGAAATCAACAATCCCATCGGCTTCATTTCTTCCAACCTTGGCACCCTCGATGGCTACTTCAAGCAGTTGCAGGAAATGCTCGACGCCTATCGGGATGCCGAAGAGGCCATCGGCTCCAGCGAGCTTATCGAGCGCTTGCAACAGCTGCGCGAACAGGTCGAACTGGAGTTCCTGCGCGATGACATTCCGCTATTGATCAAGGAGTCCAAGGACGGGATCAACCGGGTCAGTCAGATCGTCAAGGACCTCAAGGATTTCTCCCGCGTGGACGCCAATCAGGAATGGCAGTGGGTCAACCTGCAACAGGGCATCGAGTCGACGCTGAACATCGTCGCCAATGAACTCAAGTACAAGGCCGATGTGATCAAGGAGTATCAGGAGCTGCCTGACATCGAGTGCCTGCCTTCGCAGATCAACCAGGTGATCATGAACCTGATCGTCAACGCCTCTCAGGCCATCGGCCCGGAACGCGGCA
The DNA here is from genome assembly GCF_059695565.1 of Pseudomonas sp. LBUM1679. Taxonomy (NCBI): domain Bacteria; kingdom Pseudomonadati; phylum Pseudomonadota; class Gammaproteobacteria; order Pseudomonadales; family Pseudomonadaceae; genus Pseudomonas; species Pseudomonas sp. LBUM1679. The sequence continues at coordinate 5,957,983 of NZ_CP166774.1, forward strand.
CCCTCACCCTGCGCACCGGGCATGAAGCTGAAAAGGTGTGGATCGAGGTGCAAGACACCGGCTCCGGCATCGCGCCGCAGAGCCTGCAGAAAATCTTCGACCCGTTCTTCACCACCAAGCCGGTGGGCCAGGGGACGGGGCTGGGCTTGTCGCTGTCGTATGGCATCGTGAAGAAGCACCGGGGGGAGATTTCGGTGCGCAGTGAGGTTGGCGCAGGGACCACGTTCAGGGTCGAGTTACCCATATACCAAACAAAACCGGCTGCCTGAAACACGCTCCCCCCTGTAGGAGCTGGCTTGTCGGATCGCCGCACCGCAGCGAAGACATCCTCAAGAACGGCGCAAATCTTGAGGGCCTCTTCGCTGGCAAGCCAGCTCCTACGGGGATCTTCGGTGGACAGACATTTTGCGAACGACCGAAATCACTGTGGCGGCACCGGCCGGGAAAAGTCGCTCCCAGGCTAGATAATCCTTTTCAGCTGAGTGGGTTCACTCCTTGGGGCATCACCCTTCACGACACTTCTGACCACATACCTGGGCCGGTGCTTGGTTTCCATGTAAATCCTTCCGATGTATTCCCCCATGACGCCGATCCCGATCAGTTGCACCCCTCCCAGAAACAGTATCGCCGTGATCAGCGAGGGAAAACCGGGCACTTCGTTCCCATACAGAAATTTGTCCAGCAGCATATAAGCCGCACAGGCCAGCGCCAGCAGCGAAATGGCGCTTCCAACGTAACTCCATAACCGCAACGGCACCGTACTGAACGAGGTAATGCCTTCCAGCGCCAGGTTCCACAGCTTCCAGCCGTTGAACTTGCTCTTGCCCTGCGCTCGCGATACTCGGTCGTACTCAATGACCACCGTGCGAAAACCGGCCCAAGCCAACACACCTTTCATGAATAGCTGCTGTTCGGGTAGTGTCTTGATGACATCTACCACCTTGTGGTCCATCAATCGAAAGTCACCGACGTTTTCTTCGATGGGCGTGAAAGAAATCCGTTTGAGCAAGTGATAGAACATCGCCGCGCCATGGCGTTTGATATAACTGTCGCAATCACGACTGCGGCGTTTGGCCAACACCACTTCAGCGCCGTTTTTCCATTCTGCGATGAGTCGGGGAATAACGTCGATCGGATCTTGAAGATCCACATCCATGGGGATAATCACATCGCCACTGGCGTATTCCAGACCCGCGAACAACGCCGGCTCCTTGCCAAAGTTGCGCGAGAAATTGATCAATATCACGTCGCTGTCGGCCAAGGCGATCGCACGGACCAAGTCGGATGTTCCATCCGTGCTGCCATCGTCGATGAACACGATTTCAACCTGATACCCGCGCAAGTCCGGGTCCTGGCGCACGGCCTGATAGAACACCCCGATGGCCTTCTCTTCATTGAAGACTGGAACGATCAACGAAACCTTCATGCTTCGCGCTCACGAAGCAGTACAAGGGTGTAGCTGGAGAATCCTTTCCATAAGTCCTTCATGCCGCTTCCCGGTCTGGCTTGCAGGAACTAAGGGTAAAACCGGCGCGAATGCCGGTCTACTGTCACAAATGACAGGTAGGCAAGCGTTTCAGGTCAACGCTGATCGGGCGATCGAGTTGCGAGCCACTGACCCTTGTGCTTCACCAGTGCAGCACCTTGATCGGGACGGGCTCTTTCATGACGATAAACCCGTAGTCGCCCAGCAGATAAATCCGGTAGTACTGGTTCTCCAGCAACGGTGTGTAACCCTGATACCCCACCCGGGTTGCGTTGCGTCGATCCCGCTCGGACACCACGTTGGTGATGCCCAGTTTCGGCAGGCTTTCGGCCAACACCAAAAAGTCGATGTTCAGCAGGTAGTGCAACACCGGCATCTGCTTGAACGAGCCCGCAGCCCCCACCAGCCAGTGAGCGGAATAGGTCACCGACAGGTAGATGCGCTTGGCCTCGCGCAGTTCTCGACGGGATGCAATATCGTACGCCAAGCTGGATGCCGCGCTGGCAGCGAAGACTTTCTGCACCGTCAGCACCCGGCCATAGGCATACGACAACGACAGCATCGCCAACAGGGGAATCACCAGCAGCAGCGGCATCCGCTCATGGATGTGTACCAACCCCAGGTGGCCCAAATAGAACAACAACAGCAACAGGACCGCGAAGCCCATCAGCGTCCTCGCCCCTTCGTTGAAATCGCGAAAAAACAGCGCCATCCCCGACACCAGCAGCATCACCACCGGCACCGTCAGCACACAGACCAGGCCGACCAGCAGGTTCTTCCCCGGGCTGTCCTGACGCGTCGCGACCTTGAGCCCCAGCCGAATCGCGCCGGCCACGGCACACAGCAACAACCCGGCGGACACCCAGGTCAATCCGCCGTGAAACAGCAGCATGACTTTTTCCAGCACCCGGCCGATGTTGATGTGCAGTTGCAGCAGCGGCTCCGCCGACCAATTCAGCAGCGACGTGCGATTGTGTTGGGTGAACGGATAAGCACTGACGCCGTAAATCAGGCAGCCAAGGATCGCCTGAGCTATTTTCCAGCCAAGCAGACCGCACCACTGCGGCCAGGCCAGTCTGTCATTGGCGCCTTTGAGTGCCTCGAGGCAACACAACCCTACAAACACATTGAAGCTCACCTGGTACAGCCCCAGCGCCAGCGCAACCAGGAAGGACGGCACCAGCCACTGCACAATGCGCGAGGGGTGTCGAAAGGTGATCGCGTAGATCACCGCCACCAGGCTCAAGGTCATGGCGGGGCCGTCGTATTGATAGGACAGGTTTTGCAGGAAGAAGGGGTTGTACCAGAGCGGCAACACCACCAGGCAGCAGGCAAGCGTCGGCTGCGGGTAGTAATGAAAGGTCAGGCGGGTCAGCGCCGCGCCCATGGCCAGCGTGGCAATCAACAGCGGCAACGGAAACAGGTTCGGCGCGCTGCCGCTGAACGTCAGCAGGTTGTAAAACAGCTCGGTAAACAATCGCCCCTGCTCCAACCAGGCCATGCCCGCCGAGAGCGAACGCCAGTTATCGTCGATATACGGATAGTCGGCGAGGATCAGCGGCAGGACGTACACCAGGATTGCGAACAGAAAAAACAGCCAGACCTGACGGCCTCCAAGTTCTTCGCTGACCAGTCGCTTGAACCGGCCCATGCTAAAGCCCGAGCCGGTCTTTGCCACCGACGATGTCCTTGACCACATAGCGCGGCCGATGCTTGGCCTCGATGTAGATGCGGCCCACGTACTCGCCGAGGATGCCGATGCCGATCAGCTGTACGCCGCCGAGAAACAGGATCGCGGTCATCAACGACGGGTAACCGGGGACGCTGTTGCCGAAGAAAATCTTGTCCAGCACCATGTAGACCGCGTACAGCACCGCGAAGATCGAAATGCCGCCACCGATGTAGGTCCACAAACGCAAGGGCACCGTGCTGAAGGAGGTCACGCCTTCCAGCGCCAGGTTCCACAGTTTCCAGCCATTGAACTTGCTGCTCCCCGCCACTCGCCCGGCGCGCTCGTACTCCACGACCACCGTGGTGAACCCGGCCCACGACAGCACGCCCTTCATGAACAACTGATGTTCCGGCAGTGCGCGAATCACATCGACCACCTTGCGGTCCATGAGTCGGAAATCACCGACGTTTTCTTCGATCCGGGTATAAGCGATACGGTTGAGCACCTGGTAGAACAGCGCCGCGCTGAGGCGTTTCAGGACGCCGTCGGCGGTGCGATCGCGGCGTTTGGCGAGCACCACATCGGCGCCCTTCTGCCATTGTTCAATCAACCGCGGGATGACGCTGATCGGATCCTGCAGGTCGACATCCATCGGGATCACCGCATCGCCGCTGGCATATTCCAGGCCGGCGAACAGCGCTGGCTCCTTGCCGAAATTACGCGAGAAGTTGATCAGCAATACCTGTTCATCGGTCAGCGCCAGCGCCTTGATCTGCTCAGCCGTGCGGTCGGAACTGCCATCATTGATGAACACGATCTCGAACTCGACCTGTTCAAGTTGCAACTCACGCCGCACAGCTTGATAAAACAGGTCGATCGCCTGTTCCTCATTGAATACCGGGACGATCAACGAGATTTTCATTGCTCACGCTCGCGAAACACCACGTATTTCGAAAACAGAAAACCCAGCACCAGGCTCAAGGCTGAAAACAGGGCCACTGTCAGCAGACCATGAAACCGCCACACGTCACCGGCATGGCCGACGCCCAGGCTCAGGGCCCCCATGGCTCCCAAGAATAGAAGATAACCGCCGAACGAGGCCTTGGCATCGAAGGTGTACAGCGCGTTCATGTAAAAGGAGAAAGAGGCGGCAACGCAGAAGGCTGCCAGGTTGCTCAGGGCCTGACTGACGTCGGCCGCCACACTCAGCAGGAAGAAGATTTGCCAGTGGATCAGCGTGTTGGCGACCCCGATCACTGTGTAACTGGAAAATCCTTTCCATAAGAGCCTCATGGTGCCCCTCCGTTTCACGTCATAAAGCTTTGAACCTGTCTACTGTCAGAAATCACAGGCCCGACGTTCTTTCGGACCAGCGGTTCCTTGCACTGAAGCTGAACGCTGAAAATCAAAAGCCCCCTCCTGGAATGCAAAAGCCCCGATCTCTCGACCGGGGCTTTTGCATTTCATGCATTACGACTCAGGAAGCCGAACGCACCGCACCTTGCGACACATTGGTCGGTTGCAGCTTGAACACGTAGAACAATACCGTCAGCAACACCAGGAACGCAGGTCCCACATAGAGTGCCACGCGGGTGTCCGGGAAGTAGGCCATCAGCCCCACCACCAGCACCAGGAACGCCAGCGCCAGGTACGAGCTGACCGGGAACAGCCACATTTTGTATTTCAGGCCGGCACGTTCGCTGGCGCTCAGGCCTTTGCGGAACTTGAGCTGGGCCAGCAGGATCATCACCCAGGTCCAGATCGCGCCGAAGGTGGCAATCGCGGTGACCCAGACGAAGACCTTCTCCGGCACCAGGTAGTTGAGCAGCACGCCCAGCAACAAGGCACCGATCGACAGCAGCAGCGCCCGACGCGGCACGCCGTTGCTGGAGGTCGTGGCAAAACCGGCGGGGGCCTGGCCGTTCTGCGCCAGGCTGTAGAGCATGCGCCCGGTACTGAAGATGCCGCCGTTGCAGGACGACAGTGCGGCAGTGATCACCACGAAATTGATGATGCCGGCGGCGGTTTTGATGCCCAGACGCTCGAAGGTCATCACGAACGGGCTGCCCTGGGTGCCGATTTCGTTCCACGGGTAGATCGACAGGATCACGAACAACGCGCCGACGTAGAACAGCAGAATCCGCCAGAACACCGAGCCGATCGCGCTGGGAATGGTCTTCTGCGGGTTCTTCGCTTCCCCGGCAGTCAGGCCGATCATCTCGACGCCGAGGTAGGCGAACATCACCATTTGCAGGGACATCAACACGCCTTGCACGCCGTTGGGCATGAAGCCGCCATGGGCCCACAGATTGGAAATCCCCAGTGCGACGCCGTCGTTGCCGAAGCCGAATGCAATCACGCCGATACCGCCCACCACCATCGCAATGATGGTGACGATCTTGATCAGGGCGAACCAGAACTCGAATTCACCGAAAGCCTTCACCGCGATCAGATTGATCGAGCCCATGCTGATCAACGCCGCGAGTGCCCAGATCCAGCGTGGCACGTCGGGGAACCAGACGCCCATGTACACCGCCACCGCAGTGATTTCCGCAACGCAGGTCACCAGCCACAGGAACCAGTAGTTCCAGCCGGTGAGGAAGCCCGCCAAGGGACCGAGGTAGTCTTGGGCATAACGGCTGAAGGAGCCGGCGACCGGGTTGTGTACGGCCATCTCGCCGAGGGCGCGCATGATCACCAGGATCGCCAGACCGCCGATGATGTAGGACAGCATGATGGCCGGGCCGGCCATTTCGATGGCCTTGGCCGAACCGAGGAACAGGCCGACGCCGATACAGGCACCGAGCGCCATCAAGCGAATATGCCGTTCGCCGAGTTCGCGTTTAAGCGGGCCGCCCTGAGCGGTCTCGCCGTGGGGCAGGTGATTGCCGACTGGCATAGGGGTACAACCTCGTCTTGTTATTGGATATGACCACCGAATTTCGAAGCGCTGACCGATAAGCCATTGCTTGCTTGAAACCGGACCTGCTTCGTGGGCAGAACCGTCTTGCAGGACAACACCTGCAAGATCCGCGGGGCGTGCAGTATAAAAAGCTTCGCGCAGGGGTTTTCACTCTATAAACCACAACATTCAGCGAGAACTCTCGGGAAAATGGCGGTTTGCGGAGGAATATTACCTGGCTTGTGTAGGATTAATCGCTGTAAAAACGGCGAGGAGTATCGCACGATAATGGTGCATCGTCATGGCAAAATCCAGACAGTATTTCCCCTTTAAGACGTCTAGAACAACACTTACAGGCTGTTGAACCCCCTGTGGCGAGGGAGCTTGCTCCCGCTCGACTGCGCAGCAGTCGCAAATCAGAGATCCGTTTTTCAGCCAAATTTTCGATAACACAATTGGGGCTGCTGCGCAGCCCAGCGGGAGCAAGCTCCCTCGCCACCAGTAAAAATGGATCCATGACATTTGGGTGTCCACAATTTTTCCACCAACGCCAACCACCGTCTAAGCTTCAAACAAGTCCGATCAATCTGCGGGAATGGATCAGTCGACTATGGGCGCGTTATGGGAAACCGATTCGAGTAAAACTGTGGTTCCGACTGAACGAGTGGATGAAGCGCCTTTACCTGAGAAACCTGGTCGTTCCCGGCACGGCTGGGGAGCGTTCTGGTTGTTGCTGCTGATTATCGCGATCGTCGTGGGGCTGGCGGCTGCCAAGGAAATGCGCACCTCGAAGTTTCAATCCAGGGAAGTCAGCAAATTTGCCTCGTCCCTGAAATATGACCTGCAACCCGGCCCCAGCGACGCCATTCACTACCCCGGCGCCGGGCCTTTCGATCTGCGTCTGGGCTACAGCGCTCTGGATGAGTTCCTGCCACGGCTGCTCAAGCGTGACTACGTCATTGCCTCGCAAACCCGTTTTTCCGAGGCGCTGATGAACTACAGCCACAAGGGCTTTTTCGTACCCTATCCAGAGAAAATCCAGGCGGGATTGTCGATCACCGATTGCCGTGCAGCACCGCTTTACCAGTACAAATACCCGCAACAACTTTACTCAAGCTTTCAGGCGATCCCGCCGGTGGTGGTCAGCAGTCTGCTGTTCATTGAAAACCGCTTCCTGCTCGATCCTCGCCAGCCCCAGGCCAACCCCGCCGTGGATTGGCCTCGGTTCGGCATGGCGGCATGGTCCCAGGTCGCTAAATTGCTGCACCTGCCGGGCCAGTCGGCGGGGGGCAGTACCCTGGCGACGCAGCTTGAGAAATACCGGCACTCGCCCGATGGCTTGACCGTCTCGGGCGCGGAAAAAATTCGCCAGATGATTTCCGCCAGCGTGCGCGCCTATCAGGCCGGACCGGATACGCTCGTGGCCCGACAGAATGTGATTCGCGATTACCTCAACAGCGTGCCCCTGTCAGCCGTACCGGGTCACGGTGAAGTGCATGGCATGGCCGAAGGTTTACGCGTCTGGTATGGCGCCGACTTCAATGAGGCCAACGAACGGCTGACCAGCGCCGCGACAGATCCGCAAAGCATGGCGGAAAAAGGCCTGGCCCTGCGGGAAATGCTGTCGCTGATGATTGCCCAGCGCCGCCCTTCCTATTATTTGACCAAGGGCCATGAAGAACTGGCCGACCTGACCGACAGCCACATTCGCCTGCTGGCCCAGAATGGCGTGATCGATGCGCCCCTCGCGACAGCGGCATTGGCCAGCAAGGTGACCTACCGCGATTGGCAGACCCAGCCCACTATCCAGCCGATCGAAACCAACAAGGGCATCAGCGTGGCGCGCAGTCGTCTCGGCGGGTTGCTCAATCGCCCGCTGTACGACCTCGATCGCCTCGATCTCTCGGCGACCAGTACCTTGCAAGGCGAGCTGCAGGCCCAAGCCACCGAGTACCTCAAGCACCTGGCCGACCCGGCCTTCGCGGCACAGATCGGCTTGATCGGTGAACGCCTGCTGACCCCCACCAGCACCACGCAGGTGCGCTACAGCTTCACCCTGTTTGAACTGACGCCAGACGGCTCACGGGTGCGAGTGCAGACCGACAGCACCGACCAGCCGTTCGACATCAACGAAGGCAGCAAACTGGAATTGGGCTCTACGGCAAAAATGCGTGTGCTCACCACCTACCTGCAGATCATCGCCGAGCTGCACGATAAATACGCAACGATGACCATCCCGGAACTGAAGAAAGTCGACGTCCCGGACCAGGACCGCCTGAGCCGCTGGGCGGTCGACTACCTGATCCAGAATAAAGACCGCAACCTGTCGGCCATGCTGGGCGCCGCGCTGGACCGCAAATACTCCGCCAGCCCGGGGGAAGCTTTTTTCACCGGTGGCGGGCTGCACACCTTCGTCAACTTTCGCAAGGAAGACAACGGCCGCCTCCCGACGCTGCGCGATGCCCTGCGGGAGTCGATCAACCTGCCGTTCATTCGGCTGATGCGTGATCTGGTGCGCTACACCACTTATTCAGGTCCCAACAACAGTGCCGAACTGCTCAAGGACGACAGCGACCCGCGGCGTCAGGAATACCTGGCCTCGTTCGCCGACCGTGAGGGCACCTCGTTCCTGCTCAAATTCTGGAAGAAGTACAAGAACAAGGACACCCGGGCGCGGCTCGAGACGTTCCTCGACGGCATGCGCCCGACCCCGATTCGCATGGCCGCCGTGCATCGTTATCTATTCCCCCAGGCCAATCAGGAAAGCTTCAACAGCTTCGTGCGCTTGCACCTCAAAGGCGCCAAGCTCACCGAAAAACTCACCGACGAACGTCTTGAGCGGCTGTACCTGAGTTACGGACCCGGCTCTTATGACCTGCCCGACCAGGGCTTCATTGCCAAGGTGCACCCGCTGGACTTGTGGCTGATCGGCTATCTGTTGAACAACCCCGATGCCAAGTTCAGCCAGATCGTCAAAGCCAGCCAGTTCGAACGCCAGGAGGTCTACAGCTGGCTGTTCAAAAGCCGGCACAAGGGCGCCCGCGACAGTCGCATCCGCACCATGCTGGAGATCGAGGCGTTCCTCGACATTCACCAGCGCTGGCAGAAAGTCGGCTACCCCTTCGATCACCTGGTGCCGTCACTGGCCACCGCCATCGGCAGCTCGGGCGATCGCCCGGCGGCGTTGGCCGAACTGATCGGCACCATTCTCAACGACGGGGTGCGGATGCCGACACTGCGCATCGACAGCCTGCACTTCGCGGCAGACACCCCGTATGAAACCCGACTGATCAGTAATCCGGATGCTGGCAAACGGGTCATGCCGTCCGAGGTGGCCACGGCCATGCGCGAAGCCTTGTCGCAGGTGGTAGATGCCGGCACGGCCAAGCGTGTCTCCGGCAGCTTCATCACCCCCGATGGCAAACCCTTGGCCATGGGCGGCAAGACCGGTACCGGCGACAACCGCATCGAAGCCATCGGCTCCGGCGGGCGGATACTCAGCTCGAAATCGATCAACCGTACCGCGACCTTCGTGTTCTTCATCGGCGATACCCACTTCGGCACCATGACCGCGTTCGTGCCCGGGCGCACGGCCGAAGCCTTCAAGTTCACCTCGGCGTTGCCGGTGCAGGTGCTCAAGGGCATGGCGCCCATTCTGACGCCGTATTTGCAACCAGGCAGCGCTTCACAATGCCACCCGGTGGAAGGTTCGTCCCTGGCGGCGGCCACCCCGAAATCGCAACCCTGAGTTTTCCGTGCGGCAGGCGGTAATTAATTATTTTTCAGATTCGAATATTCAACGGTTTGCCCGCAAAAAACGCCGATTGAACGCAGATATTCAGACTTTTTTTTTGAGCCTCGTCCGATAGGCTGATCATCCCTGAACACAATCAAGGATGATTGCCATGACCGACTCCACCACGCCTGCCCAAACCACCGATACAGGCCGGCACTATGCGTTCATCAAGAACACCACCAGCGACCACTTCAAAACCGCGACCCTCAGCCGGGGACTGGCCCTGGCGGGCACGCCATTGAAGATGCAGCCGTGGTACACCACCGCGCCCGCCTCCCTGCACACCAAGCTCAAAGCCGCCAACCTCACGGCCTGGGGCTCGCAAAACCAGGTCGACAAACTGTTCAAGAATCTGCAGGACGCTCGTTCGTTTGCCAAGCCCCTGCTCCAGGCGAAGCTCAAGGAACGCTACGCAATCGAGCATGACGTCAGCAAGACGTACCTGCGCCTGTACCTGCCCAAGGATTTGCCCTGGTATACGATTGACGTGTCGGGCGGTGCCACTACCCGAACCGTCTCCCTGCTGGATGCGGCGCTGCACAACTTCGCCGAGTCCGAAACTGTCCTTGCCGACTCGCAATACATCACCAAACCCGACGAACGCGAGCACTTTGATGTCATTGCGCTCAAGGACAAAATGACCATCAGCCAGTTCCAGGCACTGTGCCGGGAGCTGGACATCGGCGCGCAATACAAGAAGCACCTGGAAAGCTATCTGCTGACCGGCGAACCCGTGGCCGAAGCCGTCATGAAACTCAAGGTGACCGAAAGCCTGAAAGACGCACTCAGCGTCGCCGCGCAGTTGGCGTTGACGACCGGGGATATCCAGTACGATGCCTACAAGCTGATCCTGAGCCTGGCCAAGGACGAACCGCTACCGCAACTCGATGGCAGACAAATGCGCTGCTGCGACCTCTCGATGATGGAGACCCGTCTGACCGGTATTGTCTTGTTGGTGCCTGCCATCGACAGCCGCGCCATTGGCCGGCTGATTGCGTATGTCCCCCATGACCCGGAACATCCGCTCAAGGAATACGAATCGCCCGCCGCGTTCATGACCGAGCTGGCGCGCCAATTGCGCGAAAACAAGACCGACGCCTCGTCGAAGCAGACCTATCGACAATTCTTCAGCCAGTTCGTCGATCAGCAGCAAATCGGGCATTTCTTCGCTGATCTCGATCAACGTCTGGTTACCGTCAAGTGGCATGAGCACAGTGATCCGACGGATCAAACGGCAACGTGGCGCGAGGATCCCGTGTCTCCCCCTCACCTGCAGTTCCGGCACCTGCCCCTTTCCGGGGACTACTGGACCTACGCGTACCGGCAAAAGCTCAACAAGGTGCTCAACGACGCGCGTGACATCGCCGTGTCCACCGCCGACACGGATTCCAAGGCGCGCTGGGCCTGGTGGGACAACTTCAAGAAAATCGTCTCGGACATTTTCAACGTCGCCCTGTTGATCGCCACGCCGTTCGTGCCGGGGTTAGGCGAATTGATGATGGCCTATACCGTTTATCAACTGACCCATGATGTCATTGAAGGCCTCGTCGATCTGGCCGAAGGCCTCGGCCTTGAAGCCGCCGAACATGTGGTCGGCGTGGTGACGGATGTCATTCAACTGGCGGCGTTCGGTGCGGGTGCTGAAATAGGCAATGCGTTCAAGCTCAAACTGTCGGCCTTGGTCGAGGGCATGAAACCCGTCAAGTTGCCCGATGGCAAGCAAACGCTATGGCACCCGGACCTCGCCCCTTATGAACAAAAAGACCTGACCCTGTCGCCCGACTCGACCCCCGACGAACACGGCCTGCATCGCCACGCCAACCAGGACATCCTGCCGCTGGAAGACAAGCTCTACCTCGTCGAGAAAGCCTCGCCAGAGCCAACCTCCCGCACGCACCGGATCAAACATCCCTCTCGCCCCAATGCCTACAAGCCCAAGCTGGAGCACAACGGCCATGGCGCCTGGGTGCATGAGGCGGAGACTCCGGCAAACTGGGAAGGTGAAACATTGATGCGCCGCCTCGGCCACCGCGTTGACCGCTTTTCACCCACCGAGCGGGAGCAGATCCGCATCAGCAGCGGCACCGATGACACTGCGCTACGGCGCATGCATGTCGAAAACAACCCGACGCCACCGGTGCTCGCCGACACCATCAAGCGTTTCAGCGCGCATGACGAGGTAGGGATAGAGAGTGCGAACATCCGTAACGGACGCCCGATTGATCCGTCCTCGGTCTGGTTCGAGCCGATGGTGACCGGACTGCCAGGATGGCCTCCCGAGAGGGCGCTGACGGTGTTTGAAGGCGCTGACTTGACCGGCAGTTCGCGCACCTATGGCAACACCAACGCGGCGGACGGCGATACCTTGAGCATCAGTCTCGCCGATCTCACGGCCGGCAAGCTGCCCGAACGCGTCGTCGGCTTTCTGAATGAGACCGAGGTCACGGCCCTGCTCGGTCGCGACGTTCCGAGCGCCGAACGCACTCAGGCCTTGCGTAACCAACTGGCGGACGCCGTCGATGCCCGCAAAGGCGAGTTAGCCAGCCGCGTGTACCAGGCAGGAGAAAGGTCAGACAATGCACAAGTGCGCGTGATCAGGGACACGTTCCCGGACATGCCGCTCTCTCTCACTGACACCGTTTTGAAAGACGCCACGGCAGCCGAGCGGCAGCGAATGACCGATGAAAATCGCCTGCCGCTACGCGTCAAGACCCAGGCCCGGGAATTCAATTTCGAAGCCGATAACGCTCGCGCCTACGACGGTTTTTATCAGGACGAGCGGGTGGTGCCGGACACCGAGCGACTGGCGCTTAATACGCTCAAATTCCACACCGACAGCTTCGCCGATTTGCGCATCGAGGTGCGGGACGGCACCCACGACGGCACACTGCGTTGCAGCGCCGGGCCGGATGACGCCGCGACGGTTCGACGGCTGGTCAGGGATGAACATGGCCAGTACGAGGTGCTCGACCAGGACAACAAGACACTCCACGAAGCCGGCGACTTCTACGAAGCGATCTTGCGCGCCCTGCCAGAAGACAAGCGTGAGGCATTGGGTTATCAGCGAGGACAGGGCCGCCTGGTCAAACTATGGATCATGGAAAAATCCGCGTCCGCTGCCGATCGCCGAACGGTGATGGCAGAACCGCCGATTCGCCCGGTCGCCAGTATTGAAACCGAGAAACTGGTGCGTGGGTGGTCCTGGTTCTTTGGCGAGAAAACCCCGGAACAAAGGGTCAAAGAGCTGTATCCGGAGTTCAGCGAATTGGAAGTGGGTCGATTCATCGAAGCCTTGGGTAATCCCGAGCAGGACCTGGCACGGCTGGAAAATGAACGTGATGACTTTCGCACTGCACTCAACAGCTGGGAGGAAGCCCAACAGCCCTTCGTGGATTCGGACGTAGTGGGTTCTAACAACAATCTGCGTGACTTCCTGCGCAACGGCGGCCATTTTATCAAGGAGCGGCTCCTTCACTGTTTTGAACGCCGACGCGTGGCATACGAGCGACCCAGTAATCATCCCGAAAGTGGCTATACGCTGAATTTGTCTAGCGACTTCATGGGACCGCACCTCGATCGCTGGTGGAACAGTCTTCGTGAGCTCCCGAACATCAACACGTACCTTGATCAGGTCACCGTACTGACCATGGATAACGCGCGCTTTTCGCCCAACGCTCAAGGCTTGCTGAGCGATTTCCCCAATCTTCGTTCATTGCGAATCCTCAACAGCGAGCTGACCGAGGTGCCACCCTCTATCGCCAACATGCACGCGCTCGAATCCTTGAGCCTGACAGATTGCAATATTCGCCTGAGCGCTGACGCTGCCGAACCGTGGAAGGGCCTTAACCAGTTGGAAACCCTGAGGCTGGACGGCAACCCGTTAGGCCAGTCGCCGGATGTCGCGGATTTGCCCCGTTTGAAAGTGCTGCGCGTGGCCAATACCGGCATTAAGGAATGGCCGACAGGCATTTTCCAGGACCGCACTGGCAACAACCGTCCACGCAACTTTTATCTCGATATGCGCGATTGCCCCATAAACACCCTCCCGGCAGTTACTGAAGCCGATCACGTGTTTATCGTGGCAAGCACACGTTTCAACACCGCCGGGCTTTCCGAGATCGACCGAGTCCGACTGGGAGACTACCGCGAGACCATGGGCTTTGCCCGAATGCAAATTTACTCACCGGCCGCGGCAGACGAATTAAGGCACTGGCCACTGCAAGACGAAGACTCGTCGGTGTTCAGTCGCTCGGTAAATTACACAATGGGCCAGGAACAGCATTGGCACGATCTGGAGGCAGAGCCTGGTTCCGACGGGTTTTTCAGGGTCATCAGCCGGCAAAAATTTACCAAGGACTACAGTCATGTTGAATCGCGCAAACAACTGACCAACCGGGTCTGGCAGATGATCGAATCCGCCGCGCTGGATACGGAATTACGCGAAGAACTGTTTAAACAGGCCAAGCAACCCGAGACCTGCGCGGACGCCGGATCGCAACTGTTCAACCACATGGGGATAAAAGTTCTGGTATCCCTGGCGTACAGAGAATCGGCATCCGCTGCTGCGCTTGAAGCCAGACTGGTCAGTCTGGCTCGCAGTAATTCTCGCCTGGAACTCGTGGGCGATGTCGCAAGAGCCGAGATCAGCAGTCAACAGCAGAAGCACCTGATCGACCCTCGAAAAAACCTTGCGCCGGATGATGTCGAAGTGCATCTGGCGTACGAAACAGGTCTGGCGAAACGACTGGACTTGCCGTGGCGGTCCGAGGGCATGCTGTATGAAACGAGATCCGGCGTTGATAAGGCCAGGATCGACATTGCCTACGACACCATCATCCAGCGTGAGCAAGGTGACGGACTGGTCAACGGGATGATCGCTTCATTTGAGAATCCGTTTTGGGAGCAACATTTACGCAAAACCCGGCCCGAGCAATTCGATGAAAACGATCGCCTTTTCGAGATGAAACAGGGGCAGCTCGAAGAACTCCGCGAGACGCAAAACCAGTGGGCCAGTAACCAGGACGTGACGCAGATAAAGGACCTGCAGAAAAAAATGGAAGCTCTGGCCCGCGCACTCAATGCCTCAGAAACAGAAGTGTTCAGTGGTGAAGAAATGAGTACGGCGTTTTACAACCGGATCGTGCGTGACCTGGGTTATCGAAGAAGCCGTTGACCTCTCCCATTTTGCCGGTTTCTGGCTTGAAGCTCATATCCTGATCCTTGTTAACCAGATCAGGATTGGTAGGCACTACGTAGAAACCGTCGGTCGGCACGTGGGCAACGATGCTGATGGCGTGAGCAGCTTCACCTGCGGCAAATGCACCGGTGGAACCCAGCGCCAGAAGAGCCAGCGGAGCTGCGATTACGAATTTCTTGAACATTTTAAATACCTGTTTTCTAGATGGAATCGGTTCATTGAAAGTTAAAAAGTCGCTTCCCGATAACGGGTCGTTTGTTTGAACTTCCAACGCCGGTGCATCTTCGCCTTCCCGTTCCGGAAAGTAAGCAGGCAACTTCCGATGAGCACGTAGTAAAACCACCTTACAACCCGAAGGAAAAAGATACAAAAAATCAGAATGTAAAACAGTGACTGTAAGTTGCGGACTACATACAGATTTACTTAAAAAACCATACAGGGATTTCGCGTAATAGATACTAGACTTATAAGGACTTTAGAATAAAAGCTCAACTATTATTAGAGCAATTGCTTTAAGTCATTCAAAATCCTTGATTTCGAAAAAAATCACCGCCATGCAGAGGTACTTTCTGCGCCATTACACAGTTTCAATGCCCCCACCGCTCGTCGAGAGAGGCCCGCCGCTAGCAAAAAACGTCTTGCTCTTTCGCTAAGATATATCTTAAGTTGTATCTAAACACGACGAGAGCAAGCAAAAATGAGAGACCATCATTCCCAGCACCGTGACCATAACGATGGCCGCGACGGCTTCGAAAAACGCCCGGGACCCGGCCGCGAACGCGGAGGGCGCGGCCCGCGGGTCTTCGCCCCGGGCGATTTGAAATTGCTGCTGCTGGCGCTGATCGCCGAGCAGCCCTGCCACGGCTATGACCTGATCCGCCAGATTGAAAACATGTTCGACGGCGCCTACAGCCCCAGCCCCGGCGTGATCTACCCGACCCTGACCTTTCTGGAAGAAAGCGAAATGATTCAGGGCGACGCCGAGGGCGGGAAAAAACGCTACAGCGTGACCGACGCCGGTCGCGTGTCCTTGAGTGAGCAAGTGATTGCCCTGGACGGCGTGCGCATGCGCATCGAAGTCAGCAAGCGCTCGTTGCGCGGCCATGATCGCCCGGCGGAAATTCACGAAGCCGTGCACAACCTGCGCCATGCCTTGCAAATGCATCATGGTCGCTGGAGTCCGGAGGAAATCCTGCGAGTGCGCGACCTGCTCAACAACACCGCCAAAGCCATCGTCGACGGCCCCGCCGTTCAAGCCGCACAGGAGAAAGCCGAATGACCGATGTTGATACCCAAGCCATTCACCGCGTCATGCACGAAATCAAACGCCGTCGACTGGAAGTCCTGCGAGTGGTCGACCTGACCCCGCGGATGCGCCGGATTACCTTGGGCGGCCCTGAGCTGGCAGGCTTCGTCAGCCTCGGCACGGACGATCACGTCAAACTGCTTTTTCCCCAGAACGCAGCGGAACAAGCGACGCTGGAAACCCTGGTACTGGGTGCCGGCAAAGATAATGGCCCGATGCCAGCGATGCGCGACTACACCCCAAGGCGCTATGACCTCGACACGCTGGAACTGGACATCGACTTCGTGCTGCACGGTGACGGCCCGGCCGCGACTTGGGCCGAACAGGCCACACCCGGCCAGTTCCTGCACATCGGCGGGCCACGGGGTTCGATGATCGTGCCCGACATCTTCGACAGCTACCTGCTGATCGGCGACGAGACCGCCCTGCCCGCCATCGCTCGACGCCTGGAGGGCCTGGCAGCCAACCGCCGGGCGCTGGTAATCGTGGAAGTGGAGAACGGCGCCGAACAGCAAATGCTCGAAAGCCCGGCGCAGGTCAATGTGATCTGGGTATTGCGTGAAGGCGGCAGGAACAACCTGCTGACCACTGTGAAAGAATTGCAGGTGCCCAGTGGCAATCTGTACGCCTGGGTGGCGACCGAAAGCAAAGTGTCACGGCAGATTCGCCGGGTGTTGCTGGATGAGCATGGGCTGGACGAGCAGTTCGTCAAAGCGGTGGGCTATTGGCGGCTGGATGACAGTTCTGACGAATGACAGCCTCTAGGGCCCTATCGCGGGCAAGCCCGCTCCCACAGGTTATCACTGGAGTTCACAGATTCTGTGCACACCTAATAACCCTGTGGGAGCGGGCTTGCCCGCGAAGGCGATTTCAGCATCGCTACAGGTCTGCCCCCCTGCCAAGTCGCCCCTGCCATCGATCCAACGCGATCAACAACAATCCAATCCCCACAAACCCCACCAGCAACCCACCGGCATTGATAAACACCTGTGGATAACCCAGCTTCTCGACATTAACGAACGGATACGGATAAGCCGCCAGCAGATGCCCACGCAGCAGCGCATAAGCGAAGTACACCAGCGGATAGATCAACCACAACGCGATGTGCCGTAGACGCAAGGTGCCTTTGGGCACGCAGCACCACCACCAGCCCAGAAACAGCAGCGGCATCACATCATGCATCAACTCATCAGCCAGGAACTGCCAGCCTTCGGGGTGCCATAAATGGCGCAACAACAGGCTGTAGCCCAGGCCGACCAGGGCGATACTCACCGCAACTGCACTGCTCACCCCCGGCTGCAAAAACCAGCGTCGCGCCGCCGACTCGCGGGACGTCAGCTCACACGTCAGCACAGTGGCCACCAGCGTGTTGGTCAGTACGGTGAAATAGCTGAAGAAACTCACCAACCCGCCGAGCAGGCTGGCTTCGATACTCCAGCGCAGGTAAAGAATCAGGTACAGCTGAATGCTCAATCCCGCCCAGCCGAGGAAGGCAGCCACGGCCACAAAGCGACGCCGCGCGGCAGACGGGCTGACCATGTTCAGACCGGACGCTTGGTGCGCATCAACTTCACATACAATCGTTCGACTTTCTCCCGCGCCCACGGGGTTTTGCGCAGAAAGGTCAGGCTCGACTTAATGCTCGGGTCGCTCTTGAAGCAGCGGATATCGATGCGCTCGGCCAGCCCCGACCATTCGTAGTGCTCAACCAGGGCATTGAGGATCTGCTCGAGCGTCACGCCGTGCAGCGGGTTGTTGTTCTGTTCGGTCATGCCAGGCCTTCGAGCGAAGTAGGAATTGGAAGCCGCGCACCTTAGCCGAGGGCTTCATCCGGGGAAAGCGATCTGTGCGCTATCTCATAAATGTAGGCGAACCTGTAGGAGCTGGCTTGCCAGCGAAAGCGGTGTGTCAGTTGATATATGTGCTGGCTGACATGGCGCTTTCGCTGGCAAGCCAGCTCCTACAGGGTATCTTCGGTGGATATTGGATTTGTGTATCCGCCGACTGTTACCGAATCCGAAAGGATCCATGTCAGTAAAAGCCCTTTCTCTATTTGTAACAGGACATTATCCTTACACCCGCCAAGCTGGAACGCTTCTGCCGCCCGCTTCATCCCTGCTGCTTTCCGTTCATCCCAGAAAAAGATCAAGAATTCCTTCTCTATGCCTTATTTTCAATCTTCGCGAGACAGCGCTGTCTGCACGACTGTTGCCAGTCGAAAAGCCCTGAACATAATGGGCGGTTTCGCCATTTTAAGCCTCGCGACCTGCGTCCATGCGGCCCCGGCTTTCGACAGTGACTCGCCATGGATGCTCGGCGACTGGAATGGCACGCGCACCGAGCTATCGGCAAAAGGCTACGACTTCAAAGTCGATTACACCGGTGAAATGGGCAGCAATCTGCACGGCGGCTATGACCACGATCGCACCGCCCGCTACAGCGATCAGTTCGGCTTCGGCACCCACCTGGACCTGCAGAAGATCCTCGGTTGGGACGATGCCGAATTTCAGCTGACCATCACCGAGCGCAATGGCAACAACATCAGCAACGACCGGCTCAACGACCCACGGGTCGGCGGCTTCACCTCGGCCCAGGAAGTCTGGGGCCGTGGCCAGACCTGGCGCCTGACGCAGATGTGGTATCAGCAGAAATTCTTCGACCAGAAGCTCGACATCAAGGTTGGCCGCTTCGGCGAAGGCGAGGACTTCAACAGCTTTCCCTGCGATTTCCAGAACCTGGCGTTCTGCGGCTCCCAGGTCGGCAACTGGGTCGGGGGCATCTGGTACAACTGGCCGGTCAGCCAGTGGGCGATGCGGGTCAAATATCACCTGACACCGGAGCTCTACGCGCAAGTCGGCGCTTACGAGCAAAACCCGTCGAACCTGGATCGCGATAATGGTTTCAAGCTCAGTGGCAGTGGCACCCAGGGTGCGATCTTGCCCGTGGAGCTGGTGTGGTCGCCAAAGCTCAATGGCCTGCCGGGTGAATACCGCGCCGGTTATTACTACAGCAACGCCAACGCGACCGATGCCTACAAGGACAGCAATGGCCAGCCGGCTGCCCTGAGCGGCGAGGCTTACCGCAGCGCGTCAAGCAAGCATGGCGTGTGGCTCGGCGTGCAACAGCAACTGACCAGCCGCGCCAGCGACCACTCCCGCGGCTTGAGCGTGTTCGCCAACGGCACGATGCATGACAAGAAGACCAATGCCATCGACAACTATGTCCAGGCTGGTGTCGTCTACAAAGGCCTGTTCGATGCCCGCACCAGGGACGACATCGGTTTTGCCGTCGCTCGAGTTCACGTCAACCCGGCCTATCGCAAGAACGCCGAGGCGACCAATCAGGCTCGCGCGGTATCCGATTACGACGACCCGTCGTTCCTGCCGCCGCAAGACACCGAATACAGCGCCGAACTCTATTACGGCGTGCACGTCACGAACTGGCTGACCGTGCGCCCGAACCTGCAATACATCCGCCACCCCGGTGGCGTGGACCAGGTCGATGACGCGCTGATTGGCGGGATCAAGATCCAGTCGTCGTTCTAACCAACACCACCCCCCTGTAGGAGCTGGCTTGCCAGCGAAGGCGGCGTGTCAGCCAGCACAGATTTCAACTGACACACCGCAACCCTGTAGGAGCTGGCTTGCCAGCGAAGGCGGCGTGTCAGCCGGCGCAGATGTCAGCTGATACACCGCTTTCGCTGGCAAGCCAGCTCCTACAGGGGGCCCCATTCAACCGAACCATTTTCATATGAACCCTGCCCGCACAGGATCGTCATCTACAGTGAACTTGCGCGGGATTACTTAAAACGTCACGGAGAACCACACTATGAGCACTGATGGTGCTTTGAGTCGAAGCCGTCTGCTGCCGAGCCTGCTCGGCATCCTGCTTCTGCTAATGGGCCTGGCCATGCTGGCCGGGGGGATCAAGCTGAGCATGCTCGGCGGCTCGCTGTATTACCTGCTGGCCGGTATCGGCCTGGCACTGACCGGCGTGCTGCTGATTGCCGCGCGCCGCGCTGCCCTGGGCCTGTACGCACTGGTGCTGTTCGCCAGCACCCTGTGGGCCTTGTGGGAAGTCGGCCTCGACTGGTGGCAACTGGTGCCGCGCCTGGCCATGCTGTTTGCACTGGGCCTCGTCATGCTGCTGCCGTGGTTCCGTCGTCCGCTGTTGCGCACAGGCGCTGCGCCAATGGGCACCGGCGCGCTGAGCGTGGCCGTGGTGCTGGCGGGCGTTGCGGCACTGGCCAGCCAGTTCACCAACCCCGGTGAAATCAAAGGCCAACTGGACCGCGACAGCGTGCCGGGCATGACCAACACCGCCCCGGCCATGCCCGACGGTGACTGGAACTCCTATGGCCGCAGCGCCCACGGCGATCGTTACTCGCCACTGGCCCAGATCACCCCGCAGAACGTGAACAAACTGGTACCGGCCTGGACCTATCGTACCGGCGACCTGCCAGGGCCGAACGACCCGGGCGAAACCACTGCCGAAAACACCCCGCTGAAAGTCAACGGCATGCTCTACGTGTGCACGCCGCACAGCCAGGTGATCGCCCTGGACCCGGACACCGGCAAGGAAATCTGGCGTTTCGATCCGAAGCTCTCCACGCAAAACGCGCAGAACTTCAAGGGTTGGGCGCACATGACCTGCCGTGGCGTGACCTATCACGATGACGCCGTCTACGCCTCCGAGCAGAGCCCGACCGGCACGGCCAGCACGACGCCCGTCAGCACCGTCTGCCCACGTCGCATCTTCCTGCCAACCGCCGATACCCGCCTGATCGCCCTCGACGCCGACACCGGCAAGATGTGCGAAGACTTCGGCGACAAAGGCCAGGTCGATCTGCGCGCCAACATCGGCGGCTTCACCGCCGGCGGTTACTATTCCACCTCGCCGCCTGCGGTCACCAAGGATCTGGTGGTGATTGGCGGCCACGTCACCGACAACGTCTCCACCGACGAGCCCAGCGGCGTGATCCGCGCGTTCGACGTGCACACCGGCAAGCTGGTGTGGAATTGGGACAGCGGCAACCCGGACGACACCACGCCGATTGCCGCAGATGAGGTCTACACCCGCAACTCGCCGAACATGTGGTCCATGTTCGCCGTCGACGAAAAGCTCGGCATGCTCTACCTGCCGATGGGCAACCAGACCCCGGACCAGTTCGGTGGCGATCGTACGCCTGAATCGGAACTGCACGCCGCGGGCCTGACCGCCCTCGATATCGCGACCGGCCAGGTGCGCTGGCACATGCAGTTCACCCACCATGACCTGTGGGACATGGACGTCGGTGGCCAGCCAACCCTGATGGACCTGAAAACCGCCGAGGGCGTGAAGCCGGCAGTACTGGCGTCCACCAAGCAAGGCAGCATCTACGTGCTGGACCGCAGCACCGGCAAGGCCATCGTGCCGATCAACGAAGTACCGGTGCCACAAGGTGCTGTCGAGGGTGACCATACCTCGCCGACCCAGCCGAAGTCCGAGCTGAACCTGATGCCGCCACCGCTGCAAGAGCGCGACATGTGGGGCGTCACCCCGTTCGACCAACTGATCTGCCGGATCGACTTCAAATCCATGCGCTACGACGGCCCGTTCACCCCGCCATCGCTGCAGGGTTCGATCGTTTACCCAGGCAACTTCGGCGTGTTCGACTGGGGCGGTATCTCGGTTGACCCGGTACGTCAGATCGCCTTTGTGAACCCTAGCTACATGGCGTTCAAATCGACCATGATCCCGGCGACTGAAATCGCCGCCCAAGGCCCGCGTAAAAGCGAAACCGAAGGCGTGCAGCCGAACAAAGGCGCGCCGTATGGCGTGGTCCTGGAAGCACTGCTGTCGCCCATGGGCCTGCCGTGCCAGGCACCGGCCTGGGGTTACGTAGCCGCGATCGACCTGACCACCAGCAAAACCATCTGGAAGCACAAGAACGGCACCGTGCGCGACAGCGCGCCGGTTCCGATCCCCCTGAGCATGGGCGTCCCAAGCCTGGGCGGGACCTTCACCACCGCCGGTGGCGTGGGCTTCCTCAGCGGTACGCTTGACCAGTACCTGCGTGCTTACGACGTGAAAAACGGCAAGCAACTGTGGGAAGGCCGCCTGCCCGCCGGCGCGCAAACCACGCCGATGACCTACACCGGCAAGGACGGCAAGCAATATGTGCTTGTGGTTGCCGGCGGTCACGGGTCGCTGGGCACCAAGCAGGGTGACTATGTGATTGCGTACAAACTGTCCGAGTAAGTTTTAGCGGCAGTCAAATCAAAGGCGACTCCCGTGAGGGGGTCGCCTTTTTTGTGTCTGATGCAATCCCCGCCACACCCCCAAGTCCCTGTGGGAGCGAGCTTGCTCGCGATGACAATCTAACATTCAACAATGATGTCGACTGATACACCGCTATCGCGAGCAAGCTCGCTCCCACATTTTGATCGAGTCGGCCTGAAAAAATTTGCGTACGTCCTACAGAATTAGCGGATGCCAGAGAGGATTCCGACATGCCCTATCGGTTGTCGTGTCGGAAGTCGGGAGGATAGGCTTTGGAAGTCGCTGCACATCAGCGATCGGGCGTCGCGGCCCGAATTAGCTTACTTGGTGCATAATCACCCGCCCCAACCGACAATCCTTCAATGCTTGTCGTTTGGCCTTATGGTGGCTGTGCGTGGGATACCTTCGGGTATGCCGGGTTTTCCAAGTGGCTCGGTCCGCGAACCTGCGCACAGCTGCCACCTTTGATTGCGTCGCGGCGATCAGTGGCAGCTCCATTACCTACTTGGAGTTTCACCATGTTCAAACAAACCGCGAATCCCCCCGAAACCGACGCCGTTTCCCCCTGCGAATCCGCCGACTCAAACAAACCCAACGATGCCGCCGAACACGCCCTCGATGTCCATTTCCCGTCTATGGCCGACATCAAAGCCACCCCGCGCACGCCCAGCACCCTGTTCACAGTGGACCCAGCGGCCACGACCGAAACCCTCGTGGTTTATCTGGTCGAGACGCTGGCCTCGGTCGATGTGATGGTCCATCACCTGGTGGACCACCTGGACGGTGGGTCGCGTAATGCCCTGCTGGGTATTTCAAACAGCATCATGCTCGCGGAGATCACGGCGAACCGCGTTCTCGATCAAATCGATCCTCCCCGGTAAACACCGTGGTCTGTGGCGAGGGAGCTTGCTCCCGCTGGGTTGCGAAGCGACCCAAAAAAACGGGACGGCTACGCCGTCCAGCGGGAGCAAGCTCCCTCGCCACAATTAAGCGCTGCGTATTGCGCAATAATCGGACGCGTCCTGCACACTCCAATACCTTGAATTAACTGCGACCATTGAAACCACCCCCCACCTGCCCCATCTAAGACCCATAGTCCATTGCGCAGGTGCCCCATGAGCGACCAGCAAGAATTCCCTGAAAACCCCAGCGAATACGCCGACCCGGAGAACGTTGAACATCATTCCACCGGC
Source organism: Pseudomonas sp. LBUM1679 (assembly GCF_059695565.1). Taxonomy (NCBI): domain Bacteria; kingdom Pseudomonadati; phylum Pseudomonadota; class Gammaproteobacteria; order Pseudomonadales; family Pseudomonadaceae; genus Pseudomonas; species Pseudomonas sp. LBUM1679. Next base: position 5,981,796 of record NZ_CP166774.1, read on the forward strand.
AAAGGCCTCGCCCTGCCAGGGCAGAATCTGCCGGACAAGGTCTACATCATCCCGATCCACAACCGCCCGTTCTTCCCGGCCCAGGTACTGCCGGTCATCGTCAATGAGGAACCCTGGGCTGAAACCCTGGATCTGGTGAGCAAATCCGACCACCACTGCCTGGCCCTGTTCTACATGGACACGCCCCAGGAAGACCCGCGTCACTTCGACACCTCGGCCTTGCCGCTCTACGGCACGCTGGTCAAGGTGCACCACGCCAGCCGCGAAAACGGCAAACTGCAATTCGTCGCCCAGGGCCTGACGCGCGTACGTCTCAAGACCTGGCTCAAGCACCATCGCCCGCCGTACCTGGTGGAAGTCGAATACCCGCACCAGCCCACCGAGCCGACCGACGAGGTCAAGGCCTACGGCATGGCGCTGATCAACGCGATCAAGGAGCTGCTGCCGCTCAACCCGCTGTACAGCGAAGAGCTGAAGAACTACCTCAATCGCTTCAGCCCCAACGACCCGTCGCCGCTGACCGACTTCGCCGCCGCCCTGACCTCGGCCACCGGCAGCGAGCTGCAAGAAGTGCTCGACTGCGTGCCGATGCTCAAGCGCATGGAAAAAGTCCTGCCGATGCTGCGCAAGGAAGTCGAAGTCGCACGCCTGCAGAAAGAGATTTCCGCCGAGGTTAACCGCAAGATCGGCGAACATCAGCGTGAGTTCTTCCTCAAGGAACAGTTGAAGGTCATTCAGCAAGAGCTGGGCCTGACCAAGGACGATCGCAGTGCCGACGTCGAACAGTTCGAGCAACGTCTGGAAGGCAAAGTGTTGCCGGCCCAGGCGCAGAAACGCATCGACGAGGAAATGAACAAGCTGTCGATCCTCGAGACCGGTTCGCCCGAGTATGCCGTCACCCGCAACTACCTCGACTGGGCGACCTCAGTGCCGTGGGGCGTGTACGGCGAAGACAAACTCGACCTCAAGCACGCGCGCAAGGTGCTGGACAAACACCACGCCGGCCTCGACGACATCAAGGATCGCATCCTCGAATTCCTCGCAGTCGGTGCCTATAAGGGCGAGATCAGCGGTTCCATCGTGCTGCTGGTGGGTCCGCCTGGCGTGGGCAAGACCAGCGTCGGCAAATCCATCGCCGAATCCCTGGGCCGGCCGTTCTACCGCTTCAGCCTCGGCGGCATGCGCGACGAGGCCGAAATCAAGGGCCATCGCCGCACCTACATCGGCGCGCAGCCGGGCAAACTCGTCCATGCGTTGAAAGACGTCGAAGTGATGAACCCGGTGATCATGCTCGACGAGATCGACAAGATGGGCCAGAGCTACCAAGGCGACCCGGCCTCGGCACTCCTGGAAACCCTCGACCCGGAACAGAACGTCGAATTCCTCGACCACTACCTGGACCTGCGTCTGGACCTGTCGAAAGTGCTGTTCATCTGCACCGCCAACACCTTGGACTCGATCCCCGGCCCGTTGCTGGACCGGATGGAAGTGATCCGCCTGTCGGGCTATATCACCGAAGAAAAGATCGCCATCGCCAAGCGTCACCTGTGGCCCAAGCAGCTTGAGAAAGCCGGTGTGTCCAAAGGCAGCCTGGCCATCAGCGACAGCGCGTTGAAAGCCTTGATCGACGGCTACGCCCGTGAAGCCGGGGTGCGCCAGTTGGAAAAGCAACTGGGCAAACTGGTGCGCAAGGCGGTAGTGAAGTTGATCGACGAGCCGAAAGCGGTGATCAAAATTGCTCCCAAGGACCTCGAAGCCTCCCTCGGCCATCCGGTGTTCCGCAACGAGCAGGTGCTGTCAGGCACCGGCGTTATCACGGGCCTGGCCTGGACCAGCATGGGCGGCGCGACCTTGCCGATTGAAGCCACGCGCATTCACACGCTCAACCGTGGCTTCAAGCTCACCGGGCAACTGGGCGACGTGATGAAAGAGTCGGCGGAAATCGCCTATAGCTACGTCAGCTCCAACCTGAAGTCGTTTGGCGGTGATCCGAAGTTCTTCGACGAGGCCTTCGTCCACCTGCACGTTCCGGAAGGCGCTACGCCCAAAGATGGCCCGAGTGCCGGCGTGACCATGGCCAGTGCCCTGCTGTCCCTGGCCCGTAATCAACCGCCGAAGAAAGGCGTGGCCATGACCGGCGAGTTGACGCTGACCGGGCATGTCCTGCCGATTGGCGGGGTGCGCGAGAAAGTGATTGCGGCGCGGCGCCAGAAGATTTTTGAGCTGATCCTGCCGGAGCCGAATCGTGGCAGCTTTGAAGAACTGCCGGACTATCTGAAGGAAGGGATTACCGTGCATTTCGCCAAGCGTTTTGCGGATGTGGCGAAGATTCTGTTCTGACAGAGATGTAGCGCCTATACGATCGCCATCGCGGGCAAGCCCGCTCCCACAGGGATCTATGAGAGCCCTTTGGAGCGGGTTTGAACGCAAAACTGTCGCATAATAAAGTGCATGACTCATATGTGCCTATAGAACAGATTTTTTATCGCGACTTCGTATAAAAACCTGACAGAAATGACAGTATGAAAACAGCCGCACCTTTCGTTACAGTCTCATTTCGAGAAATTTTCTATCGTAAGGTGAAACAATATGCCGCCTCGCAACCAAACAAAGTCCGTCGGTTATTTCTTGGCAAAACGCAACAACATCGTAATATTCAACAGCACCCAGGTTATTGCGAAACACGACGGCCGCCACCTGCACTTCGAAAGCATTGTAAACCTAGGACAGCCGGACCAAGAGGTTTTTTACTTGCTTATTGAAAAAACCACTTCGAGTGGAGAAAAACAGTTTAAGCCTGGCGGAGAATTATTCAGCGTTAATTACTTGATGAGCAAAGGAGATATGTCCGCCTATAGCGGAACGTTCAATGCCGACCTCGACCAATCGACTGAAAACTACCGATTAAGTTTCGACTTGAAGTTTGTCGACGACACCGAGAACAGCATTGAAGGGAAATTTCATATTACAGGCACCCACTCAACTCTAAAACACACCCTTCAACAAATGAATCATCTCTCACGACCCTCTATAAAAAAGCCAACATAAAACAACCGTACACACTGGAAATTCCGTTAATTATTGAAGGTGATATCCACTTCACCAGCTAAACGATGTCTATCTTACTACCAGAGCCTCAGACGCCCACACAAGTCGTCTCCAGAGCTCTGGTCACAATTTGTCTCATCTTCAGCTATGCTCGCCGTTCGTCGTGAATGCTGGAGCCGCTGCCCTATGTCCCCCACCCGCCTGTTGGTCCCCCTCGCCCTCGCCTTGCTGACCGCTTGCGCCACGCAACCTGCAAAAAACGTGACCGTGGAAAAACAAGGCGCATGCCCGGCGAAACTGCACAACGGGCAGACCCTGATTCTAAGCCTGCCCAGCAACCCGACCACGGGTTATCGCTGGGCAATCCAGGACTCCGCCGGTGGCGTGTTGCGTGCACTGGGCCCTGAGGTTTACAGCAATCCGGAAGATGCCGGCGTCGTCGGCGCTGCCGGGGTCTCGACCTGGCGCTTCCAGGCCTTTGCCAACGGTACCGGACGCCTGCGCCTGACCTCACAGCAGCCTTGGGCACCGGAAGTGTTGCCGGTGGAAACCTTCGATTGCGCCATCTCGGTTAACTGACCGTGGGCTGGCTGATTCTGGCGCTGATGGGGGCGGTGACCTTCCTCTACGGCCTCAGCGTGCACGCCGCCTTGCTGTGCCTGCTGGTGAAGCCGTTGCCGGTATTGGCTTTGCTCGGCTGGCTGCACGACGCTGTGCCCAGCGAGTATCGACGCTGGATCAGCCTTGGATTGATGTTCTCCCTGCTCGGCGATGTGCTGCTGGCGTGGCCGGGGGATTTGTTTGTGTTCGGTCTCGGGGCGTTTCTGCTGGCCCACCTGACTTATCTGAAAGCTTACTTGAGCGATTGCCGGCGGTTGGCGGCAGTGCCGCTGATCCTGGCCCTGATCGTCGGTGCAGCACTGCTGGGGGTGCTGATTGCTCACGGGCTGGGGGCATTGCTGATCCCGGTGATCATCTATGGCTTGGCCATCACTGCAATGCTCTGGAGGGCGCTGGCTCGACTCGGCAGCGACGTGCCCAAACGCTCGGCGCTGCTGGCGGCGGCGGGCGCGGTAGCGTTTGTGTTCTCGGACAGCGTGATTGGCATCGATCGTTTTGTCGCGCCGTTCCATGCCGCGCCATACGTCATTATCCTCAGCTATTGGCTGGGGCAATGGGCAATCACAGCCTCGGCGTTCACTCACAAACCGCGTTCAACCGTTTAAAAGATCGCAGCCTTCGGCAGCTCCTACAGGGATCAGGTACATCCGCATAATTGTGGTTGTACCCGCAGTGTAGGAGCTGCCGCAGGCTGCGATCTTTTGATTTTGCGGTTTATCAGACAACCCGCGCATCCCCCCGTCAATTTGGCTAAAATGCCGGCCTTTTCCACCCAAGCCGCTGGAACCGCCGTGAGTAAAGACCCCGATCGCCTTTTCGCCCAGCCTTTGGCCCAGGTGCCTGACTTCGCCTTCAATGAGGACGTGGTGCGGGTGTTCCCGGACATGATCAAGCGCTCGGTGCCGGGTTATCCGACCATCGTTGAAAACCTCGGCGTGCTGGCCGCGCAGTTCGCACAGCCCAACAGCGTGCTCTACGACCTGGGCTCGTCCCTCGGTGCCGTGACCCAGGCCTTGCGCCGCCATGTGCGCACCGACGGTTGCCGGGTGATCGCTGTGGATAACTCCGCGGCGATGGTCGAACGCTGCCGCGAGTATCTCAACGGCCAGGACTCGATGTTCCAAGAGCTGCTGCCCGTCGAAGTGATCGAAGGCGACATCCTCGCCCTGCAATTCCAGCCAGCCTCGGTGGTGGCGCTGAATTTCACCCTGCAATTCATCGCCCCGGAGCAGCGCAGCGCGTTGCTGTCGCGCATCCGCCAGGCGCTGCTGCCCGGCGGCGCGCTGATCCTTTCGGAAAAGCTGCGTTTCAACGATCCCGAAGAACACGCGCTGCTCACCGACCTGCATGTGGCCTTCAAACGCGCCAACGGCTACAGCGAACTGGAAATCGCCCAGAAGCGCAGCGCCATCGAAAACGTCATGAAGCCCGACAGCCTCGAAGAACACCGCGAGCGCCTGCTGGCGGCCGGGTTCTCGAAAGTCGTGCCATGGTTCCAGTGTCTTAACTTTGCCTCGTTGATTGCCTTGCCATGATCGATCTGTCCCCCCTCGCCCGCCGACTGGCCGGTACCCCGCTGGCTGACTGGGCCAACACCCTGCAGGCGCAACTCGACAAGAAAATGGAAAAGGGTCATGGCGACCTGGAGCGTTGGCAGAGTGCGCTGGACGCCTTGCCGAAGATCCAGCCGAGCGAAGTCGACTTGTTGAACGGCTTGAAGCTGGACACCGATTGCGACGTTGAGACCCGCGTGCAGATGCGCACTGCGTTGATGGGGTTGTCGCCGTGGCGCAAAGGGCCGTTCGATCTGTTTGGCGTGCACGTCGACACCGAATGGCGTTCGGACTGGAAATGGTCGCGGGTTGCACCACACCTGGACTTGAAGGGCAAACGCATCCTCGATGTCGGCTGCGGCAACGGTTATTACATGTGGCGCATGCTCGGCGCCGGTGCCGCCAGCGTGATTGGCGTCGACCCCAACTGGCTGTTCTTCTGCCAGTTCCAGGCGGTGCAGCGTTACTTGGCCGAGCCGAATGCGTGGCACTTGCCGTTCCCGTTCGAAGATCTGCCGCCGAATCTTGAAGGGTTCGACACGGTGTTTTCCATGGGTGTGTTCTATCACCGCCGCTCGCCGATCGAACACTTGCTGGCGTTGAAGGATTGCCTGGTCAAAGGCGGTGAACTGGTACTGGAGACGCTGGTGATCGAGGGCGATCGGCAGCAGGTGCTGGTACCGGAAGACCGGTACGCGCAGATGCGTAATGTGTGGTTCCTGCCGTCGGTGCCGGCGCTGGAGTTGTGGTTGCGGCGTGCAGGGTTCAGCGATGTTCGCTGTGTGGACGTCAGCACAACCAGCGTTGAGGAACAGCGTGGGACGCAATGGATGAAGTATCAGTCGCTGAGCGACTTCCTGGATCCGCAAGACCACAGCAAGACGATTGAAGGCTTGCCGGCGCCGATGCGGGCTGTAATCGTCGCCCGCAAGTAAAACCCAATTTCCGCCCCACTGGAGATCCCCTGTAGGAGCGAGCTTGCTCGCGATGAACTTGAAGGTGGCGCGGTAAACCAGACAGGACGCGTCATCGTTCACGTCCATCGCGAGCAAGCTCGCTCCTACAAGGGCTCGGTGTTAGTCTGCTGGTTTGGCTCTTCGGGCCTTGAAGAACTCGCTTAGGGCCGCCCCGCACTCCTCCGCCAACACCCCGCCTTCAAACAGAACCCGGTGATTCAAAAAGCCCTGGGTAAAAAACTGCCCCTGGCTCTGCACAATTCCGGCTTTCGGCTCTAAAGCGCCATACACCACCCGTGCAATCCGCGAATGCACGATCAGACCGGCGCACATGCTGCACGGTTCAAGCGTCACGTAGAGCGTGCTGCCCGGCAAACGGTAGTTGCTCGCGGCCTGGGCGGCGGCGCGGATCGCGACCATCTCGGCGTGGGCGCTGGGGTCGTTGCCGCTGATCGGGCAGTTGAAACCGCGACCGATGATCTCGCCGTCCTGTACCAGCACCGCGCCCACCGGCACTTCGCCCAGCGCTGCGCCTTGGGCGGCGAGCGCCAGGGCTTCACGCATAAAATCACGATCACGGCTGCGATCAATGATCGCCACGGGACGAATCTGACGCATCACGCCACCTCTATGGCGGCCATCAGGCCGGTTTCCATATGATCGATCACATGGCAATGGAACATCCACACCCCCGGATTATCCGCCACCAGCGCCACCTGGGCGCGTTCGTTCTTGCCCAGCAGGTAGGTGTCGGTGAAGTACGGAATCACCTTGTGCCGGTTCGAGGCGATGACCTTGAAGCTCATGCCGTGCAGGTGAATCGGATGTTGATACTGAGTCATGTTCTTCAATTCGAAAATGTAGCTCTTGCCCTTTTCAAGCGTGGCAATCGGGCGATCGGCGCAGGTCTTGTCCGTAATGTCCCAGGCCTTGCCGTTGATCTGCCACAGGCTCGGCGGCCTGCCATTGTCGACGTTCACCGACACCGAACCCACCCATTCGAAATTGAAGTTGAGTTTCTCGGCATTGGCCAGGTCCGGCTCGGCCACCGGGTTGGCGGGCAGCGCCGGTGGCCACGCGGTCGGTGCATCGATGTTCGCCACCGAGCGCAACGTGCCCAGGCGTACCGGGCCGTTGCGCAGGGAAAGCTCCTCACCGGCTGGCGGTGCCTTGATCGCCAGGCAAATGCGCATGCCGGGGCCGAGCCAGTATTCCTTGCCCAGTGGCCGCGGCTCGATGGGATTACCGTCCAGCGCGTAGATCTGCGCTTCGACGCCCGGGATGTTGAGGCGGTAAGTCAGGGTGTTATCGAGATTGAGCAGGCGTACCCGGGTGATCTGCCCGGCAGGCAAATCGATCACCGCTTGCGACACGCCATTGATCGTCGACAGGCGCCCTGCCGTGCCGCCACGGGCCGCTTCACGAGGAATGCTGAACGCAACAAAGGCGCCCTCTTCATCGACATGCCAGCTCTTGAGGCTCAAGGTCTTTTCGTATTTGAATCCGGTGGGCTCGCGCTCTTCGATAATCAGTGGGCCGACCAGGCCGCGACCGAGTTCTTCACTGCTGTTCACATGCGGGTGATACCAGTAGCTGCCGGCGTCGGGCACGCGGAATTTATAGTCGAAGTATTCACCCGGCAACACTGGAAGCTGCGACACGTAGGGCACGCCGTCCATTTCCAGCGGCAGGCGGATGCCGTGCCAGTGGATGGTGGTCGCGACCGGCAGGTGGTTGATGAAACGCACCCGCAGCCATTCACCCTGACGCACGCGCAACTCGGTGCCCGGCGCCGACGGACCGAATGCCCAGGCTTGGGTTGTGTGCCCGGCCACCAGCTCGACGTCCAGCGGTGCCGCGATCAGCTCATAGTCGTGGCCCGCGTCGGCGTCGGCCATTTTGCCCAGCCAGTACCGCGACGCGCCCCCCGCTCCGACGCCAACGACAACAAGACCGGCCAGGCCACCGAGGATTTGGCGACGGGTAAAGGACATGAACTCAACTACCTCACGTATCAGCGACAGGCGCGGGGCCTGTAAAAGGCGAATACGATACACCTGCAGATGAGAAACAGTAAGGGTGACCAAGGGCCGCACATCACCCTGTGGCGAGGGAGCTTGCTCCCGCTCGGCTGCGTAGCAGTCGTAAAACGATCCAGCGCGGTGTGTCAGATGGAATGTAGTAGTAGTTTTAGGGCCGCTTCGCGACCCAGCGGGAGCAAGCTCCCTCGCCACAGGAGATTGGTTATGGCTTGAGGCCGGTGATCAGATGCACAACACCGCCGTCCAGCGTCATCAGCCCCGGTATCCCCGCCGCCGTCAAAGCCTGCCGATCCAGCCGCCCCACATCCCGCAATTCCACCCGAACCCGGGTCAGCGCCACGGCCTTCTGCGACTTGAGGTTATCCACTCCGCCCAACGCCGCCACCACGTTTGCCGCCAACCCGGCAACCGGCGGCGCAACCACCTTCGGCTCATCCACCACCAGGTCCGGGGTCAACGCCTTCCAGAACGCCCGCTGCATTTTCTCAAACATTTCCGTTCTCCAGAACCCGTGAAATATCGACCGTCGCCTCGTGGTACAACCGCAGTGCCTCGCGCACCTGCTCGGCGCTGTCCAGTCCCAGCACCTGCTGGGCGATGGCCTGGCAATCCATCAGGTCCACTTCGCGAACCGCGGCCTTGATCGCCGGAATCAACGGCACGCTCACCGACAGTTCATCCACCCCAAGGCCCAGCAATAACGGCACCGCCAGGGTCTCGGACGCCATGGCCCCGCACACACCGACCCATTTGCCGTGGGCATGGGCGGCCTTGACGGTACTGGCGATCAGGCGCAGCACCGACGGATGGAAGCTATCGGCCTGAGCGGCCAGGCGTGGGTGATCGCGGTCCATGGCCAGCGTGTATTGGGTCAGATCATTGGTACCGATCGAGAAGAAGTCCACCTGCGGCGCAAACAGGTCGGCCATCAGTGCCGCAGCCGGCACTTCGATCATGATCCCCAGTTTCGGCAGTTCGTCGAGACCCAATGCCAGTGCCTCTTCCTCCAGCAGCTTGCGGGCCAGTCGTAGCTCCGACAGCTGCGTGACCATCGGCAGCATGATGTGCAGCTGAGCCAACCCGGCGCAGCTCAGAATGGCCTTGAACTGGTCGCGCAACAGCTGCGGGCGCTCCAGGCAAAGGCGAATGCCGCGCATGCCGAGGAACGGGTTGGTTTCGCTGTCCATCGGTACGTAGGCCAGAGGTTTGTCGCCGCCGACATCCAGCGTGCGCACCACCAGACTGCGTGATGGCCCCAGGGCACGCGCGATAGCGCTGTAAGTGCCGGCCTGTTCTTCATGGCTCGGCGCGTGGTTGCGATCCAGATACAGAAACTCCGAACGCAACAGGCCGACGCCCTCGCCGCCCAGGGTCAGGGCCTGCTCGGTCTCGCCCAGCGAAGCGACGTTGGCCGTGACTTCGACGTGATGACCATCACGGGTGCAGGCGGCCAGCGTGGCGTGTGCCAGGACATGCTGATGACGTTGCTCCTGGCGCTGACGATCGACCCGCAGTTGCTCGATGGCCGCCAGTTCCGGGTCCAGGTGCAGCTCGCCCTTGTCGGCGTCGAGCAACACCAGGCTGCCGTTCCTCAACGCCAGTACCTGGGCGGGCAATCCGCAGATCGCCGGCAAACCGGCAGCCCGTGCGAGAATCGCGACGTGACTGGTGGCACCGCCACCGACCGTGGCAAACCCCAGGACCTTGCGGGTATCGAGCCCGGCGGTCTGGGACGGCGTCAGTTGATCGGCGATCAGGATCGCCCCTTCGGGCAGCTCGATCGCTTGATCCTGCACGCCGAGGATCAGCTTCAACACCCGCTGGCCGACATCCGTCAGGTCCGCCGCCCGTTCGGCCAGCAACGCACTGCCCAGGCCCTTGAACAAGGCTGCCGTCGCCTCGGTCGCTGCGCGCCAGGCAAACGCCGCGCTCTTGCCGTCGCTGATCAGCGCATCGGCCTGATCCAGCAGACTCGGGTCTTCGAGCAGTTCCTGATGGGCCTTGAAGATCTCTGCCTGAGCCTCCCCGGTGGCCTGGTCACGCAATTGCTGCAAGGCCCGATTTGCCTCAGCCAAGGCCAGGGAAAGATGCTCGCGCTCAACCTGCGCACCGATGCCGGGCTCGCTGACCTCCAGCGTCTGCTCTGCGACCTGCACCACCTGACCAAAGGCCGAACCCGGTGACGCACACACGCCGCGCAATACCTTCAACGATGAAGGCTCGAGGGTTTCGATTGGCGCTGGCGCCACCACGGTTTCCCCACAGCCCCCGGTCAGCAATGCCGCCAGCGTACTGATCGCCTCTTGCGCATCCCGGCCCGCCGCACTGACTTGAACGATGTCGCCAAAAGCCGTCTGCATCGCCATGATCGCCACCAGGGATTTGGCGTTGGCGCTCTCCTGCTGTTTGTGCAGGTAAATACTCGCCGAAAAACCTTTGGCAGCCTGGGCGAACACGGCGGCGGGACGGGCGTGCAAGCCGTTCGGGTTGGCCAGAGTCACGGGCTCGGAGAACAGCGCCTCGCCTTCTTCCGGCACCGGCTCATCGGCTGTCTGCTCGTCGGGACGCAGGCTCAGCAGCGGCTGGCCACCTTCCACCACACCCGTCTGCGGCGCTAACCAGGTGAAGGGCTCGCCACTGACCACCAGCATCAAGGTCAACAAACTGCGGGCGTTCGAGGCGATGTAATCGGCATCGAACTCGATCAGCGCCTGCCCCGCCTCAATCCGTTGACCTTCCTCCACCAACCGGGTGAAACCCTTGCCGGCCAGGTTCACGGTGTCGAGCCCGATGTGCATCAACACCTGTACGCCATTGTCGTCGGTGATGCCGACGGCGTGCCCGCTGCCCTGCACATTGCTGACCACGCCGGCCATGGGTGCGCACAGGGTCTGCGAGGTCGGATCGATGCACAGACCGTCGCCGATCACGCGGCTCGAGAATACCGGGTCCGGCACTTGGTCCAGCGGCATCAGCACGCCGGACAAAGGTGCCAGCAGCTGCAATTGTTGGGGTGTGGCCATGACGTCACCTGCTGTTTTGTTCTTTATAAAAGGACACTCACGATCTCGCGGCACCCGGGGTAGGAGCTGCCGAAGGCTGCGATCTTTTGATCTTAAGCGCCCCTGATAACGCCAAAAGATCGCAGCCTGCGGCAGCGCCTACACGGTTATTCGGCGTTCAGTCCCACCAGTATTCGACCTGCAACCCGACATTCGCACCGTGTCGCGCCGTGCCAAAGGCGCCGGTGTCCGACAACGCCGACCCCTTTGCCAGCTCATTGGCTGCCCGTTTGGCCGCCTGGTTCCAGCTGGCATAGGTGTAATACACACGCACTTCGGGCCGCGCCCAGAATTCCGGCCCCTTGGGCGACCAGGTCGGGGCGAAGGTGAATTTGCTCAGTTTGCGCGTGCCGCCCGTGGCATCTACCTGATCGTGCCCCAGTTCCGTCACCAGTTTGAACTGCTCGGTGAGCGCATAGGCCGGACGCACACCGAGGGACATCCAGTTCTGATCCCTGCCGTGCGCACGCTTGTCTTTCTGGTAAACCGCCTGGACCTGACCGCCAAACCGCGGCGTCACCTGCCAGTCGAAGAACTCCACCACACGGTAGCTTTTGTTGCTGTCGTCCAGCTTCACGTTACCGGTATAGCCCAACCCGGTGCCCGGGCCTTCACCGTACTGGAAGGCCAGTTTGTTCTTGCCACCCAGAAAACCTTGCTGCACATGCTGGGTGGCGATTGCCCAGCCACGGTGTGCATCGCGACTGTCAGGTTTATCGATGTAGCTCAAGCCAAACTCCAGTGCTCCACCGGGGTTGGTGTCGAAGCCGGCGACATTGAAATCGTGGCGGTTGATGTAGTCCTTCTGGTACAGGTTGTCCTTGCGCGAGAAGGCGTAGCTGTATTTCAGATCGCCGATCAACACGTCCTCGATACCGCCGCCGGTGGCGCTCTGGTTCCAGTAGTAGAAATCGGAAATATGGATATCGTTCCGTTTGTAATAACGCCGACCGGCCCACAGCGAACCACCGTTGAGGCCGGGCATGTTCGACCACTGCGCATATAACTGCGGCATGCGCACCGAACCGGTATCCCCCTTGAATGTCAGGCGGCGGTCGTACTTGTTATACAGAGAGGCCATGCCGTCGACGCTGAGCACCGAACCGTCGTCCAGAGTGAATAGATCCTGACGCAACTCCAGCTCCCCATACTGTTCACATTCGTTGCCCAAACGATATTTGGTTTGGGCACCCGGTAACTGGAAACATGATTGGGAACTGCTGTTGACCGACGTACCGACGCCGCTGCGCAAGTAACCGCCAAACTCCAGGGCCTGCACCGACAGTGGCAATGCCAGGCATACACTCGCGAGCGCAAGACTGCGATTTATTGTTGTTTTCAAGAAGCACCCCATTATTTTTATTGTGTGCAGCCACAAAATCGGCGCGCAAAAATCCCCCGCGCAGCGTTCTGCGTGTTTTTTAAACCGGTGTTTTTTAGTGCTCGGTCAGTCGGTCAAGTGCAAAACCAGCGACTCATAAGGCCGCAAAGAGACCTGCCGGTTTCGCGGCGGACAGTCCGGGTAGTTGCTGATGACCAGACGTTGGGCCATCGCCTCGCTGATCACTTCTTCCGGCAACAGGACTTCGCATGGCGTGCCGTAGAAGTTGTTCAGGACCAGCAAACGTTCGCCTTGGCCTTCACGCACATACACCCAGAGTTGTGTATGTTCAGGCAGCAATTGCCGGTATACACCGTCGGACATCAGCACTTCGGTACGACGCAAGGCGATCAGCTGACGGTAGTGATGCAGCACGGAATCCGGGTCATCGAGTTGGGTGGCGACATTGATCTGTGCCGAGTTGGCCGGCACGCCGATCCAGGGCTCGGCAGCACTGAAGCCCGCGTTCGGCTCGGCGTTCCAGTGCATCGGCGTACGACCGTTGTCCCGGGACTTCTGCATGATCGCCGCCATGTTGTCGGCATCACTGGCGCCCGCCTCGCGCTTGAGCCGGAAGATATTCAGCGTCTCGACATCGCGGTACTGATCGATGTGATCGAAACCCGGATTGGTCATGCCCAATTCCTCACCCTGGTACACGAATGGCGTGCCCTGGAGGAAATGCAGCGCGGTGCCGAGCATTTTCGCCGACATCACCCGATATTCGCCGTCATGGCCAAAGCGCGAGACCACCCGTGGCTGGTCGTGATTGCACCAGAACAGCGCATTCCAGCCACCACCAGCCTGCATGCCGGTCTGCCAGTCGGAGAGGATGCGCTTGAGTTCGAGGAAGTCGTAGTCGGCGCGAATCCATTTCTGCAGGTTCGGGTAATCGACCTTCAGGTGATGGAAGTTGAAGGTCATCGACAGTTCTTTCGACTCCGGCCGCGAGTAACGAATGCAGTGTTCCAGGCTGGTGGACGACATCTCGCCGACGTTGATCAGCTCATGGCCTTCGAACACTTCGCGGTGCATTTGCTGCAGGTATTCATGGACGTTCGGGCCGTCGGTATAGAAACGTCGACCGTCGCTGTCGTCGTCAGGAAAATCCGCCGGTTTCGAGATCAGGTTGATCACGTCCAGACGGAATCCGCCCACGCCCTTGTCCCGCCAGAAACGCATCATCTTGAAGACTTCGGCGCGCACCTTGGGGTTATCCCAGTTCAGGTCGGCCTGGGTGTGGTCGAACAGGTGCAGGAAGTACTGACCGGTCTGCGCCTCGTATTCCCAGGCCGAACCACCGAACTTGGATTCCCACTTGTTCGGCTGGTCGCGCCAGATATAGAAGTCGCGGTACGGGTTGTCTAGGCTGCTGCGGGCCTGCTGGAACCAGCTGTGCTCGATGGAGGTGTGGTTGACCACGATATCGAGCATCAGCTTGATCCCGCGCTTGCCAGCCTCGGCGATCAGCAACTCGCAATCGGCCATGGTCCCGTAGCTCGGATCGATGGCGTAGTAATCACTGATGTCGTAACCGTTGTCGCGCTGGGGCGAACGCAGGAACGGTGTGATCCACAGGCAATCGACGCCCAGCCAGTGCAGGTAGTCGAGCTTGGCCACGACACCGAGCAAATCACCCGTGGGGTTGCCGGCGTGGCTGTGAAAGCTTTTCGGGTAGATCTGGTAGATCACCGAACGTTGCCAGTCTTGCATGGCGCTATTCCTTCTTGAATGTGGCACGAACCGTGGATGCGATCTGTCAGGCGACCCTGTATCCCGGCCGAACGATTTTCATGCTCAACCCGCAGGTCAGAACAAACGGCACGACCACGGCAATCACCATCCCGATCACGAACATCGGAATGAACTGCGGAATGATCGAGATAAAACCCGGCAAGCCCCCAACGCCGATGGCCGAGGCCTGGACCTTGTTCAGCGACAGGAAGATGCACCCAAGGGCCGAGCCGATCAGCGCGGCGTAGAACGGGAACTTGTAGCGCAGGTTGACCCCGAACATGGCCGGCTCGGTGATGCCGAAGTAAGCGGAAATGGCCGAGGTCGAGGCCATGCTCTTGTCCCGCACATTACGGGTCATGTAGAACACCGCCAGTGCCGCGCTGCCCTGGGCGAGGTTGGACATGACGATCATCGGCCAGATGAACGTACCGCCCTGGGTGGAGATAAGTTGCAAGTCGACCGCGAGAAACATGTGATGCATGCCGGTGATCACCAGCGGCGCGTAGAGCAGACCGAAGATCGTCCCGCCGACCATCGGTGCCAGGTCGAACAGCATGACCACGCCTTCGGTGATAAGGATGCCCAGGTGTCGCGTCACCGGGCCGATCACGGCCAGGGCCAGCACGCCGGTGACGACGATGGTGGTGATCGGCACCACCAGCAATTGCACCGCGTTCGGCACCCGCGCCCGCAGCCATTTCTCGATGACGCTCATCACGTAGGCGGCCAGCAGGATCGGCAGGATCTGCCCTTGGTAACCGACCTTCTCGATCTGGAACAGGCCGAGGATGTCGAAGTACGGCAGGCTCTGCCCTTCCAGCCCGGCCACCGCCTTGCCGTAGTTCCAGGCGTTGAGCAGATCCGGGTGAACCAGCATCAGGCCGAGCACGATGCCGAGGATTTCGCTGCCGCCGAACCGCTTGGCCGCCGACCAGCCCACCAGCGCCGGCAGGAACACGAACGAAGTGTTGGCCATCAGGTTGATCAGGCTCCAGAGCCCGTCAAGCTTTGGGTAGGCGTCCAGCAAGGTCTGGCCTTCGATAAACATGCCCCTGGCGCCGATCAGGTTGTTGATGCCCATCAGCAGGCCGGCAATGATCAGCGCCGGCAGAATCGGCATGAACACATCGGAAAACACCCGCACCAGCCGTTGCATGGCGTTGATCTTGTCGGCGCTTTTCTGTTTGACGTCGGCGATGGTTGACGCCGCGAGACCGGTTTGACGGCGTAACTCGGCGTAGACCTTTTCCACCTCGCCGGGACCGATGACCACCTGGAACAGGCCACCGGTGAAGAACGAACCTTTGACCAGGTCAATCTGGTTCAGCGTGGCGCTGTTGACCAGGCTCGGGTCCTTGAGGGCCAGGCGCAGCCGGGTGACACAGTGCGCGGCCTGCTCGAGGTTGTCGCTGCCGCCGAGGCTGTGCAGCAGCTCGGTGACGATGTTCGGATAGTCGTGGCTCATGCTTGATCTTCCGCTGTAGTTTTTTGTTATTGGCAGCACGTCGACCTGAAAAGTACTCGTCTGTACGAGTTAAAGCAACAACTCGTACAGACGAGTTACAATTTGTTTAATCCGAGCGGCAGGTGGAGATATTTCCTACCTTCGCATGGGAAGAAATCCAAACCCGCATGGACAATTCCCTACCCCGCCCTTAAGGTTCAAAACCTTGAGCATTGCGGCACAGAGTCATCCCCATGAGTAAATACAACCAGATCTACAGCGATCTGCTTGCCAGTATCACGACCGAACGTCTGGAACGCGGCGCACGCCTGCCTTCCGAAACCGAACTGATGGACAGCTACCAGGCCAGTCGCGGCACCGTGCGCAAGGCCATCGAACAACTTCAGGAACGCGGTTTCGCCCAGAAGATCCACGGCAAAGGCACCTTCGTGCTGTCGACCAACCCGATCGAATTTCAGCTCGGTGGCATCGTCAGCTTCCAGGAGACCTACCCGCGGTTGGGCAACGACGTCAGCACCGAGGTGGTCGAATTCAGCCAGATTCCCCTCGAAGGCGCTCTGCTGGAACACATCCAGGCAGAAGAAGGCAGCCTGATCACCCGGATCAAGCGCGTGCGACGCATCGACGGCAAACGGGTGATCCTCGACATCAACCATTTCGTCAGCGGCGTGATTCCCGGCCTGTCCCGCGACATCGCCGAGCACTCGATCTACGCCTTCATCGAGCAGACCCTGCAACTGCAAATCGCCTATGCCCAGCGCACCATCGAAGCGGTGCCTCGCAGCAAGGACGACCAGCAACACCTGGACCTGGATGGCCAGAGCCATGTGATCGTGGTCAGCAACCAGACGTTTTTGCAGGATGGCAGACAGTTCGAGTACACCGAATCACGGCATACCCTGGACAAGTTCTACTTTTCGGATGTGGCACGGCGCTGAAAGGGTGAAGTCAAACCAGGGCCTGCCACTCGGCGCCCAGGGCAACAGCCCGGCGCGATTCCTTGACGAGATTGACGCTTTGCGCGATACGGGCGACATCGATTACCGGTTGCTCTAGGAGGTAGCCGCCCTTGGCATCCAGCCAGCTCAGCACCTCAGCCAGGTGCCAGACCGATGCCTTGCCCTCATGCACGGCCAACGGGAAACTGTTGCCATGAGTGAGCATGAGTTTGCGCATGTTCTGCCGCGAAACGCCGACGATGTCGGCAATGTCCGTCAGGCCGACGAAGTCGGGTGCAACCTCCACCAGACGAGCGTCAGGGATGATGCGCTTGACATCCACCAGCGCGCTCAACAACGCCGCTTCGGCAGTCACGGCCTCGCGGGTGAACGCCAGTGCCAGGCGGCCGGGCAATCCGACACCGACCAGCGCGTCATCGCATCCTTCGGCGTACAACCGTTCGATCAATACGTCAGGATCGCTATCGCCCTGTGCTAATTGATACTTGAGGGTAAAAATGTAGTCCATTGAATTACTCCTTGAGTCGAGGTGCCGACGTCCCGTCAATCACCTGCTGCGTCGTACAGTTATCGACCACTCGCCGCAGTGCCCTCGCGTGGTTGAAAGGATTCCTCGGCGTACTGCACACACTGGTGATACAGAATTCGCCACAGCGACACAGGTCATGCCTGAAAGGACAGTAGATCTTCCCCCAGGCGTGACTACCGCCGACTTCTATCCGCCAGCCTCGCTCTTCAGCGTGACGCAGGGCCATTTCGATTTCTTTCTTTGGGTGAGATGCACGAGCCATCCATAGCCTCCAGTCTCCGCAGTATTCCTATGGTTGTCAACTGACAACCACGAACAAAAATCTCCCTGTACCCTTCGAGCGGCAAAAACAGCCCGGACAGGTCTGGAAGATTGTCCCGAAGAGAGTACAGACGAGGCTGAGAATAGGGATGACGCATGTCTTTCAGAGCATTGCCAAGGTATTTTCTCCTTACACATGACCTGGTCTGCCCCCTGATTTTTTGCCTGCCCCGAAAAAACAAAACCCCGGCCTGAGCCGGGGTTTGGTTTATCGATCAACGCTCTGTTTGCCGGAGCGCCAGCGCGGGATTACTCCCACTCAATGGTCGCTGGCGGCTTGCTCGACACGTCGTACGTGACGCGGGAGATGCCTTCGATTTCATTGATGATCCGGCCGCTGACGGTTTCCAGCAGTTCGTAAGGCAGGTGTGCCCAACGCGCGGTCATGAAGTCGATGGTTTCCACGGCACGCAGGGCCACGACCCAGGCGTAACGACGGCCATCGCCGACCACGCCAACCGATTTCACCGGCTGGAACACCACGAAGGCTTGGCTGACCTTGTGGTACCAGTCGGCCTTGCGCAGTTCTTCGATGAAGATGTGGTCGGCGCGACGCAGCAGGTCGGCGTATTCCTTCTTCACTTCACCCAGGATCCGCACGCCCAGGCCCGGGCCCGGGAACGGGTGACGGTAGACCATGTCGTACGGCAGGCCGAGTTCCAGGCCCAGACGACGGACTTCGTCCTTGAACAGCTCGCGCAGGGGTTCAACCAGCTTGAGGTTCATTTCTTCCGGCAGGCCGCCCACGTTGTGGTGCGATTTGATCACGTGCGCCTTGCCGCTTTTGGCGCCAGCCGACTCGATCACGTCCGGGTAGATGGTCCCTTGGGCGAGGTACTTGATGTTGTCCAGTTTGTTGGACTGGGCATCGAAGACGTCGATGAAGGTACGGCCGATGATCTTGCGCTTCTTCTCCGGGTCGCTTTCGCCTGCCAGGTTGTTCAGGAACTGGTCTTCGGCGTTGGCGCGGATCACCTTGACGCCCATGTTCTCGGCGAACATGGCCATCACTTGCTCGCCTTCGTGCAGACGCAGCAGGCCGTTGTCGACGAAGACGCAGGTCAGCTGGTCGCCGATGGCTTTGTGCAGCAACGCGGCAACCACCGAGGAGTCAACGCCGCCGGACAGGCCGAGCAGCACGTTGTCGGTGCCGACCTGGGCGCGAATGTTGGCGATGGCGTCTTCAGCGATTTTCGAAGGCGTCCACAGGGCTTCGCAGCCGCAGATGTCGAGGATGAAGCGCGAGAGGATGCGACCGCCCTGCTTGGTGTGGGTCACTTCCGGGTGGAACTGCACGCCGTAGTAGCCGCGAGCGTCGTCGAACATGCCGGCGATCGGGCAGCTCGGGGTGCTGGCCAGGATGTGGAAGTCCTGTGGCATCTTGGTGACCTTGTCACCGTGGCTCATCCACACGTCGAGGCCGAACAGGCCGTCGGCGTCGATGTGGTCTTCGATGCCGTCCAGCAGGCGGCTCTTGCCGACCACGTCGACACGGGCGTATCCGAATTCACGCAACTCGGAACCTTCGACCTTGCCACCCAGCTGTTCAGCCATGGTTTGCATGCCGTAGCAGATACCGAAGACCGGTACGCCCAGGTCAAACACCGCTTGCGGGCAGCGCGGGCTGTCGGCGACGTGCACGGACTCGGGGCCGCCGGCGAGAATGACGCCTTTTGGAGCGAATTCGCGAATCGCTTCGTCATCCATGTCGAACGGATGCAGTTCGCAGTACACGCCGATTTCACGCACGCGGCGGGCGATCAGCTGGGTGTACTGGGAACCGAAATCGAGGATCAGGATGCGGTGAGCGTGAATGTCGAGGGCCATGATTCAGTCTCGTCTAGAAATTCAGAAACAGTCGTGATTCAGAAACAACTCGGGGCTGAATAAAACAGCCCCGGTTGCTTAACGATTTGCTTGAAGCCTCAACCTACGCGGTAGTTTGGCGCTTCTTTGGTGATTTGTACGTCGTGGACGTGGGACTCGGCCATGCCGGCGCCGGTGATCCGCACGAACTCAGGCTTGGTGCGCATTTCTTCGATGTCGGCACTGCCGGTGTAGCCCATCGAGGAACGCAGGCCGCCCATCAGTTGATGGATAATGGCGCTCAGGGTGCCCTTGTACGGAACACGCCCTTCGATGCCTTCCGGTACCAGCTTCTCGGCGCCTGCCGAGGAGTCCTGGAAGTAGCGGTCGGAGGAACCCTGGGCCTGGGACATGGCGCCCAGCGAACCCATGCCGCGATACGCCTTGTACGAACGACCCTGGAACAGTTCGATCTCGCCCGGGGCTTCTTCAGTACCGGCGAACATCGAGCCCATCATCACGCAGGAAGCACCGGCGACGATGGCCTTGGACAGGTCACCGGAGAAACGGATGCCGCCGTCGGCGATCAACGGCACGCCAGAGCCTTCAAGGGCAGCGGCGACGTTGGCGATGGCACTGATTTGCGGGACGCCGACACCGGCGACGATACGGGTGGTGCAGATCGAGCCTGGGCCGATACCGACCTTGACTGCATCGGCGCCAGCTTCAACCAGGGCTTTTGCCGCAGCGCCGGTGGCAATGTTGCCGCCGATGACCTGCACTTGCGGGAAGTTGTCCTTGACCCAGCGAACGCGATCGATCACGCCTTTGGAGTGACCGTGAGCGGTGTCGACCACCACCACGTCCACGCCGGCATTGACCAGTGCCGTCACACGCTCACCGGTGTCTTTACCGGTACCGACCGCAGCGCCAACGCGCAGACGACCTTGATCGTCCTTGCTGGCCAGCGGGTAGGCCTTGGCTTTTTCGATGTCGTTGACGGTCATCATGCCTTTGAGGGCAAATTTGTCGTCGACGATCAGCACGCGCTCGATGCGGTGCTTGTGCAGCAACTCGCGCACGTCGTTCTTGTCGGCGCCTTCCTTGACCGTGACCAGGCGCTCTTTAGGCGTCATCACTTCGCGGACAGTGGCTTCCAGGCGGTTTTCGAAACGCACGTCACGGGAAGTGACGATGCCGACCAGGTCGCCATTGTGCAGCACCGGAACGCCGGAGATGTTGTGCTGGCGGGTCAGTTCGAACAGTTCACGCACCGTGGCGTCAGCCTCGATGGTGATCGGGTCCTTGACCACGCCGGCTTCATAACGCTTGACCTTGCGCACTTCGGCAGCTTGCTGCTCGATGGTCATGTTCTTGTGGATGATGCCGATGCCACCTTCCTGAGCCATGGCAATTGCCAGACGGGCTTCAGTAACGGTGTCCATGGCGGCAGAAACCAGAGGAATATTCAGCTCGATGCCACGGGTAAGGCGGGTCTTGAGACTGACTTCGTTAGGAAGCACCTCGGAATAACCGGGCACTAGGAGAATGTCGTCGAATGTCAGAGCTTCTTGGCTGATACGCAGCATCGCGGGGGCTCCCGAGCGGGAAAATGGAAGCGCGCCATTATAGTCAGACACCCCCTTGGGTTCAATGTAAAACTCTGTCTATTATCGATGCGGTGATCGGCGGGGTATTGAACGCACAAATCCCGTAGGAGCGAGGCTTGCCCGCGAAGGCGTCTTCACTGGCGCTAAAAGCTTCGCGGGCAAGCCTCGCTCCTACGGGTTTCGGTTTCGGTTACAGCTCTACTTTCACCCAACTCACCGGCTGATCCAGCCAATCGGCAAATTCATCGATAAAGCTCTTCTTGAACCCGGCCTCGGCCCAATTGTTGAAAATGAATCCCAGGTTGGAAAAGCCGCATTCCTGCAGGAACAGAAAGCCGTTGATATCGTCTTCATGCCCGCACTCGGGGCAGGTGAAGTTATCGGTGCGCCCCGGCATCCAGTCTTCCAGGCTGTCGAACAACGCTTCGCCGACTTCCTTGCGGCACTCGGCGCAGCCGGCTTCTTCGAGAAATCCCTTGGCCGGCGTATAGATGCAACGCTTGGTGATGATCTCCAGGCCATTGATCGGCTCGCCGAACGGCAGGGCTTGCGGATGCAGCACCACCGCGCGGGCGCCGTCGGCGATGGCGTGGGCCATGCGGTTGCCGGTGCGGCCGCAAGTGGTCAGCTCTTCCTTGATGATGTTCTTGCGCACCAGCCAACGCACGACCGCCCGGGCCCGGGGTTCGTGTACCGGCAGCGTGGAGATTTTCGGGACGATGATGCTTTGGGAGTTCATGGTGCAAGCCTGCTGCGTCAAATGGATGTTGCTGCGGTGTGTCGGATGACGCCTTCGCGGGCAAGCCCGCTCCCACAAGGATTGGAGGTGTACATAAAAATCATGTCCACCTTGGTCACTGTGGGAGCGGGCTTGCCCGCGATAGCGTCAGAGCGGCCAGCAGCTTAATCCCTGACGAAATCGGGTCAAGTGCTCAAATACCGCCCGATCAAGGCAACCCCGCTGGCCAGCACCAACCAGGTCACCAGCCGCACGAACGCCTCGCGGGACAATCTCATGGTCAACCGCCGACCGATCCACAGCCCCACAGCCATCGCCGGCAATAAACACAGCGCCAATACCAACAAGGGTAGCTCGGCATACACACCCGCGACGGCAAACAGGCTCAAGCGCACCACGGTGCTGCAACTGATCAGCGCACTCTGGGTAGCCCGGGCGGCCTCCTTGGGCAGCCGGCTGTTCAAATAGATCGCATATAAAAAGCCGCCACTGCCAAACAACGCCCCGAACATTCCACCCACCGTGCCCATCGGCACGGCCCAGGCGGCGGACAGTTGCGTCGGACGGGTTTTGACCCACAGGCTGTAAATCGCATAGGCGCTGATAAACAGCCCCATCAACAGCAGCAACACATCGGAATGCAGGTTCAGCAGAAAAATCACCCCCAAGGTGCAGCCCACGGCCATGCAGGGCAACAAGCGGAGCAACTCGGGCCTGGCCACATCCCGCCTCGAAGGCAGCAGATTGCCAAACGCCGCGACAAAATCGAGCAGCACCAGCAGCGGCACGATCTTCGACAGGGGCATGAACAGGATCAGAATCGGCCCCGCCACCAGGGCGGTACCGAATCCGGCGATGCCAAACACGATATAGGCCAGGGCGATGGCCAGGCCGATCACCAGCCAGTCGGTGGCGCCGAAGGGCCATTGATTCAACAGTTCAAACACGTCCATTGCAGATCTTCCTTGAATTCAGCGCCTGACTGTACCCCTTGTGGGAGCGAGCTTGCTCGCGATTGCGATCGACCATTCAACATTAATATCAACTGACACACTGCTATCGTCGGAACGCCGCCCGGAGCAAGCTCGCTCCCACAAGGGATTTGCGTTGACTCATGGAGATTGTTCGCCGAATGCCTTTAAACTGCGCCCCATGATTAAAGATCCCTTTGCAAGACTCGGCCTTGACCGGGAAGTCCTGACTGTCAGCCAGCTCAACGGCCGCGCGCGGGTGTTGCTCGAAGACGTGTTCAGCAATATCTGGGTCGAAGGCGAAATCTCCAACCTCGCCCGCCCGGCGTCCGGCCATGTGTACTTCACCCTCAAGGACAGCGGCGCGCAGGTGCGTTGCGCGCTGTTCCGGCAGAACGCGGCGCGGGTTCGCCAGGCATTGAAGGACGGCCTGGCGGTCAAGGTGCGCGGCAAGGTCTCGCTGTTCGAGGGCCGCGGCGACTATCAGCTGATCCTCGATACCGTGGAGCCCGCCGGCGATGGCGCACTGCGCCTGGCCTTCGATGCACTGAAAGAAAAGCTCAGCGCCGAAGGCCTGTTCAGTGCCGAGCGCAAAGTGCCGCTGCCGGCGCATCCGCAACGCATCGGCATCATCAGTTCGCCCACGGGCGCGGTGATCCGCGACATCATCAGCGTGTTCCGCCGCCGCGCGCCGCAGGTGCAACTGACGCTGATCCCCACCGCCGTTCAGGGTCGCGAAGCCACCGCGCAAATTGTCCGCGCGCTGAAACTGGCGGACGCCCGTGGCTTCGACGCGCTGATCCTGGCCCGTGGCGGCGGCTCCCTGGAAGACCTCTGGTGTTTCAACGAAGAAGCCGTGGCCCGCGCCGTGGACGCTTGTGTGACGCCGATTGTCAGCGCCGTCGGCCATGAAACCGACGTGTCGATCAGCGACTTCGTGGCCGACGTTCGCGCCCCGACGCCTTCCGCTGCCGCCGAACTGCTGGCGCCGGACTCCAGCGACCTGGTGCGTCGGGTCGAGAGCCTGCATCGACGGCTGGTGATGCGTATTCGCGACCGTTTGATGCGTGATCGATTGCGCCTGGAAGGCATGTCCCGCCGCCTGCGTCATCCCGGCGAACGTTTACGTCAGCAGGCGCAGCGCCTGGACGACCTGGACATGCGCCTGCGCCGCGCGTTCGAACGCAACCTCAATACCCGTCGCGAACGCCTGATTCGCCTGGAAACCCGCCTTGCCGGGCAACATCCCGGTCGGCAGCTGGCGATGCTCCGTCAGCGCCTCGACAGCTTTGCCGAACGCCTGCCCCGAGCCATGCGCGAAGGCCTCAAGGGCCGCCGCCTGCAACTGCAAAGCCAGATGCAGACGCTGCATGTGGTCAGCCCGCTGGCGACCCTCAGCCGTGGCTACAGCATTCTGCTGGATGAGCGCGGCAACGCGATCCGCAACGCTGCGCAAACCCACACCGGCCAGCGCCTGAAAGCCAGACTGGGCGAAGGCGAACTGCAAGTGCGGGTCGAAGACAATCACCTGACGCCTGTCACCCTTTCTTTACTGGATTGATCCATGCCGCGCTTTCTCGCTCCGCTGCTATTGCTGTGCCTGACCTTCAACGCCCACGCCGACAGTTACATCACCCGCTTGCTGAACAAACCGGTACCGGGTGGTGTGGCGGTGGTCGACCTGGGCACCTCCGTCCAGGCGCCGAAAGCCAGCTATCAGGGCAAACCGGTGCTGGTGGTCAAGGAACAGAACAATTGGCTGGCGATTGTCGGCGTGCCGTTGGCGGTCAAGCCGGGCACGCAGCAAATCAGCAGCGGCAATCGCAATCTGAGTTTCACCGTTGGCAGCAAGAAATACCCGGAACAGCGCATCACCCTGAAGAACAAGCAGCAGGTCAACCCGGACCCGGAAAATCTCAAGCGCATCGAGGGCGAGTTGGCCGAGCAGATCCAGGCCTACCGCAGTTTCAGTCCGAATACGCCGAGCAACCTGTTACTGGACAAACCGGTCAACGGGCCATTGTCGAGCAAGTTTGGTGTGCGCCGTTTCTTTAATGGTGAAGAGCGCAATCCCCATGCAGGCCTGGACTTCGCGGTGCCAGCGGGCACGCCGATCAAGACCCCGGCGGCGGGCAAAGTGATTCTGGTCGGCAATTACTTCTTTAATGGCAACACGGTGTTTGTCGATCATGGGCAGGGCTTTATCAGCATGTTCTGTCACATGTCGAAGATTGACGTGAAGGTCGGGCAGCAACTGGCCCGTGGCGGGGTGGTGGGGAAAGTCGGGGCTACCGGGCGGGCCACCGGGCCGCATATGCACTGGAATGTCAGCCTGAATGATGCGCGGGTGGATCCGGCGATCTTTATAGGTGCGTTTCAGCCTTGAATCTTCGGTGAGTCTGACGGCCTCTTCGCGGGCAAGCCCGCTCCTACAGGGATCGATGGTGTACATAGAAATCAAGTTCACCACGATCACTGTAGGAGCTGGCTTGCCAGCGAAGGCGGCATCACAGGCGCAATTGTAACCAAAGGAATAACCGCTTATTCAGCCTCCAGATCCTCAATCCCATGAATTTCCCTGTGCGCCAGACACTCCTTGATCCACGCCCGGGTTTCCTCCGAGAAGCCCGCCAGTTCTTCAGATGTGATCAGCTCATGGGTACACAGCCCCAGCAAATGAGCCGGCGCCTCACTGCGTGAGTGACTGAAAACGTCAAACGCCCAATACAACTCCTGCTGACCGGCCTTCAACCTCTCCTCACTGGCTTCAATACGCTCATAAGGCGCCAGGCTTTTATCCAGCACTATCCTTTCGACCTCCGCCATGATCCGGATACACATCCGCTCATGGGCCACCGGGCGCAATGCGCTGTATAGCTTCCAATCCGATTCGTTCATTGTCGACTCCCGCTTCCCAAGTCGCCTGGTTCAGGCTTTAAGCATAGCTGCGCCGAAGGAGACAACCGCTACAACTTTCAATTGCGCATCGCTGGAACCTCGCGCAAACATAAAAACAATCAGCGCCAATCACCGCAATAAAATCTCGATAAACCCGCCGTCACGAGTATTCCTCTCAATTTTTTTCGACCGCTTGCCATCCTTTCTTCTCGCGGTTAGGGTTGAAGACATGAAAACCTCTCACACCCTCATTCAGCGTCGCCAGCACCGCAGCCTGTGCCTTGTCAGTGCACGACTGCCGGGCTGAATCGCAGTGCCTCGCCCCACGCTTTTCCCAAGAACATTTTGATCCACCGGCAGGCCGCCTCTTTTCGGCCCACACAATAAGGATTTCCCATGAGCATGCTCAAAGACCCGTCTTCGAAATACCGCGCGTTCCCGACCATCGACATCCCGGACCGTACCTGGCCGTCGAAGACCATCACCGCCGCGCCGATCTGGTGCAGTTCCGACCTGCGTGACGGTAACCAGTCGCTGATCGAGCCGATGGACGCGACCAAGAAGCTGCGTTTCTGGAAAACCCTGGTGTCGGTGGGCGTGAAAGAAATCGAAGCCTCGTTCCCGGCGGCTTCGCAAACCGACTTCGACTTCGTGCGGAGCCTGATCGAAGGCGGCCACATCCCGGACGACACCACCATCCAGGTGCTGACCCAGGGCCGTGAAGACTTGATCGAGCGCACTTTCGAATCCCTGCGCGGGGCGAAGAAAGCCATCGTTCACCTGTACAACGCGACCTCCCCTTCCTTCCGCCGCATCGTCTTCAACCAGGACAAGGACGGGATCAAGGAAATCGCGGTGAGCGCGGCCAAGCTGTTCGTCAAATACGCCGCCCAGCAGCCAGACACCGAATGGACCTTCGAGTACTCGCCGGAAACCTTCAGCGCGACCGAACTGGAGTTCGCCAAGGAAGTCTGCGACGCGGTGATCGAGGTCTGGAACCCGACGCCCGAGCACAAGATGATCCTCAACCTGCCGGCCACCGTCGAATGCGCGACCCCGAACATCTATGCCGACCAGATCGAATGGTTTGGCCGCCACATCAACCGTCGTGACAGCGTGATCATCAGCCTGCACACCCACAACGACCGTGGCACCGGCGTGGCCGCCACCGAGCTGGGCCTGATGGCCGGCGCTGACCGCGTCGAAGGCTGCCTGTTCGGCAACGGCGAGCGCACCGGTAACGTCGACCTGGTGACCGTGGCCTTGAACCTCTACACCCAGGGCGTGCACCCTGAGCTGGACTTCTCGGACATCGATGGCGTGCGCAAAGTCGTCGAAGAGTGCAACCAGATCCAGGTGCACCCACGTCACCCCTACGTCGGCGACCTGGTGCACACCGCGTTCTCCGGCTCGCACCAGGATGCGATCCGCAAGGGCTTTGCCCAGCAGAAGCCGGACGCCCTGTGGGAAGTGCCGTACTTGCCGATCGACCCGGCCGACATCGGCCGCAGCTACGAGGCGGTGATCCGCGTCAACAGCCAGTCGGGCAAGGGCGGTATCGCTTACCTGCTGGAACAGGAATACGGCATCAGCCTGCCACGCCGCATGCAGATCGAGTTCAGTCAGGTCGTGCAGCGTGAAACCGACCGTCTGGGCCTGGAAATGACCGCCAAGCAGATTCACTCGCTGTTGATCAGCGAATACCTGCAAGCCAACACCCCGTACGCGCTGGTCAGCCATCGCCTGCAGGAAGAAAACGGTCACAGCGCCGTCGAAGTGGAAGTCTCCGGCAAAGGCCAGGGCGAAACCAACCTGCACTGGCGCGGCAAGGGCAACGGCGCCCTGGAAGCGCTGGTGGCCGGCCTGCCGATCCCGGTGGAAATCATGGACTACAACGAACACGCCATCGGCGCGGGCACCAATGCCAAGGCGGCGGCCTACATTGAACTGCGAGTGAACGGTGAACGTGCGGTGCATGGTGTGGGGATCGATGAAAACATCACCACTGCCAGCTTCAAGGCGCTGTTCAGTGCGCTGAACCGTTCGTTGAGCCAGCCGGAGGCGAAAGCGGCGTAAGCCTTCGCTGAAAATGCAAAAGGCCCCTTGGTGAGAACCTTGGGGCCTTTTTTATTTGCCTGAAAATGATGCAGTGGCTGTCATGGCCTCATCGCGAGCAAGCTCGCTCCCACAGTAGATCTTGGGTGTACACAAAATCTGTGTTCACACCAATCAACTGTGGGAGATCTTGGGTGTACACAAAATTTGAGTTCACACCGGTCAACTGTGGGAGCGGGCTTGCCCGCGAAGAGGCCGGGTCAGGCAACCAGGATCTCAAGTGAATTCGAAGGTATCGGCATCCAGATTAGCCGGGAACCGCGTACGGTACGCTTGCAGATCCGCAGCGTTCAGAACGACCTGGAACACCCCATCAGCCTCCCCCGCACTGAGCAAAGTCTCACCCTGAAAATCCAGCACCTGACTGTCACCGGTATACGCAAAGCCCTTGCCATCAGTCCCCACGCGATTCACCGCCGCCACATAGCACAGGTTTTCAATCGCCCGCGCCGGCAGCAACCGGTTCCAGTGCTGACGCCGTGCACCCGGCCAATTGGCGGTGTACAGCAACAGGTCGGTGTCCTGGGCATCACGGCTCCACACCGGGAAACGCAGGTCGTAACATATCAGCGGCCGTACCCGCCACCCCTTGAGCTCGAACTGCACCTGGCGCTCGCCCGGGGTGAAGTGATTGTGCTCGCCGGCCATGCGAAACAGGTGGCGCTTGTCGTAATGCAACACCTCCCCATCCGGCCGCGCCCACAACAGGCGATTGCGGTGGCTGCCGTCGGCGGCCTGGACGATGAGGCTGCCGGTGATCACCGCGTCGAATTTCGCCGCCTGGACGCGCAGCCATTTGCTGGTCGGACCGTTCTCGGGCTCGGCGAGTGTCTCCGATTCCATGGAAAAACCGGTGGTGAACATCTCCGGCAGGATGATCAGGTCAGCACCGCGAGCCTGTTCCAGCAATTGCGCGAAATGCTCCAGGTTGGCCTGGCGGTCGTGCCAGGCCAGGGTGGTCTGGATCAGCGCGATGTTCAGATTGGGCAGTGCACTCAGATCACGCATAATTTTTCCGCTGCTTCACGCAGGGTCTCCTCGCGTTTGGCAAAGCACAGGCGCACCAGGCGCTGGCCGACCGGTGGAGTCTGGTAGAACACCGAAATCGGGATACTTGCAACGCCGTGTTCGCGCGTCATCCACAGCGCCATCTCGACGTCATTGAGGTCCGGACGGATCTGCGAGTAATCGACCAGCTGGAAGTAAGTGCCGGCCACTCGGGAGAAGCTGAAGCGCGATGGCGTCAGCAGGTCGCAGAACAAATCCCGCTTGGCCTGATAGAAGGCCGGCAGCTCTCGCACATGTTCCGGGTGTTCGGCCATGTAATCGGCCAAGGCGTATTGCAACGGCGTCACACCGCAGAAACTGACGTACTGGTGCACCTTGCGCAGCTCGGCGGTGAGGGCTGGGGGGGCGACCACATAGCCGGTTTTCCAGCCGGTGACGTGATAGGTCTTGCCGAAGGAGCTGACCACGAATGCGCGCTGATACAGCTCCTCATGGGCCAGCACGCTGGCGTGCGGCACACCATCGAACACCAGGTGTTCATAGACTTCGTCGCTGACCACATAGATGTCACGGTCGCGGATCAGGGTCGCCAGTTGATCCAGCTCGGCAAGGCTGATCAGTGCCCCGCTGGGGTTGTGTGGGGTATTGAGGATGATCATCCGCGTGCGCGGGCTCAGGGCTTCAGCGAGTGCCTGGAAGTCGATGGCAAAATCATTCAGGCCCAGTGGCACATGCACGCAACGACCACCGGCCAGCGCCACCGAAGGCTCATAGCTGTCGTAGGCCGGATCGAACACGATCACTTCGTCGCCGCTGTGGATAACCGCCTGAATGGCACAGAAAATCGCCTGGGTCGCGCCGGGCGTGACCGTCACTTCATCGTCGGCATCGACGTCGACGCCATAGCTGCGGGCGATCTTCGCCGCAATCTGCTGACGCAACACCGGCAGGCCGGTCATCGGTGAATACTGGTTGTGGCCACTGGCGATATGCCGACCGACCGCATCGCGCAGGGCCTGCGGGCCATCGAAATCGGGAAAACCCTGGGACAGGTTCAGCGCCCCGGTCTGTGCCGCGAGCTGAGACATCTGCGTGAAGATAGTGATGCCGACATTCGGCAGCTTGCTGGTGATCATCGGTGAGTCCCTGCTCTACACCCGGCTCTACGACGGCGCGGGAGAGCCCGAGGATAGCCCATCCGGCGCCCATAAAAAAAGGGCGCCATAAGCACCCTTTTTTAACCCCGATCTTGTGGGAGCGTGGCTTGCCCGCGATGGCCGCACCGCGATGTAACAGATACACCGCGTTTTCGTTCATCGCGGGCAAGCCCGCTCCCACAGGAGCCGGGCAAGCCTCGAATCAGCGCTTGTCGCGGCGCTTTTTGTCGGCCTTTTTGTGGTGCGACATCATGCGGCGCTTCTTGTTGACCTGACGGTCGGTGAGTGAGTTCTTGTTACCTTCGTACGGGTTCTCGCCACCCTTGAACTCGATACGGATCGGCGTACCGACCAGCTTCAAGACACGACGGTAAGTGTTTTCCAGGTAACGGACGTACGACTTCGGCACTTTCTCGATCTGGTTACCGTGGATCACGATGATCGGCGGGTTAGCACCACCCAAGTGGGCATAACGCAGCTTGATCCGACGGTTGTTGACCATCGGTGGCGCGTGCTCACCCACCGCATCTTCCAGAATCGTGGTCAGGCGGTTGGTTGGCCAGCGGGTGACCGCAGACTTGAACGAGTTCTGTACGGAGGCGTAGAGGTTGCCCACGCCCGTGCCGTGCAGGGCCGAGATGAAGTGAATGTCGGCGTAGTCAACGAAGAACAGTCGACGTTGCAGCTCGACCTTCACGAAGTCGCGCTCGCTTGGCGTCATGCCGTCCCACTTGTTGATCGCGATCACCAGCGCACGACCCGACTCAATGGCGAAGCCCAGCAGGTTGAGATCGTGATCGACCACGCCTTCGCGGGCGTCCATCACAAAGATCACCACGTTGGCGTCTTTGATCGCTTGCAGGGTCTTGACCACCGAGAATTTTTCAACTTCTTCGTGGATCTTGCCGCGCTTGCGCACACCGGCGGTGTCGATCAGCGTGTACTTCTCGTCGTTACGCTCGAACGGGATGTAGATACTGTCGCGGGTGGTGCCGGGCTCGTCATAGACGATGACCCGGTCTTCACCGAGCATGCGGTTGACCAGGGTCGACTTGCCGACGTTCGGACGGCCGATGATGGCGATCTTGATCCCGTCTTTTTCGCTCGGGCCAGGAATGCGCTTGGCTTCCTCGCCTTCGGCAACGATCTCTTCCTCGCCTTCTTCCAGTTCGTCATCGTCTTTCGGGAAGTCGCTCAGGGCGATTTCCAGCATCTGGGTGATGCCACGACCATGAGCACCGGCGATCGGGATCGCGTGGCCCATGCCCAACGGAGCGAACTCGGCGCGGGCCATTTCCGGGTCGATGTTGTCGACCTTGTTGGCAACCACGTAGGAACGCTTGTTACGTTTGCGCAAATGCTCGGCGATCATCTGGTCGGCGGCGGTGAAACCGGCCTTGGCATCTACCAGGAATAGAACGACATCCGCTTCTTCAATGGCCAGCAGCGACTGCTCGGCCATTTTTTCGTCCATACCGTGCTCGTCACCGGAGATACCGCCGGTGTCGACCAGAATGTAGGAACGCCCTTGCCACTTGGCCTCACCGTATTGGCGATCACGGGTCAGACCGGACAAGTCGCCGACGATGGCGTCGCGAGTCCTGGTCAGGCGGTTGAACAAGGTGGACTTGCCGACGTTCGGTCGGCCCACCAGGGCGATTACGGGAACCATGCGGCTCTCCACTTCGTTATTTCAGAAAATACAAAAGCCGCTGCGAGGCAGCGGCTGGTGCTCGGGGCAATCACTGTGTGTGTTTTTGCAGGAGCGAGCTTGCTCGCGAAAAACGCCAAGGCACCGCGTTTATCCAGGACGCCAACGTAATCGTTGACGTCCATCGCGAGCAAGCTCGCTCCTACAGTCCTACACAGGTGAAGCCGCTTGGGGGTTAAACCCCAAGCATAGTTGTTACTTAATGGTCAGGGCTTCCAGTTTGCCACTGTTGCCATATACATAAATCGTATCACCTACCACCAGCGGACGAGCGCGCAGGCCGTCGCTGTCGATGCGTTCGCGGCCGACGAAACGACCGTCCACCTGACTCAGCAGGTGCAGGTAACCTTCCAGGTCACCGACTGCCACATAGCTGGAGTACACCTCTGGCGCCGACAGTTGACGGCGAGCCAGCGAATCGTTGCTCCACAAGGCTGTGGTGGAACGTTCGTCGACGCCTTCAACAGTGCCCGAAGCCAGGCTTACATAGACGCTGCCAAATCCCTGGGCGACACCGGCATAGCTGGAAGCATCCCGCTGCCAGAGCTGACGACCGCTATCCAGGTCCAGTGCCGCAACGCGACCCTGGTAGCTGGCGACATACAGCGTACTGCCGGACAACAGCAGGCCACCGTCGATATCGACCACACGCTCCAGTTCCGAACGCCCTTGTGGAATCGCTACACGCTGTTCCCACACCGGCACGCCGTTGGAGATATCGAGCGCGACCACTTTACCAGTCGACAGGCCAGCTACGGCGAGGCGATTGGTGACGATCGGCGCACTGGTGCCGCGCAGGGTCAGGACCGCTGGCGTGCTGTCATACAACCAGCGTTGGGTGCCGGTGGCGGCATCCAGGCCGATCAGACGATCGTCCTGAGTCTGGACCACCACCACGTCACCGTTGTTGGCCGGCGGCGCGAGGACTTCACTGGACACGCGGGCGCGCCATTTCTCTTCGCCGCTGCTGGCGTCGAGAGCAACGATTTCACCCTTGAGCGTGCCGATGGTGAGCAACCCGTAAGCCACGCCGACGGCGCCGGAAACAGGCAGATCCAGATCCTTCTCCCATTTGACGTCGCCAGTGCTGCGATCCAGCGCCATCACCTCACCGGTGACGTCGGCAGCATAGATGGTATCGCCATCGATCGCCGGCACCAGCATGTTGTAGGTTTCGCCCTGACCGTCACCGATCGAACGACTCCACTGCTTTTGCAGAACCACTTCTTCCTTGAAGTCGGTCAACTCGGCCGGCGGCAGTTCTTTCTTGCTGTTGCTGCTGCAACCCGCGGCCAGTACGGCCAGAGCCAGCAATGCTGCATGTTTCCAACGAATCACGTCATGCATCCCCTTTGGCCAGGTCGTCCAGCTTGATTTGTAGGCCGCCGACTGCCGCTTCATCCGACAGTGCCGCCTTGGCTTTCTGATACGCCGCGTTCGCTTCGTCGGTACGACCCAACTGCACCAGCAGGTCGCCCTTGAGTTCCTCGCGAGTGGCCAGGAAAGCGGTATCGGCATCGCCTTCGAGCAGTTTCAGGGCTTCATCGGCCTTGTCCTGCGCGGCCAGCACCTGCGCCAGGCGCTGACGGGCGATTTCGCCCAGTGCCGGGTTGGCCGGTTTGGCGACGATGGCTTTGAGCTCGGTGGCCGCGTCATCCAGCTTGCCGCTGTCGACCGCGACTTTCGCCACGAACAGGCTGCCGTACTGCGCGTAGGCGGTGCCGCCGAACTCGCTGTTGAGCTTGCCGGCCAGGTCCGAAACACGGGCGGCATCGGGCTTGCCGCTTGGCGTCAGGGTGGTTTCCAGCAACTGCTGATAGAGAATCGAGGCGCCTTGCGACTGATTGCTCTGATACTTCTGCCAGGCCTGCCAGCCGAACACGATGACCAGCGCCAACAGGCCGCCAGTCACCAGGGGCTTGCCGTTGCGTGTCCACCAGTCCTTAAAATCCGCCAGCTGTTCGTCTTCGGTACTCGACACCCCAATACTCCTTAATCGCTAAATCGGCTGTTTGACAGCTTCAACCCTGCACGATGCAGGTGGCCAGGTGTGCGGCAAGCGCATCCCAGGCAACGCTTTGTTGTTCGCCCTGGCCACGCAGGGGTTTGAAACCTACCACTTGCTGGGCCATTTCATCGTCGCCGAGGATCAGCGCGTACAACGCACCGCTCTTGTCGGCTTTCTTGAACTGGCTTTTGAAGCTGCCGGCACCGGCATTGACTTGCAGGCGCAGGTTGGGCAATTGGTCACGCACCCGCTCGGCCAGGGCCAACCCGGCCAGCTCGGCTGCTTCACCGAAGGCACAGAGGTAGACGTCGACCTGACGGGAGATCTCTTCCGGGATCTGCTCCAGGGTTTCAAGCAACAGCACCAGACGCTCGATGCCCATGGCGAAACCGACGCCAGGGGTCGGCTTGCCGCCCATCTGCTCGACCAGACCGTCGTAACGACCACCGGCACACACGGTGCCCTGGGCGCCCAACTTGTCGGTGACCCATTCGAAAACGGTCTTGCTGTAATAATCGAGCCCGCGAACCAGCTTCGGGTTGATCACGTAAGGAATGCCGGCGGCATCCAGGCGAGCCCTGAGGCCCTCGAAGTGCACGCGGGATTCTTCGTCGAGGTAGTCGGCCATTTTCGGCGCGTCCACCAGTACCGCTTGAGTGTCGGCGTTCTTGGTGTCCAGCACCCGCAGCGGGTTGGTCTTCAGACGGCGTTGGCTGTCTTCGTCCAGTTTGTCCAGGTGCGCCGAGAGGAATTCGACCAATGCTTCGCGATAACGGCCGCGGGACTCGGCGGTGCCCAGGCTGTTGAGCTCGAGCTTGACCGCATCACGGATGCCCAGCTCGCCCCACAGGCGCCAGGTCAGCACGATCAGCTCGGCGTCGATGTCCGGACCGTCGAGGTTGAACACTTCGCAACCGATCTGGTGGAACTGGCGATAACGGCCTTTTTGCGGACGTTCGTGGCGGAACATCGGGCCGATGTACCAGAGCTTCTGCACCTGGCCACCGCCGGTGATGCCATGTTCCAGCACCGCGCGCACACAGGCCGCCGTGCCTTCAGGGCGCAGGGTCAGGGAGTCGCCGTTGCGGTCGTCGAAGGTGTACATCTCTTTTTCGACGATGTCGGTCACTTCACCGATGGAGCGCTTGAACAGCTCGGTGAACTCGACGATCGGCATGCGGATCTGCTTGTAACCGTAGTTATCCAGCAAACGCGAGACGGTGCCCTCGAAATGACGCCACAGGGGCGTCTGTTCGGGCAGGATATCGTTCATGCCACGGATGGCTTGCAGGGACTTGCTCACTTTAAATCCTTAAATTCGTTCGGCGCTTCAGTCGGGCTTAGCCACGCGCGATAACGGCAGCGTCGGCTTCGACCTTTTCGGCCGCTTTCTGGCGGATCAAGCGTTCCAGCTCATCCACCAGATTATCATTCGTCAGTTTCTGCGACGGCTTGCCGTCGATGTAAATCAGGTTGGGCGTGCCGCCGGTCAAGCCGATATGGGCTTCCTTGGCTTCGCCCGGCCCGTTGACCACGCAGCCGATGACCGCGACATCCAGCGGCACCAGCAGGTCTTCGAGGCGCCCTTCCAGCTCGTTCATGGTCTTGACCACATCGAAGTTCTGCCGCGAGCAGCTCGGGCAGGCGATGAAGTTGATGCCACGGGAACGCAGGTGCAGGGATTTGAGAATGTCGTAGCCGACTTTCACTTCCTCGACCGGGTCGGCCGCCAACGAGATGCGGATAGTATCGCCAATCCCTTCGGCGAGCAGCATACCGAGGCCCACGGCGGATTTCACCGTGCCTGAACGCAAACCACCGGCTTCGGTGATGCCCAGGTGCAGCGGCTGGACGATTTCCTTGGCCAGCAAGCGGTAGGCAGCCACGGCCATGAACACGTCGGACGCTTTCACGCTGACCTTGAAGTCCTGGAAATTCAGGCGCTCGAGGTGCTCGACGTGGCGCAAGGCCGACTCGACCAGCGCGGCCGGGGTCGGCTCGCCGTATTTCTTTTGCAGGTCTTTTTCCAGGGAACCGGCGTTGACGCCGATACGGATCGGAATCCCGCGATCACGGGCCGCATCGACCACGGCGCGCACACGGTCTTCGCGACCGATGTTGCCCGGGTTGATCCGCAGGCAGTCAACGCCCAGTTCGGCGACGCGCAGCGCGATCTTGTAGTCGAAGTGGATGTCGGCCACCAAGGGCACCTTGACCAGCTGCTTGATCTTGCCGAACGCTTCGGCGGCGTCCATATCCGGTACGGAAATCCGCACGATATCGACGCCGGCGGCTTCCAGGCGGTTGATCTGGGCCACGGTGGCGGCCACGTCATTGGTGTCGCTGTTGGTCATGCTCTGCACAGCGATAGGCGCATCGCCGCCCACAGGCACGTTACCGACCCAGATCTTGCGGGATTCGCGACGTTTGATTGGAGATTCGCCGTGCATGACTTATTGACCCAACTTCAGGCGAGCAGTCTCGCCACTGGTGAACGGAGCGACATCAACCACCTGCCCGTTGTAACTGACCTGCGCGCCACGGGCAAAGCCCAGGCGCACGGTGAACGGCGGCTTGCCACTGACGGAAACGTTTTCGCCTTTGCGCTTGAGACCACTCAACAGCACCTTGCCGGTACCGTCGGTGACTTGCGTCCAGCAATCGGCGATGAAACGCAGTTGAACCTGGCCCTGGCCGGCCACCGCAGCCGCCGCGGCTGGCGCCGGAACGGTCGGCGCCACCGGAGCGGTCACCACAGGGGCCGGTACCGCGGGAACAGCGGGCGCTGGCGTTGCCGGCGTGGCGACAACCGGCGCGGTGCTACGTACCGGCGCGGCAGGCGCCTGAGTAGCGGGTGCGGTGGCTTCAGCGGCGGTCGACGCGTCAGCCGAAGCCTCGGCTTGCGGCAAGACGAGCGCGGTGGCTCCGTCGGCCTGGCCCTGCGCGACGGCCTGGTCTTCCGGCTCGTCCAGCGGGTGGATCTGGGTCGTGCCGTCGGCGCCTTCGACTTCAACGTGTTCCGGGCTCAGAGTGACCGGCTCCTTGGTGCGCGACGACGTCTGATCCTGCCACCAGATAAAACCGCCACCGATCACCGCGATCAGCAACAGCAGGCTGACAATCCGCAAAATCGTGTGGGACACCCGAACCGGCTCTTCGATGCGACCCAGGCTGTGGACGGCGCTGCCCTGGGAGTCGGTGCCGGTGGATTGGTCGAACTGTTGCACCAGCACGGTTTGATCCATGCCCAGCAATTTGGCGTAGGTGCGGATGTAACCGCGAGCGAAGGTATGCCCCGGCAGCTTGTCGAACGCGCCGGCTTCCAGATTGCTCAGGGAATTGACGGTGAGGTTGAGCTTGAGGGCCACTTCGGCCAGCGACCAGCCATTGCTTTCGCGAGCCTGGCGCAATGTATCACCGGGATTAACGCGATTCGCTGCTACAACTTCGGGATGCGCCGCTTTCATCATTGCTCCGACAGGTATTGCTGATATTCCGGCGTACCGGGATAGAGTCGTTTTAATTGCAGGCCAAAACTGGCAGCCTTGTCGCGATCTTCAAACACTTTTGCCAGCCGGATGCCGAGCAATAGACTACGTGCATTTTGCTCGGTGAGCTGGCTGAAACGGTCGTAATAGTCACGCGCGGGCACATAATGCCTGTCTTCGTAAGACAACTCAGCCATTTCCAGCAAGGCACGTGGCTGCTGTCGATTCAAGCGCAGGGCTTTTTCCAGTTGTTGCTGGGCCAGGTCACGCTGGCCAAGCCTGGAAGCGGTCATGCCCAGGTTCTCGAAGACTCGCGAACGCTCAGGATACAGGGTATCGGCGGCGGCCTGCTCGAAGCGCTCGTAAGCCTCTTTGTAACGTTTCTGTTCGAAAAGAAAACTGCCGTAGTTATTCAGGATTCGCGCATCGTCGCCACGGGACGACAGCGCCTTGCGAAAATGCTGGTCGGCCAGTTCCGGCTCCATCTCGGCCTGGAACACCAACCCCAGCGCCGCATTGGCGTCGGGGTCCGAGCTATCCAGCTCCAACGCCTTTTTCAGTGGCACCTTGGCGCGTTCGGTCATGCCCTGTTGCAGGTAGCCAAGCCCCAATTGCACATAGGCGACCCGCGCTTCATCACGGCCCTTGCTGGTCTTCATCGGGTTGAAATCGCCCGACAGGACACAACCAGTACACAGACTGGCCGCCAGCAACAGCAGCGCTAAGCGCAGGGACATAGAGATCCTCTCTTAATTATTGTTCGCAGCGTTCTGTGCCATATCGTTTTCGGCGCTCAACTCGCGCACGGCGATATAACGTTCGCTACGACGGGTGCGATCCAGCACCTGCCCTACCAATTGGCCACACGCGGCATCGATGTCTTCGCCGCGGGTGGTGCGCACGGTGACATTGAAGCCGGCATGGTGAAGCTGATCCTGGAAACGACGAATCGCGTTATTGCTCGGACGCTCGTAACCGGAATGCGGGAACGGGTTGAACGGAATCAGGTTGATCTTGCACGGGATGTTCTTGAGCAGCTCGATCATTTCGACCGCGTGCTCGACCTTGTCGTTGATGTCCTTGAGCAAGGTGTACTCAATGGTCAGCACGCGCTTTTCGCCCAGTGACGACATATAGCGCTGGCACGATTCAAGCAGCATCTTCAGCGGATACTTCTTGTTGATCGGTACCAACTGGTTACGCAATGCATCATTCGGCGCGTGCAGGGACAACGCCAGGGACACGTCGATGTGCTTGGACAGCTCATCGATCATCGGCACCACGCCCGACGTGGACAGGGTCACGCGGCGCTTGGAGATGCCATAGCCGAGGTCATCCATCATCAGGTGCATGGCGGCCACGACATTGTCGAAGTTCAGCAGCGGCTCACCCATGCCCATCATCACCACGTTGGTGATGGCACGGTCGGCGGTCGCCGGGATGCTGCCGAACGATTTATTGGCAATCCACACCTGGCCGATGACTTCGGCGGCGGTGAGGTTGCTGTTGAAACCTTGCTTGCCGGTGGAGCAGAAACTGCAATCCAGGGCACAGCCTGCCTGGGACGAAACGCACAACGTGCCGCGTTTGCCCTGGGGAATGTACACGGTCTCGACGCAGCTGCCGGACGCCACGCGCACCACCCACTTACGGGTGCCATCGGTGGAAATGTCCTCGCTGACGACTTCCGGACCGCGAACTTCGGCAATCACCTTGAGCTTGTCGCGCAGGGCCTTGCTCACGTTCGTCATGGCGTCGAAATCATCGACGCCAAGGTGGTGAATCCATTTCATTACCTGACCGGCACGGAAACGCTTCTCCCCGATTGAGTCGAAGAATTTTTCCATTTCCAGCTGAGTCAGACCCAGCAGGTTAGTTTTAACAGTCGATGTAGTCATGGATTCACCTTCACTCTTAAGCCAATGCTTAGCGAGTGGTTACTTCAGTAGCTGCGAAGAAGTACGAGATTTCGCGAGCAGCAGCGGCTTCGGAGTCCGAACCGTGTACAGCGTTGGCGTCGATCGAATCAGCGAAGTCAGCACGGATGGTGCCGGCAGCGGCTTCTTTAGGGTTGGTAGCGCCCATCAGCTCACGGTTCAGAGCGATAGCGTTTTCGCCTTCCAGAACCTGAACGACAACCGGACCGGAGATCATGAAAGCAACCAGGTCGTTGAAGAAACCACGAGCGCTGTGCTCAGCGTAGAAGCCTTCAGCTTCGGCTTTGGACAGTTGCTTCAGTTTCGAAGCTACAACGCGCAGGCCAGCTTTTTCGAAACGAGTGGTGATCTCGCCGATAACGTTTTTTGCAACAGCGTCAGGCTTGATGATGGAGAAAGTACGTTGAACAGCCATGGTGTAACTCCAGAAACGGTAATTTGTGAAAAATTAAACCCGCGAATTATACGCGGGTTCTTGGGTATTGCCTAACTGCGTGCGGTGCAGAATCAATCGGCTTCTTCGATCCAGGCGGCCTGGATGGCTTCAAGCACCTTCTCGCCACCGCGGGTCGGATCATCGCTGAACGCCGGCAATGCCAGCACCCACTTGTGCAGATCGACGAAGTTCACGTAACGCGGGTCCACTTCCGGCTTGGATTCAGCCAGCTGGATCGCGATTTCCAGCACATCAACCCATTTCAGACTCATGTCGGTTCCTTGAATCAGTGCGGCGCTTCGGCCGCATGGTTGAGCGAGTATTTCGGAATTTCGACCGTCAGGTCTTCAGTCCCGACGATCGCCTGACAGCCTAGACGCGATTGCGCCTCCAGACCCCAGGCACGATCAAGAAAGTCTTCTTCCAGCTCATCGGCCTCTTCCAGCGAGTCGAAACCCTCGCGGATGATGCAGTGGCAGGTGGTGCAGGCGCAGACGCCGCCACAGGCGCTTTCCATCTCGATATGGTGTTCGTGGGCCAGCTCGAGGATGGACGTACCGGTCTCGGCCTCCACAACCATGCCCTCAGGGCAAAACTTCTCGTGTGGCAGAAAAATGACCTGCGGCATCAGATATCCTCGATTTCATTCAGATTGCGCCCCGATAGTGCGGCTTTCACCGTCAAATCCATGCGGCGGGCAGCAAAAGCATCGGTCACTTGCGACAGACGCTTGGTCTGCTGCTCGATGGCGTGACCATCGGTGCCCTTCATCAGTTCGGTCAGTTCCTGCATCTGCAACTCGATGACCATGCGCTCTTCGGCGTCGAGCAGGCGCTCGCCGTCAACATCAAGGGCAGCCTGCACCGCTTCGATCAGGCGCTGGGCATCGACCTGCTGTTCACGCAGGACACGGGCGACCTTGTCGTCATTGGCGTGCTGGAACGAATCCTTGAGCATCTTGGCAATTTCGCCGTCGGTCAGGCCGTAGGACGGCTTGACCTGGATGCTCGCCTCGACACCCGAACCCAGCTCACGGGCAGCCACGCTGAGCAGACCGTCGGCATCGACCTGGAAGGTCACGCGAATCTTCGCCGCACCGGCCACCATCGCCGGAATGCCGCGCAATTCGAAGCGCGCCAGGGAGCGGCAGTCGCTGATCAGCTCGCGCTCACCCTGCAATACGTGGATCGCCATGGCCGACTGGCCGTCTTTATAGGTGGTGAAGTCCTGGGCGCGGGCGACGGGGATGGTGGTGTTGCGCGGAATCACCTTCTCCATCAGGCCGCCCATGGTTTCCAGCCCCAGGGACAACGGAATCACGTCAAGCAGCAGCAGTTCGTCACCGTCACGCTTGTTGCCGGCCAGGGTATCGGCCTGGATCGCAGCACCAATGGCCACCACTTGATCCGGATCGATTTCGGTCAGCGGCTGGCGACCGAAGGCTTCGGCCACGGCTTCGCGAACGCGAGGCACGCGGGTCGAGCCGCCGACCATGACCACCGCATGCACTTCGTCCAGCTCGATACCGGAATCGCGCACGGCGCGGCGGCAGGCCTTCAGGCTGCGCGCAACCATCGGCTCGATCAGCGCATTGAAGGCGTCACGGGTCAATTCGGCTTGCCAGTCGCCATAAACCACGGCAACGGACGCGGCGTTGGTCAGGGCTTCCTTGGCCGCACAGGCGGTTTGCAACAGATGGCGCTGCACACCCGGGTCCAGGTCATCCGACAGGCCAGCGCCCTCGATGATCCAGCGAGCGATCGCGTGATCGAAATCATCGCCGCCCAGGGCACTGTCGCCACCGGTGGCCAGCACTTCGAAGACACCACCGGTCAGGCGCAGGATCGAAATATCGAACGTACCGCCGCCCAGGTCATAAATCGCCACCAGGCCTTCGGCATGCTGATCCAGACCATAAGCCACAGCGGCAGCGGTCGGCTCATTGAGCAGCCGCAGCACGTTCAGGCCGGCCAGCTTGGCCGCGTCCTTGGTGGCTTGCCGCTGGGCATCGTCGAAATAGGCCGGAACGGTGATCACCGCCCCCACCAGTTCGCCGCCCAACGCCGCCTCGGCGCGCTGACGCAGCACCTTGAGGATATCGGCGGAGACTTCGACCGGGCTTTTCGGGCCTTGCACAGTGTCGATGAACGGCATGTGCGACTCGCCGCCGACAAAGCGGTACGGCAATTGGTCACCCAGCTGCTTGACGTCGGACAGACCACGACCCATCAAGCGCTTGACCGACAGCACGGTGTTCAAGGGATCGGTGGCGGCAGCCAGCTTGGCCGACTCGCCCACTTCGACGCGGTCGGCGTGGTAGCGCACGGCGGACGGCAGGATGACCTGCCCGTCAGCATCGGCGAGGGGCTCGGAAAGACCACTGCGCAACGCAGCGACCAGCGAATTGGTAGTGCCCAAGTCGATCCCCACAGCCAGACGACGCTGGTGCGGTTGAGGACTTTGGCCGGGTTCGGCGATCTGCAGTAGGGCCATCGTTATCAGGACTTATCTGTATATCAGGCGTGCGACCGGAGCGGCACTGGGTTAATCGTCGAGGCGCTCTTCCAGCTGGCGCACTTCGTAGGTGAGCTTGTCGAGGAACTGCATGCGCCGCATCAGGCGTTCGGCCTGCTCACGTTGCGCTGCATCATCCCAACAGGCTGCGAAGCTTTGGTTCAGTTCATCCTGAGCGGTCTTCAGGCGGCGCTTGAACGTTGCAATACCGGCCATGTCGGCGCTGTCTTGCAGGTCTTCGAGCTCTTCTCGCAGTTCCATCTGCTGCAAAAGGAACGCCGGATCATGCACCGTGACCTCCAGCGGCAGCTCGCGACCGCCCATGGCGAGCAGGTATCGCGCGCGCTTGGGGGAACTCTTGAGCGTCTGGTAAGCCTCGTTGAGACTCGCGGATTGCTCTAGCGCCAGCCGCTGCTCACGCTCGGAAGCGTCGGCAAAGCGGTCCGGATGAACACCGCGCGCCAACTCACGGTAGCGCGTGGCCAGCTGATCGAGGTCCAGATTGAAACTCGGTTGCAGCTCGAATAAAGCGAAATGACAAGGAGTACCCACAAGAAGCCTCAGATATTGAAGCTTTCGCCGCAGCCACATTCACCGCGCACGTTGGGGTTGTTGAACTTGAAGCCTTCGTTCAACCCTTCCTTGACGAAATCGAGTTCGGTGCCGTCCAGGTAGGCCAGGCTTTTCGGGTCGATGATCACTTTTTCGCCGTGACTTTCGAACACCTGGTCCTCGGCGACCACCTCGTCGACGAACTCCAGCACGTAGGCAAGGCCGGAACAGCCTGTGGTGCGAACACCCAGACGAATCCCTTCACCTTTGCCGCGCCCGTTGAGGGAGCGTCGCACGTGTTGAGCTGCCGCTTCTGTCATGCTGATAGCCATCGGTGACTCCTTACTCGTCGCCAAAACTTGAAAGTCAGATCAAGCCTTTCTTCTGCTTGTAGTCGCGAACGGCCGCCTTGATGGCGTCTTCAGCAAGCACGGAGCAGTGAATTTTCACCGGCGGCAAAGCCAGTTCTTCGGCCAGCTGAGTGTTCTTGATGGTCTCTGCTTCATCCAGAGTCTTGCCTTTCATCCACTCGGTCGCCAGGGAGCTGGAGGCGATCGCCGAGCCGCAACCGTAGGTCTTGAACTTGGCGTCTTCGATGATGCCGGCTTCGTTGACCTTGATCTGCAGACGCATCACGTCGCCGCACGCCGGGGCGCCGACCATGCCGGTGCCGACATCAGGATCTTCCGCGTCCATCTTGCCGACGTTGCGCGGGTTT
Source organism: Pseudomonas sp. LBUM1679 (assembly GCF_059695565.1). Taxonomy (NCBI): domain Bacteria; kingdom Pseudomonadati; phylum Pseudomonadota; class Gammaproteobacteria; order Pseudomonadales; family Pseudomonadaceae; genus Pseudomonas; species Pseudomonas sp. LBUM1679. The sequence continues at coordinate 6,025,138 of NZ_CP166774.1, forward strand.
TCGTAGTGGTCGATGACCTTTTCGCTGTAAGCCATGATTCTTAATCCTCACTCATCAGAGAGTCGCTCTTGAAGCCCTGCGCCCGAAGGTTGGCAGGGCTGTTTTGCGGCGACTTGAAATCAGTGTGCCGCCCACTCGATTTTCGAAATGTCGACACCGTCTTTGTACATGTCCCACAGCGGCGACAAGGTGCGCAGCTTGGTAACGGCCTCGCAGACTTTCTGCGCGGCGTAGTCGATTTCTTCTTCGGTGGTGAAACGACCGAAGGTGAAGCGAATCGAGCTGTGTGCCAATTCGTCGTTGCGGCCCAGGGCGCGCAGTACGTACGAAGGCTCAAGGGATGCCGAGGTGCAGGCCGAACCGGACGAAACCGCCAGGTCCTTGAGCGCCATGATCAGCGACTCGCCTTCGACGTAGTTGAAGCTCAGGTTCAGGTTGTGCGGTACGCGGGCGGTCATGCTGCCGTTGATGTACAGCTCTTCCAGGCCTTCGACCTGCTTGAAGAAGCGGTCGCTCAGGGCTTTGATCCGCACGTTCTCGGCAGCCATGTCTTCCTTGGCCACACGGAAGGCTTCGCCCATGCCGACGATCTGGTGGGTCGCCAGGGTGCCGGAACGCATGCCACGCTCGTGACCGCCGCCGTGCATGGTCGCTTCGATGCGAACACGCGGCTTGCGGCTGACGTAGAGTGCGCCGATGCCTTTAGGACCGTAGGTCTTGTGGGCAGAGAACGACATCATGTCGACTTTCAGTTTTTGCAGGTCGATCTCGACCTTGCCAGTGGACTGAGCGGCATCGACGTGGAACAGAATGCCCTTGGAGCGGAGCAGTTCGCCGATGGCCGCGATGTCGTTGATGGTGCCGATTTCGTTGTTCACGTGCATGATCGAAACCAGGATGGTGTCGTCACGCAGGGCTGCTTCAACCATCTCCGGGGTGACCAGGCCATCGGTGCGCGGCTCGAGGTAGGTCACTTCGAAACCTTCACGCTCCAGTTGGCGCATGGTGTCGAGGACAGCCTTGTGCTCGATCTTGGTGGTGATCAGGTGCCTGCCTTTGGTGGCATAGAAATGTGCCGCACCCTTGATTGCCAGGTTGTCGGATTCGGTGGCACCGGAGGTCCAGACGATTTCACGCGGGTCGGCGTTGACCAGGTCAGCGACCTGGAGACGGGCGTTTTCGACGGACTCTTCAGCTTTCCAGCCGAACACGTGGGAACGGGACGCCGGGTTACCGAAGTTTCCGTCGACCAGCAGGCATTCACTCATCTTTTGCGCGACACGCGGATCAACCGGGGTGGTCGCAGAGTAATCAAGGTAAATCGGCAATTTCATGGACTATCTCCTAAATCAGGCTGGCTGGCGTACCGCTAGCTCTTTGGCTGTCATTCGACGGCGGACGCTTCAATCTTGTCCAGGCGTGGCACCTTGCTGTTGCAACGGCGCTGATCCTGACGCTGGGCTACTTCTTGTACCTCACGGCGAGTGACAAGGTCAGCCAAGCTGATACCGCTGAGAAATTCGTGAATCTGCAGGCTCAGATCGCACCACAAATGGTGGGTCAGGCAGGTATCGCCGTGATGGCAATCGCCCTGGCCCTGGCACTTGGTGGCATCGACCGATTCGTTCACCGCATCGATCACCTGGGCGACCTGGATGCCCTGCATGTCGCGCGACAGCTGGTAGCCGCCGCCCGGACCGCGGACGCTGGAGACCAGGTTGCTGCGACGCAGCTTGGCGAAAAGCTGTTCGAGGTAGGACAGGGAGATGCCTTGGCGCTCGGAGATATCGGCCAGGGACACCGGCCCGTGCTGCGCGTGCAACGCCAGGTCAAGCATGGCGGTCACGGCGTATCGGCCTTTTGTAGTCAGTCGCATGGACAATTACCACGGAGTTCGGAATGGGGCGAGTATGCAATTCCCGAGTATTTAAGTCAACTATAAGACCTAGTACTTTAGTCAGGATTACCCGCAAAAGAGCGGCCGCATCATAGCAAAGGCTGGCGGCGTACAGCCAGTAAATGCGCGTTATCGTTCTTCGCGGGCAAGCCTCGCTCCTACAAGGATCACGCACTACCTGTAGGAGCGAGGCTTGCCCGCGAACGCGTCGGCACTGTCTAGCTGGCCTGACTCTGATCCTTGTCCTTCACACACGCGAAGTCTTCTTCACGCAGCTCAGGCAGATCTTTCGCACAGTAATTACTGCCCAGATCCTTCAACGCCCCGCACATCCCCTCCAGACGGCCATCGACCGCCTGCAGATGATCGAGCAACTGATTGATGGCCCGCGCCACCGGGTCCGGCATGTCTTCGCCGACACCGTAGGCATCGAAGCCGATCTTCTCGGCCATGGCCTTGCGCTTGGCGTCCTGTTCTTCATCGGATTTGACGATGATCCGCCCGGGAATGCCGACGACGGTCGCCCCGGCAGGCACCGCCTTGGTCACCACGGCATTGGAGCCGACCTTGGCCCCCGCCCCCACCGTGAACGGGCCGAGCACCTTGGCACCGGCGCCGACCACCACACCGTCTTCCAGTGTCGGGTGACGCTTGCCTTTATTCCAGCTGGTGCCGCCGAGCGTCACACCCTGATAAAGGGTGACGTCGTCGCCAATCTCGGCCGTTTCACCAATGACAATGCCCATGCCATGGTCGATAAAGAAACGCCGACCGACCTTGGCACCCGGATGAATCTCGATCCCGGTCAACCAGCGACCGAAGTTCGACACCAGCCGCGCCAGCCATTTCAGCTCTGCGCGCCACAAGGCCGCCGACAGCCGATGGATCCAGATGGCGTGCATGCCCGGGTAGCAGGTCAGGACTTCAAATGCGTTACGCGCCGCCGGGTCACGATGGAAAACACTCTGGATATCTTCACGCAAACGCTCGAACATCATTAATCCTTCCGCTTTAGAAGCTCGCCACGGGCCGCTTTCTGGGTTTCCGTGAGGATGCCACGCAATATATTCATTTCCGCCCGGCTGACCGAGCTGCGTCCGTACAACCTGCGCAGGCGCGCCATCAAGTGCCGCGGTTTTTCCGGATCGAGGAACTCGATGGCCACCAGGGTTTGCTCCAGGTGCTCATAGAATCGCTCCAGCTCATCCATGGTCGCCAGCTCACCACTCTTGGTGGATGCCACTTCATCCTTCTCGACCTTGCTCGGCTGGCCCTGGGCCGCGAGCCAGGACATGCGCACTTCATAACTCAACACCTGCACCGCCGCCCCCAGGTTCAGCGAACTGAACTCGGGGTCCGAAGGGATGTGCACGTGATAATGACATCGTTGCAGCTCGTCATTGGTCAGGCCGGAGTCTTCACGACCGAACACCAGGGCAATCTCGGTGCCCTGCGCGGCTTCCTCCACCACCCTCACACCGCATTCGCGCGGATCGAGCAATGGCCAGGGAATGCGCCGATCACGGGCGCTGGTGCCCAACACCAGCGTGCAGCCGACCAGGGCATCTTCCAAGGTGGCGACGACTTGCGCGTTTTCAAGGATGTCCCCGGCGCCGGAAGCGCGAGCATCGGCCTCGTGGTGCGGGAACAGCCGCGGTTCGACCAGCACCAGCCGCGACAGGCCCATGTTCTTCATGGCACGCGCAGCCCCGCCGATATTCCCGGGGTGGCTGGTATTGACCAGGACGACACGAATGTTTTGCAGCAAGGGAGGCACTCTCGAACACATCAAAGGGGAGCAAATCTTACAGTTCCTCCTACCGTTAAGCTATGAAAGCGCACACTGTCCTTCACCTGTAGAAACTTTCTGAGTAGAATGCCCGGCTTTCTTTAACAACCTTAGGTGACACATCCATGCAGCCCATGCTGAATATCGCGCTGCGCGCCGCCCGCAGCGCCAGTGAATTGATCTTCCGCTCCATCGAGCGCCTGGATACCATCAAGGTCGACGAAAAAGACGCCAAGGATTACGTGTCCGAGGTGGATCGCGCCGCCGAACAGAAAATCATCGACGCGCTGCGCAAGGCCTACCCGAATCACTCGATCCTGGGTGAAGAAACCGGCATGCACGCCGGCAAAGGGATTGAAGGCGAAGAATACCTGTGGATCATCGATCCGCTGGACGGCACCACCAACTTCCTGCGCGGCATTCCTCATTTCGCTGTCAGCATCGCCTGCAAATACCGCGGTCGCCTGGAACACGCTGTTGTTCTGGATCCGGTGCGCCAGGAAGAATTCACCGCCAGCCGTGGTCGCGGCGCTCAATTGAACGGTCGTCGCCTGCGCGTCAGCGGTCGCACCAGCCTGGACGGCGCCCTGCTGGGTACCGGTTTCCCGTTCCGCGATGACCAGATGGACAACCTCGACAACTACCTGGGCATGTTCCGCGCCCTGGTGGGCCAGACCGCCGGCATCCGCCGCGCCGGTTCGGCTAGCCTGGACCTGGCCTACGTGGCCGCCGGCCGTTTCGACGCGTTCTGGGAGTCGGGTCTGTCCGAGTGGGACATGGCCGCAGGCGCCCTGCTGATCCAGGAAGCAGGTGGTTTGGTAAGCGACTTCACCGGCGGTCACGACTTCCTCGAGAAAGGCCACGTCGTTGCCGGCAACACCAAGTGCTTCAAGGCCGTACTGACGGCGATCCAGCCGCACCTGCCGGCTTCGCTGAAACGCTAAGCGAGCCGCCGCAAAAAAGCACCCTTCGGGGTGCTTTTTTTATGCCTGGAATACGCCCACAAGAACACCGCCCCGCCCTTGTAGGAGCCGGCTTGCCGGCGAAAGCGGTGTAACAGTTGATATCAATGTTGAATTTCCAACCGCTTTCGCCGGCAAGCCGGCTCCTACAGGGATTGGCGGCGAGTTGAATTCCGGGCACAAAAAAAGCACCACGCAGGGTGCTTCTTTTTTAATCTGAATTTAGCTCTTACTGAGCCGGTTCATTCTGCGACAGGATCAACTTACCTTCCTTATCGACCGGTATCTGATTACCCGGATCGCGATCCATCCGCACCTTGCCTTCCTTGCCATCCAGCGAATAACGCACGTCGTAACCTACTACCTTGTCACTGATGTCATTCACCGTGTTACAGCGGGTCTGGGTCGTGGTGTAGGTATCGCGATTCTGCATACCTTCCTGCACCTTGTTCCCCGCGTAACCGCCACCGACCGCACCGGCCACTGTGGCAATCTTCTTGCCCGTACCGCCGCCGACCTGGTTACCGAGCAAACCACCCGCAACGGCACCGATGGCGGTACCGAGAATCTGGTGTTGATCTTTGACCGGCGCCTGCCGGGTCACTGCTACGTCCTTGCACACTTCACGTGGCGTCTTGATTTGTGTCTTGACCGGTTCAACGGCTAGCACTTGCGCATACTCAGGGCCGCTTTTAACCAGGCTGTAGGTGGCAACAGCACCCCCGGCAGTTACACCGACAGCACCCAATACCGCACCAACCAGCAACGACTTGTTCACATGAACCTCCTGACCATCACATGCGGGACGCGCCCGCGCTTCTCCCAGCCTTGGAGCATAAAAAAAGGCGCGAGTTCAACTCGCGCCTTTTGACCGCTGGAGGACTGCCGTGGAATCGAGAGCCCCCCTCAAGGACGGTCGTCGATTTCCTTTTCGGTAGCCACGGTCGGAATCAGGTCTTCGGTACTCAGGTTCAGCCAGATCAACACCACGTTGGCGATGTAGATCGACGAATAAGTACCCGCCATCACCCCGACAAACAGCGCGATGGAGAAGCCCCACAGGTTGTCACCGCCGAAGATCAACAGCGCGCCGATCGCCAGCAACGTGGAGATCGAAGTGGCCATGGTCCGCAGCAGGGTTTGCGTGGTCGAGATGTTGATGTTATCGATCAGGCTCGCCTTGCGCAGCACCCGGAAGTTCTCGCGAACCCGGTCGAATACCACGATGGTGTCGTTCAGCGAGTAACCGATGATCGCCAATACCGCCGCCAGCACCGTCAAATCGAAGGTGATCTGGAAGAACGAGAGGATCCCCAAGGTCACGACCACGTCGTGGATCAGCGAGACGATGGCACCGACCGCGAACTTCCACTGAAAGCGGAACGCCAGGTAGATCATGATGCCGCCCAGCGCCATCAGCATGCCGAGGCCGCCCTGGTCGCGCAGCTCTTCACCGACCTGCGGGCCGACGAACTCGACGCGCTTGACCACGGCCGGGTTGTCGCCGCCGGCTTTCTGCAAGGCTTCAGCGACCTGGTGACCCAGTTGCGGGTCTTCGCCAGGCATGCGCACCAGCAGATCGGTGGTCGCGCCAAAGCTCTGCACGATGGCGTCGCTGTAACCCGACGCCGTCAGCTGCTCACGCACCTTGGTGACGTCGGCCGGACGCTCGTAGGTCAGCTCGATGAGCGTACCGCCGGTGAAGTCCAGACCGTAGTTCAGGCCCTTGCTGAACCAGCTGAACAACGCCAGAACCGTAAGGAGCAATGTGACGCCGAACGCAACGTTGCGAACGCCCATGAAGTTGATTGTACGTAACATGGCAGCCCCTTAAATCCACAACTTCTTGAAGTCACGACCGCCGAAGATCAGGTTGACCATCGCACGGGTCACCATGATGGCCGTGAACATCGAGGTAAAGATCCCGAGGGACATGGTCACTGCGAAGCCCTTCACTGGACCTGTGCCCATGGCGAAGAGAATCCCGCCGACCAGCAACGTGGTCAGGTTGGAGTCGAGAATCGCGGTGAAAGCCCGGCCGAAGCCTTCGTTGATTGCCCGTTGCACGGTCATGCCCGCCGCGATCTCTTCGCGTATCCGCGAGAAGATCAGCACGTTGGCGTCGACCGCCATGCCCATGGTCAAGACGATACCGGCGATACCCGGCAGGGTCAGTGTGGCACCCAGCAGCGACATCAAGGCCAGCAGCAACACCATGTTCACCGCCAGCGCGACGGTGGCGATGATGCCGAAGAAGCGGTAGATGGCGATGATGAACAGCGAGACGAACAGCATGCCCCACAGCGAGGCATCGACACCCTTGACGATGTTGTCGGCACCCAGGCTCGGGCCAATGGTGCGCTCTTCCGCGAAGTACATCGGTGCGGCCAGACCACCGGCACGCAGCAGCAGCGCCAGCTCGGACGACTCGCCCTGGCCGTTCAGGCCGGTGATGCGGAACTGAGCACCCAGCGGCGACTGGATGGTCGCCAGGCTGATGATCTTCTTCTCTTCCTTGAAGGTTTGCACCGGTACGTCTTTTTCGACGCCGTTGACCACTTGTTTGACGTAAGTGGTCACCGGACGCTGCTCGATGAAGATCACCGCCATGCTGCGACCGACGTTGCTGCGAGTCGCACGACTCATCAGCTCGCCACCGTGGCCATCCAGACGGATGTTCACTTCAGGCGTGCCTTGCTCGCCGAAGCCAGCCTTGGCGTCGGTTACCTGGTCACCGGTGATGATCAGGCCACGCTCGATCTGTGCCGGTGGACGATTGCCCTCACGGAACTCGAAGGACTCGGAAGTGGCTTTCGAAGCGCCCGGCTCTGCAGCCAGGCGGAACTCGAGGTTGGCCGTCTTGCCGAGGATACGCTTGGCTTCTGCGGTGTCCTGCACACCCGGCAGCTCAACCACGATGCGGTTGGCGCCCTGGCGCTGAACGATAGGCTCGGCCACACCCAGCTCGTTGACGCGGTTACGGACCGTGGTCAAGTTCTGCTTGATGGAGTATTCGCGGATTTCCGCCAGCTTGGCCGGGGTCATCGCCAGACGCAGTACCGGCTGGCCATTGAGGTCGGCCGGAACAATGTCGAAATCGTTGAAGTTCTTGCGGATCAGGGTACGAGCCTGTTCGCGGGCGGCTTCATCGGTGAAGCCCAGCTGAATGGCACCATCGACTTGCGGCAGGCTGCGATAGCGCAGTTTCTCTTTACGCAACAGGCTCTTGACGTCGCCTTCGTAGACTTTCAGACGCGCGTCGAGGGCTTTGTCCATGTCCACTTCCAGCAGGAAGTGCACACCACCGGACAAGTCCAGGCCCAGCTTCATCGGGTGCGCGCCAAAGCTGCGCAGCCATTGCGGGGTGGTTTGCGCCAGGTTCAGTGCAACGACGTAGTCATCACCCAATGCCTTGCGCACAACGTCCTTGGCCGGCAACTGGTCTTCAGCCTTGGTCAGGCGCAGCAGACCGCCCTTGCCGTTTTCCGCCAGCGTGGCCGCCTTGACGCTGATCCCGGATTCCTTGAGCGCTGCGCTCACGCGATCCAGATCGCCCTGAGTGACCTGCAGCGAAGTGCTTGCACCGCTGATCTGAATAGCCGGGTCATCAGGATATAAATTGGGAGCGGAATACACCAGACCGACCGCCAGCACCGCCAGGATCAGAATGTATTTCCACAGAGGGTATTTGTTCAGCATCACGCCGCCCGCTTATGACGCGGGGCGCCTTGCGCGCCCCGTCGATTGAGTAGAAGTTGAAACTTAGATCGCTTTGAGCGTGCCTTTTGGCAGCGTGGCGGCGATGGCGCCTTTCTGGAATTTCATTTCGACGGTGTCGGAAACTTCCAGAACCACGAAATCGTCGGCCACTTTAGTGATCTTGCCGGCGATACCACCGGTGGTCACAACTTCGTCGCCTTTTTGCAGGCTGCCGAGCAGGTTTTTCTGTTCTTTGGCGCGCTTGGCCTGTGGACGCCAGATCATCAGGTAGAAGATGACCAGGAAACCGACCAGGAAAATCCACTCAAAGCCGCCGCCCATTGGGCCTGCAGCAGGTGCAGCAGCATCAGCCATGGCGTTAGAGATAAAAAAGCTCATTTAGCACTCCAGTTGCAAATGTTGAATCTTGGGGTCAGAAAACTCAGTCCAAAGGCGGAACGGGAAGTCCGCGTTTGGCGTAGAAGGCATCGACAAAGGCGGCCAATGTACCCTGTTGAATAGCCTCGCGCAAACCAGCCATAAGCACCTGGTAATGGCGCAAATTGTGGATGGTATTCAACATGCTACCCAGCATTTCGCCGCACTTGTCCAGATGGTGCAGGTAAGCACGGGAGAAGTTCTGGCAGGTGTAGCAATCGCAGGTTGGATCCAGCGGCGAATCATCATGGCGATGAAACGCGTTGCGGATCTTCAGCACGCCTGTATCAATGAACAGATGCCCATTGCGGGCATTACGGGTTGGCATCACGCAATCGAACATGTCCACACCGCGGCGCACACCCTCCACGAGATCTTCCGGTTTGCCAACGCCCATAAGGTAACGAGGTTTGTCAGCCGGCATCTGGCCCGGCAGGTAATCCAGCACCTTGATCATTTCATGCTTGGGCTCGCCCACCGACAGGCCGCCGATGGCCAGGCCGTCGAAGCCGATCTGGTCGAGGCCTTCCAGGGAGCGCATGCGCAAATCCTGGTGCATGCCGCCCTGCACGATGCCGAACAGCGCCGCCGTGTTGTCGCCATGAGCTTCTTTGGAACGCTTGGCCCAACGCAACGACAGCTCCATCGAAATCCGCGCGACGTCTTCGTCAGCCGGGTACGGCGTGCATTCGTCGAAAATCATCACGATGTCCGACCCCAGGTCACGCTGGACCTGCATCGACTCTTCCGGCCCCATGAACACCTTGGCGCCATCGACAGGAGAAGCGAAGGTCACGCCCTCCTCCTTGATCTTGCGCATGGCGCCCAGGCTGAACACCTGGAAACCGCCGGAGTCGGTCAGAATCGGGCCTTTCCACTGCATGAAATCGTGCAGGTCGCCGTGCTTCTTGATCACTTCGGTGCCAGGACGCAGCCACAAGTGGAAGGTGTTGCCCAGAATGATTTCCGCGCCCGTGGCGGTGATATCCCGCGGCAGCATGCCCTTGACCGTGCCATACGTGCCCACTGGCATGAAGGCCGGGGTCTCGACGGTACCGCGCGGGAAGGTCAAACGACCGCGACGAGCCTTGCCGTCGGTGGCCAGCAGTTCAAACGACATACGACTCATTCTGTTTCCTCAGGGCCTGATTCTTTAGGGGCAGTCGGCGCCGGATTACGGGTGATAAACATCGCATCACCGTAGCTGAAAAAGCGGTAACCATGCTCGACGGCGGCTTTGTAAGCGGCCATGGCTTCGGGATAACCGGCGAACGCCGAAACCAGCATCAACAGCGTGGATTCGGGCAAATGAAAGTTGGTGACCAGGGCATCGACCACATGAAACGGCCGGCCCGGGTAGATAAAGATGTCGGTATCGCCACTGAACGGCTTGAGCACGCCATCGCGCGCCGCGCTTTCCAGGGAACGCACACTGGTAGTCCCCACCGCCACCACCCGACCGCCACGGGCGCGACAGGCGGCCACCGCATCCACCACGTCCTGGCCGACTTCCAGCCATTCACTGTGCATATGGTGGTCTTCGATCTTCTCAACGCGCACCGGCTGAAACGTGCCCGCACCCACGTGCAAGGTCACGAACGCCGTCTCGACGCCCTTGGCGGCAATCGCCTCCATCAAGGGCTGATCGAAATGCAGCCCCGCCGTCGGCGCCGCCACCGCGCCCAAACGCTCGGCGTACACCGTCTGATAACGCTCGCGGTCCGAGCCCTCATCCGGGCGGTCTATATAAGGCGGCAACGGCATGTGCCCGACGCGATCGAGCAGCGGCAACACCTCTTCGGCAAACCCCAACTCGAACAACGCATCGTGACGCGCCAGCATCTCGGCCTCGCCACCGCCGTCGATCAGGATCTTCGACCCCGGCTTCGGTGATTTGCTGGAACGCACATGCGCCAGCACCCGATGGCTGTCCAGCACCCGCTCCACCAGGATTTCCAGCTTGCCGCCGGAAGCCTTCTGGCCAAACAGCCGCGCCGGAATCACCCGGGTATTGTTGAACACCATCAAATCGCCCGGACGCAAATGCTCGAGCAAATCAGTGAATTGACGGTGTGCCAGGGCGCCGCTGACCCCATCCAGGGTCAACAGGCGACTGTTGCGACGCTCGGCCAAAGGGTGGCGGGCGATCAGCGAATCAGGGAGCTCGAAGGTAAAGTCAGCAACGCGCATGATGGGGTTCGTCTAGCAGGGCCGCAAAGTTTAGCGGAAATATCAAAAATTCTCCATGAAACCTGATTGACCAACGGTAATCTCATCTCTATACTTCGCCGCCATTGAGCCCTGATGGCGGAATTGGTAGACGCGGCGGATTCAAAATCCGTTTTCGCAAGAAGTGGGAGTTCGAGTCTCCCTCGGGGCACCAAAATTAAGAAAGGTCTTGCTTTGCAAGGCCTTTTTTTTCGCCTGCAGAAAAGCACCTGACACCCCACCGACCTGTAGGAGCCGGGTTGCTGGCGATGCTTTTGACCCTGCTCTTCAACGCCACCGGCACCGCCAGAACATCTCACGAGGATTCCCCCCCATGGAATTGCTGCTGGAAACCGTTGCCCTGTTCTCCCTAAAGCTTGCTTATGAGACGGAAGATTCAAGTCCGATTCTGCGGGATGATCTGATGATGAGTGATTATGAGCGGGAGGTGTTTGGGTTGCTGGTGCGTCGGGGGGATGTCGAGGCGATTCAGGGGAAAGTGGGTGAATGCCTGGGGTTGGCGCTGAACGCCATCGGGGGTGTCGATACTGTTCTGGGACGCGAGCTGCGTAGGTTGGCGGCAGATTTCAGCACTGCTCGAACGATTGAGCAGCTTGATGCACCGCTCATCGCACTCAAGGATTACCTGAAAGACATTCAGTAAATGACGGGGTAAACCCGAACGCAAATTCGGAAACGTCCCCAATCTCACAACGCTACATGTCGCAAAAGCCTCGACATCGCAACCTTCAAATGACATTCAGTTTGCTGCCCCAAGGCTTATCAATCTGTCCCCTTCCCCCCTTCCCCCTTGTCCTTCCCCCAAGTACTACGGCACACCGCTCACCGCCTTCCTGTCGGCCCTCTGTGAGCCCGGCAAGCGGCATGGCTGGTCGACTATCTTGCGTCACACCTTGGAAGGGTTCATCACCAAAGCGCTGCCTGCCTCGGCCAGCGGTCAGGCGTATCGAGCAGCCGCTCGCTTTGGTTTGGCTGCCGCCGCTGGCGAGCTGGCCACCGCGATGGGGATTACCGGCTGGCCAGACGGCACCGCCAATACTGCGGCCCGGGTATATCTGAACGCGTGGATGAATGAGCGTGGCGGCGCTGGCAACCTCGAAGGCGACGCGATTCTGGCACGGCTGCGCCAAGTCATCGAACGCTTTGGAGAAAGCCGCTTCACCCGCTGGGAATCGGCTGCCGCGAAAATCGATGAGCATGGCCCTCGCACCATCGACCGCTTGGGTTTTCGCAAGTCGTTGGAGCACGGCCTGGGTGACGCGCTGCACACCACCAACACCTACTACGTGTTGCCGGAGGCATGGCGTTCGGAAGTGTTCAAGGGCATGAACATCAATGCCGTGAACAAGGAACTGATTCGCCGTGGCGTCCTTGAGCCGGGGCCCGACGGCAAAGCCTCCTGTGCCGTCCGCTTACCAGGCTTGGGCATACAGCGTTGCTATGTGGTGAAGACGGTACCGGGAACGGATGAGAGCGAGGCACAGGCTGCTTAACGGCCCGCCTACTGATTGAGGTAAAGCCGGCCCGAACCGGCCTCGCCAGCCACTCCTAACCCAACCAAATTAGACAGGACAAAACACATGAACGCTATTCAGCAACTGAAAGACACTCGCGCCAACTTGGTCATTCAAGTGGAAGCCATCAAAGCGGAACTTCCACATTTTGAAGCGGCGCTGCACAGCGAGGAAATCATTAGCCAAGGCCGCGAGAGCGACGTCAGGCACGAGATCAGCAGTCGAAAAATAAAGATCGACTCGATCGACCTTCAGCTTTTCCAGCTGGATCAAAAACTGGTTCGCCGCGAGGCATTTGCCAACCGAGAAAGTTTGATGGCCACGCACGTTGAAGACATGGCGAATTGGAAAGCAGATGAGCAGGAACTCAACGTAAAACGTGAAAGCCTCAGCACTCGCTTGGAGGACATTCGCAAGCAAGCTGAGGTAGAGATGATGAACGCACGACAGGCTGAGACTCAGGCGGCCACCGCGTATGCACAAGCCGTGGCCTGGGGCGATGTAGAAGGCGAAAAAGCCGCCAACAACGACGCACAGAAAGCGGCGAAAAACCTGACTGCCGCGACCGAACAGCATCGTCGCCAGCAACTGATCATTGCCGCCCTGGAGCAGGAGCTGGCCATCGTTGATAAACACATCACCGAGGCTCAGGAAGAACACCAAAAAATTGAGAAAAAAGCCTTACGGCTCGCCCACGACGCCCTGGAGGAAAAGTGGAATGAAGCCGCCCAGGCCCTTCTTGATGTTGGCGGCAAGCTTTACGCCGCTGCCGGACTGATCGGCCGGGACCCAACCTCGCTGATGAAGCTCGACATCCCCGAGCAAGGTGAAAACTTTGGCAGTTGGAAGTGGCAGGACCTGACAGAGCGTGGGAACCAATATCGCCTGCAGGACCTGCTGTCGATGTAACGCTGACACCCCTGAAACTGCCTGCTTTGCGGGCTGTTTAAGCCACGTATGGATCGAAGTCATGAACACAACGACACAAAATAACTCACAAATTTTTGAAGATCTGAAAGCGAGAAAAGCCCACCTGATTGCTGTGCTCAAAATGGTGGACACCGGAACCAAAAAAAACACGATGCAAAAGCTCACCATTACGGCGATCAAAGCAGAAATGGGGTTCATTGAGCATAAGCTGAAAAAACGGTGATGAGGGTAAGCGGAAGCTCGCGAAAGCTTCCGTTGCATTCAATTCGGTGGGGCTTCCGGCTAAAAGCAGCCACTCGCGAACGGCATCTATCGACCCAGGCTGTGTGAAAACGCATGCGCCGTTTTGTAGTCTGCGTTACTACGTAAAATCTGCCCGCGCTTGGTTAGTCAGCCGCCCTGAAATTTACGTAGGAACGCGGTTTTCGTTCCTATTCTGACTGTAAAACTTGCTCTAAAACGTTTTCACACGGCCTGGACCCGAAGCGGACGGTCAAGCCGTTACTCTCCCTATTTTATTGGGCAATGCCCTGATGAAGGTGGCGGTTAGTTTTCATGTGCGAGAGAGCGGGACAACGCCAGTGCTGAGGGGAGCACGCATTACCGCTTATACAACCAGGATGGCAGTGGCATAGAAGCGCTTATCCGGTGATCAGTGAAGCCAAGCGGAATTGAACCAGTTGCCGAGATATCACTGACCCAGTCTGATTCTTCGCGAACCATTGCCTGTGCTGGATTTGTGCCGACTTGTGGGTGGGGCAGTTTTTTACCGGTACATGGGCCAATTCGACATTGGCGTCTACAAATCCTGACCTTTAGGGCTATCGCATCCGCTTAAAAATACGTGGACGCCAATGCGGGAGTTCGGAAGGTGTGTTGGCGGGACGCTTACTACTAAGGTGATGGCTTTGAGGGGGCTTGAAAAATATTAGTGTCCTCGGCTTGTATGAATTTATCTTCGGTATTTATTTATTGAATATAAATATCCGTTCTTTGATCCATTTTATAAGTTCTTCTGCACCAACAGATTGGGGCTTTCTTTTTTTAACTAGAAGACGAGCATATATGTTTTGGAATAGTGGGTGATCGATTGATCGAGTCACAAGATCTCCGCTGATCATATCGTTAAAGGCGGAAAATTCGCTCATCATCGTTACCGCATCTCCGATCATCACATAACGTCGGAGGGCGGTGAGAGAGTTCGTTACCATGGCCGGTCGAATGGATAGATTTTCTGTATGGGTTACGAGCTGAATAATCTGTCCTAATCCGTATTGAAGCGGCATCACAGCTAACGGGTAATGCAGTATCTCTTCGAATTTCAGAGGTTCACTGAGATGCGTAAGCGGATGATCTGATCGCATGAGCAATCGAACAGGTTGCAGTGATGATGCGCGGTAAATGACTTCAGGATGCGCAGGTGGATTGTACGCGAGGCCGATATGGGCAGCGCTCTGAACTACTTCCTCCAGAACGCTCTTGACCGGAAGCACATCTAGACTGATACGAATACCAGGATAGGTGGCGGTGAAATCCCTCAAAACATTGTCGATCAGCAAGTCGATGAATCCCTCGCTGGTAACGATACGGACTTCACCCTCCCTTAACCCCTTCAATCCTCGCAAGCGGTCTTCAAGATGCTCTTGTTGTGCCTGGCAGCCACGCCAGAACTCCAGGAGAAGGTGGGCTGCTTCAGTAGGAACCACGCCACGTGCTTGCCTTTCGAACAATACAGTTTCCACTTCCTCTTCCAGAAGTTGGATTTGACGGGTAATAACTGAAGGTGCCGTGTTCAGGTTTTCGGCTGCCCCACGAATGGAACCGCTGGACAGAACCTCATAGAAATACCGCATTCGGCGTTGATTCAGATCTCTCACAAAAAATCCTCCCTTGCATGACCGTTGCCCTCAGAGCAACGATACCATCAAAAAGTTGCTCTTGCTTGCCTTGCCATTCCGCCTGAATATCAATCGCACAATAAAAACGCCTACAGCGGAGGCAGTATGCAAAAGTGCATCAATCCATCGAGCGAGCTATCGACCATCTATCGGAAAATAGACTGGCGGTTATTACCCTTTTTGCTCCTATGTTACGTGGTGGCGTATCTGGATCGGGTAAATGTGGGATTTGCCAAGCTTCAGATGCAAAGCGATCTAAGTTTATCTGACGCTGCTTATGGACTTGGTGCCGGAATTTTTTTCATAGGCTACGCCTTGTTCGAAACCCCTAGCAATTTGCTATTGCCCAAGATCGGAGCGCGCAAGACGCTCAGCCGGGTAATGATTTTGTGGGGTATCACATCTGCATGCATGGTGTTCGTCGAAAGCGAGAGATCATTTTACGTGCTGCGTTTTTTCCTCGGAGTCTTTGAGGCGGGTTTCGCTCCCGGAATGATTTTTTACCTTACTTATTGGTATGGCCGTGAACGGTTAGGCAGAGTGATGGCAATCGTTATGCTTGCGGGGCCACTGGGCGGAATATTTGGGGCCCCTTTGTCCGCGTGGATCATGACCACCTTCGCAGGTTTCCACGGCTTGGCCGGATGGCAGTGGATGTTTTTTCTGGAGGCATTACCGGCTGTAGTGTTAGGTCTCATAGCGTTGAAAGTTCTTAGCGATAAACCCTCGGTCGCGCCTTGGCTGAGTGCGCGTGAAAAACAAGTGCTGAATGCGCATATCGGTGAAGGGCAGGGAGCCCACCATTCATTTGTACAAGTGTTAAAAGACCCACGTGTGTATCTAATGGCGGCTGGTTATTTCTGCTTGATTTGCGGAATTTACACAATGAGCTTTTGGCTGCCATCCATTCTGAAGGACGCAGGCGTTCAAGGTGTCATGCAGATCGGCCTGTACTCAGCGATTCCATATGTGGGTGCGATGGCAGGGATGTTGGTCTTTGGTCGTACATCAGATTACTTTTTTGAGCGGCGTTGGCATACCGCTGTACCGGCGTTGATTGCAGCCATTTGTTTAATGGGGTCTGTGATTTACAAGAATGAGTTTGTTTTTGCACTCACTTTCTTGACGCTTGCTACGACCATGATGTGGGTTGCTTATACAGTGTTCTGGGCAATTCCTTCGCAATACTTCAAAGGTGACACTGCTGCGGGTGGTATCGCAGTTATTAACACCATTGGGTTAACGGGCGGGTTTCTCAGTCCCACGGTGATCGGTTATGCCAAGTCCATCACTGGCAACTCTGATTCAGGTCTTCTGGTCATGGCTGCAATTCTAATAGTGGGTTCATTGATACTTGCCGCCAACAAGCCGCAACGTGTTCAGCAAAAAGCTTGCATTACACAGCCTGTCTAAAAATTTCAACGAGGCGTTTAATAGCCATGACATATCGAATTCTGATCGCTGGTTTTCAACACGAAACAAATACGTTCGCGCCCTCCAAAGCTGAATATGAGAATTTTGTCAGGGGTGAAGGTTTTCCTCAGATGGTAAGAGGCGTTGAGATGTTGGAGCTTCGGAATGTTAATATTCCGGCAGGCGGGTTTCTGATTGAAGCAGAGCGCTTGGGCTATGAAGTAGTCCCGGTGATCTGGGCTGGAGCCAGTCCATCCGCGCATGTTACTCAAGAGACCTACGACCGCATTACCGATGAAATCATAACGGCCGCTGCAAACGAAGCAATCGACGGTATATATCTAGACTTGCATGGCGCGATGGTTGCCGAACATACGGACGACGGAGAAGGAACGCTCCTAGCTCGGCTGCGAGCTGTTGTCGGCCAGGATATTCCGATAGTCGTATCTTTGGATTTACACGCTAATGTTACTGAGTTGATGCTCAACCACGCAGATGCAATGGTTGCATTTCGTACTTATCCCCACGTGGATATGGCTGATACTGGCGCACGAGCCGCCAAATTACTTGAATTGCGGCTCCGTTCGGGAAAACTGCATTGCGAGAGCCTGCGACTCCCTTTCCTGATCCCGATAAACGGGATGTGCACGCTCATGGATCCAGCACGAAGCCTTTACGACCAATTAGAACACCTTGAGTCCGAAGGTCTTTCATTGTCATTTACTCCAGGCTTTCCGGCTGCTGATTTCGAGGAGTGTGGGCCGGTTATCTGGGGTTATGGAACAGACAGGCAAGCGATCAAGGCTGCTGTCGCTGTCCTTTATAAAAAGGTAGTGGGGGAGGAGGATCAGTGGGAAGTACCTTTCCTGCTCCCGGACGAAGCAGTGCTCCGAGCAATGACATTAGCAGAAACCGCTCAGCGTCCAATCGTCATTGCCGATACCCAAGACAACCCGGGAGCAGGCGGGGATTCGAACACAACAGGAATGCTTAAAGCACTCATTAAACACGGTGCTACTAATGCCGCCGTAGGATTGCTTTATGACCCGGCAGCAGTTCAGTCCGCCATTGCAGCCGGGATAGGCGGTTTCATTGAAATAACGCTGGGGGGACAGTCGGGTGCACTGGGCGATAGTCCCTTGCAGGGGCGCTTTGAAGTAATGCATCTATCCGATGGCCGCTGTCGTTTTGCAGGCCCCATGATGAATGGCATGGAGGTTGATGTGGGGCCTGTTGCATGCTTGAAAATCGGGGGAGTGAAGGTTGCTGTCAGCTCTGGTAAATGTCAGATGCTGGACAGGAATTTGTATCGGATAGCAGGTATAGAACCAGAAAAAATGAGTGTACTGGTTAACAAAAGCTCTGTTCATTTCCGGGCCGATTTCGCGCCGATTGCCGACCAAATACTCGTTGCCAAAGCACCTGGGCCCATGACAGCGGATCCTGCGGACATTCCATGGAAAAGGCTTCGTGAGGGAATCAGGCTAAAACCCAATGGGCCTTCATTCCACAGCCCTGCACTCCGCGCTTAATGACCGTTTCCAACTTAGGTATTGGACTGCATTAACGTTAAATGGCGTAAGGGGACGTTCGCCTGGATTAAAAATACTTCCTGATCTCTCTGGAGTCAGAAAGTGGATTACACCAGTAGATAAGATAGAAGGCATTCCAGTTGTGCGTATTAAGTTGATGTATTCGCGTTAGCGAACGCTGCGTGGGATTCGTGTGTGTTGCGTTGGCGTGGAAGATTTCCTTGTTGCTTCTGTTACTTAAAAAGTATAAAAAAATCGGAGCGTTATAAGTGAGCGTAAATAAAATATCTGCAACTTTGATGTTTGGCAGCATTGCCATGAGTAGCCAGGCGTTTGCTGACTTCCTAAGTGATAGCAAAGCTACTTTAGGAATGAGGAACTTCTACTTCAATAACGACAACCGTGATGGCACCGCTGCCCCTTCGAAAACCGAAGAGTGGGCGCAGGGTTTCATGCTGGACGTCAAGTCGGGATATACCGATGGTACCGTTGGTTTTGGTGTCGATGCCTTGGGGTTGCTGGGTGTTACCCTGGACACAGGTAAGGGACGCCACGTCGGCAGCTCTATGATTCCCTCTGACAGTGATAAGTACAGCTGCCGATCAGCAAATCCAATATGCAAACGGAAGTCTTCATCACCAACCTCTAACGCATCACGTATTGATTGCTCGTTTAATTGGCACGTTTTGCGAGCCCAATCGAACTGGGCATAGATCTTCTGCAGCTGCATGAAATCATTGATGGCCGTGCCATCGCACATGACACCACCGCCTGGTGGGAAGATCACTTCACCAGAAAGCTTCGTCACGGTGACGTTCAAGGATTTTTTCCTGCAGCTCGCTCGCTCCTCAGCCGTCAGCGTATCAGGTGTCAAAGAACGAGAATTCGAAGGCAAGAGAGACGGCCAATTCTCTTCGATGATGTGGATAAGCTTCTCGCGAACCCAGACATCACCATGACCGGGGCCGTGGAGAAGTGTGTCAAGAAAGTAGATACAGTCCGCTTGTACCAAACCAAATGCGACGGTCTTAGTACCCTTAATCAGTCCATTGGGTAATCGCTCGATGCCAAGATGAAAATGCAGAATGCCCCAGTCATCAAGAAGCCCATCCGCTTTATTCACGCTGAACGTAGATCTGCTCAAAAACGGAAGCAGCGGCTGGCCTTGATGGACTGCAAGGCAAAGCCCATCGAACCCGCTTTTTAGATCAGGAGGGACAGAGAAAGAGGCTGCACACTCTGTTCGTCGTGGCGTGGCAACAGGGCATCTTCGTTGGAGTTTGAAAAGCAGCAAAGCGCAGGCAGTCACATCCCTATTGGGAGTCACAACGTTCAGTTTTGTCAGCTCCGATAGGACGAAAGACAGCAAGTCAGCTTCGAAATCTGTGCGCATGGTTTCCCTTTTTTTGATAGCCTCCGCGAGCTCTGATCGTAGCAGCACCTGATTAAGAAAGTGCCCCAACAGAACGTAGCGTGTATCCCTGCTTGTATCCCGAGATTCAGAATCGGTCTGAAAGCCTTGAGATACATGGAACACGCGAGTCTCCCTCGGGCACCAAAATTAAGAAAGGTCTTGCTTTGCAAGGCCTTTTTTTTCGCCTGCAAAAAAGCACCTGACACCCACCGCCCTGTGTAGGAGCTGCCGAAGGCTGCGATCTTTTGATCTTGCTCCTCGTCCACGCCGCCCGCACTGGTGGAACATTTCACAAGGATTCCCCCCATGGAATTGCTGCTGGAAACCGTTGCCCTGTTCTCCCTCAAGCTTGCTTATGAGACGGAGGATTCGAGCCCGATTCTGCGGGATGATCTGATGATGAGTGATTATGAGCGGGAGGTGTTTGGGTTGCTGGTGCGTCGGGGGGATGTTGAGGCGATTCAGTTGAAAGTGGATGAGTGCTTGGGTCTGGCACTGAACGCCATCGGCGGCATTGATACAGTCTTGGGCCGCGAGCTGAATAGGTTGGCGTCAGATTTCAGCACTGTTAAAACGATTGAGCAGCTTGATTCACCGCTGATCGCGCTCAAGGATTATCTGAAAGATATTCAGTAAATGATGGGCTCGGGGCCTCGAGGTTTTTCGTTAAGAAGGAGAAAAATTTATTTCATTTGATTAATATTTACCCCCTTTTCTATTAATAAGGAGTGAATAAAAAATGATATGCAAACAGAGCATTGCCCACTCTAATCAAACAAGCTATAGCGCAATTCTTTGCCAAAGAACATAGATACGAAATACAAGATAAACCCTGCCCACAGACTGATTTTCATTATTGCCCTAAACAGCTGCTTGCAAGAGCAACGATAGTGATTGACTACAACACCAGATAACGTACCAACTGAGAGCAGCATCAACGCCACCGCTGGCATGGCAACTTCCAAGCCTTTGAATTCCAACAACCTTGAATACCCACGACCTCCATAAGGTAGCACGAGATATTTAAAACAAACTGCATAACCGGCTAATGTTAAAAACATAAAGGAAAAAACGCTAAGCACGATCATTAATCGGATTTTATGTACCCGCGACACAGTTTTTTCTTTTGATTCATGCCTAGATTTTCTACATTCATAACAGAGACCGATTTTAATTCGTCTTGTTCCTGCTTCGCTTGGTGCGCCGCAGCATCTGCATTTTCTTGCTATTGGCTTAAATTTTCCACGAGCCATCAGCCCGCCCCCTTCCTCATGTATAACTTGCCACTAATTCCCTATGGCTGTGGTGGTCTATGCAAAACCCGCCCAAGGGGAAGGTGCCTCCAATTACGCCTTTGAATCAAACGACAAAAAGCCAATAGATAAACGCCGCAAATAATGAAATACCACTAACAACCCATGGCACCAACAACTTTCGTTTTAGGTGGACCGGGAGATTCAACAACTCATCTTTTTCTATGAGGCCACGCTTTTCACAGAGCTGAGGAATCAAAAACATTAGTGCCATTGCACAATTCCGGATGAGCAGCCCCATCAAACCTGCATGGGAAAGCACCTTGCGATTACTCGCTACAAACTTACTTTTATTCAGGTAACTTTCTACCAACTCAGTAAAAAGATATGAAGACAAAAGAATCCAGCACGCTGATACTACTCCAAGAAAAAGTATCGATATTACGATGATCGCCAGCGCAACATTACTCACTGTGGCAAGAGCTCATAAATAACTTCTCCACCCGACTCTCCTATTTTTCCACCTATCTCACCTCCATAATAGCCGCCGACGCCACCCCCAATGACTGCGCAAGCTAACGCACCAGGGCCGCCGGTGACGGTGCCTAAAGCCACAGCGCATCCTAACATCGCCATACCAGCTCCGACGGATCCACCCACAGTTCCGAGGGCAAGACTTCCAGTGAATTTGCCACCTTCAACATATTTAGCTTTTCTACACTGTATTTCACGCCCGGTGGTACACGCGGCGTAGATAGATGTTCCTGTTGCAGCCACATTCAGACCTATACCCAAGTAAGTGCCTGCTTTCATGAAATGCGAAGCTTTGGCCACGCTGTTAATAGTTTCTGCATAGCCTGTTATCACCCCTGAGTGCAAATAGCTTTTCGAGGATATCCCAAGCATATTTTTTATCGAGCCCTGATTGCGTAGACCTGACCCATATTTGGCAAAACCTTTAAGTTGATCATCAAGCCTCTTAAATAGCACCTCGCGCGTTGCTAAAAAATCACTTCGAGCCTGAGTCGTCCCACGTCTGAGATGATCACGATGAGCCACTTCGATGTCTTCAAGGGTTTGCTTGATACCATCAAGGTGTTTACTCCAGGCACCGCCAACGCTACCTACACCTATAGATGAATACCCAAGCATCCTTGTTATGAGCGCATGATTTTCAACTAAAAAACTATCACCCTGCATTCCATTGGCCATTAATGCTAAATGGACTTCAATGGCCTTCTTCATGTAGAACGCTTCTTCGGCCGTACAGGTCGGTGTCGAATCATCACCGACAATTATTAACTCGCCTGGCAGCACAACTGTATTGACAACATGTGTATTCAACACATCAAATTTTGACATTGAGTTTTTGCCAAGCTGCAATGTCGATTTCAAATATGAATAAGGCTGCATTCTTGGATTTATAAAGGTCTCTGGCATTGATGGCGACCTCAGGAGTATTTTTTATTGCTGATGCGATCCCAACCACCCGCTACGTTACCTCCACCTGCACCATCCGCTCGTTTTTGCTGGGTATAGATGGTTTTAATACGTCCATAGTTCAAGCTAAGGCTTTCAGTAGGCACGCCATCATTTGCATTTTGTGAGTAGCTTGAAATGATGACCTCTTCCAGCGTGATCTCAAAGTACTTCTGTTTCTCGCCTCCGGCGCGATGCAGTGTCAAGACGACTTCCTTCAGATGATCACCTGCGCAGCTGGTCTCTATGAGCTTACAGCTGGATTTGTCCAGGTTTTTGGTGAAGGTGAAGTCGCTAACGGTCGTGCGCCCCGATGAGGCGCCGCCTGCCGAGCTGGCTGTAGTGGAAGTGCCTTGGTGAGTGCCAAAGCTGTATCCGGTAATTTCTATCCAGTCCTTGTGTTGCTCATCAAGCGCTTCACCTGGAATACCTTCGATTTTGATAAAAGCATCAAACGCCATGCGACCACTCCTCGGCAGTAGTTTGTTTCATAAAATTTTGCACGAGGAAATGTACAACTTCTGGAAGGGTCAATCGCTCATCCAGATATCGTTAAATTCAAGATTCAGACCTTTCCTATTGTGTATTGACTGGCGGATGTAGGACGCTTCCCACGCAATAAACATACGGTACGCCTTCATTACTCTTTCTTATGGTTGTGTTGAATTAACACCTTTTCGAAGGTTGCAGGAACGGAGTCTGCGCGATACTCTTCCACCGTCGCTGCCAATTCAGCGACCGGGTGTGGTAACCCGAGTTATTCAAGGCGCTACAGCGCCCCATCACGTCTGCCGGCGCTTTTTTTATGCCTGCGGCGTGAGTTATGGCAGCTGTGCGTGGGACGCCTTCGGGCGTGCCGGTTTCCTTGATTCCCGGTTTACCACCCTGCGCACAGCTGTCACCCATTCGTGTGGTAACGAACGTGACAGCTCCTCATATCAAGGAGTCTGATAATGCGCAGCATCAATCCGTACGAAATTTGGGATTTCTCTCTACGCGACTCCCAGTTGTGTATCGCCCCACCGTCCACCCTCTCCCGCCGCCTCTCCGTCATCGGAGGTGGCCAATGACCGAACAACCAGAACTCAAAACAATCGGCTTAACACCCGCCATCTACTGCGCGGATCAAGCGCTGTTCCATGTCACTCGCGGCGTTCCCCTCGGTGATGCGCTAGCCATGGCTTCCGATTTCCTGTTTCTCGCCAAGGCGCTTACAGCAGATGCTGCCTACGCGAAGGACTCCGACCGCCACGCCTGGGCTGCGCATTATTTGACGGCGATGAGTAAGGCGGTGGTGGATGATGCGGTGAAGGTGCTTACGCGCGATCGGGCATCGGCAACGACACCTGAGCGGACGGCGGCGAAATCCGAAAGCTAGCGGCTGAGCCCCAATGAGCCCCGAGTTCTTCGGGGCTTACAATTGTGCAGCGCGTGGCGGCCGAAAACACGTGACGGCGCCCCGCCCTTGTAGTCAGATACGGCTATCGTTGGAATTTGCTGTGCAGAGGTATTTGGCGGGAATGGTTATGACACCCAATCGGAATCACACATGGAAGCGCTGATTAATCCGGACGTTCTGCGATGGGCGCGAGAGCGGGCATCCCTGAGCACGAGCACCCTGGCCAAAAGTCTTGGTACGCAGGAAGACAACGTTCTGGCTTGGGAGCAAGGCAAGAAAAAGCCCTCCTTCACTCAGGCAATGAATTACGCCCGGCAGACGTACATCCCATTTGGTTACCTTTATCTGTCTCAGCCGCCGGAGGAAATCCTTCCTCTGCCGGATCTCAGAACGGTCAATGGAAAACGCGACCCCGGATACAGTCTCGCCCTCATGGATACCATCAGGTGGGCCTTGGAGAGACAAGACTGGTATCGCGACTACCTGACCAGCCAAGGCGTCACTGAAAACAGAGTCGTCGGAAGATTTTCCGTGAGCGACAGCGTCGAGGAGATCGTTGCTGACATCCGAACAATCTTGGGGATAGCCAATAAACCAAACCGTGGCGATTTTGATGACTATTTCAAAAGCCTGGTAGGCAAAATTGAGGCTGCGGGCATACTTGTGATGCGCAACAGTATTGTGAACAACAATACGAGTAGGCCATTGCTTGTGGAAGAGTTCCGGGGCTTTGCAATCAGCGACAAGCTAGCTCCGGTCATTTTCATCAACACAGCCGATTGCCCTGAGGCAAGACTGTTCACTTTGGCTCATGAACTGTCGCATATCTGGATAGGTCGCTCTGGCGTGTCTGATGGCGAGCCTCAAAATCATAGATCGGAAGAGATCTTGTGTAATGCGGTAGCGGCAGAACTCTTAACTCCTGAGCGCGAATTCCTTTCCGTTTGGGACGCCGATATTGAGTGGCAAGAAAACATCCCGCCCTTAACTAAATTTTTCCATGTAAGTGGCTGGGTGATAGCCAGGCGGGCCCTGACTTTCAATCTCATAACGGCGTCAGAATATGGCGCGTTTATTGCCAAAAAGATCGCCGAGCACAAAGCTCGTAGCAAGACTGGAGCGCCGCCCTACAATAGACTGCAGACAGGGCGAGTCAGCAAAACGCTTGCTACAGCTGTGGCCAGCGAAGCATTAAGCGGAAGAATGCTTTATCGAGATGCAGCGCGCCTGATTGGCGTGAAGCCGCATAAGCTATCTGACTATTCTAAAAAGGAACTTGGATTTTGAGTTATCTGCTAGATGCGAACTCCTACATACAAGCGAAAAATACTCACTACCGAATGGGCTTCTGCCCTGGTTTCTGGGACTGGTTGGACAGTGCATATGACGCCGGCAAGATCTCCAGCGTATCACTTGTATACAAGGAATTAGTTGACTACGGCGACGAGCTATCCAGATGGGCGAGAGACAGACCAAATCACTTTCTACCTGTCGACGATTCCAGCACACAGATAACCTTTGCGCAGATCGCTACGTTTGTCATGGATCTACCGCTCGCTAAGCAAGCAGAAAAAATCCGCTTTCTCGATGGTGCCGATCCATGGTTGATTGCAAAAGCGAGCGCAACCAGGCAGACCGTTGTAACCCACGAGGTATTGGTGCCTCCGACCAGTCAAAAAATCAAAATCCCGAATATTTGCCAGCAGTTCAATGTGCCCTATATCAGCGCATTTGATCTACTCGATGCGCTTAATGCCAAACTTATTCTTGGCACCCATTCTTAGAATAAAAATACGAAAAAGGGGACATACGACGTTCTCCCACTACCAATCAATTCTATGATCCTCGTCATCGACACGGGTCATGGATTTGCATACTCCTGCTGGTCAGCAGCGCAACTAAATCAGGTATGTACGGAACGGCTTTGGAGGAACTGGGGCAGAAAACTTCCATGTCACAGAAACAAGAAGGCCCGAACGTAATGCCGGACTGAGCCAGCACCAGAGGATCGGGCGCGATTGGGACAAATGCTGCCGTAGCCAAATGACCAAGTCAATGTGTACGTCACATAAAGCGCCGTGGTGACGGTGCTCACGCGGGATCGGCCTTCGACCGTGACACCTCAGAGGACGGCGGCTGCGTCTGAAGAGTAGATTTTGAAAAGTGGGGGCGGGTTGCTTGGGATGATGGCAGGGCTTTCAACATTGATGTTGGCTGGTCTGGCGCTTTCGCTGGCAAGCCAGCTCCTACAGGGGTTGAGGTGAGCTGACTGGTATTGTTAGCCCCGGGTTTTCGGGGCTTTCAGTAATTTGGCTCAGAGCACGTGCTGGGAAATCAGCTTCGATACTTCCACCATCGATGTCCTGCCGGTGAATTCGAATTTCACCTTCCCCAACGATGAAAAATAGATCTCCAGCTCGGAATCCAGGTCGAACGTTCCCGAGGTTTCCACCGAGTACGCCACGATGTTTTTGTACGGCAACGAGGTGAAGTCTTTCTTGCTGCCGGTGAGGCCCTGCACGTTGACGGCGATGATGCGTTTGTTGGTAAACACCACCCCATCGCGCATGGACTTGTACGAGCCGATGACGTGTTCCCCGTCGAGCAAAAGGTCGGAAACGCGTTCGGCGTATTCGTCGTTTTGCTTGAGTTTGAAGAATCCCTTGTTGTTGAAGTCAATCATTTGCCGCTCCTGTTGTTAAATGCACTTCGACGCTTCACGCCGCACGATCGTTTCAAAGCCTACTCAATCTGAATCGGTCCCTTGGTCCCGGCATCGCTGTCCATCCAGTAGTCCTCATTCTGCAGGCGCCGATCGCCCTGAATAGTGAAGAGGATCTTGCCCTGGCGAAACTGCAGCGTGCCGTCGGTACGTTTGGCGCTCACCCGCTTGCCGTTGACCCAGACTTGTTCCTTGGCATCGATACGGATGGTAGCGACGGTCGCGCCTGAATCGCTCTTGGCCACCCACTGCCCGGCATAAGGGGTCTGGGCGCTATCCGCGGCGGGGTTGGTGAATCCGGCCTTGGCGTTTTCCGCTTTGGTCTTGTGGATATCGCAGCCTTGGGTTTCGCTGACCTGGGTGCAGCCGGATTGCTCGAGTTGTTTACGGTATTTGTCGTTGATGGCGTATGCCGGGGATTGGGCAGCGATCAGAATGACCAGCGCCGGCAGGATGATTCTATTCATGTTTGTTCCTTTGCGATCACTATCGAACGGCATCGCACGTTCACCCCTTCAGCTTGGCACAAGCGACAGCCATCGATGACCAGCATCTGTTTTCGACCTTCGGCATTCTGCGCTAACAAGCGCCGATCACTCGCCACACAGTGTACCCCCACGACAAGAACGTGCTCATCGGCCCCATCACCTGATGTCGTAGGCCATGACTTGAGGGAATACCCCCATGCCGATTCGTTGATTGCGCCCGCCGTTGCATAAACGGTTAGCTATGCCCCAAGCGAAGACTTCGAAGCGAATAGAGAGCGGCAGGATGCTGCCGGGTTCGCACCTAATAATGCCGTTAAGGCGATAAAAATAATCAGTCTGGGGAATCGCACGATATGAAGTATCCATTGCGGCCGTTGGTTTTTTGGCCAACGTTCCTGATATTGCTGGCAGCGGTGATTGCCAGCTATGTCGACCTGAACGCGTTCCTCGCGGTGAGTAAACAGCTCAACACGATGATCCTCACGAATTTCTCCTGGCTGTTCAGCGCGGGCTCCTTCTCCATGGTGGTCCTGACCGGGATCGTGTACTTCTCGCCGCTTGGCAAGGTGCGCATCGGCGGCGAACAGGCTCAGCCTTTGCTGAGCAAATGGCGCTGGTTCATGGTCGCGCTGTGCACCACCCTGGCAGTGGGTGTGTTGTTCTGGACCACGGCCGAGCCGCTGTATCACCTGTATTCCCCGCCCGCCAGCATGGCGATCGAGGCGGGTAGCTCAGCGGCCAAGACCTTCGCGATGTCGACGATGTTCCTGCACTGGACCATCACCCCTTACGCCATTTACCTGGTGCCTTCACTGGTGTTTGCGCTGGTGTTCTACAACCTGCGCGCCAATTTCTCGATTGGCTCGATGCTGCTGCCGTTGCTGGGGGCCGAACGGGTCAAACGTTATGCGGGGCTGATCGACACCCTGGCCATGTTTGCACTGGTCGCGGGCATGGCGTCCTCGCTGGGCACCGGCGCGCTGACCCTGGCCGGCGGCCTGAGTCAGTACATCGGTGGTGAAACCACGCCGCTGCGCCTGGCGGTCATCATCGGCGTGATCGTCATCACCTTCGTCGCCTCGGCCGCCAGCGGCCTGCAGCGCGGCATCGTCATGCTGTCGTCGTTCAACACCTGGATCATGCTGGCACTGGGTTTATTCGTCCTGCTCTGCGGTCCGACCCTGTTCATGATCAGCCTGGGCGTTGAGTCCCTGGGCGTTTACCTGGACACCTTCTTCAGCCGCAGCCTCTTCACCGGCGCCGCCAGTGGCGACAGCTGGCCGCAAAGCTGGACGATCTTCTACTGGTCGGTCTGGTTCGCATGGGCTCCGGTCAGTGCCTTGTTTCTCGGCAAGATCGGTCGTGGCTACACGGTACGCGAGTTTATCCATATCAACATGCTCTACCCGGCACTGTTCACCGCGCTGTGGATCTGCATTTTCTCCGGTTGCAGCCTGTATTTCGACGCGCTGGGCGATGGCAGCCTGAACCGTGTGCTCAACGAGCAAGGCGTCGAGCATGTGCTGTACCAGATGTTCCAGCAGTTGCCGGCCAGTGGCCTGATGGTCGCCTTCCTGCTGTTCATTGCGTTCATTTCTTTCGTCACGGCAGCGGACTCCAGCACCGACGTGATCTCCAACCTGTGCAGCAAGGGTGTCACGGCGGATTCGGACCTGGACGGCAACCCGATGCTCAAAGTGGTATGGGGGGTGATCATCGGGACGGTGTCCTGGGTCATGGTGGCCTTCGTCGGTATCGACGGGGTGAAGATGCTGTCCAACCTGGGCGGGCTGCCGGGCATGATTCTGGTGCTGCTGGCCAGCACCTCGCTGATTTACTGGCTGAAGAATCCGGCGCTGCTGGAGGTGAAAGTCGTCCCTGTCAGCCAGGCCACTCGAGCACGTGAGGTGCCCGTCGTTGCCACTCAAACGCCGGTGCCCGCGCGATGAAACTGCGCGTATTCGCCCTGGCCTGAGCCCTTCCCGTTACGTCAGCAAGCTTTTGCCTCCCCGTGCATGGGGGAGGCATTGGCTCGCGTCACAGATTTGAATTTTTGTCTTTGGAGTCACCAATGGAAACCATCACCGAGTTTGCCCACAAGGTTCGTGAAATCGAGCATTGCCTGATCCCGTTGAGCGATGGCACTCAGCTGGCTGCGCGCCTTTGGCTGCCCGACACCGCGGGCGAGCAGGCTTTCCCGGCGATCCTGGAGTACCTGCCTTATCGCAAGCGTGACGGCACCGCCGTGCGTGATGCGCTGACCCACCCCTGGATGGCCGGCCAGGGTTACGTGTGCATACGCGTGGACATGCGCGGCAATGGCGAGTCCCAAGGCTTGATGGCCGACGAGTACCTCCTCCAAGAGCAGAATGACGCGCTGGAAGTGATCGAGTGGCTGTGCCGGCAAACCTGGTGCGACGGCAACGTGGGCATGATGGGCATCTCCTGGGGAGGCTTCAACGGCTTGCAAGTGGCGGCGCGTCAGCCGCAAGCGTTGAAGGCGATCATCACGCTGTGCTCCACCGATGACCGTTATGCCGACGACATCCATTACAAGGGTGGCAACCTGCTGATGGAGAACTTCGGCTGGGCGGCGACCATGCTCAACTTCAGTGCGGCGGTGCCCGATCCATTGCTGGTCGGCGAGCGCTGGAGGGGCATGTGGCAGGAGCGGCTGGACGCCATGCCGTTGCTGGCCGAGACCTGGCTGCAACACCAGACGCGTGATGATTACTGGCGCCATGGTTCGGTGTGTGAGGATTATTCGGCGATCAAGGCGGCGGTCTACGCCGTGGGCGGTTGGGGCGATGCGTACAAGAATGCCGTACCGCGCCTGATGGAAAATCTGCAGTGCCCGAAAAAAGCCATGATCGGGCCGTGGATTCACAAATACCCGCATTTTGCCGTGCCCAACCCGGCCATCGGTTTCCTGCAGGAAGCCAAGCGCTGGTGGGATCACTGGCTCAAGGGTATCGACAATGGCGTGATGGACGACGCATCGGGTACTTTCTATCTGCAAGATGTACTGCCGCCCAAGGGCAGCTACGCCGAGCGCCCGGGCATTTGGGTCCAGACCTGCGGCTGGCCGGACCCGCAGATTCAATGGACGGACCTGTGCCTCGATGACCGCGGCCTGAGCCCGGGCCGGCAGGCCTTGGGCGCCTCACGCAGCATTTGCTCACCGCTGACCACCGGCCTGCATCAGGGCGAATACTGCGCGATCTGGTTCGGCCCCGATGGCCCGACCGATCAGCGCCGCGACGATGCGCAGTCCCTGTGCTTCGACTCCCAACCGCTGACGGAGCCGCTGGCGTTGCTGGGTGATGTGCGGCTGAAGCTGCGCCTGAGCAGCGACACCGCCTGTGGCCAACTGGTCGCCCGACTCAACGCCGTAGCGCCGGATGGTCAAGTCAGCCAGATCACCTATGGCGTGCTGAATCTCAACCTGCGCGACGACTTCGCCCGACTGACGCCGCCTGTGCCGGGCGAGCCGATGGACGTGGAGCTGAGCCTGGATCAGGTGGGTGTCCGGCTGCCGCCCGGTTACCGATTGCGCCTGGCGCTCAGTACCGCCAGTTTCCCCCTGCTGTGGCCGAGCCGCGAACTGACCACCCTGACCTTGTTGCCCGGGGTGCAAAGCGTGCAACTGCCGGTATTTACCGGCGAGGCGGTGCAATGCCCGTTCGAAGCGCCGCAAAGTGCGCCACCGGCGGCCCTGGAAGTCCTGCGTGCGGCCGCACCCAAGCGCACCTTGATCGAAGATGTGGGCAGCGGTGAAGTGTGCGTGCGCATCGAAGACGATCTGGGCGCGCTGCGCTTTCTCGACCACGGCTTGTGGGTCGATCAGCGTTGCACCGAGGAGTACCGCACCTTGCCGTGGGACCCGTTATCGACACGTGCCGATATTCAATGGCAGTACCGCGTCGGGCGCGAGCAGTGGTCGGTCGAGGTCGACAGCCGCCTGCACCTGCGCGCGGATGACCAGTGGTTCTACGTGGAGGCCGAGCAAGTGGCACGGGAGAACGGCGAGCAGGTGCATCACCGGCAATGGAGCAAACGCGTGGCCCGGGTCGCACTGTGAGTCCGGGGATGGCAGGATGCTCCGGAATTTGACCACCGGCTGACCCCAGTTCGCTGGGGTTACCTCTTGCCATTGGATCCCTCATGTCGCGCCGAAACGTCGATCTCCCACCGCTCAACTGTCTGCAGACATTCGAGGCCGCCGCCCGTCATTTGAGTTTTACCCAGGCGGCCCATGAGTTGAACCTGACCCAGAGCGCGGTCAGCCGACAAATCAAGCGTCTGGAAGAAAACCTGGCGCGCCCGCTGTTCCACCGTCTGGCGCTGGGCATCAGCCTGACGCCGGCCGGCGAGCGTTATTTCCGCACCATCCAGCGGCTGTTGCGCGAGCTGGATCGCGAATCCGCCGAGTTGCGCCGCCGTGGTGCGGATCGGCAACTCACCCTGGCCAGCACTCCGACCATCAGTTCGATCTGGCTGGCATCGCTGTTGCCGCAATTCCAGAGCCAGCACCCGGAGCTGGATATCCGCATTCTGTGCAGCGAGAGCCCGAGCCACCTGGACGTCAGCGAATACGACCTGGGATTGTTCTATCACCTCGATGAATTGCCCGCACCCCATGGCCTGGAACTGTCAGCGGTGTTTGAAACCGAGGAGGTGATCGCCGTCTGCAGCCCCGGGTATCTGGAGCGCCGAGGCGAGATTAAAGACGCGCAACATCTGCTCGACGCCCATACCTTGCTGATCGTGGAAGACCATTACCACGACTGGCTGACCTGGGCCGACTGGTTCTCCGATGCCGGAGCCAGCTACCACAGCCCCCGGCACGCCTTGCGCACCAACAGCTATCAATTGCTGATGCAGTCGGCGGTCATGGGTCAAGGGGTGTCCCTGGGCTGGAAAAGCCTGCTCGAAGGCGAGCTGGCGTCGGGCCGCCTGCAAATGGCCTTGCCCCACAGCATGCGCAGCCGCGGCCGCCTGTACCTGATGCAACCGCACCACCGCAACCCACCGCCTGCCGTGCGCAGTTTCCGCCATTGGTTGCTGGCGCACTCCAACGCTTTGAAAGTAAACCCCTGACATCCACGCTCAAGCGAAATGGCATAAAGCCCCTTCACCTTTTTACAGGCCTCAGCATCCCCTGCTGCACACACGTCTTGAACCTTTACGGCAGATGCTCCTCGGCCGACGGCAGTACCCAGCCAACCGCCGTATTGAACGTATTTGGAAGCCTTCGCCACACCTTCAAGATGGGTGGCGTAACCCGGTACTTGCCCCGCAGGACTGGCGTCGGTCCAGAGGTGAACCAGGCTTTGACTTGAAATGCCCAGTGCCTTTTTCAAGTTGATATGGTCAGGGAATCCAATGCCCTTGCGGGTCAGTGCTCTTCATGCCCCGCCGCCCGCACTGCAACCTCAATCGCCCGAACACTGATCGCCGCAAATATCGCTGTCATCAGCACCCCGTTGAACCCCAGAAAAATCGCCAGAACCCGCGAGACGCCAAGTTTCGGCACGAGTTCTCCATAACCAATGGTCAAACCGGTCACGAAGCCGAAATAGATGCCGTCAAAAGGATCCCATCCCTCCAGGTGGCTGATGATGAGGCCGATCAGCACGATCAGAAAAAGCAGTATGGAAAAGATCGGCCAGACAACGCGAAAGTAGAACCCGACTGCTTTGTAGAATTCTCGACGGACGTGCGATGCATGAGTGGGCTTCATGTCATGGGCTTCCTGAGGTTTGCCTGAGCGGCAGGCGTATTAACACTCCATCAGCTTGGCACAAGCGCTGGAAACTGGTGGCCAACTGATCCACTCCCTCCCGTCTTGATCACATCCTTGATGCGGTCCTTGAATTCCACCCCTCCCATGACGTCGGCCAGTCGGCAAGGTGCATCAGCAGCGGGTTTGGGGTGGTTCAAACTTGATTTGCGATAGCGCTGCACATAGCGCCCCGACCATTCAGGGACGACGCCTCGGGCCGCACTCTTCTAGACTCAATAGAAGGTCGTGGAAAGAACCGAACACGTCGCTTTGGTGCAGATGAATCAATAGCCGCATGGCAAGCTGGTTTATATGCCCTGAAGAGGTGCGGCAAAGACCGCGCCGGGCCCTACAAGATGCCCGCTCAGGGTGCCTGGCCAACGGCCTGACAATGCCACGATACCGTGACGTGGTGTGAATGCCGCAGCCGACACTTTCGGACGACCGACAACCGCCTGGTTTGTCCGTGACCGTGAGGATTGCTGAATGCCTGATGAGATGTTGCACCTGCCTTTGGTCAACAGCCTGCTGGAGCGCCACAAGGGCTCCCCCGGCGCACTGTTGCCCATCCTTCATGATATTCAGGAACGCATCGGTTACATCCCCGATGCCGCCGTCCCCGAGATTGCCCACGCCCTCAATCAGAGTCAGGCCGAGGTTCGCGGGGTGATCAGCTTTTACCATGACTTCCGTACCGCGCCGCCGGCCCGGCATATCTTGCGGCTGTGCCGGGCCGAGTCCTGCAAGAGTCGCGGCGCCGAGCAGCTGGCCGCGCAGTTGCGCGAACGTCTGCAACTGGACGACCACGGCAGCAGCGCCGACGGCAGCATCAGTTTGCGTCCGGTGTATTGCCTTGGTGCCTGCGCTTGTTCGCCCGCCCTGGAGCTGGATGGCCGGGTGCATGCGCGGCTCAGCGCCGAGCGTCTGGATGCCTTGCTCGACGCTTGCCGGGAGGACGCATGATGCCGGCTTACTATGTGTCCGGTGATTCGCTGGCCCGTGCCGTGGGTGCCGAAGAGGTGGCGGTGGCCCTTATCACTCAGGCCCGTGAGCGCAATCTGCCCCTGGAGTTGCAGCGTACCAGCTCGCGCGGCCTGTACTGGCTGGAACCGCTGCTGGAAGTGGACAGCCCCCAAGGCCGTGTCGGCTTCGGCCCGCTGACCGCAGCCGATGTGCCGTCCGTGCTCGAAGCCCTGCAAGGCGAGCCGTCCGCGCATCCACTGGCCTTGGGTCTGGTGGAGGAATTGCCTTATCTCAAGACTCAACAACGCCTGCTGTTCGCCCGCGCCGGGATTACCCGGCCGCTGTCGCTGGACGATTACCGGGCTCACGGCGGTTTCGAGGGTTTGAACAGGGCCGTCACCATTGGCGGCGAGCAGACCGCGACGGAGGTGTTCGATTCGGGCCTGCGTGGCCGTGGCGGCGCGGCGTTCCCGGCCGGGATCAAATGGCGCACGGTGCGCGCCACCCAGGCGGCGCAGAAATACATTGTGTGCAACGCCGACGAAGGCGACTCCGGTACCTTTGCCGATCGCATGTTGATGGAAGGCGACCCCTTCCTGCTGATCGAAGGCATGGCCATCGCCGGCCTCTGCGTCGGTGCCACTTACGGCTACATCTATGTGCGCTCGGAATATCCAGACGCCGTGGCCACACTGCGCCAGGCGCTGACCATTGCAAGGTCCGCCGGTTACCTGGGCGCCAATGTCGGCGGTAGCGGCCAGGCCTTCGACATGGAAGTACGGGTCGGTGCCGGCGCTTACATCTGCGGTGAGGAAACCGCGTTGCTGGACTCGCTCGAAGGCAAGCGCGGAATCGTCCGCGCCAAGCCGCCGATCCCCGCCTTGAAGGGCCTGTTCGGCCTGCCGACCCTGGTGCACAACGTGCTGACCCTGGCCTCGGTGCCGCTGATTCTGGCCAACGGTGCGCAGTTCTATCGCGATTACGGCATGGGCCGTTCCCTGGGCACCATGCCCTTCCAGCTGGCGGGCAATATTCGTCACGGCGGCCTGGTGGAACGGGCCTTTGGCCTGACCTTGCGCGAGCTGGTGGAAGACTACGGCGGTGGCACCGCCAGTGGCCGACCGCTGAAGGCCGCCCAAGTGGGCGGGCCGCTCGGTGCCTGGGTGCCACCTTCGCAACTCGACACGCCGCTGGATTACGAAGCCTTCGCCGCCATCGGCGCCATGCTCGGTCACGGCGGTGTAGTGGTGGCTGACGACAGCCTGGACATGGCCCACATGGCGCGCTTCGCCATGCAGTTCTGTGCCGAGGAATCCTGTGGCAAATGCACGCCATGCCGCATCGGTTCGACCCGGGGCGTGGAGGTGATCGACCGCCTGCTGGCCGCGCCTGACCAGAGCGGTCGCGATGAGCAGGTGATCATCCTCAAGGACCTGTGCGACACCCTGCAATACGGTTCGCTGTGCGCATTGGGCGGCATGGTCTCCTTTCCGGTCGCCAGCGCCCTCAAGCACTTCCCCGCCGACTTCGGCTTGCAGCCCTCGGAGGCCGAGCAATGATCACTTTCTTCGACCCGAAAACAGATATCGATTTAGGAACACCGGCCCGCGACAGCCAGGTGCAAGTCACCCTGAGCATCGACGGCCGCAGCATCAGCGTGCCCGAAGGCACCTCGGTGATGCGCGCCGCCGCGCTGCTGGGCACCACCATTCCCAAACTGTGCGCCACCGACAGCCTGGAAGCCTTCGGCTCCTGCCGCCTGTGCCTGGTAGAGATCGAGGGCATGCGCGGCTACCCGGCGTCCTGCACCACGCCGGTCAGCGAAGGCATGAGCGTGCACACCCAGACGCCGAAGCTCGCGACCCTGCGCCGCAACGTCATGGAGCTGTACATCTCCGATCACCCGCTGGACTGCCTGACTTGCTCGGCCAACGGCAACTGCGAGCTGCAAACCGTCGCCGGCCAGGTCGGCCTGCGGGAGGTGCGTTACGGCTATGAAGGCGACAACCATCTGGCCGACGTCAAGGACACCTCCAACCCCTACTTCGACTACGACCCGAGCAAGTGCATCGTCTGCAACCGCTGCGTGCGTGCCTGCGAAGAAACCCAGGGCACCTTTGCCCTGACCATTACCGGGCGCGGGTTCGAATCCCGGGTCGCGGCCGCCGGTGGTGATAACTTCCTCGAGTCGGAGTGCGTGTCCTGCGGCGCCTGTGTGCAAGCCTGCCCCACCGCGACCCTGATGGAAAAAAGCGTGGTCGAACTGGGTCAGCCCGAGCGCAGCGTGATCACCACCTGCGCCTATTGCGGCGTGGGCTGCTCGTTCCGCGCCGAGATGAAAGGCGACCAACTGGTGCGCATGGTTCCGGACAAGAACGGCCAGGCCAACCACGGTCACTCTTGCGTCAAAGGGCGCTTTGCCTGGGGCTACGCCACCCACCCGGATCGCATCACCAAGCCGATGATCCGCAAAAACATCAACGACCCTTGGCAGGAAGTCAGCTGGGATGAAGCGGTGACCTACGCCGCCAGCGAATTCCGTCGCTTGCAGCAAAAGTACGGCCGCGACTCGATTGGTGGCATCACCTCCAGCCGCTGCACCAACGAAGAAACCTACCTGGTGCAAAAACTGGTGCGCGCCGCGTTCGGCAACAACAACGTCGACACCTGCGCGCGGGTCTGCCACTCACCGACCGGCTATGGCCTGAAACAAACCCTGGGCGAGTCCGCCGGCACCCAGAGTTTCGACTCGGTGATGCAGGCCGACGTGATCCTGGTGATGGGCGCCAACCCCAGCGACGCCCACCCGGTGTTCGCCTCGCAGCTCAAACGCCGCCTGCGCGAAGGCGCGCGGCTGATCGTCATCGACCCGCGACGCATTGATCTGGTGGACTCGGTGCACGCCCGCGCCGAACTGCACCTGGCCCTGCGCCCGGGCACCAACGTCGCCATGCTCAACGCGCTGGCTCACGTCATCGTCAGCGAAGGCCTGCTCAACCAGGCGTTTATCGACGCCCGTTGCGAGGGCAGCGATTTCGCTCGCTGGAGCGAATTCGTCAGCCGCGCGGAAAACTCGCCGGAAGTGCTTGGCCCCCTCTGCGGCGTAGACCCGGCTGACATCCGAGCCGCTGCCCGTCTGTATGCCACCGGTGGCAACGCGGCGATCTACTACGGCCTGGGCGTCACCGAGCACAGCCAGGGCAGCACCGCGGTCATGGGCATCGCCAACCTGGCCATGGCCACTGGCAACATCGGTCGCGAAGGCGTGGGCGTGAACCCCCTGCGGGGGCAGAACAACGTTCAGGGCTCCTGCGACATGGGCTCCTTCCCCCACGAGCTGCCCGGCTACCGGCACATCTCCAACGAAGGGGTGCGCGCGCAGTTCGAACAGGCCTGGAACGTCACCCTGCAACCCGACCCGGGCCTGCGCATTCCCAACATGTTCGAAGCAGCCTTGGGCGGCAGCTTCAAGGGCCTGTACTGCCAAGGCGAAGACATCGTCCAGAGCGACCCCAATACCCAGCACGTCACCGCCGCGATGTCGGCCATGGAATGCGTGGTGGTGCAGGACATTTTCCTCAACGAAACCGCCAAGTTCGCCCACGTGTTCCTGCCGGGCTGCTCGTTCCTGGAAAAAGACGGCACCTTCACCAACGCCGAACGGCGCATCTCCCGGGTGCGCAAAGTCATGGACCCTCTGGGCGGCAAGGCCGACTGGGAAGGCACCGTGGCCCTGGCCAACGCCTTGGGTTACCCGATGCACTACACGCATCCGTCGCAAATCATGGATGAAATCGCCAGCCTGACGCCGACCTTCACCAACGTCAGCTACGCCGCACTGGACAGCCACGGCAGCCTGCAATGGCCGTGCAACGCCGCGGCACCGGACGGCACGCCGACCATGCACATCGAGCAATTCGTGCGCGGCAAGGGGCGCTTCATGCTCACCGGCTACGTGCCCACCGAGGAAAAGGTCAACAATCGTTATCCGCTGCTGCTGACCACCGGGCGCATCCTCAGCCAGTACAACGTCGGCGCCCAGACCCGGCGGACCGACAACGTCGCCTGGCACAACGAAGACCGCCTGGAAATCCACCCGACCGACGCCGAGAGCCGTGGCATCAACGAAGGTGACTGGGTCGGCATCGGCAGTCGCGCCGGACAGACCGTACTGCGTGCGCGGATCACCGAACGGGTCGCCCCGGGCGTGGTGTACACGACCTTCCACTTCCCTGAATCGGGAGCCAACGTCATCACTACCGACAACTCCGACTGGGCCACCAACTGTCCGGAGTACAAGGTCACCGCCGTGGAAGTCAGCCGCGTCTACCACCCTTCCGAGTGGCAAAAGCGCTACCAGGCGTTCAGCGACAATCAACAACGCCTGCTCGACGAACGCCGCCAGGCACGTGGCGCCAAAGCGGAGGTACGCCGATGAGCACTGCCAACCTGATCAAGATGGCCAACCAGATCGCCCAGTACTTCGCCAGCGAACCGGACCAGCAACAAGCGGTGCTCAGCGTGCGCAATCATCTGCAGATGTTCTGGGCGCCGAGCATGCGCAAGGAGTTGCTGGCCTGGCAGACCGCGCATCAGGGGGCCGACTTGCACCCCCTGGTGCAGGCGGCGGTCAGTGGGGCGGGTTGGGAGGCTTAGGTTCAAACGAGCCCTTTGGATTGTCCTTTGGTCTGTGAAGGCAGACCAAAGGGCAATAATCCGACGCAAGTCGGCAACGATTCATTGACACCCGCTGCGTTATCATCCCGCGTCCCTGCACCTTGAGTCTTGAACCCGGATGCCCATGTCTTCACCCTTGCCAGACGCTCATCAACCCCTGCCCCCTGTCCTCGTCGGCCCGCTGTTGCGGCGCCTGGAGCCCACGCGACTGGTGTTGTGGCTGGTAGGATCGCGGGCATTGTCGCTGACATTGCGGTTGCAGAATGTCGGCGATATCCGCCTGGACGACACGTGCTGCACGATCGTCCCGGTCGGCACTCACGCCTTTGTGCATTTGATCGATGTGCCCTTGGACAGCCCCCTGCCCTGCGACACACTGATCGAATACGACCTGTTGATCGGCGAAGACGATGATGCCGAGTCGGGCATCGCCGATTGGGCCCCGCACTTGCTGTACGGCGAGGCCGGTTGCCCGAATTTCGTCCTGCGCTCACGGGTTGATCAACTGTTGCACGGTTCCTGCCGCAAGCCGCACTTCCCGGCGCCGGACGGTCTGCTGTGTGTCGATCGCTTGCTGGAGGCCGAGCCGGAGGCAGAAAAACGCCCGGCGCTATTGATGATGAGCGGCGATCAGGTGTACGCCGACGATGTCGCGGGGCCGACGTTGCGGGCCATTCACGCCCTGATCGAGCGGCTGGGACTGTTCGAGGAGCACCTCGAAGGTGCGGTGGTCAGCGACAGCGCCAAACTCTACAACCACCCGGCCAGTTACTACCATCGTGCGGATTTGTTACCGGCGCTGCAAAGCAACGACACCCTGCGTGATCGGTTTTTCGGCGGCGCGCGCAAGCCGATTTTCACCAGCAGCAGTGCCGACAACCATCTGGTGAGCTTCGCCGAGGTCATGGCCATGTACCTGCTGGTCTGGTCGCCGACGCCCTGGACGTTGATCGCGCCGAAACCGCCGAAATTGATTCCCGAACGGCGCGAGCGGTATGCGCTGGAGCAGACGCGCATCGATGGCTTCAAGGCCGGGCTTGGCAACGTCGCCCGAGCGCTGGCACATCTGCCGAGCCTGATGATCTTCGACGACCACGATATTACCGATGACTGGAATCTTTCCGCGCAGTGGGAGGAAACGGCCTACGGCCATCCGTTCTCCAAGCGCATCATCGGCAATGCGTTGATCGCCTACATGCTGTGCCAGGGCTGGGGCAATAATCCGGATGCGTTCAGCGGCGTGCTGGAGAAAACCTGTTTATTGAGTGCCACGGGGCAGGACCACTACCTCGACAGTGATGTCCAGGATGAGTTGATCGATGAACTGTTGAGGTTCCAGAACTGGCATTTCGTGCTGCCCACCACCCCGGCGATCGTGGTGCTCGACACCCGCACCCGGCGCTGGCGCAGCGAGATGACGCTCAAGCAGCCATCAGGCCTGATGGATTGGGAAGCGCTCAGCGAACTGCAACAGGAACTGCTGGATCATCCCTCGGCGATCATCGTTTCGCCGGCACCGATCTTCGGCGTCAAACTGATCGAAACCGTGCAGCGCGTCTTCAGCTGGTTCGGCTACCCCTTGCTGGTGGACGCGGAAAACTGGATGGCCCATCGCGGCGCGGCGCAGGTGATCCTGAACATTTTCCGACACTCGCGTACACCCGGTAACTACGTGGTGCTGTCGGGCGATGTGCATTATTCCTTCGTTTATGAAGTGCTGATCCGACATCGCCAAGCGGGTCCGAGGATTTGGCAGGTCACCAGTAGCGGCATCAAAAACGAATTTCCGCCGAGCCTGCTCGAGTGGTTCGACCGGCTCAACCGTTGGCTCTATTCGCCGCGCTCACCGCTGAACTGGCTGACCAAACGCCGACGGATGCGCATTGTTCCGCATGTTCCGCAGCATGCTGAAGCCGGTGAACGGCTGTGGAATTCGGCGGGGATCGGGCAGGTGTTCTTTAATGAAAAAGGACAGCCGCAGGAGATTTATCAGTTGAATGCGGATGGGGCGCCGAAGACGCGGATGGTGGCGCCTGAGGAGCGTGACTGACGGAGTGAGACCGAGTCGGCTGCTTCGTCGGAACGCCGCCCCGAGCCGGCTCGCTCCCACCGTTGAGAATCGCTCTGCAGATTGTTTGATCGGTGACGCTTATGGATTTCACCAGAACCCTGATCATTGGCAATTCCGGTTCCGGCAAAAGCTGGCTGGCCGGGCGATTGGCCAGGCATCTACAAGTGCCGCGGGTTGATCTGGATTCGATTCACTGGCTATCCGATGAACACAGTATTGCCCGCCCAAGAGGTGAGGCTTTGGCGATGGCGCGGATTGCGGCCAGTCAAGAGTGCTGGGTGATTGAGGGCGTTTACGGCTGGATGGCAAGCGAACTTGTCCACCGGGCCACGGCGCTGATCTGGCTGTGTGTTGAAGATGAGGAATGCGTCGCCAATATTCGCCAGCGAGAAACCGCGCGCAATGATAATGATGAGTTGTTGATTGCGTTGCTGGACTGGGCCGGCAGTTATCGGACGCGTGATGACTCCAGTGGATATGCCGCGCATCGGCGACTGTTCGATGGGGCCAGCGGCTCGAAACTTCGACTGGTGAACCGGACAGCAATCACCGATTTCATCAACCCCCTGCCCCACACCCCACTTTTTTGAGAGCACTATAGCGCTCGCCCTTTTCACGCCCCGGGATCTGAACCATGCGCGCGCCCAACCACCTCAACGCCTTGCGGGCCTTCGAATCTGCGGCCCGGCACTTGAGTTACGTGCGGGCGGCCGAAGAGCTGAACGTCAGCCCGGCGGCCATCGGCCAGCTGGTTCGCGGGCTGGAGGAAACCCACAACGTGGTGCTGTTTCATCGCTCACGCAGCGGCCCGGCGCGCCTGGAACTGACAGACGAGGCGCGTGCCGTGTTGTCGGATTTGCAGACCGGCTTCGACTTCCTCGCCCAGGCGGTGGCAAAGCTCAAGGCCGGCGGCGCGCCTGCCTCCATCAGCGTGACCGTGCCCCCAGCGTTTGCCGACAAGTGGTTGTTGGCGCGGGTCGAGGGGTTTCAGTCGCGGTATCCGCAGTACGAATTGCGCCTGGACACCAATGGCAAACTGGTGGATTTCACCACTGAGCGGGTCGATTTGGGTATTCGTTTCGGCAACGGTCGTTGGCCGGGGCTGGTGACCACCTATCTGATGGGCGATGAATTCTTTCCGGTGTGTAGCCCT
The DNA here is from genome assembly GCF_059695565.1 of Pseudomonas sp. LBUM1679. Classification (NCBI taxonomy): domain Bacteria; kingdom Pseudomonadati; phylum Pseudomonadota; class Gammaproteobacteria; order Pseudomonadales; family Pseudomonadaceae; genus Pseudomonas; species Pseudomonas sp. LBUM1679. The sequence goes on from NZ_CP166774.1 coordinate 6,066,843, forward strand.
TCCCTGCTGACCGGTGAGCATCCGCTGACCAGTATTGAACAACTCAAACATCACCCGTTACTGCACGACGTTTCAATGCGGGGCACTCAGGCATTTCCGACTTGGGAGGTGTGGTTGAGACTGGCGGGCCATGACGCGGTAGAGGCCGGTCGCGGTTTGCAGATCAATGATTCGGCGGCGGTGATGCAGACGGCGATCTCGGGCAATGGTGTGGCGTTGGGACGCAGCAGTCTGGTTGCTGCCGATCTGGTTGCCGGGCGATTGGTCCGACCGTTCGGCGAGGCTCAACCCTGCGAACTGGCGTATTACATCGTACAGCGCGAAGGCATCGAGCTTACCCCCGCTGCCGAAGCCTTCAAGGAGTGGCTGCTGGCCCAGGCCAACGAAAAATGACCCGTCGGGCACGAGCCGTTCGGGTCATTGTTCATGATTGAAACTATTCAGAATGTGGCTTTACCAATCACCTCGACAATCCGCTCGGCGATGTAATCGGCATGGGTTTCCAGGGCAAAGTGGCCGGTGTCGAGCAACTCCACTACCGCGTTCGGGTTGTCCCGGGAATAGGCCTCGGCACCGGGCGGAATGAAGAACGGATCGTGCTTGCCCCAGATCACCAATGTCGGCAGCTGTGTATCCCGAAAGAACTGCTGGAAAGCCGGGTAGAGTTTCAGGTTATTGGCGTAATCCAGGAACAGGTCCAGCTGGATTTCCTTGTTGCCCGGACGCTGCATCAACAGGTCATCGAGCAAGTACGATTCCGGCGCCACCGCGTCCGGGTTGGCCACACCATGCAGGTACTGCCAGCGAGTGCCGTCCAGGTTCAGCACGTTGTCGTGAATCACTTGACGATTGGTCGTAGTCGGCTCGGCCCAGTAAGCCTTGATCGGCGCCCAGGCGTCCCCGAGCCCTTCCAGATAAGCATTGCCGTTTTGCGAAACCAGAGCGGTCACGCGTTGTGGATGAGCCAGGGCCAGACGCAGGCCAACGGGTGCGCCGTAGTCGAAAATGTACATCGCAAAGCGCTTGAGATTCAGCGCTTCGACAAAATCGCCAAGGGTCTTGGCCAGCGCATCGAAGCTGTACACATAACCGCGCGATTCAGGCACTTCGGTGAAACCGAAGCCCGGCATATCCGGCGCGATGACGCGGTAATGCTCGGCCAACAGCGGAATCAGGTTGCGGTATTGGTGGGACGACGATGGGTAGCCGTGGAGCAGCAACATGACCGGAGCATCGGCATCACCGGCTTCACGGTAGAACACCCGCACGCCGTCGGCTTCGATGAATTGAGTGGTGACGCTATTCGACGTTTTCATGATTCGAGCCTCTGAGTCTTGAACATTGAATTCGATGGTTTGAACCCCCGGTCTGTCTCGCAAGCGCCCACAGCTCATCGTCAAAACAACTCTAAAGTCATTTCAAAGTGCGCCTGTTACTCCGGGACAGCCGGTGGTTGAAGCGGGATCAGAAGTGCGAGATGCCGCCGTCGACGATGATTTCCGAACCGGTCATGAAGGACGAGTCGTCACTGGCGAGGAACACTACGGTGCTGGCAATTTCACTGGCTTCGCCGAAACGTCCCAGCGGCACTTGCGATTCGATGCTGGCGGCGACCGCACTCAAATCGGCGTCCGACAACCCCAGCTTGCTGTGAAATGGAGTGCTGATCGGGCCAGGGCTGATCGCGTTGACACGAATCCCGCGCGGAGCGAGCTCGGCGCCCAAGGTCAAGGCCAGTGAACGAACGGCGGCCTTGCTGGCAGAAAGAATCGATAAACCTGGTGCACCGACGCGGTTCAGGAACGAAGTAGTGAGAATCACGCTGCTGCCTTTGACCAACAGTGGCGAAGCTTTCTGAACGGTGAAGAAAATGCCTTTGAAGTTGAGGGAAAACTGCTCGTCGACCTGCTCATCGGTGACCGCTTCAAGTGGGGCGGCAGTGCCGGCACCGGCATTGGCAAACAGCACATCGATGTGATCGTAGCGGGTGCGGATGGCGGCTATGACCTTGTCCAGATCTGCAGTCTTGCGCAGGTCGGCCGAGATCACCATCGAGTTCGGGCCCAGCTCCTGAGTGGCCGCTTCGAGGCGTTCCGGGTTGATCCCGGTGACGATCACATGCGCGCCTTGATCGCGAAACTGTTTGGCGGTTTCCAGGCCGATACCAGAAGTTCCGCCGGTGATCAGAGCTACTTTGTTTTGCAGTTTCATGGTCGTTCTCCAAGGGGTCATCGATTGAGTGAAGCTGCCGAGGCGGATGCCTGGGCCGTGGATTCACTATCGCGAATGGCCGTTTTGGTCACAACGCACAAGATCTGTGGGGGTGGGATAGAAAAACTTGGGTGCAGGAGGATGGCGCGTAAATCGGATCGGGATTACAGCCATCACGGAAACGTCTTTTGGGAAGTCGATGGATACTGAGTGACTCTCGAATCCGGAGAACCACGATGCGAACCCTCCAACAACCAGATAGCGACCACTTCGAAAAAGGCTCTGCGGCCAATGCCAAAGCATTTGATGAAACCGCCTACCTTTTGAGCTCGAAAGCCAATGCGAAACGTTTGTTCAAGTCGATTGCTAACTTACGGGCAGAAAAGCTGATAAAACTGACCGAGACACAAGTCGTGTAGGAGCTGCCGAAGGCTGCGATCTTTTGATCTCCAGGCGATTCCAGCTCAGCCGGAAATCAAGATCAAAAGATCGCAGCCTGCGGCAGCTCCTACGGGGGATTGTGTGTGTCCCGGGGGATATCAGGTTGCACTCAGTGCCCTACAAACCCCTCTGACAATCATCTCCACCTCACGCTCATCGATCGTCAACGGCGGCAGCAGGCGGATGGTCTTGCCCCTGGTCACGTTGATCAGCAAACCGTGATCCCGGGCGGCGATCAATGTCAGGTCGCGAATCGGCTGTTTGAGCTCGATGCCGATCATCAGGCCCTGGCCACGGATCGCCAGGACGTTCGGATCGTCCGCCAATTCGATGTGCAATCTGCTCAGCAAGCGTTCGCCTTGCAGTTTGGCGTTTGCCAACAGGCCTTGCTCCTCAATGATCTCCAGCACGGTACAACCCACGCGGCACGCCAGTGGATTACCGCCGAAAGTACTACCGTGGCTGCCGGGGGTAAACAGGTCGGCGGCCTTGCCCCGGGCCAGGCAGGCACCGATGGGGATGCCGTTACCGAGGCCTTTGGCCAGGGTCATGACATCCGGGAGGATGCCTTCGTGCTGGAACGCAAACCACTGGCCGGTGCGGCCGATGCCGGTCTGGATCTCGTCGAGCATCAGCAGCCAGGCGCGCCGGTTGCACAGTTCACGCAGGGCCTTGAGGTAACCGGGCGGGGCTAGTTGCACGCCGCTTTCGCCCTGGATCGGCTCCATCAGGATTGCCACGATGCGTGGGCCGTGGGCTTGCTGCACCTTGTCCAGCGCCTTGAGGTCGCCGAACGGCACTTTGACGAAATCTCCCGGCAGCTCATTGAAACCCAGACGCACGGCCGGGCCGTCGCTGGCGGACAAGGTGCCAAGCGTGCGGCCGTGGAAAGCGTTCTCCATCACCACCACCAGCGGTTGCTCGATGCCTTTGTGCCAGCCGTACAAACGCGCCAATTTCAGCGCGGTCTCGTTGGCTTCGGCACCGGAGTTGTTGAAGAACGCCCGATCCATGCCCGCCAACTGCGTCAGCTGCTGCGCCAGCCGCTGTTGCCAGTCGATGCTGTACAGGTTGGAGGTGTGCAACAGCAGGCCCGCCTGTTCGCTGATGGCGTAGACAATTTTGGGGTGGGAGTGACCGACGTTGGTCACCGCCACGCCCGCCACCGCGTCCAGGTACTCACGACCGGCCTGATCCCACAGGCGCGTGCCCAGGCCCTTGCTGAAACTCAAGGCCAGGGGTTGGTAAGTGTTCATCAGGCAAGCGGCGGTCATGACATCAGGCTCCATCAATAGTCGGTGTTTTTAAAGTATGGTTAGCCACCTGAGCTAGATAAACGCTGTAAAACTTCAATCATTTAAAAGCTGGGCTTGATAATGGATTTGTTCCAGGCAATGACCGTCTACGTGAAAGTGGTGGAGGCTGGCAGCATGACTGCCGCCGCTTCAGCGTGCGAAATGTCCACGACCATGGTCGGTAATCACCTGCGGGCGCTGGAGCAACGCCTGGGGGTGCGCTTGCTCAACCGTACGACGCGACGCCAGCGGCTGACGGAGTTCGGCACGGCCTACTATCAACGCTGTCTTGAAGTATTGGGGCTGGTGGCCGAGTCCGAGCGCCTGGCCGAGCAGGCGCTCGACGAGCCGAGCGGCACCCTGCGCATCACCGCACCGCTGACGTTCGGCAGTGAAAAACTGGCACCGGCCCTGAGCGAATTCACCCTGCTGTGTCCGCGGGTCAAACTCGATGTGGTCCTCACCAACCGGCGTCCGGACCTGCTCGAGAACGGATTCGACGTGGCCTTTCGCCTGGGCAACATGGAACAGACCAACCTGATCTCCCGTCCACTGGTCGCCTACCCCCTGACCATGTGCGCCTCACCGCAATACCTGGCGCGACGAGGCAACCCGCAAAGACCTGAAGACCTGCAACACCACGACTGCCTGTCCTTCGCCTACCCGGCCGGAGATGACTGGCACTCGGTGGAAAAGGTGTGGCGGCTCATTGGGCCGGAAGGCGAAGTCGCTGTGGCGGTGAGTGGACCCATGCTGATCAACAGCTCCGCAGGCTTGCATCAAGCGGCACGAACCGGCATGGGTATCGTGCTGCTGCCCGATGCGTTGGTCGAACAAGACCTTAAGAATGGAAAGCTGATCGCCGTGATGTCGGATTACTTGCCACCGAGCCGGCCTATGAGCCTGATGTACGCCCAGGATCGCTATCGCTTGCCGAAACTGCGTAGTTTCGTCGACTTCGCCTTGCAGAGATGGGGCAAGCTCTAGCCGGCTCAGCAGACCTTGAACCAAGAGTGCCTCCCTGTCTGCTCACATCCCCGCCTTCACCAGTACCGGTTTTTCCTGATACCGATCCGGATACAGCCGCTTCAACTGCGCCACCTTCGGCAGGTCATTGATCACGATATAGGGATAGGTCGGGTGTTCGGTCAGAAAGTCCTGATGCTCTTCCTCTGCCGGGTAGAAACCGTTGTAGTTTTCAAGCCGGGTCGCAATGGGCTTGTTGAACGAACGGGTGGCGTCGAGCTGGGCGATGTAGGCCTGAGCCACGCGCTGCTGTTCGCTGCTTTGCGGGAAAATCGCCGATCGGTACTGGGTTCCGGTGTCAGGCCCCTGACGATTGAGTTCGGTCGGATTATGGGCCACAGAGAAATAGATTTGCAGCAAGATGCCATAACTGACCTGAGTCGGATCGAAGGTCACTTCGACGGACTCCGCATGGCCGGTATCACCCTCGCTGACCCGCTCATATCGAGCCGTGTCGGCTGTACCGCCAGCGTAACCGGAGACGGCCTGCTTCACGCCTTTGACATGCTGGAACACACCCTGGACGCCCCAGAAGCAGCCGCCGGCAAGGACCACGGTCTCGCTACGGGCCTGGGTCGTTTCATCGAGGGTCGGAGGTGGAATGAGCACGGCTTGTTCAGCGGCACCGAAAGAGAACGCCGCGCATTGACCGATGACGCCAGCGGCAGCCAGCCCCAACAGGGCGCGACGCCAGGTGAACAGGGTTTTCATGAGGCTGACTCCTGGGTGAATGAAAGGGCGATCAACCGAAGGTAGAGGCATGGGCCGAGACACCCGGATCGAGAAACTCGATGCTGAAGGTCCGGTCCTTGACGCTGCCGGTCTGGCGCACAAAGAGAGAAAGGATCAAGCCACCTGTGGCTTGAAGGTCAGCGCCAGACCGTTCATGCAATAACGCAGGCCGGTGGGCTTGGGCCCGTCATCGAAGACGTGCCCCAGGTGACCGCCGCATCGCCGGCAGTGAACCTCTTCGCGCACAACGCCGAAGGACCGGTCCTGACGAGTGGCCACGGCCTTGTCCAGCGGCGCCCAGAAGCTCGGCCAGCCGGTGCGGCTATCGAACTTCGTCGCGGAGGAAAACAGCGGCAGATCGCAGCCGGCACAGCCGAAAATGCCGTCACGGTGTTCATTGTTCAGCGGGCTGCCATAGGCCCGTTCGGTGCCTTCTTCGCGCAGGATTTCGTACTGCTCGGCGCTGAGCATGGCGCGCCATTCGCTGTCGCTGTGGCTCACCTCGAAATCCTCCGCCGCGTTGGCATTACTGACCGGTGCAGCGTTCGCGGCAAATTTTGGCAATACACCGACCACCAGGGCTGCAGCCCCCAACCCGCCGCACGTTCCAAGAAACTGCCGCCGTGAAAACATGATCTTCTCCGATAAATCCAGGTGCCTGACATGGAACACAGCCTAGGCTTGGTTTGATCGCCAAACCCTCACGGAGAGTTAAACAATTCGTGATAACTCCAGCCGAGAAAAACCCGCACAATGCGCTCATCGCGCCGAAGGATTGAGCTTGATGGAACCCACCAAACGCATCCTCGTGGTCGAGGACGACCTGCCTATCGCCGACCTTATCTGCCTGCATCTGCGCGATGAGCAGTTCGAGGTGGTGCACTGCGCCAACGGCGACGACGGCATGCGCCTGCTGCAGCAAGGAGGCTGGGATGCACTGATCCTCGACCTGATGCTGCCCGGTGTCGACGGCCTGGAAATCTGCCGCCGTGCCCGCGCCATGGCCCGTTACACACCGATCATCATCACCAGTGCACGCGCAAGCGAGGTCCACCGTATTCTCGGGCTCGAACTCGGTGCAGACGACTACCTGGCCAAACCCTTTTCCATGCTGGAGCTGGTCGCCCGGGTCAAAGCACTGCTGCGACGGGTCGACGCCATGGCCCGCAACCTGAAAATGGACGCCGGCAGCCTGATCATGGATGGCCTTTCCATCGACCCGATTACCCGGGAGGTGTCCCTTGACGGCCGCCGCCTCGACCTCACACCCCGGGAGTTCGACCTGTTATATTTTTTCGCCCGCCAGCCCGGCAAAGTGTTCTCGCGCATGGACCTGCTCAATGCCGTGTGGGGTTACAGCCACGAAGGCTACGAGCACACGGTCAACACGCACATCAACCGCCTGCGCGCGAAAATCGAGGCCGATCCGGCACAACCGACACGAATCCTCACGGTGTGGGGTCGTGGCTACAAGTTCGCGGCGAAGGAGTAATAGCGCTCATGAGGCTGACCCTGACGCAACGCCTGTCCCTGGTCTTCGCCGTGCTGTTGCTGGTGTGCTGCGCTACCTCGGCGTGGATGCAGGTGCGCTCCAGCCAGATGCATGAACTGGAGGTGGTGCAAGGGCTGTCGCGCAATCTGGCGCAGCATATTGCCCAGGACACGGTACTGATGGATGCCAATGGCCTGATGCCCGATGCCGTGCGCGAGCTGTTCAGCAAGCTGATGCAAGTCAACCCTAGCGTCGAGGTCTATCTGCTGGACACCGAAGGCGCGATTGTCGGCAGCGCGGCACCCGAGGGGCGGATACGCCGGCAGCGGATTGACCTGGCGCCGATCCAGCGTCTGCTCAGAGGGGATGCCCTGCCGATTGTCGGCGACGACCCGCGCAGCGCCGATGGCCGCAAGGTGTTCAGCGCCGCACCGTTGCAGGTCAACGGCAAACCGGCAGGTTACCTGTATGTCGTGTTGCTCAGCGAAGAGCGCGACCGCCTCGCCGAACGCGGCGCCACCAGCGCAGCGCTGAATACCGCCTTGGTGTCCATCGGGCTCGCCGCCTTGTTGTGCCTGATTGCCGGCCTGACGGCCTTTGCACTGATCACTCGCCCCTTGCGACGCTTGACCGAAACAGTCAGCCAGTTCGACATCGACGGCGTCCCGGTCGCGCCAGTCGTGCCCGCCCCGGTAGAAAAAGCTGCCAGCCACGATGAGATCGCTATCCTCGACGCCGCTTTCCGGCAGATGCAGGCACGCCTCGGCGAACAATGGCGCTCGCTGACCCGCCAGGATCAGGAACGCCGCGAACTGGTGGCCAACATTTCCCACGACCTGCGCACGCCATTAGCCTCGCTGCACGGTTACCTGGAAACCCTTTCCTTGAAGGATGCAACATTATCCCCCGCCGATCGCCGCCGCTACCTGGGCATCGCCCTGGATCAAAGCCGCAAGGTCGGTGGCCTGGCGCAGTCGCTGTTGGAACTGGTGCGCCTGGAACACGGTTTCGTGCAACCGGTGCTGGAGCGCTTTTCCCTGACCGATCTGGTGCAGGACATCTTCCAGAAATTCGAACTGACGGCCGAGGCCCGGCAAGTGCAACTCGAGGCCAGCTTTGCACCGACGGTATCCGGGGTGTTTGCCGACCTGGGGCTGATCGAGCGTGTACTGACCAACCTGTTCGACAACGCCTTGCGGCACACACCGCCTGGAGGAACCATCGGCATCAGCCTCGTTGCGCAAGGCAAGTTCGTCGAAATCACTGTCAGCGACAGCGGGCCGGGCATCCCGGCAGAACTACGGGAAGGTCTGTTCCTGAGGCCGTTCAACATTGGTGGGGCACGACGTGACGGGGGCCTGGGTTTGCGCATCGTGCAGCGGATCCTGCAGCTGCATGGCCGTGAGATTCGTCTGGTGGATGTGCCTGGGCAAGGTGCTACGTTTATCTTTTCGCTGGCCCTGGATGAAGAAACCGCGACCGCCTTGGCGGTGCGCTCGTTGAACCTGAATACACCGGGGCTGGCCTGATGAACCCTGGTGCCTGCTTCGCGAAGACGACAGACCATTCAACGCGACCGACAAACGCGAGCAGAAATTGCTTCATCCGTGATGGTGCCGGGGAAATAGTCGACTGCTTCTAACGGAGCACGGCTATTATGCCCGCACATTTTTTTGGCAAGGACGCTGCCCAATGCTCAACGCCCTGCAAAACACCCCGCTGTGGGTTTATGCGATCTTTGTGCTGCTCTGCTACCTCGGCATCAGAGCCCTCTCCCCAACCCGCGAGAGCAAAACGTCGTTGTTGATCACACCACCGATTGTGCTCGGCTGGTCCCTGTATTCGCTGAACCTGTCGTTCCATTCATCGTTATCGGTAGGCTACTGGATGGTCGCCGTAATGGTGGGCAGCGCCGCCGCGCTGGTGATTTTTTCACCCAAGGGTGTCACGCTGGATGACACGGGAACCGCGTTGATCCTGCCGGGCACGATCAAAACCCTGGCGCTTTATCTGCTGTTCTTTGCGGTTAACTACTACTTTGGCTACGAGGCCGAGGTTCACCCGCAACAATCGAAGACCCTGCCGGTCATGTTGCTCAAGGCGTGTGCGTCGGGCGTTGCCAGCGGTTTGTTCTGTGGGCGTTCGATCAGGTTTTACCAGACTTTCCGCTCACTGAAGACCGCCCCCCTGTAGGAGCTGGCTTGCCAGCGAAAGCGGTGTGTCAGTCGACACATGTATTAACTGACACACCGCCTTCGCTGGCAAGCCAGCTCCTACAGGGGGGGCGCTGTCAGGTGTTTTGTCCGACAGCCGTGACAATCCGGCGCAGGTCCAATAGATTAGGCGGCCTGAAAAGCCCCGTGCTTTCTCGCCTCAACCCAAGTTAAAAGAAGTAGTGAAATTTCAATGTCCGATTCCAATACCGCTGAATCCGTAGTCACCTTGTCGTCCAAAGCGGAATACGAAAACTCCATCAATCTTTCACAGCATGTACCCCAGGCCAAGACCATCAGCGAGATGGTCCTGGACGCTTTTCAGTCCACCCGGGAAAGCGACCAGATCCGTGAGCTGCGTGCCGCGATTCGCCAGGCTCACGACCGCTTCGACGACGATACCGCCTACGAACTGATGGGCGAACTCAAGCAACTCAAGGACGCCGAAGCAGCCGACATCGCGGCCCTGGAAGACTTGAGCAGCAAATTCCCGATCAGCCGGATTCTCTCCAGCTTCAAGGACGATCCGGCCTTTCAGGAAATCGTCTACGGTCTGGCGCTGAAGGTGCTGAACCAGACCCACCAGGCCATCAGCAACCCGACCAGTGGCAAGAGCAAGGCTGCACGGGCCAAGAAGGACGGCGAAGTGTTCATCATCAGCAAAGACGGCATCAGCGTCACGCTGCCGCTGCGGACTCCGCGTTCGAGTCTGAACGTAGACCGTAAAGCCCTGGAGTTCCTCGGCCTGACCTTCGTCGGCGAAGGCGATGAAGCGGAGCTGGAAAGCGCGACGTTCCTGGACAATGCGGGGGCCGAGCAAGCGGTCAACCGTAAAAACATCATCACCGCGCTTCAGCAGCAAACCGCGTTCGAAGGCTACAGCATCGCCGCCCAGTAACACCCCCCTGCCAGCGGCGCTTCAGACGCCACTGAGCCAAGAGCCCCGCCCAGGAGCCCCGCCCTAGAGCGGGGCTTTTTATTGCCCGCGACTCCAGCAAAAGCACGATTACTCTCTCAGTATCGACAGCAGAAAGAACACTTCCCTTAACCCTTGAACACCACGGGTCCGCCTGCGGGGAGCGTCAACTCACTTTCCAGCCCAAGACTTCAGTGGTGCGATTGCTGAGGTCATCATGCACACGCTCCCCTTGTACCGTCAGTTAGCCAACCACTACCTCGATGCGATCCGCAGCGGCACCTTGAAAACGGGGGAGCGGTTCCCCTCCATTCGGCTGATGATGGAAAAACACGCCGTCAGCCTGTCGACTGCGGTCCAGGTATGCCGGGAACTCGAGGACTACGGCGTGCTGGAAGCCCGTCCGCGCTCCGGCAACTATATTCGCCAGCCTGACGACGTGCCCAAGCCACGCGCCATCACCCCTCCCCCACCCGTGGACACCGGTGTCTATGTCGGCATTCACGAACAGGTGTCGTGGGTACTCAAGGCCAGCCAGCGTGCGACGATCAAGGTCAATTTGGCCAGTGCCTACTGCGCGCCGGAACTCTATCCGCTAAAGACGTTGCAGGACCATATGCTCAAGGCGCTGCGCCAGGATCAGCATTTGCTCGGCGCGGCAGGGTCGACCTGCGGTCACAGCGCATTGCGTCATATCCTGGCCCGACGGGCGCTGACCGCCAAAGCGAACCTGAGCGCGGAGCGGATTGTCATCACCAATGGCGCGACCGAAGCGATCAACCTGGCTTTGCGCGCGGTGACCCAACCCGGCGACACCGTGGCGGTGGAGTCGCCGACCTTTTACGGCCTGTTGCAAATTCTCGAAAGCCTGAACCTGCGGGTACTGGAAGTCCCGGCGACGGCGCATGCGGGGATCAATCTGTTGGCCCTCGACCAACTGTTGCAAGGCCCCGAAAAAATTCAGGCGCTGATCGTCATTCCCAACCTGCAAAATCCCTTGGGCAGCATCATGCCGGATGCCAATAAGGCGCGGCTGGTGCAAGTGTGTGCAGAGCACAATACCGTGCTGATCGAAGACGACACCTATGGCGACCTGGTGGATACCGAGCAGCCGTTGTCCACCCTCAAACACTGGGACCGAACCGACAATGTGATCTATTGCGCGTCGCTGAACAAAACCCTGGCACCGGGCATGCGCCTGGGCTGGATCAGTGCGGGAAAATGGCACGACCGCGTGGAAATGCTCAAGCACACCCAGTCCCGCGGTTGCGAAGCGCTGTCGCAACTGGCGGTCAGTGCGTTCATGAAGACCCCGTCCTACGAACGTTACCTGCGCCGGTTAAGGAAAACCCTGACGCAACAACGCCAGCAGATGAGCGTGGCGATCACCCGCTACTTTCCTCCAGGTACCTGCGTCACCGGCCCTCAGGGCGGTACGCTGTTGTGGGTGGAACTGCCTTGCCACTATTCGTCCATGGTGCTTTTTCAAGAAGCGTTGAAGCTTGGCATCCAGATTTCACCTGGGGATATCTTTTCCAATACCAAGCGTTTTGACCACTTTGTGCGCATTGGTTGTGGTACGCCGTATTCACCGCGGATAGATGAGGCGCTGGCGACCCTCGGCCAACTCCTCAAAAACCAAGGCTGACACATACCTTGTAGGAGCTGGCTTGCCAGCGAAGGCACTCGAATAGACGATGCAAATTTCAAGGACGCCTTCGCCGGCAAGCCGGCTCCTACAGGGGATTTGCGTGCAGGCAGATAATGTGCGGATCGTCATTCCAGTGCGGGAAACGCTCGGCGATCAGCGGGTCGTGGCCGGGAATGACGTGGTCTTCGCTGTCGGCCAGACGGTCGATTTCCATGAAAGCCTCAAGGGTTTGCGCCAGATCATCCAGAATCGGAAAAGGGCTACGTTCACGGATGTTGGCCCACAAATGCGCAGCATCCGAAGCCAGGACAATCCACCCACGCTCGGTGTTCACCCGCACCACCTGGCTACCCGGCGTATGCCCCCCCACCGGGTGCAAGGTCACTCCGGGCAACACCTCGACCGTGCCGTTATGCAAGCGCATCCGCCCTTCAAACAACGGCGGCAGCGCCGACATCACATCGTCGACCTCGTAGGTTTTGTTCACCGTGCGATGGGCCATTTTCGGCCCGGTACAGAAGCGCAATTCCGCTTCCTGCAGATGCACGGTGGCCTTCGGAAACAGCCCGAGGTTACCGGCGTGGTCCCAGTGCAAATGGGTGAGGATCAGGTTGTCCACTTGCGCCGGATCAATGTCCAGCTGGCGCAGGGACTCTTCCGGCAGGCGGTACATCTGCCGGTTGCGCCGATCCGCCGTGGCCGGTTGAAAACAGGTGTCGACCACGATCACCTGCTGCGCGTTACGGATGACCCAGAAGTAGTAATCCAGCGGCATGGACGCATCGGGATCACCGCAGCATGCATCGTATAGAAAATTCTCCCGGGCGGTGCGCTGGGCATTGGCACCGACACGGATGGCGAACACTTCGTACACAGGAACGGACATATTCACCTCCTGATTCAAGCCGCTGCCGTGGCGTTGAGGGTCGGACGAAAGTCGAAATCGATCTCGTCACTGATGCCAAGATCCTGGGCCAGCCGATGCAGGCCGCTATAGTCACGCATGATCGTGGCGTTCTTGTTGCTCTCCCGGGTGTCGGCAATGATCAGCGCGGCGTCCTCGACCCCGAGCTGCGTCAGAATCGCCTCCCACATCGAGTAGTCCTGAGCGATAAAGGCACTCAGCGCCACCGACAAGGTGCGAGCGAAAAATGCCCGCTGGGGCGGTTGCATGTTGGCGTACATGACCTTCGCCACTTCGGCGAGAATCTTGCTGTGGGCATACTCGTCGCGATTATGCAGTTCGGCCACCCGACGGTTTTGCGGCTGAATGCTCTGATCGTCGGCCAGCAGATCCAGATAGGCGTTGACGCTGATCTCGGCCACCACCGCAAACGTGATCGCCGCCAGATCCCGCTGCCATTGCTCGGGCAGTTCTTTACGCAGGGCAAGCAGGCGCAGGTAGGTCACCGACGGCGGCAAGTCCAGATCCTGATCGAGTGCGCGTTCCTCCCTGGTGCGCTCAATGGCCCGCAGGTGCATGAGCGTGTGGTAGTGCTCGTCGATCAGGGTCTGCTGCATGGCCTCGCGAAAATGCCAGTCGTTCTTGCCCAGGTACTGATTGGCGATGACGCTCAGCGCCGGGTTCACCACATGTTCTTCGGCGGTCACCGTGCGCAAGTTGTAGCCGATCCAGCCCCAGGTCACCACGGTGCTCTTGAGTTCGTCGCTCAGGGCCTGGAATTTCGGGTGATGGAAAAACGGCACCATGGACTCCGGATAATCCGGGCGTGCCGGATCGAACGCTTCGCGGGGCTCGGCCTTGTCCTGTGCACACACCGTGGCTCTTTTGGTCCAGGACTGATTGAGCCGCACGACCAGTTGGTGATCGACCTTGGCGATCTCGATTGCTGTTTGCATGACGCGATACCTGTAGGACGCGTACCCGCCAAGGGGTACGCCGATGGAAGAGTGGGCGACGGATGAATCAGGCCAGCCAATAGCGGGTCAGGTGGCGCGCCGGGTCAGTGTATCGACTGCGGGCGTGGATCATTCGCCAGTTGTCCCAAATCAGCATGCACCCGTCGGGAATCAGCACCGGGGTGTTGTGCTGCACGAAATACGCTTCGCCCAGCACCGCAAACCTGGCCAGTGGCGAGTCGCTGCTGGCGACCTGGGAATGGAGTAGATCTTCCTTGGAAGGGTTCACATCGCCGTAGTGAAACTGGTTGTAGCTGAAGCGGAAAATATCCCCTTCCTCGGTCGGCGTCAGGATGTATTCCTTGACCCGGTGTTGCGCCGCTTCGCCGGGTTTGGCGGTGGCAACGAACTCCACCGCCGTGTCGTCGATCCATTCACGCAGCTGCGGATCGGTGCGCCCGAGAAACGCCAGGAATTCATAACCGTCCACCAGCCCCGTATGCCCGCCACCGCACGTGGCCTGTTGATGACAATGCAATGCCAGGTAGCGCGGCGGCGGTCCGTAGACCGGCGCTTCGGTGTGCGGGCCGATGCCGTTCATGCTCTGGGAATACGGCAAGTCTTCGTACCCCGGCTTGCGGGTGATGGCGAAAGCGGTCTGGCCATTGAACTGCGGAATGACCGGGCCGAACTCATGCAGCGTGCCGAGCACATCGTAGGCGAATTCGCCTGGCGTCAGCACCGTCCAGCCCCGCGCCGACAACTCCTCATGGCGGTGGCCCAGTGAAACGTAAGGTGCAGACGCAACAATCCCTTGATCTGACATGGTGAGGTTCCTGGCTGTTTATCAGGCGTTGACGGTTGAGGTGTAAGCGGCAATGAATTCGCGGCAGGCGCGGCCCGGTCGATAGCGCTGCTGATCGATGCTTTGCACCGGGGTGATTTGTGCAGCGGTACCGGTGAGAAAACATTCGTCGAAGTCGCCAAGCTCCGTAGGAACAATGGTGCGTTCGAGCACCTGGTAATCCAGGGTCTTGGCCAGTTCGATGACGGTCTGGCGGGTGATGCCGTTGAGGAAGCAGTCCGGCAGCGGTGTGTGCAATATCCGGTCTTTGACGAAGAACACATTGGCGCTGGTGGCCTCGGCGACGTGGCCCCGCCAGTCGAGCATCAGGGCATCGTGATAGCCGTTGTTTTCCGCGTCGTGCTTGCTCAGTGTGGCGATCTGGTAATGCCCGGACGCCTTGGCTTCGAAGGGGCTGCAACTCGGCGGCGGACGACGCCACTCGGCGGTCTTCAAACGAATGCCGGCCATGTGCCCTGCTGGGTCGAAATAGCTTGGCCACTGCCAGCAGGCAATCGCCACATGCACGCGATTGAAGCGCGCCGAGGTCGAAATCATTTCACTGCCGCGCCACGCCACCGGGCGCAGATAACCCTCGACCACACTGTTGCGTTTTAGCAGTTCATGGCTGGCCGCCTCCAGCTCGGCCAGTTCATAGGGAATGACAAAATCCATCAATTGCGCCGAGCGATACAGGCGCTCGGTGTGTTCACGCAGTTTGAAAATCTTGCCGTTGTAGACGCGCTCTCCTTCATACACGGTGCTGGCGTAATGCAGACCATGGGTCAGTACATGCAGCCGCGCCTGGGACCACTCGACGAACTCGCCATCGAGCCAGATAAACCCTTCTCGCTGATCAAACGGGATACCGCTCATATCCATATCTCCTGAAGAATCGTCCTACGCTGTCTCGAGCAGGACCGGTATCAATTCGGGCACTGCCACAGGCTCGGGCTGAAAGAAGAACAAGCGCTCGCCAAACGCCGGTCTCAATTCGTCGAACCAGGTCGCCTGCGGATCGAATCGCGCATAGAAGGTGCGCAACACCCATTGCGGATTGCGGGCCTGGAGGAACTGCAGCACAAAGACCTTTTCCCCGGCCACGGTCTCGATGCCGTTGATCAATACCTTGCCGTAGAAGGTGCTCATGGACGGCCCGCGCACCGTGCGTGCCAGCCCGGACACCGTGCGATAGGCCGCCTGGAAAATCTCGAACGCCCGCGCCAGTGGCATCGCGAAGTAATGGCTGGGTCCCGTATCACGCTCGACGAACATGTAATAAGGCACGGCCCCCAGCCGCACGCCTTCGGTCCAGAGCGCCGCCCAATCTGCAGGGTTCTCATTGATGTGCCGGATCACAGGCGCCTGCATGCGCAGGGTGGCCCCGGTGGAGCGAATGCGTTCGATGGCCTGGCGGGCGATGTCCTGGCGGATTTCCACCGGGTGGTTGTAATGCCCCATGATCGACAGGTTTTTCCCCGCCGCGACGATCCGTTTGAACAGCTCGAGCAGCTCGGGCGCATCTTTGTCGCTGACAAAGCGTTGCGGCCAATAAGCCACGGACTTGGTGCCGATGCGGATACTTTTCAGATTGGGCAATGCCAGCAACGGCTCGATGTAACCGGCCAGCGAGCGGGTATTCATGATCATCGGATCGCCGCCGGTGATCAGCACATCGGTGACCTCGGGGTGCACCCGCAAGTAACTCACCAGCTCCTGGGATTCACGCGCATTGAACTTGAGCTCTTCCTCGCCGATGAACTGCGCCCAGCGGAAACAGAAGGTGCAGTAAGCGTGGCACGTCTGACCGGCACCGGGGAAAAACAGCACGGTCTCGCGGTACTTGTGCTGAATGCCCGGCAGGACTTTGCCGTCGAGGGTCACGCCATTGTGCGTCAGCTGCCCGGCCGGATGAGGGTTCATGCGCTGCCAGATCGCTTCGATCCTGCGCTTGATGGCGCCGGCATCATCCCGTTCGATCAGTTGCTTGAGCGAGGCATACTCGTCCGCCAGCAACATGTCTTTGTGAGGAAAGGTCATGCGAAAAATCGGATCGTCGGGAATGTTGTTCCAGTCGATCAGCGTGCCCAAGACGTATTCATTGGTGCGAAACGGCATGACCCTGGCGACCACGGTCATGGCCTCCTGCAATGCTGGCGTCAGTTTCTGCCAGTACGGCGTCTCGCGGATGGTGCGTGAGTTATAGGGTTTGTATCTTTCCTGCTCCGACAGTCCCTGCATGGCAGCGCTCCTGATGATTGCCTGGCGGTGGCCCTGGATATTTCAGAGTGCGATGGCCGGCGCTGCGCGCTCCATGTCCATCCACGCCCGAACACTGTCGCGATCCCACTGGCGGCGCACATACGCCGCGAGTCGCGCAGGCACCTGATCGCCATTGGCAAGCAGGCGGTTGAGCATGATTGCCAGGTCGGTGTCGGCGATGCTCCAGTCGCCGAACAGATGATCAGCGCCCTCTTCCAGCAACCGGTCAGCCACGAAGAACAATCTGCCGACAGCGGCCAGGGCCTCGTCGGACAGCGGGTTATCTTTTTTGCCGAAGTAGATGAGGTCCGCCGGGCGCTCCTTGCGAATCACCAGCAGATCGCTGCGCAGCCAGGCCTGGAGTTGACGAGCGCGGGCGCGCTGCTTGATGTCTCGCGGGAAGAGTGTTTGATGCCCCGGTGCCACTTCCTCCAGGTATTCGGCAATGGCCGAAGATTCCGACAGGGCAAAACCTTCGTGAACCAGGGTGGGAATCTTGCAGGTCAGCGACACATCACGATAACTCGCTTGATAGTTATCACGCGCCTTTAAATCAAGTGTGACAAGTTCAAATGAAAGTTGTTTTTCTTTTAGCGCCACACATGCCGACATTGCAAAAGCACTGACAAAATCTGCGCCAACATACAATTTAAACCTGGTACTTTCCATAGAACGCTCCCTTGCATTAACCGCATTAATCCGTTGCCTTGGAAGCGATCCTAGTTAGTTGATCGGGCGCTGAACAGATACAGAAATTATCTGTTTGCATCGATACAGACAGTGGAAAAACGCAGCTCGCCAGGAGGGTTAGGGAGGTGGGTCGCAGAAACGAAAAAGGGAGTCAGCGAACGCGGACTCCCTGGTGTACAGCGGGGAAAAATAACGGCGGGCGAGTGATCAGGCCATGGCTGAACCGCAGAGCAGCTCCATTTGCGGCATGTTGCTCATGTTCAGCATGGCCAGCGGTTCGGTGGCGCTGGTGTTGACGAAACCGTGCCGGGTCCAGGCCGGCACCAGCAACACGTCGCCGGGGCTGACGCTGACTTCATCGGCATCTCCCAAGGTCAACGCGCCGCTGCCGGACTGGATGATGAACAGGTGCCACCAGGCATGTACGTGGCCGTTCAGCGCCGTGCCGGGTTTCAACCATTGCATGGACACCGCCATGCCTGGCGTCAACTTGCAACCTTCGATAGTTTTTTCATGGGCCAGCGCGACAATATCGACCTCGCTGGTCTCGAGACGCTGGCGAACGTCTGCAAGTTCACCCGCCGTCCATACCCGAGCACTGAGCGGCCGCGGGTGCAAACTCTGGCGAAAGTCCTTATATGAAAAAAACGCACCTTGAACGTTATTCATCCGTGAGTTCCAACTTATTGGGTCGACTTGAATGGCCGAACCTTAGGCCAACCATTCAGCGCTGTAAAGCCGCATGCCCCATATTTATAACACCGAGGGTCTCAGCGCCGCGATCATGTCCACTTCTACCGCGGCATTTTTTGGCAATTGATAAACACCCACGGTCGTTCGAGTATGTTTACCGGCATCCCCCAGGACATGGCTGAATACATCCGACGCACCGTTGGCCACTTCGCTCAGGTCTACAAAATCCGCGGTGGATTTCACATAGACCGTTATCCGTATCAGCGACTTGATTTTATCCAGCGAACCGATGGCGTCGACGATCAGCGCCAGTCCGCGCATCGCGCTGATACTGGCGGCCGATTGAGCGTCCGTCAGGCTGAGTTCCAGCCCGACTCTGCCGGGATACTGCATTTCTCCGTTCATGCGCGGCACCAGGCCACTGACATACAGCTCGTCATGATGCCGAACCAGCGGCGCATAATGCCCACCGGCGGTATTCTCGCCATAGATGTCGTAGCCGAGTTCTTTTGCCAGGGCGATGAAACGTTCATCACAGCTCATGTGCTCAATCATTGACCCAACCCTCATAACCAATAATGCGAAAAACATTGATGTCGACGGCTTAGCCCACCGCTCTCGACGGTGCAGCCAGACAAGTGATCTCGACGCGCGACTCGATCGCCTCTGCCAGACGCAACAGGTTGGCGCTGAGCTGCCCGTAGTCCTCGCTGAACAACACGATGTGGCCGATAAACGAGGTGTTGTCTTTCACCAGTGCCGTGACCGAGTCACTGAGGCGCATGGTGTACACCGCTTCCACCAGCTCGATGTCGAGTTCCCGGGCCAGGGCCTCGATGTCCGGCACGTAGCGCAACAGGCCGCCGGCCGGTGCTCGCAGCAGACGAATACCGCAATAGCCCCGGGCGACGGGCTCGTGATGGTCGATCTTGCCCTCTACCGCCCATCTGACCCAGCGCTCCCAGGGATCGAAGTCGACGAACGCCAGGCGCGCCAGGTCCCAGATATGCATGCCGCCGGGGCGCATATTGGTTTCCACCGCCGAGGTCAGGCCGTCGCTGCGCAGGAAAACTTCGTTGTGATAGGCACCGTTATCCAGCGAAACCAGGCCGGACATGTGCTGGCCGGCTGACGCCAGGCGCGCCTGCACCTCAGTCGTCAACGGGGCCGGCACCACTTGCTGGATTTCCGCGCGATAGGCGCCTTCGGTGGTGGTTTTCTCAGTGATCCAGGTGCTGCCGGCCACGTAGTCCCAGCTGTATTCCCGAGCGTTCTGGATCAACTCTTCGAGGACGATGCCGCCTTCGCGATACGGCTTGAGTGCCTGCCACGCCTCGTCGCATTCAGACGGATGACGGATGACCCGGCAGCCTCTGCTCGCGCCTTCGCAGGCGGGTTTGATAAAGGCTCTGCCGCCCAGCTCGACCACCCGCTGGCGCAGCTCGCCGAGGCTCTCGATTCGGGCGGAAAACAGCGCACGGTAATGCTCCGGCGCAGTGCTCGCCGCCGCTTCCAGCTTGCGAAAAATCTGTTTGTCCAGCCCCGCCCGTGCCTCGCCCGGAGTGATGCCAGGCAAGCCGTAGTGGGTCGCCAGCGCCGCGCCGAGCAGCACGCCACGGTCGGAAAAGGGCAACACCCCGATCAGTTTCCAGCGGTCGGCACCCAGGCAACCCGCCACCAGTTCCAGGGAGTCCGCCACATCTTCCGGCGCCAGGGACGTGCAGCACACGTGATCCGCCACCTGATCGTCATCGGGCTGAATCTGCTCGACCAGCAAAATCAACCGGGCGTTATAGAGTTTTTTGCAGAGGTCGCGCAGCTTCTGGATATCGTGAACCCGATTGCCGTTGTACCCGACCACTACCACGCAAGACGTCGTATTCATGAAGCACCCGACCTGTGAAGAAACGTACGCAAACGTCGATGACTCAGTCGTGCAGCGACGCGTTGGATTTGCGGTTGAGCCAGTACCAGGCCAGAATCCCGCCCGCGCCGATGGCGGCCAGCACCAGGGCGTTGTACGGCGCTGGCACGACCCGCATGATCAGCACCGTCAGCCCGGCGCCGACGCCCAGGGACACTTCCTTGACGAACATGTTGTTCTGCTTGACCGAGAAGTAATCGAGGTAGCTGAACGCACATTCGGCGATGGACAGCAGCGCCACCCAGATCAGCGCGCCGACCAGGGTTTCGACATGGAAGGCGGCCGGAGACGAGAGCACCGCAAAGCCGCCGATGATGATCCCGATCACCGCGATCACCTTGAAGCGCCCGGTGCGCTCGATCAGCTTCATCACCGGCACCTGGGCGAACACCACCACTGCGCTGTTGAGGATCAGCATCAGGCCATACCAGGCCGGCAATTCACCGGTCTCGAGCAGGATCGCCTGGGGCAGGATCGAGAACACGCCGAACAGCTTGATCCCCATGATGATGCCGGCAATCACCCATGGCAGTTTGTTGCGCCAGCCACTGCCATCGTGGGTAGCTGGCTGGGCAATGACCGGTTGGGTGGTGAAGGTGGCGCCCATGGCGATCGGCAGGCACAGCAGGACGAAACTCGCAGCGCCAAGGAAAAACATCGTCGGGGTCAGCAGCGGCGAAAGCAGGATCAGCCCCGCCACCAGGCTGCCCATGTTCATGGCGACCCGGTTGTAGGCTGCACCTTCCTTGGTCTGGGCCGCTTCGCTCTTGATCAGGTACCCGGCGATGGCGATGCCATAGGCAAACAGCGCCGCGGCGAACATCACCATGCCCTGGTTGCTGGTAACCGCCAGCAACACCAGCCCGAGGGCGGCGCACAACAGGGTGACGCTCAGGGAGCGCCGGCCGAGCACCAGCAATGTCAGAGGCAAGAGCAACAACAAGGCCCGGTAACCGAGGGCGAGAATGCTGTTGGTGGCGGTGTCGAGCCACACGTTGGCCTTGCCCAGCACGGCAAACAGCGACACGGCGGTGATGATCCTGATCGTGAACAGGCGGATGTTGATCACCGGTTTGGCGACGGCGACCGTTGTTTGAACACTCATGCAACACCTCTGAGCCAAGCGATTGCGGGACCGCAGGCGCCGACAACCAGGAAAGTCTGTAAGGTGATGGTAGAGAGGAAGGCTTGTTCTGATCAGAGCAAGTTCGTATAGAATCAAACGAACTTTACTGTCGGAGAGACCAGTAAAATGCAGGTTCAACGCGCAGTCATCGCCGCCATCGAATTCCAGCCCGGCGCGCCGCTGGTGCAGCAGATCGTCGATCAGTTGACCGTTGCGATCAGCCAGGGCGGGCTGCCCCACGGCTCCAGGCTGCCGCCGATTCGCGAACTCTCCGATTTGATGAACGTCGGCAAGTCCACGGTGGTCGATGCCCTGGACCGCCTGCGGGCCAAGGGACTGGTGGTGTCACGCCAGGGTTCGGGACATTTCGTGCACCGTTCCAGCCTCCCGATCCAGACCGATGCCGGCCCGGACCTGCAACCTCAAGACACCCTCAGCGTGGTCCGCCGCGCGGTGTTGCTGGACAATGGCGCGCTGCGCCCTGGCGCCGGTTTCCTGCCGTCCTCGTGGCTGCCGGCTGACGAGCTGCTTAAAGCCGTGCGCGGCACCCTGCGCGCAACTTCCCTGCGCATGGGCGAATACGGCGTTGCCGGCGGTTACCTGCCGCTGCGCGAGGCGTTGCGGGTGAAGCTGTCGACCCACGGCATCGAAGTGCCGGTGGACCAGATCATCACCACGGCCAACACCGTGCAGGCCATCGACATGCTGATGCGCCTGCTGGTCAAACCCGGCGACACCGTGCTGCTCGACGACCCCTGTTACTTCACCATGCACACCAACCTGGCCTTGCATGGTGCCAAGGTCATCACCATCCCCCGGGATTGTGACGGCATGGACCTGGAGGCCTTCGAGCAGTTGCTGATCGCCCATCGTCCCGTTCTCTACATGGCCAACAGCACCCTGCACAACCCGACCGGACACTCGTTCTCCCCCGCGCAGGTTTATCGCTTGCTGGAGTTGAGCCACCGTTATGGTTTCCACATCCTCGAAGACGACTTGTATTGCGACATGCAGCAGCGCATGACGCCACGCCTGGCCGCGGGCGGGCTGGACAACGTCAGTTACGTGTCCGGTTTCTCCAAGACCCTGACGGCCAACAGCCGGGTCAGCTATGCGGTGCTTTCGCCGCAGCTGGCCGCACGGATGATCACCCTGAAAATGACCTGCGGTGGCATGACGTCGGAACTGGCGGAACAGATTATCTGCACGATGCTCAGCGATGGCAGTTATGCCAAACACACCCGGCGCACGGTGGACCGGCTTTACGAGTCGAGCAGTCGGGTGACGCGCTGGCTGCTGGAAGCCGGTTGCTCGGTGTCATCGCTGCCCCATGAAGGGTTGTTCATCTGGACGCGATTGCCCGAAGGGCATCATGCCGAAACCCTGGCGAGGAAAGGCCTGGACATCGACCTGGTGCTGGCGCCGGGCACCCTGCTCAGCAAAGCGCCGGATGCCAGTCACTTTCTGCGTTTCAACGTTGCTCACAGCGATAACGTCCAGGTGCGGGAGCGGTTCTTCCGGTTGCTGGACACACAAAATAAATAACTGCCCGATATCAGTCCTGTGGGAGCGAGACCGGCTTGCCGGCGAAGGCGGCGTATCAGGCAACATCAATGCTGGCTGTAACGGCCTCTTCGCGAGCAAGCTCGCTCCCACAAGGATTGCGGTGATCGCACTGTCGACCGACAGGATCAGACCAAAGCCCTCTAATCGCTCAACGATAACTAGAGCTTTTCTCCACCAGCCAGCCCCAAAAGGCAGTCTAAATCCTGGTCTTCGACTCGATATTGCGAACTGGCTTCGAGAACTGGCGTGTTCTCCACACTACTGCTTCGCAATTTGATCGTTCCTTGGCGCTGAGCAGTCATCTCATCAACACCCTGCATCAACGCTGCAAACAAGTCGCGCTTTGTCATGAGCTACCTCGTGGTTGCGCGCTGCTCAGCCTCGTAATGCCGAGTCTGGAAAGGCATGAGGGTTTGAACCCTCAGACCAAGGCCTTCGCTTAACCCCCAGGACACGGCGAGCTCATCACAGCGTCCGCGAAGCGGTGCGACGGCTTGTGGCGTCATCCCTTGCCTGAAAGTCGAATGCGCAAAAAGCTCGAGCACATTGAGTGTTTCCGATACGCGCAGATCAGAAACGCAGGCAAAGCGAGTAAATCGTTCGAGCAGATAACCTGCGCGTCTAACCTCCACTTCATCGGAGTGGCAGCTCAGAAATGCTGTTACTTCGCTTGCAAGGTTCGAGTTCGAGTACCAAACAGCTTTGGCGGCGCTCACAAGCGCAGCTTCATCTGCCTGATTTAAAGGGTTTTTGACCAGTGTGTCCAAGGCGGTTGAGAGGACGTGGCCGCTAAGGGGCTTCGTCATCTGAGCTCTCCAGATAGTCATGCAAAATATGGGTGAGAACCGAGGTTGGCGGCTCTTTATTGCCAACATATACATCAATCGCCTGCAATGCCAGTCGATGGAACTCGGTGCTCAGTATGAAGCCGCTCCTGAGAAGCGCCATGATATCGTCGATGTCCTGATCGGTAGCTCTACCCAGTTTAGAGATCGCAATGTCGATCGGTGCGGCAACGTGAACATGCAAAGGAGATTCGAGCGGGAATTCTGTAAGGGGAAGGCTCCGCTCCCAGTAATCCTCATGAATTGGACCAAAGCTCGTGTTGTATTGAAGGTCATAGTTTAGCTCCATCAATCGACCGGATCGCTCATCGACAAATTGCTCAGGTATTTCCGCGAGCATGGTTTGTAGGTGAAGAGCTTGCGGGACATTCGCCTCATACACCTCGGCATCAACGTCTGTGGAAACACGATGATTTGTATAAAGGTGAACCGCACAGCCACCAAACACGATAATTTTGACCGCCCCTGGTTCTGCGCTCTCAAGCATCAACTCCGCTTCCACGGATTTGAACATCGAAATCAATGCCTGCCCCAACGCCTTGCTGGTATTAACGCTGGGGGTGATTGCCTCCGGCACGTCCATTATCGAACCTCTAATACTTTTGGGCGTAACGCGGTGTCAAATAATTTCCGCCGCTGAGTTGCTAACGTCCCGAGGTTAGAGAGGTGATTTCTGACCGACAACCTGAAAGCTTCGTGGGAAATTTCTGCTGTTTACCTGACCAATTATTGTTGTCTGTCAGACCGCCATCGCGAGCAAGCTTGCTCCTACAGAGGTTCAGCGTCGTACTCGGAATGCGGCGGCTGAACCCGATCTGCTGTAGGAGCAAGCTTGCTCGCGAAGGCGGCAACACGGTCCACCAGAAAATCCCCAATAAAAAACCCCGCACTTCTCTCGAAGGCGGGGTTTTTCGTTACGGCATCCAGACCTTAAGGCGCGTAAGTCAGCAACAACTCACTCGGCACCTGGAAATCCAGCGACATCATCACGCTCAACGCGGTAATGGTGAAGATCGAGAACACGAACAGCTTGCGTGCCCAGACCGTGTCATCCACTGCCTTGTAGCCGGTCCAGGCCATGTACAGCCAGTACATGCCCATGGCTGCGGCGACGGCGAGGTAGCTCATGCCGGCGTAGCCGCTGAAGGTCAGCATCAAGGTCGCCACGAGGAAGGCCAGGATGTAGAGCAGGATGTGCTTCTTGGCCACTTCAATCCCGCGCTTCACTGGCAGCACCGGGATCGATGCGGCCAGGTAATCGTTGAAGCGGAAGATCGCAATGGCGTAGGAATGCGGCATCTGCCACAGGCTGAACATCACCAGCAGCGTCAGTGCGGCCATGTCAAAGCTGTTGGTCACAGCGACGTAGCCAATCACCGGCGGCATCGCCCCCGACAGACTGCCCACCAGCGTGCCGTGAACCGACTTGCGCTTGAGGTACAGGCTGTAGAAGCCGACGTAGATGACGAAGCCGATCACCGCGAACAAGGCGGCCAACGGGTTGGCCACCTTGTACAACAGGGCAACGCCGAAAACACCCAGGACGGTCGCAAAGGCCAGGGCCAGTTTCAGGGAGATCAAGCCCTGGACCAGCACCCGGTTCTTGGTGCGTTCCATCTTCAGGTCGATGTCGCGGTCGATGCAGTTGTTGAACACGCAACCGGAAGCCACTACCAGGGACGTGCCGATCATCGCAGCCAGGAAGATGGCCAGATCGACATGCCCTTTGGAGGCCAGGAAAAATCCGCCTGCCACTGAAAGCACGTTACCGAAAATGATCCCCGGTTTGGTGATTTGGATAAAGTGCTTCAAGGACATCCGGACTTACCTCAGTGCGCCATCATGTTGGTGTGGATGCTGAACATGATCCACAGCGACAGGCCTACCAGCAGGACGATTACCAATGCTGCGAAAACAAACGCGATCACGTTGTTACGCTGGGCGGCGGAGCGGTCCAGGTGGAGGAAGTACACCAGGTGCACCAGCACCTGGATGACTGCGAAGGCCAGTACGATCCACAGGGTCATGGCTTTTGGCAGCGACGGGTACATCACCAGGCCGAAAGGAATGACGGTCAGGATCACCGACAGGATGAAACCGATGGCGTAGGACTTGACGCTGCCATGGTTCGCATCGTGGGCATCGTGAGAATGAGCGTTAGCCATTTACATAGTCCCCATCAGATAAACAACGGTGAATACGCAGATCCACACCACGTCCAGGAAGTGCCAGAACAGGCTCAGGCAGCTCAGACGGGTCTTGTTGGTCGCCGTCAGGCCGTTTTTCTGCACCTGATACATCATGATCGCCATCCAGATCAGACCGCTGGTCACGTGCAGACCGTGGGTGCCGACCAGGGTGAAGAACCCGGACAGGAAGCCGGAACGGCTAGGGCCGTAGCCTTCGGAAATCAGTACGTGGAACTCGTTGATCTCCATGCCGATGAAGCCGGCACCGAACAGGAAGGTCATGCCCAGCCAGCCCAGCACCTGGCTCTTCTTGCCCTTGAACAACGCCAGCATGGCGAAGCCGTAGGTGATCGAACTGAACAACAGCAGAGCGGTTTCGCCCAGCACGTAAGGCAGTTCAAAAATGTCGGCGCCCGACGGGCCGCCCGCTACGTTGTTAACCAGTACCGCGTACACCGCGAAGATCGACGCAAACAGAATGCAGTCGGTCATCAGGTAGAGCCAGAAACCGAATACGGTCATCTCGCCCGAGTCGTGGTGATGGTCATCGTGCCCATGTCCATCGACATGGGTGTGTCCAGCATTGGTCACTAAGTTCGACATGGTTTAAGCCTGTTCCAACGAGGTTTCAACACGGGTGGCGGTGGCTGGGACTTTCCCGGCCGCTACCAGACGTTTGTGCTGCTCGGCTTCGATGCGCTCGATCACGTCGACCGGCACCATATAGCCCTGGTCGTCACGTGCAGCGTGGATCACGAAGTAGATCACGGTGCCGGCGAGGCCGAAGATGGCCAGCCACCAGATGTGCCAGATCATCGCGAAACCGAACACGGTCAACAGTGCGCCCATGACCACACCGGTCGCGGTGTTGTTGGGCATGTGGATCGGCTCGTACTTGGCCGGAGCCTTGTATGCGGTGCCGTCTTCCTTGGCTTCGGTGAACGGGTCGATGACGTCGGCTTTTGGCAGCACGGCAAAGTTGTAGAACGGTGGTGGCGACGAGGTCGACCATTCCAGGGTATGGGCATTCCACGGGTCACCGTGTTCGCACATGTTTTCCGGCTTGTTACGGTCACGCACACTGACGTACAGCTGGATCAGCTGGCAGGCGATGCCGACAGCGATCATCACCGCACCGAACATGGCGACGTACAGGTACGGCACCCACTCAGGGTTGGTGGTGGCGTTCAGGCGACGGGTCATGCCCATGAAGCCCAGGACATAGAGCGGCATGAACGCGACGAAGAAGCCGGTGATCCAGAACCAGAATGCCGCCTTGCCCCAACCTTCGTGCAGCTTGAAGCCGAACGCTTTCGGGAAGTAGAACGCGAAGCCTGCGATGTAGCCGAATACCGCGCCGCCGATGATCACGTTGTGGAAGTGCGCGATCACGAACAGGCTGTTGTGCAGGACGAAGTCAGCACCCGGGATGGCCAGCAGTACGCCGGTCATGCCGCCGATGGCGAAGGTCACCATGAAGCCCAGGGTCCAGAGCACCTGGCTGGTGAAACGCAGACGGCCCTGGTAAATGGTGAACAGCCAGTTGAATAGCTTCACCCCCGTCGGGATCGAAATCAGCATCGTCGCCAGACCGAAGAAGGCGTTGACGCTGGCACCCGAACCCATGGTGAAGAAGTGGTGCAGCCAGACCATGAAGCCCAGGATCGAGATTGCGCCCGAGGCGTAGACCATCGAGTGGTGGCCGAACAGTTTCTTACCGGTGAAGGTCGAGATGACTTCCGAGAAAATCCCGAACGCCGGCAGGATCAGGATGTACACCTCAGGGTGACCCCAAGCCCAGAACAGGTTGACGTACATCATTGGATTGCCACCAAGTTCATTGGTGAAAATGTGGAAATCCATGTAACGGTCAAGTGTCAGCAGTGCCAGGGTAGCGGTCAGGATCGGGAACGAAGCCACGATCAGGACGTTGGCCCAGGTGCAGGTCCAGGTGAAGATCGGCATGTCCATCAGTTTCATGCCAGGGGTACGCATTTTCAGCACGGTGGCCAGGAAGTTGACCCCCGTCAGCGTCGTACCCAACCCGGATAGCTGGAGCGCCCAGATGTAGTAATCCATCCCCACGCCCGGACTGTATTGCAGGCCCGACAGCGGCGGATAGGCAACCCAGCCGGTCTTGGCGAATTCGCCGACGCCCAGGGACAGGTTGATCAGCACTACGCCCGATACCAGCAGCCAGAAGCTCAGGGAGTTCAGGAACGGGTACGCAACGTCACGCGCGCCGATCTGCAGCGGCACTGCCAGGTTCATCAGGCCGGTGAAGAATGGCATCGCCATGAAGATGATCATGATCACACCGTGAGCGGTGAAGATCTGGTCATAGTGTTCAGGTGGCAGGTAGCCAGGCGAACCCTCGGTGGCCATGGCCAACTGGGTCCGCATCATGATGGCGTCGGCAAAACCGCGCAGCAGCATGACCATGGCAACGATGATGTACATCACGCCGATTTTCTTGTGGTCGACCGACGTCAGCCACTCGGTCCACAGGTAGGTCCACTTCTTGAAGTAGGTGAGTGCAGCGAACAGCGCCAGACCACCGAGTGCGATCATGGCGATGGTTATCATCACGATCGGTTCGTGGAACGGGACCGCTTCCCAACTTAATTTACCAAACATCGTTTACTCCTCTGCCCCGGCAGCTGAATGCGAACTCATGTCCATCCCTTCCATATGGGCCACTTCTTTCTCTTTCTTCTCGTGGTGCATCGGCTTGCCCGGATTCATGCCTTCGTACTTGTCGACGATGATCTGGAACAGGTTCGGCGTGACCGAGGAGTAGAGCTCGACTGGGTTGTTCTGGCTTGGTTTGGAAAGGGCTTCGTATTCAGCTTTTTCCAGCTGTTTAGGTGCCTTTTTGACTTCGCTTACCCAGGCGTCGAAATTTTCCTGAGAAGTTGAGATCGCTTTGAATTTCATGCCGGTGAAACCTGCGCCGCTGTAGTTGGCAGAGATGCCTTCCATTTCAGCGTCACGGTTGGCAATCAGGTGCAACTTGGTCTGCATACCGGCCATCGCGTAGATCTGGCCGCCCAGGCCAGGGATGAAGAACGAGTTCATCACCGAGTCCGACGTCACCTTGAAGTTGACCGGGGTATTCGTCGGGAACACGATCTTGTTGACGGTGGCGATGCCTTGCTCCGGATAGATGAACACCCACTTCCAGTCCAGCGCGACCACTTCGATGGTGATCGGCTTGACGTCGGATTCCAGCGGCTTGTAAGGGTCCAGAGCGTGGGTCGACACGTAGGTGACGTAACCCAGAGCAATGATGATCAGCACTGGAACAGCCCACACCGCGATTTCGATCTTGGTGGAGTGCGACCACTTCGGCGTGTACACGGCGTCAGTGTTGGTCGCGCGGTATTTCCAGGCGAACAGGAAGGTCATGACGATGACCGGGACCACGACCAACAGCATCAGCAACGTTGCGGTGATGATCAGGTTGCGCTGCTCCAGGCCAACCTGGCCCGTTGGATTGAGCAAGGTCATGTTGCAGCCTGACAGCAGCAACGTGCCGATCAGCGGCAATAAGCCTAGTAGTCTGGGGTACCTGTTTTTACTCATCTCACGACCTCTAAAGCAGCTTGCGCAATGCAGTTGGGTTTTGATCGCCAACACTTCACCCTGCCAAGGGTTGGCATTTTTCTTGGATTGAATAAGGGCTGCCCGTCGCGCGTCAGACGCTGTTCGACAAATCCTGGGACAGCGGTGAGTTCTTATTCGAATTCGTGGTCAAAGGCCTTGTTACAGACCAATTCCATTT
The DNA here is from genome assembly GCF_059695565.1 of Pseudomonas sp. LBUM1679. Classification (NCBI taxonomy): domain Bacteria; kingdom Pseudomonadati; phylum Pseudomonadota; class Gammaproteobacteria; order Pseudomonadales; family Pseudomonadaceae; genus Pseudomonas; species Pseudomonas sp. LBUM1679. The sequence continues at coordinate 6,096,603 of NZ_CP166774.1, forward strand.
GGTGCGGATAGTGGAAGGCACCGACACCTGGGAGTCGCATGAAGCCATCCAGCCTCTCGACGCCCTATTCCTGCTCGTGCACCTGTGTAAGGGTGAGCAGTGCCGGGAATTCAGTGCGGGCGATTGTAGTGACGTAGCGATTCATAAACCATGTCTCATCCCGAAATAATTTTTATCCATTTCAGCAACAATCATTCACGAATTTCGCAAAAGTCCGGCATGTTATCGAAATTAATTCTCAACAAAAACACCAAAAATAGTAGGTCTACCGCGCTCAGTTCAGACAGCATCGAAGGCTCTACGTCCTCCTTCGACCCGGCCCTAACCCCTATGCGACAAGGGCTCCGGCAATTCGCCAAGCCCTGTTAAAACTGCCTGTTCGGGCGTTTCAAGGTCGCAGCCGCCTGCTGTTGAAAAACTGGCTTTTTGTTGCGTAGACTGGCGCGAATTCACGGTCTCGAAATGCCCTGCGACACTTGCGCTGTGACAACATGTCGCACACATGCCGCCCCCCGACTTGTCGCGCATCAAGGTCTTTTTACCTGCCCTCTGCCATGCAAAACGCCCCGGCGCTCTCAACGAGGACCGGGGCGTTTTTTGCTTTTACGCAGAATGCGCAGTACGGGCTTAGCGCAACCCTCTGCGGTTACGCGACGTGAGCAGCGGCACAAGAATGACCACCAGTACAAAGGCGACCAGCGCCCATTGAGCCAGGGACAGGCCGAGAATCGGCGGGTACGGCGTCGAGCAGAAGCCATCGACCTGGAAGCCCAGCGGGAAGAGCTTCGCCAGCGGCAAACCGTCGACAATCGGTTGCAGCACATCGATGCCACAGCTGACGGTCGGATAGAACTGGGTGTAGACGTGATGCCCGGCCACCCCGACGCCTGCCAGGGCGCAGATCACCACCAGGGTTTCGAACACCGTGATGCTGCGGCGGGTGCTCATGGCCGCGCCGATGAAGGCGAAGATCGCAATCAGCAGCAAGGCGTAGCGTTGCAGGATGCACAGCGGGCACGGCGCCTCGCCCAGGACGATTTGCATGTACAGCGCGCCGCCGATCAGCGCCAGGCAGATGGCGCCCAGTAACACCAGATAGCGCCGTTCCCGGCTCAACCGCATTGTTTCCTCGCTCATTGCGTTTCCCTTCTGAATATCGATTGCCCAAAGTCTACACGCTGGCCCCGACCTTTGAGAGCCTGGCGCGCACGGGTGGGTATCGGGGAATAGACGACAGGCCGGTTAAGAAGGGATTAAATTTCGGCGATTGGGTTGGATTTTGACCAGGCCGATGGCGTCTGCGTCGGAACGCCGCACCCCTGTAGGAGCTGGCTTGCCAGCGAAAGCGGTCTATCAGTCACCACTTCTATTGACTGTGCCGCCGTCTTCGCCAGCAAGCCGGCTCCTACACGGAATCCGCGTCGTTCACCCACTTCGCGTTCACTGAAGATCCCCTGTAGGAGCTGGCTTGCCAGCGAAGGCATTCGATCAGTCGCCGTAGATATCAGACTTGAAGTACTTCTCGGAAATCTTCTGGTATTCGCCACTGGCGCGAATCCCGTCGATGGCCGTGTTCAGCTGGGTGACCAGCTCGGTGTTGCCCTTGCGCACCGCAATCCCGGCGCCCTCACCCACGTATTTCGGATCCTTGAGCTCCGGCCCGACAAACGCATAGCCCTGGCCACGGGGCATCGTCAGGAAGTCATTCAGCGGAATGGTGTCGGCAAAAATCGCGTCGAGGCGACCGGCCGCCAGGTCCATGTAGATCTCTTCGTTGTTGCTGTAACGCTTGACGTTGACGCCTTTGGGTTCAAACACCTCGGTGGCGTAACGATCGGTGGTGGTTGCACGTTGCACGCCGATTGTCTTGCCTTTAAGGCTGGCGTACTGGTCATCCACCACCGCGCCTTCCTTCATCACCAGCCGCGATGAGGTGAAGTAGTACTTGTGGGTGAAATCCACTGACTTCTTGCGGTCTTCGTTGATGGTCATGGACGACAGCGCCATGTCGATTTTCTTCACCTTCAGGGAGGGAATCAGACCGTCGAACTCACCTTCGACCCACTGGCACTTGACCTGCATCTGCGCGCACAGGGCATTGCCGATGTCGTAGTCGAAACCGACGATCTTGCCGTCCGAGCTTTTCGAGGCGAAGGGTGGGTAGGCCGCCTCGATACCGATGCGCAGGGTTTTCTCGGCGGCGAACAACGTGCTGCACGCCAACAGGCTCAGGGCCAGACCGGTGATGAGGGGGAATTTCTTCATGTTCGTTCTCTCGCGGGTTGTTGTTGGTTTGGCAAGACAGAAGAAAGAGCTGAAACGGGGGAGAAGCCTTTTTTGTACTTATAAATCCATACTGGACTTTTATGTATAAGTCGTCAATTGGGGAAAATGAAGAGGTGCCGGCCGGCGGTCGGGAGGTGGGTCAGATGGGTATCCGGGGTTGCGGATGGCCTCTTCGCGGGCAAGCCCGCTCCCACAGGTTTTTACGTTGTTCACATAGTGTGTGCACGACACAAAAACCTGTGGGAGCGTGGCTTGCCCGCGATGGCGTACTTGCGGACACAGCAGAACTTACTGCTTCCAGCGATCCGCCGCCGCATGATCACTGTCGCGCCCTTCCACCCAGCGCGCCCCGTCACGGGTGTGTTCTTTCTTCCAGAACGGCGCCCGGGTTTTCAGGTAGTCCATGACAAAAGCGCAGGCGTCGAATGCCGCCTGGCGGTGGGCGCTGGCGGCGCCGACGAAGACGATCGGCTCGCCCGGTTCCAGGGCACCGATACGATGCAGCACTTCCAGCTTGAGCAACGGCCAGCGCTGCTGCGCCTCAACCGCGATCTTGCCGAGGGCTTTTTCGGTCATGCCCGGGTAGTGTTCCAGAAACATCCCGGCCACCTCCAGCCCATCGTTGAAGTCGCGCACGTAGCCGACAAAACTCACCACCGCACCGACGCCGACATTGGCGGCGTGCATGGCGTTGACTTCAGCACCCGGATCGAACGCCGTGGACTGCACGCGAATCGCCATGGCTCAGCCCCCGGTCACGGTCGGAAAAAAGGCGACTTCATCGCCATCGCTCACCGGCTCGTGGAGCTGGCACAGGTCTTCGTTGCGCGCGCACATCAGGTTCTGCTCGCTCAGTACCTCGGCGCCGTCACGCTGGGCCAGCAGTGCGCGCACGTCGTCAACGGTGGCGAAGTCGCCTTCAACCCTCACCGAGTCGACGCCCAGTGCTTCTCTATAACGAGCGAAAAACTTCACGGTGACGTTCATGGCTGATCCGCCTGGAAATGGCCGCTCTTGCCGCCGAGCTTCTCCAGCAAACGCACGCTTTCGATGGTCATGCCGCGATCCACGGCCTTGCACATGTCATAGATCGTCAGCGCCGCCACGCTCGCGGCGGTCAGGGCTTCCATTTCGACGCCGGTCTGCCCGGACAACTTGCAGCGCGCGACGATGCGCACGGTATCGTCGCCTTCGGCACTGAGTTCGACCTTGACGCCGGTGAGCAGCAACGGATGACACAGGGGGATCAGATCGCTGGTTTTCTTCGCCGCCTGAATGCCGGCGATGCGCGCCACGGCAAACACATCACCCTTGGGATGACCGCCGCTGACGATCATTTGCAGGGTGTCGGGCAGCATGCGCACCAGCGCCTGGGCCGTCGCTTCGCGGAAGGTCACGGCTTTTTCGGTGACGTCGACCATGTTGGCGCGACCTTGGGAATCGAGATGAGTCAGCACAGGGTTACTCCTGATCAAGAGCCTCGATTGTAAACCTGTGGGTCAGATTTCCGCACCTTGGATTATCGGGTCACTGCAACCTTGTGGGAGCGTGGCTTGCCCGCGATGCAGGCGATGCGGTTCAACAGGTAAACCGAGGTGATGCCATCGCGGGCAAGCCCGCTCCCACAGGGTTATTCGCCGGGCAAAAAAAATGGGCGGCCTGTGAGGCCGCCCGGTTCTGGTGAGGTGGTTACAAATGCGACTCTGCGTATTCAGCCAGAATCGACCGTGGCACCCCTTGCAGGGTGATGTGCACACCATTGGGGAAGTCTTTGAAGCGTTCGGTCAGGTAGGTCAGCCCGGAGCTGGTCGCGGACAGGTAAGGGGTGTCGATCTGCGCCAGGTTGCCCAGGCACACCACTTTGGAACCGGCACCGGCACGGGTGATGATGGTTTTCATCTGGTGCGGCGTGAGGTTCTGGCATTCATCGATCAGGATCAGGCTCTGCTGGAAGCTGCGACCCCGAATGTAGTTGAGGGATTTGAACTGCAGCGGCACCTTGCTGAGGATGTAGTCGACGCTGCCATGGGTGTTTTCGTCATCCATGTGCAACGCTTCGAGGTTATCGGTGATGGCGCCCAGCCAGGGCTCCATTTTTTCCGCTTCGGTGCCGGGCAGGAAACCGATCTCCTGGTCCAGGCCCTGCACGCTGCGAGTCGCGATGATCCGCCGGTAGCGCTTGCTGACCATGGTCTGCTCGATTGCCGCCGCCAGGGCCAGGATGGTTTTACCCGAGCCGGCGGCCCCGGTCAGGTTGACCAGGTGGATATCCGGATCGAGCAAGGCGTACAGCGCCAGGCTTTGATAGATGTCACGCGGTTTCAGGCCCCAGGCTTCCTGGTGCAACAGGGGTTCCTGGTGCAGGTCGAGAATCAGCAGCCGGTCTTCCTCGATCTCCTTGATCCAGCCGACAAAGCCCTGTTCGTCGATGATGAACTCATTGATGTGCACCGCCGGCAGGTTGTCGATCAACTGCACCTGGTGCCAGGTGCGACCGTGGTCCTGACGGGTTTCGACATTCTTCACGCGGTCCCAGAACGAGCCGTCCATGTTGTGATAACCATTAGGCAGCAGCGAGACGTCGTCAACCAGTTGGTCGGTGCTGTAGTCCTCGGCCGCGATCCCGCACGCCCGGGCCTTGAGGCGCATGTTGATGTCTTTGGTGACCAGCACCACGGGCAGCTTGGGCTCGCGCGCGTGCAGGTCGATCAACTGGTTGATGATGATGTTGTCGTTCAGGTGCTCAGGCAGAATGATGTTCGGTTCGGCGCGCTTGCTCATCAGGATCGACAGCAAACCCTTGGGTCCGCTTTTGCCCCGCTGGATCGGCACACCGAGCTCGACGTCTTCAGGGCTGGCGTCGCCCAGGGTCTTGTCGATCAGGCGAATGGCCTGGCGGCATTCCGCGGCCACGCTGTGATGCCCGCTCTTGAGCTTGTCCAGCTCTTCAAGCACGGTCATGGGGATGGCAACGTGGTGTTCTTCGAAATTAAGCAGGGCGTTTGGATCGTGGATCAATACGTTGGTATCGAGTACATAAAGGATTGGCTGGTTGGAGGAAAAACTACGTCCGTGATCATCCATACTCGGTCACCTTTGTGGGAGCCAGTCGACGCAATACCGTGACAGTGCTGCGCCTCGAAGTGGCCACCGAATTCACCTGCGAGGGTTCAAGTGAACTGCGAACAAGCTGGGTCTTGGAAGACGCCACCTGTGTTGCAGGTTTCGGCGGTCTGTCTTCGTAATACTCCAAAACCTGTGACAGTAAAAAGTACTTTGACGCTTTTTTGAAGTTTATTTTTCAGAGTGACGAATAGCCCTTGGCGTGCAGGCAATGTGCCGTTAAAGTCGGAAGTCCGCCTGCACCGAATTCTCTCCTGAAATCGCCCTTCGCCCAATGTTTACGGGCTTTGGCCATTTTCAGCGAAACCCGTCCTGACAGTCTTCCCAACCGATCCCGCTTTGCGCCGTTTGCGTGACGAGCCAGGGCATCGCCGTTTTCACGCCATCTTGCTTGACGTTGAAATTGATCACGCCGTGGCGCCACAACAGCATCAAGGTCAACACCCGTTGCGCGCTCTGGTCGGGCTTGAGTTTGCCCGCGCCGTCCTGGGCATCGATGTCCCACAGCGCCACTTGCAGGCCCTGGGCGTTGAAGAAGCCTTCGGCGTCCGCACGACGCTGACCGTCAGGCGGGCGGAACAGCGGCACATAATTCTCCGGCAGCTTGCCTTTGACCAGCTCGACGCTGCGTCGTACCGAGTCCTGCCAGTCCTGCCAGTGGCTGTGGGAACGGAACTCCCAGCCTTGCACGCCGATGCATTGCATTGAATAAGTCGCTTGCAGGCTGGCGACCGCACGCTCGGCCAGGCGCGCCTGGATGTCCTTGCCGAGGACGAAGAAGGTGCCGCTCATGTTCGACTTGCGCAGGTACTCGGTGACCCAGGCGGTGTTGTCCGGCGTGGCATTGGCGGCGCTGTCGAAGGTCAGCAGGAACAGCCGGTCATTCATCTGCTCGCCGTTGCGCTCATGGTCGCCAAAGCGCTCGACTTCGCTGCTGGTGTGTGGAAACAGCGCAGCCTTGCGCAATTGCTCGTCCAGATACCGGGCATGAAACTGCCGACTCGGCGCGGCCCACTTGATGTAGTAGCTGTCGTCACTGACCTGAAACTTGGCCGCCTGCTGGCGCAAGGTGTCCAGGTCCTCGACCAGGAAACAGAAGGAGGCGTCCTGGTCGCAGCTTTGCTGGGCGAAGTTGTAGTTGTCCAGCAGGCGTTGCCACAGGCGCTGACGCAGGTGGTTGACTGACGCCAGGTTGATCGTGCGCAGGCCCAGACGCTGGGCCAGGCTCGGTTCATCCAGGGATTCGCTGGCCAGCAGGACGTTGGCGAACATCAGAATCTCGGCGCGCGAGGCGACGTCGAACAGGGTCGGGTTGTTGAGCTGTTCGGGCCAGGTAGTGCGATCCAGCGTCGCCGCCTCGCCCGGTGCCGCCAGGGCACTGAAGCTCAAGAGCCAGGCCGAGAATAGAAAAGCGATGCGCAATGGGATGTCTCCATAACAAAACCCGGGCGGCACTATAGCTGATGCGGCCATGATTCCTGTAGGAGCGAGGCTTGCCCGCGAAAGCGCTGTATCAGGCAGATTGATGCAGGATGCGCCGCCTTCGCGGGCAAGCCTCGCTCCTACGGGTTTTGTGGATATCCACCGATCATCACCTATGAACGCGATAGCTGGAGTCAACGCAGACAACCCCCTAGAATCGCCCCCACGATTAAAGGAGACGACTTCATGCTGATGGTGATTTCCCCCGCCAAGACCCTCGACTACGAAACACCGCCGGCGACCCAGCGCTTCACCCAGCCGCAATACCTCGACCATTCCCAGGAGCTGATCCTGCAATTGCGCGAGCTGAGCCCGATGCAGATCAGCGAGTTGATGCATGTCTCCGACAAGATCGGCGGGCTCAACGCCGCGCGTTTTGGCAGCTGGACGCCGGCCTTTACCCCCGCCAACGCCAAACAGGCACTGCTGGCGTTCAAGGGTGACGTGTACACCGGGCTGAACGCGCAAACCTTCAGCGAAGCCGATTTCGATTACGCCCAGCAGCACTTGCGCATGTTGTCGGGCCTCTACGGCCTGTTGCGTCCACTCGACCTGATGCAGCCGTATCGGCTGGAAATGGGCACCCGACTGGCCAATGCCCGCGGCAAGGACCTGTATGCCTTCTGGGGGACCCGGATCAGCGAATGGTTGAACGAAGCCCTGGCCGATCAAGGCGATGACGTGCTGCTGAACCTGGCCTCCAACGAGTATTTCAGCGCGGTCAAGCGCAACGCGCTGAACGCGCGCATCATCAATACCGAGTTCAAGGACCTGAAGAACGGCCAGTACAAGATCATCAGCTTCTACGCAAAAAAAGCTCGCGGAATGATGAGTCGGTTTGTCATTGAAGAGCGGGTCAACGACCCGGATGCCCTCAAACAGTTCGACGTGCAGGGCTATCGCTACAGCGCCGAGCAGTCCTCACCGGACACGCTGGTCTTTCTGCGCGATCACGCGCCAGAGTAGTCACCCGGTCGGCGCACGACACTTCATGATCCGTCCTGCGCAGACGTCTGATCGTCCGACAATCCCTCGCCTTGTTCGCCGTTTTATTGGCGCCAAAAATTCAGCACCCAAATCCCTAACTTTAGTTTCACTCGACACTGCTGATTTTTTTCCGTAGTGGCACCGAAAATTTTCAGCGGTAGTGGCACATTCCTATCTATTGCGCTCATAGCCCTATGTATCAAGGGTGAAACAGACGGTGCTATCAATTTGAAAGCAGTGCCATCTTTGTCAATATTTCAAGAAATTTCAGAATTCGCGATGAGCGGGCCGGAACTATGTCCAGATGCGTAGTTCATACCACCGGTAACGATTCTCACGGTGCATGTACGAGATAACTTACGCAGAACAGTGATTCACGCAGCGAAGTTGTCACATCAACTTCCGCTACTGATCCCTGATTTGGGCAACACCTGAAGGACAGGAGATAACGCATCAACACTATCCCCTACCAGGCCAAGGCCGCGCCCCTATAAACGTGCTCGCCTGAGCACCCAACCGCTTGATTTACGGGCTAATTGCCTGGCATTGAGCGCGCAAGACCTTTGCACCCGTGACTTCTGCAGAGAAGCTCGGCTGCATGACAGGGCACATCATAATAATAAGGCCTAGTTCGCACATCCTGAGTGCACTTATTTAGACACTCGGAACTTATTATGCCTGCGCGCTGCATTATGGCGCCGATAAGGCCGCACTTGCGAGTGCACTATGACCGCTTAACACCATTAATTCCGGCCATGTAATGGCTTGGTGAAACAGACTTGATTAACTGAGAGGTAAATGCGATGCGCATCAGCATATTTGGTTTGGGTTACGTCGGTGCAGTCTGTGCCGGTTGCCTGTCTGCACGGGGCCATGACGTCATTGGCGTCGATGTCGCCAAAGACAAGATCGATATGATCAATGCCGGCAAATCGCCGATCGTTGAACCGGGTCTGGGCGAATTGCTGCAGAAGGGTATCGAGACGGGCCGCCTGCGCGGCACGACCAACTTCGCCGAAGCGATTCGCGATACCGACCTGTCGATGATCTGCGTCGGCACGCCGAGCAAGAAGAACGGCGACCTGGAACTGAACTACATCGAAGCCGTGTGCCGTGAGATCGGTTTTGTCCTGCGTGACAAGACCACCCGCCACACCATCGTGGTTCGCAGCACCGTACTGCCAGGCACTGTGGCCAACGTAGTGATCCCGATCCTCGAAGACTGCTCCGGCAAGAAAGCAGGCGTCGATTTCGGCGTAGCAGTGAACCCTGAGTTCCTGCGTGAAAGCACCGCGATCGCCGATTACGATCTGCCGCCAATGACCGTCATCGGCGAGTTCGACAAAGCGTCGGGCGACGTCCTGCAATCGCTGTACGAAGAACTCGACGCACCGATCATCCGCAAGGACATCGCTGTCGCCGAGATGATCAAGTACACCTGCAACGTGTGGCACGCCACCAAGGTGACCTTCGCCAACGAAATCGGCAACATCGCCAAGGCTGTCGGCGTCGATGGTCGTGAAGTGATGGAAGTGGTCTGCCAGGACAAGACGCTGAACCTGTCCCAGTACTACATGCGCCCTGGTTTCGCGTTCGGCGGCTCTTGCCTGCCGAAAGACGTGCGCGCCCTGACCTACCGCGCCGGTTCCCTGGACGTGGAAGCGCCGCTGCTCAACTCGCTGATGCGCAGCAACGTGTCCCAGGTGCAGAACGCCTTCGACATCGTCTCCAGCCACGGCAAACGCAAAGTCGCCCTGCTGGGCCTGAGCTTCAAGGCCGGCACCGACGACCTGCGCGAAAGCCCGCTGGTTGACCTGGCGGAAATGCTGATCGGCAAGGGCTACGACCTGAGCATCTACGACAGCAACGTCGAATACGCCCGTGTTCACGGTGCGAACAAGGATTACATCGAGTCGAAGATCCCTCACGTCTCGTCCTTGCTCAACGCCGACTTCGACAACGTGATCGACAACTGCGACGTGATCATCCTCGGCAACCGTGACGAGAAATTCCGTGCGCTGGCGCAACAAGCGCCGCAGGGCAAGCAAGTGATCGACCTGGTCGGCTTCATGTCCCAAGCCACCAGTGTAGCTGGCCGCACCGAAGGCATCTGCTGGTAACACACCTTCCCCGTAGGAGCCAGGCTTGCCGGCGAACCAGACGACGTGATGTGTCAGGTACGCCGCCTTCGCTCCTGTAGGAGCCAGGCTTGCCGGCGAACCAGGCAACGCGGTGTGTCAGGCACGCAGCCTTCGCTCCTGTAGGAGCCAGGCTTGCCGGCGAACCAGGCAACGCGGTGTGTCAGGCACGCAGCCTTCGCTCCTGTAGGAGCCAGGCTTGCCGGCGAACCAGGCAACGCGGTGTGTCAGGCACGCAGCCTTCGCGGGCAGCCTCGCTCCTACGGTTTTTACGCCTGCCTTAACCCCATCGGGCCACCCCACAGGCTCGCCCGAGATCGAGACGGATGCAGATTATGCACAGGCTAAAGCACGGCCTACTTCAGGCCGCCGGTTGGCTGTTTTACCTAAGTTTATTGATGGGCATCGCCATGGCGTTGCCTGCGTCCACGTTCGACTCCGAGTCGAGGGACTTTATCTTCCTGATCGGTATCGTCGGTATCTGGCGCTACTCGATGGGTGCCACGCACTTTCTGCGCGGCATGCTGTTTCTGTACGTGGTCTACCCGCACCTGCGGCGCAAAGTGCGCAAGCTGGGTAAAGCGGCAGACCCGTCCCATGTGTTCCTGATGGTCACCAGTTTTCGAATCGACGCGCTGACCACCGCCCAGGTCTACGCCTCGGTGATTCGCGAAGCGATCGACTGCGGCCTGCCGACCACCATGGTCTGCTCCATCGTGGAAATGTCCGATGAGAAGCTGGTGAAAAGCCTGTGGTCGCGGATGAACCCACCGGACCGCGTCAAGCTCGACTTCGTGCGCATTCCCGGCACCGGCAAGCGCGATGGCCTGGCCTACGGTTTCCGCGCCATCTCCCGCCACTTGCCGGACGACCGCGCCGTGGTTGCAGTGATCGATGGCGACACCGTGCTGGCCGAAGGCGTCGTGCTCAAGACCGTGCCGTGGTTCCAGCTGTTCGGCAATGTCGGCGGCCTGACCACCAACGAGTTCTGCGAAGTGCGCGGCGGCTACATCATGAGCGAATGGCACAAACTGCGGTTCGCCCAGCGCCACATCAACATGTGCTCGATGGCCTTGTCCAAGCGCGTACTGACCATGACCGGCCGGATGTCGGTATTCCGCGCCTCCGTGGTCACCAACCCGGACTTCATCGCCGACGTCGAAAGCGATTCGCTGCAACACTGGCGCCTGGGTCGCTTCAAGTTCCTCACCGGTGATGACAAGTCGAGCTGGTTCAGCCTGATGCGCCTGGGCTACGACACGTTCTACGTGCCGGATGCCGCGATCCACACCGTGGAACACCCGCCGGAAAAAAGCTTCATCAAGGCCAGCCGCAAACTGATGTTCCGCTGGTACGGCAACAACCTGCGCCAGAACTCCCGCGCCCTGGGCCTGGGGATGAAACGCCTCGGCCTGTTCACGTCGGTGGTGCTGTTCGACCAGCGGGTGTCGATGTGGACGTCGCTGCTGGGCCTGACGGTCGCGCTCATCGCCACCTTCAAGTACGGCGCCGCGTTCATCCTGGTTTACCTGCTGTGGATCGGCATTACCCGCCTGATCCTGACCGTGCTGCTGTCGTTGTCCGGTCACAAGATCGGCCCGGCCTACCCGGCGATTCTCTATTACAACCAGATCGTCGGCGCGCTGGTGAAGATCTACGTGTTCTTCCGCCTCGACAAACAGTCCTGGACTCGCCAACCCACTTCTCTGACCCGTGATCTCGCCAGCTTTCAACGTTGGTTCAACACTTGGTCGTCTCGGACCATGACCTTCTCCGCCGGCAGCATTTTTGTTGCCGTGCTGCTGATGATGGTCTGACCGAACTCGCCTGAATTAACTAGGAAATCGTCTATATGAATACCGCCGTCAACGCCAACGTAGTGCATGAATCAGAAGCCCAGCGCCAACACGCCAGAGTGAAAATCCCGGCCAAGCTGCGTTTCTTCGGTCCTGACCGGACCCCGTTCGAAGCACGGGTCATCGACCTCTCCGCTGGCGGCCTGGCCTTCAACGCCGGTCAGTTGCCACTGAAGGTGGGCGAGGTGTACAAGGCTCGCCTGCAATTCGTCATCGACAACCTCGGCCTGGCCATGGACGTCGAGCTGCAAGTACGCTCCTTCGATCGCGAGACCGGCCGCGTCGGTTGCCAGTTCCAGAACCTGGAGCCGCGGGACATTTCCACCCTGCGCCACCTGATCACCTCACACCTGGCCGGCGACATCGTCAGCGTCGGCGAGATGCTGGCGACCCTGCAGCGCGACAACTTCACCAAGGCGCGCAAGGTCAAGGATGGCGGGCACGGCATGACCCCGTTCGGCCGTCTGCGCGCAGTGACCTTCAGCCTGGCGATTTTCCTCGTCGGCCTCACGGCCTTCGGTTTCATCTTCAAGTCGGTGTACGGCATGTACTTCGTCAGCCACGCCCAGGCTGGCCTGGTCAGCGTACCGGCGATGAACATCACCATGCCGCGCGACGGCACCGTGCAGAGCCTGATCAAAGCCGACGGCGTGGCTGCAAAAGGCGCCCCGCTGGCGACCTTCAGCACCAGCATGCTTGACGTGCTCAAGGGTCACCTTGACGAAGATCAACTGCAACCGGCCAAGGTTGAAGAACTGTTCGGCAAGCAGATGACCGGCACCTTGACCTCGCCATGCGATTGCACCGTGGCCCAGCAACTGGTTGCCGACGGTCAGTACGCCAGCAAAGGCGACGTGATCTTCCAACTGGTGCCGCGTAACAGCGAAGCCAACGTCGAAGCGCGCTTCTCCTATCGCCAGTTCGGCGACGTGTTGCCAGGCAGCACGGTCAGCTTCCAGATCGCCGGCGAAGACAAAACCCGCAGCGGCACGATCGTCAGCAGCACCAGCCTGAAAAGCGCCGACCTGTCGTCCGACATCCGCGTACAGATCAAGCCTGACGAGCCACTGGACAGCAAGTTCGCCGGTCGCCCGGTTGAAGTGAACAGCACCCGTGGTCCGAACCTGAACTGGCTGATCGACAAAGCCATGGCCGCCGGTATTTAAGCAGAGGACATGCCCGTGATGATCATCAATCTCCTCAAAACACCGCGATCCCTGTGGGAGCGGGCTTGCCCGCGATTGGATCACTGCGGTGTCTCTGACGAACCGCGTCAAGCGAATCGCGGGCAAGCCCGCTCCCACAGGGGGCTTATGGTGTGCTCACTGGCTTTGGCCGTGAGCCTGGCCGGTTGCGCCGGCCTGCCCGACCAGCGCCTGGCCAACGAAGCCCTCAAGCGCGGCGATACCGCGCTGGCGGCGCAGAACTACAAGCAACTGGCAGACCTGGGCTACAGCGAAGCCCAGGTCGGCCTGGCTGATATCCAGGTCGACAGCCATGACCCGGCGCAGATGAAACAGGCCGAGGCGACTTACCGCGCCGCGGCCAGCGTCTCGCCGCGGGCCCAGGCGCGCCTGGGTCGTCTGTTGGTGGCCAAACCCGGTGCCACCGAAGCCGAACAGCAGGAAGCCGAAGGCCTGTTGAAAAAAGCGTCCGCCGCCGGTGAAGGCAATACCCTGATCCCGTTGGCGATGCTGTACCTGCAATTCCCCCACAGTTTCCCCAACGTCAACGCACAGCAGCAGATCAGCCAGTGGCGCGCCGAAGGCAAGCCGGAAGCGGGCCTGGCCCAGGTGCTGCTGTATCGCACCCAAGGCACTTACGACCAGCATCTGGACGAAGTGGAAAGCATCTGCAAGGCCGCGTTGGCCACCACCGACATCTGCTACGTCGAACTGGCCACGGTTTATCAGAAGAAAGCGGCGCCTGAGCAACAGGCCGAGCTGATCAAGCAGATGCAAGCCGCCCAGGCGCGCGGCACGGTTTCGGCTCAGCGCGTGGACAGCGTCGCTCGCGTACTGGGTGATGCAACCCTGGGCACGACCGATGAAAAAACCGCGCAGTCGCTGCTTGAAGGCATCGCACCCGGCTACCCCGCTTCCTGGGTCAGCCTGGCGCAATTGCTCTACGACTTCCCGGAACTCGGCGATGTCGACACCATGATGAAGTACCTGGACAACGGCCGCGCCGCCGACCAGCCCCGCGCCGAACTGTTGCTGGGCAAGCTCTACTACGAAGGCAAGATGGTCCCGGCCGACGCCAAGGTCGCCGAAGAACACTTCCAGAAAGCCGTCGGCCGGGAAGTGGCCGCCGACTACTACCTCGGCCAGATCTACCGCCGTGGCTACCTGGGCAAGGTCTACTCGCAAAAAGCCCTGGACCACCTGCTGACCGCTGCGCGCAACGGCCAGAACAGCGCCGACTTCGCCATCGCCCAATTGTTCTCCCAAGGCAAGGGCACCAAGCCCGACCCGCTCAACGCTTACGTCTTCAGCCAATTGGCCAAGGCCCAGAACACCCCGCAAGCCACCGAGCTTGCGCAAACACTCGAAGCCCAGCTGCCGCCTGCCCAGCTTGCCGAGGCCCAACGCCTGTTGAAACAAGAACAGGCCGTTCGTGGTGCCTTGAGCCAGAACACGCTGGAACTGCATGCCCTGGAAGAAGAAGACGGCGAGGAATCCCTATGAAGTTGAATCCATTCGTTAAGGCCGGCATCGGCCTGTCGTTCGCCCTGTTGTGGTCGTGCCCGACCCTGGCAGCCTTGACCGAAAGCAAGAACTACGGCCTTGACGTAAAAGTCACCGCCCAGTCCGAAGACGATACCGACCTGGGTACGGCGAGCGGCGGCGACGTCAATGGCGTCGGCCTCGACCTGCGTCCATGGATCTATGGCGAAAGCGGCGCGTGGAGCGGCTACGCCATGGGCCAGGCCGTGACGTCCACCGACATCATCGAGACTGACACCCTGCAGCAGTCCGACAGCGACGGCACCCAGGCCACCGACAACGGTGATCGCAAGAGCAAGAAAAACTACCTGGCGATGCGCGAGTTCTGGGTCGGCTACAGCGGTCTGACGCCCTACCCCGGCGAGATCCTCAAGCTCGGCCGTCAACGCCTGCGCAATGACGATGGCCAATGGCGCGACACCAACATCGAAGCCCTGAACTGGACCTTCGACACCACCCTGTTGCGCGCCAACGCCGGTGTGGCCGAACGCTTCAGCGAATACCGCACCGACCTCACCGAACTCGCGCCCAAGGACAAGGATCGCCTGCACGCTTACGCCGATGCGGCGTATCAGTGGAACCCGGGCAACTGGGTCGGCATTCGCGGGCATCACACCCACGATGACGGCAAGCTGGACTACCCGGAGCCGGGTGTGGCCGCCGATTCCCTGGACAAGAAAGAGAACGGCGACATCAGCTGGATCGGCCTCACCGCGGACAGCGATGCCTACAACTGGCGCAACACCAACACCGTCAATTACTGGGGCAGCATCACTGGCATGAGCGGCGACCGCGACACGGTCAACCCGCTGAACGCCGACGGCACCGCACCGGCACAAGCCAAGACCAGCGGCAACGTCGATGGCTGGGCCACCGACCTGGGTGTGCGTCTGCGCCTCGATCCGCAATGGCAAGTCGGTGCAGCCTATGCCCGCGCCAGCGCCGATTACGAACAGAACGGCCTGGAAAGCAACCGCTCGAACTACACCGGTACTCGCTCGCGGGTGCACCGTTTCGGTGAAGCCTTCCGTGGCGAAATGAACAACATGCAGACCGCCACGCTGTTCGGTTCGTGGATGCTCAACGACGAATACGACGCCAGCGTGATCTACCACAAATTCTGGCGCGTCGACGGCAACAAGCCGGTCGGCAGCAACGGCATCAACGCCGTGCAGAACGACACCGATGACGTGACCGGCGCCGTGCTCTCCAGCACCTCGCTGCCGCTGGAAGATGGCAACAAGGACCTCGGACAGGAAATGGACGTGGTCGTCACCAAGTACTTCAAGCAGGGCCTGCTGCCCGCCTCCCTGAGCCAATCGATCGATGAGCCGTCGGCCCTGGTGCGTTTGCGTGGCGGTGTGTTCAAGCCGGGCGATGCCTACGGCAAAGGCGTCGACTCGTACATGCACCGTGCATTCATCGACGTGATCTGGCGCTTCTGATGCGAACAGCGAAGGGAGTTCCTTACATGAACAGTCCGAAGAGAGGCTCGATCACCTTGCTGGCCGGCGCGATGCTGCTGGCAAGCTCGGCGGCCTTCGCCAGTGTGGAACCGGCAACCCCTCAACAGGGGAAGCCGGCCACCGTGGCCAAGGAACTGCAACAGGCCAAGACCTATACCGTCAGCAGCGCACCGACCGCGCCGCTGGAGTTGGAAAAGCCGAAACTGCCGGACACCTCCGGCTACACCGCCGAAGCCATCGCCGCGAAAATCGTGCGCACCAAGCCCGGCAAAATCAGCGTGCGCCGGATGATGCAGGAAGACGCCCTGAAGGACTTCATCGGCGGTGACAACAAGATGGCCGAATGGGTGGTGCGTCAGCACGGCATCCCGCAGGCGATCTTCATCGACGACGGCTACATGAACCTCAAGGAACTGGTCAAGAAGGTGCCCAAGCAGTACTTCAGCGAAACCTCGCCGGGCGTGTTCCTGGCGAAGTTGCCGATCGTGGTCGGGCACAAGGGCATCCTGGAAATCGACAAGCAGACCCAGGAATTGCGCCTGTCCCAGGAGGCCGGTTCGTTCCTGGTCAACGACGGCCAGCTGTTTGTGCGCGATACCAAAATCACCGGCTGGCGCGAGAAGGAAAACGGCCCGGCGACCTTCAAGTCGCCCAAAGAATTCCGTCCGTTCCTGCTGTCCTGGGGCGGTACCGAGACCTATATCGCCAACAGCAAGATCGCCAGTTTCGGCTATGCCAACAGTAAGTCCTACGGCGTGAGTATTTCCCAGTACACGCCGAACATGGCCAAGGTGCTCAAGCGCGCTGAACCGACCGGCTGGATCGTCGGTTCCGAGTTCTCGGACATGTGGTACGGCTTCTACTGCTACGAAGCCGAAGACTTCGTAGTCAAGGGCAACACCTACAAAGACAACATCGTCTATGGCATCGACCCCCATGACCGTTCCCACGGTCTGATCATTGCCGACAACACGGTGTTCGGGACCAAGAAGAAGCACGGGATCATCATTTCCCGTGAGGTCAACGACAGCTTCATCTTCAACAACCGCAGCTACGACAACAAGCTCTCGGGCCTGGTGATCGACCGTAACAGCGTGAACAACCTGGTCGCCTACAACGAGATCTACCAGAACCACACCGACGGCATCACCCTCTACGAGAGTGGCAACAACCTGCTGTGGGGCAACAAGGTGATCAGCAACCGGCGCCACGGCATCCGGATTCGTAACAGCGTGAACATCCGCTTGTACGAAAACCTGGCCATGGCCAACGGCCTGACCGGTGTCTACGGCCACATCAAGGACCTGACCGACACCGACCGGGACATCGACCTCGATCCGTTCGACGCCCAGGTGTCCCTGATCATCGTCGGTGGCGAACTGGCCGGCAACGGCAGCGGACCGCTGTCCATCGACTCGCCGCTGAGCGTCGAGTTGTATCGCGTGTCCATGCTCGCGCCCACCAAATCCAGCGGCATCAGCTTCAACGGGATTCTTGGCGAGCGCCAGGATGAAATTCTCGACCTGCTGGTGCGCCAGCAGAAAGCCGTGCTGATCGACCCTGTCGAACGCCAGACCGAAATGCAGGACTGAGGATAATTTTATGCGCCCACACTTGATCAAATTACTCAGCCTGTCGGCCCTGGCCGCCGGCATTTTCGCGGCCAGCGGCGGTGCGCGGGCCGATGAAGCCAAAGCACCCAGCTTCAGCGCCGAACCGTGCTGCAACCTGTGCCCGGAAGCCCACGACGCCAAGAACTACACCACGCGCTACCAGCAGAACTTCACCACGCTGGTACAGGCCCAGGGTGACTGGCTGTTCCGGACCCAGGAAGACTTGCGCACCGAATTCGATACCACCCCCGCCGGCTACAAACGCATGAAAGAGCTGCACGATGCGTTCAAGAGCAAAGGCGTGGAGCTCGTTGTTGTTTATCAACCGACTCGTGGCCTGGTAAACCGCAACAAGCTGAACCCGGAAGAGAAAGCCCAATTCGATTTCGACAAGGCGCTGAAGAACTACAAGACCATGCTCGGCCGTTTCGCGCAGATGGGCTATGTGGTACCGGACCTGTCGCCACTGACCAACGAATCGCTGCCCGACACCCTGCCGGCCCACGACTTCTACTTCCGCGGCGACCAGCACTGGACCCCATACGGCGCCCAGCGCACGGCGAAGATCGTGGCCGAGAAGGTCAAGCAGATTCCAGGTTTCGCCGACATTCCCAAGCGTGAATTCGAGACCCATAAGTCGGGTCGCATGGGCAAGACCGGAACATTACACAATATGGCCGGTCAACTCTGTGGCACCAGCTACGCGATCCAGTACATGGATCAGTTCACCACCGAGCCTAAAGGCGAAGCCGGCGATGGCGATCTGTTCAGTGACTCCGGCAATCCGGAGATCACCCTGGTCGGCACCAGCCACAGTGGCAAGAACTACAACTTCGCCGGTTTCCTCCAGGAGGCCATCGGCGCCGACATCCTCAACGTGGCGTTCCCCGGCGGTGGCCTGGAAGGTTCGATGCTGCAGTACCTGGGCAGCGAAGAGTTCCAGACCAAGCCGCCGAAGATTCTGATCTGGGAATTCTCGCCGCTCTACCGCCTCGACCAGGAAACCACCTACCGCCAGATGATGGCGCTGCTGGACAACGGTTGCGAAGGAAAGGATGCACAGATGACCGGCAGCACCACGTTGAAACCGGGCAAGAACGAATTGATGGTCAACAGCAAGAACCTGAACCTGCAAAACAGCAGCCACCAGGTTGATATCCGCTTCGCCGATCCGTCGGTGAAAACCCTGCAAGCCACCCTCTGGTACATGAACGGTCGCCACGAGGACATCAAGATCGAAAAACCGGAAACCTCCGACACCGACGGGCGTTTCGCCTTTGAGTTGCGCACGGACGAAGACTGGGGCTCGCAGAATCTGCTGGCCGTCGAAGTCCAGGGCCCTGAAGCAGGTGCCGCGCCGCAGAAAGTCGAAGCGAAGATCTGCAAACGCAACGTGTTCCCTGGCTTGGGGCAGCGTACCGCTCAAGCCGGGCAATGAGGCAACCTCTTATGACATGCATGCAAACCCGAACTTTGAAAAGATTGATCGCACCGTCCCTGTTGACCCTGGCCATGTTTGCCGGGGCGACTCAGGCCGCCGCGCCCCTGCGTCCACCCCAGGGTTATTTCGCGCCGATTGAAAAAGTCAAAACCGGCGACAAGAGCGAAGGCTGTGATGCAATGCCGACGCCCTACACCGGCTCGCTGCAATTTCGCAGCAAGTACGAAGGTTCCGACAAGGCCCGTTCGACCCTGAACGAGGCCTCGGAAAAAGCCTTTCGCGACACCACCGCCGACATCACCAAGATCGAGCGCGCCACCAGCAAGCACGTGATGCAGTACATGCGTGACGGTCGCCCGGAACAGCTGGAATGCACCCTGAACTGGTTGACTGCCTGGGCCAAGGCCGATGCGTTGATGTCCAAGGATTTCAACCACACCGGCAAGTCCATGCGCAAATGGGCGCTGGGCAGCATGGCATCGTCCTATGTCCGCCTGAAGTTCTCCGACTCCCATCCGCTGGCGAACCATCAGCAGGAGTCGCAACTGATCGAAGCCTGGTTCAGCAAGATGGCTGATCAAGTGGTCAGCGATTGGGACAACCTGCCGCTGGAAAAAACCAACAACCACTCGTACTGGTCCGCCTGGTCGGTGATGGCAACCTCCATCGCCACCAACCGCCGCGACCTGTTCGACTGGTCGGTGAAGGAATTCAAGGTCGGCGCCAATCAAATCGACGCCCAGGGTTACCTGCCCAACGAGCTCAAGCGCAAGCAACGCGCCCTCGCCTATCACAACTATGCCCTGCCGCCGCTGGCGATGATCGCCAGTTTCGCCCAGGTCAACGGTGTGGACTTGCGTCAGGAAAACAACGGCGCGTTGAAACGTTTGGGTGACCGCGTGCTCGCCGGCGTTGAAGACCAGGACGAGTTCGAGGAAAAAAGCGGCAAGGAACAGGACATGACCGACCTCAAGGTCGACTCGAAATTCGCCTGGCTCGAACCGTTCTGCACGCTCTACACCTGCTCGCCGGATGTGCTGGAGAAAAAACACGAGATGCAGCCGTTCAAGACCTTCCGCCTCGGGGGTGACCTGACCAAGGTCTACGACCCTGCTTACGAGAAAGGCAAAGGTTCCTAGAGCAAACACAAAACCTGTAGGAGCGAGGCTTGCCCGCGAAGAACGATGACACGGTTCATCAGTTCAACCGCGTAACGGCCTTCGCGGGCAAGCCACGCTCCTACAGGGTCAGTGCAAGATTTGAGTTGAGTGATATTCCCCCGTTTTTGGGTGGGGGGTTTGGGGGGGCCGTTGGCCTCTGACTGTTGGTTAAACACGGAGAGATCGGGATGGTATTTTCGTCCAATGTATTCCTGTTTTTGTTCTTGCCGATCTTTCTCGGCATGTACTATCTGAGCGGAATACGCTATCGCAACCTGCTGCTGCTGCTCGCCAGCTATGTGTTCTATGCCTGGTGGCGTGTGGACTTTCTTGCGCTGTTCGCAGCCGTCACGCTGTGGAACTACTGGATCGGCCTCAAAGTCGGGGCCGCAGGCGTCAGGACCAAACCGGCACAGCGCTGGTTGCTCCTGGGCGTGGGCGTCGACCTGTGCATCCTCGGCTACTTCAAGTACGCCAACTTCGGCGTCGACAGCATCAACGCGATGATGACGTCGGTCGGTCTGTCGCCGTTCATCCTGACCCACGTGCTGTTGCCGATCGGGATCTCGTTCTACATCTTCGAGTCCATCAGCTACATCATCGACGTCTACCGTGGCGACACCCCGGCGACCCGCAACCTGATCGACTTTGCTGCGTTCGTGGCGATCTTCCCGCACCTGATCGCCGGCCCGGTGTTGCGTTTTCGCGACCTGGCCGACCAGTTCAACAACCGCACCCACACCCTCGACAAGTTCTCCGAGGGCTGCACGCGGTTCATGCAGGGTTTCATCAAGAAAGTCTTCATTGCCGACACCCTGGCGGTGGTGGCTGACCATTGCTTCGCCCTGCAGAACCCGACCACGGGCGATGCCTGGCTCGGCGCCCTGGCTTACACCGCGCAACTGTATTTCGACTTCTCCGGCTACAGCGACATGGCCATCGGCCTGGGCTTGATGATGGGTTTCCGCTTCATGGAAAACTTCAAACAGCCGTACATCAGTCAGTCGATCACCGAGTTCTGGCGGCGCTGGCACATCAGCCTCTCCACCTGGCTGCGTGACTACCTGTACATCACCCTCGGCGGTAACCGTAAAGGCACGCTGATGACCTATCGCAACCTGTTCCTGACCATGCTGCTCGGCGGTCTGTGGCACGGTGCGAACATCACCTACATCGTGTGGGGTGCCTGGCACGGCATGTGGCTGGCGATCGAAAAGGCCCTGGGCCTGAACACCTCGCCGCGCAGCATCAACCCGATCCGCTGGGCGCTGACCTTCCTGCTGGTGGTCATGGGCTGGGTGATCTTCCGCTCGGAAAACCTGCACGTCGCCGGCCGTATGTACGGCGCGATGTTCAGCTTCGGCGAATGGTCATTGTCGGAACTCAACGCGGCCAGCCTCACCGGCCTGCAAGTGGCGACCCTGGTGGTGGCGTACGCAACCCTGGCGTTCTTCGGCATCCGGGATTTCTACAGCAACCTGCCACCGG
The DNA here is from genome assembly GCF_059695565.1 of Pseudomonas sp. LBUM1679. NCBI lineage: Bacteria > Pseudomonadati > Pseudomonadota > Gammaproteobacteria > Pseudomonadales > Pseudomonadaceae > Pseudomonas > Pseudomonas sp. LBUM1679. The sequence continues at coordinate 6,118,369 of NZ_CP166774.1, forward strand.
AAAAAACCAAGCCTGCGGTCAACGTCGAGGCCAATGGCCCGGCCACTGCACAGCCAGGAATGATCAAGGCCGTACCGGGCGACAACCCGGCCAGCATCCACGAGCCGGGTTACACCGTCGGCGTTGAAGCGACCGTGCAACCGGCCTACTGGACCGCTGACTGGTCGCGCTATGTGATGCGCGCCCTGGTGCTGCTGTTGTTCATCGCCTCGATTCTCAAACTCTCGGCGCAAAGCTTCTCGCCGTTCCTTTACTTCCAGTTCTGAGGGATCTGACCATGACCCGCTCATTACGCATCTTCTACATCGCTCTGTTCATGCTGACGCTGTTGGCCCTGGGCGTGTGGTCCACGCGCAGCTTCCTGGGCTTCAGCACCAACGCCGAGGCGACGGTGCTCAACGGCCGCTGGTCCAAAGCCGTGGAGACCCATTACGACGAAGAGTTTCCGATCAAGCGCCTGGGCACCAACCTCTGGGCCGCGCTGGATTTCAAACTGTTCAACGAAGGTCGTCCGGGCGTCGTGCTCGGTCGCGACCAGTGGTTGTACAGCGATGAGGAATTCAACCCGATCGTCAACGAAGAGCTGAATCTGCAAGGCAACTACGCACTGGTCGAAGGCGTGCGCCAGACCCTGAAAGAGAAAGGCGTGAAACTGGTGATGGCGATCGTGCCGGCCAAGACTCGCCTGTACCCGGAGCACCTGGGTGACGTGAAGCCTTCGAGCATCCACGCCAACCTCTATCAGGATTTCCATGCCCGTGTCGCGGCCAACAAGGTAATTGCCCCCGACCTGCTCGGCCCGTTGTTGAAGGGCAAGCTGGACGGTCAGCAAGTATTCCTGCGCACCGACACCCACTGGACTCCGGAAGGCGCGCAAATCGCTGCCCAGACCCTGGCCAAAACCATTGCCGACAAGACGCCGCTGAGCGGTGAGCCGCAACGCTTCGTGACCGAACCTGCGGAGAAGGTCACGCACAAGGGCGACCTGCGTCTGTTCCTGCCGCTGGATCCGCTGTTCGAAAACCTGATGCCGGCCACCGAGCCCTTGCAGAAGCGCAACACCGTGGTGGCTGATGATCAGGCTGGCGGTGATGACGCCCTGTTCGCCAACACCGAAGTACCGGTGGCCCTGATCGGCACCAGCTACAGCGCCAACCCTAACTGGAACTTCGTCGGTGCGCTCAAAGAAGCGCTGAAGAGCGACGTGGTCAATTACGCCGAAGACGGCCACGGCCCGATTCTGCCAATGCTCAGCTATCTGCAAAGCGATGCTTTCAAGAACAGCCCGCCACAGGTGCTGATCTGGGAGTTTCCTGAACGTTATCTGCCTGTGAACAACGAAATCGGTGACGCCGACCCGCAGTGGGTCGCAGAGCTCAAAGAAGCTGGCGTTCGCCAACAAAACGTAGCCGCAAACACTAAATCCGAGACGCCCGACCGGGCGCAAAACTGAAAGAGAGGTACACCATGACTTTCACTACTACTCCTCGCCGTCTCGCTAAGACTTTGGCTCTTGTCGCTGGCATGAGCGTCCTGTCCATGCAGGCTTTCGCCGGTGACGCCGCGCTCTACGGCCCGACCGCTCCAAAAGGCTCGAGCTTCGTGCGTGTCTACAACGCCGGCAACGCTGAAGTCAGCGCCACCGTCGGCAGCACCAACCTGGCCGAAGTCGCGCCGCTGTCCAGCACTGACTTCAGCTTCATGCCCGGTGGCGACTACAGCGCCAAGGTCGGCAGCCAGTCCCTGCCGGTGAAACTGGCCGGTGACCACTATTACACCCTGGTCAACAACGCCAGCGGCGCGCCGCAACTGATCGAAGAGCCGCCGTTCAAGAACAAGCAGAAATCCCTGGTTCGCGTACAGAACCTGAGCGACAAGGCCCTGACCCTGAAAACCGCCGACGGCAAGACCGAAGTGGTGCCGAACGTGGCCGCCAAGGGCCGTGGCGAGCGTGAAATCAACCCGGTCAAAGTCAGCCTGGCGCTATACGATGGCGACAAGAAAGTCGGCGACGTGAAACCGGTTGCCCTGGAACGCGGTGAAGCCGCCGTGCTGTACGTCACCGGCAACGGCAGCAGCCTGTCGCCAGTGTGGGTAAAACGCCCGGTTTCGACGCGCTAAAACATTTGCCCGGTTGACCCATTTTCCTGTGGGAGCCGGGCTTGCCCGCGATGCAGGCGACTCGGTGCTACAGATGCACCGAGTTGATGCCATCGCAGGCAAGCCAGCTCCCACAAGGATCGAGGCGTCAATCAGGACACGAAACAAGAAAAAGAGTGAAACGACAGAACGCAGTAGCTCTGACCCAAACGATTTTCAAGGAGTAACAACATGATTCCGGTGATTTTGTCAGGTGGTAGCGGCTCACGTCTTTGGCCGCTTTCGCGTAAGCAATTCCCCAAGCAATTCCTCGCCCTGACCGGCGAACACACGCTGTTCCAACAAACCCTGGAACGCCTGGTGTTCGAAGGCATGGACACCCCGATCGTGGTCTGCAACAAGGACCATCGCTTTATCGTCAACGAGCAGTTGCTGGCCCGTAACCTGGACACCCAGCGCATCCTGATGGAGCCTTTCGGTCGCAACACTGCGCCGGCGGTGGCCCTGACCGCGATGATGCTGGTCAATGAAGGTCGCGATGAATTGATGCTGGTCCTGCCGGCCGACCACGTCCTCGAAGACCAGAAAGCCCTGCAACGCGCCCTGGCCCTGGCCACCGTCGCTGCCGAAAACGGCGAAATGGTGCTGTTCGGCGTACCGGCCACCAAACCGGAAACCGGCTACGGCTACATCAAGTCGACCAACGACTCGCTGCTGCCCGAAGGCGTCAGCCGTGTGTCGCAGTTCGTCGAAAAACCGGACGTCAAACGCGCCACCGAGTTCGTCCAGTCCGGCGGTTACTTCTGGAACAGCGGCATGTTCCTGTTCCGCGCCAGCCGCTTCCTCGAAGAGCTGAAAAAACACGATCCGGACATCTACGACACCTGCGTCCTGACCCTGGAACGCAGCGAACAGGATGCCGACACCGTCGACATCGATTCCGCGACCTTCGCCTGCTGCCCGGACAACTCCATCGACTATTCGGTCATGGAAAAAACCCAGCGCGCCTGCGTCGTGCCACTGACTGCGGGCTGGAGCGATGTCGGCTGCTGGTCGTCGTTGTGGGAAGTGAACAAGAAAGATGCCAACGGCAACGTCACCAAAGGCGACGTGGTCATCCAGGACAGCAAGAACTGCATGATCCACGGCAATGGCAAGCTGGTGTCGGTGATCGGCCTGGAAAACATCGTGGTCGTCGAAACCAAGGACGCCATGATGATCGCCCACAAGGACAAGGTCCAAGGCGTGAAACAGATGGTCAACACCCTCAACGCGCAAGGCCGCAGCGAAACCCAGACCCACTGCGAAGTCTATCGTCCGTGGGGCTCCTACGACTCGGTGGACATGGGCGGCCGCTTCCAGGTCAAGCGCATCTCGGTCAAGCCGGGCGCCTGCCTGTCGCTGCAAATGCACCACCACCGCGCCGAACACTGGATCGTGGTCAGCGGCACCGCCGAAGTGACCTGCGACGAAAACGTGTTTCTGCTGACGGAAAACCAGTCGACCTATATTCCGATCGCTTCGGTCCACCGTTTGCGCAATCCGGGCAAGATTTCACTCGAGATCATCGAAGTGCAATCGGGCAGCTACCTGGGCGAAGACGATATCGAGCGGTTTGAAGATATCTATGGTCGCTCCAACCCGATTGAGCGTGGCGTGTCGGTGAAAACCATCGCGCAGTAAACGTTCGGTAATACAAAAGCCCCCATGCTACTCACTGCGTCCGCAGTGGGTTGGATGGGGGCTTTTTTTCGCCTGTTTTTTTATTGCCCCGGCTGGCCCCTTCGCGAGCAAGCTCGCTCCCACAGGGGATGGGTGTTGCCACATGATTTATGATCGACGCAAATCCCTGTGAGAGCGAACTTGCTCGCGAAGAGGCCAGATAACCCACCGCCGAAATCATTCCCATCGCCAATCCCCCCTACGCTTAGGTACGATGACCCTCTCTATCCCCGAGGTTTCGCGTCATGTTCATCGGCGTCCTGCTGGTCATCACCTGGCTGATCCTGTTGCTGCGCTATCCAGCCAAGGCCTTGCCTGTCTCTGTAGCCGCTGCCATCGGATTGGGCGTGGTAGCCACCTGGGTGATCTGGATGGACAACCGCGAGGTCAAGCAACTGGCGCGCCTGGAGCTGCGCATCACCTATGCGCCTGAACACTGCCCGGCGGATCGTCCGCTGAAATTGACCATGAACAATGGCAACGACGTGCCGCTGACCGAGTTGCGCTGGCGTGTCGCGGCGTACGCACCGGGCGATACGGTGAACCTGGCCGACAATCAATACGCCGCGCCCCGCTATCGCGGCCCGGGCGAACTGCAGCCGGGTGCGAACTGGGACGACTGTTTACCGATACCGCCGTTGCGCCCCGGTTATCGCCCGCAAACCCTGGAGTTTCGCGCCGAGCGCTTGCAGGGTAGTTTTTCTGACTGACCGCGTTATCGTTCATCGCGAGGTCGGATCGCCGCACCGCTCGCGCCAACACACCACACCTTTCCATTGCACAAGGACCGCGCCATGCCCGTTGCGTTGATTACCGGTTGTTCCAGCGGCATTGGCCGCGCCCTGGCCGACACCTTTAAAAATGCCGGTTACGACGTCTGGGCCAGCGCCCGCAGGACCGAAGACGTAGCGACGCTGGCGGCTGCCGGGTTCACCGCCGTACAACTGGACGTCAACGATGGCGTGGCACTCGAGCAGTTGAGCAAGCGAATCGACCAGCAACAGGGCGGTCTCGACGTGCTGATCAACAACGCCGGTTATGGCGCGATGGGCCCGCTGCTCGATGGGGGTGTGCCAGCCATGCAGCGCCAGTTCGAAACCAATGTGTTCGCCATCGTTGGCGTGACCCGGGCCCTGTTCCCGGCGTTGCGCCGGGCCAAGGGTCTGGTGGTGAACATCGGCAGTGTGTCCGGGGTGTTGGTCACGCCGTTCGCCGGCGCCTACTGCGCCTCGAAAGCGGCGGTGCATGCCTTGAGCGATGCATTACGCATGGAACTGGCGCCCTTCGGTATTCGCGTCATGGAAGTGCAGCCGGGGGCTATCGCCTCCAGTTTCGCCAGGAATGCCGGGCATGAGGCGGAGCAGTTGATCAGCGAACAATCGCCGTGGTGGCCACTGCGTGAAGGCATTCGGGCGCGGGCCAAGGCGTCCCAGGACAACCCGACCCCGGCCGCTGAATTTGCCGCCGGTTTGCTCAAGGCGGTACAACAGGGCAAACCGCCAAGGCTGGTGCGCCTGGGCAATGGCAGCCGGGCGTTGCCGTTGTTGGCGGGGTTGTTGCCCAAGGGGTTGTTGGAGGCGGGGTTGATGAAGCGGTTCGGGTTGAGGGGGCAACTCTGAGACCGAGTCGACCCCATCGCGGGCAAGCCCGCTCCCACAAGGTCTGCTGGATGGCACAGATAGCATTAACACCAAAGATCCCTGTGGGAGCGGGCTTGCCCGCGATGGGCGCGACTCGGTCTACCGGTTATGCACCATCACCTTGTTTCACCACCACGGTGCAGGTAATCCCCGCCGCCAACAGCACCCCCTCCGGCACTTCGTCGATGTGAATCCGCACCGGCACTCGCTGCGCCAGGCGCACCCAGTTGAAGGTCGGGTTCACATCCGCGATCAATTCACGGCTTTCAGGGTTATCCCGGTCATAGATCCCGCGAGAAATGCTTTCCACATGCCCCTTGAGCACTTCACCGCTCATCAACTGCATATCGGCCTTATCGCCCACCCGCACGTGAGGCAGTTTGGTTTCTTCGAAGAAGCCGTAAACCCAGAACGAGTTCATATCGACCACGGCCATTTTCGCTTCGCCGATGCGCGCGTAGTCGCCGCGATGCACGTTGAGGTTGGTCACGTAGCCGTCCACCGCTGACCGCACTTCGGTGCGTTTGAGGTTCAGTTGGGCGGCTTCGAGTTGGGCCTGGGCATGCTGGTAATCGGCCAGGGCCGAGTCGGCGATGTTGCTGGCGTCGTCGCGGTTTTCCCTGGAGATCACCAGGTTGTCCATGTCGGCGCGGCGATGGGCGTTGACCTTGCGCATCTCCCATGTCGACTTGCGCGAGGCGACCAGGGACTGCGCCTGTTTGACTGCTATGCGGTAGTGTTCGGGGTCGATGCGCATCAGCAGATCACCCTTTTTCACCAATTGGTTATCGCGCACCGGCACGTCCACCACTTCCCCGGTGACGTCGGCAGCGACGTTGATGATATCCGCGCGCACCCGGCCATCGCGGGTCCACGGCGTGTCCATGTAATGCGCCCACAGGGTCCGTCCGATCCATAGCGCGAGGGCCAGTACCAGCAGGGTGGCGAGCAGGCTGAAAAGCTTTTTCATCAGGGCCTTCTTCAGAGATAGAGAGTCAGTGATACAGAGTCAACGGTAGACAGTCAGCGCCAGGGCGCCGAACAGACAGGTAAACAGACTCAGGCGCAGCAATGCCGGGTGCCAGAAGAAGCGGTACAGGTCGAACCCGGACAGAAATCGGTCCAGTGCCCAGGCCAGCGCCGCGGCGATGAAAAACATCAGCGTCATGGTCGGCATGTACACGCCGTGGAAGGCGATTTCACGAGGCATGTTCAAGTCCTTGGGGCGGGGTGTTCACGTACGCGGCGAGCGGTGATTGCGGATCGAGCAACGAGGTGCGGATGAAGTGCAGGTAGCTCTTCACCCGGCGCAATGCCGAGGTGTCGAAGTGCGGGGCGAAGGGTTCATCGGTGGCTTGCACGCGACTGATGGCGTGATCCACGGCGATCAACCCACGCTGCAGATTGCTCTGGCTCGGCTGCAGGAACAGCCGCACCAGCGAGCGGCCCATCACCCGGATCGCCTGGCGCCACGGCTGCGATTCGGCGTAGGCCGGATGCACCGGCAGGATCGCCTGTTCCTTGCGCAACTCGATGATCGCGTGGCCGACTTCCAGCACCACGAACATCCAGCGCAGCAGGTCCCGCTGCACCTGCGGCTGGCCCGCGGCGAGGCCGTAGGCCTGGTGCAGCAAATCCCGGGTACGGCTTTCGAAACTCGACGCCAGGCCTTTGAGTTTGCCGCTGATGGCGTAGACCACCTGACCACGCAAGTCCTGCTCCAGCCGACGCCATAACCAGCGGCTGTTGGGCGGCAGGATGATCGCCCCGGCCGCCGCGCACACCAGCATGCCGAACACCATGGCGATGTAATCGTTGATGAAGGCGTAGGGGTTGTAGACAGTGAGGTTGTCCGGCACCGAACCGGTGCTGAAGAAAATCAGCAAGCCGAGGCCGACGCCGGCGTATTGCGGGCGTGAGCTGAGGAACGAGCCGAGCACGATCACCGGCGCGAGCATCACGCAGAGCAATGGAAAACCATCGATCCAGGGGAAGATGAAAAACATCTCGACGAAGCCGATCAACGCCCCGAGCAGGGTGCCGCAGGCCATCTGGAACGCCATGCGTTTGGGGTTCGGCGTTGCGGCTGAAAGGCCCACGGTGGCAGCGGCAATCAGGGTCATGGTCGCCCCGCTCGGCCATGCCGTGGCGACCCAATAGCTGCCCAGCGCCAGCAGAATGAACGCGGCACGAATTCCCGAGGCGGCTGATGCCAGCCAGTTGGTTTGCGGGGTGAACGGCTCGTCCCAGCGTTCCCGCTCGTGGCTGTGATCGGCCAGGGAGGCATGGGTCTGTGCATAACTGTGCAAGTCGTCGACGAAGCGATAAAGCAATTCGTAGGCGGTGTGGAAATCCAGCTGTTCGGCGTCGCTCGGATCGCTCGCTTGAAACGTCGCCCGCAGGTGGCGGACTGTCGCCGGCAAGTTGGCCTTGTAACGCGTCAATGCAGCTGTCAGCCGTGCAGCGTCGGGACTGGTCAGGGCGCGAGCGCTGAAACCGTCGAGCAATTCGGCGAGGTCCTGCAGGCCCGGCTTGATCGCCGCGACCACGTGATCAGTGCCATGGCTGCGCAAGCGTTCGAGCAATTGGTGCAAGGCGTTGAACCGCGTGGTGATGCCCATGAACTCGCTGTTCAAGCGACTGAGCCGACCGTTGCGCCGGCGCATGTGCGGGTCTTCGAACACCGTGACGCTGCGCAAGCCTTCCAGCCCCACGGCTTCAGCGATAAAGCGCACGTTGCTCGCTTCGAACGCATCGCGTTTGCTGCGGCCGCGCAAGCCATCGGTGACAAACAACGCGAATACGCCGAAGCGCTGATACAGGGCGTTGCGCATCGCGGCGCTGGCGGTTTGCGGCAGGATCGCGGCGCTGACCACGGTGGCGCAAAGAATCCCCAAAGAGATTTCCAGCACACGCCACACCGCGGCCATGAATGCGCCGTCCGGGTGAGCCAGTGCAGGCAAGCCGACCATCGCGGCGGTGTACCCGGCGAGCACAAAACCATAGGCGCGAAAGTTGCGATAACGCGCCGCGCCGGCCGAGCAAATGCCCACCCAGATCGCCAGCGAGCCGAGGAACAGTTCGGTGTTCTGCGCGAACAAGGCAATCAGCGCAACCATCACCGCCGACCCGGCCAGGGTGCCGAGGAAGCGATAGAAACTCTTGGCGAACACCTGGCCGCTTTGCGGCTGCATGACGATGAACACGGTGATCATCGCCGTGCGCGGTTGCGGCAATTCCAGGCGCATCGCCAGCCACAAGGTCAGGAACGCAGCGAACAGCACTTTGAAAATGTAGACCCAGGTCACGCCGTCGCTGCGTGCCCAGTCGAAAAAACCCCGGCGCCATTCCAGGGAATACAGCCAGCGCAAAGGTGCGGGCAAGGGAGTCATGAATTCCTGCTCAATGATATTCAGTTAAAACACAGGACCTGTGGGAGCGGGGTTGCCCGCGATAGCGGTGGGTCAGGCAATAAAATGACGACTGACACACCGCCTTCGCGGGCAAGCCCGCTCCCACAGGGTCCTTGTTCAATTCAGGATGCTCGTCAACGTAGGCGGGGGTTTCGGTGCAGCGGTCTGGCTGGGTTTTGGCACGTCGTCGCCCGCACCCAGTCCGCCGCCCAATGCCGTCACCAGTTCAGCGTGAGCACTGAGCCGCGCCGCCTGCACCTGTTGCTGCACTTGCTGCTGCTTGAACAACAGGGTCTGGGCGTTGAGCACGTTGAGGTAGTCGGTGAGCCCGCGCTGGTAGGCGATCATCGCGATGTCGTAGGTCTTCTGCGCGGTGGCGACGGACTCGGCGGCGAAGGCTTGCTGCTTGTCCATGGACTCGCGACGGATCAACTGGTCGGAGATGTTCTTCAGCGCATTGACCAGCGTCTGGTTGTACCTGGCCACGGCCATGTCATAACCGGCCGAGGCCTCGCCCAGCTCCGAACGCAAGCGACCGCCGTCGAAGATCGGCAACGAGATCGCCGGGCCGACGTTGTAGTTGAGTTTCTTGCCGGTCAAAAACTCCAGCGCACCGCCGCCGGTGGCCATGTAGCCGAGGCTGCCGACCAGATCGACGTTGGGATAGAAGCCCGCGTGGGCGACATCGATTCCCCGCGCCAGCGCCGCCACTTGCCAGCGGCTGGCGACCACGTCCGGGCGTTGACCGAGCAGTTGCGCCGGCAGCGACGACGGCAATTTCAGCGCCGCGCCCAACGACAACGTCGGCCGTTGCAGCTGCGCGCCCTCGCCCGGCCCCTTGCCGGCCAGCGCGGCGAGCTGGTTGCGACTCAGCGCGATCTCCTCGTCCAGCGCATCGATCTGCCGATGGGTTTCGGGCAAGGGCGTCTCGGCCTGGCTGACTTCGAAATGCGTGCCGATTCCGCCGTCGAGGCGCTTTTGCGCCAGGTCGAGGATTTGCTGTTGCTGCGTCAGGGTCGCGGCGACGATGTCCCGTTGCGCGTAGTGCAACGAGAGTTCGATGTAGGCGCGCACCACGTTGTTCTGCAATTCGAGCTGGGCCAAGCGTGCTTCGACGGCGCTCATGTGGGCCAGGTCCACGGCACGTTCGGTGCTGTTGCTTTCGCGGCCCCAGAGGTCGAGGGCGTAGCTGAAGCCCAGCGCCGCATTGTTGTCCCAGGTGGTGGTGTTGGCCAGATCGCCGGGGCCGTAAAACTGATCGGTGGGCCAGTTGTGGCGCTTGAGCGTGGACTCGGCATTGATCTGCAGTGACTCGGCGGATTGCGCGATGCCCGCCATGGATCTGGCCTGACGCACCCGGGCGGCAGCCATGGCGATGCTCGGGCTGCCTTGCACGGCGAGGTCGATCCAGCGGTTCAGTTGCGGGTCGCCATACGCCTGCCACCATTGCGCGGCGGGCCAGTGAGCGTCCTGCGCAGCGCTTTGGATGGCTTCGTCGGTGGCCAGTGAATCGGCCTCCAGTGCCTTGCCCTGTGGGGCAATGCCTGCGGTGCCGATGCAGCCGTTGATTGCCAGGGTTAAAACCAAAACACTGAGCGTCTTTAGCGCTCTGTTGATGCGACGCGGCACTGCTGAAAATTCCTGAGGTAGAGAAATGTCCCCGGTAGGGCTGTAGGAGCCGGTTGCTGGCGATGGCATCACCGCGGTGTATCTGAAAGACCGCGGTGATGCCATCGCCAGCAAGCCGGCTCCTACAGGGGCGCAATTCTAGGGGGCGGCTGGTAGGGCGATAAGCTGGGATTCCTGTGAATCTTTGTTACCGTTAACGCGATAATCCCTTGGTCCACCTTTAGTCGCCTGTAAAAAATCGGCAACTTCGTGTCACAATTTGCCATTCGCCCAGAGAGCACCCCATGGACACCTTGCAAAACATGCGCGCCTTCAGTTACGTGGCCGAGGCCGGCAGCTTCACCGCCGCCGCCGTGCAACTCGACACCACCACGGCCAACGTCTCGCGCGCGGTCTCCAACCTGGAAGCCCACCTGCAAACCCGCCTGCTCAACCGCACCACCCGCCGCATCGCCCTGACCGAGGCCGGCAAGCGCTACCTGTTGCGCTGCGAGCAGATCCTGGCCTATGTCGAAGAAGCCGAAGCCGAAGCCAGCGACGCCCACGCGCGCCCGGCCGGGCAACTCAAGGTGCACACCATGACCGGCATCGGTCAGCACTTCGTGATCGACGCCATCGCCCGCTACCGCAGGACCCACCCCGACGTCACCTTCGACCTGACCTTGGCCAACCGCGTACCGGACCTGCTGGACGAGGGCTACGACGTGTCCATCGTCCTTGCCAGCGAACTGCCGGATTCGGGCTTCGTCTCCCAGCGCCTGGGCATCACCTACAGCATCGTTTGCGCCTCGCCGGCCTATGTAAAAGCCAACGGCTGCGCCCATAAACCCAGCGACCTGCTCAATCACGCCTGTCTGCGCCTGGTAAGCCCGGTGATCCCCCTGGAAAAATGGACCTTCGACGGCCCGGATGGCCAGGAAATGGTCACCATCAACAGCTCACCGTTCCTGGTGAACTCCGCCGACGCGATGACCACCGCGATCATCAGCGGCATGGGGGTTGGCGTGTTGCCGGTGTATGCGGCCATCGAAGCCCTGCGCAATGGCACGCTGGTGCGGGTGATGCCGAACTACCGCTCCCAGGAATTGAACCTGTACGCGATCTACCCGTCGCGACAGTACCTGGATGCGAAGATCAAGACCTGGGTCGAATACTTGCGCGGTTCGCTGCCGGAGATATTGGCGGCGCATCAGGCGGAACTGGCGGCGTATGAGTTGAGTGGCAGTCTGGGCGGGGTTCGGTTGGCGAATTGACCACCGACTATTGGCCTGCCGACACCGATTACTGTAGGAGCGAGCTTGCTCGCGAAGGCGGTGTGTCAGTCAATATTTGAGCTGAATGACACACCGCCTTCGCTGGCAAGCCAGCTCCTACAAAGGGTGTGGTGTCCTAGGATGTTTCCCACACGTTCTGTCGGTTGTCGTGTGGGAAGCGAAATAGGTAGGCTTTGGGGGTCGCTGACGAATCAGCGATCAGGCCTGGAAAACCTGACCACTACCACAGCTCATGGCATACTGCGGCGCTTTTTTATGCTCGCAATGTTATGGCGGCTGTGCGCGGGAGACCTTCGGGTCTGCCGGCTTTGGTCCGTGGTCCGGTTTTTCCAGTCCGCGCACAGCTGCCACCCTATCGTCTGGAAAACGAAAGGTGGCGGTCCTGACATACAGACCATAGAGATACGCCCTCATGTTCAAACCAACCCCTAACCCCCCTGAAGCTGACTGCATTTCCTCACCAAAACCACTCACCTTCAAAGCCTCCATCCCGCCCCACACCCCCAGCCATCTATTCGTCGTCGCCCCCAACATCAAAACCGAAACCCTGCTCGTCCACGCCAGCGAATCCCTCGCCTCGGCCAGTGTCATGGCCAGTGACCTCGCCGGATTTCTCGAAGGCCCGCATCGCAACACCATGCTGGGCATCCAGCAGGTCATCATGCTGGGCGAACTGGCCGTGAATCGGGCTCTGGATAACGTCGATCCGCAGGATTAAAAATCCGCGCCTGCCCTGTAGGAGCCGGCTAGCTGGCGATCGCTGCAACACGGTGTACCTGACACACCGCTTTCGCTGGCAAGCCAGCTCCTACAGGGGACTGCGTACATCCGACGCATTCAGGTACTCGCACAACCTCCGGGAAGAATGTTAGCGTGCTTGGCATTCACCCAAGCCCGACGAGCCCTCCTCCCATGAAAAAGACCGTCCTCGCCTTCAGCCGCGTCACCCCCGAGATGATCGAACGCCTCAAGCAAGACTTCGACGTCATCGTGCCCAATCCGAAAAACGGCGACATCAACGCCCAGTTCAACGAAGCCCTGCCCCACGCCCACGGCCTGATCGGTGTCGGTCGCAAACTCGGTCGCGCGCAGCTGGAAAACGCCGCCAAACTGGAAGTCGTGTCCAGCGTCTCGGTCGGCTACGACAACTACGACGTCGGCTACTTCAATGAACGCGGGATCATGCTCACCAATACCCCCGACGTCCTCACCGAAAGCACCGCCGACCTGGCCTTCGCCTTGCTCATGAGCAGTGCCCGGCGCGTTGCGGAACTGGACGCCTGGACCAAGGCTGGCCAATGGCAAGCCACCGTCGGCGCGCCGTTGTTTGGCTGCGATGTACACGGCAAGACCCTGGGCATCGTCGGCATGGGCAACATTGGCGCCGCCATTGCCCGTCGCGGGCGCCTGGGCTTCAACATGCCGATCATCTACAGCGGTAACAGCCGCAAGACCGAACTGGAACACGAACTTGGCGCACAGTTGCGCAGCCTGGACCAATTGCTGGCCGAAGCCGACTTCGTCTGCCTGGTGGTGCCGCTCAGCGAAAAGACCCGACACCTGATCAGCCACCGCGAACTGGCGCTGATGAAACCGAGCGCCATTCTGGTGAACATCGCTCGCGGTCCGGTCGTCGACGAGCCGGCCTTGATCGAAGCTCTGCAGAACAACCGTATTCGCGGCGCCGGGCTGGATGTCTATGAGAAAGAACCGCTGGCCGAATCGCCGCTGTTCCAGTTGAAAAACGCTGTCACATTGCCGCACGTCGGCTCGGCGACCCATGAAACCCGCGAAGCGATGGCCAATCGGGCCTTGAGCAATCTGCGCAGCGCCCTGCTGGGTGAGCGACCGCAGGACCTGGTCAACCCACAGGTCTGGCAGCGCTGAGTGACCCACGGCACGTCCGGTGGACGTGCCGTGGCCCTGGCGGCTGCATCGATAGTCGGCAACCGATAACACCCATCCTTTACTGCGCTACTTAGCCTGATTCACCCTGAATGACATAACTTGCAACTCAGTTGCTCGTCGGGCTTATTCACAAACGTTATAAACTTCAAAAAACCTGGAGGCAGTACCAAACGGATTTTGGAGAACACTTAGATGAATCAACTCACCACCGTCTGCGCAATCAGGCGGAGCAAAGTAGTGATTGTCTTGATGGCGACACTCTTCGGCATAGCCACCCTGATCAATAACTTTACCGATTACACGGCATACACCGAGTATATCGGGCGAATCATCAGTATGAGCCATACCGAAGGTAACGATTCCCGACGCTACCGGGCGGTCACCTCGAGCCTGTTCCACCACCGGTTTTACTGGGCGATCATCACGCTCGAGATCATCTACACCTTCAGTTGCCTGTACGGGGCTTTTCAGCTATTTCGCAATCTCAATAAGTCACGCAACGATTTTCACGAGGCCAAGAAGTTCGCCATAGTCGGTTTGACCACCGCTATTTTTGTTTACTACGTCCTGTACGTCGTCGTACTGAATGAATGGTTCGACATGGAGTATTCCGCTCAGCACAATGCCTTTTACTGGGCACGAAGTAATATTGAATACATGTTCTTCGCGCTGATATACCTGGTACTGGCGTACGACAAATGAACAACCCGTTCATGCCAACTTGCCCGCCACCGGTTTGATCCCGGCGCCGGGTTTGCGAAACACCAGCACATTACCCAGCATGACCATCACCAGGCCTGCCAGCGCCGGGGCAGTCCACTGATAACCCTCGACAAAGGCCGACACGTTGAGCGCCACCACCGGGAACAACACCGTGCAATAGGCGGCCCGCTCCGGCCCCATGCGCCCGACCAGCGTCAGGTAGGCAGTAAACCCGATGACTGAACCGGGGATCACCAGATACATCAACGAGCCGATGTAGCGGGCATTCCACTCCATGTCGAACGGAATGCCTTTGACCAGGCACCAGGCTGCGAGCATCGCCGCACCATAGGCCATGCCCCAGGCGTTGGTGGTCAGTGGCTTGAGGCCGGCCTTCTGCTGCAGGCTCGACAGCATGTTGCCGGCCGAAAAGCACAGGGTGCCGAGCAGGGCCAGCCCCAGCCCGAGCAAGGTTTCCGGGCTGGCGGTATGACCGGCGAGTTCGGGCCAGAACAACAGGCCGAGCCCGAGCAATCCGAGCGCACCGCCCATCAGCACATTGCGCGCGATTTTCTGGCCGAAGAACACCCGCGCATTGAAGGCGTTCCACAGCGTGGCGGTGGAAAACACCACCGCCACCAGGCCGCTGGGGATCCACTGGCTGGCGGTGAGGAAGCACATGAAATTGATGCAGAACAGGCACAGCCCCTGCGCCACGCAGATCAGATGCCCGCGACGGTTCATCACTTGCAGCTTGCGGCTGAGCAGCAACATCACGAACAGCATCAGCGCGGCGAGGCCGAAGCGATAGACAATCGACACGGGGATGGCCACCACACCCAGTTGCCATTTCAGGGCAATCCAGGTGGTGCCCCAGATCAGCACGGTCAGCAAGTACAACGAAAGGTTCATGGCAAAGACTCCGGGATGGGGCAACGCTGTTCGCTTCTGTGGTGAGCGAGCTTGGTTCCGGGCGGCGATCCGACGTTGGGCTGCGCAGCGGACCGTTTTGTGAGTGCTGCGCACTCAAGCGGGAGCAAGCTCCCTCGCCACAGGACATTGTCTGGTCAGGTGCTCAGTGTCCCGCTCCAAGCCTTGGCGCACTTGCATAAACTTGCGCTTTTGTCGGCCGCCGGGCTGGCAGGCCAACGTCTACGGAGTAGGATGCAAGGCGTTGGAGAGAACCGATCATGCCCGCACTGGAAAGCCTGCAAGTGTTTCAAGCCCTCAACCGCTCGCCCAATGCTCGCCTCGAGCACAGCGCCGAGCTCGGTGACGGTATGGCTGCAGCCTTGTGGAGCAACCATCACGACGCCCAGGATTACGAAGCCCCGAGCCACCACACATTGTCCTGCTACATCGCCGGCGGCACCGGCACTTTTCGCCGCGACCGGCCCGGCACCAAGGGCGGCCCGGACAAGCTGTGCATCCTGCCGGCCGACCACCGATCAGCCTGGGTGATCAACGGCGACATTCGCCTCGCCCATGTTTATTTCAGCCCCGAACAGTTTGCCCTCGGCTGCGTCACGCTGCTGGACCGGGAACCGCGCGAACTTCAATTACGTGAAAGCACCTTCCTCGATGACCCGCAGCAAGCCCGACGCTTTCGGCAGTTGATCACGCTCAATTGGCAGGAGCCCGGCGAACGCCTGCTCACCAGCAGCCTGGCGCATGAAATGCTCAGTCACGTGCTGCTCGGCCAGGTCGGAATGCGCGAGGGCTTGCGGCTCAAGGGTGGATTGGCGGCGCATCAGCGGCGGCAGTTGGTCGAGTTCGTCGACAGCCAGTTGGCCGAAGCCATCAGCCTGGGGCAATTGGCGGGGTTGTGTGCGCTGTCGGAGTATCACTTTGCGCGGATGTTTCGGGAGAGCTTTGGCTTGCCGCCGCATCAGTATGTGCTGGCGCGGCGCTTGAGCCGGGCGCGGGACCTATTGCGCACGACGCTGCAGCCGTTGGGGGAGATTGCCTTGGCGTGCGGGTTTGCCAGTGCCAGTCACTTTACCAACCGGTTTCGTCAGGCGCTGGGGGGGACGCCTGGGGAGTATCGGCAGGCATTCTTGCGCTAGGCCCGAGATTTTCGGCGCCTGTCAGGCCGCCATCGTCGGAATGCCGCCCAGACCAAGCTCGCTCCCACAGTGGGTCGCATTTCTTCCAAACAACTCGGGCGACTGTGGGAGGTCTTCGGTGACTGTGAGGCCGCCATCGCGGGCAAGCCCGCTCCCACAGGAATCGTGTCGACCGCCAAAATCGGGCCCAACCCAATCCCTGTGTGCGGGGCACGTCCGCGAAAATCAGGCTCGACCCAAATCCTGTGGGAGCGGGCTTGCCCGCGATGAACGATGACGCGGTCTCGGATCAGAATTCCAAGGTGCTGGACAGCGTCACCTGCCGCGAATCCCCCATCGACACAAAAAACCGGCTCGCCGCCGAGGTGTAGTAAGTACGGTCGAACAGGTTCTTCACATTCAGCTGAAACTTGACCTTCTGCCCTTCAACCCGGGTCTCGTAGCTGGCGAATGCATCGGCCACGGTGTAGCTCGGCAGGTCGAAATCGTTCACCGCGTTACCCGCCCGCTCCCCCACGTACCGCGCACCCGCGCCCACCCGCAGCTGGTCACCGCCGACGAGGGTGCCGAAGTCGTAGACCGCCGACAGCGAGCCGCTGTTTTTGGCGACGTTCTGCAGTTTTTTGCCTTTGTAGATCGGGTCTTCAGTGACCTCGGCATCGGTGTAGGCATAGCTGCCGATCATGCTCCAGCGGTCGCTCAGCTGGCCGGTCAAATCCACTTCCAGGCCACGGGAACGCACCTCACCGGCCGCGCTGTAGAGCGTCACCGGGCCTTCGGAGTTGGCCACCAGCACGTTGCGCTTCCTGATGTCGAACAGCGCGACGTTACCGGTCACGCGGCCAGGGATATCGAGCTTGGCCCCCACTTCCCAGGACTTGGCCTCTTCCGGGGCGATGCTGCCGTCGAGCACGGTACTGCTGCCACTCAGCGGGGCGATGGTCGAGTTGGGTTTGAACGATTCGGTGTAGCTGCCGTAAAACGACAACGCATCGGTGTAGCGATAGACCAGGCCGGCGCGCGGTACCCATTTCTGCCCGTTGCTGTCGGTGTTGGCCCGGAACGGCACGCCTTTGCCGGCGTACTGGTCGTACTCCTGGAAGCGTGCGCCAGCCACCAGGATCCACTGGTCGGTGAGGTGGATCGAGTCCTGCACAAACACCGAATCGCTGCGCAGTTTATCGGTCTGCGCGCTGTCGGCCGGGCTGACGGTGGTGCCGGCGACTTCGCGGCCGTAAACCGGGTTGGTGTAACTGAAGGTGCTCAGGCTTTTCTGGCGGATCAGGTCTTCGCGGTAGATCTTGCGGTACTCGTCATCGATACCGAACACCAGGTCATGCTGCATGCCCCAGGCATTGACCTTGCCTTCGAGGCTGGCGGTGGTGAAGCGGTCGGTGCTGATGGCGTTCTGCGTGCCATCCATGCTCCGGGTCAGCGTGCCTGCGTTGGTGTCGATGGCCGTGATGCGCACCTGGCTGGCATCGTAGGTTTCGCGGTTCCAGCTGTAGCCGAAGTGCGCGTTCCAGTCGTCGTTGAGCGCGTGGTCGGCCTCGAAGCGATACAGGTCCGAGCGCCCTTCCATGTTGTTGAACGGCTCATCCAGGCGACGATCACGGGGGATGTCCAGTGGATGATTGTCACGCGGATCGATGATCGTGCCACGGTCGAAGGGGGTCAGGAACTCGCGGTGTTCATAGGCAAACAACAGCGTGGTGCTTTCACCGAACCAGGCCAGGGACGGCGCCACCAGGGTCTCGCGATGGGTGCCGAAATTGCGCCAGTAATCTTCGTCTTCGTGGTCCAGGACCATGCGATACGCCAGCCCGGAATCGCCCAGGGCACCGGTACTGTCAAGACCGCCACCGCTGCCGTTTTTGCCCTCACCATAGGTCGAGCCACGCACGGTCACTGCGTTGTATTGCTCAAGCTCGGGCTTCTTGCTGACCATGTTCACCACACCGCCCGGGTCCTGGATGCCGTAGAGCAAGGAGGCCGGGCCCTTGAGCACTTCAATGCGGTCGACGCTGGCATTGAGGCCACGGCCCTGTATCACCGGCATGCCGTCGCGCATGATCGAGCCGTTGCGGTTGTCGCCAAAGCCGCGGGTCATCACCGAATCCTGGGTGCTGCCCAAGGTATTGCCCTGGGTGATGCCGCTGACGTTGGCCAGCGCATCGTCCAGGTTGCGCGGTGCCTGATCGCGAATGACCTGGGCCGGGATCACGTTGACGGTCTGGGGGATTTCCTGGAGCAAGGCCGAGGAGCGCATCACCGAACTGGTGGGCGGCGGCTGGTAGCTCGTGGCTTGATCCATCACCGAGGTGATGGTGGTCGCGCCCAGGTTCAAAGTGCCTTCGCTGGGCAACGGCTCCAGGACCAGGGTGTGGCCGTCGGTGCGACGGAAGGTGAAACCCGAGCCGCTGAGCAAACGCTGCAGCGCCTGCTCGGCACTCATCTGCCCGCTGACGGCCGGGGCAGTGATGCCGTAGGGCGCCTCATCGGTGTAGACCACGCTGATGCCGGTGATCCGGCTGAAATCGCTCAAGGCCTGGGGCAATGGTTTGGCGGCCAGCGCAAAGCTGAATTGCGCACGCTGCTGGGCAGTGCCAGCCTCAGCCGCCAGCGCTACGCTCAATGGCAGCAACGCCAACGCCGAAAAGCTCAAGGCAGACACCCGCAACCATTGTTTGACCGAACCCGATTTTGCCCTGGACTTCATTGCTCATGACCTGTGTAGAACCGCAGCGGATGCGAATGACTCGCAGTTTCAGTCACTACACGGATGGCGTTTGGGTTTACCTCACCAGAAAGTTGAAAATATTTTTATCGGGAGTGATGGGGTGTTTGATCTGACGCCTTCGCCGGCAAGCCAGCTCCTACATTTTGGAATGCATTCCCCTGTAGGAGCTGGCTTGCCAGCGAAGGGGCCGGCCGCCTCACCGCAAAATAATCAGCTGCCCCAAAACGCGATGCTGCTCAAACCCCAACACCCCCTGCAACGCACTCAACACCGCCTGCGGATCCTTGCTCGGAAAACTGCCACTGATCCGCCGCGCCGCCAGCTCATCGTTGAGCAGCATGATCCGCCCCGGGTAATACCGCCCCAGGTCCTGCACCACCTCGGCCAGTGTCGCCTTGTAATAATTGAGCCAACCCTGACGCCAGGCCAACTGTGCTTCGCTGTCGACACTGTGGAGTTTTTCCGCCAGGCCATCGCCATAAGCCACTTGCTGGCCGGCCGTGAGAATCTGTTGCTCGGACTGTCTATCCGCCGCGACACCGACCCGTCCGGACAACACCGTGACCTGCGCGCCACGAGGTTGCAGACGGACTTCGAACTGCGTGCCCAGCACCCGCGCCTGACCCTTTTCAGCCTCGACCACAAACGGCTCGCCAGTATGGGTCACGCGGAAAAAGCCGGCACCGCGACGCAACTGCACATGCCGCTCGCCGCGACTGAAATCCACGGCAATCGCGCTGTCGGCATCCAGGGTGACTTGCGACTGATCCGCCAGGGTCACGGTGCGGATTTCCCCCGGTGCCGAGACATAGTCCGCCCCCAGATCATCCACCCAGCGCGACGGCTGCCAGCCTGCGCCGAGGCTGATCATCAGCACCAGGCACGCCGCCATTGCCAACGCACCGCCCCAACGCCGCACGCTGGGCCGGCGCGAGCGGTTCATGGTGTTCAGGTATCCCTGCAGGGCCAGGGCTTCTTCATCGGCCAAGGTTCGCGCCGGTGCTTCGGTCAACTCCCACACCACTTGCGCCCGGGCATACGCCTCGGCGTGGGCGGGGTCCGCCTGCAACCAATGGCTGAAGATCGCCTGATCGCCGCTGCCGGGCTGGTCATGCAACAGACTCAGCCAGGCCAATGCCGCCTGCTCCTGAGCCGGCGTCGGGGTGACGCGTTCGGTGGTGTTCACGGTGCTTTCCCTGGCGTGCGCGGTTGGGGTTCGCGAAGGCTGGCCTTGCAGGCTTCGAGGGCGCGCATCATATGTTTTTCCACGGCGCTTTGGGACAAACCCATGGCCTTGGCGATTTCGGCGTATTTGCGCCCGTGGATGCGGTTGAGCAAAAAGATCTGCCGCGTACGTTCGGGCAATGCGCGCAACGCGGCTTCGACGTGGCGCAAATCGTTGCCCGCCTCGAGTGCCGCTTGCGGTTCACTGCCGTGACTGTCCGGCGCATCCGGCATCCAGCCTTCGTTGACCCGTACCCGCGTGCCTTCACTGCGCAAATGGTCGATGGCGATATTGCCGGCGCATCGCAACAGGTAGGTGCTGAGTTCTTCGACCTGCACCAGCGGCCGGCGCCAGAAGCGCAGGAACAAGTCCTGCACCAGGTCCGCCGCTGTCGCCCGACAACCGACGCGCCGACTCACCAGCGCTTCCATTTGCGGACGCTGGGAAAGAAACACCTGGAGGAAATGCGCACGGGCGCCCCGATGCTCCTCATCGCGGGGTTCCGGAGGGCGGGTGATCATGCGGTCAGCACTGCGCAAACGCGGCAACGGGGCTGGCGAGCAGGCTCACCCCGGCCAACGACAGCGCCAGGCGCGGGCGATACGGCAGCAACAGCACCAGCAACAAGGCACTGAGCATCAACACCGCAAACCATTGCACCAGCCCCAGTCCCCAACCCGCCACCGACACCGCCGCCCACAAGGACAAGGCCAACAGCAGCCAGCCACCGATGCGCATGCCTTGACGGCGCCGGGCCGAGGGCTTGCGACCCAGCAGTTCGGCATGATGCCGATCCATCGACAAGCAGAGCGCGGTGAACCCGCCATAGCAAAACAAAAAGCCAAGCAACATCAGTGCGCCCCTCGCTCAAGGACGCTCGATTGCCCACGCGATGTTCGGGTAACGCTTCGAGCGTGCGCCGAGCGCTGCATTTTCCACGCCGCCCAAGCGAGAAACACACCGCTGCCCAGGCACGTCAGATCAAAGCCGGCCATGGCCCAGTCACCCTGCGCCAAGGTGACACCCAGGTGATAGGGCGTGGTCATGGCGTTCAACAGCGGCACCGCGCAAAACAGCAACGCTGCCAGCGCCAATTGATCGACCCACGCCGCGCGACCACGGCGGAGCATGGCATGCAGCACGCTCAAGCCCCAGACGCTGAAGAAACTGTACACCTCCCAATCCGCGCGCCCGGCCATCTCGACCGGCAACAAGCGATTGGCCCAGAAGTACGCCGCTACCGCGACCATCAACCCCGACATGCTGGCGATGTTCAGCACTTGCACCAGCCGCAACTCGAACGGCATCGCCGCGCTTTTCACATGTTTGAGCTGACGCTTGCCAAGCCAGATCACCAGCCCGGTGCCGATCATTGCCGTGCCTGCCAGCCCGCAAATGAAGTACAGCCAGCGCAAGACCGGGCCGGCGAAATGGCCCATGTGCAAACCGTAGAAGGCCCCGGAAATCGCCATGGGCAAACGCTGTTGCGGTGTCGTGCCGAGCAACTGGCCGGTGACGCCATTGAAGGTCACTGCACTGCCGAAGTCGTGGACCACCTGGTCGCTGCCATCACGGAAAAGCACCACCGAGGCGTTCACATCGCCCGGGTTGTTTACCGTCAGCCGCCCCACTCCACCGCCCGACCATAATTGGCGGGCCTGTTCCAGAAGCGGTGCCATCGGCGCCAACTGACCCGGTTGGCCAGCGGGCTCAGGCGTATTGGAAGCCGGAAACACCTCATCGTAAAACACCCGGACATCGCCCTTGTACGAGGCGAGGATGCTTGCCGGCATCACCATCGACATGAAAATCACCAGACTGCTGTAGGTGATCATCAGGTGGAACGGCAACACCAGCACCCCCACGGCGTTGTGCCCGTCGAGCCAGGAACGCTGGCCTTTGCGCGGGCGAAAGGTGAAGAAGTCCTTGAAAATTTTCTTGTGGGTGATGATCCCGCTGATCAACGCGACGAACATCACCATGGCCGCAATGGTCGACAACCAGCGGCCCCACGGATACGGCATCTGCAGCTGGAAGTGGAAGCGATAGAAGAAGTCGCCGCCCATGGTTTCCCGGCCCTGCACTTCGGCGCCGGTTTGCGGGTCGAGAAGTTTTTCTGTGAATTGACCCCGCTCGCCACGCTTGGCCGGGGTTTGCTGCCACCGCACCGAAAGACCCGGTTCCCGTGCATCGGGCAGATCGATGAGCCAGCGCGAAGCCCCGGCGGCGTGCCGCCGAAGATAATCCTGGGCCAGGCTCAGGCTGGCCTCGGAGGTAGCGGACCGGGCGGGAATCTCCGGCTGCATCCAGTGACTGATCTCGTCCTTGAAATAGGCCAGGGTGCCGGTCAGGAAAATGGCGAACAGCAGCCAGCCGAAGATCAGCCCGGTCCAGGTGTGCAGCCAGGCCATGGCCTGACGAAAACCCTCTTTCATCAGTGACCCACCCAGTACGCCAGGCCCGACAGTGCCGCCAGCACCAGGCTCGACACGATCAGTCCCCACCAGGCCTGCCATGCGCTGCGGCAGGCAAAACACCACAGCACCGCGACGAGGTAGGCCAGAAACGAAGTCATCATCCCGGTCACCACGGCTTCGGCGCGAGCCATGGGCAACCACAGGCTCAGGCTGACACTGGCCAGCGCCGCCACGAGGTAACCGCCCAACACGGCGGCCAGCACCCGCGAAGTGACCGCCAGTCGATAGGAAACAGGGAGACTTTTGCCTTTCATGTTTCGACCTTGAAACGAGGGTGGGATCGCGTGAAGTCACGGGACCAGCAAGGTCGCAATATTAATGATAAATATTCGCATATGCAAAACGATCCGATGAGATCGTCACTGCCGATCAGGGGATCCAAGGCGTTTTGAAAGACACGTCACGATCATGCATGGCGCACAAACGCGAACGGGCCTGCATAAGCAGGCCCGTTCTGTGTGGGAGGGTAAAAGTGAATCAGACTTCAGCCGTTTTGCGCAGCCTGTTCGTTCTCGAGAAACTCTTCTTCCAGAAGCACATCTGCGTGTGCCCCCCTCTCGAACGGCACCACAGCGGCACGTGGTTTGCCCCGCAGTTTGCCGAACAGGTGATCCAGCGCATGTTCCAGTTTGGTGGCCGCCCCGTCGATCGCCAGTTCCAGGGAGTCGGCTTTATGGGTGACAGAAATCGGTTGGTGGCCTTTTGGCCGCGCTTCCAGCTGGCAGCGCATGTCGTGCGGTCCGGGCTTGTCGCCGTTTTCGTCCCGCAGGTGAACCTCGACACGGGTCAGGTCCTCTTCATAACGTTCGAGCGTGCTCTCAATGGTAGTACGTACCCACTCCTCCAGTCGGATGCTGCTTTGAATATGGTTATCGCTGTTGACTTGGATTTGCATAGTTCATCCCTTATTTCAGCTAGCTCGCGAGAGGCGCATCGGCTGGCCCTTGGGCGTCATCACCGTGACCTCTTACTTACACAATCGGTGTGCGCGCGAAACAATTCAACCCCTGGATAAAGATAAATATGGATTTGCAAAAAAAGTCGGACAACCGGTAAAAGCGCTGCTAAGGTCGGGAGTTGGGTCGCCCCGCTCCGATGTCCCGAACGGCTCACATCTGCCGCTCCCCCAGCGGGTGCAGGCTACGAAACATCCCCGCCTCTTCCACCAGCCAGTCATGCACCGCACGCACGCCCGGATGACTCAGCGCGCCCGGCGCGTAGAGCAGCACATACCGCTTGTGATTGGGCACCGCCAGGCCAAACGGCACGATCAGCGTCCCGCGCTCCAGCTCATCGTTGAGCAGCGTTCGCCGCGCAATCGCCACGCCCATGCCGGCAATCGCCGCTTCGATGGTCAGGTGATTGCGATTGAAGGTATGCCCGCGCCGGACGTCCGCGCCTTCAAAACCGATGGCATTGAGATAGAACTCCCATTCCGCGTATTCATAGCTGCCGCGCCAGGCGGTGATGTCGTGCAGCAACGGGAAGTGCACCAGGTTCGCCGGGCCATGCAGCGGCGGGCGGCCACGCAACAGGCTCGGGGCACACACCGGAAAGATTTGCTCGTCGAGCAGGGCTGTGGATAACAAGCCGGGATAACTGCCGTCGTTCAGGTCGATGGCCAGATCGAAGTCGCCCTCGTGCAAGGGCACGCTGCTGTCCTCGGCCACCAGGCGCAATTGGATATCCGGGAAACGCTGCTGCAAACGCGGTAACCGCGGGGTCAGCCACTTGCTCAGGAAGGAGGGAATCGAGCGCAGCCGCAAAATCCCGCTGATCATTCCCGCGTCCAGTCGTCGTAATTCTGCATCGATGCTGCCGTAAGCCTCGTTGACTGTGATGGCCAGCCGCTGGCCTTCGGCGCTCAATTCCACCCCGCGAGCACGACGATGGAACAGGCGAAAGCCCAGCCGCTCCTCCAGTTGGCGGATTTGCTGACTGACCGCACCCGGCGTGATGTGCAGTTCTTCGGCGCATCGGGTGAACGACAAGTGCCGCGCGGCACAGGAAAACACGTGCAGCCAGACGTAGGTCTGGGCGTGCAATTGACGACTCATCGTTTAGTCCTGCTAAAGGCTGTCTTAGAAAGTTTCGTTGGTCACGTAGGACCAAGGGAGGCAGTATCGCCGAGATTGCGCTTGTCCTACAAAAATGGCAGCGATTTCTCCTCCATTGCTTGTATAGGCTTTAGCATGGCTATCAGTGTTTTTGATCTTTTCAAAGTGGGCATCGGTCCGTCCAGTTCCCATACCGTCGGTCCGATGCGCGCCGCCGCGACCTTCGCCCAGGCCCTGATTGACCACCACCTGCTGGACGACGTACGGCGGGTAGAGATCCGCCTCTATGGCTCCTTGTCGGCGACCGGCGTCGGTCACGCCACCGACCGCGCCTGTGTCATGGGCTTGATGGGCGAATGGCCGGACAGCATCGATCCCGCGTCCATTGATAGCCGAATCCAGGCCCTGCGCGAAACCGGCGAGCTCAACCTGGCGGGCAAAACCACCATCGCCTTCAACTGGCAGCACGATCTCCTGCTGCTGGACGAGAGCCTGCCCTATCACCCCAACGCCATGTCCCTGAGCGCCTTCGGCGACACCGGTGAATTGTGGGAGCAAACATATTACTCGATCGGTGGCGGTTTCATTATCGAAGCGGCCGAAGCCGAGTCCGGCATTGCGCCGGCCAGCGACGTCGTGCTGCCCTACGATTTCTCCAGCGCCGCCGAACTGCTCAAGCTCTGCAACCAGCATGGGATGCGGGTTTCCGAGTTGATGATGGCCAATGAACTGGCCTGGCGCAGCGAAAGCGAAATCCGCCAGGGCCTGCTGCACATCTGGTCGGTGATGCGCGAGTGCGTCGAGCAGGGCTTGGTGCATGAAGGCATCCTGCCCGGCGGGCTGAATGTTCCGCGTCGCGCCGCGAAATTGCATCGCAGCCTGCTGGAAATCGGCAAGCCGAATGTCATCACCTCGACCCTGTCGGCCATGGAGTGGGTCAATCTGTTCGCCCTCGCCGTGAACGAAGAAAACGCGGCCGGCGGACGCATGGTCACGGCACCGACCAACGGCGCGGCCGGGATCATTCCGGCGGTGCTGCACTACTACATGAAATTCAATCCGGACGCGTCGGACGACGACGTGGTCGCGTTCTTTCTGGGTGCTGCTGCCGTCGGCATCCTCTGCAAGAAAAACGCTTCGATTTCCGGCGCCGAAGTCGGCTGCCAGGGCGAAGTCGGTTCGGCCTGCGCGATGGCCGCCGCCGGTCTGGCAGATGTGCTCGGCGCCACCCCGGAACAACTGGAAAACGCTGCCGAAATCGGCCTGGAACACAACCTCGGCCTGACGTGCGATCCGGTCGGCGGCCTGGTCCAGGTGCCCTGCATCGAGCGCAACGCAATTGCCGCAGTGAAGGCGATCAACGCCACGCAAATGGCCCTGCGCGGTGACGGCAAGCACTTCATTTCCCTGGACCGGGTGATCCGCACCATGCGCGATACCGGCGCCGACATGCATGACAAATACAAAGAGACTTCACGGGGCGGCCTGGCGGTGAGCTGGGTGGAGTGCTGAGGAGCATTCCCTGACCGTCCGCAACACGTGAGCCCGAGCAAGAACAATAACGAGGCCTGATCGATGACCGATGTACGTACACCTGCTGCCGATAATCCCGCTGTAGACCTGACACGCAGTACTGAAATAACCCACAAGGGCTGGAGCAAACACGACACCACCTGGATGCTCGGCCTCTACGGCACGGCCATTGGCGCCGGTACGCTGTTCCTGCCGATTAACGCAGGCGTCGGTGGTTTCTGGCCCTTGCTGATCCTGGCCGTCCTTGCGTTTCCGATGACCTTTTTCGCCCACCGCGGCCTGACCCGTTTCGTGTTGTCCGGTCGCTCCGGGGACATCACCGAGGTGGTGGAAGAGCACTTCGGCATCGGCGCCGGCAAGCTGATCACCCTGCTGTATTTCTTCGCGATCTTCCCGATTCTGCTGGTGTACAGCGTGGCGCTGACCAACACCCTGAGCAGTTTCATGGAGCATCAGTTGCACATCGCCCCGCCACCGCGGGCGATTTTGTCGCTGGGGTTGATCCTCGGTCTGATGGCCATCGTTCGTTGCGGCCAGGGGGTCATCGTCAAATGCATGAGCGTGCTGGTTTACCCGTTCGTCGCGGCGTTGCTGCTGCTCGGCCTGAGCCTGATCCCGAACTGGAACGGCGCCTTCTTCGCCACCGCCAGTGAAGGCATGCCGCTGCCGATGTTCTTCCAGACGCTGTGGCTGGCGATCCCGGTGATGGTGTTCTCGTTCAACCATTCGCCGATCATCTCCGCCTTCGCCGTCGATCAGAAACAACGCTATGGCGAACAGGCCGAGCGCAAGAGCAGCGGCATCCTGGCCATCGCCCACGGGATGATGGTCGTTACCGTGATGTTCTTCTGCTTCAGCTGTGTGCTGGCGCTGTCCCCGGCCGACCTGGCCGCGGCGAAGGCACAGAACATCTCGATCCTGTCGTACCTGGCCAACCACTTCCAGACCCCGGTCATTGCTTACGCGGCACCGCTGATTGCGCTGGTGGCAATCACCAAATCCTTCCTCGGCCATTACATCGGCGCCAGCGAAGGCTTTCAGGGCCTGATCGTGAAAAGCCTGCGCGGCCGTGGCCGGGTGATGTCGGCGAGCTGGCTGAACCGCGCGACGGCGCTGTTCATGATCCTCAGCTGCTGGGCCGTGGCGACCTTCAACCCGAGCATCCTGGGCATGATCGAAACCCTCGGCGGGCCGATCATTGCATGCCTGTTGTTCCTGATGCCGATGTACGCCATCCGTCGCGTGCCGGCATTGCGCCAGTACTCGGGACAGGCCTCGAACGTGTTCGTGGTGCTGATCGGTTTGATTGCACTGTCTGCGATCATTTATTCATTCATGCCCTGATACGGGCAGCCCCCCCTGGCCCTGAAACGGGCAGCCCCCCCTGTAGGAGCTGGCTTGCCAGCGAAGGCGGTAGAACATTCAACACATGTGTTGGCTGTCAGGACGCCTTCGCTGGCAAGCCAGCTCCTACAGATCGGCCAACAGTCCTCCCGCCGTATTCACTGTCCGACAATTTTCCCGGCATGCCCCTTGCTTTGCTTCAGGTAGGAGCTGCCGCAGGCTGCGATCTTTTGATTCTGCTTTTCAAAAACAAGATCAAAAGATCGCAGCCTGCGGCAGCGCCTACAAAAGCGATGATGGCGATATGGCTATGAAATGCCGATGGTCTGGTGTTGCGAACCAATCCGATCTCGTCCGGTCAACAACTGCACGTTCAATCAGGCGGTGACGCATCATGGACAACCCTTTTCAGCTTATTACCGATGCCTTCGCACCGGATTACCAGATCAACCTGAGCATTCAGGGTCTGGACGGCAGCATCATGCTGACCCTGTCCAACAGCGGGCACGTGGTGGCCAAACGGATGATCAGCGCCGAACAACGCAACGACCCCAAACGCCTTAAACGCCTGGTGGAAAGCATTCAGTTCGGCATCGCCATCGAGCAGGGCCACAGCGCCGTGGCCATCCTCGAAGCCATGACCGACGGCGACAATCGCAACCTGCCGCCACCCCAGGTCAAAAGCCACAGCCAGCCGGCCGTGGGGCTTTAAATCTCGCCCTTCTCCACTTCGGGATGTTCACCGGAACCCGCACCGATCTTGCGCTGCGGGTGCTCGATCTTCACCGAAGGGAATTGCGACGAGGCATAACGCACCACCAGGATCGAAAACGCCAGCAGCAGAATCCCGCCGCACAGGTAGATGATCCCCACATCCGGCGGATTGTGGTGCGAGACGTTGGAGATCAGCAGCCGCGTCAGCGCGGTGATCGCCACATAGATCAGGAAGCGCACCGGCATGTGGTTGGTCTTGAAGTAAATCCCGACCATCGCCCCCAGTTCCAGGTAGATGAACAGCAGCAAGATGTCATCGATCTTGATGTGCCCTTCTTCGAGCATCCCCAGAAACTCCATCACCGCCGCCCACGCGGTCACCGCACCGATGGCGAACAGCGCCAGGTAGTGGAAGGTTTCGACAAACAGGTTGCCCAGGGACTCGGCCAGTTGGTGCACGTTCTGCCGCAGCTTCTCGGCCCAGTTGATTTTCACGATGATTCTTCCTTAGCTCGGTTCGAGCGGATGATGCGGGTTGGACGTGACGGTTGTTCTGCATGCAGAAAAAAGGCCAGGGATGTGGGTGAGATGATGGCTGCGGGAAATGAGGCACGTCTGCGGTGTCTGGACGGACGCCTTCGCGGGCAAGCCCCGCTCCTACGGATCACAGACCTGTAGGAGCGAGGCTTGCCCGCGAACGGCTTGACGCGGTTTACCCTGACAAACCCTGAATTCGATCTACAGTCAAAAGCCACTACCCAAAGCGACGGGATTCGCTTATCCTTAGCTGTATATAGATACAGTAGTCGATACAGACAACTTAATGTGAAGGCATGTGAGGTGGTGAATGGCCGTCGAAGTGGTATACCGCAGCAGCCGAGATCTGGAGCGCTTGTTCATGGATAAAGCCGAAGCTGACCGTCATGACAAAATGCTCGAACTGGCTGAATTGCTGGCCGAGGTGTTGCAGAAAGCCGTTCCGTCCCTGACTGAACAGCAAGTGGAAGAAGCCGGGATCTACATGGCAAAAAATCGCGACGTGTTTGCCAAGGCGTTCAAGAGCCAGCCGGATGCCTTGTCCGAACTGCTGAACGCGCCTGCTGAAGTCGCTGAACCTGTAAAAGCGGCTGCTCCTGTTAAAGCGGCTGCACCGGTTGAAGCAGCACCGGTCGAAGTACCGAGCGCTGAGCCGACCAAGCCAGCCAAAGCGGCCAAGACGCCGAAGTAAGCAACGCCCAAATTGAATAGGCCCCGAATGGAATAATTCAGGGCCTTTTTCATTTCAAGATCAAAGGATCGCAGCCTCGCTCCGCTCGACAGCTCCTACATTGGAACGCGCACTCCTGTAGGAGCTGTCGAGCGGAGCGAGGCTGCGATCTTTTGATCTGTTTCTAATTCAACGGTACAACACTTTCTCCGCCAACTCGTCCGCCACCCGCGCCGGGGAGCGTTTTTCCGCCTGGGCATGGGCAAAGACTTCGGTCAGGCGCGAGCTGATTTTCGACAGGTGTGCGGTGATGGTCGTCAGCGCTTCGCCGCGATGCTTGAGCGAGACGTAGATCAGCCCGCCGGCATTGATCACATAGTCCGGCGCATACAGGATGCCCCGCCGCTCCAGTTGATCGGCAACGTCCAGGTGGGTCAATTGGTTGTTGGCGGACCCGGCCACCGCCGCGCAGCGCAGTTGCGTCACACTGTTGCTGTTGAGCACGCCGCCCAGGCCGCAGGGCGCGAGGATGTCGCACGGCGTACTGAGCAACGCATCGTTGGCGATCGGGTGAGCGCCCAGCTGCTCCATCGCCAATTGCACCTTGCCGTGATCGATGTCGCTGACCAGCAGTTCGGCACCGGCGGCATGCAGCTGTTCGGCAAGGGCGTACCCCACATTGCCCAGCCCTTGAATCGCCACGCGCAGGCCTTCGAGGTTATCGCTGCCCAGGCGGGCCATGGCGGTGGCACGTATGCCGGTGAACACGCCCATGGCCGCGTGGGGTGCAGGGTCGCCCGCCGAGGTCGTGCTGGTGACATGCTGGGTCTGTTGGGCGATGCAATCCATGTCCGCTACCGAGGTGCCGCTGTCGATGGCCGTGATGTAGCGGCCGTCGAGCTGATTGATGCAGCGCCCGAAGGCCTCGAACAACGCGGCGCGGCTTTCCACATGCACCGGTCGCATGATCACCGCCACGCCGCCGCCCTGAGCCAGGCCAGCGAGCGCCGCCTTGTAACTCATGCCTTGCGCCAGGCGAACAGCGTCCTCGACCGCGGACTCGTCGTCAGGATAGGCCAGGTAACGACAGCCTCCCAGGGCAGGTCCGAGACGACTGTTATGAATGGCAATCACCGCCTTCAACCCGGTGACCGGGTCGACGCTCAAATGCAGCGATTCAAGGCGAGTGCTTTGCATGAGAGCGAACATAGCAGGGCTCCCGAATGACTACTCGTAGCGCCAGTATAGGCTTGCGCTCAAAAATTGCAGAAGCGCGCCGGAATAAGCGCAGCCGCCAAGCAGGCTTTCGGAAATAACCTGGGATGGCTGGCGCGGGGTACTGGACGAATGTCGCAGACGAGGCTAAAACGAGGCATACCCCGGAGATTTTGATGACGCCGCGCCAATGTTTCTTCGCCTGTCTACAACGTTCACCGCCCGCGCTGTTCGACGCGGCGCTGTGGATCGCGGCCGAACACGACAAAGAGGTGAATGCAGAGGCGGTCCTGAAAGACTTCAAGGACCTGCAGCAGCGGATCAGTTCTGGCTTGCCGATGTTGCCGGTCAGCGAACTAGCCCAGCCCCTGTTGCGGCGCATGAATGACCTGGGCTTCGCCCAGGACGACTTCACGCCCTTGCGCCCGCAGGTGGCCTTGGTCAACAAGGTGCTGGAACGCCGGCGTGGCCAGCCGCTGGCTCTGGGGTTGATTGCGTTGGAGCTGGCCAGGCGGCTGGAAATCTCCATGGTCGGGGTCAACTTTCCCGGGCATTTCCTGCTGCGCGTACCGGGTGCCGATCACCTGCTCGACCCCTGCGGTGGCCGTCGCCTGTACCCCAACGATTGCCGGGAACTGCTGCTGCGCCAGTATGGCCCGAACATGAAACTCAGCGCCGAGCACTTGCTGACCGCCGAGCCGGTGCAAATGCTGCAACGGCTGTCACGCAACCTGCGCCAGTTGCACCTCTCCAACGATGACTACATCGGCGCCCTGATCGATGCCGAACGAGTGCTGGCATTGGGCAACGCCAGCGCCGCCGATTACCTGGCCCGGGCCAGCCTGTATCAACGGCTGGATTGCCCGAACGCCGAGCGCTTCGACCTTGAGCATGCGTTGCTGCTCAGCGACGACCCGATCCAGCGGATACGTCTGACGGATCGGCTGGGACACCTTCCCCCTAACTCAATCGTCCATTGAACGCAGACCCCTTGTAGGAGCGAGGCTTGCCCGCGAATGCGGTGTGTCAGCTACATGGATGCCGACTGACACTCCCTCTTCGCGGGCAAGCCTCGCTCCTACAGAGGTGTGTTGCGTCAAGGGGTATCTGGCTGGTTCGCCGGATGCGCCTTGATGAATGCCGGGTGTGCCGCGGCGAGTGCCGCCACTCGACGAATCCGCGGATACGCCTCGAGCGAAATATTGAAGCGTTCGGCGGCGTAGAGCTGCGGGATCAGGTAGGTATCCGCCAGCCCGGGCTGCGGACCGAAGCAATAACCTTCAGCGCCGATCAACTGCTCTACCGTCGCCAGCCCCTGACTGATCCAGTGCCCGATCCACGCCACCACCTGGGTTTCATCGTGGCCCAGCTGCCGCAGCTGGTTGAGCACGCTGACGTTGTGCAGCGGGTGCACATCGCAACCGATCAGTGACGCGACGCCGCGTTCACGGGCGCGTGCCGTGAGGTCCTTGGACAACAGCGGCACCTGTGGATAACGTTCTTCCAGGTACTCGATGATTGCCGGTGACTGGATCAACAGCTCACCTTCATCCGTGCGCAAGGCCGGGACCCGGCCTTGCGGGTTGACGCTCAGGTATGGCGGTTGTCGGTGCTCGCCACCCGGCGGTGCGATCAGGTTGATCGGCAGCGCCTGATAGTCCAGGCCCTTGAGCGCCAATGCGATCCGCACCCGATAGGACGACGTCGAACGGTAGTAGGTATAGAGTTCCATGAGCCGATCCTCTCAACGTGCCGGCAGCACTTTGCCGCGGCATTCGCCGAAACCGATGGAGGCAAAACCCTCGCGGCTGCAACGGGCGCGCAGGATGATTTCATCGCCGTCCTCGAGAAATTTACGCACCTCGCCCGACGCCAGTTCGATCGGCTTTTTGCCGCCCTCGGTGATTTCCAGCAGGCTGCCGAACTGGCCGTTTTCCGGTCCCGACAGGGTGCCCGAACCGAACAGGTCACCGGCCTGCAGCTGGCAGCCGTTGACACTGTGGTGGGCGACCAGTTGCGCCGCGGTCCAGTACATGTGCCGGGTGTTGCTCAGGGTCAGGCGATGGGCCGGCAGGTTCTGCTCGCGCATGGCTTCGGTGAGCAGCAGCACTTCCAGTTCGATGTCGAAGGCGCCAGCGGCCTGATCGCGCTTGTCGAACAGGTACGGCAGCGGCTGCGGATCGCCTTCGGGACGGGCCGGTTGCGCGCGACGGAACGGTTCCAGTGCTTCGGCGGTCACCACCCACGGCGAAATGCTGGTGATGAAGCTTTTCGACAGGAATGGCCCCAGTGGCTGGTATTCCCAGGCCTGGATGTCCCGCGCCGACCAGTCGTTGAGCAGACAGAAACCGGCGATGTGATCGGCGGCGTCGCCGATGGCGATCGAGTCGCCCAGCTCGTTGCCCTGGCCGATCCAGATGCCCAGCTCCAACTCGTAATCCAGGCGTGCGCAGGGGCCAAAGGTCGGCTCGGTCTGACCGGCCGGCAGGGTCTGGCCTTTCGGACGGCGCACGTCGGTGCCGGACGGGCGAATGGTCGAGGCGCGGCCGTGGTAGCCGATCGGCACGTACTTGTAGTTGGGCAGCAGCGGATTGTCCGGGCGGAACAGTTTGCCGACGTTTTGCGCGTGCTCGATGCCCACGTAGAAGTCGGTGTAGTCATTGATTTTCGCCGGCAGGTGCAAGTCGCAATTGGCCGCCAGCGGCAGCAGTTTCGCGCCTTGGGCTTCGATCTTGCCGTGCAGGGTGCTGCCCTCTTGCAGCAGCTCGAGCAGACGTTCGCGCAACGCCACCCGCGCCTCGCGACCCAGCTCGAAAAAAGCATTCAGTTGGCCGCCACGGGTGGCTTCGACTGCAGTCTTTGCCGCGCCGTCGAACAGACCGGCATCGAGTGCCGCTTCCAGATCGAAAATATGCTCGCCGATGGCCACACCACTGCGCGGTGCCGAACCCTTCACGCTGAATACGCCCAATGGCAGGTTCTGCAGCGGGAAATCAGCATGGCCGTTGGCGGAGGCAACCCAGCTACGAGTGATGGAAGTCTGAGTCATGGGTTATCTCCGGGTCGGGTCGAAAGTGGCGGGCAGCGTGGCCCAGCAGGCATCGTAGGTGTTTTGCAATTGTGGGCAGTCCAGGGCGAAACGGCTCGGGCGCAGCACCTGGCTGGTCTCGAACATGAAGGCCATGGTGTTGTCGATTTTCGTCGGCGCCAGTTCGGCGTTGATCGCCCGGGTGCAGGTTTCGCCGTCCGGGCCGTGGGCGCTCATGCAGCTGTGCAACGACGCGCCGCCCGGCAGAAAGCCTTCAGCCTTGGCGTCGTATTCGCCCTGGATCAGCCCCATGAATTCGTTCATCAGGTTGCGGTGGAACCACGGTGGACGGAAGGTGTTCTCGGCCACCATCCAGCGTGGCGGGAAGATCACGAAGTCGAGGTTGGCCAGGCCGTGCACGCTGGTGGGCGAGGTCAGGACGGTGAAGATCGAGGGGTCCGGGTGATCGAAACTGACGGTGCCAATGGTGTTGAAGCGGCGCAGGTCATATTTGTACGGCACATTATTACCGTGCCAGGCCACTACGTTCAGCGGCGAATGATCGAGCTCGCACCCCCACAGCTCGCCGAGGAATTTCTGCACCAGGGTGGTCGGTTGCTGGAGATTTTCGTACTGGGCGACCGGGGTCAGGAAGTCCCGCGCATTGGCCAGGCCGTTGCTGCCGATCGGCCCCAGGTCCGGCAGGCGCAGCGGCGCGCCGTGGTTCTCGGCGATGTAGCCGCGGGCTTGCGGGTCAAGCAGTTCGACACGGAATTTCAGGCCGCGCGGCAGTACCGCGATTTCCAGCGGCTGCAGCTCCAGCACACCCAGTTCAGTGGCGATGCGCAGACGGCCCAGTTGCGGTACCAGCAGCAGCTCGCCGTCGGCGTTGAAAAACACCCGTTCCATGGAGCGGTTGGCGCGGTAGCTGTAGATGCTGATCCCGGCCGGTTTTTCCGCGCCCGAGTTGGCCGCCATGCTCACCAGCCCGTCGATGAAATCGGTGGGCTCGCTCGGGATCTCCAACGGGTTCCAGCGCAGGCGGTTGGGGGTCACTTCACCCAAGGGGCCGCCGGCCAGTTGCCGGTCCAGTTTGACGAACGCCGGGTGGTTGGCCGACGGCTGAATGCGGTACATCCAGGTGCGCCGCGCTTCGCTGCGGGCCATGGTGAACGCGGTGCCGGAGAACAATTCGGTGTAGAGGCCATAGGGGGCTTTTTGCGGGGAGTTCTGGCCGACAGGCAATGCGCCGGGCAACGCCTCGCTGCTGAATTCGTTACCGAAGCCTGACTGATAAGCCAGCGCGGACGCCGTCGAATCGAGGTTCATGGAGCCTCCTGAACAGAGTATAGGCAGTGGCCTTTCGCTCGGTTGAAGAGGTCTTGGCACGCCCGGGTTATTTTTATCGTAATCCAATTACGCATAACGTAATTTGATTGGTAATGACCGTCAAGCTATAAAGACGCCCATTCGTCCCGGGATCACCGCTTCCATGGAAAAGCCTGACAGCAACGGCAAACAGAAAGTCCGCTCGGCCGAAGTCGGTACCGACATCCTCAAGGCCCTGGCCGAGTTGTCGCCATCGACCTCGTTATCGCGCCTGGCCGAACACGTGCAGATGCCGGCGAGCAAGGTTCACCGCTATCTGCAGGCCTTGATCGCCAGCGGCTTTGCCGAGCAGAACACCACCACCAACCATTACGGCCTGGGTCGCGAAGCCTTGCGCGTCGGGTTGGCCGCCCTCAACAGTATGGACGTGCTGAAAGTCGCCGCCCTGCCCTTGGCCGAGTTGCGCGATGAGTTGAACGAAACCTGCTTTCTGGCGGTGTGGGGCAATCAGGGC
Source organism: Pseudomonas sp. LBUM1679 (assembly GCF_059695565.1). Taxonomy (NCBI): domain Bacteria; kingdom Pseudomonadati; phylum Pseudomonadota; class Gammaproteobacteria; order Pseudomonadales; family Pseudomonadaceae; genus Pseudomonas; species Pseudomonas sp. LBUM1679. The sequence continues at coordinate 6,154,206 of NZ_CP166774.1, forward strand.
GCAACCGTGGTGCATATCGAGCCGGCGGTGCGCGCAGTGACAGTGGTCACGCAATTGGGCTCGGTGCTGCCATTGCTCAGCTCATCGACCGGGCTGGTATTCGGCGCGTTCCTGCCCAAGCGTGAAACCGTGGATTTGCGCGAGCAGGAACTGCAAAACGACAGCGCGCACGCCCTCGCCGAAGATCAGGCCTATGAAACCCTGTTCGGGCAGATCCGTGACCGTGGCCTGCATCATGTGCATGGATTGCTGATGCCGGGTGTCGATGCGCTGTCGGCGCCGGTGTTCAACGCCGTCGGGCACGTGGCGGCAGTGATCACCATTGTCGGCCCGACCTCGTTGTTTCATGCCGACGAAAACGGCCCGGCGGCCCGGCGATTGCTGGCGACGACGCAGGCCGTGAGTTGGCGGATGGGCTACGAGTCGCCCGCCGTCAAATGACAATGCCCAATGCTTTGGCCCTGGCCACCGCTTGAGTCCTGCGTTCCACCCCCAACTTGCCATTGATGCGTCGCGCGTGGGTTTTCACCGTGTGCAACGAGATGAATAACAGATCGGCAATTTGCTGGTTCGAGTTGCCCTGTGCCACTAACGTGAGTACTTCGATTTCACGTTGACTCAACCGGTTCCCGGTGGCGGCCGCCACCTCAGGATCATGACCCGGTTCGGCCCGTCCAATGGCCTGCGGCAACCGTGGCTGGCGCAACTGCAAATCGCGCAAGGCCTGTTGCAGGTGACAACGCTCGACCAGGGCCAGGCCTTCCTGCAACGATTGCCGGGCAACGGCCGGGTTGTCGGTCAGCCAGGCGACTTCGGCCAGCGCCAGGTGCAATTGCGCCTGCAGCCCCGACATCCCGCGCAGCCTGGCCCAATGCAATTGCGCCTCGAGCCGGGCCACAGGCCTGTGCGCCTGTCCCAGATAAACCTCGGTCAATACCAACAGATAGTCCAGGACCGGAATCAGCTCCAGCGTCGCCGGCGGTGCCTGACGTGCGAGGGGGCCCTGATAGTGACGGAGCACCCGGGTCAGGGCTTCATGAGCCAGGTGCGGCCGGCCCTGCTGCAGCCAGAAATGGCAGCTGATTTGCAACAGGGCACTGCGGTACACCGTGTCTGGAATCCGTCGTTGTTGCATCAGCCGTTCGGCGTCACGCAGCAGGACGAAGGCTTGCGCATAATCCAGCCGATTGGCCGCCAATTGTGCCAGGCCGAGGAACCCATACAGCGCGCGTTTATCCTGGTTGCGCAGGCAGATCTGCAGGCCGGTCTCGAAATACGCCGCCGCCTGCGTTTCCCGGCCCTGACTCAAGCTCAGACGCCCACGATGCAGGGCAATCCGTCCCAGCAAGGGTTCGGCCAGCGGTTGCTGCCGCAGGAGCAGGCCGTCCATGTTGGCGAGCAAGTGCTCGGCTCTGCCGCAAGCCCCCCGTTGCTCGAGCAACTGGGCGTGATCGAGTTCCAGCAGGCCTTCAAACACCAGCGAGCCTTGCGCCCGGGCCAGGCACAACGCCTCACGGTTGAGCGCCTGCGCCACCTCGAGTTCGCCCCGCACCAGGGCCTGTTGCGTCAAACCGGACAGGCACATCAGCCGCACGGGCCAGAATGCTGGCCCCAGCGCGTCGAGCGCCTCAAGAAAGTGTGCCCGTGAAGCCTCCATGCGCCCCTGCAAATGCAGCAACCATCCTTGTTGTGCCTGCCAACGCGCGATCAATTGCCGTTGGTGGAACGCTGACGGTTGGGGCAGGAAGCGCGACAAATGGGCGATGCACTCACCCGCCTGCTCGAAGCGTCCGGCAAACAACAAGGCCGCGGTGACCAGCCCGACCAGTTGGGGCGAACCGAGCATCAGTTCTTCGCCTTGTAGCTCGTGCAAACGCAACAGCAGTACCACGGTCTGCTCTTCGAACAGCTGCTCGAAATTGAAATGCTGCAACAAGCTGACGGCGACCTCGTACTCTTCGGCCAGCAAGGCCTGTTCGAACGCGGCCTTCCAGTCCAGTTCGGCGGCGAACCACTGACAGGCACGCCGATGCCAGGAGCGCCCGGCCGGCCATTGTTCGTCGCGCATCAACCGGGTCAGGGGCGCGAAAATCCGCAGCCAGTCTGCCGAGTTTTGCCAAGGCTCGATGAAGCAGCCCAGTTCCTGCAGCGCGCTCAAGCATTGAGTGCCCTCGCCCGCGCCGAACAGGTGATCGCAGAGCCGGGCATTGAAACGTGGCAAGTGGGCCAACACCCGCCAGGCTTCGGCAAGCTCCGGGGTCAGGCTGGCGAAGAGCTCATGTTCCAGGTAATCGTGCAGGGTGTCCGGCCGACCATGGCGTGTGTCGCTGCGTGACCAGTCGCATTTTTGCAGCAGCGCCATCCGTACCCCGGCGCACCAGCCACCACTGCGCTGGAAAATCCGCTCGGCAGCTTTCGCGGCCAGAGCCGGCTCCAGGTGATGCAGCAGGTGTTCGATTTCACCCTGAGTGAACGCCAGCGTGGAGCAATCGCAATCGTACAATTCGTCATCCAGCAGCAGGCGTGGCCAATTGCATTGCGGACGCCGCCGACCGCTCAGCCACCAGGTGACCTGCGGGCTGCTGATGGCCAGCAACCGGTCGAGCAACAGATCCAGTTGCGGCTGGGGAACACGGCAATAGTCATCGAGAAACAGCCAGGTGGTTGTCTGCAGTCGAGCCAGATGCGCCAGCAACGCGGGCTCATCCGATGCCGGCAACCCCAGGGTTTGCGCCAGGCGCTGGCGAAAATCGACCACACTGATCGCCTCCCCCGCCAACGGCAGCCAATGGACCTGACACTGTGCGGGCGCCTGCAACAGGCATTCGACGAGCAGCGCACTCTTGCCGCTGCCCGCCGGTGCGCAGAGCAATTTCACCCGCGCCGTCGATGCCAGCATGGGTTCGATCAACCGGTCGCGCGACTGGTGGTGGCAAGACAAACGGGGCAGGAGTCCAGGACGGTCCAGACACAGCGTCATGGCAGTCATAGTGGTGCGCCTTTTTATAATTGTGGCGCCACCCTAGCCCTGTCCCGACAGCTTGTTGAAGAAGTATTCAACGCACTGATCGACCCCTATAAAAAAGGTGACCTTATGTCACCTTTTTCTGTAGGACGACTGTAGGAAAGCTTACCTCACCCCTGTACTCCGCAAGGCTGCCGGCGTGTAGTCCCCTGCTTTGGCGACGACACCGAATTCGAAGCTGCGTTTCTCCTCGTTCTTCATCCCCAGGGCAATGTAGCGACCGGCAATCAGGTCATACAGCGCTTCAACGGTATACGCCGGGACCTGGTGATCGTAGTAGAACTGCGCATGCCCTTCGGCGACACGCCACAGCTGACCGCGACCGTCGTAGTGGTCGGCCAGTGCGACTTGCCAGCTGTCTTCGTCGATGTACATGTGACGCTTGGCATACACGTGCCGCTCGTTCGGCTTGACCGTGGCGACCACCTCCCAGACCCGGTGCAGCTCATACCGGGTCAGGTCCTGATTGATGTGCCCGGCCTGGATCACGTCGGTGTACTTGAGGCTGGGCGAATCGAGCTTGTAGCTGTTGTACGGGATGTACATTTCTTTCTTGCCGACCAGCTTCCAGTCGTAGCGATCCGGTGCACCGGAAAACATGTCGAAGTTGTCGGTGGTCCGCAGCCCGTCGGACGAGGTGCCCACGCCGTCATAGGCGACTTGCGGCGCACGGCGTACACGTCGCTGGCCGGCGTTGTAGATCCAGGCCTTGCGCGGCTCCTGGACCTGATCGAGGGTCTCGTGCACCAGCAACACGTTGCCCGCCAGCCGCGCTGGCGCGGTGACTTCCTGCTTGAAATAGCTGAGTACGTTCTCATCGCTGCCCGGTTTCAGATCCCCCACCAGCGACGGCACGGCAACCTCGTCCTTGAAGCGGATGACCGTGAAATCCCCATTGGTCTGCGGTGTGGCCTGGGTGATGGTACGGCGCAGGTTACCGCCGTGATAACGGGTGACGTGGTTCCAGATCACCTCGACACCGTTCTTCGGAATCGGAAACGCGTAGTAGCGATTGCCGGTGAAATTGGCCAGGCCGTTCCCGTCATTGATCGGTGTCACGTTCAGGGCGCTGCGCTTGGCCGACTCATTGATGTCCGCTGGCACGGCCACGGTACGGTGGGTGGGGTAAACCGGGATTTTATAGGTCTCGGGGTAGCGCTTGAACATCGCTATCTGGCCATCGGAGAGCTTGTCCTTGTACTTGTCCACCGTCGCCGCGGTGATGGTGAACAACGGCTTTTCATTGGCGAACGGGTCGGCCAGAAAACCCTTGCTGTCCACGGCTCCGGCGTTTTTCGGCAGGCCGCCGGTCCAGGCCGGGATCGAGCCATCGGCGTTGCCAGCCTTCTCGCCGCCCAGCGGGGTCAGGCTGGTGCCAAGCTTGTTCGCCTCTTCCGGCGACACCGCGGCCATGACGTTGGCAGCCAGCAGGCTCAGGGCCAGGGCGCCGCATTGCAGAATCATCTTGCGCATTGATTTCATCCTCTCAGCCAGATCAGAAGTTCACGCCAAAGCTCAACGCCAGGAAGTCGCGGTCTTCCAGGGTGTTGTAGTCACCGCCGAAAAAATCGGTGTAACTCAAGCTCGCGGTATAGGTATTGCGGTAGTCGGCGTCGACGCCGAGGCTGATCGCCTTGGCGCCTTCGTTGAACAGCCCGTTGGGGCCGTAACCGGCGACGTCATGGGACCAGGACAGGTTGGGTTTGAAATTGATCCCGGCGATGACGTTGTTGTAGTCAAGGATGGCGCGGGCGCGGTATCCCCAGGAGGTCGACGTGACAAAGCCGTCGGTATCGCCGCCAAAACCATATTGGCCGTACACCGAGTCGCGGCCGTAGCGCAGCCTGGAGCGGCCCTCCAGCCCGCCAACGTGAACAACCGCCCCTTCACCCACCAGGGTCAGCCGGTCCGCGCCCATCACCTGGTCGATGAAGTGGGTCAGGGTGCTCTGGATTTGCGTCACTTCCTTGCGGCGATAGCCTTTATTGTCAGCGCCTGGCGTCGTCGCGATAGGCGACGCCGCGCCGCCGGCGATCGGGTTGAGCATCGCCAGCGTCAGGTCGGTGCTGTTGAGCTGCACCGGTGCGTTGGGGCGATAGCTGATCTCGCCGGTCCACGCGGTGCCGGTCGGCAAGGTGGTAGAAAAACTTGCACCGTAGAGACGAATGTCTTCCGGGTACTCGAGGTAATACTGGCCGCGACCGAGCATCACACTCTGGGCCAGCGCCGATCCGGTGCCGGGCGCAATAGCGTTGGCGGTACCGACGATGGCCGGGATTTGCGACAAGGTGCCCAGGCCGGCCGTCGTGGTGCCGACGTTCGGCGTGCGGCTGTGGTAGTTCATGAAGTACAGGCCGTATTCGGTATCGTCGCCCAGCCAGCGCAGCGCCGTGCCCCATTGCCCGGAGTCGCGGGCGTCGCGGTCACCGCCACGGGGCACAATCACCCCTTCCCTGCCGACCTGGAAGCCCTGGCCAAACGCGGCGGCAATCGGTTGCAACGGCGCGATGGCCGGGCTGGCGACTGTGTAGCCCGTGGTGCAACCGTCTGCCGCCACGTCACCGCCAAAGAAGGTGCCGCAGTTGTCGAGAACGGTCTGGTCCCACTCCAGTTGATAGAAGCCTTCCACGTTAAGTTTGTCGGTCAGGCCCTGGGAGGCGAACAGCATGTTCACCGGGATCAGGCCTTCCTTGATCTCGGCCCCAGGGCGGCGGAACGCCGAAACGTCGACCGGGTTGATGCTGTTGATCGAGTTGCCGATGAACGTGCTTTCGCCCCAGCTGACCACCTGCTTGCCAGCGCGCACAGTGCCCGGCAGATCGGCGATGGAATAGTTGTGATAGACGAAGGCGTCGAGGATCTGCGCACCGGCAGACTTGGCGCCCTCCTTGCGATTTTTATCGCTGATCGGCTTGAATTCGCGATCTTCGTCCTTCAGTTCGAAGTCGTACCAATACTTGCCGCGGACAAACACCCCGGTGTCACCATACTTCAGCTCAAGATCGTGGATCCCCTTGAAGATCTTGGAGAAGGTTTCGCCCTTCTTGAAGTTCAGCCGCCCGTCGTCACCGGTCGACGCCTGGCCGGTCCCGCCATTGACGATACCCACCAGCGCCTTATCGGCATCGCGCATGCCCCAGCTCGCGCCAACGGACAATGAGGAGTCGAATGTCCCTTCAATTTCGCCGATGTTGAATGAAACGGCCTGCGCCTGGGCACAGCATCCCAAGGCCACCGCGGCGGCCAGCGCCTGCGGTGTGAAGATGGCGCGCATTGTTGTTTTTGTCATGCGTCTTCCCCGGTGAGTGACAGAAGGCCACACCCTACTGCCGCATCCCGAAGGCGATAAGCGCACCAAGGAGGTATTCGTGGTGTCGCTCTAAAGGATGAAAGGCTGCAGCGGGTGGGGTTTTGCCCGGGATATGGATGAGCTGGATGGAGGGTTATCAGCGCAAAGCATGCGTTCACCGGCAACAGCTGCAGAGACTGTTACACAAACTGCAACAGTGCATGTCTGCAATCGCTATTTCTCCTTTGACGCCAAGGGCTTATTCTTGATGGGCTTTCACGGCAAACAGCCTGAAAGCACGGCGAATGGCCTGTGATCGTTCCATTCCATTGGCAACAGTTTTTAGATGAATTGAAAATTTTCGACTCATCGCCCTGTGTTCACTGACGTTGATTTGTAGCTCCTTGATCCAACGTCTTACTTTGGCCGCTGCGCTTGCAGCGGCCTTTTTTATGGGCGGCGTTCGCTGGTTTGGAGGCCACTGCATTTTCCAGCTTGGACACGATCCCTTGTAGGAGCCGGCTTGCTGGCGATGATCGTTAACGATAACGCGTGCGGTCTGGGTAAACGCGGCGCACTTGAGTCCATCGCCAGCAAGCCGGCTCCTACAGGTACTGCGTTATCTGTGTTTCCCGGGATTCAGTGAAAGCCGTTTTTATGAACGAAACTTTTCCATCGCCTACATAACTTTCGGAAAGTGACTACACGATTCTGGAAACATATGAAGCACCGGATGATTAAAGTTAATAACAGCCAGCACTCATTTGCAATCGTGCGCCGACATCAACTTTATTCATTAAGAGTACGCTCCCATGATCTCGACTGATTATAAAAACAATCACTGCACAAAGACCTTTAAAAACCAAATACAATTTCTGGTCTTTCACTATACAGCCGGCACCTTCTCCAGCTCACTCAAAGTACTGACCGGCCCGAATGTCAGCGCCCACTATCTGGTGCCCGACATAACGGATCAGAGCTACCTCAAAGCAGGTCATACCGATCAGGTCATCTTCAATCTCGTCGACGAAACCCAGCGCGCATGGCATGCGGGCATCAGCCAGTGGGGTAATCGAAGCAATCTGAATGACACCTCTATCGGCATTGAAATTGTCAATCTTGCTTCTTTTAACCAAGGAAAGTTCACTTTTCCGCCCTATCATCCCGCACAAATCACGGCGATTGAAGCGCTGGCGCTGAACATCCTTGAACGCTACCCGGATATCACCCCGACCCAAGTCCTGGGCCACTCGGATATTTCGGTCGGCCGCAAGAGTGACCCGGGCCCGCAATTCCCCTGGCATGCGCTGTACTTGAAAGGCATCGGTGCCTGGTTCGACGAGACCACTCGAAATGCCCTTCAGCAGCAATATGTCGAGTCCGAGATTCCAGCCCGGTCCGAATTGCTGAAGATGTTCAAGACTTACGGGTATGACGTGTCCGGTGGGACGCCCGAACAAGGCTTCACCCAGCTTGTTCGGGCGTTTCAGTTGCACTTTCGCCCGGAAAACTATAACGGGGTCATGGATGCGCAAACGGCAGCGAATCTGACGGCGTTGGTTCGCAAGTATTTTTCTTGATGAACCAAAGCCCCCCCAGTTCGTCATGGAAAAACGCTACGTCGAGTAAAAAATGACACCCCAAGCCGCATCCTGCGGCTTGGGGCATCGCACTCCTTAAATCGAATACTTCTGCAAATTCCCCATCATTTCCTTCAACGCCTCAATATTGTCCTTTGGATGCGCCGCCCCTTCAAAATCACAGATCTGCTGCCAATGCGCCGCCACATCCTCCGGTGAGAACCCCACCCGCGGATCAAACCCGGCGCCCAGGCTGCGTTCCCAGCGGACCTTGCCCATCCAGCCGCCACCGACTTCAAACAGCCCGGAGGTTTCCTGGCAGTTTTCGCTGGCCAGGTACACCACCAGCGGGCTGACCAGTTCCGGCTTGAGTTGTTCGAACACTTGCGGGGGGATCAGGCCTTCGGTCATGCGGGTGCCGCCGGTGGGGGCGATGGCGTTGACCAGGATGTTGTTCTTGCGGCCTTCGATGGCCAGGGTGCGGGTCAGGCCGTAGAGGCCGAGCTTGGCCATGCCGTAGTTGGACTGGCCGAAGTTGCCGTAGATGCCCGAGGTCGATGCGGTGAAGATCACCCGGCCGTAGTTCTGCTCGCGCAGGTGCGGCCAGGCGGCGCGGGTGACTTTGTAGGCACCTTCGACGTGGACCCGATACACCAGGTCCCAGTCGCCGTCGTCCATTTTATGGAAGGTCTTGTCCCGCAGGATCCCGGCGTTGTTGACCACGACGTCGACCCGACCGAATACGTCGAGGGCATTCTGGACGATTTTGTCGCCATCGGTGACGGAGTCATGGTTGGCCTCGGCAGTGCCGCCCGCCTCGCGGATTTCGGCCACCACACGGTCCGCCGCCGAAGCGTTTGCGCCTTCGCCCTGGGTCGAGCCGCCGAGGTCGTTGACCAGCACTCTGGCGCCTTGTTTTGCAAAAAGGAGCGCATGCGCCCGCCCCAGGCCGCCACCTGCACCCGTAATAATCACCACTTTATCTTCGAAGCGCACAGACTCGTTCATCGGGGGGACTCCAGCAGGCCAGGGACAATGGGGCCGAGTTTCAGGCACGGCGATGCGGGTCACAATGAACACGGGGGAGGCTGAATGGTGTGCGATAAGGCTGGGGGATGATGAGTTGGAATTTGCGGTGGATGGTAAAAGATCGCAGCCTCGTTTCACTCGTCAGCTCCTACAGAGTGCGTGTACGCCGCAATGTCGCGGATGTACCCGGTAGGCGTAGGAGCTGACGAGTGAAACGAGGCTGCGATCTTTTCGGAGCGACTCAGGAACACGCCACCTTGCGCGGCGGCGAAATCTGCTGATCGCGAAATTCCAGATAGTGCTTGAGCACCAGCCCCGGCGCTTCGGTCTGCGGGTAGTGGCCGATGCCGGGCAACAGGACCGTGTCCGGGTTCGGGATCAGCTCCCGATAGCGCTCGACCATGTGCGCGCCGGAGACCGGATCGACCTCGCCGTCGATCACCCGCAACGGCACTTCACCGCGCTGCATCGCGCCAACCCAGCGCTCACGCTGCACACGCCGCTCGGGGATATAGGCGATCAACTTGTGCATGACCCGTGTCCCGTTATTGCTCTCGATCAGGCTCCAGAAATCATCCATCTCGCTCTCGGTGGGGCAGCTCTGAGGACCGAAGATCTGCCGGAAGCTCTTCACCAGGCCGTCACGGGAAAAGGCTCGCCCAATCATCCAGCCCAAGGGGCTGAGCAATAGTTTTTGCATCAGGACCGGGCGATGGGTTTCGGGAAACAGGCCTCCGTTGAGGAATACGCAGCTGGCGATATGCACGCGCGCTTCGTAATGCCGGGCCAACAGTTCCTGGGCGACGCTGTCGCCATAATCGTGGGCGAGCACATGCACCGGCTGCTCGACGTTCAAATGAGCCAGTAACGCCTGCTGCAGATCAGCCTGCTCGAGCAGGCTGTATTCATGGTCCTGCGGTTTGGCGGAGTCGCCAAAGCCGAGCATGTCGCAGGCAATCACCCGATACCGCTGGATCAGGGGTTGCCACAGGTAATGCCAGTCCCAACTGGCGGTCGGGAAGCCATGAATGAGCAACAGGGGCTCACCCTGCCCCGCCGTCCAGTAGCGCAGGGTCTGGCCACGAAATACGAACGTCTGGCCGCGCTTGCGCCAGACACACAGGGGGATCTCGGCGAGTGGCATCAGCATTTATAACCCGGGTCGAGTTTATCGAGTTTGCGCAGCAACGCCGGCCAGGCCAACGCGCCACCCATTCCTTGAGCACTTTTGGTAACGCCGGCGATCATCGCTTTGGCACCCGCCAGAATCTGCGGTTCGATGGCGATCAGCTCGGCACCACCGTTTTGCGCCAGCACCTGGATATCGCAGGCGCGCTGGAAGTTGAACATCATCAGGAAGGTGTCGGCGATGGTGCTGCCACAGGTCAGCAGACCATGGTTATGCAGCATCAGGAAATTGTTGTCACCGAGGTCGGCTTGCAGCCGGGCTTTCTCTTCATGGTTGAGCGCAACGCCTTCATAGGCGTGATACGCCAGGCTGGACAAGACAAACAATGCCTGCTGGCTGATCGGCAACACCCCTTGCTTCTGCGCCGACACCGCGACGCCTGCCGCCGTGTGAGTATGCAGTACGCAAACGACATCATGACGCACTTCATGCACAGCGCTGTGGATGGTGTAGCCCGCGGGGTTGATCTCGTAGGGGCTGGCCATCAGCTTGTTGCCCGCCTGATCGACCTTGACCAGGCTCGACGCGGTGATCTCGTGGAACATCTGCCCGAACGGGTTGATCAAAAAATCTTCGGTGCCCGGCACTCTGGCCGAGATGTGCGTGAAAATCAGATCATCCCAGCCATGCTGAGCGACCAGGCGGTAGCAGGCAGCCAGATCGACGCGGGTCTGCCACTCGGCGGCACTGACCTGGTCTTTGACACTGGGGGGCGATTGCACGGGGGTTACGCTCACGGCCAGGAACCTCGACTTTTTTATTATGGAGTGTTGCCAATGACTATCGAGTCTAGTCAGCCTCCAGAGATCGTGTAGTTGCATTGGCAGCCAGCTTGATGGCCTAGCGAGTCAGTGCGCCGCCAGGCTGGATCCCATCAAAGTACCGTTGCCAGCAATGGCGCAGCGAACAGGTTCAGCAAACCCGTCAGCACGATGACCCATCCCGCCACCGAGCCTCTTTTCACTGTCCATTTAATGGCTGCGCGAGCGGCCGGTCAGCCCCGCAGGGCACTGACCAACTCTGCCAGCCAGGGCTCGGCGTCGGTTTCCGGGGTCACGCTTTCGCTGGCGTCCAGGCGCAGCATGGGCAGCACTTCGCGAATGCCCAGTTCGCCGAACAGTTCACGCATCAGTTCCCCACCGCCACAGAAAGTGTCGCCGTAGCTCGCATCGCCCAGACCGATCACGGCGCCCGGCAAGCCACGCCAGGCCGCTGGCAACTGGTCGCGTATGGCGAAATACATCGGTTGCAAGTTGTCCGGCAGCTCGCCCATGCCCGTGGTCGAGGTCACCGCCAGGAAGGCCTCAGGGCCAAAGGCCTGAACATCGGCGAGGCTCGCGCGCGGGTTATGGAAGGTATCAAAGCCTGCGTTGTTCAAAATGCTCGCAGCGTGGCGGGCGACTTCTTCAGCCGTGCCGTACACCGAGCCGGAAAGGATGGCGACTTTCATCAATCTGATCCTGAAGCTGAGTAAAAAAGAAGGGGGATATTAACAGCCACAGCAAAAAAGCTGCGATCAGCTCTCATTTAGCATTGATGGCCGCTAGAGTGCTTTTAGACTGCTGCGCTCAATCAACCTGGAAAGGACTCTCCAATGATCAATGCCCAACTGCTGCAAATGGTGATCAAAGCTTCCAACGACGGCATCGTGATTGCCGAAAAGGAAGGCGAGCAAGACTACATTCTGATCTACGTCAACCCGGCATTCGAGCGGCTGACCGGTTATTCCAGCGAAGAAATCCTCTACCAGGATTGCCGTTTCCTTCAGTCCGGGGACCGCGATCAGGACGCCCTGCCGTTGATTCGAGAGGCATTGCGCCGCGGCGGTTCCTGCCGGGAAGTTCTTCGCAATTACCGCAAGGATGGCACACCATTCTGGAACGAACTGTCGCTGTCGACGGTGAAAAATCCGCACGACGGGCAGACTTATTATGTCGGTGTGCAGAAAGACGTCACCGTCCAGGTCAAGGCGCAGCAGCGGGTGGCGCAACTGGAGGCGCAATTGGCTGAGGTCCAGGCCGAAATTGCGGCACTCAAAGCGACGAACGGCGAAAACAAAACCGCGAATTAATGGTCACTTACTACAATCACCGATGACTTTGTAACTATTTTCTTCGAGCCGATCATGCAGCGCGACGCACTCCTGACTCAGGATGAACTGGATTTTATCCAGACCATGCAGCATAACCCTCAGCTCAATGTGCGGGATGCGACGTCGAGCCTGCTCGTCAACGGTGGTTCGCAGATCCGTGACTTGCTCACGCGCCTTGCCGCTCATGAGCAAGTCACCCTCCAGGCCACGTTCGAAAACCAGCAGATGACCTTCCCGCTGCAGCTGGTGGAAGACGAGTTTCACGCGCTGCATTTACGCCTCGGCGTGCCCAGCATCTATGAAGACGGACCCATGGTCCGGCCCTGGCGCCTGGTGCTCGAGGAGCCGGTTGCGCTGGAAAATGCCAGCGGCCATCCTGGCAGAATGTGGGTACACGAAGTGTCGTTCAAAGGGGTTTTGCTGGAAGTTCGCAACAAGACCAAACCCCCCAGGCATTTCGCCTTGTGGTTCAGCCCGTCAGGCTATGAGCGGATTGCGTTGCGCGGCACCCTCGAAAAAGAAACCGATAATGGCTTCCATGCCTATCAGTTGAACCAGGGCGACAAGGACGAAACCGAACGTCTGCGCCAATTCATCCTGCAACAGCATCGGCTGACTCATCCCGCCCTGCATCTGTAACTCAAGTATCGAGATTGCCGGCCAGAAACTGCTTCAACCGTTGACGCATCACCATTGCCTCACTCCCCAGACAACCGACCGACGACCCGGCCAGGCTCTCCTGCGCGAGATCCGACGCATCCCCTGCCAGCATCAACTGGCAATCCAGACCCAAGGCCAGACGATTCAAGCGTCGTGGCAACTCGGGTGCTGGCATATGATTGGAAAACAGCACCAGCGCCTGGGGCTTGACCCTTTCGCAGACCAGGGTCAATTCGTCGAAGGGCTGACCCAGCGCCAGCACTTGGATGGCCGAATCGACACTGCTCAGAAACAGCGCCGTGACCAGCACTTCGAGTTCACGGCACTGATCGTCAAGCGCGCAGACAATCACGCGTCGCGGTTGCATGACCCGCACCAGCAGCAGACGTTGCAACACGCGAGAACGCAGGAAGCCATCCAGAAACAGCCATTCGCTGGCCTGGCCAAAGGCGTCCTGGCGCTGCAGCAACAGCTTCCACAGCGGCAGCAGGATGTTCTGAAACACCACCGTCAGCGGGTAACTGGAAAAGATCTGTCCATAGACCTGCTCCAGGCGAGCCTCGTCAAAGGCACTGACCGCCGCCTGGACTTGCTCCTGCCATTGCGCGTAGTCCGCTTGCACGAGTTCATTCGGGATAAAGGGCGACAGCACCTGGAGCGGTGCAGCCCGGGCCAGTATCTTGCCGACCTTGCTGACCGCAACGCCGCGTTCGATCCAGCTGAGAATGCTGTGAATGCGCTCGATATCGTTCATCGAATACAGACGATGCCCACTGTCGGTGCGCTTGAGCTGAATCAGCCCATAACGTCGTTCCCAGGCGCGTAGCGTGACCGGGTTGACGCCGGTCAGGCGCGCCACTTCGCGAATCGGAAACAGCTCTTCACGTCCGAGCGAAGCAGCGTCTTGCACAGTCGGGATAACGTCGGTCAACACAGGCATGTATAGTTTTACGTCCATGTGAATTGGATCCCATTGTACCTCGCTTGCCCTATCGTAATTCAAGGCCTGCAGAAGACACGCCCTGATAGGTGTAGGTCTCCCGTTCGCTGGTATAGTTTTGCTCTCACTGCGACGCGAGCCGTTCATGACCTCTTCATTCGCCCCGATCCTCATCACCGGCGCCGGCCAGCGTGTCGGCCTGCACTGTGCGCAGCGATTGCTCGAAGATGGCCACCCGGTGATCTTCAGCTACCGCAGCGAGCGCCCCGGTGTGCAAACCCTGCGCGACCTGGGGGCGACCGCGGTGTTTGCCGACTTCTCCACCGAAGCCGGGATTTTTGCCTTCATCAGCGAACTGCACACCCACACCGACAGCCTGCGGGCGATCGTCCATAACGCCTCCGAATGGCTGGCCGAAACCCCGGACACCGACGCCGCCGCCTTTACCCGCATGTTCAACGTACATATGCTGGCGCCCTACCTGATCAATCTGCATTGTGCCGATTTGCTCGAACGCTCGTGCCCTGCCGACATCGTGCACATCAGCGATGACGTGACCCGCAAGGGCAGCAGCAAGCACATCGGCTATTGCGCCAGCAAAGCCGGGCTCGATAGCCTGACCCTGTCTTTCGCCGCCAAATACGCGCCGACCATCAAGGTCAACGGGATCGCGCCAGCCCTGCTACTGTTCAACCCCGACGACGACGCGGCGTACCGCGCCAAGGCATTGGCCAAGTCCGCGCTGGGTATCGAACCCGGCAGCGAAGTGATCTACCAGAGCTTGCGCTATCTGCTCGACAACCCTTATGTCACCGGCACCACCCTGACCGTCAACGGCGGACGGCACATCAAATAAGCGCCCCCGCGAGGATGTTCCATGACGTTATCCCTGTCCCAGAGCTATCGCGAGATCCTCATCGGTCTCGGCGAAAACCCCGACCGCGAAGGTCTGCGCGACACCCCGCTGCGCGCGGCCAAGGCCATGCAGTACCTCTGCCATGGCTACGAGCAGAGTGTCGAAGAAATCGTCAACGGTGCGCTGTTCGCTTCCGACAACGATGAAATGATCATCGTCGACAACATCGAGCTGTACTCGCTGTGCGAACATCACATGCTGCCCTTCATCGGCAAGGCTCATGTGGCTTATATTCCAACGGGCAAGGTGCTGGGCCTGTCGAAGATTGCGCGGCTGGTGGACATGTTCGCCCGTCGCCTGCAGATCCAGGAAAACCTCACCCGGCAAATCGCCGATGCCGTGCAGCAAGTGACCGGTGCGGCGGGCGTCGCGGTGGTCATCGAAGCCCGGCACATGTGCATGATGATGCGCGGCGTCGAGAAACAGAATTCGACCATGAACACCTCGGTGATGCTCGGCGCCTTTCGCGAGTCAAGCAACACCCGCCAGGAGTTTCTGCAATTGATCGGACGGAGCAAGTAGCAATGCCACAACTTCAACCAGGAATGGCGCGCATCCGGGTCAAGGACCTGTGCCTGCGTACCTTCATCGGGATCAACGAGGATGAAATCCTCAACAAGCAGGATGTGCTGATCAACCTGACCATCCTCTATGCCGCCCAGGAAGCGGTGCGTGACAACGACATCGATCACGCGCTGAACTACCGGACCATCACCAAGGCAATCATCGCCCACGTGGAAGGCAATCGCTTCGCCCTGCTCGAACGCCTGACCCAGGAAATTCTCGACCTGGTCATGGCCAACGAGTCGGTGCTGTATGCCGAGGTCGAAGTCGACAAGCCCCACGCCCTGCGTTTCGCCGAGTCGGTGTCGATTACGCTTGCAGCGAGCCGCTAGCTTCAAGCGGCAAGCTTCAAGCTGTAAACTTCCAGCCACCGCAATCCATCTTGCAGCTTGAAGCTTGCCGCTTGAAGCTGTCTCGCAGAGACTCCCATGAACGATCAACAACGCCTGGAACTTGAAGCCGCCGCCTTCCGCCGGCTGGTCGCCCACCTGGACAGCCGCAAGGATGTGCAGAACATCGACCTGATGAACCTCTCCGGTTTCTGCCGCAACTGCTTGTCCAAGTGGTACAAGGCCGCTGCCGACGAACGCCAGATCGAGGTCAGCCTCGATGACGCCCGCGAAGTGGTCTACGGCATGCCGTACGCCGAGTGGAAAGCCCAATACCAGCAAGAAGCCAGCGCCGACCAACAAGCGGCGTTCGCCAAAGGAAAACCCAATGAGTGATTTGAACACCCTGCGCGCCAGCCTCACGAGCGGCGAACACCTTTTCGCCGACACCCTGGCCTTTATCGCCGCCGGCTACGACTATCAGCCTCAGGCGTTCAGCAATGGCGGCGTGGAAAACGCCGCCGGGCAGAACGAAGGTTCGTGCAAGACCCTGGGTCTGGCACTGCTGGAAGGTCTGAGCGATGAGGAAGCGCTGTTGGCGTTTGGCGAGCATTATCGTTCGGTGGTGGCAACGCCTGAGGGCAGCGATCACGGCAATATTCGTGCGTTGATGGCGCATGGCTTGGCTGGCGTCAAGTTCACCCAGCAACCACTGACCCGCCGGTAACCCCCCTGTAGGAGCTGGCTTGCCAGCGAAGGCGTCCTCAAGAGCGATACACGACTCAAGGGCCCCTTCGCTGGCAAGCCAGCTCCTACAAATGTTGCGTACACCAACGCAATCAAAGGTGTACCCGGTCAATGTAGGAGCTGGCGAAGCCTGCGATCTTTTGATCCTTTGTCATACCGAAACCACACATCCCGACTTTTAAGATTGACCCGGCGACTTTATTTCGTTTGCCGGGTACCGCTGCTCACGGCTTAGATAAAAAGAAGCATCCCTTCTTCAGAGTCAGGCATTCATGAGCAACGAAACCATCAGCCAGTCGATCAACATCGTGCATCCCGTTACGCTCAGCCACGGCAAAAACGCCGAGGTCTGGGACACCGACGGCAAACGCTACATCGACTTTGTCGGCGGCATCGGCGTACTGAACCTCGGCCATTGCCATCCGCGCATCGTCGAAGCCATCCGTGAACAGGCCACGCGACTGACCCACTACGCGTTCAACGCCGCTCCCCATGTTCCCTACATCGAACTCATGGACCGTCTCACTGCGTTTATCCCGGTGGACTACCCGGTCAGCGGCATGCTGACCAACAGCGGCGCGGAAGCGGCGGAAAACGCCCTGAAGATCGTCCGTGGTGCCACCGGCCGTACGGCAGTCATTGCTTTCGATGGCGCCTTCCATGGCCGCACGCTGGCCACGCTCAACCTCAACGGCAAAGTCGCGCCTTACAAACAGAAAGTCGGCGTGTTGCCGGGTCCGGTGTACCACCTGCCCTTCCCCAGTCAAGACAACGGCGTGAGCTGTGCCGAGGCCTTGAAAGCCATGGAGCGCCTGTTCAGCGTCGAGATCGACGTCGAGGACGTGGCCTGTTTTATCGTCGAACCGGTGCAGGGCGAAGCGGGTTTCCTGGCGATGGACGTGGCATTCGCTCAGGTGCTGCGACGCTTCTGTGATGAAAAGAACATCGTGCTGATCGCCGATGAAATCCAGTCCGGCTTCGGCCGCACCGGTGAGCGCTTCGCGTTCTCGCGACTGGGCATCGAGCCGGACCTGATCCTGCTGGGCAAAAGCATCGCCGGTGGCGTACCGCTGGGGGCCGTGGTCGGGCGCAAGGCGCTGCTCGACACATTGCCGAAGGGCGGACTGGGCGGCACTTACTCGGGCAATCCCATCGCCTGCGCCGCGGCATTGGCGACGCTCGACGAAATGACTGACGCGCATCTGCACGCCTGGGGGGCGCAACAGGAAGAAGCGATTGTCAGCCGCTACCAAGCCTGGCGCACCCGCAAGCTGTCGCCGTATCTGGGTCGCCTGACCGGCGTCGGGGCGATGCGCGGCATCGAGCTGATCAATGCCGACGGCACACCGGCATCGGCGCAGTTGACGCAACTGTTGGCGTTGGCGCGCGAGGCGGGTTTGCTGCTGATGCCCAGCGGCAAGTCGCGCCACATCATCCGGCTCCTGGCACCATTGACCACCGAGGCGGCGGTGCTGGAGGAAGGGCTGGATATCCTTGAGGCGTGCCTGGCGAAACTTTCCTGAACCCAAAAAAATGCAGTCCATGTGGGAGCGAGCTTGCTCGCGATGGCGGCGTGTCATTCGATATCAAGACTGAATGATAAATTGCTATCGCGAGCAAGCTCGCTCCCACAGGTTTGTTGGTCGGCTACTAAATCGTGAACACAAAAAAACCGGCCAGGGCCGGTTTTTTCATCGCGACGAAATCAGAACTTGGCGTTCTGCAGATCGTCGAGGTAACGCTCGGCATCCAGTGCCGCCATGCAGCCGGCGCCGGCCGAGGTGATGGCCTGACGGTATACGTGGTCAGCCACGTCACCGGCGGCAAAGATACCTTCCAGGCTGGTGGCCGTCGCGTTGCCGTCACGGCCGCCCTGCACCACCAGGTAACCGTCTTTCAACGTTAGCTGGCCTTCGAACAACGAGGTGTTCGGGGTGTGGCCGATGGCGATGAACACACCGTCGACTGTCAGTTCGTCGAAGCTGCCGTCGTTGTTCTTCAGGCGAGCACCGGTCACGCCCATGTTGTCGCCCAGCACTTCGTCCAGGGTCGCGTTCAGTTTCAGGACGATCTTGCCTTCGGCAACCCGGGCATTGAGCTTGTCGATCAGGATCTTCTCGGCGCGGAAGGTTTCGCGACGGTGGATCAAGGTCACAGTGCTGGCGATGTTGGCCAGGTACAGGGCTTCTTCCACAGCGGTGTTGCCGCCACCCACCACGGCCACTGGCTTGTTGCGATAGAAGAAACCGTCACAGGTCGCGCAGGCTGAAACGCCTTTGCCCATGAACGCTTCTTCCGACGGCAGACCCAGGTAACGGGCGCTGGCGCCGGTGGCGATGATCAGGGCGTCGCAGGTGTAGGTCGCGCTGTCGCCGGTCAGGGTGTACGGCTTGGCAGCGAAATCCACGGCATTGATGTGATCGAAGACGATCTCGGTTTCAAAGCGCTCGGCGTGCTCTTTCATGCGCTCCATCAGCGCCGGGCCAGTCAGGCCATGGACATCGCCCGGCCAGTTGTCGACTTCGGTGGTGGTGGTCAGTTGACCGCCGGCCTGCATGCCGGTGATCAGCAAAGGCTTGAGGTTGGCACGGGCGGCATAGACGGCGGCGCTGTAACCGGCAGGGCCGGAACCGAGAATAATCACTCGCGAATGACGGACTTCAGACATGACCTGCTCCTGTTGACCGGCCTGGAATACCTGGCGCGGAACGCCGGGTTGCCGGCGGGAATAAAAAAGGACCGTTGACAGCACTTGGGGAAGCTCGACGATCCTGTAAAAAGAATGGGTGCAGCGTATCGAGGGGGCGAAGATTAAGGAAATACGGTTTAACAATCCAGCTCATAGGCGGTCTCTATCCAGTCACGGTGAAGATTTAGACGCCTTTGTTACTGTTAATGTCGATGTCACCGCCACGCTTTCGCCTGTCAGGCAAAGCCGGTAAGGTCGGCGCGTTTCCCCTTTGCTCGGAGCACGCTATGCCCGCCCCCGTTCTGTCCGGCCCGCAATACCTGCGCGAAGGCCTCAGGCTGGTCCTCAGCCCCAGCCTGCGTTTGTTCGTATTGTTACCGCTGGCGATCAACCTGGTGCTGTTCGTCGGATTGATCTATTTGGCCAGTCATCAATTCAGCCTGTGGGTCGATACCTTGATGCCGTCCCTGCCTGAATGGCTGAGTTTCCTCAGCTATGTCCTCTGGCCGCTGTTTGTGGTGCTGGTGGTGTTGATGGTGTTCTTCACCTTCACCATGCTCGCCAACGTCATCGCCGCGCCATTCAATGGTTTCCTGGCGGAAAAAGTCGAAGTGGTGGTGCGCGGCACTGACGACTTCCCGGCCTTCAGTTGGGGTGAACTGATGGCCATGGTTCCCCGCACCCTCGCCCGGGAAATGCGCAAGCTGGGCTACTTCCTGCCGCGTGCCATCGGCTTGTTCATCCTCTCGTTCATCCCGGTGGTCAACATCATCGCTGCACCGCTGTGGCTGTTGTTCGGGGTGTGGATGATGGCGATCCAATACATCGACTACCCGGCGGATAACCACAAGCTGGGCTGGAACGAAATGCTCGCCTGGCTGCGGCAGAAACGCTGGCAGAGCATGAGTTTTGGCGGGATCGTTTACCTGGTGCTGCTGATTCCGCTGGTCAACATCCTGATGATGCCGGCCGCCGTGGCGGGGGCGACGCTGTTCTGGGTCCGTGAGCGCGGAGCGGAAAACCTGGTGGTTCAGCGCTGAGCGAGTCATAAATCCATCATCAAACCGCCACAATGACGACATGGCCTCAGCCGATACTGGGGTCATGACGACAGCTCTGCATATCACTCTGATCACCGAAACCTTTCCTCCCGAAATCAACGGCGTGGCCAACACCCTCGGCCGCTTGTGCGACGGCCTGCGCGCGCGCGGGCACCAGGTGGAACTGGTGCGGCCACGACAGGTGGGCGATCAGCAGCTGGGCAGCGACGATCAATTGCTGTTGTGTCGGGGCTGGCCGCTGCCGGGTTATCCCGGTTTGCAATGGGGTCAGTCATCGATGCACAAGTTGCTGCGACGCTGGAAACGCCATCGGCCGGACGTGCTGTACATCGCCACGGAAGGACCGTTGGGACTGTCCGCATTGCGCGCGGCGCGGCGCCTGGGGATCTGCGTAGTCAGCGGTTTTCACACCAATTTCCAGCAATACACCAGCCAGTACGGGCTGGGCTTGCTGACGCGCCTGCTGACCCACTACCTGCGCTGGTTTCACAATCGCTCGACCCTGACCCTGGTGCCAAGCATCAGCCAGCGCCTGGAGCTGGAACGTCGGCATTTCGAGCGCCTGGCGTTGCTGTCGCGAGGTGTCGACAGCCAGTTGTTTCATCCGGCCAAACGGCTGCAGTCGCTGCGCGAACAGTGGGGACTGGCGGAGAACGACATCGCCGTCATCCACGTAGGACGCTTGGCACCGGAGAAGAATACCGGTTTGCTCAGGCGCAGTTTCGATGCGCTGAAAGCGGCTTATCCACAGCGTACGATCAAGTTGATCGTGGTGGGTGACGGTCCGCAACGCGTGGTGCTGGAGAAGGAACTGCCCGAGGCGATTTTCTGTGGCTCGCAACGCGGCGAAGCCTTGGCCAGTCACTATGCGTCGGGGGATCTTTTTCTGTTTCCGAGCCTGACCGAAACCTTCGGCAATGTGGTACTTGAGGCGCTCGCTTCGGGGCTGGGGGTGGTGGCCTACGATATGGCCGCGGCCGCTCAGCATATTCGCCATGGCTACAACGGCGTACTGGCGATGCCGGGGGATGCAGAGGCGTTTTGCGATGCAGCGGTGTGGCTGCTGGAGGAGGAAGAGACCTTGCGCTGCGTGCGGCTCAATGCGCGCCAGCATGCGAGTCGCCAGGGCTGGGCGGCGATTATCGAGCAGTTCGAGGGGCAGTTGCGGGGGGCTTGTGTGGGGGAGTTGGTGGTGCCTAATGCACCGACCATGCCCTGAATCTTTACTGACCTTGAGGCCGTCTTCGCGGGCAAGCCCGCTCCCACAGGTTTTGTGGCGATCACATGATATGTGAACACCACGGAACCCTGTGGGAGCGGGCTTGCCCGCGATGGGGTCAGTGAGGTCGCCGCTTAAACCAGCGTCATCAACGCCTCACGACTGAACGGCAGGATGTCCTCTTCACGCCCATCCCGCACTTTCTGCGCCCAGTCCGGATCCACCAGCAGCGCACGCCCCACCGCCACCAGATCAAACTCATCGTTGTTCAACCGCTCCAGCAGTTTTTCCAGGCTGGCCGGCTGGGCGATCTTGTCGGTGTTGACCATGAACTGCAGGAACTCGCCGTCCAGGCCGACACTCCCGACCGTGATGGTGGGCTTGCCGGTGAGCTTGCGCGTCCAGCCTGCCAGGTTCAGTTCGGAACCGTCGAATTCCGGCTCCCAGAAACGGCGCGTCGAGCAATGGAAAATGTCCACGCCGGCGTCGGACAATGGCTTGAGGAACTCGCCCAGCGCTTGCGGGGTTTGCACCAGGCGCGCGGTGTAATCCTGCTGCTTCCACTGGGAGAAACGGAAGATGATCGGGAACCCTTCACCGACCGCTGCACGCACCGCCTGAATCAGTTCGATGCCGAAACGCGAACGGTTGGCCAGGCTACCGCCGTATTCGTCAGTGCGCTGGTTGCTGCCTTCCCAGAAAAACTGGTCGACGAGATAGCCGTGGGCACCGTGGATTTCCACGCCGTCCATGCCGATGCTCTGCGCGTCTTTAGCCGCCTGGGCGAACGCAGCGATCACGTCCTGGATGTCCTGGCGGGTCATGCCGTGAACCACGACCTGACCGTCCTTGAGTTTTTCCGACGGACCGTAACCCGGCACGCTGGCATCTGGCTCGGTGCCGATGCGGCGCACACTGCCGACATGCCACAGCTGGGGCACGATCTTGCCGCCTTCGGCGTGGACCGCGTCGACGACTTTCTTCCAGCCGGCCAGTGCTGCTTCACCGTAGAAGTGCGGTACGTTCGGGTAACCGTTGGACGCCTTGTGCCCGACGGTGGTGCCTTCGGTGATGATCAACCCGACGCCGGCGGCGGCGCGACGACGGTAGTATTCGATCACTTTGGAATTGGGCACGCCGCCCGGCGAAAACGAGCGGGTCATCGGGGCCATGACGACCCGGGTCGGCAGTTCGAGGGTGCCGAGGTGGAACGGTTTGAACAGGGCTTTGACGGGCATGGGAAGCTCCACGAAACGGAATCGACGGGACATAAATTTTATGACGGCGATAATATGAGCAGTGTCGAGCGATGCACAGCACTATTGATTTGGGTGATTAAAGGTCAAAAGATAGAAAGCATTGTAGGAGCGAGGCTCGCCCGCGAACGCGTCAGGTCAGTCAGCGATGATGTCGACTGACCGACCGTCTTCGCGGGCAAGCCTCGCTCCTACAGGGGGAGATGTCAGCTCAGGGCTTTTTCGATCGCCTGGACGACCGCAGGGTCATTCGGCGGTGTACGCGGCGAGAACCGCGCGAGCACGCGTCCATCCTTGCCGAGCAGGAATTTTTCGAAGTTCCAGGTGATGTCACCCGGGAACTCGGCGCCCTCGCCCGCCAGCAGACGGTACAACTGATGGCGATCGTGGCCGTTGACTTCCAGCTTGCGGGACAACGGAAAGGTCACGCCATAGTTGAGGCTGCAGAAATCCTGGATCTCTTGCTCGGTGCCCGGTTCCTGCCCGGCAAACTGGTTGCACGGCAAGCCCAGCACACTGAAACCCTTATCCTTGTAGGTCTGATAAAGGTTTTCCAGCGCCGCATACTGTGGGGTCAAGCCACATTTGGAGGCGACGTTGACCACCAGCACGACTTGCCCCTTGAAGGGCGTCAGAGGTAGCTCCTGACCATCCAGGCCTGTCAGTTTAAGGTCGTGAAAAGCACTCATGACGAACTCCAAATTCCCGTGTTCTTCTCGAAACAGCCACTTGACGGCGTCGCCAGGGACAGCCGCGGAACTAAAAAGGCGCCCGCGGGCGCCTCTCCAGTTCTCGAAAGCTTAGCGCAGAAAATCAGTGATGATGACCACCTTCGCCATGGACGTGGCCATGAGCGATTTCTTCCTGGCTGGCATCACGGATGTCGATGATCTTGACCTGGAAATTCAGGCGCTGACCGGCCAACGGGTGGTTGCCGTCGACGGTGACGTCGTCGCCATCCAGATCACGAATGGTGACGATCTGCATCTGGCCGTCCGGAGCGGAAGCGTGGAACTGCATGCCCACTTCCAGTTCGTCGACGCCTTCGAACATGCTGCGGCTCAGGGTGCTGACCAGTTCGGCAGCGTACTCGCCGTAGGCATCTTCAGGTTCTACGGCGACCATCAGTTCGTCACCGACTGCCTTGCCGTCCAAGGCCCTTTCCAGGCCTGGAATGATGTTGCCTGCGCCTTGCAGGTAGACCAGCGGCGCGCCGCCGGCGGAGCTGTCGATGACCTCACCAGCGTCGTTGGTCAGGGTATAGTCGATGGAGACAGCCTTATTGGCGGCGATCAGCATGGGGCGAGACCTTTTGCATAAGAATATTGAAAGACCCAGTTTAGCGAAGCAATCGCCCGAAAGCGAACACAACCCGGACAGACGGACCGCAGCGAAAGGCTCGACGGTGACAGGCTTTCATCAGGACGAAGACGGCCACTGGGTGGCCGAGCTTTCCTGCGGCCACACTCAGCACCTGCGCCACCAGCCACCGTGGCAGTCCCGGGCCTGGGTGCTGAACCCTTTGCTGCGCAATGAAAAAATAGGCCAGCCCTTTGCTTGCGGTTGGTGTGCACAAGGCGCTGTTAGCGATAACCTTGACGACTGAAATTCGGTAGACGACCAGTCATAAGTTGTCACCATTGCCATGCACCCCCAGAGAATCCGCATGCAGACTTTTTTTATCGCACCCACCGATTTTGGTGTGGGTCTGACCTCCATCAGCCTCGGGCTGGTGCGTACCCTTGAGCGGGCCGGCCTCAAGGTCGGCTTTTTCAAACCGATTGCCCAGCCCCATCCGGGTGATACCGGGCCTGAACGCTCCACCGAACTGGTGGCCCGCACCCACGGCTTGAAACCGCCGCAGCCATTGGGGCTGGCCCATGTCGAGCGCATGCTCGGCGACGGCCAGCTCGACGAGCTGCTCGAAGAAATCATCACCCTTTATCAGCAGGCAGCCATCGGCAAGGACGTGCTGATCGTCGAAGGCATGGTCCCGACCCGTAGCGCCAGTTATGCCGCGCGGGTCAATCTGCACCTGGCCAAAAGCCTCGACGCCGACGTGATCCTGGTCTCGGCCCCGGAAAACGAAGTGCTGGCCGAACTGTCCGGCCGTGTGGAACTGCAGGCGCAATTGTTCGGCGGGCCGAAAGACCCGAAAGTCCTCGGCGTGATCCTCAACAAGGTCAAGACCGACGAAAGCATGGAGGCCTTCGCCTCGCGCATGAAGGAACACTCGCCCTTGCTGCGCAGCGGCGATTTCAGATTGCTCGGCTGCATTCCGTTCCAGCCGGAACTCAATGCGCCGCGCACCCGCGACGTCGCCGACCTGATGGGCGCGCAGATCCTCAATGCCGGCGACTATGAAACCCGGCGCATGACCAAAATCATCATCTGCGCCCGCACCATGCGCAACACCGTGGAGCTGCTCAAGCCCGGCGTGCTGGTGGTGACCCCCGGCGATCGCGAC
Organism: Pseudomonas sp. LBUM1679; assembly: GCF_059695565.1. Lineage (NCBI taxonomy): Bacteria > Pseudomonadati > Pseudomonadota > Gammaproteobacteria > Pseudomonadales > Pseudomonadaceae > Pseudomonas > Pseudomonas sp. LBUM1679. The sequence goes on from NZ_CP166774.1 coordinate 6,179,258, forward strand.
GACATCATCCTCGCCGTCAGCCTCGCGGCCATGAATGGCGTGCCCCTGGCCGGCTTGCTGCTGACCAGCGACACCCTGCCCGACCCGCGCATCATGGACCTGTGTCGCGGCGCGTTGCAGGCGGGCCTGCCGGTGTTGTCGGTGAGCACCGGTTCCTACGACACCGCCAACCAGTTGAACGGCCTGAACAAGGAAATCCCGATCGACGACCGCGAGCGTGCGGAGATCATCACCGATTTCGTCGCCAGCCACCTCGACGCCAACTGGCTGCACCAGCGCTGCGGCACGCCGCGGGAAATGCGCCTGTCGCCGGCGGTGTTCCGCTATCAACTGATCCAGCGCGCCCAGGCCGCCAACAAGCGCATCGTCCTGCCCGAAGGCAGCGAGCCGTTGACCGTGCAAGCGGCGGCGATCTGTCAGGCACGCGGCATTGCCCGCTGCGTGTTGCTGGCCAAACCCGCGGACGTCGAAGCCGTGGCCCGCGCCCAAGGCATCGAGCTGCCGCCGGGGCTGGAGATTCTCGACCCGGACCTGATCCGCGAGCGGTACGTCGAGCCGATGGTTGCGCTGCGCAAGTCGAAAAGCCTCAACGCGCCAATGGCCGAGCAACAACTGGAAGACACCGTAGTGATCGGCACCATGATGCTGGCGCTGGATGAAGTCGATGGCCTGGTGTCCGGGGTCATTCACTCCACCGCCAACACCATTCGCCCGGCGCTGCAGCTGATCAAGACCGCACCGGGCTGCACCCTGGTGTCGTCGGTGTTCTTCATGCTGTTCCCCGAAGAGGTGCTGGTCTACGGCGACTGCGTGATGAACCCGCACCCGAGCGCCAGCGAACTGGCGGAGATCGCCCTGCAAAGCGCCGATTCGGCAGCCGCATTCGGCATCACCCCGCGCGTGGCGATGATCAGCTACTCCAGCGGGGAATCGGCCAGCGGCGAAGAAGTCGAGAAGGTGCGCGAGGCCACGTTGCTCGCCCATGAACAACAACACTCGCTGCTGATCGACGGCCCGCTGCAATACGACGCCGCCGCCAACGAAACCGTGGCCCGGCAACTGGCGCCGAACAGCCAGGTGGCCGGTCGCGCCACGGTGTTCGTGTTCCCCGACCTCAACACCGGCAACACCACCCACAAGGCCGTGCAGCGCAGCGCCGACTGCGTCAGCCTCGGGCCAATGCTGCAAGGCCTGCGCAAACCGGTGAACGACCTGCCCCGCGGCGCCCAGGTCGATGACATCGTCTACACCATCGCGTTGACCGCGATTCAAGCGGCCAACCGACCTCTGGATCTTTAAATGCTGGATTTCCTGCCCGCCGCCATCCGCGGCGTGATTGCATCGTTGTTGCTGGCACTCAATACCATTTTGCTGTGCTCGTTTCTGTTCTGCGTGGCGATCTTCAAGGTATTGCCCTTCGCCCTCACCCAGCGCTTCACGCGCTGGCTGATGAGCCATACCCACGAAGCCTGGATCAGCAACAACAAAGCCTGGATGGACCTGGTGTGCCGCACCCGCTGGCACCTCAGCGGTCTCGAAAGCCTGGACTATCGGCACTCGTACCTGATCACCAGCAATCACCAGAGCTGGGTCGACATCATGGTGCTGCAGTACGTGCTCAACCGGCGCATCCAGCCGCTGAAGTTCTTTCTCAAGCAGGAGCTGATCTGGGTGCCGGTGATTGGCCTGGCCTGGTGGACGCTGGGCTTCCCGTTCATGAAGCGCTACTCCAAGGCCTACCTGGAAAAGCACCCGGAAAAGAAAGGCAAGGACCTGGCAACCACGCGCAAGACCTGTGCGAAGTTCCGCCATGACTCGGTGGGCATTTTCAATTTCGTCGAAGGCACGCGCTTCACCGAAGGTAAGCATGCGCAGCAGAAATCACCGTTCAAGTACCTGCTCAAGCCCAAGGCCGGTGGCATCGCGTTTGTGCTGGATGCGATGGGCGAGCAGCTGGAGTCGATCGTCAACGTGACGATTCACTACCCGGGCGGGCGTCCGGGGTATTGGGATTTGCTCTGCGGGAACGTGAAGGATGTGGTGGTGCATTTCCAGGAGCTGAAGATTCCGCCGGAGTTCATTGGCAAGAATTACGACCAGGATGGCGAGTATCGATTGCAGTTTCAGGGGTGGATCAATCAGTTGTGGGAAGACAAGGATGCGCTGCTGGAGCAGATGCATCGGGAGTATCCAGCGAAGTCTTGAGCTGGCTGGTCTGGCCCTATCGCGAGCAAGCTCGCTCCCATATTGGATCTCTTTGGAATACACATTTTGTGTGCCCTGAAGATAAAAAGTGGGAGCGAACTTGCTCGCGAAGACGATCTGAAGGGCACAATAAAGCCCGCCAATGATCACTCATCGGCGGGCTTTATTGGCAAAATATGAACTTATGAATGCGAACTACTAAACATAACCATCACTTCCTCCTGTACAGCAACCATACTCATCACCATTATCGTCAGCACCAGAACTTCCGTCACCAAAATCAAGAGGACCAATGGTAACTACTGGGATTGTTTCAGGAGGGGGCGCAGGTGTGACAGGTGCTGTAGGGGGATAAAAACTGCTACCAATACCTTCACTACCACCCTCAGCCTCTACCTCTGGTACTTCTACTACCTCTGGTACTTCTACTACCTCTGGCACCTCTACTACCTCTGGTACCTCTACTACCTCTGGTACCTCTGCCCCTTCTCCACCAACACCATTACCAATCCCTTCAGGGGGAACAGCCATCGGCAACGCCTGCAACTCTCCAGTTTCAGATATCCATTGACAGGAAAGCATCTGATTACCGTATGCGTCTCTCAACGTATTTCTATGAACGATTTGCATATCGGGGGCGCAAGAATAGTCAAGATAGCTATCCAATGTATTGCCTTCAAAAAAGCTCGCTGCGCTTTTCGTGATTTTTTTATACGTTTCAGTTTCCCGAATTGAATACAGCCCAACCCCTATAGTAACAATACCTAAACTTGCAATAATCCAAGGTGCTGCCCCACCCAATATTGTCATTGTAGCAATCACACCTGCAACATTTCCGACAAGACTAACAACGTCACCCTCCTGGGGTTTCGCGCCGTCCCTGATATCTATTCCAATTTTTTTTGAAAGGTAATTGTTCCCGCAACTATGTTGGCAGGCATGCTTACAATCGGAACATAAGGCCCCGCCAGCTTTGTCACGGAGGTCACACTCGCTATCAGCGCGCCTGTTTGCGCCGTTTGATTCAACAGCACCATCCCAGTCCCGTTAACTAGAAACTGATCTGAGACTGCAGTCGAAGCTGCGCCAACAGTTACACCGTCATTGACAACACCTACAAATATTACGGCCTTACCTGCCATATACTACTCCTTAATAACCGTTTTGAAAGCAAGCGTCATTCTTACCTGATCACACTTCACAGAAGGCGATCTTGCAGCATGGGGGATTCGCCCATCGAAAATCACAACCCTCCGTGATTTAGGCAATACAGACTTGATGACGTTTTCTTTTTTATCATCATAAAAAACCAGCTCTCCTCCCCAGCAGGTAGGCCAATGTTCATTACAGAAAACGATAGCTGTCAGCCCTGGATGAATTTTGTTATCACGGTGAATAATCGTGTCTTGTCCGAATGTCTGGCCATTTGCATAAACGCCCAACAAGGTAATGTTGAAGTCATGTAATTTTGACAACCGCTCCCAAAACCCTATCAGGAACCGCCATGATTCGTTGCTGTTCAGTTCCTCTACACAAGACTGCCTATCAGGACGACCTTTACCAGCGATAAAAACATGCCAACAGGGTCTAACGAAGGGAAGCTCTTCATAATTTGGCCAGTTGTATCTCCAGATCGCACCTTTAAGCTGAAGGTTTATGCTTTCCTCTTCACCTTGAGTTAAAAACTCGTCGATTACAAATATTCCATTATCAATCTGCTCGATTTTCATACGCTATCCTTTTCACCAAAAATCTATTCCAAACACCGTGCTTGAAAAGCACAAATAGCAAATAAAGAGACAGAAAACCCCATGTAACAACCACAAAATAATTTGCCGAGTTACTGTATTGCACCCATTGCAAAATATCTTTACGACTTATCAACAACCCTAGTTCATTATCATACACCCCCCAAACAAATCGCTTACTCCGATCCGGTTCTACAGCGACCCATAGCTTTCGCGACTTACCCAAATCCAAGCGCTGAATATCCTGAGTAGAAGCCTCGATAACATAATCATACGTTTCATCATCCGGCCCAACCCTGAGATATAAATTCGAAGTAATTTTTGAGGCCTTCGAAATATCCCTGTATATAAAAGCGCGCTCCAAAACAACTTTTCTTGGAACCGAAGGAATTTCTATCACCTTACCAAGGTGCCATAATAAAATAGCAACAAAATACGCAAAAATAATAACTAACAAAGCAATTTCAAAAACACTTGGCACATAACCCCTGGGGACATCGAATATTTTATATCGCACACCACAACTCCCTACGACAGCACAAGCGACTCTAATACACGCAAACACTTCATATCCAGCTGAGAATCGATCTCACTCACTCTGCAAACAACGCTATTCAAATTTACAAATAAATCATACTTGTCCACTTCCGATATTTTTACAGTCCAAATCCGACAGCATTAATTAAGCTGGCAGCTCATACGCACGTCAGAATTTGCGGAGGTTTTGCCTCCCGCACTGGGAACATCCTCTCCGGAAATGGAGTAGCTACGAGGGCCTAAGTGAGTCGATCGTCAACACGCTTTACAGGCTGAAGCCAACTTGACCGGCATACTTTTACCCTCCCCAGTTAAAGTGTTACCGAAGCGGCATCCGTTCGATCGAAACAACACACTTCATCTGCCGAGAATATTACCTGGGCACTTTAATTAATGTCAGATACCGACTTCCGAGGCAGGTGTAATCCTGGTCTGACAAAGAATGGTCAATCGGGTAATTGCGTATAGGAAAAAGTTACAAGTGGAGTTTTCCTACAGCGTTTAAGTTTTCGGACTACTTTTGGCTGGGGAAGGATGGGGTGTTGTGGCAGATGCAGTGTGAGTATCCTGCCAAGTCTTGAGTTGCCTGTACCGGCCTCTTCGCGGGCAAGCCCGCTCCCACAGTGTTCTCTATGGAATGCAAATTTTGTGTTCACTAAAGATCTTTGTGGGAGCGGGCTTGCTCCGGGCGGCGTTCCGACGATGGCGCCCTCCCAGGCACAAAAAAACCCGCCGATGATCACTCATCGGCGGGTTTTTCAAGGGCGGCTAACGCTTAGATCGCGCCACGCTGACGCAGCAGGTCCAGCACTTGCTTGACGCTTTCTTCCAGCGACAGCGACTGGGTGTCGACCACGAGGTCGGCGTCCAGTGGCACGTCGTACGGGAAGGAGTCGCCCGGGATGTTGTCCCCGGCCGCCGCGTACAGGCCTTGCGGGTCACGCTCGGCACAGACCGTCGGCGAGGCCTGGACGTAGACCGTCAGCAGGCGCTCCTTGCCGATCAGTTCCCTGGCCTGTTCACGACCTTCGGCACTTGGCGCAACGAAGGCGGCCAGGGTCACCAGGCCGGCTTCGTTGAATTGACGCGCGACGTGCGCGGCACGACGCCAGTTCTCGGTACGCCCGGCGCGATCCTGTGGCAGACCTTTGTTCAGGTCGTGACGCAGGTTCTGGCCATCGAGTACAAATACCGCGCGGCCCATGTCGAACAGCCTGCGTTCAACCGCGTAGGCCAAGGTGCTCTTGCCGGCGCCGGACAAACCGCTGAACAGCACGGTGGCCGGTTGCTGGCCGAAGCGCTGGGCGCGTTCTTCGGTGGCGACGTGCGCCAGTTTGCCGTGGTGGGTGCTGGTGCCATGGCTCAACGGCTGAGCGATGATCATGCCGGCTGCCACGGTGCCATTGGTCAAGCGGTCGATGACGATGAACGAACCGGTGGTGCGGTTGCTCGCGTAACCGTCCAGCGCGATGGCCGCGTCGAGGCTGACCTTGACCCGACCGATCTCGTTCAGCTGCAACGAACTGGCCGGGCCTTCTTCCAGGGTGTTCACGTCAACGCGGTTGACGATGCTGGTGATCGAACCCGGTACGTAGCTCGTGGCGCGCTTGATGTCGTATTTCTTGCCCGGCAGCATCGGCTCTTCGGCCATCCACACCAGCATGGCGTCGAAAGCGTCGGTCACTTGCGGCTGGTTGTCGGCGTGCACCAGCAAGTCGCCGCGGGAGATGTCGATTTCGTCTTCCATGGTCAGCGTGACAGCCTGACCGGGACCTGCGTGTTCCAGTTCACCTTCGAAGGTGACGATGGATTTCACCCGGCTGCTCTTGCCCGACGGCAGCACCACGACTTCGTCGCCCTTGTGCACGACGCCACTGGCCAGGGTGCCGGCGAAACCACGGAAGTTCAGGTTCGGACGGTTGACGTACTGCACCGGGAAACGCAGGTCGGTGTAGTTGCGGTCGCTGGCGATTTCGACGGTTTCAAGAATTTCCATCAGCGACTGGCCGGTGTACCACGGCGAGCGCTCGGACTTGTTCACCACGTTGTCGCCCTTGAGCGCCGACATCGGCACAAAGGCCATGGTGGTCGGCTTGAACGCGATGCCTTCGGCGAACTTCAGGTAATCGGCCTTGATCGACTCGAATACGCTTTGGTCAAAACCATTGATGTCCATCTTGTTGACGGCCACCACAATGTGTTTGATCCCCAGCAACGAGGCGATAAAGCTGTGGCGACGGGTCTGGGTCTGCACGCCGTAGCGGGCGTCGATCAGGATGATCGCCAGGTCACAGGTGGACGCACCGGTGGCCATGTTGCGGGTGTACTGCTCATGGCCGGGGGTGTCGGCGATGATGAACTTGCGCTTGGCGGTGGAGAAGTAGCGGTAGGCGACATCGATGGTGATGCCCTGCTCCCGCTCGGCCTGCAGGCCGTCGACCAGCAAAGCCAGGTCGATGTCATCACCGGTGGTGCCGACTTTTTTCGAGTCGCGGGTGATGGCTTCCAGGTGATCTTCGTAGATCATCTTGGAGTCGTGCAGCAGGCGCCCGATCAGGGTGCTCTTGCCGTCGTCGACGTTGCCACAGGTCAGAAAGCGCAGCATTTCCTTGCGTTCGTGCTGGCCCAGGTAGGCGAGGATGTCCTCGCTGATCAAATCAGATACGTGCGACATGACAACCCCTTAGAAATAACCCTGACGTTTCTTTTCTTCCATCGAGCCTGCGCCATCGTGGTCGATGACCCGGCCCTGGCGTTCGGAAGTTCGCGTCAGGAGCATTTCCTGAATGATGTCGGTCAGGCTGGTGGCCTCGGATTCGACCGCACCGGTCAGCGGGTAGTCGCCGAGCGTACGGAAGCGGACCTTCTTCTTGACGATGCGCGCCTTGTCTTCGTCGCTCAGGTGATTGAGCAGGCGTTCGTCGTCGATCATGATCCAGGTGCCGTTCATCTCGATGACGTCGCGTTCGGCGGCGAAATACAGCGGCACGATCGGGATGCCTTCGAGGTAGATGTACTGCCAGATGTCCAGTTCGGTCCAGTTCGACAGCGGGAATACGCGGATCGATTCGCCCTTGTTGACGTTGCCGTTGTAGACGTTCCACAACTCCGGGCGCTGGTTTTTCGGGTCCCAGCGGTGCTTGGTGTCACGGAAGGAGTACACGCGCTCTTTGGCACGGGACTTCTCTTCATCGCGACGGGCACCACCGAACGCGGCGTCGAAGCCGTGCTTGTCGAGGGCCTGCTTGAGGCCTTCGGTCTTCATGATGTCGGTGTGCTTGGCACTGCCGTGGGTCAGCGGGTTGATGCCCTGCGCAACGCCCTCGGGATTGACGTGCACAATCAGGTCCAGTCCAAGCTCTTCGACCATGCGGTCGCGGAACGTGTACATTTCCTTGAACTTCCACCGGGTGTCGACGTGCATCACCGGGAACGGCAGTTTGCCCGGGAAGAATGCCTTGCGCGCGAGGTGCAGCATTACGGCGGAGTCTTTACCGACGGAGTACAGCATCACCGGGTTATCGAACTCGGCGGCGACCTCGCGGATGATGTGGATGCTTTCGGCCTCCAGCTGTTTCAGATGCGTCAGTTTGTCGACCATGGCTACTCACGAAAACGATCTTATGGACGGCCAGCGGGCCGTGTTCGAGCGGGGAATCCTAGCACAGCGACCTCTTCTAATCAGGACGTGGGCTAGATCGAAAGGGTATATGAATATACCTGCCCGTTTGGGCCCCCTGCCCTTGTAGGAGCGAGGCTTGCCCGCGAAGAACGATAACGCGATACGTCAGGTACACCGGGTTATCGTTCTTCGCGGGCAAGCCTCGCTCCTACAGGAATGTCAGAATTCAGATCGGATTCGGGCAATCGATGAAGATGTGCTCGAGGGCGAAACGCCGTGCCAGGTAATCGCCCAGCGCCTGCACGCCATAGCGCTCGGTGGCATGGTGACCGGCGGCGATGAAGCTGATGTCGTTTTCCCGGGCGCTGTGGAAGGTTTGCTCGGAGGCTTCGCCGGACAGGTACAGATCGACGCCGGCCAACACCGCCTGGTCAATGTAACCCTGACCGCCACCGGTGCACCAACCCACCCGACGAATCATCTCGCTGCCTTCGATCAGCAATGGCTCGCGGCCCATGACTTCCTGCACGCGACGGGCGAAATCCCGCGGTGTCACCGGTTCGTTCAATGAGCCGACCAGGCCGACAACTTTAAGGTTGTCCGGGTCCAGCGGGCCTTCGACGGTGATGTCCAACTGGCGAGCAAGCTGCACGTTGTTCCCGACTTCCGGGTGCAGATCCAGCGGCAGGTGGTAGGACAGCAGGCTGATATCGTGCTTGAGCAACGTCTTCAACCGACGCTGCTTCATGCCGGTGATGCACGGATTCTCGCCCTTCCAGAAATAGCCATGATGCACCAGCACCAGATCCGCGTTGGCCTCCACCGCGGCGTCGAGCAACGCCTGGCTGGCGGTGACGCCACTGACGATGCGCATCACCTGCGGCCGGCCTTCGACCTGCAAACCGTTGGGGCAGTAATCGGCAATCTTGGCACTGTTCAGGTAACGGTCGGCTTCTTCGACCAGGGTGCTCAGGGCGACGGCCATAAAAGACTCCTAAATATCCCGTTCGGAGGCGCGCTTGGCCTCGTATAATGCGCGACATTATGGGCGGTCTCATACCGCCTGCAACCTTTCAGGACGTGCTTAATGCTCAAGGCGCTGCGTTTTTCCGGCTGGCCGCTGTTGGCCGGCGTGCTTATCGCTCTATTGATCATCCAGCGTTACCCGCAGTGGGTCGGGCTCCCGAGCCTCGACGTCAACCTGCAGCAAGCCCCGCAAACCACCATCATGCAACAGGGCCCGGTGTCCTATGCCGACGCGGTGACCACGGCCGCGCCGTCGGTGGTCAACCTGTACACCACCAAGGTCATCAACAAACCGAACCATCCGCTGTTCGAGGATCCGCAGTTCCGCCGCTTTTTCGGCGACAACTCGCCCAAGCAGAAGCGCATGGAGTCGAGCCTCGGTTCGGGCGTGATCATGAGCCCGGAAGGCTACCTGCTGACCAACAACCATGTGACCAGCGGTGCCGACCAGATCGTGGTGGCACTCAAGGATGGCCGGGAAACCCTGGCCCGAGTGATTGGCAGCGACCCGGAAACCGACCTCGCGGTGTTGAAGATCGACTTGAAGCATCTGCCCTCGATCACCGTCGGCCGTTCCGACAATATCCGCATCGGCGACGTGGCCCTGGCCATCGGCAACCCGTTCGGTGTCGGCCAGACCGTGACCATGGGCATCATCAGTGCTACCGGGCGTAATCAGCTGGGCTTGAACAATTACGAAGACTTCATCCAGACCGATGCCGCGATCAACCCCGGCAACTCCGGCGGCGCGCTGGTGGATGCCAACGGCAACCTGACCGGCATCAACACGGCGATCTTTTCCAAGTCCGGTGGTTCGCAAGGTATCGGTTTCGCAATTCCGGTCAAGTTGGCCATGGACGTGATGAAGTCGATCATCGAACACGGCCAGGTGATCCGCGGCTGGCTCGGCATCGAAGTGCAACCGTTGACCCAGGAGTTGGCGGAATCCTTTGGTCTGTCGGGACGTCCGGGGATCGTGGTCGCGGGAATTTTCCGTGATGGTCCGGCGCAGAAGGCCGGCCTGCAACTGGGCGACGTGATCCTCGCCATCGACGGTGAACCGGCGGGTGATGGTCGTCGCTCGATGAACCAGGTGGCGCGGATCAAGCCGACGGACAAGGTCACGATTGAGGTGATGCGCAACGGCAAGGAACTCAAGCTCATGGCGGAAGTCGGACTGCGTCCGCCGCCTGCGCCGGCGCCGGCCAAAGAGAAAGAACAAGAGTAAGCAGCAACACAAAACCCTTGTAGGAGCGAGCGGTGCGGCGATCCGACTTGCCCGCGAAGAACGATGACTCGGTGCAACAGATGCACCGCGTTATCGTTCTTCGCGGGCAAGCCTCGCTCCTACAGATGTCGGCTGTGGTTTAGAGGTCGGCCAGGCCGTCGATCAGCGCCTGGTTCTGCTCTGGGGTACCAATGCTGATCCGCAGGAACTGGGCAATCCGCTCCTGCTTGAAGTGCCGAACGATCACACCCTGCTCGCGCAACTTCGCCGCCAGGCCCGCTGCATCGTGCTGCGGATGACGAGCGAAAATGAAGTTCGCCGCCGACGGCAACACTTCAAAGCCCTTCGCTTGCAATTGCCCGACCACCTTGTCGCGACTCTCGATCACCCACCGGCACGTCTTGTCGAAGTGCTCGCGATCCTCGAACGCTGCCGCCGCGCCCACAATCGCCAGGCGATCCAGCGGATAGGAGTTGAAGCTGTTCTTGATCCGCTCCAGTGCTTCGATCAGGTCCGGATGGCCGACCGCCAGGCCCACCCGCAGCCCGGCCAGAGAACGGGACTTGGACAGGGTCTGAGTCACCAGCAGGTTCGGGTAACGGTCCACCAGCGTGATCGCCGTCTCGCCACCAAAATCGATATACGCCTCATCCACCACGACCACCGAGTGCGGACTGGCCTTGAGGATTTGCTCTACCGCTTCCAGCGCCAGCAGGCAGCCAGTCGGCGCGTTCGGGTTAGGGAAAATGATCCCGCCGTTCGGTTTGGCGTAGTCGGCCGGATTGATCTGGAACTGCTCGTCCAGGGGTACGGCGTCGAAGGCGATGCCGTACAACCCGCAGTAGACCGGGTAGAAGCTGTAGCTGATGTCCGGAAACAGCAGCGGCTGATCGTGTTGCAGCAGACCGTGGAAGATGTGCGCCAGGACTTCATCGGAACCGTTGCCGAGGAACACCTGATTGCTCTGCACACCGTAGTACCTGGCGACTGCGTTTTTCAGCAGATCGCTGTTCGGGTCCGGGTACAGGCGCAAATTGTCGTTCAGTTCGGTCTGCATCGCCGCCAGGGCTTTGGGCGATGGACCGTACGGATTTTCATTGGTATTGAGCTTCACCAGCTTGGCCAGTTTCGGCTGTTCGCCCGGTACGTAGGGCACCAGATTCTTGACGAACGGGCTCCAGAATTTACTCATGTTCAGTTCCCCTGCCCTTGTGGAAAGTCTTCGTCAACGATGCGGTATTCGGCGCTGCGCGCGTGCGCGGTCAACGACTCGCCACGGGCCAGCACGGAAGCGGTCTTGCCCAGTTCCGACGCACCCTGCTCGGAGCAGAAGATGATCGACGAGCGTTTCTGGAAGTCGTACACACCCAGCGGCGAGGAAAACCGTGCAGTGCCGGAGGTCGGCAGCACGTGGTTCGGGCCGGCGCAGTAGTCGCCCAGGGCTTCCGAGGTGTGACGGCCCATGAAGATCGCGCCGGCGTGACGGATCTGCGGCAGCCAGGCTTGCGGATCGGCAACCGACAATTCCAGGTGTTCCGGCGCGATGCGGTTGGCCACTTCGATGGCTTGGTCCATGTCGCGGACCTTGATCAGCGCGCCGCGGCCGTTGATCGAGGTTTCGATGATCTCGGCGCGCTCCATGGTCGGCAGCAGTCTGGCGATGCTGGCGGCGACTTTGTCGAGGAACTCGGCGTCCGGGCTGACCAGGATCGCCTGGGCGTCTTCATCGTGCTCGGCCTGGGAGAACAGGTCCATGGCGATCCAGTCCGGATCCGTCTTGCCGTCGCACACCACGAGGATTTCCGAGGGGCCGGCGATCATGTCGATACCGACCTGGCCGAACACGTGGCGCTTGGCGGTGGCGACATAGATGTTGCCCGGCCCGACCACCTTGTCGACCTTCGGCACGCTTTCGGTGCCATAAGCCAACGCAGCGACCGCTTGCGCGCCACCGATGGTGAAGACGCGGTCGACACCGGCGATGCAGGCCGCGGCCAGCACCAGCTCGTTGATTTCACCGCGGGGAGTCGGCACGACCATGACCACTTCGGTCACACCGGCCACCTTGGCCGGAATCGCGTTCATCAGAACCGAGGAAGGATAAGAGGCCTTGCCACCCGGTACGTACAGACCGGCGCGATCCAGCGGCGTGACCTTCTGGCCCAGCACCGTGCCATCGGCTTCGGTGTAGCTCCAGGAGTCCTGCTTCTGCTTTTCGTGGTAGCTGCGCACGCGGGACGCGGCTTTTTCCAGGGCTTCGCGCTGGGGCACGGTGATCCGCGTCAGGGCCAGTTCCAGGCGCTCGCGCGGCAGGATCAGGTCGGCCATGGAGGCAACGTCCAGGCCGTCGAACTGCCGGGTGTAGTCCACCAGCGCCGCATCGCCACGTTCACGCACGGTCTTGATGATGTCCAGCACGCGCTGATTGACCGAGTCGTCGGACACACTTTCCCAGCTCAGCAGATGATCCAGATGATGTGCGAAATCCGGGTCAGCAGCGTTGAGTCGGCGAATTGCAGTCGGTGCGGTCATAGCGAGAGCCTCATAGAATTGGCAAAAACTCAGGCGCCCGAAGCTAACATTCGATCCGCTTGGGCACCTGAGAATTCTGGCTATGAGGCGGATAGACGGCGCGACCTGACGTCGCGCAGGTGAATCAGCCGCGGTGTCGAGACTCCACTGCCTTGCGCAGGGTGTCGATCAACGCCTGGATACGGGCGTGCTGCATTTTCATCGACGCCTTGTTGACGATCAGGCGGGAGCTGATGTCGGCAATGAAATCCTGGGGTTCCAGGCCATTGGCGCGCAGGGTGTTGCCGGTGTCGACCACGTCGATGATCTTGTCCGCAAGACCGATCAGCGGTGCCAGCTCCATCGAGCCGTAGAGCTTGATGATGTCGACCTGACGGCCCTGTTCGGCATAGTAGCGCTTGGCAACGTTGACGAACTTGGTCGCCACCCGCAACCGGCCCTTGGGCTCGACATCGCCGACACGGCCAGCGGTCATCAGCTTGCAGAGGGCGATACGCAGGTCCAGAGGCTCGTACAAACCCTGGCCGCCATATTCCATCAGCACATCTTTACCGGCGACACCGAGGTCGGCGGCGCCATGCTCGACGTAAGTCGGCACATCGGTGGCGCGCACGATCAGCAGGCGCACATCGGCCTGGGTCGTGGGAATGATCAGCTTGCGGCTCTTGTCCGGATTCTCGGTCGGCACGATGCCCGCTTCAGCCAGAAGCGGCAGGGTGTCGTCAAGGATGCGGCCCTTGGACAGTGCGATGGTCAACATGGGAAGCGTCAGTCCTTATCAGGCTATTGCTGTCCGGTCGCAAACGGCGCCAGACACAGATCGAGGCCATTACAGCCTCGATTTGAACCAAATCAGTTAACAGCAGACACCGTACTGTGGCGAGGGAGCTTGCTCCCGTTGGACTGCGTAGCAGTCCCATTTTTCGGGCCGCTTCGCGCTGGAGCGCCAGCCCGGCCCAGCGGGAGCAAGCTCCCTCGCCACAATGACAGTGTTCGCAGCCCCGGGGAACTAGCCCGGTACGCGGCGGATCTTGGCGCCGAGCATCTGCAGTTTCTCTTCGATGCACTCGTAACCACGGTCTATGTGGTAGATGCGGTCGATCAGGGTGTCGCCTTCGGCGATCAACGCCGAGATGACCAGGCTGGCCGATGCACGCAGGTCGGTGGCCATGACTGGCGCGCCCTTGAGCTTCTCGGTACCGGTCACGATGGCAGTGTTGCCTTCGACCTGGATCTTGGCGCCCATGCGGTGCAGTTCATACACGTGCATGAAGCGGTTTTCGAAGATCGTCTCGATCACGGCACCGGTGCCTTCGGCAATGGCGTTGAGGGAGATGAACTGCGCCTGCATGTCGGTCGGGAACGCCGGGTACGGAGCCGTACGCACGTTGACGGCTTTAGGCCGCTTGCCGTGCATGTTCAGCTCGATCCAGTCTTCGCCGCAGGTGATTTCGGCACCCGATTCGCGGAGTTTTTCGAGGACGGCTTCAAGGATGGTCGGATCCGTGTCCTTGACCTTCACACGACCGCCGGTGACCGCTGCGGCCACCAGGTAGGTGCCGGTCTCGATACGGTCGGGCATCACCTTGTAAGTGGTCGGGTGCAGACGCTCGACGCCATCGATGGTGATGGTGTCGGTGCCGGCACCAGTGATCTTGGCGCCCATGGCGTTCAGGAAGTTCGCCAGGTCGATGACTTCAGGTTCGCGAGCGGCGTTTGCCAGCACGCTGCGGCCCTTGGCCAGTGCGGCGGCCATCATGATGTTTTCGGTACCGGTCACGCTGACGGTATCGAAGAAGAAGTGCGCACCGCGCAGGCCGCCTTCAGGCGCCTTGGCCTTGATGTAGCCGCCTTCGACGTCGATGACTGCGCCCATGGCCTCAAGACCGCGGATGTGCAGGTCAACCGGACGCGAACCGATGGCGCAACCGCCAGGCAGTGCGACTTCAGCTTCACCGAAACGGGCAACCATCGGGCCCAGCACCAGGATCGACGCACGCATGGTTTTAACCAGTTCGTACGGGGCGATCAGGGTCTTGATGGTGCGCGGGTCGATTTCGACGCTGAGCTTCTCGTCGATCACAGGCTCAATGCCCATGCGACCGAACAGCTCGATCATGGTGGTGATGTCGTGCAGGTGCGGCAGGTTGGCCACGGTCACCGGGCCATCGCACAGCAAGGTGGCAGCCAGGATCGGCAGGGCAGAGTTCTTTGCCCCGGAGATGCGGATTTCGCCATCAAGACGAACGCCACCGGTAATAATCAATTTATCCATAAGAATCTCGACGCCCTTGGGCTCAGGTGCGCTCGGCCCAGGCCGCGCTGCTGAAAAATTTCATAGTGACCGCATGGATGCTGCCATCGGTGATCCATGGGTTCAAATGGGCATAGATCTGCTGCTGACGCTTCACCGGGCTCAACGCCGCCAGTTCATCGCTAATCACGTTCAGCTGAAAGTTGCAGCCTTCGCCTTCAACTTCTACCAACGTTCCGGGCAGCTTTCCTTCAAGGAAGCTCTTTACTTCGGTGGCCTGCATGCTCAACCTCAATCGGCGCCCTGTGCGCGCGGGTCGGACATCATACAAAAAAGCCCCGCGCCTGCGAACCCCGCTAAGCAGGACTCTGACGGGGGGCTTGTTCATAGATGCTGGTTAGGGTTGCGCCAACAGCTCGGTCAATTCGCTGACCTGAGCGATTTCGCGCATGTCTTCCGGCATCCCACGGATGCTCCACGCCTTGCCGGCCGCCTCTGCATCGCGCATGAAGCATAGCAACAGCGACAAGCCGACACTGCTGGACTTCAGCACCGCCGAGCAATCGACTACCAACGCAGCCGCCTTGCTGGACTTGATCAGCGCCTGGCCCTGCTTGCGCAGGCCGGGGCCGGTGCGGTAGTCCAGCATGCCGCTGAGCAGCAGCTCGCCGGCGTTGTTCATGCGAATGGCCGACACACTCATTGGGCTTGCTTCGCCGGCGCTTGTTTCTCGGTGGCGTCCTTGGCTTTGGCGACTTCACCGGCCCAATTATTGATGGTCTTGTCCAGGTCGTTGCCATTGCGCTGCATCGCGTCAGCGAACTGATCACGGAACAGCTTGCCGATGTTGATACCGTTGATGATCACGTTGCGCACTTTCCACTCGCCGTTGATTTTCTCGAGTGTGTAGGACACAGGATAGACCGAACCGCTGCTGCCCTTGACCGTCATGGCAACGCTTGTACGGTCGCCCGACTCATCCTTGGCAGGATCAACGGTGATGCCCTGGTTGTTGTATTCGAGCAAGGCATTGCCATAAAACTGGAACAGGCCTCTTTTGAAGTTTTCCTGAAACGTCTTCATTTGCTCGGGCGTGGCTTTGCGCGAGTACTTGACCGTCATGATGCTCTTGGAAATGCCCTCGGCATCCACGACGGGTCCCACGATAGTATTCAGTGCCGTATAAAAATCTGACGGATCCTGTTTGTACTTGTCTTTGTTGGCCGCCAGATCTGCCAGCATCCGGGTCGTGGTGTCCTTTATCAGATCGTGCGCCGACGGCGCCGCCACTGCGTTAGCCATCAACGGCAAGGCCGCAAGCAATATCAACAGGCCACGTCGCAAGGTAGAGATCATTCAAAAACTCCTCATTTGGCTTCTTTGCTAACGGTATTGAGCAGGAATTTACCGATCAGGTCCTCGAGCACCAGCGACGACTGGGTGTCGTGGATGGTTCCACCATCCTTGAGCAAGCCTTCTTCGCCGCCCACGCTGATACCGATGTACTTCTCGCCCAACAGGCCAGCGGTCAGGATAGATGCAGTGGAGTCAGTCGGCAGATTATCTACCGTCTTCTCCAGCTGCATGGTCACTCTGCCGGTGAAACTGTCGCGGTCCAGATCGATCGCCGTGACCTTGCCGATGGTCACACCGGCCATGGTCACTTTAGCTCTGACCGTCAAACCGGCGATATTGTCGAAATAGGCATAAAGTTTATACGTATCGGTCGTTGCGCTCGGGGACAGGCCACTCACCCGCAACGCCAGCAACAGCAAAGCCAGGATGCCAGCCAGCAAGAAAAGGCCGACACCGATTTCCAGGGTGCGGTTTTGCATCAGAAATCTCCAAACATCAAGGCGGTCAGAATAAAGTCCAGGCCGAGCACTGCCAAAGAGGCATACACCACGGTCTTGGTAGTGGCACGACTGATCCCCTCGGAAGTGGGCTCGCAGTCATAGCCTTGGAATACGGCGATCCAGGTCACGACAAAGGCGAAGACGATGCTTTTGATGATGCCGTTGAGCACATCGTCGGCAAAGGTCACGCTGTTCTGCATGTTCGACCAGTAGGAACCTTCATAGACCCCCAGCCAGTCGACGGCCACCCACGAACCACCCCAGATGCCCACCACGCTGAAAATCATCGCCAGCACCGGCAGGGAAATGAAGCCGGCCCAGAGGCGCGGGGCGATGATGTACTTGAGCGGATCGACACCGATCATTTCCAGGCTGGACAATTGCTCGGTGGACTTCATGTTGCCGATTTCGGCCGTCAGGGCCGAACCTGCGCGCCCGGCGAACAGCAAGGCGGTGACCACCGGCCCCAGTTCACGCAGCAACGTCAGCGCAACCATCTGCCCGACCGCCTGCTCCGACCCATAGCTGGACAGGATGTTGAATCCTTGCAGCGCCAGCACCATGCCGATGAACACCCCGGAGACCACGATGATCACCAGGGACATCACGCCCACCGAATGCAATTGCTTGACCAGCAGCCCGAAACCGCCGCCGATACCGCCGCGGCCGAACAGGGCATGAAACAGGAATATCGCCGAACGGCCAAACACGGCCAACACATCGATGCCGGAATGACCGAAGCGGCGCACTCGTTCTAGCAGTGAAATCTTGCGCATCAACGCTTCCCCAGAAGATCTGCGCGGTAATCCGTCGCTGGAAAGTGATAGGCGACCGGTCCGTCAGGATCCCCCGTCATGAATTGACGGATACGGGGTTCACTGGAATTCATCAGTTCGTCAGGCGTGCCCTGCCCCAATACCTGCCCGTCACCCACCACATAGATGTAGTCGGCAATGCTCGCTGTCTCGGCCAGGTCGTGGGACACCACGATACTGGTGATGCCCAGCGCATCGTTGAGCAGGCGGATCAGGCGCACCAGCACGCCCATGGCGATCGGGTCCTGACCGACAAAGGGCTCGTCATACATGAGTATCTGCGGATCGAGGGCAATCGCCCGGGCCAGCGCGACACGGCGCTTCATGCCGCCGGACAGTTCGTCGGGCATCAGGTCGATGGCGCCACGCAAGCCCACGGCCTGCAATTTGAGCAGGACAATGTCCCGGATCATTTCTTCCGGAAGCTCGGTATGAACCCGTAGCGGAAAGGCGACGTTCTCGAACACATCGAGATCGGTGAACAGCGCGCCGCTCTGAAACAGCACACCCATGTGCTTGCGAGCATCGAACAGGTCGCTGCGCGACAGCTTCGGCAGGTTCTGACCGTTGACCCAGACTTCGCCCTTGGTCGGGCGCAATTGGGCACCCATCAAACGCAACAGTGTGGTCTTGCCACACCCGGAAGGCCCCATGATGCCGGTGACCTTGCCGCGCGGTATACGGATATCGACGTTATTGAAAATGCTGCGCGCACCGCGCTTGAAGGTCAGTCCCTTCAGCTCGACCGCGTAGGCGTTATCGGCACTCATCTAAACTCCTTGCGATGCAGCCTCTCACTCGGACGCCTGGCTTTCTTGCGAAAGCACATGCCTCCCCGGGCAGGCCGAACTGGCGGCGAACTATATCACTGCAAAGGCCAAGCGCCCAAGGCCCACGCCGGTTCATGTTCAGCAACATGACAGGGTGAAAGCGTGTATTTGGCGGGATTAAGTAACAGGGAGTGACAAAGCGCGACGAACTTGCGTGAGGGTTTCGATCATTACCGCTATAATCGCCGCCTTTTCATCAGGCTATACGATTTCCGACATGAGCCAATCCAGCGACCTGATTCAGTCTGCACAACGCACCATCCGCCTCGAACTGGAAGCCGTCACCGGCTTGTTGCCCCGTATCGACGCGGATTTCGTACGCGCTTGCGAGATGATTCTGGCCAGCAAAGGCCGCGTGGTCGTGGTCGGCATGGGCAAATCAGGGCACATCGGCAACAAGATTGCCGCCACCCTGGCCAGTACCGGCACCACGGCTTTTTTCGTGCACCCGGCCGAAGCCAGCCACGGCGACATGGGCATGATCACCCGCGATGACATCATCCTGGCACTGTCGAACTCCGGTTCGACCAATGAAATCGTGACCCTGCTGCCACTGATCAAGCGCCTGGGCATCCAGCTGATCAGCATGACCGGCAACCCCGACTCGCCGCTGGCCAAGGCTGCCGAGGTGAACCTCAACGTGCACGTCGAACACGAAGCCTGCCCGTTGAACCTGGCACCGACGTCGTCGACCACCGCGGCCCTGGTCATGGGCGACGCCCTGGCCGTTGCGCTGCTCGAAGCCCGCGGGTTTACCGCTGAAGATTTCGCCTTTTCCCACCCCGGCGGCGCCCTTGGCCGACGCCTGCTGCTGAAAGTGGAAAACGTCATGCACGCCGGGCAGGAACTGCCGCAGGTCCAGCGCGGCACCCTGCTCAAGGACGCGCTGATGGAAATGACCCGCAAAGGCCTGGGCATGACGGTGATCCTGGAAGCCGATGGTAAACTCGCCGGGATCTTCACCGACGGCGATTTGCGCCGCACCCTGGACCGCGCCATCGACATCCACCACGCCACCATCGACCAGGTCATGACCGTTCACGGCAAGACGGCTCGCGCTGAAATGCTGGCCGCCGAAGCCCTGAAAATCATGGAAGACCATCGAATCAACGCACTGGTGGTGGTGGACAAGGAGGACCGTCCGATCGGCGCCTTCAACCTGTCCGATCTGCTGCGTGCAGGAGTAATGTAATGACGACCGATCTGCTGGAACGCGGCAAGAACATCAAACTGGCGGTATTCGACGTCGACGGCGTACTGACCGACGGACGCCTGTACTTCCTGGAAGACGGCAGCGAATTCAAGACGTTCAACACGCTCGACGGCCAGGGCATCAAGATGTTGATGGCAGCCGGCGTGCAGACCGCTATCATCAGTGGGCGCACGACCCCGGTGGTCGAGCGACGCGCGAAAAACCTAGGCATTCCACACTTGTACCAGGGTCGCGAAGACAAACTGGTGGTGCTCGACGAGCTTCTTGCCAAACTCGACCTAAGCTATGAACAGGTCGCCTACCTCGGCGACGACTTGCCGGACCTGCCGGTCATTCGCCGCGTCGGCCTGGGCATGGCGGTGGCCAGTGCCGCCAGTTTCGTGCGCGAACACGCCCACGGCATCACCCAGGCCCGTGGTGGCGAAGGTGCCGCTCGCGAATTCTGCGAATTGATCCTGCGCGCCCAGGACCGCCTCGATGCGGCCAATGCCGCGTACCTGTGAGCCCACTATGCTGAGCAAAAAGATTCGCAAATTCCTGGTGTTCGGCTGCATCGCCGCCATTTTCGCGGCGGTCGGCTACTGGAACATCAGTCCGGAGCGTTTCCTCGACAAGCCGGTCGTCAAGGCCGATGAAACCCGGATCGACTGGTACGCGACCAACACCCATAGCGTGCAGTACCTGCCAGATGGCAAATTGCAGTACGACATGACGTCCGACAAGGTCGAACACCTCAAGGCCAGTGACGTGACGCTGGTCAGCAAACCGGACCTGAACATGTTCCGCGGTACCGAGTTTCCGTGGCATGTGCAGAGCGAACGCGGCGAAGTCAATTCCGGCGGAACCGAAGTCGAACTGATCGACTCGGTACGTATCGCCCGAACCGACGAAAAAAAGCGCACGACCATCATCACCAGCAGTCGCATGACCGTGTTCCCGCAGCAGCAATATGCGCAGACCGAGCAACCCGTTAGAATCGACGGCGCTGGTGGCGTGTCGACCGGCACGGGCATGAAAGCGTATTTGAAAGAAAGCAGGATACACCTGCTATCGAACGTAAGAGGACAGTATGAGGCTCGTTAAAACCCTCCCTATTTTGCTCAGTCTGGGCGCAGCACTGGGAAGCGTGAGCGCCTGGGCTCTGCCGGACGATAGAAACCAGCCTATCCGCATTCAGGCCGACGACGCCCAACTGGACGACAAGCAAGGCATCGCCACCTACAAAGGCGATGTGATCATCACCCAGGGCACGATGAAGGTCACCGGCAACACCGTGACCATCACCCGCACCGCTTCCGGCGACGTCGACGTGGTGACCTCGGTGGGCAACCTGGCCTACTTCGAGCAGATGCAGACTGCCGGCGACTCCAAGCCGGTTCAGGGTTATGGCGTCACTATCCAGTACCATGCCTCGCAAGACCGCGTCGTGCTGATCGATCGCGCCAAAGTCATCGACAAGGACGGCAACGTCACCCAAGGCGAAAAAATCGTCTACGACACGGTCAAGAAACTGGCTAACGCTGGCCGCGCCACCGGCACCAAAGTCACCGAAGAACGCCCGCGCATCGACATGGTGATCCAGCCGAAAAAGAAATCCGACGAGCAAAAGGCCCAGTAATGGCAACTCTGAAAGCTCAGCATCTGGCCAAGAGCTACAAGAGCCGCCAGGTCGTGCGCGACGTCAGCCTGTCCATCGACAGCGGTCAGATCGTCGGCTTGCTTGGCCCTAACGGCGCCGGCAAAACCACCTGCTTCTACATGATTGTCGGCCTGGTACAGGCCGATCAGGGCCGTGTACTGATCGACGACCTGGACGTCAGCCACCAGCCGATGCACGGTCGCGCGAAAGCCGGTATCGGCTATCTTCCGCAGGAAGCGTCGATCTTCCGTAAACTCTCGGTGGCCGATAACATCCTGGCGATCCTCGAGACCCGCAAGGAACTCGACAAGGCCGGTCGCCGCAAGGAGCTGGAAAGCCTGCTGCAGGAATTCCACATCCACCACATCCGCGACAACCTCGGCATGAGCCTGTCCGGTGGCGAACGCCGCCGCGTGGAAATCGCCCGCGCACTGGCCACCAACCCGAAATTCATCCTCCTCGACGAACCTTTCGCCGGCGTGGACCCGATTTCGGTGGGCGATATCAAACAGATCATCCACCACCTCAAGGCCAAGGGCATTGGCGTGCTGATCACGGACCACAACGTCCGCGAAACCCTGGATATCTGCGAAACCGCCTACATCGTCAACGATGGCCAACTGATCGCCGAAGGCGACTCTGCCACCATCCTGGCCAACGAACTGGTCAAGGAAGTGTATCTGGGCCATGAGTTCCGCCTGTAAGCGGTGTCCGCCTTGTCGCCCAAGCGCTTGTCTCGATAAAAAATCAACACTTTTTTATTGTTACAGCGCTCTAGGCAAACGCTAAAGTTTCGGGCATATAATTTGCTTATGTTTGGCGCTCCGGCGCCCTGTAGTGGATGGCGCATGTGCGCCGGCGAATAAGGTGTTAAGCCCCTGCCATGAAACCATCGCTAGTCTTGAGAATGGGCCAGCAGCTGACGATGACACCGCAGCTGCAACAGGCCATCCGCCTGCTCCAATTGTCGACCCTGGACCTGCAACAGGAAATCCAGGAGGCCCTGGAGTCCAATCCGATGCTCGAACGCCAGGAAGAAGGCGACGACTTCGATAACGCCGACCCCTTGGCCGACAAAGCCGAACAGCTCCCCAATGCCGACGTGTCGGAACCCTCCTACCAGGAAACCGCCCCGACGGTGGATAACCTCGAGGAAGGTGACTGGAACGAGCGCATTCCCAACGAACTGCCCGTCGATACCGCGTGGGAAGACGTTTACCAGACCAGCGCCAGCAGCCTGCCGAGCAACGATGACGACGAGTGGGACTTCACCACCCGTACGTCGGCCGGTGAAAGCCTGCAGAGCCATCTGCTCTGGCAACTGAACCTGGCACCGATGTCCGACACCGATCGCCTGATAGCCGTGACCCTGATCGACTGCATCAACAATCAGGGTTACCTGGACGAATCCCTCGACGAAATTCTCGAAGCCTTCGATCCGGAACTGGACATCGAACTCGACGAAATAGAAGCCGTCCTGCATCGCATCCAGCAATTCGAACCCGCCGGCATCGGCGCCCGCAACCTGGGCGAATGCCTGTTGCTGCAATTGCGCCAGTTGCCCGCCAAGACCCCTTGGCTGGCCGAGGCCAAGCGCCTGGTCAGCGATTACATCGACCTGCTTGGCAGCCGCGACTACAGCCAGTTGATGCGCCGCATGAAGCTCAAGGAAGATGAGCTGCGCCAGGTGATCGAACTGGTGCAGAGCCTCAACCCGCGTCCTGGCTCGCAGATCGAGTCCAGTGAAGCCGAATACGTCGTCCCCGATGTCATCGTGCGCAAGGACAACGAGCGCTGGCTGGTGGAGCTGAACCAGGAATCGGTGCCACGGCTGCGGGTCAACGCCCAATACGCCGGCTTCGTGCGCCGCGCCGACACCAGTGCCGACAACACCTTCATGCGCAATCAGCTGCAAGAGGCCCGCTGGTTCATCAAGAGCCTGCAGAGCCGCAACGAAACCCTGATGAAGGTGGCCACCCAGATCGTCGAGCATCAGCGCGGCTTCCTGGAATACGGCGACGAAGCCATGAAACCGCTGGTGCTGCATGACATCGCCGAAGCGGTCGGCATGCACGAGTCGACGATTTCCCGGGTGACCACGCAGAAATTCATGCACACCCCTCGGGGCATCTATGAATTGAAGTACTTTTTCTCCAGCCACGTCAGCACCTCCGAAGGCGGTGAATGCTCGTCCACGGCGATCCGCGCGATCATCAAAAAACTGGTTGCAGCGGAAAATCAGAAAAAGCCGTTGAGTGACAGCAAGATCGCTGGTTTACTGGAGGCACAAGGCATTCAGGTGGCTCGCCGCACCGTCGCCAAGTACCGCGAATCCCTCGGGATCGCGCCTTCGAGCGAACGCAAGCGGTTGATGTAGAGCCACGCCACAGCGTTCCAGTGGCAGGCATTTCTGCCTGCCGCTTTATGCACTGGCAACGAAGGAGAAGCTGTATGCAAGTCAACATCAGTGGACACCAACTGGAAGTGACCGAACCTCTTCGCACCTACATCGGCGAAAAACTCGAACGATTGGAGAGGCACTTCGACAAGATCACCAACGTGCAGGTCACGATGACGGTCGAAAAGCTGAAGCAGAAAATCGAAGCCACGCTGCATATTCCCGGCAATGAAGTCGTCGCCAACGCGGAACATACCGATATGTACGCGGCGATCGACGCATTGACCGACAAGCTGGATAAACAACTCAAAAAGCATAAGGAAAAGACCCAAAGCCTCCTCCAGGGCGCGACCGGTCGTTAACACTCCCAACCCATGATCCGACTTGAAAGCATCCTGACCCCCGGCCGTTCCCTCGTGAACGTGCCGGGCGGCAGTAAAAAGAAAGCCCTCGAACAAATTGCCAACCTAATCCATCGCGAAGTGCCGGATCTGGAGATGCAAGTTGTCTTCGAGGCGTTGATTGCCCGTGAAAAACTCGGTTCGACCGGTTTTGGCAACGGCATCGCCATTCCCCACTGTCGCCTCAAGGGCTGCACCTCACCCATCAGCGCCTTGATGCACCTCGACGCACCCATTGATTTCGACGCCATCGATGGCGCCCCGGTTGACTTGCTGTTCGTTCTGCTGGTCCCGGAAGCGGCTACCGATGCGCACCTGGAGCTGCTGCGTCAGATTGCCAGCATGCTCGATCGCAAGGAAGTACGCGAAAAGCTGCGCAGCGCCCCGAGCAATCAAGCCTTGTATCAGGTTGTCCTGGACGAGCAAAACGGTCCGTAATCATGCGCTTGATCATCGTCAGTGGCCGCTCCGGCTCAGGTAAAAGCACCGCGCTCGATGTTCTCGAGGACAACGGCTTCTACTGTATCGACAACTTGCCTGCCGGGCTCCTGCCGGAACTGGCCGAACGTGCGTTGATCCACACTGAACTCGCCCAGCCGCTGGTTGCCGTGTCCATCGACGCGCGTAACTTGCCGAGCCACCTTTCACGCTTCCCCGAGCTGCTGGAAGAAGTCCGCAGCCGGCATATCCAGTGCGATGTCCTGTACCTGGACGCCGACGAAGAAACCTTGCTCAAACGTTTTTCGGAGACCCGTCGGCGTCACCCGCTGAGCAACGCCAACCGTTCACTGGCGGAGGCGATCAGCGATGAAACCACCCTGCTCGGGCCGATTGCCGACCTCGCCGATCTCAAGGTCAACACCACCAACCTGAACCTGTATCAGCTGCGCGATACCATCAAGCTGCGCCTGCTGAATCAACCGGAGCCCGGTACGGCGTTCCTCGTGGAATCCTTCGGCTTCAAGCGTGGCATGCCGGTGGACGCCGACCTGGTGTTCGACGTGCGTTGCCTGCCGAACCCCTACTGGAAGCCGGAGTTGCGCGAACAGTCCGGGCTCGATAAGCCGGTCGCCGACTACCTGGCGGCACAGCCGGACGTCGAAGAAATGTTCCAGGACATTTCTACATACCTGCTCAAGTGGCTGCCGCGCTTTGCGGCCAGCAATCGCGCTTATGTCACCATCGCCATTGGCTGCACCGGCGGGCATCACCGCTCCGTCTACCTGACCGAACGCCTGGGTCAGGCCCTGCAAAAAACCCTGAAGAACGTCCAGGTCCGCCACCGCGACCTCAGCTAAAGGATTCACATCGCGATGCCTGCTCTGGAAATCGAAATCATCAACAAGCTGGGCCTGCATGCCCGTGCATCTGCAAAATTTGTCGGCGTGGCCGGTCAGTTCAAGGATTGCTCGATCAGGGTAGGACGCACCCCGGAGTCAACGGTCGATGGCAAAAGCATCATGGCGATGATGATGCTCGCGGCTGGCAAGGGCACCAGGATTTATTTGAGTACCGAAGGCGAGCAGGAACAGGAAGCGCTGGATGCGCTGGTGGCGTTGATCAATAACTACTTCGACGAAGGTGAGTAAACTCGCCCATGTAGGAGCGAGGCTTGCCCGCGAAGAACGATGACACGGCTCATCAGTTCCACTGCGTAACGGCATTCGCGGGCAAGCCTCGCTCCTACACAGGCCGTGTTACGCCAAAGCCGTATCCATCACCATCATCAAACAAAACCCGATCAACAACCCCAAGCTGGCCAGCTTGTCATGACCGTGTCGACGCGACTCGGGAATGACTTCATGGGTCACCACCAACAGCATCGCCCCCGCCGCCAGCGCCAACCCCAAAGGCAGCAGCATCTCGGCCAGGCTGACCAGCCAGGCGCATAACAGCGCGAAGACCGGCTCGACCAACCCTGACGCCGCGCCGATCAGGAATGCCTTGACCCGCGACATCCCTGCCCCGGCCAACACCAACGCAATCACCAGCCCTTCCGGCACATCCTGCAAGGCAATACCCATGGCCAGACTGTCGGCATCCGGCATCCCGCCACCGGCCGAGACGCCCACTGCCATGCCTTCCGGTATGTTGTGAGCAATGATGGCAAACACGAACAGCCAGATGCGCGGGGGAATCACCGGATGTTCAACGGTCCCCACGAGCATCTCCGGCGACGCACCGGACACCTTGCGATCCACCAGAAACAGCCCGAACGCACCGAGCATGATGCCGAAGCTGATCAAACCGCTGGCCGCCCAAGGTGTCAGCCCCAGGTTTTCTGCGGCCGAGATACCCGGAACGATCAGCGAAAACGCCGTCGCCGCGAGCATCACCCCGGCGCCGAAGCCCAGCAGCGTATCGCTGACCGCCTGGGGCATCTGCCGAATCACCAATACCGGCACCGCGCCCAACGCTGTGCCCAGAGCGCAGATCGCCCCGCCTTGCAGCGCGCGTAACAGTTTCGGCTCCAGGTCCAGCCATACCAGCCCTTGGGCACCCAACAAGGTCATGCCTGCCAGCAGTAACAGCGATCCCAGCGCGTAACGAAACATTCGTCCACTTCCGATCGCCAGTGTTTCAGTGCCCATAATCAGCCTTGGAAGATTTTTATAGAAGACTCAAGCCAGCGCCGCCTGATAGCGCGCGCAGACTTGTGGCCAATTGATCACGTTGCAGGGCAACATCCATGTCCAGCAAACGATGGCTGCGCGGGTACTCGCCGTGCTCGCTGATGAAATTCAGCAGCTCGACGTAGGTCTTGCTGCTCTGACGCCATGCCGCTTCACGCAAGGCCGGCGCCAGACGCGGGTCCTGCATGGTCTGCAATAACCGCTGATGGATGGCGCACAAATATTCGGCGCTCTCCTCCGGCTGATTCAGACGCAGATGCAGGTCTGCCAGGTTGTGGTGGGAAATCACGCAGGCCGCCACCGCTTCATCGGCATCCGCCCAGCGCTCGAACAACACCTGGGCCAGGGCCAATGCCTGCAAATACGCCTCGCGGGCATCGACCAGCTCGCCCAGCATGAAACAGCGATTAGCTCTTTCGATCGTGCGTTTCCAGTGCTCCATGGTGAGGCTCCAAAGCGCTAACGGTGATTACACGCCGCCTGCGGTGAGTTTTTCCGGGTCGAGCAACACCTCAAGCTGGTTGCGTGTGAGGTCGGTGTGTTCCAGGGCGACATCGATCACCGGACGCCCCTGCTGATAGGCCTTCTTGGCGATTTCAGCGGCTTTTTGGTAACCAATGATCGGGTTGAGTGCAGTGACCAGAATCGGGTTGCGCGACAGCGCTTCCTTGATCCGGGCTTCGTTGACCTTGAAGCTGGCGATGGCCTTGTCACCCAGCAGACGGCTGGCGTTGGCCAACAACTCGATGCTGCTCAACAGGTTCTGGGCGATGATCGGCAACATCACGTTCAGCTCGAAATTGCCCGACTGGCCGGCGATGGTGATGACTGTGTCGTTGCCGATCACTTGAGCCGCGACCATCGCTGTGGCTTCCGGGATCACCGGATTGACCTTGCCCGGCATGATCGAAGAACCCGGCTGCAAGGCTTCGAGCTCGATTTCACCGAGACCGGCCAGAGGGCCGGAGTTCATCCAGCGCAGGTCATTGGCGATTTTCATCAACGAGACCGCCGTGGCTTTAAGCTGCCCGGATACTGCAACCGCGGTGTCCTGGGAGCCGATCAGCGCAAACAGGTCCTTGCCCGGCGTGAACTGCACCTGGGTCAACTTGCGCAATTGCTGACTGAAACGCGCCGCAAACTCTGGATGTGCATTGATCCCGGTGCCCACCGCCGTGCCGCCTTGAGCCAGGGCTTGCAGGCTCGGCAGCAGGTCCTGCAGATGGCCAATGTTCGCCTTGAGTTGCTGCGCCCAACCGTTGAGCACCTGGCTCATGCGCACGGGCATGGCGTCCATCAGGTGCGTGCGCCCGGTCTTGACGTGGTGATGAACGGCCTCGGCCTTGCGCTCGATCACTTGCACCAGATGCAGCAGCGCGGGGAGCAATTGCTCATGCAACGCCAGCGCAGCGCTGACATGGAGGGTGGTCGGGATAATGTCGTTGCTGCTCTGGCCGCAGTTGACGTGATCGTTAGGGTTCACCGGCTCGCCGAGCAGACGGCTGGCCAGGGTGGCGATCACTTCGTTGGCGTTCATGTTGGAACTGGTGCCAGAGCCGGTCTGGAAGATGTCCACCGGGAAGTGCTGCATGAAGTCGCCCTCGAGCAGGCCCAGAGCCGCATCGACAATGGCTTTACCCTGGGACTCGCTGATTTGCTTGAGCTCGACGTTGGCACGGGCGGCGGCGGCCTTGGCCAGGATCAACGCGCGGATGAATTGCATGGGCATCGGTTTGCCGCTGATCGGGAAGTTGTCCACCGCGCGTTGGGTCTGTGCGCCGTAGAGCGCGTCTACCGGGACCTGAAGTTCGCCCATGCTGTCGCGCTCAATACGTGTCTTGGTCATCTGAAAATCCTTGCACCAGTTCTATGAGAGGAATCGAGGGTTGCAACTCGCAGGTCGCCAGTTGCCAGGTGTAGCTTTGCCAGCGCTTGAGGCGGCATTTGCACAGAGAGAGGCGCTCCAGCTCCCGCAGCGGACGCCAGGCCTGATCCAGGCAACAGGTCCGCCAGTGCCACGGCAGCGCGACGTCGGCGGCGGTGTCGAGCAGTAAACGCAAGGAGGTTTCGGCGATGGTCCAGGGTGAGGTCGCCGTGCAACACGCCAGGTACCGGCCTTCGGCCAGGTAGTGATCGATCAGGCGTGGCTCGTCGGGATCCATCGCGCAACGGATCTGGCGACTCATCCAGCGCCAGCTTTCGAGGTAAGGCTGCTCGTGCAAGGCAGAACTCATGATCCGGGCTCATTCGGTAATGAGATTTATTATTAGATGATAATGAGAAGCAAAACAACCCCGGCGATGTACTCAGTCCATTGTGGGAGCGGGCTTGCCCGCGATGAGTCCGGTACATCCAACATATTTGTCGCCTGATACACCGCCATCGCGGGCAAGCCCGCTCCCACAGGGTTCGCGTGAACCCAATAAAAAAAGGCGCGCCACCTGATGGGTGGTGCGCCTTTTCTGTGTAGCGGCCGGGATCAGCTACCCGCCACCATCATCTTCTCGATCAACACCGAACCGGTGCGAATGTTGCTGCGC
The DNA here is from genome assembly GCF_059695565.1 of Pseudomonas sp. LBUM1679. NCBI lineage: Bacteria > Pseudomonadati > Pseudomonadota > Gammaproteobacteria > Pseudomonadales > Pseudomonadaceae > Pseudomonas > Pseudomonas sp. LBUM1679. Next base: position 6,208,735 of record NZ_CP166774.1, read on the forward strand.
AGTTCCAGATCATTCCCCACCGCAACGATCTGCTTGAACATGTCGCGCATGTTGCCGGCGATGGTCACTTCCTGGACCGCAAACTGGATTTCGCCGTTTTCGACCCAGTAACCGGCCGCTCCACGGGAGTAATCGCCGGTGACCATGTTCAGGCCCTGGCCCATCAGTTCGGTCACCAGCAGGCCACGCCCCATGCGCCGCAGCAGGGCAGCCTGGTCTTCGTCGCCATGGGTGACGAACAGGTTGTGCACGCCACCGGCGTTGGCGGTGCTCGGCATGCCGAGTTTGCGACCGGAATAGGTGCCAAGGATGTAGGACACCAGCTCGCCTTTTTCGACGAATGGCTTGGCGTAGGTCGCCAGGCCATCACCATCGAACGCCGCGCTGCCCAGTGCGCGCATCAAGTGCGGACGCTCATCGATGGTCAGCCATTCCGGGAACAGTTTCTGCCCCAGCGTGCCCTCGAGGAAGGACGATTTGCGGTACAGGCTGCCGCCGGAAATCGCCGAGAGGAAACTGCCGAACAAACCACCGGCCAGTTCCGCGGAAAACAGCACCGGCACTTCGCAGGTCGGCACCGGACGCGCGCCGAGACGGCTCGCCGCCCGTTGCGCGGCATGCTGGCCGATGCTCACCGGGTCGGCCAGCAGGCTGCCCTGACGGCTCACGTCGTACCAGTAATCGCGCTGCATCTGGCCGTCGGCCTCGGCGATCATGACGCAGCTCAGGCTATGCCGGGTCGAGGCGTAACCGCCGACAAAACCGTGGCTGTTGCCGTACACGCGGCAACCCTGGTGGGTACTGAGGCTGGTGCCATCGGCGTTCTTGATCCGGCTGTCGGCGGCAAACGCCGCCGCTTCACAGGTCAAGGCCATCTCGATGGCTTGTTCCGGAGTGATGTCCCACTGATGGAACAGGTCGAAATCCTGCAGATCCTTGGCCATCAGCGCGGCATCGGCCAGGCCTGCGGCTTCGTCTTCCGAGGTGTGCCTGGCGATGGCCAACGCGGCGGCAACGGTCTCGCGAATCGCCTCGGGGCCACTGGCCGAGGTACTCGCCGAACCTTTGCGCTGGCCGACATACAAGGTGATGCCAAAACCCTGGTCGCGGTTGAATTCGACGGTCTCGACTTCACGCTGGCGCACGGTCGTGGACAGCCCCTGCTCCAGGGACACCGCCACTTCACAGGCACTGGCGCCCTGGCGCTTGGCTTCAGCGATGATCTGCTCGACTTGTTCTTGCAGTGCCGGCAACGCTTGCGGGCCGACGCTTTCAACTGCACTCATGCTGTTCTCCACTCAAATTCTGCTTTCGGTAAGGCCTTCGAGCGACCGGGCCGGACAAGCGGCCCCCGACTGGTTATCATGGCGGCGTTTCTTTGCGGACGGCCACCATGGTTGATTCTTACGACGACTCCCTCGATACGGGAGAAAAAAGCAAATCCCAGGTCAAACGCGAGCTGCATGCTCTGGTTGGCCTCGGCGAGCGCCTTACAACGCTCAAGCCTGACTTGCTGGCAAAACTGCCGTTGACCGACGCCATGCGCCGGGCCCTGGCCGATGCGCCCAAGCACACCGCGAATATCGCGCGTAAACGGCACCTCATGTTCATCGGCAAACTGATGCGCGATCAGGACACTGACGCCATTCTGACTCTGCTCGATCAACTCGATGCCTCCACTCGGCAGTACAACGAACGATTCCATGGCCTGGAACGCTGGCGCGATCGCTTGATCGCAGGCGACGACGGCGTCCTGGAGAAGTTCGTCCTCGACTACCCGGAGGCTGATCGTCAGCAATTGCGCTCCCTGATCCGTCAGGCCCAGCACGAACTGGCGACCAACAAGCCACCGGCATCGAGCCGTAAAATCTTCAAGTACATCCGTGAGCTGGACGAGACTCAACGCGGCCTGCGCTGAGTAACGCCCAACCACATCCCCCGTAGGAGCTGCCGCAGGCTGCGATCTCTTGACTTTCGGTTTTGCAAAATCAAAATCAAAAGCAAGATCAAAAGATCGCAGCCTTCGGCAGCTCCTACGTGGGAGATGCATGTTTCTTACGATCCTGTGCCACCCACAGTGATCGCATCGATTTTCAGCGTTGGCTGGCCGACACCCACCGGCACCGACTGCCCATCCTTGCCACACGTCCCCACGCCGCTGTCCAGCGCCAGGTCGTTACCGACCATCGACACTTTGCTCATGGCTTCCGGGCCGTTGCCGATCAACGTCGCGCCTTTGACCGGGGCGGTAATCTTGCCGTCTTCGATCAGGTACGCCTCGCTGGTGGAGAACACGAATTTGCCGCTGGTGATGTCCACCTGACCGCCGCCGAGGTTGGCGCAGTAGATGCCGCGCTTCACCGAGGCGATGATTTCCGCCGGATCGCTTTCGCCCGCCAGCATGTAGGTGTTGGTCATGCGTGGCATCGGCAGGTGCGCGTAGGATTCACGGCGACCGTTACCGGTGCGGGCCACGCCCATCAGGCGGGCGTTGAGCTTGTCCTGCATGTAGCCTTTGAGTACGCCGTTTTCGATCAGCGTGGTGCACTCGGTCGGGGTGCCTTCATCGTCGACGCTGAGCGAGCCACGACGACCGGCCAGCGTGCCGTCATCGACGATGGTGCAGAGTTTGGACGCAACCATCTCACCCATGCGCCCGCTGTAGGCGGAGCTGCCCTTGCGGTTGAAATCGCCTTCCAGGCCGTGACCCACCGCTTCGTGCAGCAATACGCCGGACCAACCCGAGCCCAGCACCACCGGCAAGGTACCGGCCGGCGCGGGAATGGCTTCAAGGTTGACCAGCGCCTGGCGCAGCGCCTCACGGGCGTAGCCCATGGCGCGGTCTTCAGCGAGGAAATAGCGGTAGTCGGTACGTCCGCCACCGCCATGACCACCACGCTCGCGGCGACCGTTCTGCTCGACGATCACGCTGACATTGAAACGCACCAGCGGCCGCACATCCGCTGCCAGGCCGCCGTCGGTGGACGCCACCAGAATGCGTTCCCAGACGCCGGCCATGCTGACGGTCACTTGCTGGATGCGCGGATCGAGGGCGCGGGTCGCGACGTCGATGCGCTTGAGCAACTCGACTTTCTCGGCGCGGCTCATCACTTCCAGCGGGTTATCCGGCCCGTACAACTGGGCAACGTCCTGGGTGGTGAACGCCTGCACCGTGCCGTTCTGCCCGGCGCGGGAGATCGAACGTGCGGCGCGTGCCGCCGCCCCCAAGGCTTCCAGGGTGATTGCATTACTGTAGGCAAATCCGGTTTTTTCACCCGATTGCGCCCGCACGCCGACACCCTGATCGAGGTTGAAACTGCCTTCCTTGACGATGCCGTCTTCCAGCGCCCAGGACTCGGAAATCTGCCCCTGGAAATACAGGTCGGCCGCATCGATGCCCGGACCGGCCAGGTCGCCGAGCACGCCTTGCAGGCTCTCGATCGTTACGCCACCGGGCGCCAGGAGGTGTTCACTGACTGAGGACAACAACTCGCTCATATGTTTTACGCCTTAAATTCGTCGTTCCGGGCAGGTCGCTGTGCGCCCTGCGAGAAAAAGCGCCGGTGACTGGACACCGGCATCCGCGTCCTGATGGACGCCTGTTCGCTGCTATCCCGTTCGGCCAGCAGCACCGCCTCGCCTTGATCCTTTTGTGCCAGCACCCGCCCCCAAGGGTCGATGATTGCGGCATGCCCCCAGGTTTCCCGTGGCCCCGGATGGGTCCCACCCTGGGCGGCCGCGAGCACATAACATTGAGTCTCGATGGCTCGTGCGCGAATCAGCACGTCCCAATGGGCCGCGCCGGTCACCGCGGTAAAGGCCGACGGCGCGGTAATCAACTCCGCGCCGGCGGCACGCAATTCACTGTACAGCTCTGGAAATCGCAAGTCGTAACACACCGTCAGGCCGACTCGACCGACGGGCGTGTCCGCCACCACCACACCACTGCCATAAGCATAGTCATCGGATTCGCGATAACGCCCGCGATTGTCCGCCACGTCCACGTCGAACAAATGCAGCTTGTCGTAGCGCGCCACCGTTTCGCCCCGGTCGTTCACCAGCAACGAGCAGGCATGCACTTTCGCCGACGGTTGATCCACCGGCGGCAGCGGCAATGTGCCGGCCACTATCCATAAGTTGAGGTCGCGTGCGGTCTGTTTCAACCATGGCAGGATCGGCCCTTCGCCCGCTGCCTCGGCGCGGCCGATGTCGGCAACGTCGCGACGCCCCATGGCGGCGAAGTTTTCCGGCAGCACGGCCAGCTTTGCACCGCCGGTCGCCGCCTGTTCGAGCAGACGCCGAGCCTGAGCCAGGTTGGCCAGCACATCGCTTTGGCTGACCATTTGAATCACCGCGACTGACATGGTTTTTTCCTAATCTGGTGTTAACGCATACCTGTAGGAGCCGGCTTGCCGGCGAAGGCGTCTTCATGGGCGGTGCAAGGCTCGAGGCCGCCTTCGCCGGCAAGCCGGCTCCTACAGGGGTGGCGCCGCTTCGGCCATGCTACTCCATCGGGCCAGGGACGTGATTTCAAAAAGGCTTGTCGAAGGTGATTTTCGGATCTTTCCACGGCCCTTTGACGCTGTACTGCACGCTGGCAAAACGCGCCACGCGATCACCGATCAGCTTGTCGATCAGGAACAGCGCCCCGCCAATGGCCGGTGCGCCGACGATCAGTGCGGCGATCGGCAGGTTGTTGGTCACCGGCAAGGTCACCAGCAACTTGGCATCCACCCTGTCCCCTACCAGGTCCAGGGTGCCATTGAGTTCAAGATTGCTCGACGGCCCGGTCAACCGGATGGGTTCACGGGTGACGTACACGCCGTTGGTCGCCACCAGCAGGCCTTTGACCCGGTCGTAACTCAGGCCTTTGCCAAACAGGTCGGAGAAGTCCAGGCGCAGGCGGCGGCCGATGGAGTTGAAATTCAGCAACCCAAACACTCGCAATGCCTGGGCGCTGCCCTCGACTTCGACAAACTGGCCTTTATTCAACGAGGCGTCGAGGGTTCCGGAGAAGCGCTTGGTGGCCAACCAGGCTGGCGAACCCGGCCAGCGACCGTCGGCGTCCATGTGAAACTCTTCACTGGTGACGCTTGGCGCAAAGCCCCAGCCTTTCAACACATCGGCGAGGTTTTTGCCGCTGACCCGGCCCTTGAACCAACTGCTGCTGGAACCGGGCAGGCCTTCCCAGCCACCGCTACCTTGCAGGAGGATGCCCTTGAGGCCCAGGTCCAGGGTATTGAGCGCGATGCCCTTGGCGGTCGGACGCACTTTCAGCGACCAGCCGCCCACCAGATCCTGCCCCTGGAACAGTTGATTGATGGTGATATCCAGCGCCGGGATTTTCGTCGGGTCTACCGCGGCCAGCGGATCGGGCGATTTTTCGTCCGCCAGCACCGTCGGATCCGGTGCCGGCAACCGCACGTATTGCAGATTGATCGCAATCGGCGCGGCTTTGGCATCGGGGATGCTGGCGTGGCCCTTGACCTGTTGACTGTCGAGTTGCAGGGCCCACGCGCCCGGTTTGCGGTTCAACTGAACGGACGCCTGATCGAGGGTGGTACCGACACCGCTGAGTTTGCCGACCTTGAAATCCACACTGCTGAGCAACTGTTTGGCGTTACCGCCCGGGTCCTGGCCGGCGTATTTGTCCAGCAGGGCCTTCCACGGGCCGACATCCAGTTCCGCCAGCGCGCCACGCACCCGCAGGCCTTTGGCACCGGGCAGTACGGCATTGCCGCCACCGACGATCAACTCACCGCGACCGTCGGCAAAATTGCCGGGCGGCGCTGCGAAGGTGAAGTTGGCCAGCTCGCCATGGTTGACCCAGTAGCGCCGCTCCGGACCTTGCAGGGTCATGCGGAAGGTGGTGTCGCGACCCGCATCGGCCGCCAGGCCGAACGGCGCGGGCAAATCGAGCGCCACGCCCTTGAGACTGGAGCTGACCATCAATTGACTGCTGGCACCCTCAAGATTCAATTGCAGCTGATAGGGAATCAGGCCGGACACTGGCAACGGCTGGGTGACGCTCAACCAGTCCGTGAGTTTCTTGACCTCGACCTGACCCGAGGCGGCAACGCGGGTCTTGAGGTTGCCCGGGCTGCCATCGGCGAAAATCTGTGCGCTGACCGGTTTGTCGAAGGCGCGAGCGCTGATGTTCTGCCCGCTCAAGCCCTTGGCGCTGTCGAAACGGAAATCGCCCTTGAGCTGGGTCAGCTCCAGGCTCGGCTCGGCCAGTTTCAGGCGGGCCTTGGCCGTCTTGAAATCGACGAGGATCTTTGGCTGCTCGCCTTTGGCCAAGGGGATATCCAGTTTCAGCTTGCCCTGCAGATCACCCTCGCCTTCCCACCCGGCAAAGGTCTGGGCGGTGCCGATCGGTGCTTGCTGCAGAATCTTCAGGCCATCGCCCAAGCCGCCGGCGAACGCACCGTCGAGCAACAGGTGGCTGGTTTTGCCGCTCGCTACGTGGGGGATATTGACGTAGATGTCGCGGACCTGGGTGTCGAGCAACTGGCCCTTGCTGGCCAGGATGCGCACACCGCTGTCTTCGACGAACACGTCACCCGTGACCTTGCTGACATGTGGCCAGCCCGGCTGGAAGGCCAGCTCGGCATCGTGCACCTTGAAGAACAGGCTGATGCTGCGATCCGCGTCCGCCGCGCCTTTGTTCAGCGAGCCCTGATACTGGAAGAAACCCTGGTCCACCGCGCCTTTGATAATCGCCGTACGCAGCCATTCGTCCAGCGCCGGGCTGAGCACTTTCGGCAAGTACTTGGCGGTGTACTTGCCATCGCCGTCCACCAGGCCGACCCGCAGGTCCATGTAGTCTTCCTGGGTATGATCGAAATGCAGGCGGATCAGGAAATCACCGGCAATCTTGCCCTCCTCGCCCAGCACCTTCAGGTAAGGCGCAATCAGGGTGAAGCCTTCTTTGTCGAGCTTCCAGTTCAAGGTGGCGTTGGCCTGGATGTATTGCCAGGGCTTGGCGAAGATCGGGTCCAGGTGCAGGGAAAAATCCTTGCTGTCCATGCGCAACTCACCGCGGCCGAGGTCACCGCTGATGCTGCCGCTGACATTACGCGCCGCCGGAGCGCCGTGATAGGCGTCGAAGCCGACCCGGTCGAGGTTGGCGGCAAAGCTGAACTTGCTGTCGTCGGTGGCGTTGGGTCGGAAATCGATCAGCACATTGCGCAAGCCACCGGTCACCTTCAGCCGCTCCACCGCCGTGGAAACACCCTGGGGCAGTGGCCCCAACGCGTTAAGCAGGGGGGTGAGCGCGGTAAGGTCGAGGCGGTCGGCCTGTAGGTGCCAGAGCTCTTCAGTCTTGTCGGTGGCCACGCTCTGCCGCAGTTGCAGATGCGATTCCCAGCGAGTCTCGCCAAGGTTCATGGCCAGGGAATCCAGGCTCGCGAGGACGCCTTCGGCGCGGCGCTGGAAATAACCGTTGAGCGCCAGATTGTTGATCTGGATCGGCTTGCGGTCGGCGTAGGCGCCCTTGAGTTGCGGCGCATTCAAACGGATCGCGGCGCTTTGCAGGGCGCCCTTGTTCCAGTTCAGCCAAAGCTCGCCGCCCGCCTTGATCTCGGAGAAATTCCACTGTTGGGTCAGGCGCTCCGGCAGCCATTTCGACCAGTCGCTTTGCGGCAGACTCAGGTAGGCATCCGCCTCGCCGTCCTTCCACTCACTGGCGCGAATACGCGTACGCAGACTCATGGCCACCGGTTGGCCGTCGGGCAGGGTCAGGCGGGCGTCGAGTCGCTGGCGGGAGGCACCGGTTGTCAGACTCAAGCCAACGTAAGTCAGGGTCAGCGGTGGCTGATCCAGTGGCTGCAAGGTGATCTGGCTGTCGAGCACTGACAGCTGTTGGACCATTTGCAGGCGATTGAGCAGCTGCTGCGGATCAAGCGGCTGATCCTGCTGCACCGGCAGACCTTCCAGCGCCCAATGACCGTCTTCGCCTTCCTTGAGGCTGATCTTCAGGCCATTGAGTTCCAGGTGAGCGATGCGCGCTTCCCGTGCCAGCAGGCTGGCCCAGAGATCCGGCACCGCGCGCACCTGATCCAGGCGCAGGGCATTGGCGCCCTCGCCGACCATCACATCGTGAGCGAGCAGAACCGGCGCGAAACCGCTCCAGTTGCCTTCCAGTTCGCCGATATGCAGCGGCATGCCCAAGGCCGCACCGGCCTTTGTTTCGACTTCGGCGCGGTATTCAGCCACCAGAGGTGTCAACTCCCGGCCGAGACTGACGTAAAGTGCCATCAGCACCAGCACCAACGCGCACAGGCCCAGACCCCAGCGGGTCAGTGCGGCCAATATGCGTGTCAGACGCTCCATGTCAGTTGGCTCCCGTGTTAAAGACATTACAAAAAGCTGAGGCCAGCTGTTCTAGTGAGGTTGAAACACGACGGTTCAGAGCAGCACCACGTCGTATTGTTCCTGGGAGTACATGGTTTCCACCTGGAACCGAATGGTGCGTCCGATAAAACCTTCCAGCTCGGCGACATTGCCCGACTCCTCATCGAGCAAACGGTCGACGACTTTCTGGTTCGCCAATACACGATAGCCTTCGGCCTGATAAGCGCGCGCTTCGCGGAGGATTTCGCGGAAAATTTCGTAGCAAACGGTTTCCGGGGTCTTCAGCTTGCCGCGGCCCTGGCAACTGCTGCAGGGTTCGCACAACACTTGCTCCAGACTTTCGCGGGTACGCTTGCGGGTCATCTGCACCAGGCCCAACTCGGTGATCCCGATGATGTTGGTCTTGGCGTGATCGCGCTCCAGTTGTTTCTCCAGGGTGCGCAGCACTTGGCGCTGATGCTCTTCATCTTCCATGTCGATGAAGTCGATGATGATGATCCCGCCCAGATTGCGCAGGCGCAGCTGGCGGGCGATAGCGGTGGCGGCTTCGAGGTTGGTCTTGAAGATGGTTTCTTCAAGGTTGCGATGACCGACGAAGGCCCCGGTGTTGACGTCGATGGTGCTCATGGCTTCCGCCGGATCCACCACCAGATAGCCGCCGGACTTCAGCGGGACTTTACGCTCGAGGGCTTTCTGGATTTCGTCTTCGACGCCGTACAGGTCGAAGATCGGCCGCTCGCCAGGGTAATGCTCCAGGCGATCGGCGATTTCCGGCATCAGTTCGGCAACGAATTGCGTGGTTTTCTGAAAGGTCTCGCGGGAATCGATGCGGATCTTCTCGATCTTCGGGCTGACCAGGTCACGCAGGGTGCGCAGCGCCAGGCCGAGGTCTTCGTAAATCACACTCGGCGCGCCGATGGTCTTGATCTGGTCGTTGATCTGATCCCAGAGCCTGCGCAGGTAGCGGATGTCCATGAGGATTTCATCGGCGCCGGCACCTTCGGCGGCGGTACGCAAGATGAAACCGCCGGCTTCCTTGATGCCTTCCTTGGCCACGCAATCGGTGACCACTTGCTTGAGGCGCTCGCGCTCGGCTTCGTCTTCGATCTTCAGCGAGATGCCGACGTGGGCAGTGCGCGGCATGTACACCAGGTAGCGCGATGGGATCGACAGCTGAGTGGTCAGGCGAGCACCTTTGGAACCGATCGGGTCCTTGGTGACTTGCACCACCAGGCTCTGGCCCTCATGGACCAGCGCACTGATGCTCTCGACCGTCGGGCCTTCACGCAGGGAAATTTCCGACGCGTGAATGAACGCGGCGCGGTCCAGGCCGATGTCGACGAAAGCCGCCTGCATGCCGGGCAATACCCGCACGACCTTACCTTTGTAAATGTTGCCGACGATGCCGCGCTTTTGCGTGCGTTCGACGTGAACCTCTTGCAGGACACCGTTTTCAACCACCGCCACGCGCGATTCCATCGGCGTGATGTTGATCAGGATCTCTTCACTCATGGCAGGGTCTCGTTCAGGCATGTTCACGATAATGGCCGCATCTTGTCAGTACGACGCTCAGCGCGCGTTAAGGGTTTGCCAACAGGGTATGCCGAAATGGCCGAGCAGCTCCGAGGTTTCGCACAGCGGCAGTCCGACCACCGCCGAATAGCTTCCATTGAGCTGGGCGACAAACACCGCGCCCAGCCCTTGAATGCCGTAACCGCCAGCCTTGTCCCGCGGTTCGCCGCTGGCCCAGTAGGCCGCCGCTTCTTCGCGACTGATGGGGCGAAAACGCACCAGACTGCGCACAACCCGCGACTCGCAACGCTCACCGTCAAGCACGGCAATGGCGGTCAGCACTTCATGGTCCTGGCCTGCCAACATCATAAGCATGGCGCACGCGTCGGCTTCGTCCACCGGTTTGCCGAGAATTTTCCCGTCGAGCACCACGGCGGTATCGGCGCCCAGCACGCAGAAATGTGTCTCGGACACGACCAGACGGCGCCCGGCTTCGGCCTTGCCACGCGCGAGGCGTTCGACATAGGCCGAGGGCGATTCAAGGTTCAAAGGGGTTTCATCGATGTCCGCACTGATGACGGAGAACGGCACGCCGATCTGCGTGAGCAGTTCACGCCGACGCGGCGAGCCAGAGGCGAGGTACAGCTGTTTCATCAAGACATCTCCCTGTTTAGTGCCCTGCCTCACAAATACTGTTCCTTGGCTGGGCACCGGTACGGGCCAATGCCTGACCGAATCAATTGATTCTGTAACGTCGACGCAATCCACGCAAACCGTAGCTGACCCAAGGCCAGAGCAACGCACTGACCAGTGCCGGCAAGACCAGCGCCAGCGTTGGCTGACGATTGCCGGTCAGGGCGCTGAGCCATAGTTGAACCAACTGCGCGAGACCGAAGATCACCAGGATCACCAGGCTCTGCTGCCACATCGGGAACATCCGCAAGCGCTGCTGCAGCGCCAGCACCAGGTAGGTGATGAGCGTCAGGATCAACGCATTCTGGCCCAGCAGCGTGCCATAGAGCACGTCCTCGGCCAGGCCCAGGCACCACGCGGTCACCATGCCGACTTTCTGCGGCAAGGCCAACGCCCAGAACGCCAGCAGCAAGGCGAGCCACAGGGGGCGCAGGATCTCCATGAATTGCGGCAACGGCGAAACGCTGAGCAGCAGGCCGATGGCAAACGTCAGCCAGACTATCCAGTCGTTTCGGGAGGCGGTAGTACCGACCATTATTCTCTTCCCCCAGGGGTAGCCGGCGCGGAGACAGGCGGTTTGGCGGCAGGCCTCACGGCAGCGGGTTGAGCCGTCGGTGGTTTGGCGGGCGGCTTGGTGGCGGCAGGTTTGGCGGCGACAGGCTTGGCCGGGGTGGCCGTAGCGGCAGGCGTGGTCACCGGAGCAACCGGAGCGGCCGGAGCAGCAACGGCAGCCGGGATGACGGCTGCAGGTCTGGGCACGGTCGCGGGAATGATCGGTCCACCGCCGTGCTGATCCAGCGCTTCCTGGGCCTGGGCGGCATCGTTGGCGCGTTCTTCGGCTGTGCGGCTGTCACTGAATACCAACAACAGATAACGGCTGCGGTTCAAGGCCGCGGTCGGTACGGCGCGAACAATGGCGAACGGCTGCCCTGAGTCGTGGATCACTTCCCTGACCGTGGCCACCGGGTAACCCGCCGGGAAACGCTGACCGAGACCGGAGCTGACCAGCAGATCGCCTTCCTTGATGTCGGCCGTGTCTGCCACGTGACGCAGTTCCAGGCGTTCCGGGTTGCCGGTGCCGCTGGCAATCGCCCGCAGGCCGTTGCGGTTCACCTGCACCGGGATGCTGTGCGTGGTGTCGGTCAGCAGCAGCACACGGGAGGTGTAGGGCATCAATTCGACCACCTGGCCCATCAGGCCGCGGGCGTCGAGCACCGGCTGACCGAGCACGACACCGTCGCGCTCACCCTTATTGATGATGATGCGATGGGTGAAGGGGTTGGGGTCCATGCCGATCAGCTCGGCGACTTCGACCTTCTCGTTGACCAGCGCGGAGGAGTTGAGCAACTCGCGCAGCCGCACGTTCTGTTCGGTCAAGGCGGCAAGCTTTTGCATGCGGCCCTGCAACAGCAGGTTTTCGGTCTTGAGTTTTTCGTTTTCCGCGACGAGTTCGGTACGGCTGCCAAACTGGCTGGCCACACCTTGCCACAGCCGCTGCGGCAGGTCGGTGATCCAGTAAGACTGCATCAGCACCAGCGACATTTGGCTACGCACCGGCTTGAGCAGTGTGAAGCGGGCATCGACCACCATCAGCGCGACCGATAGCACGACCAGCACCAACAAGCGCACGCCCAGTGAAGGCCCTTTGGTGAAAAGCGGTTTAATAAGCCGCTCCTCCCAGGCAAATGTTCTCGTTATTCATAGGCAGACCGGCCTGGATGCAGACTGACAGAAGATAAACGCAACAGGCAGCACTGCAAAGTGCTGCCCAGGCGCCAACAGCATAGATGCAACCGGCGATATCACTCGCTGGAAAGCAGGTCCATGGTGTGTTTATCCATCATTTCCAAGGCACGGCCACCGCCGCGAGCGACGCAGGTCAGCGGGTCTTCGGCAACGATCACCGGCAGGCCGGTTTCCTGGGCCAGCAACTTGTCGAGGTCGCGCAGCAAGGCGCCACCACCGGTCAGCACCAGGCCACGCTCGGCGATATCGGACGCCAGTTCCGGCGGCGATTGCTCCAGCGCACTTTTCACTGCCTGAACGATGGTGGCCAGGGACTCTTGCAGAGCTTCCAGCACTTCATTGGAGTTCAGGGTGAATGCGCGTGGAACGCCTTCGGCCAGGTTACGGCCACGAACGTCGACTTCACGAACTTCGCCGCCCGGGTAGGCGGTACCGATTTCCTGCTTGATGCGCTCGGCGGTGGACTCGCCGATCAGGCTGCCGTAGTTGCGACGCACGTAGGTGATGATCGCTTCGTCGAAGCGGTCGCCGCCAACCCGTACGGATTCGGCGTAAACCACACCGTTCAGGGAGATCAGTGCGATTTCAGTGGTACCGCCACCGATATCGACAACCATCGAGCCGCGAGCTTCTTCAACCGGCAGACCGGCACCGATCGCGGCCGCCATCGGCTCTTCGATCAGGAAGACTTCACGGGCACCGGCACCGAGGGCCGATTCACGGATGGCACGACGCTCAACCTGGGTGGATTTGCACGGGACGCAAATCAACACACGAGGGCTGGGCTGCAAAAAACTGTTTTCGTGAACTTTGTTGATAAAGTATTGCAACATCTTTTCGCAAACACTGAAGTCAGCGATCACGCCGTCTTTCATCGGACGAATGGCAGCAATGTTGCCTGGCGTACGGCCGAGCATGCGCTTGGCCTCGGTGCCGACGGCAACGACACTTTTCTGGTTACCGTGCGTCCGAATGGCCACAACCGATGGTTCATTCAGGACGATACCGCGCTCACGCACGTAAATAAGGGTGTTGGCAGTGCCCAGGTCAATTGAGAGATCGCTGGAAAACATGCCACGCAGTTTCTTGAACATGGGGAAAGGACCCTAGGCAACGCGTGGGTAAAAAAGTGCGGCAAACTCTAACAACGACAGGGATTTTGGGCAAGGCGCCAATATGTTAAATTGGCCGCTTTTCTGTGCACCAAACCCCACAATCGCGGCCTTATGACCGTAGAAATGCGGTAGTGTTCCGACAATCTAACACACGGATAGCATCCGTTCTGTTTTCCTTCCACTGGAGAATCCCATGGCGCTTGAACGCTCCGACGTGGAAAAAATCGCTCATCTGGCCTGCCTTGGCCTCAATGAAGCCGATCTTCCACACATCACTTCGGCCCTGAACAGCATTCTCGGGCTGGTCGACGAAATGCAGGCGGTCAATACCGACGGTATCGAGCCGCTCGCCCATCCACTGGAAGCCAGCCAGCGCTTGCGCGCAGACGTCGTGACCGAGACCGATCATCGCGAGGCCTACCAGTCCATCGCACCAGCGGTCGAAAACGGCCTGTACCTGGTTCCGAAAGTCATCGACTAAAGGGAAAGAGCCTGCAATGCATCAATTGACTCTGGCCGAGATCGCCCGCGGTCTCGCCGACAAAAAGTTTTCTTCCGAAGAGCTGACCAAGGTCCTGCTGGCGCGCATTACCCAGCTCGATCCGCAGCTCAACAGCTTCATCAGCCTCACCGAAGACCTGGCGCTCCAGCAGGCCAAAGCCGCTGACGCCCGCCGGGCCAATGGTGAGAGCGGCGCCCTGCTCGGCGCGCCGATCGCCCATAAAGACCTGTTCTGCACCCAGGGCATCCGCACCAGCTGCGGCTCGAAGATGCTCGACAACTTCAAAGCACCCTACGATGCCACCGTGGTTGCCAAGCTGGCCGCTGCCGGAGCCGTGACCCTGGGCAAGACCAACATGGACGAATTCGCCATGGGTTCGGCCAACGAGTCGAGCTACTACGGCGCGGTGAAAAACCCGTGGAACCTGGAGCACGTTCCGGGCGGTTCGTCCGGGGGTTCGGCTGCTGCGGTTGCCGCTCGTCTGCTGCCGGCCGCCACCGCGACCGACACCGGCGGCTCGATTCGTCAGCCCGCCGCGTTTACCAACCTGACCGGCCTGAAACCGACGTACGGTCGTGTTTCGCGCTGGGGCATGATCGCTTATGCCTCCAGTCTCGATCAGGGCGGCCCGCTCGCCCGTACCGCCGAAGACTGCGCGATCCTGCTGCAAGGCATGGCAGGTTTCGATGCGAATGACTCCACCAGCATCGACGAACCCGTGCCGGATTACAGCGCCGGCCTCAACGAGTCGCTGCAGGGCCTGCGCATCGGCGTGCCGAAAGAATATTTCAGCGCCGGTCTCGATCCACGCATCGCCGAGCTGGTCATGGCCAGTGTCGAAGAGCTGAAGAAGCTTGGTGCCGTGATCAAGGAAATCAGCCTGCCGAACATGCAGCACGCGATCCCTGCGTACTACGTGATCGCCCCGGCGGAAGCGTCTTCCAACCTGTCGCGTTTCGACGGCGTGCGTTTCGGCTATCGCTGCGAAGACCCGAAGAACCTGATCGACCTGTACAAGCGTTCCCGCGGTGAAGGTTTCGGCCCGGAAGTGCAACGCCGGATCATGGTCGGTGCCTATGCCCTGTCGGCCGGTTACTACGACGCCTACTACCTGAAGGCGCAGAAGATCCGCCGCCTGGTGAAGAACGACTTCATGGCCGCCTTCAACGAGGTCGACATCATCCTCGGCCCGACCACGCCGAACCCGGCCTGGAAGCTTGGCGCCAAGAACAGCGACCCGGTCGCTGCCTACCTGGAAGACGTCTACACCATCACCGCCAACCTTGCCGGTCTGCCGGGCTTGTCCATGCCTGCAGGTTTCGTCGACGGGCTGCCGGTCGGCGTGCAATTGCTCGCCCCGTATTTCCAGGAAGGTCGCCTGTTGAACGTTGCCCATCAGTATCAATTGAATACTGACTGGCACACCCGCACCCCAACCGGCTTCTGAGGAGAAACACATGCAATGGGAAGTCGTGATCGGGCTGGAGATTCATACCCAGCTCACCACCCGGTCGAAAATCTTTTCCGGTAGTTCCACCACCTTCGGCTCCGAGCCGAACACCCAGGCCAGCCTGGTAGACCTGGGCATGCCCGGCGTGCTGCCGGTGCTGAACCAGGAAGCGGTGCGCATGGCGGTGATGTTCGGCCTGGCGATCGATGCCGAGATCGGCCAGCACAACGTGTTCGCCCGCAAGAACTACTTCTACCCGGACCTGCCGAAGGGCTACCAGATCAGCCAGATGGAATTGCCGATCGTTGGCAAGGGCCACCTGGACATCGCGCTCGAAGACGGCACGGTCAAACGCGTCGGCATCACTCGCGCGCACCTGGAAGAAGACGCCGGTAAAAGCCTGCACGAAGAGTTCACCGGCGCCACCGGCATCGACCTGAACCGCGCCGGCACGCCGCTGCTGGAAATCGTCTCCGAACCGGACATGCGCAGCGCCAAGGAAGCCGTGGCTTACGTCAAGGCTGTCCACGCGCTGGTGCGTTACCTCGGGATTTGCGACGGCAACATGGCCGAAGGCTCGCTGCGCTGCGACTGCAACGTGTCGATCCGGCCTAAAGGCCAGGTTGAGTTCGGCACGCGCTGCGAGATCAAGAACGTCAACTCGTTCCGCTTCATCGAGAAGGCGATCAACACCGAAGTGCAGCGCCAGATCGAGCTGATCGAAGACGGCGGCAGGGTGATCCAGCAGACCCGCCTGTACGATCCGAACAAGGACGAAACCCGTCCGATGCGCAGCAAAGAGGAAGCCAACGACTACCGTTACTTCCCCGATCCGGACCTGCTGCCCGTGGTCATCGAGAACTCGTTCCTCGACGACGTGCGCGCCACCCTGCCGGAATTGCCGCCGCAGAAACGCGAGCGTTTCCAGGCGCAGTTCGGCCTGTCGGTCTACGACGCCAGCGTCCTGGCCACCAGCCGCGAGCAAGCCGATTACTTCGAAAAAGTCGTGGGCATCAGCGGTGACGCCAAGCTGGCGGCCAACTGGGTGATGGTCGAGCTGGGCAGCCTGTTGAACAAACAGGGCCTGGACATCGACCAGTCGCCGGTCTCGGCCGAGCAACTGGGCGGTATGCTGCTGCGCATCAAGGACAACACCATCTCCGGCAAGATCGCCAAGGTGGTGTTCGAAGCCATGGCCAACGGCGAAGGCAGCGCGGACGAGATCATCGACAAACGCGGCCTCAAGCAAGTGACCGACAGCGGCGCCATCTCTGCAGTGCTGGACGAGATGCTTGCAGCCAATGCCGAACAGGTCGAGCAATACCGCGCGGCAGACGAAGCCAAACGCGGCAAGATGTTCGGCTTCTTCGTCGGCCAGGCCATGAAAGCCTCCAAAGGCAAGGCCAACCCGCAACAGGTCAATGAACTGCTGAAAAGCAAGCTCGAGGGCTGATCGGATTGGAGCCAGATATAAAGCCTGGCTCTACCCCTGTGGGAGCGAGCTTGCTCGCGATAGCGGTCCGGCACTCAACACAAGGTTGACTGTCAGAATGCATTCGCGAGCAAGCTCGCTCCCACACTTGTTTCGGGATACCTTTGAATGAAACGTTTGCTCAGTACCTGCGCCCTGCTCTCCCTGCTGGCCGGTTGTTCCAGCAACGACATCATCGATCCACACGGCTACGACAAGACCGGCACAGCCTCCTATTACGGCGCCAAACACCAAGGCAAACGCACCGCCAGTGGCGAGCGTTTCAACAAAAATTCCCTGACCGCCGCCCACCGCCAGCTACCCTTTGGCACACGGGTGAAAGTCACCAACCTGAACAACGACAAATCCTGTGTAGTGCGCATCAACGATCGCGGGCCACATACCCGTGGGCGTCTGATCGATGTTTCACACGAGGCTGCCGACCGGCTGGGCATGCTCAGAAGCGGCACCGCACGGGTTCGTGTGCAAGCCCTCGACTGACCGACGGAGCCTCGACCATCTTCGGACTTGCCGATTTACCGCTGCTCAGCGTGATTGAACTGCTCAGCGGCCTGTTGTTACTGATCGCCGGCGCCGAACTGATGGTGCGCGCCGCCGTGCGCCTGGCCGCGCGGCTGCATGTTCGCCCGCTGATCATCGGCCTGACCATCGTCGCCCTCGGCAGCAGCGCGCCGCAGATGGCGGTCAGCCTGCAAGCGACCCTGGCGCAAAACGCCGATATCGCCGTCGGCAGCGTGATCGGCAGCAGCATCTTCAACATCCTCGTCACCCTGGGGCTCTCGGCGCTGATTATCCCGCTGCGGGTGTCGCGGCAACTGGTGCACCTGGATATTGCGCTGATGATCGGCGCCAGCCTGCTGGTGTTCATATTGGCGTGGAATGAAGAGCTGACCCGGGTCGACGGCGTGCTGCTGCTGGCAGCGCTGGTGCTGTATCTGGGCTTGCTGCTGCGCCAGTCGCGGCACTCGGCCCGTCCGCAATCGACCACCCAGGATGTGGTGCAAGCGCCGTGGTTCAGCAGCCTGCTGATGATCGCCGTCGGTCTGGCGATGCTGGTATACGCCGGGCACCTGCTGTTGGGCGCGGCGGTGTCGGTCGCCACCGATCTGGGGCTTTCCGAGCGGATCATCGGCCTGACCATCGTTGCCGTCAGCACCTCCCTGCCGGAACTGGCCACCTCGTTGATCGCGGCGTTGCGCGGAGAACGTGAGATCGCCGTGGGCAACGTGATCGGCAGCAACCTGTTCAATCTGCTTGGCGTGCTGGGCGTTACCGCGCTGATCGCGCCATCGCCGCTGTCGGTGTCGCCCAATGCCCTGGATTTCGATTTGCCGGTCATGCTCGGCGTCGCAGCGCTGTGCCTGCCGGTGTTCTATTCCGGCTACCGGATGACCCGGGCCGAAGGCCTGCTGTTTCTGGGCCTGTACCTGGCGTACGGCCTGCATGTGGTGTCGTTCACCACCGGGATGCCGTTGGCTGGCAAGCTTGAACACCTGATGCTGTTTTTCGTCCTGCCGGCACTGGTGGCGTATTTGCTGTTCACGTCGCTGCGCGCCTGGCGTCGCCAACACCACAAGAGGGAATTGCCATGACCGATAATAAAAAGCCTGGCGTTAAAGTCCGCCGCCAAGTGATGGGCGACGCTTTCGTCGATCGCGCGCTGGGCAATGCCACCGAGTTCACCCAGCCCCTGCAGGATTTCGTTAACGAACACGCCTGGGGCAGCGTCTGGAACCGCGAAGGCCTGCCACTGAAAACCCGCAGCCTGATCACCCTCGCCGCGCTGACGGCGTTGAAGTGTCCGCAGGAATTGAAAGGCCATGTGCGCGGTGCGCTGAACAACGGCTGCACCGTGGAGGAGATTCGCGAGGCGCTGCTGCATTGCGCGGTGTATGCCGGTGTGCCGGCGGCCATCGACGCGTTTCGAGCGGCGCAGGAAGTGATCGATAGCTACCAGAAGCCTGAGTAACTGGTTGGCATTTGGGTTGGCAGTTAGATTGCTATCGCGAGCAAGCTCGCTCCCACAGGGGTTATGTGATCGACACAAACCCACTGTGGGAGCGAGCTTGCTCGCGATGAGGCCCTGAAGAACAGCACAAAACCTTCGGCTAAATCCACCCACCCCACTGCAACAAAAAGATCCCGACGTTGGTGGTGACCGCCGCCATCAAGGTGGTAATCACGATGATCGCTGCGGCCAGTTCATGATTGCCATTGGCCTGACGGGCCATGACAAAGCTGGCCGCGGCGGTCGGACTGCCGAAGTACAGGAACAGAATCCCCAGTTCCGCCCCGCGAAACCCCCAGAGCCAGGCACCCAGCGTCGCCAGGATCGGCAGGCTGATCATCTTTACCAGGCTTGAACTCAGCGCCATCGAGCCGCTTTTGCGCAATGCCGCCAGCGACAGGGTGCCGCCGATGCAGATCAGCGCCAAGGGCAAGGTGGTTTGCGCCAGGTACAGACCGGAGGTCTCCAGCCAACCCGGCAAACCGATCTTGAAGTAGGCAAACGGCGCCGCCGCCAACACGCTGATGATCAGCGGGTTGATCATCACGCTTTTAAAGATGCTCCACGGGTCGGACTTGATCACCGGGCTGTAGACCGCCAGCACGATGGTCGAGAGCGTGTTGTAGAACAGGATCACCAGCGCCGCGAGAATCGCCCCGAGGGAAATCCCATAGTCACCATACATGCTCGCTGCCAGCGCCAGGCCGATCACCCCATTGTTGCCGCGAAACGCACCCTGGGTGTAGATGCCGCGATCTTCACGCGGGCACTTCCAGATCGCCCAGCCCCAGGCAATGGCGAAGCAGACCAACGTGGCGATAGAGAAATAGATCAGCAGTGCCGGTTGCAACGCGGCGTGCAGGTCGGCATGCAGGATGCCCAGGAACAGCAATGCCGGCATGGTGACGTTGAACACCAGGGCCGACGCTGTGTGAATGAAGTTGTCGTTGATCCAGTCGATGCGCTTGAGCAGCACCCCCAGAAACAGCATGGCAAACACCGGCGCGGTGATGTTCAGGGTTTCGAGGAAGATAGCCAGCATGCCGGAGGTCACCTTGGGTGGGCGTCATTAGGGGGCTAATGATAAGCCACTGGGGACGTTGGCGTCTGGTAGACCGCTTTCGCTGGCAAGCCAGCTCCTACAGGTGCGCGTCGTACGCGTATTTTGTGCTCGACATAATTCCTGTAGGAGCTGGCTTGCCAGCGAAGCAGGCGACTCGGTCTCAGGTGATCGGTGCAGGGTTAAACAACGTGATGTCGTTATGCAGCTTGTGCCGCTCCGCCCACGTCTGCTTCTTGCCGCTGGCCACATCCAGGTAGTAGTGGAACAACTCCCACCCAAGGTCCTCGATCGAAGCCCGTCCGGTCGCAATCCGTCCGGCATCGATGTCGATCAGGTCGGGCCAGCGCTGCGCCAGTTCGGTCCGGGTCGAGACCTTCACCACCGGCGCCATCGCCAAACCATAGGGCGTGCCGCGACCGGTAGTGAACACATGCAAGTTCATCCCTGCCGCCAGTTGCAACGTTCCGCAGACAAAATCACTGGCCGGCGTCGCACAGAAAATCAACCCTTTGCGCTTGAAGCGCTCACCAGGGCCAAGCACCCCATTGATCGCGCTGCTGCCGGATTTGACGATCGAGCCCAGTGACTTCTCGACGATGTTCGACAGCCCGCCCTTCTTGTTGCCCGGCGTGGTGTTGGCGCTGCGATCCGCCTCGCCCTTGGCCAGGTAACGGTCGTACCAGTCCATTTCCCGCACCAGTTCCTGAGCGACTTCTTCGGTTTCGGCGCGGGACGTCAGCAGGTAAATCGCGTCGCGCACTTCAGTGACTTCGGAGAACATCACCGTCGCGCCGGCCCGCAGCAACAAGTCCGAGGCGTAGCCCAGCGCCGGGTTGGCGGTGATGCCGGAGAACGCATCGCTGCCACCGCACTGCATGCCAAGGATCAGCTCGGACGCCGGCACGGTTTCCCGGCGACGCTGATCGAGCTTCTTCAAACGGGTCTCGGCCAGCGCCATGATCTGCTCGATCATCTCGGTGAAGCCATGACTGGAATCCTGCAAGCGGTACAGCCACGGTTCGCTCAAATCCACCGAGCTGTCGTTCTCGTGCATCACCTGCCCGGCCTGCAACTTCTCGCACCCCAGGCTAATGACCAAGGCTTCGCCACCCAGGTTCGGGTTGCGCGCCAGGTTGCGCACGGTGCGGATTGGGATGTACGCGTCAGTCGCAGTAATCGCCACACCGCAGCCGTAGCTGTGGGTCAGCGCCACCACGTCATCGACGTTCGGGTACTTGGGCAGCAACTCGTCCTTGATGCGCTTGACCGCATGGTCCAGCACACCCGTGACGCACTGAACAGTCGTGGTAATCCCAAGAATGTTGCGCGTGCCGACGGTGCCGTCGGCGTTGCGATACCCCTCGAAGGTAAAGCCTTCCAGCGGCGCCTGTGCCGCCGGCACCTCGGTGGACAGCGGCAAGCTGTCCAGCGGTGGCGCGGTCGGCATGCGCAGTTGATCTTCCTTGACCCAGCTGCCGCGTGGAATCGGGTGTAACGCGTAGCCAATGGTCTGGCCGTAACGAATCACCTGCCCGCCCTCGGGAATATCTTCCAGGGTGACCTTGTGGCTCTGCGGCACGAAGTCCAGGGTGACCAGGCCGTCCGCAAACTCGGTGCCGGCCGGCACCCCCTGATCGTTGACCACAATGACCACATTGTCCCGCTCGTGCAGGCGGATGTAGCGCGGCGAGTCGGAATGTTCAATCAACTGCATGACGCCGCTCCTCAGGAATGCGCTTGGGATAATTTGCCGTTGGTTTCAGGTCCGCCGACAGGCGGCTCTTTCAACACCACACGTTTGATCGGGCCAACGATCACCAGATAGCTGAACACTGCAACCAGTGCGTTGCAACCGACGAACACCAGCGCCCATTTGAACGAACCGGTGGAACTGATGATGTAACCGATGACGATCGGGGTGGTGATGGAAGCGATATTGCCGAACATGTTGAACAGGCCACCACTCAAACCGGCGATCTGTTTCGGCGAAGTGTCGGACACGACTGCCCAGCCCAATGCGCCCACGCCTTTACCGAAGAAGGCCAGGGCCATGAAGCCGACCACCATCCATTCCACGTCCACGTAGTTACAGGCCACGATGCTGCTGGAGACCAGCAAACCGGCAATGATCGGTGCCTTGCGGGCGAAGGTCAGGGAATGGCCTCTGCGCAGCAGATAATCGGAAATCACGCCGCCGAGCACGCCACCAATGAAGCCGCAGATCGCCGGCAACGAGGCAATGAAACCGGCCTTGAGGATGGTCATGCCGCGCTCCTGCACCAGGTACACCGGGAACCAGGTCAGGAAGAAGTAGGTGATGCCGTTGATGCAATATTGGCCCAGATACACGCCGAGCATCATGCGGTTGGTCAGCAGCTGGCGGATGTAGTCCCACTTCGGACCGTCGACCTTTTTGCCTTTGCCTTTGTCCTGGTCCATGTCGACCATGCCGCCGTTGTCGGCGATGTGCTTGAACTCGGCGTCATTGATCATCGGGTGCTGGCGCGGGCTGTGGATAACCTTCAGCCAGATTCCCGAGAAGATGATGCCGATCACGCCCATGACGATGAACACGTGCTGCCAGCCAAAGCTGTAGACGATCCAGCCCATCAGCGGTGCGAACAACACGGTGGCAAAGTACTGCGCTGAGTTGAAGATCGCCGACGCCGTGCCGCGTTCCGCCGTCGGGAACCAGGCCGCGACGATGCGTGCATTACCGGGGAAGGATGGCGCTTCGGCCAGGCCCACCAAAAAGCGCAGCATGAACAGCGCAACCACCGCGGTAGACATACCGAATTCGCCGACATAGCCCTGCAGCACGGTGAACAGCGACCAGGTGAAAATGCTCAGCGCGTAGATTTTTTTCGAACCGAAACGGTCCAGCAGCCAGCCACCGGGAATTTGCCCGGCCACATAGGCCCAACCGAATGCAGAGAAGATATACCCGAGGGTGACCGCGTCGATGCCGAGGTCTTTTTGCAGGCTGGAACCCGCAATGGCGATAGTGGCCCGGTCGGCGTAGTTGATGGTGGTCACCAGAAAAAGCATGAGCAAAATCAAATAGCGGACGTGGGTCGGCTTGGTCGCTTGCATGTAGATGTACTCCCACTGATTATTTTTATGCGGGTAATAACAATGTTGTTTTTGTGGGAGCTGGCCTGCCAGCGATGCGGGCACCTCGGTATGTCAGTCACACCGCGGTGATGCCATCGCCGGCAGGCCAGCTCCCACAGGTATTGCGATGTATCAGGAACCGATGTAGCTGGTTTTCACCACGGTGTAGAACTCTTGCGCATAGCGACCTTGCTCGCGAGATCCATAGGATGAACCTTTACGCCCGCCGAATGGCACGTGGTAATCCACGCCCGCCGTCGGCAGGTTGACCATCACCATCCCGGCCTGGGAGTGGCGCTTGAAGTGGTTGGCGTACTTCAGCGACGTGGTGGCGATGCCCGCCGACAGACCGAACTCGGTGTCGTTGGCCATTGCCAGCGCAGCGTCGTAATCGGCCACGCGCACGATGTTGGCCACCGGGCCGAAGATCTCTTCGCGGCTGATGCGCATGGCGGCTTCGCTGTCGGCAAACAGCGTTGGCGCGAGGTAGTAGCCTTCGGTGTCGCAGGTCACCAGACCACCGCCGCTGACCAGACGCGCACCTTCGGACTGACCGATGTCGATGTACTTCAAGTCCTGTTCAAGCTGGGCTTGCGAGACGACCGGACCGATATCGGTGCCGGTTTTCAGCGCGTGGCCGACCTTGATCGACTTCATGCGCTCGGCCATGGCGTCGACGAACTGATCGTGAATCCCGGCGGTGACGATGAAACGGCTCGAAGCGGTGCAACGCTGGCCGGTGGAGTAGAACGCACTCTGCACCGACAATTCGACCGCTTGCTTGAGGTCGGCATCGTCGAGAATGATCTGCGGGTTCTTGCCGCCCATTTCCAGCTGCACCTTGGCCTGGCGCGAGACGCAGCTTACGGCGATCTGGCGACCGACACCCACGGAGCCGGTAAAGCTGATGCCGTCGACTTTCGGGCTCTGCACCAGTGCATCGCCCACCACTCGACCGCTGCCCATCACCAGGTTGAACACGCCAGCCGGGAACCCGGCGCGGGAGATGATTTCAGCCAGCGCCCAGGCGCAACCCGGTACCAGATCCGCCGGTTTCAGCACGACACAGTTGCCATAGGCCAGGGCCGGGGCGATTTTCCACGCCGGGATCGCGATCGGGAAGTTCCAGGGCGTGATCAGACCGACCACGCCCAGCGCTTCGCGAGTGACTTCCACATTGACGCCCGGACGTACCGACGGCAGGTAGTCGCCGGACAGGCGCAGGCATTCACCGGCGAAGAACTTGAAGATATTGCCGGCGCGGGTCACTTCGCCGATGGCTTCGGGCAGGGTCTTGCCCTCTTCCCGAGCCAGCAAGGTGCCTAGCTCTTCGCGACGGGCGAGGATTTCAGTGCCGATTTTATCCAGGGAATCGTGACGAGCCTGAATACCCGAGGTAGACCAGGCCGGGAACGCAGCGCGGGCGGCGTCGATGGCGGCGTGGACCTGGGCCAGATCGGCTTTGGCGTACTCGCCGATGGTGTCAGTCAACTCCGATGGATTGATGTTGGCGCAATAATCACTGCCCGCCACCCACTCACCGTTAATGTAGTTATCGAAACGCTTTGCATCAGCCACTGTGCTATCTCCTCACGCAAAAGGCCGCTGATTACTCAGCGGCCTTGCTTAATCGGTTGTTATTGCGCGCCCTGCTTGTCGATCAGTGCGGCCAGAGCTTCGTACTCTTCCGGCAACAGATCGGTCAGCGGTGCACGCACAGGACCTGCGTCGAAGCCTGCAATTTTTGCCCCGGCCTTGACGATGCTCACCGCGTAACCGGCCTTGCGGTTACGGATGTCCAGGTACGGCAGGAAGAAGTCGTCGATGATCTTGCCGACGGTGGCGTGATCTTCCCGGGCAACGGCGTGGTAGAAATCCATCGCGGTTTTCGGGATGAAGTTGAACACCGCGGACGAGTAAACCGGTACGCCCAGCGCCTTGTAGGCCGCGGCGTAGACTTCGGCGGTCGGCAACCCACCCAGGTAGCTGAAGCGATCGCCGAGGCGGCGACGGATCGACACCATCAACTCGATATCGCCCAGGCCATCCTTGTAGCCGATCAGGTTCGGGCAGCGCTCGGCCAGACGTTCCAGCAGCGGCGCGGTCAGGCGGCACACGTTACGGTTGTAAACCACCACTCCGATTTTCACCGATTTGCACACGGCTTCAACGTGGGCAGCCACGCCGTCCTGGCTGGCTTCGGTCAGGTAATGCGGCAACAGCAACAGGCCCTTGGCGCCCAGACGCTCGGCTTCTTGCGCGTATTCGATGGCTTGACGGGTCGAACCGCCAACGCCGGCCAGAATCGGCACGCTGGTTTCGCAGGTGTCGACGGCGGTCTTGATGATTTCCGAGTATTCGCTGGCCGCCAGAGAGAAGAACTCACCGGTGCCGCCTGCGGCGAACAGTGCCGAGGCGCCGTATGGGGCCAGCCATTCGAGACGCTTGATGTAGCCCGCGCGATGGAAATCGCCCTGAGCATTGAAATCGGTAACCGGGAAAGACAGCAGACCGGAAGAGAGGATGGACTTCAGTTCTTGTGGATTCATTATTCGAACACCCTGGGTAGCGACGTTATATGTGTGAGATAACCGTTCAGCTTTCGCCGAGTTGTAGGTCATCGTACAACTTAAATTATAACCGTCAACTGCATTTCATCGCCGCGGGTGAAAATTGTTGGACAGGATGGATGGGAGACGAATGTTTCCGGGCCTTCGGCTGATAAATATCGAATGCATAGAGGCCGTGCCCGATGGGCGATTAGAAGATACGTTGTCGGAAGAGATTGAGGATTAACGAGGGGAGCTGATTTCAAAAACGGCTAAGAGATGTGGTATGGCTACTGGCCCCTTCGCGAGCAAGCTCGCTCCCACATTGGAGTGTGGTGCACATGGAGTCTGTATTCACACCGGTCGAATGTGGGAGGAACGGCCAGGAAGTGTTGCAGGGCTGCAGGCCCCTTCGCGGGCAAGCTCGCTCCCACATCGGAGTGTGGTGCACATGGATTTTGTATTCACACCGGTCAACTGTGGGAGCGCGCTGGCTCCGGGCGGTGTTCCGACGAAGACGGACCATCAGGCGATACATTATCCAAATCAGAGAACTTACCCCCGCTGCGCCTCAGCCTCTTCATGGGCATGGCGCAACCGTTCACGGCTGTTGGTCAGGTGCAACCGCATGGCCGCGCGGGCCGCATCCGAATCCTGGCGGGCAATCGCGTCGTAGATCTCTTCGTGCTCACGGCTCAGGCGATTCATGTAGTGCTGCTGGTCATCATGGGCCAGGCGCGCCGAATTGAGTCGCGTACGCGGGATAATGCTGGTGCCCAGGTGGGTCATGATGTCCGTGAAGTAGCGGTTGCCCGTCGCCAGGGCGATTTGCAGGTGGAACTGGAAGTCCGACGCCACGGCATCACTGGCGTGGGAGACACTTTCATTCAACGCGTCCAGCGCCGCTCGCATCAGCGCCAACTGCTCGGCGCTGCGACGTTGGGCGGCAAGGCCGGCGGATTCCACTTCCAGGCTGATGCGCAGTTCGAGAATCGCCAGCACGTCACGCAGGGTGACCACGGTCGCCGGGTCGATACGAAAACCACTCGGGCTCGGGGTATCGAGCACGAAGGTGCCGATGCCATGACGGGTTTCAACCTGCCCGGCCGCCTGCAATCGCGAAATCGCCTCGCGCACTACCGTACGGCTGACGCCATGGGCCTCCATGATCGCCGACTCGGTGGGCAATTTGTCGCCGCGCTTGAGTTGACCGTCGCGAATCTGCTCGGACAGCACCGTCACCAATTCCTGTGCGAGGCTGCGGCGCTTGCGAGGGAAGCGTGGCGTGTCGATCGGGTTTTCCATGGTGAACGTCATTCTCGAAAAATTCGGCTGAATCCGCATCATAGCTCAACGCGGTTGTACGATCACCTACCACCCCTGTAGGAGCGAGGCTTGCCCGCGAAGAACGATGACACGGTTTCTCAATGGAACCGTGTCACGGCGTTCGCGGGCAAGCCTCGCTCCTACAAGGTGGTGGTATTCAGGCGGTTACGGCCTGGTCCACCAGATGCCCATTGTCGATACGAATGTGCCGTGGGTGGAAGCGTTTCAGGCTGCTGCGATGCCCGACGCTGACAATGCTCAACCCCGGTATTTCATCGATCAACGCCTGATACAGCGACGCCTCGTCCTCTTCATCCATCGCCGAGGTCGCTTCGTCCATGTACAGCCATTGCGGTGCATAGAGCAGCGCACGGGCGAACGCCAGACGTTGCTGTTCACCCGGCGACAGCATGCGCTGCCAGTGATTGGCTTCGTCCAGACGCGCCACCAGATGCGGCAAGCGGCAGGTTTCCAGCACATGCACGTAGCGCTCGTGCGGGTAAGTATCGCCGGACTGTGGATAACTCAGCGCCTCGCGCAGCGTGCCAATCGGCAGATAGGGTTTTTGCGGCAGGAACAGATACCGCGCCGCCGGCAGACGAATACTGCCGTGGCCCGCCGGCCACAAATGACCCATTGCCCGCAGCAAGGTCGATTTACCGCTGCCGGAACGACCGCTGAGCATGACGCGCTCGCCCTCCTCCACGGTCATGTCGGCGTTGGTCAACAGGTGACGGCCGTCAGCCAGGTCGAGACCCAGGTTGTGCACCTTCAACTCCGAACCTGAATTCTGCACATCGATCATCGGCGCGCGCTCCTCGTTGTCCGTCATGGCCTGGCGGAAACTCAGAAGCCGATCGCAGGTGGCGCGCCATTCGGCGAGGTCCTGGTACGCACTGATAAACCAGCTGAAGTTATCCTGGACGTTTGCGAACGCCGAGTTGATTTGCATCAGCTCACCCAGCTCGATCTTGCCAGTGAAGTAACGCGGCGCGGCGACCATGAACGGGAAGATAACTGCGATCTGCTCATAACCGGAAGTAAAGAAGGTCAGGCGCTTGGACACTTTCATGATGTCCCAGAAATTGTGCCAGACCAGCCCGAAGCGGCTACTCAAGCGACGATTTTCATTCGGCTCGCCGTTGTACAGTGCAATGCTTTCGGCATTCTCGCGAACCCGCACCATGGAGAAACGCAGGTCGGCTTCGAAGCGTTGTTGATTGTTGTTGAGGCCGATCAGGCGACGACCGATCAAATGCGTCAGCCAGCTGCCGATGGCGGCGTAGATCAGGGCGCACCAGAACATGTAGCCGGGAATGGTGAATCCGAACACTTCGATGCTGCCGGACACGCCCCACAAAATGATCGAGAACGAGACGAGGCTGACGACGTTGCGGATCAAACCAAGGCCCAGCCCCAGGGTGTTGGTGGTGAATTTGTTGAGGTCTTCGGAAATCCGCTGGTCCGGGTTATCGGTATAACCGCCCTGCTCCAGCTGGTAGTAATTCTTGTTGCCGAGCCAGCGCGAGAAGTGCTGCTCGGTGAGCCAGGCCCGCCAGCGAATCGTCAGCATCTGGGTCAGGTAGAGCCGATACACCGTGCCGAGAATCGCCACCGCGGCAATGCCGCAGAAATACAGGATCAACTGCCAGAAGGCTGCTTCGTCCTTCTTTTGCAGGGCGTTGTAGAAATCCTTGTACCAACTGTTGAGCCATACGGAAATCCACACGCTGAACAACGACAGCGCAATCACCGCGATCAGCAACGTCCAGGCCTTGCCCTTCTCTTCGCTGCGCCAGTATGGCGTGGTCATCGCCCAGACTTTTCGAAAAAACTGCCCGCGCACAGCATCGTTGACCGCGGAATATTCAGCGTTCTGATTCATGGATAAGGCTCGATAAAGAAAAGAACACACACGAACCGATCATAGATGATCGGTTCGGTTCCTCGCGAGGGCCGGCGATAATCGTTCAGCGCCGGTTCAGCGACGAACGGGACGCTTCTGCAGTTTGCGCTGCAGCGTGCGGCGGTGCATGCCCAAGGCGCGGGCCGTGGCGGAGATGTTGCCTTCGTGTTCGGTCAGCACGCGCTGGATGTGTTCCCATTGCAGGCGGTCCACGGACATCGGGTTTTCCGGCACCAGGGTGTCGAGGTCGGCGTGTTCGGACAGCAAAGCCGCCAGCACGTCATCGGCGTCCGCCGGTTTGCACAGGTAATTGCAGGCGCCGCGCTTGATCGCCTCGACGGCGGTGGCGATGCTCGAGTAACCGGTGAGGATCACCACGCGCATTTCCGGGTCCAGCTCCAGCAGCTTGGGCAACAGCACCAGGCCGGAATCGCCGTCCATTTTCAGGTCCAGCGCGGCATAGTCCGGCAGATCGGCCTGGGCGATGATCAGGCCTTCTTCGGCGGAACCGGCGGTGCTGACGCGAAAGCCGCGGCGAGCCATGGCGCGAGCCATGACGCGGGTAAAGGTTGCGTCGTCGTCTACCAGCAACAAATGCGGCAGTTCTTCGCCTTCGCCTTCGACTTGGATATCGTCACTCATGTTCGTCTCCTCGGGCGACACGGGGCAGGCGCAGCTCGGTGAGCGTGCCGCCTTCCTCATGACTGTAGAGTTTCACTGAGCCGCCGGCGCGTGTCACGCTGGCCTTGCTCAAAAACAGGCCCAGGCCGAAACCTTTGCCCTTGGTGGTAAAAAATGGCTTGCCGATCTGCTCGGCAATGGCCAGGGGCACACCGGCACCGTGGTCGCGGATGCTGATGGTCAGGTCCTCGGCATTCCAGTCCAGCGTCACCTGCAGCCCTTCGGGGCACGCATCGGCGGCGTTGTTGAGCAAATTCAGCAGCGCCTGGGTCAGGTCCGGCGGTGGCGCCATGCGTGGCACGGCTCCTTGGCCCAGGCGCTGGAAGCGATAACTGGCTTCCGGACGCATCAGGTGCCAGCGGTTCAGGGCTTCGTCGAGCCAGTCGGTGACGTCCTGCATCTCCACCGCCAACCGGCGATTGGCCTCCGCCGCCCGAACCAGCTGCTGCAAGGTTTCCTTGCAGAGCTTGACCTGATCCTGCAGCACACTCAGATCGTCCTGCAACATCGGGTCGGGATGGTCCTGGCGCATCTCCTTGAGCAACACGCTCATGGTCGCCAATGGCGTACCCAGTTCATGGGCGGCGCCGGCCGCCTGGGTCGCGACGGCCAGCAGCTGCTGGTCGCGCAGGCCCTCTTCGCGACGAATGGCACGCAGCTCTTCCTGACGACGCAACTCTTCGGCCATGCGCGCGGCAAAAAAGGTAATGACCGCCGCGGCCAGGGCGAAACTCAGCCACATCCCGTACACCTGCAGGTTTTCCCGAGCGATCGGGAAGGTTTGCAACGGGTAGAAACGCGCCAGCAACAGGGTGTACATCGTCAACGCGATACCGGACAAAATCACCGAATACCGCCACGGCAAGGTCACCGCGGCGATCGTCAGCGGCACCAGGTAATAAGAGACGAAGGGGTTGGTCGAACCGCCGGAGAAATACAGCAAGGCACTGTGGATGAACAGGTCGCACGCCAGTTGTACGGCGTACTCAAGCTCGGTGACCGGCCACGAGGTGCGCAGGCGAATCGCCGTGAACGCGCACAGCAGCATCGAGCAGCCGAGGGTCGCGGCCAGTTGGAACCAGGGCAGCGGCAGCAGCTCGAGCCAGTAAGCCAGGCCCACGGAACCGGCCTGGGCGGCCAGCACCAACGTGCGGATGAACGTCAGCCGCCAGAGATTCTGGCGAGTCGCGGAAGTGATTTGAACGGGGGCGAGCATGAGCTCTCCTGATGAGCGCTCCAGGCGGATCGCAGGGAGTATAACCAAGCACGGGGGCTGGCAGGCGAAAGTGCGGCAAACGGCCACATGGCACAACGTATTGTGATGCGCCCCCTGTAGGAGCTGGCTTGCCAGCGAAGGCGGTCTCGAGCCTTGCAGCGCCCATGAAAACGCCTTCGCCGGCAAGCCGGCTCCTACAGGTTTGGCGTTTTTCACAACCCCGCGATGCGCGTGCATTCAGGATAAATGTGGCGCCTAGGAGTGCTTCGCTGGCAAGCCAGCTCCTACAGAGAGACCGAGGTTGGCAGCCAACCATCTGTATAGAAGTTGTAACTGTGCGAACCGGATCATTAAAGTTAGAGTCTGATGGTTTCACGCAGGCTCGGACCTTAACCCCTGCGCATCGCCCAAGGAGTTTTCATGCACACATTTCGCCGCAGCGCCGCCCTTCTTGCCCTTAGCGTTGGCGCCGTTGCCAGTCTCCCGGCCCTGGCCGCCGACGAGCTGCATTACAACCAGATCGCCCTGCGCGCCGAAGTCAGTCAGGAAGTGGCCCGCGACCTGATGATCGTGACGCTCTACACCGAAGAACAGAACAGCGACCCGGCCAAACTTGCCGCCGACGTCAGCACTACCATGAACAAGGCGCTGGCCCAGGCCAAGCAGGTCAAGGACATCACCCTGCGCCAGGGCAGCCGCAACAGCTACCCGATCTACGACACCAAGGGCCAGAAAATCACCGGCTGGCGTGAACGCGCCGAACTGCGCCTGGAAAGTTCGGACTTCGCTGCCCTGTCGAAACTGACCGGCGAACTGCTCACCGACCTGAAAATGGGCGGCATGGACTTCGCCATCGCCACGCCAACCCGCAAGGCCAGCGAAGACGCGCTGCTTAAAGACGCGGTCACCGCCTTCAAGGCCCGCGCCCAACTGGCCACCGACGCGCTGGGCGGCAAGGGTTACAAAATCGTCAACCTGAACCTCAACAGCAACGGTTACCCACAGCCGTACATGCGTGGGCCGATGATGATGAAAGCCGCGAGCATGGACAGCGCGCCGGTCACACCGGAAGTTGAAGCGGGCACCAGCCAGGTCAGCATGACGGCGGATGGGGCGATCGAAGTGTTGATGCCTTGATTCGCTAACCAATAAGGAAACGGCGATCACTTGGGTGATCGCCGTTTTTTTTTGCCAGGCCAAAACCCACTGAGTGCCTACAATATGGGTTAGGTATAAATAAGTAACACCGCGCGCCAATCGAGTGCCTCAGGCACTACGATCGCCCTTTGTCTGTGCGCGGGTTGCACCGAAAAAACCCTGCGCAAACGGTCAAATGCGCAGGTAATTATACATTTGCGACATTAAGGTACGTTCGTGCCACTGTTTGAGGCCTCTCGCCATTCAACATCTTGCATTGGGTATGGCCCCTGCATAAGTATCCGCAGGCACGACTCACGAGGTCGTCCTCTAATTCCAAAAATGACAACAAATCATGAGGCCACCATGCTTAAACACGCGGTCATTCCGTTTTTAGTCGGCGCGAGCTTGTTAGCCAGCGCACCCTTCGCCCAAGCCGCGACTAACCTGGTGTTCTGCTCCGAAGGGAGCCCGGCCGGTTTTGATCCTGGTCAGTACACCACCGGAACCGACTTCGACGCCTCTGCAGAAACCATGTTCAACCGCCTGACTCAATTCGAGCGCGGCGGCACCGCCGTTATTCCTGGCCTGGCGACCAGCTGGGACATTTCCCCGGATGTGCTGACCTACACCTTCCACCTGCGTGAAGGCGTCAAGTTCCACACCACCCCGTACTTCAAACCGACTCGTGAGTTCAACGCCGACGACGTGCTGTTCACCTTTAATCGCATGATTAACAAGGATGACCCGTTCCGCAAAGCGTACCCGACCGAATTCCCGTACTTCACCGACATGGCCATGGACACCAACATCGCCAAGGTCGAGAAGGTTGACGATCGCACAGTCAAATTCGTCCTCAACAGCGTCGACGCAGCCTTCATCCAGAACCTGGCCATGAGCTTCGCCTCCATCCAGTCCGCCGAGTACGCGGCCCAGCTGCTCAAGGACGGCAAGCCCGGCGACATCAACCAGAAGCCGATCGGCACTGGCCCGTTCGTGTTCAAGAGCTACCAGAAAGACTCCAACATCCGCTACACCGGAAACAAGGACTACTGGAAGCCTGAAGACGTCAAGATCGACAACCTGATCTTCGCCATCACCACCGACCCGTCGGTACGTATCCAGAAGCTGAAGAAAAACGAGTGCCAGATCACCTTGTTCCCTCGTCCTGCCGACCTCAAGGCACTGCGCGAAGACAAGACCCTGAAGCTGCCGGAACAGGCCGGGTTCAACCTGGGTTACATCGCCTATAACGTCATGCCCGTGCTCAAGGGCCGCACCGACAACAACCCGTTGGCCGACCTGCGGGTCCGTCAGGCGCTGGACATGTCGGTGAACAAGCCACAGATCATCGATTCGGTGTACCAGGGCGCCGGCCAGCTGGCCGTCAACGCCATGCCGCCCACCCAATGGTCCTATGACACCACCATCAAGGATGCCAAGTACGACCCTGAGAAAGCCAAGGAGCTGCTCAAGGAAGCCGGCATCAAGGAAGGGACCCAGATCACGCTGTGGGCCATGCCGGTTCAGCGTCCGTATAACCCGAACGCCAAACTGATGGCAGAAATGCTGCAGTCGGACTGGAAGAAAATCGGTCTGAACGTCAACATCGTCAGCTACGAATGGGGCGAGTACATCAAGCGCTCCAAGGGTGGCGAGAACCAGGCGATGATCATCGGCTGGAGCGGCGACAACGGTGACCCGGACAACTGGCTCAACGTACTGTTCGGCTGCGACTCGCTGAGCGGCAACAACTTCTCCAAATGGTGCGACAAGGACTTTGACAAGCTGGTCAAAGACGCCAAGAAGACACCTGACCAGGCCAAGCGCACCGAACTGTACAAGCAGGCGCAACACCTCCTCAAAGACCAGGTTCCCATGACACCTATCGCTCACTCGACGGTGTTCCAACCCATGCGCGCCAACGTGCAGGATTTCAAGATCAGCCCATTCGGCTTGAACTCCTTCTACGGCGTCAGCGTCAGCAAATAAGGTGGTGCAACGGCGGCGTTTTGACGTCGCCGTTGCGTTGTCTACCGAGAAAGCAGGAAATTGCCTACATCCTGATCCACTGTTTACTACAGCAGCGGTTTCTGACGTGTCGCCTTTTCCTACGAGTCTTTCGGAATCTTCGTATTTACTGCCGGACCCATGGTTCATACCGTCGGGATCTGACCAGTTCAGCCGTGGGTCTTCGGTTATTGCTGCACGTCATGGCTTGAGATCAGTGAGGCCTCCTCGTCCCCGGACGGGAAACGTCTCATTGTCAAAAACACTAATAAAAGGGAGCGTCATGCGCCATTCCTTGGTTTTTTCCGCATTGCTGGGCACCGGCCTGCTGGCCGCCACTTCCATCAGCCAGGCCGCCAGCAACAGCCTGGTGTTCTGCTCCGAAGGCAGCCCGGCGGGCTTCGATACCGCGCAGTACACCACCGCGACCGATAACGACGCGGCCGAGCCGCTGTACAACCGACTGGCAGAATTCGAAAAAGGCGCCACCAACGTAGTCCCGGGGCTGGCAACCCGTTGGGATATTTCCGAGGACGGCCTCAAGTACACCTTTCACCTACGCGAAGGGGTGAAATTTCACACCACTGCCTACTTCAAACCGACCCGCGACTTCAATGCCGATGACGTGCTGTTCACGTTCAATCGCATGCTCGATCCGCAGCAACCCTTCCGTAAGGCTTACCCGACCGAATTCCCGTATTTCAACGGCATGAGCCTGAACAAGAACATCGCCAAGGTCGAAAAGACCGGGCCACTGACCGTGGTCATGACGCTTAACAGCGTGGACGCCGCGTTCATCCAGAACATCGCCATGAGTTTTGCCGCCATTCTTTCGGCCGAATACGCCGATCAGTTGCTGACGTCCGGCAGGCCGAGCGACATCAACCAGAAGCCGGTCGGCACTGGCCCGTTCGTGTTCAAGAGCTACCAGAAAGATTCCAATATCCGGTACACCGGCAACAAGCAGTACTGGGACCCGAGCCGGGTCAAGCTCGACAACCTGATCTTCGCCATCAACACCGACGCCTCGGTGCGGGTGCAGAAGCTCAAGGCCAACGAGTGCCAGATCACGCTGCATCCGCGCCCTGCCGACGTGACTGCGCTGAAGAACGACCCGAAGCTCAAGCTGATCGAGAAGCCTGGTTTCAACCTCGGCTACATCGCGTACAACGTGCGTCACAAGCCATTCGACCAGCTCGAAGTGCGCCAGGCACTGGACATGGCGGTGAACAAGCAAGGCATTCTCAACGCCGTCTACCAGGGTGCCGGCCAACTGGCGGTCAACGCCATGCCGCCGACCCAGTGGTCCTACGATGAGACCATCAAGGACGTCGCCTACAACCCGGAAAAAGCCAGGGAATTGCTCAAGGCCGCCGGCGTCAAGGAAGGCACCGAGATCACCCTCTGGGCGATGCCGGTCCAGCGTCCTTATAACCCCAACGCCAAATTGATGGCCGAGATGCTCCAGGCCGACTGGGCGAAGATCGGTCTCAAGGTCAAGATTGTCAGCTACGAATGGGGCGAGTACATCAAGCGCACCAAGAATGGCGAACACGACGTCAGCCTGATCGGCTGGACCGGTGACAACGGTGACCCGGACAACTGGCTCGGCACGCTTTACAGCTGCGACGCCATTGGCGGCAACAACTACTCCATGTGGTGTGATCCGGCTTACGACAAGCTGATCAAGGAGGCCAAGGTCGTCACCGACCGTGACCAGCGCACCGTGCTCTACAAACAGGCTCAGCAATTGCTCAAGCAGCAAGTGCCGATCACGCCTGTCGCCCACTCGACGGTCAACCAGCCGTTAAGCGCCAAGGTCGAAGGATTCAAGGTGAGTCCTTTCGGCCGTAACGTGTTCTCGGGTGTCAGCCTGGAAAAATAACCGATTAGCCACAACCGCCGGGGGCGCTTGCGCCCTCACGCAAGCGTATTGCCGCAATTCGTCAAATCGACCCGCAGCAAACGTTTGCGATGCCTTGAATGCGTTCTAAACCAATAGCCGGATCACCAAAAAAAGACCGGCATAAAAAAAAGAAACCAAGGAGCTTCACCCATGAAACTGAGCAGCACCGCGTTATTGGCCCTGGCCATCAGCAGCGTCACCGCCACGGCCTACGCAGAATCCCAGAGCCAGGCGTTTACCCCGGTTACCGTGAAAGAGAAAAGTGCCCAAAGTGCAGCCACCGGCTTCGTCGAAGGTCAGTCGATCAGCGGCACCACGCGTAACTGGTATGCGAATGAGCAACTGAAACGGGGCGGCCAGTTCGCTTACAAGAAAAACGGCGTGTCGACCGATACGGATCGCCGGATCAACTGGGTGCAAGGCACCATCATCAAGTACAACTCCGGTTTCACCGAAGGCACCGTGGGCATCAGCACCGAAGTGGCGGCCTACAACGCCATTGCCCTGGATCGTGATCGCAAGGACCTGGCGTCCAACAACGGCGGCGCACCGGGCACGCGTCCAGGCGCGGGCAACAACCGTACCCTGACCGAAGAAGGCGGCGACGCCGTAGACCAGTGGAGCAAGCTCGGCCTGGCCAACGTCAAGGCCCGTGTCTCCAACACCACCCTGACGGCCGGTCGCCAGAACTTCAGCAGCCCGATGGTCGATGTGATCGGTAACCGTCCACTGCCTTCAAGCTTCGAGGGTGTGAGCCTGCACAGCGAAGAGCTGGAGAACCTGTCCTTCGACCTCGGCACCTTCGATCGCAATTCTCCGCGTACGGAACAGAGCCAGCGCAAGTTCCGCACCGAATATGCCAACGGCATCGTTGAAAGCGATCACGTCCACACCGCCGGCATCACCTACACGCCATTTGCCAGCCTGACCACCAGCCTCTGGGCCACCCAGGCCGAAGACATCTGGAACCAGTATTACTTCGGTGCCTCTCACGTACTGGGCGACAGCCAGGTTTTGAGCCTGACCACCGGCCTGAACTACTACAAGACCCAGGAAGAAGGCAAAGCGCTGATCGGCAATATCGACAACGACACCTACTCCCTGTCACTCGGCCTGACCCACCAGGCCCACAGCCTGACCTTCTCGTACCAGGAAATTAACGGTAACGAGTACTTCGACTACCTGCACGAAACCAACGGCATCTACCTGGCCAACTCCCTGCTGTCGGACTTCAACGGCCCGAACGAGAAATCCTTCCAGGTGGCCTACGGTCTGAACATGGCCGAATACGGCGTACCGGGCCTGAAGTTCAACATCTACAGCGCACGCGGCTGGGGGATCGACGGTACTCACTACAAGGGTAACGAAGGCGTGGCGGGCAAAGGCTACGACGGCATCCAGGCCCAGGATGGCGAACATCACCAGGAATACGGCATCGGCGCTGCGTACGCGGTGCAGAGCGGCCCGCTGAAAGCCACTGCGATCCGCGCGACCTACACCACTCACCGCGCCAGCGAAAACCAGGCGGATGGCAGCATCAACGAGTTCCGTCTCGTGACCACCATCCCGTTCAACATTCTGTAAAACCCCCGCCAGACGCCTGACTCATCATGGGTCGGCCGTCTGGCTTGGGTCCTTTAACCGATTGCAGAGGGTTCTTGATGAACATGCTTGCCCTACGTGCGGCCATCGCGGCCGCGTTGCTGAGTGCCGCTGTCGGCGTCTCGGCCAAGCCCTTGGTGGTTTGCACCGAAAACAGCCCGGAAGGCTTTGACACAGCCCTGTACACGACTGCAGTCACCGCCGATGCCGCAGCCGAAACCATCTTCAATCGCCTGGCCGACTTCAAGCCCGGCACCACCGAAGTGATTCCGGCACTGGCCGAATCCTGGGACATCAGCGAGGACGGCCTGACCTACACCTTCCACCTGCGCAAAGGCGTCAGGTTTCACACCACTGACTACTTCAAGCCGACCCGCGACATGAATGCCGACGACGTGCTCTGGAGCTTCCAGCGTCAACTGGACCCGAATCACCCGTGGCACAAACAATCGAGCGTGGGCTTCCCGTACTTTGAAAGCATGGGCTTCAAGGAACTGCTCAAGAGCGTCGACAAAGTTGACGACAACACCGTCAAGTTCACCCTGACCCGTCGCGAAGCGCCGTTCCTGGCCGACATCGCCATGGCGTTCGCCTCGATCTATTCGGCCGAGTACGCCGACCAACTGCTCAAGGCCAACAAAACCGGCGACCTGAACAACAAACCGGTCGGCACCGGCCCGTTCGTTTTCCAGCGCTACAACAAGGACGCCCAGGTTCGCTTCAAGGCCAACCCGGACTACTTCCGTGGCAAGCCGCCGGCAGACGCGCTGATCCTGGCGATCGCCACCGACAACAACGTGCGCCTGCAGAAACTCAAGGCCAACGAGTGCCAGGTTGCGCTGTATCCGAAGCCGGATGACATCCCGAGCATCAAGAAAGACAGCCACCTGAAGGTTGATGAACTGAACGCGATGACCGTTTCGTACATCGCCATGAACACCACCCACAAGTACATGAGCGATGTGCGGGTGCGCAAAGCCATCGACATCGCCTTCGACAAGGAAGCGACGGTCAACGCCCTGTTCGGCAAGGGCAATGCCACGGTGGCAGTCAACCCGTACCCGGACACCTTGCTGGGCTACAACCACACATTGACCAATCCGCCCCGCGACCTGGACAAGGCGCGCGCCTTGCTCAAGGAAGCCGGCGTACCGCAAGGCACGGTGTTTACCCTGTTCACCCGCAACGGTGGTGGAGCGACCAACCCGAACCCGATGCTCGCCGCGCAGATGATGCAGGCTGACCTGGCGAAGATCGGCCTCACGGTCGACATTCGCGTCATGGAATGGGGCGAGATGCTCAAGCGCGCGAAAAATGGCGAACACGACATGGTGGCGGCCGGATGGGCGGGCGATAACGGCGACCCGGATAACTTCCTGACGCCTATGCTCAGTTGCGAGGCTGCTAAAAACGGCGAAAACTACGCGCGCTGGTGCAACGAGAAGTTCCAGGCGTTGCTCGATGAAGCCCGGGCCACAGTGAACCCGGACGAACGCGCGGCGCTCTATGAGCAAGCCCAGGCGATTTTCAACCAGGACCAGCCATGGATCAGCATGGCGCATACCCGTATGTTCACCGCAATGCGCAACAACGTAGAGGGCTATCACATTAGCCCGCTCACCACGAATAACTTCGCCACCACTTCGGTGAAGTAGATAAGAAAATTCCCGGTGTCCCTGACCCCAGGGACGCCGGGCACGCCTAACCGGCTGATGAGGTACACCACACGATGTTTAGTTTTATTGCCCGCCGACTGGGGTTGTTGATCCCTACGTTCTTCGGCATCACCTTGCTGACTTTCGCGTTGATTCGCATGATTCCGGGCGACCCCGTGGAAGTGATGATGGGTGAACGTCGGGTCGACCCCGAAATGCATGCTCAGGCAATGGAACGCCTTGGTCTGAACAAACCCCTGTATGCCCAATACCTGGATTACATCGGCAAACTGGCCCACGGCGATCTCGGCGAATCCCTGCGCACCCGGGAAAGCGTCTGGTCCGAGTTCAGTTCCCTGTTCCCCGCGACCCTGGAGCTGTCCATGGCCGCCCTGCTGTTCGCCGGCATCCTGGGCCTGCTGGCCGGGGTGATCGCGGCACTCAAGCGAGGATCCCTGTTCGACCATGGGGTGATGGGCATCTCCCTGGCGGGGTATTCGATGCCGATCTTCTGGTGGGGCCTGATCCTGATCATGTTCTTCTCGGTGTCCCTGGGTTGGACCCCGGTGTCCGGGCGGATCGACCTGCTCTATGACATCGAGCCACGCACCGGCTTCATGCTCATCGACACCTTGCTGGCCGATGACATGGGCGCGTTCCTGGATGCGTTGCATCACCTGATCCTGCCGGCCATCGTGCTCGGTACCATCCCGCTGGCGGTGATCGCGCGGATGACCCGTTCTTCGATGCTCGAAGTGCTGCGTGAGGACTACATCCGTACCGCCCGCGCCAAAGGCCTGTCGCCGTCGCGCGTGGTGTTCGTCCACGGCCTGCGCAACGCGCTGATTCCGGTGCTGACCGTGGTCGGCCTGCAAGTCGGCACGTTGCTGGCCGGTGCGGTCCTGACCGAAACCATCTTCTCCTGGCCCGGCATCGGCAAATGGCTGATCGAAGCCATTGGCGCACGGGATTATCCCGTGGTGCAGAACGGCATCCTGTTAATCGCCTGCCTGGTGATTCTGGTCAACTTCGTGGTGGACATCCTCTACGGCTTTGCCAACCCACGCATTCGTCATCAGCGCTGAGATCATGACCATGACCACTCCAGCTTCAACTCCAAATCAAGCGGTAACAGTCGATCAAAGCCTGCTTTACCCGTCGCCGTACAAAGAATTCTGGCACGCCTTCTCCCGCAACAAAGGCGCCGTTGCCGGCCTGATGTTCATGCTGCTGGTGATCTTCTGCGCGATCTTCGCGCCGTGGGTCGCGCCGCATAACCCGAGCGAGCAGTACCGCGACTTCCTGCTGACCCCACCGTCCTGGCTGGAAGGCGGGCAGATCCAGTTCCTGCTCGGCACCGATGAACTGGGTCGCGACCTGCTGTCGCGGCTGATCCACGGTTCGCGCCTGTCCCTGCTGATCGGCTTGTCGTCGGTGGTGATGTCGCTGATCCCCGGGATCCTGATGGGGCTGTTCGCCGGGTTCTTCCCGCGTATTTTAGGCCCGACCATCATGCGTCTGATGGACATCATGCTGGCCCTGCCCTCCCTGCTGCTGGCCGTGGCGATTGTCGCCATCCTCGGCCCTGGCCTGATCAACACCATCATTGCCATCGCCGTGGTTTCGTTGCCGTCCTATGTTCGTCTGACCCGCGCCGCGGTGATGGGCGAATTGAACCGCGACTACGTGACCGCCGCGCGCCTGGCCGGTGCCGGTCTGCCACGCCTGATGTTCGTCACGGTGCTGCCCAACTGCATGGCGCCGCTGATCGTTCAGGCCACCTTGAGCTTTTCCTCGGCGATTCTCGATGCCGCGGCACTGGGCTTCCTCGGCCTTGGCGTACAACCGCCAACCCCGGAGTGGGGCACCATGCTGGCTTCGGCTCGCGACTACATCGAACGCGCCTGGTGGGTGGTAAGTCTGCCTGGCCTGACCATTTTGCTCAGCGTGCTGGCAATCAACTTGATGGGCGACGGCTTGCGCGATGCGCTGGACCCGAAACTCAAGAACGCCGCCTGAGGAGATTCACATGTCACTGTTGGAAATCAAGAATCTCAACGTTCGCTTCGGCGACAAAAACGCCGTTCCGGTGGTCGACGGGCTCGATATCACCGTGGACAAGGGCGAAGTGCTGGCCATCGTGGGCGAGTCGGGTTCCGGCAAGTCCGTGACCATGATGGCGCTGATGGGCCTGATCGAACATCCGGGGATCGTCACCGCCGACGCCCTGAATTTCGACGGCAAGAACATGCTCAAACTGAGCAATCGTCAGCGTCGGCAAATCGTCGGCAAAGACCTGGCCATGGTCTTCCAGGACCCGATGACCGCACTGAACCCGAGCTACACCGTCGGTTTCCAGATCGAAGAAGTGCTGCGTCTGCATTTGAAAATGTCCGGCAAGCAAGCCCGCGCCCGCGCCATCGAGCTGCTGGAAAAAGTTGAAATCCCGGGCGCCGCCAGCCGCATGAACGCCTACCCGCATCAACTGTCCGGCGGCATGAGCCAGCGTGTTGCGATCGCCATGGCGATTGCCGGCGAACCGAAACTGCTGATCGCCGACGAACCGACCACTGCGCTGGACGTAACGATTCAGGCGCAGATCATGGACCTGCTGCTGGCCCTGCAGAAAGAACAGAACATGGGCCTGGTGCTGATCACCCACGACCTCGCGGTCGTGGCCGAAACCGCCCAGCGTGTGTGCGTGATGTACGCGGGGCAAGCGGTCGAAGTCGGTCAGGTGCCACAGTTGTTCGACATCCCGGCGCACCCGTACAGCGAAGCGCTGCTCAAGGCGATTCCGGAACACAGCCTCGGGGCCGCACGCCTGTCAACCTTGCCGGGCATCGTCCCCGGTCGTTACGACCGTCCGCAAGGCTGCCTGCTGTCGCCGCGCTGCCCCTACGTGCAGGAAAACTGCCGCACGCAACGTCCGGCCCTTGACCCGAAAAGCAACAGCCTCGCCCGCTGCTTCTACCCGCTGAATCAGGAGGTGGCGTAATGGCCGTCGTACTTACCGCCCGCAACCTGACCCGTCACTACGAAGTGTCCCGCGGCCTGTTCAAGGGCCACGCCACCGTGCGTGCCCTGAACGGTGTGTCGTTCGAACTGGAAGCCGGCAAGACCCTCGCTGTCGTCGGCGAATCGGGCTGCGGCAAATCCACCCTGGCCCGTGCCCTGACCCTGATCGAGGAGCCATCCTCCGGCTCCTTGAAAATCGCCGGACAGGAAGTCACCGGCGCCGACAAGGCCCAGCGCAAACAGCTGCGCAAAGACGTGCAGATGGTATTCCAGAGCCCCTACGCCTCGTTGAACCCGCGGCAGAAAGTCGGTGATCAGCTGGCCGAGCCGCTGCTGATCAACACCAACCTGAGCGCCACGGAACGCCGCGAGAAAGTCCAGGCGATGATGAAGCAGGTGGGCTTGCGCCCTGAGCACTACCAGCGTTATCCACACATGTTCTCCGGCGGTCAGCGCCAGCGGATCGCCCTGGCCCGGGCGATGATGCTGCAACCGAAAGTGCTGGTGGCGGACGAACCGACTTCGGCGCTGGACGTGTCGATTCAGGCGCAGGTGCTGAACCTGTTCATGGATTTGCAGCAAGAGTTCAACACCGCCTACGTGTTCATCTCCCACAACCTGGCGGTGGTGCGTCACGTCGCCGACCACGTGATGGTGATGTACCTCGGCCGCCCGGTGGAAATGGGTCCGAAAGAAGACATCTACACCCGTCCCCTGCACCCCTACACCCAGGCGCTGTTGTCGGCGACGCCGACCATCCACCCGGACCCGGACAAGCCGAAAATCAAGATCGTCGGCGAACTGCCCAACCCGCTGAACCCGCCGTCCGGCTGCGCGTTCCACAAGCGCTGCCCGTACGCGACCGAGCGTTGCAGCACTGAAGAACCGGCCCTGCGCCTGCTCGACAGCCGGCAGGTGGCGTGTCACTACGCCGAACAGTTCCTCGGCGGCGCGGCATAAGCAAACCTGGAACCGACACAAAAAACTGTGGGAGCGAGCTTGCTCGCGAAGGCGGAGGATCAGTCAATGAAAGTATCGACTGACACTCCGCTTTCGCGAGCAAGCTCGCTCCCACAGGGACTGCGTTTAACCCAGGGATAAGTGTTAACCAAACCTCTTCCACCGCGATTGCACATCAGTCGAGGCAGAAGAGGTTTTCTTTTGCCTGCGTTTTACGTCTGGCTGTCGTCCTCGCCCTCGTCACCGTCCATCGAATCGTCATCGCCCGCGCTGCCACCCTGCCCCTGGTCACCGGGCTCTGATTCGGATTTGGCGATCATCGTCTCGCTCTGCGTGCCCTGCCAATTCCAGGCCTGT
This sequence comes from Pseudomonas sp. LBUM1679, assembly GCF_059695565.1. NCBI lineage: Bacteria > Pseudomonadati > Pseudomonadota > Gammaproteobacteria > Pseudomonadales > Pseudomonadaceae > Pseudomonas > Pseudomonas sp. LBUM1679. The sequence goes on from NZ_CP166774.1 coordinate 6,252,108, forward strand.
TTGTCATGCTCCTGACATTCCGCCCACGCCGCCGACGAACCGAGGGACAGCAGCACCAACACCTTCAGCAACAACACACCGCGTAGAAACATGCTCATAGCCGATTCCCTCTTGCCCACGACGAACCCGGATGCCGTGGCGTATGTGCGAGATTCAGTTGCAATCGAGCGGGTTCTCAAAGTAGGACGTTGATGATCGCCGGGAAATGCCACGGGTGCAGAGAATGGTTTTGCATAAGGTTTATCGCCAAAGTCACTAACGCAGACGCCCTCCTGTGGGAGCGAGCTTGCTCGCGATAGCAATCCATCATTCAACAAATTTGGCGACTGGCAGTCAGCTATCGCGAGCAAGCTCGCTCCCACAGGGGAAAGTGTTGCCCCAAAGAAAAACCCCGCAGCTTTCGCAACGGGGCTTTTGGTGTTTCAGGTCAGCGCTTAATGATGCTCACGGGTCGCGCGGAATTTCACGTCCGGCCAGCGCTCTTCCATCAGCGCCAGGTTGACCCGGGTCGGGGCCAGGTAGGTCAGGTGACCGCCGCCGTCGATGGCGAGGTTTTCCACAGCCTTGATCTGGAACTCTTCGAGTTTCTTCTTATCGCTGCAATCGATCCAGCGCGCGGAATAGACGGTGATCGGCTCATAGGAGCACTCGACCTTGTATTCCTCTTTCAAACGACTGGCGACCACATCGAACTGCAGCACACCGACGGCGCCGAGGATGATGTCGTTGCTGCGCGTCGGGAAGAACACTTGAGTCGCGCCCTCTTCCGCCAGTTGCTGCAGACCCTGACGCAGTTGCTTGGATTTCAGCGGATCACGCAGGCGTACGCGACGGAACAGTTCCGGGGCGAAGTGCGGGATGCCGGTGAAGCCCAGGACTTCGCCTTCGGTGAAGGTGTCGCCGATCTGGATGGTGCCGTGGTTGTGCAGGCCGATGATGTCGCCAGCAAACGCTTCCTCAAGCTGCTCACGCTCGGAGGAGAAGAACGTCAGCGCGTCGCCGATCCGCACGTCCTTGCCGGTGCGCACGTGACGCATTTTCATGCCTTTTTCGTACTTGCCGGAGCAAATGCGCATGAAAGCGATACGGTCGCGGTGTTTCGGGTCCATGTTTGCCTGGATCTTGAACACGAAGCCGGCAAATTTTTCTTCGACCGGTTCCACGGTGCGCTCGTTGGCCACACGGGCCAGCGGTTTCGGCGCCCAGTCGACCACGGCGTCGAGCACGTGATCGACACCGAAGTTGCCCAGTGCGGTACCGAAGAACACCGGGGTCAGTTGGCCGTCGAGGAACTCCTGTTGATTGAATTCGTGGCAGGCGCCCTGTACCAGTTCCAGCTGATCAACGAAGCGATCGTACTCGTCGCCCAGGTGTGCGCGGGCTTCATCGGAGTCGAGTTTCTCGATGATTTTCACATCGGTACGTTCGTGGCCGTGACCGGCGGTGTAGACGATGATGTAGTCGTCCGCGAGGTGATAAACGCCTTTGAAGTCGCGGTAGCAACCGATCGGCCAGGTGATCGGCGCGGCCTTGATCTTCAAAACCGCTTCGATTTCGTCGAGCAGTTCGATCGGGTCGCGGATGTCACGGTCGAGTTTGTTGATAAAGCTGACGATCGGCGTATCCCGCAGACGGCAGACGTCCATCAGGGCGATGGTCCGAGGCTCTACACCCTTACCGCCGTCGAGGACCATCAAGGCCGAATCCACCGCCGTCAGGGTGCGATAGGTATCTTCGGAGAAGTCTTCGTGGCCCGGGGTGTCGAGCAGGTTGATCATGTGGTCGCGATACGGGAACTGCATGACCGACGTGGTAATGGAAATACCCCGTTGTTTTTCCATTTCCATCCAGTCGGAGGTGGCATGGCGGTCGGACTTGCGAGATTTCACCGTGCCAGCAATCGCAATCGCCTTGCCCATCAGCAAGAGCTTCTCGGTGATGGTGGTTTTACCGGCATCGGGGTGGGAAATAATGGCAAACGTGCGTCTGGCGTTGACTTCATTGACAATTTTACTATCGGACATCGCTTAAAATCTCGATTGTGTACGCTGATATGTACACAGTTAAAAAAGTACCTTTGGCCGATTGCAAAGGCCAACACAGAGAACCGCGCATTGTAACAAATGGCGGCCAAGAGTGCCCGGTACGATGGCGTCCATACTGTTGAGCGCAGCATCAGTAGGCCTGCCCACAAGAAGCCGTTCGGAGGCCTACCCCCAGCTTCACCCATACCCAACACGCTCTAGGCACGGTACGAAAAGTACTGTCGTAGACACGCCACTAGCAAGCGAAGTGACCATCGCTGCAAAATTTTCCGCCAGCTCGCAGTAGCGTGTACCCAGGCGGCGGTGCTCCTTTAGCCAGCCAATAGCCGTTCGATGGCATTATCACTCAGGCATCTATAGTGAGGTTTTGCTGAATGGCCACGCCTCGTTAGCCTTACATCTGTTCATAAATTCGCTTAAAGAAACACAAGAAAACTCTTCGATCCTAGTCGAAACTATCGTCGGATACAGCGTAATCATTGCATATCCGGCAAAATCCAATTTGGTGGTGAGATTGAACCTGTGAAAAAAATGCCTTTCGATGCTCTCAACATTATCCACCACCCAATTATATTTCTTTATGAATTTCGCGCTATAGCTGTCCGCCCCTTCAGTAAATTTATAGATATCGTCACGAAACATTTTTGCTTCTGTAGCGAACCCGACCTGCTTAACCTCTATTACCACCAGTAGTTTTTGGGCCTCATGAAAACCGATGAAATCAATCTCGCCAACTTCCGCTGGAATTTTCAATCGTTCAGTCTTGCTCGTGATCAACGTCTTAACCGAAGCAGACCCAGTTATACCTATCGTCCCCAAATTTTGTTCTACTACCTTTTCGAACCACCGACCAGCCTTAAGAGATAAGGCATCGAGAGCCTTGCTCACGCTCTTAGAGCGCCACTCAGATGGCAGCTTCCTAAATGGCACATCTGCAACTAGAAGCCCTAAAGCTTCAAAAGCCATTCGTCGGGAGAAGAATACAAAAGTCACACCATTATAGCGGTCTTTAAAAAACGCTCGCTTGTACGCACGAAACTCCTGCTTTGGTCGGAATAATACACGCTCCTCCATAGACTCGGCGCTCAGGGAAAACCCATCAATAATAAGCTCAGCCTGTGATGGCGTGATACCGAAGGCGCCTGCCATCGTAGCGACCGCTTCCTCCCATATAAAGCCACCAGCCTCTTCGGGTTGCTCACGATTACTATATGTGTCAATAATCCACCCAATCGTCTCAATAGTATTTTTATAACTAAGCCCCATCATCTCTACAAAGCTTGCATCTAATATTTCCCCGTGCGCCACGGAGTCATTAAGAAACATGGGGGATGGTATATATTTTGAAAAACCCTGAACCGACTCGCGAATATCAAACTTGATACTGCCGTCTTGCTCAACATTGAAATAGGTATGCTCGTTAGGATCAAGCTTCAATGTGACTTCATCATGAAGCATTTGATAACCATCGCTCCTCTGATACAGACTGATCAACTCTTCAGCAGCGATGAAGACCATGGAGATAGCGTCCTCTTGTTCCTCTTGGCTGGCGGCGATTTTGCTGTCATCCATTCTCGAAATACAGAGCAATTCCAGAATATGTTTTATAGCTCTCCGCGCATGGCCCGCATAACCCCAAAGTTCCTCATCATCCGCGGATAGCTTATTGAGCTTGTAAGCATCTGCTACTTTTCCGTAGCGTTCGTACTCCGCGGTTAGGAAAGATACAAATTCTCGGGAATCAACCTTGGGGAGATACTCATCCAAGATTTTGTAGTATTGGTCGTACATTAGATTTACGATACTGACAATTACTGACTTATCAATGTACACACCTGGGCTGAATCGCTTGAAAACGGCATCTCTGATTCTCTTGTACACCCTATTCTCATGTGCCTGGCTTGACCTGAAAATCTCAATACCACCAACATTGCGACTTTTTAGCACAAATCATTCCTCAACTTGACCACACACGTATCCATTGTTTAGGCAGCTAGCCCAGCATCAGAAAGCAAAGTGTTCGGATGCTACCACCATAGCGATGGCATATGGCCGCACTCCCCCTGAAATTTTGAGGGTTTCGCAGAGCGCAGAAGCCACCACCTTCTGCACGGACAGCCAGTTCCTAGGTTCTGTATGGAAACCTGTGAAGCCCCATCACAGCCCTCGGCGGCCTGACTTTTCGTAGAGTTCTCGCCTTTTAGGCGAAGGATTCTGCCATGCCCAAGCGATACGAACTTTCCGACGCAGATTGGAGATGGTCGCTGATCTTTTCACTGCTCATCAGCGCACTGGGCGCCCAAGAGCTGACAATCAGTGAGTTGTGGGTGCTTTGCTCGGGTGCAGTATGGCGGGACATGCCAGAGCCGTTCGGCCCATGGTCGACGGTCTATCAACGCTTTCGAGACTGGCGAAACCAAGGCACCTTCAACAAGATGCTCAAGCGGTTACACGTCAAGCTCAACGCGCAAGGATTGATTGACTGGAATCCCTGGTGCATCGACTCAACGGCAGTGAGGGCCACCCGAGCCTCTTCTGAAGCAGGTCAAAAAGGGGGCGGAAGAACCGAGGGACCACGCGCTTGGACGAAGTCGGGGTGGGTTAACGAGACTCCAAATGATATAAGTGGCGTTGCTGACATTTCGCTAGATGGGCAAGGTCGCTGGAAAGAAGACCTGAAAAAATAAATGCGCAGTGCAGGATACCAAGTGTGAAACTTAATACGAGCAGTTTAGATCACTATAAAGACTCTTTTTGCAGCGTTGGTTGGTTTATACCGTCATATGTAACACTTGGATACCTCAACCTGCTTTATAAGGCGATAAGTGACAAGGGTGAGTTTTTCAGTCAAGGTGATCTTGAAGCGGCGCTTTCTTTCATATATTCAGCAGATAATCTGGCGGCAATGATCACCGAGCGTTACCCGGCCACCCCCTATATACAAGACTATAAGATGATTATTGGAGAGGCAATCCAAGCTCATTTTCTTGGTCTTGATCACGTCGCGGTTGCTGGGTTAATGCCAGTGATAGAAGGCGTAGGAAAAAAACTAGCGGCTAGCCGAAGTGTCAAATACAGCTCGATCACGGATGTGTTTGTCAATCTTGCGACGGACTGTAAAAATTACTCCATAAAAAATAGTATTGGAGCAGTTGGAGAGATCATCTCGATGATGGACTCTTTTGTAGATTTTTCCAAAAACCATCTTTACACAAACTCTAATAACTACGCATTTACGGACAAGACAAATAGGCATGGAATTTTGCACGGCGCTTACTCCGACAATGACTACGGAGCACCCATTAATTTTTACAAATCAATAGCAGCAGTTGATTTTTTATGTTTTGTATCTGCATTTAGAGCGCAAATTTCGTGGTTTGCGCCGTCCCCGACTGAGCGTTCAAGGGAGATTGGTAACTATTATAGAGCGTGCGCGGCATTATCAAAGGTGAGCCCTATATAACGATATAGAAATCCATTTATCTTTGCTAGGTGGAGGGCGTTACCTCTCCCTGTCATGCTCATCACTTTTGCTATGAGTATGACAGGGAGAAATAGCTGGCTTAGGTTGTTCCGAGCCTCCGCTTTCCACCCGTTCTTGATGTCCTTTACGAGACGCCGCTGCTGCTCGTTCAAACGCGGCGATAAGATCGGGAGTATCTCTGAGCGGCTGGCGCTTTACCCTTTCAAAAGTTGCCAGCACATCGGGGGCAGCTCTCTCTGGCAGCAAATGCTCGTGATTAACGATCTCAACCAGCGACGGCATCACGCCATCCTCGCCGCGTGCCCTGACATGCTGATCGCGCTTGTTATCTCGCATGAATGCAGATAGCTCTCGCCTATCCACTTTTTCAAGGGATGATGCCTTGCGTTCAATGTCGATTGCCTGAAGCTTGAGGCGGAAATCCAAAGTCTTGGCATCCTGTGTTTGGCGTGCTTTCAGCTGAGCCTGCTGTTCGAGATGAGCGTGAATACGTTTGGCATCTTGATAATGGTGCAATTTCTGGCGTAAGAAATTGACTCCGCTGACCCTGCCCCAGAATTCAGACAAGCCCTTGGGGCGGTTTTGATACCGCTCCCGGCGAACGGCTTTCATCATGGCAAAGTGGCCTGTACGCAATTTGTCCCGCTCTGCCCGGTGCTTTTCCTTCTGCGCAAGACGCAGGCAATGTTGTCGATGCTTGAGTGCTTCTCGCTCCTGCTCTATCGCGCGACGCCGCTCCATCTGGCCGTGCTTCAGCTCGGCGAGCCGGTCGGCGTAGTTATCTTCTCTAACGGCTCGCTCGATCAGCTTGCGGTGCGCCGCAACAAGCTTCTCAGCCTCCTGGACGGTCGGCAGTGATTCACACGGGAACTCTTTCTCAAGAAACTCACGGATGTCCTTTGAACGAATGGACTTATCATCGACTAGCTTTGGTAGCGCGTTCACGTTGCCGTAAAGATCGACCAGAATATAGGGGCGATTTCCGGTGGCCAGCATGTAGCCCCGCTCGGCGAGCGCGTGCACGAACGACCGGGCGTCGTCACTCTGCTGCCAGGCTTCCGTAACCTGCCGCTTATGGTCTTCTTTGGAGAGCCCGGTCTGCCGTAGCTGCGCCTGCTCGTAGAGGGAGATCTGCCCGACCTTTCTGGACTTTTCATACCCAGCGGGAAGCGTCAGACCGTGATCACGGGCGAAACCCCGCGTCACCCGCATCAGCTTGTCCCGGTCAAAGGCCAGATGGACAGCTTTCTGATTATCAGCATCAATCCGTGACCAGACCACATGGCAGTGTTCACGACCATCCTTGATATGGAACACCACGGCGCGGGGTTGATCGCCTAACCCCAGGACATCCTCGGTGCGCCGAACATAGTCAAGGTATTGATCGCGCGTCAGCGGCCCCTGCGCGGGATTAGGGTTGATCGACAGGCTGTAGAGATACTTATCGCACCGGGTCAGCGTATCGGCCTGTACCTGCCACTCTTTGAAAGCACCGTGCAGATCTCCGGCAATGGCCCCTCGCAGATCAGCTACCTCGGCCAACTCATTGTCGTAGGCATTCAGAAGGTGAGTGGCCAGGTCTTGGCCGCTTCCCCGCTGTGAGGCAAAAGGGATCATGGGTCCCTCCCCAAGGCCAGCATGAGATAGCTTCTGATTTCAGCCAGCTCGTCCCGGCACTCCTGGAGAATCAGGCTGGGGCTGCTATCGGTGGACGAGCGACCAGCCTGCTCCAGCCGGTCGTTAATGCGGGCCGCTTGCGACAACAGCATGGCAACCATCTTCTGATCCAGCGGCGAAACACGTTTAGACCTGGGAGCGGTCCTGCCGAAAATGGCGTCAGTGATGTAGCCGTTAATGGACTGACCTGAGTTCTGCACCCGCGCGTGAAACTCCTCGCGCAACCTTTCGGGTGGGCGGTAAGAGATCGGCGCGTCGCGTTTATTCTTTGATCTGGTCATGCCGCCAACATAGCTGCTTCTAAAAAGCCGTCTCCTCCTGGTTTCCTCTCGTCTTCAGCACCGCGCAGTGGTCGATGGAATTCCAAAGGGAGAGCTGAATCTCTCTTTGGTCGGCACCGGGCCGAAACCCGGTCGTGGGTCCAGGGATGCGAAAGTCCCTGGTCGTGGGTTGCAAGGGGCGATGAAGTAGCCCTTTGCTCGATGGGTTCAGGGAGAGCCGAAGTCTCCCTGATCGTGTGCAACGGCGAAACGTTGCGTCTAATCCCTTAGCAAAAATGTTCCCTAGAACATTTGCGCTTAGGGATTCCAAGGGGGGATCGCGGGGGACTGGAAGTCCCCACGCAAGGTGGGCGTGGTACTACCACGCACACCTTGTGCTCACTTCGTTCGCAACTGGCCCTTGAGTCCAGTTTAAGGCTGGGGGTATGAAGATTTTCTAAAAGAAACGACGACTGCTGATGCAGTTTCCGAATTTCTTTTGCGCTCTTCATTGCCTGATAGCATTTGTTTTTGTGGATGTGAATACAAAAATCATAGGAGCCCGCGGACTGCATTGCGGCACTCGCAAATGCATGCGGGAGATTTAGGCGGATCATGACGGATTGATATGGATTGAAGAAAAAAGACGAGCCTTGCGGCTCGCCTTTTCTGTTTTCAATCAGCGATGGCTATTCGCCTGACTGGTCGGTGCTTTCGATTTCGTAAAGCATGAAGTCGGAGACGACCTGCGTCCCGGCTAACTTTATGTAGAACGATCCATCAGTATTTTTCCAGGCGACGCCGATGCGTTCGTACACGGCATTTTCGCCTGAGCCTTTACGCACCTTCGCGACGAAGCCGGGTTTCTTGGAGTCAGAGGCGGTTGTTTTGGTATTCATGTTGAGTCTCCTTTTTTGCTTGAGGCTGGGTTATTCCAGCGACGAGCCCCAGCAGCCAGCGAGCGACGACGTGTCATGGGCAACACGGGCCTGCACAGGGCGATAGCCCGAACAGGTGCAGGCTTGGCGCGGGCCGCCCATTGATACGCCGCCAGAGGTTTCGGCGAGCGATGGCTATGGGTAAAGGCTTATAGCTGGGATAAAAGCAGCCCAGAAAAGGGAGTATCTAAATACCGCAAACGCATGCTGACTGAGCGAGAGGATATCGGGGGGAAGGCTGCATACAAGCGCATGTAATGCTCGTGGCAACACCGACGGTGAGGCCAAAATCATGAGTGATTTCTTCAAGGAGTTTATGCGGGACGTACCGCGTGGCGACTCCACCCGCCCCTTACGGGAGCAGAAAGTTCCTCAAGCGCGGTGGATGATGCTCGAAGACATCGCAGCGAGCCGCACACTATCGTATGACCCACTCCAGCCGGGGAAAAAAGTCCTGATCGGTGCGATGGGGAAGCAACTCATTGGCATCGAGGATGACCGCCATATTCTTACCGTGGCGGGCTCCCGATCTGGTAAATCGGTCGGCCTGATCAGCAATTTGCTGTTCTATCCCGGAAGCATTCTGGCAACCGACCCCAAGGGCGAACTGGCTGATATTACGGCAGACAGACGCGCGGCCCTGGGGCAGAGGGTTTATGTCGTTGACCCCTTCGGGGTTTCCAGCAAAGCAGCCTCAAAATACCGCGCCTCGTACAATCCCATGAGTCTCCTGAAAACAGGCAGTGAAACATTTCTTGAGGATGCCGCGCTGATCGCCGAGTCGATTGTCGTGCAGTCAGCAGATCAGAAAGACCCGCACTGGGATGAGTCTGCCAAGAACTTTATCGAGGGCGTGATTATTCACGTCGCAACCTACTCTCGATACGACAAGGAACGGCATCTCATCATGGTGAGGGAGCTGATCAAGCGGGCACTATGGGTTGAGCCTGGAGATGATGAAGAGAAGGCAAAGCCTCTCCTCTATGAGGAGATGATGGACAACGGCTACCGGCTGCAAGACCGCGCGAAAACAGAAGACATTGGCAGCGCCGTCATGGCGGCGGCGCTCGATTTCTACGGCAAGAAAGGAGCGGAGCTTTCCGGTGTTCACTCGACGGTGAACCGGCACACCAAATTTCTCGACTACTCAGCCTTTCGCAAGGTTTTGAAAGAGCATGATTTTGATTTGTCGGAGCTGAAAAGCAATCCGACAGGCGTCAGTATCTACCTGTGTTTTCCCGCGACGCGGATCGAGATAGCCAGGCGTTGGATGCGGATTTTCATCAATCAACTGCTCGACACAATGGAGCGGGAAAAAACAATCCCGCCTACCCCCGTTCTGGCCTGCCTCGATGAGTTCCCGGTCCTTGGCTATATGAAGCAACTCGAAACCGCTTCCGGCCTGATTGCCTCATTTGGTGTGAAGCTCTGGGTCATCCTTCAGGACTGGAGCCAGGGTAAAGCTCTGTACGGCGAGCGGTGGGAAACCTTTGCAGGCAATGCCGGGATCATGCAGTTCTTTGGCAACAACGATATGGCGACGACTGAATATATTTCCAAGCTGCTTGGTAAAACGCAGGTGGAAGTCGCGCGCACGGGAGAGGTCGCGCAGGATCAACAGCACAAAGGGTTATCGGGCCGGTCGGAAGCTATCGAGCTTTACGACATGATGACGCCGGATGAAATCAGGCGACATTTCTCGCGCAGTGATCGGTTCAAACGACAGATCATCCTCTGGGCGGGCCGTCACCCGATGATGTTGCAACGGGTGATCTGGTACGAACTAGATAACTCAGCCTGATCGTTTTTGTCCTGATTGCAGACTAATAAACAGGCTTACGGAATCTCGTAGAAAACCATGGGCCTTGAGATATCCGTTGAGCCTTCGCATTGAACTCAAACGTCACATGTTCGTCTAGCGCATAAGCTGATGGCTATCTCCGAGAGAAATGTCGACAGTACAGCAAGACTTCACTCCCACTCACACTTTCATTCGGTTTCTACAATGGGAAAGCTACGGATCGATTACCAACATTCATGGCTGGCCGTAATCGGCCATAGCGTAAATTTAGACAGTGTCCGCTTTGGGATCGTCGCTTGTAGCCATTCGAAAGGCAGATGTCGACCCAAGCGGCCCTTCGCAAAGGGCATCTAACGACCGACTGTGTTGAAAAAGACGGTTTTCTGAAATGGCCAGCAGAGCGATCGATGAATACACTATTTTAGGACGCTGCCACCTGAATCTGAGTCCGGCAGCCACTCTCGGAAGTAATGACGTCAATCTCAGACGCGTGCTTTTCTGCTGCGGAAACCATGGCCGACTTTTTCAACAGAATCGACCCAAAGCTGACGCTGGTGACTGGCAGAAATCAGCCAAAAACGGACGCAAACGATTAAGCTAACGGGCGGCCGAACGCGCAGCTTTTGGACGTCCAGCTCACGAAGTGAGCGGCAGTTGAGCGCATTGTTAGAAACTTGGCTGCGGGTTTGGCCATGGATTGCTAACAAACTGAGATTGCATTTCGGAAAGTCGTTGGTTCTTTACTTGCTCGCCAATTGCATAGTAGAAATTATGATTCCCAGACGCATGGCGCATAGCTTGAACTGCCTGATCAAAATTGGCGGCTTTGTAGATTAAGTGATTGTAGAAGGACATATAGGCGACTGTTACGTCGGATAGAAATTCAGTGCTTGTATTTCCGATTAGAATATCGAATGCACTGTCAAATGCATTGACCATGTTTGCGGCGTTAAAGTCAATGCATGAGGGCATACAAACATATGGGTCATGACCCTTTGCTTAGTTGTGAGTTAATAAAAGACTCCGCAGTTCTGGCCAGCCAATAAAGGATCCATCTGTTAAGCCAACGCCGGGCTTTGAGCCGTGCACGCATAGATGTAAGAATGGAATTGCATTTTTATTTGTATCGGGCTGCATCTGGCGGATTGCTTCCGGGAGACGAGTACCTAATGCGGCTTTAAAGTCTTTTACATATGGCCAGCGTGTAGTAGCAAGGTATTCGGATCGCCCTGAGAGCGTCTCGTAAGGCCGTTCCAATGCTATAGCCGTCGAACAAATCATGGTGGTTTGGGGAGTCGACAACGAAGACAAATGGCTTGTTGACAATCTGAATCATTGGGAAAATATACTCCTTGTTTCTAACGCCCAGGTTCAGCCGCTGCCCTGCCGGAGAGCCGAAGGCCCGGAGGCAGGGACGTCGGTTGGAACCTTTTGTTAGACCGGGACCGCACAATTACGCATAGAGTGAAGCAAGATGCGGGACGCCGGGTAGCTCAATTGTCGCGAGCGGAAATTCGCTGCGGCGAGGTGCTACCCGCGGCTCAACTAACCGCTGATCTGAACCTCTGAGGACGCTCATGGACTATGGATGGAATCCATCGTCCATCCACTGCTGAAATTTGAGCAGGCTTTCTTCGCTCCAAGAAGGTCCTCCCTTCGGCATCCGATCGAAAGGGTCAGTGCTGGAAAGCCTAGAGAATGTATACCGTGCATGCCAATGGTCGGCGTACACATCACTGCCGGTCGGATCACACATGAATACCGCATCGGCCAAGGGCCAATGCCTCTTATCCATACAATTGAGATCTTTTTCTCGGAACAAAGGGACGATATCAGCGACGTACGAAAGCATATTAGTCAGTCTCCTTGGCATCCCATATAAAATTATGCTCTTTACGGGCGTTCGTAATTTGTTTCGGGAACTCGAAGTCTGTCGACCATGCGAAGTCTGCCGGGAAGTTGTTGCGGATTCGCGATCGACCCAGCTGAGGAAAATGCTTCGCGTAGTCCGCTCGACTTTTCTCAGGAATCGGCACCGGAGGTGAAGTATTAAGGAGCCAAATGGAGTCTGAAAATTCCATTTTACGAGCAGGCGAGATGCTAGTGGCCTCCGACTGCGTAACTGAATATTGGTGACAGCCAATGCAGTTTGTCTTGTCGTTGTTGATATGCCCTTCTACGTAAGGATTACTACACCAACTGGTGACCTTATCAAAAGGCGATGGACTCGCTTTCGCCGCCGCCGACATCGCGTTAAAGCTCCCTTTGATTGCTGCCGCGAGAGACGGATAGTCTTTCTCGTAGCTTTTCCATGGAGCGGGATCCATCTCGTTGAAGGCGCTGGTCACACACATCTTGTAGTTGCGCCAGACCCCTTGGTTATATCCGTTGATAGATGCCGGACGATCCGCGCCGAAGTCGTTGTTGGGCTGAGGATCCCACCACAAGGTCACCCAGATCCATTCGCGTGTGTCCTTGGTGGAAAAATGGATTGCGTCGAGGCCGTAGGTTACCGCGTCATCGGCTTTTACCGAGTACATCGTACTGGTCGAACGTCCCGCCGCCTTCCCAGAGCGCCATTTTCCGTTCAGCGAACCCAGTTGACGCTCAAGCGCTGGCCCCGAGGTGTCGAAAGCCCAACCGTCGCCGCCATCGTCAATCGGTGACCATGCCGTCTTGACCATTACTGCGCTTCGAGGAAACTCGTCGAGGCAGTAGGAAAACTGTGATTTTGTTCGGGGTGGTGTGTCCGCAGTCTCTCTTCGCGACGCACAGCCCTCAATACCACGCGCCTGGGTTAGTACGTGCTCAACGAAGCTCGGGCTGAACATTGTGAAGCCTTGCCCGAGATGCGCCCGCTTTCCAGTTGGATCAGGCACCTCAAGATTCTTCAGCTGCAACAATGTTTGATTCATGTTCGCACGAGTGAGGCTTTCGCCCAGATCTTTCGTGGAATACTCGACCAATGTCCGCTCAGCGATCCTCGTCTCACTCTCGCCACAGCTACTCTCACGACATTTCTTGAGATTGCCGACATACAAATCGATGACTGAATTGGCTTCAGCGTTACCATCGTCCTCATCCCCGCCCTCATACCATGTGTGCCACAGCGGCACGTCGATGGTCATGCCATCGACCTGCAGCTTTTGAGGCGCAAGCATCGATTCGACAATCTTCCAACCTACTTGCCGCCTTTGCGACATTTCGCGTTCTAAGCGGTCGAAAAGGGTCTTAGGGTCTTCATCGATGGGCACATAGTCTGCACCGCGTTTAATTGCAAGACGTCCCTCTCGGTCCGCCTCTGTCGTGCTTGTTCCCAGCGGGGGCAACGCGTTAAGTATCCGTACCGGCCCGGTTGAGCTCGCAGATTCTTGCGCCACACCTCGCGACTCTACTGCCGCGCCTGAAGTTTCGGACCTATTGCACCCCGCCAATGTCGTTAGCGCGACTACCGCCCAAAGATTAATGCTCAGGCTACGGAACATGCTGATTCTCCCTTTCCTTCATATTCAAACGAATGCGTTCCACTGCTCAATCAGCGCGGTCCATTCCGGGACGAGGAGCGGCCCAGAATTGCTCTCAACTCCGATTTCCGGAGGGACCGCGGTCTCGTCGTCCGTATGCACCGCGATAACGTGTGTATCGGAGTCATCTTGGACAGCTCCGAGCAACACCGGAGCACCACTCGCCCCTCCCAAAGTGTCGACGGTGTAAAACAGTCGACCCTCGATCACTCCAACCGAAACTCCAGAAGCTCGCTGTTGCGTAGAGTGAATTGCTCTTCGCCGAGAATATCCGCTTATCGTCAGCGGCTCACCTCCGACGATGACCTGGTCGGAGATGCCGCACGTGAACCAACCGACGACGCGCCCCAGGTCGTCGTCGAGATGGACTGCGCCAATGTCTACATTCCGTCCGGGGGCATCCAGCCACGCCTCCGTGGCGGAAAAGCGATTTGTGGCGTAGCTACCGAACGGGGCTTCGCTCCGATCACGGCCTGGAATTACCAATATTTTCGTCGCCCATCCGAGACCTTGTTGATGATCGAACACACAGTGGGCGGCGGTGACGACGAGATTTGGGCCCGCCAGCCAACCCGTGCCATAGGCAGGAGCGTCTGCTCCCGGCCACCAGATCTCGAGGGAGCAAATCATTCGCCACGGCGCGCGAACGGTGCTAGCTACAGGGTCCCGATCATCATCGCCAATGATGCTTTTGGTATCGAGACCAAAAAAACCGACGTCCTGTGGTGAAACTGCGTCAGACATCAATTGGTTGTGTGACGCATATCTATCACTCACGAGCGATAAATCCGCGCCGGAACTGCGATTGGCAACATCTTTTCTAGGGCGCCAGTTGGAGCACGACTGCAAACTCGATTTCATAGCAACTCCGTTAGCCACCAGCCGCCAATCACACATTTGAACCGCCCCCGGCTTTTCCGGAGGCCCCTTCCCTTGAGGAGGATTGAGCGATGAGCAAGTCACCGAAAAATTTATGCGGGCCTCGCTGGCGTAGTTCCAATTCCTGAGATTCGGTGTGAACCAAGGTGAAGCGATGCTTGTCATCGTAATAGGCAGCATAGATGAACTCAGGGATTATGTGAGATCGGCGTAGCGGCAGGTCACGCAGACAGAGTTTGCAGATCATCGCCAACGCCCCAGAGCGCTCTAACGTTTTTTTAAGGGGCAGGCGAAGGCGCAGGTTTTGCCTGTCCCAGCAAACGAAGTGAGCGCCTTGAACCGATTGTTAGACAGCGGGGCCAAGGCGAACAACGATGATGGATACCGCAGAGTGGCCGAGCCGCTGCGGGCGAGTGAGCCCGAAGCAGGTGGCAGAATTGAACTTCTTGTACGCCAGCCAGGACGGCGCCAGGGCATGACCCCCACACGGGCAGCATGACGGCTTTGCTAGCCGCGCAAAAGCGGCGAAGTGACGAGAGAAGTAGCGAGCACTAAACCAACTTCCATTCGGATGTGGCCACGTTTTTGCCTAAATAACTAGGAGACAGAAGTGGCGTAATGTTTCCGCCGTTTCTGTCGCATAGCGTTCCTTGTTCATGCGTGATCCCTTGAACCCACTGATTCGGACGTTCGAAGCGCGACATGGGCATAAGAGAAAAATCGACAAGACCTACTCAGAGGTTACGAAGTCGCCGGCTGAGTGTCTATGTCGGTTATGAGGGAGGCGCCTCCACCCGTGAGTGCCTGCTTCTGGCCGATCGTGTTGAAAAAGACGGTTTTCTGAAATGGCCAGGACAGCGGTCGGTGAATACACCATTTGACAACGCTGCCACGTGAAATTTGAGTCCGGCAACCTCTCTCGGAAGTAAAGATTTCAATCTCAGACGTATGCTTTTCTGCTGCGGAAACCATGGCCGACTTTTTCAACAGAATCGGCCGATAGTTGCCTACCGCGATGAAAATCCACTCAAAACTCTCATCTGTCTACGACCCGAAATCTGTTGTCCTTGAGAGTGGCTTTGACTAGTGCTCATCGGCGGTCATTGCTAATGCGACGAGACGTAGATTGATGGCGCGGACGGCATAGGCAGCGCATACGTAGCTTTCATCCATTCAATCTCTGCCTGGGGGGGTCGGCCAAAGAGGCGTTTGAACTCGCGGCTGAATTGCGAGGCGCTTTTGTAGCCTACATTGAACGCCGCATCCGAGGCGGTCATCGCGTTGCGCAGCATCAGTAATCGCGCCTGGTGTAATCGTTCCAGATGATATGAAATTGCTTTGCGAACATCCTGGTTACGCGCCAACTGTGAAGGTAGGGAACACTCTCTAGTACGCTGGCCAAGTAGGCCGTACGGCGGAGTTGTCAGTTATTGAAGACCTGGAGAAGCAGTTTCTGGCAGCGTGGGATAATCTCCGGCTCGTCTTGGCAGCCGGTGGCTGCAAATTTGAGGTAGTAATCGAAATGACGACTTATCACGTCGATATGCACCGCCACATGTCAATCTTCAGACGCGTGAAGGATGAAGTCTTTCCAAGGAGCAAATGTGCATGGACATGCATAGGTGTCAGTGAACTCGCTCGACCGGGTCTGCTAATGGAGATCAGATGCGTCGCGGTGCACCGATGAGTTTTCGCTATACACATCTGCATGTGTCAACCATAAATGGGTGTCAATCTATGGGGCAGCAGATCTGAAATTTCACTCGCCCGTTGTGTCGGCAGACGAGTCAAAACGTCCATCAGATAAGCTCACGGATCATGCCCATTCATGCGCGCAGACTGGATCAAACTCATGATCACCGCCGCCCTTTTTCCGCTGCGTAGCGATCCTGCGAAGAGCCTGTTTTTGCGCCGAAGGGCCCATGGTCGGATCTGGTTCTCCGCCCAATTATTATCAATGGGTACGACCCCATCATTGATAAGATAGAGCTCGAACTCCGATTTCATGACCCTTTTAACGGGGCGCGTACCAGTAGGTTGCTCTGAATGGCGCCGTAAATAAGCGCTCGCGGAGCACTACATTGATGCCCCTGCTAACAAGTTTAAAGGCGTCAAAGGAGCGCGCTTTTTAATAAGAAACAATCCAAAAATTATCTAGATAGGCCCCTTGAGATAAAATAATTGTCCATTTGGTCATCTGTGGGCTTCGGCTTAAATTTCTTAGCAATTCTCTTGACAAGTTCTTTTATTTTTTCATCCGCCAACCCAGTATTATTATTTTTCATATCGCGCACATAATCATCAATAAACCCTTGGGTTTCTTGAGGTAGATGATCATCTGATAGTCGATTCATATAGAGCCTCTCCTATATATCAGCCTTCAGATGATCAAGTATTTTCCTTGACTTCTCCTTTCCGTATATAATCTCTAGATTTTCTTCAAATTCTTCGTCGGACATATTGAACACTTGGCGCAGCTCTTCATCTATGCCGTTCAAATATTCATCTTTTTTCTCAGGAGAAATAAATTTTAGCAAATTGTTTTTGAGCAACAATTTTATCTCGGCGTCCCTATTTGCAAAAGCGTGTGCAAGTTTCATTGTATTTCCTCTCTCTGCAAGAATTTGTATTGCTATCCAAAAAATACCAATTGCTGGCCCTACAGTCAACAGAGTCCTAAATGACAGAGACAAAGATAACCATAACTTATTACTCTGCTGCCCGTTATCCCAGGAAATGCCTAAGGCAATATTTAGCCATTTGAAGATCTCGCCTTTGACATCATTCGAAATAACAACATCGATACTTATGACATAAAAGAATATAGATAATCCCACAAACAGACAGCTTAAAGACGCTAACATGCAACGCTGTTCTGATAGGCTTTCTTTATCCATAATCTTTACGATCCCTCATATCGCTTTAGCATGTAAAGGATGGTCGTTAGCATGTATTCAAGGAAGGATAGCACTGGATTTTCAAGGTGGAGGAAGTCGTAGCAAATATGAAACGCAACGCACCCTGGCCGGATTTCTCACGCCACGATCCGCTACAACGCCAGCTCATTCTGTGGAAAGGCAGTCAGGGTGCATCATCACCGATAATGTCGGCAGGTGACGAGCGGCTTTCCTCATACGCTTGCCGCACCTCTTTCTTCTGGAGAAGGAGGCCCACGGCATAATCCTTGCCCCACTCATAGGCCAATTCGGAGGCAACGCGCCCTTTGTTGTCCTTGAGCAGGTAATTGCATCGCCCAGTGTTCACCAGCAGTCGAATACAGGGACGAAAGCCTGTGGCTGCTGCATAGTGCAACGCTGTCATCCCAAATTTATCCTGGGCATTTACGTCAACGCCTAACTGTATGCCTAATTCGGCACTCAGTATATTTCCGTTTTTCACTGCGCGGATAAACACATGATTCTGATATTTTTCTCGTGATGCAATTCGTGCGGCGTTGGCCTCAGCATCCTGCTGCAGTGAGAGGGTATTTGCCTTACGCTCCTTCAAAACTTCTAGGAGTCTTCTCTTAGCATTTTCATTGGCAGGATCGTTATATCCATATAACTTCCTGAACGAGTGGGCATCAAGGAGAGATAGCCATAACAGCATTGCTTTCTTTTCTTCATCACCGGCCATTTTTATTTTTCCACTGTGCGGTCGGGAATGAAACGGCAGATATTAGGGAGAGTAACCGGCTCTTCATAATAAATATCCCGTGCCCATTGACCACGGCCTGTCACCTCACCGTTTCGCATAAGAAAAAAACCGTTAGTGGCATACTCATCATGCAGTTCGCCAGCTTGTGTATAGGTCATGCGGTCACCGGGAGTGACGCCATCCAAAAAGATGTGAAGGATGTTCAGGCGGGTAACGGGGAAGCCAAAACCTTTGCGGCAAGTCTTCCTGATAAATTCGTTGGCTTTGGAGTGGTGACCGCGAGAGGACCGCTTTAGATGTGTCCTTCCTGCGGCGCTTAACTCTAATTGTACGATCTCTTCGACTCGGACATATTTGCCGGAGGGATCCGGGGTCAAATGCAGGGAGATGGTTTTGCATCCCTTTTCGTTTGGAAAACGGGCTGCACTGTAGGTAAATACTCCTGAAAATGCAGAAACTAAATCTGGCACGTCTTCATAATCGTTGGCGAAATATTCATGCATGGCAAGAAAGGCAGCCAGATCCTGCCGCTCCTCCTGAAAAACCTCGGGACTAAGTAGATCTTCATCGAACAAAAAACGAGCAATATCCTGCATGCGATTTTTGCTCATACTTTTGGTTTTTCTCTCGCCAAAACGTCGCAGTGCTTCGTCATCGAATGCCAACTCTGAATCGTCTTCTTCGTACTTCTCTTGATTGGAGATTGAGCTTGTTAAGAGATCCCGCACCTGACACCAGGACGGCATCCGTCCATTGTGCTTGCTGATCGTGCGGTAACGGCTCAAGGCCGAGCGCAGCTTTTCGATCTGCCAGTCACTGAACTCGATCTCTTCAACATCCATATCCCTTCCCCTTCAAAAGCATTGGCGCGAGGAACCGGCGAGGAAAGCATCATTGATCATTGTGTCAGCGTAGCTCCTAACGCAATCAGTTGAGGACGTTGCCATGAACTCTCCGATGAAAAGCCCACTTACAGGGCGTCCCCCCACTAGGCAAAGGACCGACGAAGCCGGTCTGCTGTCGTTCAAGGTTACGCCGCGCGAACTGAACCCTTTCCGGGTCAAGCTGGCGAATGGGATCACCGCCGCCGTTGGGCTGGGGTTGGCCGCTGCGAATTTCATCCCCCTGCTCCAGGAGCCTCATCCGTATTTGCCCGACCTGGTGACAGCAATTGGGGTGACGGTGCTCGGATATTTCCTGTTGCGCCGGGTCACGTTGGAAGCGTGCCGGGTAACCACCCGGATCGAACTGAGAATGGACCAGGTCAAGGTCAGACGTTTGTCAGGTTGGGAGAGCTACGACCGCCGCATCGAGCATCGTTTTGTGTTGCTGCCGCATGACGAAGCTGAACATGAGCAGCGGAATCATGACTTAGCCACCCGTAAAGCAGCAGCGAACGGCCAAGTCGTTCAACCGCCGATTTATTACGGTGATTCCTTCCATGTCGTTCTGGTGTATGCGGGTCACCGCATTGATCTCCTGACCGTATATGGCAGACAGCAGGCGGCAGCCATCGTTGCCCGTTTGCAGCATTGCGACCAGCTCCTTGATGCCGAGGCGAAACGTGTCGGCGCGGGAATAAATCCCCACATCGATGGGGAATGGCATTACACCCCTGGAGGGCTTAACGATGTTTGACCAAATCTATCCCTACTTAAAAATCGTGGCCGCCGCAGGTGGCGGGATCATCGTCGCCTGTATCGCTTTCAACTTCTTGATGTGGCTGGCAGGGGCGCTTTACCGGCAGTCTCTAATCTTTATCGACTACACAGTGCGTCTCCTCATAAAAGGCTCCAGCTGGACGGGCTGTTATCTGGGCGCATTCGTCACCGGATGCGTGTCGCTGGTTTTCAACATCGTCCGGGGCACATGGATATTCCTTTATCAGCCGTGCTTTCTCGCGGGCAGGAATTTGTCCCGCGCCGTTGGCCAGTACGTAAAGCTGCGCCAGTTGTTCTGGAAGTACGGACGGCAGGAGTTTGCAACCTTCGGGCAATTCAAACGCCACATGCTGGGTGAAGAAGAACCTCCACCGAAGAAGAAGTCTGAAAAGCCTGCGCCAGAAAAAAGCGGTTATGCGCAGGCGCTCGAAGTGCTGGGTTTCTCGGAAGCTACGCCGCTCGATAAGACGATGCTTAAAAGCCGACATCGCGAGCTGGCGGCGATTCTGCACCCCGATAAAGCTTTTCCCAATCAGGTGTTCATGCAACAGGTCAACGATGCCGTTGATTACATCAAGAGGGCAAGAAAATGGTAACCAAACAGCAAGACAAGCCCCCGAGCTTGTTGGAGAAGGCACGACAGGAACTGGCAGCGTTCAACCGCAAGCAACGTGCTGAACCCCAGCCCGCGTCCATATCCAATACCGGGATCACCAAGCAGGAACCATCGCATGGCGAACAAATTCTTTGTTGCTCCAAGGTGCCGCAAGCATCGGCTGTTCTGATCCTGAAACTGCATGAGAAAGGCGCGGAAATCACCGACGTGATTGCGCGCCGCAATGCGTCAGTGTCCGCGCAAGGCGGCACACAAGCCGTGCACGATGATCAGAATACCCGCGCGTTGCTGCTAGGCAACTATCAGGGCTGCCCTCACTGCGATAACGCTGACCTGGTGCTGTGTCCCCGTTGCGGCAACCTGTCTTGCATTGGCAGCCAGTCGACGATGACGTGCCCGGTCTGTGAGCACAGTGCACGTGTGGTCGGCAGCGGGATCAGCCTGGAGGTTTCATGCGGAAAATCCGGGCAACAGGCAGGCTCGCAAACGGAGCAACAATTGCTGGCAAAACCGGCAGGGCGACCGGCCCTGCCCCACAGGCCTGGATAGGGCCATCTTAGGTGGAGATCACCGCAACGAGCGTGCGTGGCAGGGCTCAGGCAGAACCGAATGGCTCAGAGTCTTTGAGGAGCTTTGTCCGCAGTTCAACCAACGTTTCGCATTGGGTTGTCAGCTCTTCTTCGTTAATAAAATCGCGGCCTGTCTGCTGCAAGAACTGCTTGATCCAGAGGCGGCTGCCAATGGATCGGTCGTACAGATCTATGCAGAATGCGAACAGCACCCGTGCCAGAGCGCGAGCAATGGTACGGGGCGGCAGTCCCTGACGTTCAAGCCCGCGAACATGTGCCAGCAATTGCTGCTCAACCCATGCCGTGTCTGGCTCATTCAGAAGTTGGCTTAACGATATTGGCAGGTTCTCTCTCATAACACCCTCCTTGGAAAACTTTGCATCATTGATCCTTTCATATCGCGCACTCTTGCGTCCAGAAAATTCCACCGCGTGCATTATTATGAACTCAAACAAAGAGCAGTTTAAAGAAGCGGCACAAGGCGAAGACAAGGATAAGGCGCAGGCCGTTGCCGAGATAAAAGAGAAATTTCAGCAACGGCTTATCGAACTTGATGAGCAACAGACACTTCGCTGGACGGACGATATGGAAAAGGCAAAGCAGAAAGTTCTGCGCGAACATAACCAACTGGACTGCAAGCCCTCTTATGCACAACGGAAGACACTGACATCTAAACGTCTAAATGAACAAGCCGAACGCATCGTTAAAACGCAACATCTTAAGGAGTCCAATGAGATCAGAGCCAGCCTCCAGCATGAGATAGATAAAATTAAAAACTTAAACACGGCCGTCGAACCTAAGTCAGAGATCGCCCACGAAAGCCCGCGTGAAATCACGAAAATATTTAATGGCATTCCCAAAGAGCACGACGGCAATGAGCCGGAGCGTGAGCGTTGATTCCTAGCCAACTTTAACGTGATCACGTTATGCCCTACAGCTTGCGACAAACCATCTGAATCATGGTTTCCGGCTTGGTAATGCCTTCATATTCCTTCAAGTCCCACACTTCTTTTTCAAAGCCCAACCGCCGATAGTATTCTACAGCGTGATCTCCTGCGTTGACGCAAAGAGATTTAACCCCCTGACTCTTAGCAAACTCTTGCGTCAGAAGACCAAGCACGCGCCCATGGCCACTGCCCTGAAAATTTTCCGCGATGGCAACGGATCGGGTAGCGGCTCTGGCGTCATCAAACTGATCTAAAGTCGTCACCCCTACCGCCTCACCACGCCATTTAAGCAGTAGTAAACTTCTTTGCGCAGGTTGATGGAAGCACACATCGTGATAGTGCGGATCATATTCTTCGACGTCTTGCTGAAACAGCGATGTACGCTGAATCTCGTGAAATCTCACCCAGTCTTCAGTGCCCGGCTCAACTTTTACTATTTCATAAGACTTATCTTCCATGGCACTTTCTTTGAGTTTCGCCATTAAAATGTCAGTCTTAATTTATAGATCAAAAAAATTAAACAATAGTTAACTACCATACCCATCTAACCGGACGACCTCGCCATTTAAAATTTGACGACTCTTATCGCAACCTGAGGAGCCAATCAATTCGGCAATCCTGATCTATACTTGCCCTGCGTGCTCTTCATAACCAATAAGCATCTGTGCACAAAAAGGGAGTCAAAAAATGAAAAAACTTCACCTTGAAACAGTGCAGCGCGGTGTCTTGCAGGACATTGGGAATATTCAACCAGTCAGTGACGCTGATTACGAGGTATTGAGGGATCTAGGCGATATACTGCGTAAGCATAAATGCACGGATCGGTTCGGTGTTTGCCTGCTCCATAAACATTTCGACATAGCTGATGATGAAGAGCTTGTTGAAAAAGTCGATACTCAGGAGCGTATGGCAGTAACAAGCGTACAAAAAATATCTAAGCACACCGAGGGCACTATCGAGACGATGTGGCGATTTTGTGACGACATGCAAACCATCACAAAATGCGTAGTTAGGTGCAAATATATTTTTGGTCATCCCAGAGTACACGTCAAAGAGGGTTATTGAGTATTTATTGATATGGTTAATTAATAAACCTCAGCGCTTGAAATCGCGGCCCGGCAGGGCCGCGATTTTTTAAAACAGTGAGAGCTGCCGGGCTTGGACCTGTTCGTCGAGCCATGCCGGAGATTGAGCGGCGTACTCCAGCCACGCGCGCACGTAAGCTACCGCTCCGCCTTCGGCTGCGATGTTGTCGTCGCGCTCGAAGTACGAGCGATAGCCAGTGTCACTGATCGGCAACGGTGCTCGTCCTGCCGAGCTTACTTGTAGATGGGAGAGCGCATAGCCGTAGGTGGCGCGGTAGCTCTGCGACCAGTTCGGGATATACAGGGTCTCTATGGTGAGGCCCTGCCAGACGAAGGTTTCGCGGATGGTTGCCATGATGAAATCCTTTTCATGCGGTTGAGGGAGGCGTTAGCGGTTCCAGAACACATGCATCTGCCGGTAGCTCGCTTCAAGGGTGAACACGTCGCCATTTAATTCCATGTCACGGGCCATGGCGTCGTAGTCAATGTAATAGCGCAAGGCCTCGGGAATCTCCGTGGTTTCCTCAGTGATCTCCTGCGCGTAATCCGCCAGCGATTCATAGCAGCCACAATAATCCTCCTCGGCTACTTTCCTGGCCTCCTCGACGCTGGAAAACTGATCCAGTAGAGCCCCGCCGAACGCGGGGAATTCTTCGATAAAACAGGCGACCTCATGCGCGGCGTCAATTCCCGCGTATTCGCCTAGGCTGTAACCGTCAAAACCTTCGTAATCGTGAATCGCGTATTCCTCCGCGTCCCCGACCGGAGATTGCTCCAGCATGGCGTGGATTTGATCCTGAATATCTGACGCGTCCAATGTGGCATCGATCCATACGCCGTGGAGGTAGCCGCTGTTATAGGCGGCCAGATCTGCAACGTAAATTCTGGGTTCGGTACTCATGGTCTTGTCTCCTTCTAGGGCTTCGGGTGCATGTGCTTGAAGTCCGCACATGCACCCCTGCCCGTCGGCGAGACCGGGGAGGTAAAACGCAAGGGCTCGATGAAGGGAGGGGGATCACCCGGCCTGCACAAACCCATGCTTTTTATGGGTGCGGAAGGCTGGGGATACCCTTCATCGAGGCAAAGCTTCACCCTTGCGTTGCGCCAGGGACAGCGTCCCTTAGCGACTTTTCGCTCTTGCGGAAGAGACCATAAGGCCGGGACAAGGTGTTCCATTGGCCCGGTACGCATCAAGCGCATTAAGCCCGGTCAGGCGGCTCAACCGTCAGATTGCTTTCCCATACAGTGTATGGCTCTTTTTAGTCTATATTCTAGAAGCGCGCGTTTCACAATATTTTAGGAAGGCCACATGAAGCTCCTTTGGAATGTCCTTCGCGTATTATCGGCACTGGTTATTCCGGCAGCGGCCGCCCTTCTTACCTTGAAAAAAATTGACGACGAAAAATTTCTTATCGTCATTTTATGTTTTGGCGCGTACTTAATTGTTCGAGAGACAATCGAGTTGATGCCTGACCGAGAAATGGCAATTGACGCGAATCGCAAAGTACCCGCAGGCAATACGTTGCTAAAGGCAATGTTGGCAGAATGCAATTCCCTACTGGTCAGCAAGGGGATTTCCGTGCAATCCGATATACGAGCGAACGTAATGATGATTCATCATGGGTTGCTTGGAACCAGAATGCGGATTGTTTTTCAGTCGTCAATGGACAGGCGAACGGGCTATTTTGAGGCGGAAAGAGGGCAATCATGGAAAAAGAGTCAGGGGGCGGTAGGCCGAGTTTGGTCAAGCGGGACGGAAGATGTGTTCTGTAAATCGGACGTCGTATCTTGGAAACAAATCATCTCTTCGCTTTCAACTGACCAGAACAAGGTTGTAGGAAAAGTTGGGTCGATATATTCAGTTCCCATTCATAGCGAAAGGAAAAATTGTGTAATAGGCTTGCTAAATATTGACAGCAAATCCGAAGTTAAAGACTCTTATCTTGCGGATGAAGACATTAAAGGGATTGTTCGTGGATATACGAATGTGCTAAGACCATTATGTGCAGAAAACGGTATTTCAAAAACTGGTAAATAACGCGAGGTCGAAAATGAGCGAATTCTTCAACAAAATCGCTGGCTTGCTGGATTCGAGCCAATTCCAGTACGATGATTTTGATCCACCGGTTTCACTTCCACCCGGCACTAGAATTCTAGTTGCACCACCTGAGCTTCCAGAGGAAATCCGTTGGGCGAATATTACTGACGAGGGGAAGCGCGATGTTGACGCGGACGGCTGCATCACGGTTCCCCCCCGCGAGCTACATCGGTAACAGGCCCCCCAAAACGGGCGGTTTCCTTCTTCACGATTAACTACTTTTTAACTCTGTTCCCATAAGCTATTTCTATCCGACCCCTGCAATCCAAGGCTGCCGGACGTCTCGGCAAACGTTATGGGAAGAGCTTTATGACAAAGCAAGAGCCAGGTTCAGAGCTTCGCGGTTCCCTTGCGGGAGCAAGGGAAACTGCGGCAGATCGACGTAGCGATCTGCCGGACTCCACCGATGCAGACCCCGGCGCTCCCGAAAACGATCTTCACGACATCTCGAAAACCCTGTTTGGGGCGCAGGCCTCGACGGGCAAAGCCGTCTTCTCAGCCAGCCGTATGACGGTGAACCAAGACGCGCAGCAACATGCGTTCCGCGAGCAACAACAACGCAAAGAAGAGCGCGAAGCGCGTGAGCTGGCTAATCTCGCCCGTTGGAACACAGAGACAACCACGATCGGCGGCGTCCAGATGACGAACGCGCAAGCACAGACTGCCCGCCAAAATGTCATCGACAATGCCGATACCTATGCTGACTGGGCCGTTCGCAAGGGGCTTATTCGCGAGGACGAGAAGGACGAGTTCAAGGCAAGCGTCCGGCGTAAGAAAGAACTCGAAGACAAACGCGGTCGCGGAAGGATGACAGCAGCGGAGGCCGATGAAGAGTCGAGACTGGATCGGTCGCGCGTGGGCAATGCGATTGATCAGGCAACCGCTCAAAACCATCTCGATAAAGGCAATGCGCCATCAGCTTCGGCGGATCAGGCTCGTGCGGCGGTGTCTGCAGCATCGGCCCTTGATGGGGACCGCAAATCCCCATTCCAATCCGCGAAAGACTTGAGTAGTGCCTTTGCAGCGGTCGCTCCGCCCGTCCAACCAGCCTCCGCGCCTTCAGCGTCGCCAGCGCCCGAGATCACGGCCACCGGTCTCAGCCTGTAGCAGAGATCATTTCAATGCAGCAAGCCCGTACTCGGTGTACCTCGGATAGGCTAAGGTCGCATTGAGGATCGTTGCCCCGTCGGGCAACGAGCTGTATGCAATGCCGCCAACGATACCCCGTGACAGATGCGCGGGATCGTCGTTGATGCTTCCATTGACATTGCCCGAAACCGTTACCACGCCGCTGGTGGGCTGGTAGATGCCTGATGGGCACTTCGCAACAGTGAAGCCTTGGATCATTACCCGCTCTCCAAGCGGCTCGACGCGGCGAAGAACTTGATTCAGCGAAGAACAATTTCCCTGCGGAAACTTGCCCGCTAATTGGAGACGCTTGCAGTTCGTGAGAGCGTCCTCATCAGGGGCTTTCAGGAGTGCCGCATTGGGTATTCCCGCTGAGCGGGCGTCATATAGCCGTATGTCCGCCAGTCGCTCATAAACGCAAATCTGCCCTGCCCTATCTCCCAGCGGCTGGTCTGCCTTCAAGATGTAGCCGACTTTTCTGTCAGCACTCATTGTGAAAATCATGCCGAACAGCCGTTTGTCCGGAGTAATCATTTGCGCGGATGCAACCGAGTGCTGGTCCTCGACCTTGAGGCGAGCGGTCATTGCCGCTGGTGTGGCGCACTCGCCGACATCAGCGGCGTGGGCTATGCCAGAGCAAGCGGCAGCGAGCGCCAGAGGGAGAAGAATACATTTCAGCATTTGAGCTAAAGACGGCGCCTGAATCTGCACAGTCGTCATAACGGACTCCTTGATCGAAAGAGAACGTGATGCATTACATGCGCCGGTCCTGCACTCGGGATTCCGCCATGGGCATCACAGAGGGAACTCGTCAGGGGAACCAAATATGACGTTCCGAAAACGAACCCTTTTGGAATGTGGTGCTGTCGGCATTTAGACGTGTGCGGAGTCTCAGTAGCAATTGACTCTTTGGGGGCTCGTGAATAGAGTCCTTAAAGGTTCCTTTTCGGAACAACAGTACGTGCGGCTGTGTGACCCTCCTTTTGACGGTGGTGCCTGTCTGCGGGAAAGGCAGAACCATGAAGATCGGGTACGCCCGTGTATCGACAGAAGACCAGCTTCTTGACTTGCAAATCGAGGCCCTGCGACAGTCCGGGTGCGAGCGCATCTTTGAAGAGAAAAAATCCGGCACCCTAACGCATCGCCCGGCTCTCCACGCAACCCTGAGCACCCTGCGTGATGGCGACGTGCTAGTGGTCTGGAAGCTCGACCGCTTAGGCCGCTCTCTGCAAGATCTCATTAAGATCCTTGGGACATTAGAGCGGCGCGGAATAGGCTTCTGGTCAATCTCCGACCAAATTGACACCCAGACGCCAGCGGGCAAGCTGGTCTTTCACATCACCGGGGCTGTGGCGGAATTCGAGCGGACATTGATTTCTGAACGGACCAAGGCCGGCATGCGGGCGGCGCAACGGAGAGGCCGCAAGCCGGGGCGGCCAACGGCCCTGACACCATCCCAGGAATTAACCGTCCAACGTATGGCAATTTGCGATGAAATGCCTCTGGAGGTCATTGCTGCTCGTATGCAGGTCAGTAAGACGACAATCTGGCGAGCAGTGGCCAAGATCAGATCAGGGAAAAAGCGGCCAATCCCTAAAGTCTGACTACATTTTTTGGACGGAGCTCGTCTGCTCCGAAATAGCCCGGCCTGAATAAACGATGATTTTTGGATGTGATAGGTCAGGGAAATGCACGGGCGATGTGGTCAACTTGCAAAACGCAGAGAAGCGCATATGCGCAGACGAAAGGGTGACATGCAAAATCCCGACAGCAGATTTTGCATAAATAGCTGTCTGGTTTGCAGGCTCACCGTAAGCGTTCGCCCAACACACCTTGTGTGATTAAACGGGCGCCCACCTGTGCGGCAACAGCTCGGTTATCTCACTCGCACGCTGCGTCGGCAGGCGTGTAAGAACATCCTTCAAGTAAGCATACGGATCATGTCCGTTGAGCCGCGCCGACTGGATCAAACTCATGATCGCCGCCGCACGTTTACCGCTGCGTAACGAGCCCGCGAACAGCCAGTTCGAGCGCCCAAGAGCCCACGGCCGGATTTGATTGTCGGGTAGTCAGACGCGGTTGCCCGCGTCCAACCCCCTAAGAACCGTGCATGCGAGTTTCCCAGCACACGGCTCAAGCCTCTACTAAGGCGCTATTGGGCACCCGGTTGTACATCGTCGACGTTGGCAAATTGCACATCCCTTGGGCACCGCAGGTGGTAGATCTCAAGATTGGCGGCCGCATCCGTCCCACCGTGACTCAGCTTCACAACATGGCGGCTATGCCATGGTGTGTCTTTGGTGACCGGTTTAAGGCATGCGCAGCAGCGGCCACCTTGCTGTAGCCACACCCGATACAGCTTGGCTCGACCCTTTGGGGAGATAAGCATTCTTTTGCCCCATCGGGATTCGAAGTACTCATCCCATTCAGGGGCGTGAGGGTTGGCAGCAGCCTTGATCTTGATATGTCGCACAATTGGCGTGTCCGAGGCGTCCAATAACGTGTACTGACGCTTCCGACCATCGGCGGATTTTTCAGCACATGAGAATACCCATCGACGCGCCCCTTGTACTTTGAAATACCGATCCTTCACCCATCGGCGTGTCTTGCGAGGGTGGCGGCGTACCGCCCATCGCCAGAGCATTTCCCACACTGCGCTGTCCACCTGATTAAAGACCTTCTTGGCGACGACATGACTGTGATAGTTAGCCCAGCCCCGTAAAACCGGGTTGAGCAAACCTATCAAGTTAGCCTGCCGTATCGTTTTGTTGGTCTTGATCAACTCTCGCAGCTTGGCAAGTAGAGCCCCGATGTTCGCCTTGGACGGCTTGATCAGGAGCTTGCCGTTGTACTTGCGCAGGTTCCATCCGAGGAAGTCGAACCCGTCCCCTATGTGCGTTACTTTGGTTTTTTCCGGAGAGAGGACAAGTCCACGCTCTGCCAAGAAATCAACCACAGCGGGCCTGACTTCATTCTCCAGCCACTCTTTCGAACAGCCTGTGATGATGAAGTCATCTGCATAGCGCACCACGCGCATTTTTCGGGCTGTCCACTTCGCGTTGGGAAATTTCTTCGCCAGCATCGTTTCCAACCCATCCAGCGTCATGTTCGCCAACACCGGGGATATGATGCCTCCCTGCGGGGTTCCGGCGTGGCTGGGGAACAGTTGATTCTGGTAGACATAACCGGCCTGGAGCCATTTCTGCAAAATCGCCTTATCCATGGGAATGTTGGCGATCAACCAGTCATGGCTAATATTGTCGAAACAGCCGTGAATGTCGCCCTCTAACACCCACTCCGCGTTTGCTTTTCGTGACAGCACACCAAAGCACTGTGCGGCGGCATCCGCAGTTGAGCGTTCCGGCCTGAATCCATAAGAGTTCGGGTCGGCGGTGGTTTCCGCTATCGGTTCCAGCGCCAGCAAATGAAGCGCCTGCATGGCCCGGCATTTCATCGCGGGAATTCCGAGAGGTCTCGTCTTACCGTTTTTCTTCGGAATGAGGATTCTCCGAAGCGGAAGCGGCGAGTAGCCTCGCCGCTTCAACGACTCTATCGCACCGATCTTGGCCCTAGGCGTATTCCAAGTGACCTTGTCCACACCGGGGGTATTTTTGCCTTTGTTTTCAGACACACGTTTCACGGCTAGAGCTTTGCCGCTGAACGAGTGAGTCAGCAGCCATTGCAAGGCTCTCGCCTTGTTATGCCTGCCGTCTTGTACAGCCTTCACAATACGCGCTTGCAGCCCTTTGACACGACGTTGTACGGCGATCCAATCGATGCCGTCCCACGACGTGCCGGAAGGTGCACACGCCAATGTTGCTGCGTTCATTTGCTCTCCTTCCGTTGAAAGGGTTCTACCTACTCTCGTGTGAAGAGAGACCATGAGGACGTCTGCCCGCTTTCGCGTGAAGTGATGTTTCAACCTCTATCCAACCCATTACAGGACGGCGTTCGCTTTTTCCTCGTTCCTTCGCCCGCACCACCATGGGCAGTTTTTGCAAACTGCTTTCCCAATGGGAGCGATACGGGATTTCCACGTTCCGCCTACTGAAGTACGTCGGGTTAGGTGCCTGCTATCGACCGGGAGGTATGTGGGTCACGAACGCGTAGTCGAAAGACGCTATTCCCACCTCCATTACCGTTTTGGTTCGAGCGTGTAAGCCATTTCCGCTCGTTCAACTTAACGATCGTTGCGCAGATTCACATGCGTTCACCATACCGACTATCTAGTCCTTGTCCGGCTATGGCTGCCAGAAGAGTACGCCTCTCACGATTGATACCCCGCACCTTGCAGTGCCTCGTTCCATTGTCGAAGGCGCTCTTGATTCAGCCTTCTAGATTCACCCGGTGACACGGGTGGTTCCCGCAGGGGGGAACAACTTCATTAAGCGACTTCGTGTCGCACCTCGCACCAGTTATTATCGATGGGCACAGCACCGTCATCGAGATAGCGCGTCAGCGCTATCCAGCGTTTGAGGCTGTAATCCAGGGCCTTGGCGATGGCCGAACCCTCAGGCACAAGCTGTCTTTGGGCGGTCATCCAGGTATGAAGTGCGTCGGTGATTGGCGCTGCTTTTTCCTGCCGTATTCGCTGTCGATCACCCGGTTCCAGCTCGCGGACTTCTCGTTCAACTTCGTACAAGGCCGCGATGTAGTGCAGCGCTTTTTCGGCGATCTGGCTCTTGTTGGTCGCATGCAAGTCGAAGAACTTTCGGCGGGCATGGGCCATGCAGCCGATCTCCGTAACGCCCAGTTCAAAGCCTGCCTTGTAGCCGGCAAAGTCATCGCAGACCAGCTTGCCGTTCCAACTGCCCAGGAAGGCTCGGGCATGTTCGCCAGCGCGGCTTGGGCTGAATTCGTAAACGACCGCCGCCAGGTCGGAGAACTGACTGGTGGCATAGGCCCAGACATAAGCGCGATGAGTTTTTTTAGCGCCAGGCGTCAGCATTTGTACCGGCGTCTCGTCGGCGTGAACGATGCCGTGCGTCAGCACGGCTTCGCGCAGCGCATCGACTAGTGGTTGGAGTTGCACGCCGCAGTTGCCCACCCACTGCGCCAAGGTCGAACGGGCGATGGGCAGCCCGGCGCGACCGAAGATTTTTTCCTGACGATACAGCGGCAAATGATCAGCGAACTTGGCCACCATGACATGGGCCAGCAGGCCTGCGGTCGGTATGCCTTTGTCGATGACGTGCGCCGGTACCGGCGCCTGGATTAGCGTTTCGCACTGCTCGCAGGCCCATTTCCCACGGATGTGACGCTCGACGGTGAACACCGGGCGTGTAGTCGAGTTTTTCACTGGCATCTTCGCCGATGCGCTTGAGAGCACAGCCGCACTGGCAATGGCTGTTGTCCGGTTCGTGATGGATCAGCGTGCGAGGAAATTGCGGCGGCAGCGCTGCGCGCTTAGGTTGCTGGCGCACTTTGGCTTCGACTGGTGTCGGTTGCAGCGCCTCAAGCTCGGCTTCGATAGCGGCAATATCAGTATCGATCAAGTCGT
The DNA here is from genome assembly GCF_059695565.1 of Pseudomonas sp. LBUM1679. Taxonomy (NCBI): domain Bacteria; kingdom Pseudomonadati; phylum Pseudomonadota; class Gammaproteobacteria; order Pseudomonadales; family Pseudomonadaceae; genus Pseudomonas; species Pseudomonas sp. LBUM1679. The sequence continues at coordinate 6,283,977 of NZ_CP166774.1, forward strand.
CGAGCAAGCTGGCCTGATCTGGACTTAGTTGCTCGCTGCGTTTGGCAAACTTGAAGCGCTTGAGCAGCGCGATCTCGTGGGCCAGCTTCTCGTTGACCGACTTTTGATGATTGATCTGCTTGTCCATCGTCTCGACGCGCTGGATCAACTGCGCCGCCAAAGCACGCAGTTCTTCAGGGTTTAATTGATCGAGATTCGGATGCGAAGTCATGCCGCCGATTTTGCCAGAGAGGGCTATGGGCGGCGATAGACTGATGCGCCAATTGCGCTGGCAAGCAGGCCATGGCAGGCGAGTTAGAGCACCGTGATGGCTCCTCCGGAACCGACGCGTTGCCAAGGTAAGCCGAGCACCAAGGCTTGAAGTTGCTCTGCATCCAGCTCGACTTCAGAGCCGTGCCGCACGCCAGGCCAAAAGAAACGTCCTTGATTTAAGCGCCGGGCAGCAAGCCAAATCCCCAAGCCATCATGCACCAGCACTTTCATGCGATTGGCACGACGGTTGGCAAACAGATAAGCACAGTGCGGCTTCGCCGCACCGAACACCGCCACGACCCGCGCCAGCGCAGTTTCAGTGCCGGCGCGCATGTCCATGGGCTCGGTGGCGAGCCAGATGGAGTCGATGCGGATCATCGCAGCAGGTCTCGCAGGAAAGCAGAACACGCCGCTCCACGACTACGCCTTTTGGATGCGGCACTTCGATTCGGATCGTGGCAGGAAGGGCCTGATGCATCGGCACCGGCGGCGATGTCTTGACCGGGATGAAGGCGGTTTGAAGTGTCAGGTTTTTCTGCGCATGCACGCGTATCCATTTATGGACGAGGTTGGCGTTGAGGTTGTGGGTCAACGCGACATTGGCGATCGAGGTGTCAGGCTGCGCGCATTCGGCGATGACCTGGGCCTTGAAGGACTTTGAATAGGAACGGCGTTCTTGTGGCATAGGCGTCCGCTTAAAAAGGCTAAAAATGGTGTCCACTTAAATTTAGGTGGACACCATCGCCTCAAGCGACGGTGTCAGGAAGGTGTGTTGCCCGGACGGTTACGGCTCACCTAACCGCTATCTCCCATAAGTAAATTAGAGAAACCTATCAATTACAATTTGTGGGTACATACCCTTCTGGCAAGTGACGACCATTCATTACAGCAACCCGCTCCTGCTTACAAAGTTCAAGATCTACATTTTGGTAACGCAGAAGCCATTGCGCATATTGACGCTCATAGGCACTACGCTCTTTTTTATAAGCCGAGCCTATTCGAGCATATTGTCTGGTGGAGAGTTGGTCTGAGTCGTGCAGCCGGCACGGAAACAAGAAGTCTTCGCTGCGGAGGCGGGCCTGTTGCATCCAAGCCTCCAGAATCGTCGGTCTGCATGGATCGGAGCATGCTGGTGTTGGCTTTGGTGACGTGCGAACGCTCGTTCTGGAAGGCTCGCCATTCGCTGCGCAGTGCATTGCCGGCCAGGGAGCAGTAATCCTCGGCCTCTTCATTTCATTGGAAGTCGTTGCTCTGGCTAAATGACTGGCAAGCTTGGTCTAGCCTCCCATGCCAAACGTTAACGTTTGCTATGGGTTGCAGACGTTCCGAGAATGTACAGCTGACCGACACACTGATTGACCGAGAGAGAGTAAGCATTTGACACAGGGCATCCAAATCAGATCAGCGTATTCGCTGCGGCAGGACACATGACACGCTTATTCTGACCGTTACTTCGTAGAGGCTCTAGCACGTGGTTTAAGATGTTTTAAACGACCATCGGAGGCGTTATTGGGTGAATCATCAGGTATCATCTGCTGCAGATGGTCTATCAACGTCTTGCCCTCACTTAAATTGTGAGCCTCGGATAAGGTGCCGGCTGACTTGGCATCACCCTCCAAAATCGCGTCTACGAACGGTCGATGTTGCTCGACAATAGTCGAGCCATTCTCGATCAAAGAATCACTCGAGCGTATGTAAAGACGGATCTGTCGTTCAATGAATTCGTATTGGGATAGCAAACGACCATGGTCCGCCAAGGTAATGATCCCCTTGTGCAAAGCAAAGTCGGCTTCGGCTATTTTGTCCGGTTTCTCGGTCCGGCAAGCATCAACAAGCGTCTGAAAGTGCCGCGTCAGGCGTGTGCGCTTGTTGTCGTCGATGTTAGTTGCCACCAGCTGAGCCGCTAAACGTTCTACGCTTGAACGAAGCGTGTACAACTCCCAGACATCCTTCGTCGTAAGGGAAATGACTGTCCAGCCGGTATAGGGGATCAGTGTTGTCAGCCCCTCTTTTTCCAGTTGATGAAGGGCTGCACGGACTGTCGCACGGGAAAGCCCCATGTCTTCGGAAAGCAGGACCTCGGTCACGCGCGCTCCAGGCAAAATCTTGCCAGACATAATAGACGCCCGCAGCACATCAGCAGCTTGCACTTCTGCAGGTCGCTTTACGACCTTGGGAACTTTTAATAGCGTCACGTCTAGTCTCCCCTCGGTTTCAGATTCTCGAACCCCGGATGTTAGCAACTTTGCGGTAACAAACGAATAAAATTGTCGCCAATTTTATAGCTTCCCGGCGATGATGGCTTGTCGATGAGGTTGTGATGGGGAGCAACAGAGCGGCGTACTCCCCATGCAGGCGCGATAAAAGCTGCGAAATTCAGTCAACCCCGCGCAGTGATCGAATCCATATGGTCTTGGTCTGCAGATACTGCTGCATTGCTTCGACCCCCTTGTCCCGAGAGAGGGAGCCCGAACGTCGATAGCCGCCGAAAGGCGTCTTTACGTCACCCTCGCTAAACCCGTTAATGCCGACAACGCCACATGGGAGGTGACGAGCAAAGTGCAGCGCACGGTCAATGTCCCGGGTAAAGACGGAGGCATGCAACCCGTACTCGGTATCGCGTGCAATCTTCAGCGCCTCCTCATCGTTTTGCACCACGATAACGCCCAGCACCGGGCCGAAGATTTCCTCGCGGGCGATTACCATATCGGCCTTCACGTCATCAAAAACAACGGGGGCCAGAAAAAAGCCTTGCTGGTCGAGGTTGCGATTGCCACTGACCAGGCGCGCGCCCTCCTCTATGCCCTTATCGATGAAACCTTGCACCCGATCGCGCTGCTTGCTCGAAATCAGTGGCCCGATATCGGTTTCAGGGTTCAAGGGATCTCCTGTTTTCAACGAAGCCACTTTTGCCTTAACTTTTTGCAAGAACTCATCCTTGCGGCTTGCGTGGACGATCTGCCGCATATTCGCCGTGCAACTCTGCCCCGCATTCCACATTGCTGCGTTGACAGCATTGTCGATGAGATCGTCGGTCAACGGCGCGTCTTCAAGAACAATCAATGGGCTCTTGCCACCCAGCTCAAGCCCGACTGGTTTCAGGTTGCTTTCCGCCGCATAGCGAAGTATCAGCGCGCCGACAACACCGGAACCGGTGAAGGTCATTGCATCGATCCCCTCGTGCCGGCCCATCGCCTGGCCAATGTCATGGCCGTAACCTGGAAGTACGTTAAACACCCCGTCCGGGACGCCGGCCTGGGAGGCCAGTTCGGCCAAGCGAAGCGCTGTCAGCGATGTCAGCTCTGCCGGTTTGAGTATCACACTGCACCCGGCTGCCAATGCCGGAGCCACTTTCCATGCGGTCATCAGCAACGGGAAATTCCACGGAACAATCGCCCCGACCACGCCAATGGCTTCCTGAACCACAAGTGCCGTCGCCTCGTCACCGGTAGGCGCTACTTTGCCGAAGGTCTTGTCGATGAGTTCTGCGTACCACTGGAAAAAGTTCGGCACCTCGGTTCCGATCTCGTTCAGGCAGTCCTTGATGGGCTTGCCACTGTCCAGCGACTCCATTACTGCGAGTTCAGTCGCATTCTCCCGAATCAAACGAGCAAGTGTCAGCAGGACTTCCTTGCGATATTCCGGCCGGGACCGAGACCACACCCCGGAGTCAAAGGTCTCGCGGGCAACATCAACTGCCTGGTCCACATGCCTGGCGCTGCAAAACCAGACCGTGGAAAGGGGGCGGCCCGTCGCCGGGTTTACATTCTCGTAAACCACATCGCAGCCATCGACAAACCGTCCGTTTATATACGGTCGATCAGGCAACACCAATGAGGCCGCGACTTGATGGTAATACGAGGTGTCAAAGTGTCTTTGCATTTCGAGAGTCCAGTAAGGTGAGGATTAGCCTGTCAGCCCGATGACTGCGCGCAGTCATCGGGCTGACAGGCTGCGTTTACGCCAGCTTCACAACTCGGCCACGCGCCGCGTAAAGCCGCATGCGGGCAACAATCAAAACCAGGCCAATGGATATCGTTCCCATGATGAAGAGGAACGCCGCTGCTGCGATTTCGGGGCTGATGTTTTCGCGGATGCTGGAGAACATCTGCAATGCAAGCGTTCGCTGCCCTGGTCCTGCAATGAATAACGTCAGAACCACTTCGTCGAGCGATGTCGCAAAGGCTAGTACGGCCCCCGTCAGGACGCCGGGCAATGCAAGTGGCAGCGTCGTCGTGCGCAGGACTTTGAAGGGGGTCGCGCCCAGGCTGGACGCGGCCAGTTCAATCTTCGGATCGATCCCGGCAAGTGCGCCGGAAACACTGATGACCACGAACGGAACCGCTAAAACGGTATGCGCAACAATCACGCCGGTGTAACTGTTCGTCAGGCCAAGACGCTGCAAAAACATCTGCATCCCAACCCCCAACACCACCGCCGGCACCACCATCGGCAGCATGAACAAGGAGTTGGCCAAGCCACGCAACGGCATGGCTTTTCTACGTAGGCCCAGCGCGGCAAGCGTGCCCAGGCAAGTGGCCAATGCCGTCGCCCCCACTGCCATGATCAGGCTATTGACGATCGACATCTGCCAGGCCTGTGCCGTAAACAGTCGCTCAAACCAACGTAGCGACATCGAGGGTATCGGGTACACCAAGAATGAACTTGATGTGAACGCCAATGGCAGTACAGCCAGTAACGGTGCCAGCAAAAAAACCACCATGCATGCGCCAAAAATGATCAGTACCGGATTCGCTTTCATCGGGTCGCCCCCTCTTCACGGGTGGAAAGTCGCTGATAAACCGCGTACAGCACAATCGTGATGACCAACAGTACGAGACCAAGGGCGCTGGCCATCCCCCAGTTCGCGGCGCCGGTCGCATAGAAGGCAATCACCGAACTGATCATCTGGTCCTTTGGCCCACCGATCAGGGCCGGGGTGATGTAGTAGCCCACGGCTGACATGAACACCAGCAGCACGCCTGACGTGATGCCTCGCATGCTTAGCGGCAGCAGTACTTCGAAAAAGGCACGCAGCGGGCGCGCGCCCAAGGACCCTGCGGCGGGCATCAGGTTGCGCGGAATGCCCAAAATCACGCTGTAGATCGGTAAGACCATCAACGGCAATAGCACATGGGTCATGGCAATGATGACCCCTGTCCTGTTGAAGATCAGGGCAACGGGGGTATCGGTCAGATGCAGCATGATCAGTAACCGGTTTACCAGGCCGTTGTCCTGCAGGACGATGAACCACGCGGTGGTTCGCACCAGTAGCGATGTCCAGAGCGGAAGTAGTACCGCGCCGAGCAGTACGTTGCGCCATAGGCCATTGGCACTTGCCATCAATACGGCATACGGATAACCGATCAGCAGGCAAATCACAGTAATCGTGGCGGTCATGGAAAACGTACGGAGCATGATTACGCGGTTCGCCGACGTATCACTCGACATCTCGCCAATAGCGCCCCGGCTGTCTCGCTGCAAATCCACGGATGCGAGCAGAAACCGATCCGTCACCGGGGAAAGCGCACCCTTGATGGTTTGCCAGTAACGGACATCCCCCCACCGAGCGTCCACGCTCTTGAGGTCGACGGGGCCCTCACTGGCTTGCACTGCTGCCTGGGTGCGACTGATCAATGTGCGAAACCCCGGGTACGCGCTATTGAGACGACGCACCATCTCACCAACGGACTGCTGGTCGGATACGTTGCGAATGTCGGTAACGAATGCCTGTTCCATCTGCGCTCCGGGGAGCGATTGCCCATCCCAGTCGGCCGACGCTTGCTTGGTGAGTGGCAGTACACTCAGCACCGAGTTGTCCGAAACGGCTTGCTGCATGACTGTCCCCAGTGGCCATAGAAAAAACACCGCCATGAACAGGAACAATGGGACTACCAACAGCGCAGCAGACCGACGGTTTGCGCTAGAAAGAGTTTTCATGATGCGATCATCCAGCAATCCCGTGGATCAAAATAAGCCACCACCTGGGTACCTGTGGAACGCTCGGGGGCTGACCGGCACAGACGCGCGGTGAGGGTCAGATTATCTCCTGCCAACTCGGCGCGCAGATGGTCGCCCTGGTACACCGCGTCTACCATCTTCACAGGTAGGGAGTTGACCTTGTTCCCGCTATCGATAAGCGTCAGTCGTTCGGGCCGAACGGAAACCAGCACGTTCTGCCCCACGCTCAAGCCCGAAGACGACACACTGATCTTCACTCCCCCCTCCAGGACAACATCCGCCCGCTCTCCATCGATACAGACGAGCCGTCCTTCGAGCAGGTTCGTCTCGCCGATGAACTCTGCGACAAAACGACTCTTCGGTCGGTCATAAATTTCTCGCGGTGAGCCGATCTGCTCGATCTTGCCTTTGTTAAACACGGCGATACGATCCGACATCGTCAGGGCTTCGGACTGATCGTGGGTGACAAATACAATGGTTAGTCCCAGGCGATTGTGCAGCGCGCGAATGTCCAGTTGCATTTGCTCGCGCAACTGCTTGTCCAGCGCCCCCAGTGGTTCGTCCATCAGCACCACGCGAGGCTCGAAGACCAGTGCCCGCGCCAGGGCGACCCGCTGCTGCTGGCCTCCCGACAACTGGGTCGGACGACGATCACATTGCGCGGAGAGTTGCACCATATCCAGCGCCTTGGCCACCCGTTTCTTGATCTCGGTTCGATTGATGCCACGCATGCGTAGCGGGAACGCCACGTTTTCACCCACGGTCATGTGAGGAAACAATGCATAGTTTTGAAAGACGACGCCCATGTCGCGTTTGTGAGGAGGCAGGTCGTTAACAGTGACACCATTGACGATGATGTCGCCGCCAGTAACTGATTCGAATCCAGCGAGCATCATTAGTAACGTCGTCTTGCCGGAACCCGACGGCCCAAGAAGACTGACAAACTCACCTTCTTTGATATCTAGGGACAGATTGTCAATCACGCTGATCGATCCATAGTCCTTTGTGACGCCTGCGAAACGTATGCTGAAGTCATTCACGATGGGCACCCTCTGAGCCTGTTGTTGTTATGGTGCGGCTGCCGAAACAGCCGCATCTGTTTCGGTGTCAGGGCGTGCTGCAGCGCTCTCTTGCAGCCTTACCCCAACGGCACGCCCTTACTTCGCCAACCATGCGTTGTAACGTGCCGTAAGGTCTTCCAGATGGTCGTTCCAGAACGCTGCGTTCAACGCGATCGCGTTCTTCATGTTCTGCGGATTTGTCGGTAGATCAACAAAGTCGACTTCGGGAATCATCGACGCTGCATTACGATTGGGAACACCGTAGGACACGATGGTCGGCAACTTCGCCTGGTTTTCGGCGCGGCTGGCAAACGAGATAAGGTCCTGGGCCAAGGCTTTGTTCTCGGCCCCCTTGAGAATCACCCAGCTGTCGAGAGCGTAAATACTGCCGTCCCAGACCAGCTTGTAATTCTTGTGCTCAGTCTTGCTGATGTTGGTCAGGCGACCGTTGTAGACTGCCGCCATCACCACCTCGCCCGAGGCTAGGTATTGCAATGGCTGCCCGCCCGCTTCCCACCACACGATGTTCGGGCGCAGCTCATCGAGCTTGTGAAATGCGCGGTCGATCCCTTCGGGTGTAGCGAGTACCGCATACAAGTCCTTGGGCGCGACGCCGTCGGCGAGTAACGCGAATTCAAGGTTGTACTTGGCGCCCTTGCGCAGCGAGCGCTTGCCGGGGAATTTCTTCACGTCCCAGAAGTCCACCCAACTGGTTGGCCCCGTCGCCAGCTTGTCGGCGTCATAACCTAGTGCAACCGACCAGTAATAGACGCCTGCCCCACAGGGGCTGACGGCATCGGGCAGGTACTTGTCCTTGCCATTGATCTTGCTCCAGTCGAGCTTTTCAAAGATGCCGTCGGCACAACCGAGGTCAAGTACGTCCGACTCGACCTGAACGACATCCCAGTTCGGCTTTCCGGCCTTTACTTTGGCCTGAAGAACACCGTAGCCACCATTCCACGAGTCTTCGATGACCGGCTTGCCGACCAGCTTGGAGAAAGGCTCAAAGTAGATTTGCCGAAGCGCATCCTGGGTTACGCCTCCCCACCCGACGACGGTGAGATCCCGAGCCCATGCTTGCCCCGCTGTGACTGCAGAGGCCAAAACCACGACGGTGCCAATACAACGAGTGAACCTAAATTTCTGCAACATGATATTCCCCTTATCGTTACATCATGCGAAACCCTGCGCCGCGAAGCATGAGCAGGGAAGCAACCAACACCGGACAAAAATCACAAAACAGCTGCTGTACTGCTGGGTTCAAACAATCAACTACAGTCCGTGAACAGCGATGGGTTGCACTGGTGCATCGCCGCAAATTGCCTCCATCAATTCACGTCCATCATCCGGAAGTAACTCGACGCAACAGAGGCATAGAGCTGATTCAGGCCATGGAACGGAATACGCTTGAGCCGGGTTACCGGTAAACCCAGTTCCGAAGTGCGATCAAGCAGGTGAGCCGCGATGGACTGTCCCATCGCCGTCATCATTGCGATGCCGCGCCCCTGGCAGCCAAGCACCGCACTGATGCCCGGCGCGGGCTCATGCACGTGCGGCAGATAATCCGGCGTAACGGCCAGGCGACCTGACCAGGCGTACTCGATAGGCATACCCTGGAGCTGCGGGTATGTCGCCTGCATCGACCGGTACAAATGAGAGAAATCTTCAGCGGTCTTGGGACCGCCGGACTTGCCTTCGCCGCCCATGAAAAAACGTCCCGCCGGGTCCTTTCGGAAATATTGAATGAGATGGCGTGTATCCGCCGCATGGTGCCCTTCAGGCAGGATCGATGCGGCGAGGGAGGCCTCCAACGGAACCGTTGCAATCTGGAAAGAATGAATCGGAATGATGGTCTGCTTGAGGCCTGGCCAGAGACCATCGGTATAACCGTTGGTGGCGAGAATGACCTGAGGGGCGCGAACTTTCCCCCAAGGGGTCGTCAGTACCCATTTGCCAGAATCCTTTCTCAGGTCCTGGACGCGAGTATTGTCATAGAGCTGGGCACCTTCGCTGAGGGCTGCACGCGCCAAGCCGCGAACATAACTCAATGGCTGCAGGTTCCCGCCCCGAGGATCGATGATTGCCCCGGTATACGCCCGGCTACCGGTAATTCGGCAGGTTTGTACACGGTCGAGTGTGCGCACCTTGACGCCTCGGCGAATCCAGCCTTCGGCGCGACGCGCCAGGTCCGCCTCGGCACTTTCGCGATGCGCCGGCATCAGCCAGCCAGTGCGTTTGATATGGCATTGGATGTCATACCGGGCGACGATATCAAACACCTTGTCCGGGGCTTTGCCGGCGAAATCGAGCGCATGCTCCGCAATGTCACCGTGCTTGGCGAGAACGACATGCGGGTCAAGTTTGAGTCCCGGATTGATTTGTCCACCATTGCGACCCGACGCACCGTCGCCTACCAGGCCGGCCTCTAGTACTGCGACCGTCAATCCTTGGGAGGCCAGCTCAATCGCGGCGGACAAACCTGTGAAACCCGCGCCGACAATGGCGACATCCACTGCGATGTCTTCACGTAACGGCTGTAGCAACGGCGCACTCTCCGCCGTTGCTGTCCAGGCCGTCACGTCCAGTGGTTGAAGTACCGAATGGAGCATTTTCTTGTTCATTTTTCTACACCATGTCTGCGCGAGGGATAGCCGTTGTCATGCTTTATCGGGAACCGCCACGATCAATTCCACTTCGACTTTGTAGCCCGGGTCTGCAAGTGCCGGCACGATGACCAGGGTGGAACAGGCGCGCACCGTAGGGATGTATTTGTTTCGAATTGTCCGATAGATACCGATGTCATCGGTGCTGGTCAGATATGTGGTCGCCTTGACGATATGTTCCGGCGATGTGCCCGCTTCCTTGAGCAATTGCAGGATGTTCTGCCAAGTGATTTCGATTTGCTCCTGCGCGGTTTCGGCGAGGCGGCCGTCCGGGCCAACACCGACCTGACCCGAGGTGATCAGCAGCCGGGTACCGCGTTCGACCAGGGCTGCTTCCGAAAACTGAGTAGCGGGAGCCGGGCGATCGGAATAGTTCAAACGAGTAAACATGTTGCCTCCAGTGTGGTTTTCATCAAACGTTTGCAATGTCATTACCAACCCAACGACTTGAACAACTTGGGAACCTGTGAAAGGTCAGGAAGTACCGCGTTGGGCGTATAATCGTGCGGCGCCTTGCGCCCGGTGCCGCGATCAATCCAGACGCAGCGAAAACCGATATCTCGGGCAGCCGTGAGGTCGAGCAACGGTGAAGCGCAGATGTGCACGACTTCGTTTTTGTCGATGCCCAGTTCGCGGTATGCATGATTGAAAAGCTGTGGATTCGGCTTGTACGCCTGCGCCTGCTCGGCGGTGATGACACGGTCGATCGCGCCACCCAACTGCGCGACGTTGCCGGCGATCACCGAGTCCTCTGTGTTAGAGACAATGCACAGCTTGAAGCCCATCGACTTGAGTTCCGCCAAGGCCGTAACAACCTCGGGAAAAGGCGGCATTGCCGAAATTCGCGTTAGCAGGATTTCGAAGTCGGTTGAGTCGGTCGTTACACCGAAATGCGCCATCGCCTCGATAAAACTCATGGAGACAATCTTGCGAAACTTCATGAATGGCGCTGATTGCTCGAGCTCATGTTCCCGGTCGTCATGCCAGGCGATGATGTCCTTGATCGCGATGTCGGTACGACCGCGCTTTTCGAGGATTTCCGTGAGCGCCGCGCTGACACCCTCGTCCCACTGGATCAGGGTTCCGTAGCAATCAAACGTCAACCAGGTTGGTTTTTGACCGTTAAGCATTTCATCTTCTCCTCAAAAAATACCGCACTGTTTTCGCCGAAAATGCTTCGAGCCCAAGACGTGCTTTGCTTGACGCTCGACTGTTCGGGCAAATCTCGGGCAGCCCCCCTTACCCCCCGTTTCCTCAGGAGAGGATCCGGGTGTCTGGATTAGTAAAGCCATCCATGAGGGCCCTGAAAAATCTCAGACAGGACTTATCACCAGAACGAGTTTCAAATCGCTGACGTTGGCCCCTGTCGCGTCCGTTTTAACCGCATGAAAAATGCGCTCCAACGCCGGGGTTACATCGTGGAGGATCAGGGCGCGATGGCCAAACCCACTGGCGAGACAAACAGCGATGACGAGCCACCCGTGAAACAACTCAACACGATGTCACCGGCGCGAACTTCACGCAGCAACTCAACAGTTGCCGCCGCAGCTTCGAGCAAAGCCTCATCCGGAATCGGGTGACTGGCCAGACGCAACTCGATGTGTTTGAGGGCACCTTCTTGACCGTATCTGCATGTGACTTCGCCCTTGTGCATGCGCTCGCCGAGCAATTCATCGAGCGCCTTGGCAATTGGAAAACTCGCCTTGCAGGCGCCGACCACAAAAATCCTGCTGCCCTCTTCACCCCCGTAGAAGCGCCCTTCCATGAACAGGGCATAGCCTTCCATCGAGACTTGTCGGCGCAATGCGTTCCCGGGATCTGCGTAGGCAATGCCTGCCTCGGCGATGTCCAGTGCGAGGAGCCGTAATGCGGTCTCGCCTCTGGCAAGCAATGCCTCTTTATTCTTTATGCAACCCATCGCCTCGCACCCATTTTTGTTGCTGTCATTGCTGGTTGTTTAACGCGGCCGGCGGATTTCGTACTCCATCCGTTTTCGCGACATGGCTCAACATCGCTTTGAGCACCGTCAGCGCTCAACCTCCAAACCATCTGAGCCGATTATTGTTTATTGTCGACAATTTTGCAAGATCGGTTTCGACTCTTTTCTCCGCCGGAAAAAATATATTAAGCTATTGTTTTATAAGGGATAAAACAGAAATAATGTGATTTTCATGCCGCTCAACCTCGAGAAAATAGGAAATTATTTTTAAAATTTTTATAATTGATTATTGTCGACAATCATCCAGCTCCGTATGCTGAAACCGTTCCGGCTTGCACCGCGAAGGTGGGAGTCCGTCGTGTACACCCAATACCAAAGGGATACATTTCATGAGTGGCTCCAGCCGCGTTCCAACGATCGACCATTTCATCCTGGGCGCCGGTACCTGCGGAACCTCTGAACGCTTTCAAGAGGTCCGCGACCGCGAAACCAAAACACCTGATGCAGCCCTCACGACAGCGATCGTCAATGGGCTGCGCGAGCGCCGCGTGCTGATTTCTGCCACCGGTTTTGCGGCCAACACCCTGAAGATCCGTCCACCGCTGGTCTTTTCGGAAAAGGATGCAACGCGCCTCATTACCGAGACCGAAGTGGTACTTGCGAAACTGCTGAAGTAAAAAAGGAGCCCGGAGGTTTCCGGCTTTTCTTTGCGAGCGACGTTATTGGGAAGAGTTTATGAAAGTTGCAATTCTGTTTGGTGGTGCAGGTTCAGAATGCAAGGTGTCTGTGGCAAGCGCTCAACATATGTCCACTCATTTGCCGGAGGCGGAACTCTGGTACTGGTTGCCTGACCGCCGCGTTCAATTGATGGACAGATCACGGTTACTCACACATACGACCCCTTTCACTAACCCAATGGAGCCCGACGAGCACCGTCAGCCTTTTGCAGTCGACATCGTCGACGCCCTTCATCAAGCTAGGCAGCGTCATTTGACGCTGCTGTTGGCCTTGCACGGAGTAGATGGTGAAGATGGTACGTTGGCATTACTGTGCGAGGAGACAGGTGTAGCGTTCACCGGGTCGGGTAGCTATGCTTCCCGTCTCGCCTTCAACAAGCTCGCGACAAAAACGGTTGCAGAATCTTACGGTGTTCCTACACTGCCTCATCTGGTTCTGCCTGATGATGGGGCCAGGGTCGAGGCATGGGGTCGCTACTGGTTAAATGAATGTGGCGGAGTAGTAGCGAAGCCCGTTAGCGATGGTTCCAGCCACGGACTGTTCATGATCCGATCACCGGATCAGTGGGAAAGCTTCCTCAAGAAGCTCCCTGAGTTGCCCTATATGATCGAACCCCTGCTTACCGGAATCGAAGCAACCGTAGGCGTGATTGAACACGATGGCCTTGTCGCACTCGAACCGATAGAAATTCGTTTGCCAATCGCCACCGACTTCGACTTCGAATCCAAATATCTGAACCCGTTTGTCGAGAAACTCTGTCCCTCTACTCTGTCCTCTAAAATCGTAGGTTCGCTGAAGGCCCACGCAATTGCGGCCCATCAAGCGGTCGCTGCCGAAGGATACTCAAGAAGCGACTTTATTGTTCGCGATGCAGAGATCATCTTTCTGGAGATCAATACACTGCCTGGTATGACTAGCGCGTCATTGCTCCCGAAAGAGCTAGCAGCGGCCAATATCGACATTCGAACATTTCTCCAGCGACAAATCTTGTTGGGGCAGATCCGCATGGCTAGTGGCCGCTATACGGTACTTGCCTCCCCCGATGCTGACTGTGCATTACCAGAAAAACAGGTAACCAGAGAACCATAATGAAGATTCTTATGGGGACTAGGGCTTTCCACTGAGACAGACAGCCAAATAGAGGGCAGAGGGAACAACAGGGTTTTCTTGCCTTCGTGGAGGGACTTTTTGCCAGAAGCGGTCACCGCCCCATTGGGCGACGGTGGGGTCTAGCCATCCTTCCACGGGCAAGCGCGCCGAGTAAGTGGCTACGTTCGAATGCTTTCGGTCCTATCGCACGCAGATCGGCTTTGGTACCAAACAGTGCCGGTGTACTTCATACAGAAAGTGGCTGTAATCGCGCTCATAGTGGGTGGTGATGTCGTAGTCGGGCCGCGGCCGCCAGCGTTCGGGCAGGGCCTGTCCGAAGCGATCGACAAGCCCCTTCGCAAAGCTGTCAAACGTCAGATTCGTTCTGTACAACGTTGCTTTACCACGCGGGCTATCAGAATGCAGCCCTATCGGTCGACAGGTTTAGCTGCAGTGTAGATTGTAGATTGTTTGACAATCCGATTGTGTCCTTGCTATAAATGGCCCCATGAAAACGAACATAATCAATATCCCTAAAGTCCAAAAGCGAAGCACGGAAGTCAAAGCTGCCGATTTGCTTCGTGAAGCGATCATTTCTGGCGCTATTCCGCTGGGCGCGCGTCTGACTGAGATCAGTTCTTCCGAACAGCTAGGCGTATCGAGGGGTACCATCCGCGCCGCTTTCCATCAGATGGTGCAGGAAGGCCTGGTGATTCAAACGCCTTATACTGGGTGGTCGGTCATGAGCATGAGTCCCGAGGATGCTTGGGAACTTTACACGCTTCGTGGAAGTCTTGAAGCGCTGGCCTCCAGAATTGCAACACTGCGGGTTCAGCAGGAAGGGATTTCGGGATTTACTTTTACAACAATCAGTAAATCCGTCGACGCCCTCAAGATCGCATGCCTAGAGGGTGATAACCGTGCAATCGCCAGCGCTGATATGGCGCTGCACAAGACAATTATTGATGTCACCAAGCATTCACGCTTGATTGACCAGTACTCCCGTATTCAACCCCAAATTTCGATTTACATACGATCTAGCGATGCACTGGTTTCAGATGGTACGACAATCATATCTCAGCATCTGCCTTTGATTGAGGCGATCGAAGCGAAAGATGTGCAAGCAGCTATGAACTCAGCGATGCAGCACAATGAGACCGAAGGGGTCATATTGGTTGAGCATTTGAAAGCAATAAGTCATATGGTGCCTTAGAAACACAGCGCTACATCGTCAGGCGGCGACTGTTTTCTAATGCATGGTCGCTTAATAATGGGCATGAATGTCGGACTGTGAATGTCTGACTTCTAGCCCAAAAAAATTTGCATAAAATCATTGTTGGACAATCGACAATGTGCCAAGTGTCGATTCATGCTGATGCAAGATGTTGAGTAAGGATGTTCAAGGGATCATAAAAAAATTCGCCTAACCGTATTGTTGGACAATCGACAATCAGGCGGTGAGTAAATAAAAACCGGTACTACTGAACGCAGGAACTGAAATGAAAAAGATCCGAAATTACAGGGATTTGCTTGAGTGTGGCGATATCAGCTCTCGCCAGATCGTGCTTGAGATCGCCGACAAGACTCTTGTTCGCCTGGATAGCTATGAACGCATTCGCAGCATCATGCGGCTGGAAGGTGACGTATTACATGTAGGCACGAAAAGCTGGGATCTCACCAAAAAAAGGAACATTTACCTCCTTGGGGCTGGCAAAGCCTGTAATCACATGGCGATGGCCGTTGACCATGTGCTAGGTGATCGCCTCACTCGCGGTATTGCCATCGTCAAGATTCACGAAGCGTCTGACCGCTTCAACAAAACTGATGTTTATGTCGGCGGTCACCCGCTACCCAATGAAGAGGGACACCAGGCCTCACAGGAAATCATCAAGATCGTCGAGCAGGCGGACAAGGATGACCTGTTCATCGCGGTCATCAGCGGTGGTAGCTCTGCGTTAATGTCATGCCCACGTGAAGGGATCAGCCTGCAGGATGAGATCGATGCAACCAATGTCATGCTCAAGTCGGGTGCCGGCATTTATGAAATCAATGCGGTAAGGCGGCATATCTCCGCGCTGAACGGCGGCATGCTGGCCAAGCGCATCCAGGATATCGGCGCAGAGCTGATTGGTATTGGCATCAGTGACGCTGTAGGCACCCCTGCCACCGGCGATATTGCTCAACCCTACAAGGCATATAAAAGTACGCCTATCGGGCCGGATGCCACGACCCTAGATGATGCCCGAGCGACCATCGTCAATTTCAACCTGGCCGACAAGATGCCCCAAAGCATCGTCAATTATCTGAACACCGTCGGCCCCGAGGGTGAGACCCCCAAGGCGTTTCCAAACAATACCTATTACCTACTCAATACCTTGCCGGACTCCTGCATCTACGCCAAGGAAGCATGTGAGGCAATGGGAATTTCTGCGTTAATAGTTTCTTCCTTCCTTGAAGGTGAAAGCCGAGATGCCGGTACCTTCATGGCATCGATGGCGCGTGAAATCCAGGCCTACGGTAATCCAATTAAGCCGCCCTGCGTGCTGCTCAGCTCGGGCGAGGTGACGACGCAGATTCTGGACAACTCGGTCATCAAGGGCCACGGCGGGCCTGGCCAAGAAATGTCGGTCGGATTTGCTATTGCGGCAGCGAAGACGCCCGGCGCTTGCCTGCTTTCCATCGACAGTGAAGGCACGGATGGCACAACCAAAGTCGCCGGGGGCATCACTGACTCGCAGAGCCTCAAAGCGGCAACGGCTCAAGGGATCAACCTCTATCAAGCTCTTCGGGAACATAGCACTTTCGAAGCGCTAGAGGCCATTGGCTCTGCGATCTTCACCGGTAACACGGGTACCAATCTGTGCGATCTCAACATTGTTTATGTGCCAGCCGTAGGGGGTAACTGAGATGGCCGATAAAATTGTCTCCGTCAATGCACAGCAGATAATCGATTGTAAGTGCCGACCTGCTGTTGAAGTAGAAATTCGCACGGAGAGTGGTGCTGTTGGACGCGGCGCCGCGCCGACCGGGACGTCGGTAGGCATGCATGAAGCATTCGTTCTACGTGATGGCGATATTTCGTCTTACGGTGGTTTGACTGTGCATAAAGCCGTCGATGCAGTCATCAATGTGATCGGCCCAGCAATCATTGGTTTGGACGTCAATGACCAGCGTGCGATTGATCAGGTGATGATCAACTTGGATGGCACCTCGGACAAGCATGCGCTGGGCGGTAACGCGATCTATTCTACCTCGATTGCGGCTTTTCGTGCGGCAGCAGACGCTCAACGTATTCCGCTCTATAACCACATCGCTGGTGGCCCAATCGAGACTATTCCAGTTCCCTGCTTCAACGTGGTGAATGGCGGCAAATACAGCGATTTTACGCAATCGTTCAATGAGTTCCTCATCGTCCCGTACGGAACTGAGAGCGTCGACCATGCAATCGAAATGGCCGTAGCGGTTTTCCAGCACCTCAACGATGTGTTGACCGAACATCTCGGTCATAAACCAGGCGTGGCCAGCTCCTATGGATATGCTGCTCCAAGCGATGATCCGGAAGTAGTTCTGGAGCTCATGCAGAAAGCGATTATTCGTTCAGGTTATAGCGGATCGATTGCTTTTGCATTGGATTGTGCATCGAGCGAGTTTTACGACTCGAAAACCAAAACTTACCTGTTAAAAGGTAAGAGAGTCTCCTCGGATGAATTGATCGCTTATACAAAGCAGCTGACCGAAAAGTTTGATTTCGTGTTTGTAGAAGACTTGCTGGATGAGAATGATTGGGACGGCTATCAGAAAGCCAAAGTAGAGCTCCAGCGAACACTGATCCTAGGTGATGACCTGACTGTCACGAAAACGGAGTTCCTCCAGAAAGCGTACGACATGAACGCGATTGATGGGTTTGTTCTCAAGCCAAACCAGGTCGGCACTATCACGGAGTCCTTGGACGCTTATCGCTTCGCGGCTGATCGCGGAATGATCGCTGTGCCTTCGGGCCGTTCCGGCGGGGTTGTCGATGATGTCGTGATGGATCTCTCCGTGGGCTTGCAAGTCCCTTTCCAGAAAAACGGCGCCCCGCGCTCTGGCGAGCGCATCGAAAAACTCAATTTCCTCATGCGCGCAAACGCTCGCAACAAAGGCTGTCGCCTTTTTGACATCAAACCGCTGCTGCGCTTCTAACCGCTGGCCCCTCTAACAACAACGAGAGAAATGTATGTCCCCGAAAATCGATTTTACTTATCTGTCTGAAGCCGACATGGTTGCCGCTGGCGTGCTGGATGCCGAACGTTGCGTGGACGTTTGTGAAGAAACGTTCGGCCTCTTGGGCAAAGGCGACTACCTCATGGGCGGGGCCAACCACAACAGTCACGGTTTGAACATCGTTTTCCCGAAGGAAACGAATTTCCCCAACATGCCTGTGGCGGGGCCTGATCGTCGCTTTGCTGCGATGCCAGGGTACTTGGGTGGACGATTCGATGTCTGTGGCAATAAATGGTATGGCTCCAACCACGCCAACATGGAAAAAGGCCTGCCGCGTTCCATTTTGACCATGATGCTGAATGACAAGGATACAGGCGCCCCGCTTGCGCTGATGTCAGCCAACCTGCTGAGTGCTGCTCGCACCGGCGCAGTACCAGGTGTGGGCGCCAAGCATCTGGCAAATCCCAACAGCAAGAAAATGTCTGTTGTCGGATGTGGCCCGATCAACAAAGCTTGCTTCTCGTCAATAATTACAAAGCTGAAGTCCATTGAAGAGGTCGTATGTTTCGATCTGTTCCTCGATAAGGCCAATGAGCTGGCGGCCTGGATTACCGAAACCTATAACATTAAGGCTAGCGCTACGGACGACACTGAAACGGGTTTCCGTGACGCTGATGTCGTTACTGTAGCTGCCTCCCGTCTAAAGCCGCTATTCTTCAAGGACGAATGGATCAAGGCTGGTGCCACCATCCTGGTTTCGGGGCCGGTCAATACCGATGAATCCTTCCTGACAAGCGCGCGCATTGTCTATGACCATACGAAGCTGCACGAAGCCTACGTGGAAGACGCGATCGGTTCGGGAAACAAGGAAGGCTACTACAGTGGCGTGATTGGCGGCCCTCTGTATCGGCTCATCGACGCCGGCAAGCTACCAATCCTGACTGAATCCACCGGTCTGGGGGATGTCGTCAATGGTAAAAAAGCTGGCCGTACCTGTGCATCTGATCGCGTCATTTTCATCGCCTGCGGCATGTCTGTCTTTGACATCAGCTGGGGCTACGAGGTGCTGCAGAACGCGCAAGCCAAAGGTGTTGGAACTAAGCTAAATCTTTGGGACATTCCTCACCAGGGTTGAGAATAAATGCCGCAGCTAAAACTGCGGCATTTCCCTGAAAGTCATCCCTCCTCTCAACAAGACTTTGCTGCATCAGCCTTAAGTTCTTGCAAGCCTTCTAAATTGGCCCATGCCGCCACTCTCTTGCTTGCATGGTTTATATGCGAACCTGATTTCTTACCCAAGCATGGCCTGCGCCGGTCGCCAAGAGACGATTAATAGATAAATCTTGGAGATCTACCTGGTGTCGACATGAAATATTGCACCATCGCAACTTAAAATTTTTACAAGGGTTTGCCGTGTGCTTAGCGTTGAGCAGTTAACTTCCACAAAAAATTTGGGGTTTCGCAATGCACCGTAAGACAAAAATTGTCGCTACTATCGGGCCGGCGTCCGCATCGCCCGAGGTGTTTTCAAAAATGTTGCTTGCAGGCCTTGATGTGGCTCGCTTGAATTTCTCACACGGCACTGCTGATGATCATCGTCGCAATGCAATTATGATTCGCGAAATCTCTGCGTGTGCAGGCCGTGAGGTCGCCATCATGGCTGACCTTCAAGGGCCAAAAATTCGCGTTGGTAAGTTTGCTGATGGTCGAGTAACACTTAAACCAAGCGACCAATTTATTCTGTGCGCATACCCCGTCGCAGGCAGCGTTGAGCGTGTGTCGTTGGACTACCCCCAACTTGTTGATGAGGTTTCCAGCGGGGACGTTCTAGTGCTGAACGATGGTGCAATCGTACTGAATGTCCAATCTGTTGCAGATAACGAAATTCACACTACGGTACGAATCGGCGGTGAGCTGTCAAATAACAAGGGAATCAATCGACAAGGTGGCGGACTCTCTGCACCAGCGCTTACGTCGAAAGATATTAGCGACCTTGAAGTGGCCCTTGAGCTTGGAGCCGATCTAATTGCAGTTTCCTTCCCTAAAGCTGCATCGGATATGGAGCAGGCGCGAGCACTAGTTGAAAAGTTTTGCAAGAGCGAAACTGCGCGCCCCAAACTGATCGCGAAAATTGAACGCGCTGAAGCCATTCCTGCACTTCAAGAGATCATTGAGGCTTCTGATGGAATCATGGTCGCACGTGGTGACCTAGGCGTGGAGGTCGGTCTCGCCGCAGTCCCTGCATTACAAAAAATGATGATCAAGATGGCCAGGGCCTCTAATCGTCTAACCATTACTGCGACACAAATGATGGAATCGATGGTGACCAATTCGATTCCAACCCGCGCCGAAGTCTCCGATGTAGCCAACGCCGTACTGGACGGGAGCGATGCGGTAATGTTGTCCGCTGAAAGTGCCACAGGCCGTTACCCAGTGCAAACCATTGAATCAATTGTCAATATTTGCGAGGAGGCGATAAAGCTGCGGATCAGTCTTCCCGACACCGACCTTCTAATGCGAGATCTGGATAAGATCGATGAGGCAACCGCAGTCAGCGCCGTCTTTGCTGCCTATCGCTTACGGGCGTCCGCTATTATTGCCTTGACGGAGTCTGGAGCTGCGCCACTGTGGATGAGCAGACATACCTCCTCTATTCCGATCTATGGACTGACTCGATCAGTCGCAACTGCCCGCTGGATGACACTGTTCCAGAATGTTGAACCTCTCGTCGCAGAGTCCTGGACTAATCACGATGAAGTGATTGCAGGCGTCGAGAATTTACTGATTAGCCGAGGAGTTGTAAAGCCGGGTGATTTGATAGTCGTCACATCAGGTAAGCCTGGGGCGGCACTAGGGGGTACCAACTCGATGAAAATCGTCAAGGTGCGCGAGAAAGTTATTGTTAATTAATTTCACCGACAGCTGCAAACTTTACAAGCCTTAAATCTTGGCTCGCTTAGATTGGCTATAGCGTATCTTCCCACAACTAGAGTCACGAAATTAAGGCTCAAATGTTGAGCGAGGAGTAGACCTCTACTTCTTGCTCCACCTAGCAGGATTTAATAAACTTTCCTAACTCTCCGGCGCGAGTAAGGCCGACTTGCAGAGGTATGTAAATATAACTTATCACTGATGTAATTATGGTTAATCAGACTGCCATCATGCTAAGTATTTTGCTAACGCCATAAGTATTGCCAAATTCTTGGACAGGTGCACCTTTTACTGAGTTCCCGCCTTGGTTGGCGAGACTTCTCGCGGCAATGCGGCTTTTGCTGAAGTGGTTAGCCATTTCAACAATATAAGACCAAGAAAACAAACTATGTTCATAACCCTAAAGCGCATCTCTCCAGAAAATTTCGACCTGCTCGCAGACAAAAGAAAATGGAATTAATGATAAGCTCATGTCATTTTAGCTCTTTGTAGTCTTTTGATTTGGACTGCCATTGATCATTCCGCCCTCTATGAATCGTTTACGGTTCCTCGGCATCTGAAGGGGGGCGAACGCTTTGTATAAAACCATTTTTTATGGCTCCATACAGCAAGAAATTCTCCCTCGTTTTACTTAAGCTGATTCCGTTGGCACCAGGAGAGCGGAACAGCCTCATGGTGATCCCTCTTTTGCGTGCGGCGATTGCCATCTATCCATGGGACAGACATCCGGCTCACATCCGCTGAGGCCCTTAGCGCAAGCTATCGTCTCCCCATGCGCATGGATCAAGCGTAGCAGCGTCTTAGCCGCTCATCGCTGCATACAAACCGAAAAAATCCGTCGAGATTCCCGCAACCTGTCTTCATTGGCCTACACTCCTATCAGCTAACGGACTAGCGCCCCTTCGATAGAAAGCCCGCCGTGTGCGGGCTTTCTGTTTTCTGTGCGCCCAACACACTCATTGAGGAATGAGCTACGGCCCACCCAAAACTATTTCTGGTTACGCTGGCTAGCCTTCAATTGAATCAGATGATGATCGGTGAGGCCTTCGAGGAGATCGCGGCCTGGCTGGAAAAGGAAGGCGCAACAGAGACGGCGATGAAGCTTAGGGTTCGTGTTGGCGATCTGAGGTTCAACGCGGAAATAATGGATAAGGCGATTGTTGAACTGCTCAAATCGGATGAGAGCGTGCACTGATGGCCCTTATCAGGGACTTTTTCAAGGGTCACCTCCCACACTCGAACGTATGGAAGGTGACCCTTGGCTGATTATAGTTTTTGTCACATAGTTATTTGATCATCACCAAAAGTTTTTGCGAAAGCCTTCTATAAAAGCTCTCTCTGCTTCTCGGATTTTTTAGTTCAGTACAACACTCGGACAATGCTTTAATAGCGGCAGATTCCGTGAAGGCCCCTTTTAAAATATGAGGCTCTAACTTTTTGTCGTATATATATTGGAGTTCGTTATATCCATTGCACTGTCCGCACGCGATAAATTGTGAGTCTTTATGCCCTTTCGGATGCTCATCCTTGTAATCGTAAAGGGCATTAATATCTTTTATAGACTTCGGGGCAGCCTCATTTATTTTCTTCAAAAGCTCGCTAAACCAGTCGTTGCTCATAAGTATCCTTCCTCATTCCTGTATGACTTCAGAGCAGGTTACGCGACGCCTGAGAAAATGGCGAAGCATTGATGGCATAAGGCCTCACTTCTATGAAAAGCCTCATCGCAAGGTCGAAAAACCCTCATCGTGGCGAAACAGTACCTTTTCGTTGCGCCCGAGGCAGCGCCCTTGAGTCGCTTTGCCTTCTTTAGCGAAAGGGATCGTCGCGGGATAGCCGGGACAAGGCTTTCCATTGGCCCGGTGCACACCAAGCGCATAGAGCCCTGTCTGCGGGAGCAGCCGTCAGATTTTGCCAATATTTATCCCGGTTCTGATGTCGCTACCAGAGCGTTCATTTCTCTTTCGACCTCACGGCATACCTCGCGCCCTTTGGTTTGAGCTGTAGCACTGCCGTCGTCTCCTCCTGCCGCAAGTCATAAATGACTCCTTCTCTCGCGTTACGGCCCAGATGGGGTGCTGCGTGGCCGACGCCTGTGCTGGCACAGCGTGACAAGGCCGCGAAGGGTGGCCGAAAGACGTAGGAGACTTGAAATGAAACTGATAACGATCTTTGAACTGGCCGCAAAATCTGAAGGCGAACTGCGCGTGCTGTACCGGGAGGTCTTCAATGTCGCAGTACGCGGTGATCGGGAAAACCTGGAGCATCAGAATGCCCTGGCCTCGCTGGAAAATATCCACCGCGTGATGATCTCAAGGGCTTTGCGCCCATGAGGTCATGGTTGTTCTTGCTTCTCAAAGCAGATGCTTGCGTGACTTACGGTGAACACTCCCGATTGCGAGGGCATTTATGCCCCTCCATTTGGTCCGCAAGGGGGCATTGCTCGGACGGTAGACATTTTGGAGTGCCCTGCTTTTTGTTAGGTTCGCACTCGGGATGACAATAAGCAAAGGCGGTCTGTCGCGGCCTACGCCGCTTTGCCAACAGTCCATATATGAGTACTCGTGGTAAATCTTTGATAGCAGTCTGACTTAGTCGTGTGTCAGATGAGGATTCCCGCGTCACCCCAATATCCTCCGGCTTGCTATACCTCGTTCATAGCAAAGCCGGGACGAGGTGAATCCGGATGACGGTTAGCTAAAGCGCCAATACCAATCGTCGTGTTTTCGAGCGGGAACAACACGGCGTGAATTGGTCGTTCAACGCGTGCTCTTTGTCGCTCATGAAGACATCCCGATGATCCGGGATGCCCTCGATAACCGACGTCAAGCAGGCGCCGCAAACGCCCTGCTTGCAAGAAGAAGGCAGTTCGATACCGACGGCACACAGTATGTCGAGCACGCTCTTGTCCGCGGGTACTTGAAGGACCAATCCTGACTCTGCCAGCTCGACTTCGAATGCCTGATCGACATCGTGCTCTACGCTAGACACCGCAAAATACTCACGGTGAATCTGTTCAGTCGGCCAACCGAGTCCATGCGCTGCGTTTATTACATAGTCCATGAAACCCTTCGGGCCGCAGACATAGAGGTGCGTATCCGCACAAGGCGCAGCCAACACATGATTCACGTCCAACAATTGTTCCCGCTCGCCACTGTCAAAATGTAGGCGCACATAATCGGCAAAACCAGACGCAGCAATGTGTTGAAGAAATGCCGCGCGTTGCGGCTCACGCACGCAGTAGTGCAGTACAAACTCGCTACCTTCGTGGGCGAGTTGAAAGGCCATCGCGAGCATTGGCGTAATACCGATACCGCCACCCAGCAATACCGATCTGCGAGCCCCTACTTTTAACGGAAAGTGATTTTTCGGCGCACTGATGGACAATCGAACACCGACGCCAATATTTTCGTGCATGCCTCGTGACCCGCCTCGCGACTGCGGTTCGTATAACACGGCAATCAAATAGCGATCGCGCTCCAAGGGGCTGTTGCACAGGGAATATTGGCGAGTGATATCCGCGTTCACTCGCACATCGATGTGTGCGCCCGCCGTGAAGACCGGCAAGGGTTGCCCGTCCTCACGACACAGCTCAAAGCTGCAAACGCCTTCGGCCTCGTTGCGCTTTTGTACGACGATTACTTCAAACATGATTATGCACCGTTATCTAGTTACCCTGCCGCGAGCCCCACTCACTGGTGTTCATTGCACCCTGCAAAGAAAAAGCGTGTCGTCGGGTGCATAGCGCGCAATGAGTCGACTGAGCGCGGCAATGTCTTCGCCCAGCGGACGGTCATCGGCATAACGCGTCACGCGCGTGCGTACCGCATGATAAATCGCCAGCGTCAGGGGTGCCGGTTTCAGGTCTGCCTCCAACAAGTCGTAACACTGGCAAGCGGCCAACAGTTCAATGGCCAAAAGATTTTCAAGGTTGTCGAGTATCTCGTGGGCTTTCAACGCAGCCGGTGTCGCATGGCACAAGATGTCTTCTTGTAATCCGGAGGTGACGCCACCATCGAGACTGGCGGGCGCCGCGAGACGGCGGTTTTGTGCCACCAATGACGCAGCCGTGTATTGCGCGATCATGAACCCTGACTCAACACCGCTGCTGCCCGCCAGGAATGGGGGTAATCCACTAACCAACGGATTCACCAGGCGATCGATGCGACGTTCGCAAATAGCCCCCAATTGCGCCGTCGCAACGGCGATCTGATCCATGGCCAGTCCAATTCCCGCGCCCACTGCGTGGGCCTGAGAGTAAATCTCGGGCGCTTCAGGGCTGCCGCACACCACCGGATTGTCGGTGACACTGGCTAATTCGCGCTCAACCACTGTTAACGCCTGGGCCCACACATCGCGCACCGCACCATGCACTTGAGGAATGCTGCGCAGACTCAACGGGTCTTGGGTCTTGCGCCCGTTGGCGGCAAGTAAAATGCCGGAACCGGCGAGCAATGTGTTCAAGCGTTGACTGACCTGCATCAGTCCGGGTGATGTGCGCAACGCCATGGACACTGGATGCAATGCACGGATCTGGCAGCGCTGGGTTTCAAAGCTCAGCGCTGCAATGGTGTCAGCCCAGTCCATCAGTTGTCGGGTGCGCTCCAGCAACAAACTGCCGAGCCCCGTGACACAGGGCGAACCGTTCACCAAGCACAAGCCCTCCTTCGCTTCCAGCACCAGTGGTTTGATCCCCAGCCGATCCAGCGCAACTGCAGCGGGCATCCGCACGCCATCGAGCAGGCACTGGCCCTGTCCGATCAACAGTAAGCCGATGTGTGCCATGTGACTGATATAACCCACCGATCCGTGACGCGGAACTTGTGGGGTGCAACCGGCGTTGAGCAGCATGACCAGACGTTCGACCACCACCAGTCGCAATCCAGAATAACCGTGGGCATAGTTGTTGACGGCGGCGGCCATAATCGCCCGTGTTTCGCTAACGCCCAGTGGCCTGCCAACCCCCACGGCATGACTCATTAAAATGTTGCGCGACAAGGCGCTTTGCTGCGCCTTTGGCACCACCGTGTCGGACAGTGCACCGACCCCGGTGTTGACGCCGTAGGCACGCAGGTTGTTATCCACCACGCTTCGCACGATGGAGTGGGCGTTTGCAATGCGCGCTTTTGCGGCGTTCGACAATTCCAATACCGCTTGTTTAATGGCCACTTCGGCCACTTGCGCGGCACTCAAGGTTTGGTCAAGCAGAACCAGGCTCATTGGGCACCTCCGGCGCGCGCAACGGGTGGTCCTTGATCGGCATACCGTCCGATCAAATCCCAGAGTTCCAGGGGCACTTCGATACCGTTCTCATTGCCTTGGCGTGCCTGAAGTCGGCGATCACCAGGCAGGCGTACTTGCGGTTCGGCTTGTAGCGCGCCGAACAGCGCTTCAATCCGCGCCACGAATGCCGCCCCGCCAAAAGCTGCGGGATCGAAAGCGATGAGCAGTTGCCCGGTTCGAGGTGGCCCACCTTCGCAATCTCCGAAAGAAGACGCCTCAAACGAAAAGTTGGAACCGCTCAAGCCACCGGCAAGGATGTCGATCAGCAAGGCCAGGCCGGCGCCTTTGTAGCCACCAATCGGGCTCAGGCTGCCGGCCATTGCCGCGTCAGCATCGGTGGTCGGCTGACCGTCGACGTCCAGCGCCCAACCTGCCGGCAACGCGATGCCACGACGGTGCGCATCGATCACCGCCACCTTAGCCACCACACTTGAGGATTGATCAATCACCAGCGGCGGCCGCCCTGCCCGCGGGGTCGCAAATGCCAACGGGTTGGTGCCAAAAAACGCAGTCTTGCCGCCATGGGGCGCTATCGAAGGCGAGGCATTGGCAACCATCAAGGCGACCAGCCCTTGCTCTGCCAGTTCTTCGACAAAATAACCCAGCGAACCACACGCGTAAGACTGCCCCACCGCAAGCGCCGCCATGCCTTGGCGCCGTGCGGCCTCAACCAGCAACGGCAGACCCAGGGCCAACGCCGGGTGGGCGAATCCGGTGCACGCATCGACGCGGATCAATGAAGGAGCCAGCACCTCAGCGCTTGGTCGCGCTGCACCATCGACCTTGCCGCAAGCGGCGTGGTCGCAATAGGTCGGTAAATAAGACAAGCCCACAATCTGCTGACCATCACGCTCGGCAAACGCAATCGAGCGCGCCACGGCCCGAGCATTCTCGGGGCTGACATGGCTGGCCACCAGCGCGCTGGCGGCGCGTTTTTCAATTTCGGCCAGGCTGACAATAAGAGTGGCGGTCATGCGACGGTCTCCCGATGAATAAGTTGGGTTTGAGCCAGCGGTGCCAGCTCGGCAAGCATTTGATCGGCGTACCAGCGGATGAAGTCGCGGGTGCCGCCTTCGATAAACTCGGAGTACGGGCCGGGGCGATAGGCGCTGCCGCGAATCCCCAGTTGATTGTTTTCCGCCAGAAAGCGATCTTGGTCATTGGTGGCGGCCCAGATCTCCTTGAGCCGGTCGACCTGATAATCCACGCCCTCCTGAGCGTCCTTGTGTACCAGCCAGTGGGTGGTCACCAAGGTTTCTTCCGGTCCGATCGGCAATACTCGGAAGGTCACCGCGTGGTCCGCCTGAATATGGTTCCATGTGTTGGGCAGGCTCATCAGGCGTACCGAGCCCAAGTCGGGATCCGTCAAGTTTCCCAACAAGCGCGAGCACCCCGATTTCCCATCCACGGTCATCGACACACGACCATCGGTGAACGGTAGGCGTACCGCGCGGTAACGCTCGCTGCCTTGGGTGTGGGCATGCGGAATGCCCAGTCGGTCCCAGTCCGCCGCCTTGCGTTCGACCAACGCTTTGTATTCCGGCTTGATGCGCGGGTCATTCGGATCGTCGAACTCGGTGATGATGTGCATAAGTTCCGGGTGTGAACCCACGCAGTGATAGCACTCGCGGTTGTTCTCAATCACCAGTTTCCAATTGGCCTTTTCCACCAGTGTCTGGGTGTAGGCCACCTTGGCATCGTCCAGTCCATGAGGCAGCAGATAGGGTTCGACGTCCTGGCGAAACGGTTCGAAGTCGTTCGGCTCATCCGCGAAATTAATGAAGATATAGCCACCGACAACCCCTACCCCTACCTGTGTCAGCTGGAAGTCGGCACGATCGAAGTCATCGCCCATCAAGCGTGTACCGGTCAGTTGTCCTTGCAGGTCGTATGACCATTGGTGATACGGGCAGACCAGCCGCTTGGTGCTGCCGCGCTCCTCCAGACAAATCCGCGAGCCACGATGGCGACAGGTGTTATGGAACGCATTGACTTCGCCGTCCTGGCCACGAATGACAATCACCGAGTCACGCCCCACGTCCACCCGCAGCCAGTCACCGTGCTTGGGGATTTCGCAGGTCATGGCCGCGAACAGCCACTGACGGCGAAAAAACAACTGCATTTCCAGTTCGAAAAAATCCTGATCCACATAAAAGGGCTGGTCCAGCCCCCAGTCCTGGCGCCGCTTGGACAACAGCGCGTAGGCATGATCGATTACATTCTGATTCATGGCTTTGCCTCCAAAAAAGATCAGGCGAGCGGCAGGCGACGGAACGTGCCGGGCTTTTGCGCATAGTGGTATTTATTCATCGGGCCATGTTCGAGGAAGTGTTTATGGCCAAGCGCCAGGCGCTCCTGAGACAGGGTCACTCCCAGCCCGTGGCCTTCGGGCACCCGCACGGTGTTGTTGCGCGGTACGAATGGGCCCTCTTCAATCACGTCTGTGACCTGCATACGGAACAGCGACTGGTTCGGCTCGCGAATCCAGCCCAACGCTGCGCACAAATGCAGGTACACCGCACTGCCCACACCCGAATCGCCGCTGTAGCACCAGAAATCGATACCGGCATGCTCGCAAGCGCCGATAAATCGCAGCAGCCGGCCAATACCGCCTAGGGCCGCTGGGTTGCCGACAATCGCGTCGGGCACCTTGAGCACCATCGCTCGGGCAATGTCGGTGTTGTGAGTGGAAAACGGAATCGAGCAATGGCGGCGTAGTTCGACCATTTCTTCGATGGTCGAGACCGGGTCTTCCCAGTTGCGCACGCCAAGTTCTTCCAGCGGACGAATCAGCCGACGCGCCGTGGCCAACGAGTAGGCCTGGTTCGAATCGATACGCAGCATCACGTCATCCCCCAGGCGCTGGCGGATCAGCTCAAGCATGCGCAGGGACACTTTCGGATCGTGGGTGGAAAACTTGCCCTCGAAGAAGGTCGTACCGTAGGTCTCGTTGAGCATCACGCAGTAATCGGCCACCGCTTCCGGGGTCTGCTCGCCGCGCACCCGGGTGCCGTCCCGTTGCAACGGGCCATCGTTGCGGAGGGAAAAGTAGTCGGTGAACGGAATGTCCTTGCGCACGGCACCGCCCAGCAGCTGATACAGCGGTTGCTTCCAGGCCTTGCCCCGCAGGTCCCACAGCGCCATTTCCACCGCACCAAACGCCATGATGCGCGCATTGTCGTTGATACTCTGGACACCGGCGAAGTAAGGCAGGCAGAGGAACTCGGCTCCGGCAATGTCAAAGGCATCATGGCCAACCAATTTCGGTGCGATTTGATCGCGAATGATCGCCGCAGCGTGCCACGAGGGTGCCTCCCCCAAGCCGACCAGACCGTCCTCGGTTTCGACTTCAATGATGGTCGTGGAAAAGCCTGGCAGTTCACCGAAGACCCAGACGTAGGGTGCGTCCAGCGGTAGATTGATTGGCGTGGCTTTGATGCTTTTGATCTTCATCGCGTGGCGACTCCAGTAAATGGAAAGAGGTGCCGATCAATCTCATCCATGCTTCAAAGAACACTATGTGAGCCGGCATGACTAAGCTAATCTCTATAGTTATTAGAGTAAACGCGGTAAATTCTCATGCAATCCATGCTTCCAGATCATGCATTAAACAGCCCTGCCTTCAACCGTCGCTTGCCGCCGCTGCATGCGCTGGAAGTCTTCGCCGCGGCGGCGCGATGTGGCACGTTCAGCCGCGCCGCCAAGGAACTGTTCGTCACCCAGAGTGCGATCAGCCGTCAGGTGCAACAGCTTGAGGAACATTTGGGGGTCATGCTGTTTATCCGCCATAAGACCGGCCTGCGCCTGACCCCTGAAGCCGAAGCGCTGCTACCCGTGGTCGATGACGCCTTTGCACGCCTGACCACCATGTGCAACAGCCTGCGTAACGCCGGCCAGGTGCTGACCTTGCGCATGCCACCCACTCTGGCGACGCGCTGGTTCCTGCCGCTGTTGCCGGGGCTGCGCACGGTGATGCCGGATATGGACGTGCGAGTGACGACCTACGATGCGTGGGAGCCGCGTTTTGAAGACAGCGACATTGACGCCGCGATCATTCAAGGTCGAGGGGACTGGAAGGACGTCGAGGCCATCCCCTTGATGCCGGAACGACTGACTCCGGTTTGTTCGGCAGAATTGGCAAAGCGTCTCACCGAGCCTGCCGATCTGAAGCATCTGCCATTGCTGCATTGCTTCCCAATACAGGGTTGGAGTCGCTGGCTGGAAGCAGCTGGCGTAGAGGGCATTGCGTCTCATCGGGGCCAGTCGTTCGATACTCTGGACCTGGCGCTATCGGCGGCGACGCGCGGGCATGGTGTCGCACTGGGTGATCTGAATCTGGTGCGCGAAAGCCTGAACGATGGCGTACTTGTCGCGCCGTTCGATATCGAACTCGATCAGGGCATTTCTTACTTTTTGATTTATCCGTCACAACGGGCGCAGTTACCGAAAATTCGTGCGCTGAGAGAGTGGTTACAGGTCGCTCTGGAAGGCTGACCGTGAGCAGCTCGTATTTGCATCCTGCGTGCTCCCTCCGGCAGATCCGGATCGGTCAGGCTCTGGGGCCGGTTTTGGTCAGCGAGCCTATTACGAACGGCCCAGAAGTGCCGCCTTGTGCAAGTCTTCGTTTTCTGCCGGCCGGTCTTTCAGCAGGTTTTTCGCTGGTCCAAGTGACCTGCTGTGCGGGTATCGATTGAGCGACGCCGCTTTTCGTTGCTCCAGAGCCTGCATCAGGGGGACGGTTTTGAATGACCGCAGTTCAGCAGCGAGCTGATCTTGGGCGAGACGCCAATAGAAGAGTGCAGCTCCTTCAGGGCATGCATCCTTTTCCCACAGCGCATAAGCTCGTTCCCGGATTTTTGATTCATCAATCATTGACACTTTCCTGTGATTGGTCCGCTGTCTATTCACGTTGGCTCAACAACGTACTCAGAGCCGGATGGCCACGCTGCGTCGCTTCGGTTGGTACCGCAGATCCTATTAAAGCAGTCGATCTCTCTTTAGCAATGTTCAGGCAAAATCACGGCACCATGTAGGTGAAAAGGCCCCTACACTTTGATCCGGTGCGGGGGCCTGTTTTTTGCGGCGCGGAAACCATACCCCTCAGAGCTGGTCAACCCAGACCCGGCTCTCTGGTTTGCCGCACGGATCGCCACTTCCCCGAAAAGGAAATCCAGCCATGCCCTACGCCTACGAAGGCCCGGCCACCGTGACCGTCATGGCGCTGTACATGGGCCAGGAGCCCAATGAATTGACCACCCTGGAACTGCTGGTGGTGTTGAGCAACGCCGGCCCCCGCATCGCTCGGATGGAGTACGGCCGCTACCTGCAGGGCCCAAAGGACGCCAACGCGCTGCGTGTCGTGCTGCCTGACGGGAGGTTTCTGCACGGTCCGATCATCGATGGGCGCAACGATCCGGACGGCGGTTGGCTGGAATTTGAAGTGAAAGATCACGACCTGGGCCGCGTTCTGCCGGCCAACCTTTGCTGGCAATGGGTATGAGCGGGCGTCAACCACCCAGCGATCCATTGGCAACGTTAGTCCTCCCTGACGCAATCCGCGCCCAGGCCAGCAAGTTGCTGTGCGGTAATCAGTATGTGAACGTCCCGACTCCGTTCCAGACGTTAGGGCTGCGCGCTCACGATCCGCACTGTCGCGCCACAAGCACAGGATCGACAGCACATTGAGCGCATTGTCTAGGCGCTCCGCAATCAGGGACACCATCGCGTCTGCGCTATAGTGCACTTGACCCGCGACCGGCACGCTTCTGTTCTCGTCATTCCTGGATACTAAGGCCGTAGGTCCTATCAAAGCTCACAACCAGCGTACCATTCAGAGCTGATCTCCCCCATTGCAAGGCAATTTGCGCTTGAGACGCGCTACCATAGACCTTTCGAGCATGAGCGACTTGGATTTGCTCCCGATACGCGAGCCAGGAAACCTCCTCGTGATACACATTCGGGTAGTTGGCCTGGAGCAGCGTCGAAATGGTATCCACGACCAAGGGTTCTGGATGCTGAGACAGTTTGTCAAAGTCGAGGTTCTGGAGCGTCAGTACCAATTGTCTAGTTTTGATTTCCATACCCATAGAGCTAGCTGGCTTTGTCGCGGAGTCGTTAAATTCGACTAGTGCATTATTAGCGAGCAGGGTGTCGATGTACTGTTGAACCTTGGCGTAGAAGTCCTGCGGGTCCTGATTTGCAAACAGCCCAGCAGGCGAGAGGCAGTCTTTCCACATCCGCGCCCCCTCGCTGCGCTCTTTGAGCGTTCGGCGTCCGCTGGGGTGCCAATCAACTTTGAGTTCAATTTTCATTACTTTTGCCCTTTGAGTAGCAGAAGCGGGAATCCGCTCCTCATCAAACAAAGCTACTCCCCTAGGCAAGTAATTACAATTGTCAGAATCCACATTCAGTTCGTAAGCTTCCAGAATCTGCTGATGTACATGAGAATATCGCACCAACGCATCGTGCACATTTGACGGAGATGCGCCCGTGATCTTCGCAGCTTCCCCCTGTTTTACCCCTTCCACCAAGACCAGATGAGCGGCTTTGGTTGCAGGGCTCTCGCTATTACCCCTTATGAGTTTCACCAGAAGCTTAAACTGATTATTGGTCAATTGTTGTTGCCTCTGCTGTCATTGATGACCCCGTAAGCTACACGTGAATTTGGGGATTCACACCTAGCGGTGATACGATCCACGGCTGCGGGGCGGTACCGCTAATCGCTTTCAGTATGGAGTTGGCCTATAGCTTCTGACAAACCGTCCCATTGAGTTTAACTGAACAAATGTATGGCTAACTCCAAGCATCTACTTTACGGCCTGAGGAAGCCAGTCACACTAGAGAAAGCTTTTGATCAGCGGTTAACTGCGACTACTCAGGGCAGTGAAAAAAAGCGCTCATCGTTGAGACTCGGATTAAAGAAACTGATCACTCGCATGAAATCACAATTCCGCAAGTGATCAGCCGCAACTAATTAAGACTACTTACAAGCAATCAAAGCCAATTCTTTTATAGACTTAACATGTCCCATCTTGTGAAGACCAACCTCTACAAGAGACCCTATAATTTTGCCAAAATCAGGCTCTAATCCATTATCGTTAATGTATTGAGAAACCAGACAAAAATAAACATCAGTGTTCTCTCCAAATAACGTAGACGAATTAAACTCTTGGCCACTCAACTCAAGACCCGAAGAGTCATCTACATTAATAGAGTCCCGAAGCGCCAAACTTATCGCAAATCGACAAAGAATATTCGGCGTAACCCCTGTCTTGCTCTTTAAGTATTTTAGCTTATCGGTCGCCGCGACAGACACTCTAAGTCTATTTGGAAAATTCATTACCGTCTCCGACACGCTCAAAATATCCATCATGAACTTTGGTTGAACCCGACACATGATCGAAATCAAGATAATACGTATGTGAAATACTACTATCCAGATCACTATAAAAAGAGGGGTCAATTTCAGTATCTGTGGACAAAATTAAAACTTGATGGCTGGCTTGAGGAAAATAATGATCGACAATATTTTTTCTATGATAGGAATCTAGGCGTCCTAACGGAGTATCAATTATGACAGGAAGATTCCTGCCAGATGTTCTAGCTAATCCCTCAAGCAAGGCAATTGCATAAATTTGCTTCTCACCTGCAGACAATTCATTCTTGTTAATCTCAACACCAGATGCATCACGAAGCGTCACGTTATAGCTTTTCTCATCAATGGATATTGATAAACTATCCTGATTTTTCCTAGATAGTTTGTGCAACGCTTTCTCAAATTGACTTTCCAATTCCCGAATTTTTCGCTCAGAAGTCCGTTTAATAAACTCTTTTAAGATTAGCCTGGAGCTTTCCGCCAACTCAAATAAACGATTTTTATTAGAAGACTCTGTCATCTCGCTATATAAACGGTCAAGTTTCCTACTTACATCCAAAATGCTATTAACTAATTGACGAAGCTCACCCGCCAACTGAGAGCGGTATGCCTTTGCCTCCCCAAGCTCAACTGAAATAGATTGGAGTCTTGAAGTCAGTGGCTTAATTACTTCATCATCTGGTGCTCGACTCAAATTGACACCTATAGAGTCAATTTGTTCTTCAATATCATCCAACTGGGTAATTAGTGCCTCAGCCTTATTTAATTGATGCTTTCCTGAACTCTCCAAGCGTTGACTGATACTTGCAACCTGAGTATCTGACAAGTCATGGATCAGTGAACCTTTTTCGCTAAAAATCAAATCAGAAAAAAGAGAATCAAAAATACTTATAAGATCCTGCTGATTAGAAAACGCATCTACTTTACTGACGAAATCATTGCGCTTGGCTGCGATCATACCTCCGAGCTTCAGATCCAATTTCAACTTGCGTTCAAATTCAAGCGCGAAAAGAAGTTTACTCCCCAGTTCTTTTGTAATTGCTAGGGGCAAGGTGGATGAAACTACTTCTCGAAGTGCTGCTTCAAAATGCTCCTTCTTTAAGCGAAGCTCACCAAGGACTATTGTCTCATCCTTTTTTGTTATACTCCAAGCACCCCCTCGAGCATCGATTTCTTTCTGGAGCTTTTCAATATTTTTATTCAACTGTTTGAAAGAAATATCAACCGCCTGAAAATCACTCTGACGTGTAGCCAGAAGAGTTTTCAACGTAGCCAACTCAAGTTCTAGAGCTTCGATAGCTCTTAATTTCTCTTTTGATGCATCTTTTGCCGATCTAGTTCTGATAAGCACAGAAAGATCTGAGTCAAGCCGAGCAACAACATCTAGGCCCAACAACTTCTCAATAGAGCCTTTAAGCAAACTACCCGTGGTTTCTTCCGCAAGCTCTTTTATTTTCTCGCCATCAAAAAAGAATAGTTCAGACACACCAATTGGGATAAGCTCGTTTAAAAACGCTTGGGACTGTTCATATGACAACTCCGACTTTACGTCGCCATCGCATACGACTCTCAAGCTCTCCTTTACTTTTCCCGACTCAAGAAGCGCCCAGTCCCGCTTGACTTCATAGACATTAAACTGCCCATGATGAGCATGCCTAAATGTAATCTGGACCGACGAGTAGTGCGGCTTGACTAAACTACCAGCTGTCTTATGTATAGAAGCTGACAGATACTGATGATAGTCCGTCAACGAAACACTGCCAAGTATACCCCTCCCATATATTGCAAGTTTCAGGGCTGTTAGAATTGTTGTTTTACCAGCGCCATTAAGCCCGCCAAATAAAATTATTGGACGCTCTTTCCCTAAAATTTCCCGTGGAGTAAGATCGAAAGTGTGCTGACCACGAAAGACCCTGAAGTCCTGAAGTACTAGTTCATCAATAATCATTGAGTAAGACTTTCAATCAAGTTTTTCATAGCATTTGCTTCGTCAGTATAATATGTAGAGCTACGCGGTTCGGATTTTCTTTTACTTACACTTTCTAGATCTTCCCAATCTTGATCCAAGACAGATTCAATTTTATTCAGAATTCCTGATCGCTTCGACAACCCCATATATGATAGTTCAGTATCTATTAGGCGCATAATCATCGATGATGATATTCCTCGAGGAGAAGAAAGTTCATCTAAAAGCATCTCGTCGGGAGCAGTAAAAGCCCCAGCATCATTCTTTATCCAACTAATCTCTTCAGTTGAATATACGTCCGAAAAAATCTTAGGAACGGAGTCCTTCCAGTCTGGCTCATTGGGGTCACACAACCACTGCTGCCTTATATATTGAAGTTCGCTACGAGTGATAAGCTCAATATTGTGACCAGCCTGCCTTAAACTTTTCTCAATCTCAAGGAGCCGTTGCAACCACTCGCGCCTATAGGCCATGAGATAAGGTCCAGGGACATGTTTCGCTGTCTTCTCCTCGTCGTTCTCTATATCTTCAGAACGAGCAAAAGTAACTTTCCCTGTCCGTCGCCGGTGATTCCTATATTTAGTTTTGTTCTCAGGAAGAGAACTAAAATGAAGCAAATTCCTAAAATCCAGCAAAGGCTGCATCCAAGTATCTCCAGACTGAATGAGACCCTCGATTGCCTTGTCGTGCGTAACAACTGTACAAGTCCAGCATCCAAATCTGGAGTTTCCGCAGGACGGAGTACTAGTATCGATTACAAGTGGGCATTCACCTGCATTGGACCCCTTGTATAGCTCAAACAATACCCGATTACTACCGCCCCAGGGGCGCGGCGCGCTCATCAGATACTCCCAAACTTCATCCGAGGACCACGCTTCAATTGGCATGTAGGTATAGGCGTTGGGCAGCGAAGAGTGCCTACTTAATGCCGAACCGTCTATCTTATGTTTTGCTATAACCTGTGCTCGAGATGAGCTTTCTTGACTACGCGAGCCTAAAACAACTACGACCTCACCAAATGAGGCCACTTTATCTAATATAAACTCACTTACGGGATTAATTTTCATACGCTCAGTACACCATCTAAAACTTCTAGTTGGCGCAGGATAACCTCGACCTAACAGGTTTACCCAGAAGGTATTATCCATCTTGGGCATCACCGCATGCGCACTGATAGGCATGCAATTAGCCGCAGAGCTGTCGTTAATTGCCGCCAACGACGCCTTAATCATATCCACAACAACAGGGGTTTCAACTAATGTGTCAGACGACACAACATAAACGTGTTTAGTCCGCTTCTCCACCGGCAACAAAAAAATTGCAATATATGTTAAAGATAAAATAACGGTTGAATCTTTACCGCCACTGAACCCAACGACCCAAGGCCGGGAGTCCGCCAAGTATATATTTTGAATTTCTCGTACCAAATCAGCTACCGGCCGATTGGCAGCATGCATCGACGACACAAGCTCTTCGTGAGAGTCGTATATATAGATCTCTTCAGCACCCATATTAAACACCCCCCTCCAATGTAAGTTCAGCGTTCGAAAGTGGTACGCCCAACATAGTTTTAATATAAATAGCAGTTAGCGCTACATTCACGTGGCTTTTGCTGATTCGCCCATGACTTAATGCTCTGCCTTCCCAGTCCGGATTTGACCTAGACCAGTCGACAACTCTAAGTTTAGAAAGAACTGCAACCCATTCGTCCTTCGGACGAGTAACTAACTCTGCGCCAATAATCCCCAACGCTTGAAGAGTTACTGCATGTGCATGGACATATTGTTCCCGTAGCTCTGCAGTCGATACTTCTTTCTTCTTAGCCAAAAGCCAATCAGGCATCTGCGTTGCAACGGTTGCCCAATACAAAACTCCGAGCTCTTTTGCATCATTGGACACGACTTGACCTTTACTGATACGCAAAAGCGTCTTTGACGCATTCTTGATCGCACTAAGAGTAAATAGTTTTGTGCTTCTGTTGGAGATGCTCGACTTCTCCATCTCTGTCATTCTTTCGAAGATCTCAACATTCTTAACCATATATCTTGCGAGATCTGATATCGAATCACGGTGATCATACAAAGTACTTATTGAGTCACCTGGACGAACTGCGTGTTTATTCAAGTCAGCAAACATCTGCTGGCTGCGAGTGAGCCCTTCGTCAATAAAGAAAAGCACTGGTATATTATCGTAACCGATCTCAGGATTAGTCTTGATAGCCTCTTCGATAGCCGCTCGACGGTGCTGCCCATCATTGATCAAAATTTGAGCGCCCATATGGATTGACAGGGTGCCAATATTCTGCCCTATGCCGGTATCTGCAGAGGGTTCAAAAGCAACCACACCGTCGATTGAGGCGGTGATTGCAGACAGCGTATAATCGCGTGCATTATCGACCAGGTAGGCTGCAATTTCCGGGATTCTGGAATGGTTAAGCTTCCTCTGAGCACGTAGGTCTGCTGGAACCTCTTCCTCATTGAAGATAAACATCTTAGGAATCAAGCGCATGGGACACATCGCGATATAGCAAGGACGCCCTGATTGGATTCCCCTCACGGCTGGGAAAGTACTGGTGAAGCCATCAGCTATCGACATTTTTCTGGAAGTCATTTTTTGGCATGGAAGTTTTCAGTGCTAAATTTAACTTCCACACCCATTTTGGTCAACCCATGAGCATGCTTTGGTACTCGATTTCAGATGAAATCGACATCCCTCATTCGCCTGGCATCTATAGCTTCTCAGTAATCCTAGGCAGCAGGCAGAAAGCAGGGTTACTCGGCAAACACCCTTTTGATCCGGCGACGCTCATCACAGCCAAAGCTAGCTTGCTGCGTCGCCTAGGGCGTTTGGAGAGCATTTTTTCGTCTCGCTCCCTTGATGGCACACTTCGAGAATCCGGGAAAGGCAGTGGTGTAAGCGAAGGCTACATCGTAACTGCACGCCAGGTAACATTAAGTAGTTCGATTCGTCTTTTAGAATCCTGCGACCCTCTGGACGTTCCACTATTGCTTGATTCGTTAGAATCATTGAGTACTGTTCCAGCGCCAATTTATTTAGGTATGGCTAAGGAACAAACGTTAAACCAACGATACTTCCAACATAAATCGAACTTTCACAGTAGCAGCGAACGGGACAGTTTTGGCTATCGAATTAGAAGCTTAGGACTACGCTGGGATGACTTAATATATGGTTGTCACCCTATAGCTGATGCCAAGCCCCCGGTAAGAGCGCTCGAAACGCTACTGCATGCTTTGATAAAACCGCCATACTCAAATGGATAAAGATCAAAAATGAAAAAGTTTTCAGAAAATATTTACGATATCAGTTATATCGGTAGCTTTGGCCGTTTCTCATCAGGCAACTCTTTTCCTATCGACTATGTGCAAGCTTCATTCACAGCAGCAGACTTAGTCGATTTGAGCTTCGCCCAGGAATTACACCCGGACGGACAAGATTTTGAATTGCTGATGCAAAGAGACATTGATCACGAACGTGTCTTGCGCGATGTAGTACCTTATCTAAACCCGACAGAAAGGTCGGACCAGGAAATCAAGGATCGAGCGGTTTTCTTTCCGCCTCTTCTTGTAGCCGTAGTACCGGTGCAAGATAGAAAGATGCAGCCCTACTATCCGGACGAAGTCGTTACTATCGATACGGCGCAGTGTAGCGTCACTCGTGAGTGGCCAAGACAAATAAAGCTTGATTTTTTTACAGATGAGAGCGGAGCCAGCTATTCCCCTAGCCTGCTTATAAATGGAACAATGCAAAAAGTAGCATTACAACGTTCTCCGGTAAAAATTTCCATCAGGAGCCCGAAAGGTAATGAACAGGGTGCAAAACTTGTGGTGATAGACGGTCAACACCGTCTCGCCGCATTGCGGTACGTCTACGAACGAAAAAGTGAGCTATTAGAAGGCGTGTGTGTACCGGTTTGTATCTTGTTTCCCCCAAACAGTACTCAAGCCCATAGAGAGATGCTAGGCGACAAAGAGGTGTTAACGGTTCACTCCGTGTTCAGAACCCTTTTCGTCGACGTCAACACCACAATGCAGCATGTTGGTGGTCACTTCAATATTCTTCTATCTGACTCCTCGATCAGCGGAATAATTTGTCGAAAGTTCTGTGATCGGATCCTGAAAACCCGCGGAGAGGAGGCTCTGGCGCAGATCGAGTGGAATATCAAATCCAAGAAAGAATCAACAATAATAAAACGACCTTACTCCATAACCAGTATCGGCATACTAGACAAAGCACTTACAAAGATTTTCTCCGGCGGCACCGTCAGAAATAACAAGTCAATGCTGTTAGCTTACGCACTTGCACTTTCCGAGGTGGAAGAGCAGCTTAACCCTCAAGACAACGATTCCGATGACAATCGAGAGGTAGAGTGGGAGCGCTTTTCACTCAATCAGAAACGCATTATTGAGGCTCAGGTTGTAAAACATTTCGTACCTTGTTTAGAGGAGATATTTTTTGGTCTGGATGGTTTCAACACTTTATCAAATCAGTTTACTACCCAGATAGCTAAATTGAGAACAGAACGGGACGCGTCAAGAAACCCGACCCAGCACACCGCTGCACTGACTCAAATTCTTGAATACAAGCCTATCGATGATGACAAGTATCATGAGTCAGCAAAAAATATTTACGCTGAATTTGAAGAGTCTTTACGGGCATCCAACAAAGACAATGTAATATCATTTTTGCAATATGCGATCGTACAACGAGGCATATTAGAAGCCTGGAGCGTGGTGTTGGATCGGTGCAAGGATCTTGGTATCGCTCCTATTGACGCGACTAAAGCCTTCGTTCCAATCCTGAACCATGCATTGCGGGATGATGGGGAACTGTTCAAACCGCATAAAAAGTACATGCAATATACGGTTTGGGAGGCAATCAATATAAAACCAACGGAAGATTCGAAAACAGCTATTGCCAATTGTATATTGACGCTTTTCGCTACAGATGCCATTGCCTCGGATTTTGCAGCATCAGTTTCTCCCGCAGATTCTGAAAAACTACGTGACCGGCTGAACCGTCTGGGGTGTGAACGCGCGGGATCATTTATGAACCAATATCATGATGCCCGGCAACGGTATTTCATGAAAACATATCGAGTTGAATTTGCAACGCTCGATGATGGAGAGCGCGCGCTACTTATGAGTTTGGAAGAAGAACACAACAGACAACTCCAGGCAGTACGCCACAAGCAGATAAATCAAGATGAAGTGAGCAATGATTTTCTCAAAGCGGTTGCCAAACATGTCAACAGAGATGTGCAGGTTGCAATCGCAGATTTTAGAAGCGCCTTCGACTACGAATACGGTATTGCCATTGATTCGTCTGTTGAAATAGAAGGTGAATAGTGACTCTTTTAGAAGTCTCATTTACACCGGGAGCGCCACTCGATGAGGTGGCGCTTGAAATCTCTTGCTGTTTAGATACGATCAAGGCCGACTCACTTACACTGATTATTTCATCATCAGAAAAAACAGGGAAAGAGCTTTCTGTTGAATTAATCGCGCTGGGAATTGCACCGGTATCAACGTATATATCCGGGTGTGCGCTTTCCAATCTTGACCTGGCCTGCATTGCAATATTATGTGACATAGACAAGCCTTTAAAAAAGACATATAGATTTCAATTTGGAAATCCAAGCTTGACCCAGGTAAAACCATGGAGCTTGACCAATATAGTTTCCCAGCTCAGTATCCCAGAGATCCAGTTGAGAAAAATCAACTTTGACTGGTTTCCTCAATCTTCCAAACATTTGAGAGTATCTATCGATGATTACACTGCTTCTAATATTTCTGAGATCATCAGAGAAGGAATGATCGCACTGGGCGCAATTTTCCGCTTTGAAGAGCTTCGTACCGCGATAGGCTCATGCTCATTACCCCACGTAGTACAGTCAAGCTCTCACATTATATCTACGACAATAAGAGATGCTATAAAATACGCCAGAGACCTTCACTCCTCCAAGTCAATAGCATTTGATGAACTACGACTCTCGCTAGATCACTTATCGGATGGAAATTTAGCTGCAGACGTGTTTAACAACTCAGCCGCCGACTTGATTTTATACCGAAAAGTTTTAGTCTGGCAGTCGAGCTTGCATTTAGCTCTGGCAACCTCATTATCAAAAAGAGAAGGTAGTTCGAACTTGTCATTGCATCACTGCATCCGGACCATCGAGTGCTACCTGATTGGCATACTATCCGCCAGCAACAAACTATATTTGAATCACAAAGGTGTAGTGCTCTAC
This sequence comes from Pseudomonas sp. LBUM1679, assembly GCF_059695565.1. NCBI lineage: Bacteria > Pseudomonadati > Pseudomonadota > Gammaproteobacteria > Pseudomonadales > Pseudomonadaceae > Pseudomonas > Pseudomonas sp. LBUM1679. The sequence continues at coordinate 6,325,703 of NZ_CP166774.1, forward strand.
TCGCACAATTCGACAACAGTTCAAGGTGTATCAGGATTACTGGCATTGTCTCCTGAAACGGTACCTTCCATCATCAAAGACATTGTTACCTGGAGAAATAAATCAGAGCTCGCCCACGGGATGCAACGATGGAACTCGGCCACAGCACTCCTGGCTTTATCTGAAGTAAAGAACTTCATTCACAGCATGGACTCTAAATACTCACAAGGTGAATTTTTTGTCCATCTGCGAAAAGCAAACTCGTTGAGTTTCCCTGAAGCAGTAGAATCAATTATAACCGTGACCAAACAAAGGATTAATGATTATCTAATCAAAATTATATAACAGCAATCGTGCTTCCCAGGCAGTTACATAATATACGTCGCATTGTATAACTTCCTCGATTCCTGGAATGGCAAGCTGGTTTGTGATGATTTTGCCGGCTACAAAGCCGGCTTCGAGAAAGGCATGGCCGAAATCGGCCGGTGAACAGAAGCCAATTGGCCGAAGAGGTGCTGGACTCGATTGGCGGCTAGCCCTGCCGCAGCACAATGATTTGGCGCAGAACAATATGTGTTTCAGTCCCGTAGATCGCAGCATCGTGCGGCCCTCAGCCCGACATAGCTCTCGCAGTTTTAGTTGAGCCTAAGCTATCCCGCGACGGTGGGCCCATAGTGCTGAGCGTGATTTCCCACACGATCATGGATGTGTCGGAGGCAGACCGCGTGTTTCTCGGATGATCAACTGCAAGGATGCTCTCGGCTCATCGACCGCGCAAAATCTCCGTAGAACAACTTATCGATCTGAGCGTGCCTAAAACCGCGAACATAGTCATGCCCGGATGCCTAAATGTACTTTAGTAATCAGTGGTTGCCGTTAATTAGTCTGCATTCTTCTCCATTTCAACTGTCCTCACTCTTAGGCTAATTCCTGCTGCGAGCACTCTCCGCATAGTTGTTGTGGTGCGATTAAAGCTCCTGGAGACTCGGTGCTGCTGTGGTGGTTACGCAATTACGAGAGTGAAAAGATCTAAATAAAGCAGTCCTGTTGAAAAAGTTCGATGAGCTCGTCGCGGAGATGAATTAGGTCGGTAAATACTTCAATAAAATCGTAGCCGATACGATAATGCCTCGTAAAGCCTCATCGCTAAGCCACCGGTGTGACAGATTCAGTAATCTACCTAAATCCAAGCTCATCCGGCAGTTTTTGCCACAGATTCGCCACAAGCCCAAAAAGCTCACGGCGGGCAATGCCGGATTTCTGCGGATTTGCGCGGGTGGAATTTTGTGGCAAAAACCACCAAAACGCTCCAATTTAAGATCAAAAACGACCGTTAAACCATTGATTTCATTATGGAGCGGGCGACGAGTCTCGAACTCGCGACCTACAGCTTGGGAAGCTATAAAAATATCTATGATTACAGATACTTAAGTGGCGTTCGCCACACACTTGCCACACACTTGCCACACACTTGCCACACGATTCTCAAGAAACATCCAAAGCCAGCAGTGACCATCCATAAAACTGGTCAAATGACTTCAATTTCGTAATGCGTATTACGACCTTCGCCAGCTTGCCTAAAAATACCGAGTTCAACGAGGTTCTGGAGGTCTCGCGCCGTTGTCGCTTTTGAAGCCCCCGTCATTTTCATGTATGTCTTCGTGCGCATATGAGTGCTTTCGTCTTGGCTGTTTTCCAGCATAAAGCTGATGATACTCATCTGCCTTTCATTCAACTTCCCACGATATCTGTCGAATATTTTGGTTTTGAATAGTGCAGCATTTATCGTTTGCTCAGTATCGTTTTGAGCATCCAGAATTGTGCGCGTGAAATAAGCGATCCACTCTGTAATGTCGTTGGAGGTTTGAGCGTCGCTCAAAGCCCCATAGTAGGCTTTTCGATTAGACTCAATGGCCTTTGACAGGCTCATGACGACAGGGCGGCCCAACCCCTGGGAAAGAGCCTTTTCAGACAAGGCACGCCCGATGCGGCCATTACCGTCTTCAAATGGATGGATGCTCTCAAAATAAAGATGCGCAATGGCAGAACGAACTGCGGGGCTTTTGAGGACGTTTTTACCGTTAGGCGCGGTGTCATTGAACCAGCGGATAAAGCCTGCCATTTCTTTCGGAACGTCGGAAGAGGATGGCGCCTCAAAATGGATGCGCTGTTTACCAAGAGGCCCGGAAACAATTTGCATCGGGTCCTCATGATTTCGCCATTGACCGACGATGAGACGTTTGACGAAGGGAGCCATAAGCCTGCTATGCCAGTCGAACAGCATCGTCTCAGTAAGAGGGGCTGTAAAGCTTTGCCGAACTGCGACCATCAGCTCACCGACACCCTGCGCCTTTTTGTCCCCGACCTCTTCATGAGCAAGGTTGAGGCCGAGATTGTTCCGGATCGAGGACATGACATCGGAGCGATGTATGAACTCTCCCTCAATCTCGGACGTTTTAACGGCCTCCGAAACCATGAGAGAGAGAATTGTTTCCTGCTGGGCACTGTCGGGTAACCCTTGCAGGAGTCCGGCGATATGGCCAGTTTTCTCTGCAAAGGCAAACAGAAGATCTTCCACGACCGAAAGATCGTAACGGAAGTTAGGCCAATCAGGTTGTTGCCAGTTATACGTCATGAGACGAATGTATCTCTTAATCGTCTCATTTCCAGCTAATTAATGAGACGATTAGCCTGATTAATCGTCTCATTAATATGGTTAATTTCACTTCATAGACGAATGAAAGGGCTCATGGTTTGGGAAGCTGTATAAATATGCGTAAGTACAAGCACTTAATTAGTCCCGCCACATAATTGCCACACAAAAAATGAATTCTTAACTGATATACATGAACCGTATTCGTTCATTTTTTAGCCAGCAAGGCGCTCCTGCTTGCTGGAAGGCCTTTGCTCCTACCTCTGTATCCGTACTATTCGGAAATTTAGGGAACAACCAGCGCGGCATTCGCCGCCCTGGCTGAATACTAGTCTCTCTACTTAGGATGTTTACTCTAGCTAATCCTAACTTTCGATCGTGTAGCCGGACAGTTTGAGTGTCGCCAACTCCAGCTCTGTGAGATCCAACTTTAGAGATGGGCTGCTACTCAGGGAGAGGAGCCATGTCGCAAATGGGCTAAGACCGGCGTAGAGATTTTTTTCGGAGAAATCTGCGCGAATGATCGGCTTGGTTCCCGTAAGGCTCGTAAAACCACGGAACATCACTGCCCGATGGCTAAAGACCACAGCCTGCCCTGTTCCCAAGTAAATCGTTTCGTGCCCGCCCTGGGCCATCTTCCATGGAATCTGCTTTTGACCATCTGCCACTGAGGCGCCCTGCAGCACTAGCTCCATTCCGGTAATTCGTACGCCTGGCAGATTTTCCCACATTGGGCTGTAGGTGGGATGATCCCAGCGAATCGTAAAAGAAAGGACCAGTTGCTTTAGGAACAGGTCCCACTGCGCTGGAGAAACCAACTCCCTAAGATCCAGTTCCACCTCGCCAGGTTCCAGTTCCCGGCGAGCTTCGTACCGCTCTTTCGCAGCCACCCAATCCTTAATCAGAAGCTTCTGATGGGCATAGGTAATTGTAGATACGTTTAAAGCGGAGAGTGGGGCATCAGTTGGGCGTCCGAAATGGTAAGCAAGCGCCTTGGTTTCGGCATGAACCATCGACGCGGCGAGCGCGAGTGAATCCAGGTAGATACGGCTCATAAGAACCTTGATATATGCTTCCGCAGGATCAGCAGCTCCTGAAAGCTCGGACTCAAGAGCCGCGACCGCACGGCTTCCAGCGGCAATCTGCGCTTGCATTTCCGTAAGGTGCGCCAGCAAGCCATTGTAGGCCAGCAAAGCTGCATTTCGAGACTCAACGCATTTCAAATACTCGTAGCCAGCCTCCCGATATTCATTCGCTTCTAGAAGGTCCGCATAGTCACGCGCAATCTTGTCAAAGCTTTCACGCTCCATCGTAAATTGGGGAATCTGTGCTTCCTTTTGAGCCGCCGTCAGCTCATCCATTCCCTTTCGTATAGCATCAACACCTTCAGCTACGGAATTGGCTCCTTTCCCGAGTTCTTTCAGGTCATCACTTAGAAGCTTGCTGTTATCCCACAGGGTTTGAAGGCTATCGTTATTAGCGGTGAAATCTCCATAGAGTTTTGTACCTGCCTGAGCTGCAGCAATGAAGCCAGCACCCCCGGTAGAAACACCGACGACAATCGTAGCGACCGCCGTAAGGGTAGTGGCCAAGTTGCAGCCATTGCTCTTTGCGTTGATCGCAGCAGTGAGCTCGGCCTCCTTCTGCATGAGTATTTCCTTCGCTGCTTCAATCTTGTCATCCAGTATAGGGATCTGTTCGAGCTGTGAGCGGGCTTCACCCGTAGCACGCTCGAACTCCACTTCAAGGGAAACTTTACGGTCTTTGGCGGCTGCAACGACGGCGCGAATCTGGTTGCGTTGTCTCTCAGCATTATCGCTCGCATCCCAATACGCGTTAAAGGCATCCTCAATCAACTTGGCCTGGGTGAGAACCGAAGTATTAATGTGCTGCGAGTAGGTTTCAAACGCGAGCAGCGGCGCTCGCTCCTTGGAATAGCCAAAGAAGTCCAAGCCAAGGTTCATCTTTCTCGCCATGGAGTAACCACGGGCCATGACTTCCTTCTTGATCAAGCTGGGCGATTCATCGGCAACACATACATGGAGCAGGAAACCTATGCGGTCTTTCAAATCAGAGCCGATCTGAAGTCCAGCGCTGCGGTATTGGTCCTCCGCGTAGAGAACCAAAAGCTCAAGAAAGGTTCCATCGAAGAGGTCTGCAAAATCAGCATAACTTGGAGTCTCTACATTGAGTTCACCATCCACGCCAACTGGTGCAACCTGACGCTCGGCGACTTCGGTTACCCTTAAATCGCCGCCTAGCCCTGGCTGGCCAGAAGACCCGTTATGCGAGTAGCCATATTCGCAGAAGCTACGAAGAACTTTTGCATCCTCCAGCGCCAACGCAGCCATCTGCAGCCGTGACAAGTTCGGTAAGTCTCGCACTACTATTGCCTTCCCAGTATTTAGTACGTGGCTAAATCCCCGGGGGTCTCGCGGGAAATCTGGCTCGCAATAAACTGGAATGCTAATCCTGCCACCAGGACCAAATTCACCACCCTGCCCTGGGTTACCTGCCTGCCCTGGATCACCATGACGCCCATGAGAGACATCTATGGCGCCATCGGGGAGAGCGTATTGAGGGTCCGAAGTAGAAATCAGGACAGCTCCGCCCGCCCCACCTTTTCCTCTTCTCCCAGGCAACCCGGCTTTGCCTCCTTGACCTCCATCACCGCCAGCGGTCCCAGGAGGATATTCGTTTGCCTTTTTAGCGGTTGCATCTTTTCCTGCAGGTCCAGCAGATCCCCTCTGACCATGCCCACCATCGCGAGGCCGCCCGCCCGCCCCACCCACTGCTGATGCCCTGATTGGACCTTGGATCTCATTGGCACGGATCGTCAGGGCACCGGCAGGCGAGCCATTACCGCCGTCATCACCATCAGGACCGGCCTCACCAGGGTTATGAGCACCCTCAATTCGTTGGTCTGGCTGGAAAGAAGGAATTCCGGCTAATCCATCCGTGCGGATTACACCGCCTGCCTCAAATCTGATCGTTCGGCAAATCAGGTTCAGGTTATGACCATCAGTAAGCACCTCGGACCGGACGACGATTTCATCTGCAAAGACTGTCGTAGGTTTGTCCCGGGCGACAACATCCCAGAGATCTATCGACAGAGCTGAAAGAACTGTCCGCTCGGTCAATCCGTCTTTAGAGAGTAAAAGCTGATTTCTTCCAAGGCCCATGATGCTCTCCATCTAGGTTAATGAACCGCCAAATTGAGGCTAGCATCCAGAAGGTTTATCGCCAGCATACTGACCTTAGGGGGGGACCCGCTCATCGGGGGCTCGAAGATAGTCCGGCATGGCGGATGGAAATGACTTGGCCGAACGCCTACTCATGGCCCCCCATTTCCGCATTCCACCTCCGTATGTAGGCTGATTAATGCCTCGTTGTATCACCGTATCCACAACCGGGTTAATTTCAAAAGGCACTGCGCAGCGCCACATTCAGGACTTGGCAGGCACGTTGGGCGGACATTGCAGCCGTCAAGAAGCTTCCTTGTCCGGTTGGCACAATTTCTCCCCGCGAGTGGATGGCTGCGGCCAGACCATTTGCAGTCAGCCAAAGCAAACCGCTATCTCCGGAAACAGTGCCTGGTGCATCGACCCTCAGGACGACATCACTGTTGTCGTCAACGCCATATTGGTCGACTCCGATCACCTCCGCACTACGAGGACCGGGTATCACACTTCCGACTTGCATAAGGCTTACAGCCTTTAACCTTTGGTTAAGGTACGGCGCCGAGAGAGCTAGAGCTGGCGCGTTCTGGGCGCGCGATCTCAGCAGCTCATCAGTAAGTCCGAACAATCCGCAATCTAGAAAGCCTCGTGAGCCACTAATCATCTCGCCACTTGGCGCAAACAAGATCAGCCCGGATTTGCCTGCCACAATGAACTGTCCGGAATCGCTGTCTTGCATGTAAATATTCGTAGCTGTGTATGGTAGACCGTCACTACCCAACATGCAGTGACCACAACTCAGTCCCCAAAGCCCATCCGGTGACTCTGCAAAGGCAGTAAGCGTTCCTTGAGTGAATTCGTCGCGGATATAGCGTCCATGGCGAAGACTTTGTAGCTCCATTTTTGGCCAGACCACAACATCCGTCAGCACCCGTTGGCCATCGATGGTGAGTTTCTGAGGAATTCGTTCACGAGGCGACAAGTCGTCCAACGGGATCTTTTCTTGCACCAGGTATGTGATGCATAAGCGTGGCTGTACTACTCCACGCTTGATTTTTACTCCGATCATAGAACCCAGGACTGCACAACGATTGTTGACTCGTTCGTCTGCAACTGCCCGTAAGGACCGCAAGACCTTTACGCCACTCCGAATAACGGAGCGAAGAGGACGATCACTCATTGGACTCTCCTCAGATGAATGCCTCCAGCATCTTCCTGGATTTCGTATAGTTCAAAGTCAAGCTGGGTGGCAGGTTCAGGGGTGATTGCTTCCACAATGTTGTCAAGGCGTGGCTTCCAAGTGGCGATGCGTTGTAACGCAGTGGTTCGCACGCTGGAGGCTGTACCTGGGTCCGGAAGCTTGGCAAAGTCTTTTGAAACACCAATCAGTTGATCGCCTAGCGCGGGAAGCAAATTAGTCTTTTCAGGGTGCTTGTCTACGACGTCTACGATATCGCGTAGGGCCTTCGTCACCCCCCCGACTACGAGTTGTTCAGACTGGTCCAACTTTTTCAAATCGGTAACCGCAGGAGCAGCAGTCATATCGCCAAACAGCGACCTAACAGCTGCCATGGTTTTTGTGTCTGGGATTTTCGCGGATTGCGTGGTAGTGCTCCCCGCTCCACTCTTGATCTGTTCCGCTTTGGCCAAAGTTTCGATAGCGCTCGCCCTTGAGGTAAGCAAGCCGCCGACGGCATTTATGAGCTCCGGAATTTTCGCGTCGGTGACCTGGCCAAATTGTGTCAGTTGACCGTGATCAAGCGAAAGCTTCAGATCCGCGGAACCAAAACCGGAGTGAGGAACGGCATAGATCACCTGTGATCGGTCAGTCAGATACTGTATTGAAACGTCTACCGGCTTATCTTTGGCCTGAGTGCGCACAACAAGCACGTATGGCTTGGAGCCATAGATCGGGATACCTGTTTTTTTTGTAAGATCGGGGGCTGAATAGAAATCCACGCCAGCGCATCCCGCCAACACGGCTGTGACCAGAACACCTATGCTCCCCCTGAAGTACAAAGCGTTCGTGCGCGACTTCATTATCCACCTCTCTGGTAAAACCATTCACATGACAGCTAACCGCCATCAACCTCGAATGAGCATAGCTGCAGAAAAAAAAAGCGCCCCTGCGCCCCCTCTTCTTCAGGGCTTTTGTTCCTACTTGGTAGTAAAATTAGGATGACGGGACAAATCTATTTTTTACTCAAAGGATATTGAGCGTGGAAAAAGAATCGCTAGCACGGTCAAAGAATCACCGTGGCGTCTATACTTTTTTCATGCGCGAAATCATACCACTGGTCCTCCCCTTCTCGTCGGTTCCACGGTCAATCAGATGACCATACACATCATAGGTGGTACTGATATCGGTATGCCCCATAAGCGTCTTGATCTTCGCAATGTCAGTTTTTTCTGCAATTAACATAGAGGCGAAGAAATGACGCAGGGAATACGGCGTGTACTTCGGTGAAACAGCCACTCTTCCATCGATTGTTTTGGCAATAACAAGCCCAGCTTTTTCTGACGCAGTAAAAAACCCGCGCTTCCGCCAGTTATCGAGCGATTGCCATCCACCGGTTGACGTTGGAAACACAAGGTCATAGTCGTTTTTTATGGCCAAATTGTGATGATAATGGGTAATCATCTTCAAAGTTTCAGGACTAATCTCGATAAATCGCCGTGAAGCTGGTGTTTTAGGTACGGAAAGCGCTCCGCTTCTATCAATTGCTCTCTCGACTTGTACCCCACCGTTCGCGATGTTACGTCCGGCGAGTGCCAAATATTCTTGCGGGCGCATTCCAGAGTCCACGGCCAGATACAGGATGGGGCGGTAACGCTCCCAAGCTTTTGCAACTCGCAAATTTTTTGAGTTTGCGAGATCATCCGCCGCCTTTAGCAACGCTTCTATTTCTTTTTGTGTTGGAATAGTAATTGGCTCAGAGTAACGCGTGTCTCTACGAATACTGACACCCGACGCCACATTCCTATCCACATAGCCACGTGAAGACATTTCGGCAAGAACTGCGTGAAAATAAGTAAGCGTCTTAGCGGCCAGGTAACGGCCATGTTCACTGATAAGCCATGACCTGAAATTGACGACATCCGGCTTTGTGAGCGCTGATATGTCCTTTGTCCAAGGATAGGATTTCATTAGCCCACCAATGTAGCTATAATACTTAAATGTAGCAGTAGAAACTGGGGCCCTTCCCTCGCGCCCTTCGGTTGCACATACTTTAAGCCACATATCAACCGCCTCTCGCACGGTTTTACCGTCTGCCTTCGATTTGCTGATCCAGCTTTGGGAATCATGCGAATAAGCTTTTGCTTCTTTTAATGTCCTGAAGCTTGCATAGGAGTATCCGACTTTTGATGAGTCATCCGCGTAGCGGACCTGATATGTGGCCCCCTTTTTCCCCATTCTTTTTCTAATATCTGACATGATTCTGTATATCGCAATTAACTTTTCCGGTCAAATACACTCCGTAGGTTGGACGCATTAATATGTGCATTATTTTGAGCATTCACCTGACAACTGGTGTAAATCTCCACCAAAAGATTCTTATCAATTTTTAATCGCCCATCAATGGGATCAACAAAAAATGGAAGCTTACGTTTTCCGTATGCATCCGGGTCTGCCGCCCGCTTTATTTGCCGTTGAGTAAGCTCAACTCCAGTTTCAGCGAGTACATTTCTTGCTTGTTCTATATTCACATAACGCGGATATTCCATGACAACATCTCCTATTCTTTTAACTGAAACATTCTACCTTTAATTATATTTTAAGCTCTTCGGCACAGCTCCGATAAGGGCCATAACTGAATAACTTATGAACTGGCTGCCCAAATTTGTTACGCAATACAACATCCTCTCCAAACTCATTGGTTGGATTTACGTACAAGGTTGCGCCTTTAAAGTACTCGACACCAAACTCTTCCTCCAGTTCCACAAGCTTTTCATAGAAGGCCTGACGCAATTGGGTCATCGTCATTTCCCCCTTCAGTATAATTTGCATTCTGAACATCTCTTTCTTTCACTTCTAAAGGTTAATGAACAATATTCTAATAGTGTTACAAGTTCAGTTTATAATCTCTTAATTTGTACACTTTTTGGTTGTGTTTTTGTCTCGATCAATCTGTATTAATCCGCCACGATCCGTCACGATCCGGATAGGCCTTGAGAGGAATGCGAGAGGCGGCTGGCGCAACGCCCTCATGTAGCGTGCTAGTCATGATCCCGAATGGGGAAATGAGATGACTGCCTATTATTCGACGAAAGATTTATGTGACCGTTTTCGCTGCTCTAGCCGTACGCTGTTTCGTCGTATGAGGCGAATAGTGAATCCATTCCCAGCCCCTTGTATGAAACACGTCGGGAGCTGCAATCTCTGGGATGCCGGCGATATTTTCGAGTGGGAGCAGCGCGAGCGCGATCGCACGCGCGCAGAACCTGAAATTCAGGTTCTGCAGCCGGTTAATTGCACAGACTTGCCCACGCTTCTGCATTCGACCTAACCAGCCAGATCTGACCAATACGCCTCGCAGCCGTGACCGATCGAAAAAGAGCCGAAGCTGCCTGTAATGGTGCTTAGAAGCTAAAGGCCGATGCAGATCGTTCTTTGCAAGATAACGGTCACTGATCGAACAGGCGCTGATCCCATGTGCGTGTAAGAAGGTTTGGAATCAGCATCTAGATGTCATGCACGCGAAACGGGATGTGGTCAGTAGGGTTCTCCCTTCGGAGGTCTTGAGAGTATTTCAGGCGAGCACCCTTTACACCAGCTTGTCAGTGCCCTCGATTAATCCGATGGTTTCAGCACATCGAGATATCGAAGTCGAATTTCGCTACTCGGTAATACCGCCGCTGGACGAAGTATCGAGCAACTCTTGTTTAGGATGCGCTCTGTCGGCCACATTCATTAATTCTTCAACCGAAAGCCCCCCTTTAGCCTCTGTCACTTCAATCATCGCTTCAATTGCCTTCAACTCAGAAGTATTGCTTATGTCATCTAACTTACTAGGTATTTGAATAAATACAGAGTCTTTGGCCTGAATGCAATTATCCGTCGACTCACAAGGGGTGCCAGGAATTAAATAGCCCCATCTCGGTCCGAACGCGTAAACAGCGTAGAACATCAGCTTGGCTTTACGAGACTCAAGACCACTGGCAATCATCGCACTGTAGAAAGCTTTATGGGTAGCTTTCCAAGGTCGAACATGACGGTCACAGTACCAGTCGTGTATGACGGCCGCACGAATGTAACCGTCTTCCCATGGCGATCCCACGAATGCCTGTAGGAGGACTGGGATCGATGCTCCATCGGTTTTCGTTCCTTTGTTTGTTTGCCACCCTATGCCAAATGAATCAATGTAACCAAAGTCCGCCTCAAGAAGTTTTTGCTTTGGCTCACCAGGCAGGTTAACTAGACCAAAGGTTCCAGTAAAACAGTTTCGATCCTGGATGCTTTTGCAACGTGCATCGGAAGCTTGTGAGCTAAACGCTATCAGCATCATCGAGCTAAATATAATGGATATCGCGATTTTCAAGGTCCATCTCCATTTGTGAGGCCTAAAATAGCGCAGCGTTTTATGGGAAAACGACCGTAATCAACTTTCATACCGATTCGTGGACTTTGAGACGCTAAAACGTAGCGTAGACGCGTTTTTTGCTGTCGGCCAGCCAGAACCTGTCGAACCAAGGATATTGCATCCTTCCCAAGCGAACAGTCGTTGCGTAGGAGCGAACTGTATTTCTTGCTGCGATGGATGGAGGCAAATTGCTTTAAGCCCCAGCATCCCAAAGATGGTTATTATCCACCTTGGCCCGATTCCCGCGCGCCCTGTCGTTCATCGCTGATGGCCTGTTTTTAATGTCCGTGACCTACCTGCTGTGGGATGCCTAGAACAAACACTGGAAACTCAAAGGCTCATTGGGTGCTCTGTCGACTGTGTGGGAGTGTCCAAACCTCACGGTCGCATGCGCTTTTAGTCATGCGCTTGGCTGTATAGCCCGGACACCATCGCCCTTAATGCTGGAGTTCGGAAGTGTGTTGGCTGGACGCTTACCGTTACTTCGTAAAATCTGCCAGCCTTTGGTTGGCAGTAGACCTGAAACTCCTGTAGGAACGCGATTTTCGATGCGGTTCTAATTGTCAAACTCGCTCTAAAACATTTTCACACAGCCTGGACCCGAAGCGGACGAATGGTTCAAAGCCTAAACCGACGCAAACCAGAACCAAAATGCACGACTGAACCTTCAGCGCAAAACACGGATTCAATCTCAGACACGTACTTTTCAGCCGTGGAAACCGAAGCCAACTTTTCAATACAATCGGACGATTGCTTCCTATCGCGAAGGGGCTTTAGCAGCGTCCCCTGTCCTTGAATTCAGCGGTTATACCGTTAGGGCAGTGAGCCGCAGCCACCAAGCGATGTAGGCGTCTTTCTGCTCAGTCAGATAGTCATACTGGTCGTAAACCTGCCAGCTCCCCGGAAGCTTGTGTCCGAGCATAATTTCGGCAATATGGGGCTCGGTGAGGGTCGAGAAATTGGTACGCGCGGTCTTGCGCAGATCGTGAACCGACCAATGCTGCATTTCATATTTCTCATGCCGCCGCAGCCACTGCATGATGTTGTAAGGCAGCTGCAAGGGGGCCCCTGCCCCCATCGGCTTTATCGTTCCACTATTCGTGAACAGGAATTCACCCTCGGCGCTGAGCGACATGGCGTGTTTGATCAGCACCTCAATCTCTGGGGGGATTGGACGCAGAAGCGGTTTCCCTGAGGCTTTACCCAGCTTGTGGTTTGCTATGGGCACTGTCCAAATCTTCTTGGCAAAGTCGAAATGTCTTTTTTCGCTAAGGCGCAGCTCGCTGTTGCGACAACCGTAGATCAGACAAAGCTTTAGAAAAATCTTGTTCTTGGTCGCCATGCGCGACTGATCCATGGCTTTCCACACCAGCTTTATTTCCTCATCGGAAAGGGAGCGCGACCCGGCATTTTTTTTAATCTGCAAGTCTTCCTTGGCGTTGATCTCCGATAGCGGGTGCGAGGGTATTAACCGGCGCTTCACACCCCATTTCAGCATCTGCTTGGCATTGACCAGGATACGTTCGGCGATACCAGGTCTTACTTTTGCCTGCCCTTCAAGAAGCGCCAGCCATTCGTGAAGAGTGACTTTCCCGGCAGGGAGCTTGCCGACTCTAGGGAATACATGGAGCTCGAAAGAACGCAGGATCTCTTGATGCCCCTTCTTGTTCCCTTTGCAGTACGTCTCGTACCACTGGCGAAACAACGACTCCACGGAATCAGCCTGGAGGATCGCCTGTTTCTCCAGTTGCTTCACCACCCTCGGATCATGCCCCTGCTCCAGCTGGGCGCGCAGGCGCTGCGTTTCTGTACGCGCCTGCTTGAGCGACATTAGCGGATAGGTGCCGAGATCAAGGCGGCAGGGGCGACCGTCATAGCGAAAGCGCAGCTGAAAAGTGATCTTCCCCTTCGGGGTCACACGCACACCAAATCCGTCGCGGTCTGATTTCTCTTCACGTGTGCTGCGGGGTTTGCCGTTGTTGGCCTTCAGCCATGCGTCTGAGATCGCCATGAGCTCTCCGGACTGCGTACATACTGTTCTGGGGCCCCGAAAGAGTGGTTTGTGTACGCCGCTATGTACACAAAGTGAGTGGCTCAGCTTGTCTTCGGTTGTCTCAGATTGTCGCGGCCGCGGGAATTTTCATCAATAAAATCAGTAGATTAAATCGGAATATGGCGGGGCCTGTCTTCGCCTGACTCAGAGGGTAATGTCAGGGTGGGAAATAATGGCGAAAGTGCGGCGTTTCGCGACTTCGGCGGCCTGTTTGGTCATGGGAAATCGCCTGGCAGGTGATTCAAAAAAGGGCCGCGATTATAGCCCAAGTTGAACCAGGAACCGAACCGTTGAGCACATTAGGGGTGGCCAAATGCTGCTTCAGATGGGAACCTTTCAGACCGTGGAGGCGTCCACTCCCCTGTTACGACTATTCGTCAGGGTTGAAAAAACAGCAAGTTAGCCTGACGAGGCTGCGCTTATGGCTCGATAAGCCGTACGTTTTCCCCCTGTAGGAGCGAGCTTGCTCGCGAAAAAACGTCCAGACAATGCGTTCATTCAGACCGCACGCGTCATCGTTGACGTCCATCGCGAGCAAGCTCGCTCCTACAAGGGAAAGCGCTCGGCATGAAGAGCTGCTTCTCGCGAACGTTGTTATCCCGGCAGCCAGGAATGGTCTGCCACACGGGACTGCGTTCGCCGACAAAGAAAAAAAGGAGTCCGCCTGTGGCTATTCGCTATGGCAAGGGGCTTGTAGGAGGTGCGGTTGTCGTCGCCCTCCTGGCCCTGCTGGTCCACTGGATTGGCATCAACACGATCGAACATTACCGCGACGATTTGTTGTTTTACCTGCAAGCTCACTTGATTCTCGTCCTCGTTTCCATGCTGGCCGCCCTTGTTGTGGGCATACCCGCCGGCATCTTCCTCAGCCGCCCGACCATGGTTGGACGCGCCGAACGCTTCATGCAGATCTTCAACATCGGCAACACCGTGCCGCCTCTCGCCGTACTGGCCATTGCCCTGGGCATCCTCGGCATCGGCAGCGGCCCCGCGATCTTCGCCTTGTTCCTCGCCTCGCTGTTGCCGATCGTGCGCAACACCTATGAAGGCTTGAAAAACGTTCAGGGTTCGCTCAAGGAAGCGGCCGTCGGCATTGGCATGACACCGACCCAGGTGTTGTGGCGGGTCGAACTGCCGAACGCCGTGCCGATCATCATCGGTGGCGTGCGCGTGGCGCTGGCGATCAACGTCGGTACCGCCCCCCTGGCGTTCCTGATTGGCGCCAACAGTCTGGGCAGCCTGATTTTCCCTGGCATCGCCCTGAACAATCAGCCGCAACTGATGCTCGGCGCGGCCTGCACCGCCCTGCTGGCCTTGCTGCTCGACGGCCTGGTGACACTCGCCAGCCGCCTCTGGCTCGAACGCGGGCTGCGCCCGTCTTAAGCCTCGGCAAAGGAATAATCATGAAAAGACTTAGCTTGTTATTAGGCTGCGCCCTGCTGCTCGCAGGATTTGCCCAAGCCGCTGAAAAACCGGTGATCCGCATCGGCGCCCGGGTGTTCACCGAACAAACCCTGCTCGCGGAAATCACCTCCCAGTACCTGCGCACCAAGGGTTACGACACCCAGGTGACCGGCGGTCTGGGCAGTAACCTCGCCCGCAGCGCTCAGGAAAGCGGCCAACTGGACCTGATATGGGAATACACCGGCGTATCGCTCGTGGCTTACAACCACATCACCGACAAACTCGACAGCGCTCAGTCCTACGCCAAGGTGAAAGAACTCGACGCGAAAAAAGGCCTGATCTGGCTGACGCCGTCGAAATTCAGCAACACCTACGCCTTGGCCCTGCCGGAAAAAACCGCGAAGGCTTATCCGCAGATCAACACCATCAGCGAGCTGAACACGGTGATGCAGGCTGAGGCGAAGACCAACCACCTCGTTGCCCTGGACACCGAGTTCGCTAACCGTTCCGACGGCATGGCCGGCATGGTCGACCTCTACGGCATGAACCTGACCCGTAAAAACACCCGCCAGATGGATGCCGGGCTGGTCTACACCGCGCTGCGCAATGGTCAGGTGTTTGCTGGCCTGGTCTATACCACCGACGGTCGTTTGAACGCCTTCAAGCTCAAACTGCTGGAAGACGACAAGCATTACTTCCCGGACTACACCGCCGCGCCGGTGGTGCGTCAGGAGTACCTGGACGCCCATCCGAAACTGGCGGAAGAAATCAAACCGCTGGCCGAGCTGTTCGATGACGCCACCATGCGTGCGCTGAACGCACGGGTCGATGTCGGCCACGAAAGCCCTTCATCCGTTGCCGCAGATTTCCTGCGCCAGCACCCACTCAACTGAGGAGGAAAAGACATGGAATTTCTGAACGCCTTTTCCCATCTCGACTGGGCGCAGGTCGCGCAATTGACCTGGCAGCACATCACCCTGGTCGGCATCGCCGTGACCCTGGCG
This sequence comes from Pseudomonas sp. LBUM1679, assembly GCF_059695565.1. NCBI lineage: Bacteria > Pseudomonadati > Pseudomonadota > Gammaproteobacteria > Pseudomonadales > Pseudomonadaceae > Pseudomonas > Pseudomonas sp. LBUM1679. The sequence continues at coordinate 6,341,557 of NZ_CP166774.1, forward strand.
ATTCTGGTCGGCGTGCCGCTGGGCATCCTGATGACGCGCTTCCCGACGCTCGCCGGTCCCTTGCAAGCCAGCGCCACCGTGTTGCTGACCGTGCCGTCGATTGCCCTGTTCGGTCTGCTGCTGCCGTTCTACTCGAAGTTCGGCCAGGGCCTGGGCCCGATGCCGGCGATCACCGCAGTGTTTTTGTACTCGCTGCTGCCGATCATGCGTAACACCTACCTCGCCCTGACCGGTGTCGAACCCGGCATTCGCGAAGCCGCCCGCGGCATCGGCATGACCTTTGGCCAGCGCCTGCGCATGGTCGAACTGCCGATTGCCGTACCGGTGATCCTCGCCGGTGTGCGCACCGCCGTGGTGATGAACATCGGTGTGATGACCATCGCCGCGACCATCGGCGCCGGTGGCCTCGGTGTACTTATTCTCGCTTCAATCAGCCGCAGCGACATGTCGATGCTGATCGTCGGCGCCGTGCTGGTCAGTCTCCTGGCCATCTTCGCCGACCTGCTTTTGCAATGGCTGCAACGCACGCTGACTCCAAAAGGACTCATGAAATGATCGAACTTCAAAACCTCAGCAAGACCTTCCAAAGCAACGGCAAAGATGTGAAAGCCGTGGACTCGGTAAGCCTGACCGTCAATGAAGGCGAGATTTGCGTGTTCCTCGGGCCATCGGGCTGCGGCAAAAGCACCACGCTGAAAATGATCAACCGCCTGATCAAACCGACCTCGGGCAAGATCCTGATCAATGGCGAAGACACCACCGACCTCGACGCCGTGACCCTGCGCCGCAACATCGGTTATGTGATCCAGCAGATCGGTCTGTTCCCGAACATGACCATCGAGGAAAACATCACCATCGTTCCGCGCCTGTTGGGTTGGGACAAACAGAAATGCCACGACCGTGCCCGCGAATTGATGAGCATGATCAAGCTGGAACCCAAGCAGTACCTGAATCGCTACCCGCGCGAACTGTCCGGCGGGCAGCAGCAGCGGATCGGCGTGATTCGTGCGCTGGCGGCGGATGCGCCGTTGCTGCTGATGGATGAACCGTTCGGCGCAGTCGACCCGATCAACCGCGAGATGATCCAGAACGAGTTCTTCGAGATGCAACGGGCGCTGAACAAGACGGTGATCATGGTCAGCCATGACATCGACGAAGCGATCAAGCTGGGCGACAAGATCGCGATCTTCCGCGCCGGCAAGCTGCTGCAGATCGACCATCCGGACACCTTGCTCGCGCACCCGGCGGACGACTTTGTCAGCAACTTCGTCGGCCAGGACAGCACGCTCAAGCGGCTGTTGCTGGTGAAGGCCGAAGACGCAGCGGACAACGCCCCGTCGGTGAGCCCGGAAACCCCGGTGGCCGAAGCGCTGGAATTGATGGACGAACTGGACCGTCGTTATGTGGTGGTCACTGATGGTGAGAATAAGGCGCTCGGTTATGTACGACGTCGCGACCTGCACCGTCAGACCGGCACTTGCGCGCAATACCTGCGCGAGTTCAACGCCACCGCGGCGTACGACGAACATTTGCGCATCCTGCTGTCGCGCATGTACGAGTTCAACCGTTCGTGGCTGCCGGTGATGGATGCCGAGCGGGTGTTCCTGGGTGAAGTGACTCAGGAATCGATTGCCGAGTATTTGAGCTCCGGTAAGTCCCGTGGCGGCAAGACCAGCATCGTTTCGCCTGCGGAGACTGCTGTCGCCTGATCTGACGCCATCGCGGGCAAGCCCGCTCCCACAGTGGTTTCTGTCGTACACAAATCTTGTGTACACCAAGAATCCTGTGGGAGCGGGCTTGCCCGCGATTGGGCGCACCACAAATCCCCGCTGAAACCCCGCAAATATCCCTTCTACGGGAACATCACACTGTCATGCAGGTCCGTTACATCAGTAGATGTCCGGGACCGCACGACGGAAGCGTGCAATAACGCGACATTTTTTGTTGATCTCAAGCCCCTCACGCCCTAAAGTTCGCGCCGAACGTCCATGCTGGAAACGATCCATCCGGCTCAAGTACTGACGACGAGACAGCAAGGCCAAGGGAAAGCACCGCCTCCCGTGGCCTTTTTGCTTTCGGCGACATGCCTTGGGAAGTAGGCGAACCAAAGTGGGGATACGGAGGACGTTCATTTGCACCCATTGTTAATTTCAGTTTGCCCTTAGGAGTCTCCAGCATGTCGATCAACGTCGAAGATTATTTCGAGCGCGCCACCTTTGACAAAATGAAGGCGTTCGCCGACAAGCAAGAAACCCCGTTCGTGGTGATCGACACCGCGATGATCAGCCAGGCCTACGATGACCTGCGCGCCGGTTTCGAATTCGCCAAAGTCTATTACGCGGTAAAAGCCAACCCGGCTGTCGAGATCATTGACCTGTTGAAAGACAAGGGGTCGAGCTTCGACATCGCCTCGATCTATGAGCTGGACAAGGTGATGGACCGCGGCGTCAGCGCCGACCGTATCAGCTACGGCAACACCATCAAGAAATCCAAAGACATCCGTTATTTCTACGAGAAAGGCGTGCGCCTGTTCTCCACCGACTCCGAAGCCGACCTGCGTAACATCGCCAAGGCCGCACCGGGCTCGAAAGTCTACGTGCGCATCCTCACCGAAGGCTCGACCACCGCCGATTGGCCGCTGTCGCGCAAATTCGGCTGCCAGACCGACATGGCCATGGACCTGCTGATCCTCGCCCGTGACCTGGGCCTGGTGCCGTACGGCATCTCGTTCCACGTCGGCTCGCAACAACGCGACATCAGCGTCTGGGACGCGGCGATCGCCAAGGTCAAAGTGATCTTCGAACGCCTGAAGGAAGAAGACGGCATCGTACTCAAGCTGATCAACATGGGCGGCGGCTTTCCGGCCAACTACATCACCCGCACCAACAGCCTGGAAACCTACGCCGAAGAAATCATCCGTTTCCTCAAGGAAGACTTCGGTGACGACCTGCCGGAAATCATCCTCGAACCGGGCCGTTCGCTGATCGCCAACGCAGGCATTCTGGTCAGCGAAGTGGTGCTGGTTGCGCGTAAATCCCGTACCGCCGTCGAGCGATGGGTGTACACGGACGTGGGCAAATTCTCCGGCCTGATCGAAACCATGGACGAAGCCATCAAGTTCCCGATCTGGACCGAGAAGAAAGGCGAAATGGAAGAAGTGGTCATCGCCGGCCCGACCTGCGACAGCGCCGACATCATGTACGAAAACTACAAGTACGGTTTGCCGCTGAACCTGGCCATTGGTGATCGTATGTACTGGTTGTCGACCGGTGCCTACACCACCAGTTACAGCGCGGTTGAATTCAACGGCTTCCCGCCGCTGAAATCGTTTTACGTGTAAGCGCTGCACGCTGTAATCAAAAAGCCCATGACGCGTCATGGGCTTTTTTGTGTCTACAACATGTCCCTCGGAAAAACATGTCCCCGAAAACACCCCGCTCCCTGTAGGAGCCAGGCTTGCCGGCGAAAGCGCCCGTGAGATCGCCTTCGCCGGCAAGCCTGGCTCCTACAGGGGGAGACGTTCTTGCTCGAGTTCGGCGTGGCGCCGGGCATAGTCGGTTGCCAGGGCGCGAATCTGCTGATCGGTTGCGTTCAACAAAGCCTTGCTCGCCACCCGCAGGAAATTCAGATTTCCCCCCAACAACGCTTCACGCAACCAGACCAGCGCCTCCTCAATCTTGCCTTCATCCGCCAGCACAGCGGCATAACTGAACTGCCCGCGAAAATCCCCGCCGATCGCCGAGCGACGATACCAATCGCGTGCGGTCTGCGGATCCGCCGGGCAAACCTGCCCTTCTTCCAGGTATCGTCCCAACAGGTTCATCGACTTCGCATGGCCCAGCTCAGCCGCATGGCGATACAGATTCAGCGCTTGCAGCGGATCCTCGACCACTCCGCGCCCGGTCGCTAGCAGGTTGGCGTAGTTGTACATCGCCCAATCCAGTCCGGCTTCGGCGGCGGCACGATAATGCCTCGCGGCAGTTGAGGCGTCGGCGCTGCAACCCCAGCCATGTTCATGACAACGGCCAAGCATGTTGCGCGCCATCAAGTGCCCACGCTGCGCGGCGATCTCGAACCAGCGCAAGGCCAGTGGCTGATCCTGCTCAATGCCTTGTCCGTCCAGGAGGATCTGCCCCAACAGTGCCTGGGCATCAAGCACACCTTCGCGGGCGGCGATCAGAATCGCCTGGGCCGCGCGTGCAGGACTTTCCTCCAGCATGGCTTTAAGCCGGTTACCATCGAGAACTTCCTCCCGACGCAATTGATAACTCATGACCTACACCTCGACCCAGCGGCGCAACAGGTTGTGGTAAGTGCCGGTCAGGCGGATCAGCGAAGGATGGTCGGGAATGTCCTGCGTCAACTGCTGGATCGCCCCGTCCATCTCGAACAGCAAGGCGCGCTGGCTGTCTTCGCGGACCAGGCTTTGGGTCCAGAAGAACGAGGCAAAGCGCGTGCCGTGGGTGACGGCATTGACCTTGTGCAGGCTGGTGCCGGGGTACAGGACCATATCGCCGGCGGGCAGCTTCACCCGTTGGGTGCCGAAGGTGTCCTGGATTTCCAGCTCGCCGCCGTCATAGTCGTCGGGCTCGCTGAAAAACAGCGTCGCCGACAGATCGGTACGAACCCGCTCGATGCTGTTCTTTGGCTGGCGCACGGCGTTGTCGACATGAAAGTCGAAACTGCCACCGGCCGTGTAACAGTTCAGTAATGGTGGAAAGACCTTGTGCGGTAGCGCGGCTGACATGAACAGCGGATTTTTCCACAGCCGCTCCAGCATCGCCGCGCCCACTTCCTTGGCCAGTGGGTGCCCTTCAGGCAGTTGCAGATTGTGCTTGGCTTTTGCTGACTGATAACCGGCAGTGATCTTGCCATCCGCCCAATCGGCCTGTTCCAGAGCCTCGCGGATGCGCCGCACTTCTTCTTTAGCGAACAGCCCGGGAATGTGCAGCAACATGGGGAAGCACCTGAAGGCAAAAGGATGGCAATGGTATTGATTCTTATTGCCTGTGTAAAACCCTGGCGACGAATGAACCATCAAAAACCGTAAGGTTAAATTGTAAAGAATGTAAATTCAGTGCGAATAGTAATGTTTCGCAATTGATACGAATACCTGTTTACCCTATATTCCGCGGCCTCAAATCCTTGGGGAGGGGAATGCTCATGTCACGCCAACACTCACAATTACCGGTCAGTTCACCGCGTTTGCTCGCGTCTGCAATTGGCGTGGCGATCACTGCCGGCTCCGCTGGCCATATGGTTTTCGCTGCTGAAAAGACCGACGAGAAAGCGCCGAACAATGCGATTTCCCTGGATGCCACCGCCATTACCGGCGACGCTCAGGACGCGACTTCCTACCAGGTCGAGAAAGCCTCCTCGCCCAAGTACACCGCGCCGCTGGTAGACACCCCGCGCTCGATCACCGTCATCCCGCAACAAGTCCTCAAGGACACCGGCGCCCTCAATATGCAGGACGCGCTGCGCACCGTTCCCGGCATCACCTTCGGTGCCGGTGAAGGCGGCAACCCCCAGGGTGACCGTCCATTCATTCGTGGCTTCGATGCCCAGGGCGATACCTACCTGGACGGCGTACGCGATACCGGTTCGCAGAGCCGCGAGATCTTCGCCGTCGAGTCGATCGAAGTCAGCAAGGGCCCGAACTCCGCCATTGGCGGCCGTGGCGCTGCCGGTGGCAGCATCAACCTGGTCAGCAAGAAAGCACACCTGGGCGACTCGCTCGACGGTGGTTTCACCTGGGGCTCGGACCAGACCCAGCGCTACACATTCGACGGCAACTACCAGTTCACCGACACCGCCGCCGGCCGTCTGAACCTGATGAGCCACGAAAGCAACGTCGCCGGCCGGGACAAGGTCGATTACGACCGTTGGGGCATTGCGCCATCGCTGGCGTTCGGCCTGGGCACCGACACTCGCGTGAACCTCGATTACTACCACCTGGAAAGTAACGACACGCCGGATTCGGGCATTCCGTACACCATTCCAGCCGGCCTTGCTGCCGCCCGCACCAAGTCCAATCCGGACAAGCCTTACGCCGGTGGCGATGACAGCAACTTCTACGGTCTGGACCGCGATTTCCGCAAGGGCCGCACCGACACCGCGACCTTCGCCATCGAGCACGACCTGACCGATGCGTTGACCGTCAAGAACACCCTGCGCCACGGCAGCAGCATGCAGGATTACATCCTGACCCAGCCGGATGACAGCAAAGGCAACGTCAACAACGGCAGCGTCTGGCGTCGGGCCAACACCCGCGTCAGCAATACCGAGACCACCACCAACCAGACCGACCTGTTCGGTGAGTTTTACATCGCCGGCTTCAAGAACAACTTCTCCACCGGTATCGAGTTGAGCCACGAGGACAGCGAAAAATCCTCGTACAACGTCAACACCGACACCACGCCGGGCACCCCCGCAGTGGCCACGACCAATTGCACCCCGGCCCTGATCGGCGCGCCAAGCGGTTACAACTGCACCTCGCTGTCCAGTCCGAACCCGAACGACCCGTGGAACGGTGCGATTTCGCGCAACTACGCCGGCACCGACACCTCCAGCACCACCCGCGCGCTGTACGTGTTCGACACCCTGGAGTTGTCCGAGCAGTGGCTGGTGAACATGGGCCTGCGTTACGACCATTTCGACACCAAGTACAAAACCTACACCGCGGCCGGCAACACCACGGCCAAGGGTGACGACACCAGCGAATTCGTCACCGGCCAGTTCGGCGTGATCTACAAGCCGACTGAAAACGGCAGCATCTATGCCTCGTATGCCACTTCCGCCACGCCACCGGGCAACACCCTGGGTGAAGGTCAGGAAGGCAACCCGCTGAGCGGCACTCCGGATCGCAGCGGCAACCTGCTGAGCAGCGACATGGAGCCGGAAACCACCAAGAACTACGAAATCGGCACCAAGTGGGACCTGCTGAACGATCGTCTGTCCCTGACCGCCGATATCTTCCGCACAGAGAAAGACAACGCCCGGGTACAAGTCGACACCACATCCTTTGAAAACGCCGGCAAAACCCGCGTTCAAGGTGTCGAACTGTCGGCCACCGGCAAGATCACCGACAAATGGCAAGTCTTCGCCGGTTATGCCTACATGGACAGCGAGCAAGTCGACGGCGGCCCGTTGGGCGCGGCCAACGATGGCAATGAGCTGCCTAACACGCCGAAAAACAGCGCCAGCCTCTGGACGACCTACCAGGTCACGCCGAAGCTGACCATCGGTGGCGGTGCGTTCTACGTCGACGACGTATTCGGCAGCGTGGCCAACACCACCATGGTGGATGACTATGTGCGCTACGACGCCATGGTGGCCTACAAGCTGACCAAAAACGTCGACCTGCAGCTGAACGTGCAAAACCTGACCGACGAAACCTACTACGACAAAGCGTTCTCGACTCACTTCGCCAACCAGGCGGCAGGCCGTACCGCGTTGCTGAGCACCAACTTCCACTTCTGATAGAACCTGTAGGAGCGAGCTTGCTCGCGATGGTCGTCAACGATGACGCGGAAAACCTGACACCCCGCGTCGTTCTCGGGTTTTTCGCGAGCGAGCTCGCTCCTACAGTATTGGCATTGGGCCAGGCCCCGTTCATCCAGATGAACGGGGCCTTTGTGCGTAAAAAAGAATGCTTCTCGACAACCCACGGCATAATGCGCGCCGTGATGATTATTTTCGAACGAACAAGGCGAGCGACGTGTTGAAGAAAACCCTGTTCCAGTTGCACTGGTTTTTCGGCATCAGCGCCGGGCTGGTCCTGGCCCTGATGGGCATCACCGGGGCAACGGTATCGTTTCAGGATGAAATCCTGAGCGTGCTGAACCCGACCGTGTTGCAGGTCGAGAAGCAGGTCGCCGGCGTCCTGCCACCCGCCGAGCTGGTGGAAAAAATCGAAGGCGCTTCGGGCAAGAAAGTCGCGATGATCTGGGTCGAGACTGACAGCGGCAATGCCGCGCGGGTGTCCTTTACCCCGCCGCCGGGCGAACGCCGTGGCGAGATGCGCTACTTCAACCCGTACACCGCCCAATTCATGGGCGACGTCACCGGCCAGGACTTCTTCGGCTTCATGCTGCAACTGCACCGTTTCCTCGCCATGGGTGACACCGGCCGGCAGATCACCGGTGCCTGTACGCTGATCCTGGTGTTCTTCTGCCTGTCCGGCCTCTACCTGCGGTGGCCGCGCCAGTGGAACAGCTGGCGTGCCTGGCTGACCCTCGACTGGAAGAAAAAAGGTCGCAGCTTCAATTGGGATTTGCACTCGGTGGCGGGCACCTGGTGCCTGGTGTTTTACCTCCTGGCGGCGCTGACCGGGCTGTCCTGGTCCTATGAGTGGTACAACAAGGGCCTGACGCGGCTGCTGTCCGATTCGCCGCAGAATGAGCGCGTTCGCGGCGGCCGTGGTCCTGCACCCAGCGGCCCGGCGCCGACCGCCGACTACGCCGCGATGTGGAGCAGCATCTACAGCGCCGCTGGCCCGGCCTTGAGTGCCTACAACATTCGTATGCCGCCAGTGACCGGGCAACCGGCGACCGTGTTCTATCTGTTGAACAGCTCACCCCATGACCGGGCACTGAACCAGATCAGCCTCGATCCGGCCACCGGCATCGTCAAACGCCATGACCGCTATAGCGACAAAAGTCTCAAGGCGCAGTTGCTGACCAGCATTTACGCGCTGCACGTCGGCAGCTACTTCGGTATCGTCGGGCGGATCATCCTGACGCTCAGCGCGCTGACCATGCCGCTGTTCTTCGTCACGGGCTGGTTGCTGTACCTCGATCGTCGACGCAAGAAAAAGCAGATCAAGGACGCCCGCAAAGGCCTCGCGCAATCGGACAGCCATGCGCCAGCCTGGTTGATCGGCTTCGCCAGCCAGAGCGGGTTTGCCGAGCAATTGGCGTGGCAGACCGCCGGGCAATTGCAGGCCGCCGGCCTGCCGGTGAAGGTTCAGCCACTGGCCCAGGTCAGCGAGCAGGATCTGCGCGATTCCAGCAACGCGCTGTTCGTGGTCAGCACCTTCGGCGACGGTGAAGCGCCGGACAGCGCCCGGGGCTTCGAACGCAAGGTGCTGGGCCAGGCACCGAGCCTGGAGCGCCTGAACTATGCGGTGCTCGGCCTTGGTGATCGCCAGTATCAGCACTTCTGCGGTTTCGCCCGACGCTTGCACACCTGGCTGGGCGAGCACGGCGGCAAGACCCTGTTCGCCCCGGTGGAAGTCGACAGCGGCGACCCTTACGCCTTGCGTCACTGGCAGCAGCAACTCGGCCTGGTGACCGGACAGGCGCCCGTGGACACCTGGCAAGCGCCCGGCTATGACCACTGGACCCTGATCCGCCGGGAGTTGCTCAACCCGGACAGCAGCGGTTCGGGCGTGTACCTGCTGGGCCTCACCGCCCCTACCACCAGCAGCTGGCTGGCCGGTGACCTGGTGGAAGTACTGCCGCGCAATTGCCCGTGGGCGATCGAGCACTTCCTCGATGGCCTGGGCATTGACGGTCGAGCCGCGGTGACGCTCGATGACCTGTCGCAGCCGCTGGAGCAAGCCCTCGCCAGCCGACAGCTACCCCAGAACCGAGCCCATCTGGTCGGTCTGCACGCGCAAGCGCTGGTGGACGCCCTGGTGCCGTTGGCCATGCGCGAATACTCCATCGCTTCGATTGCCGCCGATGGCGTACTGGAACTGATCGTGCGCCAGGAACGGCATCCCGACGGCACGCTCGGCATCGGCTCCGGCTGGCTGACCGAACACGTGCCGGTGGGCAGCACCATCAGCCTGCGGGTACGACGCAACAGTGGTTTCCATCTGCCGACCGAGCCGGTGCCGATGATTTTGCTGGGCAACGGTACCGGGCTGGCGGGGCTACGCAGTCTGCTCAAGGCGCGGATTGCCGACGGGCAGCAACGTCATTGGCTGTTGTTCGGCGAGCGCAATCGCGAGCACGACTACCTGTGCCGCGACGAGCTTGAAGAATGGCTGATTTCGGGTGATCTGGAGCGGTTGGACCTGGCGTTCTCGCGGGATCAGGCCGAAAAGATCTACGTGCAGGATCGACTGCGCGAGTCGGCCGCGGAACTGAAGAAATGGCTGGCGGATGGCGCGGTCATTTACATCTGCGGCAGCTTGCAGGGGATGGCTTCAGGGGTGGATCACGTGCTCAACGAGCTGCTCGGAATCGAAGCGGTCGACCGCCTGATCGAGCAAGGCCGCTACCGCCGCGACGTCTACTGACCAGCCACAGTCCCTGTGGGAGCGAGCTTGCTCGCGATGACGGCTTAACATTCAACAACTATGGTGACTGTTACACCGCTATCGCGAGCAAGCTCTCTCCCACATTGATCGGGTGTCGGCTTGCCGATTCTTCTCAAACCGGCTGCAGTTTCTGCTCAAATACGCTCACCCCATCCAAATCCCGCAACACCACGTTCATCTCCCCCGTCTGCCCATCAATATTCACCTCACCAAAAAACTGAAACCCCGCAAACGGTGAAGTGTTCTGCGCCGGTGGCGCCTTCTCGAACACCACTTCAGGGCCAAAGGTCTTATCCAGCGGATCAGGGCCGAAGCTCCCCGCGTTCAACGGCCCGGCGACGAACTCCCAGAACGGTTCAAAATCCTGAAAAACCGCGCGATCCGGGTGGTAGTGATGGGCCGCGCAGTAATGCACATCCGCCGTCAGCCAGACGAAATTGCGCACCTGCTGCGCCCGCAGGAAACCCAGCAACTCGGCGATTTCCAGTTCACGCCCCTGGGCCGGCCCCGGATCGCCATTGGCCACGGCTTCCCAACGGGCCACGCCCGGGCTGACTTCACCGTCAGAGACACCCAGGCCGATCGGCATGTCGGCGGCGATGACTTTCCACTGGGCACTGGAGCCCTTCAGCTCACGCTTGAGCCAATCCAGTTGTTCACGGCCAAGAAAGGGTTTGGCGGCGCCAAGGTTGTCGTCGTTCGCCCCTCGATAACTGCGCATGTCGAGTACAAATACATCGAGCAACGGCCCATAACCGAGCTTGCGATAAATCCGGCCACCGCTATCGGCGCCCTGCAACCGCATCGGCGCATATTCGAGCCAGGCCTGGCGCCCGTGACTCACCAGGCTGTGGATATCTTTGTTGGTGTAACGCTCATCCAGCTGCTTGCCCGGCGACCAGTTGTTCACCACTTCGTGGTCGTCCCACTGCCAGATCTGCGGCACTTCGGCGTTGAAGCGCCGGATGTTTTCGTCCATCAGGTTGTAGCGGTAGTTGCCGCGATAATCGTCGAGGGTCTCGGCGACTTTGCTCTTGGCTGCGCTGGTGAGATTGCGCCACACGCGCCCACTCTCAGTCATAAGCTGCGCCGGCACCGGGCCGTCGGCGTAGATGGTATCGCCGCTGTGGATAAAAAAGTCCGGCAGGCGCAAACGCATGGCTTCGTAGATGCGCATGCCACCGATGTCCGGGTTGATGCCGAAACCCTGGCCGACGGTATCGCCGCTCCAGACGAAGCGGATGTCGCGGCGAGCCTGGGGCACGCTACGCAGATGACCGAACCAGGGTTCGCTGGCGACCCCGCTCTGGGCGTCTTCAAAATACACCCGATAGAAAATCGCCTGGTCGGCGGGCAGGCCGCTGAGTTCGACCCGGGCGGTGAAATCGGTGCGGGCATCGGCCAATGGCGAGACGAAGCGACGGGGGTTGCTGAACAGGCTGCGAGTGTCCCACTCCACCACCATCCGCGCCGGACGGTCGCTGCGGCTCCAGACCATCGCCCGGTCGCCCAGCAGGTCGCCGGACTGCACGCCATCGGTGAGTTGCGGACGATCCTGGACCGAGGCGATCACCGCTGGCGCCAAGCCTGGCAATAACAGGCCGGCGCCGACGGCTTGCATGACACGACGGCGACCGAGGTCGAATTCGCTCATGGGGTTCTCCCTTTTAAAAGGAAAACTAAAGCATGGTCGTATGACCCACACATGACATAAAAACCTGCCAACACCACAGATCCCTTGTGGGAACGAGACCGGCTTGCCGGCGAAGGCGCCGTGTCAGTCAACATCCACTTCACTGACAGGCCGCCTTCGTCGGAACGCCGCCCGGAGCAAGCCCGCTCCCACAGGTTCTGACGAAACCTGTAACTAGCCGGGCGGTTCGAGGTTATCCAGCACCCGGTTCACCGCCAGTTCTCCCAGCATGATCGACTGCTGAATCCCCAGCAGCGTGTTGCACTGCGATCCTTCCAGATACCTCGCGAAGTCACTCGCCATGACATTCGCTGATGCCAGCGATTCACAGGCGTATTCCAGCAGGGTCTGGTTGTCGATATCGGGGGCGATGAGGAAAATGTTGCTGGGTTGGCGCGGGGGATCGAGGACGCCGTCAGCGGCTTCTTCAAGGTTGTCAGAATCGAGGTTTTCGTTTGGGGATGCCGGGGCGGTGTCCGGTGGATTAGGCGTTACTTTGAACATAATTTGCTGCTCCAGAATGGCGCCGTTTCGCTTCTCTACTAAAAGAAGGGTGGCGGCTGTACGCAGGTTAGTAGACCGGGGAGTCAGCAATACCGGCGCGCCCGAAGGCGCCCTACGCACAACCACCATCAAGTGCAGGAATATGAATACCTGACTGAATGGAGCTCATGCACATTACTGACAACCATGGGCTACTAAACCCGATCACTGAGGATCAGTGACTCGAACTAAGTTACCGACGCCCCCCAAGGTGCACAAGCCGGCGGATTCTGGCGTAGTTGTAGGCAACGACGCAACGTCGTGTAGCCCTCAGGACAACGGCATTTTGATGTAAAGCATCGCGGTTTTCGGCGCCAAGTGCCGGGCCACAGCCGAACCCAAGCAATTACCCTCGCTCTCCAGCAACAACATGAAATAGGAAATTTCAGCGCCGTATTTCGGAAACGTCCTACCGCCAGCGCCTGAGCGATCCGGGTAAGGTCGTGGCAAAACCCGGCTAAACGCTGGGATTGTCCAAGGACGAACAAAGAAGCGCTGATGAAAAAGCTCGGTTTCCCGGAATCCCCGGACTTTCTGCCCGCCCCAACGCGACAACCCACCAGGGAGGAGATCCAAGCCTTCCGGGACGCCAGTGCAGCAGTATCCGCCAAGAACAAAAAGCATGCACTGGACGCCAATGCCCGTTGGGAGAGACATCAAAAAAAACAACAGGACGCCATCGACACAAAGCCCGATTCACAGCTTAACGGTTGCGTATTCGCCAAAAGCTGCAACCTCCCTGATGGCGTCATCAACCACCAAAATTCGACCGGGTTCGTCCCGCTCGAAAGACTGGCCGACTACGGATTGTGGGCCGTGCTGGGCACCGGCGCAGCGATCACCGCCGAAGGCATACCGCTCAAATGGGTGGCCGGTTCGGCCACGGGCGGCGCCCTCGCCCAACGGCTCGGCGGTTCGCTTGCCCTCGCTCTGATAGGCTCGGTGGCGGCTGGCACCGCGCGCGGGACAGTGGCGCTATTAATGCCGAACACCAGCCTTTCGCCCGATAGCGCCTTCTACAAGAAAGAGCAGTACGCGGAGCTCGATGCGGGACGAACCCGTGTGCGCATCAACGTGAAGACACTGCCTGATGGTTCCGTCAGCGCTTACGGCTTCTACACCGGCGGGAAAAAGGACTGGGAATTTGTCCCCGTCATCACGGCAAAAAAGCAAGGCGAGCAGTTCGTCGCCGACATAGGCAACGGCATCGGCCTGACCTGGACGCCAGCGGCGAATCCTGATGACGCACCGAGGATTCCAGCACTGGAAGGCGCCCCGCCACTGCCGACGATATGGGTGTACCCACCCACCGAACAAGCCAACAAGATACTGGTAAACCCCGAGCATCCGCCCGAGTATCAGGATGCAATCATCTGGTTTCCTGCCGATGCGGGGCTTGAGCCGATCTATATTGTTCTGAGCGTGCCTGGAGACTACAAATACCACCCGGCTCCTACGACACTCCCGGCTTTTCCAGATGCAAAACCTGCTCCATTAAAAACTTCAGTGCGTGGAGGGGGGAAAAAACGCCGACGATGGAAGGACCCCTCAGGAAGGATTTATGAGTGGGACTCACAGCATGGCACCGTTGAAATGTACACCAAGCAAGGAAAACATCTTGGAGAGTACGACCCGAAAACAGGGGAGCAAACCAAGCCTGCCAACCCGTCAAGGAAAGTAGAAAAATGAAGCATGTCATAGAAGTCTTCGACAGACAGACTGAGGAACTTCTCCTGAGTGTGGAAGTACCTAACAGCCGTCACCAAGAGCTAGCAAAACTAATGGATTGGCAAACACCGGAGGATGAGTTTGATGGCTACGACCTTTCTCCAGAACAAGTGCAAACACTTGAAACCTGGACCGGAAAAATACTGAGAGACGCGAACCATATCGTTCAGTTGGTGTGCATTGAGTAACGTGCTCCACCACCCTCCGTGCCGGACGGTTACTGCGCCTCCAGACCATCAGTGGTTGGTGGACGATACCGAAGCGATCACCGCTGACGCCAGGCCGGGCAGCAACAGGCCGGCGCCGCAGATCCCTTGTAGTAGCAAGCAGAATTGGCCTAATGATTTTGGACAGATCAATCGGGCGCTGGATAAGTACAACAAGCGTGGCAAACGGTTAGTTGGGGTGACTTGACTGTATTCGAGGTGGATTTGTCCCGGACCATTACCACGGAGTCCCTGATGCCGATAATGGCTTGGCATGAAGAAGAGGATGCCATGGCAAGCTACCTACTATCCGCCGCCCAGGTTACGGCAATAGAGAGTCTCGCCATGATTGAACTTCCCAAAGAGCTAATGCTGTATCTCAGCAGTTACGAGTGAACCTTGGGCGTCCCGCACTTGAATGCTCAAGTGTCAGATATTGTGGTTCTTGCACCTTTGCTCAGGCATGACACTCAAACCTGCCAACACAGCAGATCCCTTGCTCGCGATAGCGGCGTAACAGTCACTATTTTTGTTGAATGTTAAACCGTCATCGCGAGCAAGCTCGCTCCCACAGGGTTTGGGTGTGTCAGGCGTTGACCGGCGCTATGGCCAACTCCACCACTTCAGGCCGCTTGAGCAGTGCATACGCCACCGCCGTCAGCAGACTCCCGGCCACAATCGCCAGCAGATACAACAAGGCATGATTGATCGCATTCGGAATCGCCAGCACAAACAAACCACCGTGCGGCGCCATGAGTTTGCAGCCGAAGTACATCGACAACGCACCGGTCAGCGCACCACCGGCAATGCTCGCCGGGATCACCCGCAACGGGTCTTTCGCGGCAAACGGAATCGCGCCTTCGGAGATAAAGCACAGCCCCAGCACCAACGCCGCTTTACCGGCCTCGCGCTCAGTCTGGGCGAACTTGCGCCGGGCAATGAAGGTGGCGATACCGAGACCGATCGGTGGCACCATGCCGGCGGCCATGGTCGCGGCCATCGGTGCATAACTCTGTGACGCCAGCAACCCTACCGAGAAGGCGTAAGCGGCCTTGTTGATCGGTCCGCCGAGGTCGACGCACATCATGCCGCCGAGCAGCACACCGAGCAGGATCGCGTTGGTGGTGCCCATGCTGTCGAGGAAGTGCGTGAGCCCGGTGAGCATCCCGGCCACCGGTTTGCCGACCACGTAGATCATCACCAGGCCGGTGAACAGGCTCGCCAGCAACGGGATGATCAGGATCGGCTTCAGCGCTTCGAGACTTTGCGGCAATCGTGCATAGCGATTGATCGCCTGCGCGGCATAACCGGCGATGAAGCCGGCAATGATCCCGCCGATAAAACCGGCGCCTAAGGTGCTGGCCAGCAGACCACCGATCATCCCCGGTGCCAGGCCGGGACGGTCGGCGATCGAATAGGCGATGTAACCCGCCAGCAACGGCACCATCAGCTTGAACGCGGTCTCGCCCCCGATCTGCATCAGGGCGGCCGCGAGCGTGCCCTCCTCTTTGAACGCGGTGATGCCGAACACAAACGACAAGGCGATCATCAGGCCGCCCGCCACCACCATCGGCAGCATGAACGACACCCCGGTCAGCAGGTGTTTATAGACGCCGGTCTTCTCTTGCTTGGCCGGGCCTTTGCCGCCCATTGCAGCCGTTTCCTGCTTGCCTTCGGCCAGCGCTTTGTTCAGCGTCGCTTCGGCTTGCTTGAGCGCAATGCCGGTGCCGCACCGGTAAATCTTCTTGCCGGCGAACCGCTCGGTGGCGACTTCGATGTCCGCCGCCAGCAGCACCACATCGGCATCGGCAATGGCGGCGGCGCTCAACGGATTGCGCGCGCCGACCGAGCCCTGGGTTTCCACTTGCAGGTCGTAACCCAGGCGCTTGGCTGCCTGCTGCAAGGCTTCGGCAGCCATGAAGGTATGCGCGACGCCGGTCGGGCAAGCAGTCACTGCCACCAGGCGTGGTGCATTTTTGACCACAGCAGCAGGCTCGGTGACCGCCTGGGCGACGTATACCTGGGCTTCTTCAGCACCACGGCGCAGCACCGCTTCGACATCTTGCAGGGCCTGGGCCGGCGTGCTCTGGAACACCCGCTTGCCGACGAATCGCGACAGGTCCACCGGTGCGCTGGTCACCAGCAGTACCCACTCGGCGGCTTCGATCGTGGCCGCCGACAATTGACGTTCCGGATGCGCGGCATCGACGACTTCGACGCTGGTGCTCCAGCCCTGACGCTGGGCTGCGGCATCGAGCAGCCGGGCGCACAGCACACTGGTGACCATGCCGTTCGGGCAGGCCGTAACAATGGCTAACTTCATGACTAACCCTCTTATTGTTCTGTCAGGGGGCGTATGCGCACACCCTGTTCGAGCCGTGCCAACTGGGCGGTGTCGCCGATGCCAAAACCGATCTGGGTGACCGCCATCGCGGCAATCGCCGTGGCGGTGCGCAGGGTCTGTTCAGGCGTGTCGGCGCTGAGCAGACCGTGGAGCATGCCGGCCAGTAGCGAATCGCCCGCACCCACGGTGCTGGCGACGCTGACCTTGGGCGGCGTGGCATGCATGGCTGAACCGACACTGAACCAGTTCACCCCGTCGGCACCGTTGGAAATCACCACGTGTTCGATGCCTTGAGCGTGCAAGCGGCTCGCGGCCTCGGCCTGGGCAGAGACCGAAACCACCTCGCAACCGAGCACGTCGGCCAGCTCTTCGGTGTTGGGCTTGATCAGCCACGGCGCGGCCTTGAGCCCGGCACGCAAGGCTGCACCGCTGGAGTCCAGCGCCACGTTCAGCCCGAGGTTTTTCAAACGCACAATCAACGCCTGCAGCCATTCAGGGCTGATGCCTTGGGGCAGACTGCCGGCGACGACAACCGCATCATGACCGGGCGCCAGTTGATCCAGTCGATCGAGCAATGCCTGCTGCGCCGCTTCACTGACCAGAGGGCCGGGACCATTGATGTCGGTAATGCGTCCATCGCGTTCCGCCAGTTTGAGGTTGCTGCGCGTTTCGCCGGGGACGCGAATGAAGGCGTCGACAAACCCGCGCTTGGCGAACAGGGTTTCGAACGCCTGGAGATTATCCTCGCCGAGGAAACCGCTGACCGTGAGCTGATGCCCAAGGTCCGCCAGCACCTGTGCCACGTTCACCCCTTTGCCGGCGGCGTGGGTGTGCATCTCGTCGCTACGGTTGACCTGGCCGGGTTCCAGGCGCGGCAACTGGACGGTGAGGTCCAGCGCCGGATTGAGGGTCAGGGTCAAGATCTTGGCCATTACAGGGCCTCCACTAATGCGCGCACTTCATTCGCGCTGCCCACGGCCAGGGCCTGTTGGGCAAGGGTTTGAGTCTGGGCCAGGCTGAGTTCGCGGATGCGCGCCTTGACCTCGGCAATGCTGCGGCCCGACACGCTGAGCTCATCCACGCCCAGTCCGACCAGCACCGGCACCGCCAGCGGGTCGGCCGCCAGCTCGCCGCACACGCCGACCCACTTGCCATGGGCATGGGCGGCCCGCACGGTGATGTCGATCAGTTGCAGCACCGCCGGGTGCAAGCCGTCAGCCTGGGCCGACAAGGTTGGATGGCCACGGTCGATGGCCAGGGTGTATTGGGTCAGGTCATTGGTGCCGACGCTGAAGAAGTCGACTTCCTTGGCCAGCACCGGCGCCAGCAAGGCCGCCGAGGGCACTTCGATCATGATGCCCAATTGCAGATCGGCCACGGGAATTTCCAGGCGCAGGCGTTCGGTCATGTCCCGCGCCTGACGCCACTCATCGACGCTACCGACCATGGGAAACATGATGCGCAGCGGACGGTTATCCGCCGCACGGAGCAAAGCGCGCAATTGCGCCTCCATGATGTGCGGGCGTTGCAGGGTCAGGCGAATGCCGCGCACGCCCAGGAACGGGTTTTCCTCTTTGGCGATCGGCCAATAGGGCAGCGGTTTGTCGCCACCGACATCGAGGGTGCGCACCACCAGCGGCCGACCGGCCAGGCCATCGAGCACGCGACGGTATTCGACTTCCTGGGTCGCCTCATCCGGCGCTTGCGAGTGGGCCATGAAAATCAGTTCGGTGCGCAGCAGGCCAATGCCTTCGGCGCCCTGCTCCACCGCGCTGATGACGCCGGCGCTTTCGCCGATGTTGGCGAATACTTCCACGGCGTGGCCGTCGGTGGTCAATGCCGGTTGATGGCGTTGTTCGGCGGCGGCCGTCAGGCGTTGCTCGCGGGTGTCACGTTCTTCGGTGGCGCGCTGCAAGGTTGCAGCATCGGCGTCCACGTGCAGGCGACCGCGTTGGCCATCGAGCAGCAACGGCGTGCCCGGCGCCAGCAGCAATACCGCCGCACCCGCGCCCACCAACGCCGGAATACCCAGTGCCCGGGCGACGATTGCGCTGTGGGCGGTGGCACCGCCACGGGCAGTGAGAATACCGGCAACGCGAGTCGGGTCAAGACGGGCCACGTCCGACGGGCCGACTTCATCCATCACCAGAATGTACGGCTGCTCGGGCTCGCTCGGGGTTTCGACACCACAGAGTTGCGCCAGTACCCGGCGACCGATATCGCGCAAGTCAGCGGCACGTTCGGCGAGCAAGGCGTCCTGCAACGATTCCTGCTGTTTGGCAGCCGCTTCAATCACCGCCATCCACGCCGCTTCGGCGCTTTCGCCTTGCTTGAGGCGGGTGGCGACTTCATCGGTCAATTCCGGGTCGTCGAGCATTTCCTGGTGGGTGATGAAGATCTCGCGAATCGCCTTGGATTTGCTGCGCTCGATCAGGCCTTCGATGTCGCGACGCACCTGCGTCAGCGCCTGCTGGAGACGCTCGCGCTCGATGGCGGCGGATTCTCCGCGCAGCGGGTAGTCGATGGTTTGCAGCACTTGAATATGCGCCGGGCCGATGGCGATGCCCGGCGCCGCGGCGATGGCCTGAACCAGGCTGCCGGACTTGGGCGCGAGCAACACTTCAGCAATCTCGGTGAGCACTTCACGCTGCGGGCTCACGGCCGGCAGCGGCTCGACCTCTTCACCGAGGCCTTCTTCGATGGCCGCCAGCAACGCAGGCAAGGCATCGGCGGCCACGCTTGGCTCGGCAATGAACTCCAGTACCTGACCACGCCGGGCGCCGAGGCTGAGCAGCTTGCTCAAGCTCTTCACCGACACCGCGCTGTCCTGGCCATCGACGATGCGCACACGAATTTCGCCTTCGAAACTTTTCGCCAGTTGCGCGAGGATTTTCGCCGGACGCGCATGCAGTCCGTGGGCATTGGCCAGGGCGATGCGTGCGCTCGGCCAGTCCGCCGGCAGTTCGCCACCGAGCACTTCGAGAACTTTGCGGCTGCTGGTGGCGCGACCCAATTCATGGCCACGACCTTCGATCAACAATGCACAAAGCCGCTCCAGCAACGCCTGATGCGCTTCACCGAGGCTGGCCAGGCAGAACAGACCGCTCAACGGCTGACCGAGATAGCGTATCGGCTTGTCCGGGGTGACGAAGGCCAGGCCCGGCCGCTTGACCGTTTGCTCACTGTGCAACCACCACAGGCCGTCGCCCAGCGGCAACGCTTCGACCTGTTGCAGCACCGCGGAGAAACCGTTGCTCACGCAGTCGGCCTGACGCAATAAACGCGCACCGCGCCAGACCAGCTCTTCGAAATCATCGGCAGACACACCGAGGCCGATCATCTGTGCATCCAGCGCCAGCTCTTGCGGCGCGCCTTGCAGCAGTTTCAGCAAGGCTTCAGCGGAACTGGCGCGGCGCAGGGCCTGGCCCAGATCGGTCTCGCCAAGGGCACGGGTCAGCAGTTGCAGCAGGCGCAGGTGTTCGTCGGATTTGGCCGCAATACCGATCGCCAGGTAGACGATCTGACCGTCGCCCCAATCCACCCCCTCGGGAAACTGCATCAGCCGCACGCCGGTGGAAAACACCTGATCGCGGGTTTCCGGAGTACCGTGGGGGATGGCAATACCTTGCCCGAGAAAGGTCGAGCCCTGGGCTTCGCGCGCCTGCAAGCCGGCGAGATAACCCTCGGCCACCAGGCCATCGGCGACCAGGTGCCGGGCCAGCAGGTTCAACGCCGTGGACTTATCCACAGCCGATTGGCCCATGGAAATCTGCTCTATGGTGAGCTCGAGCATGCTTTCTCCTTTTTGGTGCCGGGCACCAGGTATTGTTGTGAATGATTCAGCTTAGGCGCTTGGCACGACCTTTTCAGAAGCCGTTTGGCAGTTTTGCGGCAGAACCGGCCAAATACGCTTTAAACGTAGAAAATACGCTTGCTGAAACGTTTAATCTAGATTGATTGGCACGTTACTCGATAATGTCTCATCCTTGAAGCCCAACTTGTCGGATGCGTTGAGACAAGGGTCGTCTGCCTGAATCGGGTAGGATTGGCGAAAATGTCGCGGCACGCTCGAAAAAACAAGGAAATCCCGGGTTGAAACTCAGTGATATTGCACAGTTGGCCGGTGTGTCCGTTACCACCGCCAGTTATGTCATCAATGGCAAGGCCGAACAGCAACGCATCAGCAGTGCCACCGTCGAACGCGTGCGCGCGGTCGTCGAACAACATGGCTTCACGCCCAACCCCCAGGCCGCCGGACTGCGCAGTCGGCACACCCGTACCCTGGGCTTCATCCTGCCGGACCTGGAAAACCCCAGTTACGCGCGGATCGCCAAACTGCTGGAACAAGGCGCCCGGGCGCGCGGCTATCAGTTGTTGATCGCCAGCTCCGACGATGCGCCGGACAGCGAACGGCAGTTGCTGCAACTGTTCCGCGCCCGACGCTGCGATGCACTGATCGTCGCCAGCTGCCTGCCGGCCGGTGATGACAGTTACCGTCAGTTGCAAGCCAAGGGCATTCCGATCATCGCCATCGACCGGGTGATGGAGCCTGAGCATTTCTGCTCGGTGATCAGCGATGACCGCGAGGCCAGCCTGCAGCTCACGCGCAGCCTGCTTGAGCCGTTGCCCAAGCAGATCGCGCTGATCGGCGCCCGCCCGGAACTGAGCATCAGCCAGGAGCGTGCGGCCGGTTTCAAAGAGGCGTTGGCCGGGTTTGACGGCGAAATCCTGATCGAACACGGCGAGTCGTTCAGCCGCGAGTGCGGCAAACAGTTGATGGACGAATTGCTCCAGCGCCTGGGCCATTTACCGGATGCGCTGGTGACCACGTCCTATGTGCTGCTGCAGGGCGTGTTCGATGCCTTGCACGATTTCCCGCTGAAGTCCCGCCCGCTGCGCCTCGGAACCTTTGGTGACACGCAGTTGCTGGACTTCCTGCCATTGCCGGTCAATGCCATGGCCCAACAGCATCAACTGATTGCCGACAAGGCCCTGGCGCTGGCGCTGGCCGCCATCGAGCAGTCCGATTACCAACCCGGCGTGCAGGCCATCGCGCGCACCTTCAAGCAGCGCATTCGCCAGGACTGAATCGTGGAGCTGATCGACAGCCACACTCATCTGGATTTCCCGGACTTCGACGAGGACCGCCAGGCGCTGCTGGCCGAGAGCCGCGCCCTCGGGGTGCGGCGGATGGTGGTATTGGGCGTGTATCAGGGCAACTGGCAGCGGGTCTGGGCACTGGTGCAAAGCGACCCCGACCTGCATGCGGCGTTCGGTTTGCACCCGGTGTATCTGGATGACCATCGCCCTGAAGACCTGAAAGAACTCGGCGACTGGCTGACTCGGTTATCCGGTCATCGACAGTTGTGTGCAGTGGGCGAGATCGGCCTGGATTACTTCATCGAGACCCTCGATCGCGAACGTCAGCAGGGGCTGTTCGAGGCGCAGCTTGGGCTGGGAAAAGACTTCAATCTGCCAGCGCTGATCCATGTCCGGCGCAGCCACGCGGCAATGATTGCCACGCTCAAACGGTTCAAGTTGAAACGCGCGGGGATCATCCACGCCTTTGCTGGCAGCAAGGAAGAGGCCCGCGAGTACATCAAGCTCGGTTTCAAACTCGGTCTCGGTGGCGCCGCGACCTGGCCACAGGCCCTGCGTATGCACCGTGTCCTTGCCGAACTGCCGCTGGAGTCGGTGGTACTGGAAACCGACTCACCGGACATGGCACCCGCCATGTTTCCCGGTCAACGCAACAGCCCGGCGCATTTGCCGGCGATCTGCGAGGCACTGGCGGAGATTATGGCGGTCAGCCCCGAGCAACTGGCGGCCGCCAGCACCGCCAATGCCTGTGAGTTGTTCAACTGGTAAATCACTGATTCACGCAACACCTGTGGGAGCGAGCCCCCTCGCCACAAAAGCTAGCTCCCACATTGGCGCCGGGTTGATTTTCAAACCCGGAACGCACTGATCAGCTGTTTGAGTTCCACCACCTGAGCCGACAATACACGACTGGCATCCTCGGTCCGGTGCGCACCTTCGGCGGTCCGCTCACCGGCGCGGTTGATCTCGACGATGTTCTGGTCGATGTCGTGAGCAACGGCGGTTTGCTGCTCCACCGCGGCAGCGATCTGCTGATTCTGGTCAACAATCATGCCGACAGCACCGAGAATATTTTCCAGCGCCTGCTGGACCTTTTCCGACTGCCCCACGGTGCCGCTGGCCATCTGATGGCTGGAACCCATGGCCTTCACTGCAGCGCCGACACCGCTGTGCAGACGGGCGATCATCTGCTCGATTTCTTCGGTCGATTGCTGGGTGCGCTTGGCCAGGGTCCGGACCTCATCCGCCACCACCGCAAAACCCCGGCCCTGCTCACCGGCCCGGGCGGCTTCGATGGCAGCGTTGAGGGCCAGCAGATTGGTTTGCTCGGCGATGCTTTTGATCACTTCCAGTACGCGACTGATGGACTGGCTGTCGCTGGCCAGTTGATTGATCACCCGCACCGACTGATCGATCTCGTTGGCCAGTGCAGCGATGCTGCCCTGTTGGGACTCCACGAGCCCGCGACCGCTGAGGGTCTCGTCGTTGACGCTGTGGGCGCTGCTGACTGCCGCAGCGGCACTGCGCGCCACCTCCAGAGAAGTCGCCGACATCTGGTTCATGGCCGTGGCGACCTGCTCGATCTGCGAACGCTGCCCTGCCACTGCCTGGCTACTCTGGGTGGAGACGTTTTCGACTTGCCCGGCCTGGCGCTCGACCTCGCCGACGGTCTGCCCCACCCGCTCGATCAAGTCATGGATTTTCTTCACGGTGGCGTTGAACACCTCGCCCAACTCGCCCAGTTCATCGCGACTGTTGGCATTGAAGGTCACCGTCATGTCGCCGGCCGCCACCTTGTCCATCATCGCGCCCAGGCGTTTGAGCGTGGTGCGGGTCGACGCGTAGAAGCCGCCGTAAAGGTAAAAAATCAATACAAACACCACCGACAACGCCACAGCCTGCAACACCATGTGAGTGCGGTTCTGATCCAGCCGCTGCTGCAATTGAGTGCCCAGAAACGTCAGGGTGGCTTCGTTGAGTTGATAAGTCTGATCCATCAGGCCTGTGACCTGATCGTAAAACGCCTGCCATGGCGCATCGAGGGTTTCGGCCATCACCACTTGTTCTTCGAACAGTTCATTGGCTTTTTTCAGCGACGCCTTACTGCTCTCCGCCTGGGTAGCCAGGGTTTCCCGTGCCGCTGTGCTGGAGCCCAGCGCATCCTGCAACTTCAAACCGTACTCGGCCTGCAGCTTTTCGATCTGTGCCAGCAGCTCGTCGAAACGGGTGCTCGACGATGAATTGAGAAAGCCCTGCCCCAAGGAATAAGCACCCATCGCCCGGCCGTCACCCAGGGTCTGGGTGACGATTGGCGTGACGTTGGTGATGAGTTCGCTCAGCTGACGCATGTCGCTTTGATTGTCACGGCTAAGCCCGGCCTGACTGGCGATGATCTGACTGAAAATGTGGGCATTGCCGAGTAACTTGCCGATCAGTGCACTTTTGCTCTGCTGGGAGCTTTCCGTTTGCTGGGCCTTGAACGCGACAATCATTTCATCGCGCTTGGTGTCGAAAACCGTGACCTGCTCTGGATCGGTGGCCATCGCCGCCAACCCTTGCAGCCGCGCCAGGACGCGTTGCTCCAGGGCATTGATTTTGCCCTCGACATTGCTGGCCTTGCCGGACTGACCGAGGATGACGTAGATCTGCACCAGGTTGTTCAGGGTTTCCAGATCGCGCCGCAACGTCAGGCTGCTGCCCAGCAGGTCGAGGCTTTGCAGTTCGACCCGGGTGTCCTGGAATTCGCGATAGGAATCGCGCACCAGATAGAAGTTGGTCACCAGCATCGGCACGAGGAACAGTACGCTGATCAGACTGAACTTCATGCCGAAACTCAGGCGGTTCATCAGCGCGACGGCGGGATAGAGCAAGCTCTTCACGGGTAGTCTCCCTTGGATTTCTTATTGTTATTCAGGCGAGGATCGAGAGCAGATGGCCACTATTCGATACTGTCTCTGTATAACTTAAATCGGCGGGAGGTTTTGTAACTTAAGGTTAACGGCGGGATATCGGTCTTCAGGCCGATGAACAACCTGTGGCGAGGGAGCTTGCTCCCGCTCGTCTGCGAAGCAGACGTAAAGCAGGCGACAAGCTTTCCTGACGAACAATCGTGGCAGTTTGGGGGCGCTTCGCACCCCAGCGGGAGCAAGCTCCCTCGCCACATTGGGTACGCTTTAGAGGTGTGTTTGAGTTATGGCAACACGGTCCACAACGCAAACCCCGCATACCAGAGCACCGCCGCGCGCAGCAGCAATTCCCAGATCCGGTCGAGGCTGTTGATGCCATCCGGTCCGACCACCGGCGCCGGAATTTCACCCGCCACCAGTCCGACCTTCTCGATCAACCGGGCGGCGCTGATGTTCCAGTTCAGCAGCTCGTGCAGCATCACCCGGCTGACCGCGACAAAGTTGCCGACCAAGGCAAAACTTGCCGCCAGCAACCGCACCGGCACCCAATCGAACGCGTGACGCAGTTGTGCCGCGCGCTCGACCACGGCCGGGTTCTGCCCGTGTTCTTCGGCCAGCGCCAGCAGTCGATAACTCAACGCGGCGACCGGCCCCAGCAGGAAATACCAGAAAATCACCGCAAAGAAGCTCTGGTACGCCTCCCACATCAGATGCCCCTGGACCCGCTCCAGCAACTGATCGGCGCTGTCGGCGCAGATACCCAGGTCGCGTTGCGCCACGTGGGCGGCGGCCTGCAGGTCTTCCCGACGCCAGGCATCGCGAAACGGGCCGAGACCGGCCAGCAGATCGCCGCGGCCCAGGCTGTAAATCACCACCAGCAAATGCACTGGCAACGCCAGCAGACCGTAAGCCACCGGCTCCAGCACCAGCAACAGCAAGCCCAGTAGCGCCACGGGCAACAACACCAGCATCACCAGGATCAGCCATGGCCGATTGACCAGACGCGCACTGGCCTCAAGCTTGTGCAGTTCGCGCACCCAACCGCCATCACGCTGGACCCGATGGCGCAGGGCCGAGAACTTCTCTATCCAGACCGCCAACAGCAACACCAGAAAACTCATTGTTGTTCCTCTTTTTCCAGAGCGGCGCGATAGCGTGCCCAGTCGAACGCTGGCCCCGGATCGGTTTTGCGGCCAGGGGCGATGTCGCTATGCCCGCAGATGCGCTGCGCGGTGATGGCCGTGAAGGTGCTTTGCAGCTGCCGGGTCAGGGCCGTCAACGCGTCATATTGCGCATCGGTGAACGGCAGATCATCCGTGCCTTCGAGCTCGATGCCCACGGAAAAATCGTTACAGGTTTCCCGACCTTCAAAAATCGAGACGCCAGCGTGCCAGGCGCGCTCAAGACACGAGACAAACTGAGTGACAGTGCCGTCACGTTCGATCAAGAAGTGCGCCGACACGCGCAGGTCGGCGATCCCTGCAAAGTAGGGATGTTCCGTGACATCCAGACGATTCTGGAAAAATTCCTGCACCTTGCCGGTGGCGAATTGTGCCGGCGGCAGGCTGATGTTGTGGATCACCAGCAGGGAAATTTCGCCCGGGGGGCGCGCATTGAAGTTGGGCGATGGGCACACATTCACGCCCTGACACCAACCGCTCGCGGGGTCCAACTGCATACAGATTCCTTCAACGACGACTGTGTTGGCGCCCAGTATGCCGCGATAGACCCTCAGGGCGCGATCACTTGCCGCGATTGAGCCGTTGCAGGGTTGGGTTGCTCCCCGCCATGGCCCTATAATCGAACCACTTTGTTTGTGGAG
The DNA here is from genome assembly GCF_059695565.1 of Pseudomonas sp. LBUM1679. NCBI lineage: Bacteria > Pseudomonadati > Pseudomonadota > Gammaproteobacteria > Pseudomonadales > Pseudomonadaceae > Pseudomonas > Pseudomonas sp. LBUM1679. The sequence goes on from NZ_CP166774.1 coordinate 6,368,169, forward strand.
TCCGTTATGCCGAATCTACGTCTCGCCGATCTGACCGCCGAAATCGAAGCCAACGTGCGCCGTGCGTTGCGCGAAGACATCGGCAGCGGCGACATCACCGCACAGCTGATCCCGGCCGAACGTCTGGCCAAAGCCACCATCATCACTCGCGACGCCGCCGTCATCGCCGGCACCGCGTGGGTCGACGCGGTTTTCCGGCAACTGGACCCGCGGGTTGCCGTGCATTGGCAAGTGCGCGATGGCGAACGGGTGAAGCCCAATCAGGCGCTGTTCCACCTCGAAGGCCCGGCACGCTCGCTGCTGAGCGGCGAACGCTGCGCGTTGAACTTCCTGCAATTGCTGTCGGGGGTGGCCACCCGTGCGCAGGATCTGGCGGATTTCGTTGCCCAGACTCAGGTGAAGCTGCTGGACACCCGCAAGACCTTGCCCGGGCTGCGCCTGGCCCAGAAGTATGCCGTGACCTGCGGCGGTTGCCACAATCACCGTATTGGGCTGTATGACGCCTTTTTGATCAAGGAAAACCATATCGCCGCCTGCGGTGGCATTCCCGAGGCCATCAGCGCCGCACACAAGATTGCCCCGGGCAAACCGGTGGAGATCGAAGTGGAAAGCCTGGATGAGCTCAAAGAAGCGCTGGCGGCCGGTGCCGACATCATCATGCTCGATGAGTTGAGCCTGGATGACATGCGCGAAGCGGTGCGCCTGAACGGCGGCAAGGCAAAGCTGGAGGCCAGCGGCGGGATCAACGAAAACACGCTGCTGCCGATTGCGCAGACCGGGGTGGATTACATTTCGATCGGCGCGATGACCAAGGATGTGAAGGCAGTGGACCTGTCGATGCGACTGAGCCTCTGATTTGCGAAGCAAACCTGTAGGAGCCCGGCTTGCCGGCGATGGGGATCTCAAGGACGTAGCAAGGCTTGAGGCCGCCTTCGCTGGCAAGCCAGCTCCTACAGGGGTCAGACCACCAGATTATTCATCTCGCAGTACTCATCCCACTCGACGCCCAACACCTCGGCCGCCTCCTTGTGCAGCACCAGGCGCGCAGCCTCGAACTCTTCAGGGCTCGAGGTGTACTTGAGCGTCAGCTCCCACGGCTGCAAGCCCTGGGATTCCGCCTCATCCTCGAACGCCCACTGGATCTGGTCTTTCTGATCATCGGCGGGCAAGTCCTTGATCTCTTCAGCGAGCTGGGGGGATTCCAGCAAGTATTTCTTCAGCGCTTCTTCGTGCCGGGCTTCTTGAGTCAATTCTTTAACGGTCATGTCGTTCTCTCTGATCTTGGGGAATGGAAGATGGATCTGGATCATCAAGGATCTCTCTGACGCAAAAAACCGTGCAAACCCGGTTTATCTGGCCTTCAGAACCATTCGGGATCATCTGAAAACAAAGTGTCGCTGGTGCCCGAGACAGGAATCGAACCTGCGACCTTCGCGTTACGAGTGCGCTGCTCTACCGGCTGAGCTACACGGGCGGTGGGCTAAACCTAGCACTGACCATGGAGTCAGGCAACTTCACTTACTGTAAAAGCAAAAGATCGCAGCCTGCGGCAGCTCCTACATTGAACGCACGTAGGAGCTGCCGCAGGCTGCGATCTTTTGATCTTTCTGTACAGAGCAAAAAAAATGCCCCGCAGCTTTCACTGCGGGGCATCTCAACAACGTTGAAACGGTCAGCCGTGGGGAGTGATTAAACGCCCGAAGCCTTGGCCGCTGCCACGTCTTTGATGGACAGCTTGATACGGCCGCGGTTGTCCACGTCCAGTACCAGTACTTCCACTTCCTGGCCTTCTTTGAGGATGTCGGTCACTTTCTCAACGCGAGCGTCGCTCAGCATCGAGATGTGAACCAGACCGTCCTTGCCAGGCAGGATGTTGACGAATGCGCCGAAGTCGACGATGCGCTCAACCTTGCCGACGTAGATCTTGCCGATTTCAGCTTCTGCGGTGATGCCCAGAACGCGCTGACGTGCTGCTTCAGCCGCTTCCTTGGTTTCGCCGAAGATCTTGATCGAGCCGTCGTCTTCGATGTCGATCGAAGCCTTGGTCTCTTCACAGATCGCACGAATGGTCGCGCCGCCTTTACCGATGACATCACGGATTTTGTCGGTGTCGATTTTCATCGCGATCATGGTCGGAGCATTTTCCGACAGTTCGGTGCGGGACTGACCAATGATCTGGTTCATCTGACCGAGGATATTCAGGCGCGCTTCCAGGGCTTGGCCCAGAGCGATTTCCATGATTTCTTCGGTAATACCCTTGATCTTGATGTCCATCTGCAGCGCGGTAACACCTTTGGCGGTACCCGCTACTTTGAAGTCCATGTCGCCGAGGTGGTCTTCGTCACCCAGGATGTCGGTCAGGATGGCGAACTTCTCGCCTTCTTTAACCAGACCCATGGCGATACCGGCAACCGGTGCCTTCATCGGAACGCCAGCGTCCATCAGGGCCAGGGAAGCGCCGCAGACCGAAGCCATGGAGCTCGAACCGTTGGACTCGGTGATTTCCGACACCACACGAATGGTGTACGGGAACACGTCGGCAGCCGGCAGCATGGCTGCAATCGAACGACGGGCCAGACGGCCGTGACCGATTTCGCGACGACCGGCGCCACCCATGCGACCACACTCACCTACCGAGAACGGAGGGAAGTTGTAGTGCAGCATGAACGGGTCTTTTTTCTCGCCTTCCAGGGTGTCCAGCAGTTGTGCGTCACGGGCGGTGCCCAGAGTCGCGACTACCAGAGCCTGGGTTTCGCCACGGGTGAACAGAGCCGAACCGTGGGTCTTAGGCAGAACACCGACTTCGATGTTCAAAGGACGTACGGTCTTGGTGTCGCGACCGTCGATACGTGGCTTGCCGTTTACGATGTTTTCGCGAACGGTGCGGTATTCGATTTCGCCGAAAGCAGCTTTGACTTCGCTGGAAGAAGGCTGGCCTTCTTCACCGGACAGCTTGGCCACAACCTGGTCTTTCAACTCACCCAGGCGAGCGTAACGGTCGGCCTTGATGGTGATGGTGTAAGCCTGGGAGATCGCGTCGCCGAACTCGGCACGGATAGCGCCCAGCAGAGCAGTGGCTTCAGGCGCAGGAGCCCAGGTCCAGGTCGGCTTGGCAGCTTCAGCGGCCAGTTCTTTGACGGCGTTGATCACAACCTGGAACTCGTCGTGAGCAAACAGTACCGCGCCCAGCATCTGGTCTTCGGTCAGCTCTTTGGCTTCCGATTCAACCATCAACACGGCTTCCGACGTACCGGCAACGACCATGTCCAGGCTCGAAGCTTTCTGTTGTTCGTAAGTCGGGTTCAGCAGGTAGCCGGTGCTTTCGTGGAACGCAACGCGTGCACAGCCGATCGGGCCATCGAAAGGAATGCCGGAGATAGCCAGCGCAGCCGAGGTACCGATCATCGCAGCGATGTCCGGATCGGTCTTCTTGCTGGTGGACACGACGGTGCAGACAACCTGCACTTCGTTCATGAAGCCTTCTGGGAACAGCGGACGGATCGGACGGTCGATCAGTCGGGAAGTCAGGGTTTCTTTCTCGGAAGGACGGCCTTCGCGCTTGAAGAAACCGCCAGGGATCTTACCGGCAGCGTAAGTCTTTTCCTGGTAGTGAACGGACAGGGGGAAGAAGCCCTTGCCTGGATCGGCTTGCTTGGCGCCGACCACAGTCACCAACACGCTGACGTCGTCGTCAACGGTGACCAATACTGCGCCGGAGGCCTGACGGGCGATACGGCCAGTCTCGAGGGTAACGGTCGACTGACCGAACTGGAATTTTTTGATTACCGGGTTCACGGTGTCCTACCTTCTTTGTGGCTCTTGGGGAACTTGTTTTCTTGCGAAATTCTTGGGCAACGCCGGGAATCGGCCCGACTGTCATTGTCCAGGTGCTGCGTTCAGGTAAAGCAGGTGTCCAGATAAAACTTGAGGCTGGGAGCCTGCCATGCACCAGCGGGAAACCCGCTGACGAACGACAGACAACCAACCTCTAGCGCAATCGCTTATTAGCGACGCAGACCCAGGCGACCGATCAGAGCCTGGTAACGGCCCAGATCCTTGCCTTTCAGGTAGTCCAGCAGCTTACGACGCTGGTTTACCATGCGGATCAGACCACGACGGGAGTGGTGATCTTTACCGTTGGCCTTGAAGTGACCTTGCAGTTTGTTGATGTTGTGGGTCAGCAGTGCAACTTGCACTTCTGGCGAACCAGTGTCACCAACAGCTTGCTGGTAGTCAGCTACGATTTGAGCTTTTTCTTGAACGTCGAGAGCCATGAGGCAATCCTTTTATCAGGAAACTGTTTCAGAAAAACAGTCTCAATAGGCCAGGGACAAATCCCTGTATCTAAAAATGAGTAGTGACCGTGCCTATTAACAGCCACCCTCGTCCGGTCATTCTGACCGAATCAGTCGACGTGGCGCGATGCGCCCGTCTTCGCTCACTTCACCGATACCGATGAAGCGACCGTTGTGATCCTGTACCCGTACCATGCCGAACTTCGGTGCATCCGGGGCTCGTACCGGCTGGCCGTTAAGCCAGTAGAACGAGCTGTGCTCCGAGAACTGCAACAGTGGCCAATCCAGCAGGCCGCTGTCCGATGGCATCAGGAAGCGATCGACCGCTTCGTTGCCGCCTTCGGCATGTACCGCTTCCAACTCTTCCAGGGTGACCGTCTGGGCCAGCGTGAAAGGCCCGGCCTGGGTACGTCGCAGTTCAGCAACGTAAGCGCCACAACCGAGTTGCTCACCGATATCCTCCACCAGGGTGCGGATATAGGTGCCTTTGCTGCAATCCACCGCAAGCCGCGCAGTATCACCTTCAAAGGCCAGCAATTCCAAGCGCGCAATAGTAACAGAACGCGGTTCGCGCTCCACTACTTCGCCTGCACGGGCCAGCTTGTACAGCGGCTGGCCATCACGCTTGAGCGCCGAGTACATCGGCGGTATCTGACTGATTTGCCCACGAAAATTGGGCAGCACCGCTTCGACATCGGTGCGACCAACGGTCACCGGCCGCTCCAGCAAAACTTCACCTTCGGCATCGGCCGTGGTGGTGGTCTTGCCCAGTTGCGCCAGGGTTTCATAGGCTTTGTCGGAATCGAGCAGGTACTGCGAGAACTTTGTAGCTTCGCCGAAGCACAACGGCAACACGCCGGTGGCCAGCGGATCGAGACTGCCGGTGTGACCGGCCTTCTCGGCGTTCAGCAGCCAGCGAACCTTCTGCAACGCGGCGTTGGAGGTAAACCCCAGCGGTTTGTCGAGCAGAATGATGCCACTGACGTTACGACGGATGCGTTTGACCTGAGCCACCGATTACTCCTTGGCGTCTTCGGGTTCAGCGGCTACCGGGCGCTGACTGTCTTCAGCCACCGCACGCTCGATCAGGGCCGACAGGTGCGCGCCACGCACGACGCTTTCGTCGTAGTGGAAGTGCAGCTGCGGAACGCTGCGCAACTTCATTTCGCGGGCCAACTGCATGCGCAGGAAACCGGCGGCGGAGTTGAGCACCTTGATGCTTTGCGCGATGTCGTCGCTGTTGTCCTGGCCCATCACGGTGATGAAGATCTTGGCGTGACCGACGTCACGGCTGACTTCAACAGCGGTAATGGTGACCAGGCCGACGCGCGGGTCTTTGACTTCACGACGGATCAGCTGTGCCAGCTCACGCTGCATCTGATCGCCGATACGTTGGGTACGGCTGTATTCTTTTGCCATGTCTTGTTACCTGTTACTGCCTCACGGTGAAACCCGTGGGGTCTGAAAGCGGCAAACGCCCGGCCTGACAGAAGCCAGACCGGGCGTTGCGTTTAGAGTCCTGACGCCGTGCCGCGCACTTGCATGCGGCGGCTCGCCGTGGCCCTTGAAGTGCGCGAGTTAGAGGCTGCGAGCAACCTGAACCTTCTCGTAGACTTCGATCTTGTCGCCAGGTTTGACGTCGTTGTAGCTCTTCACGCCGATACCGCATTCCATGCCGGCACGTACTTCGGAAGCGTCATCCTTGAAGCGGCGCAGGGATTCCAGCTCGCCTTCGAAGATAACGATGTCTTCACGCAGTACACGGATTGGACGGTTACGGTGAACAACACCTTCGATCACCATGCAACCGGCGATCGCGCCAAACTTCGGCGAACGGAACACGTCACGCACTTCAGCGATACCCAGGATGTTCTCGCGAACATCGCTGCCCAGCATACCGGTGAGGGCTTTCTTGACGTCTTCGATGATGTCGTAGATCACGTTGTAGTAACGCATATCCAGACCTTCCTGCTCGACGATCTTGCGCGCGCCAGCATCGGCACGCACGTTGAAGCCAAACAGTACAGCGTTGGAGGCCAGTGCCAGGTTGGCGTCGGACTCGGTGATACCACCGACACCGCCACCGACAACACGCACTTGCACTTCGTCGTTACCCAGGCCGTTAAGGGCACCGTTCAACGCTTCCAGCGAACCACGGACGTCAGATTTGAGGACGATGTTAAGCGTCTTCTTCTCTGCCTGGCCCATGTTTTCAAAGATGTTTTCCAGCTTGCCGGCGTGAGCGCGAGCCAGTTTGACTTCGCGGAACTTGCCTTGACGGAACAGAGCCACTTCACGGGCTTTCTTCTCGTCCGACAGCACGCTCATCTCGTCGCCAGCGTCCGGGGTACCGTCCAGGCCGAGGATCTCGACAGGGATGGAAGGACCGGCTTCCTTGATTGGCTTGCCGTTCTCGTCGAGCATGGCACGTACACGGCCGTAGTTCGAACCGACCAGCACCATGTCGCCTTGGCGCAGGGTACCGTCTTGAACCAGAACGGTTGCAACCGGGCCACGACCTTTGTCGAGACGCGACTCAACCACAACACCGCGACCTGGGGCCGAAGGCGTTGCTTTCAGTTCCAGAACTTCGGCTTGCAGCAGGACAGCTTCGAGCAACTCGTCCACGCCAGTACCGACTTTCGCCGAGACCGAAACGAACGGCGTATCACCGCCCCACTCTTCGGAAGTCACGCCGTGAACCGACAGTTCGCTGCGGATGCGATCGAGATCAGCGCCCGGCTTGTCGATCTTGTTCACTGCAACAACCAGTGGAACACCAGCGGCCTTGGCGTGCTGGACAGCTTCAATGGTCTGCGGCATCACGCCGTCGTCCGCTGCAACTACCAGGATCACGATGTCAGTCGCCTTGGCACCACGAGCACGCATGGCAGTAAACGCGGCGTGACCCGGGGTGTCGAGGAAGGTGACCATGCCGCGTTCGGTTTCAACGTGGTACGCACCGATGTGCTGGGTGATACCGCCGGCTTCGCCAGCAGCTACCTTGGCACGACGGATGTAGTCGAGCAGCGAAGTCTTACCATGGTCAACGTGGCCCATTACGGTCACAACTGGCGCACGGGAGAACGTCTCACCTTCAAACTTCAAGGACTCGGCCAGGGAATCTTCCAGGGCGGTGTCGCTGACCAGGGTCACTTTGTGGCCCAGTTCTTCGGCTACCAGCTGAGCAGTTTCCTGATCAAGCACCTGGTTTATGGTCGCTGGAGTACCCAGTTTGAACATGAACTTGATGATTTCAGCAGCCTTGACCGACATCTGATTGGCGAGATCGCCAACAGTGATGGTCTCGCCGATCTGCACATCACGCACGACAGGGCCGGTTGGGCTCTGGAAACCGTGAGCGTTGCGTTTCTTCAGCTTGGCCTTGCCGCGACCACCACGACGGAAGCCATCGCTTTCTTCGTCGGTAGTACGTGGAGCAACGCGTGGAGCAGGCGCTTTCTCTTTGACCGAGGCACGATGCGGAGCGTTTTTACGCTCGCCGTCACCACCACCGCTGCGACGATTGTTATCGTCGGCGCGTGGTTTGTCCGGACGGCGCTGTTCGTTCTGCTTGTTGCGAACGTCTGCAGACGGTGCTGGAGCAGCAGCCACAACCGGAGCACTTTCACGCACAGGCTGGGCGGCCGCAGCAGGAGCCGCGACTGCGTCGTTGGTAGCGGTTTGCGCAGCAGCAGGCTGGCGACGCGCTTCTTCTTCGGCGCGACGCTTGGTTTCTTCTTCAGCCTTCTGACGTGCAGCATTGTCTACTGCGCGACGTTCATCCAGTTCGCGTTTGCGCTCGGCTTCGATTTCTTCCGGGCTGCGCTGTACGAAGACTTTCTTCTTGCGTACTTCAACGCTGATGCTTTTGCTGCCAGCAACACGCAGGGTGCTGGTGGTTTTGCGCTGCAATGTAATCTTGCGCGGTTCTTCCACTTTCGCCTTGTGGCTGCTCTTCAAGTGAGTCAGCAACGACTGCTTCTCACTATCGCTCACACCTTCATCGGCGGCGGTGTGCGGCAGACCTGCCTCACGCATCTGCTGCAACAGGCGCTCTACCGGTGTTTTGACCTCATCGGCCAGTTGTTTCACCGTGACTTGCGTCATGCACTTCTCTCCTCAGGCCGCGCCTAATTACTCGAACCAATGGGCTCGGGCGGCCATGATCAACTTGCCGGCACGATCATCGTCAATGCCGTCGATGTCGAGCAGATCGTCAATAGACTGCTCGGCCAGGTCTTCGCGGGTAATTACGCCGCGCACCGCCAGTTCCATCGCCAAATCCTTGTCCATACCCTCAAGCGAGAGCAGGTCTTCGGCCGGATGGGCGTCTGCCAGCTTTTCCTCAGTAGCGATGGCTTTGGTCAACAAACGATCCTTGGCACGAGCACGAAGCTCGTTGACGGTTTCTTCGTCAAAGCCGTCGATGTTGAGCATTTCTTCCAACGGTACGTAGGCAATCTCTTCCAGGCTGGTGAAGCCTTCATCTACCAGCACCTGTGCCAGGTCTTCGTCGACTTCCAGCTCGTCGATGAAGTTGCGCAGGATATCGCCGGTTTCTGCTTGCTGCTTAGCCTGGATGTCCGATTCGGTCATCACGTTCAGGGTCCAGCCAGTCAACTGGCTGGCCAGACGCACGTTCTGACCTCCGCGACCGATGGCCTGAGCCAGATTGTCTGCGCCAACGGCGATGTCCATGGCATGGGCATCTTCGTCAACGATAATAGCCGCCACTTCAGCCGGCGACATTGCATTGATCACGAACTGAGCCGGGTTGTCGTCCCACAGGACGATGTCCACACGCTCACCGCCCAACTCACCCGACACTGCCTGGACGCGCGAACCGCGCATGCCGATGCAAGCGCCTTGCGGGTCGATGCGTTTGTCCTTGGAGCGGACCGCGATCTTGGCGCGTGAACCCGGGTCCCGGGACGCAGCCATGACTTCGATCAGGCCTTCAGCAATTTCCGGCACTTCGATGCGGAACAACTCGATCAGCATTTCCGGCGCGGTACGCGACAGGATCAGCTGCGGGCCGCGGTTCTCGGTGCGGATTTCCTTGAGCAGCGCACGCAGGCGCACGCCAACCCGGAAGGTTTCGCGAGAGATGATGTCTTCGCGGGCCAGCAACGCTTCAGCGTTGTTGCCCAGGTCGACGATCACGTTGTCGCGGGTCACTTTCTTCACGGTGCCGGAAATGATCTCTCCCAGGCGCTCGCGATAGGCATCAACGACTTGAGCACGTTCGGCTTCGCGAACTTTCTGCACGATGACTTGCTTGGCAGTCTGTGCAGCGATACGGCCGAACTCGATGGATTCGATCTTTTCTTCGACGACGTCACCGACCTGAGCACCAGGGTGCGTTTCTGCAACCTTGCTCGGCCAGGTTTCGATGGCCGGATCGTCCAGGTCTGCTTCTTCGACGACCGTCCAGCGACGGAAGGTCTCGTAAGCGCCGGTGTGGCGATTGATTTCCACACGCAGATCGACTTCGTCCTCGAAACGTTTTTTGGTGGCAGTGGCCAGAGCCAGCTCCAGCGCTTCAAAAATTACGTTTGCCGGTACGCCCTTTTCATTGGATACCGACTCAACAACCAGCAGTACTTCTTTGCTCATCGTACGCCTCGCCTTTCGCAAGCCATTGGATCCGCGGGATCCGCGTCTCAGTCAAAACTGGGAATAATGTTGGCCTTGTCGATCATATCGATCGGCAACAGGAACTCATGGTCTTCAACCTGCACCACGACGTCCTGCTCTTCTACACCGCGCAGAAGGCCCTGAAAGTTGCGACGCCCTTCAAAAGGCGAGCGCAGCTTGATCTTCACTTGTTCACCGGCAAATTTTGCAAACTGCTCAATAGTGAACAGCGGGCGTTCCATGCCAGGCGAGGACACTTCAAGGGTGTATTCAACGGCGATCGGATCTTCAACATCCAGGATACCGCTGATCTGACGGCTGACGATGGCGCAATCGTCCACCAACACGCCGCCTTCTTTATCGATATAAACGCGCAACATTGAGTGGCGACCCTGAGCCGAAAACTCAATACCCCAGCATTCATAGCCCAGGGCCACGACCACCGGGGCCAACAAGGCCTGCAACTCTTCTAGCTTGCTCGACACCTGAACCCCCTCGTGCATGTATGTGCATGCTATGCAAAATAAAAAAATGGGCGAAACGCCCATCCTTGAAACGCCGTCGAACAGCGGCGTAGAAAGTGTCCAGCTAACAAAAAGCCCCTGAAAAGGGGCTCCTGAAACTGGTTGCGGGGGCCGGATTTGAACCGACGACCTTCGGGTTATGAGCCCGACGAGCTACCAGACTGCTCCACCCCGCGACAAAGCTGGGGCGGAAGTATACGACCGATCCCTGACAGGGTCAATGTAACCTTCCACCTACAAGAAAGCCCGCAACAGCGGGCTCTCCTGATAATTGGTACCGAGAAGGGGACTCGAACCCCTACACCCTATGGGCACAACCACCTCAAGGTTGCGTGTCTACCAATTCCACCACCTCGGCAATACTGCGTTTGAAACCCTTCTTACTTTTGCTCTTGAGCTGGAGGCACGTCAGTCGCTGGAGTAGCCGACTTTTGCTCTTGAAGCACCGGGACATCATCAGAAGCCGGTTGTTGCTTTGGAACTTCCAACACCGCTGGATTTGGCAAACCTACTTGAGTCAGCTGGTGAGCTTTCTCTTTAGCAAAGTAACCTAACCCTAAGCTGGTTATGAAGAAACCTGCGGCAAGTATAGCAGTAAACTTACTAAGAAAGGTAGAGGAACCTTGGCTTCCGAACACAGTATTTGAAGCACCTGCTCCGAAAGACGCGCCAGCATCCGCACCTTTACCCTGCTGCAGCAAAACCAGAGCAACTACGCCCAATGCACCCAGCAGATGAAAAACGACTACGACTGTTTCCAGCATTTTTTCAGTTTCCCGCGGCGCGACAGATCGCACCGAACTCATCTGCATTCAGGGACGCTCCACCAATGAGCCCCCCATCGATATCCGGCATGCCGAACAGTTCGACCGCATTGGCCGCCTTCACGCTGCCGCCGTATAGAAGCCGCACACCTTGTGCGACTTCAGAATTCTTTGCCGCCAACTGGGCGCGAATGGCTGCATGCACATCCTGCGCCTGTTGCGGCGAAGCCGTCAGCCCGGTGCCTATGGCCCAGACCGGCTCGTAAGCGATGACTGCCTTGGCAAAGACACCAACACCCAGCTCCTCGATGATACTGTCCAGCTGACGCCCGACAACCTCAAGAGTTTTCCCGGCTTCGCGCTGCTCGAGGGTTTCCCCTATGCACAACACCGGGATCAAGCCACATGCCTGTGCCGCTGCGAACTTGCGGATCAGCATTCCGTCCTGCTCGCCCATGATCTGGCGGCGTTCGGAGTGCCCGACAAGCACCAGGGAACAACCTGCATCCACCAACTGACTCGGTGCAACTTCGCCGGTCAATGCGCCTTGCATGGATTCCACCGCAGAGTTCTGCGCGCCGATCGAAATCGGCTGTCCTTGCAAGCCATCAATCACTTGATTGATATGCAGGCAAGGCGGGAATACCGCAACGTCAACATCGCTCGGCAAGTCCAGACGGCGGAGGCCGTCGATCAGCTCAGCGACGCTGGTGCGGGTACCGTGCATCTTCCAGTTACCAGCTACCATAGGGCGACGCATGCTGTACCTCGTCGGTCAAAGTGGGCGCAGATGTTACCCAACACAATCATGGCTGGCAAGCCGAATTCAGGCAGAAACTTCAGTAACCAGGTTTGCCAGCTCTTCGGCGTGGCCGCGAACCTGTGTTTCGTCTTCGCCTTCGACCATTACCCGCACCAACGGCTCCGTCCCGGACTTGCGCAACAGCACACGCCCACGCCCGGCCATGGCCTGGGTAACGCGCTCGCTGGCCGCCTTGACCGCCGGATGATCGAGGGGGCTTGCACCACCGCCGAAACGCACGTTGATCAGCACCTGAGGGCACTTGCGCAACGCCTGACGCGATTGCGCCAGCCCTTCGCTGCGCCGCTTCAGCGACATCAGTACCTGCAAGGCGGCAATGATCGCGTCACCGGTGGTGGTGTGACTGAAGCAGACAATGTGCCCCGAGTTTTCACCACCCACCAGCCAATCGCGCTCCTGCAACTCGGAGATGACGTACCGGTCGCCGACATTGGCCCGCACAAAAGGAATGCCCAGGTCCGCCAGGGCCAGTTCCAGCCCCAGGTTACTCATCAGCGTACCGACCACACCGCCCTGCAACTTGCCGCGCTCATGCAGATCGCGAGCAATGATGAACAGCAATTCGTCACCGTCGACGACAGCACCGGTGTGATCAACCATCTGTACCCGATCGCCATCACCATCAAAGGCGATACCCAAATCGGCGTGCTCGGCCAATACGGCAGCCTGCAACGGCTCCATATGGGTCGAACCGCAGTTGTCGTTGATGTTCAGGCCATTGGGGTGGGCAGAAAGCACAACGACTTCGGCGCCCAGTTCACGGAACACACTCGGCGCCACCTTGTAGGTCGCACCGTGAGCGCAGTCGAGCACGATCTTCAGGCCCGCGAAGCTGGTGCCGGTCGGGACGCTGCTCTTGCAGAATTCAATGTAGCGGCCCGACGCGTCGTTGATGCGCGAGACCTTGCCGATCTTGCTCGACTCGACCACGGTCATCGGGGTGTCGAGCAACTCTTCGATCATATGTTCGACTTCATCCGGCAGCTTGGTGCCCTTTCCGGAGAAAAACTTGATGCCGTTATCGTCGTGGGGATTGTGCGAGGCGCTGATCACGATGCCTGCTTCGGCATGGAAGGTGCGCGTCAGATAGGCGATGGCCGGCGTCGGCATCGGGCCCAGGAGCATCACGTCGGCACCTGCCGACGTCAGTCCGGCCTCAAGCGCCGATTCGAACATGTAGCCGGAGATCCGGGTATCCTTGCCTACCAGTACCTTGCAGGCGCCCATTTTGCGGAACGCCATACCCGCAGCCCAACCGAGCTTGAGCATGAAATCAGGCGTGATCGGGTATTCGCCGACGCGACCACGAATGCCGTCGGTACCAAAGTATTTTTTAGTCATAAGCGCTCCATCATTCTTATTCGGCTGATTCCACTGCGGCGATCATCCGCAGCACATCGACTGTTTCGGCCACATCATGGACGCGCAATATACGCGCTCCCTTGAATGAGGCCAGCGCCGCGAGCGCCAGACCGCCATACAGGCGCTCTCCGACCGGGCGATTCAAGGCCTGACCTATCATGCTCTTTCGCGAAACCCCGACCAGCAGGGGCCGCCTCAAGGCATGCAAGGCTTCCATATGCTTGAACAAGCTTAGATTGTGTTGCAGGTTTTTGGCGAAACCGAAACCCGGATCCAGAATGATCCGCTCGGCGGGAATCCCTGCCGCTGCACATTGCGCCATGCGCCCGGCAAGAAACTCGCCCACTTCCCGGGTCACGTCCTGATACTGCGGATTGTCCTGCATGTCGCCCGGCTCACCGAGCATATGCATCAGGCAGACCGGCAAGCCGGTGGCCGCGGCCGCATCGAGCGCGCCATCGCGCTGCAGCGAACGCACGTCATTGATCAACCCTGCCCCAAGTCGTGCGGTTTCGCGCATGACGGACGGGGTAGAGGTATCAACCGAGATGATCACATCCAGTTCGCGATGAATGCGCTCGACGATGGGCGCTACGCGCTCGAGCTCCTCCAGCGGTGAAACCGCCCTGGCACCCGGCCGGGTCGATTCGCCACCGACATCGATCAGCGTCGCGCCGGCGGCCACCATGGCTTCGGCGTGGCGCATGGCCGCATCGAGCTGGCTGTATTGGCCACCATCGGAAAAGGAATCGGGAGTGACATTGAGAATACCCATGACATGCGTCAGGGCCAAATCAAGAACCCGGTTGCCGCAAGGCAACCGGGTCGAGGACTGAACAGAAGTCATTTCAAACCTTAAACGTCAGCAGCCGGACCGCCGATAGGTGTTTCCGGACGCTCGCCCTGCGCCACCGGAGGCGTTCCGGAAGTACCGGTACCACCCGACCAGTCGCGAGGTTCGCGAGGCGTACGACCGGCCATGATGTCATCGATCTGATCGGCATCGATCGTTTCGTACTTCATCAAGGCATCAGCCATGGCGTCGAGCTTGTCACGGTTATCCGTGAGAATCTGCTTGGCGGTGCCGTAGCACTGGTCAATGATGCTGCGCACTTCGGAGTCGATCAGCTTGGCCGTCTCGCCGGAGAAGCTGGTGCCTTGACCGCCGCCGCCGCGACCGAGGAACACTTCACCCTCTTCTTCGGCGTACATCAGCGGACCGAGTTTTTCCGACAGGCCCCACTTGGTCACCATGTTCCGTGCAATCTGGCTGGCACGCATGATGTCGTTGGAGGCACCGGTGGTGACACCGTCGAAGCCCAAGGTCATTTCTTCAGCGATACGGCCGCCGTACAGCGAGCAGATCTGGCTGATCAACGCCCGCTTGGAGAGGCTGTAGCGATCTTCTTCCGGCAGAAACATGGTCACACCCAACGCACGACCGCGAGGGATGATCGACACCTTGTAGACCGGGTCATGCTCGGGCACGACACGACCGACAATGGCATGGCCGGCTTCGTGATAAGCGGTGTTCTGTTTCTCTTTCTCGGACATGACCATGGATTTGCGCTCGGCGCCCATCATGATCTTGTCTTTCGCCAGTTCGAATTCCTTCATTTCAACGATGCGCTTGCCGGCACGGGCGGCGAACAGCGACGCCTCGTTCACCAGGTTCGCCAGATCGGCACCGGAGAAACCAGGGGTACCACGGGCGATCACGGCCGGAGCCACGTCGTCACCCATTGGCACTTTGCGCATGTGGACCTTGAGAATCTGCTCACGGCCACGGATATCCGGCAGACCGACCACCACCTGGCGGTCGAAACGGCCCGGACGCAGCAGCGCCGGGTCCAGTACGTCCGGACGGTTGGTGGCCGCGATGACGATGATGCCGTCATTCATTTCGAAGCCGTCCATCTCTACCAGCAACTGGTTGAGCGTCTGTTCGCGTTCGTCGTGACCGCCACCCATGCCGGCGCCACGGTGGCGACCGACGGCGTCGATTTCATCGATGAAGATGATGCATGGCGCGTGTTTCTTGGCCTGCTCGAACATGTCGCGAACACGGCTGGCACCGACACCGACGAACATTTCGACGAAATCGGAACCGGAAATGGTGAAGAACGGCACCTTGGCTTCGCCGGCAATCGCCTTGGCGAGCAAGGTTTTACCGGTACCGGGAGGACCGACCATCAGCACGCCGCGGGGAATGCGACCGCCCAGGCGCTGGAACTTGCCCGGGTCACGCAGGAACTCGACCAGCTCACCGACTTCTTCCTTGGCTTCGTCGCAACCGGCAACGTCACCCAGGGTGGTTTTCACCTGGTCTTCGGAGAGCAGGCGCGCCTTGCTCTTGCCGAAGCTCATCGGCCCGCCCTTGCCACCGGCACCGCCCTGCATCTGCCGCATGAAGAACATGAACACGGCGATGATCACCAGGATCGGAAAGCTTGCGACCAGGAGCTGAGTCCAGATGCTTTGCTGTTCAGGCTGTTTGCCTTCGACCACGACGTGGTTGTCCACGAGGTCGCCGATCAGACCGTTATCCTGGATTGCCGGACGGATGGTCTTGAAGCTGTCGCCATCGTTGCGCTTGCCGGTAATCACATAGCCGTCGACGGCTACGCGCTCGACCTTGCCATCCTTGACCTGCTGGATGAAGTCGGAATAGTTGAGGGTCTGCGGCTCGTTAGGGCTGGAGAAGTTGTTCATCACCGTCACCAGGACTGCCGCGATGATCAACCACAGGATCAGATTCTTTGCCATATCGTTCAATTAACTACCCTCTGAAGCAAGCGCCGCTGGTGGCGCGCGCTTCGCATGATATTCACCGGCCTAACTTACTACATTACCTACAACTCTGGCAGGCGCCGTCTGTAACCCTTTGTGAAACACTTCCTACACAATATTCGCTATTTCTTACAAGGCGAAATACGAAAATCCTATCGCCCCGGTCGAAAACTCCCTATTCCTCACTGCGCCCGCGGAAGCCACGGCCCAGCAAGTACTGCTCGCGGGAGCGGTCGCGCGACGATTTCGGCTTGCGCGTCGTGACCTTCTCGAACTGCTTGCGCACGCTCTTGTGGTACTCGTCGAAACCTTCACCCTGGAAGATCTTGATCAGGAAATCACCACCCGGCTTCAGTACCCGAGTCGCCAGATCCAGTGCCAACTCGCACAGGAACATCGATCTCGGCATATCAACAGAGGCCAGTCCACTCATATTGGGGGCCATATCGGAAATCACAAGGTCTACTTCTTTATTTCCGACTGCCTCGAGGATCTGCGCCAACACGGCGTCTTCGGTAAAGTCGCCCTGAATGAAGGTCACATCAGGGATGCTGTCCATTTCCAGGATGTCGGAAGCGATCAACGTACCTTGCCCGCCAATCAGACGACTGGTCACCTGGGACCAGCCCCCTGGCGCGGCACCCAGGTCGATTACACTCATGCCCGGGCGGATCAAACGATCCCTCTCCTGGATCTCCAGCAATTTGTAGCTGGCACGGGAACGGTACCCGTCTTTTTGCGCCATTTTGACAAATGGGTCGTTGAAATGCTCTTGCAGCCACTTAAGGCTTGTCTTGGAACGGGCCACGGGCCACCTCGAAAATAAAACGGGTCGTGATTAACTGGGCGGTCCCGGACTCGCTCGGGTAAACTGGCCGCCGCTTTTTACAAGATCAGACGCAGGGGTCAGATTATGCCGCTCACTCAAGAGCAGAAGAAACAGTACAAATCCATTGGCCACCATCTGAAACCAGTTTTGATTGTGGCTGACAACGGTTTGACTGAAGGTGTGTTAGCCGAACTTGAACGCGCGCTAGCGGATCACGAGCTGATCAAAATCAAGCTCAACATCCTCGATCGCGAGTCGCGCCTGGCGAACATTGCAGAACTGTGCAAGGTCGGCAAAGCGGACCTGGTTCAGGTCATCGGCAAGATGGCACTGATTTACCGCAAGAACTTCAGCGTCAACAAGCAGCTGTCGAACGTTCATCGCTTCAAGTGATGGCAAGGGTCAAGGGTGTGCTTCGCGCACCCTGCCACTCCATCCCGGCACTGGTTGCAATACCAGCACCAACCCGGAAAACCCCAGAACCAGATAGCTGAACACCTGCCAACGCACCGCCTCCGGCCAGCCGAAGTGCACCGCGAAGTACATCGCACACGCATACAGCGCCGTCATCAGCAGTTGCCCGCGAATATCGCGCCATAGACTGGCAAGGCCCTCGGCCTGAACCAGCACCAAAGCCTGAAAAATCACACACACTGCGGCGAATCCCACCATCAGTGTATTGAGCATGCCCACAATTTCGTCGATCAGCAGCGGCGCCAGGCCAATATGACCCAGCACCGGCAGCAGACCGATATGCAACAGCCACAGGCCGCCCACCCATAACATCTGGGCCAGCTGCCAAAGCATGGCGCCCGCATGCAGCGGACGCCTTCTTTCAGATGTGGCGAACTTCGACAATCTCATACTCGATAACGCCACCTGGCGTTTTCACGGCAACCACATCGCCCTCTTCTTTGGCAATCAAGGCGCGAGCCAGTGGCGAACCCACCGAAATCTTGCCGAGTTTGAAGTCAGCCTCATCCTCACCCACGATGTGGTAAGTGACGCGTTCATCCGACTCGACATTGGCGATTTCAACGGTGGTGCCGAAAATCACTTTGCCGGTGTGAGGAATGGTCGTGACATCGATGATGACCTGGTTCTGAATCCGGCCTTCGATGTCACGAATCCGCGCCTCGACCATCCCCTGCTGCTCGCGGGCAGCATGGTATTCGGCGTTTTCCTTCAAGTCGCCCAGTTCGCGGGCCGTGCCGATGTCCTGGCTGAGCTTCGGACGGACGACCTTGGTCAGGTGAGCGTGTTCTTCTTCCAGGGCTTTGGCGCCCTGGACGGTCATTGGGTATTTGATCATGCCTTCAATCCTGCGTGTAGATCCTGCAAGCGACGCACGGTCTTCTCGGGACCGAACTTGAGCGCTTCGCAGATGGCTTCGCCTGCAGCAATAGTGGTGGTGCAGTAGATCTTGTGCTGTAAGGCATTGCGACGAATGGAGTACGAATCGGCGATCGACTGACGGCCTTCAGTGGTGTTGATGATCAAGGTGACTTCGTCGTTCTTGATCATGTCGACCACGTGCGGACGACCTTCGGTCACCTTGTTCACACGGCGCACTTTCAGGCCTGCGGCTTCGATCAGCCTGGCAGTACCGGCAGTGGCGACCACTTCAAAGCCCAAGTTGATCAGATCACGGGCCACGCCTGCAACCAGTGGCTTGTCATCGTCACGTACGCTGATGAACGCGGTACCGCCGGTCGGCAGCACTTCGCTGGCGCCCATCTGGGCCTTGGCGAATGCTTCACCGAAGGTGTCGCCCACGCCCATCACTTCACCGGTGGACTTCATCTCAGGGCCCAGGATCGGGTCCACACCAGGGAATTTGGCGAATGGGAACACCGCCTCTTTCACGCTGTAGAAGTTCGGGATGATTTCCTTGGTGAAGCCGATTTCCTTCAGGGTTTTACCGGCCATCACGCGTGCAGCGATCATGGCCAGGGAAACACCGATGCACTTGGACACGAACGGTACGGTCCGGGAAGCGCGCGGGTTGACTTCGATGACGTAGATGTCTTCGCCTTGCAACGCCAGCTGCACGTTCATCAGGCCGACCACGCCCAGCTCCAGGGCCATTTTCTTGACCTGTTCGCGCATTTCGTCCTGGATGTGCGCAGGCAGCGAGTACGGCGGCAGGGAGCAGGCGGAGTCACCGGAGTGAACACCGGCCTGCTCGATGTGCTGCATGATCGCGCCGATCACCACGTCAGTGCCGTCGCAGACCGCATCCACGTCCATTTCAATGGCGCAGTTGAGGAAGTGGTCCAGCAGCACCGGGCTGTCGTTGGACACTTTCACTGCATCGCGCAGGTAGCGCTTGAGTTCGTCTTCTTCGTAGACGATTTCCATCGCGCGACCGCCCAGTACGTAGGACGGACGCACCACCAGCGGGTAACCGATCTTGCTGGCGGCACGAATTGCTTCGTCTTCGCTGCGCACGGTGGCGTTTGGCGGCTGACGCAGGTTCAGACGCTCGACCATCTGCTGGAAGCGCTCACGGTCTTCGGCACGGTCGATGGCATCAGGGCTGGTACCGATGATCGGCACGCCGGCTTCTTCCAGGGCACGCGCCAGTTTCAGCGGGGTCTGGCCGCCGTACTGGACGATCACGCCTTTGGGCTTCTCGACGCGGCAGATTTCCAGCACGTCTTCCAGGGTCACTGGTTCGAAGTACAGGCGATCGGAGGTGTCGTAGTCGGTGGAAACGGTTTCCGGGTTGCAGTTGACCATGATGGTCTCGTAACCGTCTTCGCGCAGGGCCAGTGCCGCGTGTACGCAGCAGTAGTCGAACTCGATGCCCTGGCCGATACGGTTTGGACCGCCGCCGAGGATCATGATCTTGTCGCGGCCCGACGGCGCGGCTTCGCACTCTTCCTCGTAAGTCGAGTACATGTAAGCGGTATCGGTGGCGAACTCGGCCGCGCAGGTGTCAACGCGCTTGTAGACCGGGTAGACGTCGAGCTTGTGACGGTGGCGACGCAGGCTCTTCTCGGTCACGCCCAGCAGCTTGGCCAGACGCATGTCGGAGAAGCCTTTGCGCTTGAGCTTGAACATCATGTCGCGGTCGATGCTGGACAGACCCAGGGTCTTGACCTTCTCTTCTTCCTTGATCAGATCTTCGATCTGCACCAGGAACCACGGGTCGATCATGTTCATGCCGAAGATGTCTTCGACCGACAGGCCGGCGCGGAAGGCGTCAGCCACGTACCAGATGCGCTCGGCACCCGGCACGGTCAGCTCGCGCTTGAGGATGCTCATGCTTTCCGGGTTGCCCAGGTCGAGCTTTTCGTCCAGGCCGCAAACGCCCACTTCCAGGCCGCGCAGGGCTTTCTGCAGGGATTCCTGGAAGGTCCGGCCGATGGCCATGACTTCACCGACCGACTTCATTTGCGTGGTCAGGCGCGCGTCGGCTTTCGGGAACTTCTCGAAGGCAAAACGTGGCAGCTTGGTGACGACGTAGTCGATCGACGGTTCGAAGGATGCAGGAGTAGCGCCGCCGGTGATTTCGTTTTGCAGCTCGTCCAGGGTGTAGCCGATCGCCAGCTTGGCAGCGATACGCGCAATCGGGAAACCAGTGGCTTTCGAGGCCAGTGCCGAAGAGCGGGATACACGCGGGTTCATCTCGATCACGACCATACGGCCAGTGTCCGGGCAGATGCCGAACTGAACGTTGGAGCCGCCGGTTTCCACGCCAATCTCACGCAGTACCGCCAACGAGGCGTTACGCATGATCTGGTATTCCTTGTCCGTCAGCGTCTGAGCTGGCGCAACAGTGATCGAGTCACCGGTATGGACGCCCATCGGGTCGAAGTTTTCGATGGAGCAGACGATGATGCAGTTGTCTTTCTTATCGCGGACAACCTCCATCTCGTACTCTTTCCAGCCGATCAGGGATTCGTCGATCAGCAACTCTTTGGTCGGCGACAGGTCCAGGCCACGGGCGCAGATTTCTTCGAACTCTTCACGGTTGTAAGCGATGCCGCCACCGGTGCCACCCATGGTGAAGGACGGACGAATGATGCACGGGAAGCCGAGCTTCTCGAGCACCGCGTTGGCCTCTTCCATGCTGTGGGCGATACCGGAACGCGGGCAATCCAGACCGATGGATTTCATTGCCTTGTCGAAGCGCGAACGGTCTTCTGCCTTGTCGATGGTGTCAGCATTGGCGCCGATCATCTCTACGCCGAACTTCTCCAGAACGCCTTCGCGCTCCAGGTCCAGGGCGCAGTTCAGGGCGGTCTGGCCGCCCATGGTTGGCAGCAGCGCGTCCGGACGCTCTTTCTCGATGATCTTGGCAACGGTCTGCCACTTGATCGGCTCGATGTACGTGGCGTCAGCCATGTCCGGGTCGGTCATGATGGTCGCTGGGTTGGAGTTCACCAGGATGACGCGGTAGCCCTCCTCGCGCAGGGCTTTACAGGCCTGGGCGCCGGAGTAGTCGAATTCGCAGGCCTGGCCGATCACGATCGGGCCAGCGCCGAGAATCAGGATGCTTTTAATGTCTGTACGTTTTGGCATGGGTTGTCACTCAAATCCGCAGGTCAGTCGGCAAGCCGTCTTGTTCAATCTGTGAAGACTTGAGGGGGTCTCCGGTGTCGGGACCGCCCTCAAGCTTTGCTGCATCAAGGCGAGCGATCAGCGTCGCTTGGCCATTTCGTTGATGAAGCGATCGAACAATGGCGCTACGTCGTTCGGGCCAGGGCTGGCTTCAGGGTGACCCTGGAAGCTGAAGGCGCTCTTGTCGGTAAGCTCGATGCCTTGCAGGGTGCCGTCGAACAGCGATTTGTGGATCGCGCGGACGTTGCCTGGCAGGGTGGTCTCATCTACCGCGAAACCGTGGTTCTGACTGGTGATCATCACCACACCGCTGTCCATGTCCTGGACCGGGTGGTTGGCGCCATGGTGGCCGTGACCCATTTTCAAGGTCTTGGCGCCGGCGGCCAGGGCCAGCAGCTGGTGACCGAGGCAGATACCGAACACCGGGATGTCGGTTTCCAGCACGTCCTTGATCGCCTGGATTGCGTAGTCGCAAGGCTCGGGGTCACCCGGGCCGTTGGACAGGAACACGCCATCGGGATTGAGCGCCAACGCGTCAGCCGCAGGCGTTTGCGCCGGCACCACGGTCACGCGGCAACCGCGCGCAACCAGCATGCGCAGGATGTTCAGCTTGACGCCGTAGTCGTAGGCAACCACGTGATACGGCAGCTCGGAGGCGTCGATGGTCGCATGGCTGTCGGTTTTCAGGTCCCAGACCGTCGAGCGCCATTCGTATTGCTCTTTGGTGCTGACGACTTTCGCCAGGTCCATGCCTTTGAGACCAGGGAAGCCTTGCGCGGCGGCGATGGCCGCTTCTTCGGAAATGTTGTCACCGGCCATGATGCAGCCGTTCTGCGCGCCTTTCTCACGCAGGATGCGCGTCAGGCGGCGAGTGTCGATACCGGCGATTGCCACCACATTGTTGGCTTTCAGGTAGTCGGACAAAGACAGCTTGTTACGCCAGTTGCTCGCCACCAGCGGCAGGTCACGGATGACCAGGCCAGCGGACCAGACGCGATCGGACTCGGCATCTTCCGGCGTGGTGCCGGTATTGCCGATGTGCGGGTAAGTCAGGGTAACGATCTGTTGGGCGTAGGAAGGATCGGTAAGGATTTCCTGATAGCCGGTCATGGCGGTGTTGAACACCACCTCACCAACGGTTTGACCGTCGGCTCCAATGGCTTCGCCGCGAAAAATGCTGCCATCAGCAAGGGCGAGTATGGCTGGCTTAGTCAAGAAGACCTCCCGTAAATAAAGCCTGAAAGGGCGATCGCAGGTTGTAAAAAAGCGGAGTGACGTATGGACACGTCACCCCGCTTCTTCACCGAATAATTCTGCGCGCTTTTAGTGGACACACTAAAGCTGTAGCTTACAGAAAAAGGCATTTTTGGTCTACCGCCAATGAGCCCAAAAGGCCGGAGAATGCGACAGGACGTCGCTTGGCGGGGTAAAACCGGGTCCAGACGCTGAGTCTGGACCCGATTTCGGGCACATCTTAGCGCAGGTCGAGCACGTCTTGCATGTCGTAAAGGCCTGGCCCACGTCCGTCCAGCCACAAAGCCGCACGAACCGCACCCTTGGCGAAGGTCATGCGACTGGAAGCCTTGTGCGTGATCTCGACACGCTCACCGTCGGCGGCGAAGAGCACGGTGTGATCGCCGACGATGTCACCGGCACGCACTGTGGCGAAGCCGATGGTTTCGCGAGCACGGGCACCGGTCTGCCCTTCACGACCGTAAACCGCCACCCTCTTCAAGTCACGACCCAGCGCATCGGCAATCACTTCGCCCATGCGCACGGCAGTCCCCGACGGCGCGTCGACTTTATGCCGGTGGTGGGCTTCGGAGATTTCGATATCGACGTCGTCACCCAGCACACGGGCAGCCGTGTCGAGCAGCTTCAGGCACAGGTTGACGCCGACACTGAAGTTGGCGGCGAAGACGATAGGAATGTCCTTGCCCGCCTCGGCCAGCAACTGCTTCTCTTCAACGCTGAAGCCGGTGGTGCCGATGATCATCGACTTACCGTGCTTGCGGCAGAACGCGAGGTTCTTCAGGGTCACCGTCGGGTGCGTGAAGTCGATCAGCACGTCGAACTCGTCGACCACCCGACCCAGATCACCGGACAGTGGCACGCCGATACGACCCAGCGCCGCCAGCTCTCCAGCATCCGCGCCGACCAGCGAGCTGTCCGGGCGATCCACCGCCGCCGTCAGACCGGCACCCGGCGTTTGCTGCACGGCTTCGATCAGGGTTTTGCCCATGCGCCCGGCGGCGCCCATCACTGCAATACGTCGCATGCCTGTCTCCTTACAAATCGCCGAAGAAGCGCTTTACGCCTTCGAACCAACCGGTGGTTTTCGGCGAATGACTGTTATCGTCCGCCAGCGAGCTACGGAACTCTTCCAGCAATTCGCGCTGGCGACGCCCCAGGTTGACCGGGGTTTCGACCGCCACGCGACACATCAGGTCACCGGCACCGCCGCCCCGCACTGGCGCGACGCCTTTGCCGCGGACACGGAACTGCTTGCCGGTCTGAGTGCCCTCGGGGATCTTCAGTTTGACCCGACCATCAAGGGTCGGAATCTCCAGCTCGCCACCCAGCGCCGCGTCGACAAAGCTGATCGGCACTTCGCAGAACAGGTGTTTGCCGTCACGCTGGAAGATCGCGTGCTCGCGCACATTGATCACCACGTACAGGTCGCCGGTCGGGCCACCCTGCGCACCCGCCTCGCCTTCGCCGGACAGGCGAATGCGGTCACCGGTATCGACGCCGGCCGGCACTTTCACCGAGAGCGTCTTGTACTCTTCGACACGGCCTTCGCCGTGGCAGGAATCGCACGGATCGGAAATGATCTTGCCCTGGCCATGGCAGCGCGGGCAGGTCTGCTGCACTGAGAAGAAGCCTTGCTGCATGCGGACCTGGCCGATACCGCCACAGGTCGGGCACGTGACAGGCGAAGAGCCTTTCTTGGCTCCCGAGCCGTCGCACGGCTTGCAGTTGACCAGTGTCGGAACGCGGATATTCACGGTGGTACCGCGCACCGCCTCTTCCAGGTTCAGCTCCAGGGTATAACGCAGGTCGCTGCCGCGCTGAGCGCCGCCACGGGAACCACCGCGACCGCCACCGAAGAAGTCGCTGAAGACATCACCAAAGATGTCGGAGAAGTTCTGGCCGCCAAACCCGGCACCGCCGCCGCCCATGCTTGGGTCGACACCGGCATGGCCGTACTGGTCGTACGCCGCGCGCTTGCTGGAATCGGACAGCACTTCGTAGGCCTCGTTGGCCTCCTTGAACATCTCTTCCGACGCTTTGTCATCGGGATTACGGTCCGGGTGGTGTTTCATCGCCAGGCGACGGTAGGCCTTCTTCAGGTCCGCTTCGCTTGAGCCGCGCTCAACACCCAATACTTCGTAATAGTCACGCTTTGCCATAAGTCTTTGCACTCTTAAGGACGTTCGGCAAACCCCTCCTGAGCCTCGCCAAACTCGTTGAGCCCCAATACAGGCCCGGACCCAACTCACG
Organism: Pseudomonas sp. LBUM1679; assembly: GCF_059695565.1. Classification (NCBI taxonomy): domain Bacteria; kingdom Pseudomonadati; phylum Pseudomonadota; class Gammaproteobacteria; order Pseudomonadales; family Pseudomonadaceae; genus Pseudomonas; species Pseudomonas sp. LBUM1679. The sequence continues at coordinate 6,393,269 of NZ_CP166774.1, forward strand.
TCAATTCAACGATCCTGGTCTTTGATTCAATACGGTACTTGCGGCTCGAAAAGCAGGAGCATTCCCGGCCATACCCTCAGCACCCGAGCGGTTGTCGCATGCTGTAAAAATTCGCTAACTCCAGACACGCCAACGCGGGAGCAAGCTCCCGCGCGGCGACATCCTACCAGTCACCGCCTGAAGGCAGTCAACCGGGCGACCAACAACTTACTTGTGGTCTTTGACTTCTTCGAACTCGGCATCGACGACGTCGTCGGCTTTTTCAGCTTTTTCGTCGTTCGGTGCCGCACCTTCAGCCGGCTGAGCCTGCTCGGCGTACATTTTCTGAGCCACTGGCGCGGAGACTTTGGACAACTCTTCAACCTTGGCGTCGATAGCAGCCTTGTCGTCGCCTTTGATGGCGGCTTCCAGGGCAACTACTGCAGCTTCGATTGCAGTCTTCTCTTCAGCGGTCACTTTGTCGCCGGCATCAGCGACCATTTTACGCGTCGAGTGAACCAGGGCGTCGCCCTGGTTGCGGGCGCCGGCCAGCTCTTCGAACTTGCGGTCTTCCTCAGCGTTCACTTCAGCATCACGAACCATCTGCTGAATTTCTTCCTCGGACAGACCGGAGTTGGCCTTGATCACGATCGACTGAGTCTTGCCGGTGGCCTTGTCTTTCGCGCCGACGTGCAGGATGCCGTTGGCGTCGATGTCGAAGGTCACTTCGATTTGTGGCACGCCACGTGGTGCTGGTGGAATCTCGGCCAGGTCGAACTTGCCCAGGGACTTGTTCTGTGCGGCTTGCTTGCGCTCACCTTGCAGCACGTGAATGGTCACCGCGCCCTGGTTGTCGTCGGCCGTCGAGAACACTTGCGATTTCTTGGTAGGAATCGTGGTGTTTTTCTCGATCAGCGCAGTCATCACGCCACCCATGGTTTCGATACCCAGGGTCAACGGGCTGACGTCGAGCAGCAGAACGTCTTTCACGTCGCCGGCCAATACCGCGCCCTGGATAGCAGCACCCATGGCAACGGCTTCGTCAGGGTTGACGTCTTTACGTGCTTCTTTACCGAAGAAATCGGTGACCAGCTTCTGAACCAGCGGCATACGGGTTTGACCGCCGACCAGGATCACGTCGTTGATCGCGCCAATCTCGATACCGGCGTCTTTCATCGCAATGCGGCAAGGTTCGATGGTGCGTTGAACCAGGTCTTCAACCAGCGCTTCCAGCTTGGAACGCGAGATCTTCACGTTCAAGTGCTTCGGACCGGTCGCATCTGCGGTGATGTACGGCAGGTTCACGTCGGTCGACTGGCTCGAGGACAGTTCGATCTTGGCTTTTTCAGCAGCTTCTTTCAGGCGCTGCATCGCCAGCGGGTCACCTTTGAGGTTCATGCCGCTTTCTTTCTTGAATTCGTCGACGAGGTAGTCGATCAGACGAATGTCAAAGTCTTCACCGCCCAGGAAAGTGTCGCCGTTGGTGGCCAATACTTCGAACTGGTGCTCGCCATCGACTTCAGCGATTTCGATCACGGAAACGTCGAAAGTACCGCCGCCCAGGTCATAAACGATCACGGTGTGATCGCCCTTGGCCTTGTCCATACCGTAAGCCAGCGCAGCTGCGGTCGGTTCGTTGATGATACGTTTAACGTCCAGGCCCGCGATGCGGCCGGCGTCCTTGGTGGCTTGACGCTGGCTGTCGTTGAAGTAGGCCGGAACGGTGATCACCGCTTCAGTCACTGGCTCGCCGAGGTAGTCTTCGGCGGTCTTCTTCATTTTCTTCAGAATTTCAGCCGAGATTTGTGGCGGTGCCATTTTCTGGCCGTTCACTTCAACCCAGGCGTCGCTGTTGTCAGCCTTGACGATCTTGTAAGGGACCATCTGAATGTCTTTCTGCACGACTTCTTCGTCGAAACGACGACCGATCAAACGCTTCACCGCATACAGGGTGTTGTGCGGATTGGTCACTGCCTGACGCTTGGCGGACTGGCCAACCAGGATTTCGCCATCGTTGGCATACGCCACGATCGAAGGGGTGGTACGCGTGCCTTCAGCGTTTTCGATGACTTTGGCTTTGCCGTTTTCAAGAATGGAGACGCAGGAGTTGGTAGTCCCCAGGTCGATACCGATAATTTTGCCCATGTTCACTCTCCCGAAACTTTGGATTTGGATGCCGCAGCAGTGGTGGCTAACTGCGGTAGCACTTAAACGCTTGACTTCTAAATGGGGGCCTTGCGGCTAATTTCAAGCCTGCTCGTCAATCGAAGGCGCAACTGGCGCGCTGGCTTTGCTGACCACGACCATGGCCGGGCGCAGCAGGCGACCATTGAGCTGATAGCCCTTCTGGAACACCTTGAGCACGCTGTTCGGCTCGACGTCGGCGCTTTCCTGCATGGCCATTGCCTGATGCTGCGATGCATTGAAGGGCTCGCCTTCAGGGTCGATCACTTCCAGCTGATAACGCTTCAGGGTGTCCTGGAACATTTTCAGGGTCAGTTCGATCCCTTCACGCATCGGACGAATGTTTTCGTCGTCAGGGTTGGACAACTCCAGGCCACGCTCGAGGCTGTCGATGATCGGCAGCAGGTCACCGGCGAATTTCTCCAGGGCGAACTTGTGAGCCTTCTCTACATCCTGCTCGGCGCGACGGCGGACGTTCTGCAGATCAGCTGCTACACGCAAAGCCTGATCATGAGCGCCAGCCAATTGCTCTTCGAGCACTTGTACACGAGCCGCCAGCTCATCACCCTCCTGGGCAGCCTGATCGGCGTCTAGATTTTGCGTATCCACTGTCTGTTCGTCAGCCATAGATTTCTCCTTTCAATATCGTCCGCGAGCTCAACTCGCGCTTCTGTCCCGGTATATGGGGCCGCAAATTCGAGCTTCAAGGGCCACTCGCTGATTAACCCTACAAAAAACAGCTGCATTGTCATTCCCGGGCGCACTAAGGATTTCGTCGGTCCAAGCAAATCGAGCTAAAGAGGGGCATTGTCAGTCAGAATAAAAACACTGTATAAATAACCAGACCTAATGCCTGGGAGCGGCCTTTATGCTGGTGCACCTGTCCGTACACAACTACGCCATCGTTGAACATCTCGATCTCGAACTCGATCGCGGGATGAGCGTGATCACAGGGGAAACCGGCGCCGGCAAGTCGATCATGCTCGACGCCCTGGGCCTGACCCTGGGCGATCGCGCCGACAGCGGCGTGGTCCGCCCCGGCGCCGACAAGGCCGATATCCTGGCCACCTTCGACCTGGTCGACATTCCGGAAGCCAGCACCTGGCTGGCCGAGCGCGACCTGGAGAGCGACGGCCCGTGCATCCTGCGCCGGGTGATCACTGCCGAAGGGCGCTCGCGCGGCTACATCAACGGCACCCCCTGCCCGCTCGGCGACCTCAAGGCCCTGGGCGAGTTGCTGATCGATATCCACAGCCAGCACGAACACCAGTCCTTGCTCAAGACCGACACCCACCGCCGCCTGCTCGACGAGTACGCCGGCGCGACGGACCTTGCCCGCCAGGTGCAACTGGCCGCCCAACGCTGGCGCCAGACGCGCCAGGAACGGGATCGTCTGTCCAACTCCGGCGACGAGCAGCGCGCTCGCCATCAGCTGCTCAGTTATCAACTCGAGGAGCTGGAAAACCTCGGCCTCGGTGAAAACGAGCTGGAGCAACTCGAGCAAGAGCACAAGAACCTGACCAACGCCGAAACGCTGCTGGGCATCTGCCGGCAAGTGGTCGAACAATGCAGCGAAAGTGATTCAGGCAATGTCCTGAATGCACTCACCGCCAGCCTCAACCGCCTGTCGAGCGTGAACAACTCGATCGGCGCCCTGGGCGAAGCCAGCAGCCTGCTGACCAGTGCGCAGATCCAGGTCGAGGAAGCCGTGGGCGAACTGAACCGCTTCCTGGATAATTTCGACGCCGACCCGGCGCGCCTTCAGTACCTGGAAGAACGACTGGACGCGATTTACACCATGGCGCGCAAACATCGCATTCAACCGACCGAGGTCGCGGATCTGCAACAGCGCCTGCTGGATGAAATCGAAACCCTGAATGCCAACGACGAATCCATCGAACGACTGAGCGATGAGCTGGCGTCCTACGCCCGTCATTATCAGGAGAAGGCCCGGGAACTGAGCGACCTGCGCCATCAGGCCTCAAGTAGCCTGGCAAGCGCCGTGGAGCAGGAAATCCAGCGACTGGGCATGCCGGGGGGGCGCTTCACCATCGAACTGCGCCCCAACAGCAGCGATGAATTGCTGCCCAACGGTCTCGAACAGGTAGAGCTGCTGGTGAGCGCCAACCCGGGGCAACCGCTCAAAGCCCTGGCAAAAGTGGCCTCCGGTGGCGAGCTGTCACGAATCAGCCTGGCGATTCAGGTCATCACCGCGCAAACCTCGCGCATACCGACCCTGGTCTTCGACGAAGTGGACGTAGGTATTGGCGGCCCGACTGCCGAGATTGTCGGCCAGTTGCTGCGTCGTCTCGGTGAACGCGGGCAGGTACTGACAGTGACCCACTTGCCGCAGGTAGCGGCACAAGGTCATCAGCATCTATTTGTGCACAAGGTGCGCGGCGAGGACGCAACCCGCACGGCGGTCTCCAAGCTGAACAAGAATGATCGTATCGAAGAAGTGGCGCGAATGCTGGGCGGCATCGATCTGACCAAGGAGTCCTTGGCTCACGCAAAAAAAATGGTCGTTACCGCAAAGATTTAGCAACGGCAGACAGCACGAAGGCGACCCTGGGGTCGCCTTCGTTCGTTTCGCGAACCTCAAGTTCGCGCGACATGCTTACTTTTTCTTGCGCACGTACAGTACAAGGTTGTGATCAACCATCTCGAAGCCATACTTGTCGACGATTGCCTTCTGCAGCCGCTCGATTTCTTCATCGAAGAATTCGATCACTTCGCTGGTTTCGACGTTGACCATATGGTCGTGATGCTTGCCGTCATCCAGCTCGAAGACCGCATGGCCTCCGTCGAAGTTGTGCCGCACCACAAGGCCCGCTGCCTCGAACTGGGTCAGGACACGGTAAACCGTGGCCAGACCGACGTCCTCACCAGCTTCCATCAGTGCCTTGTAGACGTCCTCGGCACTCATGTGGCGTTGCTCGGCGGAATCGAGCATTTGCAGAATCTTGACCCGTGGAAGGGTCACTTTGAGGCCGGCTTTGCGTAGTTCGCTATTTTCAACCATGGTCAGCTTTCTCGCGATGCTGCTTCGCAGCTTCTCTTAATGCGGGTATGATCGGCGTTTACGTTGTCCCAGCCAAGATAGTGGAAGTCGCCCACCGATGCAAAACACCAAGCTCTTGCTAACCAGTTTCACCTTTGTGGGACTGCTCGCACTCGCCGGTTGTTCATTCCCCGGGGTTTACAAAATCGACATCCAGCAGGGCAATGTCGTCACGCAGGACATGATAGACCAGTTACGCCCGGGAATGACCCGTCGGCAAGTACGGTTTATCATGGGCAACCCTCTGCTGACTGACACGTTCCATGCCGATCGCTGGGATTATCTGTATAGCCTGCAACCGGGTGGCGGTGAACGCCAACAGGAACGCATTAGCGTTATCTTCAACCCAAATGACCAACTTGTCAGCCTCTCCGGTGATTTCATGCCGGGCGTGAGCCGAGACGAAGCCATTCTTGGCAAGGACAGCGGCACCAGCGTGACCGCACCGGCAGAAAACGCCGAGAAGCCGAAACCGGAAAAACCGGTCAAGCCAGGTTCGTTGCTGGATCAGATCCAGAAGGACGTCGACGGCGTAGAAACCGTTCCGGTCCCGACTCCACAACCTCTGGAAACCTCGCCGCAGTAATGTGCGAGGCCATAAAAAACCCGGCATGCCCGGGTTTTTTATCGCCTGGCGTTTATTCGCGTCACTGATTCCGCGCCTTGGCCTCGGCCGCCTTGGCGGCGCGCAGCCGACGAACTTCTTTCGGATCGGCCAGCAGCGGCCGGTAAATTTCGATGCGATCCCCCGCCTGAACCGCACGACTGTCCGGATCGAGGATCGCCCTTGCGAAGATCCCCACAGGACAATCGGCCAGATTCAGTTCCGGAAATGCCTGACCGATGCCCGACTTCTGTAAAGCCGCTCGCACTGTCGTGCCTGCAGGCACTGTGACAGTGAGAAGCACCTGACGATCAACGGCGGCATACACCACCTCGACCTCGATCATGGCCTCAACCATGCATCTGCCTGGCCCGCTGGCAGAACGCATCCACCAGCGTATTGGCCGCCTGATTGAACAACGGCCCCAAGGTGGCGCGAATGATCGGCCCGGCGTAATCGAACGACAGATCCAGGCTGATCTTGCACGCCTTCTCGCCCAGCGGCTTGAACACCCACACGCCGTGCAGCTGATTGAACGGACCTTTTTCAAGGTTCATTTCGATCGACTGTCCGGGCACCAGGGTATTGCGCGTCACGAAATGCTGACTGAGCCCGCCCTTGGCTACGCCCACACTGGCGCGCATATGCTCGGGGGAGCTTTCCAGGACTTCGGCCGTCGAGCACCACGGCAGGAATTCCGGGTAACGCGCCACGTCGTTGACCAGGTCATACAGTGCTTGCGCGGGGTACGGCAGCAGGGCCGAACGTTGAATGTGTGTCGTCATGTCAGCGTCACTTCCACAGCTGGGCGGCAAACACTACGAGAATGCCGATGGGCGCCACATAGCGCATCAAGAACAGGGACAAGGCGAACAACATCGGGCTGCGGATCGACAACTCGTCGCGTACCGTTTCCCGACCCATCACCCATCCCGCAAACACTACGAAACATAAGCCACCGAGTGGCAACATGATTCGCGAGGTGAAGAAATCGATCACGCCGAAGAAGTCCAGGCCACCGGCCGCACCCCATTGGTAGAGATGGAACATCCCGCCTTCGTTCACGAAAAACTTGGCTTGCTTCCAGATATTGAAAGAAAAGACCGTGCCCAAACCGACAAACCAGCAGGTGAAGGCCAACCAGAACGTCACCCAGGCGCGGCTGACTTTAGTGCGTTCAACCAGGTAAGCCACCATCGGCTCGAGCAGGGAAATCGCCGAACTCCAGGCGGCAATCGCCACCAGCACGAAGAACACTACGCCCATCAATTGGCCGAAGGCTACGTTGCCAAAGGCAAATGGCAGGCTGACGAACATCAGGCCCGGGCCCTCGCTCGGGTTCAGGCCCGCGGCAAACACAATCGGAAACAACGCCAGGCCCGCGACCAGGGAAACGAACGTATCCAGCAGCGCCACGCCGACGATGGTGCCGGAAATCGACGAATCCTTCGGCATATAGGCGCCATAGATCATGATCGAACCAACGCCCACGCTCAGGGAAAAGAAGGCGTGCCCCATGGCCGGCAGCAAGCCGTCCAGGACTTTTTCCGGGTGGAAGTCGAACATGAAATGCACGCCCTCCATGAAATGGCCGGTGGTCATGCTGTAGCCCAGCAACACCAGAATCATCACGAACAGCAGCGGCATCATGATGCGCAGGCTGCGCTCAAGGCCGGCCACCACGCCCTTGGCGATCACGATGGCGGACAGCAGCATGAAAATCGTGTGCCAAAGTGTCAAGCGCCACGGATCGGCGATCACATTGCCGAAATATGCGCCAACCTGGTCTGCCGTCACCCCCTGAAAATCACCGCGCCCCATGTCGATGATGTAATCCAGCGACCAGCCGCCGACAACACTATAGAACGACAGGATCAGCAGCGCCGTGATCATCCCGGCGAAAGCCCCCCAGGACCACTTCGCCGAATGCCCCGCCTCCAGCGCCAACACCTTCAAGGCATTGGCCGGGCTCTGCCGGGCGCGACGGCCGATCAGGGTTTCCGCCAGCATGACCGGCACACCGATCAGCGCGATACAGGCCAGGAACATCAGCACGAAGGCACCGCCACCGTAGACGCCGACCATGTACGGGAATTTCCAGATACTACCCAGGCCCACGGCCGAACCGGTCGCGGCGAGTATGAAGACCCAGCGGCTAGCCCAACTGCCGTGGACAGAAACCTTGTCTGTCGACATCGTTATCACGCCCAAGCGTTCAAAAAAGAGGCCGCATTGTCCGGGATTCAATCAACCTGCTCAAGCACGTAGCGATACCGTAGCCGACTAGCGTGTAACTCCCTATAATGCCGCCCCTATGGCTAAACAGAAGAAACACCCAACAGGGACCATCGCGCAAAATAAAAAGGCGCGACACGATTACTTCATCGAGCACAAGTTCGAGGCTGGTCTGGTCCTGGCCGGCTGGGAAGTAAAAAGTCTGCGGGCAAGCAAGCTGCAACTGGTTGACAGTTATGTGCTGCTCAAGGATGGCGAAGCCTGGCTGCTTGGCAGCCACATTACGCCGCTGATGACCGCCAGCACCCACGTCATCGCTGATCCGACCCGCACCCGTAAATTGCTGCTCAACCGACGCGAGCTGGAAAAGCTGGCCGCTGCCGTGCAGCAAAAAGGCTACGCCTGCGTGTGCCTGTCCTGGTACTGGAGCAAGCACATGGTCAAGTGCGAGATCGCTCTGGGCAAGGGCAAGAAGGAATACGACAAGCGTGATACCGAACGCGAACGCGACGCCGGTCGCGAGTTGCAGCGTGCGGTGCGCAACAAGGGCAAGGAAGATTGATTCTTTCGCCTTGAGGTCCTCTTCGCGGGCAAGTCGGATCGCCGCACCGCCGCTCCCACAAGGTCCGTGGATGCCGATATTTTTGCGGCAAACCGAGAACCCTGTGGGAGCGGCGGTGCGGCGATCCGACTTGCCCGCGATGCGATCGCATAAACGATACAAAACCCACTGACTACATCCCCTTGCGCCGCTCCGCCCGAGCCATGCGCTGCACTTCCTGACGCACCTCTTCCAACACTTCCTGCACATACAAAATGTGCCGGCTGGAGACTTCCCGCGCCTGCTCCGCCCTGCCTTCGATAATCGCAAGGTACAACTCCCGATGCTGTGAAATCAGCATGTCGCGGGTTTCGGTGCGTTGCTTGTACATCCCGCCGATGTTGGTCACCACATTGCGCTTGAGCAGATCGAACAGCCCGCGAATCGTGTGCAGCAACACCGCGTTGTGGCTGGCTTCAGCGATCGCCAGATGGAATTTCGCATCCGCTGCGCCCTCTTCCGCACGGCTCACCTCATCGTGGCGCGTGTAGCAGTCCTGCAATTCGTTGAACGCCGTCGTTAGCCGTTCGCGATCGACATCCGTGGCACGCAACGCCGCGTAATAGGCGCAGGACGCTTCCAGGGTGTGACGAAACTCCAGCAGGTCGCGCTGGGCTTCAGGGTTGCTTTCCAGCAGATGCAGCAGCGGATCACTGAACGTCGATCCCAGCGACTCCACCACATAGTTGCCGCCCCCCTGGCGACTGACCAGCAAACCCTTGGCCGCCAGTTTCTGAATCGCTTCACGCAACGAAGGGCGTGACACACCAAACTGCTCGGCCAACGTACGTTCGGCCGGCAGACGCTCGCCCGCCTTCAGCGTGCCCTCGAGGATCATCCCCTCGAGCCGCTCGACAATATCGTCAGACAAACGGCGCTGACGTATCTGATCAAACCCCATAACTCACTTCTCCACGATCCCGACAGCTCGCCGGGCCTTCTATTCTGGCCGATCGGCGCTGAGTCGGCACCCTGGCAGATGGCATTGGACCGACCGCATCAGATGACCTGCGCACCGCGTATTCGACAAAAGTTGCAGGGCGACAAATTGACACGCCGCCCATAAGGCTTTTACCCTAGCCAACAGCGATTGTAAATTGGTATTACCAATTAACCAAGCCGCTGACCAGTGCCTGACCAACAACAATTAGGGGCCACCCCATATGCAAACCTGGCAACAGCTCTATAGTCCGCTCGGCAGTCTCGGCCTTTCCGCGCTCGCGGCCGTCATCCCCATCGTATTTTTCTTCCTGGCCTTGGCCGTGTTCCGCCTCAAAGGCCATGTGGCCGGCAGCATCACCCTGGCCTTGTCCATTGCCGTGGCCATCTTCGCGTTCCAGATGCCTGTCGACATGGCGTTCGCTGCCGCCGGCTACGGTTTCGCCTATGGCCTGTGGCCCATTGCCTGGATCATCGTCGCGGCGGTCTTCCTCTACAAACTGACGGTCAAGAGCGGGCAGTTCGAAGTGATCCGCAGCTCGGTGCTGTCGATCACTGACGACCAGCGCCTGCAAGTACTCCTGATTGGATTCTGCTTCGGTGCGTTCCTGGAAGGTGCCGCCGGTTTCGGTGCGCCGGTCGCGATTACCGCCGCGCTGTTGGTAGGACTGGGCTTCAACCCGTTGTACGCCGCAGGCCTGTGCCTGATCGCCAACACCGCACCGGTAGCCTTCGGCGCCTTGGGGATCCCGATCATCGTTGCCGGGCAAGTCACCGGCATCGATGCGTTCAAGATCGGCGCCATGACCGGCCGTCAATTGCCGCTGCTGTCGCTGTTCGTGCCGTTCTGGCTGGTGTTCATGATGGACGGCCTGCGCGGCGTGCGGGAAACCTGGCCGGCAGCGCTGGTGGCGGGCCTGAGCTTTGCCATCACCCAGTACTTCACCTCCAACTTCATTGGCCCGGAACTGCCGGACATCACCTCGGCCCTGGCCAGCCTGATTTCCCTGACCCTGTTCCTGAAAGTCTGGCAGCCGAAACGCGCCGCTGGCCAACATATCGTCGGCGCCGTCTCGGCGTCCGTGGTTACCGCCAGCGCCGGCGGCTTCGGCCTGCCGCGCAGCACCGTGGCGTCGCCCTACAGCTTCGGTGAAATTCTCAAGGCCTGGTCGCCGTTCCTGATCCTCACCGTGCTGGTCACTATCTGGACCCTGAAACCGTTCAAGGCGATGTTCGCGGCCGGCGGCTCGATGTACAGCTGGGTGTTCAACTTCGCGATCCCGCACCTGGATCAGATGGTGATCAAGGTCGCACCGATCGTAACCGCCCCGACGGCCCTGCCTGCCGTATTCAAGCTGGACCCGATTTCCGCGACCGGCACCGCGATTTTCTTCTCCGCGCTGATCTCGATGCTGGTGTTGAATATCAACCTCAGAACTGGTCTGACCACTTTGAAAGAGACCTTCTATGAGCTGCGCTGGCCGATTCTGTCCATCGGCATGGTGCTGGCGTTTGCCTTCGTCACCAACTACTCGGGCATGTCCTCGACCATGGCTCTGGTATTGGCGGGCACCGGCGCAGCCTTCCCGTTTTTCTCGCCGTTCCTCGGCTGGTTGGGTGTGTTCCTGACTGGTTCCGATACTTCGTCCAACGCACTGTTCAGTTCGCTGCAAGCGACCACCGCACACCAGATCGGCGTCAGCGACGTGTTGCTGGTAGCGGCGAACACCAGCGGTGGCGTGACCGGCAAGATGATCTCGCCACAATCGATCGCCGTGGCCTGCGCCGCGACCGGCCTGGTGGGCAAGGAATCGGATCTGTTCCGTTTCACCCTCAAGCACAGCCTGTTCTTTGCAACGATCGTCGGCTTGATCACCTACGCACAGGCGTACTGGTTCACCGGCATGCTGGTGCACTAAGCACGATAAGAAAAACCGACGCCGGACGCGGCGTCAGCTATTCACCACCCGGTCTGCAAGGCTGCTGAAAGCTTCCCTCTCTATATTCAGCAGCCTCAGCGGACGGATAACCGGGCCCACCCGGAGACACGCCTGATGAGCGAGCTTTTTTACAACGCTGTGCCGAACGCGACCCGTGTCGCCCCGCCACTGCCCGAGCCCCGGCAATACCCCAGCGAAAGACCGTCACGGGTCTACCTGTTCGGCACCTGCGTGGTGGACCTGTTCTACCCCGAAGCCGGGATGGATGCGATTCACCTGCTGGAACGCGAAGGCATCCGTGTCGAGTATCCGCAGGGGCAAAGCTGCTGCGGGCAACCGGCCTACACCTCGGGTTACACCGAGCAGGCGAGGACCGTGGCACGCTCGCAACTGGCGCTGTTTGCCGGGGATTATCCGGTGGTGGTGCCGTCGGGATCGTGTGCCGGGATGTTGCGCGAACATTACGCCGACTTGTTCAAGGACGAGCCGGACACGCTGAAACAGGTTCAAGCGCTGGCTGCCCGGACTTATGAACTGGCCGAGTTTTTGTTGTTTGTCTGCAAGGTGCAGCTCCAGGACAGTGGCGAGCCAGTCAAAGTAGCGTTGCACACCTCGTGTTCGGCGCGACGTGAGATGAACACCCACCTGCACGGCCGTGAGTTGTTGGCGCAGCTAGGCAATGTGGAGCGAGTCGAGCACAGCCACGAAAGTGAATGCTGTGGCTTCGGCGGGACTTTCAGCGTACGTATGCCAGACATTTCCGGCGCGATGGTGGCTGACAAGACCCGCTCGTTGAAGGAGTCCGGCGCGCACCAGGTACTCAGTGCCGACTGCGGTTGCCTGATGAACATCAACGGCTCGCTGGAGAAACAGCAGGAAGCGTTGCGCGGCCAACACCTGGCCAGCTTCCTCTGGCAGCGAACCGGAGGCGCCCGATGAACGCTTCCGCGATTATTCCTACGGTTGCCGTAGAAGAAGATTTCCGCACCCGGGCTCACAAGGCCTTGGGTGACCCGCAACTGCGAAACAACTTTCGCACTGCGATGGATTCACTGATGACCAAACGGGCAGCGTCCTTCAGCGATGCCCATGAAAGAGAACATTTGCGAGCGCTGGGCAATGCCGTCCGCGCCCGTGCGTTATCCAAGTTGCCCGACCTGCTCGAGCAGCTTGAACAAAACCTGACCCGCAACGGTGTGACAGTGCACTGGGCGGAAACGGTGGACGAGGCCAATGGCATCGTCTTATCGATCATCCGCGCTCACGAGGGGCGGCAAGTGATCAAGGGCAAATCGATGGTCAGCGAAGAGATGGAGATGAACCATGTCCTCGCTGAACAGGGCATTGAATGCCTGGAATCGGACATGGGCGAGTACATCGTCCAGCTCGACCACGAGAAGCCTTCACACATTATTATGCCGGCGATCCACAAGAATGCCGGTCAGGTCGCGTCCTTGTTCCACGACAAACTTGGCGTGGAATACACCAAGGACGTTGACCAACTCATTCAGATCGGTCGCAAAGTCTTGCGCCAGAAATTCTTCGAAGCGGACATCGGCGTCTCCGGCGTCAACTTCGCCGTGGCCGAAACCGGCACCCTGCTGCTGGTGGAAAACGAAGGCAACGGGCGCATGACCACTACGGTGCCGCCGGTGCACATCGCCGTCACCGGTATTGAAAAGGTCGTGGAAAACCTGCGCGATGTGGTGCCGCTCTTGTCGTTGCTGACCCGATCGGCCCTTGGCCAGCCGATCACCACCTACGTCAACATGATCTCCGGCCCGCGCAAGGAACATGAACTCGACGGCCCGCAGGAAGTGCACCTGGTACTGCTGGACAACGGACGCAGCCAGGCCTTTGCCGACAGTGAATTGCGCCAGACCCTGAACTGCATCCGCTGCGGCGCCTGCATGAATCATTGCCCGGTCTACACTCGCATCGGCGGTCACGCCTATGGCGAGGTTTACCCTGGGCCTATCGGAAAAATCATCACCCCGCACATGGTCGGCCTGGCGAAAGTCCCCGATCACCCGAGCGCTTCGTCCCTGTGCGGTGCCTGTGGTGAAGTCTGTCCGGTGAAAATCCCGATCCCCGCCTTGCTGCGGCGTCTGCGGGAAGAGAACGTCAAAGCGCCGGACAGCCCGCATCAAGTCATGCGCGGCCAGGGCAGCAAGTACTCGCGCAAGGAACGCTTTATCTGGAACGCCTGGGCCAGGCTCAACAGTTCGCCGACGCTCTATCGCCTGTTCGGCTTCTTCGCCACTCGCTTGCGCGCCCTCGCGCCGAGCAACGTCGGTCCGTGGACGCAAAATCACAGCGCACCGAAACCTGCTGCCCGTTCACTGCATGACATGGCCCGCGAGCATCTGGCCAAACAGGGAGACCGTTGATGAGCGCCAAGCACACTATCCTCGCCAAGCTGCGCCACAGTCTGACGGGCACCACGCCGGTGCCTGACGAGTTCGACGTCGAACTGGTGACCCGGCCCTACACCTACTCGCCCGAACAACGCATTGCGCAATTGCGCAAACTGATGGAAGCGGTGCACACGGAAATCCATCTGTCGTCCGGCGAAAGCTGGCCCGGGTTGCTGGCCCAATTGCTGCGGGATCGTCAGCTGCCGAACCTGCTGATCGCGCCGACCACGCCTCATGGTCAAAAGGTCACTCAACACTGGGCGAAAAATCCCGGGCTGCCGGCGCTCAAAGCCTACGACCGTCCGGTTGAAGAATGGAAAGCCGAGCTGTTCAACGACACCGCGGCCAGTCTGACCACCACCCTTGGCGCCATCGCCGCGACAGGCAGCCTGATTCTCTGGCCGACGCGGGAAGAACCGCGCCTGATGAGCCTGGTGCCACCGGTGCATTTCGCCCTGCTGAAGGCCAGTGAAATCCGCGACAACTTCTATGAAGTGCAGCAGGAATTCGAATGGGCCCAGGGTATGCCGACCAACGCGCTGCTGGTGTCGGGCCCATCGAAAACCGCTGACATCGAACAGGTCCTGGCCTACGGCGCCCACGGCCCGAAAGACCTGGTGCTGCTGATCCTGGAGGACCAATGAGTCTACCGACGGCTTTTCTGCAAGATGCACAACGGCTGATTCCCCAGGCACGACGTTTCGACGACCCGTTGTCGACCCTGGCCTTCGGCACTGACGCCAGTTTCTACCGGCTGATTCCGCAACTGGTGATTCGTGTCGAGTCCGAAGAGGAAGTGGTGGCGCTGCTCAGACTCGCGCAACGGGATCAGGTCCCGGTGACGTTTCGCGCCGCGGGTACCAGCCTGTCCGGCCAGGCCATCAGCGATTCGGTGCTGATCGTGCTTGGGGATAACTGGAATGGTCGCGAAATCCGTGATCAGGGCCGGCAGATCCGTCTGCAACCGGGCGTGATCGGCGCTCAGGCCAACGCCTGGCTGGCACCGTTCGGGCGCAAGATCGGCCCGGACCCGGCCTCGATCAACGCCTGCAAAATCGGTGGCATCGTCGCCAACAATGCCAGCGGCATGTGCTGCGGCACGGCGCAAAACACCTATCACACCTTGGCCGGTATTCGCCTGGTGCTGGCCGACGGCAGTCGTCTCGACACCGAAGATGCGGCCAGCGTTGCCGCGTTTCGCCACAGCCACGCGGCGCTGCTTGAGCGACTGGCAACCTTGGGCCGCGAGACCCGCGCCAATGTCGAACTGGCTGCGAGAATCCGCCACAAATACCGTCTGAAAAATACCACCGGCCTGTCGCTCAACGCCCTGGTGGATTTCGACGAGCCTGTGGATATCTTGAGCCACTTGCTGGTCGGTTCCGAAGGCACCCTCGGCTTCATCAGCGCGGTGACCTACGACACCGTGATCGATCACCCGAACAAGGCGTCGGCGCTGATTGTGTTCCCGGACGTAGAGACCTGCTGTAACGCAGTCACGGTGCTGAAAAGCCAACCGGTGTCGGCCGTGGAACTGCTGGACCGTCGCAGTCTGCGTTCGGTGCAGGACAAACCCGGCATGCCGGCTTTCGTACAGCACCTGTCGAACAATGCCTGCGCGCTGCTGATCGAATCCCGCGCCGCCTCGTCCACCTTGCTGCAAGAACAACTGACGCAAATCATGGCGTCGTTGACCTCGTTCCCTGTGGAGAAACAAGTCGACTTCACCGAAGACCCGGTGGAAAACGCCCGACTCTGGGCGATCCGCAAGGACACCTTCCCCGCCGTCGGCGCCGTGCGCAAAACCGGGACCACGGTGATCATCGAAGACGTGACCTTCCCCGTGGAACAACTGGCTGCCGGCGTAAACCGCTTGATCGAGCTGTTCGACAAACATCACTACGACGAAGCGATCCTTTTCGGACACGCCCTGGAAGGTAATCTGCACTTCGTCTTCACCCAAGGCTTCAACAACCCGGAAGAAGTCGCACGCTATCAAGCGTTCATGGACGACGTCGCACAGTTGGTGGCGGTGGAGTTCGGCGGCTCGCTGAAAGCCGAACACGGCACCGGTCGCAACATGGCGCCCTTCGTCGAACTGGAATGGGGCAGCGACGCGTACCAATTGATGTGGCAGCTCAAACGCCTGCTCGACCCCAACGGCATTCTCAACCCGGACGTGGTGCTCAGTGAAGATCCGCAGATCCACCTCAAGCACCTGAAGCCACTGCCGGCCGCCGACGAGATTGTGGACAAGTGCATCGAGTGCGGCTTCTGCGAGCCGGTCTGCCCCTCGAAAGGCCTGACCCTGAGCCCGCGCCAGCGCATCGTGATCTGGCGGGACATCCAGGCGAAGAAACGCGCCGGGGTGGACACCACAGAACTTGAAGCGGCCTACGAATACCAGGGCATCGACACCTGCGCCGCGACCGGCCTCTGCGCCCAACGTTGCCCTGTAGGAATCAATACCGGCGACCTGGTGAAAAAGCTCCGCAGCCGCAACGCGACCCATACGAAAACCGCCAACTGGCTCGAAGGCAATTTCGCCACCGCGTTGCAAGGCGCACGCTTCACCCTGCACGTGGCCAACGGCGCGCGGATGCTGTTGGGCGCACCGCGACTGGCGAAACTCTCGGCCACGCTGACGCGCTTATCCAAAGGTCAGGTCCCGCAATGGACCAACGCCATGCCGCAACCGGAAAAGGCCATTCGCTTCAGCCCGAGCGTGTCGGACCAGCGCCCTCGGGTGGTGTACCTGGCGGCCTGTGTGTCGCGGGTCATGGGTCCCGCGGCCGGTGATAAAGAGCAGATGTCGCTGTACGACAAAACCCGTGGCTTATTGGAAAAAGCCGGTTACCAAGTGGTGTTTCCAGACAACCAGGACAGCCTCTGCTGCGGTCAACCCTTCGCGTCCAAAGGCTACGCCGAACAGGCCGAACACAAACGCCAGGAACTGATCGGCGCGTTGCTGCACGCCAGTCGTGGCGGGCTCGACCCGATCTACTGCGACACCAGCCCCTGCACCTTGCGCCTGGTCCAGGACCTGGGCGAAGTTCGACTGGACCTGTACGACCCGGTGCGTTTCATCCGTACGCATCTGATGGATCGCCTGGACTTCACGCCGCAGGAAGCACCGATCGCGGTGCATGTCACCTGCAGCACCCAGCACCTGGGCGAAAGCCAGGCACTGATCGATCTGGCGCGCAAATGCAGCCAGAACGTGGTCATTCCCGAAGGTATTCACTGCTGCGGATTTGCCGGTGACAAGGGCTTCACCACACCGGAGCTGAACGCGCATGCCTTGCGTACGCTCAAGGATGCCGTGCAGCACTGCAGCGAGGGGATTTCTACCAGTCGCACCTGTGAAATCGGCCTGACGCAACACGGCGGAATCGACTACCACGGGTTGGTGTACCTGGTGGACCGGGTCACCCGGGCGAAGGCGACCTGAAGAAAAATAGAACCCTGACGCGCCGCCGCAGTCCACTGATCAAGCCCCGCAAAACGCGGGTCTTCCCCACACTCGGCAGCCCGTCCTGATGGCCAGCGATGCCTGGACCCTCAGCTCAAGGAGATACACATGAAACGTTCTGTACTGTTAGGTCTGTTCGTTACTGCTTCCATGATGGCGTCCACCTCGTTTGCCGCTGAAGAAGACCTCTGCTCGACCAACCTGCAAACCATCGAAAATGCCAAGACACAGATTTCTCCAGAGATGACAGATCAGGTGGCGGCCTCCGTCAAGAAAGCCAAAGCCGATCACGCATTGGGCACTAAGAAAGGCACCGAAGATTGCATCGCCGAGACTACTCAGACCATTCAGGATATTCAGAAGTCCAGTGACGGTGGCAAACAATAGCCCCAGCAAAATGCCAACCTTCGGGTTGGCCTTATGGGAATTGTTGGCGTATTGGCTCAACCCAAATACGAAGCAAACCAAAACCCGCCAATTGCGGGTTTTGTTGCATCTGGGGGTTTGGCAATCCGCTTTAGTGCCATTGCTCCTATCAAACAGTTTTTTCATAGCCTTTTTTGCAAAAACCGAATTCCTGCGCAGCGCCGTAGTCTTTTAAGTAGGCCCCCATCAATCGTGGCTTGTTTTCCGACCTCGGCCGAGCCGCCCGCTCATACGGCAGCACCGAGACCATCAGCTCAAGGAGATATCCATGAAACGTACCGCACTCGCTGGTCTGTTCATTTCTGCTGCAATGTTGGCCTCTCCCGTATTTGCTGCGGACAACAACCTTTGTACGAGCAAGCTGCAAGAGCTCAAAAGCAAAGTGAATTCACTGCCGGCGAGCACCAACAACACCACAATGGAGATCAAGCGACTGATGTCCAGCGCCGAAGCGTCCCAAGCCGCCGGGGACGACAAAAAATGCGTCACCGAGGCCACCCAGGCATCGTCACTCGCTGACCAACAGCGCAACCAACCCACCCCATAATCTGTGGTGGCCAACCTTTGGGTTGGCCTTCTCACGCGTGTTGGCGTACACTGCGCAGGCTTGTTGCTCACTTTGATTCACAGAGCAACAGGCTCGGGGCCGTTTAGGATTCGACGCCGGTTGCGAAACTTTAGGTGCATGCCGAGTTGGTAACAGAACTCGTAAATCCACTGTTGCAACTTTCTATAGTTGCCAATGACGAAACCTACGGGGAATACGCTCTCGCTGCGTAAGCAGCCTTAGCCCTTCCCTCCTGGTACCTTCGGGTCCAGCAATCATCAGGGGATGTCTGTAAACCCAAAGTGATTGTCATATAGAACAGAATCGCCGTGCAGTACGTTGTGGACGAAGCGGCTAAAACTTACACAACTCGCCCAATGCACCCTGCCCGTCGGGTCGCTGAGGGTTAACTTAATAGACACGGCTACGCATGTAGTACCGACAGCGGAGTACTGGCGGACGGGGGTTCAAATCCCCCCGGCTCCACCAAATACGAAGCAAGCCAAAACCCGCCCAGTGCGGGTTTTGTTGCATCTGGGGTTCAGTGTTCCAGAGGCCAACACCTACCCTGTGGGAGCGAGCTTGCTCGCGAAGAGGCCAGCCAAACCACCACAAATCCCCAGCGACCGCATCAACCACCGTCGCCCCGCCCCCTGTAGGAGCTGGCTTGCCAGCGAAGACGCCGGCCAACCCACCATAAATCCCCAGCGGCCAAACAAACCAGCATCGCCCCGACCACCCCCGGAGACGCCCATGCGCCAAGCCCTCCTCATCATCGACGTCCAACCCAGCTTCACCCCACCCCAATGGCTCATCGACGGCATCCGCACATTGATCGGCACCCTCCCCAGCGCCGCCACCGTCGAACGCCACGACGAATCCAAAACCCCCTTCCAGAAACAACTCGGCTGGCACCCGGCACCCGATGACGACAGCCTCATCCAGGCCGACCGAATCTTCATCAAGCACGGCTACGCGCCGTCACCGCAAACCATCGAATATTTGCACAGCCTGAAGGTGGAACGGGTATTGGTGTGCGGCCTGCAAACCGAAACCTGCTGCCTGGCGGCCGGGTTCGCGTTATTCGATGCGGGGTTGCAGCCGACGTTGATCACGGATTTGACGGTAGGGTCATCGCTGGATCGGACGGGTGGTTTGGGCGTCAGGCTTTGGGAGCATCATTTCAAGCACAGGGTGACGTTGGTAGAGCTGCAACGAGGTTTGAGCGGGATGCTGCCATGACAAGCTTAAGGTTTCAGTCCTAGGAAATTTCCTTCAACTCGCGGCGCCCGCCAGACACTGGCCCGCGAAAAGTAAATCTGTATGCTTTCGTTCACAAAGATTCGGTCACCCATTTGTGCTTCACCTTGGATTTTCTTCATACCAAAGGAATGACGATGACTCCTGATGAACAGCTCATGCAGAATGAAGCGATTTCCTTTGCCCGATCGAACAAGAAAGCCATAGCCAGGCGCCGAACCGACAGAGCGATATACCCTCCGGAGCAAGATCCTGTATCAGTATTTATGGCTGCCTCGCGACACACGCGGGCTGACTTAGTGGCCAAGCTCGGATTAGGATCAGGAGCGCATCAATGATTTCAATCAAGCTAGGCTTCTCCAAGGGCGCCAAGAGCCCCTTTGCTGATTTCATTCGCAATGCTAAGTCGGAGCAGAAAAAGCGTGTCTACAGCGAAGTGCTGACTGAAGCGACCAAGCAGCAAAACCTTGTGATAATGGAAGCTGAAGCCAAACGAGCTAACTGACTACGACTACTCAGCCAAAAAAACCGGTCAAGTGCCGGTTTTTTTTGCTCAGAATGGGCAAAACCAAAACCTCAAAGAAACACACGTAAGCGGCGAGTTATCCAAATCGGTACTGCCGAAGCTGATCATTTCCGAGCCGACCATTGAAGCCCTGATCGATAGTCTGTGCCAGGAGGGTTTGTCGGTCAGAGGACCGTCCCGGTTACAACGATGCGCGCCAGATTGATCGACAGACGCTGCAAGACTACGCCCCTTACCTACGCCAGCAAATCCAGCAATGTGAACTCTGCATCACTACCGCGCAGAACCGCCTGAGCAGCGTCAGCCGCACCCTTGCCGGGCTACGCGGTAATCAGGACGTGCGGATAGCCAGCCAACCCCAGTCGTCGGGATAGAAGCGCTCGACCGTACGCACCCGCCGGTCCCGTCGGATGGCAAGACCACCAACACGTAGATGTAGATCTTCTGCTAGATCGCGGGGTCGTGAGCAGGCCGGCCAGTATCGGCTGGAATGGCACCCTCAAAACCCACATTAACCAGGTCGAGTTCGACGACAACGACGTCGACTATGTGCAACGGATTGGTATCGCTGACAAAGTCGTCGAGGCTTTCAGGAAGTAAGATGCCTTGGCC
This sequence comes from Pseudomonas sp. LBUM1679, assembly GCF_059695565.1. Taxonomy (NCBI): domain Bacteria; kingdom Pseudomonadati; phylum Pseudomonadota; class Gammaproteobacteria; order Pseudomonadales; family Pseudomonadaceae; genus Pseudomonas; species Pseudomonas sp. LBUM1679. Next base: position 6,414,072 of record NZ_CP166774.1, read on the forward strand.
TTGATGTTCATCGTGAATAGGAGTGGCGGAACCCACTCGGTTACGCATCGGTACATTTTCGCCACTGCAGCAACTTCCACACAAAACGGCATAGAGCCGCCACCTTTCAATGCCGTAGGTCCTGAGGTATATTCCTGCATTAAGCAGAAATGCAATGCTAAGCTTTATCTGCTGTCGTCCGCCGCTAATCTCAAACATTCGGCGTCAAAAAAGCGCGGTTCATCCCTTACCGGCACATAATGAACAGTCAGAACAACACTTCTAAACACTCGTTTGACGAGTTCAAGCTCTACTATGATTCCACAGAGAAAGTCACTGATAGACGCCTCGACACCAATCGCTGGAACTATTCCATCTGCATAGCGATCCTGATCGCCATCGCGACAATTACCAACTGGAGCCTAACGAACACAAAACTCCTGTGGGTGGGGCTCGCTGCGGACGTGCTTCTATGCCTGATGGCGATTTTATTTTGCGCGCTTTGGATCGGACAGATCCGTGACTTCAAGAACTTAAACAATGCGAAGTTCACTGTGCTCAATGAGATGGCGCCAAAGGTGGAGTTCGACGCGGGTAACCCGGGTGCAATCGTCTCTTTCTGCCCCTTCGACAAGGAGTGGGCAAAACTCACTGAGTTGAACGCACTTCAGGAAGTAGGGAGGTCCAATCTCATTGCCCTGAAGTCCTCAAATATCGAATACTTCATCCCCAAGGCTTTCGCTGCGCTCTTCTTGACCGTACTTCTTGCCTTGGCCTTAGTAGTAGCCAGCTACTGGCCGCCGTCGACGTTAGCACAAAAGGCTGAAGCACCCAAGGCAAGCGCTCAGCAGGCACGGACGCCATGAAACTCATTTACTTCGTTTCCCCGGTAGGCTCTGACCCCAGCTACGACACAAAACGGCAAGCGCTAGATTCAATTGCCCAGGAGTTGGAAGTTGAATTCTTCTTTCCGCTTGATCGGCACAAATCCTTCTCAGTAGGTACCGCAGTAGGGGATTTACACAGCGCGTGGCTTGTCATCGCTGACCTATCCCTTGAGCGCCCGAGCTGTTACTTCGAGGTTGGTCTTGCGCAGGGTATAGGAAAGCCTGTCGCCTTTATTGCAGCGATTGGCACTTCACTCCATCAAGCGGGCGGCACTGCGAACCTCCTGAGTTACCGTGACATCTCAGACTATCGAGAAGCAGTTCGCCAGGTAATTTTACGAAGACAACAAAGTGTAGCCTGACCATTGCATCGAATGCCGATACAATGGCGGGGGGCACGGGCTTCGTGCCGTCCGCAGACGTTCATGTCAAACGATGAGCAAACGTTCGCTTCTCTAGCCGGACTACGGGACCTTGCGAAGCCACAAGTCCGCCAATACTGGGATAGAACGGCTTTGGAAAGAGATGAACCTGACATTCAAGCGGCTGAGGCGTGGCCAAAGAACAAGGCAAACACATATGCTCTCTGATAGCTCATTATGGAATGCTTCTGTGACCGCACAATCATCATTTTTCTAAGGTGCGGAGTAGTAACCTCGAACGAATAATAAAAATATTGCGAAGCGCCTACCGATGGTGTTTATCTGTTGCGTCAAGCGATAATACCAAATTCTGCACGAGCTGTTCTCGGCGCGTTCCGGACTGAAATAGCACCGTCATAACACAAGTGCGGCGTAGCGCAAGCAGCTCAGCGAGGATGCAGAAATTCCTGGCCCAAAAAATTATGGAATGGAAGCTCCCAGGTATCGCGAGATACATAGGACCCCACTCGACTGGATAATTGGTTAATCGAGGGCAGGGAATGCATATCGTGGGGGGGCTTTACCGAGAGTTATGCGATATACCATCCTGGGACTCCACGATGGGTTCGGGGGGCCGCGCGGCGATGGCCACGATCGACTTGTCACCAGGCTCTGAATTTCATACCTACGCCTCCCCCGCCGACGATGCTGCGATTCTGGCGCTTCAAAGCAGGGGCGTGATTGCCACCACCGTTGCCCGTCCCTCGTCGATCGTCTTTGCCTATTTTCATCCTTTATCTTCCCCCCACGTCGAGCCGCCGCGAGAGGCACTCAGCCGCCTGCCTGTATTGCGGGTGACAGGGGAAGCGGTATTGCGATTCGGGTTTCTGGAGGGAGATGCAATCGTCACAGCCGACCGTGCTGTTTATGATCCACAGACCTGGCGTAACCCACAGCCATTTTCGGCAAATGGCTCGACTGCGGGCGAATTAGCGCTAGTGCTCAACGAGCTTGAGCTCCGTGAAGCTGCGGGCATCGACAACCTTGATCAAGCTGCACGTCACTTGATAAACGAGGCAGGCGCTCAGGTGGTTGTTGTTAAAAAAGGCGCTTGCGGTGCGTCGGTCTATGACTCCACGGGCAACGTCTCCCACGTGCCGGCTTACCGTTCAAGCAAGATTTTCAAAATCGGTACAGGGGACATTTTCAGTGCGGTATTTGCAGTTTATTGGGCGGAAAGAAAAATGCCTGCCGCCCAAGCCGCTGATTTGGCGTCTCGGTCAGTCTCACTTTATTGTGAAACACGCACATTTGAGTTTGACCCCCTTTCCCTTTCTCAGCGTCACCCCGTTGCTGCGAGAGTGGGTGCACGGATTTGCATTGAGGGGGGTACCGAATCCATCGGCCAACGTTACACCCTGGAAGAAGCCCGCTTTGCCTTGCGCGAACTGGGAATGGAGGTGATGTGTCCGGAGACGGAACAAGAAGCCGGCGCTTGGAACGCGGATGCCACGCTCGTCATCGATGATGGCCTATCCCCGCACGCGCTGATTCGAATTCGGAAAGATCAGGCGCAAGGAAGGCCTGTCGTCGTACTGCACGAGCGATCAAATACGACAATCTCGCTGACCACGGATATTGAGGCAACCGATGACTTCGCATCAGCCATCTACCTTGCAGCTTGGGCCGCAGGCTTAAGCGTATCCGTGAGCTGATCACAACAATAAATGGCATCGCCCTAGGGTTGTGCAATGGAATGTAACCAGTTGAGGCCCGACCAACCTATGGCGGACGTTTACATCATTTATGCCAAGGAAAACCGTGACACCGCGGTGAGGGTTCGAGACCTCCTCTCGTCCTCATGGAGTGTCTGGTTGGACGACCTTATCGTTGGCGATTTCAACTCAGTCATAAAAGAGAACATTCAGAGTACGAAATGCGTAATCGCGCTGTATTCATCCTTCGCGAGTAAACCAGCAGTGATGGGGGAGCTCAGCCTCGCGGGTAAATACGACAAAAAGGTCATCCCATTGATTCTGGATGACAGCGATCCGCCTTATCCGTATGGGCACTTCAGCAGCGTTGATTTCCGCGCATGGCAAGGAGACTTGGATGCAGAAGCAGTGAAAATGCTGCAGATGAAGATCGGCGAAGTCGTCAAACCTCGATGCCCGCCGAGTCGGCTTGAAGCAGTTCATAACGGAACGTTGCCGATTCCGAACGTGTTCATGTCCGTTTCGTCTCATGAGACCCAGTTCACACCCGCCGCGGCGCTGAGCGTGTTGAAGGCGCACAACACTGGATCAATCCTGGTCTCTGCATACGATCTGGTGAAATCCAAAGAACGCAAAAAGATGGTCAAGGAAATTCAGGCCTATCGCAGGCAAGGTGGGTTCGTCCTGATTGACTCAGGGAACTATGAAGCCGATCGCAGGGACGACAAGGACTGGACGCCCGCGCACTTCAAGGAGGCTTTGCTGGGGACACCGCATGACTGGGCATTTTGCTTTGATAAAATGACCCCGAATAAGAACCCGGACAAAGCAATTGAAGAGGTTGTCCGGGCAGTAAGACGAGATTCCAAACACACCCAGGCCCCTGTACTGCCCATCGTCCACGTGTCGCAAGATGAGCCCGGTTTGGCGCGCCTGCCTCAAATAGTGCGAGGCGTCTCCGAACAGCTCCGCCCTCCGGTCATCGCGATTGCTGAAAGGGAATTGGGTGCAGGCCTGGCGCTTCGGGCAAAAACGATGAAGCGAGTAAGGGCGGAACTCGACAAGCTGCCCTACTACCAGCCCATCCATCTGCTGGGCACCGGAAACCCATGGAGCATTGCAGTGTTGGTAGCTGCGGGAGCTGACACCTTTGACGGCTTGGAATGGTGCCGATTTTCCATTGACCCCAGACGGGGCCGCCTTCATCACTTCCAGCATTTTGACTTTTTCAGAAACGCTGGGGATCGCACACCGTTTCTCGACATGGTGGACGCCAACCCTGACATTGAATATGCGGGCCAGGTCGCCCTGTATAATCTGGAGTATTATGAAGAGTTTGGGCACATGATGCGCTCCATGATTGCAACCAAGGACGCCGAACTTTTCGCGACAGGCATCGTGCGAATGTTCAATGCCCAAGAGCTAAGAAAGCTCTTCCCGGAGATATTTCCATGACTAGCTATAGCGCCGAGGCGCTATCTAGAGCGGTAGCCGCAGTCTGCCCTGACATCCGCCTACGCATTGAGGAGGGGGTAGTGTCAGACGAACGCCACCTCTGGTGGGAGTTGTCATGCTGCATCCTGAGCAGCCAGGTACCCTACCCACTCGCCATGGCGGCAGCAGACGCAATCGACGCGCAGGGATTTCTTCATCAAACTGGAGGAAATCAGGAAGACCTCGCTGAGCGTTTATTTGGGGTGCTGAGCACCCCTCTGGATGTAGAAGGCAAAAAACGCAGCTACAGATTCCCCAAAGCCAAAGCTGGTCACTTAGCATCGACTTGGGCTGCGGTAGCAGGCACTGGCGGCTCCCTGAAAGCCTTGATCAGCAGGGACGTCAACGACGCACGAGCATGGCTGGTTGCTCACGCCTGCGGCATTGGGCCTAAGCAAGCGAGCATGTTCTTACGCAACTGTGGAGTCACTTATGACTTGGCAATCCTGGATCGGCATGTTCTCAATTACATGTCTGCACAAGGCATTTACTCAGGCGCTCAAGCGTCCATTTCTGGGCTGGTCCAGTACGGTCGTCATGAACAGCGCCTGCGCGACCATGCGCGGGAGATGGACTGTCCGGTCGGGCTGCTCGATTGGGCAATATGGATCGTCATGCGCGTCGCGAACCGCAAGCAGGAGGCTATTTTAGTATGAGCATCGTAACACTCGTTTCCGGGGGGCTGGACTCCACACTGGTCGCAAAACTGGCGATAGAAGAAGGCTTGCGAACTTATCCGCTCTTCGTTGATTACGGCCAGCGGGCACGTCATAGGGAGCTAGCTGCCTGTAGGCTGGCCATGAAGAAACTCGGCCTCCCCGAGCCCGAGATCGCCGATTTGTCGGGGTTCGGGAAATTGATACGTTCAGGACTTACGGATCCGAATCTCCACATCATCGACGACGCCTTCACGCCTGGCCGAAACATGCTTTTCCTGCTGATTGCGGCTGCATATGCCCATCAGAAAAATGCAGATGCCATTTCAATAGGCCTGCTTAATGAAAGCACCAGTTTGTTCCCCGATCAGACCTCTGGATTCCTGGCCGAGGCTGAGCGCATGATATGCCTATGCATGGGCAGACAGATCAAGGTACTCGCCCCGCTGGCGTTGTTCACAAAACCTGATGTCGTTGCATTGGCAGCCGAAAAGGGTATTACGCAGACCTATTCCTGCCATCTGGGTGAGGAAGATGCATGTGGTAACTGCATCGCCTGCAACGAATTCAAATTTGAGGGAAACCAGTAATGGGCGGGAGCAGCTCAGGTGGATGGAGCCGACTCGGCGATGTTAAATCGCTGGAGCAGAAAGCCAAAGCGGCACTTAACGAGGGCAAGCGCAACGTATTCATCAGTTTCGCGACTGAGGACATGGATGAGGTCAATCTGCTACGAGCTCAGGCGAAAAATGAAAATAACGATATCGAGTTCAATGACCACTCCGTGCGTGAGCCCTACGACAGCGTTCAGGCCGAGTACATCAAGCGCAAAATTTCAGAACGCATCAACCGCGCCTCGGTGACTGTTGTATATATCTCCAACGACACTGCTCAGAGCAAGTGGGTTAAGTGGGAGGTTGAGAAGAGCCTGGAGCTTGGGAAGAAAGTGGTGGCCGTGCACTCGGGTAGTCAGTTCAACGGAACCGAACCCAAGTGGATCTCAGACAATGGGATCAAGACTGTTGCCTGGTCGAAACTCGCTGACGAGCTCAAGTAGGCGAACAACGCGCAAGGACATTACGCCAGCTAACGCCCTATTTGGACAATCCGAAAACGCCAGCATCCATCCGTTTAGTTGTCCTTGCGCGCTTCCCACTGGGTATGTTCCCGCGAAAAGGCATTCTCAGCGTCGCCCACAAATTTCGACAAATCGTCATCTGCGACTAGCTCTTGCACTTGCTCTCGGAGGAGGGTGATTTCGTGCGCCGTAAGGGCATAAGAGGCAGAGAGCTCGGTGAAGCGCTTCGCCTGCATCCACGTCAGTAGGCTGGCTGCGACAGCTATCAACACATCGGTAGGAAAATACTGGTACTGCACGTTGGCGATCTTAATCAACGCGCAGATGACAGCGACCGCGTTCACGACGATTAGGGCGGTGAAAAAATACTTCGCCGCGCTGGTGTTGAATCTGGCCTTTCGCGAATACCAGTCCAACTGATCGTTGATACGAAACTCTACGTACGTATCACGTCGCGAAACGAAGTCACCGGCCCTTAGCTGCTTCATCACCGCTGTAAGTTGGTGCGCAGATAGATGACTGATCAGCTTGTCCGAAACCCCCGGATTTTGCCGCACCACCTGCGTAAGCTTTTTTAAGAGGTGTTGCTTTGCAGCCTCATCGCTTTCGTGAAAAGGTTCTGCCCTGGAAACGTAGCGCCACGTTATCGTCTTGATGGACTCAGCGACTGCACGTCCAGAGTACCAAAGCCGCTCTGGCCTCTTGGCCGCCAGGTAAACTGAGCTGGCTAATGCCCCTGCGAGCAGCGCGGCCTGGATAGCAGCCGAGATCCAATGCGGATAGTTGATAACTGACACGACCGCAGCTGCCACCAGTAACACCAGATTTACAATCAGGGCGGTTAGGAAATGCGTCTGAGCATCCCCTGAGAGCTTGTTGGCCGCTTGGTAGAGACCCGGAAAATCAGAGCTTTGCATCAAACGGCCTCATAACCGAGATTTTTGTACACGCTATCTGGAAAATGGTAATTCCCGCGCTGGCTGTTGGTAGGGTGCCCTAGCGCATGAGCGATGATAGCGGCCGAGTAAGGAACGAAGATTGCTCCGACGTCCTGCATGACGGGCGGACAGAGGTCTGCGTTGAGGTGACGGCCTCTATCCAGATTGACGCCGATCAGACTGCACCCCTTCTCTATCGCGACCTGAATTTCCCAACGCACATATTTGTGTTTTGATCGGGTATCTCTGCCGATCAAAAGCATGAAGGTGCCTGCCATGTCGATGCGCTCTCGACATTTCCGTTTGATATAGTCCTCATCCTCCGAGTCCAGGGCCATGTTCAGCTGGCAATCGGCGAAATTGAAATCTAAATGGGTGTTCTTTCGCCATGCTCCCATCAGCTCGTACATGTGCCGATCGGTGCTGCTAAAGCCCACAAATGTTCTAGGTAATCCCATTACTGCTCCTTGATTAGGTTGAGGCAACGCGAGAGCACTCGCACACCAGCGGGCTCACTTTTCGGCAGGAGAAAGCGTTGCCAGCCGCTCTGGCCTGATGGCGAACAGCTCATCCTTGCCAGCCATATAGGTGTCGATTTCCCACTGTGCGTCGGCTGCGCCCAAAAACTTATGCTCGAAAGCCCCGGCTTCGGTCGGGTTTTCGATGGCGAAATAGCAATTGGCTAACGTGGCGTAGATCCAGCGTTTGTCTGGGCGATCGAAAAAGTCCGTGGAGTCCAATAGGGGCAGCAGTGACTTCACAATCATCTGGCGAATTTTATGAGCGCACATGAAGTCGAAGACCTTTTCGGAATGCTCTGCCTGAACCTGGGCACGAAACTCGAAGCACAGCGCTAGGTTTTCGCCATTGTAATAGTCGCGTTTCACCTCGAATCCGCGTCGATAAAACTGGATCGCCGCATCGAGCGACTCACGGTCGCCTTCACGCAACCAAAGTCGCTTGGTGATCGCACCGGCCACGCCCACAGTCTCGGGGTCGTTCGAGGCCTCAGGATCCAGCGAGCGGATGATTTCAAGGCCGGCTCGCAATGCCGAAATCTCGTCGGGGAGCTTTGCCTTGTACGTGGTTAATGCCAGTTTCTGCAGAATGTCAGGTTCGCCAGGCTTCATGTCCCTGGCTGCTGCGAATTCCAGGCTCGCTAGATCGTGTCTGCTTTGGCGCATGAACTTCTCACCTTCACGCATATGACGAGAAAAGCGCTGTTGTGCTTCCTCGGCTTCCCCCAGCAACTCTTCGTATTCTTCGTCGGACATTTTTGGCGAGAGGAGCTTGGGGAGAAATGTGTAAACGGGGCTGTCGACGGCTTGGGCAGCCATTACAGCGCCAATGAGTTCCCCAAGATCCTTAACTGCCCTTTTGGCTTCTCGCGCCAGGATGTCGTCTCCGAAGTGCTGGTACCGAAATGTGCTGACATGATTCAGGTCAAAGTACAGCTTGCCCTGATCCTCATTCATGATGATGGTTGAGTTGGGTCTGAGTGCGTGCCGCACGCCCAACTCGTAAACTGCATTCACGTTTCCAGTAGAAATGTCGGCTATGACCAGATCGGCCCTAAGGAGCATCTCGTACATTTTTACGTCAATGAACCCAGACTGCGTGATTTCATCGGCCCTGATACACCTCAAGCCCTGAGCAGTGACGGCAGGCTCGATAATGGTCTCGTAGGTGGCATTCAGATCAAGCGTGCGGCCGGTTTCATACTCGGTTTTCTTGCCGAAACCCATCACGACAAAGCATACCTTCATTACAGTCTTCCCTTGCCAGCAAAACGTTCCGGGTAGGCTCGCAGACTGCTTACCACCACCTCGTCGAAAACGTGCAAATACCTACGAGCAGCATTAAACGCGATCAGCCGGACTGCCTCCGGTATGACATCAGTATGCGGCCACGCCGGCGCGTCGTGACAATGGCAAGTCCATTATCTGAGTGGTGCTGGCAACGACCGCCTTACATCCCCTGCCCTGACCGCTTGAAGGGGATTTCTCGACTAGACCGAATAGTAGCCTAGGTGCCCTGGGGAGGTAATTGCACTGACATCGTTCTATTCCCCGGCGGCATGGTCGAGGTCGTAGCTGCCCCCCACGACGCGAATGAAAGACGCGCCAGACAGTAACACGTATTTATGATTGTAGATGGCCACCACATTAGAGGCCATTTATCCTGACGCTAGGATCCAGGAGGATAGAAGGCTGAAAGGCTCCAGCGGCCTGCCATAAGCTCTACGATTGCTGAAGCGCCAGGAACTGGTACAGGATTGAGCGTGCAGGCTTCCTGCTAAGCAAGGGTGGGCTGGCGCCAGCTCGGGCCGAAGAAAAACTTAACGTCGTGTCCGGAATTAGTTGACCACTACAAACACCACCGAACAGAAGCATCTAGGAAGATGTACATGATTGCCCGTATTTCAGCCGCCTTCGCCGTTATGGTTTCTTTGGTTGCCCATGCCAACGCAGGGGTCGCACCTCTCGTCGAAACCCCTTCCAAAAACCGCGCCGAAGTCCTGACGTCCACTCAATCCATCAAAGGCCCGCTCACAGCGCAGCACCTGTCATCAAGCCATGTCGGTGATGCCATGGACCCCATCCAGCCGTTCGACCAAACACTCGAACTGCAGGGCATTCGTTTTCATGTGACGACGGCGCTGGTCGATGGAAATCGTGTGCTCTACATCGCCCCCCAAGGGCTGGAAATCGATAACTCGAAGGTGACTCACCCTTTCACCGGCAACATCGTTCGGGCGGAAGTTGCAGACCTTGATCGCAACGGCTCACCCGAGATTTACGTCTTCGTCAGATCATCGGGGAGCAAGATGGCGGGCGAGCTCGTTGCCTACTCCGCTAACCGCAAGAAATCGCTCAGCGAAATTTATCTGCCACCTGTCAATGACAACCCGAAAATTGCAGAGGGTTACCAAGGCGAGGATGAGTTTGCTGTGACGGAAAATGCGTTGGTGCGGCAGTTTCCGGTTTATGACGGTGCCGACGCAGGGGCGGGGCGGACGGGAAAAATGCGGCAGGTTCAGTACAGGTTGATCCCAGGGGAAGCTGGGTGGCTGTTGAGAGTTTTTCAGGTGAGCGAATACTGAGGCAATCTTTTGAAGGAGAAAGTTACTCTCAGCCAAAGACGCGCAGCTCCGGAGGCTGAGGCCCCAAAGAATCCTCCGCCAAATCGTGGCGCCCCTCCCTCTCCGTCCTAGGAAATTTCCTGCACAACGCGTCGCCTTCCATGAACTAGCGAACTCTGCCCTTAATAGATAGCCTTCAGATGTCGCTGCAAATAAGCGATCAGCTTTGACAGGCTGAAACCGGAACCTTCCACTCTACCTAATAAAACGGCATGCTTGCGCGCGTGCAGTTTTTTCATGGCGGCTGTGCGTGGGGCATCTTTGGATGCACCGGTTTCCTGTGTTTCCGGTCTGTCAACCTGCGTACAGCTGCCACCCTCCCTGTTTGACAGCAGGGGAATGGCAGTTCCTATGACAAACCAGGAATTAGACCATGAAAAAACACAGTCCCAACCCACCGGACGCCTCGCCGGATTTGGCACCCGATGCCCTTGATTTATCCAAGCTCTCCGAAGTCACCGAACCCCTCGTAAGCGCCCGCCTGCGCAACCCTCGTCTCCCCGATCCCGTCAGCCACGTCTTCACCATCCTCCCCGACATCGACACCCCCTCCCTGCTCGCTCACGCCTGCGAAACCCTGGCCTCGCTCAACGTCATGAGCACGGACCTTGCCTGCGAACTGCAAAGTTCTCGCCGCAACGTAGCGCTGGCGATCCAGCAGCTGGCGGTGGTGGCCGAACTGTTGGTAAACCGGGCGCTGGACAACCTGGACCCACCCGATGGATTGCCAGAGCCCCAACCCACCAGCCACCCCTGAGTGGCGACGTTCCTTTGTTACCGACTGGAGGTTTTTGTCATGGATCGATACATGCCGGTCACCGGCATCGATTGCAGCATTGCGGCGCTGTTGATCGACACCGAAGCGCCGCTGGACGTATTGCACGAAACCGCGGCCTACCGCATCCGCACGGCAACCCAATTGCTGGAGAGCTTCGCCGTAAACGAAAACGTTCACAGTGAACTGGCGCGGGTGTTGGTCGCTTCACTGCGCGACGGCTGCGATTTGTTGGACGTCGTCGGGCGGCGATTGCAAACGCAGGTTTTGATGTAGAAAGAAAATGGGCGACCGCTGAGGGCGCCCATTTTTAGACTGTCATCAAACGCAGCTTCATGCACAACGACTCAACAGAAGGTTTCACTTTATGTGACTTTCTGTGGAGTCCGCCTCCTCACAAAGCTTCTTTGATCGCACGCGTAGCGAAAATCACCCGAAAGTCAGGGCAAAGGGCGCCGCCGCTTTTTGAATCGCACTGACCACATGAGGTGCCTGCTCTCGATGCTGGGGATACCGTCCAAGTACTACTTCGAGTGAGGCAAGTATCTTCTGAATACGTAATCCAGGCTGTTCGATCTCGCATGTCTGCGCGAACTCCAGCAACCCTTGGCGAGAAGCAAATAATGACTTGTTCCCCGCCAGATCCAGCGCCAGAACATCCTCCGGGATATAAGCAGTGGTATTGACGATGTCATAAGCCGGCGCCAGGCGAGCATCGCGTTGCGTCGGCTCCGAGTAGAGCAAGCCATAGTTTTTCAAATGCGCATCGCCGTTGCCGACGATGCAGCTCAGGGCGACGCTATCGAAGAGCTGGTCGAGTGAGGATCGCAGATGCTGCGCAGGGCAAAACAAGCGAATGACCTTGGCGATTGCCGCGTAGCTTTTGCTGTATTTCTGATCGGCCGACAGTCCCATAAGTGCCGCCATATCCTCGAAGCCAATCGGGTTGAGTTGAGTGTCTCGATCAAAGCGGCGCATGACAAACAATCTGGCGTTGTCGGAAAGGTAAAACTCAGGGACCGGAATGCCCGCTTCCTTGGCAATCGACATGCAAAGGAACTCGTTGATCGCCAGACCAGGAAACTCGTCACGGCCACTCTTGATGATCAGATCCGAGGTTTTCGAGGTGACTCGTGGCAAGTCGGTCTCCTGCTGTTCAGGCACCAACACTTTGGGTTGAACACCTGAAATGCCTGCACGCAGGATGTAGCGATCAAGCAGGTCGGCAAAGATATCTTCCGCGCCGTCCCACGTCAGAATCTCTTCGAGTCTTTCTCCTGGAAATGTCTGTTCTCCAAGCAGGGCATCGACCGCTTCCGAACGCACCTGAACTCTGCCGATGGGTGAGCTGCTACCGGAAAGCGCGAGCAACAGCATGGGATCGACGTTCACAGTCTTGGCCAGGCGATTACGTAATTGTTCCAGTACGTACCCTTCCGGCAGATTCATCTGAAAGATTGGGTGCAGGTCTCGTCGACGGAACTCATCAGGTCGCACGGGCATCGACAAGCTGATTGCCATGGACGACAACGCCTCTTCGTCGTAGCGGAAAATAAAATCCGCCGCACTGGTGAACATCCGGCCGCTGCGTCCTTCAGGAGTGCTGACGAAAAGTGAGGTCATTTTCATTCAGAACAGTTCCGCAAGTTCTTCAAGGGTCGGCATGGCCGCTGGAACAACGTTCAATTCACAATCCAAAGCGCCTAATACCCGCGCATAGGCCACCATGCTCACGGATAGAACGCCCTTTTCCACGGCAATGACTTTTTGCCGCGTCAGCCCGGCTAGTTCGGCCAGCTGTGCTTGCGTGTGGCCACGATTGATACGCTTCTCGCGTATTTGCTTGGCAAGACGCGATACCAGAAGGGAGTAATCCATGTTCAGCTACCGTTACATTCAAACTTAAATGTAGCGCATACATGACATTAAAGCGACCCCAACCACTCTCCTGTTGCAGCCACACGAACAACGTGTTCGATCGCGAGTACTACAGCTCGCCCGCCCTCTCTGGCAATTACGGCGCGCCACGCAACGTCATGACCAGTTTCAAGTACAACTTCTGACGTCGCACGATCACCGATGAGCGAGCGCACCGGCTAAAGGTGCGCCATGCAGATGAATTTTTCTTCACCCCACCGCCCCTCGACAACCGGTACATTGCGCTCGCTCTTCAAGAAACTACGGTTTGCCCGCCCTCCCGCGGGCTTTTTTTTGCCTTTTGTATGGTCAGCTGCATTCTGTAATCACCCTCCTCTGACGCAAAACACTCCCAACACCTCCATAGGGTGTACCATCAAAGGCTGTCCATCAGATATCAGTTAGCCATGTCCACGCTAAGCGAAGAGAGCCGTCAGATCGTAGCTTCTCTGACGCACCGCGTTGGTCCCAACGCTGACATTGCGACCGTCGCACACGCGATCGCTTCGATATTGCAGGCTATGGACGCAGCCCTCACGCCCATCCTTGGCCAGCAAGGAGTTGCCGCGCTTTATCGCCGCAGCCTTCATTTGTGCGCCGCCAATCATCCGCGCCTGGCCGGCACCTATGACAGTGTGCAGGCCTCCCTGGATCTGACTGCCCTCAAGTCCGTACTCGTTGAGCAAAACGCAGCCGATGCACTGTTTTTCGGTGAAGTGTTGCTGACTACTTTCTACCAGCTGCTGACCACGCTGATCGGGCCCTCGCTCACCGCACGTTTGCTTCGTGGCGTGTGGGAACCTTCTTTGAGCGACACCCTTTCGCAGGAAACTTCGCCATGAGCACCAAAGTGACTATCAACCGTCTGGCCACCGGCGTGCCAGGACTGGACGAGGTGCTGGGCGGAGGTTTGCCGGAGTTTTCGTTCAACCTGATCGCCGGCCCGCCTGGCTGCGGCAAAACCACCCTGGCGCATCAAATGATGTTTGCCCTGGCGACGCCTGAACGCCCGGCGTTGTTCTTTACCGTACTCGGCGAGCCGCCGCTGAAGATGCTGCGTTATCAGCAGCAATTCGACTTTTTCGACAGCGAAGCGATCAACCAGTCAATTCGCTACGTCAACCTGGCCGACGACACCCTGGCCGGGGATCTGGACGAAGTGCTGCGGCGGATCGTCAGCGAGGTGGAAGCGCATTCACCGGCACTGGTGTTTGTCGACTCGTTCCGTTCGGTGGTGCTGGCCAGCCAGACCCAGGACAACCCCAACAACAACCTGCCGCAGTTCGTTCAGCAGTTGGGCATGTTGATGACCACCTGGCAGGCGACGACCTTCCTGATTGGCGAATACTTCACCGAAACCGACACCAATCCGATTTTCACCGTCGCCGACGGCCTGATCTGGCTGCGCCAGAGCGTTCAACGCAATTCCATGGTGCGCAAGATGGAAATCATGAAGATGCGCGGTCAGCCGACACTCCCGGGGCTGCACACCTTCCGCATCGCCACGTCGGGCATTAAAGTCTTTGCGCCTGCGGCACTCAACCCGGATGAAGCGCCGCAACAGTTCCCGATCAAGCGGCTGAAAATGGGCGTGCCGCAGCTCGACGAGATGCTCGGCGGTGGCCTGCCCCGTGGTTATTCCTTGCTGGTGGCCGGGCCGTCGGGCTCGGGCAAAAGCATTCTGGCCTCGACATTCCTCGCTGAAGGCGCGCGCAATGGCGAAACCGGCGTGATTGCAGTGTTCGAGCAACGACCCAATCACTCCCAGAACGCCACCCTCGCCAGCCTGATCCAGAGTGGCCAGGTCGGTCTGGTGGACAGCCGTGCCCCGGACCTGTCCATCGACGAAATCGTGCAGTTGTTGTTGAGCGAGATCACCCGGCTGAAAGCCACCCGCGTCGTCATCGATTCGCTGTCGGGCTTCGAGCTGGCGCTGGCGCCGACCTTCCGCGAAGACTTCCGTGAGTCGCTGTCGCGCATGGTCACCGCGCTGACCAGGATCGGCGTCAGCGTGTTGATGACCTCCGAGCTGGAAGACCGCTACACCGATCTGCGTTTCAGCCCTTACGGTACGGCGTTTCTCACCGACGCAATCATCGTCCAACGCTATATCGAAGTGCAGAGCCGCTTGCTGCGTATCATGGCCGTGGTCAAGGTCCGGGCCAGCGCCCATTCCGATGAATTGCGCCTGTACCGCATCGACCATAATGGTTTACAGATCGGCGAGATGTTGCCGGAGCAGGAAGGATTGCTTGGGGGTCGGCCAACCCGGCAGCGTTCTGACAAAGACCACGGATGAGCGAACCATCATGAATGAGGCTAACAGCAAGAACGAGCAAGCCATGGCCACCGCCGCTCGCGAACTGTTCCTGCTCGGCCAGAAAACCGTCGAGGCGCGAGCCGTACTGGCGGCGCTGCAAAAGGAGCTGAGCGAGGCCAACACCCAGCTCGTCGATAGCCAACAGGTCGAGCAACTGATCGAGGCCAATCAGCAATTGGTCCTGGCGATTCTGTCATTGCAGTCGGATGCGGAAAAACCCCAACGCTCAGCCGAAGAACACCAGCGTTACCTGGAGATGCGCGAAACCAACGAACAATTGGTGCGTGCCGTCCTCAGTGCGCAGCACTTGCAAGCGTCGGCCGAGCACAGCCTGGCCCAGCAACGAAACATCCTCACCCTGGTGGCGCACGAACTGCGCAATCCGCTGACGCCCATCAGCATGATCGCTGGCCGACTGGTGCGGGTGCCGAGTGCAGAGCTGCCCCGAATGCAGGCCCTGATCGAAAGCCAGGTGCAGCACATGTCGCGGCTGGTGGACGATTTGCTCGACGTCTCCCGCGTCAGCACCGGCAAGTTGCGCCTGGATCGTCGTATCGTCGATATGCTGCAAATCATTCAGGAGACCATCGCCGTGTGCAGCCCGGTGATGGCCGCTCATCATCTGCACTTCACGGCTGAATTGCCCGAAGGTGCGCTCGCAGTGAACGGCGATCCGGTACGGCTCACGCAAATCCTTGGCAACCTGCTGGGCAACGCGGCCAAGTACACCCAGGCGGGCGGCACGGTCACGCTGTCGGTGACCACCGAAGACAATCTGCTGCAGATGAGCATTGGCGATAACGGCATCGGCATTTCTGCCAAGGCGCTGCCTTTTATCTTCGAGCCCTTCGTGCAGGATGTTCACGCCGTCGGCTTCAACCGTGCAGGCCTGGGCATTGGCCTGACAGTGGTTCGCGAGCTGGTCGAGGCCCATGGCGGCACGGTCATCGGCATGAGCGACGGCGACGGCAAGGGCAGTACCTTTATTGTGACGTTGCCGTTGGCGGTTTGAGTTTTTCACTAATCGCCATGGAACACCTGACCCGCGCTGGTCCCGGCGTCTTGCGTGACAGGTCCTACGGATGAAGAAAACCAGAAGAAAAATCCCACAGGACTTTAAGGTTGTCGGTCGGAAGTCCGCTCAATAACCTTTGGCAGTCGCTGAAAACTCAGTGATCGGGTGTGAGATCCCGGCAAAAAGTATGCATCTAGCGCCAGTGCCTTCATAATTGGCGCCAGCTTATCCGCTGCCAGAAAATGCGTTATGGCGGCTGTGTGCGGGCAGACTTAGGTCTGGCCGGGTGCCTACTACCGGTGATCTCACACTGCACATAGCTGCCACCTCTTCGCCGCTTGAGATCCGGCAAGTGATGGCTCCCATTTCAGTAGGAGTTTTCACATGGATAAATTAACCCCCGATCCCCCCTTCGAAACCGCCAGACCCTATAGCCCCAACACCCTGTTCATGGTCGTCCCGGACATGGACACCGAAAGCCTTCTGGCCCATGCCTGCGAGTCATTGGCTTCAGCCAACGTCATGGCCAATGATTTCGCCACCTACCTGAACGGTCCGCAGCGCAACACCGCGCTGGCCATTGCGCAGATCATCATGTTGGCGGAATTGGCCGTGAACCGGGCATTGGATAACGTCGATCCGCAGGGGTAGGCAGGCGTTCATACAGGTGAACCGCGTTATCGTTCATCGCGGGCAAGCCCACTCCCACATGATCGATGCCGTGTGCGGACTTTGTGTTCGCCGCAGATCCCTGTGGGAGCGGGCTTGCCCGCGAAGGCGGCGGCACATTCAACACCCATGCAAGCTGACCCACCGCTTTCGTCGGAACGCCGCCCGGAGCAAGCCCGCTCCCACAGTTTTGATCGCTGTCGTGCCCGGACTTTGTGGTCGCTGCAGATCCTCTGTGGGAGCAGGCTTGCCCGCGAAAATCCATCTCAATTGACGGGCTGAGGCTGAGCCACTGACGCCGGTTCTTCATGCTTTTGTAGAACCGGCAACTCCAGCCGAGCTCGCCCATAAAACGCCAGCGCCGTCAGCAAACACGCCAGCCACACGAAGATCCCCGCCCAAAAGGTGTGGGACATGTAGTGCCAGCCTTGCAGAACCCGCGTCGTGCCGTAGACGAAACCGAGCGCCAGCGAGCCGTACATCAGCGCTTTCGAATAGCGCCAGCGGTAGCGGCGCGCGACGAAGTACAAAGCCAGCATGGTAAAGCCACCCGAAGCGTGACCGCCCGGCCAGCAACGCCCGTCCCCGGCAACGTTCAGCAGATCGAAATTCTGGTACCACTCCTTGTGTTCAATCTTTCCACCGTACTGGGTCGTTTCGATCGGGCAATACACACTGGTATGGCCCTTGAGGTAATGGATGACTCCCGTGCTGATGGAGAATGCGAACACCACATACAGAAAATCACGGCGGTGCCTGCTGGCGAATCGAAGCACCGGAGCGACCTTGATTTTTTCCAGGAGCGCGATGATTTTCGAATGTTTTTCAGACTTCAGACGCGGCCAGAGAAACGACAGCAAGGCGCCAACGATCGCGATCTCGCCGGTCCAGTTCGGGATGATCCGCGTCCATTTGTGGGTGATCTTTTCGAACAAATGGATTTGATCCAGCGGGAACACTTTCGCAGTCGGGTCATAGAAAAGATCGCTGAAGGCGATGTCGATGCTGGTCAGGTCGAACATCAGGAAAACCACGAGCGCACAGGCCAGCGGTATGCCGAAGTTCACCGAGTAAAAACGCAAACGGGAGGAAGTCAGCATTGAGCGCCCTGATCGAGAAAGTGAATTCATTCGCTGGTCACCGAGCGCCAGTCCGAGGCTTCGATGAAACCGAGCATGCGCGGTGCCTGTAACGTTTCGGCCGAAATGAACAAGGAAGCGCCATAACCCAGGGTCGAGCTTGGCAACTTGAGGTCTTTCAGCAGTTGCGACATGCATTCGCTGTGGGTGACCAGAATCAGATTGCGGCCGGCCACTTTGTGCGCCAGGGCGTCACGCAACATGGTGCCCTTGCAGTTGATCAACCAGTCTTCATCGAAACTGATCTTGTTGAACATATAGCCGGCGGTCTGCGCTGTCCGCATGACCGGGCTGTTGTAGATGTCGGCCTTGTTCAAGCCCAGTTGCTCGAACTGAGCACCCACCGCCACTGCCACGCGGCGAGAACGCTCGGTGATGCCGTCATTGCCGCTCAGGCAGGCTGCCGAGGAGTGATCGCAACGTTCGACATGGCGCACCAGTACGATCATGTCACCTTTGGCCCAGCCGGCCGCCAACGCACGGGCGCCGGCCACATTGCCGTCGGCCAGGTCCGGCACGGCGGCGGGTCGCAACAGCCATACCGTCAACGGGATCACCAGCAGCGCCGAAGCCAGCACCACAGCCCCGTTGCGATAGAGGGCCAAACGGCTCAGGTCGAGGGAGCGTTTAATCCCGAACAGACTCAGTCTCAATTCCACATCAAGCCGCCTCGCCGGCATGCATCACTGTCATTCGATGCCGCGAGGGTAGAGAGGCGCGCGTTGGCTGGGGGTGAAACGATTGTGAAAAAAAGCTTAAAAACAACAGCCAAAGATCGCAGCCTGCGGCAGCTCCTACATTGGAACGCGCACTCCTGTAAGAGCCCTGCGGGAGCCCTGTAGGAGCTGTCGAGTGAAACGAGGCTGCGATCTTTTGATCTCCCTACAGTTCCCAACCTCGCTGCCGATACACACCTGCTACCTACCTTGCTGGCTCCCAAAAACAACAATCTTCCAGCCAACCGACGATCAAGAAGCACAACGTTCCTGGAGGAATTTGATGAATAGCTGGTTCGGCAATATCAGCGTGAACCTGAAACTGGGCCTGGGGTTCGGCCTGGTCCTGGCCCTGACCTGCCTCCTCGCCCTGACCGGCTGGACGAGCCTGGGCGGTTTGATTGACCGCAGCAACTGGATGAGCGACATCACCCAGCTCAATGCCGGCCTGACCAAACTGCGCGTGGTTCGTCTGCAATACATGCTGACCAACGGCGACGAAACCGCCGCGCAAAACGTACAGGCCACCCTGGACGCGTTCTCCGCCCAGCAGCAAGCACTGCTGGCTAAATTCAAGAGCCCGGAAAACCTCAAGTTGTTGAGGGAACAAGGCGCCGTCATCGAGGCTTACAAGACGTCCCTGGACAAAATGCGCAGCGCCTACCGCACCGGTAACAGCGCCCGCGACGTCATGGGCAGCAACGCCGAAACCGCCAGTAAACTGATCGACGCCATCAACACCGCCGTGCTGCAAATGCCCCCGAGCGATCAGCGCTTCGAACAGTTCCAGGCCATCACGGCCGCCAAGGAAGCCTTCTTGCTGACCCGCTACGAAGTGCGCAGCTACACCGCCACCACCAATCCCGAGACCGAACAAAAAGCCGTCCGCCAACTGGATATGGCGATTGCCAGCCTGAAGTCACTGGACGGGCATTTCGCCGAGACTCAGCCTGACGCCCTGCGCCAGCTGGAAACCGCGCTGAACAATTACCGCAGTGCCTTGCAGGCTTATAAAAACGCCAGCAACGACGCCGTCCAGGCGCGCAAGGAAATGACCGACCAGGGCGCCGCCATCGTGTCCCTGAGCGATCAGTTGTATCAGATTCAGCTCGAGCGCCGTGACGCCGAAAGCGCCCAGGCCCGCACCCTGCAACTGATCAGTACCCTGCTGGCATTGTTGGTGGGCATCATTGCTGCCGTCATCATCACTCGCCAGATCACCGGCCCGTTGCGCGACACCCTGGCCGTGGTTGAGCGCATCGCCAGCGGCGACCTGTCCCACGACGTCAAAGTGACTCGCCGCGACGAACTCGGTGTGTTGCAGCAAGGCATTGCGCGCATGGGCGTTACCCTGCGCGATTTGATCAGCGGCATTCGCGATGGCGTCGCCCAGATTGCCAGCGCCGCCGAAGAGTTGTCGGCCGTCACCGAGCAGACCAGTGCCGGGGTCAACAGCCAGAAGATCGAGACCGATCAGGTGGCCACGGCCATGCACGAGATGACAGCCACGGTGCAGGAAGTCGCGCGCAACGCCGAGCAAGCGTCCCAGGCCGCAGCTGCCGCTGACGGCGAAGCTCGCGAGGGCGACAAGGTGGTCAACGAAGCCATCGCCCAGATCGAACGCCTGGCCAGTGAAGTGGCGCGTTCAACCGAAGCCATGAATGTGCTGCAACAGGAAAGTGACAAGATCGGCAGCGTCATGGACGTGATCAAGGCCGTCGCTGATCAGACCAACCTGCTGGCGCTCAACGCCGCCATCGAAGCAGCCCGTGCCGGTGAAGCCGGTCGGGGTTTTGCCGTGGTGGCCGACGAAGTCCGTGGCCTGGCCCAACGCACCCAGAAATCCACCGAAGAAATCGAAGGCCTGGTCGCCGGTCTGCAGAATGGCACCCAACAAGTGTCGGCGGTGATGAACAACAGCCGCACCCTGACCGACAGCAGCGTGGCGCTGACCCGCAAGGCCGGCGTGTCACTGGAAAACATCACCCGCACGGTGTCCAACATCCAGTCGATGAACCAGCAGATCGCGGCTGCCGCCGAGCAGCAAAGCGCCGTGGCCGAAGAGATCAGCCGCAGCATCGTCAACGTGCGCGACGTGTCTGAACAGACGGCCGCCGCCAGCGATGAAACGGCTGCGTCCAGTGTTGAACTGGCACGGTTGGGCAATCAGTTGCAGATGATGGTGAGTCACTTCCGGGTGTAGACGGTAACGTCTATTGAATCCCGCTGAAGGTCTCTGTGAGAACAGCAAGCCATTAACTTAACTTGCAGCAAACGTAAAAAACAACAAACCCCGCAATTAGCGGGGTTTGTTGTTTTTCGGGCGCGATGGCAATGGAGCACATCGAGATACAAGTACCCTAGCGCTGCTCAAGAGCCGCCAACACATGCCCAGGGTCATTGTGTATGGCGCGCAACAGCGCTCGTGCAGGACCTTCTGGCTCCCGCCGACCTTGCTCCCAGTTCTGGAGCGTTCCCAGCGCAACATCAATCGCTTTGGCAAACCGTGCCTGTGATAGCCCTGTGGCCTTGCGAATCATTTTGACCTTTACCGCGTCAACGTGAAACTCACGCGATGGCGGACGCTCGCCGCGATCAATCTCGTCCATCTGGGTCATGCTTTCGACCAGACGGTTGAATAGATTCTTTTCCATCATTTCCACCCTCTGTTTAATTCGATCAGTACTTTCTTTTCGGCTGGGGAGAGATCATCTTTGATCCCCTTGCGGTAGATCAGAATCAACCGGATCTGATAGGCCGGTGAGATGTGGTAGTAGATCACCCTGACCCCACCTCTCTTACCTTTCCCGTTCGCGGCCCAGCGGACCTTTCTCAATCCATTGGTCCCTTGAATCACATCACCGGCCACGGGGTTCTCGGCCAGGTACTCTTGAAATTCGCCGTAGCTTTCATCGCTCAGAAGCTCGCCAAGGTCTTCTGTAAAAATAGGGGGCTCAATGAATATCATCTTGATGCGCTATCCGTCATTGGCGTACATGCAGGATAGTCACTCATGCCTTGGCGCGCAACACCCTGCCGATCATTCGATGGCCAAACAACCTATATGCCCGCTCTATCGAGCAGGCAGATCCAACTCAACTCCACCCTCGGCTCTGAACCGACTGCTGATTCGAGTACCCAGTCCTCTTGCACAATCGTTCTGATGGAACGCCTGCGTCAGTATGAAGTGAGCTTCTTCCTCCATTGAACGACCATTGCGGCCTGCCGAGATGTGGAGCAGTTCAAAGAGCTCTGGGTCAAGATTGCCAACGGTAATACTGGACATAGGCAACTCCTGTGCTCGTAGAATTGATCCGACGAACCTATCACGAGATTCTGGATTTCTCTGCTGCCTCCATGAGACAAAGATAAAAAGATCGTCCGAACGCGGCCCGAGCCTTCGGCAGCTCCTACATTGCTATGTGTTTCTGCGTACCACGATCAATGAAAGCCTCTGCGCAAATCCCCTTCCCGCGCCAGAAACCGCCCTGCCCTTTTGCCATTCGCCTGCCCCTCGCAGTAACTCAACACGCCATTGACCCAAACCCTATCAATCCCTTCCGCTGCCCGTTGCGGGTCATTGAAGTCCGCCACGTCGCGAATGGTCACGGGATCGAACAACACCAGATCCGCCCAGTGTCCTTCGCGGATTTCGCCCCGTTGCTTCAAGCCGAACCGCGCTGCCGACAATCCGGTCATCTTGTGCACCGCGGTGTGCAGTGGAAACAGCCCCACATCGCGACTGAAATGTCCCAGAACCCGTGGGAACGCGCCCCACAAGCGCGGATGCGGAAACGGGTCTTCCGGCAAACCGTCGGAGCCCACCATCGACAGCGGATGCGCGAGGATTCTTCGTACATCGGCCTCGTCCATGCCGTAATACACGGCGCCAGCCGGTTGCAGGCGGCGGGCGGCATCGAGCAGCGGCACGCCCCACTCGGCGGCGATGTCCATCAGGTCGCGGCCGCCCAACTCCGGGTGCGGCGTGGACCAGGTGATGGTGATGCGATGGGCATCGGTCACTTGCTTGAGGTCCAGGGTCGATGAGCTCGCGGCATAGGGATAACAGTCGCAGCCCACCGGATGAGTTTTCGCTGCCTGTTCAAGGGATGCCAGCAGTTGCGGACTGCGCCCCCAGTTACCGGCGCCGGCACATTTGAGGTGGGAAATGATCACCGGGGTTTTCGCATGGCGGCCGATCTGGAACGCCTCATCCATGGCCTCCAGTACTGGCTCGAATTCGCTGCGCAAATGGGTGGTGTACACCGCGCCGAACGCGCTCAGCTCTTCGGTCAGTTGCATCACTTCGTCGGTGGAGGCCGAGAACGCGCTCGCATACGCAAGACCTGTGGACAAGCCCAATGCACCCGCCTCCAGGCTTTCACGCAACTGGTCGCGCATCGCGCCGATTTCCTCAGGCGAGGCGCTGCGAAACAGGTCGTCGAGGTGATTGCTGCGCAATGCGGTGTGGCCGACCAGGGCCGCCACGTTCAGCGTGGTATTCGCCGCTTCGACGGCGGCGCGGTAGTCGCTGAACGTCGGATAAACAAACGCAGCGGCTGTGCCGAGCAGGTTCATCGGATCGGGCGGATCGCCACGCAAACTCACCGGCGCAGCGCTGATCCCGCAGTTGCCGACAATCACCGTGGTCACCCCCTGGCTGAGCTTGGGCAACATCTGAGGCTGGCGGATCACCACCGTGTCGTCGTGGGTGTGCACGTCGATGAAACCTGGCGCCAATACGCGGCCGGCGGCGTCGATTTCTTCGGTGGCGCTGGCATCGTGCAGGTCACCGATGCGCTCGATACGGCCGTTCAGGATCGCCACGTCGGCGGGATAACCGGGGGCGTTGCTGCCATCGATGATCAGGGCGTTGCGAATCAGCGTGTCGTACTTCATGTCAGTCTCCATTTGCGCTGCATGTAGCATATTTCTTTTTGTTTGATATGAATCTTCTTCTGATTTAGTGCTCCTAGCCACGTTGCCGGAGACGGCACGCTGAGCTGTCGCGCCAGGCGCGGACCTGATCCCACACAAGGCAGTCAGTTAAATTTCACAGGGATGCGAAATGATTTTTCTCTCTTGGCCACGGGATTACTTGGCCGATCACGACACAGTGCGCCCAGTCTTCACAGCCTCGCAGTCTGCCAATTGCATTGCGGTGATGGGGTTGTTGCTGGGACTGTGCGGCAGTTTTCCGCCCTGGCCGCTGATCCGCCGGCGCCCGCCCAACAATTACTGTTGCAGCCGTCGCGAGATCTGGATCTGTGTACCCAGCCAAGTTTCCGCACACTGAAGGCGTGCACGCCTGCCCACTGAAGAGACAAAACTTGCGCTGTGCCTGATGCCAGCGGCGATCTATCAAAACAAGGAAAACAATTCCATGAAATTTGCTATCGGTGCAGGTTTGCTGCTGACGTTAAGCGGCTGTGTGACGATGTCGGGTGAGTATCAGGTCAGTGGCCAGGATGCTTCGGGAGCGCCACTGAAGATGGGCACAGTGACCACTCAGGGGCGCGGCATCTACACCGTGCGTAATGCCCTGTGCCAGGCGTCACCCGGTGCGACCGTGATCATTCGTGACAACGCGACAGGCAAGGAACTGAGCGGCGAGAGCCCTTATCAGTGTCGCTGAGGCGATTGGCTTTTCGTCTGGATCAAGGGATCTTTCCATGAGAACAATACTGGTTACGGCCATTGCGTTGACGTTGAGCGGCTGCGGTAACCTGGCCAACGTGCGCTCCTATTCCACGCCTTACGCGGAGCCAACGTCGGGTAACACCGCGCGCATGCGGGTGATCACCAATGGCATGGCGCGCGGAGTGCCGGCGCGGGGCTGCATCGACTGGAGCAGTCCCGGTGCCGGGGTCATGGCAGTGGCGCAGTCGGGGTTCGCCAGTCGCAATGGACAAAACCTGGGCATGCCGGTCAGTCAGACCCAGGTGCAAGCCGCGGATCTGGTGCGCACAGAACTCAAGGTCCCGGCCAATCAGCCGTTTACGGTGAACTTCCAGAGCCAGGGAAGCGTGTCCAACGGGTATTCCTACAGCTGCCAGCAAAGCTTGCGTTTCACCCCGCAGGCCGGCAAGGACTATGAGCTGATCATGCTCGAAAGCGGCCAGTGCCTGATGTCGCTGCAACGTCTGGATACCACCGGCAACCCATCGACAGTGGCGCTGGAAACGGCCCGATTGTGCAACGCATCAGACGCCCTGTAGCCGTCGAATCAGCCGAGTTCGCCCCCTGCCCGCTTGAGCATTTGCTTGCAGCGCTCGGACAGGTGAAACACGTGCAGATGTTTGCCGGCCTTGGTATAGCGCTCACGCAGGGTTTTCAGCGCGGCGATCGCCGAGTAGTCGACGAATCTCAGGTGACGACAGTCCAGGGTCACATGCGCAGGGTCGTTGGCAGGATCGAACTGATTGAGGAAAGGTGCAGTCGAGGCGAAGAACAGCGTGCCATGCAGGTGATACAGCTTGCTGCCGTCGGCTTCGATATGAGCGTCGGCATAGAGCTCGCGAGCCTGTTGCCAGGCGAAGTTCAGCGCGGCAATGATGATCCCGCAGAGCACCGCAGTGGCCAGATCGGTGAACACCGTAATCACCGTGACGGCGATGATCACCAACACGTCGTTCAGCGGCACCTTGTTCAGCACCCGCAATGAAGCCCAGGCAAATGTCTGCTGTGAGACCACGAACATCACCCCGACCAGTGCGGCCAGCGGGATACGCTCGATCAGCGGCGACAGAAACAGGATGAACACCAGAATCAGCACACCGGCCACTACACCGGACAGTCGGCCACGACCACCGGAGCTGAGGTTGATCACCGTCTGACCGATCATCGCGCAGCCGCCCATGCCGCCGAACACACCGGAGACCATGTTGGCCGCCCCCAGCGCCACGCATTCGCGATCCGGGAAACCACGGCTTTCGGTAATCTCGTCGGTGAGGTTCAGGGTCAGCAGGGTTTCCAGCAGGCCGACCAGCGCCATCAAAATCGCGTAGGGGGCGATGATGTGCAGGGTTTGCAGATTCCAGGGGATGTCCGGCAGCGCAAAGGTCGGCAAGCCACCGGCAATATGCGCCATGTCGCCCAGGGTGCGGGTGGGCAGGCCGAGCAGATAAACCGCGAGGCCAACGCCCAGAATCGCCACCAGTGCCGGCGGCACGGCACGGGTCAAACGTGGCAGCAGGTAGACGATGGCCATCGTCACCGCCACCAGCCCCGTCATCAGGTACAGCGGCGCCCCGCTCAGCCAGGCGTCACCGCTCTTGAAGTGCTCCAGTTGGGCCAGGGCAATGATGATCGCCAGGCCGTTGACGAAGCCGAGCATCACCGGGTGCGGCACCATGCGCACCAGTTTGCCGAGCTTCAGCAGTCCGAACGCCAGCATGATCAGCCCACCCAGCAGCACAGTGGCCAGCAGGTACTGCACACCGTGCTGCACCACCAGCGCGACGATCACCACCGCCATCGATCCGGCGGCGCCGGACACCATGCCGGGCCGCCCGCCGAAGAGCGCGGTCAGGGTGCAAATGATGAAGGCGCCGTAAAGCCCCATCAAAGGATTGAGATGGGCAACCAGGGCGAAGGCGATGCATTCGGGCAGCAAGGCGAAAGAGGTGGTGAGCCCGGCCAGGACATCGGCGCGCAGAGGTTTTGGTTTCATGGTTTACCCAACATATTGGCCGCGGGGGAATGGCCGGTAAAGAGGGTGCGGATGTTACGGAATTGAGGGCGGCCCGGCCAGTTGTTGGGCTGCTGAAAATGCCATCGCGAGCAAGCTCGCTCCCACAGGGTTTTGTGTCATTCGCCCATTGCGTGAGCGACACAAAACCTGTGGGAGCGAGCTTGCTCGCGATGGCAGCGACACGATCTAAAGCGAACTCAAACCATCTCGTCCCGGATCCACTCAACCACCGAGGTCCGCTTCGGCGCCCAGCCCAGCAGTTCACGCGCATGCTTGCCGCGAACCCGGCTGTTGGAACCCAGGCCATAGTTGGCCATTTCATAACCCCATTCGGCTTCGGCCTCTTTCAGCGGCCAGTCTTGTGGCGCGCCCAGCTTCAGCGCTTGGGCAATCGCAGTGGTCATGTCGATGAACGACGCCTCACCGCTTTCGACGAAGTAGAAGGTGCCGGGTACGTTTTTGGTCAGCGCCAGCAGGTACACGGACACCACGTCTTCGATGTGCACGTTGGACCAGATGTTCTGGCCCGGGCCGACATGCCGGACCACACCGCTTTTGCGTGCCTGCTTCAGCAAGCGCGGCAACTGTACGCTGTCACGATGGACGCCCAGGCTGTGACCGTAGATCAGGGTGTTGCAGATAACGGCTGAGTTCACCCCGTCTTTGGCGGCGGCGAGGACCAGGTTATCGATGGCCACGCGAGCAGCCTTGTCGACCGTCGGCTCCGGCAGGCTGTCTTCGTAATAGACGACGTCGCTGGATTTACCACCCGACGCATCGCCGACGATGCTCGACCCGCTGGTGTGCAGGAACACTTTGTTGGAGCCGCGCAGCGCATCGAGCAAGGCGTCCACTGCGCCGCGATGGTCGCTGCTGGCGGCATTGATGACGGCATCGGCAGCCCGGGCCTGTTCGGCCAGTAGTGCGCTGTCGTCCAGCGTGCCGATCACTGGGGTGATGCCCAGTGCGCTCAGTTCATTGGCTTGTTCGGCGCTGCGCACCAGGCCGGTAACCTTGTGACCTGCCCGGACCAGACCGGTGGCGATGGAGCCGCCGATAAAACCGGCAGCGCCGGTAATGAATACGTTCATGGAGAAACTCCCTGCGTCAGTAAGTGATGCAACCAGTATCGAGGAGTGATGCCTGGGGAAACAGGCAGCGTGGCCCAATTCACTCTTGCGCAGGGATCACGAATCAGCCCTTGAAGTCCGCTATCGCGTATTCCGCCAATTTGCCCTGGATGAAGTCCAGGAAGCACTGGATGCGCAGGGCCAGTTGCGAGTTACGGTAGTACACCGCATTGATCGGCTGACGATAACCGCTATTGAACTCCGCCAGCAGCAGTTGCAGACGCCCGGCGCGGATGTCGTCGATCGTCATGAAATGCGACAGGCTGGCGATGCCCTGGCCTGCCAGTGCCAGGTGCCGGATCGTCTCGCCGCTTGAGGCGCTGATCGATGCCTGGATCGGCCAGCGATCACCGTGCACATAACGCAGCGGCCACTGGTTGAGGCCTTCGTTCTGGGTAAAGCCCAGCAGCGTGTGCCCGGACAAATCCGCCACGGCAAGCGGTACGCCGTGTTTTTCAAGGTACGCCGGGCTGGCGACGATGTGCAGCGGGCTGCAGCCCAGGGAGCGGGCGTGCAAGGTCGAGTCAGCCAGCGTGCCGATGCGGATGGCGATGTCGGTGCTTTGCTCGAGCAGGTCGATGATCAAATCGTTGCTGTTGAGTTCGAGCTGGATGTCCGGATAGAGACTGCGAAACTCATCGATATACGGCACGATGGCATGCAGCATGAACGGCGAGGCAGCGTTGATCCGCAGGCGCCCGGACGGGGTTTGCTGGCGTGAGGTCAGGCGCTCTTCAAGTTCGTCCATCTGATCGAGAATCAGCTTGGCGTGCTCGAAGAAGTACTTGCCCTCTTCGGTCAGGTCCATGCGCCGCGTGGTGCGGTTGATCAGTGTGGTATCGAGCTTGGCTTCCAGCCTGGACAAGGTGCGGCTGACTGCTGAAGGCGTTTGCCCGACCTGCTCGGCCGCAGCGGAAATCGACCCGCATTCAATCACGCAGACGAAAATCTGCAATTCATCGGATCTGGCTTTCACGGGTGTCCTCTCACAATAGGCATGGCTTGAATCGCCAAGATCGCAGCCTTCGGCAGCGCCTACAAGGATTGCGCCTCCCCGAATCCTGGGTGTACGCCATCTGTAGGAGCTGCCGCAGGCTGCGATCTTTCCCGCCGTTGCGACGGATACTAGCCGGAAAAATTCAGGCAGGCAGACCAAACACCTCGGTCAAATGCTGCTCGTAACGCGCCACATCGCCCTCGATATTCGGGCGTTTCATCACGTCAACACTCAGGAAGGTGGGCAACCCGGTCATGCCGAGGAATTCGTTGGCCTTGTGAAACGGGAAGTACACCGCGTCCACGCCCTTGGCTTCGAAGAAGTCGGTGGGGTCGTCGAATGCTTGCTGCGGTGCGTTCCAGGTCAGCGACAGCATGTATTGCTTGCCTTGCAACAGACCGCCGCTGCCGTATTTCTGCGACGCGTCGGAACGGGTACGGCCGTCACTGGCATAGAGGCTGCCATGACCTTCGGTGAAGACTTCATCGATGTACTTTTTGACAGTCCACGGTGCGCCCATCCACCAGCCCGGCATCTGATAAATGATCACGTCGGCCCAGAGGAATTTGGCAACTTCTTCGGCGACGTCGTAACCCTCGTCGATGAAGGTGGCTTTCACGTCCACGCCGCCGCGATCCAGCACACTCAGCGCGGCGTCATGCAGCGTGGTGTTGTAGCGGCCATCAGAGTGGGCGAACTTTTTGCCGCCATTGAGCAACAGGACTTTTTTCATCAGAGGTCTCGGAAGGTTGGAATTCGATGGCGGCAGACTATCGATCTGCCTCGCGTGGAATAAGCGCTGAATTCACAAAAATCATTTGACCAATACGCACGAATCGACAGGCGATTGTTGCCATAAGCTAGTTTCGATTCTTAACTGAAGGACATTTCTGATGAGTGAAATTCAAGGCTTCATCCTGCACGCCAAGACCCGCCCGAAAAAATCCGCTGCCTTCGAAGCGCTCTTCCATGGCTATGTGCAAGCGAGTCGCGCCGAGCCCGGTTGCATCGAATACCACATGCTGCGCGACAAACAGGACCCGACGCTGTTTATCTTCTTCGAGATCTGGCAGTCCCAGGCTCACTTGGACGTGCACTCGAACCTGCCGCACATGAAGCAGTTCCTCGAGCAGCGCGATGAGTACCTGGAACGGGATTTCGAGATCCGCGCCATCGACATGCTCAGCCCGTCGTCCGCTACCCGCTGATCAGCAAGTGGCCACCGAGCACGCCGAGGCCGATGAAGAACACACGCTTGAACAGCACGGCACTGATCCGCTGGCGCAGCCATTGCCCCAGCAACATGCCAAGCACCGCCGGGATCAGCGCCAGCAACGACGCACTCAACTCGCCACCGCCCAGGGCGCCGCGCCATGCCAGGCCGGCGGCCAGGGCCAGGGTCGAGACGGTGAATGACAGGCCCAGCGCCTGCACCAGTTCATCCTTGCTCAAACCCAGCGCTTGCAGATACGGTACCGCCGGAATCACGAAGACCCCGGTGGCCGAGGTGATCACACCCGTCACCAGCCCGCAAAGCGGAGCGAGCCAGTGCTCGCTGCTACCGCTGATGCGCAAGGTCGGCAGGAACAGACCGCTCAACGCGTACAGCAACAACGCCGCCCCCAGTCCCCGCACCACCCAGTGACCACCCGTCATGCCGATCCACACCGTGCCGGCAGCGGTGCCGATGAAGATCGCCAGCAGCATCGGCCACAACCGTTTGACCAACCCCGATAAATGCCCGCCAAAGGCCAATTGCCAGACGTTGGTGAGGGTCGCGGGGATGATCAACAACGCCGCAGCCTGCGACGGCGCCATAGCCAGACCGAGCAGGCCCATGGCGATGGTGGGCAGGCCGAGGCCGATGACCCCCTTGATCATGCCGGCCAGCAGGAAGGTGGCGATGACCAGCAATGTAAGGCTAAGACCAAGGTTTTGGTAGAACGTTGCGAGCGTATTCATGGGCTTATCCTGGGCCTGGATTGGCTGCTTGGAAATCTGTCATATACTGAGGCTGCCTCTTGATATGGTAGAGGCTGAAGCTTTCGCTGGGGCTACTGACGTCTTCGCGGGCAAGCCCGCTCCCACAGGGATCACCGTCTGCCGCAAATCGAGCGTCCACTGAAGATCAAATGTGGGAGCGGGCTTGCCCGCGAAGGCGTCAGACCAGACAACTAACATCCAGAGGCAGCCTCGATGCACTTCGACATGACCGACCTGCGCCTCTACCTCAACATCCTCGACACCGGCAACATCACCGCCGGCGCTGCCCGCAGTCATCTGTCCCTCGCCGCAGCCAGCGCACGAATCCGCGCCATGGAATCCTCACTCGGCACCGACTTCTTGCAGCGCGGTCGTCGCGGTGTCACGCCAACCCCCGCTGGCAAAGCGCTGGCG
The DNA here is from genome assembly GCF_059695565.1 of Pseudomonas sp. LBUM1679. Classification (NCBI taxonomy): domain Bacteria; kingdom Pseudomonadati; phylum Pseudomonadota; class Gammaproteobacteria; order Pseudomonadales; family Pseudomonadaceae; genus Pseudomonas; species Pseudomonas sp. LBUM1679. The sequence continues at coordinate 6,445,091 of NZ_CP166774.1, forward strand.
CAGCACGCTCGCGTCTTGCTGCAACAGGCCGAACGCATGCAGCAGGATCTGGCCGACTACGCCCAAGGCGTCAAAGGCCAAGTACGGCTGTTGTGCAACACCACAGCGATCACCGAGTACCTTCCAGAGTTGCTCGCGGACTTCCTGCGCGAGCACCCCAACCTCGACATCGACCTGCAAGAACTGCCCAGCACTCGCATCACCCACGCCTTGCGCGAGGGCGCGGCAGACCTCGGCATCGTGTCCGACGCCGTAGACACCGATGACCTGCAGACCCGCCCGTTTCGTGACGATCCGCTGGTGCTGATCATGCCGCGCGATCATCCCTTGGCGGACGCCGGTTCAGTCAGCTTCAGCGACACCCTGCACCACGACTACGTCGGCCTGAACGCCAACAGCGCCTTGGCCGTCTACCTTGAAGAACAGGCACTGCACGCAGGCGCGCGCCTGCAGATCCGGATCCGCGCCGATGGTTTCGACGGGGTAATGCGCATGGTCGCCCGGGGGGCGGGACTGGCGATCGTGCCACTCGCTGCAGTCGAACGCAGGTCCAGTGAAACGTCCTTCAAGGGCCTCGCCCTGCAAGAACCCTGGGCCCAGCGCAAGCTCCTGCTCTGCGCCCGGGACTTCGCGGTGTTGCCCGGTTACGCCAAGGCCTTGCTGCACGCCTTGACTCTCCCCTGAGGGGCAGACTTTACCCTTGGAGTTTCCTCTTCAAGGACAGAAACGATGGGCAAGCGAATTCTGGTGATTCTGGGTCATCCGTCGAGCAACAGCTTCTGCGCTGCGCTCGCCGAGCGTTACACACAATCGGCGTTGCGCGCCGGACATGAGGTGCGCCAGTTGTTTCTGGGCAGGATGGACTTTGACCCGGTGCTGCGTGAAGGCTATCAACAGGTTCAACCACTGGAAGCGGACTTGCGCCAGGCCCAGGCAGACATCCTGTGGGCCGAGCATCTGACGCTGGTTTATCCAATCTGGTGGGGTGGAATCCCAGCCTTGCTCAAGGGATTTTTCGATCGGGTATTCCTGCCCGGTTTCGCCTTCAAATATCGCGAAGGCAAAGCCTTTCCCGAGAAGTTGCTGCACGGTCGTAGCGCGCATTTACTGGTGACGATGGACACGCCACCCTGGTACTACCGCTGGGTCTATCGCATGCCCGGACTGCACCAGATACGGAAAACCACCCTCGCCTTCTGCGGCATCGAGCCACAACGCACACTCACGTTCGGCCCGATTCTCGGCGCAAGCCCACGACAGCGTGAAGCCTGGCTGTTGCAAGCCCAGGCTATCGCCAGCCGCTGAGTCTGCCGATAATGCGCCGGGCTGTATCACGGCAAAAAGGGACTTTTCATGTACATCGGCCAAGCCGCGCAACGCTCGGGAACCACGATCAAGAGCATCCGCCATTACGAGTCGATCGGCTTGCTGCCGGCTGCCCGGCGCTTGGGTAAATACCGCGTCTACGACCAGCAAAGCGTCGACCTGTTGATCTTCATCAAATGCGCTCAGCAGCTGGGGTTCCGGCTCAAGGAGTTGCAGGCGATCTTTGCCGGTCATCAAGGCCAGGCCATGCCCTGGGCACTGGCGCAGCAGGCCATCGTGGCCAAGAAGCGCGAAATAAGCGAGCGGATTGCCACGCTCGCGCACCAGCACGAGCAATTGGTCGAGTTCGAGGGCAGTCTCCTGCAGGCCCGGATCGATTGTCCGCTGGAAAGTCTTTGAGGGTATGGCGCGTTTCTGGACAGTTCGATGTCGACCCCAGACAACTGACCGGCGAACCGACGCTATAGGGTGCGTCTTCAGTTCTCGAACGCTACTTCTTATAGCTCAAGGCCCGGAGTCCACATGACCGCATCCATTACCGTTCTTCGCGACACCCACCCGCTGCCGGTGCTCGACGCCTGCAAATGGGAAAAACTCGAAGGCGACCCGCATACCGTCAACCTCAATGCCTACACCAGCGAAGACGGCAGCAAGATCATGGGCACCTGGATCTGCACGCCGGGCAAGTGGTACGTGGAATACGTGAAGTGGGAATACTGCGATTTCCGCGAGGGGTACTGCATTATCACCCCAGAAGGAAAGGAGCCGATCCATCTGCGCGCCGGTGATATTTTCGTCATCGAGCCGGGCATGAAAGGCACCTGGGAAGTGGTGGAGACCGTGCGCAAGTATTTCGTGTTTGCCTGATATAAAAAACCGGGAGATCACCCGACGTGATCTCCCGGTAAGTACGCTTTCAGAAATGACATTTCAGCTCTGTGGCGAGGGAGCTTGCTCCCGCCCGGCTGCGCAGCAGTCGTAAAAGCGGCCAAATGCGTTTATCACTGAAACACCGCATTCGCCGGTTTCAGGTCCGCTTCGCGAACCAGCGGGACGATGCGGCGCCCCGACAAGCTCCCTCGCCACAAAAGCCCCTGTTTGGCACAAATCGTTATTGCGGTTTGCGATAGCTGTTAATGATCGCCGAGAAGTCCTTGCCACCTTCCCCACGCTGACTCATCGCCTGATACAACTGCTGCGCCACTGCGCCCAACACCACCGGCTGGTGAGCCTGGCGTGCCGCTTCCGTGGCCAGCCCCAGGTCCTTGAGCATCAGTTCGGCACCGAAACCGCCGGTGTAGCCGCGCGATGCCGGCGCCGTTTCAACGATGCCCGGGTACGGGTTGTACATCTCCGAGCTCCAGCAACGTCCGGTCGAACTGTTGATGACGCCCGCCAGCACCGTGCTGTCGATTCCCAGCGCCTCGCCCAGCGCCATGGCTTCGCTGACGCCGACCATGGAAATCCCGAGCAGCAGGTTGTTGCAGATCTTGGCGATTTGCCCGGTGCCGACTTCGCCGCAACGGACGATGTTACGGCCCATCTGCGCCAGCACCGGTTGCAGGGTGGCGAACAATTCAGGTGTGGCACCGACCATGAACGTCAGGGTCCCGGCGGCCGCACCGCCAGTACCGCCGGAAACCGGCGCATCGGCCATGGCCACGCCTTGTCTGGCGGCGGCCGCGGCCACATCACGGGCGGTCTGCGGATCGATGGTGCTGCAATCCACGGCCGGCACGCCCTTGGCGATACCCGCCAGCACCCCGTCTTCGCCCAGCCAGACGCTGCGCACATGCACCGCGGCAGGCAGCATGGTGATCACCATTTCGGCACCCTCTGCCGCTTCACGGGCCGAAGCGCTGATGCTGCCACCCAGTTGCTCCAGCTCTGCCAGAACGGTGGTGTTCAGGTCGACCAACCGCAGCGAATGGCCGGCCTTGATCAGGTTGCGCGCCATCGGCGCGCCCATGTTGCCGAGACCGATAAAAGCGATTTTCATGTCCGGCTCCTTAACGCAAGTTGATGGTGGTGTTCACACCGTCGTTGACGCTGTCGTCATCGAACCAGCGACTGGTGACAGTCTTGGTCTGAGTGTAGAACTGCACCACTTGCTTGCCATACGGGCCGAGGTCGCCGAGTTTGGAACCGCGTGAACCGGTGAAGCTGAAGAACGGCACCGGTACCGGAATCGGGATGTTGATGCCGACCTGGCCGACGTCGATTTCGGTCTGGAATTTACGCGCTGCCGCACCGCTTTGGGTGAACAGGCCCGTGCCGTTGCCGAACGGGTTGGCGTTGACCAGGGCAATGGCCTCGTCGAGGGTGTCGACTTCCAGCACCACCAGTACCGGACCAAAGATTTCCTGGGTGTAGATCTGCATATCAGGCTTCACGCCGGAGAACAGGGTCGGGCCGACGAAGTTGCCTTTTTCGAAGCCTGGAACGGTCACGTCGCGACCATCGAGCTCAAGCTTGGCGCCTTCCTTGATGCCGCTTTCGATCAGATCGAGAATCCGTGCCTTGGCACGTTTGGAAATCACCGGCCCCACATCAGTGCCCGGCTCGCTGCCGGCATTCACCGTGAGTTTCTGTGCCAGTGCTTTCAGGTCTGGCAGCCATTGCTTCGCCGCACCCACCAACACCACCACCGAAGTAGCCATGCAACGTTGACCGGCCGCACCGAAACCGGCACCCACCAACGCATTGAGTGCCTGGACGCGATTGGCATCCGGCAGCACCACGGCGTGGTTCTTCGCGCCCATCATCGATTGCACGCGTTTGCCGTGTTTGCCGGCCAGGTCGTAGACGTGGGTGCCGACCGCCGTCGAACCGACGAAAGACACCGCCTTGATGTCCTTGTGAGTGCAGAGCGCGTCCACCACGTCCTTGCCGCCATGCACGACGTTGAGCACGCCCGCCGGCACGCCGGCTTCGATCGCCAGTTCCACCAACAGCATGGTCGACATCGGGTCCTGTTCGGACGGCTTGAGCACGAAGGTGTTGCCGCAGGCGATGGCCATCGGGAACATCCACAGCGGAATCATCGCCGGGAAGTTGAAAGGGGTGATACCGGCGCATACGCCGATCGGCTGACGCAGGGTGTAGGTATCGACACCGCCGGCGACGTTCTCGGCGAATTCGCCCATTTGCAGGCTGCCGATGGAGCAGGCGTGCTCGACCACTTCCAGGCCACGGAAGATATCGCCTTCAGCGTCGGCGATGGTTTTGCCCTGTTCGTTGCTGAGCACCACGGCGATGCGCTTGGAGTGCTCGCGAATCAGCGCCTGGAGCTTGAGCATGATGCGCATCCGCGCGCCGATCGGCGTCAGCTTCCAGGTCTGGAAGGCGCGGTGGGCGGCGCTGATCGCGGCGTCCACTTCCTGCGCGGTGGCGAATGGAACCTTGGCCAGCACTTGCTGGGTGGCCGGGTTGATGATGTCGTGCCATTCGGTGGTCTGGGACTCGACCCACTCGCCGTCGATCAACAGCTTGACGTTTTGAACGGTGGTTTCGTTTGGCGTGAGCGATGCGTTCATGCTGGTCTCCTGGACGTTGTTGTTATCTAGAGAACTATCGGGGGAGCCAAGGCGAAAAAGCCGCCTTGCGATTAGACGTGTGTCGCGAATTGGTTGTCGGACTGTTTTTGGAGTATAGATGTGCAAACTTCTAATAAGAACGCACATAAAAGCCGGTCCATCATGCAAAAAAACATCACGTCCTTAGGTTCGCTGAACTGGGATGACCTCAAGTTTTTCCTCGAAGTCGCCCGCACCCGCAAGGCCAGCACCGCGGCCAAGCGCCTGGCGGTGGACTACACCACCGTGTCGCGGCGCATCAGTTCACTGGAAGCGGCGCTGGGTACCTTGCTGTTCGAAAAATCCCGGACCAGCGGGTTCGTCCTGACCGCCGAAGGTCAGCGGCTGCTCGGTTACGCCGAGTCGATCGAAAGCACCCTGCACATGGCCTGCGAGCAGGTCTCGGGGTCTGGTGTGGCGTTATCCGGCCATGTGCGCATGGGCTGCACCGAAGGTTTCGGCAGCTTTTTCATCACGCCGCAGCTGAGCCATTTCGTCGACGCCTACCCGGCGATCTCGGTCGACATCCTGCCGCTGCCGCACTTCATCAGCCTGTCCAAGCGCGAGGCCGACATCGTGATCGCCCTGGAGCGACCGGAGCACGGTCCGTACGTCTGCTGCAAACTCTGCGACTACCGATTGCAGCTCTATGCGACCCAGGACTATCTGGACAAGCACCCACCGATCCGCCGCCCGGCAGACTTGGGTAAACATTCATTCATCAGTTATGTCGACGACCTGGCGTTCAGCTCGGAGCTGTTGTACCTGGCCAATGTACTGCCGGGCGCCAGCGCCAACTTGCGCAGCACCAGCGTGATCGCGCAATTCGTCGCGGCCCAGCAAGGACGGTCGCTGGCGATTCTGCCGTGCTTCCTGGCCGCCCAGGATTCGCGCTTGCTGGCGGTGTTGCCGCAAGAGATCACGATCACCCGACAATTCTGGATGTACTGCCGCGAGGACCTGCGCAAGCTCAAGCGGATCACCTTGTTGTGGGATTACATCCGCGCGGTGACTGAGCAGAATCAGGGCCTGTTGATGGGAGAGAGCCGGGACATGTTGTTCGCCGATTAGTCGTCGGCGTTCGCACAGTGTCCGTCGCCCCACTTTCAATCACTCGCCAAGGGCATCTCCTCCAGCTCCAGCATCAACCCGCTCAAGCGCTTGACCTTGCGCCGCACCGCCTCTTCGAACACCCCGGCGCGCGGCTCGATCAAAGTGAACCAGTGCTTGGCCCGGGTAATGCCGGTATAGATCAGCTCCTTGGTGAGGACCGGGTTGAGGGCGTCCGGCAGAATCAACGCCGTATGGGCAAATTCCGAACCCTGGGATTTGTGGACAGTCATGGCGTACACGGTTTCGACATCATTGAGTCGGCTCGGCAGGACAAAACGCACGCCGCCCTGCCCGTCATTGCGTGGGAACGCCACACGCAGCACCCGCTTCCCGGCATCGGGTCCATCACGTTCCGGCAACTTGAGCGCGATGCCGATATCGCCGTTCATCAAGCCCAGGCCATAGTCGTTGCGGGTCATGAGCACCGGGCGGCCTTCGTACCATTGGTGGTCACTGTCGATCAGCCGCGCCTTGAGCAGCGCAGCGGTCACTCGTTGATTCAAGCCTTCCACGCCCCAGGGTCCCTTGCGCACGGCGCACAACAACTGGAACGCGTCGAAGGCTTGCAACACGCTACGTGCCCAGTCGACCCAGGATTGATCATGCAGGGGTTTGTCGAGCGCTGGCCGCTGGCTGCGCAGCAAGGTCAGGTAATGCCGATATCCTTGCGGCCCGTCGCCATGCCCCTCGAGCAACAGGCGTTCCAGCGCCCGGTCCTGCTCACCCTTGAGGGACAGGCAAAACACATCGTCGTGACTGCGCGTCGCCAAGAGCTTGCGCGCTTGTTCAGGGTGCTGCTGGTTGACCCAGCGCGCCAGTTGTCCAATGCCGCTGCCCTCGCCGAACCGCCGTGAATGGCGCAGCATCACCACCTGCTGGGCGAGTGGATGAGTTCCATCGATGTCCTCATGCAAACCGCTGGCATCCAGGCGTTCGCCGCTGACCGACTCCAGCCACTGCCGGGTCTGCGGGCTGTACCAACCGGCCTCGGCATCGCGGCACAGGTCGCCGAGCACGGCGCCGGCCTCCACCGACGCCAGCTGGTCCTTGTCACCCAGCAGCACCAGTCGGGCATGGGCCGGCATGGCGTCGAGCAGGTTGGCCATCATTTCCAGGTCGATCATCGAGGCTTCGTCCACCACCAGCACATCCAGCGGCAGGCGATTGCCCGCGTGATGCCGGAAATGGCGGGTACCGGGACGGCTGCCGAGCAGGCGGTGCACGGTGGTGACGTCCGACGGGATCTTTTCCCGTACCGCTTCAGCGACTTCCAGGGTGCGGACCTGGGCACTGATGGACTCGGTCAGCCGCGCCGCGGCTTTGCCAGTGGGGGCGGCGAGACGGATGCGCAAGGGTTTGCCTGCCTCCACCGCTGGCGCCTGGAGCAGCGCCAGCAAGCGCACGACGGTCGTGGTCTTGCCGGTGCCCGGGCCACCGGTGACGATGCTGAAGGCACTGCGGGTCGCCAGGGCGCAGGCGAGTTTCTGCCAGTCGATCACTTCGCCGGGCCTGGCCGGACCGAACAGACCGGTCAGGCGCTGGGATAAATCATCCGGGGTTGTTTCGTGCTCCGCCAGACGTTGGCGCAGCGAGTGATCGATACGCCGTTCGTAAGCCCAGTAGCGACGCAGGTACAAGCGCTTGCCGGACAATACCAACGGCCGCTGTTGCGCCGCCTCACGGCCATCGACTGCCAACGCGACCAGATTGCTGGCGGCCAGCACCTTGCACCAGTGAGCGCCGTCCAGTGCCTGGAGCAATTGCGACGGCAACAGCATCGCGTCACTGTGCAGATCACCTTCGGGCGGCAACGACAGGGCGAAGTCCGGCTCTTTGAGGGTCTCGAACAGATCCAGGCAGACATGCCCGTGCCCGAGCTGGTGACTGGTCAATGCCGCGGCCAGCAGCACCAGCGGATCATCATCGGGCGCGAGTTCATGCAGAAAGGCCACGAAGGCCTTGTCCAGCGCCCGCAACCAGCCGCGTTCGACCCAGCGCGTGAGCAACAGCAACAAGTCATCGGCGCGACTCAAGGGGGCCAGGTCCGCCAGGCTGTCGGCGGCCAATGGCGTGGGCAGCAAATCGGCGAAGGTGCGACTCATAACAGTTCTCCCTGTTCCCAGGCCGGTTCTGCCTTGGGTTCCGGCTTGCCCTGGAACATCCGGTCCAGGCGCTCGATCAGTTCTTTTGGCGGACGGGCGAAGTACACGCCCTGGCTGGGTGCGCGCGTTCCCCGCAGGAACAGGTACAACGCACCGCCGACATGCCGGTCGTAATCGTAATCGGCAAGCCGCGCCTTGAGCTGACGATGCAGGGCCAGCAGGTACAGCACGTATTGCAGGTCGTAACGGTTGTCGAGGATCGACTGCTCCATGGCCTGCTCGGTGTAGGCCATGTCATCGACACCCAGCCAGTTGGATTTGTAGTCGGCGACGTAGTAGCGGCCATCGTGCTCGAAGGTCAGGTCGATGAAGCCCTTGAACATGCCGTTGAGCAACACCGGTTCGGCCGCCACCCGTGCCACACCGTTGTGGGTGTATTGGCGCACGAGCTCATCGAGCTTGAGTACATCCACCTTGTGGCTGGCGAACCAGAATTCCATCTCGACGCGGTATTGGCTCAGCTGACCGAAAATCACCGGCGTCTGTCCGGCGCCGATGTGCAGCGGGGATTTGAGCAGGTGCTGCAGCCAGTCGCTCAAGGCGCTGATCCAACCTTCCCAGCCGCGACGGTTGCAGCGCCGGGCGATGGCGTCTTCCACCGCTTGCGGGGGCACGGCAAAACCTTCATCACCGGCCCACTCCAGCAAGCCATGGAGAAAAGTACCGGGGCCCGGGCCACGGGGGAATCGATGGATGTCCGCGCCACCGGCCACCACTTCTCGTGGTGCTTGCGGATCGAGGCGTTCATCGTCGAAGAGATTTTGCGCTTGCGGACTTTCGGGGGCTTCGTCACTGCCTGCGCTCAGGCGCTCGCCAATACGCAAGGCACTGTAAGAGGCGATCCACCAGTTTTCACTGGCCTTGCGCTTGGGGATCCGTGCAGCGAGCAGTGCCGCTTCGTTGTGGGGCGGATGGTAATGCCCGGGGCTTGCTTCCGGCATTTCACCGTAGCTCAGGGCCGGGCAGTCCTGCTGCAGGTCTTGCAGCCAACGCTGCAACCCGGCCGACTCAGCCAATGGCGCACCGCCCCCCAGCAGATAACCCAACGCCGACAGGTGCAGCACCGAGCCGTGGTTATTGCCGCGCTTGAGGTCGGTTACCCCGAGCCAGCAGGCATGTTGCGCCCGGGTCAGGGCCACATAGAGCAACCGCAGATCCTCGGCCAGACGCTCGTCGTCGGCCAGGGCAATCAACTCGGCCGTCGGTTTCAGGGTCACCTGGGCCTTGCCGCTGGCGTCGTGGTAATGCAGCGGCAGACGGCTGCCATCCACCGGCTTCGCCGAGCAAATGAACGGCAAGAACACCAAGGGGTACTCAAGCCCCTTGGACTTGTGAATGGTCACGACCTTGACCAGTTGTTCATCGCTTTCCAGGCGCAGGATCTGTTCTTCGCCAGCCTGACCGGACAACGCCAGGTGCTCGGACAAATGCCGGATCAGCACCTGCTCGCCATCGAGCTCGGCAGCCGCCTGTTGCAGCAATTCGGACAGGTGCAGCAGGTTGGTCAACACGCGCTCGCCATCGCTGCGCGCGATCAACGCCTGGGGCAAGCGGAAGTCATGCAGCAAGCGCCGCAGCATGGGCAACACACCCTGCTTGCGCCAGAGTTCGCGATAACCGCGGAACTGCATGACCCGCGCTTCCCAGGCCAGTTCGTCCTGATTCAACCGTTCCAGTTCGGCCAGCGACAGGTTCAGCGTGATGCAAGCCAGTGCAGCCCGCAGTGGACGCTCGACATCCGGCTCGGCGCACGCCTTGAGCCAGGTCAACACGTCGTGGGCTTCCTGGGCGGCGAACACCGAGTCCTTGTCCGACAGGTAAACACTGCGCACGCCCCGGGCCGAGAGTTCGGCGCGCACGGCCTGGGCCTCCTTGCCGTCACGCACCAGGATCGCGATATCCGCCGGCAACAGACCGCGAAAATCTTTGCCATCCTGGATGAAGCCCGCACGACCTTGTTGCCCGCCGTTGAGCAACGCCGTGATTTCACTGGCGCAAGCGGCGGCCAGTTGTTGCCGGTACACCGCACCGGAAAGTGGCTGTTCGGCAGACAGGTGCCAGACATTCAGGGCGGGGACAGCCCGGCCTTCAATGTGCAGCGCTTCTTTGCGCCCCTGGGACTCGACGGGCAGGAACGGCACCGGGTTCTCGCCGTTCTTTTGACGAAACAGGAAAGCGCCCCGCCCGGACTCGCGCGACTCGGCACGCTCGAACACATGGTTGACCGCACTGACCATGCCATGACTGGAGCGGAAGTTGGTGCCCAGGGTATGCAGGCGGCCTGCAGTGGCCTGGCGGGCGCGCAGGTAGGTATAGATGTCGGCACCGCGGAAGGCATAGATCGCCTGCTTCGGGTCGCCGATCAGGAACAGACCGCTTTCGGGGTTATTGTCTTCGATGCGATAGATGCTTTCGAAGATCCGGTATTGCACCGGGTCGGTGTCCTGGAATTCGTCGATCAACGCCACCGGAAACTGTTCGCGGATCAAGGTGGCCAGGCGCTCGCCGCCCTCGGATTGCAAGGCTGCATCGAGGCGCAGCAGCATGTCATCGAAGCCCATTTCCGCGCGACGACGTTTCTCTTCCTCGAACCGTGCACCCACCCACTGGGCGGCATGTTGCAGAACCGCTGCATCGGGGGTCGGCAATCCATCGAGGCTGAGCTTCAGGCCAGGCATCGCCTCCAGACCGGGGTGACGGGGCGGCTCACCTTTCCAGGCTTCAGCCATGCCATCCGGCGTCAGGCGGGTGAAACCGGTGCCGATGTCCAGTTGTTCGAGAGATTCGTCTTCGGCCCAGGCTTTGATTTTTTCGAACCAGGGCTCGAAGTAACGCGCCTGCATCTTGCGCCCGTCGACGCTCTTGCTCACCACGCCCTGATGGCACAGCGCAAGCAACTCGTCTGCCCACTGGCGCCAGGGCATCTTGAGGTCGAGCAAGACGGTTCGTCGCTCTACCAAGCATTGCGCGATCAGCTCGGCGGGCTCTTTACCCGCGACATTGTCACGCTCGCTGGCAAACAACCCGCGTACTCGCGGCAGCAATGCCGCCGGGCCGCCCCAGTTGCTGCGAACCCAGTGCAGCGCATCGCCTTGCATCGGGTAGCAGAACATTCGCCAGTAATCGCGCAGGACCTCACCCAGCAAATCGCTGTGATCGGTTTCCAGGGTCTGGGTAAACAGGCTGCCACTGTCGAACGCGTGCTCGCGCAACATGCGCTGGCACCAACTGTGGATGGTCGAGACGGCGGCTTCGTCCATCCATTGGGCGGCGATATCCAGGCGGTTCGCGCAACCGGACCACTGCTCGGGCAGGTACTGATCACGCAGCTCGGCGATCAGCGCATCCGGCGCCGGGGTTTCCTCGCGGAAAAACCGTGCGGCCTCGGCCAGACGCGTGCGAATACGTTCGCGCAGTTCTTTGGTGGCCGCATCGGTGAAGGTCACGACCAGGATGTGCGGAGGCAACAGTTCACGTCCGAACCCGCCCGGCTCCCCGCCGTGGCCCAGGACCAGGCGCAGATAGAGCGCGGAAATGGTGAAGGTCTTGCCGGTCCCGGCGCTGGCTTCGATCAGTTGGCTGCCACGCAGCGGGAAGGCCAGGGCCAGCGGTGTTTTCGTGGTCATGGGCGCGCTTCCTCGCTGGTCAGTGAACGCCAGGGCGCTTCCAGCAGTGGCCGATACAAGGCGTCGCACCAATCGGGGAACGTCTCGTCGGCCATCAGCACGTCGTAGTCGGCGAACTGACGACCCAGCGCCGGGCTTTCACGGCGCTCGCCATCCGTGGTCAGGCCATCGCCTTCATAGGCCTTGCGTGCAGCGGCCTGGGCTTTGACCGGATCGGTCTGACCCAGCCAGGCGAAAGCAGTTTTTACCGCAATCGGCAGCGGTTGGCGCATTCCGGTTTGCCAGGCCAGCAACAGGTTGCCCAGAATCCGCGAAGCGGCACCCTGCTCCATCGGAGCGAGCAGCAGGCTGTCGTCGCTGGCCACCAACGCCGTGGTCAGCGCCATGCCACTGGCGCAGGCCACCAGGTGGTTGACCCATGGCCGCGTCAGGCGATGCCATTTGCGCGACTTGATCGAACCGATGCTGTTGGGGATCGTCGTGACCGACAGCAAACCACCGTCGGCACGCTGATGCAGGCCGCTGAGCCAACCTTCCAGGCGCAGGCCTTGCAGCTCCAGACTCACCGGCAGCGCGCTGGTGAGCGGTGTCGGCCATAACGCCAGCAGTTGCCGGTAGCGCTGCAGCAGATCCGGCAAGGGCTCGATCAATTCTCGCTGCAGGCTTTCGCCAAACCCGGCCATGGGCAGCAACCCGCTGTGTTGCAGGCGTCTGGCCTGCGCCTCCAGCGCCTGATCGGTGTGATCCGGCTGTCCCAGCGCCGCTTCGAGCAGCCTGTCGCTGAGGCTGTAGCGTTGCAGCGCGTCGAGTACAAAGGGCTCTTCATCGGCCAGAGGTACGTCTGCCGCTTCGAAGAACACCTTCAGGCGCTGGCTGAAGAAATGTCGTATCGGATTGCGCAGGAAATCCTGCAATTGACCGAGGCTCAGGGGCTCTTCCTGAAGGTAGGCAGCGAGGACTTCGATCGCCGTCTCGGGCTCGCTCGCTTGATGGAGCACCTGCCATTCGTTGGCATAGCTGAACAGGTCATCGCCTTCGTGGAAATAACGGGCGCTAAAGGGTTGCAACGGGTGTTCCTGAGTCATCGCCTCGAGCAGGTCTGCGTCCGCTGCGTGCAATCGCCAGCCGCTGGCCAGATGGTCGCGCAGCTGGCCAATCAGCACCGATGCAGGCCGCTCGCTGTTATCTCGGATGCTGCGGCCGACCCAGCTGATATACAGTTGGTCACGCGCCGACAGCAGCGCCTCCAGCAGCAGATAGCGGTCGTCTTCGCGCCGGGAGCGATCGCCGGGGCGGTAATCGCTGCCCATCAGGTCGAAGTCCAGTGGCGGTTGCGCCCGCGGATAATCGCCGTCATTCATGCCCAGCAGGCAGACCAGCTTGAACGGGATCGCGCGCATGGGCATCAAGGTGCAGAAGTTGACCGCACCGGCCAGGAATCGCTGGGACAAGCGACCTTGATCCAGCCCGGCCAGCCAGGCTTCACGGACGACGGTCAGCGGTAACTCGTCGCGCAAGCCGACTGATTCACAGGTCTCGAGCCAGGTTTCACGCAACGCTTCGAGCTGGGACAGCAAGTAGTCGTCATGCTCATTGCTGGCCAGAAAGAACAACTGCACCAGCGCTTGCAATCGCATGCCCCACTGCTTGGGCGGAGCAGGCCGAGAGAGTTCCTGGTGGGCGATCTCCAGCGCATCCAGCAGCGCGACCAACGGACCGATGAGCGCGGCATCCAGACCACCGATCTCATCGTAGGGCTCAATGCCCTCGCAGGCACCGGCGCTGCCTACGGCATAACCGAGCAGCATCCGTCGCAGACCGAAACGCCAACTGTTCTGCTCCAGCTCCGCCGGCAGGCCGAGACCTGCACGCTGCTCGGCGTTCATGCCCCAACGAATGCCGGCGCCTTCGATCCAGCGGTGCAGGGTTGGCAGGTCACGCTCCTCCACCGCGAAGCGTGCGCGCAGTGCCGGAACGTCCAGCAAGTCGAGGATTTCGCTCACCGGGAAACGACTGTCAGGCAGTTTGAGCAGATGCTCGACAGCGATCAGTAGCGGATCACGGCCACGTTGGCCCTGGTCTGCCAGCGTGAAGGGAATGAAGCGCGGATCATGGCGCTCAAGTTGGCCAAACACCGCTCGAATGTGCGGTGCGTAGCTGTCGATATCCGGAACCATCACGATCACGTCGCGCGGTCTCAACTGCGGGTCGGCACTGAAGCGCGCGAGCAATTGGTCGTGGAGGATTTCCACTTCGCGCTGAGCGCTGTGGGCAATGTGAAAACGGATCGATTCGTCCTTCTCCAGATCGATCGCAGGCCAGCGCTCGCGAGTCTCGTTCAGGGGACGTAATTCAAGAATGTCGTCCTGCAACTGGTTGAGCATGTTCTGCGGTTGACTGTCGCTGAACAGATCAATGCGCCCATCGCGAAATGCCGAACGATAGCTGTTGGGGTCATCGTAGCTGTCGAGCAGGTTGATGTAGTCCCGCCCCTGCTTGCCCCATGCCGCCAGCAGCGGGTGGGCATGCTGATGCAGGGTTTGCGGGTCGAGCACAATCGGCATGCCGTGCTTGCGCGCCTGGCGCTTGTACTGATGCCGCAACAGGTCTTTATCGGCGACGATGTCTGCCCAATGGTGACGACAGGGGTTATGCACGCACAGCAAAACCTGGCTGAAACGAGACAGGCCGGCCAGGGCTTCCAGGGCTTGAGCCGGCAGCGAGGAAATCCCGAAAACGATCACCCGGGAAGGCAATCCGCCGGGTGCCACTTCGAGGTTGTTGATGCGTTCGATGAACCGCTGATGGACACCGGCACGGCTTTGCGCCATGCCTTGTTCCCCCACATCCAGCAACAGTGCACGCCACAATTCTGCCTGCCAGCAGTTGGCCGGGGTCAGGGGGTTGGTTTCGCCTCTGCCGTTGCGTAATTGATGGCGGCCTTCGGCCCAGTCTTCGAGCCAGTCGGCCCGGTATACCTGGTATTGGTCGAACAGATCCGCCAGGCGCTCGGCCAACTGGTAGCGCTTGCGTAAATCGCTGTCATTGGCCAGGAAGCGCTGCAGGGGCTCGAAGTGCGGTTGATTGATCAATTGCGGAAGCAGGCGCATCAGGCGCCAGGTCAGCGGGGCTTTGTCGAGCAGGGATTTAACCGGGATTTCATCACGGCCAAGGACCATGCGATAAAGCTGCCACATGAAACTGCCCGGTAACTGCACGTCGATGGCGGCGGCGATGCCACAGCCACCCATGTCGTCATCTTCCGGGTCTTCGGCCAGTGCCAGCTTCAGCCATTGGGCGATGCCGTTGCTCTGTACCAGGGCGATTTCATTTTCCAGCGGCGCCAGCGGGTAGCGCCGCATCCAGCTGACCACTAGGCTGCGCAATTCGTCCAGGCGGTTGCCGTGAACCACCATAAAACCAGCACTGAGGGACGTCGCGTCCGGCATAAAGGCTTCCTTGGGGAAAGCAAAATCGAGGAATGAACTTTAGCATTGAAGGCGATGTATGTAGGAGCGAGCTTGCTCCGGGCGGCGTTCCGACGAAGAACTTCAACGATGACGAGGACTGCCTGGATGTGCGCGGTGCCCTCCCGTTCTTCGCGAGCAAGCTCGCTCCTACAGGATTTCGCTTTATTCCAGGCAAAAACAAAACCCCTACCTGCATACGCAGATAGGGGTTTCGGAATTTAATCTTGACGATGACCTACTCTCACATGGGGAAACCCCACACTACCATCGGCGATGCATCGTTTCACTGCTGAGTTCGGGATGGGATCAGGTGGTTCCAATGCTCTATGGTCGTCAAGAAATTCGGGTACCGAGTCGCGGCCTGATGGCCTCGCTTCAGCAAAGTGGGTATGTGATAGTTTTCGGTGTTTTGCGAGATCGAACTTTCGGTTCGTTTCGTCTTCACACACCGCAATCTGGTGCCTTTTCAGGCTCACAAATTGCTTGGGTGTTATATGGTCAAGCCTCACGGGCAATTAGTATTGGTTAGCTCAACGCCTCACAGCGCTTACACACCCAACCTATCAACGTCGTAGTCTTCGACGGCCCTTCAGGGGACTCAAGGTCCCAGTGAGATCTCATCTTGAGGCTAGTTTCCCGCTTAGATGCTTTCAGCGGTTATCTATTCCGAACATAGCTACCCGGCAATGCCACTGGCGTGACAACCGGAACACCAGAGGTTCGTCCACTCCGGTCCTCTCGTACTAGGAGCAGCCCCTCTCAAATCTCAAACGTCCACGGCAGATAGGGACCGAACTGTCTCACGACGTTCTAAACCCAGCTCGCGTACCACTTTAAATGGCGAACAGCCATACCCTTGGGACCGGCTTCAGCCCCAGGATGTGATGAGCCGACATCGAGGTGCCAAACACCGCCGTCGATATGAACTCTTGGGCGGTATCAGCCTGTTATCCCCGGAGTACCTTTTATCCGTTGAGCGATGGCCCTTCCATACAGAACCACCGGATCACTAAGACCTACTTTCGTACCTGCTCGACGTGTCTGTCTCGCAGTCAAGCGCGCTTTTGCCTTTATACTCTACGACCGATTTCCGACCGGTCTGAGCGCACCTTCGTACTCCTCCGTTACTCTTTAGGAGGAGACCGCCCCAGTCAAACTACCCACCATACACTGTCCTCGATCCGGATAACGGACCTGAGTTAGAACCTCAAAGTTG
This sequence comes from Pseudomonas sp. LBUM1679, assembly GCF_059695565.1. NCBI lineage: Bacteria > Pseudomonadati > Pseudomonadota > Gammaproteobacteria > Pseudomonadales > Pseudomonadaceae > Pseudomonas > Pseudomonas sp. LBUM1679. The sequence continues at coordinate 6,461,579 of NZ_CP166774.1, forward strand.
CCAGGGTGGTATTTCAAGGTTGGCTCCACGCGAACTGGCGTCCACGCTTCAAAGCCTCCCACCTATCCTACACAAGCAAATTCAAAGTCCAGTGCAAAGCTATAGTAAAGGTTCACGGGGTCTTTCCGTCTAGCCGCGGATACACTGCATCTTCACAGCGATTTCAATTTCACTGAGTCTCGGGTGGAGACAGCGCCGCCATCGTTACGCCATTCGTGCAGGTCGGAACTTACCCGACAAGGAATTTCGCTACCTTAGGACCGTTATAGTTACGGCCGCCGTTTACCGGGGCTTCGATCAAGAGCTTCGCGTTAGCTAACCCCATCAATTAACCTTCCGGCACCGGGCAGGCGTCACACCCTATACGTCCACTTTCGTGTTTGCAGAGTGCTGTGTTTTTAATAAACAGTCGCAGCGGCCTGGTATCTTCGACCGGCATGGGCTTACGCAGTAAATGCTTCACCCTCACCGGCGCACCTTCTCCCGAAGTTACGGTGCCATTTTGCCTAGTTCCTTCACCCGAGTTCTCTCAAGCGCCTTGGTATTCTCTACCCAACCACCTGTGTCGGTTTGGGGTACGGTTCCTGGTTACCTGAAGCTTAGAAGCTTTTCTTGGAAGCATGGCATCAACCACTTCGTGTTCTAAAAGAACACTCGTCATCAGCTCTCGGCCTTAGAATCCCGGATTTACCTAAGATTCCAGCCTACCACCTTAAACTTGGACAACCAACGCCAAGCTGGCCTAGCCTTCTCCGTCCCTCCATCGCAATAACCAGAAGTACAGGAATATTAACCTGTTTTCCATCGACTACGCTTTTCAGCCTCGCCTTAGGGACCGACTAACCCTGCGTCGATTAACGTTGCGCAGGAAACCTTGGTCTTTCGGCGTGGGTGTTTTTCACACCCATTGTCGTTACTCATGTCAGCATTCGCACTTCTGATACCTCCAGCAAGCTTCTCAACTCACCTTCACAGGCTTACAGAACGCTCCTCTACCGCATCACCTAAGTGATACCCGTAGCTTCGGTGTATGGTTTGAGCCCCGTTACATCTTCCGCGCAGGCCGACTCGACTAGTGAGCTATTACGCTTTCTTTAAAGGGTGGCTGCTTCTAAGCCAACCTCCTAGCTGTCTAAGCCTTCCCACATCGTTTCCCACTTAACCATAACTTTGGGACCTTAGCTGACGGTCTGGGTTGTTTCCCTTTTCACGACGGACGTTAGCACCCGCCGTGTGTCTCCCATGCTCGGCACTTGTAGGTATTCGGAGTTTGCATCGGTTTGGTAAGTCGGGATGACCCCCTAGCCGAAACAGTGCTCTACCCCCTACAGTGATACATGAGGCGCTACCTAAATAGCTTTCGAGGAGAACCAGCTATCTCCGAGCTTGATTAGCCTTTCACTCCGATCCACAGGTCATCCGCTAACTTTTCAACGGTAGTCGGTTCGGTCCTCCAGTTAGTGTTACCCAACCTTCAACCTGCCCATGGATAGATCGCCCGGTTTCGGGTCTATTCCCAGCGACTAGACGCCCTATTAAGACTCGCTTTCGCTACGCCTCCCCTATTCGGTTAAGCTCGCCACTGAAAATAAGTCGCTGACCCATTATACAAAAGGTACGCAGTCACCCAACAAAGTGGGCTCCCACTGCTTGTACGCATACGGTTTCAGGATCTATTTCACTCCCCTCTCCGGGGTTCTTTTCGCCTTTCCCTCACGGTACTAGTTCACTATCGGTCAGTCAGTAGTATTTAGCCTTGGAGGATGGTCCCCCCATATTCAGACAAAGTTTCTCGTGCTCCGTCCTACTCGATTTCATGACTAAGAGATTTTCGCGTACAGGGCTATCACCCACTATGGCCGTACTTTCCAGAACGTTCCGCTAATCTCAAAGCCACTTAAGGGCTAGTCCCCGTTCGCTCGCCACTACTAAGGGAATCTCGGTTGATTTCTTTTCCTCAGGGTACTTAGATGTTTCAGTTCCCCTGGTTCGCTTCTTAAGCCTATGTATTCAGCTTAAGATACCTAACTTATGTTAGGTGGGTTCCCCCATTCAGACATCTCCGGATCAAAGTCTGTTTGCCGACTCCCCGAAGCTTTTCGCAGGCTACCACGTCTTTCATCGCCTCTGACTGCCAAGGCATCCACCGTATGCGCTTCTTCACTTGACCATATAACCCCAAGCAATCTGGTTATACTGTGAAGACGACATTCGCCGAAAATTCGATAATACTCAATTAAGAGCAACTCACAAATTTTACCTTAGCCTGATCCAACACCAGTGAAAGTGTTGTCCAGTCTATCTTTCTATCACATACCCAAATTTTTAAAGAACGATCTAATCAAAGACTAGAAATCAACATTTAGCCTTCATACGAAGGAAATGCTCATTTCTAAGCTTTCAACAAACAGAAGCAGTAGTGGTGGAGCCAAACGGGATCGAACCGTTGACCTCCTGCGTGCAAGGCAGGCGCTCTCCCAGCTGAGCTATGGCCCCGTATTTCTACAGGCGTTTCCCACACAAGCAAAATTGGTGGGTCTGGGCAGATTCGAACTGCCGACCTCACCCTTATCAGGGGTGCGCTCTAACCAACTGAGCTACAGACCCAATTTCGAGCTACTCAGGCCGACCTCACCCTGCTCTTTACCACAAAGCATGGGGTGCGCTCTAACCAACTAAGCTACAACCTGATTACGGGCTGCTTCTAAATCGTCTTCTTCAATGAATCAAGCAATTCGTGTGGGAACTTATGGAGCAGCTGATGTCGTCGATTAAGGAGGTGATCCAGCCGCAGGTTCCCCTACGGCTACCTTGTTACGACTTCACCCCAGTCATGAATCACACCGTGGTAACCGTCCTCCCGAAGGTTAGACTAGCTACTTCTGGTGCAACCCACTCCCATGGTGTGACGGGCGGTGTGTACAAGGCCCGGGAACGTATTCACCGCGACATTCTGATTCGCGATTACTAGCGATTCCGACTTCACGCAGTCGAGTTGCAGACTGCGATCCGGACTACGATCGGTTTTCTGGGATTAGCTCCACCTCGCGGCTTGGCAACCCTCTGTACCGACCATTGTAGCACGTGTGTAGCCCAGGCCGTAAGGGCCATGATGACTTGACGTCATCCCCACCTTCCTCCGGTTTGTCACCGGCAGTCTCCTTAGAGTGCCCACCATTACGTGCTGGTAACTAAGGACAAGGGTTGCGCTCGTTACGGGACTTAACCCAACATCTCACGACACGAGCTGACGACAGCCATGCAGCACCTGTCTCAATGTTCCCGAAGGCACCAATCCATCTCTGGAAAGTTCATTGGATGTCAAGGCCTGGTAAGGTTCTTCGCGTTGCTTCGAATTAAACCACATGCTCCACCGCTTGTGCGGGCCCCCGTCAATTCATTTGAGTTTTAACCTTGCGGCCGTACTCCCCAGGCGGTCAACTTAATGCGTTAGCTGCGCCACTAAGAGCTCAAGGCTCCCAACGGCTAGTTGACATCGTTTACGGCGTGGACTACCAGGGTATCTAATCCTGTTTGCTCCCCACGCTTTCGCACCTCAGTGTCAGTATCAGTCCAGGTGGTCGCCTTCGCCACTGGTGTTCCTTCCTATATCTACGCATTTCACCGCTACACAGGAAATTCCACCACCCTCTACCATACTCTAGCTTGTCAGTTTTGAATGCAGTTCCCAGGTTGAGCCCGGGGATTTCACATCCAACTTAACAAACCACCTACGCGCGCTTTACGCCCAGTAATTCCGATTAACGCTTGCACCCTCTGTATTACCGCGGCTGCTGGCACAGAGTTAGCCGGTGCTTATTCTGTCGGTAACGTCAAGACAGCAACGTATTAGGTAACTGCCCTTCCTCCCAACTTAAAGTGCTTTACAATCCGAAGACCTTCTTCACACACGCGGCATGGCTGGATCAGGCTTTCGCCCATTGTCCAATATTCCCCACTGCTGCCTCCCGTAGGAGTCTGGACCGTGTCTCAGTTCCAGTGTGACTGATCATCCTCTCAGACCAGTTACGGATCGTCGCCTTGGTGAGCCATTACCTCACCAACTAGCTAATCCGACCTAGGCTCATCTGATAGCGCAAGGCCCGAAGGTCCCCTGCTTTCTCCCGTAGGACGTATGCGGTATTAGCGTCCGTTTCCGAGCGTTATCCCCCACTACCAGGCAGATTCCTAGGCATTACTCACCCGTCCGCCGCTCTCAAGAGAAGCAAGCTTCTCTCTACCGCTCGACTTGCATGTGTTAGGCCTGCCGCCAGCGTTCAATCTGAGCCATGATCAAACTCTTCAGTTCAAACATCTTTGGGTTTTTAAGAAACCCTAAACTTGGCTCAGCAATCGTTGGTTACATCTTTGATTTCTCGCGGAGTAACTTGTGATGCTGATAATCTTGTTGACTATCAGTCTGACTCCACAAGCACCCACACGAATTGCTTGATTCAGTTGTTAAAGAGCGGTTGGCTAAGAACTTTCGTCTCAACCGAGGCGCGCATTCTACGCTTTCCTCTGCTGCTGTCAAGCGGTTATTTTCAGAAGTTTTCAAAGTTTCCTTTGCAACTTCAACCACTTGCGCTTCCGATCTCTCGTCAGCGGGAGGCGAATTCTACAGCGTTACTCGCTGCTGTCAACACCTCTTTTTCTCCGCTTTCGACCGAGAAGATCGAACCGTTGATAAGCCGACAACACACTGCCTGACCAACTCCTTCTGGGCCTCGATGAACTGAAGCAACTCGCTGCCGAAAACTGCGTAACTCTTTGTTTACCAAGGAGTTTTCCGTTTCGACTGCGCCGGAAGTGGGGCGAATTATAGACTTCCAGAATCTGCCGTCAACACCTAATTTAACAATTCTGTCATATAAGGCAAAAAACCCCGAAAACACGAAGGCCGGCCCCCCTTCAAGAGAGGGTGCCGGCCTTTTTCCCTTCTACTTACAAGCTAGGAAATGCGAATTGCGACGCCTCATGGCTCGCCCGTTGCGGCCAGCGCTGGGTAATGGCCTTGCGACGCGTGTAGAAACGCACGCCATCCGGACCATACGCATGCAAGTCGCCAAACAGCGAACGCTTCCAGCCACCAAAGCTGTGATAAGCCACTGGCACCGGCAACGGCACGTTGACGCCAACCATACCGACTTCGATCTCATCGCAGAACAGCCGCGCCGCTTCCCCATCACGGGTAAAGATGCAGGTGCCGTTGCCATACTCGTGATCGTTGATCAGTTGCATGGCCTCTTCCAGGCTGTTGACGCGCACAACGCACAGCACCGGCCCAAAGATCTCTTCTTTATAGATGCGCATTTCTGGCGTGACGTTGTCGAACAGGCAGCCACCCAGGAAGAAGCCTTCCTCATGACCGGCCACGCTCAGACCACGACCATCGACGACCAGCGAGGCACCCGCCGAAACGCCGTCTTCTATATAGCCACTGACTTTGTCACGAGCCTGACCGGAAACCAGCGGCCCCATGTCCAGACCACAGGTCGTACCGGCACCGATTTTCAGCGCCTTGATCTGCGGCGTCAGTTTGGCCACCAACGCATCCGCCACCTGGTCACCGACGCACACCGCCACCGAGATCGCCATGCAACGCTCACCGCAGGAACCGTAAGCTGCGCCCATCAGTGCGCTGACGGCGTTATCCAGATCCGCATCCGGCATCAGCACCGCGTGGTTCTTCGCCCCGCCCAGCGCCTGGACGCGTTTACCGCGCTTGGTGCCTTCGGCATAAATGTATTCGGCAATCGGCGTCGAACCCACGAAGCTCAGCGCTTTGACTTCCGGCGCTTCGATCAGCGCATCCACCGCCACCTTGTCGCCGTGCACTACGCTCAAAACGCCTTTAGGCAAACCGGCTTCCAGCAATAGCTGAGCGATCAGCAGCGTCGAGCTTGGATCACGCTCGGACGGTTTCAGGATGAAGCAATTGCCACAGACAATCGCCAGCGGATACATCCACAGCGGCACCATGGCCGGAAAGTTGAACGGCGTAATACCGGCGACCACGCCCAACGGCTGGAAGTCCGACCAGGCATCGATGTTCGGGCCGACGTTGCGGCTGTATTCACCCTTGAGGATTTCCGGCGCAGCGCAAGCGAACTCGACGTTCTCGATGCCCCGCTTCAGTTCACCGGCAGCATCCTCGAGTGTCTTGCCGTGTTCTTCGCTGATCAGTTGCGCGATACGCGCTTCGTTCTGCTCCAGCAGTTGCTTGAAGCGGAACATCACCTGAGCACGTTTGGCCGGTGGCGTATTACGCCAGGCCGGAAACGCAGCCTTGGCCGAATCAATGGCCTTCTGGATGGTTTCGCGGCTGGCCAATGGAAGCTTATGGATGGCCTGGCCGGTCGACGGGTTGAACACGTCGGCGGTACGACCATCTTCGGTGACCAGTTCGCCGTTGATCAAATGCGGGATAAGGCTCATGCAGGGCTCCAGAAAAGTTGTCCACAGGCGCCCGCTTCGGGACGCCTGCTATTTGAATGTCTTTTGCAGGAGCCTGGCTTGCAGCGATGGCGGTCTCAAGGACGCCATCGCCGGCAAGCCAGGCTCCTACAGGGGCTATGCGGGATCAGTCGATTTTGTTCAGCACTTCACCGACCGCGTCGAACAGACGATCAAGGTCTTGCGGCTTGCTGTTGAAGGTTGGGCCGAACTGCAGGGTGTCGCCGCCGAAGCGCACGTAGAACCCGGCTTTCCATAGCGCCATGCCGGCTTCGAACGGACGCACGATGGCGTCGCCGTCACGCGGTGCGATCTGGATCGCGCCGGCCAGGCCGTAGTTACGAATGTCGATAATGTTCTTCGAACCCTTCAGCCCGTGCAGCGCATTTTCGAAATGCGGTGCGACTTCGGCCACGCTCTGCACCAGGTTTTCCTTTTGCAGCAGGTCAAGTGCTGCCAGACCCGCGGCGCAAGCCACCGGGTGGGCGGAATAGGTATAGCCGTGGGGGAATTCCACCGCGTACTCAGGCGTCGCCTGGTTCATGAAGGTCTGGTAGATCTCGGAGCTGGCAATCACCGCACCCATCGGGATCGCGCCGTTGGTGACTTGCTTGGCGATGCACATCAGGTCCGGGGTCACGCCGAAGCTGTCAGCGCCGAACATCGAACCGGTCCGGCCGAAACCGGTGATCACTTCGTCGAACACCAACAGGATGCTGTGTTGATCACAGATCTCGCGCAGACGCTTGAGGTAACCCTGTGGCGGAACCAGTACCCCGGCAGAACCGGCCATGGGTTCTACGAACACTGCCGCGATGTTCGAAGCGTCGTGCAACTCGATCAGCTTGAGCAGTTCATCGGCCAGGGCGATACCGCCCTCTGTCGGCATGCCACGGGAATAGGCATTGCTCGCCAGCAAGGTGTGCGGCAGGTGATCGACGTCCATCATCGCCTGACCGAACATTTTGCGGTTGCCGTTCACGCCGCCGAGGCTGGTGCCGGCGATGTTCACACCGTGGTAACCACGGGCACGGCCGATCATTTTGGTCTTGGTCGACTGACCTTTCAGGCGCCAGTAGGCGCGGACCATTTTCACTGCGGTGTCGGCGCACTCGGAACCCGAATCGGTGAAGAACACGTGATTCAGGTTGCCCGGGGTCAGGTCGGTGATTTTCTCGGCCAGCTGGAACGACAGCGGATGCCCGTACTGGAAGCCTGGCGAATAATCGAGGGTGCCCAACTGCTTGGCGACCGCTTCCTGGATTTCCTTGCGAGTGTGCCCGGCGCCGCAGGTCCACAGACCGGACAGCGAATCGTAGACCCTACGGCCCTTGTCATCGATCAGCCAGCTGCCCTCGGCACCGACGATCAAGCGCGGATCGCGCTGGAAATTGCGGTTGGCGGTGTAAGGCATCCAGTGAGCATCGAGCTTCAGCTGGCTGGCCAGGGAAGACGGGGCGTTTTCGGGCAAGTTCATGAGCAAAACCTCGCAGGGCAATAAGCGGCATAGAGATCAAAAGCGTTCTTGCAGCTAAATTGCCACGGGGGTAAAGTCGGTGAAATCCAACTTTTCTAACGTTCAGTCAGCCTTCCACTAAACTTTGAGTCATTAGAGCATGAGCAGCCGTCGCCCCGATCCGTTGGCACAAGTCAGCGACTTTGATATCCGCCTGCTGCGGATTTTTCGCAGTGTGGTGGAATGCGGCGGTTTCTCCGCGGCGGAATCGGTACTGGGGATCGGCCGTTCGGCCATCAGCCAGCAGATGAGCGACCTGGAGCAGCGCCTCGGCCTGCGGCTGTGCCAACGCGGTCGTGCCGGGTTTTCCCTGACCGAAGAAGGTCGCGAGGTTTACCAGTCGGCGTTGCAACTGTTAAGTGCCCTGGAAAGTTTCCGCACCGAAGTCAACGGTCTGCACCAACACCTGCGCGGCGAGTTGACCATCGGCCTGACCGACAACCTGGTCACCCTCCCCCACATGCGCATCACCCACGCCCTGGCGCAACTGAAAGAACGGGGCCCGGATGTGCAGATTCAGATCCGCATGATTGCGCCCAACGAAGTCGAACAAGGCGTACTCGACGGTCGCTTGCATGTCGGCGTGGTGCCGCAGGCCAGTGCGCTGTCGGGCCTGGAATATCAGCCGCTCTACAGCGAACGTTCGCTGCTGTATTGCGCGGTCGGTCATCCGCTGTTTTATGTCGACGACAAACAACTGGACGACGAGCGCCTCAACAGCCAGGACGCCATCGCGCCGACCTTCCGTTTACCGGCCGAGATCCAGGCCCATTACCAGGCGCTCAATTGCACCGCCAGCGCGTCCGACCGTGAAGGCATGGCCTTCCTGATCCTGACCGGACGTTACATCGGATACTTGCCGGACCACTACGCCAGCCTCTGGGTACAGCAAGGTCGCTTGCGTGCACTGAAACCGACAGCGCGTTTCTATGACCTGAGCCTGGCGTCGGTCACACGCAAGGGCCGCCGCCCGCATCTGGTGCTGGAAAGTTTCCTCGAAAGCCTGGCCGCGACGCGCTGAAAGCGATGGAAACCTGTAGGAGCGAAGCTTGCTCGCGAAAGCGGTATGTCAGCTGTATTTGATATCGACTGACACGCCGCCTTCGCGAGCAAGCTTCGCTCCTACAGGGTTGTGGTGTTCAGTTTTATCGCATCAGGACTTGTCTGATCCCCATGGGTACGCTATCAACGCACTGGTTGCGCCCACCCACCTGTTCGGAAGTGCCTATGACCTTTGAAGTCCCAGCCCACGGTGGCAAACCCGCCAGCCGCATTCGCCAGAAGAATGAAGAGACCATCATCAAAGCGGCCGAAGACGAGTTTGCCCGTCACGGGTTCAAAGGCACGAGCATGAACACCATCGCCCTGAATGCCGGACTGCCCAAAGCGAACCTGCATTACTACTTCACCAACAAACTCGGTTTGTACGTGGCGGTGCTGAGCAATATCATCGAACTGTGGGACAGCACCTTCAACACCCTGACGGCCCAGGACGATCCGGCTGAAGCGCTGACCCGGTATATCCGCGCCAAGATGGAGTTCTCGCGACGTCAACCTCAAGCCTCGCGGATCTTCGCGATGGAAGTCATCAGCGGTGGCGAATGCCTGACCGAATATTTCAACCAGGACTACCGCGCCTGGTTCCAGGGTCGGGCGGCGGTGTTCCAGGCGTGGATCGACGCGGGCAAGATGGACCCGGTCGACCCGGTCAACCTGATCTTCCTGTTGTGGGGCAGCACCCAGCATTATGCTGACTTCGCCACGCAGATCTGTCGTGTCAGCGGACGCAGCAAACTGACCCGGCAGGACATGGAAGACGCCGGCAATAACCTGATCCGAATCATCCTCAAGGGCTGCGGCCTGACCCCCACTGTCTAAGACACTTATGCCTTTTACCCTCAGCGACTTCTGTGAATACCGCGAAGAGATTCGCAAAAGCCGCTTCATCACCTTTGCCGCACCCATCGGCAGCCCGGCTGACGCCCAGGCGTTCATCGAGCAGCACAGCGATTTGAATGCCACGCACAACTGTTGGGCGTGGAAGCTCGGCGATCAATACCGCAGCACCGACGATGGCGAACCTGGCGGCACCGCCGGGCGGCCGATTCTGGCGGCGATCGAAGCCCAGGATTGCGATCAGGTCGCAGTGCTGGTGATCCGTTGGTACGGCGGTATCCAACTCGGCACCGGTGGCCTCGCCCGGGCGTACGGCGGCGGTGCCAACAAGTGCCTGCAAGCGGCGCCGAAAATCGAGTTGATCAGTCGGGTGCCGGTGAGTTGTGCCTGTGCGTTTGCCGAGTTGGCATTGGTAAAACTTCGGGTAGCCGAGGCAGGGGGTTTGATTGTGGAGGAAACCTTCACGGCCAATGGTGTCGAGTTGCGACTGGCCGTTGGCGCGGCCCGGATCGACACCCTGCAATCGCAGCTGGCTGACCTGAGTCGCGGACGCATTTTGTTGCAGCACTAATCGCACCAACAACGTTCACTGCCCGTTCGTCACAGCGATGTACTTGCCCACAACTGCTGTGCACCCGGCTGTGGATAACCTGAGCACATCCGCCTGTAACCCTTCTGTCATGCGGCTTTGCGGCCGTTGTACACTTTTCGTCCAATGTGCCATCAAAATAACTAAATCCACGTAAAAACAAACAGTTAGCTCGGTTTATCACCTTTATGATAAAGCCACCGCTTGCTTATGCCCGAGCCTGGCGCTTGCGCACAAATACTGTGGAGCAATCTGTGGATAACCCGTTCATGACTGTCGCCGCCCCACATCCGGCATGGGCTGGTTGCGGCTGCTCGTTTTTTGACCAGAGCCGCTGAGCAAAACCGGAGCCTGATCAAGGGTTTTGCTCTTAAGTAGTGCCTGATCAGGGATCGACATAGTGCAAGGTGCCTCTCTCAACGCCTTGGTCTGCGCGGGCATTACCGCAGATTTTGAGGGCCCCATCGCGGGCAAGCCCGCTCCCACAGGTTTATTTGTCGTTCATAAATCTGTGTTCGCCGGAGATCCTTGTGGGAGCGGGCTTGCCCGCGATGACGCCCGAACCGGCAACACTTGAGCAACGCCCCACGCCAATTCGAAGAACAGGAAAATCACCAACAACGAAGTGGCGCCATGGAGCACGGCATAGAGCTGCCAGGTGGCGAACAGGAATCGCCCCACCGCGTCATACCGCCCATACACCTGTTGCGGATCGCGAATCCGCAGCACCGCCCATACGCACACAATCGAGCCCAACAGATTCGCCATCAGCATGTGCATCGGCGCGAACGGCGGCAGCGCTCCAGGCAGATCCAACGCCTGACTCAAACCCGACAACACCCCATGCAACGCCGCGAAACTCCAGGGCGTGACAAACGCCGCCGTGACGATCAGGTCGTACCACGCACTGCCGCGTACCAGTTGACGATATTGCGTTGAAGTCCACATCGGCATTGCTCCATAAATACAGGGAGCAACAAGGCTAAAGCCTGGAGTATGCTCCAGGGTCAAGCCCCTCGAGACGTCCTGATGCGCATCGGTGAATTAGCCCAGGCCAGCGCTGTCAGCCGCGACACGCTGCGCTTCTACGAGCAGCGCGGATTGATCGCGGCGCAACGCAGCGCCAACGGGTATCGCGACTACCCGGCGGACATGGTGCAACTGGTGCTGTACATCAAGACCGCTCAACGGCTGGGCTTTACCCTGGGTGAAATCGGCAACAGCGTCGCCGCCTTGTGGCAGTCGCCCGATCCGGACCGCGCCGTCACGCAACTGCTGCAAGACAAGCTCAAGCTGATCGAAACCCGCATGGCCGAACTCGACGCGTTGCGCCATGAGTTGCAGCAACGCATCGGGCAGCATTGTCCTTTGAATCCGTGATCTTCATTTATCAAGGAAACCACTCATGTCTACGGCAAAAACCGCACTCATCATCGGTGCCTCCCGGGGCTTGGGCCTCGGCCTGGTGAAAACCCTGCTGGCCGATGGCTGGCAAGTCACCGCCACCGTGCGCAACCCACAGAACGCCGAAGCCTTGGAGGCGTTGGGCGCGGTGCGGATCGAGAAACTCGACATGGACGATCAGCAGGCGGTGATCGCCCTGAGCCAACAACTCAAGAACGAAGTGTTCGACCTGTTGTTCGTCAATGCCGGGGTCAAGGGGCCGGACGTTCAAACACCGGGTGGCGCGACGCTGGCCGAAGTCGGTCAGCTGTTCTTCACCAATGCCGTGGCCCCGATCAATCTGGCCCAGCGCTTCGCCGGGCAGATTCGCCCAGAGACCGGCGTGCTGGCATTCATGAGTTCGGTGCTGGGCAGCGTGACCATGCCCGACGCGCCGGAACTGGCGTTGTACAAGGCCAGCAAGGCGGCGCTGAACTCCATGACCAACAGTTTCGTGACGCAGTTGGGCGAGCAGAAACTCACGGTGTTGTCGCTGCATCCGGGTTGGGTGAAGACTGACATGGGCGGTGAAGGCGCGGATATCGATGTGCAAACCAGCACTCGCGGTCTGATTGATCAAGTCAACGCGTACACTGGCAAGGGCGGGCATCATTTTGTGAATTACAGGGGTGAAACCATTCCCTGGTAAACACCGCGGGCCTCTCCCCTGTAGGAGCTGGCTTGCCAGCGAAGGTGTGTCAGCTACATTGATGTCGACTGACACACCTTCGCTGGCAAGCCAGCTCCTACGGGGGGGGTCATTCGTCGTCTGGTCGGGGTGGGCTTGCCCGCAACGCAGTTTTGTTCGAAACTGCGCACCTCGTCCCCCGCGGCGACCCTGGATCAGCAGACAGGGCAACACTGAGCTGGCAACCCTGAACTCAAATTTTCAGAGGAGCCGGCCACTATGCCTGCGACCCGTACCTGGTTAAAAAACCCCCTCGCGATCTTCACGGCCAATGACCTCGATGCCCGTGGCGGCCTGGTGCTGCAAGACGGTTTGATCGTCGAAGTGCTCGCTGCCGGCCAGCAGCCTTCCGCACCCTGTGGACAAGTATTCGATGCCCGCGAGCATGTGATCCTGCCGGGGCTGATCAACACCCATCACCACTTCTATCAAACCCTGACCCGCGCCTGGGCGCCGGTGGTCAATCAGCCGTTGTTCCCGTGGCTGAAAACCCTGTACCCGGTCTGGGCACGCCTCACTCCTGAAAAACTCGCCCTCGCCAGTAAAGTCGCGCTGGCCGAGCTGCTGCTGTCCGGCTGCACCACCGCTGCCGATCACCATTACCTGTTCCCGCAAGGCCTGGAAAATGCGATCGACGTGCAAGTCGAGAGCGTTCGTGAACTGGGCATGCGCGCCATGCTCACTCGCGGTTCGATGAGCCTCGGCGAAAAGGACGGCGGCCTGCCACCGCAGCAGACCGTGCAGGAAGGCGAAGTGATCCTGGCCGACAGCCAACGGCTGATCGCCGAGTACCACGAACGAGGTGACGGCGCGCACATCCAGATCGCGTTGGCGCCCTGCTCGCCTTTTTCGGTGACCCCGCAAATCATGTCGGCCAGTGCAGAACTGGCCAATAAACTCGACGTGCGCCTGCACACCCACCTGGCAGAAACCCTCGACGAAGAAGACTTCTGCCTGCAGCGTTTCGGCCTGCGCACCGTGGATTACCTGGACAGCGTCGGCTGGCTCGGCCCGCGTACCTGGCTGGCGCACGGTATCCATTTCAACCCGGATGAAATCGCCCGTCTCGGCGCGGCGGGCACCGGGATTTGCCATTGCCCGAGTTCGAACATGCGCCTGGCTTCCGGCATCTGCCCGACCCTGGACCTGACCGCCGCCGGCGCCTTGCTCGGCCTGGGCGTGGACGGTTCGGCCTCCAACGATGCCTCGAACATGATGCTCGAAACCCGTCAGGCGCTGTACATCCAGCGGCTGCGTTACGGCGCGGAAAAAATCACCCCGCAATTGGTGCTGGGATGGGCCACCAAGGGCTCCGCGCAGCTGCTCGGGCGCACGGACATCGGTGAACTGGCAGTGGGCAAGCAGGCGGATCTGGCGCTGTTCAAGCTCGATGAACTGCGTTTCTCCGGCAGTCATGATCCGGTGTCTGCGTTGTTGCTGTGCGGCGCGGACCGGGCGGATCGGGTGATGGTGGGCGGCAAGTGGCGGGTGATTGATGGGCAGGTTGAAGGGTTGGATCTGAAAGGATTGATTGCGGATCATAGTCAGGCGGCTCGGCAGTTGATTGCCGGCGTCTGACACAACACCAAAAAAAACTGTGGGAGCGGGCTTGCCCGCGATGGCGGTCTGTCAGCCAACAGATATGTTGAATGTAAGGGCCTCATCGCGGGCAAGCCCGCTCCCACAAGGTTTTGTGTGTTCTTAAAGACCGAGTAGCGACAACATGATGAAGGTCGCAAACAATACAAAGTGGGTCATCCCTTCGATGGCATTGGTTTCGCCATCGTTGAGGTTGATCGCGCTGACGATCAGGGTGAGAAAGACCATCACGGTCTGCACCGGGGTCATTGCCATCTGGAATGGCTGGCCCGTGTAGAGCGCCATCGCTTCCATCACCGGCACTGTCAGGATCACCGTCGACAGCGACGCGCCCATGGCGATGTTGACCACCGACTGCATGCGGTTGGCCAGCGCCGCGCGCAACGCCGTCAGGATTTCCGGTGCCGCGGAAATCGCCGCCACCAGGATCGCCGTGATCACCGGCGGTGCCCCCGAACCTTCCAGCCCCAGGTCGAGGGTCTTGGACATCACTTCGGCCAATGCGCCGATCACCACCACACCAAACACCAGCGTCCCGATACTCAATGCCAGGTTGATCGGCTCCGGCTCTGAGGTCGGTTCCTTTTTGCGACGTTTTTGCGGATAGCTGTAGCTGAAGAAATAGCTATGCGGCCCGACCTGCATGCGCAGGAACAGGGTGTAGAGCACGACCATCGCGCCGATGGTGAAAGCCGAATAGAGTTTCCAGTTCGCCTCCGGGATGAACTCCGGCACCACCATGGACACGCCCATGGCGGTGAGGATCATCACGCTGTAGCTGCGTGCCGAGTCGTCGTTGTAGGACTGTTCGCCATGCTTGATCCCGCCCATCAACGCAGCCAGGCCGAGGATGCCGTTGATGTCGAGCATCACCGCGGAATAGATCGTGTCGCGCACCAGTGTGGGCGACGCTTCATTGCTCATCATGATCGCAAGGATCACCACTTCCACCAGTACCGCGGCCAGGGTCAGGATCATCGTGCCGTAGGGATCGCCGACTTTTTCGGCGAGCAGTTCGGCGTGATGGGCGACGCGCATGGAGGCGATGACAATGAAAGCGACCAGCACCAGGCCGGCGGTCAGCGCGATGGGCTGGCCGCTGTGCAACATCCAGTGCTCCAGCGGATAGGCGACGGAGGCGGCGATCAGGGCCAGCAGCAGAAACTTTTCTTGCTTGATGAGTGTGAGCATTGCGGGCCTTTTTGCCGGGTGAGGCGAAATCAGTGGGGTGAGCTACTGACTGCGGGGCGACGCTAACGTTTCGTTACACCTTAGCGCACCTGTGGCTGGCAAACGCGCCAGGCCAGGCACTTTCATTAGCCTTTCGGGCCTCTTCGCGGGCAAGCCCGCTCCCACAGGGACTGCGCTGCTGTTGGGAACGAGACCGGCTTGCCGGCGATGGCTGTCACGCGGTTTCGCGTTTCGCCGATACCTGCGCCTATCGACGGGAACAGGCGGCGGTTCGATGAACCGCCTGGTCAGGTTTTGCCAATTGTCGCCTCGGGCACCTGTAGAATGCTCGCCATCTGCACCTGATGAGAAAAGACTATGTACGACTGGCTGAACGCCCTGCCCAAGGCAGAACTGCACCTGCACCTGGAAGGCTCGCTGGAACCCGAGCTGCTGTTCGCCCTCGCCGAACGCAACAAGATCGCCCTGCCGTGGGGCGATGTCGAAACCCTGCGCAAGGCGTACGCCTTCAACAATCTGCAAGAGTTTCTCGACCTCTATTACCAGGGTGCCGACGTGTTGCGCACTTCCCAGGATTTCTACGACCTGACCTGGGCCTATCTGTTGCGGTGCAAGGCGCAGAACGTGATTCACACCGAACCGTTCTTCGACCCACAGACCCACACCGACCGTGGCGTGCCGTTCGAAGTGGTGCTCAACGGCATCGCCAGCGCGCTCAAGGATGGCGAGCAGCAACTGGGCATTACCAGCGGCTTGATCCTGAGCTTCCTGCGCCACTTGAGTGAAGAACAAGCCGAGAAAACCCTCGACCAGGCGCTGCCGTTCCGCGATGCGTTTGTTGCCGTTGGCCTGGACAGTTCGGAAATGGGTCACCCGCCGAGCAAGTTCCAGCGCGTGTTCGATCGGGCCCGCCACGAAGGTTTCCTGACCGTCGCCCACGCCGGTGAAGAAGGTCCGCCGGAGTACATCTGGGAGGCTCTGGACCTGCTGAAGATTCAGCGCATCGACCATGGCGTTCGCGCCATCGAAGACGAGCGCTTGATGCAGCGGATCATCGACGAACAGATTCCGTTGACCGTGTGCCCGTTATCGAACACCAAGCTTTGCGTGTTCGACCACATGTCCCAACACAACATTCTCGACATGCTGGAACGCGGCGTGAAAGTGACCGTGAACTCGGATGACCCGGCATACTTCGGTGGGTATGTGACCGAGAACTTCCACGCGCTGTATACCGATCTGGGCATGACCCAGGATCAGGCCAGGCGATTGGCGCAGAACAGCCTGGATGCGCGGCTGGTCAAACCCTAAGCATCACCGCAAACCCTGTAGGAGCTGGCTTGCCAGCGAAAGCGGACTCACATTCAACATCAATGCTGAATGTGATGGCCTCTTCGCTGGCAAGTCGGATCGCCGCACCGCAGCTCCTACAGCACCACCTGCAGCTCGGTCTCCTTGGCAAATCGATGAATTTCCCGCTGCCCTGCAGCGGTGATTTGCACAGCTGGCGAATCATTGGACACGCTCACCCAACCAGACTGCATGAACAATTGCAGCAACGCCGCGCCCAGTGAACCGCCCATGTGCGGACGTCTTTCGCTCCAGTCAGGACAAGCGCAGGCGGCTCCGCTGGTGCTGTTCGCCAGCGCCTGGACGAACACTCCGCGTATTGCCAGTTGCGTGGCGCCCTTGTGAGTGATCGACACCCGCTGATCGAACTGTTCGATCCAGCCCGCATTCAGCAGTCGCTGGTAGAGGTCGGCGGCCAAAGTACCGCCCAGATGATCGTTGCACAGCCTGGCGCGCAACAATGGCGAAGGCGCTGCCTGAGTCCTGGAGAGGGGTGTATTGCGTTTGAAAATAGCCGGGAGGTCCTGGGGTGTGCTGGCAATCGTCGCACTGGCCAATGCTTCTATAGCAGCAGCGACTTCGGGTGCGGCAAGCCGAAAAAACCGCTTGCGCCCGCGAATTTCGACTTTCAACAGACCACCGGCGGACAGACGCCCCAGGTGGGCACTGGCCGAAGACGGTGACACGCCGGCCAGCAATGCCAGCTCTTCGGATTGTCGCGCCGAGCCGTCCATCAAAGCCCACATCATTGCGCTGCGCTTTGGGTCAGCCAGCAATGCGGCGATCTGGCTGATGCAAGGTGCATGTTCCATGTATTCACTCCCTGTTGAATCGTTTCGTCTACTGCTCAATGGCATAGTATAAGCGGGTTAATCGCTGGATCCTGTCCTGCGTAACCCTGGGGTGGTGATAGTTCCTGAGGGAAATTTCGCTATTTTCCTGCGACTAATGACCTTCGCCCGAGAACGTCGGAAATTGACTACTTGAACTGGCGCAGCGGCTGACGAGCATTTCCCGCAACAGGTTCACCGGTTTACTCAATTGCGCGCGATGGGCGCACAGCAGATTCAGTGGTGCGCGCTCACATTGCAGCTCCGGCATCAGCACCTTTAACCGACCCGCCAGCACATCGGCGGCGACATCAAGCCAGGATTTGTAGGCGATTCCGGCACCCGCGACAGCCCACAGTCGCACCACATCGGCATCATCGCTGAAGCGATCACCGCTGACCGTCAGGCTGACCTCGCGTTTGCCGTCATGAAAACTCCAGTGATCGTGGACCCGGCTGCCGAGCATGAACAGCAGGCAATTGTGTTGCGCCAATTGCTCAAGCTGTCGTGGCTCACCCTGCCGAGCCAGGTAACTCGGGGCGGCGCAAAGAACGCGGCGATTCTGCGGGGCGATGGGTAGCGCCACCAGGCTCGAGTCTTCCGGCTCGCCGTACCTGAGGGCTATGTCCACCGGTTGGCGGAACAGGTCGGCGATGCGGTCCCCCAGTAGCAGGCGCACCGTGAGTCCGGGATGCTCGCGCTGAAACTCGTCGAGCCACGGCAGCAGCAGGTTTCGACCGAAATCCGAAGGCGCCGACAGCTGCAAGATCCCACTGACCTGATCCTGACTACCGGCCAACAACCGGCGACCCTCGTCGAGATTGCTCAACGCCGCCCGGGCGTATTCGAGAAACCCCTCGCCCTCGGCGGTCAGGCGCAGGCTGCGTGTGGAACGGGCGAGCAAACGGGCGCCGAGTTGCTGTTCGATACGCTTCAACGCCGCGCTGGCCACCGCAGCGGACATGTCCATCCCGCGCGCCGCCGCCGACAGACTGCCCAGGTCCGCTGCCCGGACGAACAATTGCAAATCATCGAAACGCAGCATTTCCAGCCTCGATTATCAAAAAAATATTGAAAGAGACTGCTCTTTTAGCGGGTTTTATCTTGCGTAGAAATAGCCAATCATCTGCCCATCGAAATCACCCCCCTCTCACGGAGTCGAATATGTCCCAGCCGTTTACCGCCATTGCCACCCTGATCGCCAAAGCCGGCCAGCAGGGCGCCCTCGAACAGCACTTACAAGCGCTGCTGGAACCCACCCGTGCCGAGGCCGGTTGCGGTCAATACGATCTGCATCAGGACCTCGCCAATCCGCTGGCCTTCTACATGATCGAACAGTGGAGCAGCGACGAGGCCCTGCAAGCCCATGACGCCAGCGCGCATATCCAGAATTTTCGGGCCAGGGCCGGCGATTTCCTCGAACACTTCGAACTCAAGCGCCTGCGCATCCTGGCCTGATCGTTCTGTTATCAATTTTCGGAGTCCTCCATGAAAGCCATTGCTTATTACGCCTCCCTGCCAATCAGCGACGAGACCTCCCTGCAGGACATCGAACTGCCGGAACCGGTTGCCGGTCCGCGCGACCTGTTGGTGGAAGTCAAAGCCATCTCGGTCAACCCGGTCGATACCAAAGTCCGCCAGAACGTCCAGCCGGAAGGTGGCATGCCAAAAGTGCTGGGCTGGGACGTGGCGGGCGTGGTCAAGGCCGTCGGCAGTGAAGTGACCTTGTTCAAGGCAGGCGACAAGGTGTTCTATGCCGGATCCATCGCTCGCGCCGGCGGCAACAGTGAGCTGCATGTGGTGGATGAGCGGATCGTCGGCCATATGCCCACATCCCTGGGTTTCGCCGAAGCCGCCGCGCTGCCGTTGACCGCCATTACTGCCTGGGAACTGCTGTTCGAACGCTTGCAAGTGCACGAAGGCCAGACCGATGAAGGTCAGAGCCTGTTGATCGTCGGAGCGGCCGGCGGAGTCGGGTCGATCCTGACTCAACTGGCCAGCCGGCTGACCGGACTGAAAGTCATCGGCACCGCCTCCCGTGCGCAAACCCGAAGCTGGGTCAGCGAGCTGGGCGCCGATCTGGTGATCGATCACAGTCAGCCGCTGAGCGAAGAACTCAAACGTGCCGGCATCGAGCAGGTCACCCATGTGGCCAGCCTGACCCAGACTGATCATCACCTGGATCAACTGATCGAGGCGCTGGCGCCACAAGGCAAACTGGCGCTGATCGATGACCCGAAGGCCCTCGACGTGACCAAGCTCAAGCGCAAGAGCCTGTCGCTGCACTGGGAGTTCATGTACACCCGCTCACTGTTCGAGACCGCGGACATGATCGAGCAACACGAACTGCTCAATCGCGTCGCGCAGCTGATCGACGCCGGGACGCTGAAAACCACGGTAGGCGAGCATTTCGGTACGATCAACGCGGCCAACCTGCGCCGTGCCCATGAGCTGCTGGAAAGTGGTAACTCAAGGGGAAAGATTGTGCTGGAAGGGTTCTGAAGATTTAAAACCTGAAAATCAATTGATCGCAGGCTGCGGCAGCTCCTACAGGATCAGTGAACATCCGAAATATTCGGATACACATCGATCAATGCAGGAGCGGCTGCAGGCCGCGGTCTTGCGCGCTAAAACCGTCAGTCAGAGAGTTGACCGTTGTCACAATTGCGACCGTATTCAGGTCTACAATCGTGGCCACTGCAAAGCAATCTTTTACATAAAGGAGGTCAGCAATGAAGATCCTGATAAAAGAATTGGCAAAATCCCAGTGGCAGGTCCGCCTGGACCAACATGCCGTGACCTTCCGTAGCGAAGCCGAAGCTCGCGCCTTCACCCGAACCCTTGAAGCGCGCTTGCACGCGCCCCATCAATTTCCCGACCAGCAGCAACGCGCGGCTGGCTGAGCCTGTCCTCAGACCTGGGCTTGCGCCAGTGCCCGGGCATTTTGCAAACGTCGGGTGAGCATCGCCACGCTCACCACCAGAATCCCGCACAGACTGATGACCATGGCCATCGGCACGGCGCTGCCATCGTGCAAAGCACCCACCAACGCCGCAGCTCCGGCGGCGACGCTGAACTGCAGGCAACCGAGCATCGCCGACGCACTGCCGGCCCGGGCGCCCTGCCCGCTCATGGCACAGGCCGAGGCGTTAGGCAGGATGCAACCCAGGCTGGAGATGCAGATGAACAGTGGAATCAGCAGTGGCCACAGTTGCGCGGTGTGCATTGAAGTGACGGCCAGCAGCGCCAGGCCGGCACCGAGGTAGATCCAGACCGTGCGGGTCAGCAGAAACGCCGGGCCACGCTTGGCCAGCATGCGTGCATTGACCTGCGCCACCAGGATGAATCCCGCCGCATTGGCACCGAACAACCAGCCGAAATGCTCGGCCGGCACGCCATAGAGTTTGATAAACACAAAGGGTGAGCCGGCAATGTAGGAAAACATCCCGGCGATGGCGATGCCACCTGTCAGGGCGTGGCCGAGAAACACCGGATCCGCCAACAGCCGAGCGTACTGACGCAGCGCCCCGGACAACGGTTGGCGTGGCACATGGGCGGGCATGCTTTCCGGCAGCCCGAGGGCGACAGCCAGTCCCACCAGCGCACTGAAAAAGGTCAACACGAGAAAGATCGACTGCCAGCCGGTGGTGTTGACCAACAGCCCACCCAGCATGGGTGCCAGAATGGGGGCCAGCCCCATCACCAGCATCAGTTGCGAAAAGACCTTCGCCGAACCCACCGCATCGCATTTATCGCTGACCACCGCGCGGGAGATCACCATCCCCGCGCAACCACCCAGGGCCTGAACGAAGCGCGCACCGATCAGCCATTCCAGGTTCGGCGCAAACGCGCAGGCCAGGGAGGCGGCAGTGAACAGGCCGACACCGGTCAGCAAGGGAATGCGTCGCCCGAAGCGATCCGCCACCGGGCCATAGGCCAGTTGACCGATGGACAAGCCGAGAAAATAGGCCGCCAGGGTGATTTGAACGTGCTGTTCATCGGTGCCAAACGCGAGCGCCATTGCCGGGAAGGCCGGCAAGTAGAAATCGATCGCCAGCGGGCCGAAGGCGCTGAGGGCGCCAAGAATCAAAATGGTACGAAAGTTCATCAGGCATCCAGTGGGACAGGTCGGCAGCCCCACAGTCTAGCCGCGCATGGCCCCCTTGAACA
Source organism: Pseudomonas sp. LBUM1679 (assembly GCF_059695565.1). NCBI lineage: Bacteria > Pseudomonadati > Pseudomonadota > Gammaproteobacteria > Pseudomonadales > Pseudomonadaceae > Pseudomonas > Pseudomonas sp. LBUM1679. Next base: position 6,483,307 of record NZ_CP166774.1, read on the forward strand.
TTCTGTTAGGTCGCTAACTATTAAAAATCACTCGATGAATGCACATCGCCCTGTAGGAGCTGGCTTGCCAGCGAAGGCGGCGTAACTGCCAACACGTATGTTGAATGTTATGGCCTCTTCGCTGGCAAGCCAGCTCCTACAGGGGGGGTTGCACTTGACCTCAGGCGACTTTCGCTTCGTAGCCTTCTTCGGTCATCAGCGCGATCACTTGATCCGCCGTCAGCGCACTCTCTACCCCGACTTCTTTCGCCGCCAGATCGACCCGTACGCTAGCCGCCGGATCCTTCGCTTGCAGCGCCTGAGTGATGGCTTTGACGCAGTGACCGCAAGACATGCCTTGAACGTTGAACACTTGCATGGGAGAACTCCTTTGAGTGGATTGCGAGCAGTCTGGAGCTTGCCACCATGGCAAGGTCAAGTTCTGCAGGTACTGCCGGACTGGCAATCATCGCCGCGCTCGGCCAAGCTGCGCCCATCAGTGATTCGACTTCAGGAGGTTCAGCCATGCGCTGGTCAGCTCTCAGCCTGCTTGGCTTCATCAGCCTGTTTGCCGCGACACCTGCGGTACACGCCGCCGGGGAGGACTATGGCGTGCTGATCATCTCCCGCGAGCGCCTGGAAATCGCGACCTCCTGCGAGATCGGCGTGTACATTCAGGACCTGTTGGCAGCGCGGCTGTTCCAGGAACAGAGCACCGCGTTCAATCTGCCGCCGGGCAATGTGTCCCTGCGCTTGAAACTGCTGCCGGGACAGGCCCCGGGGTGCAACCCGGGGATGCTGGCGCCGGGCTCACAGAACGTTACGCTCAAGGCCGGGGATGTATTGAAGTTCCGGATTGCGATGACGCAGGAGGGGATGTATTTGAAGCCTGCGGCTTTAGAGTATTGAGTTGCCTGTTAAAAGATCGCAGCCTGCGGCAGCTCCTACATTGACCGCGTGTGAACCCAATCCTGTAGGAGCTGCCGCAGGCTCGGGCCGCGTTCGGACGATCTTTTGATCTGAATCATGGCGCTTGACCTTGCCCGCATGGCAAGGTTGATCCTGTAGGCATCTTCTACAGGGAGCGCGACCGATGTCCGAATCCACCACTTTCGATCTGCCGATTGCCGGCATGACCTGCGCCAGTTGCGCCGGGCGTGTCGAGCGTGCCTTGAGCAAAGTCATCGGCGCCAGTGCCGTCAGCGTCAACCTCGCCACCGAGCAGGCCCGGGTTCAAGCGCCCGGCGACAGCCTGCCGGCATTGATGGACGCCGTGCAGCAAGCCGGCTACAGCGTACCGCAGCAGACCCTGGAGTTGAGCATCGACGGCATGACCTGCGCTTCCTGTGTCGGCCGGGTCGAACGTGCGCTGGCGAAGGTGCCGGGGGTGAAGCGTGTCAGCGTCAACCTGGCCAACGAACGCGCCCACCTCGAGTTACTCGGCCAGATCGATCCACAGGCTTTGATCGCCGCCGTGACCAAAGCGGGTTACGGCGCCAGCGTCCGGGAAGTCGAACACCCGCCAACCGACCATCAGCAACAGCGTCTGCACCGCGAGCGGTGGGCCTTGATCATGGCGATCGTCCTCGCCCTGCCGCTGGTGTTGCCAATGGTGCTGCAACCCTTCGGCGTGCACTGGATGCTCCCGGCCTGGGTGCAATTTGCGCTGGCGACGCCCGTGCAATTCGTCTTCGGTGCGCGTTTTTATATCGCCGCGTGGAAAGCCGTGCGTGCCGGTGCCGGCAACATGGATTTGCTGGTGGCCTTGGGCACCAGCGCCGGTTATGGCTTGAGTCTTTACGAATGGGCCACCGCCGCCGGGCGCACGCCGCACCTGTACTTCGAAGCCTCGGCGGTGGTGATTGCGCTGGTGTTGCTGGGCAAATACCTGGAAAGCCGCGCCAAGCGCCAGACCGCCAGCGCCATCCGCGCCCTCGAAGCCTTGCGTCCGGAGCGAGCGATTCAAGTGATCGACGGTCGTGAGCAGGACGTAGCCATCAGCGCCTTGCGCCTCAACGATCTGGTCATGGTCAAACCCGGCGAACGCTTCCCGGTGGACGGCGAAGTCATCGAAGGCCAGAGCCACGCCGACGAAGCACTGATCAGCGGCGAAAGCCTGCCGGTGCCGAAACAGCCCGGCGACAAGGTCACCGGCGGCGCCATCAATGGCGAAGGCCGGTTGCTGGTTCGCACCCAGGCCCTGGGCGCGGAAACGGTACTGGCACGGATCATCCGCCTGGTGGAAGACGCTCAAGCGGCGAAGGCGCCGATCCAGAAACTGGTGGATAAAGTCAGCCAGGTATTCGTCCCTACGGTGTTGCTGATCGCGTTGGCGACCTTGATCGGTTGGTGGCTGTATGGGGCGCCCATGGAAACGGCGCTGATCAACGCCGTTGCGGTGTTGGTGATTGCCTGCCCTTGCGCACTCGGGCTGGCCACGCCGACGGCGATCATGGCCGGCACCGGTGTGGCGGCGCGCTACGGGATTCTGATCAAGGACGCCGAAGCGCTGGAGCGTGCCCATGAAGTCAGCGCGGTGGTGTTCGACAAGACCGGCACGCTGACCTCGGGTGCGCCGCGCATTGCCCATTTGAGCGCGATCGACGCTGACGAAGCCGCTCTGCTTCAAAAGGCCGGGGCGCTGCAGCGCGGCAGTGAACATCCGTTGGCAAAGGCCGTGCTGGACGCTTGCGCCGAACGTGGCTTGAATGTGGCCGATGTCAGTGACAGCCAGTCCCTGACCGGGCGCGGCATTGCCGGCACCCTCGAGGGTCGGCGGCTGGCGCTGGGCAATCGGCGCCTGCTGGAAGAGAGCGGTTTGAGCGCCGGTCCATTGGCTGAGCGCGCAAGCGCATGGGAAACCGAAGGCCGGACCCTGTCCTGGCTGATCGAGCAAAGTCCCGAACCGAAAGTACTGGGCTTGTTCGCCTTCGGTGACACCCTCAAGGCCGGCGCGCTGCAAGCGGTGCAACAACTGCGCGCACGCAACATCAGCAGCCACCTGCTGACCGGCGACAATCGCGGCAGTGCCAACGTGGTCGCCGAGGCGCTCGGCATTAAAGATGTCCACGCCGAAGTGCTGCCGGCCGACAAAGCCGCCACCGTCGCCACACTCAAGAAAACCGGGGTCGTGGCAATGGTCGGCGACGGCATCAACGATGCCCCCGCCCTGGCGGCTGCCGACATCGGCATCGCCATGGGCGGCGGCACCGACGTGGCCATGCACGCCGCCGGAATCACGTTGATGCGCGGTGATCCACGGCTGGTGCCGGCGGCGCTGGACATCAGCCGCAAGACCTACGCGAAGATCCGGCAGAATCTGTTCTGGGCCTTCGTCTACAACCTGATCGGCATTCCGCTGGCAGCCGCAGGCTTGCTCAACCCGGTGCTCGCCGGCGCGGCCATGGCGTTGTCGAGCGTCAGCGTGGTGAGCAATGCGCTACTGTTGAAAACCTGGAAGCCCAAGGAACTGGAGGAACACCCATGAACATCGGCCAAGCGGCCCGCCAGAGCGGACTGAGCGCCAAGATGATTCGTTATTATGAATCCATCGGCCTGCTGAAGGCCGCCCATCGTACCGACAGTGGCTATCGAGTGTATGGCGACGACGACCTGCACAACCTGGCGTTCATCAAGCGCTCCCGCGACCTGGGATTTTCACTGGAAGAGGTCGGCAAATTGCTGACCCTCTGGCAGGACCGTCAACGCGCCAGCGCCGACGTCAAGGCGCTGGCCCGGCAGCATATCGAGGAACTGGACCGCAAGATCCTCGAGCTTGGCCAACTGCGCGACACGCTGCAGGACCTGGTCGAGCACTGCCAGGGCGATCACCGTCCCGATTGCCCGATCCTCAAAAATCTTGAGTCGGGCTGCTGCGCCGCGACTGCTCGCGCCTGAACGCCATCAATCCTTGAATGTGGGGAGCGAACCCCTACGAGGAGTTTGCGTTCTGCACAAAAAACCCGGCCGAAGCCGGGTTTTTTATTGACCTGTCACTGCATCCAGGGCGGAGGCGGTTCTTCGGTCTTGCCTGGTGGCGCGTCGTCTGCGGCGCGTACCGCCTGCTTGCGTTCTTCATCGAGGCGTGCGGCCTCGATTTCGCGCAGGATGCCGCCAACGTCAGCCATCTCTTCCGGCTCGTCGAACTCACCGGTCAAAGCACTGGCCGGGTGCAGGGTGCCGGCTTCGTACAGCGCCCACATTTCCTTGGCGTACCGGGTCTTCTTCAACTCCGGGGCAAACCGCCCGAAGTAGGACGCCATGTTGCCCACATCCCGCTCCAGCATGCTGAACGCGTGGTTGTTACCCGCCGCATCCACCGCCTGCGGCAAGTCGATGATCACTGGACCGGTCGGGGTCAGCAGCACGTTGAATTCCGACAAGTCACCGTGCACCAGACCGGTACACAACATCAGCACGATCTGCGAAATCAGGAACGCGTGGTATTCGCGCGCCTGGTCCGGCTCCAGCACGACGTCGTTCAGGCGTGGTGCGGCATCGCCATATTCATCGGCGACCAGCTCCATTAGCAGCACGCCTTCCAGGAAGTCGTAAGGCTTGGGCACCCGAACGCCCGCACCGGCCAGACGGAACAATGCCGCCACTTCGGCATTCTGCCAGGCGTCTTCGGTTTCTTTCTTGCCGAACTTGGAGCCCTTGGCCATCGCTCGGGCCTGACGGCTGTTGCGTACCTTGCGACCTTCCTGATACTCGGCCGCCTGACGAAAACTGCGTTTATTCGCCTCCTTGTAGACCTTCGCGCAACGTAACTCGTTACCGCAGCGCACCACGTAAACAGCTGCTTCTTTACCACTCATGAGTGGGCGCAGCACCTCGTCGACCAGACCGTCCTCGATCAGGGGTTCAATGCGTTTTGGAGTCTTCATCAGCTTTTATTGGGGGTCCTTTATTACCAAACACGCGAAAGTCATTCGTTATACGGCAATCCACTCATTCGGGGGAGGGGTTGCCGACCTATGAACGGTGCAAACACACACAATGTGTCGGAAAAATTTGCCTTATAGACAAAACCACCACTTCGGCAGATCATTTTCCCCGCAAAATCCCTCACTCAAGAGATCCGTCCATGAGCAAAAAGCCATCGAAAAATGGCCCGAACAAGGCCAAGTCCATCATCGCCCAGCCACTGTTCCGCAGCCGTCAGGAACGAGCCGGCAAAGGCAAAGGCAGCTACCGCCGCGAAGCCTTCCAGTCTGACAACTGGGAGGCTTCTTACTTTCTGGCGGCCTGAAAGGCAAGCAATCGCTCAACATGTTAAGGTCTGCACCTGATTCGTATTCCCTGGACCTGTGCATGCCCCTTTGTCTTTCCCGTCGTTGGCACGTTCGCCAACTGATAGCTGCCTCCAGCCTCATTTTGCTAGTCGCCTGCGCGGAAAAACCGACCGCCGCCGACGCCCAACCGCTTCAGACCCTCCCCGTCGCGACAGCCCCTGCGGTGATCCCTCCCGTGGTGCCGACCGGTGACAACCTCGACATCCAGCCGACCCAGACCTTCGCCGAATGGCAGGCGGGTTTTCGCCGGGATGCGCTGGCCGCCGGCATCCGCGCCGATCTGTTCGACCGCGCCTTTGCCAATGTCAGCCTGGACACCAGCGTGATCCGCGCCGACCGCAGCCAACCGGAATTTTCCCGCCCGGTGTGGGAGTACCTCGACGGCGCCCTTTCGCCGCTGCGGGTACGCAAAGGCCAGGCGCTGGTCGGCCAATATGCCGACATCCTGCAAAGCATCGAGCAGCGCTATGGCGTCGATCGTCAGGCACTGGTTTCGGTGTGGGGCATGGAGAGCAACTTCGGTCAGTTCCAGGGCAGCAAGTCGGTGATCAACTCCCTGGCGACCCTGGCCTATGAAGGCCGGCGTCCCGGGTTCGCCCACGCGCAATTGATTGCCGCACTGCAAATCCTGCAACAGGGTGATATCGAACCGGAGGCGATGCTCGGTTCCTGGGCCGGGGCCATGGGCCAGACCCAGTTCATCCCGACCACCTACAACACCCACGCCGTGGACTTCGACGGTGACGGCCGGCGCGACATCTGGGGCAGCCCTGCCGATGCACTGGCCTCGACCGCGCACTACCTGCAAAGCTCGGGCTGGCAGAAAGGCCAGCCGTGGGGCTTCGAAGTACAACTGCCCGGTAGCTTCAACTACGTTCTGGCCGATGGCACGATTCGCAAGAGTGTTGCCGAATGGCTGCAACTCGGTGTCGCCCTGCCCAATGGCGCCCAGGTTCCGCCTGGTTCCGAACAGCTGTCCGCGGCCCTGCTGCTGCCGGCCGGTTATCGCGGCCCGGCGTTCCTGGTCCTGGATAACTTCCGTGCGATCCTCAAGTACAACAACTCGTCGTCCTACGCGTTGGCTGTCAGCCTGTTATCCGAGCGTTTCAACGGTGCTGGCCTGATCAGCGGTACCTGGCCGAAAGATGATATGCCGCTGAGCCGCACCGAGCGGATCGAACTGCAAAGCCTGCTGAGCGCGCAGAACTACGATGCGGGCACTGCCGACGGCATCATCGGCGCCAATACCCGCAAGGCGATCCGCAGTGCACAGCAGACGTTGGGCTGGCCGGCGGATGGGTATCCGACGCACAAGTTGCTCGAAGGTTTGCGCAACCGATAGATAGCCGTATGGCTGATGCCGCTTTCGCGGGCAAGCCCGCTCCCACAGGTCAGTCGCTATCCCTGTGGGAGCGGGCTTGCCCGCGATGACTGACTGTCAGGCAACCAAGCTCTAAGCCTTGATCACCACATCCTGCTCCAACACCAATTCCTTGTTCCCCGCATCCAGCCTCACCAACGCCCCCATCGGCAACGTCAGGTTCGGATCGCAATGCCCGCTGCGCCACCCGGACAACACCGGTATCCGCAACGGCGCGAAGGTCTGCTTGAGCAAGCGTTCCAGCGCCGCGACATCAACGCCCGCTACATCCCCCACCAGCACCCCGCGCAGCTTGTGCAGCGTGCCGGCCAGTCGCAGATGGGTCAGCAGCCGATCAATGCGATACAGCGGCTCGTTGATATCTTCGATGAACAGAATGACACCCTCGGCATCCATTTCATAAGGCGTGCCCATGGTCGCGGCAATCATCGACAGATTGCCCCCCAGCAAGCGCCCGTGAGCGACACCAGGCTCAAGGGCGGTCAACGGGTAAGCCACCGGGTGCGTCAGCACACTGCCCGCCTTCATCTGCCCCCTGAGCATATTGAAAAACGACGACTCGGTCGGCTTTTGCTTTTCGCCCAACAGATCCGCGTTAAGCATCGGACCATGGAAGGTCACGAAGCCCGCGTAACGGCTGATTGCCAGGTGCAGCGCGGTGATGTCGCTGTAGCCGATGAATGGCTTGGCGTTGTTGCGCAATAGCTCGAAGTCGATGCGATCAAGCAATCGCGGCGTACCGTAACCGCCGCGAAGACAGATGATTGCCTCGACCTCGCTGTCGGCAAATGCGGCGTGCAGGTCATTGAGCCGCACTTCGTCGCTACCGGCCAGGTAACCATCCCGCTCGTACACGCCGGGATACACCCGCACCGAATAACCGCGCGCGCGCATCCAGGCGATGGCTTTGTCGGTGTCCAGCGCTGCTGGACCGGCGGGTGCGATGACACCGATCAACCCTTGCGACGGCAAGGCCGGAACAGGCGCATGAGGACAAAGCGTGTGGGTGGGTCTAACAGTCATCCATGAATCTCCCTGTGTGAAAACGATAAGCACACAGTAGTCAGGAACGGGGACAAACAGAAGAGGTCAGTCGACCCGCAGGTTGCAGGAAAAAACTGTAATGGGTGTAGGCCGGGCATTAAAATGCCCGCAAGACAAAATATCCTTGCGGGCTCTTTCTACGTCGCCGGTATCAGGAGGACATCAGCTCGGCCTTGACCAGCTTCGCCTGCTCGTCGGCGTGGTACGAGGAACGTACCAGCGGGCCGGAAGCGACGTTTTTGAAGCCCATCTTGTAACCTTCCTCGGCGAACCAGGCGAACACGTCCGGGTGCACGAAACGCTGCACCGGCAAGTGGCTGCGGGACGGTTGCAGGTACTGGCCCAGGGTCAGCATGTCGATGTCGTGTTCGCGCATGCGCTTCATGACTTCGATGACTTCTTCGTCGGTCTCGCCCAGACCCAGCATCAGGCCGGACTTGGTCGGAATGTGCGGCATCATCTGCTTGAAGCGTTGCAGCAGGGTCAGCGACCACTGGTAATCCGAACCCGGACGCGCGGCCTTGTACAGGCGCGGCACGGTCTCCAGGTTGTGGTTGAACACATCCGGCGGCTCGGCAGCGGTGATGTCCAGCGCGACGTCCATGCGGCCACGGTAATCCGGGACCAGGGTTTCGAGCTGCACGTTCGGCGACAATTTGCGGATCTCGCGGATGCAGTCGGCAAAGTGCTGGGCACCGCCGTCGCGCAGGTCGTCGCGGTCAACCGAGGTGATCACCACGTATTTCAGTTTCAGGTCGGCGATGGCAATGGCCAGGCTTTGCGGCTCGTTGACGTCCAGAGGCTTCGGACGACCATGGCCGACGTCGCAGAACGGGCAGCGACGGGTGCAGATGTCACCCATGATCATGAAGGTCGCGGTGCCGCCGGAGAAGCACTCGCCCAGGTTCGGGCAGGACGCTTCTTCGCACACACTGTGCAGCTTGTGTTTGCGCAGCAGGGCCTTGATGCGGTCGACTTCCGGCGAAACCGGGATGCGCACGCGAATCCAGTCGGGTTTCTTCGGCAGTTCGGTGGTCGGAATGATCTTCACCGGGATACGTGCAACCTTCTCGGCGCCGCGCAGCTTGACGCCGGCTTCAACCTTGGCACGCGGGGCCGGACGCTCGGTAACATCCAGCGTCGGGATCATGGTTTGCACTGCATCAGTAGTCATATCAGTCGATTCCGCCCGTTAGGGTCGTCTGCTCAGCATAGTCGAGGTGTTTGACGAGCTGCGCGCGCAGCCGGGCACTTACCTCGGCAAATTCAATCGATCCTGCGTGATCGCTCAGCTGGGTCATCGCCAGCCCGGCGTAGCCGCAGGGATTAATCCGTCGAAACGGTTCCAGGTTCATATCCACGTTCAGGGCCAGGCCATGAAAGGAGCAACCGTGGCGGATCCGCAGACCCAGAGAAGCGATTTTCGCCCCGTCGACGTAGACACCCGGGGCATCCGGCTTGGCCGCGGCCGTGACGCCGTAACTGGCCAACAGCTCAATCAGACAGTGTTCCATGCGGGTGACCAGGTCACGCACACCGAAACCCAACTTGCGCACGTCAAGCAACAGGTAAGCCACCAATTGGCCGGGGCCATGGTAAGTCACTTGACCACCGCGATCGACCTGCACCACCGGAATATCCCCCGGCAGCAACAAGTGTTCAGCCTTGCCGGCCTGGCCCTGGGTGAATACCGGCGGGTGCTCGACCAGCCAGATCTCGTCCGCGGCATCGCTGCCGCGTTCGTTGGTGAAGCGTTGCATGGCATGCCAGACCGGCTCGTAAGCCATCTGGCCAAGCTCGCGAAAGCCCAGCGTGCCAGACATCACAGCACCATGTGCACGAAACCGGTGGCCCGCAACTCGCTGTTGATGTCGTACAGCTGCTCTTGACCGGTGGCGATGATGTGCAGCTGGATGGTCGTGTACTTGCCGTTGGTACTCTGGCGCTCGGCCAGGGTCTTGTGGTCAACGGTGGCGTGTTTCTCAAGGATCGCGATGATCGTGTCCTTGAAACCCACACCGGTGTCGCCGATTACCTTGATCGGGTAATCAGCACAGGGAAATTCGATTTTTGGCGCCTTTACTTCGGTGTCTGTCATGGCGTAACGGCCTCGTAAGCCGTGGCAACGGACATGGCCGCGCTCCGGATTGGAACGGGGCCATGCGAGTCCACACTAATTCAGTTGAACAAGCCGTAGAAGAATAGACGGATGCTATCCCACATGCGGCGGAAGATACCACCCTCGTCGACCGCGTCGAGGGCGATCAGGTCGGCGCTGTGCACCACCTTGTCGTCCAGCTTCACTTCGACTTTACCGATCACGTCGCCCTTGGCGATTGGCGCAATCAGTTGCGGGTTCATGGTCATGCTGGCGGCGAGCTTTTTCAGCTGGCCTTTGGGCAGGGTCATGGTCAGGTCTTGGGCCAGGCCGGCCTTGACCTGGTTGGTGGTGCCTTTCCAGACAGGCGCCTGAGCCAGCTCGGCACCTTTCTGGTAGAAGGTCTGGGTTTCGAAGAAGCGGAAACCGTAAGTCAACAGCTTCTGGGTCTCAGAGGCACGCGCCACTTCGCTGTTGGTGCCGAACACCACGGCGATCAGGCGCATGCCATCACGTACGGCCGAAGACACCATGCAGTAGCCGGCTTCGTCGGTGTGGCCGGTTTTCAGACCGTCGACGGTCTTGTCGCGCCACAGCAGCAGGTTACGGTTAGGCTGCTTGATGCCGTTCCAGAAGAACTCTTTCTGCGAGTAGATCGCGTAGTGAGCCGGGTCTTCGTGGATGATCGCGCGGGCCAGCACAGCCATGTCGTGAGCCGACGAATAGTGCTCAGGGTTCGGCAGACCGGTCGGGTTCATGAAGTGGCTGTTGGTCATGCCCAGGTCGGCCACGGTTTTGTTCATCATGTCGGCGAACGCGTCTTCGCTGCCGGCGATGTGCTCGGACAACGCAACACTGGCGTCGTTGCCCGACTGGATGATGATGCCGTGCAGCAAGTCGCTGACGGTGACTTGCGAGCCGACCTTGATGAACATCCGCGAACCGCCGGTACGCCAGGCGTTTTCGCTGACGGTCACCGGATCGTTTTCACCGATCTGGCCACGACGGATTTCCAGGGTCGCGATGTACGCGGTCATCAGCTTGGTCAGGCTGGCCGGTGGCAGACGCTGGTCACCGTTGTTCTCCACCAGCACGTTGCCGCTGCTGGCATCCATGAGCACATAGGATTTGGCGGCCAGTTGCGGTGGCGAAGGCATCATCTCGACCGCAAAGGCGGCAGGCGAGAGGAGCAGCGGGACTAGCAGGCACAGGCGTTTGGCAAAGGTGGTGATGTTCATCCGTCTCTCGAAATCGCTAATGGAAACTGCCCAGAGGCAAAACTAATCAGATGACCTTCTAACGGGCCATCGCGTGTTCAGTTGTTCACTCAGAACCCTTGCCGGGCTTTTGTTCTAAAACGAGCCAACAACCAGGTTCACCCCCCAAGACCGCAAGTGAACCTTCAATCAAGTACTACGTGTTACTCGGCGGTGACCAGGCTCGGCGAACCGAGATTGGCCAGGCGCACGCTGTTCTGCACTTGCTGGATTTCACCCGGCGAGCCGATCGGCCCCAGGCGAACCCGATGCAGTGTCTGTTGGTTACGCACGATCGAGCTGATGAACACCGGAGCGCTCACCATCCCGCTGAGCTTCGATCTCAGGAGTTCTGCAGCGTCCGGGTTGGCGAACGCGCCCACCTGCAGATACTGGCCAGAGGCTGGTGCAGAAGCGTTTTTTTTTGCATCGATCGGCACAGGTACGACGGCCGCGGCGTGTTGCTGCGGCGGTGGCGTCCATTGTTCAACGGTGCCGGCCGAAGCCGTGATCACCGGGGCGTTATTTTGCGCGATTTTCGGCTCGTTGAGCATCAACGGTGCCGGACGCCCTTTGGCGGCCCACCATTGCTGCGGATCGATGCCTTCGACCTTGACCCGCGCCGTGCCGGTTTCGGCATAACCGAGCTTCTTGGCGGCGGCATAGGACAAGTCGATGATTCGGTCAGAGTAGAACGGTCCGCGGTCGTTGACGCGCAGGACCACGGTCTTGTTGTTGTCCAGGTTGGTCACCCGAACGTAACTCGGCAGCGGCAACGTCTTGTGCGCGGCACTCATGCCGTACAGGTCATAGACCTCGCCGTTGGCGGTGTTCTGGCCGTGGAATTTGGTGCCGTACCAGGACGCCGTGCCCGACGCGACGTAGGTTTTGGAGTCCTGCTGCGGGAAATACGTCTTGCCCAACACGGTATACGGGTTGGCTTTATAAGGACCGCTGTGCAGGGTCGGCGTCGCATCAGGAATGCGTGATACGTCGACGTCCCACCATGGCGCACCGTCTTTGTGGGCGCGGTTGATGTCCAGACCTGGCGTTGCGCGCACCGCGGTGGTGGGAGCAGACTTCGGCGTCGGCGAGCGGCTGGTCGAACAACTGGCGACCAGCACCGTCAACGCGGCGAATGCCATCAGCTTCAGGGGTTTATTCATAGGCAATGCCCGCATTACTTGACGCCCCGTGCTTGGACCAGCTGTTCAGACAGTTGATGTACGGCCATGGCGTACATCACGCTGCGGTTATAACGCGTAATCGCGTAAAAATTCGTCAGGCCCATCCAGTATTCAGGACCCTTGTCACCTTCCAGGCGGAATGCCGTGACCGGCATATCATCGCGCAGCGCATCATGACTTGACCACCCTAGCGCTCGCAACTCCCCGACGGTTTTAGTCGGTTCGATACCGGTGGTCAAACCTTCGTCCACCTGATCGCCGCGCACATCGGCGCGGCTGACCACGGGTTCACCGGCCACCCAGCCGTGGCGCTTGAAGTAACTGGCGACGCTGCCGATGGCATCGTCCGGGTTGTTCCAGATATTGATGTGGCCATCACCGTCGAAATCCACCGCATAGGCGCGAAAGCTGCTCGGCATGAACTGCGGCAAGCCCATCGCCCCGGCATAAGAGCCCTTGAGGGTCAACGGATCGACCTGCTCTTCACGGGCCAGCAGCAGGAACTCACGCAATTCCTTGCGGAAAAATTCGGCACGGGGAGGATAGTCGAAACCCAGGGTCGACAAGGCGTCGACGACCCGGAAATTTCCGGTATTACGTCCGAAAAAGGTCTCGACACCAATGATCGACACAATAACCTGCGCCGGCACGCCGTATTCCTGTTCCGCACGAGCCAGTACTGCCTCGTGCTGACGCCAGAAGTCCACACCACGGGCGATGCGCGCATCGGTGATGAACATCGGGCGGTACTCGCTCCACTGCTTGACCCGCTCGGCGGGCTTCGAGATCGCGTCCAGGATCGATTGCTTGCGCTCGGCTTCGCGGAACACGCCCATCAGCTGTTCACCGGCAAAACCGTAGTCGCGGGTCATTTCACCGACGAATTCGGCCACCTGGGGTGAGCCTTCGTAATCGCCGGCCAACGCGTCCTGCGCCGAGCCAAGGATGCTTACCAGGCCGACCCATGGCGCGTATCGAGTCGCCCAGCCACGCATTACTTGCATTGAAATCTTCACCTTATTCAAACTTGTGCGATCCACTTACGATGGGTATGGATCGACATCAAAACCCCAAACGCTGACAGCAGCGTCACCAGCGAAGTTCCTCCGTAGCTAATGAACGGCAACGGCACCCCCACGACTGGCAACAGGCCACTGACCATACCGATGTTGACGAAAACGTAAACAAAAAACGTCATGGTCAGGCTGCCCGCGAGCAATTTGCCGAACAATGTCTGGGCCTGGGCGGTAATGACCAGCCCGCGACCGATCAACAGCAGGTAAATCAGCAGCAGTGCGCAGATGCCCACCAGGCCGAATTCTTCACCCATGACCGCAATAATGAAGTCGGTATGGCTTTCCGGCAGGAAGTCCAGGTGCGACTGGGTGCCCAGCAGCCAGCCCTTGCCGAACACGCCGCCGGAACCGATGGCGGCCTTGGACTGAATGATGTTCCAGCCGGTGCCCAGCGGATCGCTCTCCGGGTCGAGGAACGTCAGGACTCGCTGCTTCTGGTAATCGTGCATGACGAAGTACCACATGGCGACAGCCACCGGCACGGCGGCGGCGAGCACGCTGAGGATCCAGCGCCAGCGCAGGCCGCCCATGAACAGCACGAACGCGCCACCCGCCAGGATCAGCAATGAAGTGCCGAGGTCGGGTTGACGCACGATCAGGATGAATGGCAAGCCGATCAGAAACAAACTGACGCCCACGTGCTTGAGCTGGGGCGGCAAGGTGCGCTTGGACAGGTACCAGGCGATGGTCGCCGGCATCAGGATCTTCATGAATTCCGAGGGCTGGAAGCGGATCACCCCGGGAATATTGATCCAGCGCGTGGCGCCCATGGCGTTGTGGCCCATGATGTCCACCACCACCAGCAAAAGCACGCCGAGCACATAACCGACCGGCACCCAACGGGCCATGAAGCGTGGCTCGAACTGGGCAATGACGACCATCGACACCAAGCCGATACCGAACGAAGTGGCTTGCTTGGCCAGCAGGTCCCAGCTCTTGCCGCTGGCCGAATACAGCACGAACAGGCTGCCGGCGGCGAGGGTCAGCAACAGGATCAACAGCGGGCCGTCGATATGCATGCGTTGCAACAGCGTCGCACGACGACGCATCACATCCTCGCTGGAGAGAATGCGATCGAAATTACTGTTCACGGGCCGTAGCCTCCGCGCTGATTGGGCTGGCGTATTCGGCTTTCAACCGACCGTTCTGGTCCAGGAGCCAGGCGTCCATGATTTGACGCACCACGGGTGCCGCAACGCCGGAACCGGACTCGCCGTTCTCGACCATCACCGACACCACGATCTTCGGGTTGTCGGCCGGCGCGAAGCCGACGAACAAGGCGTGGTCACGATGGCGTTCCTGGACCTTGGAACGGTCGTATTTCTCGCCCTGCTTGATCGCGACCACCTGGGCCGTACCACTTTTACCGGCAATGCGGTATTGCGCACCGAGCGCCGCTTTGCGTGCCGTACCCCGGGCGCCGTGCATCACCTGCTGCATACCGTGGTTGACCTTGGTCCAGTCGGACGGGTCGCGCAGGATGATGTCCGGCATCGGATTTTCGTCCTTGGGCCGCTCGCCTTCGACGGTCTTGGCCAGGTGCGGACGGTTCCAGACACCCTTGTTCGCGACCAGCGCCGTTGCCTGGGCCAGTTGCAATGGCGTTGATTGCATGTAGCCCTGACCAATCCCGAGAATCAGCGTTTCGCCCGGGTACCAGACCTGACGCCGGGTTGTACGCTTCCATTCACGTGTAGGCATCAGCCCCGGCGACTCTTCGAACATGTCCAGCGAAACCTTCTGGCCGATGCCGAACTTGCTCATGTACGCCGACAAGCGATCGATTCCCAGTTTGTGGGCCAGGTCGTAGAAGTAGGTGTCGTTGGACCGCATGATCGCCGTGTCCAGATCGACGTAGCCATCGCCGGAACGGTTCCAGTTACGGTATTTGTGATCGTAGTTGGGCAACTGGTAATAGCCGGGGTCATACACCCGACTCGACGCGGTCACAACGCCAGCATCCAGGCCGGCAATTGCCACTGCCGGTTTGATGGTCGAGCCCGGCGGGTACAGGCCGCGCAGCACGCGGTTGAACAGCGGTCGATCAATGGAATCGCGCAGCTCGGAATAGGCCTTGAAACTGATGCCGGTGACGAACAGGTTTGGGTCAAAACTCGGCTGACTGACCATCGCCAGGACTTCGCCGGTTTTCGGGTCCAGCGCCACCACTGCGCCACGGCGACCGCCGAGCGCAGCTTCGGCGGCCTCCTGCAATTTGATGTCCAGGCTCAGGACGATGTCCTTGCCGGAAATCGGTTCGGTACGTTTGAGTACCCGCAGCACGCGGCCACGGGCGTTGGTCTCGACTTCTTCGTAACCGACCTGACCGTGCAATTCGGGCTCGTAGAAGCGCTCGATACCGGTTTTGCCAATTTGATGGGTGCCGCTGTAACTCACCGGATCCAGAGATTTAAGCTCTTTCTCGTTGATCCGCCCCATATATCCCACCGAGTGCGCAAAGTGCGCGCCCTGCGGATAGTGACGCACCAGCTGCGCGACCACTTCCACCCCCGGCAGACGGAACTGATTCACCGCAATGCGGGCGATCTGTTCTTCGGTCAGCTCGAACAGGATCGGCACCGGCTCGAACGGCCGGCGCCCCTGGCGCATGCGTTTCTCGAAGATCACCCGGTCCTCGGGCGTCAGTTCCAGCACCTCGACGATCACGTCGAGCACTTGCTGCCAGTCGCCGGAGCGCTCGCGGGTCATGCTCAGGCTGAAGCTGGGCCGGTTATCGGCCACCACCACGCCATTACGGTCGAAGATCAGCCCGCGAGTCGGCGGAATCGGCTGCACATGGACGCGGTTGTTTTCCGACAGGGTCGAGTGGTACTCGTACTGAATCACCTGGAGGAAATACAGCCGCGCGATCAGCACACAGATCAGCACCACCACCGCAATTGCGCCGAACACGACGCGGCCACGCACCAGACGGGCGTCTTTTTCGTGGTCCTTGATGCGGATCGGCTGGGGCATGAGGGCAGAACTACTTGTGGTAAGGGTGGCCGGACAGCACTGTCCAGGCACGATACAGCTGTTCGCCGATCAGAATGCGTACCAGCGGGTGCGGCAAGGTCAACGGCGAGAGCGACCAGCGCTGATCGGCCCGGGCACAGACTTCCGGCGCCAGCCCTTCGGGGCCGCCGACCATGAAATTCACCGTGCGCGAGTCCAGCCGCCAGCGATCGAGCTCGACCGCCAGCTGCTCGGTGCTCCAGGGCTTGCCGTGGACTTCGAGGGTGACAACCCGCTCGTTCGGCCCGACCTTGGCCAGCATGGCTTCGCCTTCCTGACGGATGAAGCGCGCCACGTCGGCGTTCTTGCCGCGGGTGTTGAGCGGTATTTCCACCAGTTCCAGCGCCAGCTCGGACGGAAGACGCTTGGCATATTCATGCCAGCCTTCTTCCACCCACTTGGGCATGCGTGAACCGACGGCGATCAGTCGCAGTCGCACAGCGGTCCCTTATTGCTGGTCTTTGTTGAGCTTGACGAAGTGCTCATGGGTGTTTTCCGGGCTGTGGTGAGCCGCGTTCAGCGCACGGCTCTGTTCCGCACCGGACCACAGACGCTCCAGGTCGTAAAACTGACGAGCCGAGGCGGTCATCATGTGGACGATGACATCATCCATGTCCAGCAGCACCCAATCGCTGTCGCCCTTGCCTTCTTCACCCAATGGCTTGACGCCCCGGGCCTTGACCGCCTCGCGGACCTTATCCAGCATCGCGCCGATCTGGCGGTTGGACGTACCGGTAGCGATGATCATGAAGTCCGTGATGCTCTGCTTTTCACGAACGTCGATGACCTGGATGTCCTGGGCCTTGACATCTTCCAGGGCCGCAACGGCGACCTTGACCAGCTCTTCGCCGCGCAGCTCGGGGCCGGTTTGGACCTCTACTGGCAGCGGGGCGCTCTTGAA
This sequence comes from Pseudomonas sp. LBUM1679, assembly GCF_059695565.1. NCBI lineage: Bacteria > Pseudomonadati > Pseudomonadota > Gammaproteobacteria > Pseudomonadales > Pseudomonadaceae > Pseudomonas > Pseudomonas sp. LBUM1679. The sequence goes on from NZ_CP166774.1 coordinate 6,500,538, forward strand.
CGTGCCTTTGCGCTTTACTTTAGTTACGTCTTTGTCAGTCATATAAAACTCGTTTTGCTCGTATGTTCGGGCGCTTCAATACACGTCATTACGTGCCTGGAAGCATGCCCTCTTTTCAGTTCGACGCACGGTAGAGACCGTGCGCATCGATGTAGGCCAGGACCGCGTCGGGCACCAGGAAACGTACCGACTTACCGCTGGCCAGCAGTTGACGGATCTGGGTGGCGGATACCGCAAGCGGTGTCTGCCAGACGAATGCAATCTGTCCGCTCGGCCCTTTGAGGGCCAGCGGGTCGCTCACCGAGCGCGCTGCCAGCAGGTTGCGCAAGGCATCCGGCGGTTCGCTGTCGGCATCCGGGCGTTGCAGCACCAGGATGTGGCAATGCTGGAGCAACTCTTCCCAGCGGTGCCAAGTGGGCAGGCCGCAAAATGCGTCCCAGCCCAAAAGTAGAAAAACCTGGTCCTGCGCGGCCAGTTCGGCACGCATCAGCTCCAGGGTATCGATGGTGTAGGACGGTTTGTCCCGCTGCAATTCGCGGGCATCCACCACCAACGGCGCCACACCGGCCACCGCACACTCGACCATCGCCAGACGGTCCTTGGCCGACACCTGCGGCGTACCGCGATGAGGCGGCCTGGCGCTGGGTGTCAGGCGCAGTTCATCGAGCGCCAGCGATTCGGCGACTTCCAGCGCACCGCGCAAATGGCCGATGTGCACTGGATCGAAGGTCCCGCCCAGCATGCCGATGCGGCGAGGCGCAGGTTCGCGGGTGGTGACCGGGGCGGACGGTTTGAGGTCGCCCAACTCAGACCGACGCCTGGCCGCGCAACTGACCGTCCCCGACCACGATGTACTTCTCGCAGGTCAGACCTTCGAGCCCCACCGGGCCGCGGGCGTGCAGCTTATCAGTAGAAATGCCGATCTCGGCACCCAATCCGTATTCGAAGCCATCGGCGAAGCACGTCGGGGTGTTGATCATCACCGACGACGAATCGACTTCCGCGACGAAGCGGCGGGTGTCTGCCAGGTTCTCGCTGACGATCGAGTCGGTGTGATGCGAGCCGTACTTGTTGATGTGCTCGATGGCCTGGTCCAGCCCGTCGACCACGCGGATCGAGAGGATCGGTGCCAGGTATTCGGTGTTCCAGTCATCTTCTGTTGCCGCAACCGCCTCGACGATCGCCCGGGTACGTTCGCAACCACGCAGTTCGACGCCTTTTTCGCGGAACTGTGCAGCCATCGATGGCAGGAAGTCTTTGGCCACGGCTTGATCCACCAGCAGCGTTTCCATCGCGCCGCAGATGCCATACCGGTAAGTCTTGGCGTTGAAGGCGATGCGTTGGGCTTTCTGCAGGTCGGCGTGGGCGCTGACGTAGACGTGGCAGATGCCATCCAGGTGCTTGATCACCGGCACTCGCGCATCGCGGCTGACCCGTTCGATCAGGCCACGGCCGCCACGGGGCACGATGACGTCGACGTAATCAGGCATGGTGATCAGTGCGCCAACGGCGGCGCGATCGGTGGTTTCGACCACTTGCACCACGGCCGCCGGCAGATCGGCCTCGGCCAGGCCGCGCTGGATGCAGGCGGCAATGGCACGGTTGGAGTGGATGGCCTCGGAGCCGCCGCGCAGGATGGTCGCGTTGCCGGACTTCAGGCACAGGCTGGCCGCATCGATGGTCACGTTGGGCCGCGATTCGTAAATGATCCCGATCACGCCCAGCGGCACACGCATCTTGCCCACCTGAATCCCCGAGGGGCGATAACTCATGTCGCGGATCGCACCGACCGGATCCGGCAGCGCGGCCACCTGACGCAAACCGACGATCATGCCGTCGATACGTTCCGGGGTCAGCGCCAGACGCTCCAGCAGGGCCGGCTCAAGACCGTTGGCGCGGCCAGCCGCCAAATCCAGCTCGTTGGCGGCTGTCAGCTCGGCGCGAGCAGCGTCCAACGCATCGGCAGCAGCCTGCAATGCGCGGTTCTTCTGCGCAGTGCTGGCACGGCCGATGATGCGAGAAGCTTCGCGGGCGGCGCGACCCAAACGGGTCATGTAGTCAAGAACGGACTCAGTCATGGTCTGGAGTGGTCTTTGATAAGGTCTTGGTAAAGAGTAAAGCGGCAGATTATAGCTGTCGCGTCCCGGGACTAACAGCGGTGACAGGCGGATGGTCGAAAACGAGGGCAATTTGCCGACGTTCAGCCGTGATTAAGCTGCAAATTGTTATCATCACGACTCAATCAGCCCTGATAAACCCCGTTCATCATGACCAACCTGACTGTTCGTGCGTCCGAAACGAGCCTGCCCACGGCGCTCCCGGACGCGTTTTTCGACCGAGACGCCCAAACGCTCGCCCGGGAATTACTGGGCAAAGTGATCCGGCATCGGGTCGGTGAACTCTGGCTGAGCGCTCGAATCATCGAGACGGAAGCCTATTACTTCGAGGAAAAAGGCAGTCATGCCTCCCTTGGCTACACAGAAAAGCGTAAGGCTTTGTTTCTGGATGGTGGTCACATCTATATGTATTACGCCCGTGGCGGCGACTCCCTGAACTTCAGTGCTCAAGGTCCCGGCAATGCGGTGTTGATCAAATCCGGCTATCCCTGGGTCGATGAATTGAGCGGACCGGCGAGCCTGGCGCAAATGCTGTTGAACAATCCGGATGCCCAGGGCCGCCCTCGCCCCTCGCAAAAGCTCTGTGCCGGACAGACCTTGCTCTGCAAGGCGCTGGGCCTGAAGGTGCCGATCTGGGACGCCAAGCGCTTCGACCATGAAGTACTGCTGGTGGAAGATATCGGGCCCGCGCCCGGCCACATCATTCAAACCACGCGCCTGGGCATTCCCCATGGGCGTGACGAACACCTGATGTACCGCTTCGTCGATGCCGCCTATGCCGCCTACTGCACGCGCAACCCGCTGCGACGAGGGCAAGTCGAAGGCCGCAATTACTTTTTGCTGTAAACACACCCCCCCTGTAGGAGCTGACGAGTGAAACGAGGCTGCGATCCTTTGATCTTGCTTTTAAAAGATCAAAAGATCGCAGCCTGCGGCAGCTCCTACGGGGTTTATCGATAAGTTGGGAGATGTTTTTTATGGGCCCATGGCTCGATAGCGTGACCGGATGGTTGACGGTCAACCCGCAATGGCTGGCCGCCGCGGTGTTCATAGTGGCCTTTGTGGAATGCCTGGCAATTGCCGGGCTGATCGTCCCCGGCACGGTATTGCTGTTTGCCGTCGCGGTTCTGGCCGGCAGTGGCGCGCTGTCGTTGAGCGAAACCCTGCTGCTGGGGTTCGTCGCCGGAGTGCTGGGCGATATTGTTTCGTACTTCGTGGGGCGGCATTTCCATCAGAACATCCGGCGCCTGCCCGGGCTGCGCCATCACCCGGAATGGATCGCCGGGGCCGAGGCCTATTTCCAGCGTTATGGCATTGCCAGCCTGCTGGTTGGACGCTTCATCGGCCCGTTGCGGCCCATGCTGCCGATGGTCGCCGGGATGTTCGACATGCCGTTCCCGCGCTTCGCCGCCGTCAGCCTGCTGGCCGCCGCTGGCTGGAGCGTCGCCTACCTGCTGCCTGGGTGGGCCACCGGCGCGGCGATCCGCCTGCCGTTACCGGAAGGTTTCTGGCTGCAGGCGGGCATCGTCGCCGGCAGTGTCGCGGTGATGATCGGCTTGAGCGTGACCAGCAGTCTGCGCCGCCATCGCCGGGCGACGACCTGGATCAGCGGCATGAGCCTGCTGATCCTGATCGGCCTGTTCATCGGTTATCCGCACCTGACCGCCCTGGATCAGGGCGTGATGACCCTGGTGCAGGAACACCGCGGCCCGATGCTGGATGAAATGGCGGTCACCTTCACCCTGATCGGTGAGTTCCGCAACATGCTGCTGTTCAGTGCCCTGCTCACTGGTCTGCTGTTGCTTTGCCGACAATGGCGTCAGGCGCTGTTCGCAGGTGGCACCCTGCTCTGCACCGCCTTGGCCAATACCGCGACCAAAAACTTCTTCGCCCGGGTTCGCCCGGAAGTGCTGACTGATCCTTTGACCAGCTACAGCATGCCCAGCGGCCACGCTTCTGGTTCGTTTGCCTTGTTTCTGACCCTTGCCGTACTCGCCGGCCGCGGACAGCCGCCACGGATGCGCCTGACATGGCTGCTGCTGGCCTGCCTGCCGGCGCTATCAATCGCCTTGTCACGGGTTTATCTCGGTGCGCACTGGCCGACCGACGTGCTGGCCGGCGCCATGCTGGCTGCGTGCGTGTGTGCCGCGAGTTTGTGGCTGAGCCAGCGCCAGACACCCCTCAATGCCATGCCGTTCAAGGTCTGGTGGCTGATCCTGCCGGCGTTGCTGGCCTTGTTCAGTTTTTTCGCCCTGCGCCATCTGCCGCATGCAATGTTGCGCTACGCGTACTGACACCACGGGCTCGCCACTCTATTCGCCAACAGCAAAGAGCGCCCTTCTCGCCACTCTTCAAGGATTTCACCGACGAGAGTGGCGCTTGATCCCGTGAATCGAACATCTGCGTCGCAACCGCGTCTTTTCAGAATAATCAGTCAAGCCAATAATCGAAGTTACATATTTTTCCATAACTTCCAACGTCTGCACCTTTCACAACATGGAAAATCAATTACATTAAAGTCAATGGCGTGAACTATCAATTTCCTGATCAAACTTCCAATCTGCCACAGATAAAAAAAGATACAACCACGACAGCGTAATTACGACTCACCGTCTTTCGGCAAAAAACCCATAGAATCGCTACGCGTAGTCGCCGAACAGCATCCAGCTATCAGTGTTTCATACAGTCATTATTTAAAGGATTAAACAATGGCACAACTTATCGAACCCGCCGTAGAAAACTCAACCCACAGTACCCTTCAAGTGACGGCGATCAGCGTCTCAGCCAACATTCATGCGCCCGCCGCCGGCCGAATCGACAGTGCGCCAGTATTGCCACCTGTGCTGACGCCACCGCCGGACCCTACGGTGCCAGGCCAACGATCCCGTCACACACTGAAAATCCTCGACGAACATTTCGGGCCATTGCAATTCGGCAATTCCAATGTCACTCGCGTAGAACTCAAGGCCATGGGCGCGACGGTGCATGGCCGCGCCATCAGCTCGGCAAATGCGAACATACCAGTGCCCGATCAGGACTTCGTCGACGGACTGAGCTTCGACACAACCAAGGTCGAGGGCCGGGTAAAGTCCGCAAAAACCCCGGACAGTGCCACCGTCGCCACTCTTTTCTATGAAATCGCCATAAGTCGCTCGGCCGACGCCCAGCCCATGTTCGCCACCACCGACCTGCCTGTGCCCGGCAACTCTATGGATCGCTTGAACAAGCTTGGGAATGCGGCGCAAAAAATCGACATCCATCACGTCGACTCCCTTAACAATCATCCCGCTTGGGTCAACAAGGGCAAAAGCTACCTGCAGGGCGGTACGGGCGTGGGCTTGCAAGCCTACGGAATCTACAGCGGCTTCATGGGGGCGATGGAAGCTCTCAAGACCGGTGACGTGGGCGAAGCTGCGTTCAACGCCGGATCGATTGTGAGTGAATTCGGTTCATTGATCGTCGAGCGCGGCCTGGCAAAGGGTGGCGACGCGATGATCAGGAACGGCTCAATCGTATTCAGCCGGTTTTCCGCCACCTCGGCAGGTGCCGTATTCAGCCGGGGGGGCGGGTTATTTGCCAGCGCGATCACCCTGCCGTTCGACATTATCAGTGCCGTTAAATCCTTTAATGCCGCAGCCGCCTCCCAAGGCAAGGAGGCCCAGGACCATTACGTCAGTGGTGGCTTGAGCGTGGCTGGCGCTGGTGTCAGCCTGGTCTTGGGCGTGGCGGCACTTGCCGGATTCGGTAGCACCGCCGGTCCCATTGGACTCGTCGCCGCGGCCGTGCTCATTGCTGGAGCGGAAATTTACCGGGCGGCCCGGGTCGTGGACGACATCGATGACTACATTGAACTGACCGCGCACCAACGTTTGCGCTCAGGCTGGTTCGCCTTCACCCGGCAGGAGCTGGATCAGGACGTCATGGATCACTACAAGATCGCCAAAGCCCGTAGCGACCACGGCAAACAGCTGGAAATATCCGCAAAGGACTTGCTTCAAAACGAGCATTACAAACACTACCTGGAATACGTCGTAAACGGCAGTTTCAACGTCGAGTTGAAGCCCGTGGAAATTTGGCGCCATCAATGGAACGAGGAAGCCGGGGAGCCGCCGTTCAAGCTCGATAACGAACCGGTCATCGTTGGCAGCGATGACATCATCGACGCTCGTGACGGGTTGCCGCAAAACCTCAAAGGCAGCGTCAAAGGTAGCCCCGGCGAAAACAAAGGCGTGTTATGGCGACTCGGCGATGGCAACGATCAGGTCTTCGGCGTCAAGGACCAGCCCAATCTCTTCAGCTATCGGGAGGGCGCCAAGGCACTGACTGGCGGTGACAAGGATGATGGGTTTTACTTCGAAACAACCGAAGCGCAACTGAACCGGTCAGTGAGACCTGAACGAATCACTGTTCTTGACGGGGGAGAGGGTTCCGACACGCTGGCCTTCGAAGGCACCCGCCCGGCCCCGGATACCCGTAACACCCGCGACAACGTTGATACTCGCCACATCGGCTATGACGTCAATCTGCAAACCGGAAAGGCTACCTTGCGCAGTCACGACCCGGTGATAGACGAGATCACGGTCGCGCAAATCAGCTCCATCGAAAACGTCTCGACATTGCGCGGTGGGACCAATCGGGTCACCGGGAGCGACAAGGCCGAGCGAATCTCGGCCAACGGTAACGACCATGTCATTGCCGGAGCCGGTGACGACACAATCGCCATCCGCGGGGCGGACTGCCGGATTGATGGCGGCCCCGGGAAGGATCACTACTACATCGCCGACACATCGGCTCGAGTGACGATTGTTGAAGACGGCGAACAATCGAGCCTCATCGAGTTTGGCTGGCCCATGGAGAGCATTCAACGCTGGCAGATCGTTGATACCTCGCTGGTCGTCAGCTCGTTACGTGGCAAGGATGGCGAACTCCCTGAACACCTGTTGACCATCGAGAATGTTTACACGCGCGTCGACGGTCAGCGTCAGGTGACAAATAGCCAGTTGCTGTTTAAAACCCAGGACGGTTACGAGATCGTGCCCATCTTGCCTGTTCACCTGACTGATTCATCCTTTTACGACGTCGAATGCATAGTGACCGTCATCGGTCAGCCCGTGCCTGCTCCGCACATTATCAACAGCGGAACCGTAGTGATCGCGGAGCAGAAATCGAAGCGCTACTTTGTTTCACGGGCTGGCCTCAGGGTCGATTTCATTGCGTATGCCGATACGCCTACAACCTCCAGCACCCTTTATCTGGATTATAAATATGAAGAAATACATGAAATCAGGGCCAACTACCAGGTAATAGTAAGCGAAGGTGTTTCCGGTTACACATTCCTCCGTTATAGCCGCTTCACTATATGGATCCAACTTCCATCAAGAATCATTAATTTCACGGGTGTCATTAGAGAAAGGCCGCAGGAAAAACCCGCAAGCACCCCTAATTCAAGTATCAAGTCCGCCGTCATAGAGTGCGTACAAGACATCGTACTGGTCATGCAGGACGGCGAATCCTATCGATTGATGCCGCCCGATATCCCCTATCAGGAGGATGCTGCTGCTCCGGGCTATAAATCCCGTCTCACCAAGATGTGCCTAAAGCGTCGACACGGCAACTACAGGTTTATCCGGCCAAAACGGATAAAACCCTATCTGCTCGCCACTACCCCCCAAGCGGTTAACTTCCCACCCACTCCCCACGCCGGTATATATGCCCTGCAAGGCCAAGCTTCAACCTACGACGTGTACCTTATCAGCAACACCACGTTCAGCCTGTCAACACCAGGCGCAATGACACAAACATCCAACGCATCGACCTGGGCCATCTTCAGTAGAGACTTGACAGAAACCGTAACACGCAACGAAATACGGCTGACGTCCGAATACCTGCGAATCGGTAGCGCAGTGCTCCAGTTGCCGAGTCTGGATCACGCAGGACCGGTGGAATCCATTAGCGTGGCGACTTCATCCGGAAATATTTATTCCGTCGAACTGTTATTTGAAGTGCTGCAACTTTACGTGATCAACGCACAGGGCTACGCAAGCGTCGACGCGTTGTTGGCTGACATCCAGGTGCACAGAGAGCGAAACGAACTGGCCGTGAAAATCGTGGTTAAAAACATAGGCGTCTCATCACTGGACGGCACGGTGTATTACAACTCGACGAACGATTACTGGGGTATCGATACGGATCTGAAGTGGCGCATCAAACCCGAGGACCTGATCATAGAACCGATCCAGAACGCTTGATCCCTGATTAACTTATTTGGCCATGCAGACCCGGCGTGACGTATATCGGCACGCCGGCGCTTGCCTCATTCAGTCGAGGGACTGGCTGAATCATTACAAATGGAGTGCGACCCTTACGCGCCAGAAGAAATTAAGCAAACAACTCCCCCTGCAACTCATCCAGCAGCGCCTGGATCGCATCCAGTCGCTGCTGCGGATCATCGAGTTGCAGCAGGTCAATCTTGTCCAACTCGGCGAATGGCAGCAGGTACGCCAACTGATTGGCCAGCGACTGTTGCCCGGCCGCTTCGGTGCCCATGTTCAGTGCTTCGACCATCGGGTGTTCCGCCAGGGCCTTGAGCAGCGCGACCAGGTCGGCGTCCTCGTCCTGGAGCGGTTGCTCGGGCTCGTCTTCCAGCCATTCGACCTCGGCGACAATCAACTGATCGCGCTGTACTTCGGTGCGCACAACGTGGAAACGCCGACCGCCCTGCACTCGAATGCCCAGCAGGCCATTGTCCTGCTGTTTGAAATCGGTGATCAGCGCTTCACACCCGACCAGCGCATAGCCCGCCGGAGCGATGCCGACTTCTTCGCCATCGAGGATGCACACCACGCCGAAGCCGCCCCCCTGTTTCATGCAGCGGCCGATCATGTCCAGGTAGCGCGCCTCGAAAATCTGCAAGTCGAGGATGCAGCCAGGAAACAGCACCGTGTTCAGCGGGAAAAGCGGCAAGCTCATAGACATTTCCTTACACCACCATCGACACCGCCAACGGCAGGAACACCGCCGTGGCCACGCCCATCAGACTCATCGCCAGCGCCGCAAAGGCGCCACACTCATCACTTTCCTGCATTGCCACCGCCGTGCCGACCGCATGGGCGGTCATGCCCAGGGCCATGCCGCGAGCCTCAGGACTGTGGACACCGAGCCTGGTCAACAGACTTGGCCCGAAGATCGCTCCGATCACGCCGGTAATCAATACGAACACCGCCGCCAACGCCGCGACGCCACCGATCTGCTCGGCCACCAGCATCGCAATCGGTGAGGTCACCGACTTCGGCGCCATGGTCATCAGGATCATGTGTTCGGCGCCAAACCACCAGCCCAGCAACACGCCCATGCCCGTGGCAACCACACCGCCTATCACCAGCGTAGTAAATATCGGCCAGAACAACTGCCGAATCCGTCGCAGGTTGAGGTAAAGCGGCACAGCCAGCGCGACCGTTGCGGGGCCGAGCAGGATACTGAGGATCTCGGTGCTCTTGCGGTATTCGGCGTAGGTCAGGCCGCAACCCACCAGCACACCGATCACCAGCAGCATGGAAACCAGCACCGGCTGCAGAAAGATCCAGCGGGTTTTCTCGAACGCCGCCAGCACCAGTTGATAGGCGCCCAGGGTCACGCCAATGCCGAACAACGGATGATGAATCACTGACGTCCAGGCCCCGTGCCAGTCGAAGATCATTGGCCGTCCTCGTGTGGCGCGTGACGCTTGATCATGCGTTGCATCAAGACACCGGCAAACGCCAGGGACAGCACCAGCGACAGCACCAGCGCGCCGACGATGGCCCAGAAATCCGCCGCGATATCGGCGGCGTAAACCATCACGCCCACCGCCGGCGGCACCAGCAGCAACGGCAGGTAACGCAGCAGACTGCTGGCCGCCAGATTCAGCGGCTCACCCACCTGGCCACGGCTGATCAAAAACACCAGCAACAGCAGCAGGCCGATGATCGGCCCCGGTAGCACCGGCACAAACAAATGGTTGAGGGCGGTGCCGAGCAATTGGAACAGCACCAGCCATGTCAGGCCACGTAACAACATCCTTCATCTCCCGCAAAACCCGTCACCCGCAGTGACGGGTCGAACATTATAAGCATGCCGACGCTATGGATCGGCATTCGCAGATAACATGGACAGTTGACCGGAGCCATTTGCCATGTTGATCTAAAGTGGTAACCCCGGGAGGTCAAATCCCCCCACCTCAAAAACTATAAAACCGATGAACCCAAGGAGAGTCTCGATGCCCTATGTTCCCGTTGCAGAGCTCAAAGATTATGTCGGCAAGGAACTCGGACGTTCCGAATGGCTCACCATCGATCAGGCGCGTATCAACCTGTTCGCCGAAGCCACTGGGGACTACCAGTTTATCCATGTCGACCCGGTCAAAGCCGCGCAAACGCCATTTGGCAGCACCATTGCACACGGTTTCCTGTCGCTGTCGTTGATACCCAAACTGATGGAAGACATCCTCGTCATGCCTGAAGGCTTGAAGATGGTGGTCAACTACGGCCTCGACAGCGTGCGTTTCATTCAGCCGGTCAAGGTCGACTCGAAAGTGCGACTGAAGGTCGATCTGACCGAAGTCACCGAGAAAAAACCCGGCCAATGGCTGCTCAAGGCTACCGCCACCCTGGAAATCGAAGGCTCGGAAAAACCGGCGTATATCGCTGAACCCTTGTCCCTCTGCTTCGTGTAACCCATCCCGGAGGCGAAGCAGCTCATGCTGTTTCGCGCCCTCTCCTTTCTCCTGGCTATATTAGGGCACAGAGCTGCGGCATACTCGGTCGCCTAATTGCCCGGATCCCGCTATGCGCTCACTAGCACTCCTTGCCCTGACCCTGTTGCTCACCGCTTGCGGCGATGGCGAATCCCTGTTGCCTCCCGACGCCCGCCTGCCGGATGGCGGTCGCTATCGCGGCGATCTGGTCAATGGCTTGTTGCAAGGCCAGGGCCGCGTCGACTATCCGAACGGCAGCTGGTATGCCGGCGGGTTCGACCAAGGCCAATGGCATGGCCAGGGTGAATGGCATGGCAGTAATGGCGAAGTCTATCGCGGGGCCTTCAATCAAGGCCTGTTCGACGGCAACGGGCAACTGAGCACCAGCGGCAGCAGCTATTCCGGCGGCTTCAAAGGCGGGCGCCGGGACGGTGAAGGCACCCTCAAAGAAAACGGCATGACCTATCGCGGGGAATTCAAAGCCGATCAATACTCGGGGCTCGGGCGTCTCGAACTCGAAGACGGCAGCTCGTATCAGGGCCAGTTTGCCCACGGCAAACCCAATGGCGAAGGCCAGCGTGGCGATGCCAGCGGCAATCAGTTCACCGGCCATTTCGTCGACGGTCAGCTCGAAGGCAACGGGACATTCAACAGTGCCGATGGCGACATCTACGTCGGCGGTTTCAAGAACAATCAACTGCACGGCAAGGGCCGCTACGAGAACGCCGACGGCGATGTCTGGCTCGGCCTGTTCAAGGAAGGTTCGCTCAACGGCAAGGGCGAGATGATCGGTGCCGACGGCAGCCACTATATCGGCCAGTTCAACGACTGGCGCTTTACCGGCCAAGGCCGATTGAACCTGCCTGATGGCAGCTTCTATATCGGCCAGTTCGACGTCGACAATTACAACGGTCACGGCACGCTGGTACTGACCGATGGCACGGTGCAGAGCGGTACATGGGTCAACGGCCAGCGCGTGCGCGATGCCAACGGCAAGTTACTGCCCGACCCGCTGGAGCTCGGCTTGCTGGCCCAGGGCCGCCTGCTCGACGACGCGCTGGCCAACATACCGGCCTCGACCCCGGCGATCGAGCTGTACACCCTGACTCTCGGTGGTGACGGCAAGCAAAGCGTGTTCCTGCGCGAGTCCGACTACGTCAGCAACATGCTCGCCAGCCGCTTCGGTGCCTTTGGCCAGATCCGCCTGGTCAACCATCGCGACCACCTTGTCGACCGGCCAATGGCCACCCGGGAAAACCTGCGCCGCGCTGCCTTGACACTGGCCGAGCGCAGCGGCCCGGAAGATTTGATTTTTCTTTACCTGACCAGCCACGGCACCAGCGAGCATGAACTGGTGCTCGACCAGCCGCGCATGGAGCTGTCCGACCTGCCGGCCGACGAACTCGCTGCCGTCCTGGCACCGCTGAAAAATCGCGACAAGATCATCGTGATTTCGTCCTGCTACTCCGGCGGCTTCATCCCGGCCCTTAAAGACGAACGCACCCTGATCATGACGGCCTCGCGGGCCGACCGGGTGTCTTTCGGCTGCTCTGAACAAGCCAACTTCACTTACTTTGGCGATGCCTTGTTTGCTCAGGCGCTGAACCAGACCGACGACCTGGAACACGCCTTCAAGCTGGCCAGCGCCACCGTGGCCGAGCGCGAACTGGCAGACAGCTTCGAAGCTTCCGAGCCGCAGATCTGGGCACCAAAAACCGTGCTCTCCCACTGGCAACTGCTACGCAAACAGCAAGCACGAAAGGCATTGCAAAGTACCTCTATCCCCAGCAAGGATGCAAAGAGCAACTAAGCTGAATAGTATCAAGGGAGAAACACTATGTACTTGACGCCTCAGCACGTATTGCTTGCCGGAGCTACCGGTTTGACCGGTGAGCATCTTCTCGACCGTCTGCTCAATGAGCCAACGATTTCGCGAGTATTGGCGCCATCACGCCGGCCATTGGCCGAGCATCCCCATCTGGAAAATCCGGTCGGCGACCCATCGGTGTTTCTGCCGCAATTGAACGGTCGCGTCGACATCGCCTACTGCTGCCTTGGCACCACGATCAAGCAGGCCGGCTCGGAACAGGCGTTTCGCGCGGTGGACCTGGACATGGTGGTGGCGTTCGCCAAACGTGCACGGGAGATGGGCGCACGGCACCTGATCGTGATCAGTGCCTTGGGGGCCGATCGCAGATCCCCGATTTTCTACAACCGGGTCAAAGGCGAGATGGAATACGCATTGCGCGCGCAGGACTGGCCGCAACTGACCATTTGCCGACCTTCGTTGCTGCTGGGCGAACGCATTGAACCGCGGATGGCCGAGCAATTCGTTGGGCCCTTGTCCCGCTTGATCCCTGGCAAATATCGCGGTATCGAAGCCTGTCAACTGGCTCGCGCCATGTGGCGGCTGGCGCTGGAAGAACAGGATGGGGTGCGGATTGTCGAGTCGGATGAGTTGCGCAAGTTAGGTAAATAAGATCTTTTGATTTTTACAATCCGCCCGTCGCCTGAAAACTCACTCCCAACACTGTCAGCACTGACAGCGGCAACAACAACGTGTCGAGCAAGGCGCTGGCCGGCAGGTCGACGCCTGGGTAGGCCGGCGCTTCGGCGCCGAAGCGGTCCATGGCGCAGCAACCGCCATTCATGGCATACATATCCAGTCGAGTCCCCGAGTACACCACCGGCGCCCCCGGCTTGGCGGCATCGAGCGTGCGCGCGGTGGCGCAAGCCGTCAGCTGCGACGCCAGCACAATCACCAGCAGCTTATTCATCGCTGCTCAGATGGTGCTCGCCCCAACGCGGCAGCATGTCCTGGGGAATGTTCAGCAGGTTGAGAATCCGCGCCACGACGAAATCGATCAGATCATCGATCGTTTGCGGCTGATGATAGAAGCCCGGCGACGCCGGCAAAATCGTCACACCCATGTTCGACAACTTGAGCATGTGTTCCAGATGGATGCTCGAATATGGCGCCTCGCGCGGCACCAGGATCAACTGGCGACGCTCCTTCAACGTGACGTCGGCGGCACGTTCGATCAGATTATTGCAGGCCCCCGTCGCAATGGCCGACAAGGTACCGGTGGAACACGGTACCACCACCATTGCCGCCGGCGCGCCAGAGCCCGAGGCCACCGGCGACATCCAGTCTTCCTTGCCGTACACCCGAATCTGCCCGGCGGCCGCGCCGGTGTATTCGGTGAGGAAGGCCTGCATCATTTGCGTCTTGGGTGGCAACGTAACGTCGGTCTCGGTAGCCATCACCAGTTGCGCCGCCTTGGAGATCAGGAAGTGCACCTCGCGGTCTTCGCGAATCAGGCAGTCCAGCAGGCGTAAACCATACTGGGCACCCGAAGCGCCGGTCATCGCCAGCGTGATGCGTTCCGGACCATTGTTCATTGCAGCGCCTCGGCAAGTTTGCCGTGCAGGCCGCCGAAGCCGCCGTTGCTCATGATCACCACGTGAGTGCCGGGCTGGGCCTGGCTCTTCACGCGCTCGATGATGCCTTCCAGCGAGTCGCTGACGATTGACGGCACCGTGCACAACGCGGCGGTTGCGCCCAGGTCCCAGCCAAGGTTGGCCGGTGCGTACCAGATCACCTGGTCGGCATCGACCACGCTTTCCGGCAAGCCATCACGGTGAGCGCCGAGCTTCATCGAATTGGAGCGTGGCTCGATGATCGCAATCAACGGCGCGTCGCCGATGCGCTTGCGCAGGCCGTCGAGGGTGGTGGCGATGGCGGTCGGGTGATGAGCGAAGTCGTCGTAAATAGTGATGCCACCGACTTGCGCGACGATTTCCATCCGGCGCTTCACGCTTTTGAAGGCACTCAGCGCGGCGATGCCCATGGATGGCACGACGCCGACGTGACGGGCCGCAGCCAAAGTGGCCAGCGCGTTGGCAACGTTGTGCTGGCCGGTCATGTCCCACTCGACGACGCCTTGGGTGACGCCTTCGAACATCACTTCGAATGCCGAACCGTCTTCGCTCAACAACTTGACCTGCCACTGACCGCCAGCACCGGTGGTTTGCACTGGCGTCCAGCAACCCATTTCAATAACGCGCTGCAAGGCAGGCTCGGTGGTTGGATGGATCACCAGGCCTTCGCTCGGAATCGTCCTCACCAAATGGTGGAACTGCCGCTCGATGGCTGGCAGATCGGGGAAGATATCGGCGTGATCGTACTCAAGGTTGTTCAGAATCGCGGTGCGCGGGCGGTAATGCACGAACTTGGAGCGTTTATCGAAGAAGGCGCTGTCGTATTCGTCGGCTTCGATGACGAAGAAAGGCGTGTCACCCAGGCGCGCCGACACCGAGAAGTTCTGCGGCACGCCGCCGATCAGGAAACCCGGGCTCATGCCCGCATGTTCCAGCACCCAGGCGAGCATGCTGCTGGTGGTGGTCTTGCCGTGAGTACCGGCAACCGCCAGCACCCAGCGACCTTGCAGGACGTGATCCGCCAGCCATTGCGGGCCGGAAACGTAAGGCAGGCCTTTGTTCAGCACGTATTCGACGGCCGGGTTGCCGCGGGACATGGCGTTGCCGACCACCACCAGATCCGGTGCCGGATCGAGCTGCGCCGGGTCGTAGCCTTGGGTCAACTCAATGCCTTGTGCCTCCAGCTGAGTGCTCATCGGCGGATAGACGTTGGCATCGGAGCCCGTCACGTGATGGCCCAGCTCTTTGGCCAGAACCGCCATCGAACCCATGAAAGTGCCGCAGATACCAAGAATATGAATGTGCATAGTCGACCTCGTAAAACATGGCCGCAGGTTAGCCCAGGAAGGGGAAATTCGCACTCAGTGTTTGAAGATCACCGCCGTCTCTGTAGGAGCGAGGCTTGCCCGCGAAGGCAATTACGCGGTTTAACGGATGGACCGCGTTATCGTTATTCGCGGGCAAGCCTCGCTCCTACAGGGCCGGCGTGGCCTAGCGGGCGATACCGTGTTTACGCAGCTTTCTATAGAGGGTGTTACGGCTGACACCGAGCTGCTCGGCCGTGTGGGTCATATGCCAACGTGTCTGCTCCAGCGCATTGAGCAGCGCCAGCCGCTCGGCATCCTCCAGCGGATGCTCGGATGGCGATTCGACGGCCACGACCTGCGCCGGCCGAGCCTGGCGAATCATCGCAGGCAAATCCTCCAGCCCAATCCGCCCGCCGTCACACAACGCGGCCAACGTACGCAGTACATTGCGCAACTGCCGTACATTCCCTGGCCAGGCAAACCCCAGCAACGCCTGCCGTGCCGGCGCGTCGATGATGACCGTTTCGCCGCCAGCTTCTTCGGCCAGCAAAAAATCGAGCAGC
The DNA here is from genome assembly GCF_059695565.1 of Pseudomonas sp. LBUM1679. Lineage (NCBI taxonomy): Bacteria > Pseudomonadati > Pseudomonadota > Gammaproteobacteria > Pseudomonadales > Pseudomonadaceae > Pseudomonas > Pseudomonas sp. LBUM1679. Next base: position 6,516,697 of record NZ_CP166774.1, read on the forward strand.
TGGGATTTATCACTGCGCTCGCGCAACGCCGGCAGTGCCACTTCCAGCCCGTTGAGCCGGTAATACAAATCCTCGCGGAAGCTGCCGTCCTGCACCCGTTCCAACAGATTGCGGTGAGTGGCACTGATGATTCGGACATTGACCGACTCCGGCTCGCCGCCAATCGGTACCACCTGACGATCCTCCAGCACCCTTAACAGCCGGGTCTGCAAGGCCAGCGGCATGTCGCCGATTTCATCGAGAAACAAGGTACCGCCATCGGCCTGCTGCAACTTGCCGCGCATGCCCTCCTTGCGCGCCCCGGTGAAACTGCCGCCGCGATAGCCAAACAACTCGCTCTCGATCAGGCTTTCAGGAATGGCCGCGCAATTGAGCGCGATGAAGGCTTTTTCGGCCCGTTGACTGGCGTGGTGCACGGCTTTCGCGAAGGCCTCCTTGCCCGTCCCCGTTTCGCCGTTGATCAGCAATGGCACGTCACGCTCGAAGACTCGCAGGCACTTGCGAAAATCGTCCTGCAGCGCCGTGTCGCCCAGACAGATCCCGGACAGCCGGGGACGCTCGGCAACCATCGGACTGCGCACCAGCGGCACCGGAATGCTGCGTGGTTGCCCTCGCAGCAGGGCAAACAGGCTCCGCCCGTCACGGGTGCGCAGCGGCCAACTGGCGCTGGCATTGACGCTCGCACGCCCGAGCAGCTCATCCAGCGAGCAGTCGAAAAACGCCTCGACCGGTTTACCCAGCAACCCGCCGCGGATATGTCCCAACAGATTCAGTGCGCTCTGGTTGACGGCGCTGATTCGCCCTTCGCCGTCGAACGCCAGCAGCCCTTCGCTGAATAACCCGACGGACTCGGCCTGAAGATGAAAACGCAGCAACCATTGATTGTCGAAGTAACGCAGGAAATAGCAGCTCTCGATCATCTTCGCCGACAGATTGACCAGCGCCATGGTGTGGAACTGACTCTGCCGCGAGACCTCGTGGCGCGCGGAGGATACGTCAAGCACCGCCAGCAGTTCGCCATGGGGATCGAATACCGGGCTCGCCGAACAGGTCAGGCCCGTATGGCGACCGCGAAAGTGTTCGTCCTGGTGGATGGTCAGGGACTGACGCTCTACCAGGCAGGTGCCGATGCCATTGGTGCCCTCACAGGCTTCGCTCCAGTCGGCGCCAAGCCAAAGCCCGGCGCGCTCGAAGATTTTTCGCTCGGTGGGTGCAGTGACGCAGTTGAGAATGACCCCGCGGGCATCGGTGAGCAGCACCGCGTGGCCGGCGCCGGAGAGTTGCTGATGAAGGCTGGACATTTCGTTGCCGGCAATGTGCAACACCTGCTGCAAGCGTTCGCGACTTTCTAGGAGGCGCCCATGTTCCAGCACTGTCGGGGCCATGGTCAGGGCCGGGTCGAGGTGGTAGTCCTCAAGACAGCGCAGCCAGGAGCGGGCAATGGAGGGATCACTGCCTGGCCCCTGCAGGTGTGATTTCCCCTGAGTGACGGTCAACACCTGCTGGGCATGGCGACTCAAATGGTTGTAGTGCATTTCTTATTGTTCTCTCCGAGCGGTTTACACCGCCCCGTAGGAGCTGTCGAGTGGAACGAGGCTGCGATCTTTTGATCTTGTTTCTTAAAGCAAAATCAAAAGATCGCAGCCTCGTTTCACTCGACAGCTCCTACGGGGGTTGCACCGAGCATCCCCCAGCCGAGCTTGCATTGCAATGCTGGCAATACCGGCCGTGCCATAAACGGTACAAAGTGTCACAGAGGCTGTACCGAAAGCGTCACAGCCTGCACCCGCCTGTCCGACAAAAATCGCGCAAGACCTTGATTTCCCTGAGCTGCAGCGCAGTGGCCCGACCTTTGCTCTACGCTTATAACAAGCGCACATGCGCGCTCTCTTATAAGTACAAAAGCCAAGGAGAACTATCATGCGTTACGCTCACCCCGGTACTGAAGGCGCTATCGTTTCGTTCAAGAGCAAATACGGTAACTACATCGGCGGCGAGTTCGTCGCGCCTGTCAAAGGTCAGTACTTCACCAATACCTCGCCAGTGAATGGCCAACCGATTGCCGAATTCCCACGCTCCACGGCCGAAGACATCGACAAGGCCCTGGACGCTGCCCATGCGGCCGCCGATGCCTGGGGCGCCACGTCCGTCCAGGCGCGTTCGCTGGTGCTGCTGAAAATCGCCGACCGCATCGAACAGAACCTGGAAGTCCTGGCGATCACCGAGTCCTGGGACAACGGCAAAGCCGTGCGCGAAACCCTCAACGCCGACATCCCGCTGGCTGCCGACCATTTCCGCTACTACGCCGGCTGCATCCGCGCCCAGGAAGGCAGCGCCGCCGAAATCGACGGCAACACCGTGGCCTATCACATCCATGAACCGCTGGGCGTAGTCGGGCAGATCATCCCGTGGAACTTCCCGATCCTGATGGCCGCCTGGAAACTCGCCCCGGCGCTGGCTGCCGGCAACTGCGTGGTGCTCAAGCCTGCCGAACAAACCCCGCTGGGCATTACCGTACTGATGGAGCTGATCGGCGACCTGCTGCCACCCGGCGTGCTCAACGTGGTGCAGGGCTTCGGCAAAGAAGCCGGCGAAGCCCTGGCCACCAGCAAACGCATCGCCAAGATCGCCTTCACCGGCTCGACCCCGGTCGGCTCGCACATCATGAAGTGCGCCGCCGAAAACATCATTCCGTCCACCGTGGAGCTGGGTGGCAAGTCGCCGAACATCTTCTTCGAAGACATCATGCAAGCCGAACCGAGCTTCATCGAGAAGGCGGCTGAAGGCCTGGTGCTGGCGTTCTTCAACCAGGGCGAAGTCTGCACCTGCCCGTCCCGCGCCCTGGTGCAAGAATCGATCTACGACGACTTCATGAAAGTGGTGATGAACAAAGTCCTGCAAATCAAACGTGGCGACCCGCTGGACACCGACACCATGGTCGGCGCCCAGGCGTCCGAGCAGCAATTCGACAAAATCCTGTCGTACCTGGAAATCGCCAAGGGCGAAGGCGCCGAGCTGCTGACCGGCGGCAAGGTGGAAAAACTCGAGGGCAACCTGGCGACCGGGTATTACATCCAGCCGACCCTGCTCAAGGGCACCAACAAAATGCGCGTGTTCCAGGAAGAAATCTTTGGCCCGGTGGTGAGCATCACCACCTTCAAGGACGAAGCCGAAGCCCTGGCCATCGCCAACGACACCGAGTTCGGCCTCGGTGCCGGCCTGTGGACCCGCGACATCAACCGCGCCTACCGTATGGGCCGCGCGATCAAGGCCGGTCGGGTGTGGACCAACTGCTATCACCTGTACCCGGCGCATGCCGCGTTCGGTGGCTACAAGAAGTCCGGCGTCGGCCGTGAAACCCACAAGATGATGCTCGATCACTATCAGCAGACCAAAAACCTGCTGGTGAGCTACGACATCAATCCGCTGGGCTTCTTCTGATCGTTCCTCCCGGCGACTTCGGTCGCCGGGAGGCGCTTTACTATCAGCCCCTCTACTGTTCTCACATCGGATTCGGCGCCCATCAGCAGCCGAATGCATTGCAGCAACCGTAAATCCCCAAACGGCACTGCGCCAATCGTGCACGCAGCGTCCGCGCTTGAAAAAAACAACAATAAGGAGGGACAACGCATGGATCAGATCGGCAATTACGTGCTCTATCTCATCATGCTCTGCGCCGTACTCGGTGCCTTCGCGGCGATCTACAACAGCGATGAAGGGCTTGGTAAAGAATTCATGGAAGGCATCCACGCCACGGGCCACATCTTCGTGCCGGCGGCGGGCATCATGGCTTCCATCCCCTACCTGACTGTGGTCATCGAAAAAGCCTTCGGTCCGTTCTTCAGCTCCCTGGGCGCCGACCCGGCCCTGGCGGCGACCATGATCATCGCCTCGGACATGGGCGGCTATCACCTGGCCTCGGCGCTGGCGGCTAGCAAAGAAGCGCTGGTGATGGCGCTGATCACCGGTTTCATGGGCGGTGCGACCATCGTGTTCTCGATCCCCATGGGTCTGGCGATGCTCGACAAGCGCGACCACAAATACATGGCCCTGGGCATCATGTCGGGCATTTTGACCATCCCGCTGGGCGTACTGATCGCCAGCGTCATCCTCGCGTTCAGTAACCCGCTGGTACGGGACCTGGTGTCCACCAACGGCGAAGCCACCTATCAATTGGCCTTGGGCGTGGGCAGCATCTTCGCCAACCTGTTGCCGATCCTGATTTTCGTCGTGGGCCTGGCCTTGGGACTACGGTTCCTGCCCGACCTGATGATCAAGGGTTTCATCATCTTCGGCCGTACGATGGACGCTGCCATCAAACTGGTGTTGGTGTTCTCCATCGTCGAGTACTTCACCGGCGTGTTCACACTGGTGTTCGGCAGCTGGGGCTTCCACCCGATCATCGCGGACGCCGAAGACCAGACCCGCGCCCTGGAAACGGCCGGCTACATCGGCATTATGCTGGCCGGTGCGTTCCCGATGGTTTATCTGCTGCGCAAATACCTGGGTAAACCGCTGGAAAGCCTGGGCAGCAAGATCGGACTGAGCGCCGTCGGCAGTGCCGGCATGCTGGCGACTATCGCTAACATCCTGGCCATGTTCCGCCTGGTGCGCTTCATGCCCCCCAAGGACAAAGTGATCAACATCGCCTTCGGCGTTTGCGCCGCGTTCCTGCTGGGCGACCACCTGTCGTTCACGGCGAACTTCCAGCCCACCATCATCCTGCCGGTGCTGATTGGCAAGATAAGTGCAGGTTTCATTGCCGTGGGCCTGGCGTATTGGCTGTCGGTACCCAAGGCCTTGCAACTTGAAGCTCAGGATCGCGCCGCCGGGATCATCGCCGAGGGCGAATACCTCGGCCTGCCCCTGCCCGAGCCCCTTGCGCCGAACGGCATCAAGGCGACGGCCTGAGTCTGCTGCATTGAGGTGCGTTGATGACACAGGGCGTGGCATTCTGAGGAATCGCCAGCACTGGGCAGCGCACCTTCCTATTTGAAACGGAGACAGAAATGGCACGTTTTTCCCATACCGTCGGCGCCCAGGTCTACTGCTTCGACGATCTGAAGGAAGTCATGGCCAAGGCCAGTCCGGCGCGCTCCGGAGACTTCCTGGCCGGTGTCGCGGCACTCAATGATGGCGAGCGGGTGGCCGCGCAGATGGCGCTGGCGAACATCCCGCTCGCCCACTTCCTGCAGGAAGTACTGATTCCCTACGAGTCCGATGAAGTCACCCGGCTGATCATCGACACTCACGATAAACAGGCGTTCGCGGCAGTCAGCCACCTCACCGTCGGCGGTTTTCGCGACTGGCTGCTCAGCGATGCCGCCGACGAACACAGCCTGCGCGCCCTCGCTCCCGGCCTGACTCCGGAAATGGCCGCCGCCGTGTCGAAACTCATGCGCGTGCAGGATCTGGTGCTGGTGGCGCAGAAAATCCGCGTGGTCACCCGATTCCGCGGCACGCTGGGCCTGCGCGGCCGGTTATCCACGCGCCTGCAGCCGAACCACCCCACCGACGAACCCGCCGGCATCGCTGCGAGCATTCTCGACGGCCTGCTGTACGGCAACGGCGACGCGATGATCGGCATCAACCCGGCCACCGACAGCATCGCTTCGATCTGCGCGATGCTGGAAATGCTCGATGCGATCATCCAGCGCTACGAAATCCCCACTCAAGCCTGCGTGCTGACCCACGTCACCACCTCGATTGAAGCCATCAATCGCGGGGTTCCGCTGGACCTGGTGTTTCAGTCGATCGCTGGTACCGAAGCGGCCAACGCCAGTTTCGGCATCAACCTGAACGTTCTGCAGGAAGGCTACGACGCCGGTTTGAGCCTGAATCGGGGCACCTTGGGCCAGAACCTGATGTATTTCGAAACAGGTCAGGGCAGCGCCCTGTCAGCCAACGCCCACCACGGCCTCGATCAACAGACTTGCGAAACCCGTGCCTACGCCGTGGCGCGACATTTCAAACCGTTCCTGGTGAACACCGTTGTAGGATTCATCGGCCCGGAATACCTCTACAACGGAAAACAGATCATCCGTGCCGGCCTCGAAGATCACTTCTGCGGCAAGCTTCTGGGCGTACCGATGGGTTGCGACATCTGCTACACCAACCACGCCGAAGCCGACCAGGACGACATGGACACCCTGCTGACCCTGCTGGGCGTGGCCGGGATCAATTTCATCATGGGCATCCCCGGCTCCGACGACATCATGCTCAACTACCAGACCACTTCGTTCCACGACGCGCTCTACGCTCGCCAGACCCTGGGCCTGAAACCGGCGCCGGAGTTCGAAAAATGGCTGGCGAAAATGGGCATCTTCACGCAGGCGGACGGCAAAATTCACTTCGGCGACAGCCTGCCGCCGGCTTTCCGTCAGGCCATGGCGCAACTGGGATGAGTGTTGTAATGGATAAACCACCTGTTGATCAGCAAAACCCATTGCTGGAGCTGCGCCGCCTGACGCCCGCGCGGATTGCCTTGGGCCGCACCGGCACCAGTATGCCCACCCATGCGCAGCTGGATTTCCAGTTCGCCCACGCCCAAGCCCGGGATGCGGTGCACTTGCCGTTCGACCATGCCGCGCTCGGTGCGCAATTGGCGGCGCGCGGACGGGAAAGCCTGTTGCTGCACAGCGCGGCAACGGACCGTAACAATTACTTGCAGCGCCCCGACCTGGGGCGAAAATTGAGTGATGCGTCGGCCCAGACCCTGCGCGATCTCGCAGCGGCCAATCCCGGCGGTGTCGATCTGGCCATCGTCGTCGCCGACGGCTTGTCGGCCCTGGCCGTTCATCGCCACACCGTGCCATTTCTGACCCGGATGGAAGAACAGATCGAGGCTGAGGGCTGGTCTGTTTCACCTGTGGTGCTGGTTGAGCAAGGCCGCGTTGCCGTGGCCGACGAAATCGGCGAGTTGTTGGGCGCCAGGATGGTCGTCATCCTGATCGGTGAACGCCCTGGCCTCAGCTCGCCAGACAGCCTGGGGTTATATTTCACCTACAATCCAAAGATCGGCCTGACGGATGCTTATCGCAATTGCATCTCCAATGTGCGACTCGAAGGCCTGAGTTATGGCATGGCGGCACATCGTTTGCTTTATCTGATGCGCGAAGCCTGCCGGCGGCAGTTATCGGGGGTCAATCTCAAGGACGAGGCTCAGGTTCAGACGCTGGAGTCGGACGCTGGTGCAGACACGAAAGGTAATTTCCTACTCAACCCGCCGCATGCCTGAACCGTTTCCGCATTGCGTTTCCATTCCGGTTTCAGGCAGGATCGATGCACGGCCGCCAGGGGTTTCCCATCGCCGTCATCACGTAAGTCAGCCACTTGAAGACGAGACCTACCATGCGGATTATTCAAGCGACCCTCGAACACCTGGACCTGTTGACCCCATTATTCGTCAAATATCGCGAGTTTTATGGCTCGTTGCCGTATCCGGACTCGTCCCGGGCGTTCCTCGAGAAACGCTTGCGTCGCAAGGAATCGGTGATCTACCTGGCCCTGGCTGATGACGACACCCAGCGACTGATGGGGTTCTGTCAGTTGTACCCGAGCTTTTCGTCGCTTTCGCTCAAGCGCGTGTGGATTCTCAACGACATCTACGTCGCCGAAGATGCCCGCCGCCAGCTGGTGGCCGACAACCTGATCCGCACGGCGAAGAAAATGGCCAAGGAAACCAATGCCGTGCGCATGCGTGTATCCACCAGCAGCAACAACGAAGTGGCACAGAAAACCTACGAATCCATAGGGTTCAAGGAAGACACCGAGTTCAAGAACTACGTGTTGCCGATCAGCGACGAACTCTGATCCACACCGGATGACTGTAGGAGCGAGCTCGCTCGCGATGTTCGTCAACGTTAACGCTGCAAGCCTGACACCCCGCAGCGTTCTCAGGTGCATCGCGAGCAAGCTTGCTCCTACAAAAAACTACCGCACCCGCCATCCGTCTTGTGCGAAATCCCCCGCTACAAACTCGACGCGCTTTTCACCCCCCAGCCCGTATAATGCTGACCTTTCCGGCTTGTAAGAAAAACTACCCCCATCCGTAGGCTTTCGCGAAGTCATCCGCACAGGCCTGCCGAGTCGGGCCGACACCACAGGTGCCCTCCATGGATTTCAACCCGCTCGACCTTATCCTGCATCTCGATGTTTACCTCGACTTGCTGGTGAACAACTACGGGCCATGGATCTACGCCATCCTGTTTCTGGTGATCTTCTGCGAGACCGGCCTGGTGGTGATGCCATTCCTGCCGGGCGATTCCCTGCTCTTCATCGCGGGTGCCGTCGCGGCCGGTGGCGGCATGGACCCGGTGTTGCTCGGCGGCTTGCTGATGCTGGCGGCGATCCTTGGCGACAGCACCAACTACGTGATCGGACGAACGGCGGGCGAAAAGCTCTTCAGCAACCCGAACTCGAAGATCTTCCGTCGCGATTACCTGCAACAAACCCATGATTTCTACGACAAGCACGGCGGCAAAACCGTGACCCTGGCGCGCTTCCTGCCGATCATCCGCACCTTTGCACCGTTCGTCGCCGGTGTGGCGAGAATGCCGTACCCGCGTTTCTTTGGCTTCAGCGTCCTCGGTACCATCCTGTGGGTCGGTGGCCTGGTTACGCTCGGTTACTTCTTCGGTAACGTACCCTTCATCAAGCAAAACCTGTCGCTGCTGGTGGTCGGCATCATCCTGCTGTCGCTGGTACCGATGATCATCGGCGTCGTCCGCAGCCGCTTCGGCAACGCCGCGTCCAAAGCCCACCCACGCTGATCCGGCATGTGGTCGCTTAGCGCCTGGCGTCGCCGGCGCATACTGGGCAAGCACCCGATTGCCGATGACATGTGGCAGCGGGTGCGCCATCACCTGAGTTTCCTCGATGGCATCAGCGCCGCCGAAGACCAATGGCTGCGCGAAGCCTGCGTGCTGTTTCTCGACGACAAACACCTGACCGCCCTGCACGGCGTCGAACTTCACCAGGAGCAACGCCTGCTGCTTGCCGCCCAGGCGCAACTGCCGCTGCTGCATCTGGGCGATCTGAACTGGTATCAGGGATTCCACGAAATCGTCCTGTACCCCGACGACTTCCTCAGCCCCCAACGCCATCGTGACGCCAGCGGCGTCGAGCACGAGTGGGATGGCGAGCACAGCGGCGAGGCCTGGCAACAAGGCCCGATCATCCTCGCCTGGCCCGGCGTGATGGCCAGCGGCGGCTGGGAAGGCTACAACCTGGTGATCCACGAACTCGCGCACAAACTCGACATGCTCAACGGCGACGCCAACGGCCTGCCACCGCTGCACGCGGACATGCGAGTCAGCGACTGGGCCAAGGTCATGCAAGAGGCCTACGACGACCTCGACCGCCAATTGGAGCGCAATCCCGACGCCGAAACCGCCATCGACCCGTACGCAGCGGAAAACGCCGCCGAGTTTTTCGCGGTCACCAGCGAATACTTCTTCAGCGCCCCGGATTTGCTGCACGAGGCGTATCCTGAGGTCTATCAACAGCTGAAGCTGTTTTACCGGCAGGACCCGCTCGCCCGGCTGCGGCAACTTCTAGCCGAGAACCCGGTCTATCAGGCACACGAGGCACACGACTAGTGCTCCTGTCTCACCGATACGTCGCTCTTTTGACGAGTGGCCGTTGTGGCCAGGCAAGGCGCCGCGACGAGTCATAGCTGGCTATGGCGAGGAGCGGCAACGCAGCATGGCCGCAACGGACGCCGTCAAAAAGCGATAGTATCGGTGAGACAGGACACCCCGGTCTCTACGACCTCTGGTACATGGCATCGGTGGCGGAATATGCCTATAATCGCCGCCACTTTTTGGTCAATCCGGCCAAGTGTTTTTGGTCAACTAACGGGGGCACCGCCCAATGAGCTACAGCAAGATTCCGGCTGGCAAAGACCTGCCGAACGACATCTACGTCGCGATCGAGATCCCGGCCAACCACGCGCCGATCAAATACGAAATCGACAAAGACAGCGATTGCCTGTTCGTTGACCGTTTCATGGCCACCCCGATGTTCTACCCGGCCAACTACGGTTTCATCCCGAACACCCTGGCCGACGACGGTGATCCCCTCGACGTGCTGGTCGTGACCCCTTACCCGGTTGCTCCCGGTTCGGTCATCCGTGCCCGTCCGGTCGGCATCCTGCACATGACCGACGACGGCGGCGGAGATGCCAAAGTCATCGCAGTCCCACACGACAAGCTGTCCCAGCTGTACGTCGACGTGAAGGAATACACCGATCTGCCGCCTCTGCTGCTGGAACAGATCAAGCACTTCTTCGAGAACTACAAAGACCTCGAAAAAGGCAAATGGGTGAAGATCGAAGGCTGGGGCGACGCAGAAGCCGCTCGCACCGAGATCATGAAGTCGGTTGCTGCCTACAAAGGCTAAAGCCAGCTGTCAGCGCTTCGCTGCAAGCTGCAAGAAAACCCCGGTTGATCCGGGGTTTTTTGTGGGCGCCTGAAAAACCTTCTTTAAACACGCCGTATAGAAGTCTGCGAACATGGGTTTTGTTGTTTAATTTCCCACAAACGCGTCTTACATCCGGTCTGAATTTCCCTCGTAAATTGAACAGTTCGTTTATTCAAAGCCCCACGCGGCGCCAGTAGACTCGCTTTCATGAAAAAGAACACTAGCGGTCCACGGTTTAAAGCGCTCCTCGAAGCGGCGAACATTACGACAACAGGATTCGCCGAATTCCTGGATACGGCGCCGCAAAACGTCCACAACTGGTACACCCGCGGTGTGCCCGCCCATTGCATGGAAGAAGTCGCCAGAAAACTGTCCGTGAACAGTCAGTGGCTGAAAACCAGCGAAGGCCCGAAAGACCCCAAGGAGCTGCGTCTGCTCGACGAGTCCGGCAACACCTTCGACGCCCAGGCGATTCGCGGCATCTACCGGGTCATCGAGCCGACCGATGTCGAACTGCCCTTCTACAAAGAAACAGCCATCACCCCCGGCACCCACAAAACCCAGGTCGTGAAGGACCCCAGCCAAACCATCCGCCTGCCTCGCATCGATCTCGACTCCCTGGAAATCAACCACGCCGACGCCATCTGCGCGCGCATGATCGGCAACAGCATGGCCGAAAAGATTGAAGACGGCTCCCTCCTCGCCATCGACCGCGGGCTCACGCAAATTATCGATGGCGAGATTTACGCCATCGAGCATGACGGTATGTTGCGGATCAAATATCTGCATCGGATCCCGGGCAACGCATTACGCATGCGCAGCCACAACAGCGCCGAATACCCGGATGAGATCTTCAGGGCTTCGCAAATCGAAGAGCAGAACATCAGGGTCTTGGGCTGGGTATTCTGGTGGTCGACCCTCAACAAACGCAGGCCGCCGGTGCCGTTTCTGTAATGCCGCGGTTCTTCCTCCGCCACCCCACACCCTTTGTAGGAGCTGGCTTGCCAGCGAAAGCGGCAGAACATTCACCCTCGAAATCCAGGTCTGCTCCATGGTCTAAAGAATCCCCGACAGCCCTACCACACACACCAAGCTGGGAATTCCCCAAAAAAATCAGTATGCTGCGCCCCACATTTGCGCATCGACCCTTCCCAAGGCTCAGATCGCACCGACCCGGCAGATCACTTTCTCGCCGAGTCCCACAGCCGGACGCAAGATCCGGGTGTACGTTTTGAAGGCTGTTGCGGTTTACCAAAAATGAACCAAGCCAGTCCCCGAGAAGCCGGCCACAAGCCGGCTTTTTAATGTCTGTCGAAAAGCTTCTTATCCAGTGTCAGCAGTGCTGACACTATTCTTTCGTTTGGCGATAGAGGCCTAAGAGTAAGCAGTTTCGCTTTCTTTTGAAGGAAATATCCTAGAAAGTCCAACCTGCTTGCGCCTGATAAATGCACTGACTAATCTTCGACCGTCACTGCCAAATCAGTAATGGATTAGCAGTCCACCGTTTGGCTCGGTGCAGAGTGTTCCCATTCGCTCGGCGCTTTTTTATGGCCTCGCCTTTCTATTGACCTCTATTCCGAGATGGCGGCAAACGCGGCGAAGGCCGCGCCGAAAAAGCCACAAGGGAAAAAAGCATGAGCGATACCCCCGCTAGCATGACCATGCCGCCCGAAGGCTATGGAGATTGGCTGGCCGACCTCAAAGGCCGCATCCATAATGCCCAGCAGCGCGCCACTCTGGCGGTGAACCGCGAACTGGTGCTGCTCTACTGGCAGATCGGTCACGATATTTTGTCCCGGCAAGCTCAACAGGGTTGGGGAAGCAAGGTAATCGACCGCTTGGCTCAGGATTTGCGCACGGCTTTTCCGGATATGAAAGGGTTTTCCCCACGCAACCTCAAGTACATGCGCGCCTTTGCCGAAGCGTGGCCGGACGCGGAATTTGTGCAACAGGCTGCTGCACAATTGCCTTGGGGTCACAATCTGGTGCTGCTGGATAAGCTGCAAGGCCCTGAAACCCGCCGCTGGTATGCCGCCCAGGCCATCGAGCACAACTGGTCGCGCAACATTTTGGTCATGCAGATAGAGACCCGTCTGCTGGAGCGAAGCGGCAATGCAGTCAGTAACTTCGATAGTCACCTGCCCAAACCGCAGTCCGACCTGGCCCGCGAATCACTGAAAGACCCGTACCGTTTCGACTTCCTCGGCCTGACGCTTGATGCCCAGGAGCGCGAGATCGAAAACGCTCTGGTCAAGCATGTCACCGAGTTCTTACTGGAGCTAGGTGCAGGCTTTGCCTTCGTCGGCCAGCAAGTGCTGCTGGATGTAGGCGGTGACGAATTCTTCATCGACCTGCTGTTTTATCACCTCAAGCTACGCTGCTATGTGGTAATCGAACTCAAGTCTGGCAAGTTCAAGCCCGAGCATTTGGGTCAGCTGAGTTTTTACCTCACTGCAGTAGATTCCCAGCTCAAGCATCCGCAGGACGGCCCGACCATTGGCCTTCTGCTGTGCAAGAGCAAGAACAAGGTAGTGGCCGAATATGCCCTGCGTGATAACGCCCGCCCCATCGGCGTTGCGGAATACCAATTAGTGGAATCCCTGCCGGCAGAGCTGCAAACGAGCCTGCCCAGCATTGAACAGATCGAGCGCGAGCTGGCAAGCGATGAGGCATCCATGGAGGACGACTCACCATGACGGAACAGATCTATAAACCCCACTAATGGACTGGCAAGTGACTCCACCGGGGGAGTCTATGTAATGCCACTCTGCGTTTGCTGTATTTGAGCCTCACGGATAACTAAACCCCTTAACCAACGTCAACTCCCCCACCGCCCGCATCGGCACCAGGAACGTCTCCATCTTTTCGTCAGGCGTCCCTTCCTCCGTAATCACCGTCACCTGCGCCGTCGTCAGCGGCTGATCCGCCTCCTCCTGCCCCTCCTCATCACTCCGATACCCGCCTCCGAAGTAGTTCACGTAAACGAGGTACTGACCTTTGATCGGCGCAGGCATGGCGAAGATTTCCGGGCCGTAGCCTGTCGTCACGTCGACATCCAGCGCAGCACCATTGGCAACGACGCGATCGCCGTACCAGACGTGCGCGCCATCCGGGGTTATCAGGTGCAGGTCCAGATCCGTGCCATCGCTGTCCCACGCCAGCAGCACGCGCAATTTGGCTGGAGTGGCGCCGCCGCTGGTATTGAGGAATTGCGTGCGGTGGCGTTGCTGGCCATCCGGGCTACGGACTTCGACGCTGTTGCTGCCGTTGGGGAATGAGAACGGTCGATCAAAACGGCCAGCGGGGTCGATCTTCAGCGGCATGCTGACGCCATTGACGATCAACCGGCCGGGTTCATTGGATTTGGGCGTGGCTTTGATCTGGCCAGTGATGCGTGCGGTGTTGGCCTGCCCGACCGGGGTGTTCACCGAGGACGCGGGATAATTGACGACTTGGCGGAAGGTTTCGCCTTCACCTTCGGGTGCACCGGTACGCCAGCCGCCCATTGGCGTGTCGAGTTTGACTGCGGCGTCGGCGGCCGTCGTCATCGGCAATACGCAACAGGCGCAAAGGAACAGCAAGCCCTGTGGATAACGGAGTTTCATGGTCTATTCCAGCAAGAGGTGGCGGGCGAGCCCTTCGATGTAGGTTTCATCCTGACCGTTGGGGTGTGCTTCGAAGGCCAGGTGCAGGTATTCGTGGGTCAGGTCGAGACGGTCTTGCAGCGACAGCACGCCGCGCACGTAGATGCGCTGGCGTTCGCGGTCGACGTAGGGGCGGCCGAAGGTCAGGCGGCAGACGGCGAAGGTGCTGACTTCGTTGTAGCCGGTTTCGCTTTCCAGGCGTTGGCGCCAGCCGCGGCGCTGTTGTTGTAGCCAGTCCTGGGCGGCGGGGAGTGCTTCGCAGGAGGCCACGGGATTGTCCCAGCGACTGAGGCTGGCGCGTGGATAGGCGTGCAGCAGGATGGCGTCGTAGCGCTGGCCGGCGTTGGCTTGTTCGACGGCTTGTTGCCAGGAGAGTTGGTCCGGGCCGGGCTGGTCGGAGTGGTAGGTGACGGTGCTGCCGGCGAGGACCAGATCGCTGGTCCAGGCGGCGATGTTGCGTGATTCGGCGGTGGCTGGACGTGGGGCGACGCGTTGCCGGTTGCTGCTGTCGTCGATGCTCAGGCAGTCGCCGTTGCGGGTGGCGTTTTGCAGCAGGTACGTACGGATCGCGACGGCCAGGGCTTTGGCGGCTTCGGCGGGTTCGGGTCTGGCTTCGCGCTGGAGGACACGGGCGACGTATTCTTCGCGGTCCAGACGGGCGATCAGTTTGTCTTCCACCAAAAACAGTTCGCCGTCGCTGTGAATATCGAGTTGATTGCCGTTGGTGAATTCGACGCGGTAGTCGCCCTGCATAGGTCCGGACGCAATGACACGATCCCCCGCCAGAATGCGCGCAATCGGATAACGGGAAAACAGGCCAACTTCGACGCAACGCCCCGCGTCTGCCGGCCACTCAACCGGCAACACAGAAGCCAACGCCCCACCGTAGTTACGCAAGACCATTTGACTGGTCCCACGCCCACCAGCCCAAACCGGCGTGCCATCCACCGTCCACCCGGCAAAACCACCCTGACGCGACGAAGGGTCCTGATCCCCCAACCAGCTCCAGGTTTTCACCCGCAACCGGCCACCGAGTTCGCCCACAACATTGCCATCAGCCGCATTCAACACCACATCCAGCAACACCCGCCGAGCTTGATCCTGCGCCGGCATCACGGCCAGCATTCGCAGCAACTCAGTCACTGAAACTCGCGTGGAAGGCTGTAACGAAGCAAAATCCAGCAACCACTCCGGTGCCTGCCGCGCCTGCCAATACGTGCGCCAGTCAGCGCCAGCAATGCGCAACCGCTGCGGCTCAAAGTACAAACCGCACGACTTCACCAAGGCCTGATCGCGCTCAATCCTGCCGCCCGCCGTGCAGCAGTAAACTTCCTCTTTCGACTGACCGCGACATTCGTAAGCCGACTCATGGACATTGGTATCCACCAGCCAGCCGTACACAAACAACTTCCACACACTGCCCAGCGGAGTCTGCACATCAGCAGGCAACGGCTCGCGCGCGATCACCTGAGTCCGGCTCAACGACAGCAACTCACCTTTAAAAGCCAGCCGCAGCGGCTCCTCCTGCGCTGTCGCCAGCGCAGGGATCAAACACAGCAGCCACCAGACCAGAGGTCGGGTCATGTCAGTTGACCGTGACCTGGCCGAGGGCCGGTTTTTGCTCTTGCGCTTGGTGCTGCGGCGCGTAGACCTGAATGAAACGCGCCGGCGGCAGGTTGAACTGGCCTTTCTGCGAGAAGCGCACCAGATGCCGCAGGCGCAACTCGCCACTCAAGGCATCGACCGGAATCGCGTAAACCATTTGCCCCGGTTCGAAACGCGCTTTCTCCAACGCGGACGGTTCGGTGCCGGCCTTGCCCATGAGCTTGATGCCCCACGTGGTGCGTTCGACATCGGCGCCCGGTGGCAGCGGCACTTCGAGCATGCCGTAGCGCAGCGGTTTGGCGGCTTTGCTGGTGATGATCACTTCGTCCAGGTAGAGGCTGTCGCTGGACAACGGCTTGTTGCCGACCGCTTCCAGTTTGAAGTTGAACGCTTCGTCACCCGGCACCAGACGGGACAGGCGACGGGTGATGGTCACGGCCGACGGTTCGACCGGAGGTTGCCGGGTCTGATAACTCAACGCGGCCCGCACCGGACGCTCTTGCGCCCCGTCCAGGGACAGCACCGCAGGCACGGGCGAAGCACCCTGCCACGTCCAGTAAACTTCACCGGTCGCCCCCTGCTCCTGCTTCCAGCCGTCATCCGGTTTGAGCGCGACAGCGGGCGACGCCTGCTCGATACCGTGCTGCAACCAGGTCAGCGCCAGTGCGCGCTCCAGCGTCGATTGCCGGGGTAGCAAACGCTGCAACAACGCGTGAGCGTGAGCCTGATCGAACGCTTGCAGCGATAGATTCAACGCTTCAGCAAACGGCTGGGAACTGACGTCCAGGCGCTGCTGCGCATCCGCCAGTTGCCGAGTGAACGCCTGCGGCACATCGACCTGCGCCTGGCGCGCCAAAGACGCGGTCAACACGCGAGCACTGGCCAACCCAAGCGCCGAATCCGGATCGCTCATGACGATGCTGTCCTCGCCATCTTCCATCAGATTTGCGGCATGACCCTCGCCGGCATTTGCCAGGTCATCCATCAATCCGCTGAGCAAGGTGTTCACCGGCAGTTGCATCTGTTTGGCGAAGGACACAATCAGCGCCCGCTGCAACAGCGGCGTGTTCTTCGCCTGTTTCGCATAGACCTCCAGCACCCGCTGCCAATGCTCCGGCGGCAGGCTCAACCCCAGCGCCTTGCTGGCATGCCAGTCGGCGTAATAGGCGTAAGCGGTGAGAAACGCATCCGGCTCACCGTCCATGCCCCACCAGGTGAAGCTCGCCGAAGGCCCGGCCATTTGCACCAGCCGCAGGCGGCTGTTCTGCATGATCAGGCGCAAGCGATCGCGGATCCGCGGATTCGACGACAAGGTCGGATACGCAATGCTCAACGGCAGCAAACGACTGGCCGTTTGTTCGACGCCACCGTAGGGATAACTCAACAGATCGTCGAGTGCCGAGCGGAACAGCGCTTGCGGACTGTCATCCAGACGCAGGCGAATATTCGTCGCGTCCGCTGGCAAGGTCAGCGGCGTATCACCGCTGACCACGTCCAGGCTTTGACTTTGGGTCACTTGCCAGCCTTCGCCGGTCGCGGTCAGTCGCACAGCCAAAGCATCAGCCGTTTTACCGTCCTGCACCAGCTCAGCCGTCCACTCGCCACTGGCCAACGCGAACGCTGGCAGCGCGATGTAGTTGATGCCGTTATTCAGCGTCGCGGGAACGCGTTGTTTGGTACCGCCGAAATGAATCACCAACTCAGCCATGACCGGTTTCTCGGCCTGACTGAAAGCGAACACGCCGAGATCCGGTTTGTCGCCCGCGCGGAATTTGGTCGGGCCGCTCCACTTCAAGTACAGCGGTTTTTCCGAGCGTACGAATTGCTTTTTCTGCCCGACCTGACCGTCATCGGCGATGGCCCGGGCGGTGATGCGCCAGCGGGTCAAGGAATCCGGCATCTTGAAGGTGAAGCGGGTTTTACCATTGGCATCGGTCACCAATTCCGGCTGCCAGGCAGCGGTGTCGACGTCTTCACGACGCGGCCGCTCCAGCACTTTTACCCCGCGCTCGCTGCGGTTGGCCTTGCCCGGCGTGCCAGGGCTGCCCGGCAATGCCACGTCGTAGCTGATGAACGACAGACTGGCGCTGGTGCGCACGTTGTTGCGGCGCGGGTGGTAGAAAAACTGGTCGATGGTCGGCGCGACTTCCGGTTGCAGCGCATAGATCATTTCGTCCACCACACTGACTGTGAGGTGCGCTGGAACAGGCTTGCCAGCGAACTGCGTGGTCAAGTCCACCGACACGGTATCGCCCGGCTGATACGACTCTTTGTCCGTGGCAATCGCCACGTCGATTTGCGGCGCGATCACCTTGATACCGGCGTTCTGGAAGCTGTACTGACCACCCTTGGTGTAGAGCACGGAGAACGTCAGGTTCGGCGCAAAATTGTCCCTCACCGGGATTCGCGCGCGATATTGGGTCTCGCTGAGTTTTTCCATCTTCAGCCAGTCGCCGCCCTTGGACAGCAGCGCTGTGGCCTCAACCTTGTCGCGCTCCAGCGACAGCAGTGCGTCGATGATCGGCTCAGGGAACGTGATCAATGCTAGGGCTCGTCTCCGGCCTTGTACTCGGGTTTATCGAGGACGATTTCCACGGTGCCCGGCACGGCTTTGACGCCGTCGCCAGTGACCGAATGACCGGTGGCACCCACCACGCGGCCATGGTCATCCTTCAACGTCAGGTTGTAAGTACCCGGACGGTCGAAGGCCAAGGTGAAGCCTTTGTCTTTCGCGGCGAGTTCGCCCTCGCCGATGGTCTGGTCTTCCAGACGCACCCAACTGTAGCTGCTCGGCATAACCGATTGGCTTTGCTCGCTGCCGCCTTCATTCAGATAACTGAACGCAACTTTGTCGCCCGCCGCGCTGAAACGCTGGGGCGCACGCAGACTGAAACTCGCGGCGCCGCGGTCGATGAGGATTTCCTTGGTGGTCTTGACCCGGTACGCCGCGCCGTCGCTGGCAAACACGGTGAGCATGTAGCGGCTCGGCTTATCGGCAGCCGGCAGGTCGAGTGTCGCGTTGCCCTTGGAGTCGGTGGTCAGTTCGGTGCTGGTCAGTTCCACCGGGAATTGCCCGAGGTATTGCAGTTCGTTGTCGACCATCGACAGTTGCTGGGCGCGCAGGCTCAGGCTCAACTTGGCGTTGGCCACCGGTTTACCGTCCGGGTACAGCAGCACAAGGCTGCCTTTCACCGGTTCGCCGGTGCGGTAATCCTGTTTGGCCAGGTTCAGGGAAATCTCGAAGTGCGGCTTGATGTATTCAGCGACACGGAAGGCACTGCTGTAGGCCTGATCCTTGTAGTTGAAACGCAGTTCATAACCACCCGCTACGGCATTGTCCGGCAATTGGAAGCGACCTTGGGTCCCCGCCTTGGAATCGAGTTTCAGCGCCAGGGATTGCAATGCGGTGCCGGTGGCATCGAGCACGGTGACGTTGACGTCGGCGGCGGTCGGCTGCACCGAGTCACGAGCATTCTTGAACTCGCGACCGACGATTTTCAGCGACACCCAATCCCCCGGCCGATACAGCGGCCGGTCGGTAAAGGCATAGAGTTTGGTGTCGTAGATTTCGCTGTCGTAGTAGAAGTTTTCAGAGACGAACACCCCACCCTCTTCGTCCTCGCCAATCACGAACGAACGCTCGGGGCTGACGTGTTTCAACCGCAGCAACCCATCGGCATCGGTGGCGCCACTGCTCATCACGCCCAGGCCATCGGTCCACAGCACATTGACCTTCGGTACCGAACTGCCTTGGTGTTTGCGCGCGGCCCAGACCAGCAACTCGTCACCGGCAATCTTGCTCACCGCCACGGTGTTGGAGACGAAGACCATGGTGGTTGCGCGGTACTTGCCGATCAGTGCTTCCACCAGATACAGACCCGGTTTCAGGTTGCCCAACGGGATGTACACGTTGCCCGGTGCAACGCTGACAAACTCGCTGGAAGAGCCGGCGAGGTTCACCCCGGCAGGCGGCTGGATCGGTTTGGCTTGCCACAGCGGATAACGGAATTGGCTGATCACCGGCAAACCTGGAATCAGCGCAAATTGCGGCTGCGCGTCGTAGGGCGTTGGCGCGGCGATGGCAGTCCCCATCTTCAATTCCGGCACTTCTTCGGTGACTTGTTTACGCGACTCGTAGGAAAACGCCCGTTGCATCACTCGGCGGGATTTTCGGTACCAGTTGTCCCACAGGTACGCGAGGGTATTCGACAGGCCTTCGCCTTTGAATTGACCATCACTGACCACCCGGTGCAGGTTCTTCTGGCGCTTGAGGAAATCCAGTGGCTTGTCGATCCGATACACGCGAATGTCGGCACCGCCGTATGGCTCCATGCGGAACCGGCGATAGTCACGGCCCGGCGCTTCGAGGCGCACCATCGCCTGTTCATCGCTGGCGAAGCTGCTGTCGGCCAACAGGAAAAAGCTTTCACCGGCCACTGCCGTGTAGCCGCTTGGCTCGACGGTATCTTCAGCGTTGACCACCGAAAAAGGCAGCACCAATACCATCAGCAGAGGCAAAAAACGCAGCATGCGGGCACCGATCATTGGGAGAGAAAGTTCAGTCGATAGACGCCGATGAAGTTGGGGTTGGCTGCGTCGGGAATCCATCGGGTGTCCTTCCATGTCATGAGTTGCTGCAGGCTCGCGGAACGCATGCCGTTGTCTGTAGGGGGGGGTGGGGGGGGCGAACTGGAGCCGGTGTGATAGACGATGTAGCGGCCCATCCAGATCATCAAGTGCTGGTCGTCACCCTGATCGAAAAACATCAGGTCGCCGGGCCGGGCCTGCGCTATGTCGCGGCCGACCAAATGGCTGTTGAACTGGATCAGTTTGATCGCATTGACGTAAGGCCCGACCTTGCCGCCGCCCTGCTGCCATTGCCGGGCGAGGCCTCGTTGGGCCTCGCTCAATGGCAGTTCCGGTGGCAAGTAGCGGTTGGACAGGCCATTGCTGCGCAGCCATTTATCGTCATGGACTTTCAGCGCTTCGTTGGCGGCGAACCGCACCAGGCCGGCGCAGTCCTGCTGGTACCAGCGCGGGCTCGGGCCCTGGGTCAGTTGTTCCTGGGCGATGCGCACGAACCAGGCGCGGAATACCTGGGATTGCTGCGGGTCGAGCGCTGCAGCTTCGCTGGCAAAGACGCGACTACCCAGCAGCATCGCCAGCAGGCCGAGGCCTCGGATAAGTGCGCTCACAGGGCTTTCCACTCCAGCGGCAACCATTGCCAGTGGCCATCGGGCTCGCTGCCTTCGGGCAAGGTCAGGGCATATTTGCCATAGCCACCGAGTGTGCGCAGTTTCGGGATCAGGTAGGTTTGCGCGGCGTTGTAGAACACCGGTTCCATGTCCTGCGGCAGGCTGTCGAGGGTTTCCTGTTGCATCAGTTGCGCCATGGAGTCCGGACCGAAGTAGATCGGCATCAGCAAGTCTTTCGGCACGACGTCGGCCATCGGCGGGAAGCGTTTATCCAATGTGTCGAGGGCTTTATCCAGCAACTTGTCGTCGAGGGAGAACAACAGCGTCGAACCGTGACGCGCCAGGCTCACACGCATGAATGCCTTGCCAGTGATCGCGTCCGGTTGCTCGGCATCCTTGGCGTTATAGGGGCCGAAGTTAGAGCTGACCTGGCGCTGCCACTGATGGCTTTCACCTGCCTGCTTCTCGACCACCGGGAATATATGCGCTTGGACCTTGCCTTCGTAAGCGCCGACCATTGAGCCGAACAATTTGCCCAGATCGCCATCGAGCTTGGCGCTGTCATCGTCGTTCAGGCTGGCCACCAACAATGGCGTGTACAGCCGCGAATCGGCATACCAGCACAGGCCGGCGGCACCCGCCATGTGTTCGGTCAGGGCCTGTGCAACCGCATCGTCAGCGCCGAGTTTTACCAGCAGTGGTTGCTGTTGCTCGGCGGCCAGGGGCAAGGCCACACAAGCGCTGGCCCCCATGGGCATGGCTTGCCAGATCGGCTTGAAATCGAAGTCCGGCTGGTTTTCCAGTTCATCCATGGCGAGAAAGCTGTGCCAGCCTTTGTCGTCCATTTCGAAGCGCAGGCCGGCGAAGTTGGGGATGAAGCGCTGATAACCCATGGCCAGGACGCTGGCATTAACCGACAAACGTTGTTTCACCTCAGGCGTGCGAGGTTGCAGGCCGAAGGCTTCGGGGAACAATTTGTCGCCATCGAGCAATGCGGCGATGGCCTGGGTCGAGATGCTGCCCGGCTCTTCAGTCATGCCGCTGCCTGGATCATAGAGCCTGGACGGATTCGACAGCACCACCAGTTTGTCGCCATGGGAGGCGAACACCAGGGCCTTGCTGGCGTTGTAGTTGAGCTGATAAAGCGCCACGTCGTCGGCACCGACTTTCACCTCGCCAAGCCTGGTCAGCTGCGTATCATCCAGCGCGACCTTGGCCAGCGGCTCCAGCACCTTGGCCAGGCCACCGCGATCCATCACCAACAGGAAATCCTTGAGCCGGCCATCCGCCCCGCGCCACAGCGCCACGTCCGCCGGCTGATCGAACAGCTGTTCGATCAGACTGTCCTGCAGTTTCAGGTCATGCTCGTAAATGATCCGCCGCAGACTGCCGATCAGCCCGAGACGATCGGCATGGGCTTGGTAATAAAAGACGAAATCTTCGGTAAGGGTTTCCTTGAGAAACGGCACCGCCAGCAAGTCCTTGGGCAATTGGCTCAAGGAATGGGTTTCGAGCAGACCGTCCGGCCGGCTCATGCCCAACTTGTCGCTGGCCAATTGCGCCGGCGGCGCCTTGGGCTGGTGCATGAACCAGCCCAATCCGCCCGCCACACCAGCCACCAGGCACAGTCCGCCCAGCAGCACCGGCCAGCGCCGGGAAGGTTTGGCGGCGGGTGCGTCGGCGGGCAGAGTCACGGCCGGTAAAAGGGTGTTATCGCTCATTTCACAAAACCCAAATCATCCGTGGTGCAGGATGCTCAATAGTTGAAAGTCTTGACCAGCAGCAGGTCACCGATCGCACGCAGGGGCACGATGAAGGTCTCGCGTTTCTCGTCGACGGTGTTTTCGTTCAGTACCAGGTTGATTTGCGAGGTGATCACCTGGTTCTGGTTGCCGCGCTCATCGAAGTTATAGCCGCCACTGCCGAAGTTGCCCCAATAGTTCACATAAACCAGATAGGTGCCCTGCATCGGCGCGGTCATGGTGAACATTTCCGGGCCGGGGCCGTCGACGCCATCCGGGTCCAGGCCACCGCCGTTGTTCATCGCCGGGCGCGCCCAGAACGCATGCTGGCCGTCGGGGGTAACGATGTGCAGATCGAGCTCGGCCTTCGGATCATCCCAACCCAGCACCACACGAATCCGCACTGGAGTGCGCAGGTTGTTGGCTTCATAGAATTGAACGCGCTTGAGCGACTGGCCTTCGGCACTGCGCACTTCGACGCTGTTGGAGCCGGCGCCAAAGGCATACGGCCGGGCGAAACGTCCCTGGTCGTCGGTGTACAGATTGAGAGGATTACCATTGACCGCCAGGGTATGGGGCCCGCGCTGGGTGCCGATGGCCTTGAGCTGGCCTTCGATCATCGTGCGATTGCGCTGCACGCCGCGGTCGATGGGCGGCGTGGGATAGGCGACCTGAAGATATTCACTGCGGTCCAGCAGGCCGTTGTAACGCCAGCCGCCTACCGGTTCCGATATCTCAGCCGTAGCTTCGGCCCTGGCAGCGGTGACGCAGACCAGCCCCATCAGCAACAGCAGCAATGAACGCATGTGACGCCTCCTGCCATGCCTGACGAAACCTTGCGCCTGATCCTCGGCGCGTTGCAGGTCCAAACCCTGCGTTTCGTCTTAAAGCCCCGTGACTGTGGGGTCGTAGAAGACCCGAAGATTAGCCATTCAGCGGTTTTTTAACAATCAGACAGCTCTCTATTTGCTGTAGGAACCATGGGATTTGCCGGGCGTGAGCCGAATAGCGCGCTTATTCGGCTCACAAAATGAGCCGAATAACCCGCAGCCCTTGTGGCGAGGGGCTTGCCCCCGTCCGGCTGCGCAGCAGTCGTAAATCGCCGAATGCGGCGTCCCTGACAAAACGGCGGTGTCTGGTTTTGGGGCCGCTGCGCGGCCCAACGGGGGCAAGCCCCCTCGCCACAGGGTCGAGTTCACTCACGAAGCACATTGGCCGAAACACTCCGCTCATTTGCCCATACCCCCCATGTCTGCTAGTGTCGCGCCGGTTTAACGTCAACCGGAAATAGCCGCCATGGCCCGCAAAAAAGCTGCACTGGATTTCGAACAATCGCTCGCTGAACTGCAAACGCTGGTCGAGCGTCTGGAGAATGGCGAATTGTCGCTGGAAGACTCGCTGACGGCTTTCGAGCAAGGCATCGGCCTGACCCGCGATTGCCAGGCGGCGCTGGCCCAGGCCGAACAAAAGGTTCAAGTGCTGCTCGAACGTGATGGCGAGTTGGCCGAGGAACCCTTCGACGCGGATTTGCCAGAATGATTGCAGCGTATTCGGCAACCAGCCAGGCCCGTGTCAATGCGGCACTGGAAAGCCTGTTCATCGCGCCAGGCCCCGAGCTTGCACGTCTTTACGAAGCCATGCGTTACAGCGTGATGAATGGCGGTAAACGGGTGCGTCCGTTGCTGGCATACGCCGCCTGCGAAGCGCTGGGCGGCAAGGCTGAGCACGCCAATGGCGCGGCGTGTGCCGTGGAGCTGATCCACGCCTACTCCCTGGTGCACGACGATTTGCCGGCCATGGATGACGACGACCTGCGTCGTGGCCAGCCGACTACCCACAAGAAATTCGACGAAGCCTGCGCGATCCTTGCTGGCGACGGTTTGCAGAGCCTGGCCTTCAGCGCCCTGCTCGACCCGCGCATGAGCGCTGCGGATGCCGAGATCCGCCTGCAAATGGTCAGCGCCCTGGCGTTGGCGGCAGGCCCGGCCGGCATGGTCGGCGGCCAAGCCATCGACCTCGGTTCGGTCGGTCTGAAGCTCGATCAAAAAGCCCTTGAGTACATGCATCGGCACAAGACCGGTGCGCTGATCGAGGCCAGCGTCCAACTCGGCGCCCTGGCCAGCGGCCGTGCCGAGAAAGACCAATTGAAGTCGCTGCAGGCTTATGCACAAGCCATCGGCCTGGCGTTTCAGGTGCAGGACGACATTCTCGACGTCGAAAGCGATACCGAAACCCTCGGTAAACGCCAGGGTGCCGACATCGCGCGGGACAAGCCGACCTATCCGGCCCTGCTCGGCCTCGACGCAGCCAAGGCCTACGCCCTGGAACTGCGCGATCAGGCCCTGCATGCACTGCGACCGTTTGACGCGGCCGCCGAGCCGTTACGCGACCTGGCCCGTTATATTGTCGACAGGCGCAGCTAAGGCGTATCCGCCAAGTTAAAAGCAACGCGTGGGCAGGGGGCGATGCATCAGGTAAACTGCCGCATCTTTTATACCTATAACGATTCGCCTGATGCCCACGACGTTTCATGAGATTCCCCGCAAGCGCCCGACCACGCCCCTGCTCGACCGTGCCAACACGCCGGACGGCCTGCGCCGGTTAGGCGAAGCCGAGCTGGAAACCCTGGCCGATGAGTTGCGCCTGGAATTGCTCTACACGGTCGGTCAGACCGGCGGGCATTTCGGTGCCGGCCTGGGCGTCATCGAGCTGACCATCGCGTTGCATTACGTCTTCGACACCCCGGACGACCGGCTGGTGTGGGACGTGGGTCATCAGGCCTATCCGCACAAAATCCTCACGGGTCGTCGCGAGCGCATGGGCACCCTGCGCCAGAAAGACGGCGTCGCCGCTTTCCCGCGTCGCTCCGAGAGCGAGTACGACACCTTTGGCGTCGGCCACTCCAGCACGTCGATCAGCGCAGCGCTGGGCATGGCCATCGCCGCCCGCCTGCAGAACAGTGATCGCAAGGCGATTGCCGTGATCGGCGACGGTGCGTTGACTGCCG
Organism: Pseudomonas sp. LBUM1679; assembly: GCF_059695565.1. Taxonomy (NCBI): domain Bacteria; kingdom Pseudomonadati; phylum Pseudomonadota; class Gammaproteobacteria; order Pseudomonadales; family Pseudomonadaceae; genus Pseudomonas; species Pseudomonas sp. LBUM1679. The sequence goes on from NZ_CP166774.1 coordinate 6,542,312, forward strand.
GCATGGCGTTCGAGGCGCTGAACCACGCGCCGGAAGTGAACGCCAACATGCTGGTGATCCTCAACGACAACGACATGTCGATCTCGCGCAACGTTGGCGGGTTGTCGAACTACCTGGCGAAGATCCTTTCCAGCCGCACTTACGCGAGCATGCGCGAAGGCAGCAAAAAGGTCCTGTCGCGCCTGCCCGGTGCCTGGGAAATCGCGCGTCGCACCGAAGAATACGCCAAAGGCATGCTGGTGCCTGGCACGCTGTTCGAAGAGTTGGGCTGGAACTACATCGGCCCGATCGACGGCCACGATCTGCCGACCCTGATCGCCACCCTGCGCAACATGCGCGACCTGAAAGGTCCGCAATTCCTGCACGTGGTGACCAAGAAAGGCAAAGGCTTCGCCCCGGCAGAAGTCGACCCGATCGGCTACCACGCCATCACCAAACTCGAACCCGTGGACGCGCCGGCCGCTGCGCCGAAAAAAGCCAGCGGGCCGAAGTATTCCGGTGTGTTCGGCGAATGGCTGTGCGACATGGCCGCTGCCGACTCGCGGTTGGTGGGCATTACCCCGGCGATGAAAGAAGGCTCGGACCTGGTGGCGTTCAGCGAGCGTTTCCCGCAGCGCTACTTCGACGTGGCGATTGCCGAGCAACACGCCGTGACCTTCGCCGCCGGCATGGCGTGCGAAGGCGCAAAACCGGTGGTGGCGATCTATTCGACGTTCCTGCAACGGGGGTACGACCAGCTGGTGCATGACGTTGCGGTGCAAAACCTCGACGTGCTGTTCGCCATCGACCGCGCAGGCCTGGTGGGTGAAGATGGCCCGACACACGCGGGCAGCTTCGACCTGTCGTTCCTGCGCTGCATCCCCGGCATGTTGGTGATGACCCCGAGCGACGAAAACGAACTGCGTAAAATGCTCACTACCGGCCACCTGTTCGACGGTCCGGCGGCGGTGCGTTATCCGCGTGGCTCCGGCCCGAATGCGACGATCGAGAAAGACCTCGATCCGATCGAAATCGGCAAGGGCGTGGTTCGCCGCCAGGGCAGCAAGGTCGCCCTGCTGGTGTTCGGCGTGCAGCTGGCCGAGGCGTTGAAAGTTGCCGAGACGCTGGATGCGACCGTGGTCGACATGCGCTTCGTCAAGCCGCTGGATGAAGCACTGGTTCGCGAGATCGCCGGCAGCCACGAGCTGTTGGTGACCGTCGAAGAGAACGCGATCATGGGCGGTGCCGGCGGCGCGGTCAGCGAGTTCCTCGCCCGGGAAAACATCCTCAAGTCGGTCCTGCATCTGGGCTTGCCGGACAGCTACGTCGAGCACGCCAAGCCTGCGCAGATGCTGGCGGAGTGCGGGTTGGATGAGGCCGGGATCGAGGCTTCGGTGCGTGAGCGCCTGAAACTGCTGAACATCTAAAGGAACATATAACTCCCTGTGGGAGCGAGCTTGCTCGCGATAGCGGTCTGCCAGTCGACACATTTGTTGACTGACACACCGTCATCGCGAGCAAGCTCGCTCCCACAATTGTTCGCGTCATGCTGCCTGTACGGATTGCCCCAATGAAACTCTCGCGCTTCGCCCTCCCCCTTCTCCTGCTGCCCACCGCTAACGTAATTGCCGAAACCTTCGAACGCGACCAGGCCCTGAAACTGCCGGACGTGCTGATCAGTGCCAACCGCCAGGTCGAAGCCCGCAACGACAGCAGCGCCGCCAATACCGTGTTCACCCGCGAAGACATCGATCGCCTGCAACCGGGCAGCGTCACGGATCTGCTGCGTCGGGTACCGGGGGTGCAGATCGGGCAAACCGGCGGGCGCGGCAGTCTGCCGGGGGTGTACATACGCGGAACCAAGTCGGCGCAGAGCCTGGTGCTGGTCGACGGTCAACGCATCGGCAACTCCACCTCCGGTGACAGCAACCTGCAACACATCAATATCGAGCAGGTCGAGCGCGTGGAAGTGCTGCGCGGCTCGCGTTCGGTGATCTACGGCAGCGATGCGATTGGCGGGGTCATTCAGATATTTACCCGTCGTGGCAGCGAACAAGGCCTGCATCCGCGCCTGCACGTGGGCTTTGGCAGCAACCAGACCTGGGAACGCAGCCTCGGGCTATCCGGAGGCGATGAGCAGACCCGCTTCAACCTCGGCGCCAGCCTCGATGAAACGGCCGGGATCAATCGCACCCACGCGTCTTATCCGAGCGATGGCGATCACGATGAGTACCGCAACAAGTCGCTCAGTTTAAGCCTGAGTCATGCCCTCGACGATGACATCGAAATCGGCGCCAACCTGCTCGATAACCGTGGCAAAAGCGCGTTCGACAATCCGTTCGGCCGCTTCGACATGACCACGTTCGAATCGGTCCAGGAACAGCCCTACAACGAATTCACGGTCAGTGGCGTCAGCAGTTACCTTGACGCAAAGATCAACGAGGTGTGGAAAACCCGCGTCGAAGTCGGCCACAGCGAAAACCGCGAGAAGACACTCGACAAGCTCAGCGAGGAGCGCAGCGTGTTCAACACTTATCGCGACTCGGTGAACTGGCAGAACGATCTGACCCTGAACGACCGCAACAGCCTGATCCTCGGCGGCGACTGGTACGAAGACCGCATCAACAGCAGCACACCCTTCGACGAAGACAGCCGCTGGAACCGCGCGGCGTTCATCCAGCATCGCTATCAGGCGGACAGCTTCTCCACGGAACTGGGATTGCGCCGCGACCAGAACCAGCAGTTCGGCGGCCAGAACAGCTGGAGCGGCACCTTCACCCTGCCGCTGGACCCGGACAACGACCTGTTGCTGACCTACAGCGAAGGCTTCCGCGCACCGACCTTCAACGACCTGTATTACCCGGACTTCAGCAACCCTGATCTCAAGCCCGAGACCTCGAAAAGCTACGAGCTGCAATGGCGCAGTCAGCTGACTGCAACCAGCCGGCTGGAAGCTTCGCTGTATCGCACGGACCTGGAAGACGCGATTATTTTCGGCAGCAACTCGCGGCCGCAGAACGTTGCCTCGGCCCGGATCAACGGGTTTGAAGCGGCATTGAAGCAGGAGCTGTTTGGCTGGCAGAGTAACCTCGCAGTGGCAATCATCGACCCAAGGGATCGCGACAGTGGCCACACGCTAGCCCGTCGTGCACGACGGACCTTGAGCCTGGATCTGGATCGGCAGTTCGACCGCCTGGGCCTCGGCGCCAGCTGGCAGGCGGTGAGCAGCAGCTATGACGACGAGAACAATCAGCAGCCGTTGGGTGGGTATGCACTGCTGGGGTTGCGCAGCAGTTGGGAACTGAATCCTGAGGTCAAGCTTGAGCTGAAGGTGGATAACCTGCTGGACAAGGGTTACAGCCGGGCGCAGTACAGCCATGACGATAGCCAGTTTGGGTACCGCGAGGAAGGTCGGGCGTGGATGTTTGGGGTGACCTGGACGCCGGAGTTCTGATCTGAAGTTTGCGGCGTCTCGACCGGCCTCATCGCGGGCAAGCCCGCTCCCACAGGGTCTAGCGTGTCCACATTATCTGTGTACGCCGAAGAATCCTGTGGGAGCGGGCTTGCCCGCGATGGCCGCACCTCGGTCTCAGAGGTCCGGCGCAATCACTTGGCATAGTTTGGCCGTCGCTTCAATCATCTGCCCACTCGGCCGTTCCAGGCCTTTGTCCGTCACCAGCAGCAATTGCCCCCGCGCCACCGCCGCCACCTGCGGCCACACCTTCCACGCATCGAGCTGCGCCTGATCACCGGCCAGAATCACCTCGGGATTGCGCTGCAACACCGCTTCGATACTGACTTGGGGCGCCGGCAATGCCAGGTCGGCGAACACATTGCGCGCGCCGCACACCTCAAGCGCATCACTGATGATCTGCCCGCCACCGACGGTATACAGCGGCCGATCCCAGACCTGGTAAAACACCCGCAACGGCACATCCCGACGATAACGCTGGCGCAACGAATCCAGTTGCCGACGCAAATTCCCCGCCAATGAAACACCACGCTGCGGCCTGCCGAGTTGCGTGGCAATCGCCTCGATCTGCGCGGTGAGTTGTTCAAGGTTGTGGGGTTCGGCGACGTAGGTCGGTATGTTCAGCCGCTTGAGTTGCTCACGCTGGGCCGGGCCGACGCTGCCGGGCCAGAGCAGCAGCAAGTCGGGTTTCAGGCTGAGCAGTCGCTCCATGTCCAACTGACCATAGCGGCCAACCGAAGGAATATCTGTGAGTTCAGCTGGACGCTCACCGGCATCCAGCACCCCCACCAGAAGGTCGGCTGAACCCAGTTCGACGACGATTTCGGAGAGAGAGGGCGCCAGGCTGACCACGCGCTCGACTGCAGTCGCCGAGCCGCTGGCGGCCAGCAGCAACACTGCCAGCCAGACGTTGCGCATCAACCGAGTTGACGCGGAATACGGTAGAGGTAGAACAGCACCAGGGTCGACAGCGCCAGCAGCATCAGTGGCACCGCTTCAAGGCCGACGAACACCGCCAACGCACCGATCCAGGCCGGCAGGGCGGCGGCGAGGAATGCGGTACGACGCTTGGCGGCCAAGGCAATCCAGGCGGCGGGCTCTTCAGGGGTGTCGAGGGCTTTTTGGGTGGCGATCAGCCCGTGTTTGTAGCCACCAAAGAATTTCAGGCTGACAAACATCGAGGCCACACCGGCGATGAACAATGGCATCGCCAGCACCGGCAGGATCGCCTCGCCCTGGCCAAACACGCCGTTGATCACAAACAGTGGCACCAGGGCCAGCGCCAGGTATTGCCACCAATTGACGGACAGTCGCCGCCGCACCTGACCGCGGGTCACGCCCGGTCTACCTCGCCCTGGTGCTCGTTGCCCATCATGTGGTCGAGCTTGCTGGCCTTGGTGGCCAGGTACAGTTTGTTATGCGGATTGTGGCCGGTGTGCAGCGGTACGCGCTCGGCGACCACGATACCCATGTCGGTCAAGGCTTTGACCTTGCGTGGATTGTTGGTCATCAAACGCAGGGATTCCACGCCCAGGTGCTGCAGCATCGGCAGGCACATGGCGTAATCACGCTGATCGGCGGCAAAGCCCAGGCGCTCGTTGGCCTCGACGGTGTCGGCACCGCCATCTTGCAACTCATAAGCGCGGATCTTGTTCAGCAAGCCAATACCACGGCCTTCCTGGCGCAAGTAAAGCAATACGCCACGGCCTTCACGGGCGATGGCCTGCAAGGCTGCTTCGAGCTGCGAGCCGCAATCGCAGCGCTGGCTGAACAAGGCATCGCCCGTCAGGCATTCGGAGTGCAACCGGCCGAGTACCGGGGCACCGTCGACGAACTCACCCAGACTCAGCACGACGTGCTCGCGCCCGTTTTCCTCATCGAGAAAGCCGTGCATGGTGAATTGCGCAAAAGGCGTTGGCAGCTTGGAAGCGGCGACAAAAACGACAGGCACCGGTGTGCTCCTGATCTATAGGTACTGGAGATTCGCAGACGCGGCATTGTAACAGCAGGTTCCAGCGGACGCTTAGGCTGAATTATGGGGCATAACGATCAAAATGTTTGATATCGGGCCCACCCCATTCCTCTGTGGGAGCGAGCTTGCTCGCGATAGCGGACGGTCAGCTAATAATAGAGGTGACTGACAATCCGCTATCGCGAGCAAGCTCGCTCCCACAGGAGTCCTCGCCAGCCACGTGATCGGTGTTCAATTCGAATCAAATGGATAGGGTTGCTTCCAGCGCTCGAAAATTGGTTTCAGCCGCCCGCTTTTCACCAATTGTTCCATGCGTTGGTCGAACAGCGCCATCAATGCACGGGCCCTGGGTGTATCGGCGAAGCACAGGTACAGCGGCAACTCCGCTATATGGGTGCGACGGAACTGCGAGGGATCCCTGGCCCGCTTGACGACGTAGTCGACCTCGGTCAGCGCATCGATGTAAAAGTCGGCGCGATTGTGAACCAGCATCGACAGAATTCCGGTACGCCGCAAGACTTCGTTGTAGCGACGCACGTTGGGCAGGTAGTCCTGATAATCGTAGCCGCGGACCCAGGCCAGTCGGTAGTTGCCCAGGGTTTCCGGGGTCGGCGCCGGGTTGCTGGACAGACCCAGGGCATAGATGTGATCGGTATCGAAGCGCCAGCGCGGGTAGAGCAAGTCGCTGGCCTCGTCGCGATAGGAGCCGACACAGGCGTCCACTTCACCCCGCTGGGCCAGCCCCATGGAGCGCACGTAGGGCTCGGTACGGATATCCAGCTTGACCCCGGCCGGCTCGAACACCTCGCGCAACACGTCCCAGCCCAGACCGTGACCGTCAGCGGCGGTGTAGTCTTCCCAGTCTTCGCTGGCCAGATGAATCACGGAGGGGGTCGTCGGTTCATCCGCCGCCTGGGCCAGGGCACCAAACATCGCGAACACCATTACCAGCAACCAGCGTCGAGCCATCCCTAGTCCCCTGTTCCGCCACTCAGGCGAAAATCCATACCAGTCCCTGCATCGCCAACCACGCAAACACCCCGGCCAATACATCGTCGAGCATGATCCCGACGCCACCATGCACATGCCGGTCGATCCAGTGAATCGGCCACGGCTTGAGGATATCGAAGAAACGGAACATCAGAAAACCTGCCAGCAACCAATACCAACCTTCCGGTACCAGCCACAGGGTGATCCACATCCCGACCATTTCGTCCCAGACGATGCCTTCGTGGTCGTGTACCCGCAAATCGTCGGCCACCTTGCCGCACAGCCAGAAGCCGAACAGCATGGTGATGCCCAGCATCAGCCAGTAACCCCAGTCGGGCAACATCTGCCATAACGGGATAAAGGGTAGCGCAACTAACGAACCCCAGGTGCCTGGTGCTTTTGGCAGGGTGCCCGAGCCAAAGCCGAACGCGATGAAATGCCAGGGGTTGCGCCAGACCGAGGGCGGTACGAATTCCGCCGGGACTTGATTGGGATGATCTGTCACGGTGTCTCCCGAAAATGTTGATAACCCCGGGTTTGCGGGGTGATGTCTTGTCCGTCGGCATCCAGCAATGTCACGCCCTGCCCCGCGATGACGCGTCCGACCACATGGATCGGCCAGCCGTCAGCCAGCAATGGCGCTAACTCGACGGTCGGCAAGGTGAAGGCCAGCACGTAATCGTCACCGCCGCTGAGCGCTGCCGCTTCGGCGCCCGACTGACCGAGCAAGGCCACTAAAGCCTTCGACAGCGGCAAACGGTCCCGTTCAACTTGAATGCCGACCTTCGATGCCAGGGCTATATGCCCACAGTCGGCGAGCAGGCCGTCGGAGATGTCCAGCGCCGAGGTCGCCTTGCCCCGCAACGCCATCCCTAGCCCCAGCTGCGGTTGCGGCGACCAGTAATGCGCCAGCAGCGGATCGGCGATAGCCGGTTCAGCCGTACGCTGGCCGAGCACCAGCGGCAAGGCGCCGGCGGCATTACCCAACTCACCGCCAACGCACAACAGGTCGCCTGGCTTCGCGCCGCCACGGGTCAACGCCAAACCACTCGGCACACGCCCGAACACGGTCATGGTCAGGCTCAATGGCCCACGGGTGGTATCGCCGCCTACCAGTGCCACACCGCAGCTCTGCGCCATGAGGTTCAAACCACGGGCGTAGGCCTCCAGCCAATCGGCAGTCACCGCTGGCAAGGTCAAGGCAAGGGTAAAGGCAACGGGAATGGCGCCCATGGCAGCCAGGTCGCTGACGGCCACGGCCAGCGAGCGCTGACCGAGCAGAAACGGGTCGCAGGGGTCTGCGAAATGCACACCGGCCACGAGGGTGTCGGTGGAAATCGCCAACTGCTCCCCAAGGGGAACAGCCAGCAAGGCGCAATCATCACCGATCCCCAGAGCAACGCCCTCGCCGCCTTGCGCACAGGGCGCGGCGGCGAAGAAATTGCGGATCAGCTCAAACTCACCCATAGGGGTGTCCTCTCTCACCAATACTGTTCATTTTCAAGCGGCGTCTGGTGTCGCCATACTGCGTTGCCGCTCCTTGCCATAGCACGCTATGACTCGTCGCGGCGCCTTGTCTGGAAACACCAGCCACTCGCTAAAAAACGAACGTATCGGCGAGACAGGACACTGCAAGCGCCGATCAGCGCTTGAACGCCTTCACTTCAGCTTCACGCAGACGCGGGGCCAGTTTGTCGAGTACACCGTTGACGAACTTGTGGCCGTCGGTGGAACCGAAGACTTTCGCCAGCTCGATACCTTCGTTGATCACAACGCGGTACGGCACGTCGACGCGCTTGAGCAGTTCCCAGGTCGACAGGCGCAGAACGGCCAGTTCAACCGGGTCCAGCTCTTCGATGGTGATGTCCAGGCACGGCGTCAGTGCAGCGTCGATCTCAGGCTTGTGAGCCGGAACGCCGTGCAGGATGTCGTGAAAGTAAGCGGCATCGACATCGCTGAAATCGTTATCGACCCGAAACTGCGCTTCGATCTCGTTCAAAGATTGCTTGGCCATGTGCCATTGGTACAGCGCCTGGGTCGCGAGCTGACGGGCTTCGCGACGCTTGACGCTTTTCGATGGCTTGCCGGCATCCGCAGGCTTTGGATCGCGCGGGTTGAAACGATCGCTTTCGTCGCTAATCACTTGGCCTCCAACTGCGCCAGCAGGCTGACCATTTCCAGGGCGGACAGGGCAGCTTCAGCACCTTTGTTGCCGGCCTTGGTGCCGGAACGTTCGATGGCTTGCTCGATGGAATCAACGGTCAGCACGCCGAAAGCGACCGGCAAACCGAACTCCATGGACACCTGGGCCAGGCCCTTGGTGCACTCGCCCGCCACGTATTCGAAGTGCGGAGTACCGCCACGAATGACCGCGCCCAGGGCGATGATGGCTGCGAACTCGCCTTTCTGAGCGACTTTCTGCGCAACCAGCGGAATTTCGAAGGCGCCAGGCGCACGGATGATGGTGATGTCGCTTTCGCTCACGCCATGGCGAACCAGGGCATCAACTGCACCGCTGACCAGGCTTTCAACCACGAAACTGTTGAAGCGGCCCACTACCAGAGCGTAGCGGCCTTTAGGGGCGATGAAGGTACCTTCGATGGTCTTCAGGGTCATTCGTTAGATCTCTTAAAGAGCCGGGACGCGTTTTCTACGCATCCCTCAGTGATTTGTTAACCGCGAATACAGGCCCGCAAACTGCCGGTCATTATTCGGAGGGCACGTATTCTACAACTTCCAGATCGAAACCGGATATCGCATTAAATTTCATCGGCGCACTCATCAGGCGCATTTTGCGCACGCCCAGGTCCCGAAGGATCTGCGAACCGGCACCGACGATGCTGTAGGTGGTCGGTTTTTTCGCCGGCACGTGCTCCGCGGTTTCACGGATGTGTGCCAGCAACACGTCGCCATCGAGCGGGTGGCCGAGCAACAGCACCACGCCGCTGCCGGCCTCGGCGACCGCGGCCATGGCGGCGCGCAGGCTCCAGCGGCCGGGCTGCTTGACCATCAGCAAGTCGCGTAGCGGGTCCATGTTGTGCACCCGGACCAGGGTCGGCTCTTCGCCGCACACGGTGCCCAGGGTCAACGCCATGTGCACGTCGCCTTCCACGGAATCACGATAGGTCACCAGATTGAATTGGCCCAGTTCGCTGTCCAGTGGCTGCTCGGCAATCCGCTGAACGGTACGCTCGTGGATCATCCGGTAGTGAATCAGGTCGGCGATGGTGCCGATCTTGATGTTGTGTTCGGCCGCAAAAGCCTCAAGCTCGGCGCGACGGGACATGGTGCCGTCGTCGTTCATCACTTCGCAGATCACCCCGCTCGGCTCGAAACCGGCCATGCGCGCCAGGTCGCACGCCGCTTCAGTGTGGCCGGCACGGGCCAGGGTGCCGCCGGCCTGGGCCATCAGCGGGAAAATGTGACCGGGGCTGACGATGTCTTCAGCCTTGGCGTCTTTCGCGGCGGCGGCCTGCACGGTGCGCGCACGGTCGGCAGCGGAAATGCCGGTGGTCACGCCGGTGGCCGCTTCGATGGACACGGTGAACTTGGTGCCGAAACCGGAACCGTTGCGCGGCGCCATCAAGGGCAGCTTCAGCAGTTCGCAGCGCTCGCGGCTCATCGGCATGCAGATCAGGCCACGGGCGTGCTTGGCCATGAAGTTGATGTGTTCGGGCTGGCAGCACTCGGCGGCCATGATCAGGTCGCCTTCGTTCTCGCGGTCTTCGTCATCCATGAGGATGACCATCTTGCCTTGGCGGATATCTTCAACCAGTTCTTCGATGCTATTGAGCGCCACAAGGCACCCCCCTTCTTTCGAAATTTGAGCTTCAGGATTTGAGGTAGCCGTTTTGGGCCAGAAAGCTTTCGGTAATGTTACTGGAAGTCGGCTCTGCGGCCTTGTCGCCCAACAGCAGGCGCTCCAGGTAACGGGCCAGCAAGTCGACTTCCAGGTTCACCCGGCGACCTGGCTGGTACAACGCCATGATGGTTTCGCTCAGGGTGTGCGGAATGATCGTCAGCAGGAACTCGGCGCCATCGACCGCGTTCACGGTCAGGCTGGTGCCGTCGACGGTGATCGAGCCTTTATGGGCGATGTACTTGGCCAGATCGGCAGGGGCGCGGATGCGGAATTCCACGGCCCGCGCATTCTCGGTTCGGGCAACCACTTCGCCCACGCCATCGACGTGACCGCTGACCAGATGCCCGCCGAGGCGAGTGGTCGGGGTCAAAGCTTTTTCCAGGTTGACCGGGCTGCCGCTTTTGAGGTCATTCATGGCGGTGCAGTCGAGGGTTTCACGGCTGACGTCTGCGGCAAAACCGTTACCCGGTAATTCAACCGCCGTCAGGCATACGCCGTTGACCGCAATGCTGTCGCCCAGTTTGACGTCGCTCAAATCGAGCTTGCCGGTGTCTACGTGTACCCGCACATCTCCGCCTTTTGGGGTCAATGCACGAATACTGCCGATGGATTCGATGATGCCGGTAAACATGGAGTCCTCCTCGAGAACAAAGCCGTCACGTGGCGCAGGCCGGGAATTATACGCTCGCCGCTGGCGCAGGAATGGCAATGACTCGCCAATCATCGCCAACCGCGCGGATTTCAGTGATTTTGAGCTCGGGCGCGTCTTTCATCTGCGCCAGCGGCCAGTCCAGCAGCGGCCGTGCCGAGGAGCCAAGGAACTTGCCGGCGATGAAAATCTGGAATTCGTCCACCAGTCCCTGCCGGGCAAAGGCGCCGGCGAGACGCGGACCCGCTTCGACCAACACTTCGTTGACGCCACGATGGGCGAGCTCGACCAGCAGTTTGCGCAGGTCGACCAGGCCATCGTCACCGGCCACGATCAGGCATTCCGGACCGTTGGCGTATTGCTCTTCGATGGCCATGCAGGTGGCAACCAGCGCCGGGCCGGCCTTGAAGAACGGCGCATCCAGCGGCACGCGCAGGCGGCCGTCGATCAGCACGCGCAGCGGCGGACGGCTCATCGCCAAAGCCGTTTGTTCCGCGTCCAGGCCCAACTCATCGGCACGCACGGTCAAGCGGGCGTTGTCCGCCAGCACCGTGTCGGCGCCGGTCAGCACCACGCTGGCCTGTGCGCGCAGGCGTTGTACCGCCGAACGCGCTGCAGTGCCAGTGATCCACTGGCTTTCGCCGCTGTCCATCGCCGTGCGACCGTCCAGGCTCATGGCCAACTTGACCCGCACGAACGGCAAGCCGTGTTCCATGCGTTTGAGGAAGCCTTCATTGAGCTTGCGCGCCTCGCCTTCCAGCACGCCGCTTTCGGTCGCGATGCCGGCCTGGGCCAGGCGTTGCAGGCCGCGACCGGCGACTTCCGGGTTCGGGTCCTGCATCGCCGCAACCACTCGCGCCAGCCCGGCATTCACCAGCGCATCGGCGCAGGGCGGCGTGTGGCCGTGATGGCTGCAAGGTTCGAGGGTCACGTAGGCCGTGGCGCCCCGCGCCTTGTCGCCAGCGGCGCGCAGGGCGTGGACTTCGGCATGGGGTTCGCCGGTGCGCACATGCCAGCCTTCGCCGACGATTTGCCCGTCACGCACGATCACGCAGCCCACCCGTGGGTTGGGGTGTGTCGTGTAATGACCTTTGCGCGCCAGTTCCAGCGCGCGGGCCATGTAATGGGTGTCGAGAATGGCTTGTTCTGGGGAGATGGTCATTCTTTCACCGGCTCTCGGGCCAGGCGATCGATCTCTTCGCGGAACTCGTTGAGGTCCTGGAAGCGCCGATACACGGAGGCGAAACGAATGTAGGCGACTTCGTCGAGCTTTTGCAGCTCGGCCATCACCAGTTCACCGACCACGAGGGATTTGACCTCGCGCTCGCCGGTGGCGCGCAGTTTATGTTTGATGTGCACCAGCGACGATTCGAGGCGCTCGACACTCACCGGGCGCTTCTCCAGCGCACGTTGCATACCGGCGCGCAGTTTTTCTTCGTCGAACGGCTGGCGGCTGCCGTCGGTTTTGATCAGGCGCGGCAACACCAGTTCAGCCGTCTCGAACGTCGTGAAACGCTCGCCGCAGGCCAGGCATTCGCGCCGGCGGCGCACCTGTTCGCCTTCGGCGACCAGACGCGAGTCGATGACCTTGGTGTCGTTGGCACCGCAGAAGGGACAGTGCATGGTGGCAGGCAACAAAAAAAGGGAGGGCCATGGTAGCGCATCCGGGTGGCAAGACAAGCCATAGGCTTTGCGGTATACAGACGGGTTATATCGTTTGATCCATGGATTTCACCCAGCTGGAGCCACCAATGTCCATACGACCGCTCATTTTGCTCAGTCTTTTCAGCCTGCTGGTGGCCTGTAGCAGCGATGCGCCCCAGCCACCGACACCCGGCCCTGCGCCGCAACAGGCGCAAAAGAAAGCCAAGGAGTCTGCCGACCTCGGCCCGTTGCCCGCGTATCAACGTGAATTGAGCGGCACCTTGCAAGGCGTGCCGGCCGGCGCAGAAGTCGAACTGGCGCTGCTGGTGATCGACAACCAGGACCGCCCGCAACAATTGCTCGCCAGCTCCAGCCTGATCGGCACCAACCAGGTGTTGCCATTTCGCCTGCGTTTCAACCCCGAATCCTTTCCGGCAGGGGCCCGCGTTGAACTGCGTGGCCGCGCCAGCCAGTCCGGTCAGTTGATTTTGCACCTGCCGTCGCAAGCCATCACTCAGCCAACGACCCAGGCGATGGGTCAACTGCAGTTCGTCAAAGCACCATGATTGCACCGCTCGACCTGCAACAGGCGTTGGCCGGACTGCTCGGTGATGCACAGCTGGTGGCCTGTGCCTTGCCCGAAACCGAACTCAAGCTTTGGCTGATCGACGGCGACAACATGGACCGCGCCTTCAGCCCGGAAGAAACCCGACGGATTCTGCATGAGCCGCCGTACTGGAGTTTCTGCTGGGCCAGCGGGCTGGCGGTGGCGCGCTATCTCGCCCGATTCCCTGAATGGGTCAAAGGCAAGCGGGTGCTGGATTTCGGTGCCGGTTCCGGGGTGGCGGGGATTGCCGCCGTCAAGGCCGGGGCGCTGGAAGTGGTGGCGTGTGACCTGGACCCGCTGGCACTCGCCGCGTGTCGGGCGAATGCCGCGCTCAATGAGGTACAGCTCAGCTACTCTACCGACTTTTTTGCCGAGGCGGATCGGTTCGATCTGATTCTTGTGGCCGACGTGCTGTATGACCGGGCCAATCTGCCACTGCTCGACGAATTCCTGAGCCGTGGCCGGGAGGCGTTGGTGGCGGATTCGCGGGTGAGGGATTTCCGTCATCCGCTGTATCAGCGCATCGAGATGCTGGAAGCGATGACCTTGCCCGATCTTGCCGAGCCCGAAGAGTTCCGGCATGTGAGCCTCTACCACGCGCGGCGCGGCTAAAAGCATCGCGAGCAAGCTCGCTCCCACAGTGGTTTTGTGTGGAATACGGATTTTGCGCAAGGCCCGAATCCCATGTGGGAGCGAGCTTGCTCCGGGCGGCGTTCCGACGATAGCGGCTTATCAGACACCAGAAGACTCACTGTCACCCCGCTTCCGGCCGCCCCCCACCAAGCCGTATAGTTGCCCCATTCACGCTTCCAAGAGATCCCCCATGAGTCAGGAAACGCCGTACATCTTCGACGCCACCACTGCCGACTTCGAGCAATCGGTGATCGAGAACTCTTTCCACAAACCGGTACTGGTGGATTTCTGGGCCGAATGGTGTGCGCCGTGCAAGGCGCTGATGCCGATGCTGCAAACCATTGCCGAGAGCTATCAGGGCGAGTTGCTGCTGGCCAAGGTCAATTGTGACGTCGAGCCGGACATCGTCTCGCGCTTCGGCATTCGCAGCCTGCCGACGGTCGTGCTGTTCAAGGACGGTCAGCCGGTGGACGGTTTTGCCGGTGCGCAACCGGAGTCCGCGGTCCGCACAATGCTTGAACCTCATGTGCAGATGCCGCCGCCCGCGGCGGCCGATCCATTCGAACAGGCTCAGGCGCTGTTCGATGATAACCGCTTTGCCGACGCCGAAGCCGCCCTCACAGTGCTGCTGGGCGAAGACAACACCAACGCCGGTGCGCTGATTCTTTACGCCCGCTGCCTCACCGAACGTGGCGAGCTGGGCGAAGCGCAAACCGTGCTCGACGCGGTCAAGAGCGATGAACACAAGGCGGCCCTGGCCGGTGCCAAGGCACAGATCCAGTTTCTCGGCCAGGCCAGGGACCTGCCGGATGCGGCGGACCTGAAAGCGCGCCTGGCGAAAAACCCGCAGGACGATGAAGCGGTGTACCAACTGGCGATCCAGCAGCTGGCCCGCCAGCAGTACGACGCAGCGCTGGATGCCTTGCTCAAGCTGTTCATCCGCAATCGCAGCTACAGCGAAGGCTTGCCGCACAAGACGTTGCTGCAGGTGTTCGAACTGCTGGGCAACGATCACCCGCTGGTGACCACGTATCGCCGCAAGTTGTTTGCTGCGCTGTACTGAGTGGCACTGACAAACCGCGTCATCGTTCTTCGCCAGCAAGCCGGCTCCTACGGTATCGGGATCAGCCCAAATCCCCCGAACACCTCAAACCTTGTAGGAGCTGGCTTGCCAGCGAAGAGGCCGTCACATCCAGCATTAATACTGCCTGACACGCCGCTTTCGCCGGCAAGCCGGCTCCTACAGTATCGGGATCAGCCCCAATCCCCCGAACACCTCAAACCCTGTGGGAGCTGGCTTGCCAGCGAAGAGGCCGTCACATTCAGGATTAATGTTGCCTGACACGCCGCTTTCGCCAGCAAGCCGGCTCCTACAGCCAGCGGTACAGTGGCGTATCTCCGCCGCTCTCTACTTTCACATCAGAGCAATGCCGCAGTCGCACCAGCAACCGTTTGCCCGATGCCGCGCTGCCAGTCAGCCCTTCAAGCTGCTCCAACAGATCCGGCCCGCTCAATTGCCCGGCCTTGCGCAGCAGGTCCTTGGCAATCTGCCACAGCGCCTCATCCTGATTCACCGGCCTGGCCGGCGCAGCACTGGCCGCGGCCTCGGGTTTGCTCACCTGCAACTGCGCACCCAGCCGTGCCCAGTCAGCGTCATCCAGCTCCAGCGTCAAATCCACCGGCCAGTCGCCGATGCTTCCGCGTATACGCAACATAAGTCTGCTCCTGCACATTTCTGACTCACATGCTCCCATGGGACTTGTGCAACGCCAAGCGGGCGGTCAAACTCTCCGCACTTACGTTATAAGATCACATAACAAAACATTCATTTTACTTCCGGAGACTCGTCATGCGCCGTCTGCTTCTCGCTCTGCCGTTTGCCTTGCTGCCGCTGGCCGCGGCCCATGCTGCCGATGAACACGACCATGAGCACGGCAGCCTTGGCACCCACGAACACGGCGTCGGTCGCTTGAATGCAGCGCTGGACGGCCAGGCCCTGGAACTGGAGCTGGAAAGCCCGGCGATGAACCTGGTGGGTTTCGAACACGTCGCCGCCACCGGCGCGGACAAGGCCAAGGTCGCCGCCGTCCGTGCGCAGCTGGAAAAACCATTGGCGCTGTTCAATCTGCCAAAAGCCGCCGGCTGCGTGGTGGCGACCCAGGAACTGGAAAGCCCGTTGTTCGGCTACAAACCGGATGCCGATGATGATCACGACCATGACGCCAAGGACGAGCATCACCACGACCACAGCGACATCCACGCGCATTACCAATTCAGTTGCTCGTCACCGGGCGCACTGAAGACGCTGGACCTGGCGAACATCTTCAACACCTTCCCGGCCACCCGGAAAATTCAGGTACAACTGATCGGCCCGAGCGGGCAGCAAGGGGTTGAAGTGACGGCCCAGGCGGCCGTCATCAAATTCTGAATCCACCCCCGCCCCCTGTAGGAGCTGTCGAGTGCAACGAGGCTGCGATCTTTTGACTTTAAAAGATCAAGATCAAAAGATCGCAGCCTCGTTGCACTCGACAGCTCCTACAGGGGTCATCAGCGCTCATGAAACCGGTGTTATGACCCAAGCACTCATCGAACTCAACGACCTGGGCTTCAGCTGGCCCGGTCACCCGCCACTGCTGGATATCCCGGCGTTTCGCCTGGAGCCGGGTGAAACCCTGTTCCTCAAAGGCCCCAGCGGCAGCGGCAAGACCACCCTGCTCGGCCTGCTCGGTGGCGTGCAGAAACCCGATCGCGGCAGCATTCGCCTGCTTGGCCAGGAGCTGACCGAACTCGGCGCCGGCGCGCGTGATCGTTTTCGTGTCGATCACACCGGCTACATCTTCCAGCAATTCAATCTGCTGCCGTTTCTCTCGGTGCGCGAGAACGTCGAGCTGCCCTGCCACTTTTCCAGACTGCGCGCCGAACGGGCGATCCAGCGCCACGGCAGCGTCGATCAGGCGGCCGCCATCCTGCTCGCGCATTTGGGCCTGACGGATGAAAGCATCCTCGGCCGCCGCGCCGATTCGCTGTCCATCGGCCAACAGCAACGGGTCGCCGCCGCACGGGCGTTGATCGGCCAGCCGGAACTGGTGATCGCCGACGAACCGACTTCGGCCCTGGATTACGACGCCCGGGAGAATTTCATCCGCTTGCTGTTCGCCGAATGCCGCGAGGCCGGATCGAGCCTGTTGTTCGTCAGTCACGACCAGAGCCTGGCGCCGTTGTTCGATCGCAATCTGTCGCTGGCCGATCTCAATCGCGCCGCCACTCCGTTCGAGGTCTGAGATGTATTTGTTCCGTCTAGCCATGGCCAGCCTGGCTAACCGCCGCTTTACCGCGATCCTCACCGCGTTCGCCATTGCCCTGTCGGTCTGCCTGCTGCTGGCCGTGGAGCGGGTGCGCACCGAGGCCAAGGCCAGTTTCGCCAGCACCATCAGCGGCACCGACCTGATTGTCGGCGCCCGCTCCGGCTCGGTGAACTTGCTGTTGTACTCGGTATTTCGCATCGGCAATGCCACCAACAACATCCGCTGGGACAGCTTCGAACACTTCGCCAACAACCCGAAAGTGAAGTGGGCGATCCCCATGTCCCTGGGTGACTCCCACCGCGGATATCGGGTGATGGGCACTACCGAGGCGTACTTCGAGCATTACCAGTACGGCCGCCAACAACACTTGGAGCTGGCCGACGGTCGTGCCTTCGCCACCGATCCGTTCGAAGTGGTGCTCGGCGCCGAAGTCGCCGATGCGCTGCACTACAGGCTTGGCGACAAACTGGTGCTGGCCCACGGCGTGGCCGTGATCAGCCTGGTCAAGCACGATGACAAACCGTTCACCGTGGTCGGCATTCTCAAGCGCACCGGCACCCCGGTAGACCGCACGCTGCACATCAGCCTCGGCGGCATGGAGGCGATCCATGTCGATTGGCACAACGGTGTACCGGCGCGCGGCAACGGTCGGATCAGCGCCGATCAGGCGCGCAACATGGACCTGGCGCCGCAAGCGATCACCGCGTTCATGCTCGGTCTCAACAGTAAGATTTCGACCTTTGCCCTGCAGCGCGAGATCAATGAATTCCGTGGCGAACCGATGCTGGCGATCCTGCCGGGAGTGGCGTTGCAGGAACTGTGGAGTTTGATGAGTACAGCGGAAAAGGCCTTGTTCGTGGTGTCGCTGTTCGTGGTACTGACCGGGTTGATCGGCATGCTCACCGCCATTCTCACGAGTCTCAACGAACGGCGGCGCGAGATGGCGATTCTGCGCTCGGTGGGCGCCCGGCCGTGGCACATCGCAACCTTGCTGGTGCTGGAGGCGTTTGCGTTGGCGCTGTCGGGGGTGATAGCCGGCGTGGCGCTGCTCTATGTGGGCATCGCCGCCGCCCAGGGTTATGTCCAGGCGAATTACGGCTTGTATCTGCCCCTCGCCTGGCCAAGCGAATATGAATGGACGCTGCTCGGTGGCATCCTGTGCGCCGCCTTGCTGATGGGCAGCGTGCCGGCCTGGCGCGCGTATCGCCAATCCCTGGCCGATGGCCTGTCGATCCGACTATGAGGACGCTGAATATGCCCCGCGCTGTGCTTGCGCTGTTGATGCTGGTCGCCCTGCCGCTGTGGGCGGCCGCGCCGAAAGACCTGACCTGGTCGGAAATGATCCCGCCGGACGCCGCACCGGAAGTGCCGAACATGTCGCCACTGCACGACCTGTCGCAAATGGGTGACGCGCTGGCTGCAGAATCGGCGCCCGCGGCCAGGCAGGACATGCCGAATGCGCCGGTGGTGAACACCCTCGATGGCCAGAACATCCGTTTGCCAGGCTACATCGTGCCGCTGGAAGTCAGTGAAGAAGGTCGCACGACGGAGTTTTTGCTGGTGCCCTATTTCGGCGCCTGCATTCATGTGCCGCCACCGCCGTCGAACCAGATCGTGCATGTGAAAAGCGAAGTCGGTGTGAAGCTCGATGAGTTGTATCAGCCGTACTGGATCGAAGGTGCGCTGCAGGTCAAGGCGTCGAGCAGTGAGTTGGCGGATGCCGGGTATCAGATGGAGGCGGACAAGATTTATGCGTATGAATTGCCGGAGTGAACCCGACAGTTATGTGTCGCCTATAAGTCAGCCATCGTCGGAATGCCGCCCAGACCAAGCTCGCTCCCACATGATTTAGGTGATCCCTGTGGGAGCGGGCTTGCCCGCGATGGGGCCCTCAAGAACACTACAAAAACCGAGGCCATCACTGTTTCATTGAGCTGAATCAAAAGACCGGATCAGACGCCTGCGTACCATTGGACATCGAACATTTTCAACGTCCTTTGGAGCCCCCATGCACAAGTCCTTGCTCAGCGCCTCGCTGTTCGCCCTCGCGCTCGCAGCCCCGCTCGCCTACGCCCATGAAGCCGGCGACATCATCGTTCGTGCCGGTGCCATCACCGTCAACCCGAAAGCCGACAGCTCCAGCGTCAAGGTCGATCAGGGCCCGTTGGCGGGTGCCGACCTGGGCGGCAAGGCCACCATGAGCAGCGATACGCAATTGGGCCTGAACTTCGCTTACATGCTCGACAGCCATTGGGGGATCGAGCTGCTCGCGGCCTCGCCGTTCGAACATGACGTGAAGCTCAAGGGCACCGCCCTGGGAGCGGCCAACGGCAAGCTCGGCAGCCTGAAACACCTGCCGCCGACCTTGAGTGTCGTGTACTACCCACTGGACGCGAAGTCCGCGTTCCAACCGTATGTCGGTGCCGGTATCAACTACACCTGGATCTATGACGAGCACGTCGGCAGTGAAGCCAGCGCCAACGGTTTCAGCAACTTCAAGGCGAAGAATTCCTGGGGCATGGCGTTTCAGGTCGGCGCTGATTACATGCTGACCGACAACGTGATGATCAACGCCCAGGTGCGCTACATCGACATCGATACCACTGCGACGGTGGAAAATAATGCGGTGGCGCAGGGCACCCGGGCCAAGGTCGATGTGGACGTGGATCCGTTCATCTACATGGTGGGTCTGGGTTACAAGTTCTAAGACAGATTTGACCGGCTTTTGTGGCGAGGGAGCTTGCTCCCGCTGGGCTGCGAAGCGGCCCCACTCTCTACCTGAAAAGAATGGGACTGCTGCGCAGTCCAGCGGGAGCAAGCTCCCTCGCCACAGGTTCAGTTTCACGCTTAACTGATCGGAATTAGCCTCAACAGGCGCCTTTTCATGTCATCAATGACTCAGCGTCCCAGCAACCGCGCCAGGCCAACGCTCAGCGGGGTCTGCTGCGGATAGGTAAAACGCTCCAGCAATCGACGGTTGTCCGCCCGTGAATGGCGAATGTCGCCAGAGCGCGCCGGGCCGTAGCTCACGGGCGGCAACTGACCGACTACCGCCTCCAGCGCTTCAAGCATTTGCTTGAGGGTGGTGGCCTGGTTCCAGCCGACATTGACTGCGCCAACCTCGACCTGTGGTTTCTCGATGGCTTGCACCAGCAAGTCGACCAGGTCTTCGACGTAGACAAAATCACGCGTCTGCTCGCCATCTCCGAACACGGTGATCGGCAGGCCTTTCTGCGCCCGCTCGCTGAAAATGCTGATGACGCCGGAATACGGCGAGGACGGATCCTGTCGCGGGCCGAAGATGTTGAAGAAGCGGAAGATCACCGGTTCCAGAGCATGCTGGCGACGGTAGAAATCGAAGTAATGCTCGCTCGCCAATTTGTCCGATGCGTACGGCGTCAACGGGGCTTTGGGCGTCTCTTCATCGATCGACTCACCTTCGCCGTTATTGCCGTAGACCGCTGCGCTGGATGCAAACAGCACCCGCTTGATGCCGGCCTGGCGCATGGCTTCGCAGACATTCAGCGAGCCAATGAAGTTGCTCTGGTGAGTCTTCACCGGATCGTCCACCGACGCCTGCACCGAAGCCACCGCCGCCAGGTGCGCGACCGCGCTGCAGCCGACCATCGCCCGCGCCACCAGCGCCGCGTCGGCGACATCGCCCAAAATCAGTTCGACCTTGGGGTTATCCAACGGCAGATTAGTGCGTTTTCCGGTGGACAGGTCATCGAGAATCCGCACCGAATGGCCCTTGGCGAGCAAGGCATCCGTCAGGTGCGAACCGATGAAACCGGCACCGCCGGTGATGAAAACAGGGCCGTCAGCCATGGCGATAAAACCTATCCAGTAAGCCCGGGAGTGCCGCGCGCCAGGCGCGGGGCTTGATGCCGAACGTGTGCAGAATTTTCTTGCAGGCCAGCACCGCGTGTTGCGGCTCCTCGGCGGCATC
The DNA here is from genome assembly GCF_059695565.1 of Pseudomonas sp. LBUM1679. Classification (NCBI taxonomy): domain Bacteria; kingdom Pseudomonadati; phylum Pseudomonadota; class Gammaproteobacteria; order Pseudomonadales; family Pseudomonadaceae; genus Pseudomonas; species Pseudomonas sp. LBUM1679. The sequence continues at coordinate 6,563,374 of NZ_CP166774.1, forward strand.
CGGACGCGTGGCGTGAGCCTGGGCGGTCGGTGCTTCGATGGCCAGCGGATGCAACGCACGGGCTTCGGTCAGGATCGCCTGCCCCAGCGCCAGCGGCGTGGTCGCCTCATGTCCGGCGTAATGATAGGTGCCCCACAGCGGCGCGGCACAATCGAGTTGCTTGAGCACCGAAATGATCACCCGGGCGGCGTCATCCACGGGCGTCGGATTGCCCCGACGGTCATCGGCCATCAGCAGCTCTTCGGGGGTTTCTGCCCGAGCGAGGAAACGCCCGAGGCTGCCGTCGGGACTGTCATCGAGTAACCAGCCGAAACGCAGCAGCACATGCTGCGGACAGGTGGCACGCACACTTTTCTCGATCCGCCACAAGGCCTGACCGCGCAGCCCCAGGGGCACAGGTTCGTCTTTTTCGCTGTAGGCCGTTGCCCGGGAGCCATCGAACACGCGATAGCTCGACGGTTGCAGCAGAACGATGTTGTGATGCTGGCACAGCTCGGCCAGACGCTCGATCGCCCGTTCCTGCCCGGCCAGACGCTGCTCGCTGACCACCTCCGCCTGGAACCAGTCGAAGTAGTAGGCGAGGTTGATCAGCGCGTCCGGGCGGGTGTCGTCGAGCAGTTGCGTCAGGCTCGCGGCATCCCAGCCGTCTTGCGGTGGGCGGGGGGCGAGGAAGCCGATGTCTTCCTCCGCACCGAGGCGAATCAGCGCCTGCCCAAGGGCATTTCCGCCGCCCAGTAACATAAGGCGCATTCGCATAGAGTCAGCAGGCCCAGTCTGATTGGAACAATGGCTTATCGACACTGCACGCGGGCAATGTCGTCGATAGTGCCGGAATCGTTGCATTTTGCGGGTTTAGAGCGCAACCGTCATCCGTAAAGTGTACATCGCCCGGATTTGTGCTGATGCAACCGGCCTCATCGTCGGATCGCCGCCCGGGGCAAGCCCGCTCCCACAGGGATCTCCTGTGAATACAATATTTATGAACAATCGAGAACACTGTGGGAGCGGGCTTGCCCCGGGCGGCGATCCGACGATGAGGCCCTATAGACCAATAGAGGTCTTGAGCGGTACTTGCATCTTCAGCCCCCCACCCGCATAAATTACCCCATGAATCTGCCCATCCCCGCAGACAGCGCCTTGACAGGCTTCCACCCCGCCGTCAGCGCCTGGTTCAGCCACACGTTCCCGACGGTCACCGCCGCCCAGGCCCGGGCGTGGCCGTTGATTCGCCAGCACCGTTCAACATTGATCGCCGCCCCCACCGGGTCCGGCAAGACCCTCACCGCGTTTCTCGCGGTCATCGATGACCTGGTCCACCGCGGCCTGGAAACCGACGGCGGCTTGCCCGACGAAACCCTGGTGGTCTACGTCTCGCCGCTGAAAGCCTTGTCCAACGACATCCAGATCAACCTGCAAAACCCCTTGGCCGGCATTACCGAACAATTGCGCCTGATGGGCCTGCCCGAACTGCAGATCACTACCGCCGTGCGCACCGGCGATACGCCGCAAAAAGACCGCTCGGCCATGCGCAGGACAGCACCGCACATTTTGGTGACCACGCCGGAATCCCTGTACGTGCTGCTTGGCTCCGACTCCGGCCGGCAAATGCTCAAGACTACACGTACAGTCATCGTCGACGAAATCCACGCCATCGCCGCCAGCAAACGCGGCAGCCACCTGGCCCTGAGCCTGGAACGCTTGCAGGCACTGTGCACGCAACCCTTGATGCGCATCGGCCTGTCTGCCACGCAAAAGCCGATCGAAGCGGTCTCGCGTTTTCTGGTCGGTCGCGACCGCACGTGCGACATCATCGATATCGGCCACGCCCGGCCGCGCGACCTGGACATCGAAGTGCCGCCCGTGCCGCTATCGGCGGTGATGGCCAACGACGTCTGGGAACTGGTGTATGACCGCCTCGCCGCCCTCGCCCGCGAGCACCGGACCACGCTGATCTTCGTCAACACCCGGCGCCTGGCCGAACGGCTGAGCCGGCACTTGAGCGAGCGTCTGGGCAAGGACGCGGTCGCCGCCCACCATGGCAGCCTGGCCAAGGAATTTCGCCTCGACGCCGAGCAACGGCTCAAGCGCGGCGACCTGCAGGTGCTGATCGCGACCGCCTCGCTGGAATTGGGGATCGACATTGGCGACGTCGACCTGGTCTGCCAGATCGCCTCGCCGCGCTCGATTGCCGGGTTCCTGCAACGGGTCGGCCGCTCCGGGCACCAGGTAGGCGGCACGCCCAAGGGGCGGTTGTTTGCCACCACCCGCGATGACTTGATCGAATGCATCGCCCTGCTCGACTGCGTACGCCGCGGCGAACTCGACGCCTTGCAAATTCCCCGGGCACCGCTGGACGTACTCGCGCAACAGATCATCGCTGAAGTCAGCTGTCAGGAATGGCAGGAGCAGGCACTGCTGGAGATGTTCCGCCGGGCTTCGCCTTATGCCGAACTCGACGAACAGCATTATCAGGCGCTGCTGCACATGCTCGCCGACGGCTACAACGGTCGCCAGGGCATCCGCAGCGCTTACCTGCACCGCGACGCCGTGACCCGCACGTTGCGCGGTCGTCGGGGCAGCAAACTGACCGCCGTGACCAGCGGCGGGACCATCCCGGACAACGCCGACTACAGCGTGCTGCTGGAGCCTCAAGGGCTGAACATCGGCAGCGTCAACGAAGACTTCGCGGTGGAAAGCATCGCCGGCGATGTCTTCCAGTTAGGCAACACCTCTTATCGAATCCTGCGGGTGGAAACCGGCAAGGTCCGGGTCGAAGACGCTCAGGGTCAACCGCCGACCATCCCGTTCTGGCTGGGTGAAGCGCCCGGTCGCAGCGATGAACTGTCGTTTGCCGTGGCACGCTTGCAAGGGCAACTCGATGACCTGCTGGGCGCCACGCCCGGTGACTTGCAGCCCGCGCTCGACTGGTTGACCGACACCCTGGGCCTCAATCTGGCCAGTGCCGGGCAACTGGTGGATTACCTGGCCCGTGCACGGCTGACCCTCGGCGCGTTGCCATCCCAGGACACACTGCTGATGGAGCGGTTTTTCGACGAGTCCGGCGGCACCCAACTGATCATCCACACCCCGTTTGGCAGCCGCATCAACCGCGCCTGGGGCCTGGCCCTGCGCAAGCGTTTCTGTCGCACCTTCAATTTCGAATTGCAGGCGGCCGCCAGTGAAGATGCCATCGTGCTGTCGCTGTCCAGCAGCCACAGCTTTGAGCTGGATGACGTCTGGCGTTATCTGCACAGCCACAGCGCCGAGCACATCCTGACCCAAGCGGTGCTCGAAGCGCCGCTGTTCGGCGTACGCTGGCGCTGGAATGCCGGGGTAGCGCTGGCGCTGCCGCGTTACACCGGTGGGCGCAAAGTCGCACCGCAGATCCAGCGGATGAAAAGCGAAGACCTGATCGCCGCCGTGTTTCCCGATCAGCTTGCCTGCGTGGAAAACCTCGCCGGCGAACGGGAGATTCCCGAGCATCCCCTGGTGGAACAGACCCTCGACGACTGCCTCCACGACGCCATGGACTGTGAAGGCTGGCTGGCTTTGTTGCGCCGCATGGAGCGTGGCGACGTGCGCCTGATCAGCCGCGACCTGCCAGCCCCCTCGCCGCTGGCGGCAGAAATCCTCAGCGCCCGGCCCTACACCTTTCTCGACGATGCGCCGCTGGAAGAGCGTCGCACGCAAGCCGTGCTCAATCGTCGCTGGACCGATCCGCAATCCACCGACGACCTCGGGGCGCTGGATGCCGAGGCCATTCAAGCCGTGCGCGACGAAGCCTGGCCCGCGCCCACGGGCATCGATGAAATGCATGAGGCGTTGATGAGCCTGGCGTGCATCACCGATGCCGAGGCGCAGGCCAATCTTCATTGGCGCGAATGGCTGAACGCCTTGGCCGACAGCGGCCGCGCCAGTCGCTTGCAGATCAACCCGGCGCAATCGCTGTGGCTGGCGCTGGAGCGACTGACCTGCCTGCAGGCGATTTTCCCCCACGCCACATTGTTGCCGCCGCTGGAGGCGTTGCCGGGTTTCGATGAAGTCTGGGACACGGACGCAGCCGCACTTGAAGTGGTTCGCGCGCGGCTCAGCGCCTTTGGTCCGTTACCGCTGCAAGCGATTGCCGAACCCTTGGGATTACCGACGACTCAGGTCACCCAGGCGCTGGCCCAACTGGAGCGCGAAGGTTATGTGCTGCGCGGCCTGTTCACAACCGGTGCCCCGCAGGAAGAGTGGTGCGAACGGCATCTGCTGGCGCGCATTCATCGCTACACGGTCAAGCGTCTGCGGCGGGAAATCGAGCCGGTAGCGTTGCAGGCGTTCATGCGTTTTCTGTTTGACTGGCAGCATCTGTCCGCGGCGACCCAAGGCCAGGGCAGCGCGGTGTTGCCGGCGATTGTCGGTCAGTTCGAAGGCTACCCTGCCGCGGCTTCGGCCTGGGACAGCGACATTCTGCCGGCGCGGATCAAAGGGTATTCGGCGAGCTGGCTGGATGATCTGTGCCGCAGCGGCAAGCTGGTCTGGACCCGCCTGACCGCGCGCAACAAGAGCGCCAGCATGGCGTTGCGCAGCACGCCGATTCTGCTGCTGCCGCGAAGCCAGGTCGGGTTGTGGAGCAGTCTGACCGAGCAAACCCCAGTCGGCGAACTGTCGCCGAAAACGCAAAAGGTTCACCAAGCCCTCAGCCAACACGGCGCACTGTTTTTCGATGAGCTGATGCACGAAGCGCACCTGCTGCGCTCGGAGCTGGAAATCGCCTTGCAGGAGCTGGTAGGCGCCGGACTGGTGAACGCCGATAGCTTCGCCGGCCTGCGAGCACTGATCACCCCCGCCAGTAAACGCCAGGCCCGTAGCAGCCGACGCGGGCGCGGGGCCTTTGTCGGCGGGATGGACGACGCCGGGCGCTGGGCCTTGCTGCGCCGCGCAGCTGCCGCGCCGGTGGTGGATAACCCGCGTCCGGCGCCGACGCCGAGCGATACCCTTGAACATATCGCCATGACCTTGCTGCGCCGCTATGGCGTGGTGTTCTGGCGCCTGCTGGAACGCGAGGCGGACTGGCTGCCGAGCTGGCGGGAATTGCTGCGCACCTTCCATCGGCTGGAGGCGCGCGGTGAGATTCGTGGCGGGCGGTTTGTCAGTGGTCTGGCGGGCGAGCAGTTCGCATTGCCTGAAGCAATTGCGTTGCTGCGCGAAGTTCGGCGCCGGGCCCCTGACGGAAGTCTGGTGGCGGTGTGCGGGGTTGATCCGCTGAACCTCGCGGGCACGCTGTTGCCAGGCGCGAAAGTGCCGGCGTTGGCGAGTAATCGGTTGGTGTATCGCGATGGGTTGCCGGCGGCTGCGGAGATTGCTGGCAAGCAGCATTTTTGGCTGGAGCTGGATCAGCAAGCCAGTGCTGAGGTTCGTAGCAAACTGATCCGGCATTGATGTTGTCTGGCCGGGCCCCATCGCGGGCAAGCCCGCTCCCACAGGGATCGGTGTTGAATGCAAAATCTGCAAACAACAGAGAACCTGAGGGGGATCTATGTTGAATGCAAAATCTGCAAACAACAGAGAACCTGTGGGAGCGGGCTTGCCCGCGATGAGACCCTCAGCAGCAACACAAATCATTGGGTGCGCGGCTGATCCGGCAGCAACACCGACGAGTGCTCCGGTACAGCCCCGCCATCCTCCGGCTCATCCACATGACGCGAGGGCATCAAAACCTGCTGTGGATAAGTCTGCGCGAAATGCACCCACGGGCTGTTATCCACAAGCTTTTTCAAGCGCTGATTGAACGCCCGGCTCACCGCATATTGCCCGCCCGACACGGTGCGGAACTGCGCCGTCAGTACCACGCCGTTGAGGTCCATCTTGTCGACGCCAAACACATCCAGCGGCCCTTGCAGGTTGTACTTGAGGAACGCGTCGTCACGGATCGAATCACCCGCCTCGCGGATCAGTTCGATGGCCTTGTCCACGTCAGTGTCGTAGGTGAACTGCACCGAGAAAAACGCGTAAGCGAATTGTCGCGATTGGTTGGTCACCGCCTTGATCTGGCCGAACGGCACCGAGTGCACGAACCCCTTGCCGTCACGCAGGCGCAACGTGCGGATGGTCAGGCCTTCGACCGTACCGGCGTGACCGGAATCGAGCACCACCCAGTCGCCGATCGACAAGGTGTCTTCAATGATGATGAACAGCCCGGTGATGACGTCCTGCACCAGTTGCTGCGAACCGAAACCGATGGCCAGGCCGACCACCCCGGCACCGGCCAGCAGCGGCGCGACGTTGATGCCCAAGTTGGCCATGGTGGTGATCGCACAGATCACCACCAGGATGATTTTGATCGCGTTGCGCAGCAGCGGCAGGATGGTTTTGACTCGCGTACTGGGTTGCGCCGCGCGTTTGTTGACCGGCGGTTTCAGCGCTTCCTGGATCGCCGTATCGAGTACCACCCAGAGCAGCCAGGTGACCAGAAAGATAAGCCCGATGCTGCTCAACGAATCGCTGATCGCCCGGCCCACCGAGTTGCGCTCGGCAAACTCGAACAGCGACACCCCCCAGATCCGCCCGAGGATTTCAATGAAAGCCACGGCCATGACAATCCGCGACAAGGCGTGCAGCAGGCTGAGAAACCGTTCCTTGTAGGCGCTGCTGCGCTTGAGCGCTTCGGCCTGGCTCGACTTGAACATGTGCTGGAAGATCGTGCTGAGAAATACCGTGGCAATCAGCAAAATGGTGGTGAACAGCGCACAGCGCAGCGCCTTTTGATTGTCCTCGCCGACGCCGATCAGGTTGATCGCCGAGACCATGACCATCAGCAGAATCGGCCAATACCAGAGCCCGGAAAAAATCCGTAGCGATTCCTGCAGCGAAGGCTGTTTGAGGCGTTGGGCCAGCGGTCGATTGCGGATCAGGTGCGCCACCGGGCGACGCAGGCGGATCACCAGCAAACCGAAGATGATCGAGGCGAACAGACCGGTAAACACCGCAATGCTGCTGGTGATGTTGCCGCCCAGTTGCCGGGCGATTTGCGGGCTGGTCAAGGCGTCGCTGAGCGCTGCGAGGAAGCCGATCAGGAACAGCGGTTTGGGGCAGTAATCGCGTATGAGCTGCACCGCCGTGCGCTTGTGTCCGGTGTTGAACATGACAATCACGCAGAGCAGCATCGAGGTGGAGAAAATGCCGCTGCTGGTGGCGTAGGCGAAGCACAACGCCAGGGCGCGCCCGACCGAGGCTGGCAGGAAGTGGCTGATATAGAGCGTCAAGGGCAGGCAGATCACGGCCGGCAAGGTGTAAGGCAGCAAGTAGGTGAGCAAGTCCTGGCTGCGTTGGCGGGTCCGCAGCCAGCGCCCCTGGTTCAGGCGTTTGGCGAGAATGCCACCGAGTACGGTGAGCAAGGCAAAGACGCCGAGCCAGACCCCGGACAACATCAGAAAATCACCCGCCACGCTCCAGCCTGAACGACTCGAGGGCCGATTGACCAGCTTGTCCACTTCATCCACCGCCCGATCGGCCCGCAGGCGCCAGGCGTCGACCAGGTTTTCGTTGAGGTCGAGCTTGTCCTGAACGTCGTCGATGCTGGAGCTGATGGCCCCGAGCAGACCGCCCTGCACCAGTGGTTCGGGCTTTGCGGCTTCCTCGGCGACGGCGGGAACACCCGGCAGCGTGGCGGCTTCCAGCTCGTTGCTACCCAGAATCAGCAACGCCCCCAGTAGTATCGCGGTCTTGAATTTGAGCAAAACGCGGAGCTCCTTGAAAAGGGTCTGTTAGGAACTGATTGGTAAATGGCGGTCAAGTTCACCGTATAGGAGCCGGCTTGCTGGCGAAGGGGCCCTTGAACATTTTGGTGTAGTTGAGACCGCCTTCGCCGGCAAGCCGGCTCCTACAGGGGACCGCGTGATCCCGGCCGGGCGATCTTTGCGCCCAGATCAAATATCAAATGCCCATCTCTCTATTTTTCCGCACAACCGAAACCCCGACACTGCGCTCCATCAACCAAATCCACCGGAGTTGCAGCCATGCCCATTGCCTTGCTCGCGCTGACCCTCAGCGCCTTCGCCATCGGGACGACAGAGTTCGTCATCGTTGGCTTGTTACCCACTATAGGCGCCGACCTCGGCGTCAGCCTGCCGTCCGCCGGGCTGCTGGTCAGCCTCTATGCCCTGGGTGTTGCCATCGGTGCCCCGGTATTGACTGCCCTCACCGGTAAAGTCCCGCGCAAATTGCTGCTGTTGTCGCTGATGGTGCTGTTCACCCTCGGCAATCTGCTGGCCTGGCAAGCACCCAGCTACGAATCGCTGATCATTGCACGGATCGTCACCGGTCTGGCCCACGGGGTGTTTTTCTCGATCGGTTCGACCATCGCCACCAGCCTGGTGCCAAAGGAAAAAGCGGCCAGCGCGATCGCCATCATGTTCACCGGCCTGACCGTGGCGCTGGTCACTGGCGTGCCGCTGGGGACCTTCATCGGTCAGCATTTCGGCTGGCGTGAAACCTTCCTCGCCGTGTCCGCGTTGGGAGTGATCGCTTTTATCGGCAGCCTGCTCTATGTGCCGAAGAACATCACCCACAGCAAACCGGCCTCGCTGCTGGAGCAATTGCAGGTGCTCAAGCAACCCCGCTTGCTGCTGGTGTATGCCATGACCGCAGTCGGCTACGGCGGATCATTCATCGCGTTTACCTTCCTGGCGCCGATTCTTCAGGACATTTCAGGTTTCAGCGCCGGCACTGTCAGCCTGGTGTTGCTGGTTTACGGAATCTCGGTGGCGGTCGGTAATATCTGGGGCGGCAAACTGGCAGACAAACATGGCCCGATCAGCGCCCTGAAAATCATTTTCGCCCTGCTCGCCGCGGTACTGTTCGTGCTGACCTTTACCGCGGGCAACCCATGGTTGGCCCTGGCGACCGTGCTGGTCTGGGGAGCAGTCGCGTTCGGTAACGTACCGGGCCTGCAGGTTTATGTAGTGCGCCAGGCCGAACACTACACCCCAAATGCAGTGGATGTGGCTTCCGGGCTGAACATCGCCGCCTTCAACCTCGGCATTGCCGGTGGCGCCTGGGGCGGTGGATTGATCGTCGCTCATCTGGGCTTGATCCATACCGCGTGGATTGGCGGGCTGGTGGTGCTGGTGGCGCTGGCGTTGACTGCCTGGAGTGGTCGTCTCGATCGCCTCGGTCCGGTGTATGTGCAACCCGCTGAAGGCGCCACCCGCGTAGTCACCGGCCACTGATCAACCCCCTGTGGGTGCGAGCTTGCTCGCGATGATGGCGGCACATTCAACAGGGATGTGACTGATGGACCGCTATCGCGAGCAAGCTCGCTCCCACATTAGAGCGTTGGTGTTCTTCAGAGTCTGTACCGTCCGTAATACCGTCGAAACTTTATCCCTCGCCCCGCAGTCATCAAAAGACTAGGGCAGTCCGAGGACCATTAGACGGGAGGCGATATGGCGGCGATTCACATTGGCATTTCAGGTTGGCGGTACACGCCCTGGCGGGGGGATTTCTACCCGAAGGGACTGACCCAGAAGCGCGAATTGCAATTCGCGTCGCGGGCCGTCAACAGTATCGAAATCAATGGATCGTTTTACGCCCTGCAACGGCCCGAACATTACGCCCAGTGGTACACCGAAACGCCGACGGGCTTCGTGTTCAGTGTCAAAGCGCCACGCTTCATCACCCACATCAAGCGCCTGCGTGACATTCACACACCCCTGGCGAATTTTTTCGCCTCCGGGGTGCTGGAACTCAAGGACAAACTCGGTCCGATTCTCTGGCAGCTCCCGCCCAACTTCAAATTCAACGCTGAACTGTTCGAGACCTTCCTGCAACAACTGCCGCACGACACCGAACAGGCCGCCGCCCTCGCCCGTCAACATGATTCGCACGTGGATCACGCCAGCATGAAGGCTTACAAGAACAAGCCTTTGCGTCATGCCGTGGAAATTCGCCACGAAAGCTTTATCGACCCGGCCTTCGTCCGTCTGCTCAAACGCTACAACACCGCCTTGGTCATCGCCGATACCGCGGGTAAATGGCCATATCGCGAAGACATCACCAGCGACTTCGTCTACCTGCGCCTGCACGGCGCCGAGGAACTTTACGCCAGTGGCTACACACCACAAGCGCTGAAACGCTGGGGCGACCGCATCGAGGCCTGGCACCAGGGCAATCAACCGAGCGACCCACAGTTGATCGCGCCGAAGCAAAAGCCCAAGGTGCGCAAGTCCCGCGAGGTGTTCTGCTATTTCGACAATGACATCAAAGTTCGCGCGCCCTTCGATGCGCGCAGCCTTCTGCAGCGTTTGCATCTCGATAAAACCCTCGCCACTGTCCCCGGTGAGCCCGCTGCCGAAGGAGTGCTGCCATGAATAGTTCCGAGCAGCTCAGCGTATCGGATGATCAGCCACACACCATTGCCTCGGTACGCCGCTTCACCGTACTGACGGTCAACACCCACAAGGGATTCACCGCCTTGAACCGGCGCTTCATCCTGCCCGAATTGCGCGAAGCGGTACGCAGCGTGTCCGCCGACGTGGTGTTTTTGCAGGAAGTTCACGGCACCCACGAGCATCATCCGGCGCGTTACAGCAACTGGCCGGAAATGCCGCAGTATGAATTCCTCGCCGACACCCTGTGGCCGCAGTTCGCCTATGGGCGCAACGCGGTCTACCCGGCGGGGGATCACGGCAATGCGCTGCTGTCGAAATTCCAGATCATTCGCCATGACAATCTCGACGTTTCCATCAGCGGCCATGAGAACCGGGGCATCCTGCATTGCGTGCTGCGCCTGCCCGGCGACGGTCAGGAAGTGCACGCCATTTGCGTTCACTTGGGTCTGCGCGAAAGCCACCGTAATGCACAGCTGAAGCTATTGGCCAGCCGTCTTGCAGAGTTGCCGGCCGAGGCCCCGGTGGTGGTCGCCGGTGACTTCAACGACTGGCGCCAGCGCGCCGACGCGCTGCTCAAGCCCTGTGGTCTGCGAGAAGTGTTCGCCGAACTCCACGGTAAACCGGCACGCAGTTTCCCGGCGCGCCTGCCGGCGTTGCGCCTGGACCGCATCTATGTGCGCAATCTCAAGGCCAGCCGACCGCAAGTGTTGGCGGCGCGCCCCTGGTCCCACCTTTCCGATCACGCACCGCTGTCGGTGGAGATCGAGCTATGAGCAGCCCGTCGATGGAAAAAACCAGCGTGGAACACTTATCCACAACCCCAGCTGTCCGTGAACCCGGCACGGTCGACGTCGATTACGGCTGGCAGGGCAACAATCTCGTGGAGTTGCTGGAAAACGGCGAAGCTTATTTCCCTCGGGTGTTCGAGGTCATGCGCCAGGCCAAGAGTGAAATCCTCCTGGAAACCTTCATCGTGTTCGAGGACAAGGTCGGCAATGAACTGCAGCAAGTGCTGATCGATGCCGCCAGACGCGGCGTGCGGGTCACCGCCAGTCTCGACGGTTTTGGCTGCGGCGAACTGAGCACCGCCTTTCTCGCGGCGTTGAGCGAGGCCGGCGTGCGCATTCAGATATTCGACCCGGCGCCCAAGCATCTGGGCATCCGCACTAACTGGTTCCGCCGCCTGCACCGCAAGATTGTGGTCGTAGACGGCACGATTGCGTTCATTGGCGGGATCAACTTTTCCGCCGACCATCTGGCTGACTTCGGTCCCGAGGCCAAACAGGACTATTCGGTGGAAGTGCAAGGCCCGGCCGTGGCCGACATCCATCACTTCGCACTGCTGCAAAGCGGCCGGCCGGCCCGGGCCAAATATTGGTGGCAACGTCGCCGGCAGCGTCGCCAGGAACTGGCCTTCACCGATCACGACGGCCAGGTGCGTCTTGTCTATCGCGACAACGGCGAGCACACCACCGATATCGAAGAGGTTTACCGCCAGGTGCTGCGCAGCGCCCAACGGCGCGTGGTGATCGCCAACGCCTACTTCTTTCCGGGTTATCGCCTGCTGCGCGAAATCCGCAATGCGGCCCGGCGTGGCGTCGATGTGCGGCTGATTCTGCAAGGCCAGCCCGACATGCTGGTGGCCAAACTCGCGGCGCGCATGACCTATGACTACCTGCTCAAGTCCGGCGTGCAGATTTATGAATATTGCGACCGCCCGCTGCACGGCAAAGTCGCGCTGGTGGATGAGGACTGGAGCACAGTGGGGTCGAGCAACCTGGACCCGTTGAGCCTGTCCATGAACCTGGAAGCCAACGTGTTGATCCGCGATCGCGCCTTCAACCGGATACTGTCCGCCCGCCTCGAGGACCTGAGCGACAATCACTGCAAGGCCATGTCCGCAGACAAGTCACCCCGCGGACGGGTCTGGCACATGACTGTCGGCTTCCTGGTGTTTCACTTCCTGCGACACTTCCCGGCCTGGGCCGGTTGGCTGCCGGCGCACAAGCCACGCCTGAAACCTTTTTCCCATACCGCCCGGAGTGACACTTGATGAGCCACTCTGAGACGCAACCGGCGACCCACGCCGATCACCCGCACAAGTCGCGCTGGAGCCGCTGGAAAAAACCGCTGACGATGCTGTTTTTCCTGGCGCTGATCGTACTGTTCACGATGCTCGCGCAGCGCATCGAATGGGATGAAGTGTTCAACAACCTCGCTGATTTCAAGGTACGCACGCTGATCATCGCGTCCGGGCTGACCGTGGTGAGCTTTCTGGTTTACGCCTGCTTCGACCTGATCGGCCGTACTTACATCCGCCAGGACCTGACCTGGAAGCAAATCCTGCCGGTGGGCATTATCAGCTACGCCTTCAACCTCAACCTGAGCGCCTGGGTGGGTGGCATCGCCATGCGTTATCGCCTGTATTCGCGACTCGGGGTGAGCAAAAGCAACATCGCGAAGATCCTTGGCCTGAGTCTGGCGACCAACTGGTTCGGCTACATGGTCATTGCCGGTGCCGTGTTCACCAGCGGACTGGTGCGGATGCCGCCAGGCTGGAAGCTGAGCACCGGCGCGCTGCAAGGTGTGGGCGTGTTGTTGCTGTTGGTGAGCGCGGGATACCTGGTGGCGTGTCAGTTTTCCCGGCGCCGGGAATGGTCGATCCGCGGAGTGGAGATCAATCTGCCGTCCCTGCGCATGGCGATCTTGCAACTGGCCCTCGGGGCGTTGAACTGGTCGCTGATGGCGGCGGTGATTTTCACCCTGTTGCCGAGCAAACTGGACTATCCGTTGGTGCTTGGGGTGCTGTTGATCAGCGCAATCGCCGGAGTGATCACGCATATTCCTGCCGGGCTTGGGGTGTTGGAGGCGGTGTTCGTGGCGCTGCTGCAACATGAGGTTTCAAGGGGGAGTCTGGTGGCAGGGTTGCTGGCTTATCGGGCGATTTATTTCATCTTGCCGCTGTTGATTACGGTGGTGATGTATCTGATCGTGGAAGCCAAGGCCAAGTCGCTGCGGATCTCAAAGAAACCTTCTTGAGCGTTGTGGCGAGACGGATGCCGTCATCGCGAGCAAGCTCGCTCCCACAGTTGATCGGAGCTGGTCAAAGATCCTGAGATCGACACAAATCACTGTGGGAGCGAGCTTGCTCGCGATTGATCGCAAGAACACCACCCGGTCAACTGGATTGAATAATGCTCAACCGCTCACCCACCACCATCTCTGTAATCCAGTCCACCAGAATCGAGGTATACGCCTGTTGCGAAATCGGGTCGCTCAAGGCGTGGTCCGACCCGTCGATAATCCGGTGTGTCAGGGAATGCGTCTGTTGACAGGCCGCCCGGTAACTCATGATGGTGGCGTGCGGCACATAGTCATCGGTTTCGGACTCGACCAGCAGCACATCCCCGGTAAATTGCGAACAGGCATGCAGCGCACGATTGCCGTCGGCGCGAACCAGCGTGCTGCGGTAGTCACGCAGGTCGGGCTTGTCCAGGTCACGCTTGGGTGTGTTCCATTGATCGTCGCGATACAGCGCCGGCACTCGCAACGCCAACCAGCGCACGGGGCGCAACGACGTCAGGATCGACGCCAGATACCCCCCATAACTGGTGCCGACCACGGCAATCGCCGAGGTATCGAGCGCCGGATGGGCCAGCAACCGGTCATAAGCCGCCAGCAGGTCGCGCAGGTTGTCCTCACGCGTCACCCGTGTCAGCGGAATGCCTGTGCCCCCAGTGTGCCCGCGCAAGTCGAACGTCAGGCAAACGCAACCCAAACCGGCGATGCCTTTCGCCCGTTCCAGGTCGCGCTCCTGGCTGCCGCCCCAACCGTGCACGAACAGCACGCCCGGGACTTTTGACTTGGGGCTGAGAAAGGTCCCGGTCATCTGTTCATCATCGATGTCGATCTGAATGGTTTCGCTTCTAGCCGTCATAGGATTTAACCGTTACGTACTTGAGTAGAAAATCACTGTTTTGCGCCGGCCCGCGGTAGACCTCGATGGCGTCCGCGGGCAGGGGCTGATCGATGTAAGTTTCCACCGAAGACACGCGAATCGCACGCATCCCCGGATCGTTGACGAAGCTCTGCAACGCTGCCACTTCAGCACTGCTGGCACCGCCCATGCGCCAGGATTGCTCCAGTACGCCGCTGCGCGGCTTGCCGTTACTGTCCAGTCCCTGGGCAATGTCGTAGTTGCGCCGCGAGGCGTAGAAACCTGGATAAGATTCATCCGCGGCGCTGTCGAAGACCTGCGCTTGCCAGATCGCCAGCCGCACATCGTCAGGCAGTGCCAACTCGAGCAAGTCCTCGTAATAACCCTGCACCACGAGCAGATTGGAGCCTCCATAAACCTGCTCGCCTTGACCGTCTTCGGTCAAGTATTGATCACCGCAGTAACTCAGCACCCTGCCGCCGATGAAGCTCTGGCCGACGCTGTGGGTGATGACATTGTCCAGATCCTGCTCGAGCACCACGCCTTCGGTGAACAGCGTTTCGGCATCGGGCCGGGCAAGAATCGCATCAAACTGGTCGAGGCTTTTGATCACTTCCTGACCGCGTCCGGCGCAGGCATGGATGGGCTTGAGGCGAATGGGACCGGTGTAGAGCAGGTGTTCTGCCGCAGGACGCGCATCGTCCAGAGAAAAAACACTGAGACCATCAAGCACAACACTGCGCACGCGCTCGGAAAACAGCGACGACCACCCTTGCGGGGCGTGAGCATTTTTACTGCGCAACCCGTGGCTGATGGCTTTGGTGCAGATGAAGTCATGGTCGACGTAACCACCCCACAAATCATCCGGCCCTTTTACGCCCAACTCCAGGGCGGCGGCGGCGCCGACCAGGGTTTGGGTCGGCAACAGATAAAGGTCATGGCCGCGGTGTAATCCAGGGTCGTAACTGCCACCGAATTTGAGCCCGAGGATGTGCGCCAGCCAACGGGCCAGCGCGCGATTGGTTTCGACTTCGTGCAGTGGAGCGCCGGGGTGCACCGAATGGGCGACCACCAGTTTCTTGCGGTTTGTTGGGGTCATGCATCCCCCTTCAATCGGCGTGATGAATGTAGTTTCAGGGGTGCAGAGATCAGGCCAAGGATGGCTGGCACGAAACGGTTTTCAAATCAGGCAGTTGTGGGGAGGATAATGGCATTTAGCCTGTTTGATTCTGCACGACCTCGGTTTCAACTCCTGCATTCTGCACGACTCAAACTGTGGGAGCGAGCTTGCTCGCGATGGGGCCATAACATTCAACATTGATGCTGCCTGACAGATCGCTATCATTGGAGCGCCGCCCGGAGCAAGCTCGCTCCCACAAGGGGCCTGGGGTGATCCCCTTACCGAGTTGCGGCAGTTGGAGACACCCCAAACCGCGCCCGATAATCACTCGGCGCCAACCCGGTAATCTTTTTGAACATTGCCCGAAACGCCCCAGGATCCTGATACCCGACGGTCCAGGCGATATGATCGATAGTGCCATTGGTGAACTCAAGCATTTCCCGGGCCTTGCCGACCCGCAGATGCTGGCAGTACTCGGTGGGTTTCAAGCCGGTCGCCGCGCGGAATCGGCGCAGGAACGTGCGCTCTTCCAGCCCTGCCCGCTCGGCCATCGCCGTCAGCGACACATCGGTCGCGCCAGTGCTTTGCAGCCAATGCTGAACCTTGAGTATCGACGCATCGCCATGGCTGAGAATCGGGGAAAAATTGCTGCCGCACTCGCTCGCGCTGTCGCTGTGTTCGACCACCAGGAACCGCGCGGTGCTGGTGGCGATGCTCGGTCCGAGCAGACGGTCCACTAGACGCAAACCCAGCTCGGACCAGGCCATCAAGCCGGCCGTCGTAATCAAGTCGCCGTCATCGACGATCGGCGTATCGGCCTTGAGCCTGATCGCCGGATAACGCTCGGCGAACGTCTTGGCCGAGGTCCAGTGGGTGGTGGCGCTGCGACCGTCGAGCAGGCCGCTTTCGGCCAACAGAATCGAGCCCACGCAGACGCCACCCAGGATCGCGCCATTGGCATGTTGCTGACGAAGCCAGCGGATCAACGCCCGGGGTGCCTGGCCTTCGGAAAAACCGGCGATAGACGGGGGTATCAATACCGCAACCAATGCGCGGTCCAGGACGGGATGGCTGTCATAGACCCGCTCGGGGACCTGCTCGCCATCGACCTGCCAATGGCTGACCCGCAACTGCGGCAACTGCGCACTCTGGTGCTCGGCGGCAATCCGGTTCGCCACGGCGAACAAGTCTGTCAGCCCGTGCACCGCGGCCATCTGCGCGCCGGGATAGATCAGCACACCCAGTTCGACGATTGCCCTTTCTGCATCCATTGTCAGTTTTCCCCCTGTTATTGTCGGTGCGGCCAATCCTCGGGCGGCCTGCCTGCCCCGATACTTCATTCCACACCAAGACACACTTCGAGGAAACAATCATGGCCAAGCAAGCACTCATCGTAGTCGATATCCAGATCGACTACTTCCCCCAGGGCAAGTGGCCACTGGTCGGTGCCGACGCCGCTGCGGACAACGCCGTACGCTTGCTCAAAGCCTTTCGCGACGCCGGTGATTCGGTGGTGCACATCCGCCACGAGTTCGCCTCCGACGATGCACCGTTCTTCACCCCCGACTCCGAAGGCGCGAAGCTGCACCCCAAAGTCCTCAACCGCGCCGACGAGCCGGTCGTACTCAAGCACTTCGTCAATTCGTTCCGCGAAACCGAACTGAAATCGATCCTCGACGAGCAAGGCATCAAGGAACTGGTGGTGGTTGGCAGCATGAGCCACATGTGTGTCGACGGCATCACCCGCGCCGCAGCCGACATGGGCTACACCGTCACCGTCATTCACGACGCCTGTGCCTCCCGCGATCTGGAATTCAATGGTCTTACCGTTCCGGCAGCCCACGTACACGCGGCCTTCATGTCGGCCTTGGGTTTTGCCTATGCGAGCGTGGTGTCCACCGACGAGTTCCTGGCCGCCAACGGCTAAAACGCCCTAAAAACCAAAAGGCCAGTAGCGCTCGCCCGTTATTGGCCTTTTGGTAAACCTGGCTCAGGACCAGACAACCACAAGACTTACCGCTGAAAAGCCGGATAATGGCGGCCAAATCGTCTATCCCGTTATTCTGGTAATCCCCCATGGAAATCAAGGTCAACTTTCTCGACAACCTTCGGCTTGAAGCCAAGTTCGATGACTTCACGGTGGTGGCCGATCAACCTATCCGCTACAAGGGCGATGGCTCGGCACCGGGTCCGTTCGACTACTTCCTGGCTTCGTCGGCACTGTGTGCGGCGTACTTTGTGAAGTTGTACTGCAGCACGCGCAATATCCCCACCGATAACATCCGCCTGTCGCAGAACAATATTGTCGACCCGGAAAACCGCTACAACCAGATTTTCAAGATCCAGGTCGAATTGCCGGCGGACATCTCGGACAAGGACCGCCAGGGCATCCTGCGTTCCATCGACCGTTGCACCGTGAAAAAAGTGGTGCAAGCCGGGCCTGAGTTTGTGATCGAAGAGGTGGAAAACCTCGACGCCGATGCCCAGGCGTTGCTGATGCCTGCTGCTAATTCCGAGACAGGCACCTATATCGCGGGCAAGGATCTGCCGCTGGAGCAGACCATCGCCAATATGTCGGCCATCCTGGCGGACCTGGGCATGAAGATTGAAATCGCCTCGTGGCGCAATATCGTGCCCAATGTGTGGTCGCTGCATATCCGCGATGCGCACTCGCCGATGTGCTTTACCAACGGCAAGGGTACGACCAAGGAAGGCGCGTTGGCGTCGGCGTTGGGCGAGTTTATCGAGCGACTCAACTGCAACTTCTTCTACAACGACCAGTTCTGGGGCGAAGACATCGCCAATGCAGCGTTTGTGCACTACCCGGATGAACGCTGGTTCAAGCCTGGCCGTAAAGATGCACTGCCGGCCGACATTCTCGACGAGTATTGCCTGAAGATTTACAACCGCGACGGCGAGCTGCGTGGCTCCCATCTGATCGATACCAACTCGGGCAATGAAGAGCGCGGCATCTGCTCGCTGCCGTACGTGCGCCAGTCGGACGGCGAAGTGGTGTATTTCCCGTCCAACCTGGTTGAAAACCTGTTCCTGAGCAACGGCATGAGTGCCGGTAACACCCTGGCCGAAGCCCAGGTGCAGTGCCTGTCGGAGATCTTCGAGCGCGCGGTCAAACGCGAAATCATCGAAGGTGAATTTGCCCTGCCCGATGTGCCGGCCAATGTGCTGGCGAAATACCCCGGGATACTGGCCGGGATTCAGGCGCTGGAAGAACAGGGATTCCCCGTGCTGGTGAAAGATGCCTCCCTGGGTGGTGAATTCCCGGTGATGTGCGTCACGCTGATGAACCCGCGTACCGGCGGTGTATTCGCCTCGTTCGGTGCGCACCCGAGCCTGGAAGTGGCGCTGGAACGCAGCCTGACCGAATTGCTGCAGGGTCGCAGCTTCGAAGGCCTCAACGACTTGCCCCAGCCGACGTTTGAAGGCCATGCGGTGACCGAGCCGAATAACTTCGTCGAGCACTTTATCGACTCAAGCGGCGTGGTGTCGTGGCGCTTCTTCAGCTCGAAGTCGGATTACGAGTTCGTCGAGTGGGACTTCTCCGGCCAGGGTGAAAACTCGAATGCCGAGGAAGCCGCGACCTTGTTCGGCATTCTCGAAGGCATGGGCAAGCAAGTGTACATGGCGGTCTACGAGCATATCGGCGCTAAGGCCTGCCGCATCCTGGTGCCGGACTATTCGGAAATTTATCCGGTTGACGATCTGATCTGGGATAACACCAACAAGGCGCTGTTCTTCCGCGCCGATATCCTGAACCTGCATCGCCTGGACGAAGACGAACTGCGAGCGCTGGTCGAGCGTCTGGTGGAAAGCGAGCTGGACGACTACACCGACATCACCACCTTGATCGGCATCGATTTCGACGACAATACCGCCTGGGGTCAGCTGACGATCCTGGAGTTGAAGCTGCTGATTTATCTCGCCTTGCAGCAAGTTGAAGAGGCTAAAGAAGCGGTGGAAATGTTCTTGCAGTACAACGACAACACGGTTGAGCGTGGCTTGTTCTATCAGGCCGTCAACGTAGTGCTGGAAATGAAGCTGGACGAAGACCTGGAACTGGAAGACTACGAGGCCAATTTCCGCCGGATGTTTGGCAACGAACGGATGGATGCAGCGATCGGCTCGGTAGACGGCAGCGTGCGCTTCCATGGCTTGACGCCGACCAGCATGAAACTGGAGGGGCTCGATAGGCACCTGCGCCTGATCGACAGCTACAAAAAACTGCACATG
This sequence comes from Pseudomonas sp. LBUM1679, assembly GCF_059695565.1. NCBI lineage: Bacteria > Pseudomonadati > Pseudomonadota > Gammaproteobacteria > Pseudomonadales > Pseudomonadaceae > Pseudomonas > Pseudomonas sp. LBUM1679. Next base: position 6,583,052 of record NZ_CP166774.1, read on the forward strand.
GCTCGGGCTAACGTGACTGCTATGTAGGAGCGCAAAAGAAACCCCCCGACCAGTCAAGAGGACCGATCGGGGGTTTCGAGGCTAAACCTTACAAGAAAGTCTAAGTCGTATCCTAGAACGGGATATCGTCATCAAAGCTGTCGAAATCCGGAGCCGGCTGCGGAGCGGCCTGCTGCTGTGGAGCCGGACGCGACTGTTGCGGTGCCGACTGCTGCGGACGCGGAGCCTGTTGGCGTGGGGCTGGAGCGGACTGCTGGTAGTTATTGCCCCCGCCTTGTTGATCGCCCTGCTGTGGACGGCCGCCCAGCAGTTGCATGGTGCCTTGCATGTCGACCACGATTTCAGTGGTGTAACGCTTGATACCGTCTTTTTCCCACTCGCGGGTCTGCAGTTTGCCTTCGATGTAGACCTGCGAACCTTTACGCAGGTATTCGCCGGCGATTTCCGCCACCTTGCCGAACATCGACACACGGTGCCATTCGGTTTTCTCGACCTTCTGACCGGTTTGCTTGTCGGTCCACTGTTCGCTGGTCGCCAGACTCAGGTTGGTCACGGCGTTACCGTTCGGCAGGTAGCGAACTTCGGGATCCTGGCCGCAAGTGCCGACCAATATGACTTTGTTAACCCCACGGGCCATAACGTTCTCCTAGGCTTCGCACGCTGTCGCGGCCGGGTTGTTCACCAGACGCTCGAGGGTGGTGCGATCCAATAGTTCTGTGTCCAATTTGATGTAAATGGCCGCTTCATCCGCGACTATCACTGCATCTGTTACCCCTACGACGGCCATCAGGCGCTCGACCAGACCCGCTTCGCGGATTGCCTCGGGCGACAGCGGCAAGCGCAGGCTCGTGACGTAGGGAGGTTCGCGCATGGTAACAGCAAAGGCCAACCAGAGGGCAGCCAGCCCGGCGCATCCGAGGAAGACAACCGACAAACCGCCATGCTGAAACAGCCAGCCGCCAAGGATCCCGCCCAACGCCGAACCGAGAAACTGGCTGGTGGAATAAACCCCCATCGCCGTGCCCTTGCCGCCCGCTGGTGAAACCTTGCTGATCAGCGATGGCAGTGAAGCTTCCAGCAAGTTGAACGCGGTGAAGAACACCACCGTCCCTATCACCAGAGCCCGCAAGCTATCGCCGAACTGCCAGAAGAATAGCTCAGTGAGCATCAGCGTCAGCACTGCGCCCAGTAAAACTCGTTTCATTTTGCGTTTCTTCTCGCCGTAGATGATGAACGGGATCATGGCGAAGAAGGAAATCAGCAGCGCAGTCAGGTACACCCACCAGTGCTGCTCCTTGGGCAGACCGGCATTTTCGACCAGGGCCAGGGGCAGTGCAACGAAGCTCGACATCAACATCGCGTGCAACACAAAAATGCCCAGGTCCAGGCGCAGCAGGTCCGGATGCTTGAGCGTCGGCAGCAGCGCCTGACGCGCGACGCCGGACTCGCGATGCTGCAACGGTCCGGTGGAGCGCGGCACCATGAACATCACGATCAGGATGCCAAACAGCGCCATGCCGCCCGTGGCCAGGAACAACCCGGACAGACCGAAAGCGCGCGTCAGTAGCGGCCCCACCACCATGGCGACAGCGAACGACAGACCGATGGTCATGCCGATCATGGCCATGGCCTTGGTCCGGTGCTGTTCGCGGGTCAGGTCCGACAACAGCGCCATCACCGCCGCTGAAATCGCCCCGGCACCTTGCAGGATGCGTCCGGCAATCACGCCCCAGATCGAATCGGCATTGGCCGCCAGGACGCTGCCGAGGGCGAAGACGATCAGTCCCAGGTAAATCACCGGTCGGCGGCCGATGCGGTCGGAAATGAAACCGAAAGGAATTTGAAAAATCGCCTGGGTCAGGCCGTAAGCGCCAATCGCCAGCCCGATGAGGGCCGGGGTCGCTCCCGCCAGATCCATGCCATAGGTCGCCAGTACCGGCAACACCATGAACATGCCAAGCATACGGAACGCGAACACCAGGGCCAGACCGCTTGCTGCGCGTGTCTCACTGCCACTCATGCGTTCGCTGTGGGGATCGTGCATGGAAAAACCTCATGTGAACCGGCGGCGATTCTACCAGTCCCATCGATTGACGGGGTATATCGCGACGCTTTGACGCGCTCCGCTGACAGACTCTTCATGTAAGGCAACAATCCGCTCGTTTGATAGTGTGCATCCATCCAGTATTTGGCCGTATACTCCTACGTTTTCGACGCCCGCCAAGCGAGGCCACTTTGGACAAGATCCTGATTCGTGGGGCCCGAACCCACAACCTGAAGAACATCGACCTGACCCTGCCACGGGACAAACTGATCGTTATCACCGGCCTGTCCGGATCCGGCAAATCGTCCTTGGCATTCGACACGCTGTACGCCGAAGGCCAGCGCCGCTACGTCGAATCGCTGTCGGCCTACGCCCGGCAGTTCCTGTCGATGATGGAAAAGCCTGACGTCGACACCATCGAAGGTTTGTCGCCAGCCATTTCCATCGAACAGAAATCGACCTCGCACAACCCGCGTTCGACGGTCGGCACCATCACTGAAATCTACGACTACCTGCGCCTGCTCTACGCTCGCGTGGGTATTCCGCGTTGCCCGGATCACGACATTCCGCTGGAAGCCCAGACCGTCAGCCAGATGGTCGACCTGGTCCTCGCGCAACCGGAGGGCAGCAAGCTGATGCTGCTGGCCCCGGTAATCCGCGAGCGTAAAGGCGAACACCTGTCGGTTTTCGAAGAGCTGCGTGCACAAGGCTTCGTTCGGGCCCGGGTCAACGGCAGGCTGTGCGAGCTGGACGAGTTGCCGAAGCTGGATAAACAAAAGAAGCACTCGATCGATGTGGTGGTCGACCGCTTCAAAGTGCGCCCCGATCTGCAACAGCGTCTGGCCGAGTCGTTCGAGACCGCGCTGAAGCTGGCGGACGGCATCGCTCTGGTGGCGCCGATGGACGACGAGCCGGGTGAAGAGATCATCTTCTCCGCGCGCTTCGCTTGCCCGATCTGCGGCCACGCCATCAGTGAGCTCGAACCCAAGCTGTTCTCTTTCAACAACCCGGCCGGTGCGTGCCCGACCTGCGATGGCTTGGGCGTGAAGCAGTTCTTCGACATCAAGCGACTGGTCAATGGCGAACTGACCCTGGCCGAGGGCGCGATACGCGGCTGGGACCGGCGCAACGTGTATTACTTCCAGATGCTCGGGTCGCTGGCCTCGCACTACAAGTTCAGCCTGGAAGTGCCGTTCAACGAACTGCCGGCCGATCAGCAGAAATTCATCCTGCATGGCAGTGGCTCGCAGAACGTCGATTTCAAATACTTGAACGACCGTGGCGATATCGTCAAACGCTCGCACCCGTTCGAAGGGATCGTGCCGAACCTCGAGCGTCGCTACCGCGAAACCGAGTCGGCCTCGGTCCGTGAGGAATTGGCCAAGTTCCTCAGCACCCAGCCTTGCCCGGATTGCCGTGGTACCCGTCTGCGTCGCGAAGCGCGGCACGTTTGGGTCGGCGAGAAAACGCTGCCGGCGGTGACCAATCTGCCGATTGGTGATGCTTGCGAATATTTTGGCGTGCTGAAGCTGACCGGTCGCCGCGGTGAGATTGCCGACAAGATTCTCAAGGAAATCCGCGAGCGCCTGCAGTTCCTGGTCAACGTGGGTCTTGATTATCTGTCGCTGGATCGCAGTGCGGATACGCTGTCTGGCGGTGAGGCCCAGCGGATTCGCCTGGCCAGCCAGATTGGTGCTGGCCTGGTGGGGGTTCTGTACATCCTCGACGAGCCGTCGATTGGCCTGCACCAGCGCGACAATGACCGATTGCTCGGTACGCTCAAGCACCTTCGGGATATCGGCAACACGGTGATTGTGGTCGAGCACGACGAAGATGCGATTCGCCTGGCCGATTACGTGGTCGACATTGGCCCGGGCGCTGGCGTGCATGGTGGGCATATCGTCGCCGAGGGCACGCCGGCTGAGGTCATGGCTCACCCTGACTCGCTGACGGGCAAATATCTGTCGGGACGTGTAAAGATCGCCGTTCCAGCCAAACGCACTCCGCGCAATAAAAAGTTGTCGCTGTCGCTCAGAGGCGCCCGTGGCAATAACTTGCGTGATGTCGATCTGGACATCCCGATCGGCCTGCTCACCTGCGTGACCGGCGTGTCCGGTTCGGGCAAGTCGACGCTGATCAACAATACGCTGTTTCCGTTGAGCGCCACGGCACTCAACGGTGCCACGACCCTGGAGGCTGCCGCCCACGACAGCATCAAGGGCCTCGAGCATCTGGACAAGGTGGTCGACATCGACCAGAGCCCGATCGGGCGTACGCCGCGCTCCAACCCGGCGACCTATACCGGGTTGTTCACGCCGATTCGCGAACTGTTCGCCGGCGTACCGGAGTCCCGCTCGCGTGGCTATGGTCCAGGACGTTTCTCCTTCAACGTGAAGGGCGGCCGCTGTGAGGCCTGCCAGGGCGATGGCCTGATCAAGGTAGAGATGCACTTCCTGCCGGACATCTATGTCCCGTGCGACGTCTGCAAAAGCAAGCGCTACAACCGTGAAACGCTGGAGATCAAGTACAAGGGCAAGAGCATTCACGAAACCCTGGAGATGACCATCGAGGAAGCTCGAGTGTTCTTCGACGCGGTTCCGGCGTTGGCGCGCAAGCTTCAGACGCTGATGGATGTGGGCCTGTCGTACATCAAGCTGGGGCAATCGGCGACCACGTTGTCGGGGGGTGAAGCCCAGCGGGTGAAACTGTCTCGCGAACTGTCCAAGCGCGACACCGGCAAGACGTTGTACATCCTCGATGAGCCGACCACCGGCCTGCACTTCGCGGATATCCAACAACTGCTCGACGTCCTGCATCGTCTGCGCGACCACGGTAATACCGTGGTGGTCATCGAGCACAACCTCGACGTGATCAAAACGGCCGACTGGTTGGTGGATCTGGGGCCGGAAGGCGGTTCCAAGGGCGGGCAGATCATTGCTGTCGGCACGCCGGAAGAAGTGTCGGAGATGAAGCAATCGCATACCGGCTTCTATCTCAAGCCGTTGCTGGAGCGCGACAGGGCCTGAATCAGGCCCATGAAAAAGCCCCTGTCACGTTGTCGGTGACAGGGGCTTTTTGTTAAGAACCTGTAGGAGCCAAGCTTGCTGGCGATAGCGGTCTCATTGACGCCTTCGCCGGCAAGCCGGGCTCCTACAGTTCCGCAGCATCAGAACTGCGATTGCAGGTAATTCTCCAGCCCGATCAACTTGATCAAACCCAGCTGCTTCTCAAGCCAGTAGGTGTGATCTTCTTCGGTGTCATTCAGCTGAATACGCAGCATCTCGCGGCTGACGTAGTCCTTGTGCAGCTCGCAGAGCTCGATGCCCTTGCAGAGTGCCGCGCGCACTTTGTATTCCAGGCGCAGGTCGGCAGCGAGCATGTCCGGCACGGTGGTGCCGACATCCAGGTCGTCCGGACGCATGCGAGGCGTGCCTTCGAGCATCAGGATCCGGCGCATCAGGGCGTCGGCGTGCCCTGCTTCTTCTTCCATCTCGTGGTTGATACGTTCGTAGAGCTCGGTGAAACCCCAGTCCTCGTACATCCGCGAATGGATGAAATATTGATCACGCGCCGCCAGCTCGCCGGTCAGCAACGTGTTGAGGTAATCGATTACGTCTGGGTGGCCTTGCATCGCCCTACATCTCCCTGCTTGAAAGTCTGTAGTTTGAACCAACCTGAGCGCAAGGTCACTCACTTGACGCAATAAAAGCGAAGATGTTCTGAGAAAAGCAGCTTAAATAACGCAAAAACCGCTCAAATGAGGGCGGTTCTGCTTCTCGTTTAGACTTCGTTAAGCTGTACGCCCAAAACCTTTGCGATTGCTTCTCCATACGCCTGATCGGCCCTGAAGAAATGCTGCAATTGACGGTCAATCACATCACCGGAAACCCCGGCCATTGCACCGGCAATGTTGTTGACCAGCAGGGTTTTCTGCTCAGCGCTCATCAAACGAAACAGTGCACCGGCGTGGCTGTAGTAGTCGGTGTCTTCGCGGTGATCGTAGCGATCCGCCGCGCCACTCAGAGCGAGAGCGGGCTCGGCATAACGAGGTGCTTGTTTCGGCGACTCGACGTAGCTGTTTGGCTCATAGTTAGGTGCCGCACCGCCATTGGCGCCGAACGCCATCGACCCATCACGCTGGTAGCTGTTCACTGGACTGCGAGGCGCGTTCACCGGCAGTTGCTGGTGGTTGGTGCCGATACGGTAGCGGTGAGCATCCGCGTAAGCGAACACCCGTCCCTGCAGCATGCGGTCTGGCGACAACCCGACGCCGGGTACCATGTTGCTCGGACCGAACGCAGCCTGCTCCACTTCTGCGAAGTAATTCAGCGGATTGCGGTTGAGTTCCAGCTCGCCGACTTCGATCAGCGGAAATTCTTTCTGCGACCAGGTCTTGGTGACGTCGAAAGGGTTCTCATAGTGCGCCGCAGCTTGAGCCTCGGTCATGATCTGAATGCACACGCGCCATTTCGGAAAATCCCCGCGCTCGATGGCTTCGAACAAATCACGCTGTGCGTAATCCGGATCGGTACCGGCCAGGCGTGCCGCATCTGCCGGGGCAAGGTTTTTGATCCCTTGCTTGGTCTTGTAGTGCCATTTCACCCAGTGCCGCTCGCCATTGGCGTTGATCAGGCTGTAGGTGTGGCTACCAAAGCCGTGCATGTGACGGTAACCGTCGGGAATGCCGCGGTCCGAGAACAGAATGGTGACCTGGTGCAACGCCTCAGGTGAATGCGACCAGAAGTCCCACATCATCTGCGCGCTTTTCAGGTTGCTTTGCGGCAGGCGCTTTTGGGTGTGGATAAAGTCCGGGAATTTGAGAGGGTCACGGATGAAAAATACCGGCGTGTTGTTGCCGACAATGTCCCAGTTACCTTCCTCGGTATAGAACTTCAGGGCGAAACCACGTGGATCGCGCTCGGTGTCGGCCGAACCGCGCTCACCGCCGACGGTGGAAAACCGCAGGAAGGTTGGGGTTTGCTTGCCGATGGACTCAAACAGCTTGGCGCTGCTGTACCCGGTGATGTCACGCGTTACGGTGAACGTACCGTAAGCACCCGAGCCTTTGGCGTGTACACGGCGCTCAGGGATGTTTTCACGGTTGAAGTGGGCAAGCTTCTCGATCAGGTGGAAGTCGTCGAGCAGCAGCGGGCCACGAGGGCCGGCGGAACGGGAATTCTGGTTGTCGGCGACAGGAGCGCCACTGGCGGTCGTAAGCGTTTTGTTTTGGCTCATGCGATCTCATCCTTTGTCAGTCTTGAACTGCCGGCTAATCGGCTGACTCGGATTATTGACCATGAACATGACGTCATCAAATTTATTAACTAGCTAGCATCGATAGAAAAATACTAATTCATAGCATGACGGTGACCACCCAAGGCTTTTCAAGCGCGCACAAAAAACCGGGCACTAGGCCCGGTTTTTCGTTTCAGACTGACGTCTTACTCAGCGGATACAGCTTCACCACCGGCAGGACGATCAACCAACTCGACGTACGCCATAGGCGCGTTGTCGCCAGTGCGGAAGCCGCACTTGAGGATGCGCAGGTAGCCACCCTCACGGGTAGCGTAACGCTTGCCCAGGTCGTTGAAGAGCTTACCAACGATAGCTTTCGAACGAGTACGGTCGAAAGCCAGACGGCGGTTAGCCAGGCTGTCTGTCTTGGCCAAAGTGATCAGCGGCTCAGCAACGCGACGCAGTTCTTTAGCTTTCGGCAGTGTAGTTTTGATCAGCTCGTGCTCGAACAGCGACACTGCCATGTTTTGAAACATGGCCTTGCGGTGCGAGCTAGTGCGGCTCAGGTGACGACCACTTTTACGATGACGCATGGTTCATTCCTTACCAAACACAACGTTCGGTGATTACGACGATCAGGCAGTCGCCTTGTCGTCCTTCTTAAGACTTGCAGGCGGCCAGTTGTCGAGGCGCATGCCGAGGGACAGACCGCGGGAGGCCAGAACGTCCTTGATTTCAGTCAAGGATTTCTTGCCAAGGTTCGGAGTCTTCAACAGCTCTACTTCGGTACGCTGAATCAGGTCACCGATGTAGTAGATGTTTTCCGCCTTAAGGCAGTTAGCCGAACGTACAGTCAGTTCCAGATCGTCAACCGGGCGAAGCAGGATCGGATCGATCTCGTCTTCCTGCTCGATTACCACTGGTTCGCTGTCACCTTTGAGGTCGACGAACGCAGCCAACTGCTGTTGCAGAATGGTTGCAGCACGGCGGATAGCCTCTTCAGGATCCAGGGTACCGTTGGTTTCCAGATCAATAACCAGCTTGTCCAGGTTAGTACGCTGCTCGACACGGGCGTTTTCCACCACGTATGCGATACGGCGAACCGGGCTGAACGAAGAGTCAAGCTGCAAGCGACCGATGCTGCGGCTTTCGTCTTCATCGCTCTGACGCGAGTCTGCCGGTTCATAACCACGACCACGAGCTACGGTGAGCTTCATGTTCAAGGCGCCGTTAGACGCCAGGTTAGCGATTACGTGATCGGGGTTAACGATCTCGACATCATGATCCAGCTGAATATCGGCAGCGGTAACCACCCCCGAACCCTTCTTCGACAAGGTCAGCGTAACTTCGTCACGGCCGTGCAGCTTGATAGCCAGACCTTTAAGGTTCAACAGGATTTCAATTACGTCTTCCTGTACACCTTCGATGGCGCTGTACTCGTGGAGCACACCGTCAATCTCGGCCTCGACTACTGCACAGCCGGGCATTGAGGACAACAGGATGCGGCGCAGCGCGTTGCCCAGGGTGTGGCCAAAACCACGCTCGAGAGGCTCGAGAGTGATCTTGGCGCGGGTTGGACTGACAACCTGCACATCAATATGGCGGGGTGTCAGGAACTCATTTACCGAAATCTGCATGGATGCACCTATTTTCTAGCCCTTACTTGGAGTAGAGCTCGACAATCAGGCTTTCGTTGATGTCGGCGGACAGATCACTGCGAGCTGGAACGTTCTTGAAAACGCCCGACTTCTTCTCAGTGTCTACTTCTACCCATTCTACGCGGCCACGTTGGGCACACAGATCGAGAGCTTGGACAATGCGAAGTTGGTTCTTTGCTTTCTCGCGAATCGCGACCACGTCACCAGCACGAACCTGGTACGACGGCACGTTTACGGTCTGACCGTTAACGCTGACGGATTTGTGCGATACCAGCTGACGGGATTCGGCACGAGTAGAGCCAAAACCCATACGGTATACAACGTTGTCCAGACGGCATTCGAGCAGTTGCAACAGGTTTTCGCCGGTTGCACCTTTCTTGCCAGCAGCTTCTTTGTAGTAGCCGCTGAATTGACGCTCGAGAACGCCGTAGATACGACGGACCTTCTGCTTTTCACGCAGTTGGGTGCCGTAATCGGACTGGCGACCGCGGCGTTGGCCGTGGATACCAGGTGCTGCTTCAATGTTGCACTTCGATTCGATCGCGCGCACGCCGCTCTTCAGGAAGAGATCGGTGCCTTCGCGACGAGCGAGTTTGCATTTTGGACCAATGTAACGAGCCATTCTTTACAATCTCCTGGATTACACGCGGCGCTTCTTCGGCGGACGGCACCCGTTGTGCGGGATTGGCGTCACGTCGGTGATGCTGGCGATCTTATAGCCACAGCCGTTCAATGCACGGACAGCAGACTCACGACCTGGACCTGGACCTTTGACGTTAACGTCGAGGTTTTTCAGGCCATATTCCAGCGCAGCTTGACCAGCACGTTCAGCAGCTACTTGAGCAGCAAACGGGGTGGACTTGCGGGAACCGCGGAAACCCGAACCACCGGAGGTAGCCCAAGAAAGCGCGTTACCTTGACGGTCGGTGATGGTCACGATTGTGTTGTTAAAAGATGCATGGATGTGGGCGATGCCATCAACCACTGTCTTTTTAACTTTTTTACGAGGACGAGCAGCAGGTTTTGCCATGATAATTTTCCTGTCGATTCGCTGGGGCGATTACTTGCGGATCGGCTTACGCGGACCTTTACGGGTACGCGCGTTAGTCTTCGTACGCTGACCGCGCACTGGAAGACCACGACGATGACGCAGACCGCGATAGCAACCGAGGTCCATCAAACGCTTGATTTTCATGTTGATTTCGCGACGCAGGTCACCTTCAGTGGTGAACTTCGCCACTTCGCCACGCAGCTGTTCAATCTGCTCGTCGCTCAGATCCTTGATCTTTGCGGCTGGGTTTACCCCAGTCACTGCACAAATTTTCTGTGCAGTTGTGCGACCAACACCATAGATGTAGGTCAGCGAGATAACAGTGTGCTTGTTATCTGGAATGTTAACGCCTGCAATACGGGCCATTCAGTGGGACTCCAATTGACAGCTACCTACGCCCCGGAAGCCAAGAAATAGGGCGCGAGATAATATCGCTGTAATAACAAATAATCAACCCGGCAGCGCACTAGCTGCCGGGCTTCAAGCGGATCACACTCAGCCTTGGCGCTGTTTGTGACGCGGTTCCGCGCTGCAAATTACTCGAACAACACCTTCGCGGCGAATAATCTTGCAGTTGCGGCACAGCTTTTTCACCGATGCACGAACTTTCATCACCAACTCCTCGAACCTTATGGGTACTCAGCGCAACATGCCGCTGCCGTAGCCCTTCAGGTTGGCTTTCTTCATCAGGGATTCGTACTGGTGCGAAACGAGGTGCGATTGTACTTGGGACATGAAGTCCATCACAACCACGACGACGATCAGCAACGAGGTCCCGCCAAGGTAGAACGGAACGTTTGCTGCAACCACCAGGAACTGGGGCAACAGGCACACGGCCGTCATATATAGAGCACCGAACAGGGTCAAACGGGTCAGAACGCCATCAATGTAGCGCGCCGACTGCTCGCCTGGACGGATGCCCGGAATAAAGGCACCGGACTTCTTCAGGTTTTCCGCTACGTCTTTCGGATTGAACATCAACGCCGTATAGAAGAAGCAGAAGAAAATAATCCCTGCACTAAACAGCAGAATATTCAACGGCTGACCAGGAGCGATCGACTGCGAGATGTCCTGCAACCAGCCCAAACCTTCGGACTGGCCGAACCAGGTACCCAACGAAGCCGGGAACAGCAAGATGCTGCTCGCGAAAATAGCCGGAATAACACCGGCCATGTTCACCTTCAGCGGCAAGTGGCTGGTCTGCGCAGCGAAGACCTTGCGGCCCTGCTGGCGCTTGGCGTAGTGAACAGCAATACGCCGCTGACCACGCTCAATGAACACCACGAAACCGATAATCGCTACTGCCAGCAAACCGATGGCAACCAGGGCGAAAATGTTGATATCACCCTGACGCGCAGACTCGAAAGACTGCCCGATCGCTCTCGGAAGACCGGCGACGATACCTGCGAAAATCAACATCGAGATACCGTTGCCAACACCACGCTCAGTAATCTGCTCACCCAGCCACATCATGAACATCGCACCAGCCACAAAAGTGGATACCGCGACGAAATGGAAGCCAAAGTCACCAGTGAACGATACGCCCTGCCCCGCCAGACCAATGGACATGCCAATGGCCTGAACAAGAGCGAGGACGACAGTGCCGTAGCGGGTGTACTGGGCGATCTTGCGACGCCCAGCTTCACCTTCCTTCTTCAACTGCTCCAGTTGCGGGCTGACGGCGGACATCAGTTGCATGATGATCGATGCCGAAATGTACGGCATGATCCCCAGTGCAAAGATGCTCATCCGTTCCAGCGCGCCGCCGGAAAACATGTTGAACAAGCTAAGAATGGTCCCCTCATTCTGTCGAAACAGGTCCGCGAGTCGGTCCGGGTTGATACCTGGAACCGGGATGTGTGCGCCTATTCGGTAGACGATAATCGCCAGGAACAGAAAACGCAGACGAGCCCAGAGTTCAGACATACCGCCTTTGCCGAGCGCAGAGAGAGCACCTTGCTTAGCCATTTATTCCTCGAACTTGCCGCCAGCTGCTTCGATAGCCGCACGCGCACCTTTGGTGGCGCCGATTCCCTTTCCGATGGTGACAGCGCGAGTAACTTCGCCGGACAGCATGATTTTCACACGCTGTACGTTGACGTTGATCACGTTGGCATCTTTCAGGGACTGCACGGAGACGATGTCGCCTTCCACTTTAGCCAGCTCGGACAGACGCACTTCTGCGCGGTCCATGGCCTTCAGGGAAACGAAACCGAACTTCGGCAGGCGACGATGCAGCGGCTGTTGACCGCCTTCAAAGCCTGGAGCAATGGTGCCACCGGAGCGGGAGGACTGACCTTTGTGGCCACGGCCACCGGTCTTGCCCAAACCACTACCGATACCACGGCCCGGACGATGCTTTTCGCGACGGGAACCCGGCGCTGGACTCAGATCATTGAGTTTCATCGATTAACCCTCGACACGCAGCATGTAGTAAGCCTTGTTGATCATCCCGCGATTCTCGGGAGTATCAAGTACTTCTACAGTGTGACCGATGCGACGCAGACCCAGACCCTTAACGCACAGTTTGTGGTTAGGGATGCGGCCGGTCATGCTTTTGATCAGCGTAACTTTAACGGTAGCCATGATCAGAAGATCTCCTTGACGCTTTTGCCACGCTTGGCGGCAATGGATTCAGGAGACTGCATGGCCTTCAAACCTTTGAAAGTGGCGTGAACCACGTTTACCGGGTTAGTCGAACCGTAGCACTTGGCCAGAACGTTCTGAACGCCAGCAACCTCGAGGACAGCACGCATAGCGCCGCCAGCGATGATACCGGTACCTTCAGAAGCAGGCTGCATGTACACCTTCGAAGCGCCGTGACCGGACTTCATTGCGTACTGCAGCGTGGTGCCGTTCAGATCAACTTGGATCATGTTGCGGCGAGCAGCTTCCATTGCCTTCTGGATCGCAGCAGGCACTTCACGTGACTTGCCACGGCCGAAGCCAACACGCCCTTTACCATCACCAACCACGGTCAACGCGGTGAAAGTGAAGATACGGCCGCCTTTAACGGTTTTGGCTACGCGGTTAACTTGAACCAGCTTCTCAATGTAGCCTTCGTCGCGCTTTTGGTCGTTATTTGACATAACTTAGAACTCCAGCCCAGCTTCACGAGCAGCATCAGCCAGCGCCTTGACGCGGCCGTGGTACTTGAAGCCAGAGCGGTCGAAAGCCACCTGCGAGACGCCAGCGGCTTTTGCACGCGTAGCGACCAGCTGGCCAACCTTAGTGGCCGCGTCGATGTTGCCAGTGGCGCCATCACGCAGTTCTTTATCCAAAGTCGAGGCAGATGCCAGGACTTTGTTGCCGTCGGCCGAAATGACCTGGGCGTAGATGTGCTGCGACGAGCGGAACACGCAGAGACGCACGACTTCGAGTTCGTGCATTTTCAGGCGTGCTTTGCGAGCGCGACGCAGTCGAGTAACTTTTTTGTCGGTCATTTGCTATGCCCTACTTCTTCTTGGCTTCTTTACGACGGACGACTTCGTCCGCGTAGCGCACACCTTTGCCTTTGTACGGCTCTGGTGGACGGAAGTCGCGGATCTCGGCGGCCACTTGACCTACCAGCTGCTTATCGATGCCCTTGATCAGGATATCGGTCTGGCTAGGAGTCTCAGCGGTGATGCCTTCCGGCAGTTCATAATCCACTGGGTGCGAGAAGCCAAGAGCCAGGTTCAGCACTGTGCCTTTTGCTTGCGCTTTGTAACCAACACCGACCAGCTGGAGCTTGCGCTCGAAGCCTTGGCTTACGCCTTGGACCATGTTGTTTACCAACGCACGAGTGGTACCAGCCATTGCGCGAGTCTGTTGATCGCCATTGCGAGCAGCAAAACGCAGCTCACCGGCTTCTTCAACAATCTCAACGGACGAATGGATGTTCAGTTCGAGAGTGCCCTTGGCACCCTTCACCGAAAGCTGTTGGCCTGCGAATTTGACTTCGACACCGGCTGGCAGCTTAACGGGGTTCTTAGCGACGCGTGACATGCTTATCCCCCCTTAGAACACAGTGCAAAGAACTTCGCCGCCGACACCGGCAGCGCGCGCAGCACGATCCGTCATCACACCTTTGTTGGTGGAGACGATAGACACACCGAGACCGCCACGAACTTTCGGCAGATCATCGACGGACTTGTACTGACGCAGGCCTGGACGGCTAACGCGCTTCACTTCTTCGATGACCGGACGGCCTTCGAAATATTTCAGCTCGATAGACAGCAGTGGCTTGATTTCGCTGCTGATCTGATAACCCGCAATGTAACCTTCGTCCTTCAGGACTTTGGCAACAGCTACCTTCAAAGTAGAAGATGGCATGCTTACGACGGACTTTTCAGCCATCTGGGCATTACGGATTCGAGTTAGCATGTCCGCTAACGGGTCCTGCATACTCATGGGCTAGACGCTCCTAATACACAAAAAATTAGCCTTGCGGCTACTACGTGTCGCCGAGCCATCCATGCGAAAAAAGCACGGGCTCAGGCGAGCCGGGTATTCTAGACACACCCCACAAATGAATCAAGCCCCAAAAGGGGCTTGATTCAAGTTCAAGGTCACCGGTGGTCAGGATCTTGCGAGCCTGGACACCGAGACTTTGACAGTGCTTACCAGCTGGCTTTAACCAGACCAGGTACGTCACCACGCATTGCAGCTTCACGCAGCTTGTTACGGCCAAGGCCGAACTTGCGGTAAACGCCGTGTGGACGACCGGTCAGGCGGCAGCGGTTACGCATGCGCGAAGCGCTTGCGTCACGTGGCTGCTTCTGCAGAGCGACTGTAGCTTCCCAACGTGCTTCTGGACTTGCGTTCAGATCAACGATGATAGCTTTCAGTGCTGCACGCTTTTTGGCGTACTTGGCAACCGTGAGCTGACGCTTCAGCTCGCGGTTTTTCATGCTCATCTTGGCCATTTTCCTACTCCAATCAGTTGCGGAACGGGAATTTGAAAGCACGCAACAGGGCGCGACCTTCATCATCGTTCTTGGCAGTGGTGGTCAGGGTAATGTCCAGACCGCGGAGAGCATCGATCTTGTCGTAGTCGATTTCCGGGAAGATGATCTGCTCTTTAACGCCCATGCTGTAGTTACCACGACCATCGAAGGACTTGGCATTCAGGCCGCGGAAGTCGCGGACCCGAGGCAGGGAGATCGACAGCAGACGATCCAGGAATTCGTACATACGCTCACGGCGCAGAGTCACTTTGACGCCGATCGGCCAACCTTCACGGACTTTAAAGCCAGCGATGGATTTCCGAGCGTAAGTCACAACGACTTTCTGACCGGTGATCTTTTCAAGATCGGCAACAGCGTGCTCGATGACTTTTTTGTCACCGACCGCTTCGCCCAGACCCATGTTCAGGGTGATTTTGGTAACGCGTGGAACTTCCATCACGTTCGAAAGCTTAAGTTCTTCCTTAAGCTTCGGTGCGATTTCTTTCCAGTAAATCTCTTTTAGTCGTGCCATGGTCTCATCTACCTAGCAGTGTTCAAGCATCAACCGCTTTTTGGGTCGACTTGAAGACACGAATTTTCTTGCCGTCTTCTACTTTGAAACCAACGCGATCAGCCTTGTTGGTTTCGCCGTTGAAAATGGCGACGTTAGAAGCGTCCAGTGGAGCTTCTTTTTCGACGATACCGCCTTGCACGCCCGACATCGGGTTAGGCTTGGTATGACGCTTGACCAGGTTCAGACCACCGATAACCAGACGGTTATTAGCGAGAACCTTAAGCACCTTACCGCGCTTACCTTTGTCTTTGCCGGCGATCACGATGATCTCGTCGTCACGACGAATCTTTTGCATGTCGGATCTCCTTACAGCACTTCTGGGGCGAGCGAGACGATCTTCATGAACTTCTCAGTACGAAGTTCACGGGTCACTGGCCCAAAGATACGGGTGCCGATCGGCTCTTGCTTGTTGTTCAGAAGAACAGCAGCGTTGCCATCAAAGCGGATAATGGAGCCATCAGCACGACGTACGCCGTGACGAGTGCGGACTACAACAGCAGTCATCACTTGGCCTTTTTTCACTTTACCGCGAGGAATTGCTTCCTTGACGGTAACCTTGATGATGTCACCGATACCAGCGTAACGACGATGGGAGCCACCCAGCACCTTGATGCACATAACGCGGCGTGCGCCGCTGTTATCGGCCACATCGAGCATGGATTGAGTCTGAATCATATAATTTCTCCGACCCCTAGTCCTTAGACTTCCACAGCGCGTTCGAGAACATCAACCAGCGCCCAAGACTTGGTCTTGGCCAAAGGACGAGTTTCACGAATAGTGACTTTGTCGCCGATGTGGCACTGATTGGTTTCGTCGTGCGCGTGCAGCTTAGTCGAACGCTTAACGTATTTACCGTAGATCGGGTGCTTTACGCGACGCTCGATCAGAACGGTGATGGTCTTGTCCATTTTGTCGCTGACAACACGGCCAGTCAGCGTACGGACGGTTTTTTCGGCTTCAGCCATGATTACTTACCTGCCTGCTGTTTGAGCACAGTCTTCACGCGAGCGATGTCACGCTTAACTTGCCGGAGCAGGTGAGACTGCCCCAACTGGCCAGTTGCTTTCTGCATACGCAGATTGAACTGGTCGCGCAGCAGGCCGAGCAGTTGCTCGTTAAGCTGCGGCGCGTCTTTTTCACGAAGTTCGTTCGCTTTCATCACATCACCGTCCGTTTAACAAAAGCGGTGGCGAGCGGCAGCTTTGCAGCAGCCAGGGCAAAAGCCTCACGCGCCAGCTCTTCAGAAACGCCCTCGATTTCATACAGGACTTTGCCTGGCTGAATCTGGGCAACCCAGTACTCCACACTACCCTTACCTTTACCCATCCGAACTTCGAGGGGCTTTTTGGAAATAGGCTTGTCCGGGAATACACGGATCCAGATCTTGCCGCCACGTTTAACGTGACGGGTCAGTGCACGACGCGCTGACTCGATCTGACGAGCGGTGAGACGACCACGAGCTACAGACTTCAGCGCATACTCGCCGAAGCTGACTTTGCTACCGCGCTGAGCCAGACCACGGTTGTGGCCTGTCATCTGCTTGCGGAACTTCGTACGCTTTGGTTGCAACATTTGGCGTACCCCTTACTTAGCAGCTTTTTTACGAGGCGCTGGTGCTTGTGGTTTCAGTTCTTCTTGGCGACCACCAATTACTTCGCCCTTGAAGATCCAAACCTTTACACCGATCACACCGTAAGTGGTGTGAGCTTCGTAGTTGGCATAGTCGATGTCGGCACGCAGGGTGTGCAGTGGCACACGACCTTCGCGATACCATTCAGTACGTGCGATTTCAGCACCGCCGAGACGACCGCTCACTTGGATTTTGATGCCTTTGGCACCAATGCGCATGGCGTTCTGTACAGCGCGCTTCATAGCGCGACGGAACATTACGCGACGCTCCAGCTGCTGAGCTACGCTCTGCGCAACCAACATACCGTCGAGTTCCGGCTTGCGGATTTCTTCGATATTGATGTGCACAGGCACACCCATTTGTTTGGTCAGGTCCTGACGCAGTTTCTCAACATCTTCACCTTTCTTCCCGATAACGATACCTGGACGAGCGGTGTGGATGGTGATACGTGCAGTTTGAGCCGGACGATGGATATCGATACGGCTTACGGACGCGCTTTTTAGTTTGTCTTGGAGATACTCGCGCACCTTCAGATCAGCGAACAAATAGTCCGCATAAGTCCGACCGTCTGCGTACCAGACGGAGGTGTGCTCCTTGACGATTCCCAGGCGAATGCCAATGGGATGTACTTTCTGACCCATCTCTTCGACTCCGTTACTTGTCAGCAACCTTGACAGTGATATGGCAAGACCGCTTGACGATGCGATCAGCACGGCCTTTGGCACGTGGCATGATTCGCTTCAGCGAACGCCCTTCGTTGACGAAAACGGTGCTGACTTTAAGGTCATCAACGTCTGCGCCTTCGTTATGCTCGGCGTTGGCTACGGCCGACTCCAGCACTTTCTTCATGATCTCGGCGGCTTTCTTACTGCTGAAAGCCAACAGGTTGAGCGCTTCGCCCACCTTCTTCCCGCGGATCTGGTCGGCGACCAAGCGGGCTTTCTGGGCGGAGATTCGAGCGCCCGACAACTTAGCGGCTACTTCCATCGTTCCTTACCCCTTAACGCTTGGCTTTCTTGTCTGCCACGTGCCCACGATATGTGCGGGTACCGGCAAACTCGCCTAGTTTGTGGCCGACCATGTCTTCGTTCACGAGAACTGGAACATGTTGACGACCGTTATGCACTGCAATGGTCAAACCGACCATTTGTGGCAGGATCATCGAACGACGCGACCAGGTTTTCACTGGTTTGCGATCGTTCTTTTCCGCCGCCACTTCGATCTTCTTCAGTAGGTGAAGATCAATAAAAGGACCTTTTTTCAGAGAACGTGGCACTGTCGTATCCCTCTATTTACTTGCGACGACGGACGATCATTTTGTCGGTACGCTTATTACCACGAGTCTTCGCGCCCTTAGTCGGGAAGCCCCATGGCGATACCGGATGACGACCACCAGAGGTACGACCTTCACCACCACCATGCGGGTGGTCAACCGGGTTCATGGCAACACCACGAACGGTTGGGCGAACGCCACGCCAGCGTTTGGCACCAGCTTTACCCAGCGAACGCAGGCTGTGCTCGGAGTTCGAGACTTCACCCAGGGTCGCGCGGCATTCAGCCAGCACTTTACGCATCTCACCAGAACGCAGACGCAGGGTCACGTAGACACCTTCACGAGCGATCAGCTGAGCCGAAGCACCAGCGGAACGAGCGATCTGTGCGCCTTTACCTGGCTTCAATTCGATGCCGTGTACGGTGCTACCAACTGGAATGTTACGCAGTTGCAGAGCGTTGCCCGGCTTGATCGGTGCCAGAGCACCTGCGATCAGCTGGTCGCCAGCACTCACGCCTTTAGGCGCGATGATGTAGCGACGCTCGCCATCTGCGTACAGCAGCAGAGCGATGTGAGCAGTACGGTTTGGATCGTATTCGATACGCTCGACAGTGGCAGTGATGCCATCTTTGTCGTTGCGACGGAAATCGACCAGACGATAATGCTGCTTATGGCCACCACCGATGTGACGAGTGGTAATGCGACCATTGTTGTTACGACCACCAGTCTTCGATTTTTTCTCGAGCAGCGGTGCGTGAGGAGCGCCTTTATGCAGCTCCTGGTTGACCACCTTGACCACAAAACGGCGGCCAGGGGAAGTCGGTTTGCATTTAACGATTGCCATGATGCACCCCTTCCTTACTCAGCACTGCTGCTGAAATCGAGATCTTGGCCTGGCTGAAGGGAGATAACTGCCTTCTTCCAGTCATTACGCTTGCCCAGACCGCGAGCAGTGCGCTTGCTCTTACCCAGAACGTTCAGGGTAGTAACACGCTCTACTTTCACGCTGAACAGGCTTTCGACGGCCTTCTTGATTTCCAGCTTGGTTGCGTCAGTTGCAACCTTGAAAACGAACTGGCCTTTCTTGTCAGCCAGAACCGTAGCCTTCTCGGAAACGTGCGGGCCAAGCAGAACTTTAAATACGCGTTCCTGGTTCATCCCAGCAGCTCCTCGAATTTCTTCACGGCCGACACGGTGATCAACACCTTGTCGTATGCGATCAGACTAACTGGATCGGAACCTTGCACGTCACGTACATCAACGTGTGGCAGGTTGCGAGCAGCCAGGTACAGGTTCTGATCAACTACTTCAGACACGATCAAGACGTCAGTCAGGCCCATGCCGGTCAGTTTGTTCAGCAGATCTTTGGTCTTCGGTGCATCAACAGCGAAGTCCTGAACCACTACCAGACGATCAGTACGCACCAGCTCAGCAAGGATGGAACGCATTGCTGCGCGATACATCTTCTTGTTCAGCTTCTGGGTGTGATCCTGAGGACGAGCTGCGAAAGTGGTACCGCCGCCACGCCAGATTGGGCTACGGATAGTACCGGCACGAGCACGGCCAGTACCTTTCTGACGCCAAGGGCGCTTACCGCCACCACGAACGTCGGAACGGGTCTTTTGCTGCTTGCTACCTTGACGGCCGCCGGCCATGTAGGCCACGACTGCTTGGTGAACCAGCGTCTCGTTGAATTCGCCGCCAAATGTCAGTTCGGAAACTTCGATCGCTTGAGCGTCATTTACATTTAATTGCATGTCAGCTTCCCCTTAACCGCGAGCCTTGGCTGCTGGACGTACAACCAAGTTGCCGCCAGTAGCGCCAGGAACAGCACCCTTGACCAACAACAGATTGCGTTCAGCGTCCACGCGCACTACTTCCAGGGACTGCACGGTCACGCGCTCAGCGCCCATATGACCGGACATTTTTTTGCCCTTGAATACACGACCAGGAGTCTGGCACTGGCCGATAGAGCCTGGAACGCGGTGGGACACGGAGTTACCGTGGGTATTATCTTGCCCGCGGAAATTCCAACGCTTGATCGTACCCTGGAAGCCTTTACCCTTGGACTGACCGGTTACATCAACCAGTTGACCAGCGGCGAAGATTTCAGCGTTGATCAGATCGCCGGCCTGGTACTCGCCTTCTTCAAGGCGGAATTCCATTACGGTACGACCAGCGGCAACGTTCGCTTTAGCGAAGTGGCCAGCTTGAGCAGCTGTAACACGCGAAGCACGACGCTCGCCTACAGTGACTTGCACTGCACGATAGCCATCGGTCTCTTCAGTTTTGAACTGGGTGACGCGATTCGGTTCGATCTCAATGACCGTGACCGGAATGGAGACACCTTCTTCGGTGAAAATACGGGTCATACCGCATTTACGACCGACTACACCAATAGTCATGTTGTAAACCTCATGAGTGTACGGGGCTTTCACCCGCTATGGCCGCCCATTTCAGAGCGTTACACGACTAAGACCGAGTCTTAGCCGAGGCTGATCTGCACTTCCACACCGGCCGCAAGATCAAGCTTCATAAGTGCATCAACGGTTTTATCCGTTGGCTGGACGATGTCCAGAACGCGCTTATGAGTACGGATCTCGTACTGGTCACGCGCGTCTTTGTTGACGTGCGGGGAGACCAGAACGGTGAACCGCTCTTTACGGGTAGGCAGTGGAATTGGACCACGCACTTGAGCACCAGTACGTTTCGCGGTTTCCACGATTTCCTGGGTGGATTGGTCGATCAGGCGATGGTCAAAAGCCTTCAACCTGATACGGATTTGCTGATTTTGCATTGGATTTCAGACTCCGGCTGCTATTCCCACCGAGCGCAATACGCCCGTTAAAAGGAGGCGCAATTCTATAGACGCCCCATATGGGTGTCAACCCAATAAAAAAGCCCCCCGCTGAGCGGGGGGCTTCTTCAACTCATCGAAGCTTGCTCGAAAAGAGCTTACTCGATGATTTTGGCTACGACGCCAGCGCCGACGGTACGACCGCCTTCACGGATAGCGAAACGCAGACCGTCTTCCATTGCGATGGTCTTGATCAGGGTGACAACCATTTTGATGTTGTCGCCTGGCATTACCATTTCAACGCCTTCCGGCAGTTCGCAGTTACCGGTCACGTCAGTGGTCCGGAAGTAGAACTGTGGACGGTAGCCTTTGAAGAACGGAGTGTGACGACCGCCTTCTTCTTTGCTCAGTACGTACACTTCAGCTTCGAACTTGGTGTGCGGCTTGACCGAACCCGGCTTGACCAGAACCTGGCCACGCTCAACGTCGTCACGCTTGGTACCACGCAGCAGAACGCCGCAGTTCTCGCCAGCACGACCTTCGTCGAGCAGCTTGCGGAACATTTCAACACCGGTGCAGGTGGTGACAACAGTGTCACGCAGACCTACGATTTCCAGCGAGTCCTGGATCTTAACGATACCGCGCTCGATACGGCCAGTTACAACAGTACCGCGACCGGAGATCGAGAATACGTCTTCGATTGGCATCAGGAACGGCTTGTCGATAACACGGACTGGATCTGGAATGTAGCTGTCCAGAGTCTCAACCAGTTTACGAACGGCAGTGGTGCCCATTTCGTTGTCGTCTTGGCCGTTCAGAGCCATCAGAGCCGAACCGATGATGATCGGAGTGTCGTCGCCTGGGAAGTCGTAAGTGCTCAGCAGATCGCGCACTTCCATCTCAACCAGTTCCAGCAGCTCAGCGTCGTCAACCATGTCAGCCTTGTTCAGGAAGACAACGATGTACGGAACGCCAACCTGACGGGACAGCAGGATGTGCTCACGGGTTTGTGGCATCGGACCATCAGCGGCCGAGCAAACCAGGATAGCGCCGTCCATCTGAGCAGCACCAGTGATCATGTTCTTCACATAGTCAGCGTGACCTGGGCAGTCAACGTGAGCGTAGTGACGGATCAGCGAGTTGTATTCAACGTGCGCGGTGTTGATGGTGATACCACGAGCCTTTTCTTCCGGAGCGCTGTCGATCTTGTCGAAAGCAACAACGGCCGAACCGAAAACTTCGGAGCAGACGCGAGTCAGAGCAGCGGTCAGCGTGGTTTTACCGTGGTCGACGTGACCGATGGTGCCAACGTTGACGTGCGGGAGGGTACGGTCAAATTTTTCTTTAGCCACGACAATTAACTCCTAGCCTAAAGGGGGCTGAATCAGCCTTGTTTTTTGGTAACGGTTTCGACGATGTGCGACGGAGCCGTATTGTATTTTTTGAATTCCATAGAGTAGCTTGCGCGACCTTGGGACATGGAGCGAACGTCGGTTGCGTAACCGAACATCTCACCCAACGGAACCTCGGCACGAATCACTTTGCCGGAAACCGTATCTTCCATACCCAGGATCATGCCGCGACGACGGTTAAGGTCGCCCATCACGTCACCCATATAGTCTTCAGGTGTAACAACCTCTACCGCCATGATCGGCTCAAGCAACTCACCGCCACCCTTCTGGGCCAGTTGCTTGGTCGCCATGGAAGCAGCCACCTTAAACGCCATCTCGTTGGAGTCGACGTCGTGGTAGGAACCATCAAACACGGTAGCCTTCAGGCCGATCAGCGGATAACCGGCAACAACGCCGTTTTTCATCTGCTCTTCGATACCCTTCTGGATAGCCGGGATGTATTCCTTAGGAACCACACCACCCACTACTTCGTTCACGAATTGCAGACCTTCCTGACCTTCGTCAGCAGGCGCAAAACGGATCCAGCAATGGCCGAACTGACCACGACCGCCGGACTGGCGAACGAACTTGCCTTCAATTTCGCAGCTCTTCGTGATGCGCTCACGGTACGAAACTTGAGGCTTACCGATGTTGGCTTCGACGTTGAACTCACGGCGCATCCGGTCAACCAGGATGTCCAGGTGCAACTCGCCCATGCCGGAGATGATCGTTTGACCAGTCTCTTCATCAGTCTTGACGCGGAAAGACGGGTCTTCCTGAGCAAGCTTGCCCAGAGCGATACCCATTTTTTCCTGGTCGTCCTTGGTCTTAGGCTCTACGGCAACCGAAATAACCGGCTCCGGGAAGTCCATGCGAACCAGGATGATTGGCTTGTCAGCGTTGCACAAAGTCTCACCAGTGGTGACGTCCTTCATGCCGATCAAGGCCGCGATGTCACCAGCGCGCACTTCCTTGATTTCTTCACGGGCGTTTGCGTGCATTTGCACCATACGACCCACGCGCTCTTTCTTGCCTTTGACCGAGTTGATCACGCCGTCGCCGGAGGCCAACACGCCCGAGTAAACGCGGACGAAGGTCAAGGTACCCACGAATGGGTCGGTAGCGATCTTGAACGCCAGCGCCGAGAACGGCTCGCTGTCGTCTGCATGACGCTCCATTTCCTGGGTCTCGTCATCCGGGTCGGTACCCTTGATGGCAGGAATGTCGGAAGGAGCCGGCAGGTAGTCGATCACGGCGTCGAGAACCAGGGGAACGCCCTTGTTCTTGAAGGAAGAACCGCAAACAGCCAGGACGATCTCACCAGCGATAGTACGCTGACGCAGAGCGGCCTTGATTTCCGCGTTGGTGAGCTCTTCACCTTCGAGGTACTTGTTCATCAGCTCTTCGCTGGCTTCGGCCGCAGCCTCAACCATGTTGCCGCGCCACTCGTCAGCCAGTTCCTGCAGTTCAGCAGGGATAGGCTTGCGAACTGGAACCATGCCTTTGTCAGCGTCGTTCCAGTAAACAGCTTCCATGGCCATCAGATCGATCTGACCCTGGAAGTTGTCTTCGGAACCGATGGCCAACTGGATCGGCACCGGGGTGTGACCCAGACGCTGCTTGATCTGGCCGATCACGCGCAGGAAGTTCGCACCAGCACGGTCCATCTTGTTTACGTAAACAAGACGTGGAACGCCGTACTTGTTGGCTTGACGCCATACGGTTTCCGACTGAGGCTCAACACCCGAGGTGCCGCAGAACACAACGACCGCGCCGTCGAGAACACGCAGGGAACGTTCAACTTCAATAGTGAAGTCAACGTGGCCCGGGGTGTCGATGACGTTGAAGCGGTATTGGTCCTTGTGCTGCTTCTCGGAACCCTGCCAGAAGGCGGTGATGGCAGCAGAAGTAATGGTAATACCACGCTCCTGCTCCTGCACCATCCAGTCTGTGGTCGCGGCGCCGTCATGCACCTCGCCCATTTTGTGACTTTTGCCAGTGTAAAAAAGGACGCGCTCGGTGGTGGTGGTTTTACCAGCATCCACGTGAGCAACGATACCAATGTTACGGTAGCGGTTAATCGGTGTAGTACGAGCCATAAAGCCCTCGCAAAATTAGTGACGCTAAAATTAGAAGCGGTAGTGCGAGAAAGCCTTGTTGGCTTCAGCCATACGGTGCACGTCTTCACGCTTCTTAACTGCAGCACCTTTGCCTTCGGCAGCGTCCAGCAGTTCGCCGGCCAAACGCAGAGCCATAGACTTCTCGCCGCGCTTGCGGGCGAAGTCTACCAACCAGCGCATTGCCAGAGCATTACGACGGGACGGACGAACTTCAACCGGAACCTGGTAAGTAGCACCGCCTACACGGCGCGACTTCACTTCGACCAGCGGAGCGATGGCGTCGAGAGCTTTCTCGAAGATTTCCAGGGGGTCGCTGTTCTTGCGTTCTTTAACCTTTTCCAGCGCGCCATAAACGATACGCTCGGCAACGGCTTTCTTGCCGCTTTCCATTACGTGGTTCATGAACTTGGCCAGGATCTGGCTGCCGTATTTTGGATCGTCAAGCACTTCGCGCTTGGCTGCTACGCGTCTTCTTGGCATGGATAAGCCCTCAAACGGTCTTCAGGTTCGCTCGGAATCGGTGCCCTTTCGGGACGCCTCCGACCTTACTCTTATCGACTCAGAAAAATAGAAAATCGGTTTTTACAAAAAGCCACTACTACTTAGGCTTCTTGGTACCGTACTTCGAACGACCCTGGTTACGACCTTTAACGCCGGAAGTATCCAAAGAACCGCGTACGGTGTGGTAACGAACACCTGGCAAGTCTTTTACACGACCGCCGCGGATCAGTACCACGCTGTGCTCTTGCAGGTTGTGGCCTTCACCGCCGATGTACGAGGAAACCTCGAAACCGTTGGTCAGACGCACACGGCATACTTTACGCAGTGCCGAGTTAGGTTTTTTCGGCGTGGTGGTATACACACGGGTGCATACGCCACGACGTTGCGGGCAGTTCTGCAGCGCAGGCACGTCGGATTTCTCGACGATACGCTTACGCGGCTGACGTACCAGCTGGTTGATAGTTGCCATCTACTAGCTCCACTGTTGTCTTGCGACGCTATTGTCTTGCAAGAAAAGCAAAATGGCAGGAACGAATTCCCGCCAAATTTAGGGGTACAAGAGTCTAAAGAGGATCTTGCCCCCAGTCAAGGCAAGGCCCCGACCTCCCCGCTCATCCAACCTCGACAAATTGTCTCGATTCGATGAACGGAGCGGCCGGGGCCCCACGCTTATTTACTGCAGAACTCAGTTACCGCTCGAGTTCAGCGCTTCGGTCAGTGCAGCTTCCACTTCACTGGCGCTTACGCGCAACGGTTTGTCAGCATCACGGCGACGCTTACGCTCGCTGTGATAAGCCAGACCGGTACCGGCCGGGATCAGACGACCCACGACTACGTTTTCTTTCAGGCCGCGCAGGTAATCGCGCTTGCCGGTTACCGCCGCTTCGGTCAGTACGCGAGTGGTTTCCTGGAAGGAAGCCGCCGAGATGAACGATTCGGTGGACAACGACGCCTTGGTGATACCCAGCAACACACGAGTGAACTTGGAAACGAATTTCTCGTCGCCAGCCAGACGCTCGTTCTCTACCAGAACGTGAGTCAACTCCATCTGGTCGCCCTTGATGAAAGTCGAGTCGCCGGATTCAGCGATTTCAACCTTACGCAACATCTGACGCAGGATGGTCTCGATGTGCTTGTCGTTGATCTTCACGCCTTGCAGACGGTAAACGTCCTGGATCTCGTTCACGATGTACTTGGCCAGCGCACTCACACCCAGCAGACGCAGAATGTCGTGTGGATCGCTCGGACCGTCGGAGATAACTTCGCCGCGGTTTACCTGTTCGCCTTCGAAGACGTTCAGGTGACGCCACTTCGGAATCAGCTCTTCGTACGGATCGGTACCGTCGTTCGGGGTGATAACCAGACGGCGCTTGCCTTTGGTCTCTTTACCGAACGCGATGGTGCCGCTGACTTCCGCCAGGATCGAGGCTTCTTTCGGACGACGGGCTTCGAACAAGTCGGCAACACGCGGCAGACCACCGGTGATGTCACGGGTCTTCGAAGTCTCTTGCGGAATACGCGCGATAACATCACCGATCGCGATTTTCGCACCGTCCGCTACACCGACCAGGGCGTTGGCAGGCAGGAAGTACTGAGCAATTACGTCGGTACCCGGCAGCAAGAGATCCTTGCCGTTGTCATCAACCATCTTCACAGCAGGACGGATATCTTTACCGGCAGCTGGACGGTCTTTGGCGTCGAGTACTTCAATGTTGGTCATACCGGTCAATTCGTCAGTCTGACGCTTGATCGTGATGCCTTCTTCCATGCCCACGTAGGTCACGGTACCTTTCATTTCGGTAACGATCGGGTGAGTGTGCGGATCCCACTTGGCCACGATTGCGCCAGCGTCGACCTTGTCACCTTCTTTAACCGAAATCACAGCACCGTACGGCAGCTTGTAACGCTCGCGCTCACGACCGAAGTCATCAGCGATCGCCAGCTCACCGGAACGGGACACAGCAACCAGGCAACCATCCACTCGCTCAACGTGCTTCAGGTTATGCAGACGGACGGTACCGCCATTCTTCACCTGAACGCTGTCGGCTGCGGAGGTCCGGCTTGCCGCACCACCGATGTGGAACGTACGCATGGTCAGCTGGGTACCCGGCTCACCGATGGACTGGGCAGCGATAACGCCGACCGCTTCACCGATGTTCACCTGGTGACCACGAGCCAAGTCACGGCCGTAGCACTTGGCGCAAATGCCGAAGCGGGTTTCGCAGCTGATCGGCGAACGCACGATCACTTCGTCGATGCTGTTCAGCTCGATGAACTCGACCCACTTCTCGTCTACCAGTGTGCCGGCAGGAACGATGATTTCTTCGGAACCTGGCTTGAACACGTCACGGGCGATAACACGACCCAATACGCGCTCACCCAGCGGCTCAACAACGTCACCGCCTTCAATGTGCGGAGTCATCACCAGGCCATGTTCGGTGCCGCAATCGATCTCGGTTACTACCAGATCCTGCGCCACGTCTACCAGACGACGAGTCAGGTAACCGGAGTTCGCCGTTTTCAACGCGGTA
The DNA here is from genome assembly GCF_059695565.1 of Pseudomonas sp. LBUM1679. Taxonomy (NCBI): domain Bacteria; kingdom Pseudomonadati; phylum Pseudomonadota; class Gammaproteobacteria; order Pseudomonadales; family Pseudomonadaceae; genus Pseudomonas; species Pseudomonas sp. LBUM1679. Next base: position 6,610,785 of record NZ_CP166774.1, read on the forward strand.
TCCGCCAAACCTTTACGAGCACCGTGAGTGGAGATGAAGTACTGAAGTACGCTCAAACCTTCACGGAAGTTCGCAGTAATCGGCGTTTCAATGATGGAGCCGTCCGGCTTGGCCATCAGACCACGCATACCGGCGAGCTGACGGATCTGCGCAGCAGAACCCCGTGCGCCCGAGTCGGCCATCATGTACATCGAGTTGAAGGACTCTTGGTCGACTTCGACGCCATGACGGTCGATGACTTTCTCTTTCGAGAGGTTGGCCATCATCGCCTTGGAAACTTCGTCGTTCGCCTTGGACCAAAGGTCGATCACTTTGTTGTACTTCTCGCCCTGGGTTACCAGGCCGGAGGCGTACTGACTTTCGATTTCTTTCACTTCATCAGTAGCAGCATTGATGATGCGGGCTTTTTCATCCGGGATAACGAAGTCGTTAACACCGATGGAAACGCCGGAAATGGTCGAATAGGCAAAACCGGTGTACATCAACTGGTCAGCGAAGATCACGGTCTCTTTCAAACCAACCACGCGGTAGCACTGGTTGATCAGCTTGGAGATCGCCTTTTTCTTCATCGGCTGGTTGACGACGTCGTACGACAGGCCAGGTGGAACAACCTGGAACAACAGCGCACGGCCGACAGTGGTGTCGACGATACGGGTGTTCTTGACGCTGCCGCCATCACGATCGTTGACGGTTTCGTTGATCCGCACTTTGACTTTAGCGTGCAGTGCGGCTTCGCCGGCACGGAACACACGGTCAACTTCCTGCAGATCCGCGAACACACGACCTTCGCCCTTGGCGTTGATCGCTTCACGAGTCATGTAGTACAGACCCAATACAACGTCCTGCGAAGGAACGATGATTGGCTCACCGTTGGCTGGCGACAGAATGTTGTTGGTCGACATCATCAACGCACGCGCTTCCAACTGGGCTTCCAGTGTCAGCGGTACGTGCACGGCCATTTGGTCGCCGTCGAAGTCGGCGTTGTACGCAGCACAGACCAGAGGGTGCAGCTGGATAGCCTTACCTTCGATCAGTACCGGTTCAAACGCCTGGATACCCAGACGGTGAAGGGTCGGTGCACGGTTGAGGAGAACCGGGTGTTCGCGGATAACTTCAGCGAGAACGTCCCAGACTTCCGGCAGCTCACGCTCGACCATCTTCTTGGCAGCTTTGATGGTGGTCGCGAGACCACGCATTTCCAGCTTGCCGAAAATGAACGGCTTGAACAGCTCGAGAGCCATTTTCTTCGGCAGACCGCACTGGTGCAGACGCAGGGTTGGACCAACGGTAATTACCGAACGACCCGAGTAGTCAACACGCTTACCGAGCAAGTTCTGACGGAAACGACCTTGCTTACCCTTGATCATGTCAGCCAGGGATTTCAGAGGACGCTTGTTCGAACCAGTGATAGCGCGGCCACGACGACCGTTGTCGAGCAGTGCATCGACGGCTTCCTGCAACATACGCTTTTCGTTGCGCACGATGATGTCCGGAGCGGACAGATCGAGCAGGCGCTTCAAGCGGTTGTTACGGTTGATCACTCGACGATACAGATCGTTGAGGTCGGAAGTCGCGAAACGACCGCCATCCAGCGGGACCAGTGGACGCAGATCTGGCGGCAGAACCGGCAGAACGGTCAGCACCATCCATTCTGGAAGGTTGCCGGAACCCTGGAAGGCTTCCATCAACTTCAGACGCTTGGACAGCTTCTTGATCTTGGTTTCGGAGTTGGTTTGCGGAATTTCTTCACGCAGACGGCCAATCTCGTGTTCCAGGTCGATAGCGTGCAGCAGTTCACGGACAGCTTCGGCACCCATGCGGGCATCGAAATCGTCGCCGAACTCTTCCAGCGCTTCGAAGTACTGCTCGTCGTTGAGCAGCTGACCTTTTTCAAGGGTGGTCATGCCTGGATCGATAACGACATAGCTCTCGAAGTAGAGAACGCGTTCGATATCACGCAGGGTCATGTCCATCAGCAAGCCGATACGCGACGGCAGCGATTTCAGGAACCAGATGTGGGCAACCGGCGAAGCCAGTTCGATGTGCGCCATGCGCTCACGACGAACTTTGGCCAGCGCGACTTCAACGCCGCACTTCTCGCAGATCACACCACGGTGCTTCAAGCGCTTGTACTTACCGCACAGGCACTCGTAATCCTTTACCGGGCCAAAGATCTTGGCGCAGAACAGGCCGTCACGTTCAGGTTTGAACGTACGGTAGTTGATGGTTTCCGGCTTTTTAACTTCACCGAACGACCACGAACGGATCATCTCAGGCGATGCCAATCCAATACGGATGGCGTCGAACTCTTCGACTTGACCCTGGTTTTTCAGCAAATTCAGTAGGTCTTTCAAGGCCTTTCCTCCTGGCGGAGCAGAGAGCGGGCAATCCTGCCCCGCTCTCGATTCGCGTCACGTGTTATTCGGTTTCCAGATCGATATCGATGCCGAGGGAACGAATTTCCTTGATCAACACGTTGAAGGACTCGGGCATGCCCGGCTCCATACGGTGATCGCCGTCCACGATGTTTTTGTACATCTTGGTCCGGCCGTTCACATCGTCCGACTTCACTGTGAGCATTTCTTGCAGAGTGTAAGCAGCACCGTATGCTTCCAGTGCCCAGACCTCCATCTCCCCGAAACGCTGACCACCGAACTGCGCCTTACCACCCAGCGGCTGCTGGGTAACCAGGCTGTACGAACCGGTAGAACGAGCGTGCATCTTGTCGTCTACCAAGTGGTTCAGCTTCAGCATGTACATGTAGCCAACAGTAACCGGGCGCTCGAACTTGTTGCCGGTACGGCCGTCGGTCAGCTGCATCTGGCCGCTTTCTGGCAGGTCTGCCAGTTTCAGCATGGCCTTGATTTCGCTTTCCTTGGCACCGTCGAACACTGGAGTGGCCATTGGAACGCCGCCACGCAGGTTCTTCGCCAGATCCAGGATTTCCTGGTCGGAGAAGCTGTCCAGATCTTCGTTACGACCGCCGATCTCGTTGTAGATCTCGTGCAGGAACTTGCGCAGATCGGCAACTTTACGCTGCTCCTCGATCATGCGGTTGATCTTCTCGCCCAGGCCTTTGGCCGCGAGGCCCAGGTGGGTTTCAAGGATCTGACCAACGTTCATACGCGAAGGTACGCCCAACGGGTTGAGGACGACGTCGACCGGGGTGCCATTGGCATCGTGCGGCATGTCTTCAACCGGCATGATCACGGAGACCACACCTTTGTTACCGTGACGACCGGCCATCTTGTCGCCCGGCTGGATGCGGCGACGGATTGCCAGGTAAACCTTGACGATTTTCAGCACGCCTGGAGCCAGGTCATCGCCCTGCTGCAGTTTGCGCTTCTTGTCTTCGAACTTGTCGTCCAGCAGACGGCGGCGATCAACGATGTAGGCCTGGGCCTTCTCGAGTTGCTCGTTCAGAGCATCTTCAGCCATGCGCAGTTTGAACCACTGACCATGCTCAAGACCGTCGAGAATTTCGTCGGTGATGTCCTGACCCTTCTTCAGACCGGCGCCGCCTTCGGCTTTGTGGCCGACGAGAGCGGAACGCAGACGTTCGAAGGTCGCGCCTTCAACGATACGGAACTCTTCGTTCAGATCCTTGCGGATCTCGTCGAGTTGAGTCTTCTCGATCGACAGTGCACGAGCATCACGCTCAACGCCGTCGCGAGTGAAGACCTGTACGTCGATGACGGTACCCTTGGTGCCAGTAGGCACACGCAGGGAGGTGTCTTTAACGTCGCTGGCTTTTTCACCGAAGATGGCACGCAGCAGTTTTTCTTCCGGAGTCAGCTGGGTCTCGCCTTTCGGAGTGACCTTACCCACCAGGATGTCGCCTGCGCCAACTTCAGCACCTACGTAAACGATACCGGCTTCGTCCAGCTTGTTCAGTGCAGCTTCACCCACGTTCGGGATGTCTGCAGTGATTTCCTCTGGCCCAAGCTTGGTGTCACGCGCCACACAGGTCAGTTCCTGAATGTGGATCGTGGTAAAGCGATCTTCTTGAACAACTCGTTCCGACAGGCAGATGGAGTCTTCGAAGTTGTAACCGTTCCAGGCCATGAACGCGATGCGCATGTTCTGACCCAGTGCCAGTTCACCCATGTCGGTGGACGGGCCGTCAGCCATGATGTCGCTGCGCTGAACCCGATCACCTTTACGCACCAGCGGACGCTGGTTGATGCAGGTGTTCTGGTTGGAGCGGGTGTATTTGGTCAGGTTGTAGATGTCGACACCAGCTTCACCGGTTTCAACTTCATCATCAGCAACACGAACCACGATACGGCTGGCATCAACAGAGTCGATCACGCCGCCACGACGAGCCACGACGCAAACGCCGGAGTCACGGGCTACGTTACGCTCCATGCCGGTACCGACCAGCGGCTTGTCAGCGCGCAGGGTGGGTACAGCTTGACGCTGCATGTTCGAACCCATCAACGCACGGTTGGCGTCATCGTGCTCGAGGAACGGGATCAGCGACGCTGCAACCGAAACTACCTGCTTCGGCGATACGTCCATCAAGGTGACGTCTTCCGGCGCCTTGACGGTGAACTCGTTCAAGTGACGAACAGCTACCAGTTCGTCGATCAGCATCTTCTTGTCGTTCATCGTGGCCGAAGCCTGAGCGATCACGTGATCAGCTTCTTCGATGGCGGACAGGAACACGATCTCGTCGGTGACCAGAGCGTCTTTCACCACACGGTACGGGCTCTCGAGGAAGCCGTACTGGTTGGTGCGCGCATACGCGGCCAGGGAGTTGATCAGACCGATGTTCGGACCTTCCGGCGTTTCAATCGGACATACACGACCGTAGTGAGTCGGGTGTACGTCACGCACTTCAAAGCCAGCACGCTCACGAGTCAAACCGCCAGGGCCGAGTGCAGACACACGACGCTTGTGGGTGATCTCGGACAGCGGGTTGTTCTGGTCCATGAACTGGGACAGCTGGCTGGAACCGAAGAACTCTTTCACCGCCGCAGCCACTGGCTTGGCGTTGATCAGGTCTTGCGGCATCAGGCCTTCGCTTTCAGCCATCGACAGACGCTCTTTGACCGCACGCTCAACACGTACCAGGCCAACGCGGAACTGGTTCTCGGCCATCTCGCCTACACAGCGAACACGACGGTTACCCAAGTGGTCGATGTCATCGACGATGCCTTTACCGTTACGGATGTCGACCAGAGTCTTCAGTACCGCGACGATGTCTTCTTTGCACAACACGCCCGAACCTTCGATCTCGGTACGACCGATACGACGGTTGAACTTCATCCGGCCGACCGCAGACAGGTCATAGCGCTCAGGGCTGAAGAACAGGTTGTTGAACAGAGTCTCGGCAGCGTCTTTGGTTGGCGGCTCGCCTGGACGCATCATGCGATAGATCTCGACCAGCGCTTCCAATTGGTTGCTGGTGGAGTCAATCTTCAGGGTGTCGGAGACGAACGGACCGCAGTCGATATCGTTGGTGTACAGAGTCTCGATGCGAACAACCTGGGCCTTGGCGATTTTTGCCAGGATCTCAGTGTTCAGCTCGGTGTTGCACTCTGCCAGGATTTCGCCGGTTGCCGGATGCACGATGGCCTTGGCGGTAGTGCGACCCAGGACGTAGTCCAGAGGCACTTCCAGGGTCTTGAGACCGGCTTTTTCGATCTGGTTGATGTGGCGCGCGGTAATACGGCGACCAGCCTCAACGATGACCTTGCCCTTCTCGTCCTGAATATCAAGAACAGCGATTTCACCGCGCAGACGCGAAGCAATCAGTTCCAGACTGAGGGTTTCGCCGCTCAGGTGGAAAACGTTGGTGGTGTAGAACGCGTCGAGCACTTCTTCAGTGGTATAGCCGAGCGCGCGCAGCAGTACCGATGCAGGCAGCTTGCGACGACGGTCGATACGCACGAACACGCAGTCTTTCGGGTCGAACTCGAAGTCCAGCCACGAACCGCGGTAAGGAATGATGCGCGCGGAGTACAGCAGTTTGCCGGAGCTGTGCGTCTTGCCACGGTCGTGGTCGAAGAACACGCCTGGAGAACGGTGCAGCTGGGAAACGATTACTCGTTCGGTACCGTTGATTACGAAGGTACCGTTCTCGGTCATCAGGGGGATTTCACCCATGTAGACTTCTTGCTCTTTGATGTCCTTGATCGCTTTGTTCGACGATTCTTTGTCGAAAATGATCAGGCGCACTTTTACCCGCAAAGGTACGGCGTAAGTTACACCGCGCAATACGCATTCTTTGACATCAAATGCCGGTTCGCCCAGGCGATAACCGACGTACTCCAGCGCAGCATTGCCGGAGTAGCTGATGATCGGGAAAACGGATTTGAAGGCCGCATGCAGGCCCACGTCGCGGAACTGATCTTTAGTCGCTCCCGCCTGCAAGAATTCACGATACGAATCCAGCTGGATTGCCAGGAGATACGGCACATCCATGACGTCCGGCAACTTGCTAAAGTCCTTGCGGATACGTTTTTTCTCAGTATATGAGTAAGCCATCAGCGTTCCCCAGCTTGGTCACCTGCTTGTTTGGCCCCTCCCGACGGGAGCAGCCAGAAAATCGTGCAAACCCCATGGTTTGCGCCACCGCATCGGGTGGTTACAGCTCGTTACCAGCACCGACCCAGTCGGCTGCCAATAACGGAAAAAGGCCGGTGGCAAGAGCCACCAGCCATCAGCCTTTCGCTTAACGCTCGGGCTGGAGACGCAAAGTCGATGCTTACTTCAGCTCGACTTTAGCGCCTGCTTCTTCCAGAACAGCCTTGGCTTTGTCAGCTGCGTCTTTCGAAACAGCTTCCAGAACCATGCCTGGGCAGCCGTCAACTACAGCCTTGGCTTCTTTCAGGCCCAGACCGGTCAGCTCACGTACAGCCTTGATCACGTTAACTTTCTTCTCGCCAGTCTCAACCAGATTGACGTTGAATTCAGTTTGTTCTTCAACAACGGCAGCAACAGCAGCAGGACCTGCGGAAGCAGCGGCAGCGGAAACGCCGAACTTCTCTTCCATGGCCTTGATCAGCTCAACGATTTCCAGAACGGATTTTTCGCCGATTGCTTCGATGATTTGCTCGTTAGTCAGAGACATGACTATAAATTCCTGTATTGGGGTGACAGCCTACGCGGCCATCGAAATAAACAAAAAACGCTGAAAGGAGTCGCTCAGCCTTAGGCTGCAGCAGCTTCTTTCTGGTCGCGAAGAGCCGCCAGAGTACGAGCCAATTTGCTGGTTGCGCCTTGAATCACGCTCATCAGCTGAGAAATTGCTTCGTCACGGGTCGGCAGGCTTGCCAGTACGTCGATCTGATTAGCTGCGAGGAACTTGCCCTCGAACGCAGCTGCCTTGATCTCGAACTTGTCCTGACCTTTTGCGAACTCTTTGAAGATACGGGCAGCAGCGCCCGGATGGTCTTTGGAGAATGCAATCAAGGTCGGGCCGGTGAACACGTCGTTGAGCACGTCATATTGAGTGCCAGCAACGGCGCGCTTGAGCAGGGTGTTACGTACAACACGTACGTAAACGCCAGCTTCACGAGCCTCTTTACGGAGTCCGGTCATAGCGCTTACTGTCACGCCGCGGGCATCAGCCACAACAGCAGACAGGGCAACATTGGCAGCCTTGTTGACTTCAGCGACGATGGCCTTCTTGTCTTCAAGTTTAATTGCCACGGGAAAAACTCCTGCTTGTTACCGTTTCATCCAACCGAAGCCGGATGTCGTTTTGGTGTCTGATTCGGTAAGGAACCGGGAGCACCATCTGCGTAGGCTTGAGGTTTAAGACTTGCGTCGCCTACGGTCTTGGATAGCCCCCGCCAGGCAGGGACCCCAATCTTTCAATTGGCGCAATCGCTTGCGCCAATTTTTGTCTTACGCTTCCAGCGAACCTTGGTCGATGACCAGGCCCGGGCCCATGGTGGTGCTCAGGGTGATGCGCTTGACATAAATGCCTTTCGAGGAAGCCGGCTTGATGCGCTTCAGATCAGAGATCAGGGCTTCAACGTTTTCCTTCAGCTTGACGGCGTCGAAGCCGACTTTGCCAACGGAGGTGTGAATGATGCCGTTTTTGTCGGTGCGATAACGAACCTGACCAGCCTTGGCGTTTTTAACCGCGGTAGCTACGTCTGGGGTTACGGTGCCGACTTTAGGGTTAGGCATCAGGCCACGTGGACCGAGGATCTGACCCAACTGGCCTACAACGCGCATGGCATCCGGGGATGCGATAACGACGTCATAGTTCAGGTCGCCGCCTTTCATTTCGGCAGCCAGATCGTCCATACCTACACGGTCAGCGCCGGCAGCCAAAGCGGCCTCAGCAGCTGGACCCTGGGTGAACACAGCAACGCGAACAGTCTTGCCAGTGCCGTGTGGCAGCACAGTAGCGCTACGAACGACCTGGTCGGATTTACGCGGGTCAACACCCAGGTTTACAGCAACGTCGAAGGACTCGCTGAACTTGACAGTCGACAGCTCAGCCAGCAGGGCGGCAGCGTCTACAAAGTTGTAGGACTTGCCTGCTTCGATTTTGCCGGCGATAGCCTTTTGACGTTTGGTCAACTTAGCCATTACACACCCTCCACGTTAAGGCCCATGCTACGAGCAGAACCGGCGATAGTACGCACGGCTGCATCCATATCAGCTGCAGTCAGATCCGCGTTTTTGGTTTTCGCGATTTCTTCCAGCTGAGCACGGGTCACGGTGCCAACCTTAACGGTGTTCGGACGAGCGGAACCGCTGGCCAGACCGGCCGCCTTCTTCAGCAGAACCGAAGCAGGGGTGGATTTGGTTTCGAACGTGAAGCTACGGTCGCTGTAGACAGTGATGATCACTGGAGTCGGCAGGCCTGGCTCAATACCCTGAGTACGGGCGTTGAAAGCCTTGCAGAATTCCATGATGTTCACGCCGTGCTGACCCAATGCAGGACCAACAGGTGGGCTTGGGTTAGCCTGAGCGGCCTTCACTTGCAGCTTGATGTAAGCGGTAATTTTCTTGGCCATGAGGCACTCCAATTACGGGTTCAAACGCCTCGAAAGGCTCCCCGGTTACTTGCGCGTTTATCCCAGTGACGACAAAACCCCACAGCCTGAGGCTGCGGGGTTGGGATGCTTGTTCAGCTAGACCTTTTCGACCTGGCTGAACTCAAGCTCTACCGGAGTAGAGCGTCCGAAAATAAGCACTGCCACTTGGATCCGGCTCTTTTCGTAGTTAACTTCTTCAACCGTGCCGGTAAAATCGGCAAACGGCCCGTCGTTGACACGTACCGACTCGCCTGGCTCGAACAACGTCTTCGGCTTCGGCTTGTCGCTACCGTCAGCGACACGACGCAGAATCGCTTCTGCCTCTTTATCTGTGATCGGTGCAGGCTTATCAGCAGTACCGCCGATGAAACCCATCACCCGAGGCGTATCCTTGACCAAGTGCCAAGTACCCTCATTCATGTCCATCTGGACCAGCACATAACCCGGGAAGAATTTGCGCTCGCTTTTGCGTTTCTGGCCATTACGCATTTCAACCACTTCTTCAGTGGGAACCAGAATTTCGCCGAAGCCATCTTCCATGCCAGCCAGCTTTACGCGCTCTACCAACGAGCGCATGACATGCTTCTCGTAACCGGAGTAAGCATGCACAACGTACCAACGCTTAGCCACGGGACACCCTTAGCCGACAATCAAGGAAACAAGCCAGCCGAGCAGGGAATCAAGCCCCCACAACAGCAACGCCATAACCAGGACAACAGCCACAACAATCAACGTGGTCTGCGTGGTTTCTTGGCGAGTTGGCCATACGACTTTACGAATCTCGGTGCGAGCTTCCTTTACCAGCACAAAGAAAGACTTGCCCTTGACTGTCTGCAGGCCTACAAAGGCAGCTACAGCAGCAATGACAAGCAAAGCAAGTACACGGTACAGGATCGGCGAAGCAGAGTAATACTGATTGCCAACAACGCCAACAACCACCAAAGCAGCTACTGCTAGCCACTTGAGCAGATCGAAGCGAGAGCCTTGAGCTTCAGCTTTAGGAGTCATCTATGAAGATCCTGTGAAAAGAAAGCCAAACCCACCAAGTGAATCTGGCAGGTCAGGAGGGAATCGAACCCCCAACCTACGGTTTTGGAGACCGTCGCTCTGCCAATTGAGCTACTGACCTAGAACAAAATCAGGCCGACCATTATGCCGGCCCGAAAAAGACTTTACAACAATTTACTCAATGACCCTTGCACTCCACCAGCACTGGGGCTCAAAGCGCCCTCAGGGACAACGAAACACAACCAGACCATTAAAACAAAGGCAGATATTTTCATATCTGCCTTGTTATATGGAGCTCTTGAGCGGATTTGAACCGCTGACCTCACCCTTACCAAGGGTGTGCTCTACCAACTGAGCTACAAGAGCGTAACACTTTGCAGGATCTGCAAACTTGGAGCGGGTAGCGGGAATCGAACCCGCATCATCAGCTTGGAAGGCTGAGGTTCTACCACTAAACTATACCCGCGAGGCTTGCAGCTCTCGCTAAAAATGGTGGAGGGGGAAGGATTCGAACCTTCGAAGTCGTAGACGTCAGATTTACAGTCTGATCCCTTTGGCCGCTCGGGAACCCCTCCTAAGCGAGCCGGCATTCTATACTACGCCGGCCTTCTGTCAAGCATTTTCTCATTAAAAACCTGAGGTTAGCTGCGTTGACCTCGCTTCGTAGCGTTAACCGTTAAAGGTGTTCACTGCGGAGCGGGCGCCATTCTATGCAAACTATTGAGCAGGTGCAACCCCCTCGCACGGCATTATTTTATGTTTTAACTCATTGAATTCTTTGGAAAGGTTTTTCAGCTGCGAATCATCCAACCAACGCCGGCTTTCGGGTGCCACACGCACCCAGTAACCTGCAGATTCAGCGGAATCCTTCGGCAATGACTGGAATTTGATTTCCATGCCATTCAATCGCCGCTCGACCGCCTGCGCAGCGTCCTGACGTGCAAAACCGCCCAGATACAGGCAACCATCATCGGCCCGGGGCGATTTTTCTTTATCTCGAGCCGCGTCACTCGCCTCGCTCAACAGGCGGATATCCTGCTGCGAACCTCGGTACAAGCTCAACGGCGTGACATCTTTCGCACGCAAAGGCGCCTCTTGTTGATGCCAGACGTAATAGAACACATTGAGAACGAGCAGCAGCAGGAACAACCAACGCATAAAAACCTCAGGACAAGGGACATGCCATAGCCAAGCCTACGAACACCAGGTCTGGAACCACCCTGGCATCAGGCACGATCCCGGAGACCAGATCTGCATCCCCCCCAGTGAGGAACACAGTAAAATCATCTCCCCAGTAGCTGCGTGCCATCTCCAGCTGGGTCAGGACAAAGCCCCTGAGCATCAGCGAGCACCCTCGCTCCACCGCCTCGACGGTGGTGCGACCCGGGACGAGACTTTCCAGGGCGCGCTCTGCGGCGAGATCCCCATAGCGGATTCTACGAGTATGGGTCCGCAGCTGATTGCGCATCAGAGGCATTCCTGGGCAGATGAATCCGCCGAGATGCTCCCCATCGCCGGCAATAAAGTCGGCAGTGACTGCGGTACCGAAATCGAGCACCAGGCAGGCACCCGAGGCCAGGTGAAACCCGCCGAGCATCGCCAGCCAACGATCAAGCCCCAGCCGCTCGAATTCCTCATACCCGTTACGAACACCAGACATTTCGCGAGCCGGTGCCGCACAGACCGCCGACACACCGAAAGCTTGCGTGAGCAGGGCAATCAACGCCTGGGTTTCTTCAGGGGTCCTGACACTGACCAACCGGCAAAACTTGAGAGCGATCCCCTTGAGCGCCTCCAAGCTCTCCAGCAAAGCAAGATCCGAATCAACGACGCCCTCACCCACCACCCGACGGACATCCGCATGGAGCACCCGCCACTTGATGAAACTGTTTCCACAATCGAGCTCAAGAATCATCACGCAACCTCAGGCTGAGCTCACCACCACTAAAGACTTTTTCCAAACCACCCACCTTCAAGCGCAAGGCACCCTGGTTATCAATACCCAGCACTTCGCCATCTATTTGGTTTACGCCTGCAATCAGCGACACAGCGCGCCCCTGCCAAAGATGATTTTGCTCCCACTCCGCCTGGATAGCTGAAAATCCGCCGACCTGATGCTGACTCAAATAGGCCTGGAGCTTCTCCCCCAAGGCGGCAACGAGGTGATTGCGATCAAATACCTTGCCCGACTCAAGCCGCATGGAGGTCCACTGCTGATCAACCTCGTCAGTCATCTGCATGTTCACATTAATCCCGACACCCAAGACCACATGGCATACATCAGCGGGATCCCCCACCAATTCGAGCAATATCCCTGCGATCTTTTTTTGCCCTACCAGAACATCATTCGGCCACTTCAGCCCTGCTGCCGAAATACCAAGCTCTCGCAAGGCCTGCATTACCGCAAGCCCGACGACCAGGCTCAAGCCCTCCAGCTGCCGCATTCCCCCCTCAATGCGCAACACCAGGCTGTAATAGATGTTTTCCGCAAAAGGGCTGGCCCATTTTCGCCCGCGCCGCCCTCGCCCGGCAGTCTGCCGCTCGGCAAGCACCAGGAATGGCGCAGCCTGGCCGCGCTCGATGGCGCGCAAGGCTTCGGCGTTGGTGGAGTCGATTGAGTCGAAGACCAGAACGGGCCAGTCACAGGAAGGGGCCCGCTCTCTGATGCCAAGAGGATCAAGCAGCGTCAAGGGTGCAGCCAGCTGATACCCGCGCCCGCGCACTTTGTGAATGGACAAGCCAAGTTCAGCTTCCAAATGCTGAAGCTGCTTCCATACCGCGCTACGACTGATACCCAAGGCAATGCCCAGGGCCTGGCCGGAATGAAACCGACCATCTTTAAGAAGCTCTAACAACGTCAGCATGCAAGTCTCGCCTCACAATGAGGCCCGCATGATAGCCATGCACCGAGCCGTTGCATAGAAACCCTGGGGGTCGGATTTCCTGCGGGCAAAAACAAAACCCCTACCTGCATACGCAGATAGGGGTTTCGGAATTTAATCTTGACGATGACCTACTCTCACATGGGGAAACCCCACACTACCATCGGCGATGCATCGTTTCACTGCTGAGTTCGGGATGGGATCAGGTGGTTCCAATGCTCTATGGTCGTCAAGAAATTCGGGTACCGAGTCGCGGCCTGATGGCCTCGCTTCAGCAAAGTGGGTATGTGATAGTTTTCGGTGTTTTGCGAGATCGAACTTTCGGTTCGTTTCGTCTTCACACACCGCAATCTGGTGCCTTTTCAGGCTCACAAATTGCTTGGGTGTTATATGGTCAAGCCTCACGGGCAATTAGTATTGGTTAGCTCAACGCCTCACAGCGCTTACACACCCAACCTATCAACGTCGTAGTCTTCGACGGCCCTTCAGGGGACTCAAGGTCCCAGTGAGATCTCATCTTGAGGCTAGTTTCCCGCTTAGATGCTTTCAGCGGTTATCTATTCCGAACATAGCTACCCGGCAATGCCACTGGCGTGACAACCGGAACACCAGAGGTTCGTCCACTCCGGTCCTCTCGTACTAGGAGCAGCCCCTCTCAAATCTCAAACGTCCACGGCAGATAGGGACCGAACTGTCTCACGACGTTCTAAACCCAGCTCGCGTACCACTTTAAATGGCGAACAGCCATACCCTTGGGACCGGCTTCAGCCCCAGGATGTGATGAGCCGACATCGAGGTGCCAAACACCGCCGTCGATATGAACTCTTGGGCGGTATCAGCCTGTTATCCCCGGAGTACCTTTTATCCGTTGAGCGATGGCCCTTCCATACAGAACCACCGGATCACTAAGACCTACTTTCGTACCTGCTCGACGTGTCTGTCTCGCAGTCAAGCGCGCTTTTGCCTTTATACTCTACGACCGATTTCCGACCGGTCTGAGCGCACCTTCGTACTCCTCCGTTACTCTTTAGGAGGAGACCGCCCCAGTCAAACTACCCACCATACACTGTCCTCGATCCGGATAACGGACCTGAGTTAGAACCTCAAAGTTGCCAGGGTGGTATTTCAAGGTTGGCTCCACGCGAACTGGCGTCCACGCTTCAAAGCCTCCCACCTATCCTACACAAGCAAATTCAAAGTCCAGTGCAAAGCTATAGTAAAGGTTCACGGGGTCTTTCCGTCTAGCCGCGGATACACTGCATCTTCACAGCGATTTCAATTTCACTGAGTCTCGGGTGGAGACAGCGCCGCCATCGTTACGCCATTCGTGCAGGTCGGAACTTACCCGACAAGGAATTTCGCTACCTTAGGACCGTTATAGTTACGGCCGCCGTTTACCGGGGCTTCGATCAAGAGCTTCGCGTTAGCTAACCCCATCAATTAACCTTCCGGCACCGGGCAGGCGTCACACCCTATACGTCCACTTTCGTGTTTGCAGAGTGCTGTGTTTTTAATAAACAGTCGCAGCGGCCTGGTATCTTCGACCGGCATGGGCTTACGCAGTAAATGCTTCACCCTCACCGGCGCACCTTCTCCCGAAGTTACGGTGCCATTTTGCCTAGTTCCTTCACCCGAGTTCTCTCAAGCGCCTTGGTATTCTCTACCCAACCACCTGTGTCGGTTTGGGGTACGGTTCCTGGTTACCTGAAGCTTAGAAGCTTTTCTTGGAAGCATGGCATCAACCACTTCGTGTTCTAAAAGAACACTCGTCATCAGCTCTCGGCCTTAGAATCCCGGATTTACCTAAGATTCCAGCCTACCACCTTAAACTTGGACAACCAACGCCAAGCTGGCCTAGCCTTCTCCGTCCCTCCATCGCAATAACCAGAAGTACAGGAATATTAACCTGTTTTCCATCGACTACGCTTTTCAGCCTCGCCTTAGGGACCGACTAACCCTGCGTCGATTAACGTTGCGCAGGAAACCTTGGTCTTTCGGCGTGGGTGTTTTTCACACCCATTGTCGTTACTCATGTCAGCATTCGCACTTCTGATACCTCCAGCAAGCTTCTCAACTCACCTTCACAGGCTTACAGAACGCTCCTCTACCGCATCACCTAAGTGATACCCGTAGCTTCGGTGTATGGTTTGAGCCCCGTTACATCTTCCGCGCAGGCCGACTCGACTAGTGAGCTATTACGCTTTCTTTAAAGGGTGGCTGCTTCTAAGCCAACCTCCTAGCTGTCTAAGCCTTCCCACATCGTTTCCCACTTAACCATAACTTTGGGACCTTAGCTGACGGTCTGGGTTGTTTCCCTTTTCACGACGGACGTTAGCACCCGCCGTGTGTCTCCCATGCTCGGCACTTGTAGGTATTCGGAGTTTGCATCGGTTTGGTAAGTCGGGATGACCCCCTAGCCGAAACAGTGCTCTACCCCCTACAGTGATACATGAGGCGCTACCTAAATAGCTTTCGAGGAGAACCAGCTATCTCCGAGCTTGATTAGCCTTTCACTCCGATCCACAGGTCATCCGCTAACTTTTCAACGGTAGTCGGTTCGGTCCTCCAGTTAGTGTTACCCAACCTTCAACCTGCCCATGGATAGATCGCCCGGTTTCGGGTCTATTCCCAGCGACTAGACGCCCTATTAAGACTCGCTTTCGCTACGCCTCCCCTATTCGGTTAAGCTCGCCACTGAAAATAAGTCGCTGACCCATTATACAAAAGGTACGCAGTCACCCAACAAAGTGGGCTCCCACTGCTTGTACGCATACGGTTTCAGGATCTATTTCACTCCCCTCTCCGGGGTTCTTTTCGCCTTTCCCTCACGGTACTAGTTCACTATCGGTCAGTCAGTAGTATTTAGCCTTGGAGGATGGTCCCCCCATATTCAGACAAAGTTTCTCGTGCTCCGTCCTACTCGATTTCATGACTAAGAGATTTTCGCGTACAGGGCTATCACCCACTATGGCCGTACTTTCCAGAACGTTCCGCTAATCTCAAAGCCACTTAAGGGCTAGTCCCCGTTCGCTCGCCACTACTAAGGGAATCTCGGTTGATTTCTTTTCCTCAGGGTACTTAGATGTTTCAGTTCCCCTGGTTCGCTTCTTAAGCCTATGTATTCAGCTTAAGATACCTAACTTATGTTAGGTGGGTTCCCCCATTCAGACATCTCCGGATCAAAGTCTGTTTGCCGACTCCCCGAAGCTTTTCGCAGGCTACCACGTCTTTCATCGCCTCTGACTGCCAAGGCATCCACCGTATGCGCTTCTTCACTTGACCATATAACCCCAAGCAATCTGGTTATACTGTGAAGACGACATTCGCCGAAAATTCGATAATACTCAATTAAGAGCAACTCACAAATTTTACCTTAGCCTGATCCAACACCAGTGAAAGTGTTGTCCAGTCTATCTTTCTATCACATACCCAAATTTTTAAAGAACGATCTAATCAAAGACTAGAAATCAATATTCACAATGGAATACTCATTTCTAAACTCTAACGTCAGAAGCAGTAAATGGTGGAGCCAAACGGGATCGAACCGTTGACCTCCTGCGTGCAAGGCAGGCGCTCTCCCAGCTGAGCTATGGCCCCGTATTGCTACAGGCGTTTCCCACACAGGCAAAATTGGTGGGTCTGGGCAGATTCGAACTGCCGACCTCACCCTTATCAGGGGTGCGCTCTAACCAACTGAGCTACAGACCCAATTTCGAGCTACTCAGGCCGACCTCACCCTGCTCTTTACCACAAAGCATGGGGTGCGCTCTAACCAACTAAGCTACAACCTGATTACGGGCTGCTTCTAAATCGTCTTCTTCAATGAATCAAGCAATTCGTGTGGGAACTTATGGAGCAGCTGATGTCGTCGATTAAGGAGGTGATCCAGCCGCAGGTTCCCCTACGGCTACCTTGTTACGACTTCACCCCAGTCATGAATCACACCGTGGTAACCGTCCTCCCGAAGGTTAGACTAGCTACTTCTGGTGCAACCCACTCCCATGGTGTGACGGGCGGTGTGTACAAGGCCCGGGAACGTATTCACCGCGACATTCTGATTCGCGATTACTAGCGATTCCGACTTCACGCAGTCGAGTTGCAGACTGCGATCCGGACTACGATCGGTTTTCTGGGATTAGCTCCACCTCGCGGCTTGGCAACCCTCTGTACCGACCATTGTAGCACGTGTGTAGCCCAGGCCGTAAGGGCCATGATGACTTGACGTCATCCCCACCTTCCTCCGGTTTGTCACCGGCAGTCTCCTTAGAGTGCCCACCATTACGTGCTGGTAACTAAGGACAAGGGTTGCGCTCGTTACGGGACTTAACCCAACATCTCACGACACGAGCTGACGACAGCCATGCAGCACCTGTCTCAATGTTCCCGAAGGCACCAATCCATCTCTGGAAAGTTCATTGGATGTCAAGGCCTGGTAAGGTTCTTCGCGTTGCTTCGAATTAAACCACATGCTCCACCGCTTGTGCGGGCCCCCGTCAATTCATTTGAGTTTTAACCTTGCGGCCGTACTCCCCAGGCGGTCAACTTAATGCGTTAGCTGCGCCACTAAGAGCTCAAGGCTCCCAACGGCTAGTTGACATCGTTTACGGCGTGGACTACCAGGGTATCTAATCCTGTTTGCTCCCCACGCTTTCGCACCTCAGTGTCAGTATCAGTCCAGGTGGTCGCCTTCGCCACTGGTGTTCCTTCCTATATCTACGCATTTCACCGCTACACAGGAAATTCCACCACCCTCTACCATACTCTAGCTTGTCAGTTTTGAATGCAGTTCCCAGGTTGAGCCCGGGGATTTCACATCCAACTTAACAAACCACCTACGCGCGCTTTACGCCCAGTAATTCCGATTAACGCTTGCACCCTCTGTATTACCGCGGCTGCTGGCACAGAGTTAGCCGGTGCTTATTCTGTCGGTAACGTCAAGACAGCAACGTATTAGGTAACTGCCCTTCCTCCCAACTTAAAGTGCTTTACAATCCGAAGACCTTCTTCACACACGCGGCATGGCTGGATCAGGCTTTCGCCCATTGTCCAATATTCCCCACTGCTGCCTCCCGTAGGAGTCTGGACCGTGTCTCAGTTCCAGTGTGACTGATCATCCTCTCAGACCAGTTACGGATCGTCGCCTTGGTGAGCCATTACCTCACCAACTAGCTAATCCGACCTAGGCTCATCTGATAGCGCAAGGCCCGAAGGTCCCCTGCTTTCTCCCGTAGGACGTATGCGGTATTAGCGTCCGTTTCCGAGCGTTATCCCCCACTACCAGGCAGATTCCTAGGCATTACTCACCCGTCCGCCGCTCTCAAGAGAAGCAAGCTTCTCTCTACCGCTCGACTTGCATGTGTTAGGCCTGCCGCCAGCGTTCAATCTGAGCCATGATCAAACTCTTCAGTTCAAACATCTTTGGGTTTTTAAGAAACCCTAAACTTGGCTCAGCAATCGTTGGTTACATCTTTGATTTCTCGCGGAGTAACTTGTGATGCTGATAATCTTGTTGACTATCAGTCTGACTCCACAAGCACCCACACGAATTGCTTGATTCAGTTGTTAAAGAGCGGTTGGTTAAGAACTTTCGTCTCAACCGAGGCGCGCATTCTACGCTTTCCTCTGCTGCTGTCAAGCGGTTATTTTCAGAAGTTTTCAAAGTTTCCTTTGCAACTTCAACCACTTGCGCTTCCGATCTCTCGTCAGCGGGAGGCGAATTCTACAGCGTTACTCGCTGCTGTCAACACCTCTTTTTCTCCGCTTTCGACCGAGAAGATCGAACCGTTGATAAGGCGACAACACACTGCCTGACCAACTCCTTCTGGGCCTCGATGAACTGAAGCAACTCGCTGCCGAAAACTGCGCAACTCTTTGTTTACCAAGGAGTTTTCCGTTTCGACTGCGCCGGAAGTGGGGCGAATTATAGACTTCCAGAATCTGCCGTCAACCCCTGATTTCAGCTTTATTCGGATTTAAGCGTAATACGCGCAAATGCCTTCTTTCCGGCCTGGCAAACATGCGTCGCACCCAGTGCATATATAAAGGTGCGATCAACCACCTCGCCATCTATACGCACACCACCAGAACCGAGTAGATCACGCGCCACGGCAGAGTTCTTCACCAGGCCCGCCTTATTAAGGACGGCAGCGATCGGCATATCTTCGGTCGCCGTCAATTCGATCTCCGGCAGATCATCCGGCAGCTCGCCTTCCTTCATACGGTTGCCCGCCCCACGATGAGCAGTGGCCGCAGCCTCCTCGCCATGGAAACGCGCAACAATTTCTTCAGCCAGCTTGATCTTGATGTCTCGTGGATTGGCACCCGCCTCGACATCCGCGCGGAATGCGTCGATCTCATCCATGGAGCGGAAGCTGAGCAATTCGAAGTAACGCCACATCAGCACATCAGGAATGGAGACCAGCTTGCTGTACATGACGCCCGGCGCTTCCTGAATACCGACGTAGTTGCCCAAGGACTTGGACATCTTCTTTACGCCATCCAGGCCCTCGAGCAACGGCATGGTCAGAATACACTGAGGCTCCTGGCCATAACCACGTTGCAGCTCACGCCCCATCAGCAGGTTGAACTTCTGGTCGGTTCCGCCAAGCTCGACGTCCGCGCGCAACGCGACAGAGTCGTACCCCTGCACCAGCGGATAGAGGAACTCATGAATGGCAATCGGTTGATTGGTCGTATAGCGCTTGTCGAAGTCGTCGCGCTCGAGCATGCGCGCAACGGTGTACTGCGAAGTCAGGCGAATGAAGTCAGCCGGCCCCATCTGATCCATCCAGGTGGAGTTGAACGCCACCTCGGTCCTGGCCGGATCAAGGATCTTGAACACCTGCGTCTTGTAGGTCTCGGCATTTTCGAGAACCTGCTCGCGGGTGAGCGGAGGACGCGTTGCGCTCTTGCCGCTCGGATCACCGATCATCCCGGTGAAGTCACCTATCAGGAAGATCACCTGGTGACCCAGGTCCTGGAACTGGCGCAGCTTATTAATAAGCACGGTGTGGCCCAGGTGCAAATCCGGCGCGGTCGGATCGAAGCCCGCCTTGATACGCAGCGGCTGGCCACGCTTGAGCTTTTCGATCAGCTCGGACTCGACCAACAGTTCTTCCGCACCACGTTTGATCAGCGCTAGCTGCTCTTCAACCGACTTCATAACAGACCCGCAAGGCTCGAATTCAAAGGGGACCAACCATACAAGATCGCGCGGCAAATACAAAGTTTTGCCCGGCGCACGGACGCCAATCCACCGACAGAGCGTCCGCGGACTTGCTTCAGAGATGATTTGGTTATATTTTATACAGTTATTTCATCTTCATCATGTCATTCATCTTTTCCAATTCATCTTTTTCAAAGTCAAACATTACCTATGACCAAAGAACCGTCTAAAGCGCCGCCGCTTTACCCGAAGACCCACCTGCTCGCAGCGAGTGGCATCGCCGCTCTCCTGAGCCTGGCGCTTCTGGTATTTCCTTCCAGTGATGTTGAAGCCAAAAGAACGACCCTGAGTCTTGAACTGGAAAGCCCTGCTGAACAACTGACACAAGATCAAGACGCTGCTGAAGCCGTCCAGGCCACAAACGAGCCGCAAGAGTCCCCTTTCGCGCAGATCGAAAACAGCGCCGAAGAGACCGCGCAAACCGCTCAGGCCGCGTCGGAACCTGCACCCGCGCCGGCAGCAGCACCTGCGCCCGCCATCGAAGAGAAGAAGGCTCCCAGCCACAGGGAAGTGGTCGTCGCCAAGGGTGACACCCTCTCCACTCTGTTCGAGAAAGTCGGCCTCCCCGCCGCTTCGGTGCATGAAGTGCTGGCCAGTGGCAAACAAGCCAAACTGTTCAGCCAGCTCAAGCGCGGCCAGAAGCTCGAGTTCGAACTCAACCCGCAAGGCCAACTGATCAATCTGCACAGCAAGGTCAGCGATCTTGAAACCATCAGCCTGACCAGGAACGACAAGGGTTATGCCTTCAACCGCATTACCGCCAAACCGACCGTGCGCTCTGCCTACGTTCACGGTGTGATCAACAGTTCGCTGTCGCAATCTGCCGCTCGCGCAGGCCTGTCCCACAGCCTGACCATGGACATGGCCAGCGTGTTTGGTTATGACGTCGACTTCGCCCAGGACATTCGCCCGGGTGACCAGTTCGACGTGATCTACGAGCAGAAAGTCGTCAATGGAAAAGCTGTCGGCAACGGCCCGATCCTTTCCGCGCGCTTCATCAACCGCGGCAAGACCTACACCGCCGTGCGTTACACCAACAAACAAGGCAACAGCAGCTACTACACCGCTGATGGCAACAGCATGCGCAAGGCGTTCATCCGTACCCCGGTGGATTTCGCGCGCATCAGCTCGAAATTCTCCATGGGCCGCAAGCACCCGATCCTGAACAAGATCCGCGCGCATAAAGGTGTCGACTACGCGGCACCACGTGGCACGCCGATCAAGGCTGCCGGCGATGGCAAAGTACTGTTGGCCGGTCGCCGCGGCGGCTACGGCAATACCGTGATCATCCAGCACGGCAATACCTACCGCACGCTTTACGGCCACATGCAAGGTTTCGCCAAGGGCGTCAAAACCGGCGGCAGCGTCAAGCAGGGCCAGGTGATTGGTTATATCGGCACCACCGGGCTTTCCACCGGCCCGCACTTGCACTATGAGTTCCAGGTCAATGGCGTGCACGTCGACCCGCTGGGCCAGAAGGTGGCGATGGCCGATCCGATCTCCAAGGCCGAACGCGCACGCTTCCTCGCGCAGAGTCAGCCCTTGATGGCGCGCATGGACCAAGAGAAAGCCACCATGCTGGCTTCGAAGCGCTAAGCCATGACGCTCTATATAGGTGTGATGTCCGGGACCAGCCTTGATGGACTGGACATTGCACTGATCGAGCAAACCTCGGCGATCCGGTTGATCGCCACGCACTACATCCCGATGCCTGACTCCCTGCGCACCGAGCTGCTTGGCCTGTGCGCCAGTGGCCCGGACGAGATCGCCCGCTCCGCCATCGCCCAGCAGAACTGGGTGAAGCTGGCCGCGCAGGGTATTGGCGCCCTTCTTGATCAACAACTCCTGAAACCTGCAGACATTCGTGCGATTGGCAGCCACGGCCAGACCATTCGCCATGAACCGTCGCGCGGATTTACGGTGCAGATCGGCAACCCTGCCCTACTGACCGAGCTGACCGGCATCACCGTCGTCAGCGACTTCCGCAGCCGCGACGTCGCGGCGGGCGGGCAAGGCGCACCCTTGGTTCCGGCCTTTCACGAAGCGTTGTTTGAAGAACAGGCCGGTAACCGCGCGGTGTTGAACATCGGCGGCTTCAGCAATCTCAGCCTGATCGAACCTGGCAAACCTGTAGCCGGTTTCGACTGTGGTCCTGGTAATGTGCTGTTGGATGCCTGGATTCACCAGCAACGCGGCGACCACTTTGACCGTGACGGCCAATGGGCTGCCAGCGGCAAGGTCGAACCTGTTCTGCTGAAGGCATTACTCAGCGATCCGTTTTTTGTGACCCAGGGACCGAAAAGCACCGGTCGCGAGGTGTTTAACCTGCCGTGGCTGACCCGGCACCTGTCACCGTTGCCCACTTTCGCCGCCGAAGACGTGCAGGCAACATTGCTTGAGCTGACGGCACTGACCATCGTCGAGTCATTGCAAAGTGCTCAATCGGATACCCGGCAATTACTGGTTTGCGGCGGCGGTGCGCACAACGCCACGTTGATGGACCGTCTGGCCAGCCTGCTGCCCAAGGCAAAAGTCAGCAGCACCGCGGCTTGCGGTGTCGACCCGGATTGGGTTGAAGCCATGGCCTTTGCCTGGCTAGCCCACTGCTGCCTGGAAGGCATTGCAGCCAATCGCCCCAGCGTCACCGGCGCCCGAGGCCTGCGCGTATTGGGCGCCATCTACCCCGCCTGAATCCGAATTCCAGACAGCAAAACGCCGCAGGGCCCTAAGGCCATGCGGCGCCTGGTGAAGCTCTGCGCGATCAGATCGAGAACGAAGAGCCGCAGCCACACGTGGTGGAAGCGTTCGGATTCTTGATGACGAAACGCGAACCTTCCAGACCTTCCTGATAATCCACCTCGGCACCTGCCAGGTACTGGAAGCTCATCGGATCGACGACCAGACTCACACCCTCGCGCTCGACGATGGTGTCGTCATCGGCCACTTCTTCATCGAAGGTGAAGCCGTACTGAAAACCTGAACAACCGCCGCCCGTAACGAATACGCGCAGCTTCAAGCGATCATTCCCCTCTTCATCGACCAGGCTCTTCACCTTGTGCGCGGCACCGTGGGTGAATTGCAAAGCCGTGGGGGTGAAGGATTCGACGCTCATGCTGACTATCTCCCGGCGTTACGCCGCCATATTGCGTGATGGCGTGCATTATCCGCTTCTCCTAGAAAATCGGTCAACTATTGTTACGGTATATCAATCGAACCCATCGCTCGTCCGGAATGCAAAAAGGCCCGTCAGACGGGCCTTTTTGTCGAGCGCAACAGACTTACGGCAGCATGCCGGCGTGGGACAGACCCAGGCGTTCATCCAGTCCGAACAGAATGTTCAGGTTCTGCACAGCCTGACCCGACGCGCCTTTGACCAGATTATCGATCACCGACAACACCACCACCAGATCACCGTCCTGCGGCCGATGCACGGCGATCCGGCACACGTTGGCACCGCGCACGCTGCGGGTTTCCGGATGACTGCCCGCAGGCATGACATCGACGAACGGTTCGTTGGCATAACGCTTTTCAAACAGCGCCTGCAAATCCACCGAGCGATCCACGACGTTGGCGTAGAGCGTGGAGTGAATGCCACGAATCATTGGCGTCAGGTGCGGCACGAAAGTCAGACCGACGTCCTTGCCCGCTGCACACCGCAGACCCTGGCGGATTTCCGGCAAGTGACGGTGCCCTTTGACCGCGTAGGCCTTCATGCTTTCCGAGGTCTCGGCATACAGCGAACCTACGGAGGCGCCACGGCCAGCACCGCTGACACCGGATTTGCAGTCTGCGATCAAGCGAGTGGTATCGGCCAGACCGGCTTCGAGCAACGGCAGGAAACCCAATTGCGTGGCCGTCGGGTAGCAACCGGGTACGGCAATCAGGCGAGCCTGTTTGATCTGCTCACGATTGACTTCCGGCAAGCCATAGACCGCCTCCTCCAGCAATTGCGGCGCACCGTGCGGCTGACCGTACCACTTGGCCCATTCATCCGCGTCTTGCAGACGGAAGTCGGCCGACAGGTCGATGACCTTGGTCCCGGCCGCGAGCAAGTCACCCGCCAAGGCATGGGCAACACCGTGAGGCGTTGCGAAAAACACCACGTCGCAAGCGCCCAGGGTCTTGATGTCCGGAACGCTGAACGCCAGGCCATCGTAATGGCCGCGCAGGTTCGGGTACATATCAGCCACGGCCAGACCGGCCTCGGATCGGGAAGTGATCACTGCCACTTCAGCTTGCGGATGCTGCGCCAACAGACGCAGCAGTTCGACACCGGTGTAACCCGTGCCGCCGACGATACCGACCTTGACCATAAACCTGCCCTCAACGAACTCACTGGAAAGCCGTCGATCATAGGGCCCGTATCGTCCTGCGACAACCGCCAAGGTGACGTGCGGAGCCTCAAGCCTCTACTATCACGCTTACCGTGAACCTGGGAATAACTGAAAAATGCTCTATCTATGGCTC
The DNA here is from genome assembly GCF_059695565.1 of Pseudomonas sp. LBUM1679. Lineage (NCBI taxonomy): Bacteria > Pseudomonadati > Pseudomonadota > Gammaproteobacteria > Pseudomonadales > Pseudomonadaceae > Pseudomonas > Pseudomonas sp. LBUM1679. The sequence continues at coordinate 6,635,372 of NZ_CP166774.1, forward strand.
AAAGCTTTGCACATCGTCAGCATGGTCTGCTGGTTTGCCGGCTTGTTCTACCTGCCGCGCCTGTTCGTCTACCACGCGCAAAGCGAGGACAGCATCAGCAAGGAACGCTTCAGTATCATGGAGCGCAAGCTGTACCGCGGCATCATGGGACCGGCGATGATCGCCACGCTGATTTTCGGCATCGCGCTGATCGCCTTGAACCCCGGCATATTCAGTCAGGGCGCCTGGATTCACGCGAAGTTGACGCTGGTGGTGATCCTGATCGGCTACCACCACATGTGCGGCGCCCAGGTGAAACGTTTTGCCCGTGGCGAAAACACCCGCAGCCATGTCTTTTATCGCTGGTTCAACGAAGTGCCGGTTCTGATATTGCTGGCTATCGTAATTCTGGTCGTCGTTCGGCCGTTCTGATTTCAAGCACAACTTACCGGGGTATTTCCAATGTCGCTGCCCGCTTTGCTCGAACAACGTTTGCGCCTGCCCGTGGTGGCAGCGCCGATGTTCCTGATTTCCAACCCGCAACTGGTGCTCGCTTGCTGCCGAAATGGTGTGGTGGGCAGCTTTCCCGCGCTGAATCAACGTGAGAGCAGTGGCTTCAAGGCCTGGCTGGAAGAAATCGAAACAGGGCTGGCGACACTGGACAACCCTGCGCCTTACGCGGTGAACCTGATCGTCCACAACAGTAACCCGCGCCTGCAAGCGGACCTGGATATCTGCATCGAGCACAAAGTGCCGATCGTGATTACAAGCCTTGGTGCCGTGAAGGAACTGGTCGAAGCCGTCCACGGCTATGGCGGCCTGGTGTTCCACGACGTGACGACCCGTCGTCATGCCGAGAAAGCGGCCGAGGCCGGGGTCGACGGCTTGATCGCCGTGGCGGCGGGTGCCGGTGGACACGCCGGCACCTGGAGCCCGTTTTCGCTGATTGCCGAGATCCGCCAGTTCTTTGACAAGACCTTGCTGCTGGCCGGTTGCCTGAACCACGGCCACGAGATTCTTGCCGCGCAATTGCTCGGCGCGGACCTGGCCTACTTCGGTACGCGATTCATCGGCACTACCGAAAGCCATGCCCCTGACGCCTACAAGCAGATGTTGCTGACGTCCAGAGCCGCGGACATCGTCCATACTCCAGCAGTGTCAGGCGTACCGGCGAGCTTCATGCGCCAAAGCCTGGAGGCCGCCGGTTTCGACATGGCGGCATTGCAAGGCAAGGGTGAGGTCAACTTCGGCTCCAAGCTCAAGCCGTTGAGCGATGAAGCCAAAGCCTGGAAAACCGTATGGTCCGCGGGCCAGGGCGTCGGCGAAATCGATGACCTGCCGAGTGTCGATCAATTGGTTGCACGTCTGGACGATGAATACCGCCAGGCCCTGGAACAGGCGGCACAGCTGCGTGAACGCTGGCCGCGCTGACAGGACAACTCGGCCAGTCGCTCCCGGCTGGCCTTAAACGCCGGCCGCGTAGCACTCCATTCAAATTTTTTCGCGACAAGGATGCCTCGCCATGAGCGAAAACCGTTACAAGATCGTATTCGACGGCGCTCTGCTGCCTGGTGTCGAGGCCACCACTGCCAAACTCAATCTCGCCGAGCTATTCAAATCCGATGTCGCGGCCATCGAGCGGCTGTTCAGTGGCCGGCCGGTTGCACTCAAACGCGACCTGTCACAGGCCGATGCCCAGACTTATCTGCAGGCGCTGACGAAAACCGGCATCGCTGCCCGGATCGAAAGTGAACCCCAGGTCGAACTGAACCTGTCAGAGGTGCACGAACACACGCCTGCCGACCCACCTCCATCGCCAGATCCGGAATCACCCTACGCACCGCCGCGCGCGGCTGTCGGCGAAACGCTGCCGGAGTTCGCCCCGCTCAAGGCATTCAGTTTCGAAGGCCGTATCGGCCGCTTGCGCTATCTGGCCTGGACGATGGTCCTGATGCTGGTGACGCTTGGCATCAGCACCGTGCTGGGGTTTTTCGGCCTCGCCCTTATCAGTACGGACTCCAGCGCCGGCCTGATTCTCGGGGGGTTGTTGGCCTTTATTCTCATCGTGGTACTCGGGTTCGTCAGCATCCAGTTCAGCGTCCAGCGCCTGCATGATATCGGCTGGTCCGGCTGGCTCTGGCTGCTGACGCTCGTGCCGTTCGTGGGCAGCTTCTTTCCGTTCGTGATGATGATTATGCCGGGCAACCACACCGCCAATCGATACGGTGCACCGCCACCGCCCAACAGCCCAGCGGTCAAGGTCCTGTCTGCGCTATGGCTGGTGTTTGTCGCGATCCTGTTGATCGGCGGGCTGACCGGCGGGCTCACTGCGATCCATAGCGAATACGAAAGTGCCACCGAGCGCCGCTACGAAAGTGACTCGGTCACCACCGAGGAGATCGAAGATCAAACCGCTGTGGAAGCAGAGCCTGCGCCAAATTCAGCTGACGATGCAGCCGAAGAAGCCCGGCCCCCTGTAGACTCTGCGAAAGAATGAACAGCGCTTCCCGCCCGTGACACCTGCGTCGCCGGCGCGGAGCTGTTGCGATGGAGAACTGCATGACCCGTTACGCTCTGATCACTGGCGCTTCCAGCGGCATCGGCCTGGCGATGGCCGAAGCGCTGGCCCGGCGCGGCCGCAGCCTGATTCTGGTGGCCCGACAGCGTGATCAGCTGGAAAGCATTGCAATTGAACTGACTCAACGTTTTGGCGTGGAAGTGTTATTCCGGGCCTGTGACCTGGGCGAACCGTTGCGTCTGTCCGGGTTTCTGCTGGAACTGGAGGAAGGTGATCGCCAGATCGATCTGTTGGTCAACTGCGCCGGCATGGGTACCTGCGGTCCTTTCCTGGCCCAGGACTGGATGACCGAGCAGGATCTGATCGAGGTGAACATCCTCGCCCTCACCCGCCTGTGTCATGCGGTCGGCAACAGCATGGCCTTGCAGGGTGGCGGGCAGATCCTGAACGTCGCCTCGGTCGCAGCATTCCATCCGGGCCCGTGGATGAGCACTTATTACGCCAGCAAAGCCTATGTGTTGCATTTTTCCGAAGGGTTGCGCGTCGAGTTGAAGAAATGTGCGGTCAAGGTTTCGGTGCTCTGCCCTGGCCCGACTCGCACAGCATTTTTCCGCACCGCGCAACTGGACACCGGCAAACTGGTCGACAGCAAACTGCTGATGAGCCCCGAGGAAGTCGCGCTCTACACGGTGCGCGCCCTGGAGAAAAATCGCGCCATCATCATTCCCGGCCGACGCAACCGCTGGCGCGCCTTTCTGCCGCGCCTTGGTTCACGCTGGCTGACCCGGACAATTGCCGGCATGGTCAACAAGGCCTACTGTCCGCGCTGAATACTCCTACGGCAAAACACTGGGCGGGTGCATCTCCCATGGGTACACTCAGTCCAGCCCAAACAACGGAGAAACTGCTGTGGATACTCTGTTCACCAAGATCATCAACCGGGAAATCCCGGCGAAGATCATCTACGAGGACGACCAGGTACTGGCCTTCCACGATATCACCCCACAGGCACCGGTACACTTTCTGGTGATCCCGAAAAAACATGTGCGCACCCTTAACGACCTCACCGAGGACGACAAGGCATTGGCCGGGCATATTCTGTTCACGGCCCAGCGTCTGGCCTTGGAACTGGGCTGCGAAGAAGGTTTCCGTGTGGTCATGAACTGCAATCCGCTGGGCGGGCAGACGGTCTATCACATTCATATGCATGTATTGGGTCAGCGCCAGATGCATTGGCCGCCGGGCTGATCCACCATCGTCCTCTGTAGGAGCCGGGCTTGCTGGCGATGGCGATCGCCGATGTTGAGGTGATCTTTTGCACGCCATCGCCGGCAAGCCGGCTCCTACAGATCAAGCCTGCGACGCAATGACCCAGCGCAAACCTTCACCGGCCGATTGGGTTAAACTGGCCGCCGAGATTCTTCCCGGAGGTCAGCATGACTACCCAACGTCACTACTCGCCGATTGACCGTCTTCTGCTGCAAGCCGATGCCGCGATGCGCACCCTGCTGCCCTCCAGCGGCCAACCGTACCGTCCGTCGCCCGCCATTGTGCAGCCGGATGCGAAAATGAGCGACGAAGACACCCGGCACGTGGCCGGCCTGATGCGTATCAACCATACCGGCGAAGTCTGTGCCCAGGCGTTGTATCAGGGTCAAGCCCTGACCGCCAAACTGCCGCAAGTGCGGGCCGCCATGGAACACGCTGCCGAAGAAGAAATCGACCATCTGGTCTGGTGCGAGCAACGTATCCATCAGTTAGGTAGCCACACCAGCATTCTCAATCCCCTGTTTTACGGCATGTCGTTCGGGATTGGCGCGGTGGCCGGGCTGATCAGCGACAAAATCAGCCTGGGTTTCGTTGCGGCTACCGAGCATCAAGTCTGCAAGCACCTGAACGAACACCTTGAGCAACTGCCGGCGGAAGATGAAAAGTCCCGGGCGATCCTCGAACAGATGCGCATCGATGAAGAGCAGCATGCTGAAAGCGCGCTGGATGCTGGCGGTTTCCGCTTTCCGGCGCCAGTGAAATTCGGGATGGGTCTGTTGGCCAAGGTGATGACCAAGAGTACTTATCGGATCTGACGGCTGCGTTGTTTGATAGGGTCTCTTCGCGGGCAAGTCGGATCGCCGCACCACCGCTGCCACAGCGGTGGATTTTCAGCCCATAAAAAGGCGACTGCCGTAAGGTAGTCGCCTTTTTATTGCTTGTAGCTTCAGTCTGCCCTGTTGCGCGGCGATTCAACCGAGCTCGACGATCTCGTAATCGTGGGTGATTGCAACACCGGCCGCGCCGAGCATGATCGACGCCGAACAATATTTCTCTGCAGACAGTTCGATGGCGCGTTTGACCTGGGCTTCTTTCAGCCCACGGCCTTTGACCACAAAGTGCATGTGGATCTTGGTAAAAACTTTCGGATCCTCGGTCGCGCGTTCCGCTTCGAGGAAAGCTTCGCAGCTTTCGACAGCCTGGCGGGACTTCTTGAGGATACTGACCACGTCGAAATTGCTGCAACCGCCAACACCCAGCAGAAGCATTTCCATTGGCCGGACACCCAGGTTGCGACCGCCGGCTTCAGGCGGACCGTCCATGACCACGACATGACCGCTGCCGGATTCGCCGAGGAACATGGCTTCGCCAGCCCATTGGATGCGTGCCTTCATCGCCAAGACTCCACTGTATAAAAAAGGGTCGCCAGCTTAGCACAGGGCCCTTGATTGACAGCGCTCGCCTTCCGGGACATACCTGCCGCGCCCGTAGGTAAATGCTCGAATATTGCAGGAAGTGTCTGTTAAGCTGCGCCAATTAGCTGGCGCATAGCCAGCCTCGTTGCTGACAACAACGATTGCAGTCTTCGCCAGCCCCTAGAAAAACCAACACTCCGTGCAGTCTTTTCGGGATAGAACCATGGTTGCTATTGCGCCCACGCCCAAAATCAAAAACCTCGACAAACTGTTGATGCATTGCCAGCGCCGTCGCTACCAGGCCAAGACCCATATCATCTGCGCCGGAGATCGCTCGGACACGCTGTTCTTCATCATCAAAGGCTCGGTCACCATCCTGATCGAGGACGACGATGGCCGCGAAATGATCATCGCCTACCTGAACACCGGGGACTTTTTTGGTGAACTGGGTCTGTTTGAACAGGCCGGCCTGGAACAGGAACGCAGCGCTTGGGTGCGCGCCAAGGTTGAATGTGATGTCGCGGAAATCAGCTATGCGAAATTCCGCGAGTTGTCCCGGCAGGATCCGGACATTCTTTACGTACTCAGCGGGCAAATTGCACAACGTCTGCGCAACACCACCCGCAAGGTGGGTGACTTGGCGTTTTTTGACGTGACCGGACGTGTTGCTCGCTGCCTGCTGGAACTGTGCAAACAGCCAGATGCCATGACCCACCCCGACGGCATGCAGATCAAGGTGACCCGTCAGGAAATCGGACGGATCGTAGGCTGCTCCCGTGAAATGGTCGGACGCGTGCTCAAGGATCTGGAAGAGCGTGACCTGGTGGACGTCAAAGGCAAGACCATGGTGGTCTTCGGTACGCGCTAAGCTCGAAAACTCAAGCGTTGAAAATCAAGCACCGAGCATCTCTGCCAGCAATTGGCGGTACAGCCCGTCGAGCCGTTCCAGTGCATCCGGGGCGGCGTATTTTTCATGCAGGGCGATGTGGCTCTCGGCGCGAACCCGCTGTTCAAGACCACAGGCTTCATTGAAGCGGTTGACTGCCGCGACCATCGACTCGCGCTCGTTATCCAGTAACAAAGCACCGTGTACCAACCCTACCGGACGCGACCCGCCTTTGCTCTGGCGCCAGCGCTGAGCGGTGCCGACCATCTTGCGTCCATCGAGGTTGACGTTGAAACGGCCATCGCAGAATGCCCCATCCACTTCCCCCAGGGACGAGACACCGCCCAACTCATCCAGCAGCTGACAAATCGGATCGCAGAGTCGCCGGTAGGCGGTTTCGATACGGTTCTGGTCACCTTCGTTGCGGGGTGGTGCGTAGACCAGTGCGATGTTGATGGTCGATGCCGATTGCGGTACTGGCTCACCGCCAGTTTCGCGCAACAACACAGGCCAACCTGCCGCCGCCGACACCTCGCACGCGGCGTCGAACCCGGGTAGACGATTCAATCGGCGCGGCATGACCAGCGCCCTGTCACTTGGTTGCCAGAACAGCAGGCCAAATTCCGAGTCACCGGTACATACATGGGCCAACAGGTCCTGTTCGGCAAGCAAGCCGGTTTCGACGGTAAGAGAGGTTGGATGGGACATGGATGACTCCGTAAGACATGAAGTCTTTGGGGTGCTTGATGGCCTCTTTGCGGGCAAGCCCGCTCCTACAGGGGATCGGGTTGCCAGCAAAGATATCGTCAGTCGAGCGTGGAGCCGCTGACAGGAACGCCGCGTTCAGGGAAAAACAGACGCTGCAACTCGGTACCCGGATTTTCAGCTCGCATGAACGCCTCGCCGACCAGGAACGCATACACGTCGCTGATTTCCATCAGTTCGACATCGGCTCGATTGAGAATGCCGCTTTCGGTAATCACCAATCGATCACGCGGGATACGCGGCAACAGATCAAGCGTGGTTTCCAGATTGACGTCGAAGGTGTGCAGGTTGCGGTTGTTGACGCCGACCAGCGGAGTGTCGAGTGTTTTCAACGCCCGTTCCAGCTCATCGCCATCGTGGACCTCCACCAGCACATCGAGGCCAACACTTTTGGCCACGGCCGCCAGCTCGGCCATTTTCACGTCATCCAATGCGGAAACGATCAACAGCACGCAGTCAGCGCCCAGGGCGCGGGCTTCGACGATCTGGTACGGATCGATCATGAAGTCCTTGCGGATCACCGGCAGTTTGCACGCCGCACGCGCCTGTTGCAGATACGCATCGGCACCCTGGAAGTAATCGATATCGGTGAGCACCGACAGGCAGGTCGCCCCGCCCCGCTCGTAGCTGACAGCGATGTCGGCGGGAACGAAGTGCTCGCGGATCACGCCTTTGCTCGGCGAGGCTTTCTTGATTTCAGCAATGACTGCAGGCTGCTTGAGCTTGGCCTGGTCGATCAATGCCTTGGCAAACCCACGGGGTGCATCGGCCACCTTGGCCAGGCTTTCCAGCTCGGCGAAGCTGACACGAGCACTGCGCTCGGCGACTTCCTGGACTTTGCGGGCCAGAATGTTTTCCAGAACCGTCGGTACACTCATCCCTCATTCTCCACCTTGAATACCGCGGTAAACGCACCCAACTCCTCGAGTTTTTCCCGAGCGAGACCGGTGTGCAGCGCATCGTGCGCCAGGGCGACGCCCTCTTTCAACGTGCTGGCCAGGTCAGCGGCATACAGCGCGGCACCGGCATTGAGCACGATCATCTCGGCGGCTTTCTGACCGTTTTCGGTCTTGCGCTTGCCCAAAGCATCGCGAATCAGTTCAAGTGACTGGGCCGGACTTTCAACCACCAGACCATACAAACTCTGGCTCTTTATACCGAGGTCTTCCGGCTGGACCCAGTATTCTGTTATTTCGTCGTTTTTCAGTTCAGCCACATAGGTGGGTGCCGCCAGGCTGAACTCGTCCAGACCGTCCTGGGAATGCACCACCAGCACATGTTTGCTGCCCAGACGCTGCAACACCTCGGCCAATGGCCGGCACAACGCCTGATTGAACACACCCACTACCTGATGTTTCACCCCGGCCGGATTCGTAAGCGGGCCGAGCATGTTGAACAAGGTACGCAAGCCCAACTCCCGGCGCGGGCCGGCAGCGTGCTTCATGGCACTGTGGTGGGTCTGGGCAAACATGAAACCGATGCCGACGTTATCGATGCAGCGTGCCACTTGAACCGGTGTCAGGTTCAGGTAGATCCCTGCTGCTTCCAACAGGTCGGCACTGCCGCTTTTACCCGAGACCGCACGGTTACCGTGCTTCGCCACGGTGCAACCGGCTGCCGCGACGACAAACGAAGAAGCGGTGGACACGTTGAAAATGTTCGCACCGTCACCGCCGGTGCCGACGACATCGACGACGCCGTCCAGCGTCTTGAGTTCGACCTTGTCCGCCAGTTCGCGCATGACCGACACCGCACCCACGATCTCATCGATGCTCTCGCTCTTCATACGCATGGCCATCATGAACGCGCCAATCTGCGCGTCGGTGCACTGCCCGGTCATGATTTCGCGCATCACATCGCGCATTTCGTCGGTGCTGAGGTCGAGATGGTCGACGATACGGCTCAGGGCTGTCTTGATGTTCATTAAAAGTCCTTAGCGCGTGCCGCCGGTTTGTTTGAGAAAGTTGGCGAGCAGCTCGTGACCCTGTTCGGTCAGGATCGACTCAGGGTGGAACTGCACACCTTCGATGTTCAATGTCTTATGGCGCAGGCCCATGATCTCGTCCACCGAGCCGTCTTCAAGCTGGGTCCAGGCGGTCAACTCGAGGCAGTCCGGCAGGGTTTCGCGCTTGACGATCAGCGAGTGATAGCGGGTGACCGTCAGCGGATGATTCAAACCTTCAAAAACGCCTTTGTCCGCATGGAACACCGGGCTGGTCTTGCCGTGCATGACGTGACGGGCACGGACCACATCGCCGCCAAACGCCTGGCCGATGGATTGATGGCCCAGGCAAACACCCAGAATCGGCAGTTTGCCGGCGAAATGCTTGATCGCTTCGATCGAGATACCGGCTTCGGTCGGGGTGCAAGGACCGGGTGAGACGACGATCCGCTCCGGATTGAGGGCTTCGATCTGGGCAATGGTGAGCTCATCGTTGCGCACGACTTTGACCTGGGAGCCAAGCTCACCAAGGTACTGCACAACGTTGTAGGTAAAGGAGTCGTAGTTATCAATCATCAGCAACATGGCGTTAAGAACCTCTTGAATTCACTGACTTTATTTCAACCTTCGAACGATTTACCCGCAGCGTCCTGCGCTTTGTCAGTCGCCGGGATTGCGCAGCAAAGCGGGTTGTCTTGCGGGTAAAAGAAGGCGAAGCGGTAAAGATCCGGCCGGGCCGGCAGAAGGATTCAGGCGCGCCAACGCCAACGGGCGTGTGCCTTGATGACTTGATCCAGAAGTTTGCTGACGATCAACACGGGGAAGGTCTCATTTATACGTATTGGCACAGTAACTTAGCTGGGCAGAGCGTGCAATATGGGGCGATCGAAGCGCGATGAAACAATCGAGGGTTCGCGCCGAATGGCAACAGACTCTATAGTTTTTGGCACGGTCGTTTCGCTCACTAAAACAATAACAAACGGAATTGCTCATGATCAGACAGACGTTGGCTGTACCGCTTGCCGGCTGCTTGCTCGCTATGGCCTGCACCCAGGCTATCGCGGCGCCCAACCCTTATTCGAACTTCATCGTCTTTGGCGATAGCCTCAACGATGCCGGACAGTTTACCGACACGGGCGGCCCTCCCGGTTCGACCCTGCGCTTCACCAACCGGACCGGACCGGTTTACCAGGACGGCAGCGGCGAAGTCTATTCCGCAAACTCGACCCAACTGCTGGGTGGAAGGCTCGGGTTTTCACCGGACCAGACGGCCGCCTCGACCTCGGCGGCGCGTGCGAGCCAGGGACTACCGGACGGTAATAACTGGGCCGTTGGCGGTTACCGCACCGACCAGATCCTGACCTCAATCACCACCGCCTCCGCCACGGGCGAACGCACGCGTTCGGGCTATCTGCCGACCAACGACTTCAGCGCCGATCCTAACGCTCTGTATTATCTCTCCGGGGGCGGTAACGACTTTCTTCAGGGACAGGTACAAAGTGGTGCTCAGGCAAATGCGGCGGCGGACCGACTGGCCAACAGCGCCCAGGTTCTGCAAACCGCCGGTGCTCGTTACATTATGGTCTGGCTGCTGCCCGACCTGGGTTTGACACCTGCCATCAATGGCACTCCGCTGCAGACACCCACCTCACAACTGAGCAGTGTCTTCAACCGGCAACTGATCACTCGACTGGCGGGGATCGATGCCGAAATCATCCCGCTGAACATTCCGCTGCTGTTGCAGGAAACCTTCGCCGCTCCGGCGCAATTCGGGTTTGCTACAGGCCAGAACCTGACGGCGACTTGCTTCAGCGGTAACGGCTGCACCGAAAATGCTACGTATGGCATCAACAGTGCCACTGCGGATCCCGGCAAACTGATTTACAACGATGGTGTCCATCCAACCGAAGCCGGGCAAAAACTGATTGCCGACTACGCCTATTCCTTGCTGGCAGCACCTTGGGAGCTGACCCTGTTGCCGGAAATGGCCCACGCCACGTTACGTGCGCACCAGGATGAACTGCGCAGCCAATGGCAATCGGACTGGGAGAACTGGCAGGCGGTCGGCCAATGGCGCGCAATTGTCGCCGGTGGCGGCCAGCATCTGGATGTCGACAGCCAAAGCAGCAGCGCCAGCGCCGACGGCAGCGGTTACAACCTGAACATCGGCGGCAGCTACCGCCTCAATGAAGCCTGGCGAGTCGGTGTGGCGGCAGGTTTTTATCGGCAGAACCTTGAAGCTGGCAGCAATGATTCGGACTACAAGCTCAACAGCTACCTGGCCACCGCCTTCGCCCAGTTCCAGCAGAATCGCTGGTGGGCCGATGCCGCGTTGACCGGCGGCAAGCTGGACTACGACAATCTCAAACGCAAATTCGACCTGGGTGCCAGCGAAAGGGCGGAAAAGGGTGATACCGATGGCCATCTTTGGGCCTTCAGCACCCGCCTCGGCTACGACATTGCGCAGCCGGGCAGCGAATGGCACTTGTCGCCGTTCATCAGCGCCGATTACGCGAAAGTGGAAGTCGACGGTTACTCGGAAAACGGCAATCGTTCCACGGCGCTGACTTTTGATGACCAGAAACGCGATTCGAAACGGCTGGGCGCCGGTCTTCAGGGTAAATACCAGATCACCCCGCAGACTCAAGTGTTCGGCGAATACGCCTTCGAGCGGGAATACGAGGATGACACTCAGAAAGTGAACATCGCCCTAAATAGTCTGCCTACGCTGGACTTCGAGCTCGACGGTTACACACCGCAAAGTCATTTGAATCGCGTGAGCCTGGGCGTTAGCCACAAATTGACGGCTGATCTGGCGTTGCGTGGTGGGTACACGTTCCGCAAGGACGATGACTTTACCCAGCAAGGGCTTAGCGTTGGGGTTGCGCTGGACTTCTGATTCGACACACCCCAAAGGGCACCGGGCGGTGTAGGAGCTGGCGCAGCCTGCGATCTTTTGGCGGCCTTGAAATCACCGAAGGTCAAGGTCAAAAGATCGCAGCCTTCGGCAGCTCCTACCGGGGTGAAGTGCAGGCACAAAAAAACGCGGCGTCCTCTCAGGCGCCGCGTTTTTATGGTGGTGAGGCCCTTGTGGGAGCGGGCTTGCCCGCGATGGCGACCTGTCAGTCAGCATAGATGTTGAATGTACCGGCCTCTTCGCGGGCAAGTCGAATCGTCGCACCGCCGCCCCCACAGGTTTTGCGTGAACTCAGGCGTCCGGGGTTTGCTCGGCCAGCGCCACCGCACGGAACATCGCGCGGCGTTTGTTCAGGGTTTCTTCCCATTCCAGCGCCGGCACCGAGTCGGCGACAATGCCGCCACCGGCCTGCACGTGCAGCTCGCCGTTCTTGATTACCGCGGTGCGGATCGCAATGGCGGTGTCCATGTTGCCGTTCCAGGCGTAGTAACCGACCGCTCCGCCATACACGCCACGCTTGACCGGCTCCAGTTCGTCGATGATTTCCATCGCGCGAATTTTCGGCGCCCCGGACAAGGTGCCGGCCGGCAGAATCGCCCGCAGTGCATCCATCGCCGTCAGCCCGGCCGTCAGTTGCCCGGTGACGTTGGACACGATGTGCATGACGTTGGAGTAACGCTCGATCACCATCTTTTCGGTGAGCTTCACCGAGCCGATTTCCGAAACGCGACCGGTATCGTTACGGCCCAGGTCGATCAGCATCAAGTGCTCGGCGATTTCCTTGGCGTCGGACAGCAGGTCTTTTTCCAGCGCAACATCGGCCTCTTCATTGGCGCCCCGCGGACGGGTGCCGGCGATCGGGCGGACGGTGATCAGGTTGTCTTCGACCCGCACCAGCACTTCCGGCGAACTGCCGACGACGTGGAAGTCGCCGAAGTTGAAGAAGTACATGTAGGGCGTCGGGTTGAAGCAGCGCAGCGCCCGGTACAGATCGATCGGCGCAGCCTTGAAGTCGATCGACATGCGTTGGGACGGTACGACCTGCATGCAGTCACCGGCCAGGATGTATTCCTTGATGGTGTCGACGGCTTTTTCGTAATCGTCCTGGGTGAAGCTTGAACGGAATACCGGATCGGCAGACTGCTGCTTGCTGAAATCCAGGCCTCGGCGTGGTGCGATCGGCTGACGGAGTTTTTCCAGCAGCGCTTCAAGACGTGCCTGTCCGAGTTCGAAAGCATCGGCCTGCGACGGATCGGCCAGGACAATCGCGTGCATCTTGCCGGCGAGGTTGTCGAACACCACCACCGCGTCGGAGACCATCAACAGAATGTCCGGCACGCCCAGCGGATCCGGGTTCGGGCATTTGCCCAGACGCTTCTCCACATAACGTACGCAGTCGTACCCGAAGTACCCCACCAGGCCGCCATTGAAACGCGGCAGGCCGGGGATGGTCGGCACGTTGTAACGGGCCTTGAACTCTTCGACGAAGGTCAGCGGGTCTTCAGCTTCATGGCTTTCGATCTCGACGCCGTCGTGGGTCACGCTGACGTGATGATCGTGAACCCGCAGCACGGTGCGGCATGGCAAACCAATGATCGAATAACGGCCCCACTTTTCGCCGCCCTGCACCGATTCGAGCAGGTAGGAGTTCGGCTCATCGGCCAGTTTCAGGTAGATCGACAGCGGGGTGTCGAAGTCGGCCAGGGTTTCGCAGGCAAGCGGGATGCGGTTGTAGCCGGCAGCGGCCAAACGCAGGAATTCTTCGCGGATCATGGGGTAGCCTCGTGGCTTGAGGGTCTGACAGTCAGGTATGCAAACGCGCCGGGATGCCGGCCAGGAACAAGTCAGGCGCGCCAACGCCAGCGGGCCAGGGCCTTGATGACTTTCATCCAGAGTTTGCGAGTGACCACCACGATGGCGTTTCCAGAAGGGGGTTGGACAGCGTCGGCCAACGTTATCTCAGCGGCCGGATCCAGGCAACCGCGAATTAGCTTGCGCAGATCGTCGATCACCAGCGCCGGCGACTCTTCGGCAATCGGCCGGCCATGGTTATAGCCATAACTGAGCGCCACGCATTTGACCCCCGCCGCTTTCGCCGCCTGTACATCGCTGCGCGAGTCGCCGACGAACAACGACTGGGATGCCGGAATGTTGGCCATTTTCATGACGAAAAACAGTGCGGCCGGGTCCGGTTTCTTCTGTGGCAAGGTGTCGCCACCGATGATCCATTTGAAGTAACGACCGATTTTCATCTGATCCAGCAGCGGTGCGACGAAGCGCTCCGGCTTGTTGGTGATCAGGGCCATTTCCACGCCTTGCTTGTTCAGCCACTTGAGGGTGTCACGCACGCCAGGGTAAACCACCGTCAGCTCGTGACCGTCCTCATAAAAGCCGTTGAACAACTCCAAGGCATGCTCGGCCTCGACCTCATCGACCCCCTCGGCGTCGATGTGGTTGGCCAGTGCCCGGCGCACCAGCATGTGCACACCGTTGCCGACCCAATCGCGCACCGACTCGATCCCGGCAGGTGCGCGGCCGAGTTTGAGCAGCATGTTATCCACAGCCGCCGCGAGGTCGGGGACCGAATCGACCAGCGTGCCATCCAGATCGAACATCACCAGCCGCGGCAGAGCGCCCGGGAATAGCTGCTCAAAGCCACTCATGGGCGGGTCAGCGCCAGTTCGGAACGCATCTTTTCAATCACCTCTTGGTAGTTCGGTGCATTGAAGATCGCCGAGCCGGCGACGAAGGTATCGGCACCAGCGGCGGCGATTTCGCGAATGTTGTTCACGTTCACGCCGCCGTCGATTTCCAGGCGGATATCACGACCGGAGGCATCGATCAGTGCCCGCGCTTCACGCAGCTTGTCGAGGGTGCCTGGAATGAACTTCTGCCCGCCGAAGCCCGGGTTGACGCTCATCAGCAAGATCATGTCGACCTTGTCCATCACGTACTTGAGCACGTCCAGCGGCGTGGCCGGATTGAACACCAGGCCCGACTTGCAGCCGCCTTCGCGGATCAACTGCAGGGAGCGGTCGACGTGCTGCGTGGCTTCCGGGTGGAAGGTGATGTAAGTCGCGCCGGCCTCGATGAAGTCGCCGACAATGCGGTCCACCGGGCTGACCATCAGGTGCGCGTCGATCGGCGCGGTCACGCCGTACTTGCGCAGCGCGGCGCAGACCATCGGGCCGATGGTCAGGTTCGGCACGTAATGGTTGTCCATGACATCGAAGTGAACGAAGTCGGCGCCGGCGGCCAGGACGTTGTCCACTTCCTCACCCAGACGGGCGAAATCGGCGGAGAGAATCGACGGAGCAATGACGAAGGGCTGCATGACGCACCTTTTTTGAGCAGAATCTCGATGGCGCGCATTGTATACCGCATGCTTTGACGCGCGCACCGTGACGCGATAATCAGTAGACCGCCCGGTAGATCTTTTCGATATCGACGGTGCTCGATTTACGCATTGTCCCTGTAGGAGCCGGCTTGCTGGCGAATAGCATAACGCCGTGTGTCAGGTGAACCGCGTTGTGCCATTCGCCAGCAAGCCGGCTCCTACAGGGGGCGGCGTCAAATATAACGACCGGTGTCAGACCTGGGCGGTACGCAGTTTTTCGCTGCGGCCACGCAGCCATTCCAGGGTCAGCAACAGGATCACCGAGAAGGCGATCAACAACGTTGCCGCGGCGGCAATGGTCGGGCTGAGATTTTCGCGGATACCGCTGAACATCTGTCGTGGCAAGGTCGCTTGCTCGGGACCGGCGAGGAACAGGGTCACCACCACTTCATCGAACGAGGTGGCGAACGCGAACAGCGCACCGGAAATCACCCCGGGAGCGATCAACGGCAAGGTCACGCGACGGAACGCCGTCAGCGGTGAAGCCCCCAGGCTTGCAGCGGCCCGCACCAGGTTTTGATTAAACCCCTGCAACGTCGCCGACACCGTAATGATCACGAACGGCACACCCAACACCGCATGCACCACGATCAGAGAGAAGAAGCTGTTGCCCAGCCCCAGCGGGGCGAAGAACAGATAGCTGGCCACACCGATGATCACCACCGGCACCACCATCGGCGAAATCACCAGCGCCATCACCAGCGGCTTGCCCCGGAAGTCGCCACGGGTCAGGCCAATCGCCGCCAGCGTACCGAAGATCATCGCCAGCACCGTGGCCGCCGGGGCGACGATGATGCTGTTCTTCAGCGCCCGCATCCATTCCGCCGAAGCGAAAAAGTCGTGGTACCACTGCAGCGAGAAGCCTTGCAGCGGGTACACCAGGAAACTCCCTGAGTTGAACGACAGCGGAATGATCACCAGCACCGGCAGGATCAGGAACAACAGGATCAAGCCGCAGAGAATCCGCAAGCTGTAGAACCACACCCGCTCAATGGGCGACATATAAGGACTCAGCATTTCATTCCCCCCTTAGCTCAGGCGCAGGCGACTGGCGCCCACCAGCCAGTTGTAAATCAGATACAGCACCACGGTCGCCAACAGCAGCAGCCCACCGAGCGCGGTCGCCATGCCCCAGTTGATGCTGGTGTTGGTGTAGAAGGCGACGAAGTAACTGACCATTTGATCGTTCGGGCTGCCCAGCAAGGCCGGGGTGATGTAGTAGCCGATGGCAAGGATGAACACCAACAGGCAACCGGCGCCGACGCCGGCATAGGTTTGCGGGAAGTACACCCGCCAGAAACTGGCGAACGGGTGGCAGCCGAGGGAAATCGCCGCACGCATGTAAGTCGGCGAGATGCCTTTCATCACGCTGTAGATCGGCAGGATCATGAATGGCAGCAGGATGTGCACCATCGAGATGTAGACCCCGGTACGGTTGAACACCAGCTCCAGCGGCTTATCGATGATGCCCATGGCCATCAGACCGCTGTTGATCAGGCCGCCCGATTGCAGCAGCACGATCCACGCCGCGACCCGCACCAGAATCGAGGTCCAGAACGGCAGCAGAACGAGAATCATCAGCAGGTTGCTTTGCCGCGATGGCAAGTTCGCCAGCAGATAGGCCAATGGATAAGCCAGCACCAGGCAGATCACGGTGATGATCAGGCCCATCCAGAAGGTTCGGGCGAAGATATCGAGGTAGATGGCCTGATCGGGGGTGGCGGGGGCGATTTCGCCGAGGTCGTCGATCCGGTGGTCCACCGCCGCCAGCAGGTAGTACGGCGTAATGCTGCTGGTGTTGCGGCGTACGGCTTGCCAGTAGGCCGGGTCGCCCCAGCGCTCGTCGAGACCTTCCAGCGCTTCTTTATAAGAGGCCGGTTCGGTGGCGAACGGCAAGGCGCGTGCGGTTTTGGTCAGCAGGCTGCGATAGCCGGCCAACTCCATGTTCAAGCGCTTGGACAGGTCGCCCAAGGTCTGATTCTTGCGGGCTGCGGCCAGGTCTTCACTGGCCGCCTTGTAAACCGGTTCAGCGGGCAGGCCGCGGCCGTCCCAGCTGGCGATGGCCGCCACGGTGCGCGGCATGCCGCCGACCACTTCCGGGTTACCGACGCTTTTGTAGAGCAGCGCCACGATCGGCACCAGGAACACCAGCAGCAGAAACAGCACCAGCGGCGCGATCAACGCCTGGGCCTTCCAGCGGTTGATCCGCTCGGCATGCTTGAGCCGCTGCTTCAAGGTGGGGTCTGTGCCCGCGTTCAGGGGAATGGCGGTGGCCATGGCGTACTCCGGAAATCTTTGATCGTTGCAAAGGAAGGCAAGCCACCTCTGTTCTTAATCGCTACACATCACCCCTGTAGGAGCGTGGCTTGCCCGCGAAAGCGTCGGCACATTCAACATTGATGCTGACTGACACGCCGTCTTCGCGGGCAAGCCACGCTCCTACAGGAGTGGATAAGCCCACGGGGTGGTCTTATTTTGCAGCCCAGGAATTGAAACGCTGTTCCAGTTGCTCGCCGTTGTCAGCCCAGAAGCTGACGTCGATCTGCACCTGGTTGGCGATGTTTTCCGGGGTGGTCGGCATGTCCTTCAGGATATCCTTGGCCAACAGCGGCACGGCTTGTACGTTGGCCGGGCCGTAAGCGATGTTTTCCGAATAGGTCTTCTGCTGTTGCGGCTGCACCGAGAACGCGATGAATTTCTTCGCCGCTTCAGCGCGCTTGGCGTCCAGACCTTTTGGAATGGCCCAGGCGTCGAAGTCGTAGATGCCGCCGTTCCACACCACTTTCAGGTTGCTTTCTTTCTGCACCGCAGCGATCCGGCCGTTGTAGGCCGAGCTCATGACCACGTCACCGGAAGCGAGGTATTGCGGCGGTTGTGCGCCGGCTTCCCACCACTGAATGCTTGGTTTGAGCTCATCGAGCTTCTTGAACGCGCGATCCTGACCATCCTTGCCGGCCAGCACTTTGTAGACGTCTTTCGGCGCAACGCCATCAGCCATCAGTGCGAATTCCAGGGTGTACTTGGCGCCTTTACGCAGGCCGCGTTTACCCGGGAATTTCTTGGTGTCCCAGAAATCGACCCAGCTGGTCGGTGCGGTTTTCAGCTTGTCGGCGTTGTAGGCCAGCACGGTCGACCACACGAAGAAGCCCACGCCGCACGGCTGGATAGCGCCTTTGACATAGTCTTCATTCTTGCCGAACAGCGCGGGATCGAGTTGCTCGAACATGTCTTCGTCGCAACCACGGGACAGTTCCGGCGATTCAACTTCCACCAGGTCCCAGGACACGCTCTTGGTGTCGACCATGGCCTTGACCTTGGCCATCTCGCCGTTGTACTCGCCCGCCACGATCTTGCCGTTGCCTGCCGCTTCCCACGGTGCGTAGAAGGCTTTGACCTGCGCCGCCTTGTTCGCCCCGCCAAAGGACACCACGGTCAGGTCCGGGCCCGCCGCCATCGCGTGTGCCGCACCGATCATGCCCATGACCAAAGCGGTGAATTTCAGGGATCTCAACATTTATTGTTCTCTCCACGTGCAGGGTTGGTGTTGTTGAAGCAGGAGGGCGATCAATGCGCCTCTAGAAGCGGGTCGAGCGCGCGAACGTGTTCGACCTGCCAGCCAAGCGGTACCACGTCGCCAACCGCCAGCTTGGGATCGAGCTCGGCAATCGGTTGTTTCACGAAGAAGTCGGTCTTGCCGCAGACTTCCAGGCGAACCCGGACGTGGTCGCCCAAATAGATGAATTCCGCCACCCTCCCCGAGAAGCGGTTGACGCAGGATTCGCTCGAACCATTGAGGCTCACGCGTTCCGGGCGAATCGACAGCGTGACGGGCTCGCCGGTCTTGCCGACATTGACCGCCAGGGCTTCAACCTTTTCACCGCGACCGAGCTCGACGACGCAGCGGTCACCGGTGTGGCTATGCAAGCGGCCATTGAGACGGTTGTTCTCGCCGATGAAGTTGGCGACGAAGGTGTTCTTCGGTTCTTCATAGAGGGAACGTGGCGCAGCGATCTGCTGGATTTCGCCCTGATGGAATACCGCCACACGGTCGGACATGGTCAGGGCTTCGCCCTGGTCGTGGGTCACGTAGACCACCGTTACGCCCAGGCGCTGGTGCAGATGCTTGATCTCCATCTGCATGTGTTCGCGCAATTGTTTGTCCAGCGCACCGAGAGGTTCGTCCATCAGCACCAGTTGCGGTTCGAACACCAAGGCACGGGCCAGGGCCACACGTTGTTGCTGACCACCGGACAACTGCGCCGGATAACGCTGGGCGAACGCATCGAGCTGGACCATGCTCAGGACTTTTTTGACCTTGTCGCTGACATCGTTCTTGTTCAAACCGCGCACGGTCAACGGGAACGCCAGGTTCTCGGCCACCGTCATGTGCGGGAACAACGCGTAGTTCTGGAACACCATGCCGATGTCGCGCTTGTGCGGCGGCACGTTGTTGATGGAGCGCCCGGCCAGCAGGATTTCGCCGGCGGTCGGGGTCTCAAAACCGGCGAGCATCATCAGGCTGGTGGTCTTGCCGGAGCCGGACGGCCCGAGCAAGGTGAGGAATTCGCCTTTGCGAATGTCCAGGTTGAGGTCTTTGACGATCAGGTTCTCGCCGTCGTAGCTCTTCTGCACTCCACGAAAGCTGACCAGAATGTCGCTGGCCCCTGCGCTTGAATCGACCTGGCTCATACCCACACCTTTGTTGTTGATGACTGCTGTGGACTAAGCCTAGTGGACACCAGTGACCACGCAAATCGGGGCGCAGGAGAGAATGGCCTCAGCCGGATGGAAGGTTGGGGGTAGGGATTGCCCTACAAGGATGGCGGGAATAGATAGAGACAGCGGCAGGTTTGAAGCTGCAAGCCACAAGACCGGGCAAAAGCGGATTTGAAGGCGTGTCGTAAATGGACATGCCACCACTATCCCTGTGGGAGCGAGCTTGCTCGCGATGACGGCAGCACATTCAGCATTTCTGTCACTGACCCGCCGCTATCGCGAGCAAGCTCGCTCCCACAGGGGGTTGCAGTGAATCAGTGGGATTCGATGTATTAGAGGAGCTTGTGCTCCATCGCGTACTTCACCAGTTCCGCCAGGGAGGTGATGTTGAGCTTCTGCATCAGTCGCGCCTTGTGGGTGCTGATGGTCTTGCTGCTCAAAGCCAGTTGCTGGGCGATGTCGTTGACGTTGGCGCCTTGCGCCAGGCGTTCGAACACCGAGAATTCACGCTCCGAGAGCAACGAGTGCAACGGCCGCGAGTCGGTAAGACCGACTTCGAAGACCATGCGATCGGCCAGGTCCGGATCAATGTAACGCCCGCCCGCGGCGACTTTGCGGATCGCGGTCAGGAGCAGGGCCGGATCGCTGTCCTTGGTGGCGTAACCGGCGGCGCCGACCTTCAACGCACGGGCGGCCATTTGGGCTTCGTCGTGCATCGACAACACCAGAATCGCCGGTGGATTGTTCATTGCGCGAATCCGCGGAATGGCTTCCAGACCATTGACCCCAGGCATGGAGATATCCAGCAACACCACTTCGCAGGGAACATGACGCAAGGTTTCGAGCAACTGCTCGCCATTGCTCGCCTCCCCTACCACCAGAAGGTCCTTGGCCAGGCCGATCAACTGCTTGATGCCTTCGCGGACGATGGTGTGGTCTTCGGCTACCAGTACACGGATCACGTTCTTCTCCAGATTCAAGATCATTCGTCGGAACGCCGCCCGGAGCAGGCTCGCTCCCACATTGGACTTCGGTGTTCCAGAGATTTGTGCACTTACCGAACCCCTGTGGGAGCGACGGTGCGACGATTCGACCTGCTCGCGAAGACGTCGGCACAGACACCACTTTATCTTCAGGCTTCACCCACCGGCACTCGCACACTCAAGGTCGTGCCTTCCCCCGGCTCACTTTCAAGCGACAGTTGACCGCCCATGATCAACACCCGCTCGCGCATGCCGACCACACCAAAGGATGTCGACCTGCCGGTGGCGGGGACGAATCCTACGCCATCATCACTGACCGTCAGGCACAACTCGTCGCCTTCCAGCGCCAATGTCAGCTCGACAGTATGCGCCCGGGCATGGCGCATGACATTGGTCAGCGCTTCCTGAAGGATCCGGAACAAGCCAATCGCCTTGGCATCACTGAGCACTGGCAGATTGTCCGGCACCTGCACCAGACACGGAATCTGCGTACGCGCCTCGAAACGGCGGGCCTGCCATTCGATGGCCGATGCAATCCCGGCATCGAGAATCGGTGGGCGCAGCGCCGTCGCCACATCGCGCACCAGTTGGAACAACTGAGCGATCAAGCGCTTCATGCTGTTCAAGCGTTCGTTCAGACCGGGATCGAGCTGGGCGTAGGCCAGTTCGCACATGGACGTTTCCAGCTTCAACACGGTCAACATCTGACCCAGCTCGTCATGAACTTCCCGGGCGATGTGCGCCTTTTCCTCCTCCCGCACACTCTCCAGGTGAGCGGACAACTCACGCAATTGTCCCCGGGAGCTGGCCAGTTCCAGCTCGATGCGCTTGCTCTCGCTGATGTCCCAGACAATGCCGTCCCAGACATAGGCACCGTCTTCGAGCCGGCGGGTAATGGCCTTGATCTCCGCCCAGCGTTGCTCGCCCGAACGGGTGAGAATCCGTCCTTGCCACGACCAGTCGCTGTCGGTGTCCAGCGCATGGTCCTGAGTCTGGTGATAGCTGGCCTTATCGTCCGGATGCACCAGACTG
The DNA here is from genome assembly GCF_059695565.1 of Pseudomonas sp. LBUM1679. Classification (NCBI taxonomy): domain Bacteria; kingdom Pseudomonadati; phylum Pseudomonadota; class Gammaproteobacteria; order Pseudomonadales; family Pseudomonadaceae; genus Pseudomonas; species Pseudomonas sp. LBUM1679. Next base: position 6,657,191 of record NZ_CP166774.1, read on the forward strand.
CGCAAGCCTTTGTCGCGATGAGCCAGGACGGTCGGCGAGTAACCTACCAGGCTCTCGCTGCCTTCACTGATGTAGGCAAAGTCGATCTGCCCGGTGACCGGCGCACGCTCCAGCCGGAAGACCAGTCCCGGAACATTGGCGGCGATCCCTTGCAGTCGCGCTTCGCTTTCCTGCAGCGCAGCCAGGGCGCGGCGACGTTCGGTGACATCATTGAGGTAAACCACCAGGTATTCGCCGTCGCGAAAACGCAGGAAGCTCAACGAAACATCCGCTGGCAGAATGCTGCCATCGGCGCGCACGCAGTGGGTCTCGAAACTTTGCGGGCCCTCTTCACTGGCCCGGGCGCGCTTCCACAGGTTCAACCAGCGGTCCATGTGCAGACCCGGCTCAAAGTCGATCAACGGTCTGTCGATGATCCCGCCTGCCGGATAGCCCAACATGGTCTCGGCCGCGTGGTTGGCGTAGCGCACACGGCTGTCCCAGTTGACCCAGAGAATGCCGACGGTGCTCTGGTCGATGGAAAACTGCGTAAGGCGCAAGGCTTCTTCGCTGGCAGTACGCAGGGCAATGTCTTCCCGCGCCGCCAATAACCGTTGCTCCAGACTGTGCTGCTGCCGACGTTGCCAGAACACGATGGCCATGCTGCTCAGCATCAGCACGGTCAACAGCAGAGACAGGTTTTGCCAGAAACCCGGCGATTCGGTCAGCCGCGGGTACTTGGGTTGCAGCCATTGACTGTGCAACTGTTCCAGATCCTTGGCCGGGATCGCCCGCAATGCGCTTTCGACGATACCGGCCAGCTCCGGCCAGTCCCGGCGCGTGGCCACCCGCAGCAGTTGCGGCAGGCCAATGTCACCGACCACGACCAGCGCGGCGAACTCGGGCTCGACGGACAGGCGTCCCAGCTGGGCTTCATCGACCACGGCGTAACTGGCTTGCTGATTCGTCAACAGTTGCAGTGCCTGGCGCTCGATCGGTACGCCCTGGAGGTTCAAATGCGGATAATTGCCGCGCAGGTAATCGGCCGTGGCGCTGGGCATGCGCACGGCGACGCGGGTCTGACTGTCGAGTTTTTCCAGCTCCACTGTGCCGGTGCTTTTCTGGTCGCTGACCACCAGCTGCGGTACCCGCATGTACGGATCGGAAAACTGCCAGAGACGCAGACCGCCAGGGGTTTGACTCAGCCCTGGAGCGATATCGATTGCCCCTTCACGCGCAGCGGCTTCCAACTGCGCAAGGTCGGAAAAGTGCCGCCATCTCAGTTCAACCTTGAGTGATTTGGCCAGCCATTGCATCAGCTCGACGTTAATCCCCGACAGGCGCTGCAAGCGGCGATCGTATTGGGCGTAAGGCACTTGCAGCAACAGTCCGACGCGCAATTCACGATGCTCGGCCAGCCATTGCTGCTGGTCCGTGGACAATGGCGTGACGTGCGCTGGAGGCGCGGACGCCGCCCAGCTCAGCGAGGGGAACCACAAACAGCCGATAACCCAAAGGCAGCGAAAACGCATCATAGAAGTCCCACACTGACAAATACTGACCAACCCATTAGGCTGCAGAATCACTTCTGGCCTGGACTATCCGATGCTCCCTGTCTACCGCCTGGCATTGCCAGCATTGTGCCTGTCGCTGATCCTGCCTTGGGCCTTTTCCGTCGAGGCGGCCGATCAGGCTTCCGGTGCCGCGGGAAAAACCGCAGAAAAACCGCTTGAGCGCCCGCCGTTGCCAGAGCGAAGCCAGGAAGACGCGACCGCCCTTGAGCGACAGGTCCCGGTCCAGGAACAGCAACAACTGCAAGCCGGCGCCGATACCTTTCTGGCCCTGTGGAAACCGGCCAATACCGCCAGCCCCAAAGGCGCGGTGATTATCATCCCGGGCGCTGGCGAAACCGTTGACTGGCCGCAAGCAATCGCTCCATTGCGGCGCACATTGCCGGATGCCGGGTGGAGCAGCCTGAGTATCACCTTGCCGGACCCGCAAAGCGATGCCATTGCGCCACGTATCGCTGAAATGCCGCCAACGCTCAAAGCGCCCGAGACCGGCAGCAAGGATGCCACCACCGCCGCGCCCATCGAGCAGGCCGTTGGCGGCGAAGCGGAGGTGGCGGACAAGGCGATCGTCGAAACCACCGAGGAACGGGCCGGGGCTGACGCCGAACGAATCTTCGCCCGCATCGACGCGGCCATTGCCTACGCCGAACAGCAAAGCGCCCGCAGTATCGTTGTCTTGGGTCATGGCACCGGTGCTTACTGGACCGCGCGCTACCTGAGCGAAAAACAGCCCCCGCAGGTCGAAAAACTGGTGATGGTCGCCGCCCGGACGCCAGTTAGCGCGAAACCCGGACTGGCTGAACTCACACCCACATTGAAGCTGCCGACTGCAGACATTTTCTACAGGGATAAGCCGGTGGATCGCAACGCGGCGCTGGAACGTTTGCAGGCGAGCAAACGTTTGAAGGCTTCGGGTTTCAGCCAGGTGTCGCTCAAGGCCTTGCCGGGTGACACCAAGGCTGAGCAAGAGCAATTGGTCCGTCGGGTTCGGGGGTGGTTGAATCCTCAGCCTGCGGAAAACCGATAGACCGAGTCGCCCTCATCGCGGGCAAGCCCGCTCCCACATTGATCTCGGTCGTCCACAGCTTCTGTGTCCCTGAAGATCTAATGTGGGAGCGGGCTTGCTCGCGAAGGCGGCATTACAGACAACAAAACCCTTTCCTTCTAGCGAAAATCCCGCCGCTCACGAATCAATGTGTAGGCCGTATGCAGTTCACGGGTTTTGTCGGTCGCCTCGCGAACCTGCAACGCCGTCGCACCACTGCCGGCGATCTTGTCCGGATGATGGCGGCTGAGCAGGCGTCGATACGCGCGCTTGATCTGCGCCGGCTCGCTGGTGGCGGACACGCCCAATAGCCGCAAAGCCTCTTGATAGGTCACGGCGCCGCTGATCGACGGACGCTTCTGCGGTTCATAGTCGTTGGCCAACGCTTGCACCTGTTGCCGGGTCCAGCCCAGCCAATGACCCCACTGGGCTACCAGCTCAAGCTCACCCACACCGGCGCGGCCATCGGCCCAGATCATCCGCCAACACGCACGCAAGACGCCTTCGGCGGCATGGGGTTGAGCACTCAAGCGGCGCATATGACCGCGCAACCGGTCATGCCCCGACTTCCCGCGATTGAACGCCGCAATTGCACGTCGCTGTGCCGATTCGGTCATTTCCAGCGAGCGCATCTCCTGGCGCGCCTGCTGGATGTGGCCATCCACCACCCGCCCATCGCACTTGGCCAGCCGTCCCAACAACACGAACAACAGTTCATCGTTGCGCAGCGTCGGCCGGCCGCCGAACTTTTCTCGCACATCCGCCCAGCTCTGCAGTTGCAGGCGCCGATCCAGCGCCTGGCCCAGCAAAGCGCCGAGCATGGCCCCCGGAATGCTGGCAATGGCATAGCCCGCTCCGGCTCCGATCAGAGTCCCTGGCCACAGCATCTCAGCGTCTCGCTTCTATCAGAGTGTCCACTTCAGCCAGACGCTCGTGTGTGCCGACATCTACCCAGACTCCGTTCAGGTGCTCGCCGGACACTTGCCCGTCTGCCATGGCGGTGCGCAGCAGCGGCGCAAGCTTGAAAGCCCCTGCCGCGCAACCGGCGAACAGCTGCGGGTGCAGCACCGCGACGCCGCTGTAGGTCAGGGTGGCAGAGCCCGACAGACCGTCACGCACCTGTCCGTCGATCAGATTGAAGTCCCCGGCCGGGTGATGGGCCGGATTATCGGCCAGCACCAGATGAGCCAGCCCGGCAATGGGCCGATGCAACAGGCTGAAGTCGTAATCAGTCCAGATGTCACCGTTGACCACTAAAAAGGCTTCATTCCCCAGCAATGGCAACGCGCGGAAGATCCCGCCGCCGGTTTCGAGCGGCTCACCTTCCGGCGAGTATTGAATACTCACGCCATACTGCGAGCCGTCGCTCAGGTAGTCTTCGATCTGCTGGCCGAGCCAGGCGTGATTGATCACGATCTCGGTAAAACCCGCGGCGGCCAGCGCGCGCAGGTGATACTCGATCAGCGGCACCCCGCCGGCGCGAACCAGCGGTTTTGGCGTGGTCAGGGTCAACGGGCGCATGCGCTCGCCTTTGCCTGCCGCCAGAATCATCGCCTTCATGCATTCGCTCCAGCGCGCAGACTGGCCAGCAATACACCCAGCTCAGCCAATTCGGGACGGCGCGCGACCACGGCTTCCATGTACGCAAAGAAGCGCGGCACATCCCCCAGGTAACGCGGCTTGCCGTCGCGGTGGCAGATCCGGGCGAAGATGCCGATCACTTTCAAGTGGCGTTGCACACCCATCAGGTCGCTGGCGCGCAGGAAATCCTCGACGTCGGGCTGAACCGGGATCCCGAGATCGCCCGCCTGCCGCCAGTAATCTTCCAGCCAGCCGCGTACACGCTCCTCGGGCCAGCTGAGGAACGCATCCTTGAACAGGCAGGTCACGTCGTAAGTCACCGGGCCATAGACCGCATCCTGGAAATCGAGCACCCCCGGATTCGGCTCACTGAGCATCAGGTTGCGCGGCATGTAATCGCGATGCACCAGGACCTTGGGCTGGGCCAGGGCGCTATCGATCAATAACTCGCTGACCTGCTGCCAGAGCATTTGCTGAGCCGGGTCGAACTCGATACCCAGCTCGCACTTCACGTACCATTCGGGAAACAATTCCAGCTCGCGTCGCAACAAGGCCACGTCATAACTCGGCAGCGGTGCGACCATCGGCAACTGCTGAAAAGCCAGCAGCGCTTGCACGGCATCCTTGAACAAGTCGTCGGCATTTTCGCTGTCAATCACGTCCAGATAAGTCTTGTTGCCCAGGTCATTGAGCAACAGAAACCCACGTTCAAGGTCTTCGGCATAGATTTTCGGCACATTTATTCCGGATTTCGCCAGCAGAAAAGCAATATCCACGAAGGGTTTGCAGTTTTCCTTAGGGGGCGGAGCGTCCATCACAACAAAGCTTCTGCCCTCGCCTTCCCAGCGAAAGTAGCGCCGGAAACTCGCGTCGCTACTGGCTGCGGTCAACGTGGCCGGGGGCACGGCTCCCCAGCCTTGTTCTGCAAAGAGGATCGGCAACTGCTCATCGAGCCAAACTTTCAGGTGTTGCAAACGTACATCTTGGTCAGGCATTGCAAGGGTCTCCGACGGCGCTAGCCGTCAAGCGGGTCATGCTTTATTATCCAGCATCTTTTTCAGACCATCGAGAGGCGTGCGGCCCACACCGCGGGCAGATGGCACGCAGGAAGCCCGGACTAATAAGATGGCATTGAAATCCCCCGCGTTTCGTAAAAAATTTCCGTTGTTGGTGACCGGCAGTCTGCTGGCACTGCAACCGTTCGCCACTTCGTTCGTGGCCGCCGCGGAACAGTATGACTGCTCCGTCTCTGCTTCGGGTGCCTGGAACTGTGCACCGAAATCTCCAGCAGCTGCCTTGCCACCGCGCCCCGCCCATGAGGGCAGCCCTGTCAGCGCGGGTGGCGAGACGCCGGCTGACGGCAGTGTCAGTCAAGACACCGGTGCCAAGCCAGTACTGGTGACCGAAGCCAAGGGCCGCGGCCTGAAATCGCGTAGTGAAGACTACAGTCACCTCGACTGGGTTCCACGTGAGAACCTCACGGCAGCGCAACTGGCTGAAACCGGTCCTTACTGCGCGGGTTCCTATGTCGAACCGATTCGTCCTGGCATGAATGACAAGACGGATAAAAGTGACGCGCCAACCTTTATCGGCGCCAAAGCCTCTCGCTATAAGCAGGAGGAGCAGGTCGCTACCCTGGCCGGCGACGTGGTCATGCGTCAGGGCAGCATGCAGGTCGAAGCCGACGAAGCGAATCTCTACCAGGCCGAGAGCCGTGGCGAACTGAGCGGTAACGTGCGCGTTCGCGACAACGGCGCACTGATCGTCGGCGACCACGCCGATGTACAGCTCGACACCGGTGAAGCCAAGGTCGACAACGCCGAATACGTGATGCACAAATCGCGCATTCGCGGCAGCGCGCTGTACGCCAGACGCGCCGAAAACGCGATCATCCGCCTAAAGGATGGTACGTACACCACCTGCGAACCGAACAGCAACGCCTGGCAGCTCAAGGGCAACAACATCACCCTGAACCCGGCCACCGGCTTCGGCACCGCGACCAACGTGACACTGCGGGTCAAGGACATTCCGGTCCTGTACACGCCGTATATCTATTTCCCGATCGATGACCGTCGCCAGTCGGGCTTCCTGCCGCCGACCATCGGTACCGGCAGCGATACCGGCTTCTTGCTGGTCACCCCGTATTACTTCAACCTGGCACCGAACTACGATGCCACGTTGTACCCGCGCTACATGAGCAAGCGCGGCTTGTTGATGGAAGGCGAGTTCCGTTACCTGACCCCGTCCAGCGAAGGTCAGTTCGGCGCCGCGTACCTCAACGACGAGAATGACGATCGCAAGCTGCAGACCGACTACGAAAAAACCCGCTACATGTACAACTGGCAACACAAGGGCGGCCTCGACTCGCGCGTCTTCTCCCAGGTCGACTACACCAAAATCAGCGATCCGTATTACTTCCAGGATCTGCAGACTGACCAGATTGGCGTGAAAAGCTCTGATTACGTGAACCAGCAAGGTTCCGTCAGCTATCGCGGCGACAGTTACACCGCTCGCGTCAACGCCCAGGCTTATCAGCTGGCGACCGTCTCGAATATCACACCGTATGATCGTTTGCCGCAGATCACCTTCGATGGTGCGCTGCCCTACCATCCGGGCGGCCTGGACTTCTCGTATAACACCGAGCTCGTGAGGTTTGACCGGGATCTGAAAACCGGCAACTTCTCGGACGAAAACGGCAATTTAAGCCCGCGCCTGGACACCAACGTCCAAGGCCTGGCACGCGCCACTGGCGACCGTCTCAACCTGGCGCCAGCCGTGAGCCTGCCGCTGGACTGGACGTATGGTTTCGTGAAACCAACGCTCAAGTATCAGTACACGCAGTACCAGCTGGACCTGGACGGTACAGGCAAATCCGAGATTGCCGCGCAGAGCGCAGAACAGGACCGACTCAACGGCACCTTCGACAGCAACCAGAACCGTGGCGTGCCGATTGCCAGCATCGACAGCGGCCTGTACTTCGACCGCAACACCCAATGGTTCGGCAAAAACTACCGCCAGACCCTTGAGCCGCGCCTGTTTTACCTCTACGTTCCGGAAACGGATCAGGAAGACATTCCAGTCTTCGACACCAGCGAGTACACCTTCAATTACGCGTCGCTGTTCCGCGACAATCGTTTCTCCGGCTCCGACCGTGTCGGCGACGAGAACAAACTGTCGCTGGGCATCACCAACCGCTGGATTGAAGACAACGGTTTCGAACGTCAACGCATCAGCGTCGGCCAGGCTCTCTACTTCAAGGATCGCAAGGTCCAGCTGCCCGGCATCGATGCCAATACCCGCAAGGACGCACAGTCGGACGTTTCGCCTTACGCCCTGGAATACGAATACCGCTGGAACCGCGATTGGCGCACCACCGCCGATTACAACTGGGACCCGGACAGCCGCAGCCCTCGCTCGGGCAGCGCGATGTTCCACTACCAGCCTGAAGACAACCCGAACAAGGTTATCAACGCCGGCTATCGCTATCGCAATGACCAGGTCCGTTACGACCAGAACACCGGTCAATGGTCGGTGGGCGGCGGTGACTACGGCACTCCGGGTCAACCTGGCTACGTGAAGGACTACTACAAGATCCAGCAGCACGACTTCTCGGTGATGTGGCCGATCGTGCCGCAATGGAACCTGATCAGCCGCTGGCAATATGACTACAACCGCAACCGTACCCTGGAAGCCTTCGGTGGTTTCGAGTACGACAATTGCTGCTGGAAATTGCGCCTGATCAACCGTTACTGGGTCGACTATGACGAAACCAGTCAGGACGCGCCGGAAAACGAAAAAGGCGACCATGGCATCTTCCTCCAAATCGTTCTGAAGGGACTCGGCGGCCTCACCGGCTCTAAAGTAGAGAGCTTCCTCGACAAAGGCATCCAAGGTTATCGTGAACGTGAAGACCAAGCTTTCTGATTGTCTGCGCCCGCTAATGCTGGGCGCGCTGTTCCTGGGTACCGCGGCCAACGCCTCGGTACAGTCCATCGATAAAGTGGTGGCCATCGTCGACAACGACGTGGTCATGCAGAGCCAATTGGACCAACGGGTCCATGAAGTTCAGCAAACCATCGCCAAGCGCGGTGCTGCGGTACCGCCGGCCAACGTGCTGGATCAGCAGGTGCTCGAGCGTCTGATCGTCGAGAACCTGCAACTGCAGATCGGCGAACGCTCGGGGATCCGCATTACCGATGAAGAGCTGAACCAGGCTGTCGGCACCATTGCCCAGCGCAACAACATGTCCGTGGATCAGTTCCGCGCTGCCCTGACTCGCGACGGCCTGTCTTACGACGAAGCCCGTGACCAGATTCGCCGCGAAATGATCATCAGCCGTGTGCGTCAGCGTCGTGTGGCCGAGCGCATCCAGGTCTCCGAGCAAGAAGTGAAGAACTTCCTGGCGTCGGATCTGGGCAAAATGCAGCTGTCCGAAGAGTTCCGTCTGGCCAACATCCTGATTCCTACGCCGGAAAGCGCCAATTCCGACGCGATTCAGAATGCAGCCAATCAGGCCGACGCGGTCTACCAGCAGCTCAAGCAAGGCGCTGACTTCGGTCAACTGGCAATCGCCAAATCCGCCAGCGAAACCGCACTGGAAGGCGGGGACATGGGCTGGCGTAAAGCCGCTCAACTGCCACCTCCGTTCGATCGCCTGCTCAGCACCATGGCTGTCGGCGACATTACCCAACCGATGCGTACGCCGGGCGGCTTCATCATCCTGAAGATCCTCGACAAGCGTGGCGGCGAGACCCAGGTGCGTGACGAAGTGCATGTGCGTCATATCCTGGTCAAACCCAGCCCGATCCGCGACGAAGAAAAAACCAAGGCCCTGGCCCAGTCGCTCTACACCCGGATCGAAGCGGGAGAAGATTTCGGCGAACTGGCGAAAAACTTCTCGGAAGACCCGGGCTCCGCTCTTAACGGTGGTGACCTGAACTGGATCGACCCGAATGCATTGGTCCCTGAATTCCGCGAAGTGATGGCCAAGACCCCGCAAGGTCAGCTGTCCAAGCCATTCCAGACCCAATATGGCTGGCACGTCCTGGAAGTCCTGGGCCGCCGCGCCACCGACAGCACCAGTCAGGCCCGTGAACAGCAAGCGATGACCGTATTGCGTAACCGCAAATATGACGAAGAGCTGCAAACCTGGCTGCGTCAGATCCGTGACGAAGCGTACGTAGAGATCAAACTCCCTGGTGCAGACCAGGCAACGCAGTGAAACCCAAACGTTTCGCGCTGACACCCGGCGAACCGGCCGGCATAGGTCCTGACCTGTGCCTGCTGCTCGCGTCGCAAGCCCAGCCTCATCCCCTGATTGCCATTACCAGCCGCGACCTGCTCCTTGAGCGGGCCGCGCAGCTGGGCGTGGTGGTCGATCTACTGCCGGTTGCGCCGGACAGCTGGCCGGATGTACCTGCGCCGGCCAATAGCCTGTACGTCTGGGATACTCCGCTCAACGCCAGGGTCACGGCCGGGCAACTGGACAAGGCCAATGCGGCGTTCGTTCTGGAGACCCTCACCCGCGCTGGCCAGGGCTGCCTGGATGGGCATTTTGCCGGCATGATCACCGCCCCCGTCCACAAGGGCGTGATCAACGAATCCGGCATCGCTTTTTCCGGGCACACGGAGTTTCTCGCTGACCTGACCCAGACCGCGCAAGTGGTGATGATGCTCGCTACTCGCGGATTGCGTGTAGCGCTGGTCACCACTCACCTGCCCCTGCGCGAGATTGCCGACGCCATCACGCCGGAGCGCCTGGAACGGGTCACACGAATCCTGCATGCCGATCTGCAAGAAAAATTCGGCATCGCCCGGCCACGCATCCTGGTCTGCGGGCTCAACCCCCATGCCGGCGAAGGCGGACACCTGGGCCATGAAGAAATCGACATCATCGAACCCACATTAGAGCGCTTGCGCGGCGAGGGCATGGACCTTCGCGGCCCCCTCCCCGCCGACACTCTGTTTACCCCAAAATATCTGGAGCACTGCGATGCGGTGCTGGCGATGTACCACGACCAGGGCCTGCCCGTGCTGAAATACAAAGGTTTCGGCGCGGCAGTCAACGTGACCCTCGGCCTGCCGATCATTCGCACCTCGGTCGACCACGGCACCGCCCTGGATCTGGCCGGCAGCGGCAAGATTGACACCGGCAGCCTGCAAGTCGCCCTGGAAACCGCCTACCAGATGGCCGAGACCCGTTTATGACCGAGCATTACCAACACCGGGCGCGCAAGCGTTTCGGCCAGAACTTCCTGCATGATGCTGGCGTTATCGACCGAATCCTGCGCTCCATCCACGCCAAACCCGAAGACCGCCTGCTGGAAATCGGGCCGGGCCAGGGCGCGCTGACTCAAGGCCTGCTCAGCAGTGGTGCCCAGCTCGACGTGGTGGAACTGGACAAGGATCTGATCCCGATCCTCAACCAGCAATTTGCCGGCAAGAGCAACTTCAACCTGCACCAGGGCGACGCACTGAAGTTCGACTTCAACAGCCTTGGCGCGGCACCGAACAGTCTGCGAGTGGTCGGCAACCTGCCGTACAACATCTCTACGCCGCTGATTTTTCACCTCCTGCACAACGCCAGCCTGATCCGCGACATGCACTTCATGCTGCAAAAGGAAGTGGTCGAGCGCATGGCCGCAGGTCCGGGTGGTGGTGATTGGGGTCGGCTATCGATCATGGTTCAGTACCACTGCCGGGTCGAACACCTGTTCAACGTTGGCCCGGGGGCGTTCAATCCACCGCCGAAAGTCGACTCGGCCATCGTGCGCCTGGTGCCTCACGCGGTGCTGCCGCACCCGGCCAAGGATCACAAGCTGCTGGAACGCGTCGTGCGTGAAGCCTTCAATCAACGACGCAAGACCCTGCGCAACACCCTCAAGCTGCTGCTAAGCAATGCCGAAATCGAAGCTGCCGGTGTCGATGGCAGCCTGCGCCCCGAGCAACTCGACCTCGCCGCCTTCGTGCGCCTGGCCGACACGCTGAGCGAACAAGTCCTGAACAAGCCCAGCGCCGACTGACAGGCGATAAGCGTTATCGGGTAGGACACCAGCCTTCATGTCTGGTTTACTACCCGATACTTGGCCTAGACTGAGTTCCATCAGCTACGCCCCGCGTCCCGCTTCGTTTTTAAGGCCTCTTGCATGTCCGATCCTCGTTATCAGGTCGACGTCAGCGTCGTCACTCGCTATCTGGCAGAACAATCGCAACCCGAGCACTCCCGCTTTGCCTTTGCGTACACCATCACCGTGCACAATAACGGCGAGTTACCGGCCAAGCTGTTGTCGCGGCATTGGGTAATCACCGATGGCGACGGGCATGTCGAAGAAGTTCGCGGGGCAGGCGTGGTTGGCCAGCAACCGTTGATCGAGCCAGGCCATAACCACACCTACAGCAGTGGCACGGTCATGACCACCAAGGTCGGCACCATGCAGGGCACTTATCAAATGATTGCCGATGATGGTAAGCATTTCGACGCTGTCATCGCTCCATTCCGCCTGGCGGTGCCCGGAGCCCTGCACTGATGGCGACGTATGCCGTCGGCGACCTCCAAGGCTGCCTTGAGGCCCTGCAATGCCTGCTCAAGCAGGTTACCTTCGACCCAACGAAGGATCGCCTGTGGCTGGTGGGCGACCTGGTCAACCGTGGCCCTCAATCGCTCGAGACCCTGCGTTTTCTCTATGGCATCCGCGAGTCGCTGGTGTGCGTACTCGGCAACCACGACCTGCATTTGCTGGCCGCCGGGCAGAACATCGAACGCCTGAAGAAAGCCGACACCCTACGCGAAATCATCGAAGCACCTGATTGCGCCGAGCTGCTGGACTGGTTGCGCCAGCAAAAACTCATGCACTACGACGAACAACGAAATGTTGCGCTGGTGCATGCCGGCGTTCCGCCGCAATGGTCACTGCGCAAAGCCCTGAAGTGCGCTGCCGAGGTCGAGACCGCCCTGCGCGACGACAACCTGTTTCCAGCCTACCTCGATGGCATGTACGGCAACGATCCGGCGAAATGGGACAACGACCTCAAGGGGATCGCGCGCCTGCGAGTAATCACCAACTATTTCACCCGGATGCGCTTTTGCACCGCCGAGGGCAAGCTTGACCTCAAGAGCAAGGAAGGTCTCGATACTGCGCCGGCAGGGTACAAACCCTGGTTCCAGCACAAGGAACGCAAGACCAAGGGCCTGAAGATCATTTTCGGCCATTGGGCAGCACTCGAGGGTCAATGCAACGAGCCAGGGATTTCAGCCCTCGACACCGGCTGTGTCTGGGGCGGTGCCTTGACGCTCATGAATGTCGACAGCGGCGAACGCCTGTCTTGTAAATGCGACGCGCAGGGGCATGCCGCCGTGCCGCCAGTCGCCCCACGAATGACCGAACCATCGCCAGCCAGCGCCCCGCGCTAGACTGCGCTTTCAGCCGAGCCACAGGAGCCCGCCATGAGCGAATTCAAACGTATCCCCCCGGAACAGGCCCAGGCCCTGCGCGAACAAGGCGCAGTGGTGGTCGATGTTCGCGATCCGCAAACTTATGCCGCGCTGCACATCGCCGGCTCGAAGCATCTGGACAACGTTTCCATCTCGGATTTCATCCGTGCCGCCGACCTCGACGCACCGACCGTAGTGGTCTGCTATCACGGTAACTCCAGCCAGAGCGCCGCCGCTTACCTGATCAGCCAAGGCTTTTCCGACGTCTACAGCATGGATGGCGGATTCGAACTGTGGCGGTCGACTTATCCTGCGGAAACAGCGCAAGGCACTGCCGAATAATTTTTTTGTAATGCGCAAGGCCCCGGCCCCCGCGGGTTAGCGCGGTGGCAGACGAACGGTCTGCCACAACTAATTACGTATCTCGCCTTTACCTCCCAAATAAGCAACTATCCTTAAGCGCAGGCCATCCAAAACAGGGGAGAGCCGGTACACCGGCGCGCGGGTCATCGGGAGTAGCTTTCGGGGCGCTAAGCCTTGAAAGGGTTCTGGGGGGTAAACAGCAACTGCATATCCGGTTGCTGCCAGCATCGACTGACTGATCCGGCGTCGGCTCCACGTATCGAGCGAGGTGACGTCATGAGTATCTTTAGCCACTTCCAACAACGCTTCGAGTCCACACGCCAGGAAGAACTCTCGCTGCAAGAGTATCTTGAACTGTGCAAACAGGACCGCAGTGCCTACGTTTCCGCAGCCGAGCGTCTGTTGCTGGCCATCGGTGAACCGGAGCTGCTCGACACCTCGACCAACTCGAGACTGTCGCGAATCTTTTCCAACAAGGTGATCCGCCGCTATCCGGCCTTTGAAGACTTCCACGGGATGGAAGAATGCATTGACCAGATCGTGTCGTATTTCCGCCATGCCGCTCAGGGCCTGGAAGAAAAGAAACAGATCCTCTACCTGCTCGGCCCCGTCGGTGGCGGCAAATCGTCCCTGGCCGAGAAGCTCAAACAGCTGATCGAGAAAGTGCCCTTCTACGCGATCAAGGGCTCGCCGGTATTCGAATCGCCCCTGGGTCTGTTCAACGCCACTGAAGATGGCGCGATCCTCGAGGAAGACTTCGGCATTCCGCGGCGCTACCTCAACACCATCATGTCGCCATGGGCCACCAAGCGCCTGGCCGAATTCGGCGGGGACATCAGCCAGTTCCGCGTGGTGAAACTGTATCCGTCGATCCTGAACCAGATCGCGGTGGCCAAAACCGAACCGGGCGACGAGAACAACCAGGACATCTCGGCGCTGGTAGGCAAGGTCGATATCCGCAAGCTGGAAGAATTCCCGCAGAACGATGCGGACGCCTACAGCTACTCGGGCGCATTGTGCCGGGCCAACCAGGGCCTGATGGAATTCGTCGAAATGTTCAAGGCACCGATCAAGGTGCTGCACCCATTGCTGACCGCCACACAGGAAGGCAACTACAACAGTACCGAAGGTCTCGGCGCGATTCCGTTCACCGGGATCCTGCTGGCCCACTCCAACGAATCGGAATGGCACACCTTCCGCAACAACAAGAACAACGAAGCCTTCATCGACCGGATCTACATCGTCAAAGTGCCGTACTGCCTGCGGGTCAGCGACGAAGTGAAGATCTACGACAAGCTCCTGTTCAACAGTTCGCTGGCCAAGGCTCACTGCGCGCCTGACACCCTGAAGATGCTCGCCCAGTTCACCGTGCTCTCGCGCCTCAAGGAGCCGGAAAACTCCAATATCTACTCCAAGATGCGGGTGTATGACGGCGAGAACCTCAAGGACACCGATCCCAAGGCCAAGTCGATTCAGGAATACCGCGACAACGCCGGCGTCGACGAAGGCATGAACGGTCTGTCGACCCGCTTTGCGTTCAAGATCCTGTCGAAGGTGTTCAACTTCGATCCGCACGAAATTGCCGCCAACCCGGTGCATTTGCTCTACGTACTGGAACAACAGATCGAACAGGAACAGTTCCAGGCCGAAACCCGCGAACGCTACCTGCGCTTCCTCAAGGAGTACCTGGCACCGCGCTATATCGAATTCATCGGCAAGGAAATCCAGACGGCGTATCTCGAGTCTTACAGCGAGTACGGCCAGAACATCTTCGATCGCTATGTGCTGTATGCAGACTTCTGGATCCAGGACCAGGAATACCGCGATCCGGAAACCGGCGAAATCCTCAACCGCGTCGCGCTGAACGAAGAACTGGAGAAAATCGAAAAACCGGCCGGCATCAGCAATCCGAAGGATTTCCGCAACGAAATCGTCAACTTCGTGCTGCGCGCCCGGGCCAACAACAATGGCAAGAATCCGACCTGGCTCAGCTACGAAAAACTGCGGGTGGTCATCGAGAAGAAAATGTTCTCCAATACCGAGGACCTCCTGCCAGTCATCAGCTTCAACGCCAAGGCCAGTAAAGAGGACCAGCAGAAGCACAACGACTTCGTCACACGGATGGTCGAGCGGGGCTACACCGACAAACAGGTACGACTGCTGTCCGAGTGGTACCTGCGGGTCAGAAAATCACAGTAACCCGCTGCCGGTCAGACCGGTTGTCGTCAGCCAGAGGTCTGTGTACACATTTTCTGTTACACAGGCTTCTGGAAGGTGTTCGAAAGTCGGTAGCGAGGTTCAGGCAGTATCCAAAGCGCTTGGGGGAGCGTGAACATCCCTTGGCACGGTCGATGCTGCATAACCGCTCGCCCCTTTCAGGACAGCTTCTAAGGAGCAGTCATGAGCTATGTGATCGACCGACGTCTCAATGGCAAGAACAAGAGCACGGTGAACCGTCAGCGGTTTCTGCGGCGTTACCGTGATCACATCAAAAAGGCTGTCGAAGAGGCGGTCAGCCGGCGTTCCATTACCGATATGGAACACGGCGAACAAATCAGCATTCCCGGCCGCGATATCGACGAGCCGGTGCTTCACCATGGTCGCGGCGGCAAGCAGACCGTCGTGCACCCGGGCAACAAGGAATTCACCAGCGGCGAGCATATTGCCCGACCACCGGGAGGTGGCGGCGGCAGAGGCCCCGGCAAGGCCGGCAACTCGGGCGAAGGGATGGACGAGTTCGTCTTCCAGATCACCCAGGAGGAATTTCTCGAATTCATGTTCGAGGACCTCGAGCTGCCGAACCTGGTCAAACGCAACCTGACCGGCACCGATACCTTCAAGACCGTTCGTGCCGGTATCAGTAACGAAGGCAATCCGTCGCGGATCAACATTATCCGCACATTGCGCTCGGCCCATGCGCGCAGAATCGCCCTGTCCGGCAGCAGCCGGGCAAAATTGCGCGAAGCCAAGGAAGAACTTCTCCGACTCCAACGGGATGAACCGGACAACTTCGGCGATATTCAGGAAATAGAAGCGGAAATCGAAAAACTCAGTGCGCGCATCCATCGCATTCCGTTTCTCGACACCTTCGACCTCAAGTACAACCTGCTGATCAAACAACCCAACCCGAGTTCCAAGGCGGTCATGTTCTGCCTGATGGACGTATCCGGTTCCATGACCCAGGCGACCAAGGACATCGCCAAGCGATTCTTTATCCTGTTGTACCTGTTTCTCAAGCGCAACTACGACAAGATCGACGTCGTGTTCATCCGCCACCACACCAGCGCCAGGGAAGTGGATGAGGAAGAGTTTTTCTACTCCCGCGAAACCGGCGGCACCATCGTTTCCAGCGCCTTGAAACTGATGCAGGAAATCATGGCGGAACGCTATCCGAGCAACGAATGGAACATTTATGCCGCCCAGGCTTCCGATGGCGACAACTGGAACGACGACTCACCGATCTGCCGCGATATCCTGATCAACCAGATCATGCCGTTCGTGCAGTACTACACTTACGTTGAGATCACCCCACGCGAACACCAGGCCCTGTGGTTCGAATACGAACGCATCGCCGAAGCCTTCTCTGACACTTTTGCCCAGCAACAACTGGTCTCGGCCGGGGATATCTATCCGGTCTTCCGTGAACTCTTCCAGCGCAGGTTAGTGACATGACCGCCAAAGAGCAGAAGCGCCAACCCATATCCACCGGCTCCGAATGGACGTTCGAGCTGATCCAGGCCTACGACAAGGAAATCAGTCGCCTGGCGGCTCGTTATGCCCTGGATACGTACCCCAACCAGATCGAAGTGATCACCGCAGAGCAGATGATGGACGCCTACGCCTCTGTCGGCATGCCGCTGGGCTATCACCATTGGTCCTACGGCAAACACTTCCTCAGCACCGAGAAATCCTACAGTCGCGGCCAGATGGGGCTGGCCTACGAGATCGTGATCAACTCGGACCCGTGCATCGCCTATCTGATGGAAGAAAACACCATCTGCATGCAGGCACTGGTCGTCGCGCATGCCTGCTATGGGCATAACAGCTTCTTCAAGGGCAATTACCTGTTCCGCACCTGGACCGATGCCAGCTCGATCATCGATTACCTGGTGTTCGCCAAGCAGTACATCATGCGGTGCGAAGAGCGCCACGGCATCGACGCGGTAGAAGATTTACTCGATTCCTGCCATGCGCTGATGAACTACGGCGTTGACCGCTACAAACGTCCCTATCCGATTTCGGCCGAGGAAGAACGTCGCCGGCAAAAGGATCGGGAAGAACATCTGCAGAAGCAGATCAATGACCTGTGGCGCACCATTCCTAAAGGCGCGGACAAGTACAGCGACAAGGACGATGCGCGCTTCCCCGCCGAACCTCAGGAAAATATCCTCTACTTCATCGAAAAGCACGCACCCTTGCTGGAGCCCTGGCAGCGGGAAATCGTACGGATCGTGCGCAAGATCGCGCAGTATTTCTATCCACAACGCCAGACCCAGGTGATGAACGAAGGGTGGGCCACCTTCTGGCATTACACGCTGATGAACGACCTGTACGACGAAGGCCTGGTGACCGACGGCTTCATGATGGAGTTTCTGACGTCCCACACCAGCGTGGTCTATCAGCCCGGTTTCGATAGCCCCTACTACAACGGCATCAACCCCTACACCCTGGGCTTTGCCATGTACCGGGACATTCGGCGCATGTGTGAAAACCCTACCGAAGAGGATTACCGCTGGTTTCCGGAAATTGCCGGCACCGACTGGCTGTCAAGCATCAAGTTCGCCATGAGCAGCTTCAAGGATGAGAGTTTCATCCTGCAGTACCTGTCACCCAAGGTGATCCGCGACCTGAAGCTGTTTAGCATTCTCGATGACGACCAGAAAGAAGACCTGCTGGTCCCGGCGATTCACGACGAAGGAGGTTACCGCATCATCCGGGAAACCCTGGCGGCGCAGTACAACCTGGGCAATCGCGAACCCAACGTGCAGATCTACAGCATCGACCGGCGAGGCGACCGTTCCCTGACCTTGCGCCACCAGCAACACGACCGAAAACCGCTGGGCGAGTCCACAGAGGAAGTACTCAAGCACCTGCATCGCCTCTGGGGCTTCGACATTCACCTGGAAACATTGCAAGGCGACCAAGTGATGAAAACCCACCATGTTCCGCCCAGAGGCGAGCACAGCGAAGGAGAATACGGCCGGCTGGATCTGGCAGTCATCCATCTTTGATCCTGTTTCTGCCTCCGGAAGTTCGACGCAAAGGTTATTCTGTCGAGCTAACGGAGGTTTTTTATGCAGATTTATAAAGTCGGTGGCGCCGTTCGCGATCGCCTGCTGGGCAAACCTGTCACCGATATCGATTGGGTCGTGGTAGGCGCCACCACCGAAGAAATGCTCGCCAAGGGCTTTCGCCCGGTGGGCGCGGACTTCCCGGTGTTTCTTCATCCGAAAAGCGGTGAGGAATACGCCCTCGCCCGGACCGAACGCAAAAGCGGGCGCGGTTACGGCGGCTTCACCTTTCACGCCAGCCCTGAAGTCACCCTCGAAGAAGACTTGATCCGTCGCGATCTGACGATCAATGCCATGGCTGAAGACGATCAACAGCATTTGACCGACCCCTACCAGGGTCAGAAAGATCTTGAGGCGCGCCTTTTGCGCCACGTTTCCCCCGCGTTCTCCGAAGATCCACTCAGGGTTCTGCGTGTTGCCCGTTTTGCGGCGCGTTACGCCGAATTGGGTTTCACCGTTGCGCCCGAAACACTGGAACTGATGCGCCAACTCAGTGAGTCGGGCGAACTGCAAGCCTTGACCGCGGAGCGGAGCTGGAAGGAAATTTCTCGTGCACTGCTGGAAGATCAGCCGCAAGTGTTCATTGAGGTGCTGCGCGAGTGCGGCGCGCTCAAGGTGCTGATGCCGGAAGTCGACGCATTGTTCGGCGTACCGCAACCGCAAGCCCATCATCCGGAAATCGACACGGGCGTGCACACTCTGAGCGTGCTTGAGCAAGCAGCGCTGTACAAACAACCGCTGACGGTGCGCTGGGCTTGTCTCCTGCATGACCTGGGCAAAGGATTGACGCCTGAAGAAGAATGGCCCCGCCACATTGCCCATGAGCACAAGGGCTTGAAGTTGATCAAGGCAGTCAACGAACGCTTCAAGGCGCCGAGGGATTGCCAGGAACTGGCGCTGCTGGTGGGCGAATATCATACCCATGGCCATCGCGCCCTGGAGCTGAAAGCGTCGACCTTGCTGGAGTTGCTGCAGCGTTTCGACGTGTACCGTCGACCCCAGCGGTTTGAGGAATTTATCGCGGCGTGCGAGATGGACGCCCGTGGCCGCAAAGGGCTGGAGCAACGAAGTTATCCACAGGCCGATTATTTGCGCAGGGCGGCCACTGCGGCGCGCAGCGTGGCGGTTCAGCCGTTGCTGGAGAAGGGATTCAAGGGACCGGAGCTGGGCGAGGCGATCAAACGCGAACGCCTCAAGGCGCTGAAGGCTTACAAAGAAGCGGCGTCTGCCTGAAAACTATCGCGGGCAAGCCCGCTCCCACAGGTGCGAGTCGTTTGTTGATTATGTAAACGACGCTAACATGTGGGAGCGGGCTTGCCCGCGATGGCGTCATCCGCCTCACAACAAATTTAAAGGCGTCAGCTGCTGACCACGCCACTCAAACGCCACCGGCGCCAACACCTGATCAATCCGCGCCTCACTCCACAACGTCGCAAAGCTCTTGCCGACGCCCGGATGCACGCGATCCGGCGCAATCAGCGACAACGGCCACAACACAAAGGCATTTTTCAGAATCTCGGCCCGCGGCAGCATCAAGCCATCGAAGTTGCCCACCAGATCACCAAACAGCAGCACGTCGATGTCCAGCGGCAAACCCTTGCGGTCCGGCGCGTAACGGCCATTGTCCGCCTCGATGAATTTCAACCGACGGTCCAGCTCCATCAGCGGTAGATCGGTGTAGGCCGAGACCACGAAATTGAAAAACGGTCCGCTTTTGATCCCCACTGGCTGACTTTCGAATACCGCCGAGCAGCGTATATCCACCAGGAAACCCGCCAAGGCTTCCAAGCCAGCCTGCAAATGGGCTTCGCGCTCGATATTGCTGCCGAGCCCGAGATACACCTGAGTCAGCGACATCCGCGCTCGATCTCCACGCCCACACCACCCGTGGCAGCCGGGACTGCACTTGGCTTGGTCAGCTTCAGGCGCACCCAGGTGATATTGAACTCACTCATCAGGACTTCAACCAGGCGCTCGGCAAACGTCTCGACCAGCTGGAACTGCGCCTGCTCGGCAAATGCCTGGATGCGCGACGAAACGCTCGCGTAATCGAGCGCCAGGGTCAGGTCGTCACCGGCAGCGGCCGGGCGATTATCCCAGGCGAAGCTCAGATCAAGTCGCAAGCACTGTCGGATGCCTCGCTCCCAGTCGTAGGCACCAATCACGGTGTCGACTTCCAGGCCCTCGATAAACACTCTGTCCAAGCACTTTTCTCCGCTGCACGACAAGGGCGCAATGCGCCGTTAGAATCAGGGCGTCCTCGCCCGGAATAGTTAGCATGTTTTGGTTACTGGCGACCCTCGCCTACCTGCTCGGCTCTCTGTCCTTTGCCATTTTGCTCAGCCGCCTGACGGGTAACCCCGATCCGCGAATGAGTGGCTCGGGTAATGCCGGCGCCACCAACATGCTGCGCCTGGCCGGCAAAAAGCTCGCCACCCTGACCTTGCTCGGCGACCTCTGCAAGGGCCTGCTGCCCGTGCTGATCGCAGGTGTTGCGGGTCTTTCGCTGCAGGAACAGGCCTGGATCGGCATCTGTGCCGTCATCGGCCACCTGTTCCCGTTGTACTTCCGCTTTCGCGGCGGCAAGGGTGTCGCCACCGCTGCCGGAATGTTACTGGGCCTCTATCCGCCTGCAGCACTGCTGGCGGTCTGCGCCTGGCTGCTGACGTTCTACCTGACCCGCACCAGCTCACTCGCCGCATTGATCGCCACGCCGCTGACCCTGCCATTGCTGGCGTGGCAAGAGCCGGCAGCACTGCTGCCCATGAGCGCGCTCACAGGGCTGATCGTCTGGCGTCATCGCGGCAATCTACGCGACCTGTTTGCCGGGCGCGAACGGCATTTTTAATACCGCACGTGAATACCGCTCATCACAGCGCCGACAACTGCTCCATTGGCCAGCGCGCCTGAACGCTGATCGCCAGGCTTTCGTGCTGGCCAGCCTGCAAGCGCTGGCAACCGGCAAACGCAATCATCGCGCCATTATCCGTACAGAACTCCGGACGGGCATAAAACACATCGCCGCGCATGTCCCCGAGCATTTTCTCCAGAGAAGCGCGCAATGCCTTGTTGGCGCTGACGCCCCCAGCGATCACCAGGCGCTTCATACCCGCCTGCTTCAGGGCACGCTTGCACTTGATGGTCAAAGTCTCCACCACGGCCTGCTGGAACGCCAGCGAGATGTCGCAACGGGCTTGCTCGCTGTCGTCCCCGGCGCTGACGCATTGCTGCCAGGTGTTCAGGGCGAAGGTTTTCAAGCCGCTGAAGCTGAACGCCAGGCCGGGACGGTCACACATCGGACGCGGAAAAGTGAATCGTCCTGCAACCCCTTTCTCCGCCAGACGCGCGATTTCCGGGCCGCCTGGATAATTGAGACCCATCATCTTCGCGGTCTTGTCGAATGCTTCACCGGCAGCATCGTCGAGGGTCTCGCCCAACAACGTGTATTGGCCGATGCCGTCGACCTGAACCAGCTGCGTATGACCGCCCGACACCAACAAAGCGACGAACGGAAACTCCGGCGGTTGCGACTCCAGCATCGGCGCCAGCAAATGGCCTTCCATGTGGTGCACGCCCAAGGCTGGAATGCCCCAGGCAAAGGCCAGCGCCTGGGCGCAGGAAGCGCCCACCAATAGCGCACCGACCAGCCCGGGACCCGCGGTATAAGCGATCGCATCGATCTCGGTCGGCACGCAGTCAGCTTCCGCCAACACCTGACGAATCAAGGGCAGCATGCGTTTGACGTGGTCACGCGAAGCCAGCTCCGGCACCACACCGCCATAGGCTCGATGCAGGTCGATCTGACTGAACAGCGCGTCGGCCAGCAGGCCGCGTTCACTGTCGTAAAGTGCGACACCGGTTTCGTCGCAGGAGGTTTCTAATCCCAGTACTAGCATGGGTTTGCGCCTTGTTTAGGCTGAATTCGAAGGCGCGCATAATAGTCGCCACGTGAGGCCCCGACCAGCGGTTTTCGATCAGAGGCTTTGCATTCCGAGCGATGAGGGGTTAACATCCGCAACCCTTAAAAACCGACGTCTTCAAGTGCTCTTTTGCCACGAGGATGTTGACCCCGGTAATGAATGAAGGTAGCTCTGGATGCCAGCCGTCAAAGTAAAAGAGAACGAACCCTTCGACGTAGCTCTGCGTCGTTTCAAGCGCTCCTGCGAAAAAGCCGGTGTACTGGCTGAAGTTCGTAGCCGCGAATTCTACGAGAAGCCTACTTCTGAGCGTAAACGTAAAGCAGCAGCCGCTGTTAAGCGTCACGCCAAGAAAGTTCAGCGCGAACAGCGCCGCGCCGTTCGTCTGTACTAATACACAGACGTTCGTAGCAAGCTTCTGCCAAGCCCGGCCCTCAGCCGGGCTAATGGCATTTGCGTAATACGCTTGATGCTTCACCGTCAAAGCCGCAGACGCGACCGAGACAAACCTGCTTCACAGCGTCAGACCTGGCTCTTTTGCCAGCGGTGCACGTCTTTTCTGACGAGCCTTTCAAGGCTACTGACGAGCACACCCACTGATTCCTCTCACGACGATCAGCCCAAGGCACCTTCTTGCGTGCCCGCTTATGAGCGATCCGGGGCCATCGACTGGCCGCAGCGGATTTCAGCGCAATATTTTCAAATAGTCGAATACTGATTAGCACTAACGTCAGTGGATTTTCGGCGGATACACTTCCCGACAGCGATTACGCAGACGACACTGGTCGAGCCGTATATTTTGCGCGCCTCGAAAACGACCCGCATTCGACTGCCCTTTGTTTCGGGTCCATTTCAGCGCAGATGACGAGAACGCCATGGCCGGGCTAATTCCCCAGAGCTTCATTGACGACCTTCTGAACCGCACCGACATCGTCGATGTGGTCAGCTCGCGCCTGCAAATGAAAAAGGCCGGCAAGAACTACACCGCCTGCTGCCCTTTTCACAAGGAAAAAACCCCGTCCTTCAGCGTCAGCCCCGACAAACAGTTCTATTACTGCTTCGGCTGCGGCGCTGGCGGCAATGCCCTCGGCTTCATGATGGACCACGACAACCTGGATTTCGTCCAGGCTGTCGAAGAACTGGCCAAAGCCGCCGGCATGGAAATCCCCCGCGAAGAAAGCGGCCGCCCGCACAAACCGCGGCAGCCGACCGATTCGCCGCTGTACCCGCTGCTCACGGCTGCCGCCGACTTTTACCGTCAGGCCCTGAAAAGTCATCCAATGCGCAAAGCCGCCGTGGATTACTTGAAAGGTCGCGGGCTGACCGGCGAAATCGCCCGGGACTTCGGCCTCGGCTTCGCCCCGCCCGGCTGGGACAACCTGTTCAAGCACTTGAGCAGCGACACCCTGCAACAAAAAGCCATGGTCGATGCCGGCCTGCTGATCGAAAACGCCGAAACCGGCAAACGCTATGACCGCTTCCGCGATCGCGTAATGTTTCCGATCCGCGACAGTCGTGGGCGCATCATTGCTTTCGGCGGCCGGGTATTGGGCGACGACAAGCCGAAATACCTGAATTCACCGGAAACCCCGGTATTCCATAAAGGCCAGGAACTCTACGGCCTCTATGAAGCACGCAAGAACAACCGCAACCTCGACGAAATCATCGTCGTCGAAGGCTACATGGACGTTATCGCCCTGGCCCAGCAAGGCTTGCGCAATGCTGTAGCCACCTTGGGGACCGCCACCAGCGAAGAGCATTTGAAGCGACTGTTTCGCGTCGTGCCCAACGTGCTGTTCTGCTTCGACGGCGACCAGGCTGGCCGTAACGCCGCGTGGCGGGCGCTGGAGGCCACCCTTCCCTGCCTGCAAGACGGGCGTCGGGCGCGCTTCCTGTTCCTGCCAGAGGGCGAAGACCCGGATACCCTGGTCCGTTCCGAAGGCACCGACGCTTTCCGCGCGCGAATCAACCAGCATGCCCAGCCATTGGCGGATTATTTCTTCCAGCAGCTGATCGAGGAATCGGACCCGCGCTCACTCGAAGGCAAGGCCCACATGGCCACCCTCGCCGCGCCGCTGATCGACAAAGTCCCGGGCGCCAACCTGCGCATCCTGATGCGTCAGCGGCTGAGCGAAATCACCGGCCTTAGCGGTGAAGCGGTGAGCCAGCTGGTGCAAAGCGCCCCTCAGGAAGCGCCACCGGCGTACGACCCGGGCATCGATTACGACGCCATGCCGGATTACAGCGACTACCATCAGCCGCAGGCACAAGAGATGTATGTGCCGCAGCAGGAGTGGACGCCAAAGAAACCCGGCGCCGGCGGTAAAAAATGGGACAAGAAACCCTGGGACAAGAATGGCAAGCGCGGCGCTGATCGCGATCAACCGCGTGCTCCACGGGTGCCGGCCGCTGTAGAACCGCCAACCCTGGCTGCACTGCGAACGCTACTGCATCACCCGCAACTGGCCGAAAAAGTCGAGGATGCCGGGCACTTTGCCGCCGAAGATCACACCAATACACAATTGCTGGTGGCACTGCTCGAAGCCGTACAGAAGAATCCCAAGCTAAACTCATTTCAGTTGATCGCGCGTTGGCACGGTACCGAGCAAGGACGTTTGCTCAAGGCGCTGGCAGAAAAGGAATGGTTGATTGACGGAGATAACCTTGAACAACAGTTTTTCGACACCATTAATAGCTTGTCCGCCCGCCAACGCGAGCGAAACCTGGAACAACTGCTCAGGAAAGCACGTCAAAGTGAACTGACAGCCGAAGAGAAAAACCAACTGCGCGACCTTTTAAGTCGCAATGTTTCCGCATCAAGCCCGACCTCAACTGGCGCGTGAGGTCATAGCTCAGGTATAATCCTCGGCTTGTTTTTTGCCCGCCAAGACCTTCAGTGGATAGGGTGTTATGTCCGGAAAAGCGCAACAGCAGTCTCGTATCAAAGAGTTGATCACACTTGGTCGTGAGCAGGGCTACCTGACTTACGCGGAGGTCAACGACCACCTGCCGGAGGATATTTCAGATCCGGAACAGGTGGAAGACATCATCCGCATGATCAATGACATGGGGATCAACGTATTCGAGGTTGCGCCAGATAAGGATTCCCTTATGCTGGCCGACGCCGATACCGACGAAGCCGCGGCCGAAGAGGCAGCAGCAGCGTTGGCAGCGGTCGAGACCGACATTGGTCGCACCACCGACCCAGTGCGCATGTACATGCGTGAAATGGGTACGGTAGAGCTCCTCACACGTGAAGGCGAAATTGAAATCGCCAAGCGTATTGAAGAGGGCATCCGCGAAGTGATGGGCGCAATCGCGCACTTCCCTGGCACGGTTGACCATATTCTCTCCGAATACACTCGCGTCACCACCGAAGGTGGCCGCCTGTCCGACGTCCTGAGCGGTTATATCGACCCGGACGACGGCATTGCGCCGCCTGCAGCCGAAGTGCCACCGCCTGTCGATCCGAAAGCCGTGAAAGCGGATGACGACACCGACGACGATGACGCCGAAGCAACGACTGATGACGAAGAAGAAGCCGAAAGCGGTCCGGATCCGGTTATCGCAGCACAGCGTTTTGGCGCTGTCTCCGATCAGATGGAAATCACCCGCAAGGCGCTGAAAAAGCACGGTCGTGGCAACAAGCTGGCAATTGCCGAGCTGGTGCTGCTGGCTGAGCTGTTCATGCCGATCAAACTGGTTCCGAAGCAATTCGAAGGCCTGGTCGAGCGTGTTCGCAGTGCCCTGGATCGCCTGCGTCAGCAAGAGCGCGCGATCATGCAACTGTGCGTGCGTGATGCCCGCATGCCGCGTGCCGACTTCCTGCGCCAGTTCCCGGGCAATGAAGTCGACGAAAGCTGGTCCGACGCACTGGCCAAAGGCAAAAGCAAATACGCTGAAGCCATTGGTCGCCTGCAACCGGACATCATTCGTTGCCAGCAGAAGCTGACCGCGCTGCAAACCGAAACCGGTTTGACGATCGCCGAGATCAAGGACATCAACCGTCGCATGTCGATCGGTGAGGCCAAGGCCCGCCGCGCGAAGAAAGAGATGGTCGAAGCCAACTTGCGTCTGGTGATCTCCATCGCCAAGAAGTACACCAACCGTGGCCTGCAGTTCCTCGATCTGATCCAGGAAGGCAACATCGGTCTGATGAAAGCGGTAGACAAGTTCGAATACCGCCGCGGCTACAAATTCTCGACTTATGCCACCTGGTGGATCCGTCAGGCGATCACTCGCTCGATCGCCGACCAGGCCCGCACCATCCGTATTCCGGTGCACATGATCGAGACGATCAACAAGCTCAACCGTATTTCCCGGCAGATGTTGCAGGAAATGGGTCGCGAACCGACCCCGGAAGAGCTGGGCGAACGCATGGAAATGCCTGAGGACAAGATCCGCAAGGTATTGAAGATCGCTAAAGAGCCGATCTCCATGGAAACCCCGATCGGTGATGACGAAGACTCCCATCTGGGTGACTTCATCGAAGACTCGACCATGCAGTCGCCAATCGATGTTGCTACCGTTGAGAGCCTTAAAGAAGCGACTCGCGAAGTTCTGTCCGGCCTCACTGCCCGTGAAGCCAAGGTTCTGCGCATGCGCTTCGGTATCGACATGAATACCGACCACACCCTCGAGGAGGTTGGCAAGCAGTTCGACGTCACCCGTGAACGGATTCGTCAGATCGAAGCCAAGGCGCTGCGCAAGCTGCGCCACCCGACGAGAAGCGAGCATTTGCGCTCCTTCCTCGACGAGTGATCACAAAACCCCCGGCCCAGGCCGGGGGTTTTGCTTTATGCAGATAAAATTTTCCACGCTTCACTCCCGCCTGATTGCCCGTCTACACTCGACACATTCCCCCGTGCCGCAACGAGACCGCTATGCCCAGACTGCCGACCGTGCTTTTTTTGCTGTCGCTGATAACCTGGACCGCAACGGCTGGCGCGCTGACTCTGACCGACGAAGAACGTAGCTGGCTGGCGGCTCACCCAGACTTGCGCCTGGGCGTCGATGCATCCTGGCCGCCCTTCGAGTTTCGCGACGATCAAGGCCGCTACCAGGGCCTTGCAGCGGACTACATCAACATGATTCGGCAACGCCTGGCCATCAAGCTCACGCCCATCGAGCCGGTCAGCTGGACGGTTGTCCTCAAACAGGCCAAACAAGCGAAGCTGGACCTGCTGCCGGGCATCATGTCGACCCCGGAGCGCCAGAGTTACCTGTCGTTCACCCGTCCCTACCTGGACTTTCCGATTGTCATTCTTGCCCATGTCGGCGGTCCTCAGCCGCGTAAACTGGTAGACCTGTACGGCCTGAAAATCGCCGTAGTGGAAAATTACGCCCCCCATGAGCTGCTGCGCACGCACCACCCCGATCTGAACCTGGTGGCAATGCCCAATGTCAGCTCAGCCTTGCAGGCACTGGCCACCGATGAGGTGGACGCCGTGGTCGGTGATCTCGCCTCCAGCATCTGGAGCCTGCGCCAGCTCAAGCTCGACGGGCTTTATGTCAGCGGCGAGACACCCTATCGCTATCAACTGGCCATGGGCGTGCCCAAGGACAACAAGATGCTGGTGGGCATCCTGGACAAGGTCCTGGCCGATATGACCCCGGAAGAAATCAGCGCAATCCAGGAGCATTGGGTCGGCAACGTCCTCGATCATCGAACGTTCTGGTCCGATTTGCTGGTTTACGGCCTACCCGGATTACTGCTGTTGATCGGCGTGCTGGCGATGGTGATCCGGATCAACCGCCGGCTGAGTTCGGAAATCACCCGCCGGGTCGATCTGGAACAGGAACTGCGCAGCAGCGAATACCACTACCGCGGATTGGTAGAGAGCCTTTCGGCCATCGCCTGGGAAGCAAGGATCACCGACTTCACCTACAGCTACGTATCGCCCCATGCCGAGGATCTGCTCGGCTACCCCTTGTCGCACTGGCTGATTCCAGGCTTCTGGCGCAACATCATCCACCCCGCTGACCTGACCCGCGCCCAGACCTACTGCGATCAGGAAGTCCTGGCCAGGCGCGATCACACCCTCGATTACCGCGTCATCACCGCCGACGGCCGTTGCCTGTGGGTGCGAGACATCGTCAGCCTGATCGAGCACGGCCATGAACCGGTGATGCGCGGGCTGATGATCGACATCAGCGATGCCAAGCGCACCGAAGAAGCGTTGCGCCTGTCGGAACAGAAGTTCGCCTCGGTATTCCAGCAATGCCCGGACATTCTGGTCATCGCGCGGCTTTCGGACGGCTGTTTGCTGGAGGTTAACAAAGCGTTCGAAGAACAGATCGGCATCAGGGCTGAAGACGTCATCGGCCAGACCGCCTCCGACCTGAACATCTGGGGCATCCCCGGCGTCGGGCCGGGCTTGTTGCAGCGGTTGCAGGCCGGCAGCATTCGTAACCTGGAGATGCCCTTTCGCCGTAACAATGGCCAGGTGTTTACCGGCCTGATTTCCGCCGAACCGTTCGACCTCGACACCACCCCTGCGCTGGTGGTCGTCGTGCGCGATATCAGCCAACTCAAGGAAACCCAACAACAGCTGCAAACCTCCGAAGAGAAATTCGCCAAGGCTTTCCATGCCTCCCCGGACGGTTTGCTGCTGTCCCGGCAAAGCGATGGCTTGCTGCTGGAGGTCAACGAAGGGTTTAGTCGCATTACCGGCTTCAACAGCGCGATGTCCGTGGATCGCTCGGCGCTCGAGCTGGGGATCTGGGTCAACCTCAACGAACGCAAACAGATGCTCGACCTGCTGCACCGTGACGGCTTCGTCCGCGACTTCAGCTGCCATATCCGCCGCAGCGACGGCCAGATCCGCCTCTGCGAGGTGTCCAGCCGTCCGCTGCCGATCGGCGACGAAGATTGCATGCTGACCATCGCTCGAGACATCACCGAGCGGCACTTGATGCAGGAGAAGCTGCAACAGGCTGCCACCGTGTTCGAAAGCACCGCCGAAGGGGTGTTGATTACCGACATTCAACAACACATCAGTGCGGTCAACCGCGCGTTTACCGAAATCACCGGCTACAGCGAGAGCGAAGCCTTGGGCCACACCCCTCGCCTGCTCGCCTCGGGCCTGCACGACAGCGCGTTCTATGCAGCCATGTGGCATCAACTGACCGCCGAAGGGCATTGGCAGGGCGAAATTTCCAATCGGCGCAAGAACGGCGAACTCTACCCGAGCTGGCTGACCATCAGTGCGGTGCGCAACCGGGACAAATTCATCACCCACTTTGTGGCCGTATTCGCGGACATTTCCAGCCTCAAGCACGCCCAGGCCAAGCTCGACTACCAGGCGCACCACGACCCGCTGACCGGCCTGCCGAACCGCACCCTGTTCGAGAGCCGGCTGCTGACCGCGCTCAACAACCAACAGGAAAACGGTGGCCAGGGCGCCGTGCTGTTCCTCGACCTGGACCGCTTCAAACACATCAACGACAGCCTGGGGCACCCGGTCGGCGACCTGTTGCTCAAAGGCATCGCCGTGCGCCTCAAGGAACAGTTGCGCGACATCGATACCGTGGCGCGCCTGGGCGGCGACGAATTCATCATCCTGCTCCCCGGCCTGCAGCAACCCAGTGACGCCGACAACATCGCGACCAAGCTGCTCAATTGCTTCAGCGCCCCCTTCCAGGCCGGCGTGCACGAGTTTTTCATCAGCGCCAGCATTGGCACCAGCCTCTATCCCAAAGACGGCTGTGACGTCGCCACCCTGGTCAAGAACGCCGACGCGGCGATGTATCGCTCCAAAGCCAAGGGACGCAATCGGGTCGAAAGCTATACCCGCGACCTCACCGCCCAAGCCAGCGAGCGCGTCGCGCTGGAGCACGAACTGCGGCGCGCCATCGAACGCAATGAACTGTTCCTGCACTATCAGCCGAAGATCAGCCTGGACGACCATCGCCTGGTCGGCGCCGAAGCACTCATTCGCTGGCGCCACCCGACTTTCGGCGATGTGCCGCCGGAGCACTTCATCCCCCTGGCCGAAGAAAACGGCATGATCCTGCAAATCGGCGACTGGGTACTCGAGACCGCCTGCCGGCAGATGTACGAATGGAACCAGGTCTACGAATGCCTCGGCCCACTGTCGGTCAACCTCGCCGGCGCGCAACTGCGCCAGCCGAACCTGCTTGGCCGCATCGAACAATTGCTCAAGGACAACGGCCTCAGACCCGACCTCCTGCAACTGGAAATCACCGAAAACTTCATCATGAGCCAGGCCGAAGAAGCGCTGGCAGTGCTGCACCAACTCAAACACCTGGGCGTGCAACTGGCGATCGACGACTTCGGCACCGGCTACTCGTCCCTGAGCTACCTCAAACGCCTGCCGCTGGACATCCTCAAGATCGACCAGTCCTTCGTCCGCGGCCTGCCGGACGATCCCCACGATGCGGCCATCGTTCGCGCCATTATCGCCTTGGGGCGCAGCATGCAATTCACTGTGATTGCCGAGGGCGTCGAGACCCTCGCGCAGCAACAATTCCTCGCCGCGGAGGGCTGCGAACAGATCCAGGGCTACATCGTCAGCCTGCCCTTGCCACCGGCCGAATTCGCCGCGACGTTTCTTCGTACAGCCATAATGGATTTTTCGGATAGCACAGCCGAGAAACCATCGCTATAATCCGCGACCTACTGAGGGCCTATAGCTCAGTTGGTTAGAGCAGAGGACTCATAATCCTTTGGTCCACGGTTCAAGTCCGTGTGGGCCCACCAAACAAGAAAGCCGCGCAATGCGCGGCTTTTTCGTGTCTGGCTGGTCGGCTTTTGCAGAGGCGTTTTTGTCGCTCAGCTGGCAAAATTTTCGATCTTTACCTGCCCTTCGGGAAAGGTTGCGATGATTTCCAGTTCGCCGCCCATGGCGCGGATGTAGTTGCGTAGCGTGCTGATGTACATATCCGTGCGCCGCTCCATCCTGGAAATTGCCGCCTGATTGACATGTAGTGTCTTGGCCAGGGTGTCCTGGCTCAACGCCTGAGCCTGGCGCAACTCATGTAGCGGCATTTCCGCTCGCAGTTTCTGATACAGGACGTCGACACGCGCTTGAGACTCAGGAGAGCGCCCCGCTACCAAATCAGCAAATTTTTTAGCCATTGTCATTGCCCTCTTTCTTCAACGTTTCCAAGTGCTCGTCGTACAGACGTTCGGCCAGCGGTACATACTCCAGATACCAACGATCCTGACCGCTTTTGTCACCGCCGATCAGCAAAATCGCGCAGCGTCGTGGATCAAAGGCATACAGCACACGGTAAGGCCTGCCAGCGTGTTGCACTCGCAACTCACGCAGGTTGCCATGCCGCGAGCCCTTGATATCGCTGGTGTGCGGAAAACCCAAATGCGGTCCGTCATCGCCCAGCAACATGACCGTAACCTGGACTGAGTCCTGCTCTGCATCATTGAGGCGATCCCACCAGGCCTCGAACTCATCGGTATATTCAACGTCCCACTTCATACAAATATGCCACCAAAGGAATATAACCTCAAAGGAATAAATGTATGAGCGCCAGTGGCCGTCCGACTACCCTGATCCCAGTGACAATTGTTAACGATGATTTCGGCAGAAAGACACTGACTGCCATGCCTGGGCCGCGCACTATCTGACGGCGATGAGCAAAGCGGTGATCGATGATGTCGTGAAAGTGCTGACACGATGACCTGCCCGGACGACGGCGGGTCTGAAGAGTAGCGGCAGCTTCCAAGAGTGCGCCCCGATTTATCGGGGCTTCCCCCTCAGCTTAAGAAACAACACGTAACGATGGGATAGCCTGCACAGGCCGCAGCCGTTCGAGCATTTCCCCCGTCAACACAACCTCATACGTATCCCCCGCCCTACCCCATTGCTCCACCATGACCATGCCGTCCACCAACGCCAATGCCAATTCGGTAATCGTATCGGCCAACGCCTCCACGATTTCTTGAGTCCGCAGCCACACGCGATCAGTGATCTCCTTGAGCTCAGCCGTTATGCGGTCAGACGACGCGGGATCCGTATCGGGGTAGGCGATGTTGCGTAGCAGTTGCTGCAACTCCCTTACTTTTGCGTAATCCTGTTCCGCCCCAAGGCCTCCTTTGAGGATGGTTTTCGCTTTCAGTTTATCGACGAGTTTCCTGGGCGAAGGTGTTGAAGATAATGTCTGCCCCATGGCGCCAGCCAAGAGGACCATCATCCGGGCTTCCAAATACTCTTTCATCGCGTCGACCGACGAAATTGACCGCGCCAGGGTGATGGAAGCGCCCCCTTGATGCCTCAAGTCCATCGTCACTGTCAGGGTCACGCCGCCCGTTGCAAACCCAAAGGCCCGGGCCATGACGTAGTGCCCCATTTCGTGATGTGCAATCTGTAAAGCATGGTCCCGTACAGCGGGAGGCATCTTCTTCGTCATGTGCGTCACCTCGCATCCCTGGATTTCGCATTCGACTACGAGTGAAAGTCGCTGTCCATCCTGGCGTCCCGTTGATGACGTCAGGTCAGTTCGCACAGCCAAAAAAGCCGCGCAATTGCGCGGCTTTTTCGTTCCTTCTATTCAGCCTTTACTTCGGCAACGCGTACGCAATCACATAGTCCCCACGGTCGCTCGACTGACGCGCTCCGCCCACCGTGAGCAGGATGTACTGCTTGCCAGTTTTAGGCGAAACATAAGTCATCGGCCCTGACTGACTGCCCACGGGCAAACGCGACTTCCAGATCTCATTACCATTACCCGTATCGAAAGCACGCAGGTAGAAATCCTGAGTGCCCGCGAAGAACAACAGACCAGACTGGGTGGCCAGTGACGCGCCGAGAGTCGGCATGCCGATCGGGATCGGCAGGTGCATGCGGATGCCCAGCGGGCCGGTGTCCTGCACGGTGCCGACCGGCACCTGCCACATCAGCTTGTGGGTCTTGAGGTCGATGGCGGACATGGTGCCGAACGGTGGTTTCTGGCACGGAATGCCGGCCGCCGAGAGGAAGCGTTCGCGCATGGCGCCGAACGGTGTGCCTTCCTGCGGCACCACGCCCATTTCGATCCCGCTGGCCCCGGCGGCAATCTTGTCGCGCGGGATCATGTAGTTGGCCAGGCCCAGGCGCATGTCGTTGACGAACATGTAGTTCGTGTTCGGATCCACCGAGACGCTGCCCCAGTTCATGCCGCCCAGGGAACCCGGGAACTGCAAGGCACGGTCCATGCCCGGCGGGGTGTAGACGCCTTCGTGGCGCATGCCTTTGAACTGGATGCGGCACATCAACTGGTCAAAGGGCGTGGCGCCCCACATGTCGGATTCGGTGAGTGTCTGATTGCCGATGGACGGCATGTCCACCGAGAACGGCTGGGTCGGTGAGTAGCGTTCGCCAGGCACGTTGCCTTGTGGGACAGGGCGCTCTTCGACGCGGGCGATCGGCACGCCGGTTTCGCGGTTGAGCAGGAAGATCTCGCCCTGTTTGGTGACTTGCGCCAGGGCTGGCTGGGTGCCGCCCTTATCGTCAGGCACGTCGTACAGCAGCGGTTGGGCTGGCAGGTCGAAGTCCCACAGGTCGTGGTGAGTGGTCTGGAAATGCCAGCGCACCTGACCGGTCTTCACGTCGATGGCGACGATGGACGAATTCCATTTGTCATCGAGCGCCGTGCGCTGGCCGCCGAAGAAGTCCGGGGTGGCGTTGCCGGTTGGCAGGTAGACCAGACCGAGCCGGGCATCGTAGGACATGGCTGACCAGACGTTCGGTGTGCCACGGGTGTAGGTTTCGCCGGCTGGCGGACGCTTGGTGGTGTTCGGGTTGCCCGGATCCCAGGCCCACACCAGTTCACCGCTGCGCACGTCGTAGGCACGCACCACACCTGGCGGTTCGCCGGTGGAATAGTTATCGGCCACGCGGCCGCCGATGATCACGACATCCCCTGCCACCAGCGGGGTCGAGGTCTGCTGGTAATAACCAGGCTTCACTTCGCCCATGTCGGTGGTCAGGTCAACCGTGCCCTTGTTGCCAAACTCTTCACATGGCTGGCCGGTTTCGGCATTGAGCGCGATCAGGCGGGCATCGCCGGTCGGCAGAAACAGACGTTTCGTACAGGCAACAGGCTGGCTGTCCGAGGTCGCAGGCGTTTCGGAATAGCCCAGGCCACGGCAGCGCTGCCAGTTGGGCGCGGTACCTTGCGGATCGAACTTCCAGCGCTGGGCGCCGGTGTCGGCATCCAGGGCAAAGACTTTGCCGTAGGCGGTGCAGGTGTAGACCGTGTCGCCGATTTGCAGCGGGGTGTTCTGGTCTTCGGCACCAGCGCCGGTGCTTTGCGGAATGTCGCCGGTGCGGAAGGTCCAGGCCACCTGCAACTTGTCGATGTTGCCTTTGTTGATCTGGTCCAGCGCGGCAAAACGGTTGCCGGCAGTGGTGTTGCCCCAATGCGCCCAGTCTTTCTGCTCAGTGCCCGCAGCGACCGGCGTCACAGCGGGTTCACTGCTGGCCTTGACCACATGGGTCGGCACGAACATGTAGGCCAGCGTTGCAACGACGCCAACGCCCAGAATGCCCGCCAGACCGTAGGCGCCACGGCCTGCAGCCGCGCCGGAGGCACGCACCAGGGTCGGGTAGATCAACGCGACAACCAGCCCGATCACAGCGAAGGTCAGCACCCGCGAAACCAGCGGCCAGTACTCAAAACCGGCGTCCCATACCGCCCAGATCGCCGTCAGGATCAGCGCCAGGCCATACAGCCATGCACCCTGCGGTTTACGCCGGGCGATCATCAGCCCGGACACCAGCATCGCCAGGCCCATCAGCAGGAAGTACGCGCTGCCGCCGAGCGAAATCAGATAGCCACCGCCACCGGCCAAGCCAAGCCCGATCAAGGCGATCAGAACACCCAGCCCCAACAGCAGCCAGTTGCTGCCGCCGGCAGCCCCAGAATAATTCATGTCGAAAATTTTCCCCGTTTGTGACAAGCGCGGAATAATGTACGAACTGGTTACTTATGGCAAATTGTCGCAGGCAAAAATGGCATGAACGGTACTTAGCCTAGATCAAACATCCGGGTGACGAGATGTGCCTGTAACATGCTTGCCCATTGCTGTGTGCCGCTGGAGCCCGACCTTGCCTGACATCCGTCCACCCGCCCTTGACGAAATCGACCGCCAATTGATCGCGGCCCTGCAAATCAATGCCCGCGAAAGCGTGGCCATGCTCGCCCGGCAACTGGGGATTGCCCGCACGACCGTGACCTCGCGGCTGGCGCGACTGGAAAAGGCCAAAGTGATCACCGGTTACGGTGTGCGTTTGGGGCAGCGGCTGGTGGATGGCGGATTGCAGGCGTATGTCGGGATCACGGTGCAGCCACGATCCGGCAAGGAAGTGTTGCGTCGCCTCAGCGCCATGGCGCAGGTGCAGCAGTTGTGTGCGGTGAGTGGCGAATTTGATTATGTGGCGTGGTTGCGCACCGATTCGCCGGAGCAGCTGGATCAGTTGCTGGATCAGATTGGCAGTGTGGAGGGGGTGGAGAAGACGACGACTTCAATCATCTTGAGCAGCAAGATTGATCGGGGGCAGCCGGTTTGAGTTTCTGCCGGCAGAACTTCGGTGTCTGATCGGGCCTCTTCGCGGGCAAGCCCGCTCCCACAAGGACCGCGCCTTGTCATTCTGCATCGCACAGTCGTCGCAATGCGCAAATAACCTGCAAAACGACGACACTTTGCGTCTTATTAACGTGATCTACGCTCTCTAGAATGGCTGTCATCTTTTCCTATACTCAGATGCGCATTCCGCGTCGGGTCGCCAGCAAGGTCAGCCATGAACAACAACAATCGCCATCCTGCAGACGGTAAAAAACCAGTCACCGTTTTTGGTCCGGACTTTCCCTTCGCCTTCGACGACTGGATCGAACACCCGGCCGGCCTGGGCAGCATTCCTGCGCACAATCACGGTGCCGAAGTGGCGATTGTCGGCGCCGGTATCGCCGGCCTGGTGGCGGCTTACGAATTGATGAAGCTGGGCCTCAAGCCAGTCGTCTACGAAGCGTCGAAAATGGGCGGGCGCCTGCGTTCCCAGGCGTTCAACGGCGCCGAAGGCATCATTGCCGAACTCGGTGGCATGCGTTTCCCGGTGTCATCCACCGCGTTTTATCACTACGTCGATAAACTCGGCCTCCAGACCAAACCCTTCCCGAACCCGCTGACCCCAGCGTCGGGCAGCACCGTGATCGATCTGGAAGGCAAAACCCATTACGCCCAGAAGCTGGCGGATCTTCCTGCACTGTTCCAGGAAGTGGCCGACGCCTGGGCCGATGCCCTGGAAGCCGGTTCGCAGTTCTCCGATATCCAGCAGGCGATCCGCGATCGCGACGTGCCACGTCTCAAAGAGCTGTGGAACACCCTGGTGCCGTTGTGGGACGACCGCACCTTCTACGATTTCGTCGCCACCTCCGAAGCCTTCGCCAAGTTGTCGTTCCATCACCGCGAAGTATTCGGCCAGGTCGGTTTCGGCACCGGCGGCTGGGATTCGGACTTCCCCAACTCGATGCTGGAAATCTTCCGCGTGGTGATGACCAACTGCGACGATCACCAGCACCTGGTGGTCGGCGGAGTGGAACAAGTGCCGCTGGGTATCTGGCGTCATGTGCCGGAACGCTGCGTGCACTGGCCCGAGGGCACCAGCCTC
The DNA here is from genome assembly GCF_059695565.1 of Pseudomonas sp. LBUM1679. Lineage (NCBI taxonomy): Bacteria > Pseudomonadati > Pseudomonadota > Gammaproteobacteria > Pseudomonadales > Pseudomonadaceae > Pseudomonas > Pseudomonas sp. LBUM1679. The sequence goes on from NZ_CP166774.1 coordinate 6,693,996, forward strand.
AGTTCGTTGCACAGGGGCGCTCCGCGTTCCGGCGTGAAGAAAATTGCCCACGCAGCAAACGGCCGTTTTGCGGTTACCGACAACTACGGCGACACCCGCGAATACGCGGCGGTGCTGACCACCTGCCAGAGCTGGCTGTTGACCACCCAGATCGAGTGCGACGAAACCCTGTTCTCGCAAAAGATGTGGATGGCCCTGGACCGCACCCGCTACATGCAATCGTCGAAAACCTTCGTGATGGTCGATCGGCCGTTCTGGAAGGACAAGGACCCGGAAACCGGCCGCGACCTGATGAGCATGACCCTCACCGATCGCCTGACCCGCGGCACCTATCTTTTCGACAACGGCGACGACAAGCCGGGCGTGATTTGCCTGTCGTACTCATGGATGAGCGACGCGCTGAAAATGCTCCCGCACCCGGTGGAAAAACGCGTGAAGCTGGCGCTGGATGCCTTGAAGAAGATCTACCCGAAAGTCGACATTGCCGCACGGATCATCGGCGACCCGATCACCGTGTCCTGGGAAGCCGACCCGCACTTCCTCGGCGCTTTCAAAGGCGCCCTGCCCGGCCACTACCGCTACAATCAGCGGATGTACGCGCATTTCATGCAGGCCGACATGCCGGCCGAGCAGCGCGGTATTTTCATCGCCGGCGACGACGTTTCGTGGACGCCGGCCTGGGTCGAAGGCGCGGTGCAGACCTCGCTCAATGCGGTGTGGGGCATCATGAAACACTTTGGCGGTGAAACTCACGCCGAGAACCCGGGCCCAGGCGATGTGTTCAACGCGATCGGTCCGATCGCCCTGCCCGAGTAAGAGGAATCCGAAATGCGCGTAGCCCTTTACCAATGCCCACCCTTGCCCCTGGAGGTTGCCGGCAATTTGCAACGCCTGCATCAACTGGCGCTGGAGGCCAAGGGCGCCGACTTGCTGGTGCTGCCGGAGATGTTCCTGACCGGCTACAACATCGGCCTCGATGCGGTCAGCGTGCTGGCGGAGGTGTACAACGGGGAGTCGGCGCAGCAGATCGCGCGCATCGCCAAGACCGCGGGGATTGCCATTTTGTATGGCTATCCCGAGCGCACTGAAGACGGACAGATCTACAACGCCGTGCAATTGATCGACGCCCAGGGCGAACGCCTGTGCAACTACCGCAAGACGCATCTGTTCGGCGATCTCGATCGCTCGATGTTCAGCGCAGGCAAGGATGATTTCCCCCTGGTCGAGCTCAATGGCTGGAAGCTCGGCTTCTTGATCTGTTACGACCTGGAGTTTCCGGAAAACGCCCGGCGCCTGGCCCTGGCCGGTGCCGAGCTGATTCTGGTGCCCACGGCCAACATGATCCCCTACGACTTCATCGCCGATGTCACCGTGCGCGCGCGGGCCTTTGAAAACCAGTGTTATGTGGCCTATGCCAACTACTGCGGACAAGAAGGCGACATCCACTACTGCGGCCAGAGCAGTATCGCCGCGCCGAATGGCAGCCGCATTGCCCAGGCGGGCCTCGATGAGGCACTGATCGTCGGCGAGCTGGATCGCCAGTTGATGGTCGATTCCCGCGCCGCCAATCGCTACCTCCTCGACCGCCGCCCCGAGCTATACAGTGACCTGCACAAGCGCTGATCCACTTGAGGAATGTGCTCGATGAGTTTGCCCAGCCGTGTGGAAATTCATTGAGAACGCCCCCTGATCCGCTAGCATTAGCGCTTCTCTGTTCTGGAAGTGCTCATGCCTGCGCTGAATCACCCCCGCCTTCACACTGAAACCCTGGCCAACGGCCTGCGGGTGACGTTGCGTCATGCTCCCGATTTGAAGCGTTGCGCTGCGGCGTTGCGCGTCGCCGCGGGCAGCCATGATGTGCCGCTGGCCTGGCCTGGCCTGGCGCACTTTCTTGAACACCTGTTGTTCCTCGGTACCGAGCGTTTTCCTGCAGGCCAAGGCCTGATGGCCTACGTGCAAGGTCACGGCGGGCAGGTGAATGCGCGAACCAGTGAACGCTCGACCGACTTCTTTTTTGAATTGCCGCCTCAGGTGTTCAGCGGTGGGCTGCAGCGTCTGTCGGACATGCTCGCGCATCCGCGTATGAACCCGGACGATCAGCGGCGGGAACGGGAAGTGCTGCACGCAGAATTTGTCGCCTGGTCCCGGGATGCGACGGCCCGGCAGCAGTTTGCGCTGTTTGATGGCGTTTGCGCCGCTCACCCGTTGCGCGCGTTTCATGCGGGCAATCGCTACAGCCTGCCGCTGCCGCAGACTGAGTTCCAGCACGCACTGAAGGATTTCCATCAACGGTATTATCAGACCGGGCAGATGACGCTCAGCCTGGTGGGGCCGCAGAGTATCGATGAGTTGAAGTCGATGGCGCAAAGCGTTGGCGCTGTCCTTGCGGCAGGAAAAAAAGTCACGCAACAATCCCCTGTGCCGCTGATGGCGTCTTCAAGCAATAGTTATCAACAGGCCGGCGAGGGTCGGCTGGACCTGTTGTTTGCCTTCGAAGCGCTGCCCGATTCATCGGCCGAAGCCTTGGCATTCCTGTGCTATTGGTTGAACGCGGCAAAACCCGGGGGGCTGCTCGCGGTATTGCGCGCCGGCGGGATGGCCGACAGCCTGAAAGCCGCGCCGCTGTACCGGTTCGATGGGCAAGCGTTGCTGCACATCGAATTCACCTTGCCCAACCCAGCAGCCCACGCCGGGATCCGCGGGCAGTTACTGGACTGGCTGGGCTTTTTTGCCTCTGGCCAAGACTGGAGCGCATTGCGCGAAGAATACGCCGCCCTGTTGCGACGTCAGCAGCAAGTCAGCACAGCCCTGCAACTGGCCCGACTGGACAGCGAGCAGCTTGAGAGCGGTTTATCCGACCAGGGTGTCGTCGCCCTGAAGCAGATCCTCCAGCAAATGGGCGCTGTGGATAACTTCAGCCACCCATGGCAACTGCCGGCAGCCAATCCGTTTTTATGCACCGAACCTCAAGCGCCGAGCGCCGGACTGATCCGCGGCCAGACCAGCAAACACCGTGGTTTGCGAACCTTTGCCCAGGATCGCACGCGCAGTCGCCGCGAACACTCGCCGATGCACTTCAGCCAGGCATTGCCGGATAACACGGCGGAAGGCGCCGTATACCTGCGTTGGCGCCTGGATTCGAGGCCTAACAGCAAGCTTCAATCCGCACTGGAAAACCATCTGCAACCCTTGCGTGACGATGCTCGGCAGGCGGGTGTCGAGTTTTCTCTCAGCGCTTCGGGCAATGAATGGCTGTTGAAAATGACCGGTCTGCAAGAGCCGATGCCGGTAGTCCTCGAGCATGCGCTGAAAGAACTGACAAAGACTGATGTCGCTGTCTCACCAGCGACATCGACAAGCACCCCGCTGATGCCGATTCGACAGTTGCTCAAGGCACTGCCTGAGCACTGCCTTGCGCACACCCCTGACTCGGACGACTGGCAGCAACTGTGGGCGAATGCGCGCTGGGAGGGTCTGGCGACCGGCCTGTCCGCCCGGACCCAAGCGGCGATGGGCCTGGCCCTGAGCCGTGTACCGGGCAGCCCGGACAATCAACTGACGCCCCTGTCATCGATCTGCGCACAGCACCTCTGGCACTGCATCGACACCGGCTCCAGCGAGCACGCGTTATTGCTCTTCTGCCCGAGTGCAACCCGGCACATCGCCGACGAAGCCGCCTGGCGCTTGCTCGCTCACCTGTGCCAGACACCGTTCTACCAGCGCCTGCGGGTAGAGCTGCAACTGGGTTATGCCGTATTCAGCGGCCTGCGCCAGATTCATGGGCAGACCGGGCTGTTGTTCGGCGTGCAATCACCCAGCGTTGCGCCGGTGGACCTGCTGGGGCACATCGAACACTTCCTGAACGCCTTGCCGGGGCTGATCGATGGCATCGATGACGTGGCCTTCGTCGTCCAACGCCAAGCCTTGGCCGATCAGTTCGTCAGCACCGCGCTGCCCGTCACTCAGGCCGCCGAACTGTTGTGGCAGGGCAAGCTGGCCGGCCACTCGTCGGATTATCTGACCCAACTGCCCGAGGCGATTCTGAGGATTGACCGCCCAGCCCTGCTTGACGCCGCCCACCGACTGAACAAGGCAGACGGTGGCTGGCGCTGCCTGGCCAGCAGTCCGGGACCGAACGCGCCCTGGCAAGCGGCAAACTGATCATTACCGGTACTGCAATGAGCTTTCTCAGAGATTCGCGGCCAATCGTGCTGAAATTTTGAGTAACATAGCCGCCTAACTATCTGAACATCTCCGACGGAGGTGGGCTATATGTATAGGTACCAACTGTCTCAGCCACCTGAAAGGAGCACTCTAATGTCTTGGTCCAAACCTGCTTACACCGACCTGCGTATCGGCTTTGAAGTCACCATGTACTTCGCAAGCCGCTAAGTTCTGCCATTTTTGGTGGAGCATGATGTGCAACGCCTCGGTTCGCCGAGGCGTTTTTATTTTCAGCGCTGAAATGATGGAGCAGCCATGTTTGTCCAGATTCTAGGTTCCGCCGCTGGCGGCGGTTTTCCCCAGTGGAACTGCAATTGCGCGAACTGCGCAGGTTTTCGTAATGGCAGCCTGCGGGCCACGGCGCGAACCCAGTCGTCCATCGCGATTTCCGATGACGGTGTGAACTGGGTGCTGTGCAATGCCTCGCCAGACATCCGCGCCCAGCTCCAGAGCTTCGCGCCCATGCAGCCGGGCCGCGCCCTGCGCGATACCGGGATCAGCGCGGTCATCCTGATGGACAGCCAGATCGACCACACCACCGGCCTGCTCAGCCTGCGCGAAGGTTGCCCGCATCAGGTCTGGTGCACCGACATGGTCCACGAAGACCTGAGCACCGGCTTTCCGTTGTTCACCATGCTGACCCACTGGAATGGCGGGCTGAGCTGGAATCGCATCGAACTCGACCACAGCTTCACCATCCCGGCCTGTCCGAGCCTGCGCTTTACCCCGCTGCCCCTGCGCAGCGCCGCGCCGCCGTACTCGCCGCACCGCTTCGACCCGCACCCGGGCGACAACATCGGCCTGATCGTCGAGGACCTGAACACCGGCGGCAAGCTGTTCTACGCCCCGGGTCTGGGCAAGGTCGATGCGCCGCTGCTGGAAATCATGGCCGGCAGCGATTGCCTGCTGGTGGACGGCACCATGTGGGACGACGACGAAATGCAGCGTCGGGGCGTCGGTACGCGCACCGGCCGGGAAATGGGCCACCTGGCGCAGAACGGCCCCGGCGGCATGCTGGAAGTGCTGGAGCAACTGCCCAAGCCGCGCAAAGTGCTGATTCACATCAACAACACCAACCCGATACTCGATGAGGACTCGCCCGAGCTTGCGGAGCTGGGTCGGCGTAACGTTGAAGTGGCGTATGACGGCATGAGTATTGTGTTGTAACGGATGGCCCCTTCGCCGGCAAGCCAGCTCCTACAGACGGTGATCCCCTGTAGGAGCTGGCTTGCCAGCGAAGACGCCGCAAATCCAACGGTTGTGACCGGAGAACCGCAATGACTGACACCCCAATGTCCCCCGCCGAATTCGAAGCGGCGCTACGCGCCAAGGGCGCCTACTACCACATCTACCACCCCTATCACGTGGCGATGTATGAAGGCCGGGCGACCCGCGAGCAGATCCAGGGCTGGGTCGCCAACCGCTTTTACTATCAGGTGAACATTCCCCTGAAGGACGCCGCCATCCTCGCCAACTGCCCGGACCGCGAGATCCGCCGCGAGTGGATTCAGCGCCTGCTCGACCATGACGGCGCCCCCGGCGAAGACGGCGGCATCGAAGCCTGGCTGCGTCTGGGCCAGGCCGTCGGCCTCGACCCGGATCAGTTGCGCTCCCAGGAACTGGTGCTGCCCGGCGTGCGCTTCGCCGTGGACGCCTACGTCAACTTCGCCCGCCGGGCCAGTTGGCAAGAAGCTGCCAGCAGTTCGCTGACCGAACTGTTCGCGCCACAGATCCACCAATCGCGCCTCGATAGCTGGCCGCAGCATTACCCATGGATCGACCCGGCCGGCTATGAATATTTTCGCACCCGCCTGGGCCAGGCACGCCGGGATGTCGAACACGGTCTGGCGATCACCCTGCAGCATTACACCACTCGTGAAGGCCAGGAGCGCATGCTGGAAATTCTCCAGTTCAAACTGGACATTCTTTGGAGCATGCTCGATGCCATGAGCATGGCCTACGAACTGAACCGCCCGCCGTATCACAGCGTGACCGGGCAACGGGTCTGGCATAAAGGAATCACCTTATGAGTTTCGACCGTAGCAAGACCCCGACCTGGCGTACCGGCTATCGCTTCCAGTACGAACCGGCACAGAAAGGCCATGTGTTGCTCTATCCGGAAGGCATGATCAAACTCAATGAAAGCGCCGCGCTGATCGGTGGTTTGATCGACGGCGAGCGGGATGTCGCAGCGATCATTGCCGCACTGGACGCGCAATTCCCCGGCGTGCCCGAGCTCGGTGAAGACATCGAGCAATTCATGGAGGTCGCCCGTGCTCAGCACTGGATCGAACTTGCCTGATTCCGTTTCAGCCAAGTTGCCGCCCAAACCCGAGATCGGCCTGCCGCTGTGGCTGCTGGCCGAGCTGACGTATCGCTGCCCGCTGCAATGCCCGTACTGCTCCAACCCGCTGGATTTTGCCGAGCAAGGCAAGGAACTGAGCACCGAGCAGTGGATCAAGGTGTTCCGCGAAGCGCGGGAAATGGGCGCGGCGCAGTTGGGTTTTTCCGGGGGTGAACCGCTGGTGCGCCAGGACCTCGCCGAGCTGATCGCCGAGGCGCGCAAGCTGGGCTTCTACACCAACCTGATCACCTCGGGCATCGGTCTCACCGAGCAGAAAATCAGCGACTTCAAGAAGGCCGGCCTGGACCATATCCAGATCAGCTTCCAGGCCAGCGACGAGCAAGTGAACAACCTGCTGGCCGGTTCGAAAAAAGCCTTCGCGCAGAAACTGGACATGGCCCGTGCGGTGAAAGCCCACGGCTATCCGATGGTGTTGAACTTCGTCACCCACCGACACAACATCGACAAGATCGACCGCATCATCGAGCTGTGCATCGCCCTTGAAGCCGACTTCGTCGAACTCGCCACCTGCCAGTTTTACGGTTGGGCGCAGCTCAATCGGGTCGGCTTGTTGCCGACCAGGGAACAACTGGTCCGCGCCGAACGTGTCACCAATGAATACCGCGCAAAGCTTGCAGCCGAAGGGCATCCGTGCAAGCTGATTTTCGTCACCCCGGACTATTATGAAGAGCGCCCGAAAGCCTGCATGAACGGCTGGGGCAGCATTTTTCTGACCGTCACGCCGGACGGAACCGCCCTGCCTTGTCACGGCGCCCGACAGCTGCCGGTGCAATTTCCCAACGTGCGCGACCACAGCATGCAGCATATCTGGTACGACTCGTTCGGCTTCAACCGCTTTCGCGGTTACGACTGGATGCCCGAGCCGTGCCGCTCTTGCGATGAGAAAGAAAAAGACTTCGGCGGCTGCCGTTGCCAGGCGTTCATGCTCACCGGTGACGCGAGCAACGCCGACCCGGTGTGCAGCAAATCGCACCATCACGGCGTGATCCTCAAGGCCCGCGAAGAAGCCGAGCACGCGACCCAGACCATTGAACAACTGGCCTTTCGCAATGAACGAAATTCACGCCTCATCGCTAAAAGCTGAACCCTTCAGCGCCGCCAGAGCCGTCGCCGCCGGTGTCGACTTTGCCGAATTGCAACTCGGTCGGCATGGCCTGTTCTGGAACGAGTACCGCCCCGAAGATGCCGCGTGCCGCATCTGGCAGTGGCGCGACGACCACGCTCATTGCCTGACGCCGCCGGGTTTCAGTGTGCGCAGTCGGGTGTACGAATATGGCGGCGGGGCGTTTTGCCTGACCGATGACGGGATCGTTTTCGTCAACGAGGCCGACCAGCAGCTGTATCGACAGTCGCTCACCGGTGAGCCTGAGGCGCTGACGTCAAACGAGTGCCGCTACGGCAATCTGCAGTTCGCCGACGGGCGGGTGCTGGCGGTTGAAGAGAACCGTGACCGGCATCGTCTGGTCGCCATAAACCTGCTGGACGGGGCGCGACAGTTGCTGGCCGACGGTGCGGATTTTTACGCCTCACCGACCCTGAGCCCGGATGCTCGCCGCCTGGCCTGGATCGAATGGCGCCGCCCGGATCAGCCATGGACCGCGACTCGCCTGATGGTTGCCGAACGCCAGGGCGATGGCAGTTATGCGCAGCCGCGCTGCGTGGCCGGCGATGGCGTTCAGGAGTCGCTGCAACAGCCTCGGTTCGATGCCGGCGGCCGGCTGTTTTGTCTGACCGATCGCGGCGGCTACTGGCAGCCATGGATAGAGTCGGGCGATGGTCTGAGCCCTTTGCCCAGCGCCGCAGCTGACCATGGGCCAGCACCGTGGCAACTGGGCGGATGCACCTGGCTGCCACTGGGCGAAGGTCGCTATCTGGCAAGCTGGACCGAAGGCGGTTTTGGCCGGCTGGGATTGGGCGGTGACCACGGTGAGGAATTTACCGGCGACTACAGCCGCTTCCGCCATCTGGCCTTGGACGAGCAGTTCATTTACTGCATCGCCGCCTCGCCGATCAGCCCTGCGGCGGTGATTGCCATCGATCGCAGCACCCGCCAGGTCAAGGTGCTGGCCGGCGGTGTCGCGCCATTGCCTGCCGCACAGATCAGCCTGCCGCAAACCCTGTGCTATCCGAGCGGCTCAGGCCAAGCCCATGGCTTCTTCTACCCGGCGATGAGCGGGGAGGCGAAACCGCCCCTCGTGGTGTTCATCCACGGCGGCCCGACCTCGGCCTGCTACCCGATGCTCGACCCACGCATCCAGTACTGGGCACAACGCGGCTTCGCCGTGGCCGACCTCAATTACCGCGGCAGCAGCGGCTACGGCCGGGCTTATCGCCAGGCGCTGCATTTGAGCTGGGGCGATGTCGATGTCGAAGATGCTTGCGCGGTCGTCACCTATCTTGCCGAGCGCGGGCTGATCGACGGTGACAAGGCGTTTATTCGCGGTGGCAGCGCCGGCGGCTACACCACCCTTTGCGCATTGGCCTTCCACAAGGTCTTCCGCGCCGGCGCCAGCCTGTATGGCGTCAGCGATCCTGTTGCCCTCGGCCGTGCGACCCACAAGTTCGAAGGCGACTATCTGGATTGGTTGATCGGTGATCCGGTCGTGGATGCCGAACGTTACGCCGCGCGAACGCCGCTACTGCACGCGGGCAACATCAGTGTCCCGGTGATTTTCTTTCAGGGTGAACTGGATGCCGTGGTGGTGCCACAACAGACCCGCGACATGGTCGAGGCACTGCAGAAAAACGGCATACTGGTTGAAGCGCATTATTACGCGGACGAACGCCATGGTTTCCGCAAGGCCGGCAATCAGGCCCATGCGCTGGAGCAGGAGTGGTTGTTTTATCGGCGGGTGATGGCACTCGCGGACTGACATCCGGTGCCAAGTGCCGAAACGGTGGCGCCTCATTCGCGGGCAAGTCGAATCGTCGCACCGCCGCTCCCACAGGGTTTGTACTCCACAGATCCTGATCTGACCCCAAAAGTCAGGATTGGTGTCCAACTTTTGGGGTGCAGATCATCCTGTGGGAGCGGGCTTGCCCGCGAAGGCGATCTATCGAACGCTACAGACTTCAGCGCTTGGCGATGATGTACACCGCATGCACGATCCCCGGAATATAACCGCACAACGTCAGCAGAATATTCAGCCAGAACGCGCCAGCAAAACCGACCTGCAGGAACACACCCAGTGGCGGCAACAGAATGGCGATGATGATTCGAATAAAGTCCATGGGGCAGCTCCTGGTTGAGGTTGGCTCATGGGAGCCTACACCTTATCGACCCATACCGTTCGTCAGGGTTCAGTATCGTCACAATCCGAGCGTTAAAGCCCAATTTGTGCAGACAAAAAAAACGCCCCGCGCCAAAAGAAACAGGCGCGAGGCGATGCGTTATACCGCGAGACGGTTCGGTAATTCGTGCAGGATCGAGTCTGATCAGACCGCAATCCCTTTGCGGCACTGCAGTTGCGCGGTGCGCACACGGGAGAAGGCCCGCGCCAGGCGCAGGAGCATGTCGTCGATGTTGGCCTTGCTGACGGTGAGGGCCGGGGTAAAGCGCAGGCAATCGGCTTGCGGGGCGTTGAGCAGCAGCCCTTCGTAAAGCGCAGCTTTGACGACGTTGTCCGCCGAATCGTCAGACAACGTCAGTCCCCACAGCAGCCCCTGCCCGCGCAATTCGCCGTGGCCGTAGCGATGGGCCAATCGGGCCAGGCCTTCGCGCAGGTGCTGGCCGGTATCCCCGACATGCTCGAGAAAAGCCTTGTCCTGCACACTGTCGAGCACGGCAAGACCGGCAGCCGTCATCAGCGCATTGCCATGGTGAGTGCCCATCAGCTCGCCGATATCGAAACAGCAGGCCTTGCCCCGCGCCAGCAACGCCGCCAATGGCACGCCCCCGCCCAGGCCTTTGCCGAGGACGACGATATCGGCCCGCACTCCGTAGGACTGTTCGGCGAGCAGCGTGCCGCAGCGACCGACACCGGTCTGCACTTCGTCAAGGATCAGCAGGATCCCCAGTTCACGGCACAGCCGTTCGACCCCCTTGAGGTAATGCCCGGTGGCCGGCATCACCCCGGCTTCGCTCTGGATCGGCTCAAGCATGATTGCCACAGTCCGGGCATCTACGGCCGCATGCAGCGCCGCAAGATCATTGAACGGAACGTGACTGAAGCCTGGCAGTTGCGGCTCGAATCGATTGATCAAGCCGGAACTGTCCGACGCCGACATCGTCGCGAAACTACGCCCGTGGCAACCGTTATTGGCAACGATGATTCGCGAGGCACCACCGCGATGCCGCTGTCCCCATTTGCGTGCCAGCTTGATCGCCGCTTCGCAGGCTTCACTGCCACTGTTGAGCAGGTACGCCTGATCACTGCCGGTACTGGCGCACAAGCGCTGGGCGAGGTTGAGCATCCCGCGGTTATGCAGACCGAAACCTTGGTTGATCAGCGACCGGGCTTGCGCCGCTAGGGCATTGACCAGTGCCGAAGGGCTGTGCCCGAGGCTATTGGTGCCCACACCCTGTGAGAAATCCAGGTACGCGCGGTCTTCGCTGTCCCACAACCAGGAGCCCTGGCCGCGCACAAAAATCTGTTTCGGCCGCTCGACACTGGGCATCAGGCACTCACTGGTGAGGTTGTCGCCCTGGGACGGCGGGTGGTCGTCAACGGCCAAGTCATCAAGACTCGGTGGATTGCGCCGCAAGTTGAACAAATTCATCTGGTCAAACCTCGCGAGAGGTTTTTTGCCTTACCTATGTAAACACCATCGATATAAACGGTATTCATCGCGTTCTATGGCCCTGCAAGCCTTGTGAATGCGGTTAGACTAGGCTCAGACAAGGCGTTGAACCATTTCGATTTCACAGCATTTTCGATAAGCATTACTTATGGATTTCAAGCAACTGCGTTATTTCGTCGCGGTCTATGAAGAGGGCCATGTGGGCCGGGCCGCCGAGCGACTTTCAATCTCCCAGCCGGCGCTGTCCCAGCAGATTCGCCATCTCGAACAAAACCTTGATGTGAGCCTGTTCGAACGCAGCAGCAAACGTCTGCTGCCAACCCTGGCCGCCCACACGCTGTACAACCACGCGCTGCCGTTGCTTGATGGCCTGCAACGGGCGCGCGAAGCCTTGGGTAATTTCAAGGGACAAGCGCTACGCACCTTGGCTATCGGTGTGTTGCAGACCGTCCATACCAGCCTGGTACCACAGATGCTCGAGCGCGTGCGCAAGGCGCAGCCGCATCTGGTGGTGCAGATCTATGAACTGACGGGGCTGGAAATCGAGCGGCGGCTACTCAACGGTTCGCTGGATATCGGAATCAGCTACTTGCCGCCCCGTCAGCCCGGCCTGCACGGTGTGATGCTCTACGAAGACGAACTGACCCTGGTCATCCCGGCGGACCATCCATTGCGCGAATTCAAGAAAGTGTCCATGAGTCAGGCCGCCGAATTGCCGATGTTGCTGCTGGGTGAAGAGTTCCAGGTGCGACAGATCTGGCAAACGCAACTGGCCAGCCTGGGACGACGTCCGCAGGTGCAGGCCGAACTGAACAACATGGCGGGGATTCTCGACAGCCTGCCTCACACTCGGCTGGCGACTGTCCTTCCCGGACGCTCGCAGAAGGCGCTCGGGAATAACGAACTGCTATGGAAACCGCTGACTGAGCCGCGGGTGCCATTGAAAGTCGGGTTGGTGTGTCGGGACGTGCAGCGTCAACAAGCCTCGCTGGCGTTGTTGCGGACTTTGCTGGAAGAGGTGATGAACGGACCGGATGATCGCTTGAACAACTCGACCACCCTTAAGGGCTGAGCTAAACACTTTTCAATAGAGCAAAGAAAACCCCGCCGAAGCGGGGCTTTGCAGACTTTTCCCTGACATCCTTTTCACTCCGCCGTCCTGGCAGAATCCTACGTGTCCGTGTTGTTGCTTTGCGCTTCCTGCGCGACGTCCATAAGCAGTAGATTAACTGTGGATCCAATTTTCGACTATGGGAAAACAGCATCACGCCTTGTAAGAGATTGCTTACATGGCGTTACATCGTCAGAACTGGGCTGCATCCAGCAAAAACAGCGATTCGCTACCGGCCTGCACCGACGCGCTCAACGAATGAATACGCGGCAGCAAGCGCGCAAAATAGAACCGCGCCGTGCCCAGTTTGCTGGCGTAGAAATCGTCCTGCGCTTCTTTGCCCAAGGCCGCCTTGGCCATCAGTGCCCACATGTAGGCGTAGGCCACGTAACCGAAGGTTTGCAGGTACTCGACCGAGGCGGCGCCGATTTCGTTCGGGTTGTTTTTCGCCCGGTCGAGCAACCACGCGGTCAACTCGTCGAGGGTGGTCACCGCGTCGTTCAGCGGCTTGGTGAACTCGGCGAGGTCTGGGCTGGCGGTCGCGGTGAAATGGCGGATTTCGTCGGCGAACAGGTTGTAGAACGCCCCGCCCGTGCCGACGATCTTGCGGCCGACCAGGTCCAGCGCCTGAATGCCGTTGGTGCCTTCGTAGATCTGGGTGATGCGCACGTCGCGCACCAGTTGCTCCTGGCCCCACTCGCGGATGTAGCCGTGGCCGCCGAACACCTGCTGGCCGTGAATCGTGGTTTCCAGACCCAGGTCGGTCAGGAACGCCTTGGCTACCGGCGTCAGCAAGGCGACCAGGTCTTCCGCACGTTTGCGGGTGGTGGCGTCTTCGCTGAATTTGGCGGTGTCCAGTTGCATCGCCACGTAGGTGGAGAAGGCCCGGCCGCCTTCGTTCGAGGCTTTCATGGTCAGCAACATGCGACGCACGTCCGGGTGGACGATGATCGGGTCTGCGACCTTGTCCTTGTTCTGCGCGCCGGTCGGCGAACGGCTCTGCAGGCGATCGCGGGCGTATTCGACAGCGTTCTGGTACGAGCGCTCGCCTGTAGCCAGCCCTTGGATACCAACCCCCAGGCGCTCGTAGTTCATCATGGTGAACATCGCCGCCAACCCTTTGTTCGGCTCACCGACCAGGTAACCCACGGCTTCGTCGAAGTTCATCACGCAGGTCGCGGAGGCCTGGATGCCCATCTTGTGTTCGATCGAACCACAGTTGGCCGGGTTGCGCGCGCCCAGGCTGCCATCGGCATTGACCATGAACTTCGGCACCAGGAACAGCGAAATGCCTTTCGGGCCAGCGGGTGCGTCCGGCAGCTTGGCCAGCACCAGGTGGATGATGTTCTCGGTCAGGTCGTGTTCACCGCCGGTGATGAAGATCTTGGTGCCACTGACCTTGTAGGAACCGTCGGCCTGAGGCTCGGCCTTGGTGCGGATGATCCCCAGGTCGGTCCCGGCGTGCGGCTCGGTCAGGCACATGGAACCGGCCCAGACCCCGGCGTACATGTTCGGCAGGTAGGCGGCTTTCAGCTCGTCACTGGCGTGGGCATTGATCGACAGGCAAGCGCCAGCGGTCAGCATCGGATACAGGCCGAACGACAGGCTGGCGGAGTTGACCATTTCTTCGACTTGCGCCGAAACGGCCTTGGGCATGCCCATGCCACCGTAGGTGGGATCGCCACCGACACCGACCCAACCGCCTTCAGCGTAAGTCTGATAAGCCTGTGGGAAACCTGCCGGCGTGGTGACGGCACCGTCCGCCCAATGGCAGCCTTCTTCGTCAGCCGCACGGCTCAACGGCGCGATGCTTTTGCTGGTGACCTTGCCGGCTTCTTCGAGAATGGCTTCGACGGTTTCGGCATCCACGGTCTCGGCCAGCGCCGGCAGCTCGGCCCAGAGTTTCGTGACCTCGAACACTTCATTGAGGACGAAGCGCATATCGCGCAGGGGCGCTTTGTAGTCAGCCATGGCAAACCTCGCAAGATCTAAACAGTGAGTCGTAGGAATGTTGCTTTCGTTGAGGCCGAGTGTACCTCAACAACTTTTACGACACATAGGGTCAACTCGTGACTATTTTGTAATTTTTAGTCACTAGTTATCCAGAGATGAAAAAGCCCGCTGTAGGAGCAAGCTTGCTCGCGATGGTCGTTAACGATAACGCGTGTTTGCTGGCTAAACGCGGCGCTCTCAAGTCCATCGCGAGCAAGCTCGCTCCTACATTTTGTTCCTAAAGCGCAAACAACTCCGCCGGCAGATTCATCAGACAATCGCTCCCTGCCTCGATGGCGGCCCGATGAGCGGCGGTGCGTGGCAACAATCGCTTGAAGTAAAACTCACTGGTCGCCAGTTTGCCCCGACAGTAATCGGCATCGCCACTGCCGTCGTCGAGCTGCGCCTGAGCCACCAGCGCCATACGCAGCCATAGATAACCAAGGATGATGTAACCGCTGTACATCAGATAATCCACCGATGCAGCACCGACCTCATCCGGATTTTTCATCGCTGCCATGCCGACCCTGGTGGTCAATTCGCCCCATTGCTGATTCAGTCCGTCGAGCTGCGCCACATAACTGGCAAGCTGCGGATGCTCGGCGTTGGCGGCGCAGAACGTGTGGACGATTCTGGTGAATCCGCGCAATAGCTTGCCTTGGCTACCGAGCACCTTTCGTCCGAGCAGGTCCAGCGCCTGAATACCGTTGGTGCCCTCGTAAATAGGCGCAATCCGGCAGTCGCGGACCAACTGCTCCATCCCCCATTCACGAATGAAACCGTGACCGCCGAATACCTGCATGCCGTGGTTGGTCACCTCCAGGCCAGTGTCGGTCATGAAGGCTTTACAGATCGGCGTCAGGAACGCCAACACGTCTTCGGCCTCTTGGCGTGCGCCAGCGTCCGGGCTCAGATGCGCGGTATCCAGCCATTGCGCGGTGAAGTAGGTCAGCGCCCGATTGCCTTCGTTGAAGGCTTTCATGGTCAGCAACATCCGGCGCACATCTGGATGAACGATGATCGGGTCGGCGACTTTTTCCGGCGCTTTCGGGCCGGTCAGCGAGCGCATCTGCAGACGGTCGTTGGCATATTTGATGGCCCCCTGGAAACTGGCCTCCCCCAGGCACAGACCCTGCATCCCGGTGCCAAGGCGTGCATGGTTCATCATGGTGAACATGCAGTTCAGGCCCTTGTTCGGCTCACCGATCAAAAAGCCCTTGGCCCCGTCGAAGTTCAGCACGCAGGTGGCCGAGGCCTTGATCCCCATTTTGTGTTCGATCGACCCGCAGGACACCCCGTTGCGCTCGCCCGCCTCGCCTTGTGCATCGGGCAGGAACTTGGGCACGATGAACAGCGAAATGCCCTTGGTCCCGGCCGGCGCATCCGGCAGCTTCGCCAGCACCAGGTGAATGATGTTATCGCTCATGTCGTGCTCACCGGCGGAGATGAAAATCTTGCTGCCGGAGATCGCGTAACTGCCGTCGGTCGCGGGTACGGCGCGCGTCTTGATGATGCCCAGGTCAGTGCCGCAATGGGCTTCGGTCAGGCACATGGTGCCGGTCCATTGGCCGGCAGTGAGTTTGCTCAGGTAAGTCTGCTTTTGCGCTTGCGTACCGTGCGCGTGGATCGCCGACATCGCGCCGTGAGTCAGGCCGGGGTACATGCCCCAGGACGTATTGCTGGAGCCGACCATCTCACTGATGACCAGGCCCAGGGAGCTGGGCAAACCCTGGCCGCCGTAGGTCGGATCCGCTGCCAGACCATGCCACCCGCCTTCAACGTATTGTGCGAACGCCTGCTTGAACCCTGCAGGCGTCGTCACCACGCCGTTGTCGAAATGGCAGCCTTCTTCGTCACCGCTGCGGTTCAGCGGTGCGAGCACGTTCTCACAGAATTTCGCACCTTCTTCAAGGATCGCATTGACCATGTCCGGGCTGGCATCGGTGGCACCCAGCGCGGCGTAGTGGCGGTGAAAGTCGAACACGTGGTCGATCAGAAAGCGCATGTCGCGCAGGGGAGCTTTGTACTCAGGCATGGTTATTTCTCCGGCAGCAGATGGCTCAAACCTACTGCCGCCCACCAGGCCCCACAATCACTGTCCAGACGCTGAATGCGCGATCATCACTCAACCCGCAGCGGCGTTCATCGTGCTCTGGAGTGTGGGCCCGATTTTGCGACCGAAGCGGCGCATCTGATTCACCGCGCCGCCTGGTTCGCCAGCAAGCCGGCTCCTACACGCAGGCACAAAAAAGGCCGCTGCTCCCGAAGAAGCAGCGGCCTTGTGAAGAAGCGCGTGAGGCTTAGTAGCCCAGTGCGAAGTCTTCTTCTTTCATGTCCATCAGGTTGTTGGCGCCCGACAGCATGGTCACAACGTGAGTGCGGGTACGCGGCAGGATGCGCTGGAAGTAGAAACGTGCGGTCTGCAGCTTGGCGGTGTAGAACGCCTCTTCCGAGGTGCCGGCAGCCAGTTTTTCAGCTGCCAGGCGCGCCATGTCAGCCCAGAAGTAGGCCAGGCAGGCGTAACCGGAGTACATCAGGTAGTCCACCGACGCCGCGCCGACTTCTTCGCGGTCTTTCATGGCCGCCATACCGACCTTCATGGTCAGCTCGCCCCACTCTTTGTTCAGCGCCGCCAATGGCTCGACGAACTCTTTGACCGCTTCGTTGCCTTCGTTGGACTGGCAGAACTTGTGGACGATCCTGGTGAAGCCTTTCAGAGCCTCGCCTTGAGTCATCAGCACTTTACGGCCCAGCAGGTCGAGTGCCTGGATCCCGGTGGTGCCTTCGTACAGCATCGAAATGCGGCTGTCGCGAACGTTCTGCTCCATGCCCCACTCGGCGATGAAGCCGTGGCCGCCGTAGATCTGCACGCCGTGGTTGGCGGACTCGAAACCGACTTCAGTCATGAAGGCTTTGGCGATTGGCGTCATGAATGCCAGCAGCGCGTCGGCTTTCTTCTTCTCTTCTTCATCCACGCCGTACTTGACGATGTCGACTTGCTTGGCGGTGAAGTAAACCATCGCGCGGTTGCCTTCGGCGAACGCCTTCATGGTCAACAGCATGCGACGCACGTCCGGGTGCACGATGATCGGGTCAGCGGCTTTTTCCGGCGCTTTCGGGCCCGTCAGGGAGCGCATTTGCAGGCGGTCGCGAGCGTATTTCAGGCCGCCCTGGAAGCCGATCTCGGCGTGGGCCAGACCTTGCAGCGCGGTACCCAGGCGAGCGGTGTTCATAAAGGTGAACATGCAGTTCAAGCCTTTGTTCGCCGGGCCGATCAGGAAACCGGTGGCCGCGTCGAAGTTCATCACGCAGGTGGCGTTGCCGTGGATGCCCATCTTGTGTTCCAGGGAACCACAGGTCACGGCGTTACGAGCGCCGATCGAACCGTCACCATTCGGCATGAACTTCGGCACGATGAACAGGGAAATGCCTTTGGTGCCGGCCGGTGCGTCCGGCAGACGTGCCAGCACGATGTGGACGATGTTGTCGGCCATGTCGTGTTCGCCGGCCGAGATGAAGATCTTGGTGCCGGAGACTTTGTAGGAACCGTCGGCCTGAGGTTCGGCCTTGGTGCGCAGCATGCCCAGGTCGGTGCCGCAGTGCGGTTCGGTCAGGCACATGGTGCCGGTCCATTCGCCGGACACCAGTTTGGTCAGGTAAGCCTCTTGCTGCTCAGGCGTGCCGTGCTCGGAGATGGTGTTCATCGCGCCATGGGACAGGCCCGGGTACATGCCCCACGACCAGTTGGCCTCGCCGACCATTTCGCTGACCGCCAGGCCCAGAGACTCCGGCAGGCCCTGGCCGCCGTGCTCTACGTCGTGGGCCAGGCTTGGCCAGCCGCCTTCGACGAATTGCTTGTAGGCTTCCTTGAAGCCAGTCGGGGTTTTGACGCCGGACTCGCTCCAGGTGCAGCCTTCGGTGTCACCCACGCGGTTCAGCGGAGCCAGTACCTGCTCACAAAACTTGGCGCCTTCTTCGAGAATGGCATCAACCATGTCCGGAGTTGCGTCTGCACAAGCCGGAAGGCTCTGATAGTGCGCTTCGTAGCCGAGCAGTTCGTCACGAACGAAGCGAATATCACGCAAGGGGGCCTTGTAGTCAGGCATAGCGATAAACCTCTGCTGATGTAACCGGGAAATGAACGACCGCATTGATTTGTTGTGACGGTCAAACAGTTGTTTGAAACATACGTTTACCACCAAATCTTGTCAAGCGCCGATCTTTTGCCGTTCGTCATCACGCGACGCAATGGCGGGCGGGCAGCCACGCCGCAGCGTCGACGGGATCCATTGGCCATGAAGGAAAGATTAGGGGGCGTTCTCAATTAGTTTCCCCACCGCGTTGTCGCCTTAAAGCGGGCCAGGCAAGGCGCAGGCCGCTGGGAATGGTTGTTCCCTTTCCAAGGCCTGCAACGCAGCCTGGCCCGCTTTAAGGCACAACCCGAAGGGCCGGGCCTGCTGTTGTGCAGGGCTGCGTTGCTCGAAGCTTATTTGGAATGACCAAACCACGCTTCTCGCGCCTTGCCCTGCACAACAGCAGACCCGGCGCGGAGGGGAAACTAATTGAGAACGCCCCCTAGTTGAGGGATAAGGACTTACGCAGAAAAACGCCGCGAAGGGTCGCGGCGTTTGCAGGTGGGCTCAGCGAGGCGCGGCCCTCAGTCCAGCAGATCCAACTGAAGATGCTCGGCCACCGCTTCGGCCGTCACCGATTTGAGTTTCGGCACGCGTCCAAGGCACGGCGCCGGGATTCGCTCGGCGAGCGTCGCCAGGTTTTCTTCCAGGCGCGCGGTTTTCGAATCGATGATATTGGCCACCCAACCCGCCAATTGCAGACCGTCCCGCGCAATCGACTCGGCGGTCAGCAGCGCGTGATTGATGCAACCCAGGCGCACGCCAACCACCAGAATCACCGGCAGGTCCAGCGCCATCGCCAGATCCGACAGGTTGTCCTGGTCCGCCAGGGGCACGCGCCAGCCGCCGGCGCCTTCGATCAGGGTGAAGTCAGCCTGCAGGTCGAGGAGCTCGCGCATCGGCGTCAACAATGATTGCACGGTCAACGCCACGCCAGCCTCCCGCGCCGCCAGATGCGGCGCGATCGCCGGTTCGAATGCCACCGGGTTGACCTGGGCATAGGTCAAAGGCACCGAGCATTGCGCCATCAACGCCAGGGCGTCGGCATTGCGCAAGCCCTTGGGCGTGACATCGCAGCCGGAGGCCACCGGTTTGCCCGCCGCCGTGCTCAAGCCCGCCAATCGCGCGGCATGCAGCAGGCCTGCGGCAATGGTGGTCTTGCCGATATCGGTGTCAGTGCCGGTGATGAAATAGGCTGCACTCATAAGGGTTTCTCCAAAACGGCGTACACCACTTGATAAGTCGCCGGCAGACCTTCGGCCTGGCGAAACTGCTCATAGGCCTCGACCAAGCCGAGGATTCGCGCTCTGCCCGTCAAACCGCCGGGCCGACCGGGGTTCAGGTTGTGCGCACCCAGCGCCTTGAGTTCATGGGTCAGGCTGCGCACATCCGGGTAATGCAACACATGGGGACGGGTTTCCAGCTTCGCGACGGTCAATCCGCTGCCCGCGCAAAGCTGTTGATAAACCCCGAACTCACGGAAGCGATTGACGTGCACCATGCCGTCCACCTGACGCCAACTGTCTCGCAGTTCGTACAAGGTACCTACGCATAGACTAGCAAATGCGAAAATTCCGCCGGGTTTGAGCACTCGATGCGCTTCACTGAGCACCGCGGCGAAGCCTGCGCACCACTGCACCGCCAGGCTGGAGAAGATCAAATCGCAGGTCGAAGCCTGCAATGGCAGACGCTCGGCATCCCCGGCGATGAAATGCGTGGCCCCACCCAATGGCCGTGCGTGATTGAGCATGCCTTCGGCGATGTCCAGCGCCACGCCGTGGCAGGCAGGGAAACGCTCGTTCAACGCCCGACTGAAGTGTCCGGTGCCGCACCCCAGATCCAGCCAGCGACCCGGTACGAAGTCTTCCGGCAAGCGGTGCAACAACTGGTTGCCGACATCGCGCTGCAATTCGGCAACGCTGTCATAACTGGCCGCTGCGCGGGAAAAGGAGGCCGCCACCTGACGCTTGTCAGGCAAGCCGCCGGGCAGGTTGGGAAGGGATAAATCAGTCATCGCCGAACTCATGCAAAAAGGCCTGGATCGCCCCCGCCACACCGTGGGGGTCTTCCAGAAGAAACGCGTGGCCGGCCCGTTCAATCAGGCCGATTTCTACATCCGGCAGCAACCCCAGCAGGGCTTGCGCGGCTTCGGCCGGAACCAGCTCGTCGAGCCCGGCGAACAAGTGCAATTGCGGGCCGCGGAACGCTTGTAATGCCTGACGGGTATCCAGTTGAGCGAGCAACTCAAGGCCGCTCATCAGCACCTCTGCCGACGTGTGTGGCGCGCCACCGAGCAACAGCCGAGACAACCCGCGCGGGTCTTCGGCGCCTTGCGAGCAGAGCAGGGAAAAACGTTTCAAGGTCATGCGCGGATCTGCCTTGCAGCCGGCCAGAAACGCGTCGAAGGTCTCGCCGGGCATCGCACTCGGCCATTGCTCATGGGCGACAAACGAAGGGTTGCTCGCCAGAGTCAGCACGCCGCAGCAACGATCGCCGCGTCGGGCGGCTAGCTCTGAAGCGAGCATGCCGCCCAAGGACCAGCCGCCGAGCCAGACATCTTGCGGCACGGTCGAATCGAGTTCATCGAGCCAATCCTCAAGATCGCTCGACGCCAGTTCCGGCAACGGCTCGATCTCGACCCGCAGGTGTTCATCCAGCCCCTGCATTGCCGCCGCCAAGGGCTCCAGTGGTGAAATCCCGAGGCCCCAGCCGGGCAGCAGAATCAGACGATCACGCATGGCTTGGCTCCGGTCCCAGTTGTTGAAAACAATCGGCCAATCCATTCAACAATAGCTGCACTTGCGCCTCGCTGTGGGCAGCGCTCAAGGTCACGCGCAGTCGGGCGCTGCCGGCGGGCACGGTTGGCGGCCGAATCGCCGTCACCATCAGTCCGCGTTCGCGCAGCATCTGTGACAGTCGAACCGCACGCCCGGCATCGCCGATCATGATCGGCTGGATCGGCGTGAAGCTGTCCATCAATTCCAGGCCAATCTGCTCGGCACCCTGGCGGAACTGGCGGATCAGCGTGTTCAGATGCTCACGTCGCCAGTGTTCGCTGCGCAGCAGTTCCAGGCTTTTTAACGTCGCGCAGGCGAGGGCCGGTGGCTGGCTGGTGGTGTAGATGTACGGGCGGGCGAACTGGATCAGCGTCTCGATCAGCTCTTCGCTGCCGGCCACAAAAGCACCTGCCGTACCGAACGCCTTGCCGAGGGTGCCGACCAGTACCGGCACGTCGTCCTGGCTCATGCCGAAATGCTCGACGATCCCGCCGCCATTGGCACCCAGCGGACCAAAACCGTGGGCGTCATCGACCATCAGCCACGCGCCTTTGGCCTTGGCCTCCCGGGCCAGCGCCGGCAGGTCGGCGATGTCGCCGTCCATGCTGAACACGCCGTCGGTGACCACCAGCGTGTTACCGGTGGCCTTCTCGAGGCGATTGGCCAGACTCGCCGCGTCGTTATGCAGATAGCGATTGAAGCGCGCACCGGACAGCAGACCCGCGTCCAGCAACGAAGCGTGATTGAGGCGGTCTTCGAGCACCGTATCGCCCTGCCCCACCAGTGCGGTGACCGCGCCCAGGTTGGCCATGTAGCCGGTGGTAAACAACAGCGCACGCGGGCGACCGGTCAGGTCGGCCAGCGCTTCTTCCAGCGCATGATGCGGGCTGCTGTGGCCAATGACCAGGTGCGAAGCCCCGCCGCCGACGCCCCAGCGTGTCGCACCGGCGCGCCAGGCTTCGATCACTTGCGGGTGATTGGCCAGGCCCAGGTAATCGTTGTTACAGAACGCCAGCAACGGCTGCCCATCGACCACCACTTCCGGGCCTTGAGGGCTTTCGAGCAGCGGACGCTGGCGATAAAGGTTTTCGGCACGACGGGCAGCAAGGCGTGCGGCGAGATCGAAAGACATGCAGGCCTCGGGTGTCAGATCACATAAATCAAGGTAGACACAGATCCTTGTGGGAGCTGGCTTGCCTGCGATGACGCAGTCACATTCAACATAGATGTCGACTGAGAGGTCGCTATCGCGAGCAAGCTTGCTCCTACAGGGTTTTGCATTTGTTCAGCAAAATTGTGGGGGATTAAACAGCCGCGTTATAGAACTGCTCGCTGCTCTTCTGCTCCACCAAAGCCTGCTCGATCGCCGCCTGATGCACTTCGTCGGCGTGCTCTTCGCGCGCTTCCGGCAGGATCCCTAAGCGCCCGAACAGTTGCATGTCCTTGTCGGCCTGCGGGTTCGCGGTGGTCAGCAGTTTGTCACCGTAGAAAATCGAGTTGGCGCCGGCGAAGAACGCCAGGGCCTGCATCTGCTCGTTCATGGCTTCGCGGCCAGCGGACAGGCGCACGTGGGATTGCGGCATCA
Organism: Pseudomonas sp. LBUM1679; assembly: GCF_059695565.1. Lineage (NCBI taxonomy): Bacteria > Pseudomonadati > Pseudomonadota > Gammaproteobacteria > Pseudomonadales > Pseudomonadaceae > Pseudomonas > Pseudomonas sp. LBUM1679. Next base: position 6,716,923 of record NZ_CP166774.1, read on the forward strand.
GGATACGGGCGACGGCGAGCATGCGGATGAAATCGAACGGGTCGATATCGTCGGCGTTTTCCAGCGGCGTGCCGGCCACCTTCACCAGCATGTTGATCGGGACCGACTCCGGATGCTCCGGCAGGTTGGCCAGCTGGATCAGCAGATTGGCGCGATCGTCCAGCGACTCACCCATGCCGAGGATGCCACCCGAGCAGATCTTCATCCCCGACTCACGCACATAGGCCAGGGTTTGCAGGCGCTCGCCGTAGGTACGGGTGGTGATGATGCTGCCGTAGAATTCCGGCGAGGTGTCGAGGTTGTGGTTGTAATAGTCGAGGCCAGCCTGGGCCAGCGCTTCGGTCTGGTCCTGATCCAGGCGACCGAGGGTCATGCAGGTTTCCAGGCCCATGGCTTTCACGCCTTTGACCATTTCCAGCACGTACGGCATGTCTTTGGCCGACGGATGTTTCCAGGCAGCGCCCATGCAGAAACGAGTCGACCCGATGGCCTTGGCGCGAGCGGCCTCTTCGAGGACCTTCTGCACTTCCATCAGCTTTTCTTTTTCCAGGCCGGTGTTGTAGTGACCGGACTGCGGACAATATTTGCAATCTTCCGGGCAGGCACCGGTCTTGATCGACAGCAGCGTCGAAACCTGGACCCGGTTGGCGTCGAAATGCGCGCGGTGCACCGTCTGCGCCTGGAACAACAGGTCGTTGAATGGCTGAACGAAGAGTGCTTTGACTTCAGCCAAAGACCAGTCATGACGCAGGTTTGCAGTGGTGCTGGCGCTCATGGGCGTTTCCTTTGTTTTATGCTTGGCAAGCGACTGGGAGATGGAATACCCACAGACGCGATACGGATGTTCGGCATATTTAAGGAAGACTTATGCGCTGTCAACCACAATACGATGGACCGGTTTACATCTGGTTAAAAAACACCCAATCATGTCTGCTGTGCGGCGAAGCGTCCGATGATGCGACACCTATTTGCACCGCCTGCGAAACCGACCTGCCCTGGCTGGGTGATCAATGCCTACACTGCGCGCTCCCCATGCCAATGTCAGGCCTTAGCTGCGCCCAGTGCTGCATACACCCACCGGCATTTAGCGAAGTCTTGGTGCCATGGCTTTACGACTTTCCTATCGACAGCTTGGTGTTGCGCTTCAAACACCAGAGCAAATGGCCTATGGGGCGCCTGTTGGCGCAAATGCTTGGGCAATTCTTGCAGCACCGTTTCGACGAAGGGTTGCCACGCCCCGACTGCCTGCTGCCCGTGCCCCTGGCCAGCAAACGTCTGCGTCAGCGCGGCTATAACCAGGCGGCCATGCTGGCCGACTGGCTGGGCGCGGCCTTAAATCTGCCGGTCAACGAAAAGTTATTAAAGAGAACCAAGGATACCCCCGCTCAGCAGGGCCTAAACGCCAAGGCCCGAAAGCACAACTTGCGCGGCGCATTTACCCTGCTCAACTCAGCGAAGGTCCAGGGCTGCCATGTGGCACTTATCGATGACGTACTCACCACCGCCTCCACCGCCGACGCCATCTCCCGCCTGTTGATCGAGGCCGGCGCGCGGCGGGTCGATGTGTATTGCTTGGCACGGACGGCGAAACCAGGGGATTGAGCGTCATGTGGCATTCGATGCTGAAGCGTTTTTAAATGCTGGTATTCATATAAAGATTTTTCCTACACCGCATTGCGAACAGTATGTAGTCAATTACTGATTTTCCGGCAAGGCATTGCACTCAAAGATTTACCACCTAATATCAATACGGCAACTTGAAGATATGCCTACTTAAATAAGGAAGAAATCTATGCACATCCAAGCAAATAAAAAACCCACGATTAAACCCGAACAAGAACTTTCAGCCGAAGCAAAAAAATTCCTGAGCAAACGCAATAACAATGGTGGTGGCGGTCATTGCCAAGGCGGTGGAGGCGGCAACTGGTAATAGCCCATTAAACAGCTGCCAGCCAAAATCTGGCAGCTCAAAAAACACAATCAGGATCCGCAATGAAAAGTCACTACAAAAATATAGCGGAAACTCTTCCACACAGCATGAAGTCTCCAACGGGATGCACTAACCATCCGACATTGGAAGAGGCGGTAATTCACATCAACCACATTGATTTTTCTTCTATCATTGAAAAGCTATGTTCGGCAGACAGTCTACTCTGCAGAAAATGGTCATCAATAGAAGCCGAAGTAGCCATTCAATATTATAAAAACTTCTTGTTTCTGAACAAAAAATATCTTGATGAATTTCCAGTGATTCCGCCAATGCTGGAAGTCGACGAAATTTGGCATCACCACATACTTGACACACGTCAATATATCAACGACTGCAACCAAATATTTGGCTATTACTTCCATCACTACCCTTACTTCGGAACGAGAAATCACTCCGATAAAGAAAATCTCGACACTGCTTTTGAACTTACCCAAAAGCTTCACGAAGCTGAGTTCGGAAGCAAAATGTCAAATATCTGGAGTCTCGAGCTTGAGCTATAGTGAGATAGTCAGGAAATCACTGCCGGCGTTTACGATGGGTCGCTTAACGCCCGCGATTGGAATTTCAACCGTTTTCCTGCTGATGGCCCATAAAAGCGCTGAGGATCTACCGGTTTTTTCTTACGTGCTTGCTGCCGCATCGGTAATATCAGCATTTTTCTCTTTAATACTGGCCACCGTTGGTAATAGAGCAGCGTCTCTAGCGCACTGTCCTGCGGCACAACGTGAAGTGTTTACCGGCGGCTTTACTCTCGCACTGATCATTGCAACAGTAACGTATTTTGCCTGTTTTTCAGCTATCTATTTCATCAGTAGAGCGGACGGACTCCAACATCTGGATAAAGATGCTTTCTGGACGCTCGTTGTTATCTACATAGCCTGTACTCCGTTGCTGGTGATCAATACTTTTTTACAGCTTTTCCTGGAGGCTACCGGACAGGCCTCAAGCTGCGCAAAAGTAAAAACTGCCACTACCTTATTGGGCTGTGTTTTACTAGTGGCACTCTTTGTAGTCATCAGTAGCGACGACTTCAAATACTATGCAATGTCCTACTTCCTAGTTAGCGAACTTCTTACTTTACTGTATCTAATCTACCTGACCAACGACCAACGTTACTGCTCTATGAGATCGGCAAAAAAAGTGTGTCGCTATTTCCTGGCTACAGGCCTTCCAATCGCAGCTGGATTGAGCGGGCAAAAAGTCTATTTTTATCTGCTGACTGAAAGGCTGGCGCGAATTGATACACAGCTAGTCGCCCAGCTATCCGTATTCATGACGGTGATTGGACTGCTAATCATCCCCTCGCTGGCCCTCAGCCAGATTCACAGCCTTGAAGTCAGTCGACAGGTTAAACAGTCCGCACAATACTATCGTGCCGGGCTGAGATGGATAATCGGGATGATGATACTAAGCGGTGTCATTCTGTATTTCTGTGCCGACTATGCATTTCTTGCCGTCGGAGGTTCCATCACCGATTACAGCATGAAGCTTTATTTCACGTTATTGATATTCCTCACCTGCAGTTCATTCCTGTCGCTGGCCATTGCCCACCTTCGGGCCCGGGGCGAGACCTTTATTCCGCAATTGTCGATTAATGCGATCATGCTGCTGATTTTGACTCCGACCCTCTACTATTTTCGATTCAACACTGCAGATATCGAGACGTTCTTGCTGCTTCAAAGTGCAGCGGCAGGCGCCGGTTTTCTATTATTGAATGCACGGATTTTATTTCTTCACCGGCGTGACGAAAAAACCAATTACACTTTATTGGCAACAGGGCACGGACAGCGGTGACGACTCAAGAGAGCAAGCGGCCTCCCACAGGCATTGCACCGGCAGGCCTCGCGTCAAGTGGATTTCCCTTACACTCGTCGCCAACGCCATTCATCAAAAGACCGCTCCATGCCCCTACCGACACTGCTGACCCAGCACATTGTCCGTCGTCCGCAGCGCATTGCCTTGCTGCAACACATTGCCGAACAGGGTTCGATCACCCGTGCCGCAAAAAGCGCAGGCCTGAGTTACAAGGCAGCGTGGGATGCCATCGACGAACTGAACAACCTCGCGCAGAAACCGCTGGTGGAGCGCAGTGTCGGCGGCAAAGGCGGCGGTGGCGCCAGACTGTCCAGCGAAGGCGAGCGCGTCTTGCGCCTCTATCAAAAGCTGCAAACGTTGCAGGCTCAGGTGCTGGAAGCTGCCGAAGATGCCAGCGACCTCGACCTGCTCGGTCGATTGATGCTCCGGACCAGCGCGCGCAATCAATTGCATGGCAAGGTCGTGGCGATCGCGGGCCAGGGTCGCAACGACTTGATTCGACTGGAACTGGCCGAAGGCTTGATCATCGATGCGCAGATCACCCACGACAGTACCCTGCGCCTGGAGCTGGAAAGCGGCATCGAAGTGGTGGCGCTGATCAAGGCCAGCTGGCTTGATTTGCTCGGCCTCGAGGACGATACAACGCCGGGAAACAATTGCCTGACAGGCATCATCGAAGAAATCCTCGACGCCGAAGACGGTCCCAGCGAAGTGCGCATCGGCTTGCCCAATGGCCAGACCCTGTGTGCGCTGGCCGAACCGCTGCACTTGCGGACCCGGGGCATGGCCAAGGATAAGGCGGTACGGGTGCAGTTCGCGCCCTCCAACGTTTTGCTCGGTACACCGCTCTGAAACATTAGCGTCACGATCGCTCTTTAAGGTGGCTGCAAAAACCCGCAGGGAGCCTGTTGTGAGCCTATTAGAAGAAAACCAGTCCACCGACCTCGAAACCATGGTCGGTCTCAGCCGTCGTGGCTTTATCAGCGCCGGCGCCCTGTGCGGTGCAGCGATGTTCCTCGGCGGCAATCTGCTGAGCCGCAGCGTGCTCGCTGCCAATGTCAGTGCAGGCACCGGCAAACTGTTGGGTTTCGACAGCATCCCCGCCGCCACCAGCGACACCATCAGCCTGCCGCCTGGCTATAAATCCTCGGTATTGATCAGCTGGGGCCAGCCGTTGCAGAAGGACGGCCCGGCGTTCGACCCGAGCGGCAACGGCACCGCCGAGCAACAGGAAGTCCAGTTCGGCGACAACAACGACGGCATGAGCCTGTTCGAGTTTCCCGCCGAGAAAGACCGGGCGTTGATGGCGATCAACAACGAGTACACCAACTATCGCTACCTCTACCCTCACGGCGGCATGCCGCAATCGGCCGACGATGTGCGCAAGGCCCTGGCCTGCGAAGGCGTATCGGTGATCGAGGTTCAGCGCAAGGACGGCCAGTGGCACTTCGTCCAAGGTTCGCGCTACAACCGGCGCATCCACGGTAACGCGCAGATCAGCCTGAGCGGGCCCGCCGCCGGCCACGCACTGGTGAAAACCAGCGCCGACCCCCAGGGCAAGAACGTCCTCGGCACCTTCCAGAACTGCGCCAATGGCAAGACACCCTGGGGCACTTACCTGACCTGCGAAGAGAATTTCACCGATTGCTTCGGCAGCAGCCATGCCGAGCAAAAATTCGATGCCGCGCAGAAACGCTACGGTGCGGTAGCGGCCAGCAAAGAGATCAACTGGCATCAGCACGACGAGCGTTTCGACCTGGCGAAGAACCCGAACGAGCTCAACCGTCATGGCTGGGTGGTGGAAATCGACCCGTTCGATCCGCAATCGACCCCGGTCAAACGTACCGCGCTGGGCCGCTTCAAACACGAAAACGCTGCCCTGGCCGAAACCAAAGACGGTCACGCCGTGGTGTACATGGGCGACGATGAACGCGGCGAATTCATCTACAAATTCGTCAGCCGCGACAAGATCAACCACCAAGACCCCAAGGCCAACCGCGACCTGCTGGACCATGGCACCCTGTACGTGGCGCGCTTCGACGCAGGCGACGGCAATGCCGATCACCCCAAGGGCCAGGGCGAATGGATCGAACTGACCCACGGTAAAAACGGCATCGACGCCAGCAGCGGTTTTGCCGATCAGGCCGAAGTGCTGATTCACGCACGCCTCGCCGCCAGCGTGGTGAAAGCTACGCGCATGGACCGCCCGGAATGGATCGTCGTCAGTCCCAGGGATGGCCAGGTCTATTGCACCCTCACCAACAACGCCAAGCGCGGCGAGGACGGCCAACCGGTGGGCGGGCCGAACCCGCGTGAGAAGAACGTCTACGGGCAGATTTTGCGCTGGCGCGCCGACCGTGACGATCACGGTGCCAAGACCTTTTCCTGGGATTTGTTCGTGGTTGCCGGCAACCCGGGCGTGCATGCCGGCACGCCGAAGGGCGGCTCGTCCAACATTACGCCGCAGAACATGTTCAACAGCCCGGATGGCCTGGGCTTCGACAACGCCGGGCGGCTGTGGATTCTGACGGATGGCGATTCGAGCAATGCGGGTGATTTTGCCGGCATGGGCAACAACCAGATGCTGTGTGCCGACCCGGTGACCGGGGAGATTCGGCGTTTCATGGTCGGGCCGGTGGGCTGTGAGGTGACGGGGATCAGCTTCTCGCCGGACCAGAAGACCTTGTTTGTCGGGATTCAGCATCCCGGGGAGAACGGGGGGTCGACATTCCCTGAGCATCTGCCCAATGGCAAGCCACGGTCTTCGGTGATGGCGATTTCACGGGAAGATGGCGGGATCGTCGGCGCCTGATCGATCGCCATCGCGAGCAAGGAATCTCCTGTGTGCCACAAATCCTGTGCACACCGCAGCCCCCTGTGGGAGCGGGCTTGCCCGCGATGGCGTCAAGTCAGACAACACTCATCGCAAGCCGTAACACTAAAGACGACCCGTCTGCGCTACCATGCTTGGCCGGACGCGGCAGCCTGCTGCGCGCAGGAGTCAGCATGGCCCACCCGTTTGCAACCCTCACCCCAGACCTCGTGCTCGATGCCGTCGAAAGCATCGGCTTTCTCAGCGACGCGCGCATCCTGGCGCTCAACAGCTACGAAAACCGTGTCTATCAGGTCGGTATCGAAGACTCCGAGCCGCTGATCGCCAAGTTCTACCGTCCGCAACGCTGGACCAACGAGGCGATTCTCGAAGAGCACCAGTTCACCTTCGAACTCGCCGAGTGCGACGTACCAGTGGTGGCGCCGATGATTCACAACGGTGCCAGCCTGCACGAACACAACGGTTTTCGCTTCACCCTGTTCCCCCGCCGTGGCGGCCGCGCACCGGAGCCAGGCAATCTCGACCAGCTGTATCGCCTCGGCCAACTGCTCGGTCGTTTGCATGCCGTGGGCGCGACCAAGCCGTTCGAACACCGTGAAGCCCTCGGCGTGAAAAACTTCGGTCACGACTCACTGACCACATTGCTCGAAGGCAATTTCGTCCCCAAAAGCCTGCTGCCGGCCTACGAGTCCGTGGCCCGCGACCTGCTCAAGCGGGTGGAAGAGGTCTACAAGGCGACGCCGCACCAGAACATCCGCATGCACGGCGATTGCCACCCCGGCAACATGATGTGTCGCGACGAGATGTTCCATATCGTCGACCTCGATGACTGTCGAATGGGCCCGGCGGTGCAGGACATTTGGATGATGCTCGCCGGCGATCGCCAGGAATGTCTCGGCCAGTTGTCGGAATTGATGGACGGCTACAACGAGTTCCACGACTTCGACCCGCGGGAACTGGCGCTGATCGAACCGCTGCGCGCCCTGCGCCTGATGCACTACAGCGCCTGGCTCGCCCGCCGCTGGGACGACCCCGCGTTCCCCCACAGCTTTCCGTGGTTTGGCAGCGAACGGTATTGGGGGGATCAGGTGTTGGCGTTGCGTGAGCAGCTTGCTGCGCTCAACGAAGAACCGTTAAAACTTTTCTGATTCACATGGATCTGTAGGAGCCGGCTTGCTGGCGAAAAACGATAACGCGGTTTTATCTGTCACACCGCGTCATCGTTCTTCGCTGGCAAGCCAGCTCCTACAGGGATCAGCACATCCATGGATCAGCACATCGAGAAAAATCTCCTTACAATCCCTCTTTGTTAGCTGCCTAAGCAAGGATTCTGCATGCAAGCCGCCAACCCGCGTCGCGGGTACATTCTGGGCCTGAGTGCCTACATCATCTGGGGATTGTTCCCGCTTTACTTCAAAGCCATCGCCAACGTGCCCGCCGTGGAGATCATCATCCACCGCGTGCTCTGGTCCGCCCTGTTCGGCGCCTTGCTGCTGATGGTCTGGAAACATCCGGGCTGGTGGCGCGAGTTGCGTGACAACCCGAAACGCCTGGCGATCCTGGCCCTGAGCGGCACGCTGATCGCGGCCAACTGGCTGACCTACGTCTGGGCGGTGAACAACGACCGCATGCTCGAAGCCAGCCTCGGTTACTACATCAACCCATTGGTGAATGTCCTCCTGGGCATGCTGATCCTCGGCGAACGGCTGCGACGCATGCAGTGGCTGGCCGTGGGTCTGGCGGCAGCCGGCGTTGCACAGCAGGTGTGGCAAGTCGGCAGCCTGCCGTGGGTGTCGCTGGTGCTGGCGGTGACCTTTGGCTTCTACGGATTGATTCGCAAACAGGCCCCCGTCAAGGCGCTGCCGGGCCTGGTGGTGGAAACCTGGATGCTGGTGCCGATTGCCGTCGCCTGGTTGCTGTTCAATCCAGCCGCGAGTAGCGCCCAGGCCGAATTCTGGACGACCTCCGAAGCCTGGTGGCTGGTGGCCGCCGGGCCGGTGACGTTGGTACCCCTGGTCTGTTTCAACGCCGCTGCACGGCATTTGCCCTACACGACGCTCGGATTTCTTCAATACCTGGCGCCGACGCTGGTGCTGTTGCAAGCGGTCCTACTGTTTGGTGAACAGCTGTCGTCGAGCACACTGCTGGCGTTCATCTTTATCTGGGCCGGCCTGGCGGTCTACAGCATCGATGCGTGGATAAGTCTGCGTCGCCGCAGCTGATCAAAAAACGCACAACCCTCCACAGGCCGCGTCCTTCGTGGCCTGCATCAATCCTTCCCAAGGTTATCCACAGCGTGATCCCCGCCGATTGTGCGCAACTTGTTGAAACTGATGGTTTTTTGATCAGATGCTGGAGAAGCCCGGTCGGCGTGGCCTGGCGGGCTGTCTCTACAGGTTATCCACAGGCAGGTGCACGTTTAAACTGGATAACCTTTCAAGCTTCACTGCGCAATACCAGTTCCACCATCAGGTCGTCGGCCAGGGTTTCCAGGCGCGACTGCAATACGTCCAGCGACAACGTCAACGGCACCGCAAGAATCGCTTCGGCGTGGAACAACGGCTCGCTGCTCATCGGCGCCGGACGTACTTCCGTCACCAGCTGCTCGAGGTTCACCCCCTGTTCGCTCAGCAAACGGGTAATGTCGCGGACGATCCCCGGTCGATCATTGCCCACCAGCTCCATCGCAATCGGTTTCCAGGTGCAGGATTGTTCGATGCCACTTTCGGCGATCAGCACCCGAATGCCATGGGCGGACAACGCCTGTAGGGCATCGACCAGTTCATCGTAGGCTTCGGCTGGCACGCCCACCCGAAGAATCCCGGCGAACTGCCCGGCCATGCGCGACATTCGGCTTTCCAGCCAGTTTCCGCCGTGCTCGGCTATGCACTGGGCGATGCGCTCGACCTGCCCAGGCTTGTCCGGAGCGATTACAGTGAGTACGAGGTGGTCCATGGCGCAGCCCTCTTTTGTTATAGAAAAAGAAGTATAGGCAAGGGTTGGTCCTGCGCTGAGTCGTCTGACGCCTTCGCGGGCAAGCCTCGCTCCTACGGGTTTTGTGCCGTTCACAAAATTGGCGACCGACACAAAACCCGTAGGAGCGAGGCTTGCCCGCGAATGGAGCACCACCAATGAACCTGCCGAAAACAAATCGTGTACAAGTTTTGATATTTAACTGGAACAATCCAATAGTTTTTTGAGAACATCCCGTTCCCCGACCTGACCGCAATGCGTCATAGGGTCGCAGAACGACGTAATTAGTCTGATTTTCACAAGCGCAATTCATCATGTAGTATGCCGCAGCGCGCACTACATAACGTGGATCGATGTCTGCCACAGGCGCCATCGCAACCCTGAAAGCCCCGTCAGCAAGGCCCCAAGCCGTTGATTGGTCAAAACCCAGCCGCCCGCATGGCATGTACTGGTAGACGAGTTTGTGGTTTAAATGGCCAGAGGCTTCATTGTTAAATTGAAGAGCTGAAAAGCGAAATAGCTGAGCAGAGTGAGGCAAGCAATGACTGAACACGTTCAAGTCGGTGGCCTGCAGGTCGCCAAAGTCCTGTTCGACTTCGTGAACAACGAAGCCATTCCCGGTACCGGCCTCACCGCCGATAAGTTCTGGGCCGGTGCCGACAAGGTCATTCATGACCTGGCGCCGAAGAACAAAGCCCTACTCGCCAAACGCGATGATTTCCAGGCTCGTATCGATGGCTGGCACCAATCCCGTGCCGGTCAACCGCATGACGCCGTGGCCTATAAAGCCTTCCTGCAAGACCTCGGTTATCTGCTGCCAGAAGCGGCCGATTTCCAGGTAACGACGCAAAACGTCGATGACGAAATCGCCCGCATGGCCGGTCCACAGCTGGTGGTTCCGGTCATGAACGCCCGGTTCGCGCTTAATGCCTCGAACGCCCGCTGGGGTTCGCTGTACGACGCGCTCTACGGCACCGACGCCATCAGCGAAGCTGACGGCGCGGAAAAAGGCAAAGGCTACAACAAGGTTCGTGGCGACAAGGTGATTGCCTTCGCCCGCGCCTTCCTCGACGAAGCGGCGCCATTGGCGGCTGGCACTCACGTCGATTCCACCGCCTACAAAATCGTTGACGGCAAACTGGTGGTCGCCCTTAAAGGCGGCAGCAACACCGGCCTGCGCAACGATGCGCAATTGATCGGTTTCCACGGCGATGCAGCGGCACCGACCGCGATCCTGCTGAAAAACAACGGCCTGCACTTCGAAATCCAGGTCGACGCCAGCACCCCGGTCGGCCAGACCGACGCCGCCGGCGTCAAAGACATCCTGATGGAAGCCGCGCTGACCACCATCATGGACTGCGAAGACTCGGTCGCCGCCGTCGATGCCGACGACAAGGTGGTGATCTACCGCAACTGGCTCGGCCTGATGAAGGGCGATCTGTCGGAAGAAGTGTCCAAAGGCGGTCAGACCTTTACCCGCACCATGAACGCCGACCGCACCTACACCGGCCTCGATGGCAAAGAACTGAGCCTGCACGGTCGTTCGCTGTTGTTCGTGCGTAATGTCGGTCACTTGATGACCATCGACGCGATCCTCGACAAAGACGGCAACGAAGTGCCGGAAGGCATCCTCGACGGTCTGCTGACCAGCCTCGCGGCCATCCACAGCCTCAACGGCAACAACTCGCGCAAGAACAGCCGCACCGGCTCGGTCTATATCGTCAAGCCGAAGATGCACGGCCCGGAAGAAGCCGCGTTCACCAACGAGCTGTTCGGTCGCATCGAAGAGGTGTTGGGCCTGCCGCGCAACACCCTGAAAGTCGGGATCATGGACGAGGAACGCCGTACCACGATCAACCTCAAGGCGTGCATCAAGGCGGCCAGCGAGCGCGTGGTGTTCATCAACACCGGTTTCCTCGACCGCACGGGCGATGAAATCCACACCTCCATGGAAGCCGGCCCGATGGTGCGCAAGGCGGACATGAAGGCCGAGAAGTGGATCGGCGCCTACGAAAACTGGAACGTCGATATCGGTTTGAGCACCGGCCTGCAAGGTCGCGCCCAGATCGGTAAAGGCATGTGGGCGATGCCGGACCTGATGGCGGCGATGCTGGAACAGAAAATCGCTCACCCGCTGGCCGGCGCCAACACCGCCTGGGTGCCTTCGCCTACCGCCGCGGCATTGCACGCGCTGCATTACCACAAGGTCGATGTGTTCGCCCGTCAGGCCGAACTGGCCAAACGTGCGCGCGCGTCGGTGGACGACATCCTGACCATCCCGCTGGCGGTGAACCCGCAGTGGACCGCGGAACAGATCAAGAACGAACTGGACAACAACGCCCAGGGCATTCTCGGTTACGTGGTGCGCTGGATCGACCAGGGCGTGGGTTGCTCGAAGGTGCCGGATATCAACGACGTCGGTCTGATGGAAGACCGTGCGACGCTGCGTATTTCCAGCCAGCACATCGCCAACTGGCTGCGCCACGGTATCGTCACGGAAGATCAGGTCATGGAAAGCCTCAAGCGCATGGCGCCGGTGGTTGACCGCCAGAACGCCAATGACCCGCTGTACCGCCCGCTGGCACCGGACTTCGACAGCAACGTCGCCTTCCAGGCGGCGGTCGAACTGGTGGTCGAAGGCAGCAAACAACCGAACGGCTACACCGAGCCGGTTCTGCACCGTCGTCGTCGCGAGTTCAAGGCTGCCAATGGCCTTTGAGTAAGCGTTAGCGCCGAACCAAAAAATGGCCCTGATCGAAAGATCGGGGCCTTTTTTGTTGGAGCAAGATCAAAAGATCGCAGCCTTCGGCAGCTCCTACAGGGGATCGCATTTCAATGTAGGAGCTGCCGAAGGCTGCGATCTTTTGATCTTTTGATCTTTTAGCAGCTCACAAATCCATTCCCAACTCATGCTTGACCAGCTCTAACAGCTTGCCGGTATCGACAGGCTTGAGCAAAAAGTCCACCACACTCAGGTGCATGGCGGCGATCGCGTCTTTCACGTCGGCGTCACCGGAAACGATGATGAACGGCATGGCCGCCCGTACCGATTCACGTACCTGGCGGATCAAGTCCAGGCCATCGACCTGTCCCATTCGCAGATCGGTGATCACCAGGCCAATCGACGGCTTCTCGCTCAACATCTTGAGTGCGGTTTCGCCACTGGCTGCGGTCATGCACCGAATGCCATCCAGGCCGAGAATCTCGGCCAGCAGCTCTCGTGCGTCTTTATCGTCGTCGACGATCAGCACCCGCTGCGGCGGCAAGTCAGGTTCGAGCATGACCGCACTCAGCGCTTCGCGCTCGGCGTCACTCAAAATATCGTGGTCGGACATGGCTTACTCTACATTCGGATTCAATCGCCTGACTCATTTGTCAGACATCACCAGCAAGACCTTCAATGTGCACTTCGTCGGAAAGTTGTGCTATAGCCAATGTAGGAGGCTTTTCCGATAGTTGCGTAGGACATTTCCTAATTTTATCAGCTGCATTTGCCTACCTAGACTTACGTCCAATGGGCACCCAGGCTGCGGGGGCCGACCATGGTTCAGTCATCCGACAACAACAATTCAAAAAGACTGCGGTAATGGTTATGAGTAAAGCGGACGCCTTCACACAGGCAGGGAAAACCGCGGTGTTGCAGAACATCCAGGGCACTTTGCAATTTCTTTCGCGCTTCCCGCCCTTCAATCAAATGGAACACGCCCACCTGGCGTACCTGGTCGAGCAATGTCAGCTGCGTTTTTATGCGCCCGGCGAGTGCATCATCAAGCCCGCCGATGGCCCGGTTGAGCATTTCTACATCGTCAAACAGGGCCGGGTCGTGGGTGAACGTCCCCACACGGCCAAGGGTGGGACTGAAACCACCTTTGAAATCACCACCGGCGAGTGTTTCCCCCTCGCCGCGCTGTTGGGCGAGCGTGCGACCCGCACCGAACACCTGGCCGCCGAAGACACCTTTTGCCTGCAACTGAACAAGCTCGCGTTCATCAAACTGTTCGCGCTGTCCAACGCGTTTCGCGACTTTGCCCTGCGCGGCGTCAGCAGCCTGCTGGATCAGGTCAACCAGCAAGTCCAGCAAAAAGCCGTGGAAACCCTGGGCACCCAGTACTCACTGAACACCCGGCTGGGTGATCTGGCCATGCGTCACCCAGTGACCTGCAGCCCCGCCACGCCATTGCGGGTCGCCGTGACGCTGATGCACGACCAGCAAGTCGGCAGCATCGTCATCGTCGACGAGCAGAAAGCCCCACTGGGCATTTTTACCCTGCGCGACCTGCGCCATGTCGTGGCCGACGGCACGGACGATTTCAATGAAGCCATCGAGCGCCACATGACCCAGGCGCCGTTTTTCCTGTCGCCGGACCACAGCGCCTTCGACGCGGCGATCGCCATGACCGAACGGCACATCGCCCACGTCTGCCTGGTCAAGGACCATCGCCTGTGCGGTGTCGTGTCCGAGCGGGATCTGTTTTCCCTGCAACGGGTCGATCTGGTGCATCTGGCACGGACCATCCGCAGTGCCCAGCGCGTGGAAAACCTGGTGGCGATGCGCGGCGAGATTGGCCAACTGGTGGAGCGCATGCTGGCCCACGGCGCGTCGTCGACCCAGATCACCCACATCATCACCCTGCTCAACGACCATACCGTGTGCCGGGTCATCGAATTGACCCTCGCCGAGAAAGGCGACCCCGGCATTGCGTTCAGCTGGCTGTGCTTCGGCAGCGAAGGCCGCCGCGAGCAGACGCTGCACACCGATCAGGACAACGGCATTCTGTTCGAGGCCCGGGACGCGGCCCATGCCGCCGAGATCCGCGGCAAGCTGTTGCCGATCGCCCAGCAGATCAACCAGAGCCTGGCGCTCTGCGGCTTTACCCTGTGCAAGGGCAACATCATGGCCGGTAATCCCGAGCTGTGTCTGTCCCGGGTCGAGTGGGCGCGGCGTTTCGCGGCGTTTATCCGCGAAGCAACGCCGGAGAACCTGCTGGGCTCGAGCATCTACTTCGACTTGCGCGTGGTCTGGGGTGACGAGCAGGGCTGTGAACAGTTGCGCCGGGGAATTCTCGACCAGGTCGACGACAACCGGTTGTTCCAGCGCATGCTGGCCGAAAATGCCCTGCGCAATCGTCCGCCCGTAGGGCGTTTCCGTGACTTCGTGCTGGCGCGCAAACATGGCGAGAAAGCCACGCTGGACCTGAAAATCCAGGGCCTGACCCCCTTCGTCGACGGTGCCCGCTTACTGGCACTGGCCCACGGGATCGAAACCAACAATACCCTGGAGCGCTTTCGCCAGCTGGTGGACAAAGAGGTCATTGAACGGCTGGACGGCGCGGCGTACGAAGAGGCTTATCACTTCATTCAGCAAACCCGCATGCAGCAACATCAGCTACAGACCCGGGAGAATTTGCCCCACTCCAACCGGGTCGACCCGGACAGTCTCAATCATCTGGATCGACGGATCCTGCGTGAATCCCTGCGCCAGGCTCAACGCCTGCAAAGCAGCCTGGCCCTGCGTTATCAGCTATGAGCCTGTTTTCATGGCTGCGCCCGTCAGGCCCGATGCTGTCCGGCGACCTTCAACTGCGCCTGCAACGCTTGCCGGCGGCGGCCGAGCCGGGTGAATGCAGCCTGCGCGAACAGCGTTGGGTGGTGCTCGACCTGGAAACCACCGGGCTGAACCTGAACAAGGATCGAGTATTGTCCATCGGCGCGGTGGTGATCGAGGATGGGGCAATCGACTTCAGCCAGCAATTCGAACGCACCTTGCAATGCAGCGAGCTCAAACTCGGCCCCAGCGTGTTGATTCACGGACTGAGCCCGAGCGCAATCGCCGCCGGCAGCGACCCGGCCCAAGCCTTGCTCGACTTCATGGAGTTTGTCGGTGACAGCCCCGTGCTGGCTTTTCATGCGCCGTTCGATCAACACATGCTCGGGCGCGCGTTGAAAGATCATCTGGGCTACAAGCTGCAACATCTGTTTATTGATGTTGCGGATATCGCGCCGCTCCTGTGTCCACAGGCGAATATTCGCGAGGCCGGGCTGGATGAGTGGATCGACTGGTTCAAGCTGGAGGTGTTCGAGCGGCACAACGCCAGTGCCGACGCGCTGGCCACTGCAGAACTGGCGCTGATCCTGTTCAGCCGGGCGCGGCAGCAGCAGATTCATAGTCCGCTGGATCTGCAGCAGCGGTTGAGGCAGTGGAAACGGCGGCAGCGCGCGCCGTCCTTTTAAATTTTGCGGCGCCTGTTCCGGCGCCATCGCGGGCAAGCCCGCTCCCACAGGGTTTTGTGTCGTTCAGGAAATTGGCGAACGACACAGAACCCTGTGGGAGCGTGGCTTGCCCGCGATGAACGATGACGCGGTCCAACTGAACGCCCGCCCACCAGAATCAACCGACCAGTGGCCAATTGCTTACCTCCCCCGCCTCTGCCACAATCGCGAACAATTCTCGTTAGTTAACACTTCCCAATCGGTGATACGGCGTGCCGTCAGTCCAAAGCCCCCAGAGTGAGCTCGTTGGTGCGTTGTATCGCGACCATCGCAGCTGGCTATTGGCCTGGCTGCGGCGCAACGTGGCCTGTCCACAACGGGCCGAAGACCTGAGCCAGGACACTTTCGTCCGCCTGCTGGGCCGTGATGAACTCAAGGAACCTCGTGAACCGCGGGCGTTTCTGGTGGCGATCGCCAAGGGCCTGCTGTTCGACTATTTCCGCCGCGCCGCGCTGGAACAGGCCTACCTGACCGAACTGATGCTGATCCCCGAAGCCGAACAACCTTCGGTGGAAGAGCAGCAATTGATCCTCGAAGATCTGAAAAACATCGACCGCCTGCTTGGCCAACTCTCGAGCAAGGCCCGGGCAGCGTTTCTCTATAACCGCCTCGACGGCCTCGGCCACGCGCAAATCGCCGAGCGCCTGGGCGTGTCGGTGTCGCGGGTGCGGCAATACCTGGCCCAGGGCATTCGTCAATGCTACATCGCACTATACGGTGAGCCGGCATGACCCCGGTCAGCTCCAAACCGGTGTCGGCGCAGGTGCTGGATGCCGCCATCGCCTGGCAACTGACCCTGGATGGCGGCAACCCGGTCGATCGCGAAGAATTCGCCAAATGGCATGCCGCCCACGAAGAACATGCCCGGGCCTGGCGCCAGCTGGGCATGCTCGATGCGCGTTTCAGCGCCGCCAGCGGCCCGGCCCGCACCGCGTTGCTGCAATCGCGCGAAAGCATTCGCCGACGGGTGCGCAAACTGGGCAGCGGCGTGGCGAGCGTCGTTGCCGTGATCGGCCTGGCGCTGTTCGCCGGTGATCGTTACCTGCCGCTCGACTATTGGCTGGCCGACCAGCGCACTGCTACTGGCGAGCAACGCACCCTGCGCCTGAGCGACGGTACGCTGGTCAACCTCAACACCCACAGTGCGGTGGACGTACGCTTCGATGAACAGCAGCGACTGATCATCCTGCGGGAAGGGGAAATCCTCGTCGAAACCGGCCATGGCGATGCCCGGCCGTTCATCGTCGAAACCCGCGAAGGCAGCATGCGCGCGCTGGGCACCCGGTTCCTGGTCAAGCGCGAGGAACAAGGCACGCGCCTGAGCGTGCTGCAATCGGCGGTGGCCGCCCATCCGCAATCAAGTCCTGAAGAACAGATTCTGCGCGAAGGCCAGCAAGTGCTGATGCGCAACAACGGCCTCGACCCGATCATCGCCCTCAACCTCGGTGCCGATGCCTGGACCCGCGGCATGCTGGTGGTGGACAACATGAGGCTGGAAGACTTGATCAAGGAACTTGGCCGTTATCGCCGAGGGTATCTGGGTGTTGCGCCCGAGATTGCCGACCTGCGAATCACCGGCAGTTTCCCGCTGCACGACACCGACCTGGCCTTGACCGCCCTGCTGCCGACCTTGCCGGTGCAGATCGAACAGCACACGCCGTGGTGGGTGACCGTGGCGAAGGCTGAAGCCAAGCCCTGACCCCTATGTATGGAACGCGGTCGATTGTAGGAGCTGGCTTGCCAGCGATGGTCGTTAACGATAACGCGTGCCTACAGGATAAAGAGCGGCGCTCTTGAGTCCTTCGCTGGCAAGCCAGCTCCTACGGTCGAAATTATTTTTCATCCACCCCTATCACTTTTACATTCTCGTTCGGCACCTAGGCAATTGAGAAATATTTCCATTCAGGAGCCGCCGTATGTCCCGCTCGCTAGACACCTTGTTGCGCCCCGGTTTGCTGGCAGTCGCCATTGCCCTCTGTGCCCCTCTGGCCTGCGGTCAACTGATCGCCGCCGAACAGGCGTCCAGCGTTCGCGCCTACAACCTGCCGGCCGCGCCACTGGCCGGCACGCTGAACCAGATCGCCAGCCAGGCGGGCCTGGCGCTGTCGCTGAATCCAGCCCTGGCGGCAGGCAAAACCTCGGCCCCGGTCCAAGGCCAGTTCGACGCCGCCGGCGCCCTGCGCGAAGCCCTGCGTGGCACCGGTCTGCAACTGGAACAGAGCAGCGCTGGCACCTATAGCCTGGTGGCCGTGCCCGAGGGTGTGATGGCGCTGCCGGAAACCGCCGTCATCGGTGTGCAAAACACTGAAAGCGCCTGGGGTCCGGTGGAAGGGTATCTGGCCACTCGCACCGCCGCCGGCACCAAGACCGACACCGCCCTGGTCGAAGCCCCGCGTTCGATTTCGGTCGCCACCCGTCAACAGATGGACGACCGCAAAGTGCAGAATATCGATGATGCCGTGCGCTACATGCCCGGTATCACCGCCAGCAGCTACGGCAGCGACACCCGCGCCGACTGGCTGCGGGTGCGCGGTTTCGAACCGATGCAATTCCTTGACGGCCTGCCGCTGCCCAAAGGCGTATACGCCAACCCGAAACAGGAAACCTGGAACCTCGATCGCCTCGCCCTGCTGCGCGGCCCGGCTTCATCGGTGTACGGCCAGACCCCTCCGGGCGGCTTGCTGGACATGGTCAGCCGCCGCCCCAGCGCCGAATCGAGCAACGAAATCCAGGTGCAATACGGCAGTGACAACCATCGCCAGATCAACTTCGCCAGCACCGGCAAGATCGACGAGGAAGGTCGGTTCCTCTACGGCCTGAGCGGCGTGATACGCGACAGCGGCACCCAGATCGACCACGTCGACAACAAGCGCTACAACATTGCGCCGAGCCTGACCTGGAATATCGACGACGACACCAAGTTCACCCTGCTCACTCAGTTCACCCGTGACGATACCGGGATCACCAGCCAGTTCCTGCCGGTGCAAGGCACAAAGATCCGTTCACCGCTCGGTGATATTTCCCATCACAAGAACCTGGGTGACCCGGACTGGGAATACTACGACCGCACTTACTACGCACTGGGCTACGCCTTTGAACATCGCCTGAACGATGTCTGGCAGTTCAAGCAAAACCTGCGCTACACCAAGTCAGACCTGTCCTTCCAGGCCCTCACTCCCGGTGCCTATCCCTTCACCCAGGTCGACGCCGAGGGCAACGTTGGCCGTTCGAGCACCAGCGTCGACGAGGACATCAGCCAGTTCGCCGTGGACAACAACTTCCAGGGCGATTTCGCCACGGGCGACGTCCGCCACACCCTGTTGATCGGCCTCGATCACCAGCGCACCAACACCAACTACACCTCGATTTTCGGTGACGGCCTGACCACCAACGTCAACAACCCGATCTACGGCCAGCCCATCGTTCGTCCTGCACGTTCAACGGCGTTCTACGACTACGATCAAAAAACCTACCAGACCGGCTTGTACGTCCAGGACCAGATGGCTTTGGACCAATGGCGCCTGACCCTGGGCGGGCGTGAAGATTGGGTCCACACCGGTACCAAATTCTTTAACAAAGGCGATGCCACCAACACCGAGCGGGACAAAAATTTCAGCGGCAACGCAGCGATCAGCTACGTGTTCGACAACGGCATCGTGCCCTACCTTTCCTACGCCGAATCGTTCCAGCCGACCGGCAACGCCACCGCCTCGCCAACCGATTCGATCAAGCCGACCGAAGGCAAGCAATGGGAACTGGGTATCAAGTACCAGCCGCCAGGCAGCAACACGTTGCTGACCGCTGCGGTGTACGACCTGACCCAGAAAAACGTCTCCGTCACCACAATCAACTCGGACAACGTTTCGATCACCAGCCAGACCGGTGAAGTGAAAGTCAAAGGCCTGGAACTTGAAGCGGTCTCCGACGTGACCGAGAACCTCAAGGTCATCGCCGCGTACACCCTGGCCAAGTCCGAAGTACAAGATGGCACTTTCAAGGGCAATCGCCTGCAACTGATGCCCAACCAACAAGCGTCGCTGTGGACCGATTACACCTGGCACAACGGCGTGCTGGACGGCTTCGGCGTCGGCGCCGGCGCGCGTTACACAGGCAATACCTACGGCGACCAGGGCAACACCTGGCTGGGCAAGGCCGACGCCTACACCGTGTTCGATGCGGCGGTCCATTACGACCTGGGGCGTCTGGACAACAGCCTCAAAGGCGCCTCCCTGGCACTCAACGCCACCAACTTGTTCGACAAGGACTACATCTCCACCTGCGACAGTTTCTATTGCTACTACGGCGACCAACGCAGTGTCGTCGCCAGTGCCACCTACAAGTGGTAATTGCTTGATCCGACACGCTCGATACCCAGGCCGTCCGTTGAGGACGGCTTTGGTATTTCTGAAGGCCATGAAATGAAAAGTAAAACAATTCGCCGCTGGTCCTTCGTCCACACCTGGACCAGCCTGATCTGCACCGTGTTCCTGCTGATGCTGGCACTGACCGGCCTGCCGCTGATCTTCCATCACGAGATCGACCACCTGTTGGGCGATGCCGCCGAGTTGAAGCAGATGCCGGCGGACACCCCGCAGCTGAATCTGCAGCAGTTGGTGCAGGCGGCGGAAAAACATCGTCCCGGCGAAGTCATGCAGTACTTCGGTTTCGAAGAAGACGAGCCCAACGCCGCGATCGCGATCATGGCGGCCACGGCCGGTACCGAGCCGAACTCGTCCCACACCTTCATGCTCGACGCCCGCACCGGTGAAGCGCTGGAGATGCCGTCGTCCAACGGTGGCTTCATGATGGTCATGCTGCGCCTGCACGTGGACATGTTCGCCGGCCTGCCGGGCAAGCTGCTGCTGGCGTTCATGGGGCTGCTGTTCGTGGTCGCGATCGTCTCCGGAACCGTGCTCTATCTGCCGTTCATGCGTCGCTTGAAATTCGCCACCGTGCGCCAGGACAAATCCACCCGCCTGCGCTGGCTCGACTTGCACAACCTGATCGGCGTGGTCACCCTGACCTGGGCGCTGGTGGTCGGCGTGACCGGCGTCATCAGCGCCTGCGCCGACCTGCTGATCGCCGCCTGGCGCAACGAAAGCCTCAGCGCAATGATCGCGCCATACCGCGACGCGCCACCACTGACACATCTGGCGCCTGCCACCCGCCTGCTCGAGATCGCCAAAGACGTCGCGCCCGGCATGCAACCGGACTTCATCGCCTTCCCCGGCACCCGGTTTTCCAGCGAACACCATTACGCGGTGTTCATGAAAGGCAGCACGCACCTGACTTCGCATCTGCTGACGCCCGTGCTGATCGACGCCAGTACCCTGCAAGTCACTGCCGTGGCCGAACGGCCGTGGTACATGGACGCCATGGGCATGTCGCAGCCGCTGCACTTCGGTGATTACGGCGGCATGCCGATGAAAATTCTCTGGGCGACCCTGGATATGCTGACCATCATCGTGCTCGGCAGCGGGGTTTACCTGTGGGTCGTGCGGCGCAAGGCTGCCAGACCTGTCCTTGAAAACGCGCAGGCTCAAGCATGAAGCCGCGGCAGTCGAACTTCTGGAAGGTCTTCGCCACCCCGACCGTCATCGCCCTGCTCAGCGGCGCGGGGTTGTTCGCCGCGTTGCTGGGCGATGGCGTGTGGGATGGGTTGAGCTGGCTGGGCCTGGGCGTTCCCGCGGTTCTCGCTTTGCGCGGGCTGCTGCAACGCCGCTGACGTTATATGGGCCGCCCCATCCCCCTGATGAAAGGGTTCCCCCGTCCCACCCTGTGATCGCCACAGGTACCTATCGGAGACCATAGATGTAGGAGCTGTCGAGTGAAACGAGGCTGCGATCTTTTGATCTTGATCTTGTCTTCGACGGGTAAAAGCAAGATCAAAAGATCGCAGCCTCGTTTCACTCGACAGCTCCTACAGGGTTCGACTCGCGAAAGTTACGCGCTATGCTGCCGACACCGCCCTTGACCGAGACGCCGCCATGTCCGCCCCAAGCATGACCCTCTACCACAACCCTTTATCGCCCTTCGTTCGCAAAGTGATGGTACTGCTCCACGAAACCGGCCAACAAAACCGCGTGGCCCTGCAAAACTGCGTGCTGACGCCAGTCGACCCGGACCTTGCACTTATCGACGACAACCCCCTGGGCAAAATCCCGGCCCTGCGCCTGGCCGACGGCAACGTCATCCATGACAGCCGGGTGATCCTCGACTACCTGGATCACCAGCACGTCGGCAACCCCCTGATCCCACGCGACGGCTCGGCCCGCTGGCGGCGCATGACCCTGGCCTCCATGGCCGACGGGATCATGGACGCTGCAGTACTGACCCGCTACGAAGTGGCCCTGCGCGCGCCGGAAAAACACTGGGACGAATGGCTGGACGGCCAACGCGACAAGATCCGCCGCACCCTGGCGCTGCTTGAGGAAGACGCGATTGCCGAGCTGACCAGCCATTTCGATGTGGCCGCCATCAGCGTGGCCTGTGCATTGGGTTATCTGGATCTGCGCCACCCGGATCTGGACTGGCGCGAGGCGAATCCAAAGTTGGCAGGATGGTATTTCGAGGTGAGCCAGCGGGCTTCGATGTTGGCGACGATGCCCAAGGTTTGACTTCAGAAAGGGCAAAACCCTAACAGTTCTGATAGTAGGCAACGACTGGAAAAGAAACGATGCTGAAGGCTCGGCCTTTTTGGACCTTGCATGGAGCTCAGTCAATGCCTACTTCAACTAGCGAAACACTCTTGGGTCGTTACCACTACGACCCACTCGATCGCCAGGTCGATTGCACGCCCTTCGACCAGGCTGCCATTCGGCGCTACTACTGCAAAACCCGCCTGTCCACCGAAATACAAGGCACGGAGCAACGCACAATCGTGCAGCACGAAGAACAGCTGTTGGCGCAGCAGCAGCGTGAGGGCGGCAAGGTGGCCGCCACGCTGTTGGCGACTGATCAACAACGTTCGGTATTGAATGCACTCGACTCGACCCCGCCTAATCCCATTGCTTACACGCCCTACGGTCATCGTCCGATGGAGAATGGTTTACTCAGCTTGCTCGGTTTCAATGGCGAGCGACCAGATCCGGTGACCGGGCATTATCATCTGGGAAATGGATATCGGCAGTTCAACCCGGTGTTGATGCGATTTAACAGCCCGGACAGTTGGAGTCCGTTTGGAGACGGAGGGTTGAACGCGTATATGTATTGCGCGGGGGAACCGATTAACCGCTACGATCCGGCAGGGCACAGTTGGATCAAGGGAACACTAAACCTTTTGGGCAGAACGCCAAGCGTGAACTCAGCAACAAAATCCATTGACAAAACAATTGCACTTACAAGCAAAAAACTAGCAAACGCCAACAAAAGTCTCACGAAAGCACAAAACAGTCTTAACCGCGAGCCTATGATTCAACGAAATCCCAAAGCCCCTGACTTTCGAAAAATCCACGCAGACCTTTTAAAAGAATCAAAACACATAAAAGAAAACAGCCCACCAGGAGGCTTTAATAATCTTGACGAAGCCTTCAACTATAATAAGGGCCAGATCATAATCGAAAAAATTGAACGTGTTTCAAACATAAAACTCGAAATTTCCAAACTTTCCCAATCAAACAACGACCTTCAGTTCACACAAAAAATTCTTTTAAATCTAAAAGCAAAACATCCAGAAACATTTAAAGAATGGAATACAAATCAAAATTTAATTAATGCTATAAGACAAAATATGTAGCCAAATGCCGCCAACGCGGGAGATTTTTTGGACACCTAAAACAAAACAAATATAAGAAAAAAGTAAGAAAAAAGAAGAAAAAAGGGACGAAGAAAAAAGGGACAGATTTATTAAAAATTGAAGGGCCAGATTTATTTACAGTCGAGCGCAAACAGCGGGACAGATTTTAACCAAATAAATCTGTCCTGCTTATTATTTTTTGCGCTCGCCTCCAATCCCCTGTGGGAGCGAGCTTGCTCGCGATGGCGGTATCACTGGCGCCTAATGACCTGGATCAGACCCCGCTTTCTTCATCCCCAGACAATCAATCGACCGATCAACCATGGCCTTGGCAATCTCCAGCAAATGCCAGACAGAAAACACCATGGCCCTGTCTGCGCCTTTGAGGTGATCGCCACATTGATAGGCAGTGACCGAGGCACAGCGCAGCAGGTCGGCGACATAGAGTTGGGTGTCTTCGAAACTCACATCATCACTGACGTTGTAGAACCGGAGTTCATCCGGTGCCGACGGTTGTTCGCCGGTCAGGTAGAAATCGATTGCACGGTAGAGTGCGGAGCGGTCTCTGAGGGGATCGTCGTTTCTATTTGAATTGGAGGGTGGATCGGGGACAGATTTTTTCATTGGTAAAACTCCTAGAGCTAATTGGAGCCAACCGATATCGCGACTAAACGAACAGGGGTGGCGGCTGCACGCAGGTTAGTCGACCGGTCTCCAGGCAACCCGGCGCACCCGAGGGTGCCCTGCGCACAGCCACCATAACTTTCAGGCAATGAAACACCTGGAATGAGGTGGCGCTGTGCGCCTAGAAAGATCCGGGCGACTAAACCCGATCACTGATGAGCAGTGACGGACGGAGATTAGGCACGGAATTCTGTCGGCGCAAGCGTGCGGAATAATCTAGGAAACGTCCTGCAAAGGGAAGAGATTGGCTCTGTAGGAAGGCTGTTTTTCCTGTAGGAAAACTTACTTTTTTACGAGAGAAATCCCCTGTGCGAAGCAACGACGGAACAGATTTATTTAACCCATAACCAGGCCGTCCCCCTCACGGCCCCCTTCGTGAACAAGCCCGCACACATTTCATCTATTGCGTATACAAACCTTGTGTTCACTAAAGATCCTTTGTGGGAGCGAGCTTGCTCGCAAAGGCACCACAACGGATCTGCTGGAAACAACATCGCAATCCGCGTCGCCAACGCTTCCCCCTCCCGCTGATCCTCTCGCAACCCCAGCGAACGGCTCATTCCACCGCCCCGATATCGAATTCCAGAGGCTTGGTCTTTTTCTGTCCAACCCCATACCAATCCAGTTTCCGCGTCAGCACCATAAACACACCCAGCAACCCGAACAGCAACAACGAGCCCATCAACAGCGCGTAATCCTCTGCACTCAACAAGCCATAGAGCAAGCCATACAACGCCGCCAGCCCGGCCGAAAAACTCAGCCCATGACGCACGCTGTGCAGCACGTGGCAGACATAGAACCCGATCAACAGCACACAGGCACCCGCCGACAACAGATACGCCAAGGCAAAACCTATGTGCTCGGACAGCGACAACAACAGCAGATAAAAGAACGCCAGGGCCACGCCAACCAGCGCATATTGCACCGGGTGCACCGCCAGGCTTTTCAGCACTTCAAAAAGGAAGAACTCGGCGAAAGTCAGGACGATGAATAACAGCGCGTATTTGATCGCCCGATCGCTTTTCAGGTACTGGTCCACCGGGTCGATGAAGCTCACGCCGAAGCTGCGGCCGCTGAAGGCTTCGCAGCCACTGCCAGACACGCAGCCGTTCAAGGCTTCCTGCAAGTTGGTGGAGAAAAACGAGGTTTGCCAATTGGCGGTGAACCCCTGGTCGGTGACTTCGCGCTGAGCCGGCAAGTAGTTGCCGATGAAGCTCGGATGCGGCCAGTTGGCGGCCAGCGATACCTTGCTGGTTTTGCCCACCGGAACGACTTGTAACTGACCGGTACCTTGCAGGCGCAGGTTGAAACCGAAGGTCAGTTCAGTCGGCTGCCTGGCGTCCAGGGCTGGCAGCGTTACGTGCACGCCCTCCCCCAACCAGCGAACCTGACTGCCTGGAATGAAGTCCAGACGTTGGCCGTCCAGTTCCAGTTTCAAGGCGTTCTCGATGCCGCGAATGTCGCTGATACCGACGGCAAGGAAAGGCTGATCGAACTGGTAATCGTTGAAGTCTTCCTTGATCCCCAATTGCGCCGGTAGCGAAAAATGCCCACTGATGCGATTGTCGGCGTGGAACAGCCGCGCTTCATAAATGCCCCGTTTACGCAATTCAGTCTGAACCTGGCCATCGAGTTCGAAGCGCTCTGGCAGGAAATACAGACGACCACGTTCTTCACCCATTTCCTGATAACGCTGGTTGGTTTTCTCGTTGAGTTTCCAGGTACGTACCACCTTGCGATACGGCACCACCATCAGCGGTCCGCTCAGTTGCTGGTTGTAACTGGAACTGCGGGCGATGTCTTCGAGCACGCCATCGCGCAGTTGCTGGCGGTCCTGGATCACGCCGCTGATCATCAGCAATGGGACGAGCAATAACAGTATCAGCAGGGCAATGGCCCCGAGTTTAAGGGTCAGGCTTCGGTTCATGGGACTCTCCCTGTTTGGATAGGGAGAGTCTGGTGTGGGTGTGTGGGGGTTTTATGTGGGGAATATGGAGACTGTGTGGAGACCGGGCCGGCCTCTTCGCGAGCAAGCCCGCTCCCACACTGGATTTGCGTGGTGAATATTTTTTGCAGTCACCTCAAGTCCCCTGTGGGAGCGGGCTTGCTCGCGAAGGGCGCGCCTCGGTACTAAGCCAGACGCAACCTGACTTCAACGCCGCCCTCGACATTGCCAATATTCATTTCTCCGCCATGCAGCTTCACCACTTCCTCAACAAAGTTAAGTCCTAACCCGGTGCTTTTACGTCCACTGTCCGGACGCGGCAGCGAGTAAAAACGTTCGCTCAAGCGCGGCAGCGCATAGTCGGGAATTGGCTCGGCCTGGTTGAACAGCCTGAATTCGATCTGGCCCCCAACCCGCTCGGCGCTGAATCGCAGCAAGCCCTGGAACGGAGTGAAATCCAGGGCGTTCTCCAGCAGATTGCCCAGCGCCTGACGCAACAGGAAAGGTTCGCCGAACAGCTCCAGATCCGTCGTGATCTGCTGCTCGACTCGCAACTGCTTGCCCTCGATCCGCGCCGCTTGCGCGCTCAACAACTCATCAACCAAAGCCGCCAACGGCACCCTCACCCGCTCCTCCAACCCCTGCCGCTGCTCCACCTGAGCCAGGCTCAACAAGCGCTCGATCAACTGCTGCATTCGCACACTTTCGCTGTCGATGTTGCCGACGAACCGTTGCCGCTGCGCTAACGGCATCTCACCTTGCAGCAGCTCCGCCGCGCCACGAATCGCCGCCAGCGGGCTTTTCAGTTCATGGGTCAGGGTGTGGACATAACGCTCCACATAAGCCTTGCCTTCAAGCTGGGTGCGCATCTGCTCCACCGCTGTCG
The DNA here is from genome assembly GCF_059695565.1 of Pseudomonas sp. LBUM1679. Lineage (NCBI taxonomy): Bacteria > Pseudomonadati > Pseudomonadota > Gammaproteobacteria > Pseudomonadales > Pseudomonadaceae > Pseudomonas > Pseudomonas sp. LBUM1679. The sequence goes on from NZ_CP166774.1 coordinate 6,744,054, forward strand.
CCAACTGCTCCAGCTCACCGCCACGATAGTGCGGCACCTCGACCCGCCGACCTTCACTGACCGCCTGCGCGTACACCGTCAACCGGCGCAACGCGGCGCTCAGCCACCACGACAACAGCGCGCCGAACAACAGGCCGAGACCGATCAGCCCGGCGCCGTACGCGAGCAATCGCCGTTCGGTGCGATCAACATAAGGCTGCAACGAGCTATTGGGTTTGGCCACGGTGACCACGCCGATGATCTGGCCGTTGTCGCGGATCGGCGCGCCAACGTGCATCACCGAGGAGGCGGGATCATCCGGATCGCTGCGGCTGGAGCGCGCACCGTATTCACCGCGCAGGGTCAGGTAGACGTCGTTCCAACGCGAGTAATCCTCCCCCACTGCCACCCCGCTGGAATCCAGTACCACAATGCCTTTGGCGTTGGTGACGTAGATGCGGTGGTTAACCTGATTCTTCGGCAAACCCCAAATGCTCGCCTTCGGTTGCCGCTCACCGTAGGCCTCGAGCAGTTGCGGCCAGCGGTTCTGATTGAGGGTACCGGCCTTGAAGTCATCACGCAGAATCTCGGCCATCAGGTTGGCAGTGTCGACCAAGGTTTCTTCGGTGGATTGGCGCACGCCGGGGCGGATCTCCTCCATGACGGTGTTGAGTACGAAGTAACCGGTCAGGCCGATAAACAGCACATAAACCAGGAAATCCGGATCCCCAGCGGCATCAGCTGCGCCCCGGGCTGTAGCTATAACCCAGGCCACGGTGGGTCTGGATTGGCTCGGCATCAGCCTTCACCAGGCGCAATTTGGCGCGCACGCTCTTGATATGGCTGTCGATGCTGCGCTCATAACCGGCATCTGCGGCGACACCCAGCGCATCGAGCAACTGCTCGCGGCTGAACACACGCTCGGGTTGCTCCAGCAGGCATTGCAGCAGACGAAATTCGTGACGGGTCAGGCTCAGCGACTGATTGCGATAGCTGATCTGCACGCGCTCGCTGTCGATGCGAAACAGCGCCGAAGAGGTTTCGCAAACGGCTCGTGGCGCCATGCGCTTGAGAATCGCCCTGACCCGCGCCGCCACTTCACGGGGACTGAACGGCTTGACTACGTAATCGTCCGCGCCGATTTCCAGACCCACAACGCGATCGATTTCCCCATCCCGGGCGCTGAGGAACATCACCGGCACTTCGCTGAACCGTCGCAGTTGCTTGCAGGTTTCGAAACCGCTGATGTCCGGGAGGCCGATATCGAGAATGATCAGATCCGCCGGGGTCTGGCGCTGATGTTCAAGCGCCGCCGCACCGAGGCTCAACCAGGTCGTGGTGAAGCCCTCACCCTGCAGGGCGAAAATCAGGGTGTCGGCAATGGCGGCTTCGTCTTCGACAATCAGGATATGGGGCATGGTGTTCGAGCCCGGCAATTGAGTGGGGGAACGTTGAACCAAGGTTGATGCGACGTCAATTCGCAGCGCAGGTTAGAGCCTCGTACCTATCAGTTCTGATAGTAGTCACAAACTGAAAACGGTCTGATGCTTAAGGTCCGACTTTATGGACCTTGCCAGGAGCTCCGCCGATGCCTACGCACACTCGCAAAACAATCCTGCTGGCCACCGATCAACAGCGCTCGGTACTGAACGCACTCGCATCGAACCGACCTCAGCCCATCGCCTACACACCCTACGGTCATCGCTCACCGGAAAACGGCTTGCTCAGCCTGCTCGGGTTCAACGGCGAACTGCCGGACCCGCTGACAGGGCATTATCATCTGGGGAATGGGTATCGGCAGTTCAATCCCGTTTTGATGAGGTTTAACAGTCCGGACAGTTGGAGTCCGTTTGGCGCGGGAGGGCTGAACGCTTATGCGTATTGCGGTGGAGATCCACGGAATCGTGTTGATCCAACAGGGCATTTTTGGGGGATTGGAGCATTCTTCAGACGGCTTTTTGGATTGAAGCCAAAGATCCCCAAGAGCTCCCCAGTATCAAACAAAGTCGCAATGGGTAGTACCAGCCGATTGAAAAGCAAGTCGTCACCATCAAAACTATCCAAGGAGGTTAAGATCGACATCAAAAAACTCACACAACAGGAAAACAACGCTCAAGCTTTCGAATTACAGAAAACCCAACAAACAAAGAGATGGCATGAACTAACTTCCCCTAACCATCCTCAGCGCACTACAGGCTCAGCAAACATTTCGTTACAATCGAGCGACAATATTTCCACTGGTCCACTTGGTCCAAACCAATATGAAACCTACCTTGACAACTCCTTGGGCAGTGCAAACAGCGCGCCCATCAATGAACTTTTGACTAATCACGCATGGCTAACTGAAACGCCTGGTCCATCTCGCCTGGCCGAAAAACAAAACTACACACTGAACAGAATTAGAAAAAACTTGGATAGACAGTTGAAATAGTCTCATTGCGTCCTAAAAAATGGCAAACCCAGTCTGCTCTGGGTTTACGCCATTTTGGCAAATTTTTTATTAACCAACAACCTTAGCAATCCGGCTTATCCGCCGTAAAGCGTCGAGCCGGATTAATCGCCGCGCCAAACTCACGCAACGCCTTAGCACCAATCAACAACGGATAATTAAAGCTACTGCGATCAGTCAAATTGACCTCAACCGTGCGCTTGACGTTGCCTAGACACAACTCCAGATCGACCACTGGCCGCTTGGTGGGCGCGACATCTTCGTCTTCATCCTCGCCTTCTTCGGAGCGGGTCTTGATCTTGCTGATCCGCGCAATCTTGTGCTCGTAGACCTTGTTGCTCGCATCCTTGGTGCCGAGGCGGAAGCGTACCCACTCGTCGCCATCGCGGGTGAAAATTTCGATATCCTTGGCCGACAGCGACGCGGTGAGGGCGCCGGTGTCCATTTTGGCCTTGAGCACTTCGCCGCCGATTTCCGGCAGCGCGATGTATTCGTAGCGCCCGTAGAGGGTCGGCTCGGCGGCCAGGATTGGCAGGGCCACCAGGGAGAGCAGTGCAAGGAGGGATTTCACGTAATGGGCTTCCTTGGGGAGTTGGGGCAATGGGGTTTTAGACCGTCGCCTTTGAATTCGTTCGGTGTCGTTGAAGATCAAAAGATCGCAGCCTGCGGCAGCTCCTACTTCGGGAGGGCGTACACCCTTGGGATCGTACCGCTGCCAAGGTGAAACATTCGTCACCCGATTTGGCCTCTTGGCCGAAGCTGCCTATCATGGCGCGCCAAAACGCTTTCAAGAGTTGCTTATGCGCCGCCTGCTCACCGGCTGTTTCGTTACCCTGTTGCTGTTGCTCAACACCCTGGTCCTGTTCGGGCCGCTGATGGTGTTTGCCTTGCTCAAACTGATCCTGCCCGGGCGTTTTCGCGATTTCGCCTCAGGGGCAGTGATGTGGATCGCAGAGACCTGGGCCGAAATCGACAAGCTGATTTTCCACCTGTGCATCCCCACCCGATGGGACATTCGCGGTGGCGATGACCTGCGCCGCGACACCTCGTACCTGGTGATCAGCAACCATCAATCCTGGGTTGATATCCCGGCGCTGATCCAGACGTTGAATCGGCGGACGCCGTTCTTCAAATTCTTCCTCAAGAAAGAATTGATCTGGGTGCCGTTCCTGGGACTGGCCTGGTGGGCGCTGGACTACCCATTCATGAAGCGCTATACCAAGGCGTTCCTGGCGAAGAACCCGGAGCTGGCCGGCAAGGATCTGCAGATCACCAAAGCCGCCTGCGAGCTGTTCAAGCGCCAGCCGGTGACGGTGGTCAACTACCTGGAAGGCACACGTTTTACTGCGGCGAAAAGCAGCCAGCAGCAATCACCCTTCATCCACCTGCTCAAACCCAAGGCGGGTGGCGTGGCTTTTGTGTTGGCGGCGCTGGGCGAACAGCTGGACGCCGTTCTTGATGTGACAGTGGTGTATCCGCAGCAGGAGATCCCAGGTTTTTGGGACTTGATCAGCGGCAGCGTGCCGAGGGTGATCATCGACATCAAGACCCGCGAACTGGACCCCGCGCTGTGGCAGGGCGATTACGAAAACGATCCGCTGTTTCGCGAAACCATCCAGAACTGGGTCAACCAGCTCTGGATCGAAAAGGACCAGCGCATCGACGCCTTGCGCGCCGAGCGCCGTTGAATCAGCTACTGGTGCCGGCGCCCCAGATTCCGCCCAGACTTTGCAGCAACGAACCGCCGACGCCCTGCTGACCGAAGTATTGCAGGATTAGCGGGGCAAACTGGCCGATCATGCCAGTGCCCATGCCCAAGGCGCTGAAGGCGTTGTTCAGGTCGTTGGTGTCCTTGACGGCGCCCAAGGCGTTGTCCAGGCCGGCCGCCTTGCCGGACGAACCCAGCAACCCGGCGAGGGCGCCCAGCTCACCACCGCCCGACAGCTTGTCGATCCCCGGTACGCTTTTGGCCAGCTCCGAATAGTCGGTCGAGCTCAACTGGTTCTTCGCCAAGCCCAGCATCGCACTGGTGCCGCCAACGGCCTGTTGTGGCGTCACGTTCAATTGACTGAGCGCACTCAGCAGGCCAGCCGTCTCCGACGACGGTGCGGCCGCTGCAGCGGTGTTATCGCCCTTCATGCCGGAAATGGCATTGGCAGCATCGTTCAGGCTGAACTGAGCAAAGACCGGGCTGGCCGCCAGGGTCATGAGCGATGCCAGTGCAAAACCGCGTGAAATCTTCATCCAGACATCCTCTTGTGCCATGAAAACCGCCTGTTAATAGACGGAAAAACTGCCGGTTTGACCGGGTATTCGTCGACATGTTCCTCGGCGCTGCGTCCATTTTTATCCCACTCACGCACCTGTGGCGAGGGAGCTTGCTCCCGCTCGGCGGCGCAGCCGTCGCGAAACAGATAGACGCGGTGTGTCCTATCAACATTTGGGGCCGCTTCGCAGCCCAACGGGAGCAAGCTCCCTCGCCACAGGATTGTTGTGTGGCGTAAACAAAACGGCGACCAGAAGGTCGCCGTTTTGTTTTGCGTGAAGCCTTACGCCGCACTAAACAACTTATGCGGATCAATCACAAACTTCTTCGGCACGCCCGCATCAAATTCGCCATACCCACGCGGCGCGTCATCCAGGCTGATCACCTCTACCCCGACAATGTCCGCAATATGAATGCGGTCCCACATGATCGCCTGCATCAGCTGGCGGTTGTACTTCATCACTGGCGTCTGGCCGGTGTGGAAGCTGTGGGATTTGGCCCAACCCAAGCCGAAGCGAATGCTCAGGCTGCCCATTTTCGCGGCGGCATCCACTGCACCTGGATCTTCGGTGACGTAGAGGCCAGGGATACCGATCTTGCCAGCCACCCGAACCACGCCCATCAACGAGTTGAGCACGGTGGCCGGGGCCTCGTGTTTTACACCGTCATGACCGTGACCACGCGCTTCGAAGCCTACGGCGTCGACGGCGCAATCTACTTCAGGTTCGCCCAGCAGGGCGGCGATCTGTTCGTGCAGTGGAGTGTCCAGGGACAGGTCGGCGATTTCGAAACCCTGGGCCTTGGCGTGCGCCAGGCGGACGGTGTTGACGTCACCGATGATCACCACCGCCGCGCCCAGCAGGCGAGCGGAAGCGGCAGCGGCCAGGCCGACGGGGCCGGCACCGGCGATGTATACGGTGCTGCCCGGGCCAACGCCGGCGGTCACTGCGCCGTGGTAACCGGTGGGCAGGATGTCGGAGAGGCAGGTCAGGTCACGGATTTTTTCCATGGCGCGATCGCGGTCGGGCAGTTTCAGCAGGTTGAAGTCGGCGTACGGCACCATCGCGTATTCGGCCTGGCCACCGGTCCAGTCCCCCATATCGACATAACCATAGGCACCGCCTGGACGGGCCGGGTTGACGCTGAGGCAGACGCCGGTGTGCATTTCCTTGCAGGAACGGCAGCGCCCGCAGGCCACGTTAAACGGAACGGACACCAGGTCGCCGATTTGCAGGTTTTCGACGTCGCTGCCCTTCTCGATCACTTCACCAGTGATTTCGTGACCCAGTACCAGGCCGGTCTGGGCGGTGGTACGACCGCGCACCATGTGCTGATCGGAACCACAGATGTTGGTTGAGACTACGCGCAGGATGACAGCGTGGTTAATCTTCCTGCCGCGCGGGTCCTGCATTTTGGGATAGTCGATTTTTTGTATTTCGACTTTGCCATTGCCGAGATACACCACACCACGATTGCCAGACATGCTTTCACCTCGATGTTGTTTTTATGTAGTCGCGTCGCCCGGGATCGGCGGCGCGTTGATTGCTCGGGTTATTGCTTGTGTGTCTTGTGTTGTTTGTTATGGCCTCATCGCGGGCAAGCCCGCTCCCACAGGTTCTTTTGTCGTTCACAAATGTCGGGCACACCTCAGCCCACTGTAGGAGCCGGCTTGCTGGCGATGGGCTGCGAAGCGGCCCCAAAATCTAAAGAACGACGGTCCTGTTAGCGTTCAAGAAAACCCTCCGTTCAATGTGATAACCCACGGCCCGCGCCAAGGTCAGCCCTTCGATATCCCGCCCCTTGGCGATCAGATCTTCGGGGTAATGACTGTGGTCCACGGCCTCCACGCCCTGGGCGATGATCGGGCCTTCGTCCAGGTCGTTGTTGATGTAGTGCGCCGTGGCGCCGACCAGTTTCACGCCCTTGTTGTAGGCCTGGTGATACGGCTTGGCGCCCTTGAAACCCGGCAGCAGGGAGTGATGAATGTTGATCGCCTTGCCGTCGAGTTTGCGGCACAGCTCTGGCGACAGGACCTGCATGTAACGAGCAAGAATGACCAGCTCGGCGCCGGACTCTTCGATCACTTGCCAGACCTGGCGCTCCTGGGACGGCTTGTCGTTCGGGTCCAGCGGGAAATGGTAGTAGGGAATCTGGTGCCAGTCGGCGAGCGGCTTGAGGTCCGGGTGATTGGAGACCACGGCGGCCACGTCCATGGACAACTGACCGATACGCTGGCGGTAGAGCAAGTCGTTGAGGCAGTGATCCGCCTTGGAGACCATGATCACCACTTTCGGCCGGTAGTTCGGCGCGGTCAGTTCGAAGATCATGCCGAAGGCTTGGCCACGTTCTTCAAGGCCTGCGCGGAACGACTGTTCGTCGAAGCCGTCGGGTTGACGGAACTCGACGCGAATGAAGAAACGGCCCGAGAGCCGATCATCAAAGGAGTGGTGTTCGGTGACGTAGCAGCCCTGCTCGAACAGAAAGCGGGTCACCGCGTCCACGGTGCCGAGGACGCTTGGGCAGTCGGCGGTCAGAATCCATGTGTCTGGGGCGCGGCTCATAGTGCGGTGACTCCTGTTGTTATGGGCAACCGCTGCGCGGTTGATCGCCAGCAAGCCGGCTCCTACAGTGGACCGTGTCGCCCCGATATTTCATGGTCGACATCCCCCCTGTAGGAGCTGGCTTGCCAGCGAAGGCGATCTCAAGCCTGGACACTAAGCCCGTATTCAGCGCTGGCATCCTGCAACCACAACCACCAGTAATCCGAGAAGCTGCGACGGATCAGCAGTTCCCAGGTGTCTTCGGCGGTGTGGCGGATCATCAGTTGCGACTTGGCAAACACCGTGCCCACCGCCTTGCCGACCGGGAAGCTGTTGGGGTGCACGTCGTAGCTGGTGGATTTCATCAGCACCTGGCGCACGTTCGGGCCGCTCAATTCGAGGAGCTGCTGGCCACCGCTGACGTTGACGATGGCGATGTGCAGGTCGCCCAGCGCTTCACGCAGCTTTTTCTCCACGGAGAATTCTTCGCCGGTCGGGACGATCAGCAACCATTCATCCGGCCCCATCCATTGCAGGCTGGTTTCACCTTTGACGATGACGGTCAGCGCACCTGGCAATTCAATGCCCAAGGCTTTGTGCACGCCAGCGGCGAAGACCGCATCGTGGCCGTCGCCACGAATGGTCAGGTGGCCGAGGAGTTTTTTCTCACGCACGATCACGCCGGCGCTTTTACGACCCTTGCCCACCAGGCTGGCGAGGTCGGCATGATGCAACGACGATTCGGCCTTGGCCCCAGTGGTTGGGCGTTGTTGGTACACATTAGCTGCGGTCATAAAGCACCTTTCCTGAATTCGTACGACACACCGTAGGAGCGAGGCTTGCCCGCGAAGGCAGCGACGCGGTTTATCTGAGGGACCGCGTTATCGTTCTTCGCGGGCAAGCCTCGCTCCTACGGGAGCTGTGGTGTTAGACGTTCTGGCGATCACCTTTTGGATCGAAGAACACCGAAGAAACGATTTCCGCCTCGATCACGCTGCCATCCGCCAGCGGTGCGAACACACGCTCACCGATACGCTTCAAGCCGCCTTTGACCACACCCATGGCAAACGAATAGCCCAGGGAGTTGTGCAGGTAGCTCGACGTCACGTGACCGACCATGCTCATCGGGATCGCCTGCTTGGTGTTGAACACCAGCTGTGCACCTTCAGGCAGCCACTTGGTCGGATCGATCGGCTTCAGGCCCACCAACTGCTTGCGTTGATCCCGCACGCAGTCTTCACGGTTCATGCCACGCTGACCGATCCAGGAGAACGGTTTGGTGCGACCGACACACCAGCCCATGTTCAGGTCGTCGGGTGTCATCGAGCCGTCAGTGTCCTGCCCGACGATGATGAAACCCTTCTCGGCCCGCAGCACGTGCATGGTTTCGGTGCCATAGGGCGTCAGGTTGTACTTCTTGCCAGCATCAACAATTTTCTCCAGGACACCCCTCGCATAGTCGGCCTGCACGTTGACTTCGTACGACAGCTCACCGGTAAACGAAATCCGGAATACCCGCGCCGGCACACCGCCGACCACGCCTTCTTTCCAGGTCATGAACGGGAAGGCTTCGTTGCTCAGGTCGATGTCGGTGACTTCGCCAAGCAGCTTGCGGCTGTTCGGCCCGGACAGGGTCATGGTTGCCCAGTGATCCGTCACGGACGTGAAGTACACCTTCAGGTCTGGCCATTCGGTCTGGTGGTAGATTTCCAGCCATTGCAGCACGCGTGCAGCGCCGCCGGTGGTGGTGGTCATCACGAAGTGGTTGTCGGCGAGACAGGCGGTTACGCCGTCGTCGAAGACCATGCCGTCTTCTTTGCACATCAGGCCGTAGCGCGCCTTGCCCACGTCGAGCTTGGTCCAGGCGTTGGTGTAGATGCGGTTCAGGAACTCACGGGAATCCGGGCCCTGGATGTCGATCTTGCCCAGGGTCGAAGCGTCCAGCAGGCCGACGCTGTCGCGCACGGCTTTGCATTCACGCTTGACCGCGGCGTGCAGGTCTTCACCGTTTTTCGGGAAGTACCATGGACGTTTCCACTGCCCGACGTCTTCGAATTCGGCGCCATTCTTCACGTGCCAGTGATGCAGTGCAGTGAAGCGTACCGGCTCGAAGATGTGCCCACAGTGACGACCGGCCACGGCGCCGAAGGTCACCGGTGTGTAGTTCGGACGGAACATGGTGGTGCCCATCTGCGGAATGGTCACGTTCAGCGACCGGGCGGCGATGGCCAGGCCGTTGACGTTGCCGAGCTTGCCCTGGTCAGTGCCGAAGCCCAGTGCGGTGTAGCGTTTGACGTGCTCGACCGACTCGAAGCCTTCGCGGGTCGCCAGTTCGATGCCGCCGGCGGTGACGTCGTTCTGGAAGTCGACGAATTGCTTCGGCGCACGCGCAGAGTTCTTTTCATGAGGCACCTGGAACAGCGCCAGCGTCGGCTCTTCGACACGGCTCAGGGCTTTGGGCAAGGTGCCTTCGACCACACTGAAACCGGCTTCGCTGGCCGCGCGAGCGCCACCCTCGAAACCATCGGCCAGGGAATCGCCAAGACCGTAGACACCGTTGATACCACCGACACACACGCGTTTCTGCGGTGCTTCGCCCGGTACGAAACCGAGGATGTCGTCGCGCCAGATCGGCTTGCCGCCCAGGTGCGATGCCAGGTGAACCACCGGGCTGTAACCGCCGGAGCTGGCGACCAGGTCGCATTCAAGCCATTCACCAGGACTGGTCACGGCGTGCGCCTTGACGTCGATCGCGGCAACGCGAGCAGCGGTCACGCGCTTGGTGCCACGGGCCTCGATCACGGCGCTGCCGGTCAGGATGCGAATGCCTTTGGCGCGAGCTTCTTCAACCAGGGCGCCGCGCGGATTGCTACGGGCATCGGCGATGGCCACCACTTGCAGGCTGGCGTCAAGCCAATCCAGGGCAACGCGGTAAGCGTGGTCGTTGTTGGTCGACAGCACCAGTTTTTTGCCCGGTGCCACGCCGTAGCGACGCAGGTAAGTCGACACCGCGCCGGCGAGCATGTTGCCCGGCACGTCGTTGTTGCCGTAAACCAGTGGACGCTCGTGAGCGCCGGCCGCCAGCACTACACGCTTGGCGCGAACGCGGTGGATGCGCTGACGGACCTGGCCAATCGGGGCGCGGTCGCCGAGGTGATCGGTCAGGCGCTCGTGAATGGTCAGGAAGTTATGGTCGTGGTAGCCGTTGACCGTGGCGCGCGGCAACAGCAGCACGTCCGGTGTGTCCTTGAGTTCCGCAATGACGCTGGCGACCCACTCGGTGGCAGGCTTGCCGTCGAGGCTTTCGCGGGAATCGAGCAGGCTGCCGCCGAACTCTTCCTGTTCATCGGCGAGAATCACCCGCGCGCCGCTGCGGGCAGCCGCCAGTGCAGCGGCCAGGCCAGCAGGGCCACCGCCGACGATCAGCACGTCACAGTGCTGGTTCATGTAGTCGTAGGTGTCCGGATCGTTCTCGGTCGGAGAGCGACCAAGGCCTGCGGCCTTGCGGATGTACTTCTCGTAAGTCATCCAGAACGATTGCGGGTACATGAAAGTTTTGTAGTAGAAGCCCGGCGGCATCAGCTTGCCGCCGACCTTGCCGAGAATCCCCATCATGTCGTTGTTCACGCTCGGCCAGCCGTTGGTGCTGGTGGCGACCAGGCCTTGATACAGCGCCTGTTGCGTGGCGCGCACGTTCGGAATCTGGGTGGCTTCGGTGGCGCCGATCTGCAGCACCGCGTTCGGCTCTTCGGCACCGGCGGCGAAGATGCCGCGGGGACGCGAATACTTGAAGCTGCGCCCGATGATATCCACACCGTTGGCAATCAGGGCGGCAGCCAGGGAGTCGCCTTCAAAGCCTTTGTAGTTCTGGCCGTTGAAGGTGAAGCTCAGCACTTTGTTGCGGTCGATCCGTCCGCCGTTGGACAGGCGATTGATCTGGCTCATACCTTCTCTCCCAGAGCCGTGGCGGCCGCTTTCGGGCTGTCGGTCTTGTCGGTAAATTGTGGCTTGGTGCCGATCTTGTAGGTTTCGAGAATCTCGTAGGTCACGGTGTCGCGCGTCGCGTTGAAGTATTGACGGCAGCCGGCGACGTGATCCCACAGTTCGTGGTGCAGACCGCGAGGGTTATCGCGGAAGAACATGTAGTCGCCCCACTCCTCGTCGGTGCAGTTGGTCGGGTCCAGTGGACGCGGGATATGCGCCTGGCCGGAAGCGTGGAATTCCTCTTCGGAGCGCAGTTCGCCACAGTGAGGACAGAAGATATGCAACATAGGGATTTCTCCTGTTAGTGGGCAACCGCAGCAGCGCCATGTTCATCGATCAACGCACCGTTGTGGAAACGGTCGATGGAGAAAGGTGCGGCCAATGGGTGCATTTCACCCTTGGCCAGGCTCGCGGCAAACACGTTGCCCGAACCAGGTGTAGCCTTGAAGCCGCCGGTGCCCCAACCGCAGTTGAAGAACATGTTCGGGACCGGGGTTTTCGAAATGATCGGGCAGGCGTCCGGCGTGGTGTCGACGATGCCGCCCCACTGCCGGTTCATGCGCACGCGGGACAGCACCGGGAACATCTCGACGATGGCCTGGATGGTGTGTTCGATCACCGGGTACGAACCACGCTGGCCGTAGCCGTTGTAGCCGTCGATACCGGCGCCGATCACCAGGTCGCCCTTGTCGGACTGGCTGATGTAACCGTGTACGGCGTTGGACATGATCACGCTGTCGATAATCGGCTTGATCGGCTCGGACACCAGCGCCTGCAGCGGGTGGGATTCGATCGGCAGGCGGAAACCGGCGAGCTTGGCCATGTGCCCGGAGTTACCGGCTGTCACTACACCGACGCGCTTGGCGCCGATGAAGCCCTTGTTGGTTTCAACGCCGATGCACACGCCGTTTTCCTTGCGGAAACCGATCACTTCGGTCTGCTGGATCAGGTCCACGCCCAAGGCGTCGGCGGCACGGGCAAAGCCCCAGGCCACGGCATCGTGACGGGCCACGCCGCCGCGACGCTGGACGGTGGCGCCCATCACCGGGTAGCGGGTGTTTTTCGAGCAGTCGAGGTACGGAATCTCGTCGGCAACCTGTTTTGCATCGAGCAGTTCGCCGTCCACGCCGTTGAGGCGGTTGGCGCTGACCCGTCGCTCGGAATCACGGATGTCCTGCAGGGTGTGGCACAGGTTGTAGACGCCGCGCTGGGAGAACATCACGTTGTAGTTCAGGTCCTGGGACAGGCCTTCCCACAGTTTCATCGCGTGTTCGTACAGGTGCGCCGATTCGTCCCACAGGTAGTTGGAGCGCACGATGGTGGTGTTGCGCGCGGTGTTACCGCCGCCCAGCCAGCCTTTCTCGACCACGGCCACGTTGGTGATGCCGTGCTCTTTGGCCAGGTAGTAGGCGGTCGCCAGACCATGCCCGCCACCGCCGACGATGACCACGTCATAGACCTTTTTAGGGGTCGGCGTGCGCCACATTTTCTGCCAGTTTTCGTGATGGCTGAGGGAGTGTTTGAAGAGGCCGAAGCCCGAGTACCGTTGCATAGTCATTTACTCCAAAACCGCGCTCAGCGATAAACCGGGAAGTCCGCGCACAGTGCCGACACTTGCTGGGCGACATTGGCCTCGACATCGGCGTCGCCGAGGTTGTCGAGGATGTCGCAGATCCAGCCGGCAAGCGTGACGCACTGGGTAACCTTGAAGCCGCGCGTGGTCACCGCCGGGGTGCCGATGCGCAGGCCGGAGGTCACGAACGGCGACTGTGGGTCGTTCGGCACGGCGTTCTTGTTCACAGTGATGTGGGCGCGACCGAGTGCTGCGTCCGCCTCTTTGCCGGTGAGGCCCTGACGGATCAGGCTGACCAGGAACAGGTGGTTATCGGTGCCGCCGGACACTACATCGTAGCCGCGTTTGATAAACACGCCGGCCATGGCCTGGGCGTTGTCGATCACTTGTTGTTGGTAGGCCTTGAAACCAGGTTCCAGCGCTTCCTTGAAGCACACCGCCTTACCGGCGATCACGTGCATCAGCGGGCCGCCCTGGCCGCCGGGGAACACGGCAGCGTTGAGTTTCTTTTCCAGCGCTTCGTTGGCCTTCGCCAGGATCAGGCCGCCACGTGGACCGCGCAGGGTCTTGTGGGTAGTGGTGGTGACCACGTCGGCGTACGGCAGCGGGTTCGGGTACAGGCCGGCAGCGACCAGCCCCGCCACGTGAGCCATATCAACAAAGAGATAAGCACCGACTTTGTCGGCGATCTGACGGAAGCGCGGGAAGTCCAGGGTCTTGGAGTACGCCGAGAACCCGGCGATGATCATTTTCGGCTGGTGCTCGACGGCCATGCGCTCGACTTCGTCGTAATCGATCAGGCCGGTGGCGGTGTCGATGCCGTATTGCACAGCGTTATAGAGCTTGCCGGAGAAGCTGACCTTGGCACCGTGGGTCAAGTGACCGCCGTGGGCCAGGCTCATGCCCAGCACGGTGTCCCCGGCCTGCAACAGCGCCAGGAATACCGCGGCGTTGGCCTGGCTGCCGGAGTGCGGCTGCACGTTGGCGTAATCGGCGCCGAACAGTTGCTTGGCGCGGTCGATGGCCAGTTGCTCGACCTTGTCGACGTGCTCGCAGCCACCGTAGTAGCGCTTGCCCGGATAGCCTTCGGCGTATTTGTTGGTCAGGCCACTGCCCTGCGCTTCCATCACGCGTTTGCTGGTGTAGTTCTCTGACGCGATCAGCTCGATGTGATCTTCCTGGCGTTGCTCCTCGGCATTCATCGCCGCCAGCAGTGCATCGTCGTAGCCTTTGATCTGGTCTTGCTTGCTGAACATCGCGTCTCTCCCAGCGGCGGTGGTGCGCCATTCGTCTCGGTGAGGCACGTACCTTTCGGCAGTGCCCTTTGATAGCGATGGTATGACTGGCGTAGACAGGTCAAATGCCTACGGACGCCACGCAAAGGTGCGTTTACGACATGGCCCTCACTGGCTACCCGCTCTCGGTGCAATGCAACAGACACGACTGGGTCATGACTGCCGTTGCTTGAACTTGAGGTAACGCCTGAAAACATGCGCAGCCAGAACCACAAACAAACCCGCAAGTCCTGAAAAACATCTTGCAAAATAATAAACATTTTATTCAAAACCAAACATAAACCCACAACTTTTAAACTTCCACCAAAAGCCCAACGCCAAATAACCTCTTACAAAAACGGCTTTTGCAAAAGTCACTGCCCGAGGTACCAATAGCACCCCAACACACAACTTACCGACAACCCCCCGTTTAACACTATTTTAATATCAGGAGATATGAGCATGGTATTGATCAATCAGGTAAAAGCTATTTTAAATCACCTGGCCTCGGCTGGCTGGCATAACTTGTTACTGCACCATGGCCTCGACATCCAGGCGCCCGACCTGGTGAACGAACTTCGCAAGCCGCTGCGAATAGACCGAACGATAGCCGGCTTTGAAGACTTTTCACTGAAAGGAACCCGTGGCATCGAACCCGGCAATCCCGCCCGAAGTCTGCTTTATCACACGCTGGCCTGCGCGAACGTCACGATTGATGCAGGAGGAAATCCTCTACAGGCTTACCCAACGGCTGCAGAGCTGGAAACTGTCCTGAACCTCGTTTACGGCATGGAGCCTCCCAGCCTTGAACAGCTGAAAGAACGCGCCCAAGGCGCACCGTTGGCCGTCGTTGTGTTCACCGCCGAATACCGCCCTGCCCCGGACACCGTCCACCAATCGCAGGCCGACCTGTGTTTTTCACGAACCGGCGTGTCTCGCGTGGGCACGACTCCTGCCTTGTACGATGCGCAACGCCGAGGTTTCTTGCCTTTCGTCGAGGACGATGATCATGCCATTCGCGTTTTACCCGCTCGTTTCAGCGCTTATGTCGCGGTCCAGCGCAAGGGAGACCGTTCAAGCTTCGGTCCTATGCGCTTTGACGCTAGCGACACGGCCCGTGACTTCTGGGTGCCCCTGCATAAACTGTTCAACGGCGAAGAATGCATTGCCGGACTGAAACTGGACCTTGAACTTCAGGCTCATCACAAAAACGAGAAGCTGCGCCGTATCCATTTGAATCTGGGAGCGAACTCGGGCTGGGGTGAGCCCGATATCAGTCGCCCGCCGTTCGTGATGACCGAAGGGCTGGCTGACTGGCTTGGAGAGGATGACCACGGCCCCGGATTACTCTCGGCCATACCGCGCAGGCACCTCGTCGAGGCCGCGTACTATCAGGGCAAGCCCCTGACGTTCAGAGTGCCCAACCAACCTGCACTGTTGGATTCGAGCATGGCCCTAAGCCCACACGCACCCACGTATGTCCACATCCGCCATAAAGTCGATGCCGCGGGCAATATCGTCAACCTCAACCAAAACCCTGACATGATGGCTGAGTTGCACGAGGGTCGCTTCAGTGCGTTGCACTATCTGGACTTCACGGGAGACGGATGGGTCAACGCCAGATGTACCGCCCTGGATACCATCATCCCGGAGCGCATCGCCGCTTACTCTTTGCTTTGTGCGCCGGATTTTTACCCATTGTGCAGCCAGCGTCATCTGAGCGAGTGGCTTGAAAGCATGCCCGCCGAGGTCGCACAAACGCTGTTCCCTGTGCCTCCTACATGCTTGTCAGACATCCGAATGCCCGCCAACGTGCAGTCGTTTGCTTCCACGTTCAATAGAACGGATGTCGGCATCACGGCCATTGTCGCTCAGCCTGACACACGCCTTGACGGCTCGACCGAAATCAAGCCCAAGGTCGCTTCAGCCAAGCGCGCGTCTTATCTGCCTGATGCCGCTGCGGGTGTTTTTGCACCCGGCTGGGATACCGGGTTGGACCATGAAGAAGGCGAATCAATCGAGCAGGCACACCTGGCCGCCTACACACTGGGCAGCCCTTTTCCGGAAGATGCGAAACTGTGCGCGGCCCTGAGTTCATATTGGCCCGCCGTATCACCCGACTCGGTACAAGTATTCGAGCCTTCGGACGGTCTCGACACCATCAAACCGATGCTTGATACCGAAATCGGTATAGAAGGGCCGCTGCCTTGGGACGGTATCGCGCCGCCAAGAAAATATATGAATAAGGGACAACCGCACATCGCATTTACATCGTCCCTTTATGGGGACTATACGCAAAGCGCCCTGGACGGAAAATTTTCTTTGGCGCTGACCGGGAAAGTTGATTCCCAGGAATATCAACAACGAGTCGACGCATTGAGACGCGTCAGGCTAACAATGGGAGAAAGTTACGAGGAATGGCGCATTGCATCCTTCAGAGTTGCTACGGACGACGACATTAAAACGGTGGAGGCCGACAAGGAACTGCATGTTCCATTAACCCAGCCAGCCTATCGATTCAAAATGGTTCGCTGTGAACCGGCGGCGTCAGAAGAGTTCGACAAAGTACATGTCACTGTGATCGATATCTACACTTTCCTGGTATGGCCGCAATTTATTCTGCGACGACAGGAAGCACGCCCTTGGCAACGTACCTGATCCTTGAACAGCGCCAGGAAAACCATGAACCACTATGACGTCATCGTCGTCGGGGCGGGCCCCGCGGGTTGCGCCTGTGCGATTCATTGCGCTCAACACGGCTTGAAGGTGGCCATCATCGAGCGCCATCCAGGTGTTCGCGAGCGACCGGGTGAAACCTTGCATCCTGGCATCGAACCCCTGCTGCGCCAGCTCGGCGTCGCGGAACAGGTGCTCGATGGGGGATTCATCAGGCCCTTGGGAAACTGGGTGACATGGCAGCATGAGCGCAGCTTCGTGCCGTTCGGTGGAGATGAAAATGGCCCCTGGCGCGGATTTCAGATTCCCCGCGCAACCTTGGATAGCCTCCTGCTGGAGAAGGCGACTGCATCCGGTGTCGTTATCATGCAACCCTGGCAAGCCAAGCGGGTCATTCTGCAAAGCAGTCGAATTATCGGCGTCCAGACCGATAAAGAGCCGCTGTTTTGCAGTCAACTGATCGATGCGAGTGGAGCGCATGCCTGGTTGACTCGTCAATTGGGCCTGACAGTGCATCGGCATTCTGCGCCGCTGATGGCGTTCTATGGCTATCTGCGCGCCAGCAGCAACGGGGACAGACCCACAGAGGGCATTTTCGCAGACGACATGGGTTGGTATTGGGTGGCTGATCTGGGCGAGGGCCTCTACAACTGGACACGACTTTACTTTTCCCAACCGGTCGACAAAGTGTCGACCGTTCCATTGCCTCTCGCCGGTTTTGAGCCCTCAGGGAAAGTACGCGGCGCCGATGTGACCTGGAAAATTTGCGCCCCATCGGCGGGTGATGGGTACTTCATCATTGGTGATGCCGCTGCCATGTTGGACCCTGGGGCCTCTCATGGCGTACTCAAGGCGCTGATGTCGGGAATAATGGCCGCGCATGGAGTCATCGAAGGGTGCGCCTCGCCAGCGAATCGGAATGCAATCTTCGGGCAATATCGCCATTGGCTACAGACCTGGTTTGAAACTGACACTCGGGCCATGCGCGAACTGTATCAAGCTCATCCATTTCCTCCGCCGTGGTCGTGCAGGTCGTAACGGTAACCTGCCTTGCTGCACTCAATCTTTCATCCGATGGCCTTTCGAACAGCCAGCAATAGTAGGAAATGCAATGGATAGAGCGCATACGCCCAACGTCGCATCGGTGGCGGCTTGAAATGCCCGGCATGTCGCAACAAGACCAGCCCCAGCAATGGCGCGATCAGACAAGCGGCCATGCCGAGGATGGCTGCACGGTTGCCGAACCGGGCCGAGTAATACAGCACCTCCCACTGATTGGCCGCCAGGCACACCAGCCCCGGCAACAAGCTGAAATACCAGGGCCGTCTGATTACCAGCAACATCACCAACGGCAACAACACGCCGAAAAAACCGAACATCAGTCGTTCCGGGAACAGCGCCGCCAACACCACGGCAGCGGCCGCCAGCAGTCGCGATTGCAATAGCGGTTGCTGCCAGCCACGCGCCACCACCAGGCCCAGTGCCAGCGTGGGTAATACATTGAAGGTGTCGGGATCAGGAATGAAAAGCCGGTAGGGAATCTCACTGATGGCGCTGAACAGCAGCAACCACCCCAGATAACGCCACTGGCCGTCGGTCGTGACGCTTGGGGCGCGCGACAGATTGGCCGCCATCGCCAGACAGAACCACGGGAACGCCAGCCTGCCTGGCACATACAGGACATCGACGGAATAACCGACATATCGCAGGTGATCGAGCACCATGCTCAATAGCGCCAGCCACTTCAGCAGATCCAGTGCCCCGTCCCGTTGAGTCATGTGCATAATTGCCCTGTATTTTTCTTACAGAAAGATCCCGTGTGCTCCCCGAACGACCTTCGGTAAAGTACGCACCATCATTGACCACGAAGCTCTTCATCATAAGAGTCTCGATCACGGAAGCCGGCCATGACCGACAAGAGCCAACAATTCGCCAGCGATAACTACTCCGGTATCTGCCCTGAAGCCTGGGCTGCCATGGAACAGGCCAACCACGGCCACCAGCGCGCGTATGGCGACGATGAATGGACCGCCCGAGCGGCCGATCAATTTCGCAAACTGTTCGAAACCGACTGCGAAGTGTTTTTCGCCTTCAACGGCACCGCCGCCAACTCCCTGGCCCTGTCGTCGCTGTGCCAGAGTTACCACAGCGTGATCTGTTCGGAAACCGCCCACGTCGAAACCGACGAATGCGGCGCACCGGAGTTCTTCTCAAACGGCTCAAAATTGCTCGTCGCCCGTACCGAAAACGGCAAGCTGACCCCGGAATCGATCCGCGAAATCGCCCTCAAGCGCCAGGACATCCACTACCCCAAACCTCGCGTGGTGACCCTGACCCAGGCCACTGAAGTCGGCAGCATCTACACTCCCGAAGAAATCCGTGCCATCAGCGCCACCTGCAAAGAACTGGGCCTGAACCTGCACATGGACGGCGCGCGCTTCTCCAATGCCTGCGCCTTCCTTGGCTGCTCACCCGCCGACCTGACCTGGAAGGCCGGTGTCGACGTGTTGTGCTTTGGCGGTACGAAAAACGGCATGGCGGTCGGCGAGGCCATCCTGTTCTTCAACCACAAACTGGCCGAAGACTTCGACTACCGCTGCAAACAGGCCGGCCAGCTGGCGTCCAAAATGCGCTTCCTCTCGGCCCCGTGGGTCGGGATCCTGGAAAACGACGCCTGGCTCAAATACGCGCGCCACGCCAACCACTGCGCCCAATTACTAGCGGAACTGGTCAGCGACATTCCGGGCGTGGAACTGATGTTCCCGGTACAGGCCAACGGCGTATTCCTGCAACTCTCGGAACCTGCGATCGCCGCGCTGACCGCCAAGGGCTGGCGCTTCTACACCTTTATCGGCAACGGTGGCGCCCGCTTCATGTGCTCGTGGGATACAGAAGAGGAGCGGGTACGGGAATTGGCGGCGGATATTCGCGAAGTCATGTCCCGCTAATCCTCCCGCCCGATCGTTCCCCTCTCGCCGGAACGATCAACCCTCCGCCGGCTTTAGCCGGCAGGAGGCACATCTATGACAGACCCTACCGCCTGCTTCGCCAGCAAGCCGGCGCCTACCTCCAATGGACGGGGCCGTTCGTCGACACTGGTACTTATGACAGTACCTTTTCGGCGTCTCGCTGGCGAAACTTCTGCTGACCTGAAAAGTGATTTACGTAGTCTTTCGGGAACAACGACCTGTCGAATGCCGGACAGAAAAAACTGTGTTCCATCAAAGAGTGCCTCACCATGAGTCAGCCAAGTACCGGTAATGTCCTGAAAAGCAAGGTCCATGACGCCGACACCATCGTCGATTGGGATGAATTCGTAAAACTGGCAAACGTCGGCGATACATACCGATCCGGCCCGACGGACCTCGTCATCAAAGAGAAGGTGTTTGAAGACACGAGAGACGGGTACAGAATCCTATTACTCTACTGATCGTTGACTAGCAGCGTCAGGACTCCGCGTCGTGGATGGATTGAAATCCCGACGCGGAATTGAATCGTTGCGCTGCCAGCAGGTCAGAATTCGATCCGTACGTCACCTTTGGGCACGCTGCAGCACGACAGGATGAACCCTTCGGCTTCGTCTTCCTCGGTGATCCCGCCGTTGTGATCCATTTCGACCTCGCCACCCAGCTTCAACACCTTGCACGTGCCGCAGATCCCCATACCGCACGCTTTCGGAATCAGCAGGCCCAGCTTGGCCGCTGCCGCGTGCACGGTTTCCCCCGGCGCCACACGAATGCTCTTGCCGGACGCAGTGAATTCCACCTGGTGCAAATCCGCCACGTCGATGTCCGGTGCATCCGCTGCGATTTCGGCCTGCTCCACCGCATCGGCGCGGGCTTCCGGCGGCGTCGCGCCGAAGGATTCTTCGTGATAACGCGACATGTCGAAACCGATGGTCTCGAGCATGCGTTTCACCGCGTTCATGTACGGGGTCGGGCCGCAGCAGAAGACTTCACGCTCAAGGAAGTCCGGCGCCATCAACTCGAGCATCTTCTGGTTCAGGTAACCGCGATAACCGGCCCATGGCTCACCCAGGCCATGCTTCTCGCAGATCAGGTGCAGGCTGAAGTTGTCGATCCGCGACGCCATGTGTTCCAGCTCGCGGTGGTAGATGATGTCTTTAGGCGAACGGGCGCTGTGGATAAACACCATGTCGACGTTGCCGTTGGTGTCGTAGAACCAGCGCGCCATGGACATGACCGGCGTGATGCCGACGCCACCACTGAGGTACAGCACTTTCGGCGCGGTGAAGTCCATGGCGTTGAACAGCCCGACCGGTCCGTGCACCGCCAGTTCCTGGCCTTCATGCAGGGTGTCGTGCAACCAGTTGGAGACCTTGCCGCCCGGCACGCGCTTGATGGTCACCGAAAAGCTGTACGGCACCGACGGCGAGCTGGAAATGGTGTAGGAGCGCATGATCGGCACGCCGTCGATTTCCAGCTCCAGGGTGACAAACTGCCCTGGCTTGAAGAAGAACAGGACCGGCTGGTCGGCCATAAAGCAGAAGGTGCGCACGTCCCAGGTTTCCTGGATGACTTTGACGCAACGGACGATGTGTCGACCATTGGCCCAGGTCTGGGTGGTTACCGGATTCAGGAAGCTGTTGGACATGCTGTTCTCCACCGCCGATGGTCGGCCTTATGTTGGCGATTCTGCGTATAGCGCGAATCACCCATTTACCTATCTGCGACATTCACATACTTATCGCGACCAGCCCCCAACTACCGGGGGTTGCGCGTCGGGAACAGATTGGGCCATGTCGCCCATGGATAAGGTTCCGGGCAGCGCCGGCCCCACACTCGCCCCAACAGATAAACGCTGTTTGTGTCTTGCGTAGCAACCGTATCAGCCACTTTCGCCGGCCACACAGAATGGCCATGAGGATCAAATCGATGGACGTCACCGCAAAAATCAGCCTGGGCGATCCGCTGGAACCCGCACGCAAGGCCACCGCGCAGATGCTGCAGGAGCGCGAGCGCACTTTCTCGCTGCCGCAGCCGTTTTACTCTGACGAGCGGCTGTTTGATATCGACATGCAGGAAATCTTCCAGAAAGAGTGGTTGATCGCCGGCATGACCTGCGAAATCCCGAGCAAGGGCAACTACCTGACCCTGCAAATCGGCAAGAACCCGATCATCGTGATCCGCGGCGCCGAGGGCGTGGTGCATGCGTTCCACAACGTCTGCCGCCACCGTGGTTCGCGGCTGTGCACCAGTGAAAAGGGCAAGGTCGCCAAGCTGGTCTGCCACTACCACCAGTGGACCTACGAGCTGGACGGTCGCCTGCTGTTCGCCGGTACCGAAATGGGCGCCGACTTCGACATGAAGCAATACGGCCTCAAACCGGTGAACGTGAAGACCGCCGGCGGCTACATCTTCATCAGCCTGTCGGAGAACCCGCCGGCCATCGATGACTTCCTGTCGACGCTGAACCATTACATGGAACCGTACGACATGGAGAACACCAAGGTGGCGATTACCACCACCTTGATGGAAAAGGCCAACTGGAAGCTTGTGCTGGAAAACAACCGCGAGTGCTACCACTGCAACGCCTCGCACCCGGAACTGCTGAAAACCCTGCTGGAATGGGACGACGTCACCGACCCGCGCGCGGACCAGGCCTTCAAGGATCACGTGGCCGCGTCTGCCGCTGCGTGGGAAGCCGAGAAGATTCCTTACGCCCACGCCAGCTTCGGCCTGCGTAACCGTATCGTGCGCATGCCGCTGCTCAAGGGCACCGTGTCGATGACCCTGGACGGCAAACAAGGCTGCGCCAAACTCATGGGCCGCATCAAGAA
The DNA here is from genome assembly GCF_059695565.1 of Pseudomonas sp. LBUM1679. Lineage (NCBI taxonomy): Bacteria > Pseudomonadati > Pseudomonadota > Gammaproteobacteria > Pseudomonadales > Pseudomonadaceae > Pseudomonas > Pseudomonas sp. LBUM1679. The sequence continues at coordinate 6,766,595 of NZ_CP166774.1, forward strand.
CCCGGACCTGGGCTCGATGCGCATCCTGCACCTGCCGCATTCCTGGAACCACTGCATGGGCGACCACATCATCGTCTTCACCGTGTGGCCGATCAGCGCGCAGGAAACCATGGTCACCACCAAGTGGGTCGTGCACAAGGACGCGGTCGAAGGCGTGGACTACGACGTGGAGCGCATGCGCCAGGTCTGGGATGCGACCAACGACCAGGACCGTCGCCTGGCCGAAGAGAACCAGCGCGGGATCAACTCCACGGCGTACCAGCCTGGGCCTTATTCCAAGACCTATGAGTTTGGTGTGGTGAACTTTGTGGACTGGTACAGCGAGCGCTTGCTGAACAACCTTGGGGCTGAGCCTGCGCCGTACCTCAAAGGCGTTCCGGTTCAGGGCTAAGATCAAAAGCTTCGCGAGCAGGCTCGCTCCCACAGGGGATCGGTGGTGTTCACACATGTTGTGAACGACTTCAATCCCTGTGGGAGCGAGCTTGCTCGCGAAAGCGGCCTCACCTTCACCCCATCAGCTTGAAGACCACCGCACACTGCCATCCTCCCCAACAAACTCCTCAACAATGCTCTCCCCCACCAACCGCACCTTCATATAACCATTCAACACCCGATCCGGGTACGCCTCATCCCGCGAGTTCTCCCTGAACCGGATGTGGATAAGTGACGGCTGCCTTGTGCCGTGTGAGTGAAAATAGGTGACTGGTTGAAGTCGAGAGGGCCTTAGAACTGTATGAAATCTGATCTATTGCGTTCAGGCCTATGCGGAACGTGGCTTGCAGGGTTTGGCGAACAAGTTATCCACAACTCCACCCACAGCAAATGGGGACAAGTGTGCAATCGGTGAAAATTTTATTCACAGAATGCGAAGAAAATCCGTGACTTATCTGGAATCAGGGTTCCAACCGACAATTGGTTGTTTTTTGATCTGAATTCTACAAGCCACGTTTTACCTGGCCTCCAGAGGATGGCGAACACCTTATCCACAGAAGCGCCAACAGACTTTGGGGGCAACTATGGCTGAGCTGTGGAAAACCACAGAAACCCGTGATAAATCGGGGTTTGCGCAAGGTATTCAAGAATAAAACGCTGATTTGGCTGTTTTTTAATCAGATGCCTGAGAGACCCGGTTTATATGGCCTGTAGCTGACAGCAAACATCTTATCCACAGAAGCGCCAACAGAGATTGGGGGCAAGTATTGGTGCGCCAGCAAACTTATCCTCTGTAAAAAACCATGAAAAACCGGGAGTTAGGTTGGTTGTTTTTTATACGAAGGCTTGCAGGGCCTGAATTACATGGGGTTTAGCAAAGGGTGAACACGTTATCCACAGAAGCGCTAACAATGACTGTGGGTAAACACGATATAAAGCGGCTATGGCCTGCCTCCGGCAATTTGTCCCGAATCTCTTATAGTGCGATTCACCACCTCGACACCCTCCAAAGAGACGTCTGGAGGGGTGACTCTGTGCGGGACCTGACCTATAGGCCGCCTCAGGACCAGGTTGATGCCACTGACCTCCATGACTGTTTCACCCGCCACGCGCCATAGGGATTGCCCCGTCTCGCGAGCTCTTGCCAGCGTTGTCCGAGCCAGTTTTACGTTCGAGATGGCCCCACCAGAGAAGGTCAAGACCTGGCTGATCCCATTGCCCCCAACGGCAGCACGCTGCATCAGACCGGGTACAGCTGCGGATGTAGCAGCTGGAAGTCCTAGAGGACGAACTGCAAGTGCTGTGGTACCGCCATGAAAACTCAGTACGTTAGCCAACCGTGAACTAAAGGTTAATGTCTGGCGGGATACGATTGTATTGGCTGTCCTGATTGACGCGGCGCCTGCAAAGAGCGCACCCACAATAGTGCCGATAGCCTGCCCCACGGCGGAAACCCACCATGCACCGGAGGGATCGACCCGATTGATGGGAGAGCCGCCACAGTATGCATAGGCATTGCCCCCCCCCTTGCCAAACGGACTCAACCGGTCCGGGCTATGAAAGCGCATCAACACCGGGTTATACACACGGTGACCATTGCCCAGGTGGTACCAGCCCGTTGGCCGCTCCATGAGCTGGCCACTGAAGCCAAGGCTGCTTTGCGCTGCAAGCGGGCTGCTCTGGGAACCATAGGGGGTATAGGCAATACGATTCGGACCTGTGCGGTCGAGTTCCGCGAGGATGGTCTGTTGCAGATCCGGCGCCAGCAACAGGGTTCGCGAAAAGGCCACCGCGGGAGAGCGGGTAAGACCTCGGGTTTGACGATGAGCGGGCATCGACAGCGTCCTTTTGCTGACCTAATGGACCCGCAGTGTTACAGCAAATTCGCGGGTGGACCGGGCGATCACCCCGCTCAGCATAAGCGGGCATCACCTGTCCATCAACGTACCAAACCACCCGTAAAACCGACACTAGCAGTTCTGCTAGGGTCACCCGCAAACCCGACGAAGGAAAGCCGCAGACACCAACGCTACGGCCGATACATCAGATAGGCCTCACCCGTCACCCGAATCATCGGATGCGGCGTGATCTGGCAGGTATCGACGATACGAAAGCCATGTCGTTCATAAAACCGGCGGGCGCCGGTGTTCGCGGCGTAGTCGATCAGGCTCAAGCCATTGAGGCCGAGCTGGTTGGCACGGTCGTAGGCGTAGGCGAGGAATTGCTTGCCCAACCCCTGATTGCGCCAGCCCTCATGCAGCGCCAGGCTGGAAATGTAGAGGGTGTCGGGGATTTCCATGGTCGCGTATGGCGCCAGGACCGGGTCGGTCGTCGGTTGCGCCAGCGGATCGTGACGCATCACGTAACTGTGCATCATGCCAATGACCTGCCCGTCCGCTTCGGCGATCAGGCAGTTCTGGTAAGAAAATTCCACATCTTCACGAGCGTAGCGAATTGCGCCGACGTCCAGCAGATCCTGTCCGGGCTCTGCTATCTGGCTCCAGATGTAATCCGAACAGCCTTCAGAAGAAATCTGAAACAAGCGAGCAATCTCTCGCGCATCCGCGCGCACTGCCGAACGAAACTCAACGGCCATTGAACAGCACTCCATAAAAACAAAAGAGCGCCCGATTTAACGCGGGCGCTCATGGCGCGGCAATGCACCTGATGGATGGTTGTATATCCGGATGTTGCAACCTGAAGCCCAGCGTCAGCGAACCACGCCTTCTTCAATCAGCAACTTGAGAATGGCCTCAGCCCCCGCCTCGGGACTCAGCCCTTTGAGCACCTGCCCACCGCCGCCACTGGCCTTGGCCGTGGCCGCCTTCATCCGGTCCGCGCCGCTCTTGGCCTTGATCACCTTCAAGCGCTTGGGCCGTGGTTTGGCCGGTTGCAGTGTCGCAACAGCCAGTAACTCATCATCGACCACTTCAACTTCGTCGGCCTGCAGCACGCCACGCCGAGCCGGGCCGTAGGCGCTCTGCCGAGGCTTCGGCGCAGCGTTATCCACAGTGGCGAGAAACGGCAGCCGTACTTTCAACCGACGACGCTGACCCCGGGGCAAGGCTTGCAGCACCAGGGCCGAACTGCCATCAATGGACTCCACCTGAGCCAGCCCGACTACCAGCGGCCAGCCGAGGCTTTCGGCCAACAGGAATGGCAGCATGCCGGAGCCTTCGCCGGTTTCCGCCTGGCTGCCGGTCAATACGACCTGAGCGCCGGCGTCACGCAAATAGGCGGTCAATGCGGGCAGCGCATCGGCGCCTGAAGGTTGTTCCAGTACATGCAGCTGTTCCAGGCCCATGCCCAGATAGGCGCGCAGCGCCGGTTCGGCAACGTCGCCGGCATGCAGCACTTGCAAGTTATCCCCAGCCAGTTGCAGGCCCAGTTCCACCGCCCGCGCATCCTGCTCCGCGCGACGCGGCCGGCCGGAGGTCGGGTGGGCGCCGATGGACACCAGGCTGATGATTTTCGTGCTCATAACCCTTTCCTTCCCTTAAGCCGCATCGCGCTTGGCTTCGTTGCGGTATGCCGCTACCGCATCGATCAAGGCTTGAAGTATCTCGGCGCTCTCGCCGATCACCGACAGGTCGGCCCGTTTGATCATGTCGCAGCCCGGGTCGAGGTTGATCGCCACCACCTTGTCGCAGGCACCGATGCCTTGCAGGTGCTGGATCGCCCCGGAAATCCCCACGGCCACGTAGACCCGTGCAGTGACCCAGGTGCCGGACGCGCCGACCTGACGGTCGCGGGCCATGAAACCATCGTCCACCGCCACGCGGGACGCGCCTTCGGTGGCGCCAAGGGCGGCGGCGGTCTGGTGGAACAGATTCCAATCCTTGACCCCGTTGCCGCCGGAGAAAATGAATTCCGCTTCGGCCATCGGAATGGCTGCAGGGTCCACCGCCACCGCGCCCAGATCCTCGATGCGCGACAAACTGCGCGCGATGGCTGTGGATAACTCCACCGGCAACGCCTCATGCCGGGTTTCGCTGACTGGTTCGGCGCATTCGACGGCGGCCAGAATCAAGCGCGCCACCGGGCGTGCCAGATCTTGCAGACCGGCACCGGCGCGGCCGATGCATGCCTGATCCTTGACCTGCCAGACCCGCGTGGCCGGACGTTCGCCAAGGGCTGCAGCAAAGCGTCGACCCAACTCGCCGCCACCGGTGCGGCTGTCAGGCAGCAACCAGTGACGCGGGCTGAACTGGTTATCCACAGCCCGCAGGCCCTGGACCCGTTGTTCCGGTGCATAACCGCTGAACTCATCGCCATCGAGCACCAGCAAACGATCGACGCCCGCAGTGGCGAAAGCACTTTCCTTGTGTTCACCGAAGACCACGGCCAATACCGCGCCGTCCTTGCCGGCCAGCTGATGCGCCAGGCCGAGCAGGTCGCGGTCATGGCTGCTCAAGCGGCCACCGACCATGTCCGGCACCACGCTGATGTAGAACGCAGGTGCAGGCACCTGATGCAACGGCAATTGCACTTCAACCGCGGCCGAGCGTTTGCTCGCCCCGCCCTGCTGAGCGCCGCTGCGGTCGATGCGCTTGATGCCGTTGGGACCGATGAAACCGATGCCATGGGGATTCTTGCGGATGATGCCGTTAGGTCCCATCCAGCTGTGTTGCACCGGTTGCATCGCCGCATGCAGCGGATGCAGGCGGTTGCGGGCAATCCATTCGGCGCGTGGGTCGCGGCGGATAATGTCGCTCATCAGTGGGCCTCCGCAGGTTCTTCACGTTTGGCCGGCGCATTGGGTTTGCTCGGGGCGCCGTCTTCGAGCAAGGCATCGGCGACCAGTTCGGCGATGTCCTTGATCAGCGGACGGGGTTCGACCACGCCTTCGAGCATCGCGGTGCATTGTGGACAACCCACGGCCACCAGTTCGGCGCCGGTTTCGCGGATGTCTTCCATGCGCATGTCGGGAATTCGCTGCTTGCCTGGAATGTCGGTGATCGGCGCACCGCCGCCGCCGCCGCAGCAGCGCGAGCGGAAACCGGAGCGTTGCATCTCTTTCACTTCAATCCCGAGGGCACGCAGCACTTCACGCGGCGCCTCGTATTCGCCGTTGTAGCGACCGAGGTAGCACGGGTCGTGATAGGTCACGCTGCTGCCTTTGTGCTGGCCGAGACTCAGGGCGCCAGCGCCGATGATTTGCGCCATGTAGGTGCTGTGGTGCTGCACGAGGTAGTTGCCGTCGAAGGCGCCGTACTCGTTTTTCAGCACATGGAAGCTGTGCGGGTCGCAGGTGACGATGCGGTTGAAGCTGTACTTGGCCAGGGTCTGGATGTTGCGTTTGGCCAACAGCTGGAAGGTCGCTTCGTCGCCCAGGCGTCGGGCCACGTCACCGCTGTCGCGTTCTTCGAGGCCCAGCACGGCGAAGTCGACCTTGGCCGCTTTCAGTACTTTGACGAAGGCGCGCAGGGTGCGCTGGTTGCGCATGTCGAACGCACCGTCACCAACCCAGAACAGCACGTCGACCGATTTCTTCTCGCTGAGCAGGTTCAGGTTCAAGTCCGCCGCCCAGTTCATCCGCCCGCCCGGGGCGAAGCCGCCCGGGTTGTCGGTGGCGATCAGGTTTTCCAGGACTTCGGCGCCCTTGTTCGGGGTCGCGCCTTTTTCCAGGGTCAGATAGCGGCGCATGTCGACGATGGCATCGACGTGCTCGATCATCATCGGGCATTCCTCGACGCAGGCACGGCAAGTGGTGCAAGACCACAGGGTTTCGGCGTCCACCAGACCGTTGACGATCGGTTGATGCGGGTTACCGGCATGTTCGCCAATGGCTTTGCCGGGATACGGGCTGCCGGCGAATTTGGCGTCGGTGCCACCGGCCAGTCCGACCACCATGTCCTGAATCAATTTTTTCGGGTTCAGCGGCTGGCCGGCGGCGAATGCCGGGCACGCGGCTTCGCATTTACCGCACTGCACGCAGGCGTCGAAGCCGAGCAGTTGGTTCCAGGTGAAATCCTTGGGTTTCTCCACGCCCAGCGGCGCGGTCGGGTCGTTCAGGTCCAGCGGTTTCAAGCCGGTTGAACGGCCACCGCCAAAACGTTCTGCGCGACGGTGCCAGGCCAGGTGCAATGCACCGGCGAAGGCGTGCTTCATCGGCCCGCCCCAGGTCATGCCGAAGAATAATTCCGAGACGCCCCACAGCACACCGACACCGAGGATCGCTGCCACTACCCAGCCGCCGAAGTTTTCCGGAAGGATGCCGGCGACCGGCAGGGTCAACAGGAAGAAGCTCGCCGAGAATGCCAACAGGCTTTTCGGCAGACGCATCCATGGCCCTTTGGACAGGCGAGCCGGTGGGTTGCGACGACGCAGGAACATGAAAATCGCGCCGACGAACATCACCGCCGAGGCAATCAACAGGGCAAAACCGAGAATGCGGCTGTGCAGGCCAAAACCGTGAACCAGTATTGCCAGCACAATGGACGCCACCGCACCACCGGCTGTGGCCACGTGGGTGTTGGCAATGTATTTGTCCCGCGCGACGACGTGGTGCAAGTCGACCATGTAGCGCTTGGGCATGGCGAACAGGCCGCCGATCAGGTCGACTTTCGAAGCCCGGCCCCGGCGCCACATAGCCACCCGCCGCAACGCGCCCAGGACAGCCAGGCCCAGGGCAGCGAACAACAGGATTGGAAGAAGGGTGTTCAACATAGGTGTTGCTCCCAAAGACCTCGGGGTCTTGCAGGTCGAGATGCCTGACTCGGTTCCTGTGGGAGCGGGCTTGCCCGCGAAAGCGGTGGGTCAGTCGACATCAATGCCGGCAGACAGATTGCATTCGCGGGCAAGCCCGCTCCCACAGGGTTATGTGCAAGCCCGTTAGAAATCCTTACAGAGCCGCAACGCGTCGTAGATCGCCGCGTGTATGTTGCGTTGCGCCACGCAGTCGCCGATGCGGAACAGCAGGTAGCCGTCACCGCTCTGTTCCAGGCAGGGTTGCGGCTTGATCGCGAACAGGGCTTCGACGTCGATCTGGCCCTTGTTGCGTGAGCCTTCCTTCATCGCGTAGTAGATCTCTTCGTCCGGGCGCACGCCGTTTTCGACGACCACCTGGTCCACCACCCGCTCCTCTTTGGCGCCGGTGTATTCGTTTTCCAGTACCGCGATCAGCTTGTCGCCTTCGCGATAGACCTTCTCCAGCATCATGTCGCCGGTCATGATCACTTCTTTCGGATACATGCTGCGGTAGTAGGTCGGGAACGATGTGCCGCCTATCGCCACGCCGGGCTTGATGTCGTCGGTGACAATCTCGACCTGGCTGCCCTTGTCGGCGAGGAAATCGGCGGTCGACATGCCGGTGAACTCGCAAATGGTGTCGTAGACCAGCACGTTCTTGCCTGGTGCAACCTTGCCATCGAGGATGTCCCAGCTGCTGACCACCAGGCCTTCAGCCGCGCCCCAATGCTCGTTCTGCTCGAGGAAGGGATGACCGCCGACGGCGAGCACCACCACGTCCGGACGCAGGTCGAGAATGGTCGGCGCATCGGCCGCCACGCCCAGGCGCAGGTCGACTTTCAAGCGCGCCAGTTCCAGCTGATACCAGCGCGTGATACCGGCGATCTGGTCCCGTTGCGGTGCTTTCGACGCGGTGGTGATCTGCCCGCCGATGAATTCCTTTTTCTCGAACAAGGTCACGTCGTGGCCACGCTCGGCGGCCACACGCGCGGCTTCCATCCCGGCAGGACCCGCGCCGACCACCACGACCTTGCGTTTCACGCCCGTGGTCTTTTCGATGATGTGCGGCAGGCCCATGTACTCGCGGGATGTCGCGGCGTTCTGGATGCACAACACATCCAGGCCCTGGTATTGCCGGTCGATGCAGTAGTTGGCGCCGACGCATTGTTTGATCTGGTCGATCTGGCCCATTTTGATCTTGGCGATCAGGTGCGGGTCGGCGATGTGGGCGCGGGTCATGCCGACCATGTCGACATAACCGCCCTCCAGGATACGGGTCGCCTGGTTCGGGTCCTTGATGTTCTGCGCGTGCAACACCGGCGCCTTGACCACCTCCTTGATACCGGCTGCCAGGTGCAGGAACGGCTCCGGTGGATAACTCATGTTCGGGATCACGTTGGCCAGGGTGTTGTGGGTGTCGCAACCCGAACCCACGACGCCGATGAAGTCCAGCATCCCGGTATCGTCGTAATACTTGGCGATCTGTTTCATGTCCTCGTGGGACAAGCCGTCCGGGTGGAATTCGTCACCGCACAGACGGATGCCGACGCAGAAATCCGGCCCGACTTCGGCGCGCACGGCCTTGAGCACTTCCAGGCCGAACCGCATGCGATTCTCGAAACTGCCGCCCCATTCATCGGTACGTTTGTTGACCCGCGGGCTCCAGAACTGGTCGATCATGTGCTGGTGCACGGCGGACAGTTCGACGCCGTCGAGGCCACCGGCCTTGGCGCGGCGTGCCGCTTGCGCGTAGTTGCCGATCACCCGCCAGATCTCTTCCGGCTCGATGGTTTTACAAGTAGCACGGTGCACCGGCTCGCGCACGCCCGACGGCGACATCAGCGTCGGCCAGTTAAAGCCGTCCCAGCGTGACCGACGGCCCATGTGGGTAATCTGGATCATGATCTTGGCGCCGTGCTTGTGCATGGCGTCGGCGAGATTCTGGAAGTGCGGAATGATGCGGTCGGTGGAGAGGTTCACCGAACTCCACCACTCCTGCGGGCTGTCGATGGCCACCACGGAGGAACCGCCGCAAATCGCCAGGCCGATCCCGCCCTTGGCTTTCTCTTCGTAATACTTGACGTACCGGTCGGTGGTCATGCCGCCGTCGGTCGCGTAGACCTCGGCGTGCGCGGTGCTGAGCACGCGGTTGCGGATGGTCAGTTTGCCGATCTGGATCGGCTGGAACATTGCTTCGAAAGCCATGGCGGGATCCTCGTCTTACAACGGCTTGACGGTGAACAAACCGTCGTCGTGGCCTTCTTCGGAGCCACCGTAGACTTGTTCGGCAACCGTGCGGATCTGGCTGCCGCGGGCTTGCAGGATCTGGTCCATGGCCCCGGCAAACCAGCCCGTGAACATGTAGTCGACCTTGCGTCCGACCTTGCCGTACACGTAGACGAACGCGGAGTGCTCGAGCTTGACGCTGGCGGTGCCTTTGTCGAGGTCGATGTCCTGGATCTTGAACAGGCCCCAGCCGCGTTGCGACAGGCGCTTCATGTAGTGCTCGAACACCGCGACGCCTTCCAGGCCATGGCATTCGGCTTCTTTTTCACACCAGTGCCAGGCGGACTTGTAGCCGGCCTTGTAGAGGATGTCGGCGTAGGCGTCGGCGCCCAGCACTTCCTCGATGCCTATGTGGTTGTTGACGAAGAAGTGGCGCGGTACGTACAGCATCGGCAGGGCGTCGGAGGTCCAGACACCCGTTTCGCTGTCGACTTCGATGGGTAATTGCGGGGCGATCTTGGCCATGGAAACTTAACTCCAGAAAAATTTTGGTGTTGCCTGCGGCGCGGATGGCCGCAGGTAAGGATTCAGAAGTGCGGCGGCTTATTCGCCCCAGACGTCCTTGAGGACATTGACCCAGTTCTCGCCCATGATCTTGCGCACCACGCGCTCGGAATGGCCGCGTTTGAGCAGGGTTTCGGTCAGGTTCGGGAACTCGCCGACGGTGCGGATGCCCAGCGGGTTGATGATCTTGCCGAAGCTGGTCAGACGGCGGGCGTAGCCCTTGTCATGGGTCAGGTATTCGAAGAAGTCCTGGCCATGGCCCTGGGTGAAGTCGGTGCCGATGCCGATGGCGTCTTCGCCGACGATGTTCATGGTGTATTCGATGGCTTCGGCGTAATCGTCGATGGTCGAATCGATGCCCTTGGCCAGGAACGGCGCGAACATGGTCACGCCGACGAAACCGCCGTGGTCGGCAATGAACTTCAGCTCTTCATCGGACTTGTTGCGCGGGTGGATTTTCAGGCCCGACGGCAGGCAATGGGAGTAGCAGACCGGTTTCTTCGATTCGAGGATGACTTCCTCGGACGTCTTGGAACCGACGTGGGACAGGTCGCACATGACCCCGACGCGGTTCATCTCGGCGACGATCTCGCGACCGAAGCCTGACAGGCCGCCATCGCGCTCGTAGCAACCGGTACCGACCAGGTTCTGGGTGTTGTAGCACATCTGCACAATACCCACGCCCAGCTGCTTGAACACCTCGACATAGCCGATCTGGTCTTCGAAGGCGTGGGCATTCTGGAAGCCGAAGAGGATGCCGGTCTTGCCCTGCTCCTTGGCCTTGCGGATGTCGGCGGTGGTGCGCACCGGAATCACCAGGTCGCTGTTCTCGCGGATCAGCTTCTGGCTGGCGGCGATGTTGTTGACGGTGGCCTGGAAGCCCTCCCACACCGACACGGTGCAGTTGGCCGCGGTCAGACCGCCCTTGCGCATGTCTTCAAACAGCTCGCGGTTCCACTTGGCAATAATCAGCCCGTCAATAACGATGCTGTCGGCGTGCAATTCGGCTGGGCTCATCAGGCTGTCCCCTATTGGCGATTCATGCGCCGAATCGTGTGCCGGCGCTTTGGGGCCAGCATATGCCTCGGTGCCTTGGCAGCCGGGTGCAAAAACGACAGGGGAATTGCCGAAAGCGTCAATCCGCGACAAAGGGCCGTCCACCGGCCGGATAAGCCACCTGTTCAAGCCCGTCGGCTTGCGCCAGAATCCGTTGCATCACTGGATTTTTTCACTGGATTTAGGGGCGGCGACGCAATGAAATCGATCTTTCTGGCTTTAGCACTGATAGCGACCGGCGCGCAGGCGGCTGAAGAGGCCGACGACAACCCCTGCGACGCCGTCGAAAACGACATTCAGACCCTCGAGTGCTCGGCCTACAGCAGAACCACTGCCGAAGACCTGCTGAGCGAAAACTACAAAAGCCTGACCGAGCGCATGCAGATGCGCTACGGCAAGAACCCGGCGCAACTGACCGACATCACCACCAAGCTCAAGGCGGCCCAGCAACAGTGGCTGAAAACCCGGGACACCGATTGCGCAGTCGAGGCGTTTCCGGCGACCAGCGGTAGCAAGGCGTTCACCATTGCGCAGAATGATTGCGTGGCGCGGATGAGTGATGAACGGTCGGAGTTTTTGGAGTCGATCGGGCAGGAGTAAGAACATAAGTATGGAGAATGATTTGATCCCGCACGAAGTAGTCAGCCTTATCATCGACGGCGCACCCCCGATCAGGGCCTGGCGCGAACACCTGAACCTTACACAGGACGAAGTGGCCAAACGCATGGGCATCTCCCAGCCGGCTTTCGCCCAGCAAGAAACCGTCGCCAAGCCTCGCAAGGCGACACGTGAGAAAATTGCCGCGGCGTTTGGCATCACCGCCAACCAACTAGAGCTGTAAGCTCAACTCCAGCATCAGGAAAAGGGATTGAAATGAACATCTGCGGCATCGAAATCAAAGGCAGCGAAGCGATTATCGCAGTGGCTTCCCTCGACGGTCAGGTGCTGAGCCATGCCGCCCTGGGCACCAAGAAAATCGCCCTCGACGATGACGACGAGGCGGCGAACGTCAAAGTGTTTGCTGCTCAAGTGGCGTCGTTTGTGCGCGAGCATTCCATCGATCGGATCGCGATCAAGAAACGCAGCAAGAAAGGCGAATTTGCCGGTGGGCCGACCACGTTCAAGATCGAAGGGGTTTTCCAGTTGCTGGAGAATTGCGAGGTGACGCTGCTGTCGCCGCAGACGATCAATGCGCAGAACAAGAAGTTTGATTTTGCGCTGCCGACGACGTTGAACAAGTATCAGCATGAGGCTTACAAGGCGGCGTGTTCAGCGCTGATGAAGCAGTAACGACGCAGATCTGTAGGAGCTGGCTTGCCAGCGAAGGCGGCGTGTCAGTCGACACATGTATTGGCTGATAGACCGTCTTCGCTGGCAAGCCAGCTCCTACAGGGATTAGCGTCATGCTTTTTGGCGTTGTCGTCGGTCTTCCCGCGGGCACCGCGCAAACCGCGCCCGATAACTGCGGGTGAAATACGACGGCGACTCAAACCCGCACGCGATACTCACCTCCAGCACGCTCATGTCGGTCTGACGCAATAACTGCCGGGCCTTTTCCAGCCGCAAGCGCAGGTAGAAGTTGCTCGGCGTGTCATTCAGATGTAGGCGAAACAACCGCTCCAACTGCCGCCGCGTCACCTTGATCGATTCCGCCAGTTCCAGCGTGCTCATCGGCGGTTCGCTGTGCTGTTCCATTTCGCCAATAACGTGAACGAGTTTCTTGTTGCTGATGCCATAACGCGTGGCGACTTCCATGCGCTGGTGGTCTTTGCGTGGGCGGATGCGACCGAGCACGAATTGTTCGCTGACCTGGATCGCCAGTTCCGGGCCGTGGGCCTGGGCGATGAGGTCGAGCATCAGGTCGATGGAAGCGGTGCCGCCCGCGCTGGTGATACGGCGCCGGTCGATCTCGAACAGCTCCTGGGTAACGCTGAGCTGCGGGTAGGACTCCTTGAAGGCGTCGATGGCTTCCCAGTGCAAGGTCAGGCGATGGCCGTCGAGCAGGCCGGCCTCGGCGAGGACGAAGCTGCCGGTGTCGATGGCGCCGAGGGTCACGCCTTCGTTGTCCAGTCGGCGCAGCCAGTGCTCCAGTGCCGGGGTGGCGAACTTCAGGGGTTCGAAGCCGGCGACCACCAATAGCGTTGCACCTTTTTTCAGCGGTTCCAGCGCGGCGTCGGCGTTGACCGACATGCCGTTGCTGGCCAATACCGCGCCACCGTCGGCGCTCAGCACATGCCAGCGATACAGCTCGCCACGAAAGCGATTGGCGACCCGCAGCGGCTCGATGGCCGAGATAAAACCGATGGCCGAAAAACCCGGCATCAACAAAAAGTAGAAATCCTGGGACATGGAGCGCACTCGACTGGCAGGTAACGAGAGGCGGGAAGCGTGTCGACGTTGATACGCCAGTTGCACGCGGCATTCAAGAGCACAGGTCGCTGCAGTGCAAGAGCTGGTCGCCGCAGTGCGCTTTCATGGGGGCTTAGCTGCGTAACTTGGCATCACCGGCGCATGAAGATGCCGGAACCCACAATAACGTCTGCCGAGGAACCCGACATGAAACGACTGATCAGCAGCTGTGTTCTTGCACTCAGCGGTACCGCTTTCTTGAGCGCCAGTGTCATGGCGGCCGAACCCGCATCGTGCCAGAACGTGCGCATGGGCGTCGTGAACTGGACCGACGTGATCGCCACCAGCGCCATGACCCAGGTGCTGCTCGACGGCCTCGGCTACAACACCAAACAAACCAGCGCATCCCAGCAAATCATCTTCGCCGGGATCCGCGACCAGCGCCTGGACCTGTTCCTGGGCTACTGGAACCCGTTGATGACCCAGACCATCACGCCTTTCGTCCAGGCCAATCAAGTCAAGGTTCTGGAAGCGCCCAGCCTGAAAGATGCCCGTGCCACCCTCGCTGTTCCGACTTACCTCGCCGACAAGGGCCTGAAAACCTTTGCCGACATCGCCAGGTTCCAGAAAGAGCTGGGCGGCAAGATCTACGGCATCGAGCCTGGCTCCGGCGCCAACACCCAGATCAAGGCGATGATCGCCAAGAATCAGTTTGGCCTCGGCAAGTTCCAGCTGGTCGAGTCCAGTGAGGCCGGCATGCTCGCCGCGGTGGATCGCGCCGTGCGGCGCAAGGAAGCGGTGGTGTTCTTCGGTTGGGCGCCACACCCGATGAACGTCAACGTGCAGATGACTTACCTCACTGGCAGCGAAGACGCCCTGGGCCCGAACGAAGGCATGGCCACGGTCTGGACCGTTACCTCGCCGACATACGCCGAACAGTGCCCGAACATTGGTCGTTTACTGAGCAACCTGACCTACACCGCCGAAGACGAGAGCCGGATGATGCAGCCGTTGCTGGAGCACAAGGACGCTTTCGAATCGGCCAGGCAATGGTTGAAGGATCACCCGCAAGACAAACAACGCTGGCTCGAAGGCGTGACCACCTTCGATGGCAAACCGGCGGCTGAAAACCTGAAATTGACCACCCAATAAACCCGATTGAACCACCGATTCGCAGCCTGACCGGGCTGCGGACGGAATCATCACGCCTGCAAGGAACCCCCCTCATGAACCACGACGTCATCATCACCTGCGCACTCACCGGTGCTGGCGACACGACCGCCAGAAGCCCACACGTGCCGGTCACCCCGAAACAAATCGCCGCGGCCGCCGTGGAAGCCGCCAAGGCCGGTGCCACCGTGGTTCACTGCCACGTTCGCGACCCGCAAACCGGCAAATTCAGCCGCGACGTGGCGCTGTATCGCGAAGTGATGGAGCGCATCCGCGAGGCGGACGTCGACATCATCGTCAACCTCACCGCCGGCATGGGCGGCGACCTGGAAATCGGTGCCGGCGAGAACCCGATGGAGTTCGGCCCCAATACCGACCTGGTCGGCCCGCTGACCCGTCTGGCCCACGTCGAAGCATTGCTGCCGGAAATCTGCACCCTCGATTGCGGCACCCTGAACTTCGGCGACGGCGACACCATCTACGTGTCCACCCCGGCCCAGCTGCGCGCTGGCGCCAAACGCATTCAAGAGCTGGGCGTGAAGGCCGAGCTGGAAATCTTCGACACCGGTCACCTGTGGTTTGCCAAGCAGATGATCAAGGAAGGCCTGCTTGATAACCCGCTGTTCCAGCTGTGCCTGGGCATTCCGTGGGGCGCCCCGGCGGACACCACCACCATGAAAGCCATGGTCGACAACCTGCCGGCAGACGCGGTCTGGGCCGGGTTCGGCATCGGTCGCATGCAAATGCCGATGGCCGCACAAGCCGTGTTGCTGGGCGGCAACGTACGGGTCGGCCTGGAAGACAACCTGTGGCTGGACAAAGGCGTACTGGCGACCAACGGCCAACTGGTCGAACGCGCCAGCGAAATCCTCAGCCGCCTCGGCGCCCGGGTGCTGACGCCGGCTGAAGGTCGGGCAAAAATGGGCCTGACCAAGCGCGGCTAAACCACACATACCCCCTGTAGGAGCCGGCTTGCCGGCGAAGAGGCCAGGACATCCGCCGCAATGTTTGGCGGTGCTGAAATCGCCTTCGCCGGCAAGCCGGCTCCTACAGGGGATCACCGAATTCTTTAGGACGTCGCCATGACCTTTATCACCGAAATCAAAACCTTCGCCGCCCTCGGCAGCGGTGTCATCGGCAGCGGCTGGGTCTCCCGTGCCCTCGCCCACGGCCTCGACGTGGTGGCCTGGGACCCGGCGCCCGGCGCCGAGGCGGCCCTGCGCAAACGCGTCGCCAATGCCTGGGGCGCGCTGGAAAAACAAGGCCTGGCACCCGGAGCATCACAGGATCGCTTGCGCTTTGTCGCCACCATTGAAGAATGCGTGCGCGATGCGGATTTCATTCAGGAAAGCGCTCCGGAACGTCTGGACCTGAAACTGGAACTGCACAGCAAAATCAGCGCGGCGGCCAAGCCAAATGCTCTGATCGGTTCCAGCACCTCCGGCCTGCTGCCGAGTGAATTCTACGAGAGCTCGACCCACCCGGAACGCTGCGTGGTCGGGCACCCGTTCAACCCGGTTTATCTGTTGCCGTTGGTGGAAGTGGTGGGTGGCAAAAACACTGCCCCTGAAGCCGTGCAGGCAGCCATGAAAGTTTACGAATCCTTAGGGATGCGTCCGCTGCATGTGCGCAAGGAAGTACCGGGCTTTATCGCCGACCGCTTGCTCGAGGCGCTGTGGCGTGAGGCCCTGCACCTGGTCAACGACGGCGTGGCGACCACCGGTGAAATCGACGATGCGATTCGTTTTGGCGCCGGTCTGCGCTGGTCGTTCATGGGTACATTCCTGACTTACACCCTGGCCGGAGGCGATGCAGGCATGCGCCACTTCATGGCGCAGTTCGGCCCGGCATTGCAGTTGCCGTGGACGTACCTGCAGGCGCCGGAGCTGACTGACAAGTTGATCGACGATGTGGTGGACGGGACCAGTGACCAGTTGGGCACGCACAGCATTTCGGCGCTGGAGCGCTATCGTGATGATTGCCTGCTGGCGGTGCTGGAGGCGGTGAAGACCACCAAAGAGAAGCATGGGATGGCGTTCAGCGAGTAATTAGCCAGCAGGACCGGCCCCTTCGCGGGCAAGCCCGCTCCCACAGGGATTGGCTGTGTGGCATAGATTGTATTCACACCTCAAGTCACTGTGGGAGCGGGCTTGCCCGCGAAAGCGTCAGTCCAGTCACCACCCATATCGGAACAGAAAAACATGCCCACCCTCACCACCTACCAAACCACAATCATCCCCGACTGGGTCGACTACAACGGCCACCTGCGCGATGCCTTCTACCTGCTGATCTTCAGCTACGCCACCGACGCGCTGATGGATCGGCTGGGCATGGACAGCAACAACCGCGAAGCCAGCGGCAACTCGCTGTTCACCCTCGAACTGCACCTCAACTACCTGCACGAAGTGAAGCTCGATGCCGAGGTCGAAGTGCATACCCAAATCATCGGCCACGACAGCAAACGCCTGCACCTCTACCACAGCCTGCACCTGGTGGGCGATGACAAGGAACTGGCGGGCAATGAGCAAATGCTGCTGCACGTCGACCTCGCCGGGCCGCGATCCGCGCCTTTCAGTGCAGAGACCTTGAGCAAACTGCAAGCCATCGTCGCCGAGCAGGCCGACTTGCCCGCCCCCGCCTGCATTGGCCGCGTGATCGCACTGCCCCCGGCAAAATAACCACTACCGAACAAGGAGATCGCCATTGAACACTGCCGCCGCTTTTGCCGACTTCCGTACCTATCCGTTGATCAGCGCGCTGGCTTGCGTGCAGACCCTGGCAGATCGCGTCCTGGTGAAATGGGCCGATGACCGCGTCAGCCCCTTTCATCACCAATGGCTGCGGGACAACTGCCCGTGCCCGCTCTGCGTGTACACGGTGACTCGCGAGCAGGTACTGGAAATCGTCGATGTCGAAGACGATCTGATGCCTGCAGAGACGAGCGTCGATGCTGAAGGTTGCCTCTGCGTCGCATGGCAGGACGGCCACCGCAGTCGCTTCGATCCGGGCTGGCTACGAGCCCACGCCTATGACGATGAGTCCCGCACCGAGCGCCGTGCCGGAAAACCGCAGGCCAGGCTTTGGAACAGCGATTTGCAGTTGCCGGTGTTCGACTACCAGGCGCTGATGAACGACAACGACGCCTTGTTGCAATGGCTGCTGGCGTTGCGCGACATCGGCCTGACCCAGGTCCGTGGCGTGCCCACCGAGCCCGGCTCGTTGAAGCTGATCGCCCAGCGGATTTCCTTCATCCGCGAGAGCAATTTCGGTGTGTTATTCAACGTGCAATCCAAGGCCGATGCCGACAGCAATGCCTACACCGCCTTCAACCTGCCGCTGCACAGCGACCTGCCGACCCGGGAGCTGCAACCGGGGCTGCAATTTCTGCACTGCCTGGTGAATGACGCCGATGGCGGCGAGAGTATTTTTGTCGACGGTTTTGCCATCGCCGAAGCGTTGCGCCAGGAAGACCCCGAAGCGTTTCAAGCCTTGTGTGAAATTCCCGTGGAGTTTCGCAACAAGGATCGTCATAGCGACTACCGCCGTCTCGCGCCGATCATCGCTTTGGACGCTTTGGGACAGGTGTCGGAGATCCGCATGGCGAACTTCCTGCGCGGCCCGTTCGATGCGTCGGCGGAACAGATGCCCAAGCTGTATCGTGCTTACCGGCGCTTTATTGCCATGACCCGCGAGCCTCGATTCCGGTTGATGCAAAGGCTCAACCCCGGGGAGCTGTGGTGTTTCGACAACCGCCGTACCCTCCACGCCCGCAATGCCTTCGACCCGGCCACTGGCGCCCGGCATTTCCAGGGTTGCTATGTTGACCGGGATGAATTGTTGTCGCGAATCCTCGTGTTGCAACGCTAAACCGCGTCATCGTTCATCGCGGGCAAGCCACGCTCCCACAGGTTTCGTGTCGTTCGCCAAGTCCGCGCACCCCCGATCCTGTGGGAGCGGGCTTGCCCGCGATGGCGCCCGCACAGGCAACACAAAACCTCTGGATTCACAGGCAAAAAAAACCCCGATCAAGCCGTGACAGGATCGGGGCAGAGGTGGGTACTGTTGAGGAGCCGTTGCGCGAGGGTGACCAAACCTTCGTGAAGCCAGCTGAATCCAGTGTGCCCCCTCCTCTCTCTGGCAAGTTAGCCGAAAACGACATGTTCATAGTCATTGCGGCCATTGCGACAAATCGCCCTTGCCGCCAATCCGCGCCCCAACCAGAATCGAGCCAAGACAACGTTCCCTGAAGAAGGATTGCGTCATGATGCACGCCGATTTGATTGACCAGGAAGACCTGTTGGGCCAGCTGAAGTCGTTGGGTTTTCAAGTACCGAGCGGCTCCACTGCCGAGCAGGCTTGCGAGTGTGCGGTGCGAGGCTTGAACGATGAACGGGCGATGACACTGCGGACCATGGTCAAGCAGATGTACACCAGCAGCGCGACCATCCTGCCGGCGGTGCGCCAGGCTATCGACAAGCAATTGCTGCCGGCATTGGCGCAGTACCAGCAAAGCCGTAGCGCCTGATAAATCGCCATCGCGGGCAAGCCCGCTCCCACAGTAGTCTGCGTCGTTTCCACAATTGATACATCGACACAGAATCTGTGGGAGCGGGCTTGCCCGCGATACAGGCGCCTCGGTCTACAGCCTTACGCTAGCAAACGTCGACTCATTGCGCGCCTGACTCAACGCCGACAACGGCCCGGACAACGGCGACAGCACCAGTGCTTGCGGCAGTGGCATCATCGCCACTTGCTGCGCGGTGTTGGAACCGACGCGTTCGTCACGCGGCGGAATGCCGAAGTATTCGCGATAGCACTTGGAGAAGTGCGGCGTAGACACAAAGCCGCACACCGATGCCACTTCGATGATCGACATCGGCGTTTGCTTGAGCAACTGCCGAGCGCGGATCAGGCGCAGTTTCAGGTAGTAACGCGACGGCGAGCAGTGCAGGTACTTCTGGAACAGCCGCTCCAGCTGACGACGCGACACGGCGACATACACCGCCAGTTCGTCGAGGTCGATCGGCTCTTCCAGGTTGGCCTCCATCAGCGCGACGATTTCCTGCAGTTTCGGCTGGTTGGTGCCGAGCATGTGCTTGAGCGGCACACGCTGATGATCCTGCTCGTTGCGGATGCGCTCGTAGACAAACATTTCCGAGATTGCGGCCGACAGCTCACGCCCGTGATCGCGGCTGATCAGGTGCAGCATCATGTCCAGCGGTGCGGTGCCACCAGAACTGGTGAAACGGTTACGGTCGAGGGTGAACAGACGAGTACTCATGGCTACACGCGGGAAAGCTTCCTGCATCGAGGCCAGGCATTCCCAGTGCACGCTGCAGTCGAAGCCGTCCAGCAGACCGGCGCACGCCAGGGCCCAGCTGCCGGTGCACACCGCGCCGAGACGGCGGGACTGACGCGCCTGGCTTTGCAGCCACGACACGTGTTCGCGGGTAACCGTGCGTTGAATGCCGATACCGCCGCAGACAATGATGGTGTCCAGGGCGGGCGCTTTGTGCATGGAGCAATCGGGGGTGATCTGCAGACCGTCACTGGCCCAGACCTGACCGCCGTCGACGGTGATCGTGGTCCAGCGATACAGCTCGCGACCGGACAATTGGTTGGCCATGCGCAGGGGTTCCACTGCGGAGGCCAGAGAAATAAGCGTGAAATTGTCCAGCAGCAGAAAGCCGATGGATTGAGGCGCACGGTTCTGGGGTTGAGCCCCGGAGTTGAACGTCGTCATCGCAGAATCTCCTCACACAAAGCGGGTGATGGCCTCAGGCGGAGGCTCTTGTTATGGCCATCGTTCTCGCGTGGGAGACGGGCTTTGTAATGACAGAGCAATTGCCATGCCTAAAATTGAATGCGCGTTCAATAACTCCTGAAAACGACGTCGTGATGTGTCTGTATAAGCCGCGCTGCGAGTGGGGGTTATAAGTGCCATTATCGGCGAAAGGCGCTCTGCCCCGTTGGGCGTGAGCAAATCGGTAGCACTTGTGGGAACAGGGCTACGGCGACCTGGTGAAGAGTGTCACCACAAGCACAGGTGACAGGCGGTAATGGCCAACGTGGATCCGTGATCCAGGTGAAGTCGCTTATCTGTAAGCGACGCGCCAAAACGTGGCGCGTTTTGAATCGGGTGTTCATTTAGTGCGCAGTTTTGACTGGTCTGGCGCCTTCGCGGGCAAGCCTCGCGCCTACAGGTTTTGTATTGCCCTTGTAGGAGCGAGGCTTGCCCGCGAACGAAGGCGACGCGGTCTTACTGAATCAACACTCCACCGCGCTAACCGCCAACCCCCCCCGCGATGTCTCTTTATATTTGTCATGCATATCCGCCCCGGTATCACGCATCGTGCGGATCACCCGGTCCAGCGAGATAAAGTGCTGACCGTCGCCCCGCAGCGCCATCTGTGCCGCGTTGATCGCCTTCACCGCCGCAATCGCATTGCGCTCGATGCAGGGCACCTGCACCAGTCCACCCACCGGATCACAGGTCAGCCCGAGGTTGTGCTCCAGGCCGATTTCCGCCGCATTGCACAATTGCTCCGGGGTGGCACCGAGGATCTCGGCCAGTCCAGCCGCCGCCATGGCGCAAGCCGATCCAACCTCACCCTGGCAACCGACTTCCGCACCGGAAATCGAAGCGTTCTTTTTGCACAGAATCCCCACCGCTGCCGCACTGAGGAAATAGTCGACCACGTTGGCGTCAGTCACCGCCTCGCTGAACTTCATAAAGTAATGCAGGACCGCCGGAATGATTCCCGCCGCGCCGTTGGTCGGTGCCGTGACCATGCGCCCGCCCGCGGCGTTTTCTTCATTGACCGCCAGGGCGAACAGGTTGACCCACTCCATGGCGCTCAGCGTCGAGCCAATCACGTTGGGCTTGTTCAACTCCTGCAGGCTACGGTGCAGCCTGGCCGCGCGCCGACGCACATTCAGGCCGCCGGGCAGGATGCCTTCGTGCTTGAGGCCCTGTTCGACGCAATCTTGCATCGCGCGCCAGAGCGTCATCAGGCCGGCACGGATTTCTTCTTCGCTGCGCCAGACCTTCTCGTTGGCCATCATCAATTCGGCAACACGCAGGTTGTGCTGCTTGCAGAGACTGAGCAGCTCGACGGCGCTGGAGAAATCGTACGGCAACACCGTGCGATCCAGGTCCACCACACCGCTGCTGGCTTGTGCTTCATCGACGACAAACCCGCCACCGATGGAATAGTAGGTGTCGCGATGCAGCTCACCGTCATCGCCCTCGGCAACCAGGGTCATGGCGTTGGGGTGGAATGGCAGGTTTTCGTCGATCAGGCGCATGTCCCGGGCCCAGATGAACGACACCGGCAAACGCCCATCAAGCAACAGCGTGTCGGTTTCGCGCAGGGTGGCGATGCGCAGGCCGATCTGCGACGGATCGATCGCGTCCGGCCACTCGCCCATCAGCCCCATGATCACCGCGTTATCGCTGCCGTGACCGATGCCGGTGGCCGACAGCGACCCATACAGCTGAACCTCGACGCGCCGCACTTGCTCCAAAAGCCCCTGCTCACGCACACCTTGCACGAACAACGCCGCGGCCCGCATGGGCCCCACGGTGTGCGAACTGGAAGGGCCAATACCGATTTTGAACAGGTCGAAAACGCTGATAGCCATTACTGCCAAACTCCTGGATGTGCCAACTCCAGACGCAAAAGCGCCTGGTGACGGAGCTGCTACGCTCAAGCTGCAATCCGCCGGTATGGCTGCATCATCAGGCTTTTACCGGGTCATTCGACGTCTGACACCGACGTACTCTTGTCCACAAACGCCGCGTGCGTTTTACGCGATGTTTTCGCCGTTTTTTTGCGGTTCAGAACCGCGAACAGGGCTGAAAAAAGCTGTAAGCGACGTCACCGACACTGGATGCGACCCTCCCTGTACTGGTTACGACGCACCCTGTAGGCGTCAGATTTTCACTGGTACATGATCGTATCGACTCGATTGCAAGGCGCCGTGGTAGAGATGTCTCCAAAACGCCATCCAACCGCAACCTATAAGTGCGGTGGTCCAGTCGGAACACTGCCAAAAAAAACACCAAGGAGTCCATTCATGAAAGGTTCCCCGCCGTTGTTGTTGGCCGCCATGCTGAGTCTGCCGTTTCTGGC
Source organism: Pseudomonas sp. LBUM1679 (assembly GCF_059695565.1). Classification (NCBI taxonomy): domain Bacteria; kingdom Pseudomonadati; phylum Pseudomonadota; class Gammaproteobacteria; order Pseudomonadales; family Pseudomonadaceae; genus Pseudomonas; species Pseudomonas sp. LBUM1679. Next base: position 6,789,217 of record NZ_CP166774.1, read on the forward strand.
GCAAGCCGCCGAACCGGCTCAGTGTAAAACCGTAAACTTCTCCGATGTCGGCTGGACTGACATTACCGTGACTACCGCCACCACCAGCGTCGTGCTCGATGCCCTGGGCTACAAGACCAAGACCACGATGATTTCCGTGCCGGTGACCTACAAGTCCCTGGCCGATGGCAAGAACATGGACGTCTTCCTGGGTAACTGGATGCCGACCATGGAAAACGACATCAAGGCCTACCGCGATGCTGGCACCGTGGACACCCTGCGCGCCAACCTGGAAAACGCAAAATACACACTCGCCGTCCCCGAAGAGTTGTATAACAAGGGTCTGAAAGATTTCGCCGACATCGCCAAGTTCAAGAAAGAACTCGACGGCAAGATCTACGGCATCGAACCGGGCAACGATGGCAACCGCCTGATTCAGAGCATGATCGACAAGAACGCCTTCGGCTTGAAAGACGCCGGCTTCAAGGTGGTCGAATCCAGCGAGGCAGGCATGCTCTCGCAAGTCGATCGCGCCCAGCGCCGCAACACCGCCGTGGTGTTCCTGGGCTGGGAACCGCACCCGATGAACACGCGTTTCAAGATGAAGTACCTGACCGGCGGCGACGATTTCTTCGGCCCGAACTTCGGTCAGGCGACCATCTTCACCAACACCCGCAAGGGCTACGCCCAGGAATGCAGCAACGTGGGTCAGCTGCTGAAAAACCTGGCGTTCACCCTCGACATGGAAAGCACGCTGATGGGCAACGTCCTGGACGACAAAATGAAGCCTGACGCGGCCGCCAAGGCCTGGCTGAAAAAGAATCCACAGGTGCTCGATACCTGGCTCGCTGGCGTGACCACCATTGACGGTAAACCAGGCCTGGAGGCCGTGAAAGCCAAGCTCGCGCAGCCTTGAATTAGGAAGCATCGCTTACGCCGGACGGTTTCGGCCGTCCGGGCTGTTAATTTCCTTGCATGCGGACGTTCACTACCATGCTGATTGATCAGAAAATACCTTTAGGCCAGTACATCGCAGGTTTCGTTGAATGGTTGACGCAAAACGGCGCCAGCACCTTCGACGCCATCGCCCTGTCACTGGAAACGATGATCCACGGCGTGACTTTTGCGCTGACCTGGTTCAACCCGCTGGCATTGATCGGCCTCATCGCGCTACTGGCACACTTTATTCAACGCAAGTGGGGCCTGACCGTTTTTGTCATCGCCTCCTTCCTGCTGATCCTCAACCTGGGGTACTGGCAAGAAACCATGGAAACCCTTGCCCAGGTGTTGTTCGCCACCCTGGTCTGCGTGGTCATCGGCGTGCCGTTAGGCATCGTCGCCGCGCATAAACCGATGTTTTACACACTGATGCGGCCGGTACTCGATCTGATGCAGACCGTGCCGACCTTCGTGTACCTCATTCCTACCCTGACCCTCTTCGGTCTGGGTGTGGTCCCGGGCCTGATCTCCACGGTGGTGTTCGCGATTGCCGCGCCCATTCGCCTGACCTACCTGGGTATCCGTGATGTTCCCGCAGAATTGATGGACGCCGGCAAAGCCTTTGGCTGCTCGCGCCGTCAGCTGCTCGCGCGCATCGAACTGCCCTACGCCATGCCAAGCATCGCGGCCGGTATCACCCAGTGCATCATGCTGTCGTTGTCGATGGTGGTGATCGCGGCACTGGTGGGCGCCGACGGCCTGGGCAAACCCGTGGTCAACGCACTGAACACTGCTGATATCGCCCTGGGCTTCGAAGCGGGCCTGGCGATCGTTTTGCTGGCGATCATGCTCGACCGTATCTGCAAACAACCCGACGCTAAAGTAGGGGGTGACGCATGAGCATTATTCGCTTCGAAGACGTCGACGTAATCTTCTCCAAAGACCCGCGCGAGGCGCTCAAACTCCTCGATCAGGGCATGACCCGCGACCAGATCCTGAAAAAGACCGGGCAGATTGTCGGCGTCGAAAAGGCCAGCCTGGACGTCGAGAAGGGTGAAATCTGCGTGCTGATGGGCCTGTCCGGCTCTGGCAAATCCAGCTTGCTGCGTTGCATCAATGGCCTCAACACCGTCAGCCGTGGCAAGTTGTTTGTCGAGCACGAAGGCAAGCAGATCGACATCGCGTCCTGCACCCCGGCGGAACTGAAAATGATGCGCACCAAGCGCATTGCGATGGTGTTCCAGAAGTTCGCCCTGATGCCGTGGCTGACCGTTCGCGAGAACATCAGTTTTGGTCTGGAAATGCAGGGACGTCCGGAGAAGGAACGCAAAAAGCTGGTCGATGAGAAACTCGAACTGGTGGGCCTGACCCAGTGGCGCAACAAGAAGCCCGACGAGCTTTCCGGCGGCATGCAACAACGTGTGGGCCTGGCCCGTGCGCTGGCAATGGATGCCGACATCCTGCTGATGGACGAACCGTTCTCGGCCCTCGATCCGCTGATCCGCCAGGGTCTGCAGGACGAACTGCTGGAGCTGCAAAGCAAGCTGAACAAAACCATCGTGTTCGTGAGCCACGACCTCGATGAAGCACTGAAGCTGGGCAGCCGTATCGCAATCATGAAAGACGGTCGGATCGTCCAGTACAGCAAGCCGGAAGAAATCGTCCTCAATCCTGCGGACGACTACGTCCGCACCTTCGTCGCCCACACCAATCCGCTGAACGTGCTGTGCGGGCGCAGCCTGATGCGCACCCTGGACAACTGCAAGCGCATCAACGGTTCGGTGTGCCTCGATCCAGGTGGCGATTCGTGGCTGGACCTGGCCGAAGGCAACACCATCAAAGGCGCACGCCAGAACGGCGCAAGCCTGGACCTGCAGAACTGGATTCCCGGGCAAGCGGTTGAAGGCTTGGGTCGTCGACCAACACTGGTGGACTCCAACATCGGCATGCGCGACGCGCTGCAGATTCGTTACCAGACCGGCAACAAGCTGGTGCTGCACGATAACAACAAGGTGGTGGGGATTCTGGGTGACAGCGAGCTGTACCACGCACTGCTCGGCAAGAACCTGGGGTAAGGCAACACACCCAAAAACGCCGCGAAAAGATCGCGGCGTTTTTGTTTGAGCGCCATGTTGAAAGCGACGACTTGTCGTCGGACTTATTTTTTGTTGATTGAACGTTCAATCAAAACAAAATAGACTGGACGTCAATCCGAGACCTTTTACGTCCGCCGGTAAGGCCTAAGGAGATGTGCAAGATGCCCAAGGTCGGTATGCAACCCATCCGCCGTCAGCAGTTGATCCAAGCCACGCTGCAGGCGGTGGATCAGGTCGGAATGGGGGACGCCAGCATTGCGCTGATCGCCCGTTTGGCCGGTGTCTCGAATGGCATCATCAGTCACTACTTTCAGGACAAGAACGGCCTGATCGCCGCCACGGCGCAGTACCTGATGAGTGTCCTCAGCGTGAACGTCACCGCGCGCCGTCAGGCCCTGGAGGACAGCAGCCCGCGGGCCCACCTCCAGGTGATTATCGAAGGCAACTTCGACGCCAGCCAGGTCAATGGCCCGGCAATGAAAACCTGGCTGGCCTTCTGGGCCACCAGCATGCACCACCCGTCACTGCACAGGTTGCAGCGGATCAACGATCACCGTCTGTATTCCAACCTGTGCTGCCAGTTCCGCCGTGTATTGCCGCTCGATGACGCGCGCAGTGCAGCTCGAGGCCTGGCAGCCCTCATTGACGGTTTGTGGTTGCGCGGCGCCCTGTCGGGCGATGCTTTCGACACTGAGCAGGCGCACCGCATCGCTTACGAATACATGGATTTCCAATTGGCCAAGCAGGTGAGCTAGAGCGCACATAAAACGCTCAGCCCCTGAACCGTCACTGACCAGCATCGCCAACGTTATACGGCACGCCCCAGTGGTTAACGCCAACCAAACTTATGCACTTGCGAGGACTTTATGGCCCGTTTCGAACTGCAAAAACTCTACATCGATGGCGGCTACAGTGACGCCAGCAGCGACGCCACCTTCGAAGCCATCAACCCGGCTAACGGTGAAGTCCTCGCAACTGTTCAGCGTGCGACCAAGGACGACGTCGAGCGCGCGGTGGTCAGCGCCGAAAAGGGTCAGAAAATCTGGGCCGCGATGACCGCCATGGAGCGTTCGCGCATCCTGCGCCGTGCCGTGGACATCTTGCGCGAGCGCAACGATGAACTGGCCGCCCTGGAAACCCTGGACACTGGCAAGTCGTACTCCGAAACCAAGTACGTCGACATCGTCACCGGTGCTGACGTGCTGGAGTACTACGCAGGCCTGGTGCCGGCCATTGAAGGCGAGCAGATCCCGCTGCGCACCACGTCCTTCGTCTACACCCGTCGCGAGCCGCTGGGCGTCGTGGCCGGCATCGGCGCATGGAACTACCCGATTCAGATCGCCCTGTGGAAATCCGCGCCAGCCCTGGCGGCCGGTAACGCGATGATCTTCAAGCCAAGCGAAGTCACGTCCCTGACCACCCTGAAACTGGCCGAGATCTACACCGAAGCCGGCGTTCCGGCGGGCGTGTTCAACGTCCTGACCGGCAGCGGCCGTGAAGTCGGCACCTGGCTGACCGAGCATCCGCGCATCGAAAAAATATCCTTCACCGGCGGCACCGACACCGGCAAGAAGGTCATGGCCAGCGCTTCCGCCTCGTCGCTGAAAGACGTGACCATGGAACTGGGCGGCAAATCCCCGCTGATCATCTTCGACGACGCCGACCTCGATCGCGCCGCCGACACCGCGATGATGGCCAACTTCTACAGCTCCGGCCAGGTCTGCACCAACGGCACTCGCGTGTTCGTGCCGAGCCACCTGAAAGCGGCTTTCGAAGCCAAGATTGCCGAGCGTGTCGCGCGCATCCGCATCGGCAACCCGGAAGACGAGAACACCAACTTCGGCCCGCTGGTCAGCTTTGCCCACATGGAAAGCGTGCTGGGTTACATCGCCAAAGGTAAGGAAGAAGGCGCTCGCCTGCTGTGCGGCGGCACTCGCCTGACCGAAGGCGAATTTGCCAAGGGCGCGTTCGTCGCGCCGACCGTATTCAGCGACTGCACCGACGAGATGACTATCGTGCGCGAAGAAATTTTCGGCCCGGTGATGAGCATCCTGACTTACGAGACCGAAGAAGAAGTGATCCGTCGTGCCAACGACACCGACTTCGGCCTGGCGGCTGGCGTCATCACCAAGGACCTGAACCGCGCTCACCGCGTGATTCATCAACTGGAAGCCGGTATCTGCTGGATCAACGCCTGGGGCGAGTCCGACGCGAAGATGCCGGTCGGCGGCTACAAGCAGTCGGGCGTGGGCCGTGAGAACGGCATCAGTTCGCTGAACAACTTCACACGCATCAAATCGGTACAGGTCGAACTGGGCGATTACGCCTCGGTGTTCTAACACCCAGTTTTGTATTGCCCGTGAGGCCGCCTTCGCTGGCAAGCCAGCTCCTACAGATTTGGCGTCGTTCGCCAAATCTGTGGCTACCCCGACCCTGTAGGAGCCGGCTTGCCGGCGATCGAGTGCGCAGCACTCGCCATGGCCTGACCTGACCAACTTCAATGAGGGTGCATTCAATGTCCCAAGAATTCGACTACATCATCATCGGTGCCGGCTCGGCCGGTAACACCCTGGCGACCCGTCTGACTGAAGACGAAGGCGTCACCGTCCTGCTGCTCGAAGCCGGTGGCCCGGACTACCGTCTGGACTTCCGCACACAAATGCCGGCCGCCCTGGCGTTCCCGCTGCAAGGCCGTCGCTACAACTGGGCGTACGAAACCGACCCGGAGCCACACATGGACGGTCGCCGGATGGAATGCGGTCGCGGCAAGGGCCTGGGCGGTTCTTCGCTGATCAACGGCATGTGCTACATCCGCGGCAACGCGATGGACTACGACAACTGGGCCAAGCTTCCAGGTCTTGAAGACTGGGACTACCTCAACTGCCTGCCGTATTTCCGCAAGGCGGAAGCCCGCGACATCGGCCCGAACGACTACCACGGTGGCGACGGTCCGGTCAGCGTGACCACACCGAAAGCCGGCAACAACCCACTGTTCCACGCGATGGTTGAAGCAGGCGTGCAGGCCGGTTACCCGCGCACCGAAGACTTGAACGGCTACCAGCAGGAAGGTTTCGGCCCGATGGACCGTACCGTGACGCCGAACGGCCGTCGCGCCAGCACCGCTCGCGGTTACCTGGACGTCGCCAAAAAGCGTTCGACCCTGACCATCGTCACCCACGCCCTGACCGACAAGATCCTGTTCGAAGGCAAACGTGCGGTCGGCGTGCGCTACCTGATCGGCGCCGCGCAAGAGCGTATTGAAGCCCGCGCCCGCAAGGAAGTGCTGCTGTGCTCCGGCGCCATCGCGTCGCCGCAGATCCTGCAACGTTCCGGCGTCGGCCCCGCCGAGCTGCTGAACAAGCTCGACATCCCGGTGGTCCACGACCTGCCGGGCGTCGGTGAAAACCTGCAGGATCATCTCGAGTTGTACCTGCAATACGCTTGCACCCAGCCGGTCTCGCTGTACCCGTCGCTGCTCTGGTACAACCAGCCGGCCATCGGTGCCGAGTGGCTGTTCAACGGCACCGGTATCGGCGCCAGCAACCAGTTCGAAGCCGGCGGTTTCATCCGCTCCCGTCCGGAATTCGATTGGCCGAATATTCAGTACCACTTCCTGCCGGTCGCGATTAACTACAACGGCAGCAACGGGGTGAAAGAGCACGGTTTCCAGGCGCACATGGGTTCCATGCGCTCGCCGAGCCGCGGTCGCATCCAGGCCAAATCCAAGGATCCGCGCGAATATCCGAGCATCCTGTTCAATTACATGGCCACCGAGCAGGACTGGCAGGAATTCCGCGACGGCATCCGCCTGACCCGGGAAATCATGCAGCAGCCTGCACTCGACGCCTTCCGTGGCCGCGAAATCAGCCCGGGCATCGAGGTGCAAACCGATGAGCAGCTCGACACGTTCATCCGCGAACACGCCGAAACCGCGTTCCACCCGTCCTGCTCGTGCAAGATGGGCACCGATGACATGGCCGTGGTCGATGGCGAAGGTCGTGTGCATGGCATGCAGGGCCTGCGTGTGGTCGATGCCTCGATCATGCCGATCATCACCACCGGCAACCTGAATGCGCCGACGATCATGATCGCCGAGAAAATCGCCGACAAGATCCGGGGTCGCCAGCCGTTGCCGCGCAGCAAGGCTGATTACTATGTCGCCGGTGATGCACCGGTGCGTGGCAAGCCAATGCGGGATGTGCGCCTGACTGCTCAGTAAGGCTTAACACCGAGGTGAACCCATCGCGGGCAAGCCCGCTCCCACAGGTTCCGGGGTTGGATTACAAATGTGTGATCCGCCCAAAAAACCTGTGGGAGCGGGCTTGCCCGCGAAGGGGCCCGAGCAATCAACACACATCCTCCCGGCACACCCAGGCAATCCCTCCCGACACCGCTCCACCCTTGAACTCCCCCCCGCCCAGGCCTAATCTAGCGCCACGCAATCGTTTCACCCCCCTCGCAACACCGATGCTCCATACCAAGGAGGTCCACGAATGTTTGATATCCACCCCCAGCTCAAGCAGCGCTTTGCTGCCTTGCGCACGGGCGCTGAATTCTTTTCGCTGCGCTATGTGCGCGAGTCCGGCCAGTACCTGTCGGTGCGCAAGAACGTCGCCGAGCCTCCGAGCCTGAGTCGTGACGAAGGCGCGATGCTGACCGTACGGGTCAACGGCGTGGAGACCTATGCCGCGACCAACGACCTGTCCCAATCCGGTCTGCAAGCCGCGCTGGAGAAAGCCGAGCAACACGCCCGCCGACTCAAGCCCCACGCCCTGCTCGACCTGCGCGAACAAGCCGTTTCCAGTGACCGCGCCGATTACTTCTCGCCAAACCTCGACCAGCCCTTCCCGTCCCTGAGCGATTGCTACCAACTGCTCGGCGCCGAATCCGCCGCCGTGCCCAAGGACGAGCGACTGGTGAACTGGCAGGTGAGCATCGGCATCACTGACGTCGAGCAGATCTACCTCAACAGCGCCGGCGCCGAACTGCGTCAGGCACAGCGTTTCGTCTATCCGAGCCTGGAAGTCACTGCTTACGACGGTAGCGACAGCCAGACCCGCACCCTCGGCCGCGAGAACTTCGGCCAACAGGGTGGGTTTGATGTGATCAGCCGCTGCGGCCTGGTGGGTGCCGGTCCGAAAATCGCTGATCAGGCGCTGCAATTGCTACTGGCGCCGAACACACCACAAGGTCCGCGCGACCTGTTGTTGATGCCGGATCAGATGATGCTGCAGATCCACGAATCCATCGGTCACCCCTTGGAGCTGGACCGCATCCTCGGCGACGAGCGCAATTATGCCGGCACCAGTTTCGTCAAGGCACAAGACTTCGGCAGCCTGCAATATGGCTCCGAACTGCTGAACGTGACCTTCGATCCGGACATCCCTGAACAGCTCGCCAGTTACGGTCATGACGACGACGGCACCGCCGCCAGTAAGCAATTCCTGATTAAAGAAGGTTTACTGCTGCGTCCACTGGGCGGCGCCCTTTCTCAATTCCGGGCCGGCATGAATGGCGTCGCCAACAGCCGCGCCTGTGGCTGGAACCGTCCGCCGATCGACCGCATGGCCAACCTGAACATCGAGCCTGGCGATCAACCGCTGGAGCAACTGATCGGCGGGATCGAGAACGGCATCCTGATGAGCACCAACCGTTCCTGGTCCATCGACGATGCGCGCAACAAGTTCCAGTTCGGTTGTGAGTGGGGCCAGTTGATCGAAAACGGCGAACTCAAGGGCGTGGTGAAAAACCCCAACTACCGGGCGATTTCCGCGCAGCTCTGGAAAAGCCTCAGCGCCGTCGGCGACGCCAGCACCGTCAAGGTCCTCGGCACTCCGAACTGCGGCAAGGGTGAACCGAATCAGGTGATCCGCGTCGGCCATGCGTCGCCGGCCTGCGTGTTCAGCAAAGTTGATGTGTTTGGGGGAGACGCCTGATGAGTACGTCCAACAATCAGGCCGAAGCGTTCAAGGCCTTGGTCCACTGGTTGCGCGATGCCGTGCGCGAACCGGAACAATTCACCCTCAGCTACGCCGCCGAGTCGTCGGCCTTCGTGCGTTTCAACCACGCCAAGGTGCGTCAGGCCGGTCAGGTGCAGCAAGCGAGCGTCGGCTTCAAGCTGATCGACGATGGGCGCCACGCCGACCTGAACATTACCCTCTCCGGTGATGCGCAAGTCGATGTTCAGCGCCTGGCCGAAGGCCTGCAACAGTTGCGCGACACCTTGCCGCTGCTGCCGCAGGACCCGTACCTGCTGCTCAACCACACCGGCTGGCAGAGCAAGAATGTGCAGGACCATCCGCTGCCGGACACCGCGCAAGTGGTCGCGCAAATCACCCAGGCGGCGCAAGGACTGGACTTGGTGGGTTTCTACGCCGCCGGCCCGATCAGTCGCGGTTTCGCCAGTTCCTCGGGCGCGTTTGGCTGGCATCAGGCCAACAGCTTCAACTTTGACTTCAGCCTGTTCCACGAAAATGGCCAGGCGGTGAAAGCCAGCTACGCCGGGCATGACTGGAACAGCGAAGGGTTCGCCAGACGTTTTGCGCAAGCGCGCGAGCAGCTGGCGTTTCTGGGCAGGCCGCAACGCACCCTGGCGCCGGGTCAGTACCGCGCCTACCTGGCGCCGGCAGCCATGGGTGAAATCATGGATATGCTGGGTTGGGGCGGTTTCTCGGCGCAGTCGATTGCCAGCAAAAACAGTCCGCTGCAAAAGCTTTACGCGGGCGACAGTTCGTTCAGCGCGCTGGTGTCGCTCGAGGAGAAGGTCAGCGGTTCTTTGAGCCCGGCGTTTTCCGGCGAAGGCTATCCGCGCAGCGATCTCGGGTTGATCGTCAATGGCAAGGCCGGCGCGCAAATGGTCAGTTCCCGCAGCGCTGCCGAATACGGCCTGACGGCCAATGGCGCCAGCGGCGGTGAAATGCCGAGCGCGTTGAACATGGCGGCCGGAGGATTGCCTGATGCAGAGATTCTCAAGCAGCTGGGCACCGGGTTGTACATCAGCAACCTCTGGTACCTGAACTACTCGGACCAGCCGGCGGCACGCCTGACCGGCATGACGCGGTTTGCGACCTTCTGGGTCGAGAACGGCGAGATCCAGGCACCGGTGAGCACCATGCGCTTTGATGACAGTGCTTACAGTTTGCTCGGTTCGCAGCTGGAAGCGTTGACCGAGGAGCGCGAGTTGTTGCTGTCGGCCAGTACTTACAGTCAGCGGGCCACGGCCTCGGCGTTGTTGCCGGGTGCGCTGATCAGCCGCCTTACGCTAACCCTGTAACCCCGCAAAACCCCCGTAGGAGCTGGCTTGCCAGCGAAGGGGCCGTCACATTCAACATCATTGTTGCCTGACAGTCCGCCTTCGCTGGCAAGCCAGCTCCTACAGGGGGTCGGTGAAACGCAGATACTCCCTGACAAGAGGCCCCATGCCCAACCGCCAACCTCTCGATGCTGTCACGGCCCGCTGGGTGCCGTGGGTTGTTGCCATCGCGTTCTTCATGCAGTCCCTCGACGGGACCATCCTCAATACCGCCCTGCCCGCCATGGCTCGGGACCTGGCGGAGAATCCGCTGCGCATGCAAGGCGTGATCATCGCCTACATGCTCACCGTTGCCTTGCTGATCCCGGCCTCGGGCTGGATCGCCGACCGCTTCGGCACCAAGAAAATCTTCTTCGGCGCGATCCTGCTGTTCAGCATCGGCTCCTTGCTCTGCGCCCTGTCGAACACCTTGAGCATGCTGATCGGCGCCCGGGTGATTCAGGGCCTCGGCGGTGCACTGATGCTGCCGGTCGGGCGCCTGGTGGTGCTGCGCGCCTACCCGCGCTCGGAGCTGGTGCGGATCATGGGCTTTATCACCATTCCCGGTCTGCTCGGCCCCTTGCTCGGCCCGACGATGGGCGGCTGGATGGTGGAATACCTGACCTGGCACTGGATCTTCCTGATCAATCTGCCGGTGGGCGCCGTCGGTTGCTACGCCGTGTGGAAGTTCATCCCTGATCTGCGCGGCACCGAGCGCACCCGTTTCGACAGCCTGGGGTTTTTGCTGTTTGGCGCGGCGATGGTGCTGATCACCATCGCCATGGAGGGACTCGGCGAACTGCACCTGCCGCACTTGCGTGTAATGTTGCTGCTGTTCGGCGGCATGGCGTGCCTGGCTGCGTACTGGCTGCGGGCCGGGCACATCGAGAATCCACTGTTCGCGCCCTCGCTGTTCAAGACCCGGACGTTTGCCGTGGGCATTCTCGGCAACCTGTTCGCCCGTCTGGGCAGCGGCGCGTTGCCGTTCCTCGTGCCGTTGCTGCTGCAAGTGGCGCTGGGTTATTCGCCCTCCCAGGCCGGGATGAGCATGTTGCCGCTGGCGGCTGCCGCGATGGTCGCCAAGTCGGTGGCGCGGCCGCTGATCGAGCGTCTGGGCTATCGCATCGTGCTGACCGGTAACACCCTGGCGCTGGGGCTGATGCTGGCGAGCATGGGCCTGGTCAGCGAGCAGACACCCTATTGGCTGTTGCTGGGGATGCTGGCGATTCTCGGTGCCATCAACTCGCTGCAGTTCACCGCGATGAATACCGTGACCCTGATTGACCTCGACGACGCCAGCGCCAGCAGCGGTAACAGCTTGCTGTCGGTGGTCGCGCAATTGTCCCTGAGCCTGGGCGTTGCCTGCGCCGGTGCCTTGCTCGGCGGGTTCACCGCAGAGGTCGGAAACGACGGCGTAGACACAGTTCTAGGGGCGTTCCAGTTGACCTTCGTGACCGTCGGAATCATGGCGATGCTCGCTGCGACGATCTTTTCACAGCTCTCAAAGGAAGACGGACGGCGCGTCAGGAGTCCGGAAGAACACATAGAGCCTTAGTTTCCAAACGATAAGTGCCTGCGCTCGACCATGCTGCGTTGAAAACAGGCTCGAAATGCTCATTGGCTAAAGCCAAGTCGAGTGCGACCCCAGCCGTTTCTCGCCTGTTTTCGCCTTGCCTGGTCTTCGCTCGGCGACTTCTCGTCTGGAAACTACGGGCGAATGGCCATGGGACTGATACACTGCGCGACATTTTGTTTTGCAGGCCAGTCCCGTGACCACCATCGCCACCGCTTTTAATACTTTGCCGCTGTCCGCCGCCATGCTGGCTAACCTCGACTCCCTCGGTTATGCCCAGATGACGCCGATCCAGGCGCAAAGCTTGCCGGTGATCCTCAAGGGGATGGACCTGATCGCGCAAGCCAAGACCGGCAGCGGCAAGACCGCCGCCTTCGGCATCGGCCTGCTGAACCCGATCAATCCGCGCTTCTTCGGTTGCCAGGCACTGGTTATCTGTCCGACCCGTGAGCTGGCTGACCAGGTCGCCAAGGAAATCCGTCGCCTGGCCCGCGCCGAAGACAACATCAAGGTCCTGACCCTGTGCGGCGGCGTGTCGTTCGGTCCGCAGATCGGCTCTCTGGAGCACGGCGCGCACATCATCGTCGGTACCCCGGGCCGCCTTCAGCAGCATTTGCGCAAAGGTTCGCTGGTGCTCCATGGCCTGAACACGCTGATCCTCGACGAAGCCGACCGCATGCTCGACATGGGCTTCTACGACTCCATCGAAGAAATCATTGCCCAGACCCCAGAGCGTCGCCAGACCCTGCTGTTCTCCGCCACGTACCCAACGGGTATCAAGCAGTTGGCGGCGAAATTCATGCGCACCCCTCAGATCGTGAAGGCCGAGGCGTTCCACGACGACACGCAGATCGAGCAGCGTTTCTACGAGATCTCCCCGGAAGAGCGCATGGACGCCGTGGTCAAAGTCCTCGCGCATCATCGTCCGGCCTCCTGTGTAGCCTTCTGCTTCACCAAGCAGCAGGTTCAGGAAACCGTCGATCACCTGAGCTCCAAAGGCATCTCCGCCGTCGGCCTGCACGGCGATCTGGAACAGCGTGACCGTGACCAGGTGCTTGCCATGTTCGCTAACCGCAGTACCTCGGTACTGGTTGCCACCGACGTCGCCGCTCGCGGCCTGGACATCGATGCGCTGGACATGGTGATCAACGTCGAACTGGCCCGTGACTCGGAAATCCATATCCACCGTGTTGGCCGTACTGGCCGCGCCGGTGAGAAAGGCATTGCGATCAGCCTCGTTGCACCATCCGAAGCCCACCGCGCCCAAGCCATCGAGCAACTGCAGAAGTCGCCGTTGAGCTGGGATCAGTTGGACAACCTCAAATCCCAGGGCGGCGCACCGCTGCTGCCGGTGATGAGCACACTGGTCATCGGCGCGGGCCGTAAAGACAAGGTGCGTCCGGGTGACATTCTAGGTGCACTGACGGGCGATGCCGGGATTCCGGGTGCCCAGGTGGGCAAGATTGCGATCTTCGATTTCCAGGCATTCGTAGCCGTGGAGCGCGGGATAGCCAAGCAGGCCCTGCAGCGCCTGAACGACGGCAAGATCAAGGGCCGCTCGCTGCGCGTGCGCATCCTGTAAAACCGTACCGCCCCCCTGTAGGAGCGAGGCTTGCCCGCGAAGAACGATAACTCGGTCTACCTGATGCACCGTGTAATCGTTCTTCGCGGGCAAGCCTCGCTCCTACAGGATCTGGGTTAGCCCTGAGATCTGTGTGAGGACACCGTTTTGCGCTCTACCGAAGTCGTGATCATTGGCGCTGGCGCCGCAGGATTGATGTGTGCGCTGACCGCCGCCGGGCGTGGGCGCAAGGTGATGTTGCTCGATCATGCGAACAAGGCCGGCAAGAAAATCCTGATGTCGGGCGGTGGCCGTTGCAATTTCACCAACATGTACACTGAACCGGGCAATTTTCTCTCGCAAAACGAGCACTTCTGCAAATCCGCCCTGGCGCGCTATACCCAGTGGGATTTCATCGGCATGGTCGCCAAACACGGCGTGCCATACCACGAGAAAAAACTCGGCCAGCTGTTCTGCGATAACAAATCCAGTGACATCCTCGAGATGCTGCTCGGCGAGTGCGATCAGGTCGGCGTGAGCCTGCATCTGGACACTTCGATCCAGACCATCGAGAAACTCGAACGGGGTTACCTGCTGGACACCACGCTGGGCCAGATCACCTGCGAATCGTTGGTGATCGCCACGGGCGGCCTGTCGATTCCGACCCTGGGCGCAACCGGTTTCGGCTATCAAGTGGCCAGACAATTCGGCCACGATTTGCTCCCGACACGCGCAGGTTTGGTGCCGTTCACCATCACCGATCAGCTCAAGGAGCTTTGCACCGAGCTGTCCGGCACGTCGGTGGATTGCCTGGTGAGCTGCAACGACCAGAGCTTTCGCGAGAACATCCTGTTCACCCACCGCGGCCTCAGCGGCCCGGCGATTTTGCAGATTTCCTCGTTCTGGGAGTCCGGCGACACGGTGCAGATCAACCTGCTGCCGGATCACGACGTGCCGAGCTGGTTGCAACAGCAACAAGCCGAACGCCCGAACAGCGAACTGAAAACCCTGCTCGGTGAACTCTTCACCAAGAAGATGGCCAACCTGCTGGCGGACAACTGGTTCGTCTCCAAGCCGATGAAACAGTACACCCACGCGGAAATTGCCGACATCGCAGAAAAACTGGCGAGCTGGAAAGTCGTGCCGGCCGGCACCGAAGGGTATCGCACGGCGGAAGTGACCCTGGGCGGCGTCGACACCCGTGAGGTTTCGTCCAAGACCATGGAATCGCTGAAAAGCCCTGGCCTTTACTTCATCGGCGAAGTGCTCGACGTGACCGGGCACCTGGGCGGCTTCAACTTCCAGTGGGCCTGGGCCTCCGGCTATGCCGCCGCGCAGTACGTCTGATCACACCGCCCCCTGTAGGAGCTGGCTTGCCAGCGAAGGGGCCGGCAAATTCAACATCGTTGTTGCCTGACAGTCCGCCTTCGCTGGCAAGCCAGCTCCTACAGGGGGATCGCATTTCAAATGCTGGAATGGTTCGAAGAGAAGGAACATATTTTGCTGTCAGATGTGATCGGCGCCATTGCGTCGACGTCATTACTGGCTCAATTTAGCGTCATTGCCTCGGAAGGCCTTCGCACTTCATGTCATCGACCCCGTTCAGTCAGTCTCTGCGTCGCCTCTGGGCGCTGGATAAATTCAGCTACAGCGTGCGGGTGTTCATCGCCCTGACCGGCAGCATGGCGCTGTGTTGGTATCAGGATGAAATGGCGCTGCTGATCCCGTTGTTCCTGGGCATCATCGCCAGCGCCCTGGCCGAGACCGACGACAGTTGGCAAGGCCGCCTCAACGCCCTGGCCGTGACGCTGGTGTGTTTCAGCGTCGCCGCCCTCTCCGTCGAACTGCTCTTCCCCTACCCCGTCGTCTTTGTCATCGCCCTCGCACTGGCCAGTTTCGGCCTGACCATGCTGGGCGCCTTGGGCGAACGCTATGGTGCGATTGCGTCGGCAACGCTGATCCTGTCGGTCTACACCATGATCGGTGTCGAACAGCGTGGCGGTGCGGTCACTGACTTCTGGCACGAACCGGTGCTGCTGGTGGCCGGTGCGGCCTGGTATGGTTTGCTCTCGGTGCTGTGGCAGGCGATGTTCTCCAACCAGCCGGTGCAGCAGAGCCTGGCGCGATTGTTCCGTGAATTGGGTTATTACCTGAAGCTGAAATCGTCGCTGTTCGAGCCGATCCGGCAGATGGACGTCGAAGCACAGCGTTTGGAGCTGGCCCAGCAGAACGGCCGAGTGGTGGCCGCATTGAACGCCGCCAAGGAAATCATCCTGCACCGGGTCGGCAATGGTCGACCAGGGTCGAAAGTCAGCCGTTACCTGAAACTGTACTTCCTCGCCCAGGACATCCACGAGCGCGCCAGTTCCTCACACTACCCTTACAACGCCCTGGCCGATGCCTTCTTCCACAGCGATGTGCTGTTCCGCTGCCAGCGCCTGCTGCGCCAGCAAGGCAAAGCCTGCCGCGCGTTGGCCGAGTCGATCCAGATGCGCCAGCCATTCATTTATGACGCAAGTTTCGCCCAAGCCCTGAGCGACCTGCATGCCTCCCTCGAACACCTGCGCAACCAGAGCAACCCGGCCTGGCGCGGCCTGTTGCGGTCATTGCGCGCACTGGCGGCCAACCTCGGCACCCTGGACCGCTTGCTCAGCGATGCCAGCAACCCCGATGCGCTGGCCGATGCCACCGACAGCAGCCTGCTCGACCGTTCGCCACACAGCCTCAAGGATGTGTGGATACGCTTGCGCACCCAGCTGACACCGACCTCGCTGCTGTTCCGCCACGCCCTGCGGTTGCCCCTGGCCTTGAGCATCGGCTACGGCATGGTGCATTTGATCCACCCGTCCCAGGGGTACTGGATCATCCTCACCACGCTCTTTGTCTGTCAGCCGAACTACGGCGCGACAAGACTCAAGCTGGGTCAGCGGATCATCGGCACCGGCATCGGCCTGACTGTGGCCTGGGCGCTATTCGATCTGTTCCCCAACCCCTTGATCCAGTCGTGTTTCGCGATCGCAGCCGGGGTGGTGTTCTTTATCAGCCGCACCACCCGCTACACCCTGGCGACGGCTGCAATCACCCTGATGGTGTTGTTCTGCTTCAACCAGGTCGGGGACGGCTACGGGCTGTTCCTGCCGCGACTGTTCGATACCTTGCTCGGCAGCCTGATCGCCGGACTGGCGGTGTTCCTGTTCCTGCCGGACTGGCAGGGTCGACGCCTGAACAAAGTGCTGGCCAACACCCTGACCTGCAACAGCGTTTATCTGCGCCAGATCATGCAGCAATACGCCGTCGGCAAAAGCGACGACCTGGCGTATCGCCTGGCCCGACGCAATGCCCACAACGCCGACGCCGCGCTGTCGACCACGTTGGCGAACATGCTGATGGAGCCGGGGCATTTCCGTAAGGAAGCGGATGTCGGGTTTCGGTTTCTGGTGCTGTCGCACACCTTGCTCAGCTATTTGTCAGGTCTGGGCGCGCATCGCGAAACCCAGCTACCCCCGGACGTGCGCGAGCATTTGATCGAGGGTGCAGGGGTGAGACTGGCGGCCAGCATCGATGAAATCGCCCAAGGCCTGGCGAGCAAACGGCCGATTGCAATTCAGAGCGATGAGGAAGAGGCACTGGCCAATGAGCTGGAACACATGCCGGATGAGATCGATGAAGGGCAGCGGTTGGTGCAGACACAGTTGGGGTTGATTTGCCGGCAGTTGGGGCCGTTACGCACGTTGGCGGCGCATTTGATCAAGGATAAGGATGAGGATTGAGCCGTCGAAATGACGAGTGACATTTGGCCTTTGCCACAGATGCATTCGTCATAAAGACATCTTTGGCCCGGGCGTTTAGTATCGGAGCGAGTTGATCAAGGAATGGGACGATGACAATCGATTGGGTCTGCAAACACCACAGTGACCTGGGCAAAGAGCAGCTGTACGCCATTCTGCAGTTGCGTGCGCAGGTGTTCGTTGTCGAGCAGAAATGCGTCTACCAGGACGTGGACGGCCAGGATCTGGAAGGCGACACCTGCCATTTGATGGCGTGGGACGGTGATCGGCTGGTGGCGTACCTGCGGCTGCTTGACCCGGAGCTACAGGGTGGCGATGTGGTGATCGGACGGGTGATTACCGCACCAGAGGCGCGTGGCAAGGGATTGGGTCATGAGTTGATCAATCAGGCATTGAAGCAGGCTGAAAAGCGCTGGCCTGAAGTACCGATCTATCTGTCGGCCCAGTCGCATTTGCAGGGTTACTACGGGCGGTACGGGTTTGAGGTGGCGGGGGAGGAATTTTTGGAGGATGACATTCCGCATATCGGGATGCGTCGTCCCTGAAGGCCCCTTCGCTGGCAAGCCAGCTCCTACATGGGACATGTGTGCGCCGTAGATCCACTGTAGGAGCTGGCTTGCCAGCGAAGGCGTCAGCACAGGCGCCGAATATCAGGGGTAGTCCAACACCGCCTTGATCTGCCGCAAATGACGCTCGATCCACCCCCGGTCAATCGCCCCCCACTCGCGAATCCGATAACGCCCGGCATGATTGCGCGCGCCTTCTTCCTGTTCGAACTCGCAAACAATATCCAGATCTGCCAGCGCCGCGATGGTGTCCTGGGCCGTGCGCCGGGGCATCCCGGTCACGTCGGTCAACGCCGGGACGCTGCTCGCCAGGCCACTGTCGATCAGGTACGCCACATACAACCGGCGGTAGAAGCTGCTCTTGGTCTTGCTGACATCCATCCCTGCGCTCCGCATTATTCAGAAGATCAAAAGATCGCAGCCCTGTAGGAGCTGCCGAAGGCTCGGGCCGCGTTCGGACGATCTTTTGATCTTGATCTTGATCTTTATTGCATATCCCGCCAAGTCAGGTACACCCTCAAGTCAAACTCCACCTGGTGATACCCCGGCAACATGTGTTCGCACAACTTGTAGAACGCCTTGTTGTGATCCGACTCCTTGAAATGCGCCAGCTCATGCACCACGATCATTTTCAGAAACTGCGAAGGTGCCTCCTTGAACAACGAGGCCACGCGAATTTCTTTCTTGGCCTTGAGCTTGCCGCCCTGCACCCGGGAGATCGTGGTGTGCAGGCCGAGGGCACGATGGGTCAGGTCCAGGCGGTTGTCGAACAAGACCTTGTCGATGACCGGGGCGTTACGCAAGAACGCCTGCTTCAAGTCCAACGCGTACGTATACAGCGCCTTGTCGCTCTGCACGTCGTGCTTTTGCGGGTAACGTTGGCTCAGGTAGTCATCCAGCCGACCTTCGGCGATCAGCTGGCGCACCTGGTCCTGCAATGCAGCGGGATAGGCCTGGAGGTATTTCAACACGGTCATCGGGACGGACAACATCAGAACGAACAGGTCGCCAGTGTAGCGAATTCAGCGGACCAGCGTGCTCCAGTCGAACGGCTGCACAAAATCGCCGACGTCCTCGGCCATCATCGGCCGCGCGACCAAAAACCCTTGTACGTACTCGCAGCCATTGGCGTGCAGCCACTCATATTGCGCAACGGTTTCTACGCCTTCGGCAACCACCAGCATTCCGTATTGCCTGCACAGGTCGATCACATTGCGCACCAGCGCCGCATCCCGTGAAGACGCCGGCAGCCGAGAGATCAAGTGCCGGTCGAGCTTAAGTGTATCCAGCTCCAGGTCGCGCAGATGAGACAGCGAACATGGCCCGGAACCAAAGTCATCCAAGGCCACCCGCACCCCCAGATTGCGCAGCAAGCGCAGCTGTTTGCGGGTTTCGTCGGGATTGTGCATCAAGGACTCTTCGGTGATTTCGACTTCCAGATGGCGTGCCTGCAAACCGTTGCGCTCCAGCACCTGGCGCAACTCGGAGACCAGATTGGGCATGCCGAACTGCGTGCCGCTCAAACTGACGCCCAGCACCAGATCCTCGGCAAACAAGGTTTCCCAGGCCTTGCGCTGGCCTGCCCCGCGCTGGTAGATCCAGCTGCCCAACCGACTGATCAACCGCGCCTCTTCCAGCAATGGCAAAAACAACCCTGGCGGCACATCGCCGACACTCGGATGGTGCCAGCGCAGCAGCGCTTCAAAGCCACGAATCTGTCCGCTGGCAATGGCCACCTGAGGTTGATACACCAGATTGAAATCACGGTTATCGATGGCCGTGCGCACACTTTCTTCGAGCATTGACCGCGAGCGTGCCCGGCCATTCATTTCGTGATCGTAGAAGCGATACTGCTGACGGCCGGCACGCTTGGCTTCATACATGGCGATGTCCGACGCTCGCAGCAAGCCGTCGAGATTGGCCCCGCAATCCGGGAAAGTGGCGATACCGATACTCGCGCCCAAGGCGATATCCAGGCCGTCGATCTGCTGACAGATCGACACACGCTCAATCAGCTTCTCGGCGATCTTTGCCGCTTGCTCGGGGAATTCCAAGTCCAGTAACGCCGTGAACTCGTCGCCGCCCATGCGCGCCAGAATGTCGAAAGATCGCAGACAGGCCTTCAACTGTTCGGAGACCCAGCGCAGCACCCGGTCACCGGCATCGTGACCAAGGGAGTCATTGACCCGCTTGAAGCCGTCGAGGTCCAGATACAGCAATACCCAGACACTGTCAGTACGCTCGCCACGCAGCAGAAGGTTTTCCACCGTCTGGTAGAAACCCCGACGATTGAGCAGCCCGGTCAGCGGGTCGGTGACCGCCTGATACTCCAGCTGCTGGTGCAAATGACACACGACCGACATGTCCAGCACCGTCACCACCATGGCCTGTTGCTCGGCGGGTAAAGGCGCGCAGGACAGCGCGACCGGCACTTGTTGACCGGGAGCCGTGCGCAGCAGTGCATCATGCAGGCGCAAGGTTTCACCACGCCTGTAACCGCGGAGCAATTCGGAATCGGCCCAGACCGGGATGTGTGGCTTTTGCAGGTAATCCAGAAACTCCTTGCCCTGCAGGTCTTGCACCGTGGCATTGAGCAGCCGCGACATGGCTGGATTGGCAAAGCGGATCAGCCCCTCCTCACCCACCACCAGGATGCCTTCGGCGGCGTTGTCCAAAACCGAGGCATTAAACGCGCGAGCGAGTTCCAGATCGTGGCTCAGGCGCTGCAATACGCGGCGATTGCGCTGATGCTCAAGCAGCGCCTGGACTTTCGGCTTGAGGATTTGCGGGTCGAACGGTTTGAACAGGTAATCCACCGCGCCACTGGCATAGCCCTTGATCACGGCGGCCTGGGACTGTTCGTTGGCGGTGAGGAAAATGATGGGCGTGTGGCAGGTACGCTGACTGCCGCGCATCAGGCGCGCGACTTCAAAGCCGTCCATGCCTGGCATCTGCACATCCAGCAGCACCAGGTCGACATCGTATTCGAGCAACAGGTCGAGGGCTTCGAAGCCCGAGGCAGCGGTCAAGATCTGCCAGTCCTGGCGCTGGAGCAGCGCGCGCATGCTGATCAGGTTTTCAGGGTAATCATCGACGATTAAAAGAATTGAGCTGGCTTCGGCTGGCGTCGCTTGCGCGCATTCCATGCTGCTTCTCTTTTTCGGGGCGGCAGGCCGGCTTCTCATGAAAGCCGGACCGGAACTAAGCCTTCACTCTAGACCGGGATCTGTGAAAGCAGAAGGTGTCAGTACGCCATCATTTAACCATTGCGTACATTTGCCGACTAACGGTCACCCCTACAAGCCCCTGAAACCGGGAAAGATGGCATTTCGACAGGATGTTGACGCCAACCATCTGCCAGACGGGCATTAACAAATCAGCCTTCTGCGATTATAAAGACCGCCTCCAAGGCGCGTGCTAGAGCATCTGGCACGTGCGTGCAGCAAAAAAAACGTGGAAGCTATTTGACTATGATCGATCTCGCAACCTGGAACCTGAGTGTTCCCGTCGGCAATCCGCCGTACACCGTTGACACTCCCAAACTGGTGAACGGCTTCAAGGATCAATACTTCCACTCCAATACCGGCACACTTTTTTTCTGGTCGCCGGTGACGGGTACCCGCACTGAAAACGCAAAATATCCTCGCACCGAATTGCGCGAAACCTATAGCAACGGAACCCTGCGCAACTGGCTCTACCCGGACGCCGACAACTCCCTGCGTGCCACGCTGGCCGTCAACCAGGTCCCCAGTTCCGGCAAGATCGTCATCGGCCAGATTCACGCTTATAAAAGCCAGAAGCCCCTGGTGAAGGTCGAGTACCAGTACAAGACCAGCACGAAGACGGGCAACATTGTCGCCAAAGTGCGCATGCGCCCCGATGACGGCGACGGCCGGGTGATCACCATCGCCACCGGCGTGAAGCTGGATCAGCCATTCTCCTACATGATTCACCTGAGCCCCCGCGGCGCATTGGGCATCAGTGCCGCGGGCTACCAGTGGGACACCGAAATCAGCAAGACCTGGAGCGTCAAGCCGCTGTACTTCAAGGCCGGGGTGTATGTACAGGACCACACCGGATACACCAGCGAAGGCGGGAAAGTGACGTTCAGCAAGCTGGATATTGATCACAATAAGTAACTGGATCGTATCAACCGCAAAAAATATCGCAGCTTTCCAGGCCATATGAAAATCTGGCCCCCAGCTGGCCAATAAAGAAAATGCCCGTATCTTGCGACACGGGCATTTTTTGCGCCTTGGGGTGCGCTGCTTACAGTCTTTACGCTTACTTGATACACATCAACATAAAACTCTGGGAACCATCCCCCGAAGGTCCCGACTTGCCGGCGAGCTGAGTAATCACAGTGACATGGCTTTGCTTCGGCATGGCGCCCAGCCTCGCCTGCCCATAAAAAATATCATCATTCGAACGGCTGTCCGTCAGAGAGACGGAACAGAAACCAGGAGCTTTCTGATACACGTCCGATTTGAAGTTGATTTTATAATTTGCGAAGTAATCCTTTTGAACATTGTATTCCACCCCGGTGATCCACTGAGGATTTTGCGCTAGCACCTTCCCTTCGCTACTTATCGACGCAGTATAAATAGTGGTATCAGCGCTGGCTGACGCCACACCCGTGGCGCAAATGGCCGCCAACAGACCTACAATTTTCAGAACTTTGTTAAATTCCATTTAGCGCATTCCTGATCCATTGATTTATAGGGCGCCTGCAATAAACACAGGTCACAAATCAATCTATGGCACTACAAAGCCAAGCGTCAATCATGATTACATCCAGAAAAACTATACACCAACGCTCTATGACTCTTTCCTACGAAACTCTTTAGATTCTCCTACACGCGTCACAAATCCTCCCACCCATCAGCCTTGATTTAAACCGGGTAACAGGCGTCGACTCCAATCCAAAGCGGCTGATTGATCAGTAAGCGTGCTTTGAAGCGAGCCAACTATATACCTCCATCGTTCAGGCTTTTAGTCATCCATAAAATTAATTTGAAGTTAAATATACGGTGTCGATGGGTCGCCAGCGCCTCTGTCATCGCGTCAGCAATCCGCTCAATGAATAGGGGACATTTCAAATACCTTTCGTCCGAGAATCTCCAGGCAAAAAAAAACCCGCATCGCTGCGAGTTTTTTAATACGGCTAAACGCTTAGGACTTAGTTGACCTTGGCGTTCAACTCACCCTTCAGGTAACGCTGATACATCCCTTCCAGCGAGATCGGCTTGATCTTCGAAGCATTACCGGCAGTACCGAAGGCTTCATAACGAGCGATACACACGTCGCGCATTGCAGTCACGGTCGCGCCGAAGAACTTGCGCGGGTCGAATTCGCTCGGGTTGGTGGCCATCAGGCGACGCATCGCACCGGTGGACGCCAGGCGCAGGTCGGTGTCGATGTTGACCTTGCGCACGCCGTGCTTGATGCCTTCGACGATTTCTTCAACCGGCACGCCGTAGGTTTCTTTGATGTCGCCGCCGTACTGGTTGATGATCGCCAGCCAATCTTGAGGCACCGAAGACGAACCGTGCATCACCAGGTGAGTGTTCGGGATGCGCTTGTGGATTTCCTTGATGCGGTCGATGGCCAGCACGTCGCCGGTCGGTGGCTTGGTAAACTTGTAGGCGCCGTGGCTGGTGCCGATGGCGATGGCCAGGGCGTCGACCTGCGTGCGCTTGACGAAGTCAGCGGCTTCTTCAGGGTCGGTCAGCATCTGGCTGTGATCCAGAACGCCTTCGGCGCCGATGCCGTCTTCTTCACCGGCCATACCGGTTTCCAGCGAACCCAGGCAACCCAACTCGCCTTCTACCGAAACGCCGCAGGCGTGAGCCAGGGCTACGGTTTGTTGGGTAACGCGGACGTTGTAGTCGTAGTCGGTCGGGGTCTTGCCGTCTTCGCCCAGGGAACCGTCCATCATCACCGAGCTGAAGCCCAGTTGGATGGAGCGCTGGCAGACGTCAGGGCTGGTGCCGTGGTCCTGGTGCATGCACACCGGGATGTGCGGGAATTCTTCGATCGCCGCCAGGATCAGGTGACGCAGGAACGGTGCGCCGGCGTATTTGCGAGCACCGGCCGACGCCTGGACGATCACCGGGGAGTCAGTCTTGTCAGCGGCTTCCATGATGGCGCGCATCTGCTCAAGGTTGTTGACGTTGAAGGCTGGAACGCCGTAGCCGTACTCGGCTGCGTGGTCCAGCATCTGGCGCATGCTGATAAGTGCCATTGTGTGTGTCTCTCCCGGTTTAGGGTCGTTAATCGTGTCAGCCTGCCGTAGCGACGGCGGCTATTCAAGTTATTGCAGATCGGGGGTTGGTCCGGGCTGCGAATTCGGTATTACCAAAATCTGAAGAACTACACAGAACCCCTGTGAACCCAATCCCTGTGGGAGCGAGCTTGCTCGCGATGAGGACCGCACATCCAACATTGATGTGACTGTCTTACCGCTATCGCGAGCAAGCTCGCTCCCACATTGGATGTGTTTCCACATCTGGATCTCTGTGAATCAATCGTCTTACTGCGCTTTACATCCGCGGCCGATCAAATCATTGGTGGCGACCCAGTACACCAGGCCTTCCTCACCTTTTATGTGAAACGCCAGCATGTCGTTGCTGTACAGCGAACCTTCGGCGCCCGGTTCAAGCTTCAAACGGTAGACCTGATCGGCACCACCCAGGCGAACGTCGACTTCCTTGCGGGCGGCGTCGGTGTAGCGCCAAAGCACCTTGGCCTGGCTGTCGCAGGTCCAGGTGGTCCAACTGTCCGTCGATTCGGCAGGCTTGAACAGGTTCAGACTGGAGCAACCTGCCAGCAGGGCCAGCGCCGTAATGGCGATAAAACCTTTCATCCATGTTCCTCGACTGACGGCGCACGCCGCCAGTCCTGAGTAAAGTGTCAGACCCGTCAAGGGCAACCATGTTCCTTGGCCGGGGTCTGGGTCTCGTATTTTTCCAGGCCATCAGGCCCGGAACGCTTGTTGATCACCGGGTTGGTTTCGGCCTGCCAGTCGGCCTGGTAGCAGCCTTTGTCCTGTTCAGGCGTCTCGGGCACCTTTGGGGCTTTCGGGTTACTCCCGCAAGCCGCCAGCATACCCGCAGCGATCAACAGCGCTAACGTCTTGACCATGTGAACACTCCTTTGCCTGGTCAAATGGGCAGTCTCAGGCCTTGGCCCGGCTTTCAAGCACTTCAACGGCCGGCAGCACCTTGCCTTCGACGAACTCGAGGAACGCGCCGCCACCGGTAGAAATGTAGGAGATTTGATCAGCTACGCCATATTTATCGATGGCTGCCAGGGTATCGCCGCCGCCCGCGATGGAGAACGCCGAGCTTTCTGCGATGGCCTGGGCCAGGACCTTGGTGCCGTTACCAAACTGATCGAATTCGAATACGCCCACCGGGCCGTTCCACAGGATGGTCTTGGACGACTTCAGCAGCTCGGCGAAATTCGCCGCGGTCTGTGGGCCGATGTCCAGGATCATGTCGTCTGCGGCCACGTCGGCAATCAGCTTGACGGTAGCAGTGGCGCTTTCTGCGAATTCCTTGGCCACGACAACGTCCACCGGCAGTGGCACGCTGACTTTGGCGGCGATTTCACGCGCGGTGTCGAGCAAGTCCGGCTCGTACAGGGACTTGCCAACCGGGTGACCGGCAGCTGCAAGGAAGGTGTTGGCAATGCCGCCGCCGACGATCAGTTGATTGCAGATCTGGCTCAGGCTGTTGAGTACGTCGAGTTTGGTCGAGACCTTGGAGCCGGCAACGATGGCCGCCATTGGCTGAGCCGGGGCACCCAGGGCCTTGCCCAGTGCATCCAGTTCGGCAGCCAGCAGAGGGCCGGCAGCGGCGACTTTGGCGAACTTGGCCACGCCGTGGGTCGAACCCTCGGCACGGTGAGCGGTGCCGAAGGCGTCCATCACGAACACGTCGCACAGGGCGGCGTATTGCTTGGCCAGTTCGTCGGCGTTCTTTTTCTCGCCCTTGTTGAAGCGCACGTTTTCAAACAGCACGATGTCGCCGGCCTTCACGTCAACGCCGCTCAGGTAATCGGCCACCAGCGGCACTTCACGACCCAGCGCCTTGCTCAGGTAGTCAGCGACTGGCTTGAGGCTGTTCTCGGCCGAGAACTCGCCTTCGGTCGGACGGCCAAGGTGCGAGCAGACCATTACCGCCGCGCCTTTTTCCAGGGCCAGCTTGATGGTCGGCAGCGAGGCCAGGATTCGCGCATCGCTGGTGACAACACCGTCCTTGACTGGGACGTTGAGGTCTTCGCGGATCAGTACGCGCTTACCTTGCAGATCGAGGTCGGTCATCTTCAACACGGTCATGGGTCGCATTCCTGAGTTACTTTTTTTTGGAAATAGCTGTGTGCAGATAGTGTTCTGCAACATCCAGCATTCGATTGGCAAAACCCCATTCGTTGTCGAACCAGGCCAGGATGTTCACCAGCCGTGGGCCGGAAACTCGGGTCTGACTGGCATCGACGATGGCCGAATGTGGGTCATGGTTGAAATCACAGCTTGCGTGGGGCAACTCGGTGTAGGCCAGAAGGCCTTTGAGCGGGCCGCTGGTGGCAGCCTCACGCAAAATCCGGTTGACCTCGGTGGCGTCGGTATCGCTCACGGTCTGCATTGTAATGTCGAGGCAAGACACGTTAACCGTCGGCACCCGCACGGCTTTGGCCTGAATTCTTCCGGCAAGTTCCGGCAATAGCCGTTCGATGCCTCGTGCCAGACCAGTGGACACCGGAATCACCGACTGGAACGCCGATCGGGTGCGGCGCAGGTCTTCGTGATGATAGGCGTCGATCACCGGCTGATCGTTCATCGCCGAGTGGATGGTGGTGATCGATACATATTCCAGACCAATGGCCTGATCCAGCAGGCGCAACAGCGGCACGCCGCAGTTGGTGGTGCAGGATGCATTGGACACCAGCAACTCGTCGCCGGTCAGGCAATCCTGGTTCACGCCATAGACGATGGTGGCGTCGACATCCGCCTCGCTGGCCATCGGCTGGGAAAACAGCACCCGCGGTGCGCCCGCGTCGAGGAAACGCTGGCCATCTTCACGGGTGTGGTAAGCGCCGGAGCACTCCAGCACCAGATCGACGCCCAGCGACGCCCAATCGATGCCTTCGGGAGTGGCGCTGCGCAGGACTTTCACGCAGTCGCCATTAATATGCAGACAATCGCCATCGACCTTCACTTCGCCGGGAAAGCGCCCGTGAGTGGAGTCGAAGCGTGTCAGGTATTCGATGCTGGCCATGTCAGCCAGATCGTTGATCGCGACAATTTCAAACCCGGCCTTATCGCCTCGCTCAAACAACGCACGCAAGACGCAACGACCAATCCGGCCGTAGCCGTTGAGTGCAACTTTGTAAGGACGCGGTTGAGGCATGGGGTTCTCGACGAAGCTTGGGAATGTAGTCGCCAGGTCTGCCGCCTTCGCGGGCAAGCCTCGCTCCTACGGATCACATTGACCTGTAGGAGCGAGGCTTGCCCGCGAAGACGTCAGCCCGGACAACGCAACTGTCAGATTTAGTCTTCCAGCAGCTCTTCAGCCTGACCCAGGATGTTTTCCAGGGTAAAGCCGAACTCTTCGAACAAGGCTGGCGCAGGCGCCGACTCGCCGTAGGTGGTCATGCCGATCACGCGGCCTTCCAGGCCCACGTACTTGTACCAGTAGTCCGCATGAGCCGCTTCGATCGCGATCCGGGCGCTGACCTGCAACGGCAGAACCGCTTGCTTGTAGCCGGCGTCCTGGGCATCGAACACGCTGGTGCACGGCATCGACACCACACGCACCTTGCGACCTTGTTCGGTCAGCTTGTCGTACGCCTGAACCGCCAGGCCGACTTCGGAACCGGTGGAGATCAGGATCAGCTCCGGCTCGCCGGCGCAGTCCTTCAACACGTAACCGCCACGCGCGATCTCTTCGATCTGAATCGCATTGCGGGTCTGGTGCTGCAGGTTCTGCCGGGAGAAGATCAAGGCCGAAGGACCGTCGTTACGTTCCAGGGCGAGCTTCCAGGCCACGGCCGATTCAACGGCATCGGCTGGACGCCAGGTGTCGAGGTTCGGCGTGCTGCGCAGGCTGGTCAGTTGCTCGATCGGCTGGTGAGTCGGGCCGTCTTCGCCCAGGCCGATGGAGTCGTGGGTGTAGACGAACACCACGCGCTTCTTCATCAGCGAGGCCATGCGTACCGCGTTGCGCGCGTATTCCATGAACATCAGGAAGGTCGCGCCGTAAGGCACCAGGCCGCCGTGCAGAGACACGCCGTTCATGATCGCGCTCATGCCGAACTCGCGAACGCCGTAGTACATGTAGTTGCCGCTGGCGTCTTCAGCGGTGACACCTTTGCAGCCTTTCCACAGGGTCAGGTTGGAACCGGCCAGGTCAGCCGAACCACCCAGCAATTCCGGCAACAGCGGGCCATAGGCATTCAATGCGTTCTGGCTGGCTTTACGGCTGGCGATGGTTTCGCCCTTGGCCGCCACTTCAGCGATGTAGGCCGAGGCTTTTTCCGCGAAGTCAGCCGGCAGTTCGCCGCTCAGACGACGCACCAGCTCGTTGGCCAGTTCAGGGAAGGCTGCGGAGTAGTCCGCGAAACGCTGATCCCATTCGGCTTCCGCCGCGCGACCGGCTTCCTTGGCGTCCCACTCGGCGTAGATATCGGCCGGGATTTCGAACGGGCCATGGTTCCATTTCAGCGCCGTGCGGGTCAGGGCGATTTCCGCGTCACCCAAGGGGGCGCCGTGGCAGTCTTCCTTGCCTTGCTTGTTCGGCGAACCGAAACCGATAGTGGTCTTGCAGCAGATCAGGGTCGGTTGCTCGCTTTTGCGCGCGGTCTCGATCGCGGTCTTGATTTCTTCCGGGTCGTGACCGTCGACGTTGCGGATCACCTGCCAGTTGTAGGCTTCGAAACGCTTGGGCGTGTCGTCGGTGAACCAGCCTTCGACTTCGCCATCGATGGAGATGCCGTTGTCATCATAGAAGGCGATCAGCTTGCCCAGGCC
Source organism: Pseudomonas sp. LBUM1679 (assembly GCF_059695565.1). Classification (NCBI taxonomy): domain Bacteria; kingdom Pseudomonadati; phylum Pseudomonadota; class Gammaproteobacteria; order Pseudomonadales; family Pseudomonadaceae; genus Pseudomonas; species Pseudomonas sp. LBUM1679. The sequence goes on from NZ_CP166774.1 coordinate 6,818,039, forward strand.
CAAGGTCCCGGCCAGGGAGCCGACTTCGTGGGAAATGCCTTCCATCATGCAGCCATCACCGAGGAACACGTAGGTGTGGTGATCGACAACGTTATGGCCCGGACGGTTGAACTGCGCCGCCAGGACTTTTTCTGCCAAGGCGAAACCCACGGCATTGGCCAGGCCCTGGCCCAGCGGACCAGTGGTGGTTTCCACGCCAGGGGTGTAGCCGAGTTCCGGGTGACCCGGGGTGCGGCTGTGCAGCTGGCGGAAGTTTTTCAGGTCATCGATCGACAGGTCGTAGCCGGTCAGGTGCAGCAGCGAGTAGATCAACATCGAGCCGTGACCGTTGGACAGCACGAAGCGGTCACGGTCGGCGAACGATGGATTGCTCGGGTTGTGCTTGAGGTAGTCACGCCAAAGTACTTCGGCGATATCCGCCATACCCATAGGGGCACCGGGATGGCCGCTGTTGGCTTTTTGCACGGCATCCATGCTGAGGGCACGAATGGCGTTGGCACGCTCACGACGGCTGGGCATCGCTGTTCTCCTGCGGGTTCTGAATCGAGAGTGAATAAAACGAAACGGAAAAAAGGCGAGCATTTTCCCTCACCGACACGCCCCGGGGCAATGACAGAAAGTCATCTGAAGGTGTTTTTCCGGTGGATAAATCCGCATTCGCCTGGTGAAACCTTTCCGCTGACGATTTGTAGAGTGAACCTTTCTCCGAGAAGTGCCATCTATCGAGCAATATCAAAACTTTTTGATATTGCCCTTGCGATGCATTCTGAGCGTCACTAGACTGCTGGCCCTATGAATTTACACGCGCGCTCCATTCAACATGACCCTTGCGATGGGCTGTCGGCCCTGTGCAAGGCCGGTGGCGATCCTCTGCGCCTGACGGTATTGCGCGCGCTGGCCAATGACTCGTTTGGCGTACTGGAACTGGCGCAGATCTTCGGCATCGGCCAATCGGGCATGAGCCATCACCTCAAGGTGTTGGCCCAGGCCGACCTGGTGGCGACCCGCCGTGAGGGCAATGCGATTTTCTACCGTCGCGCCCTGCCCCACACCGACCTGCCGGGCGGCAAGCTGCATGCCGCGCTGCTGGAGGAAGTGGATAACCTGAGCTTGCCTGCCGACGTGCAGTCGCGCATCGCCCAGGTCCATGGACAACGAGCCGCGGCCAGCCAGGACTTTTTCTCACGGGTAGCGGAGAAGTTTCGCGCCCAGCAAGACTTGATCGCCGGCCTGTCGCAATACCGCGAAAGCGTGGTGGCATTGCTCGACAAGCTGAGTTTCAACCCAGGCGCCACGGCCATTGAAGTCGGCCCCGGCGACGGCGCCTTTCTGCCGGAACTGGCGCGCCGCTTCACCGGGGTCACGGCGCTGGACAACAGCCCGGCCATGCTCGAACTGGCGCGCCAGGTCTGCGAGCGCGAGTCCCTGCTCAACGTCAGCCTGCAACTGGCCGATGCATTGAATGGTGTGAGCCTCAAGGCCGATTGCGTTGTACTGAACATGGTGCTGCACCACTTTGCCGCGCCGGCCGATGCGCTCAAGCACATGGCCAGCCTGCTGCACCCCGGCGGCAGCCTGTTGGTGACCGAGTTATGTAGCCACAACCAGAGTTGGGCCAGGGAGGCCTGCGGTGATCTCTGGTTGGGGTTTGAACAGGACGATCTCGCCCGTTGGGCCACCGCCGCGGGACTCGTTCCCGGGGAAAGCCTCTATGTAGGCTTACGTAATGGTTTCCAGATTCAGGTCCGCCACTTTCAGCGACCGACTGGCGACACTCACCATCGGTAAATTCAGGAAAAAATCGAGATGAGCGAATACTCCCTCTTCACCTCCGAGTCCGTGTCTGAAGGGCATCCGGACAAAATCGCCGACCAGATTTCCGATGCAGTGCTGGACGCCATCATTGCTGAAGACAAGTTCGCCCGCGTGGCGTGCGAAACCCTGGTGAAAACCGGCGTTGCAATCATTGCCGGTGAAGTCACCACCTCGGCCTGGGTTGACCTGGAGCAGATCGTTCGTGACGTCATCACCGACATCGGCTACACCAGCTCCGACGTCGGGTTCGACGGTGCGACCTGCGGCGTGATGAACATCATCGGCAAGCAGTCTCCCGACATCAATCAGGGCGTCGACCGTGCCAAGCCTGAAGATCAGGGCGCCGGTGACCAGGGCCTGATGTTCGGCTACGCCAGCAACGAAACCGACGTGCTGATGCCAGCACCGATCACCTTCTCTCACCAGTTGGTACAGCGTCAGGCCGAAGCCCGTAAATCCGGCCTGCTGCCGTGGTTGCGTCCGGACGCCAAGTCCCAGGTCACCTGCCGTTACGAAAACGGCAAGGTGGTGGGCATCGACGCGGTCGTGCTGTCGACCCAGCACAACCCTGAAGTGTCGTACAAAGACCTGCGCGAAGGCGTGATGGAGCTGATCGTCAAGCACGTGTTGCCTGCTGAACTGCTGCACAAGGACACCCAGTTCCATATCAACCCGACCGGCCAGTTCATCATCGGTGGCCCGGTAGGCGACTGCGGCCTGACCGGTCGCAAGATCATCGTCGACACCTACGGCGGCATGGCTCGCCACGGTGGCGGTGCGTTCTCCGGCAAGGATCCGTCGAAGGTTGACCGCTCGGCCGCCTACGCCGGTCGTTACGTGGCCAAGAACATCGTTGCTGCCGGCCTGGCCGAGCGTTGCGAGATTCAGGTTTCCTACGCCATCGGTGTGGCCCAGCCAACGTCGATCTCGTTGAACACCTTCGGCACCGGCAAGATCAGCGATGAGAAAATCATCAACCTGGTCCGCGAAGTGTTCGACCTGCGTCCCTACGCAATCACCACCATGCTCGACCTGCTGCACCCGATGTACCAGGAAACCGCTGCGTACGGCCACTTCGGTCGCACTCCGGATACCAAGACCGTGGGTGACGATACGTTCACCACCTTCACCTGGGAAAAAACCGATCGCGTCGACGCCCTGCGTTCGGCTGCCGGTCTGTAAGACCTCCCTGGCAGTTCAAAAAACCCCGCCCGGTTCGCCGTGCGGGGTTTTTTATTGGAAGACAGATCAAAAGATCGCAGCCTTCGGCAGCTCCTACAGACGTACGCCGAACCTTCGTAGGAGCTGCCGAAGGCTGCGATCTTTTGATCTTCATTTCTCGAAACACACTGAAAAACACCTGTGATCAAAAAGCCTGAAAACGGGCTAGCCTAGAAAGCACCCCAATGAGCAAGGACGCTCAAGATGCTCCCCTGCCTGCGCCCGTTTGTTGCCTTCATCCTGACCTGTGCATGCCTGACCACCTACGCCGCCGAATGCCCGGACTGGCCACCCACTCGTGCTCAGGCCGAAATCAGCGCATTGCAAAAACAGATCGACCAATGGGACGACAGCTATCATCGGGACGGCCGCTCATTGGTCGCCGACGAACTCTACGACCAGGCCCGTGTGCGACTGAGCGAATGGCGCGAATGCTTCGCCGCCGGCCCCTCCCCCGAACCAGTGCGCACGGCAGGTGGCCCCGTTGCTCACCCCATCGCCCAAACCGGCCTGGGAAAACTGCATGACAGTCGCGCCGTCGAAGCCTGGCTGAAAGGTCGCAACGATGTCTGGATTCAGCCCAAGGTCGACGGCGTGGCGGTGACACTGATCTACCGCAAAGGCCTGCTGGCCCAGGTGATCAGTCGCGGCGACGGGCTCACTGGCCAGGACTGGACCACCCCGGCGCGCCAGATTGCCGGCATCCCCCAGCAATTGACACAACCACTGGATCTGCTGGTGCAAGGCGAACTCTACTGGCGTGTGACCGAGCATGTACAAGCCCAGGCCGGCAGTCTCAATGCCCGCGGCACCGTGGCCGGTTTGATGGCCCGCAAGGTACTGAGTGCCGAGCACGCTGCCGGGGTCGGCCTGTTTGTCTGGGACTGGCCCCAAGGGCCGGCCAGTTTGACCGCCCGCATGGCAGCACTGGATGAATTGGGGTTCTCGAGCACTGCGCCCTACAGTCAGCCGATCAACGCATTCGCCGATGCTGAACGCTGGCGCAATCACTGGTATCGCTCCCCCCTGCCCTTTGCCAGCGATGGCATCGTCCTGCGCCAGGAGCAACGTCCACCCGCCGAACGCTGGCAGGCCAAGGCACCTTATTGGATCGTCGCCTGGAAATATCCTGTTGCCCAGGCGCTGGCCGAGGTGCGCAGGGTCGACTTCAAGATCGGCCGGACCGGGCGCATCACGCCGGTGCTGGAACTGACGCCGCTGAGGCTCGATGACCGGCAGGTCAAGCGAGTCAGTGTGAGCTCTCTGCAACGCTGGGAAGCAATGGACATCCGACCCGGTGATCAGGTCGCCATCAGCCTGGCGGGCCTGACCATTCCCAGGCTCGATGGTGTCGTCCTGCGCAGTACCGAACGCACTGAATTGAATGTGCCGCGGGCAGCGGACTTTCATCCGCTCAGTTGTTGGCAGCCGACACCGGGGTGCGAAAGTCAATTTCTTGCACGCCTGGCCTGGCTCAGTGGTAACCAGGGGCTGGCCTTGCCCCATGTCGGTACGGGCACCTGGGAGAAACTTCTCGAAACAGGCCACCTGAACGGACTGCTGGATTGGTTAACCCTCGATGCCCAAGAGCTTGCTAACATTGACGGCTTCGGCGAGCGCAGCAGTGCGCGCCTGTTGAACAGTTTCAGCATCGCCCGGCAACGTCCGTTCGTCCGCTGGCTCAAAGCCCTGGGCATGCCGCCGACCGGCCAGGCACGCCTCGCTGCTTCATGGCAGCTACTGGCGCAACGCAACACCGAACAATGGCAGGCCGAAACCGGTATCGGTCCGGGACGCGCGGCGCAATTGAGCGCATTTTTCCGCGACCCGCAGGTCCTGGCCTTGAGTGAAACTTTACGTGTAGCGGGGATTGACGGTTTCTAGCGGCCGTTGACGCCCGTCTACCTCGGAACCCAATGGTGCCGGCGGACTCAAACGACCCATCGCCACATCGACCCGATTGCCTTCCCATGGAGCTTTTATGAAATTTCTTTCACCCCTCGCCCTGTTGACCCTATGCAGTGTGATGGCCGCTCCGCTGATGGCCGCCGAAGAAGCTCCGGGCCTGACCGGGTGCGCCGCCAAGAAGCAGGGCATCATCAACCAGATCGAACTGGCCAAATCTCGCGGCAACGCCGATCAACAGGCTGGCCTTGAAACGGCTCTGAGCGAAGTCACCGCCCATTGCACCGAGGCATCCCTGAAGAAAGAGCGGGAGAACAAAGTGCTCGACGCCAAGCACGAAGTGAGCAAACGTCAGGCCGACCTCGACAAGGCGATGAAGAAGGGCGATGCCGAGAAAATCAACAAGCGCAAAGACAAACTCGCCGAGTCCCGCAAGGAGTTGCAGGAAGCGCTCGACGAACTGGATAAGTGAACCTGTAGGCGCCGGGCTTGCCCTGTAGGAGCTGGCTTGCCAGCGAAGCTTTTGGCGGCCTCGAGGCCCCCTTCGCTGGCAAGTCGGATCGCCGCACCGCAGCTCCTACAGTTGACCGCATTCTCTGTGGGAGCGGCGGTACGGCGATCCGACTTGCCCGCGATTACGTCAGTTAGAGCACCACAAATCAGTGATCCCGAAATTCTTTATGGCAAGCACTGCAGGCATCTTCGACTTTCTGCACGGCCGGCCCCAGGTTGCTGGCCTTGTAGGGCTGGACCTTGCTGGCAATCACCAGGTCACCGGTGGCGGCTTCAAGGCTGCGGGCCAATTCCTGGAAGCGTGCCTGCTGCTGCCAGACATCGTCCTTTGCGCTGGTGTGATCTTCTTCGCGCACCTGCGGGAAATGTTTCCACGGCTCGCGGGACAGCGCATCAAGTTTCACCGCCCCATCAGCGAATCGCCCGCCGTCGAACGCAATACGTCCACGCAACATGCCGCCAAGGTCTTCACTGGTCTTGAGCATTTGCTTGAAGATCGCCTTGCGCTGGCCCAGCGGCGAGTTGGGGTCCACACCGCCGCACGCGGACAAGGTCAGGCAGGCCAGCAATACAATGGAAAGTCTTTTAAAAGTCATGGTGGCTTCAGGTCACTGGAAACGGCGGCCAGTATCCTCGCGTCACCCGCAAACACCAATAGCCCTATTATCAATACGGGTTGCATGAGCGCAGCGAGCACTCAGGCAACCGGCAAAGGAATTACTCCATGAACAGCCGTTACAAGGCATGGCGTCACAGCCTGGCCTGGACCCTTCCAATGGTGGCCGTGCTGGCGGGCTGCACCGGCGGCGAACCCGACAAACCGAAAACACACGCCCTGGCGACCTACTCCAGCGCCACATGGGAAGCGCTTCCCGTGGTGTCCGACAATGACCTGGTGGCCGGCTTCGGTTCGTGGCGCAGCGCATGTACCCGACTCAAGGCCGACCCGGTCTGGGGTTCGACCTGCGCCGCTGCCGCCAGCGTGCCACAAACCGCTGGCGAGATTCGCGGGTTCCTCAAGCAGAACCTCGATGTCTATGGCCTGCGCGCGGCCAATGACAACCCCAACGGCCTGATCACCGGCTACTACGAACCGGTCTATCCAGGCAGCCTGACCCAGACCGACGTGGCGAATATCCCGGTGTACGGCGTACCCGAAGACATGATCATCGTCTCCCTGGACAGCCTCTACCCGGAGTTGAAGGGTAAACGCCTGCGCGGCCGGCTCGAAGGACGCGTGCTCAAGCCCTACGACGATGCGGCCACGATCGAGACCAAAGGGGTCAAGGCACCGGTCGTTGCCTGGCTGACTGATCCGATGAACCTGCAATTCCTGCAGATCCAGGGATCGGGACGCATCCAGCTCGACAGTGGCCGGCAGTTGCGCATTGCGTATGCCGACCAGAATGGTCATCCCTATCGGCCCATCGGCCGTTGGCTCGTAGAACAGGGCGAGCTGAAGAAAGAAGACGTGACCATGGGCGCCATCAGCACCTGGGCCAAGGCCAACCCGACGCGCATTCCCGAACTGCTCGGCAGCAACCCCAGCTACGTGTTCTTCACCCGCAACCCGGACAGTAATGAAGGGCCTCGCGGCTCGCTGAACGTACCGCTGACCGCCGGCTACAGCGCGGCAGTGGATCGTAAAGTGATTCCGTTGGGCAGTCTGTTGTGGTTATCGACCACTAAACCGGACGGTTCGGCACTGGTTCGTCCGGTGGCGGCTCAGGACACCGGCGGCGCGATCGCGGGTGAAGTCCGGGCGGATCTGTTCTGGGGCACCGGCGAGGCGGCCGGGCAGCTGGCCGGCGACATGAAACAGCAGGGGCAGATCTGGATGCTTTGGCCCAAAGGCGCGGCGTTGCCGCAAGTGCCGCAGGTGGCTGACAAGCTTTAAAAGCAAAGATCGCAGCCTTCGGCAACTCCTGCCAGGATCATTGTTCATCCGCGATATGGCGGTGAACGGTAGGAGCTGCCGCAGGCTGCGATCTTTTGATCTGCCTCTAAACCGACACCACAAAAAAGCTGACGATCAACCCCATCCCCACAAACCACACCAACGACCGCAAAATCGCCCAGTCCGCCAGGTAGCAAATGATGTACAGCAGCCGGCTGGTGATGAACAACACCGCCAACACATCGATCGTCACCAGTTCGGCATTTTCGGCCAGGTACGCCACGATCACGGCCGCGGCGAACGCCGGGGTCACTTCGAAACCGTTCAGTTGCGCCGCATGGGCACGCCGGCCCAATCCGTTTAGCGACTCGAGAAAATCCCGGGGATCATGGTTGTCTTTCAACCCGAACCCGCCACTGATCTTGGCCACGCCCGTGCACAGGTAAGGCAGGAAAATCGCGATCAAAATGCACCAAAAAGCAACCGTCATAAAGCCATCCCTTCTTCAAGTTTCAAGCGTCGATGCTTTCGTCGACAGTGAGCCAGTCAAAACTTCATCACCAGCAAGCCGATCAACACCAGCCCACAGGCTAAGAGCCGCGGCCCGCCGAAAGGTTCTTTCAGGTAACGCATGCCGAACAGCACCACCAGAATCACACTGATCTCGCGCAATGCCGCCGCTTCGGCAATCGAGCCCAGTTGCATCGCCCACAGCACCAGAGCGTAGCTGAACAACACGCAAAACCCGACCGACAGCCCCAGTCGCCACTGTTCCCGCCAGAACAACATGAACGCCGGCCGCTTGCGCACCAACGCCAGCAATGGGAATGGCCAGGCGCTGAGTAACGTCACCCAGACCAGGTAGTCCAGTGGATGGGACCAGCGCCGCAAAGCCTGGCCATCGATGAAGGTGTAGCAGCCGATGCACAGGCCGATCAACGCCACCACCGGCAGCATCGACCACGGCAACCGTGCGCCGCCACCACCCTGCCATAGCAGGCAAAGCATGCCGAGCGGGATCAGCAGGATGCCGAAGATCTGCTGGTTCGTCAGCACTTCGCCAGCAAATATCAGCGTCAGCGCCAGCACCACCAAGGGCGACAAGCCGCGCATCAGCGGATAAACAAGCCCGAGGTCGCCTACCCGATAAGCCTGGATCAGCAAGTACCGATAGAGCAATTCGAACGCCGCCGATGCCAGGATCCACGGCCAGATTTCCCGGGGTGGCCATTCCACGAATGGCAGCATCAGCGCGACGAAGAGCATCGCCACACTGTCCATGCAGGCGACCACCAACAGGCGTTCGGCACTGAATTTGATCAGGGTATTCCACGCCGCATGCAACAGCGCCGCCACTAACACCAAAACCGTTGCAAGCACGGCACACTCCTTTTGTTGTCCCGCCCCCTGTAGGAGCGAGCTTGCTCGCGATGGTCGTCAACGATAACGCGTGTTTTCTGTTAAAACGCGGTGCCCTGACGTTTTTCGTCGGAACGCCGCCCGGAGCAAGCTCGCTCCTACAGGAGCCGGCAGAGAATTGATTCGCCATATGTCCGCAGCTGTTTATACTGCAAGCGACCACGCCGCACTCAGTTGCGCACAGACTAATTCCAATAATTCCTGCCACCGCCCGCTCTCGTCGAGAACGGTCATCGGCATGCGTATGCCTGATCAAAGCGTCAAGACTACCGACAGAGACCTTGCGCATGCCACTCGCCTTGTTTGCCCTCGCTGTTGCCGCGTTCGGCATCGGCACCACTGAATTCGTCATCATGGGCTTGTTGCCCGACGTCGCCCGGGACCTTGCCGTGAGCATTCCCCACGCCGGCCTGCTGATCACCGGCTATGCCCTGGGCGTGGTGTTCGGCGCACCGATCCTCGCGGTCGGCACCGCCAATATGCCGCGCAAAGCGACGCTGCTGGGCATGACGCTGATGTTCATCCTGGGCAATATCCTCTGCGCCCTGGCCCCGAACTACGCCACGCTGATGGCCGCGCGCGTGGTCACAGCGCTGTGCCATGGCGCCTTCTTCGGCATCGGCTCGGTCGTCGCGGCCGGATTGGTGGCACCGAACAAACGCGCCCAGGCGATTGCCATGATGTTTACCGGCCTGACCCTGGCCAACGTGCTCGGCGTGCCCTTGGGCACCGCGCTCGGACAATACGCCGGCTGGCGTTCGACCTTCTGGGCAGTGTCGGTGATCGGCGTGATTGCGGCGATCGCGCAGTGGGTCTGGCTGCCGAAAGACATCACGATGGACAAGGCCAACCTGGCCAGTGAGTTCAAAGTGCTGGGCAAGGTCAATGTGTTGCTGGCACTGGGCATGAGCGTGCTGGCGTCGACCAGCCTGTTCAGCGTGTTTACTTATATCGCCCCCATCCTTCAGGACATCACCGGCGTCAGCCCTCACGGGGTGACGATCATGCTGCTGTTGTTCGGGGTCGGTCTGACGGCGGGCAGTATGCTCGGCGGGCGGCTGGCGGACAGTCGTTTGCTGCCATCACTGGTGGGTATGGCGCTGGCGGTAGTCGTGGTCCTGGCGGCTTTCAGCCAGACCAGCCATTCAGTCATTCCAGCGGCGATCACCCTGGTGTTGTGGGGAATTTTCGCGTTTGCGCTGTGCCCGATTCTGCAACTGCTGATCATCGATCAGGCGCATGAGGCGCCGAACCTTGGCTCGACGCTGAATCAGAGTGCATTCAATCTGGGTAATGCGGCGGGCGCATGGATTGGCGGGTTGGTGGTGGCCAGTGGCGCAGATCTGGCGGACTTGCCGTGGACGGGAGCGCTGGTCAGCGGCTTGACGGTGCTGACAGCGCTTTTGTTCATCTACTTGCAACGTCGCGGCGCGGCTGCGGTCAATGTGTCCGGCTGAATAACTGCATCGCTGCTGACACTGCTTTCGCGAGCAAGCTCGCTCCCACATTGGATCTCGGTCGTTCACAAGCTTTGTATTCACTGAAGATAAACTGTGGGAGCGAGACCGGCTTGCCGGCGAAGAAGATCACACGGTGCAACTGCAAAAAAAACCAATCCACCTCCCATCCAAGGACCCCGGATGCTTGAACTTGTCGCTGCGTTTATCTGCCTCACCACGCTGCTCACCTATGTGAATTTCCGCTTCATCGGCCTGCCCCCGACCATCGGCGTCATGGTCACGGCGCTGATGTTCTCCCTGCTGCTGCAAGGCCTGAGCTTACTCGGCTACCCCGGACTGGAAGAGCGTATCCAGCAACTGATCGGCCAGATCGATTTCGGCGATCTGCTGATGAACTGGATGCTGTCCTTCCTGCTGTTCGCCGGCGCCCTGCACGTCAACTTGAATGACCTGCGCAGCTACCGCTGGCCGATCGGCCTGCTGGCGACTTTCGGTGTGTTGATTGCCACCGCCGTGATCGGCAGCCTGGCTTATTACATTTTTGCCCTGTTTGGCTGGCACGTCAGCTTTCTCTATTGCCTGCTGTTCGGTGCGCTGATCTCCCCCACCGATCCGATCGCGGTGCTCGGTGTGCTACGGACCGCCAATGCGTCCAAGCCACTGAAAACCACCATCGTCGGCGAGTCGCTGTTCAACGATGGCACCGCAGTCGTGGTGTTCACCGTGCTGCTCGGTATCGCACAACTGGGCGAAACCCCGACCCTCGGCGCCACCGCCATGCTGTTCGCCCACGAGGCGCTTGGCGGCGTGCTGTTCGGCGGGCTGATCGGTTATCTGGTGTACCTGATGATCAAGAGCATCGAGCAGCACCAGATCGAGGTCATGCTGACCCTGGCGCTGGTGATCGGTGGCTCGGCCATGGCTTCGGAGCTGCACGTTTCGGCCCCGATCGCGATGGTCGTCGCCGGCCTGATCATCGGTAACCTGGGCCGCAACCTGGCGATGAACGACATGACCCGCAAGTACCTGGACGGCTTCTGGGAGCTGCTCGACGACATGCTCAACGCGCTGCTGTTCGCCCTGATCGGCATGGAGCTGTTGCTGCTACCGTTCAACTGGTTGCACGTGCTGGCGGCGAGTTTGCTGGCCTTGGCGATTCTGCTATCGCGCCTGCTGACCGTGGCGCCGGCCATCGTATTGCTGCGACGCTGGCGCACCGTGCCGCGCGGAACGATCCGGATCCTGACCTGGGGTGGTTTGCGTGGCGGTGTTTCGGTGGCGCTGGCACTGGCCCTGCCGCTGGGTCCTGAGCGCGATTTGCTGCTGAGCATCACTTACATCGTGGTGCTGTCGTCGATCCTGTTGCAGGGCTTGAGCATCGGCAAGCTGGTCAAACATGTCACCCGTGATGAGCCTGCGCCAGTGGCACAGGCCGGGCATCACTGATTACTTCCTGGTCTTCTGCGGGTCAGGTTCCTCGCCTTGATCTGCAGATTCCTTCGGCGGCCCGCTCTCACTGCGAATCTGCGCGTGGCTGATCAGCGCGAAGATAAAGCTGCCGCCGATGATGTTGCCCGCCAATGTCGGCCCGGCGAATATCAGCCAGAAATCCTTCCACGGCAACTCGCCGGCAAACACCAGATACGACACCTCGGCCGAACCGACCACGATGTGGGTGAAGTCGCCCAGCGCCATCAGGTAGGTGATTAGGATGATGATCCACATCTTGGCGCTCTCCATGGACGGGATCATCCAGACCATGGTCGCAATCATCCAGCCCGACACGATGCCCTTGGCGAACATCTGGCTGGCATCGTTCTCCATGATCTTGCGGCCGATATCGAGGAAGGCCAGGTCGGTCTTGCTGTCGAAAATCGGCAGGTGCAGCATCACATACGCCACCAGTATCGTGCCGCACAGGTTGCCCACCAGCACCACCGACCACAGACGCAGCAATCGCCCGAAATTGTTCAGTGAGGGTTTGGTCATGACCGGCAGCACAGCCGTCAGGGTGTTCTCGGTGAACAATTGCTGACGAGCGAGAATCACCGCCAGGAAGCCTGCGCAGTAACCGAAACTGGCAATCACCTTGAAGCCTTCGCCGTCCGGCAGGCGGGAGTTGAGCAGGCCCATGGCCATCAGCGACAGCCCCATTGTCAGGCCGGCAGCCAGGGCCGACCACCACAAGGCGGCGACACTGCGCTCGAGCTCCAGGTCGCCCTGGGTGCGGATGATTTCGTGCAGCACCGCGGCGCGCGGTGGCTGGCTCTTGTCGACGTCCTTTTTCTCTTGCGCCGACAGGTTCGGGGTCTTGCCGTCTTTTTGCGTGTCCATATAGCTCCGGAGCCGGTGGCGTGTCATGTAGGTACGACATGCGCGGCTCGGTGCTGTTCACTGCTCGTACAAACAAACCGGATTCTGTAGGAGCCGGCTTGCTGGCGATGGCAACGACTCGGTTTCGAGCGGTGACGCTTATGACGCCTTCGCTGGCAAGCCAGCTCCTACGGACTCGCATTACTCGTCCTTGTCCATGTCCTTAAACTGATCTTTAACGTACTTGATCTCGGTCTGGCCGTGCGGCGCGGGCAAGCCATCTTCACCCAGATTGACGAAGACAATCTTATCCACCGTCAGGATGCTTTTGCGGGTGATCTTGTTCCGCACTTCGCACTTGAGGGTGATCGAGGTGCGACCGAACTCGGTGGCCGTGATGCCCAGTTCGATGATGTCGCCCTGGCGCGAGGCGCTGACGAAGTTGATTTCGGAAATGTACTTGGTGACCACGCGCTGATTGCCCAGCTGGACGATCGCGTAGATCGCCGCTTCTTCGTCGAGCCAGCGCAACAGGCTGCCGCCGAACAGCGTGCCATTGGGGTTGAGGTCTTCGGGTTTTACCCATTTGCGGGTGTGGAAATTCATGTTCACTCCTGACCGTCTTGCCGATTGATGCCGGCCATCATGGCAGAGCCCGGGCCAGAGCTCTATTGAGCATCGACTATGGCCTCGATTACCGTTCGGACATTGACCAACAGAAACGCTTTGGAAGATAAGAATAGCCCGCTATAATCGCCCCCGTTTCAAAACGGTAACGTTCCATTGCTACCGTTTTCCCGCCACCTGTCCGAGGGGCGCTGCAGCAGGTTCGACCTGTCAGGCTCGGATGGGGCGTTGCCTGGCCACGGCCAGACACTAAACGCACAACGGCGCCCATTCGCATACATTACGAATGGAGGCTCATCATGAGCGCTGTTATCACGCCTGCAGATTTTAACGATTACAAAGTCGCCGACATGTCCCTGGCTGCCTGGGGCCGTCGCGAAACCATCATCGCCGAATCCGAAATGCCAGCCTTGATGGGTCTGCGCCGCAAGTACTCCGGCGAGCAGCCGCTCAAGGGCGCGAAGATCCTCGGCTGCATCCACATGACTATCCAGACTGCCGTGCTGATCGAAACCCTGGTTGCCCTGGGTGCCGAAGTGCGTTGGTCGTCCTGCAACATCTTCTCGACCCAGGACCAGGCCGCTGCCGCTATCGCCGCTGCCGGCATCCCGGTTTTCGCCTGGAAAGGCGAGACTGAAGCCGAGTACGAGTGGTGCCTGGAGCAAACCATCCTCAAGGATGGCGCACCTTGGGACGCCAACATGATCCTCGACGACGGCGGCGACCTGACCGAGCTGCTGCACAAGAAATACCCGGCGATCCTGGACCGCGTCCACGGCGTGACCGAAGAAACCACCACCGGCGTTCACCGCCTGCTGGACATGCTGGCCAAGGGCGAGCTGAAAATCCCGGCCATCAACGTCAACGACTCGGTGACCAAGAGCAAGAACGACAACAAGTACGGTTGCCGTCACAGCCTGAACGACGCGATCAAGCGCGGTACCGACCACCTGTTGTCCGGCAAGCAAGCGCTGGTCATCGGTTACGGTGACGTGGGCAAGGGCTCCGCTCAGTCCCTGCGTCAGGAAGGCATGATCGTCAAGGTCTCCGAAGTCGACCCGATCTGCGCCATGCAAGCCTGCATGGACGGTTACGAGCTGGTTTCGCCGTTCATCGACGGTATCAACAACGGCACCGAAGCCAGCATCGACAAAGCGCTGCTGGGCAAGATCGACCTGATCGTGACCACCACCGGCAACGTCAATGTTTGCGATGCGAACATGCTCAAAGCCCTGAAGAAGCGCGCCGTTGTCTGCAACATCGGCCACTTCGACAACGAAATCGACACCGCTTTCATGCGCAAGAACTGGGCATGGGAAGAAGTGAAGCCGCAGGTTCACAAGATCCACCGTACCGGTCCTGGCGCCTTCGACGCCCAGAACGACGATTACCTGATCCTGCTGGCCGAAGGTCGTCTGGTTAACCTGGGTAACGCCACCGGTCACCCAAGCCGCATCATGGACGGTTCGTTTGCCAACCAGGTGCTGGCGCAGATCTTCCTGTTCGGCCAGAAGTACGCCGACCTGTCGCCAGCCCAGAAAGCCGAGCGCCTGACCGTTGAAGTACTGCCAAAGAAACTCGACGAAGAAGTGGCCCTGGAAATGGTCCGCGGTTTCGGCGGCGTTGTGACTCAACTGACCAAGACTCAGGCCGACTACATCGGTGTGACCGTCGAAGGCCCGTTCAAGCCGCACGCTTACCGCTACTGATCAGACCTGCTCGGCTCCCTGTAGGAGCGAAGCTTGCTCGCGAACGCTTCACCGCGGTGTGTCTGAAACACCGCGGTGCCTGCTTCGCGAGCAAGCTTCGCTCCTACGGAGAGCACGGCTCCTGCAAGGCTCACGCGTTTCCAAGGATATGACCATGTCCCAAGACCGTCGCTACAGCTTCGAGTTCTTCCCTACTAAGACCGATGCTGGGCATGAAAAGCTGCTCGCCACTGCTCGTCAGCTGGCCACGTACAACCCTGATTTCTTCTCCTGCACCTACGGCGCTGGTGGTTCGACCCGTGATCGAACGCTCAACACCGTGTTGCAACTTGAAAGCGAAGTCAAAGTGCCTGCCGCACCGCATCTGTCTTGCGTTGGCGACAGCAAGGACGACCTGCGCGGCCTGCTGAAGCAATACAAGGCTGCCGGCATCACCCGTATCGTCGCCCTGCGCGGTGACCTGCCTTCGGGCATGGGCATGGCCAGCGGTGAAATGCGCCACGCCAATGACCTGGTTGAATTCATTCGTGAAGAAACCGGCGATCACTTCCACATCGAAGTCGCCGCTTACCCGGAAATGCACCCGCAAGCGCGCAATTTCGAAGACGATATCGCCAACTTCGTGCGCAAGGCCAACGCCGGCGCCGACAGTGCGATCACCCAGTACTTCTTCAACGCCGACAGCTACTTCTACTTCGTCGAGCGTGTACGGGCGCTGGGCGTGGACATCCCGATCGTGCCGGGCATCATGCCGATCACCAACTACAGCAAGCTCGCACGTTTCTCCGACGCCTGCGGTGCGGAAATCCCGCGCTGGATCCGCAAGCAGCTGGAAGCCTATGGTGACGACACCGCAAGCATTCAGCGTTTCGGCGAGCAGGTCATCACGCAAATGTGTGAACGTTTATTGCAGGGCGGGGCACCGGGGCTGCATTTCTATACTCTTAACCAGGCCGAGGCGAGCCTGGCCGTGTGGAACAACTTGAAGCTACCGCGCTGACAGTGACCACGTCGTACCCAAAGGCCCTCTTCTGAGGGTCTTTTACATTCAACAGCCCATGGAATGTTGTTTCCCATGACTGAGCCATCCCCACCGCGCCCGCAACTGGTTTACCTGGCTTTCGGCGCCGAGACCTACCATCAGGAAGCGTTGTTCAGCATCGCCAGCGCCCTGGCCTGGCTGCGTGAGACGCCCCACGCAGAGCTCGACATCCAGGTATTCAGCGACAATCCCCAGCCCTACGCGCGACTGCCGGTACGCGTGCGCATGCTCGACGAGGCTACCCGCCAACGCTGGAACGCACCCCACGATTATCATTTTCGAGCCAAGCATGTCGCCTTGCGCAGGGTGCTCGAAGAGTCGCCAGTCGCCCTGCTGATCGACACCGACACGTTCTTTCATCGCTCACCGGTCGAATTGTTCGATCGCGTGCAACCCGGCACCCTGCTGTGCAACGACTACTACACCCGATACGGCACCAATAAAGAAAATGTGCTCTACAGTGCACTGTCGACCACGCTCAGGGACAGAGGCCTGGCAGACGATCAGATGATGCTGCTCAACTCCGGCGTGATCGGTCTGCATCAGCAGGACGCTCAAGTGCTTGACCACTCCATTGCCCTGATCGACGAATTGTTTCCCATGACACGCGGGGCTTATACCCTTGAGGAGTTCTGCCTGTCGGTCGCGGCCTATCGCAGGATGCAGGTCAAAAAGTGCCCGGACCTGATCCATCACTACTGGAGCCGCAAGCAACTGTTCAGGGCCAAGGTCAAAGCCTGGGTTGCCAAACACGCCAGGCACCCGACCAGTCAGGCGGCACTGGATGACACTCGCCGGGTGACGATGCACCTGCCGCGACCGCCTCGGACCCAGCGAATGCTCTACAAGCTCATCACCCTGGCATTGCCCGCCCATCTGCGTCAGTTCATCCGCGAAATCCTCTACGGCTGCTATGAACACCCCAACGAGTTCGACCAGGCTTGCGGACCGGTGTGGTGGGAAAAGGCATTGCAGAACCAGGAAGAACGCCTGGGCAAGCCGGTCACTCAGCACTTGCTCGAACGCTGGTTCGACAGGGAACTGGTACGGCTGATCCTGGGCAGCCGATGCAAAGCCATCCACGACCACTTGCTCAATTCATCTTACAAATAGAGACCTTGCGCACAATTCCCTGACAGTCAGCGTTAAACAGGCATGCCAGCGCTTCTCATTAAGCCTTGAGAGTACTAACCTCAGGCCATGCCCCTTATCTCCCAGTTGCTGACAGTCATGCTTTTTACTTGCCTGAGCTTTACTGCCCGGGGCGAGAAACTGCGCATTGTCACCGAACCCTGGGCGCCTTACGTGTATGAAGAAAATGGCAAAGCCCTGGGCCTGGACTACGAAACCACGGCAATTGTCTTCAAGCGCCTGGGGATAGAAGTCGACTGGCAGTTCCTGCCGTGGAAACGCTGCCTGTCCATGCTCGAACAAGGTCAGGCGGACGGCGCGCTGGATATCTTCCACAGCGAAGAACGCGACGCGACCCTCCTCTACCCCGGCGAACCCCTCTCGGAAGTCGAGTTCGTGATGTTCTATGCCAACGCACGGCCCCATCCGTTTCGGACCCTGGAAGAATTGCGTGGCCTGACCGTCGGCACCTCGCCGGGTTATCTGTACAGCGAGGATTTTCGCGAATCGTCGCTATTCACCCGGGAACCGGCGCCGAGTCATGAAGCCAACTTCGGCAAACTGGTGCGCGGGCGGATCGATCTGCTGATTACTGACCGCCGGGTCGGCCAGCATTTGCTCGACGAGCTGAACATTCGCGACAAGATCACCGAAAACCCGGTCGTCATCAGCCAGCAAAGCCAGTTCCTGGCGGTGCGTCGCAACGCGGGCATGGACTTGCTGGTACAGCGCTTCGGCGCCGAGCTCAAGCGCTTCAAGCGCGAACCCGCCTACGCGGAATTGAGCGCCCGCTATAGTGCCAACCCGGCAACGGGCGCGAAGGCCGCCGGGGCCGCGGTCATGACCCGCAAAACCGTTGAGCAGCAGGAAAGCGGCGCGCAGTGATTGCTCTGTTATACTCCGGCCTTCCCGCCAGGCTCACGCCCGGACGCTCGGACTCGTTCAAGGCATCTCGATCCCGCTACAGCGCAGCTTTCAGCCCGCGCGAGCGCTCCAGATGAGCCTTCGAGGCCCAGCAGGACCGGACGGGATTGCGTCCCCTTAAACGCCATTCGCGCCAGGCAAGACTCCCATTGGGCCAAGCCCTAACTAGAACAGGATTACTCATGTCCTTTGCTTCCCTCGGTCTCTCCGAGGCTTTAGTCCGCGCCATCGAGGCAGCGGGCTATACCGAGCCTACTCCGGTGCAACAGCGGGCCATTCCCGCCGTGTTGCAAGGTCGCGACCTGATGGTCGCGGCACAGACAGGTACTGGTAAAACCGGCGGCTTCGCCCTTCCGATCCTGGAGCGGTTGTTCCCCAACGGTCATCCGGACAAGTCCCAACGCCACGGCCCGCGTCAACCGCGCGTCCTGGTCCTGACCCCTACTCGCGAACTCGCGGCTCAAGTGCACGAAAGCTTCAAGGTCTATGCCCGTGACCTGAAGTTCGTCAGTGCCTGCATCTTCGGCGGCGTTGGCATGAACCCGCAGGTTCAGGCCATGTCCCGCGGTGTCGACGTGCTGGTGGCCTGCCCTGGCCGTCTGCTCGACCTCGCCGGCCAAGGCAGCGTCGATTTGTCCCACGTGGAAATCCTCGTGCTGGACGAAGCCGACCGCATGCTCGACATGGGCTTTGTCCATGACGTGAAAAAGGTCCTGGCCCGTCTGCCGAGCAAACGTCAGAACCTGTTGTTCTCGGCGACCTTCTCCAAAGACATCACCGACCTCGCCGGCAAGCTGCTGCACAACCCGGAACGCATCGAAGTCACGCCGCCGAACACCACGGTCGAGCGTATCGAACAGCGCGTATTCCGTCTGCCTGCCAACCACAAGCGTTCGCTGCTGGCGCACCTGATCACCGCCGGCGCCTGGGAACAGGTCCTGGTGTTCACCCGCACCAAGCACGGCGCCAACCGCCTGGCCGAATACCTGGACAAACACGGTCTCACCGCCGTCGCCATCCACGGTAACAAGAGCCAGAACGCCCGCACCAAAGCCCTGGCCGACTTCAAGGCCGGTGAAGTGCGCATCCTGGTCGCCACCGACATCGCGGCTCGCGGCCTGGACATCGACCAGTTGCCCCACGTGGTCAACTTCGAACTGCCGAACGTCGACGAAGACTATGTGCACCGTATCGGCCGTACTGGCCGTGCCGGTCGTTCGGGCGAGGCGATCTCGCTCGTCGCTCCGGACGAAGAAAAGCTGCTGAAAAGCATCGAGCGCATGACCAAGCAGAAGATTGCCGACGGCAACCTGATGGGCTTCGACTCCAGCGCTGTAGAAGCCGAAAAACCAGAAGTCCGCGAGCGTCCGGATGTGCGTAACCCGCGCAACCCACGTGGCCCGCGCGGCGACGGTCCGAACGGCACTGGCGGTGGCGGCGGTCGTAAAGACAAGGGCAAGGACAAGGGCGGCAAGGAAAAACCGGCGGCCACTGGCCGCGGCGAGCGTCCGGCCCGTGAACACAAGCCACGCGAAGGCACCCCGGCCCGCGAACAGCAGCGTCCGGCCCCTCGCGCCGCCGCTGATCGTGCTCCGGACGAGTTCCTGGACGACGATGTCGATAACTTCGGTAACCGCGTCGACTACGTGCCACAGGCCAAGCCTGCTCAGGGCCGTGGTCGCCGTCCGGGTGCTCCGGCACAGGGCGCGGCAGCTGGCACTGGCACTGGCACTGGCGCTCCGCGCGGCGGCAAGCCACAAGGTCGCCCGAGCGGTCCGCGCAGCAGCGACGGCGCTACCACCGGTACGCCACCGGCCAAGCGCAGCGGCCCGCGCAATGGCGCTCCACGTGACGGCCAGGCCCGTCGCGAAGAGTCCCGCAACCGCCGCCCAGCCCGCAGCGACGATCAGCCGCTTTCGGAACCGGCCGTGCAAAACCCCCGCGGTCCGGCACCGAAGATCATTCACAAGGAGTCGAAAACCGATCGTTTCCCGACACCTGAACAACTTGATCAACTGCCAGGCCGTCCGCGTGGTGAGAAACCAGCGTTGCTGACCCGCAACCGCTGATATATCGCTGCAATAAAAAATGCCCCGGATCTCGCGATCCGGGGCATTTTTGTTTTCCGGGATAGGCAAAAATCCTCAACTGACCAAAGAATCCCTGTGGGAGCGAGCTTGCTCGCGATGACGTACTGTCAGTCACATCCATTCTGAGTGTGATGACCCCATCGCGAGCAAGCTCGCTCCCACAGGGGACTTGTGGTGTGACTGAAGTTTATGTTCGGCAATAAAAAAACGCCCCCGATCGCGAGATCGGGGGCGTTTTTGTGTCAGGCGCGAATATTACTTCGCTTTGACACCTTCAAACGAAACATACAGCTCGACCGCATCGGACGTTGGGCCCAGGTCTTTCTGCTTGCCGAAGTCCGAACGCTTGATGCTGGTGGTACCTTCGAAGCCAGCACGGTAGCCGCCCCATGGATCCTTGCCTTCACCCAGGAAAGTGGCCTTGACCACGACTGGCTTGGTCACGCCAAGGATGGTCAGGTCGCCAGTCACGTCGGCAGTGTCTTTGCCAGCGGCGTTTTTGCCGGTGGATTTGACGCTGGTGGAGACGAACTTGGCTTTAGACCCGTTCAGGAAGTCTTTACTGGCGATGTGCTTGTCGCGCTCGGCATGGTTGGTGAACACGCTGGCGGTATTCACGTTGAACTCGATCTTGCTGTCTTCCGGCTTGGCCGCGTCGAAGCTGAACTTGCCGTCGATATCCTTGAAGGTACCGGTGATGTAGCTGTAGCCCAGGTGGCTGATCTTGAAGTCGACGAAGGCGTGCTGGCCTTCCTTGTCGACAACGTAGTCAGCAGCCATTACGTTTGCGGACAGCAGAGCAGAACCGATTGCCAGAGCGGCGAGGGTCTTTTTCAACATGCTTTCTATTCCTTTGGAGTCGAGGTTGAACTTCAAGCTTTGCGGCCCAGCATTCGCATCAGGGTCGCATCACGATCGATAAAGTGGTGCTTCAATGCTGCCAACGCATGGAGACCGGAAAAAATTACCAGCACCCATGCCAGATAGAAATGAATCACACCGGCGGTGTCTGCCTGGTCCGGTAGTCCGGACACCAGAGCAGGAACTTCGAACAGGCCAAACACCGGAATCCCGACACCGTCTGCGGTGGAAATCAGGTAACCGGCAATCATCACGGCAAACAGGCTGAGGTAGAGGAACCCATGGCCGAACGTGGCGCCAATGCGCGTCATTCGGCTGTAGCTTTGCAGTGCCGGCGGCGGTGGGCTGATAAAGCGCCATAGCACCCGTAGAACCATGACGGCAAACAGCACCAGACCAATGCTCTTGTGCAGGTCCGGCGCGTCTTTGCGCCAGGTGCTGTAGTAGTCGAGACCGACCATCCACAAGCCCAACGCAAACAGACCGAAGACCGCCAGCGCCACACCCCAGTGCATGAACACGCTGATCCAACCGTAGCGCGAAGAAGAGTTACGTAGCTGCATTGCCCAAATCCTGTGAGAACTGCGACCAAGACTATCGAGTTATCTATCGATTTAAAGCGGAAAATTTCGCTTTGAAATATCGAGAAATACGATCAAGAGTCTGAGATAGGTGAGTTAAGGAAAGATTAAAGACAATTTTGTGGCTGGATGTGAAAACTAATCCACCCCTCAAACCGGCCCGCCGTAGCGAGGGAGCTTGCTCTTGCTGGGCTGCAAGCGGCCCCAATTCAGCTGGACCGCATCCGAACGGGGCGGTGCGGCGTGCCGACAAGCCCCCTCGCCACAGGTTACGGCGTTTACTTTATTCCTTTCCTTAAGACGAAAAAACGCGGCATCACTGCCGCGTTTCGCTGATTCCATGGCTTGTTGCGCCTTGATTACCTACTCATTCAAGAGCTTTTGAAGAGTGGTGGCGGCTGCAAGCAATCAGGCTTGTACGGGTCCATCTGGCATTTGTGGGTCAGTTCAAGGCTGTGTCCTTGAAGAACTGGACGACCATCTACACAGCCAGATACGGCTATCAATATTATTATTGCTGCCAGTGCTTTCATAATGCTCTCCAGTTTTTTTGAATATAGAGCTTAAGGTCAGGCGCTATCTATCATTTCGATCTGATTCCTTTGTGGGAAGCTTCTGATATATCGCTGAGGCGTGTAGGACCGGGACCAGTTTTTCCGCCGGGGTTTTGGCCGGCGCTTTTTTGGCAGGCTCAGTATTCACCGATCCAGAGAACTTCATCGCAGTCGATTCCATTTCTGTTACACGCAAACCTGCGATGAATATTTTTAAGACACGCAATACATATGTATGGCCATTTCCATATTTAAACTTGATTCAATGAGCGCTCAATCCTTCATTGATTAAGGTGAAAAACATGGCTATTTCTTACACCCCATTTCAAGCAAGTGGCACCCCGGTTCTGCCTCCTAATCAAACGATGTCACCGGGACAGTATCTTATGTCCGAAAACGGGCGATTCCAATTGGTATTACAGGCTGATGGAAATTTGGTCATTACGGATGGCGGCGCTGTAGTCTGGGTTGCAGATGACAACCAGATTCATAGCAAAACTTTGTATCCGAAAAGAATGCGTGAGCCTTTGCAGTTTGTGATAAGCAACAGTGGTTTTCTTTATGATCCGTCAAGAAGGCGTTTATGGATTGCTGAAAGCACTCACAGCAGGGACAAATCGCTTTGGTACAACACCTGTATGACAATGCAAGATGATGGGAATGTGGTCATTTACGATCAGCGCACGGGAAATCTGTGTTGGGCCCGCTTTGGCTTCGTGCCTGGTCGGTTTGCAAAGGCAACGAATAAATTTCTCAAAGAACTACCAGACGGTACGAAGATTCACACATGGTATTTTTCATTGGGCCCACTCTAACTATAGAAAATCATGGCTGTGCGGATCTATCTGGCATTTGCGGGCCAATTCAACGCTATAATTTTTTGATCATTGGACGACCATCTATGCAGCCAGATACGGCTATCAATATTATTATTGCTGCCAGTGCTTTCATAATGTTCTCCAGTTTTTGAAGAACATAAAATTTAAGGTCAGGCGCTATCAATCATTTCTTTCTGATACTTTTGTGGGACGCATCTGATATATCGCCGAGGCGTGTAGGACCGGGACGTGGATGGTGCGACTCCAACGCACTGCGCAGGCAAAACCGGATGTTACATGCTTGATAAATGAGCAAAAAAAAGCGCGGCCCTTAAGCCGCGCTTTTTTTACGCCTGAACGTTACTGAGCCTTGGTCTCAGTGGTCGCCGCCGGTTTGGCCGCTGGCTTCTTCGCCAATTCAGCCTTTTTCGTCGGTGCCTTGGCCGGGGCTTTTTTTGCCTCGGTCTTGGCTGCCGGTTTCTTCGCCGGGGCTTTCTTGACAGGTTCGACCTTCACCGGCGCCACAGCTTTCGGCGCTTCAACCGGTGCTGGCGCAGGGGTCGGAGCTGGCGCTGGAGCCGGTGCCGGAGCAACCGGAGCTACTGGTTCAGGCGCCTTGACCGGTGCTGGCTTGTCATCCGAGCCACCAAACAGGTTGCTGAAGAAGTTGCCCTTCTTCGCCGCCACCGCGCCGGCTGCCACAGCGGTCGCCGCCGGAACCACCTTCGCAGGCTCGAAGGATTTGCCAGCCGCCAGGTCTTCAACTTGACTGGCCGCCCGCTGGCCGGTACGCAGCGCGCCTTCCAGCGTGCCCGGGTACAAGGTGTCCGTGTGTTCGCCAGCGAACGTTACACGCTGAATCGGACGCTCCCACAGGCGCCAGTACTTGCTGATCTGTCCCGGACCAAAGGCCAGGTAAGCGCCGCCCATCGACGGGTCGGTGCTGTAGCGACGGATTTCATAACCGGTGAACGAACCGCGCGCCTGTGGATAAAAAGCGTGCAGGCGGATCAATACCTGATCGGCCATCTGCTTGTCGCCGAAGGCCTGCATCACCCGCGCGTTGTCGCCGGACAGGTTGATCACCACGTTGGCGCCACCCTTCAGCGCCGGCTCGACCCACAACATGCCCAGACCGGTGTTGCTGTAGATTTCGCCGGACATACGCGCCTTGCTTTCCCACACCGGCGTCTTGAACTTCAGCAGGATCTGGTCGCGCCAGCCGTAGTTGGTACCCTTGATCGCGGCCATGTGCTGCGCATCCAGCGCCGGGGTCATCTGGATCTTGTTCAGGGCGCGCAACGGCACGGCCACGACGACGTAGTCAGCCTGATAACCGACGCTGCCGACTTTGACGGTCACGCCGTCCTTGTCCTGGATAATGGCCGAGACCGGAGCGCTGGTCTTGATGGTTTTCAGTTGTTTGACGAAGGCCTGGGCCAATACCGGGCTGCCACCGAGCAGGCGCGAAGCGCGCAGGTCACGGTCGGAGACGCCCCGATACACCCGGCTCTGCTGTGCGAAGTACAGCAGCGACAGGCGCGAAGGTTCGTCATAGCGGGTACGAATCTGCTGGTTCACCAGCTGACGGGCGGTCGCTGGCAACGTCAGTCGATCGAGCCAGTTGGAGACGTTGATCTGATCCAGGGCGTGCAACGTGTTGTTTGCCGCCGGATTCTGTGGATCTTCGATCGAACGCGCCAGATCGTCCAGGGTCTTCTCGTAGCGCTTGAGCGCTTCGGCCGTGGTCGGGTCCTTGGTGGCCAGATCGGCCGCGCTGTAATACACGCCGTCGATCAAATAGCCCGGCGTGCGCACGAACTCAGGGGCCGGCGTGATGCCCAGCTTGAAAGTCGAAACGTATTTGTTCAGCACCGGCTGAGTCTTGTCGTTGCCGATCCACTCGCTGGTCGCCATGCCCGAGCGGCCGCCCAGGCTCGGCTTGGCTTCCAGCAACGTGACCTGCCAGCCTTTGTTCTGCAGCTCATACGCAGCCGTGAGGCCCGCCAGGCCGCCGCCGATCACGATCGCCGTTTTATCCTTGGCCAGCGCAGACACGCTGAACAGCCCCAACATCACCAGCGCACAGGCGCGCAGCCAACCAGCAGACATTCAGAGAACTCCGAAAATACACAAGGAAATAGCGGTTTTACGAGTCAGACGACCCAAAGAACCGCGAAGAATACGTTAGCTATCAAAAGGCCGCCAGTGACGTCTTTCGTCCTATATAAAGTAGCTCAAACGGCGCAATGGGTTGTTCCGGGGACGCGCATTGCATAGGCTTGCGCGATTGTATGTCCGCAGATGTCACGGACCGCCTCGAGGAGACTGAACATGGGCTTGAATAATCAGTGGATGCAACGCGATCTCGCGGTGTTGTGGCATCCCTGCACCCAGATGAAAGATCACGAGCAACTGCCGCTGATCCCGATCAAGCGCGGTGAAGGCGTGTGGCTGGAAGACTTCGAGGGCAAACGTTACCTCGACGCCGTCAGCTCCTGGTGGGTCAACGTATTCGGCCACGCCAACCCGCGAATCAACCAGCGCATCAAGGACCAGGTCGATCAACTGGAACACGTGATCCTCGCCGGTTTCAGCCATCAGCCAGTGATCGAGCTGTCCGAGCGCCTGGTGAAGATGACGCCGGAGGGCCTGACGCGGTGCTTCTACGCCGATAACGGCTCATCCTGCATCGAAGTCGCGCTGAAAATGAGCTTTCACTATTGGCTCAACCGCGGCGCGCCTGCCAAGAAGCGCTTTGTCACCCTGACCAACAGCTACCACGGCGAAACCATGGCGGCGATGTCGGTGGGCGATGTGCCGCTGTTCACCGAGACCTACAAGGCGCTGCTGCTGGACACCATCAAGGTGCCGAGCCCGGATTGCTACCTTCGGCCGGAGGGCATGAGCTGGGAAGAACACTCGCGCAACATGTTTGCCGCAATGGAGCAGACCCTGGCCGAGAACCACGACACTGTCGCTGCGGTGATTGTCGAACCGCTGATCCAGGGCGCCGGTGGCATGCGCATGTACCATCCGGTGTACCTCAAATTGCTGCGCGAAGCCTGCGATCGCTATGGCGTGCACCTGATCCATGACGAAATCGCCGTCGGCTTCGGCCGCACCGGGACGATGTTCGCCTGCGAGCAGGCCGGCATCCGTCCGGACTTCCTCTGCCTGTCCAAGGCCCTGACCGGCGGTTACCTGCCGCTGGCGGCCTGCGTCACCACTGAAGATGTCTACAGCGCGTTCTACGACGACTACCCGACCCTACGCGCCTTCCTGCATTCCCACAGCTACACCGGCAACCCGCTGGCGTGCGCGGCGGCATTGGCGACGCTGGATATCTTCGAAGAAGACAACGTCATCGAGAACAACAAGGCGTTGGCCCAGCGCATGAAGTCCGCGACCGCGCACCTGGCCGATCACCCGAACGTGTCCGAAGTGCGTCAGACCGGCATGGTGCTGGCAATCGAGATGGTCAAGGACAAGGCCACCAAGGAAGCTTATCCGTGGCAGGAGCGGCGTGGTTTGAAGGTGTTCCAGCATGCGCTGGAGCGTGGTGCCTTGCTTCGACCGCTGGGCAGCGTGGTGTATTTCCTGCCACCCTACGTGATCACGCCGGAGCAGATCGATTTTCTGGCTGAAGTGGCCAGCGAAGGGATCGACATTGCTACCCGTGACAGCGTCAGCGTTTCGGTGCCGAAGGACTTTCATCCGGGTTTCCGTGATCCGGGTTGATTGATTTCATCCGCAATCCTGTGGGGACTGGAAGTCCGCTTTCGCTGCGGTGCGGCGATCCGACAAGCCAGCTCCTACAGGTGAGTGTCGTGCACAACATTTTCGGTAACCATAAATCCGTGTAGGAGCTGGCTTGCCAGCGATAAGGTCGGCACGACCTTCAGACGATCACACCTTTTTTCCAGAGAACCCGCATGAGACTGTCCCGCTTCTTTATCGACGCCCCCCTGAGCACCGGCGAGCACGAGCTGCCCGAGGCGCAGGCCCATTACATCAGCCGCGTGCTGCGCATGGCCGAGGGCGATGCGTTGCAACTGTTCGATGGCTCGGGCCACGAGTTTCGCGCCACACTGGTAGAGGTCGGCAAGAAGCGCGTGGTGGTGCAGATCGATGAAAGTTTCAGCGGACAAGTCGAGTCACCGCTGCAGATCCATCTCGGCCAGGGCCTGTCC
The DNA here is from genome assembly GCF_059695565.1 of Pseudomonas sp. LBUM1679. Lineage (NCBI taxonomy): Bacteria > Pseudomonadati > Pseudomonadota > Gammaproteobacteria > Pseudomonadales > Pseudomonadaceae > Pseudomonas > Pseudomonas sp. LBUM1679. The sequence continues at coordinate 6,845,112 of NZ_CP166774.1, forward strand.
CGTGGCGAGCGGATGGACTGGGCGATCCAGAAAGCCACCGAACTGGGCGTGACTGAAATCACCCCGATCTTCAGCGACCGCTGCGAAGTCCGGCTCAAGGACGAGCGCGCCGACAAGCGCCTGATGCACTGGCGCCAGGTTGCGATCAGCGCGTGCGAGCAGTGCGGGCGCTCACGGGTGCCGGTGATTCACCCGCCGCTGCTGTTGGCGGATTGGTTGAAACAGACCGAGGCAGAATTGAAGCTGGTGTTGCATCCGGTGGCCGAGCCGTTGGTCAGTCATGCGAAGCCTGCGACTTTGGCGTTTCTGATCGGGCCGGAGGGCGGGTTGTCGGATGCTGAGGTTGATCAGGCGCAGTCGGCCGGGTTCCATGCCGCCCGCCTCGGTCCTCGGGTGTTGCGCACCGAGACCGCGCCGGTGGTGGCATTGGCGGTGGCCCAGCAGCTTTGGGGTGATTTCTAAATCTTAAAAGATCGCAGCCTGCGGCAGCTCCTACATGAGATCGCATTCCCCTGTAGGAGCTGCCGAAGGCTGCGATCTTTTGATCTTCTGCTCACAAGACATAAAACATAATCGCCACAAAGTGCAGCACACTCCCGGCAATCACAAACAGATGCCAGATCCCATGCGCATGCCGCAGCCGATGGTCCAGGGCAAAAAAAACAATCCCCACGGTGTACAACACCCCACCCGACGCCAGCCAGGCAAACCCGGTGCTGCCCAGCGCCGAGAGCAGGGGCTTGACCGCCACCAGCACGATCCAGCCCATCACCGCATAGATCACGATCGACAGGATCCGCGCTTCCGAACGCGGCTTGATCTCTTGCAGGATGCCGATCAGCGCCAGCCCCCAGACAATGCCGAACAACGTCCAGCCCCAGGGCCCGCGCAGGGTCACCAGGCAGAACGGCGTGTAGCTGCCGGCGATCAGCAGGTAGATCGAAAAGTGATCGACCTTCTGCATGATTTCTTTCTTGCGTCCGCGCACGCTGTGGTAAACGGTCGACGCGCTGTAGAGCACGAGCAAGGTGAACCCATAGATCGCCACACTGACGATCTTCCACGGGCTGCCATCCATACCGGCGATCACCAGCATCCACACCACGCCGACACACGCCGCTACCGCGCCGACCAAATGCGTCCAGGCGTTCAATCTTTCCCCGTGATACATGTGTTGCTCACCTCGAAATTAGTTGCAACATCGCGCAAGGCTCAGGCCTTGAGACTAAAAGCGCAATGTTTCAGCACGCAAATCCCCCGTAGGAGCTGTCGAGTGAAACGAGGCTGCGATCTCTTGATCTTCAGCCTGTTCAAGGACACGGAAAATCAAGATCAAAAGATCGCAGCCTTCGGCAGCTCCTACAAAGGGCAGCAAGCGTGAGCCTCGGGAATTGGGCACAATCGAGCCATTCGAATAAGAGTCTGCATCATGCTGATCGACGAAGAGTTGACCCTGAAAAAACTCGAGGTGTTCCTGGCCTTCATGCGCACCGGCAACCTGGCACGGGCTGCCGCCGAATTGCAGACCAGCAATGTCAGCGTGCACCGGGCAATCCATTCCCTGGAAAACGCCCTGCGCTGCCCGCTGTTCAAGCACGAAGGCCGCAACCTGACACCGCTGGAAAGCGCTTATGTGCTGGAAGAGCGAGCGCAGAAGCTGATTCAGGACGTGCTCGAAAGCGTGCGCCTGACCCGCGAAGCCGCAGGGTTCTCTGCCGAGCGCTTCAAGCTCGGCTCGCTGTATTCGCTGACGGTGAAGACCGTGCCCCAATTGATCATGGGCCTGAAGATCCGGCGCAGCGAGCTCAACATCGACCTGATCCTCGGCTCGAACTTCGACCTGTTGTACAAGCTCAAGAACATGGAGGTCGATGCGATCCTGGTGTCCCTGGACGAGAGCATCAACGACCCGGATTGCGAGCAGATCCCGCTGTTTTCCGACGATATCTTTCTGGCCACACCGGCGGACTCGAAGTTCGCCCAACGAACCGAAGTGGATCTGGCCGAAGTGCGCGACGAGACGTTCATTACCCTGACCCAAGGCTTCGCCACGCATCAGGACGGGAAACGGGTCTTCCAGCAGGCGGGGTTCGAGCCCAAGGTGGCGATGCAGGTCAACGACATCTTCACCTTGCTGAGCATGGTCAGTTCGGGGGTGGGTTACGCGTTGTTGCCGGGCCGGATCGCGGCGGTGTATGAGAACCGGGTGAAGCTGATTCCGTTGCAGGAAAAGTATCGGTTGCAGCAACACATTGGCGTGGTGTTTCTGAAGGCCAAGGAGCGCGATCCGAATTTACTGGCGCTGTTGGCGGAGTGTCGGATGTATGCCAATCGCCAGCCTTAGGACCGCGCCGCTCCCATCGCGAGCAAGCTCGCTCCCACATTAGATCGCCATGTTGTTGAGGATGTGTGAATCACCACACATCCCCTGTGGGAGCGAGCTTGCTCGCGATGGCGTCGGTACAGGCAGCAACTATCTGGCGGGCTAGCCCATGATCCCGCGAACGATGAAGTACAACAACGAAGGCCCGAGCAAGCATCCCAGCCCGGTATGAAAGGTCGCGGTCAACGCGCCATAAGGCACCAACCGCCGATCCGTCGCCGCCAGCCCGGCCGTCACACCGCTCACCGTCCCGGCCAGCCCACCGAACACCATCGCCGAGCGCGGGTTATCAAGCCCCATCCAGCGCGCCGCCATCGGTGTACCCACCATCACAAAAATCGCCTTGATCAACCCGGTAGCAATCGACAGCGCCATCACATCCGAGCTGGCACCAATCGCCGCTCCGGTCACCGGCCCGACGATGTAGGTCACCGCGCCAGCACCGATGGTGGTCATGCTCACCGCATCGCGATAACCGAACGCCCAGGCAATGCTCGCCCCGACAATGAACGGCAGAATCGTGCCCAGCAGCAACGCAATCACACCGATCAATCCGGCTTTTTTCGCTTCGGTGGCCTGCACTTCAAAGGCCGTGGCCACGATCGCAAAGTCCCGCAGCATCGCACCGCCCATCAAACCGATACCGGAAAACAGGGTCAAATCCGCCAGACCTTTTTGCCCGCCGGTCAGGGTGCCGCCGACCCAGGCCAGCACCAGCCCGATCACGATGGCGATCGCCGAACCATGGATGCGTCCGAACGTCAGTCGCTTGGACAACACCACCGACACCCACATGATCACGCCAACAAAGGCAAACGCCGTCACCAGACCGTTATGTTCCAGCCCTTTCTCGATGAGATCCCACATATCAGCGGCCTCCAACGGGTGCGCCAACCGGCGTTATGTCTGCTGGCTCATCGGGCAAGGGTTCGCCTTTATGAGTACGGCTGATCAAGGCAATGGTGCAGCCGCAGATCACCACGGAGCCGATCGCTGCCAGCACCGCCACCGGACCGCCGTGCAAGGCGGTGACGACGTTCTGTTGCGCCGCCATCGCGACCACCACTGGAATGTACATCGCGCCCCAGAAGCCGACGCCCAGCTCGCAATCCCTGGTCATGCCGCCCCGTTTTTGCATCCACAACCGGGCACAGATCAGCAGGATCATCGCGATCCCGACGCCGCCGACGTTGGACTTCACACCTAGCAACACGCCGAGCATGTCACCCATGATCACCCCTGCCAGCGTACAGATCGCCAACAGCGCCACACCGTAAATAATCATTGTTGTAGTCCTCAAAGTGCATCGTCGAATGTTGTTTTTGTTGTTCGAAGGCCTGAGTCGTGTTCTAGGGTTGGCGGCTTCCCTCCTCACGCAACAACGCCTGCAAGGTATCGAGCCGCGCACCGTCGAAGGCAATCACGGTGCCCTGCTCGAACACCCGGCGCGCCAGCCCGGTGAGCACGGTACCGGGCGGCAATTCGATCTGTAGCCGTACACCGCGCTCGTAGGCGCTTTGTACCGTGCCCCGCCAATCCACCACGCGGCACATGTTGAAAGCCAGGTCATCGCGCAACGCCTCGATGTTGGTCACCGGCCGCGCGCGGCTGCCGCTCAGATAGCCCGGCGCTGGTGTTTTCAACTGCACGTTGGCGAAGGCTTCCGCCAGGGTTTTTGCGGGCGCATCCAACAGTGGACAATGTGACGGCACGCTCACGGCCAGACGTTTGGCCAGTCCCGCACCGCAGCCTTTTGCCAGCCCGGCCACCGCTTTCATGGCGCAGTCGCTGCCGGCGATGACCACTTGGTTGTCGGCGTTGATATTGGCCAGATAAACCGGCGTATCAGCGCTGTGAACCTGCGCCAGCAACCCTTCGACCATGGCCAGCTCCAGACCGATGATCGCGGTCATGCCGTAGCCCTGTGGATAAGCCTGCTGCATCAGTTCACCGCGCAGGCTGACCAGGTGCAGCGCATCGCTGAAACCCAAGGCACCGGCCACCACCGCCGCCGGATAGGCACCGATGGACAATCCGGCGACGTAATCCGCCGGCACCGACAACTGTCGTGAAGCTGCCACTCCAGCGATCAGCAGGCAAAGCTGAACCGCTCGAGTCGACTTCAAGGCTTGTGCACAATCCAGAAGCAATACGTCTTCGCCGAGGGCTTCACTCGCCTCGTCCACCGTTTCCCGAGGCAACTGATGGAGCATGCCCGGCTGCTGCGCGCCCTGACCGGGGAACACCAGCAGACTGCTCACGCTGCTTGCTCCCGGGAATTCCAGGGATCAATCACCAGGCAGGCCTGGCGCGCATTTTTCAGCAACACCCGACGTGCCGGGCTGGCCCATTCGCGCAAGGCGACAGCGCCGAAAGGCGTCTGCAACTGCATGTCCACCAGACACGCAGCGCTGTCGAGAAGACTCACCAGTGCCTGCGCCCGGGTACGGCTCAGCGGTTGCGGTGTGCGCAGGATCAGGTCGAGGTCGCTGTGCTCGTGCAATGCCGCAAAGCCGCTGGCCAACTCGAACCCGGCGCTGCCACTGACGCCCCAGACCCAACCACAGCCATCGAGCCGCGGACGCAGTAGATCAAGGGCACGCACGGCGGGTAACGCCCGATCAATCGAGACATGACAAAGCGCTTCCGGCTGCACCCGACGCTGGATCGCATCGATCGCCATCGACGTTGCATACCGCTGCTCGCGCAACCGCCCCCGCACCCCGACCGCGATTCGACCCGTTGCGCTCAACGCACGCCGAACCACCACCGGCTGACCCGCGCCGATCGACTCGGTCACCCACGACGGTGCGTCCGCTGGCAGCTGCTCCGGGGTCATCCCCCAGAGCAAGTCGTGGGCCAGAAACGTGCTCACCACTGCGCCCTCAACAGCTGCCGAACCTTGCTCGATGCCGCGCGGTTGCTCGCGCCCAAGCGGCTGCTCAGATCACGACCGGTGGCAGCGACATCGCCAATCGCCTGGCTCAGGCATTCAGTCACCCGGGTCAGATCTGCCGCGGTCGGCTGCTCGATCTGCTCCACCGACAGGGTCTCCCAGAGCAAACCCAGGCTGGCATAGCTGTCGATGTCATACGCCATCGGCGGCACGCTGGCGGCCAGGGCTTCGAGTTCTTCGACACTGCGCAAGGTCACCCGCGCCGCCGACGCCTTGCCCATCGCATGCACCATCACCCCCGGATCACGCAGGGCGATCAGCCGATTGGCCTGATAACCGTGAGCCAGAAACGCCCCGGACATGGCCTTGCCCACCAGCAAGCCGATCACGGCGTGGCCGGCCAGGCGCGCACGGGCATAACTGTCTGCCGCCCCGGCCAATGCCTGATGAATGCCGAGCGCTTCTTCGCGTCGGCCGTAAGCCTGACTGGGCACATCGACGATGGCGATCAAGGCGCGTTTGTGCGGTTGATCCAGATCGGCTGCGATCGCTTCATCCACAGCCTTGGCCAGGCCCCAACCTTCCAGCAGACCCACCTCGCCGTTGCGGGCGCGGACGAAGCGGTTATCGGGATCAGCGACCACGGCGATGAATCGAACGGATCGATCACCCAGAACACCATCGGCAACCTTCAAGGAAGCAGGCAAACCCTCGACCGGTTTCGCGCCTGCACTCAAGGCATTGAACCAGTGCAAGCCCCTCAGGGAATACGAACTCATGAGCGTTCTCCTTGATACAGATCGCGAACCGTCGCCGGCTCGATTTGCGGCTCGGCATCCAGGCGGGCCAACCGTTGCAGGAACAGTTCGGCCTGACGGCTGCGTTGTTGCTCAGGCAAGCCCTTTTGCAGCAACTGGCTGACGTGCGCCTGAATCTGCGCCACATCGTCGGCGACAAAACCATCGGCCAGGCCACTGGCAAATCGCTGCTCGCCACCGGTCAGGCTCCAGATGAACGGACGGTCGCGGGAGTCGTACTCCTCAAGCCCGGCTTCCTGTTCGATCACTTGCGGACCGTTCAGACCGAGCCGTGCTTCCTGAGTCACCAGCAAATAACTGCACAACCCGGCGGCAATCGACATCCCGCCGAAGCAACCGACACTGCCGGCTACGACGCCGATCACCGGCTGGTACTGGCGCAGATCGACAATCGCGGCATGAATATCGGCAATCGCCGCCAACCCGAGGTTGGCCTCCTGCAAGCGCACGCCGCCGGTTTCCAGGAGCAACACGGCGCGGGTGGGAATGCCGTTGCGGTTGTCTTCGGCGGCCAGTTCCAGTGCGCCGGCAATCTTCGCCCCGCCGACTTCACCGAGGCTGCCGCCCTGGAATGCACCTTCAATCGCGGCGATCACCACCGGCAAACCTGCGATGCTGCCCTTGGCGATCACCACGCCGTCATCGGCTTGCGGCACTACGCCCTGGCGCGAAAGCCACGGCGACATGACGCGTTGGAACGGGTCGAGCAACTCGCGGAAGGTGCCGGCGTCGAGCAGAGCCTTGGCTCGTTGCCGCGCGCCGAGTTCGACGAAGCTGCGTCTTTGCAGGTATGGCTGTAGAAGCGCTGCGCTGTCACTCATGGCCGATCTCCTCGAAGCCTTGTTCCAGACGCAAGCGCACCACACCCGGCGTCGCGCCGAAGTCATGGATGTCGATGGCCATCGCCGGTGGTGTCTGACCGTCGAACATCCGCGCGAACAGATGCTGCCAGCGTTGTTCGCTGCCGTTGACCGAGGTCTGCACCTGGATCGTCAGCTTGCCGGCCTGGCCCGGTTCGATCAGCACTTCCAGATCGCCCGAGCCGACACAGCCCACCACCGTACGACCGCGTGGCGGCTGCCCGGCGGCGAATTCAAAGGATAAGGTTTCCATCAGAAAGCTCCCTGGATGATGCTGTCGCCAGACTCGATACGGTCGAGGAACAGACAGGCTGCGAGCAAGTCCGCAGCGCCGCCAGGCGAAGCGTTCAACGCGATTAATTGTTGGTCCAGTTGATGCAAGCGGCGGCGGCCGGTGAGGCTGGCGCTGCCACCTGCGTCAAGCACCGCTTGGGCGCCGAGTTGCATGGTGTGCAAGCCCGTTTCGCCTGCGCGGTAGAGCACGCAGGTATCGGCCAGGCTGCTCATGATCGCCAGCAAGGCATCGAGCCGGGCGTTCTGTTCGCCATGGCCGGCAGCACGGCTGTGTTTGAGTTGCGGCAGCGCCCGTTGAATCACCGCCGGAAAACCCAGCTGCGCTTCTTCACGAGCACCGCGCGCGCCGTAACGTTGGGCGACTAGCGCGCCGTGGCTGAGCGGATGCGGCGCATAACGGTCGTCGAGTAATGCCAGGCGTGCGGCGCGTAAAGCAATCGCGCCTGGGGCAGTGGATTCGGGTTCCAGCGCGGCGGCAGTGACCAACAAGCCCAAGGCCCAGATCGCCCCGCGATGAGTATTCACGCCGCTGGTGGTGGCGAGCATCGCTTGCTCCCCTTCCCGACCGATCCGCCCGATGGCTTCACGCAGCGGCAAACCGACCTCGCCAAACTCGACGGCCGCTTGCGCCATTTCCTTGAACGCCGGCCACAGCGACAGCGCCGAAGCGTGCATCAGCCCCAGGTGCAAATCGGTATGAGCGCCATTGCCGCGACGGTCGACCAGCGCCGGTTTTGGCGACAGGTCGGCTTCGTCGATCAGCGCGTCCACCGCCAGGTCCGCCAGCCGTTCGGCCAGTGACAGAGGTTTGGGTTGCAGGTTGAATGCGTGCATTACCAGCTCCTGAATTTGGCGGGCGGGTTGTACAGGCCACCGGACCACTCGACCAGGTCGGCCACGCTTTTGGCGGCGAGCAATTCGCGGGTGGCGTCGGTGCGGCGGATGCCGAGGTCTTCGGGCAAGGCGATCAGGCCTTCACGGCGCATGCGCGCGGTGTCTTTCGGGTTGTGGCGCAGGCCGATGACCGTCACCCCGGCGACGGCGGCAATCATTGCCTGGCGTTCTTCAAGGGACCGAGCCTTGTACAGATAGGCGATGCCTTCTTCGGTCAGCAGGTGCGTGACGTCATCGCCGTAGATCATGATCGGCGCCAGCGGCATGCCGCTTTTCCTGGCCACCTCCACGGCGTCGAGGGTCTCGACGAAGGTCGGTTTGCCACCCTCCTGGAAGGTCTCGACCATTTGCACCACCAGTTTTTTGCCGCGTTCGAGCAATGCTTCGGGCGCATCGTCGTGACGCATGTCGAGCCAGGCCGGCGTGCCGTGGCGACGACCGCGCGGGTCGTGGCCCATGTTTGGCGCACCGCCGAAACCGGCCAGGCGGCCGCGGGTCACGGTGGAGGAATGCCCGTCACCATCGACTTGCAGGGTCGCGCCGATGAACAGGTCCACCGCGTATTGCCCCGCCAGTTGGCAGAACATCCGGTTGGAACGCAGGGAACCATCGCGACCGGTGAAGAATACGTCTGGCCTGGCCGCGATGTAGTTTTCCATCCCCAGTTCGGTGCCGAAGCAATGCACGCTTTCGACCCAGCCGCTTTCAATCGCGGGGATCAAGGTCGGGTGGGGGTTGAGGGTCCAGTTGCGGCAGATCTTGCCCTTCAGGCCGAGGGATTCACCGTAGGTGGGCAGGATCAGTTCGATGGCGGCGGTGTTGAAACCGATGCCGTGGTTGAGGGATTGCACCTTGTGCTTTTCGTAGATCCCGCGGATCGCCATCATCGCCATCAGCACGTGAACGGGCTTGATGTGCCGTGGATCACGGGTAAACAGCGGTTCGATGTAGAACGGCTTGTCGGCCACCACCACGAAGTCGACCCAGGATGCCGGAATGTCGACCCGCGGCAGTTCACTGACATCGTCCACCAACTGATTGACCTGGACGATGACAATGCCGTCGCTGAAGGCGGCGGGTTCGATCAATGCCGGGGTGTCTTCGGTGCTCGGGCCGGTGTAGATATTGCCGGCGCGGTCGGCCATGAAACCGGCCGAGAGGACGACGTTGGGAATCAGGTCCACCACCAGCCGCGCATAGAGTTCGATGTAGGTGTGGATCGCACCGATTTCCAGCAGGCCGTCTTCGAGCAACTGGCTGATGCGCAGGCTCTGGGTGCCGGCAAAGGAGAAGTCGAGCTTGCGGGCGATGCCGCGTTCGAACAGGTCCAGATGCTCGGCGCGACCGACACTGGGCATGATCATGTGCAGGTCGTGTAGCTTGCCAGGGTCAGCCTTGGCCAAGGAGCGCGAGAGGAAATCCGCCTGCTTCTGGTTGTTGCCCTCCAGCACCACACGGTCGCCGGGCAGGATCAATGCCTCCAGCGCCGCAACGATTTTATCGGTGGGCAACACCACACCGTCGGCCAGACCCCGCACCAGCGCAAGACGCCGCTGCTTTTCGCTGCGCCGCCGCGTCCATCGCGAGTCGGGGGATATTGTTGTTGTCATGACCACTCCACGGGTTCGCTGTCGTGGGAGTCACCTTAGGAGTGTTGGGTGGGGGCATCAATCAAGCACAGTGGTGGATCGTTACGGTCACCGTAATGGTCGATGCGAGATTTCTGTTACCCGTACTGGCCTCATCGCGGGCAAGCCCGCTCCCACAGGTTTTGTGGGTGACTCAGGATTCAAGCAACACACATAGGTTTTGTGAGTGACTGGAGGATTCAAGCAACACACAGACACTGTGGGAGCGGGCTTGCCCGCGATGAGGCCAGTGCACACACCGCAAAAAAACGGGATCAATTGACTAACCCCGCAACCACAAGTAAGTCCTCCAGCGCCAACAAATCCGGCACCTTCGCCACCTGCTCCCCTATTTGCACAGCCGCCTGTTCCAGCGCGCACAACGGCACATCCACAAAGCTCAACTGGCTGTCGAGCTTGTACGAGCGCGGAATCCCCTGCACCAGCAGCGCAATGAACCTCAGCTCAGGCCGCCCGCCAAGGGCATTGAGGATGACAATCCGCGCCCGCTCACCGATGACGATCTTGTTGCCACAGGCCGACTCGAAGCTGAGCAATGGAATCTGCCGGTTACGCCATGTCACCCGCCCCAGATACCACGGCGGCGAATCGAGATCGAGGGTTCCCGGTTGGTAATCGATCAGCTCGGCGACGGCGACGTTGGGCAAAATCAGGTGACGATCGGCCAGGGGCAACAGCAGTCCGGTGAGGTTGCTGGTGCGATGCTCAAGCATGGGTCTTGCTCCATAGGGCGATGCTGTCGAGCAGCACCGATTCCTGGTACGGCTTGCCGAGGTAGTCGTTGACGCCGATGGCCATGGCGCGGTCGCGGTGCTTCTGGCCGGTGCGCGAGGTGATCATGATGATTGGCAGGTGCCGCAAGCGTTCGTCCGCGCGCACCCGGGTCGCCACTTCGAAGCCGTCCATGCGCGGCATTTCGATGTCCAGCAGCATCAGGTCCGGCAGGTGTTCTTCAAGCAGCAACATGGCGTCGACGCCGTCCTTGGCGGTCAGCACGTTCATGCCGTGGCGCTCGAGCAAACGGCTGGTGACCTTGCGCACGGTGACCGAATCGTCGACCACCAGCACCAGCAACGGTTTGTGCGGCTCGGGTTCCGCGTCTTGAGCCAATGGTCGCTGCGGCACACGCGCCTGCATGGCGCGGATCGGGGCCAGCAGATCGACAATCAGCACCACCCGGCCATCGCCCAGGATCGTTGCCCCGGACAAACCCTGTACCGCTGCGAACTGCGGACCGAGGCTTTTCACCACGATCTCGCGAGTGCCGGCCATGGCGTCGACCTGCACGGCAACATGTCGCTCGTTGCATTGCACCAGCAAGACCGGCAGCGGCAGGCTCTGGCCCAGCAGTTTCGGGCGGGTGCTGGTCTTGAGCAATTCACCGAGGTAACACAGTTCATAGCGTTGCCCGGCGTATTGGTAGGTCGGCGGATCGAGCCGGTAATGCCCTTCGAGTTCGTTAGGCAACACGCGCACGATACCGTCGATGGTATTCAGCGGGATCGCGTATTGATCCTCCCCGCACTGCACCATCAGCGCGCGGTTGACCGATACGGTGAACGGCAGGCGAATCCGGAAGTGCACGCCCTGCCCAGGCACAGAGTCGATGCTCATCGTGCCGCCGAGTTGCCGGACCTCTTCGTGAACCACGTCCATACCGACGCCCCGCCCGGAAATCTGGGTGATTTTCTCGGCGGTGGAGAATCCCGGCTGCAGGATGAACTGCAGCACGTCGCGGTCGCTGATGTTGCTGTCCGGCGCCAGCAGGCCGCGCTTGATCGCCTTGCGCCGGACCGCGTCCAGCGGCACGCCGGCACCGTCGTCGCGGATGTCGAAAATGATGTCGCCGCCCTCACGCGACAGGTCGAGGGTTATCCGCCCCTGAGCCGGTTTACCGGCCGCGATACGCACCTCGGCGGACTCCAGCCCGTGGTCCACGGCATTGCGCAGCATGTGCTCCAGCGGCGCCGCCATGCGTTCGAGCACGTTGCGGTCCATCTCGCCTTCAGCGTTGCCGACGATGAACTCCACGTCCTTGCCCAGCTCGCTGGAGACCTGACGGACGATGCGTTTCAAGCGCGGCAGCATGCGCTCAAACGGCACCATACGCGTACGCATCAGGCCTTCCTGCAGCTCGGTGTTGATGCGGCCCTGCTGTTGCAGCAGGTTGTCCGCGTCCTGATTGCGCCGGTCGAGCGTTTCCTTGAGGTCGAGCAGGTCGGAGGCGGATTCGAACAGCGCCCGCGACAGTTGCTGCAACTGCGAATGACGGTCCATTTCCAGCGGATCGAATTCTTCGTAGCCCAGGCGTTCGGCGTCGACCTGCTGACGGCTGAGAATCCGCCCCTGGGTTTCGGTATCGAGGCGGCGCAACTGGTCGCGCATGCGCTCGATGGTGGTTTCCATCTCGCTCAGGGCCACGCGCGCATCGTTGACCTGTTGCTCGATCCGACCACGGAAGATTGAGGTTTCGCCGGCCAGGTTGACCAGGTCGTCGAGCAGTTCAGCCGAGACCTTGACCATGTCGACGCCGGCGTCAGGTGGCAGCGCGAGCGGCTCGGGCTTGTGCGTTGGGAGTGTTACAGCTGGCGCTTCAGGCACCGCTGGGTGGCTGAAATTCCTGATCGCGTCGATCAGTTGATCGGCCGCTGGCAACGGGTCCCCGGCGCGGGTCGCGTCGAGCATTTGCGCCAGGCGGTCATGACTGCTTTGCAGCAGCGCGAACAACGCGGGGGTGGCTTGCAGCACGCCAGCGGACAGGCCTTCGTAGAGAAACTCCAGCTCATGGGCGAGGTCGCCGATCGGGACGATCTCGACCATCCGCGCGCCCCCCTTGAGGGTGTGCAGATCGCGCAACAGGGTTTCCACTTCCTGACGATTGCTCGGTTCGGCTTGCCAGCGCACCAATGCCGCGCCAGAGTTTTCAATGATGTCGAAACCTTCCTCGAGGAAGATGTCCTGCAACTCGGGATCATGGGCGGCCGAGTCGTCGGCCGGCGCGGGCTCGACCCGCTCAAGGGTACGGGCATTGTCCTGACGGTATTGGCGTATGACGTCGATCAGTTCGCCCGGATCGGTCAATGGCTGTTGGTTTTGCAGTTGTTCAAGCAACTCGGCGAGTCGGTCATGGCTGTGTTGCAGCAGCTGCGCCAACGCTTCGCCGTGACTGAAACGGCGATCGACCAGGCCTTCGTAAAGGCTTTCCAACTCATGGGCCAGGTCACCGACGGGTTCGACGTCGGCCATACGCGCACCGCCCTTGAGGGTGTGCAGGTCACGCTGCAAGGACAACAGCGGCGCGGCGTTGTCCGGGTCACCCAGCCAGCGTTGCAGGGCCTGGCCGGCGCTGTCGAGGATATCCACCGCTTCTTCGAGGAAGATCGCGACGATCTCGTCATCCAACCCGACACGGTCCCCTGTAGGAGCTGGCTTGTCGGATCGCCGCACCGCAGCGAAGGTCGTTAACGATGACGCGTTTTCCCTGGATAAACGCGGCGCCTGTGAATCCTTCGCTGGCAAGTCGGATCGCCGCACCGCAGCTCCTACAGGGGATTGCGGGTGGTCGAATTCGGTTGCGGTCTGTGCCAGTTCTGCCGTAGCGCTGCCCAGCTCGCGAATGCTCAGGGTTCGGCTGCCGTCGCTACGGATCAGGCCCATGGCCGAGGGATCGAGACCCTCATCGAGCAAGCCGCGCAAGGCCTGGATCCGCTCCGGTTGCGGGCTGACTTCCTGGCCGGCGGCCAGTTCGTCGAGCATATTGATCAGTGCTTCGTGGGCACTTTGCGCCTCGTGAAAAAACCGCTCACTGACCGCCAGGCTGCTTTCCTCCACCGCGCCATAGAGGTCGAGCAAGGCTTCGCAGAGCTCATCCACCGGATGCAGATCGGCCAGGTGCGCGCCTTCGCCCAAGGTGGTCAATTCGTCCAGCAGTGCACTGAGTTCCTGCCGCTCGCCGGGATGTTGCTGCCAACGCCGCAGCAGGCTTTCGGCATCCAGCAGAATGTCCATGCCCTGGGCGAGAAAGTTGTTGATCAACTGCGGATCGCGCTTGATGCGCAGCCCGGCATTGGGTGCACTCAGTAGACTTTGCAGACGCTCGGCCAGTAACGCCTGGGTGCGCTCGATCAACGAGCGGGCACCGGGAATCCCGGCCAGCGGGTCGCGCTTGAGTTGACGCAGCCCGAGGCGGAACAGTCCTTCAGCCTCCAGCAACAGTTCGACTTCATCCAGATCCAGCGCAAGCAGGTGGGCCTTGTATTCCCTGGTCAATTGATCCAGCGGCGCTGCCAGCTCGGCAATTGGCAAAACGCCCGCCATGGAGGCGCTGCCTTTGAGGGTGTGCAAGGCCCGCTGCAACTCGTCGCTGGCCTGCAACGGCACCTGCTCGGCGGCCCGGTCGAGGAAGCGGTTGAGACTGCCCAAATGGGTTTCGGCTTCGTTGCGAAAAATCTCCAGCAACACCGGATCAAGCGCCGCAACATCCTGCGTGACCTCATCCGCCGGCGGTTCATCGCCCTTGGCCAGCGCATGGGCACGCGCGGCCAATTGATCGACATCATTGCGCTGGCGCTGGTCATTGGCGGCAATTTCGGCCACCCGCTCTTCGCTGGCCGGCGGCGGCAACAGGCTGCCGGGGGTGGTCAAGGCGGGCGGGTTGACGGCAGAGACGGGACTGGCCAGCACATCGGCCAGGGTCTGCAAGATGGCCGGATCGTCCAGTTCCTGATGATCGCGCATGACCCGTGCCTGCGTCGGACTGAGCACCTCTTCAAGCACCGGCATCTGTTGCTCGCTGGGGAAAAAACCGAGGGAGGCCAGACTCTTTTGCGCGACGTCGAGCAGATGTTCGCCCGGCGCTTCGGGATCGTCGCCAAGGCGTTCCAGGTAGTAATCGATGCTGGTCACGACGTCGGCCAGGCTGTCGAGTTCCTGCCAGCCGGGGTGATCCGGATCCAGCAACAGATGCTCGTGGATAAATTGGTTGCAGGTTTCGATCAGGCTCGCCGCGCGGCTCAACGCAATCATCGCCAGCGCGCCGCGTACCTGGGTCAGCAGAGCCGGCAATGGCTGCAGGTGCTGGCGATCCCAGTCGGCGTCGATGTAGTCGACGATCATGTCCTTGGCCTGTTGCAGGCAAATGCGTGCTTCCTTGATCACGATCTGGTGGATCTGCGTCAGGTCGGTGGTCGGCAGACGGCTTTCTTCCTGGCTTTGCGGCTCGACGGTGCCAACCATGCCGGCCAGGGTCGCTTCGACATAGAGCAAGGCGCCGGCGACGTCCATCAGGATCGCGTCATTGGGCTCGCGCTGGCCTTGGGCAAGGCTCAGTACCACCGCCAACTGATCGATGATGACCTTGCGTGGCTGGCCGAAACCGAGCACTGCCAGGGTATCGGCGATTTGCCGCAGCGGCGCCAACAAGCTGTCGAGGTCCGAGGTGTGCTGACGGTCGCTGCGCACGAACAGATCGAGGCGCTCCTTGACCCGCACCAGTTCTTCGCACAGCGCCGCCAGCACCGAGCGCATGGCGTCGCGGTCGGGGCCGGCCAGCCGTGCCCGTTCTTCATTGACCAGCGCACTGTCAGGCAGCGCATCGTCCAGTCCGTAGCGATCTTTCATGGTCAGCATCTGCCCGGTGGGGTGTTCGGCCTTGGCAATGTAAAACAGCAAACGCTTGAGCAACACCGGTGGCGCCGGCTGATTGATGCCGGGCATGCCCCGTTCGAGCAGCCGTTTGAGCGCCTGATCGGCCTCCTTGAACAGGCTTCGCAAGGCCGGGCTGTTGGCGATCGCGCCGCTGCGCATGCCTTCGACCAGCGCCGAGGCGACTTGCCACAACGGCCCCAGGGGCGCAGGGCCACACAGCCCTTCCAGGCGCGAAAACACCTGGGTCAGGTACCCGAGATTAGTCTCCTCATCCTGTTCGCGCAGCAATCCGGCCAGGGCCATCTGCAGCATCTGCCGCAGCTTGCGTAACACATCAGGTAAATCCGCCGGTTCCAGCAACGCCAGAGATTCCTCATCCAGTGGAGGCAGGTCCGGCAATTGCGGGATGAACAGGCTGGTTTCCGACAACAGGCTTTCGCCTCGGGCGGTGCGCAGATCGTTGATCAGCGGCAACATGACCAGCGGCAGGTCCCGACGGGCGCCTTGCACCCGGTCGAGGTAGATCGGCAGTTGCCCGAGGGCCTGCAGCAACAGATGGATCGCCTCCTCGCGGAGGCTGACACGGTCGCGCAGCAGGGCGCGGGTCAATTGCTCCATTTCGTCGGCGAACAGCGCCGCGCCGTAGAACTCGACCATCTGCAAGCTGCCATGAGCCTGATGGATGCACGCCAGGCATTCGCTCAGGGCGTGCGTCGCCTGTGGGTCATCCAGCAAGGTCACGATTGCCTGATGCGCCACTTTCAACGTTTCGGCAATCTCGCCCTTGACCCACTCGAGGGCCACATAGTCGTGCCGATCACCCATAACCACTCCAGTCCGCACCCCAATCAGGAATCATACGCCCCAGGGCGCTTCACACTTTATCAGCAGCCTGCGCTCGGGTGGCCGGCAAGGTGAAACCCGACACCGAGCGCCGCAGCTGACTGGCCATTTTCGCCAGGTTGCCGATGCTTTCGGCGGTGGCCGTGGAACCGGACGAGGTCTGCGTGGTGATCTGCTGGATCACGTTCATCGTCAGGGAAATCTGCCCGGCCGAAGACGTCTGTTGCTGCGCGGCGTTGGAAATACTCTGGATCAGCGCCGCAAGGGTCTTCGACACCCCTTCGATTTCTTCCAGGGCCACCCCGGCATCCTGCGCCAGACGCGCGCCGCGCACCACTTCGGTGGTGGTCTGCTCCATGGAAATCACGGCTTCGTTGGTGTCGGTCTGGATCGCCCGCACCAGGGTTTCGATCTGTCGCGTCGCGGCGGACGAACGTTCGGCCAGTCGTTGCACTTCGTCGGCCACCACGGCGAAACCGCGTCCGGCGTCACCGGCCAGGGATGCCTGGATCGCCGCATTCAGGGCGAGGATGTTGGTCTGGTCGGCAATGTCATCGATCAGGCTGACTATATCGCCGATTTCCTGGGAAGACTCACCCAATCGCTTGATACGCTTGGCGGTGTCCTGAATCTGCTCGCGAATATTGTCCATGCCGCGGATCGTGTTATGCACCACCTCGTTGCCCTTGTTGGCGATTTCCACCGAACGCTCGGCCACCGCCGAAGATTCGGCCGCGTTGGCCGAGACCTGATCGATGGACTCAGCCATGTCGTTGATCGCCGTCGACGCTTCGGCAATCTGCTGGGCCTGATGTTCCGAGGCCTGCGCCAGGTGCATGGCGGTGGCCTGGGTTTCCTGCACGGCGGCGGCAACCTGGCCGGCCGTGAGGTTGATCGTCGCCACCAGGTCCCGCAGCTGATCGACGGAGTAGTTGATCGAGTCGGCGATGGTGCCGGTAAAGTCTTCGGTCACCGTAGCGGTCACGGTCAGGTCGCCATCGGCCAGGTCCTCGATTTCGTCCAGCAGCCGCATGATTGCGGTCTGGTTGCGCTCGTTCTTCTCGGCAGTCTCGCGCAACTGACGATTGGTTTCACGCACCATCACCAGCCCGATGAGGATGATCGACATCAGCGCCGCGAGGCCCAGTACATAGCCGCCAATGGTGTCGGTATTGCGCCCGCCGGCGAGGTTTTCGAACCCGGTGGCCAAGTGCGAGGCTTCGTCGAGCAGGGTTTGCGACAAGGTAAAAATGCTGCTGGCCGATTCCCGGACCTTGAACAGCTCCGGCGACGTTTCGAGGATTTCGTCCACCGAACCCGAGACGAATTCGAACAGTTCGGAAATCTCGATCAACCGGGCGCGGGCATCGCGGTCTTCGACCTGGCTCACCTTCAGCACCGGATTACCCTGGAGCATGCCAGTGAGCACCTGGCCGAATCGCGCGGCGTCGCGGCCAAACGCGTCGGCGGCCTGTTGCGAGCTTTCGTCTCCGGACAGCACGGTGTTCACCGCGCCGAGGATACGTTCAGCCAGCAGCGTCTGACGCTGGGCCATCGCCACCTGTGCGGCCGGAGCACCGCGCTGCAGGAGGATTTCGACGACCTTTTCGTATTCGACCTGCAGCTGCGGCACGGTTTCGGCCAGGGTGGCGGCGACCTGATGCAGGGACAGGACGGTCTGTTCGCTTGCGAGGATCGTGTCGGTGTTGTTCAGCAGACGCTCCCAATCCAGCTGCACGGCGCGCATTTCCGGGCGCACGGTAGACGGTGCCGGCGGCAGGCCGGTGGAGGGGTCGCCATTCTTCAAATAGCCCCAACGCCGGGCAAAATCATTGCGCGCGTCGCTGAGCAGTTTGAACGCCGCCGCCTTGCCCGCCGCGGCTTCGGTGGCGTTCTTGGCGATGCGCTGGGACAGCACGCGCAGCTCGCCGGCGTGACCGATGTACTGCTTGTCGTACGTGGCCTGGGTATTGAGGTAAGCGAAGTGGGCGAACAGCAGCATGATGAAGACGATCAGCGCGATGAACAGCGCGATGATCTGTGAGCGGCTGCGCGAGCCTTCCGGCTTGCCTGTTTTTGCTTTTGTCATCGGTCCTCGCCTGTCCTGCCCAATTTACTTGACGCCCCCTGTAGGAGCGAGGCTTGCCCGCGAAGAACGATGACGCGGTGTGCCTGAAAAAACCGCGCCGTCTGCTTCGCGGGCAAGTCGGATCGCCGCACCGCTCGCTCCTACAGGGTTATGCGGCGACGTTCAGGAAACTTTGCGACTGCACCAACGCAAACGGACTGAACACCTGCCAGCTCTGCTCGCGCTGAAAACAGCCGGTGACGAACGCCGAAATCGGCCCGTGCCCACTGTCGGCCGGCTCCAGGCTGTCCTGGGCGAAGTGCTGCAAGCCGAAGACTTCATCGACCATCAACCCGGCGAACATATCGCCATGCTCGACCACCAGCACCCGCCGCTGCTTGCGCAGAGGCGACAGTTCATGACCGAAGAAGCCACACACATCCATGATCGGCAGCAATCGCCCGCGCAAGTTGGCAACGCCCCTGACCCAAGGCTTGACGCCTGGCAGCTGGGTGAACCGCGGCTCGTGCAACACTTCGCTGATTTCACCCATGGGCGCGACGTACCAGCGCTCGCCCAGGCGAAAACCGATACCGCTCCAGCTGTCCTGTCGGAACGGCTGGGACGGTAGATCCGCCGCCAGCAGACGACAACGCCGATCGATCTGCAGCAGCAGTTCGAAGGCGGTCAGCGACTCGGTCATGGCAGGGCTATCAACCGGCCAGCACGTTGTTCAGGGTCTTGATCAGGGTGTCTTCGTCGACCGGTTTGGTCAGGTAGTCCTTGGCGCCCTGACGCGTGCCCCAGACCTTGTCGGTTTCCTGATCCTTGGTGGTGATGATGATCACCGGAATGTGTCCGGTTTCCGGGTCTTTGGTCAGCTGACGGGTCGCCTGAAAACCGTTGAGGCCGGGCATGACGATGTCCATCAGCACCGCGTCGGGTTTTTCCTGGCGGGCCAGGGCCACGCCGTCGGCGCCGTTTTCGGCTTTCAACACTTCATGACCGTGCTTTTCCAGCATGCCGGTCAGTTTGTACATTTCGGTCGGCGAATCATCGACGATCAGAATACGTGCCATGGTCTTCCCCATTCTTGTCGACACCGGGCCCGCTGGCCGAGCGTCACTGTGGTGTCTTACTGCGGCAAAACGGCGGCGAAGCCCGGAACATGGGCCTGGATCGCGTTCAGCAGTTCTTCCTTGCTGAAAGGTTTGGTCAAAAACTGGTCGGAGCCGACGATGCGCCCCTTGGCCTTGTCGAACAGCCCGTCCTTGGACGACAGCATAATCACCGGTGTGGATTTGAACGCGCTGTTGTTCTTGATCAAGGCGCAGGTCTGATAACCGTCCAGACGCGGCATCATGATGTCGACAAAGATGATGCCGGGGTGATTATCGACAATCTTGGCCAGGGCATCGAAACCATCGATGGCCGTGATGACCTCACAACCCACATTCCTCAATAGCGTTTCGGCGGTGCGGCGAATCGTCTTCGAATCGTCGATCACCATGACCTTCAAGGCGCTGGAATGCTGTTCCATAAGTGCTCTACCGTCGCCTTTGCGAATAAAATTGTCCATGTGCGCCCACCGGAGGCTTGAAACCCTTGATGTTCAAGGCCCCACACGATATGGCAGCCTTTTTAGCACAGTCTCCAACTCCAATCTATCGGGGGACTGGCGCGGCGGTTTTTCCTTGACCCGGAACACACTCAGCGCCACTCTGACGCCACTTTTATACGGTCCTTTGGATTGATTTTTTTGTAGGAGCGAGGCTTGCCCGCGAAGCAGGCGGCACGGTTTTGCAGGCACACCGCGTCATCGTTCTTCGCGGGCAAGTCGGATCGCCGCACCGCTCGCTCCTACAGAAGATCGCCATAACCCCACAATTTTTTCGAGGAAAAACCCATGAGCGTTCGCGTCGGGATTGTCATGGATCCTATTGCCGGCATCTCCTATAAAAAGGATAGCTCGCTGGCCATGCTGCTGGCCGCGCAGAAGCGCGGCTGGGAACTGTTCTATATGGAACAGCGGGATTTGTACCAGGCCGAAGGCGAAGCGCGGGCGCGGATGCGTCCATTGAAAGTCTTCGCCAACCCGGAAAAATGGTTCGAACTGGACGCCGAGCAGGATTCGCTGCTGAGCGATCTGGACGTGATCCTGATGCGCAAGGACCCGCCGTTCGACATGGAGTTCGTCTACTCCACGTACCTGCTGGAGCAGGCCGAGCGCGCTGGCGTACTGGTGGTCAACAAGCCGCAAAGCCTGCGCGACTGCAACGAGAAACTGTTCGCCACGCTGTTCCCGCAGTGCACACCGCCGACCATCGTCAGCCGTCGCCCGGACGTATTGCGTGAGTTCGCCGATCACCACGGCGACGTGATCCTCAAGCCGCTGGATGGCATGGGCGGATCGTCGATCTTCCGCCACACCGCCGGCCACCCGAACCTGTCGGTGATCCTCGAAACCCTGACCCTGCATGGCAATCAGCAGATCATGATCCAGGGTTACCTGCCGGCGATCGTCGATGGCGACAAGCGCATCCTGATGATCGATGGCGAACCGGTGGATTACTGCCTGGCGCGCATCCCGGCGGCGGGCGAAACCCGGGGCAACCTGGCCGCCGGTGGGCGTGGCGAAGCGCGTCCGCTGACCGAGAAAGACCGCTGGATCGCCGCCCAAGTCGGCCCGACCCTGCGCGAGAAAGGCCTGCTGTTCGTCGGTCTCGATGTGATCGGCGAGCACCTGACGGAAATCAACGTCACCAGCCCGACCTGCATTCGCGAGATTGATAATGCGTTCGGCACCGACATCGGTGGTCTGCTGATGGATGCCATTGAGAAGAAGCTCCAAGCTGCAAGCCTCAAGCCGCAAGTTTGAAGCACGCGGCATACAGCTTGTCGCTCGAAGCTTGTCGCTTGAAGCTAAAAACCAACATTGCGTTATCATGCCGGGCCCGTAAAAACGCGATGTTGGTTTTTTTGTCATGACGCTTCCGTCCGATCTGCCCGCTGAACTCGCCCATCGTGGTGTGCGCCCGGTCGATCGCCTCGGTTTTACCCTGTTCCTCGCGGCGCTGATTCACCTGGCCTTGCTCTTGGGTATCGGCTTTACGATGGTCGAACCCAAGCAGATCAGCAAAACCCTGGAAATCACCCTCGCCACCTTCAAAAGCGAAAAAAAGCCGGAAAAAGCCGATTTCCTTGCCCAGGAAAACCAGCAAGGCAGCGGCACCCTGGATAAAAAGGCGATCCCCAAGACCACCGAGGTCGCGCCGTTCCAGGACAACAAGGTGAAGAAAGTCACGCCACCGCCGGCGGCCAAGCCTGAAGTACAGCAAGCCCCGGCCAAGGCAGCCGTGACGACCGTCGCGCCCAAACCGAAAAAAGCCCCGGCCAAAACCGCAGAGCCCAAGACCGACACCAAACCCAAGGTGGCGGCGCCGACGTTCGACAGTGAACAGCTGTCCAGCGACATCGCCAGCCTCGAAGCGGAACTGGCCAACGAACAACAGCTGTACGCCAAGCGCCCGCGTATCCACCGCCTGAGCGCCGCCTCGACCATGCGTGACAAGGGCGCCTGGTACAAGGACGAATGGCGCAAGAAGGTCGAACGCATCGGCAACCTCAATTACCCGGACGAGGCCCGGCGCAAACAGATTTACGGCAATTTGCGCCTGATGGTCTCGATCAACCGCGACGGCTCGCTGTATGAAGTGTTGGTGCTGGAGTCGTCCGGGCAACCGCTGCTGGACCAGGCAGCGCAGCGCATTGTGCGGCTTGCAGCGCCGTTTTCGCCGTTTACCGGGGACTTGTCGGACATCGACCGGCTGGAAATCATCCGCACCTGGAAATTCGCCCGCGGCGACCGGTTGTCCAGTAATTAACCCCAACGCATAGCCCTGTGGGAGCGGGCTTGCCCGCGATAGCGGTCTGTCTGACACATCAATTTTGACTGTACCGCCATCATCGCGGGCAAGCCCGCTCCCACAGGGTATAGGGTGTTTGCTGGAATTCGGGGTATTTCCTGTGCATCCCCGGCTTGTCAGTTCGCCCCTCCAACGCCACACTAGTGCTCATGAAGAACGTCAGCCCCAGCTACCTCAAGCATCACTTCCTGATCGCCATGCCTCACATGGCCGACCCGAACTTTGCGCACACCTTGACCTACATCGTCGAGCACACGGCCAATGGAGCCATGGGGCTGGTGGTCAACCGTCCGCAAGACCTGAACCTGGCCGATATCCTCGAGCAATTGCGCCCCGACATCGAACCGCCAGCCCTCTGCCAGCATGTGCCGATCTTTATCGGCGGGCCGGTGCAGACCGATCGCGGTTTTGTCCTGCATCCGTCGGGGAAAACCTTTCAGGCGACCGTTGATCTGGAAGGCGAGTTGTCGCTGTCGACCTCCCAGGACGTGCTGTTCGCCATCGCCGACGGCGTCGGCCCCGCGAAAAGCGTCATCACCCTGGGCTACGCCGGCTGGGAAGCCGGGCAACTGGAGGCCGAACTGGCCGACAATGCCTGGCTGACCTGCCCGTTCAACGCCGACATCCTGTTCAATACCAGCAGTGAATTGCGCCTGGAAGCGGCGGCCAGACATCTGGGCGTCAATCTCAGCCTGCTGACCAGCCAGGCGGGGCACGCTTGATGGCCCTGCGGTTGATTCTGGGTTTCGATTACGGCACTAAACAGATCGGCGTCGCGGTCGGCCAGGTGATTACCGGACAGGCCCGCGAGCTGTGCACCTTGAAGGCACAGAACGGCATTCCCGACTGGAATCAGGTCGAAGCGCTGATCAAGGAGTGGAAACCCGATGCCGTGGTGGTCGGCCTGCCATTGAACATGGACGGCACACCGAGCGACATGTGCCTGCGGGCGGAAAAATTCGCCCGGCGCCTGAATGGCCGTTACAACCTGCCCTTCTATACCCACGACGAACGCCTGACCACCTTTGAAGCCAAGGGCGAGCGGCGTGATCGCGGCGGGCAAAAGGGCAGTTACCGCGACAACCCGGTCGACGCCATCGCCGCCGCCCTGCTGCTGCAAGGCTGGCTCGACGAAAACACCGCGCTGTTCGAATCCTGACCGCAACAGATCCTGATGAGCCGCTGCGCGTCTCTTTTAGCTACAACCCGAGCCCCGCGCACGCGCTATACCCCAAAAGCTGGGCTCGGGCCGAAGAAGGAGCAAACCATGAGCCTGCCTAATCCCGGCGAACTGATCAGCCAGATGGCGATTCGCCTCAAGGACCACCTGGAACACCGTGGCATCAGCGAACCGCGTTACATCGGCATTCGTACCGGCGGCATCTGGGTCGCCCAAGCGCTGCTCGACGAACTGGGCAGCGACTCGCCCTTGGGCACGCTGGACGTTTCCTTCTACCGTGACGATTTCAGCCAGAACGGCCTGCACCCGCAAGTGCGCCCGTCAGCCCTGCCCTTCGAGATCGAAGGCCAGCATCTGGTGCTGATCGACGACGTGCTGATGAGTGGCCGGACCATCCGCGCCGCCCTGAATGAACTCTTCGACTACGGCCGCCCGGCCAGTGTGACGCTGGTCTGCCTGCTGGACCTGGACGCCGGCGAGTTGCCAATTCGGCCGGACGTAGTGGGTGCGACCCTGTCGCTGGCAGCCCACGAGCGCGTGAAACTGTCCGGTCCGGAGCTCAAGCTCGAACTGCAAGACCTCGCCTTTTAATTCGCCCTATTGAGAGTCCCCCTCGCGATGACGCCTCTAGAAACCAAGCGCCCGCTGCAGCTCAATGATCAGGGCCAGCTGCGCCACTTCCTCTCGCTCGACGGTCTGCGCCGCGAGTTGCTGACGGAAATCCTCGACACCGCGGACTCGTTCCTCGAAGTCGGCGCCCGGGCGGTGAAAAAAGTCCCGTTGCTGCGTGGCAAGACCGTGTGTAACGTGTTCTTCGAGAACTCCACCCGCACCCGCACCACCTTTGAACTGGCGGCCCAGCGGCTGTCGGCCGACGTGATCACCCTCAACGTGTCCACATCGTCGGCGAGCAAGGGGGAAACCCTGCTCGATACCCTGCGCAACCTGGAAGCCATGGCCGCCGACATGTTCGTCGTGCGTCACGGTGACTCCGGCGCGGCCCACTTCATTGCCGAGCACGTCTGCCCACAAGTGGCGATCATCAATGGCGGCGACGGCCGACATGCCCACCCGACCCAGGGCATGCTCGACATGCTCACTATCCGTCGGCACAAAGGCAGCTTCGAAAACCTTTCGGTGGCCATCGTCGGCGACATCCTGCATTCGCGGGTAGCGCGCTCGAACATGCTGGCCCTCAAAACCCTCGGCTGCCCGGACATCCGCGTGATCGCGCCGAAAACCCTGCTGCCGATCGGCGTCGAGCAATACGGGGTGAAGGTCTACACCGACATGACCGAAGGCCTGAAAGATGTCGACGTGGTGATCATGCTGCGCCTGCAGCGCGAACGCATGACCGGCGGCCTCCTGCCGAGCGAAGGCGAGTTCTACCGCCTGTTCGGCCTGACCACTGCGCGCCTGGCCGGCGCCAAACCGGATGCCATCGTCATGCATCCGGGGCCGATCAACCGTGGGGTGGAGATTGAGTCCGCCGTGGCGGACGGTCCGCACTCGGTCATCCTCAACCAAGTGACCTATGGCATCGCCATTCGTATGGCTGTGCTGTCCATGGCCATGAGCGGGCAGACTGCCCAGCGCCAATTCGAGCAGGAGAACGCCCAGTGAAGCTCAGCATTCTCGGCGCCCGCGTTATCGATCCAAGCAGCGGCCTGGATCAAGTGACTGATATCCACGTTGAAGCCTGCAAGATCGTCGCCATTGGCGCTGCACCGGCCGGTTTTGTCGCCGTCGACACCCTCGACGCCCAGGGCCTGGTGGCCGCGCCTGGCCTGGTTGACCTGAACGTCGCCCTGCGCGAACCGGGTTACAGCCGCAAAGGTTCGATCATCAGCGAAACCCGCGCCGCCGCAGCCGGCGGCGTGACCAGCCTGTGCTGCCCACCGCAGACCAAACCGGTGCTGGACACCTCGGCCGTGGCCGAACTGATCCTCGATCGCGCCCGCGAGGCCGGCAATACCAAGGTGTTTCCGATCGGCGCCCTGAGCAAAGGCCTGGACGGTGAGCAGCTGGCAGAGCTCGTGGCATTGCGCGATGCCGGCTGCGTGGCTTTCGGCAATGGCCTGGAGAGCTTCCGCAACACCCGCACCTTGTGCCGGGCGCTGGAATACGCCGCGACCTTCGACCTGACGGTGATTTTCAACTCCCAGGACCATGATCTGGCCGAAGGTGGCCTGGCCCATGATGGCCCGACCGCCAGTTTTCTCGGTTTGCCGGGCATTCCCGAAACTGCCGAGACCGTGGCCCTGGCCCGGGACCTGTTGCTGGTCGAGCAAAGCGGCGTACGCGCGCACTTCAGCCAGCTCACCAGCGCCCGCGGCGTCGCCCTGATTGCCCAGGCCCAGGCGCGCGGCCTGCCGGTAACGGCCGACGTCGCGCTGTACCAGCTGATCCTGACCGACGAAGCACTGATCGACTTCAGCAGCCTCTATCACGTCCAGCCGCCGCTGCGCACCCGCGCCGACCGCGATGGCCTGCGTGAAGCGGTGAAGACGGGCGTGATCTCAGCTATTTCCAGCCATCATCAGCCCCATGAGCGCGATGCGAAGCTGGCGCCATTCGGTGCCACCGAACCGGGCATCAGCAGCGTTGAGTTATTGCTGCCACTGGCGATGACGTTGGTGGAAGACGGTTTGCTGGACCTGCCAACGTTACTGGCGCGCCTCAGCGCCGGACCTGCCGAGGCCTTGCGCCTGCCGGCGGGCAAGTTGGCGGTGGGCGGGGCGGCAGATATCGTACTGTTCGACCCTGCGGCCTCGACCGTGGCCGGCGAAACCTGGCGGTCCAAGGGTGAGAACTGCCCGTTCATGGGGCACAGCTTGCCGGGTGTGGTGAGGTACACCCTGGTGGATGGGCGCATCACTCACCAGGCTTAAAACCGCGTCGCTCCAATCGCGGGCAAGCCCGCTCCCACAGGTCTATTGGTTGACCGCAAGATTTGCGGACAAAACCAATCCTGTGGGAGCGGGCTTGCCCGCGATCGCTTACTGGAAGGCGCCTCTGTTCTGCGCGTTGCGAATCGACACCTGATCATTCAGCGTCCAGAAGTCATACAGCACCCCCAGAAAGAACAACCCGCCCGTCACCAGGTACAGCAACCCGCTGATCCATTTCCCCTGATACATCCGGTGCACGCCGAATACCCCAAGAAACGTCAGCAGAATCCAGGCGACGTTGTATTCGATAGGCCCGGCGGTAAAGCGCAAGTCCGCTTCACGGTCCATGGCCGGGATCAGAAACAGATCGATCAGCCAGCCGATACCCAGCAAACCGAAAGTGAAGAACCAGATCGTCCCGGTCACCGGCTTGCCGTAATAGAAGCGGTGAGCCCCGGTAAAACCGAGAATCCAGAGCAGGTAGCCGATCACTTTGCTGTGGGTGTCCTGATGCGGAACGGGGTGTTGATAGGTGTTCATGGAGGACCTCGATTCACACGATAGATAAATATTCTTTAAATCTTTGTGACTTTTTTACAGGTGGCCGACGCATGGCATCCGGCCACGTCATTCAGCGCCAAAGCCTTGTTCGCAAAAGACTTATTGCCAAAACCAGCGTCAACTTTTTGCTTATTTGGTTCCGTTGCGACCAGGCGGAATCGACCAACGGACTTAAAAAAGACCAAAAAGCTGTTATAAAGTTGCGCGTTCACCCATATGAGCCTTGCCTAATGCGTCCATTTTTCAAGACATGGCTAACCATTTGCCTATTATTGCCCCTGGCCGCCCACGCCACCAACCGTGAGCAACGTCTTCCAAACGTTAATGGTTACACCCCGAAATCCCATGTATCTGTTCCTTCGAGCAAGTACAAGAAAGCAGGACCACGTTCCCCTTACCTGAACAGCAGCAAGACCAGCAAGAACACGAGCAGCCTGGTTCCGCCAATGGCGAGCAAGGAAAGCAGCAATGTACTGAGCCGCGCCGTCAACGTGCTCGGTACTCCGTACCGTTGGGGCGGCAGCAGCCCAAGCAAAGGTTTCGATTGCAGTGGCCTGGTGAAATACGCGTTCAACGACGCCACGTTTGACCTGCCGCGCACGTCGAACGCCATGGCCAGCGGTCATGGCGAGAAAGTCGATCGCAAGGATCTGAAGCCTGGCGACCTGATTTTCTTCAACATCAAGAGTCGCAGGGTCAATCATGTTGCCATCTACCTGGGCAACGACCGCTTTATCCACGCGCCTCGCCGTGGCAAATCGGTCAGCATCGATACCCTGAAGAAACCGTATTGGGAAAAACACTACGTGGTTGCCAAGCGGGTACTGCCGAAAGAGCAGAACACCCTACAGGTGGTTCAGCGTTGATTTGAAGCAAGATCAAAAGATCGTCCGAACGCGGCCCGAGCCTTCGGCAGCTCCTACAGAATGTACGCCATTCCAATGTAGGAGCTGCCGAAGGCTCGGGCCGCGTTCGGACGATCTTTTGCTTTAAAGCGTTCAAGCGTTCAAAAACTATCCGGTGACCGCGCTTTCTCCCGCGCATGCTCCCGGCTGATCAAGCCCTTGTTCACCAGATCCTTCAAGCACATGTCCAGGGTCTGCATCCCGATTGATCCCCCGGTCTGAATCGACGAGTACATCTGCGCCACCTTGTCTTCGCGGATCAGGTTACGAATCGCCGATGTGCCCAGCATGATTTCGTGGGCGGCTATTCGCCCGCCACCGATCTTTTTCACCAGGGCCTGGGAAACCACCGCCAGTAGCGACTCGGACAGCATCGAACGCACCATCGATTTCTCATCCCCCGGAAACACATCCACAATCCTGTCGATGGTTTTCGCCGCCGAGGTGGTGTGCAGCGTGCCAAACACCAGGTGACCGGTCTCGGCGGCCGTCAGCGCGAGGCGGATGGTTTCCAGATCGCGCATCTCCCCCACCAGAATCACGTCCGGATCCTCCCGTAGCGCCGAGCGCAGGGCTGTGGCGAAGCTGCGGGTATCGCGATGGACTTCGCGCTGGTTGATCAGGCATTTGCGCGATTCGTGGACGAACTCGATCGGGTCTTCGACGGTAAGAATGTGATGGTGGCGATGGTTGTTCAGGTAATCGATCATGGCCGCCAGGGTGGTGGACTTGCCGGAGCCGGTCGGACCGGTCACCAGCACCAGGCCACGGGAAGATTCTGTAATCTTGCGAAACACTTCCCCCATCCCCAGGTCCTCCATGCTCAGCACCTTGGACGGAATGGTCCGAAACACCGCGCCAGCACCGCGGTTCTGATTGAACACGTTGACGCGAAAACGCGCGACACCGGGCACCTCAAAGGAAAAATCGGCCTCCAGGTGTTTTTCAAACTCCACCCGCTGGACATCGTTCATGACGTCGTAGATCAACTCATGGACCTGCTTGGCGTCCAGTGCCGGCAGATTGATGCGCCGCACATCGCCATCGACGCGAATCATCGGTGGCAGGCCGGCAGACAGGTGCAGGTCGGACGCGCCCTGTTTTGCGCTGAAGGCCAGCAGCTCAGTGATATCCATAGCGTTCCTCAATTCCAGTAGAATGCCGCGACCCTCAGACCCGCTGGCGCCTTTTGAATGTCCACGATAGCAGACAACATCGCTCAGGTTAGTTCACGCATCCACGCCGCGGCTGTCGCCGCCCATCGTGACGAAAACAGCGTCCAGTTGCTGGCCGTGAGCAAAACCAAGCCCGCGCAAGCGGTGCGCGAAGCCCATGCTGCCGGGATCCGCGACTTTGGCGAAAACTACCTGCAGGAGGCCTTGGGCAAACAGCTCGAATTGGCCGACCTGCCCTTGATCTGGCACTTCATCGGCCCCATTCAATCGAACAAGACTCGCGCTATCGCCGAGCACTTCGCCTGGGTGCACTCCGTGGATCGTTTGAAAATCGCACAACGCCTGTCCGAACAACGTCCCGCCGATTTGCCGCCACTGAACATCTGCATCCAGGTCAATGTCAGCGGTGAAGCGAGTAAATCCGGCTGCACCCCGGCCGATCTGCCCGCCCTGGCCAACGCCATCAGTCAATTGCCACGCCTGAAGTTGCGCGGGTTGATGGCGATTCCCGAGCCGACTGAAGATCGCGCCGCCCAGGACGCTGCTTTTGCTGCCGTACAAAGCCTGCAAGCCGGTCTCAATCTGCAGCTCGACACACTTTCCATGGGTATGAGCCACGACCTTGAGTCGGCCATCGCCATGGGCGCCACCTGGGTCCGTATCGGTACGGCCCTGTTCGGCGCCCGCGACTACGGTCAACCGTGAACAATGGCTGACACCCCTCTCTATAAGGACCTGACATGAGCAAGACTCGTATTGCCTTTATCGGTGCCGGCAACATGGCCGCCAGCCTGATCGGCGGCCTGCGCGCCAAAGGTCTGGAAACGGCGCACATCCGCGCTAGCGATCCAGGCGCTGAAACCCGCGCCAAAGTGAATGCTGAACACGGCATCGAAGTCTTCGCCGACAACGCCGAAGCCATCCAGGGCGCCGACGTCGTCGTACTGGCGGTCAAACCCCAGGCGATGAAAGCCGTCTGCGAAGCCATCCGCCCAAGCCTGCAACCGAATCAACTGGTGGTGTCGATCGCTGCGGGCATCACCTGCGCCAGCATGAACAACTGGCTCGGCGCCCAGCCGATCGTGCGTTGCATGCCCAACACCCCGGCGCTGCTGCGTCAGGGCGTAAGCGGTTTGTACGCAACGGCCGAAGTGAACGCCGAACAACGCCAGCAGGCGCAAGAGCTGTTATCCGCCGTCGGCATCGCGCTGTGGCTGGACGAAGAGCAGCAACTGGACGCAGTCACCGCCGTCTCTGGCAGCGGCCCGGCGTACTTCTTCCTGCTGATCGAGGCCATGACCGCTGCCGGCGTAAAGCTCGGCCTGCCAGCGGATATCGCCGCACAACTGACCCTGCAAACGGCATTGGGCGCCGCGCACATGGCAGTCGCCAGTGACGTCGATGCCGCCGAACTGCGTCGTCGCGTGACATCGCCTGCGGGCACCACGGAAGCTGCGATCAAGTCGTTCCAGGCCGGGGGGTTCGAAGCCCTGGTAGAAAAAGCACTCGGCGCCGCTGCTCACCGCTCGGCCGAGCTGGCTGAGCAACTCGGTCGCTAATCAGCTCTTACAAAGGAATCAAAGATGCTCGGACTCAATGACGCTGCCATTTTCATCATTAAAACCCTAGGCAGCCTGTACCTGCTGATTGTGCTGATGCGCTTCATCCTGCAACTGGTCAGGGCGAACTTCTATAACCCGCTCTGCCAGTTCATTGTCAAAGCCACTCAACCGCTGCTCAAGCCTCTGCGCCGGGTGATCCCGAGCATGTTCGGGCTGGACATGTCGTCGCTGGTACTGGCGTTGATCATTCAGATGCTGTTGATCGCGGTCATCCTGCTGCTCAAAGGCTTCATGGTCGACTGGCTGTTTTTGGTGCCATGGGCACTGATCGCGCTCTTCTCGCTGTTTTTGAATATTATTTTCTACGCGATGATCATCAGCGTGATCCTGTCCTGGGTTGCACCGGGCAGCCACAATCCGGGCGCTGAACTGGTCGCTCAGATCACAGAACCGGTACTCGCTCCGTTCCGCCGGATCATTCCGAACCTGGGTGGTCTGGATATCTCGCCGATCTTCGCGTTTATCGTGATCCAGCTGCTGCAAAGCTGGCTGATCCCGCGCCTTGCGTACTTCGCCCTGATGCCCAACGGGCTGCTCGGGCTGATCTGATCCGGTGAGCTTGATCAGTGGTGAGTTGAATCGGCAGAAGCGGGGGCGGATTTGTTCGCCGAAGAAGCTGCCGGATTTGCCGGATCTGGTGAGTCCGGCAGGTTGACCGCGTCATCGTTCTTCGCGGGCAAGTCGGGTCGCCGCATCGCTCGCTCCTACAGGATTTATGCGATCCCTGTAGGAGCGAGGCTTGCCCGCGAAGGCCGCGCCTCGATTTGACATGAAACAATCAGGCCCGGCCTTTGCTTGCCGCTAACCCCACCGGTCTTTAGACTTACGCCTCATTTCAACGAGAGCAGGGTCGATGCCAGCTGCCTTCCCCCCCGATTCTGTTGGTCTGGTGACGCCGCGAGTGGCGCACTTCAGCGAACCCCTGGCCCTGGCCTGCGGCCGTTCGCTCCCGGCTTATGACCTGATTTACGAGACCTACGGCACGCTGAACGCCACGGCGAGCAACGCCGTGCTGATCTGCCACGCCTTGTCCGGCCACCATCACGCCGCCGGTTTCCACAGCCCCGACGACCGCAAACCCGGTTGGTGGGACAGCTGCATCGGCCCCGGCAAACCGATCGACACCAACACATTCTTCGTGGTCAGCCTGAACAACCTCGGCGGCTGCAACGGCTCCACCGGCCCGAGCAGCATCAACCCGGAGACCGGCAAGCCGTTCGGTGCCGACTTCCCGGTACTGACCGTGGAAGACTGGGTGCACAGCCAGGCGCGCTTGTCCGACCTGCTCGGCATCCGCCAGTGGGCCGCCGTGATTGGCGGCAGCCTCGGCGGCATGCAGGCGCTGCAGTGGACCATCACTTATCCGGACCGCGTGCGGCACTGCCTGGCCATCGCCTCGGCACCCAAGCTGTCGGCACAGAACATCGCGTTCAATGAAGTGGCGCGCCAGGCGATCCTCACCGACCCCGAATTTCACGGCGGCTCCTTCCAGGAAGCAGGTGTGATCCCCAAGCGCGGGTTGATGCTGGCGCGGATGGTCGGGCACATCACCTACCTGTCCGACGACTCCATGGGCGAGAAATTCGGCCGCGGCCTGAAGAGCGAAAAGCTCAACTACGACTTCCACAGCGTCGAGTTCCAGGTCGAAAGCTACCTGCGTTATCAGGGCGAAGAATTCTCCGGGCGTTTCGACGCCAACACGTACCTGCTGATGACCAAGGCGCTGGACTACTTCGATCCGGCAGCGAACTTCGACGATGACCTGGCGAAAACCTTCGCCGGCGCCACCGCCAGATTCTGCGTGATGTCGTTCACCACCGACTGGCGCTTCTCCCCGGCCCGCTCGCGGGAATTGGTGGACGCGCTGATGGCGGCCAAGAAAGACGTCTGCTACCTGGAGATCGACGCTCCGCAGGGCCATGACGCCTTCCTGATTCCGATCCCGCGCTACCTGCAGGCGTTCAGCAACTACATGAAACGTATATCGCTTTGAGGAACACATGAGAGCCGATCTGGAAATCATCCAGGAATGGATCCCCGCCGGCAGCCGCGTGCTCGACCTCGGCTGCGGTGACGGCGAGCTGCTGACCTGGCTGCGGGACAACAAGCAGGTCACCGGCTATGGCCTGGAAAACGACCCGGACAACATCGCCGAGTGCGTGGCCAAGGGCATCAACGTCATCGAGCAGGACCTGGACAAGGGCCTGGGCAACTTTGCCAGCAACAGCTTCGACGTCGTGGTCATGACCCAGGCGCTGCAAGCGGTGCATTACCCGGACAGGATCCTCGAGGAAATGCTGCGCGTCGGTCGTCAATGCATCATCACGTTCCCCAACTTCGGTCACTGGCGCTGCCGCTGGTACCTGGCGAGCAAGGGCCGGATGCCGGTGTCCGACTTTCTGCCCTACACCTGGTACAACACGCCGAACATCCACTTCTGCACCTTCGCTGACTTTGAAGCCTTGTGCCGCGAACGTGAAGCCAAGGTCATTGATCGGCTGGCTGTGGATCAACAGCATCGGCACGGGTGGGCCAGTAAGCTATGGCCTAATCTGTTAGGTGAGATCGGTATTTACCGCGTCAGCAGCCCCGGGCTGCAAGACCACAAGGTCGCGGTCTGAACAGCGACACTACGAGGAGAACGAACATGGGTCGTCTAGCGCTGTTTTTACTCACTGCCTGCCTGAGCGTCACCGCCATGGCCGCCGACGTCATCAAGGGTGAGCGTCAGGAAACATTTGGCGACGTGACGGTGCACTACAACACCTTCAACTCCACCTTCCTGACACCGGACATCGCCAAGGCGGCCGGGCTCACGCGAAGCAAAAACCAGGGTGTGATCAACGTCTCCGTACTCAAGGATGGCAAGCCTCTGACCGCTGAAGTCAACGGCACGGTCAAAGACCTCACCAGCCAAAGCGTCTCGTTGAAATTCAAACAGATCACCGAACAGGGCGCTGTCTACTACATCGCGCAATATCCAGTCGATCAGCAGGAAACCCGTACCTTCCAGATCAACGTGAAGAACGGCGATAAAACCAACACCATCAATTTCAACCAAGAGCTCTTCCCCGGCGAATGATCAACTTCACGCAACTCGTACTGGCCAGCCACAACGCCGGCAAACTCAAGGAACTCCAGGCCATGCTCGGCGAGTCGGTGCAATTGCGCTCGATCGGCGAGTTCAGCAGCGTCGAGCCTGAAGAAACCGGCCTGTCGTTCGTCGAAAACGCTATCCTCAAGGCCCGCAATGCCGCGCGCATCTCCGGCCTGCCGGCGCTGGCCGACGATTCGGGGCTGGCGGTGGATTTCCTCGGCGGTGCGCCAGGGATCTATTCGGCACGTTATGCCGACGGCCTGGGCGATGCGGCGAACAACGCCAAACTGCTCGACGCCTTGAAAGACGTGCCCGAAGCCGAGCGCGGTGCCCAGTTCGTCTGTGTGCTGGCGCTGGTGCGTCATGCCGAAGATCCGTTGCCAATTCTCTGCGAAGGCCTGTGGCACGGGCGTATCCTGCCTGCAGCCAGTGGCGAACACGGTTTTGGTTACGATCCGCTGTTCTGGGTGCCGGAGCGCGATTGCTCCAGTGCAGAGCTGAGCCCGAGCGAAAAAAACCTCATCAGCCACCGCGCCCGTGCAATGGATCTGCTGCGCCAGCGTTTGGGCTTGAAATGACCCGTGACTCGTCCGCGTCACCGCTGATCTTCGGCGGTGCCGCACAATCGCCACGGGCTGCGCTGCCAATGCTGCCGCCCTTGGCGTTGTACATCCACATCCCGTGGTGTGTGCGCAAATGCCCTTATTGCGACTTCAACTCCCACACCGCCAGCCCCGTGCTGCCGGAAGAAGAGTATGTGGACGCGCTGCTGGCCGATCTCGATCAAGACCTGCACGCCGTCTACGGCCGTGAGCTGAGCTCGATCTTTTTTGGTGGCGGTACGCCCAGCCTGTTCAGCGCCGAGGCGTTGGGCCGCTTGCTTAAAGGCGTCGAGCAACGCATTCCGTTTGCCAGTGACATCGAAATCACCCTGGAAGCCAATCCCGGGACGTTCGAGCAGGAAAAGTTCGTCGCCTACCGAAAACTGGGGATCAATCGCCTGTCGATCGGCATCCAGAGCTTTCAGGAAGAAAAACTCAAGGCCCTGGGACGGATTCACAACGGCGATGAAGCCGTGCGTGCCGCCGGCATGGCCCGTCAGGCGGGCTTCGACAACTTCAACCTGGACCTGATGCACGGGTTGCCCGATCAGTCCCTGGACGACGCCCTGGACGACCTGCGCCAGGCCATTGCCCTGAAGCCGACCCACTTGTCCTGGTATCAGCTGACGCTGGAGCCGAACACAGTGTTCTGGAACCAGCCACCGACGCTGCCGGAAGACGACACCTTGTGGGACATCCAGGAAGCCGGTCAGGCCCTGCTGGCCGAGCACGGTTATGCGCAATACGAAGTCTCGGCCTATGCCCAACCCGGGCGTGCGGCGCGGCACAACCTCAATTACTGGAGTTTCGGCGATTTCATCGGCATCGGCGCCGGCGCCCACGGCAAGCTCAGCCATCCGGACGGACGCATCGTGCGTACCTGGAAGACGCGCCTGCCGAAGGACTACCTCAATCCGGCCAAAAGCTTCAAGGCCGGGGAGAAAGCCCTGACTAATGAAGAGCTGCCGTTCGAATTCCTGATGAACGCCCTGCGCCTGACCGAAGGCGTCGAATCGCGCCTGTACCCAGAACGCACCGGTCTGACGCTGGAAAGCCTTGCCGAGAGCCGCCGGGGCGCCGAACAAAGTGGCTTGTTGCAGGTCGAACCGTCACGTCTGGCGGCCACCGAGCGCGGCCAACTTTTTCTCAACGACTTGTTGCAGACATTTCTGACATAAGGAAATCGAATGGATTTGGTACTCGACCTGCTCGCCACGGCGTCCCGCTGGAGTCGCAGCAATCTCTCGGAAATCGCCTTGGCCTTGGTGGGTTGTCTGCTGGTGCTGTTTGGTGCGGATATCAAAGGCTGGGTCGATCAACGCCTGGGCAGCATCGCCGGCGCCTTGCGCGTGCCATTGATGGCCCTGGTGTGCATGGTCGGCAGCGGCGTGGCGCTGATCTACGCCACACCGTGGATCATCAAAGGCCTGGGCCAGTTCAACAACTACAGCCTGGCGCCGGTGTTGTTGGTGGTACTGGTGTTGATCGGCGTCGTCGCAGACCGCCGCTGAATCTGAGCATATACAAAACATTGTGGGAGCGGGCTTGCCCGCGATGAGGCCATAACATTCAACATCTATGTTGACTGTCAGACCGCTATCGCGGGCAAGCCCGCTCCCACAGGTTTTTGTATTACCGTTTAGGACTGTTTCTCGAACTTCAGGTCCCACACACCATGCCCAAGCCGTTCGCCGCGGCGTTCGAACTTGGTGATCGGGCGCTCGGCCGGGCGCGGGACGCACTTGCCGTCTTCGGCCAGGTTGCGATAACCCGGCGCGACATTCATCACTTCCAGCATGTACTCGGCATAGGGTTCCCAGTCGGTGGCCATGTGCAGCACCCCGCCGACCTTCAACTTGCTGCGCACCAGCTCAGCGAACGACGCCTGAACGATACGACGCTTGTGGTGGCGGCTCTTGTGCCACGGGTCCGGGAAAAACAGCATCAGGCGATCAAGGCTGTTGTCGGCCACGCAACGGTTGAGCACTTCGATCGCATCGCAATCGTAGACCCGCAGATTGGTCAGGCCCTGGGTCAGCACGCCATTGAGCAGCGCGCCAACACCCGGACGGTGCACTTCCACACCAATGAAATCCTGTTCCGGCGAGGCTGCGGCCATTTCCAGCAGCGAATGGCCCATGCCGAAACCGATTTCCAGCGAGCGCGGCGCCGAACGGCCGAACACCTGATCGAAGTCCACCGGCGCATCGGCCAACGGCAGCACGAACAGCGGCGTGCCCTGGTCCAGACCGCGTTGCTGGCCTTCGGTCATGCGCCCGGCGCGCATCACGAAACTCTTGATGCGGCGGTGTTGGCGTTCGTCGCCTTCTTCCGTCTGGATAGGCGTGTCGTTTGATTCAGTCATCAATGGCTCTTACTTGATCAGACCATCCAGCGGCGAGGAGGCGCTGGCATAGAGTTTTTTCGGCATGCGGCCGGCGAGGTAGGCCAGGCGGCCCGCGACGATCGCGTGTTTCATGGCTTCAGCCATCATGATCGGCTGCTGGGCATGGGCGATGGCCGAGTTCATCAGCACCGCTTCGCAGCCCAGTTCCATGGCGATGGTGGCGTCGGAGGCGGTACCGACACCGGCATCCACCAGTACGGGAATCTTGGCTTCTTCGAGGATGATCTGCAGGTTGTACGGGTTGCAGATCCCCAGGCCCGTGCCGATCAGGCCGGCCAGCGGCATCACCGCGATAACGCCGATTTCCGCCAGTTGACGGGCGATGATCGGGTCATCGCTGGTGTAGACCATCACGTCGAAACCTTCCTTGACCAGCACTTCGGCGGCCTTGAGGGTTTCGATCACGTTGGGGAACAGGGTTTTCTGGTCTGCCAGCACTTCCAGCTTCACCAGGTTGTGGCCGCCGAGCAGCTCACGGGCCAGGCGGCAAGTGCGCACAGCCTCGGTCGCGTCGAAGCAACCGGCGGTGTTCGGCAGGAAGGTGTAGCGATCCGGCGACAGGACTTCAAGCAGGTTCGGTTCGCCCGGGTTCTGGCCGAGGTTGGTGCGGCGCACGGCGAAGGTGACGATCTCGGCACCCGAGGCTTCGATGGCCAGGCGGGTTTCTTCCATGTCGCGGTACTTGCCGGTACCTACCAGCAAACGCGACTGGTAGGTACGACCGGCCAGGACGAAGGGCTTGTCGCTACGAACGATGCTCATGGGAAATCCTCTGTAGGGGTGAGGTTCTTGCAGAATTCTGTGCCCTTGCGGGCAGCGCGGCTAGCCGCCGCCGATGGCGTGCACCACTTCGACCGAATCGCCGTCGTTCAGCGTGGTTTCAGCATGCTGGCTGCGCGGGACGATATCCAGATTGAGTTCGACCGCCACCCGGCGCCCGGTCAGCTCCAGACGGGTCAGCAGGGCCGCAACGGTTTCACCGTCGGGCAGTTCAAGGGATTCGCCGTTCAATTGAATGCGCATACCGAATGGCCGCCATCATTTTTAGGGGCTGGCATTCTAGCCCGATCAGTCTTGGCGACCCAAGCCATTCGTCTTGAAATCGGCCCCTGCCTTTGTAGGAGCTGGCTTGCCAGCGAAGGCGGCCTAAAGAATTGCACAAGATTCAAAGGCCCCTTCCCCGGCAAGCCGGCTCCTACAGGGGGTCAGGCCAACCGCCAGGCGGCAAGGCCCAGACAGAACCAGCCAACCAGGAATGCCAGGCCGCCAAAGGGCGTGATGATGCCCAGCTTGCTGATGCCGGTCATCGTCAACAGGTACAGGCTACCGGAAAACAGCAGGATGCCGATGGCAAAGGACGCCCCGGCCCAGCCGATCAAGCGACCGGGGATCTGCGTGGCCAGCAGCGCTACACCCAACAGCGCCAGGGTGTGCACCAACTGGTAGGTGACGCCGGTGTGGAAGATCGCCAGGTATTCGGGCGTCAGACGGCTTTTCAAGCCGTGAGCGGCGAACGCGCCAAGGGCAACGCCGGTGAAGCCGAAGAAAGCGGCCAGCATTAGAAAGCCACGCAGCATGAAGAACTCCAGTCAGACTCGATCCACAGGGTCTGTATAATGGCCCGCTCGACGGGTTCGGCCAAGCCATCTCTATGCTGCGTTTATTCTTACGACGATTCATGAAGGCCCTGCTCTGGTTCGCGGGCGGCAGCGTATTGCTGGTCTTGATTTTTCGCGTGGTGCCACCGCCAGGGACCACGCTGATGGTCGAGCGCAAGATCGAATCCTGGATCGACGGCGAGCCGATTGACCTGCAACGCACCTGGAAGCCCTGGGATGAAATCTCCGACGACCTGAAAGTCGCGGTGATTGCGGGCGAGGATCAGAAATTCCCGGAGCATTGGGGTTTTGACTTCGGTGCGATTCAGAAAGCATTGGCCCACAACGAGCTCGGCGGCACTATTCGGGGTGCCAGCACCCTGAGCCAGCAGGTTTCGAAAAACCTGTTCCTGTGGTCCGGCCGCAGCTGGCTGCGCAAAGGTCTGGAAGCCTGGTTTACCGGGTTGATCGAAGTGCTGTGGCCCAAGCAGCGGATTCTTGAGGTGTACCTCAACAGCGTCGAGTGGGATGAAGGGGTGTTTGGCGCTGAAGCGGCGGCTCGGCATCACTTTGGCGTCGGCGCCCGGTCATTGTCGCGGCAGCAAGCGAGTTTGCTGGCAGCGGTGTTGCCTAATCCACGGGTTTGGAGCGCGAGTCATCCGACCAACTATGTCGCACGGAGGGCTGGGTGGATTCGGCAGCAAATGAGTCAGTTGGGCGGTGATAGCTATCTTGTAGGGCTGAACGATTCGCGGCGTGCGCCTTGGTCTCAATGAATTGACGCGATCCCTGTAGGAGCGAGGCTTGCCCGCGAAGGCGTCGTGTCAGTCATGACGATGGCGGCTGATACGACGCCTTCGCGGGCAAGCCTCGCTCCTACAGGGGACGACGCGAAAAAAAACGCCCCGATCATCTCTGATCGGGGCGTTTTTTATTGCCGGTGTGCAGGTTATGCCGCGATCGACAACTTGAGCTTGTTCATCGCGCTCTTCTCGAGCTGACGAATACGCTCGGCCGACACGTTGTACTTCTGCGCCAGGTCGTGCAGCGTGGCTTTTTCTTCTGCCAGCCAGCGCTGGTAGAGGATGTCACGGCTGCGGTCGTCCAGCACTTCCAGCGCTTCGTGCAGGTTGTGGTTGGAGTTGTCGCTCCAGTCGGCATCTTCCAGTTGACGGGCCGGGTCGTACCGGTGGTCTTCCAGGTAGTTGGCCGGCGACTGGAATGCACTGTCGTCGTCCGCTTCCGCGGCCGGGTCGAAGGCCATGTCATGGCCGGTCAGGCGACTTTCCATCTCGCGCACTTCCCGCGGCTCTACGCCAAGGCTTTCCGCCACACGGTGGACTTCCTCGTTGTTCAGCCACGCCAGACGTTTTTTCTGGCTGCGCAGGTTGAAGAACAGCTTGCGCTGGGCCTTGGTGGTCGCGACTTTCACGATGCGCCAGTTGCGCAGGATGAACTCGTGGATTTCCGCCTTGATCCAGTGCACCGCAAAGGACACCAGGCGCACACCCATTTCCGGGTTGAAGCGCTTCACGGCCTTCATCAGGCCGACGTTGCCTTCCTGGATCAGGTCAGCCTGAGCCAGACCGTAGCCGGAATAGCTACGGGCGATATGTACAACAAAACGCAGGTGGGCGAGCACCATCTGCCGAGCCGCCCCCAAATCCTGCTCATAATAGAGACTCTCGGCCAGTTCACGCTCCTGCTCCGGCGTCAGCAATGGAATGCTGTTTACCGTGTGCACATAGGCCTCCAGGTTCGCACCCGGGACCAGAGCATATGCAGGTTGCAAAGAATTGGTCATACGAAAAAACCTCCGTCTTACATAACTCGTGCAGTTCAGCACTGCGAAAATTGACCGGAAACCGAAAGACAAGTTCCCATAAACGCTGAAAGGTCAATACGAGCAAAATGATATTACTTTGGCGCAAGCTCCCTCAGGTGGCGTGCGACTGCAATCCATGCACCGATATACCCCAACAGCACCGCGCCAAGCAAGAGCGACAGACCGTCGGCAACCGGCACGCCGGCCAGTGCGAAATCACTGCCGTACAATCCGGCCAGCCCGACTACCGCGTCGTTCAGCCAGTCCAGGCCGAACGCCAGTAAGCCCCATGAAAGAATCCCCGCACCAAAGCCATAAAGCGCCCCCATATACAGAAAGGGCCTGCGCACATAGCTGTCAGTGCCGCCCACGAGTTTAATCACTTCTATCTCTGTGCGGCGGTTTTCAATATGAAGACGAATGGTATTGCCTATCACCAAAAGTAATGCAGAAACCAGAAGCACGGTCAGACCGAAGACAAAACGGTCACCCAGCTTGAGAATCGCCGCCAAACGCTCGACCCAGACTAGATCAAGTTGCGCCTGCTGTACCTTCGGCAACTCGGAAAGTTTTTGTCTCAATGCTTCAAGGGCAGGCTTGTCGACCTCATTCGGAGTCACCAGAACCACGCCAGGCAGCGGGTTTTCCGGCAGTTCCTTGAGTGCTTCACCCAGACCGGACTGCTGCTGGAACTCTTCCAGCGCCTGATCGCGGCCGACATAGTCGGCCTCCGCGACACCGGGCATGCCCTTGATCTGCTCGCGCAACGCCTCGCCCTCGGTCGGGCTGGCGTCGATTTGCAGATAGAGGGAAATCTGCGCCGCACGCTGCCAGGAACCGCCGAGGCGCTCGACGTTACCTAGCAAAAGTGACAGGCCCATGGGCAGACTGAGGGCAACCGCCATCACCATGCAGGTGAAAAAGCTGCCGACCGGCTGCTTGCCCAGGCGCCGTAAACTATCCACCATGCTGGCACGATGGCTTTCGATCCAGGCGCGCAGCAGCGTGGCGAAATCCGGACCATCGTCATCGTCGCGTTTTTTCTTCTGCGGCTGCGGATCGGCACCCTTGGGCGCTACGCGCTCGGACACCTTGGGACTGCGTGTCGCACTCATACGGCCGCCTCCCCGTCGCCGATCAATCGGCCGCGTTGCAAGGTCAGCATGCGGTGACGCATGCGCGCGATCAGCGCCAGGTCGTGACTGGCGATCAGTACGCTGGTGCCCAGGCGGTTGATATCTTCGAAGACGCCCATGATTTCGGCTGCCAGGCGCGGGTCGAGGTTACCGGTCGGTTCGTCCGCCAGCAGCAGGGCCGGGCGGTGGACGATGGCACGGGCGATGCCGACGCGCTGTTGCTGACCGGTAGACAGATCGCCCGGGTACAGATCGGTCTTGTCCGACAGCGCCACGCGCTCCAGGGCCGAGTCCACACGCTTGACGATCTCCGCCTTGGACAGGCCAAGAATCTGCAACGGCAACGCGACGTTGTTGAACACCGTACGATCGAACAACAGCTGGTGGTTCTGGAACACCACGCCGATCTGCCGACGCAGGAAAGGTATCTGCGCGTTGCTGATGGTGGCCAGGTCTTGCCCGGCCAGCAGCAATTTGCCAGTGGTCGGGCGTTCCATGG
The DNA here is from genome assembly GCF_059695565.1 of Pseudomonas sp. LBUM1679. NCBI lineage: Bacteria > Pseudomonadati > Pseudomonadota > Gammaproteobacteria > Pseudomonadales > Pseudomonadaceae > Pseudomonas > Pseudomonas sp. LBUM1679. Next base: position 6,886,887 of record NZ_CP166774.1, read on the forward strand.
CCAACAGCAGCCGCAACAGGGTGCTTTTACCGGCGCCGGAATGGCCGGTGACAAACAAGAATTCGCCCCGACGGACTCGAAAGCTCAGCTCATGCAAGCCGACGTGACCGTTCGGGTAGCGTTTACCGACCTGTTCGAAACGAATCATGAACGCTCCCGCTCGGCAAACAGTGCCTGGACAAAGGGTTCTGCTTCAAAAGTACGCAAATCATCGATGCCTTCACCGACGCCGATGTAGCGAATCGGCAGGCCAAACTGCTTGGCCAGGGCGAAAATCACCCCGCCCTTGGCGGTGCCGTCGAGTTTGGTCAGTGCCAGGCCGGTCAGTTCGACGGTCTGGTTGAACTGTTTGGCCTGGTTGATGGCGTTCTGGCCGGTGCCGGCATCCAGTACCAGCAACACTTCGTGGGGCGCGTCGGCATCGAGCTTGCTGATCACCCGACGCACCTTCTTCAGCTCTTCCATCAGGTTGTCTTTGGTGTGCAGGCGACCGGCGGTGTCGGCGATCAGAACGTCGATGCCACGAGCCTTGGCGGCCTGCACGGCGTCGAAGATCACCGATGCCGAGTCGGCGCCGGTGTGCTGGGCAATCACCGGGATCTTGTTGCGCTCGCCCCAGACCTGCAATTGCTCGACCGCTGCGGCGCGGAACGTATCACCTGCCGCGAGCATGACTTTCTTGCCTTCGAGTTGCAGCTTCTTCGCCAGCTTGCCGATGGTAGTGGTTTTGCCGGCACCATTGACGCCGACCACCAGAATCACGAACGGCTTGTTCTGCGAGGTGATCTTCAGCGGCTGCTCGACGGGCTTGAGCATTGCCGCCAGCTCGGCCTGCAGGGACTTGTAGAGCGCATCCGCATCGGCCAGCTCTTTGCGCGCGACCTTCTGGGTCAGGCGCTGGATGATCACCGACGTGGCTTCGACGCCCACATCGGCGGTCAACAGACGGGTCTCGATGTCTTCGAGCAGCTCGTCATCGATGATCTTCTTGCCCAGGAACAGGCTGGCCATGCCTTCGCCGATGCTGGCGCTGGTCTTGGACAGGCCTTGCTTGAGACGGGCGAAGAAACCGGCCTTGGTTTCTTCGGTACGCGCAGGCTCTGTGGGTGCTTCGACGGGCACGACAGGTGCCGTGGCAACGGGCGCGACAACAGGAACAGGAGCTGGAACAACCGGAGCAGCAACCGAAACGGGAGCTGGAGCTGGAGCTGGAGCAACCGGAGCAGCAACGGGAACGGGTTCTGGAGCAACCGGAGCAACAAACGCTGGAGCCACAGGCTCCGGGATCACCGGAACAGGCTCGGCCACCACAACAGGTGCGCTCACCGGCGCCACCACCGGTGACTGAACCGGCTCGGGAGCAAAGGCAGTCGGGGCTGGAATCGGTGGCGCAATATGCGGCGCCAACTCATCTTCGACCAATGCCACCGGCTCTTCCGCCACAGGCAATGTCAGCCAGGGCTCGGCGGTGGGGGTCAACGGAAACTGGGGCACGGTGTCGGCCACGACACGGGGTTCAGGCTCGGTGACCGGTTGCAGCACCGGCTCGGCGATCGGCAAGACCACCGGCGCGGGCTGTTCATCGATGACCGGCGCACGCGTTGGCTCAGGCTGCTCAGGCTGCTCAGTAAGTGGCTGGGGCTGTGGCTGTTCGACGACGGGTTCCTGCGGCTTTTTGCGCAGCCATCCGAACAGGCTTTTCTTCTCGCCAGCCGCAGCTGGGGCTTTCTTGTCGTCGTTGGAACCAAACATGGAGGACGGCTATCTCACAGTAGCGACGCGCCAAAGGGCGCCTCGGCAAATGAATATTCGATGCTGAACAGACTGCGATTGACCCAGCTTGTTCACGCGCAACATTTTATCGAGGTGCAAACGGCACCTTACAAAATCGATTTCACGAAGGACTGAAGCGGCAAAATCGGCGAAAAAGCAAAGTCTAGTCGATAAACCACAGCCTTTCGCCGCAAACCCATACAACCTGATCAAACACAAAGGCCTGATAGGCGTGGCCGCCAGTAAAACGGATCAGTATCCTAGCACCCTCTCGCCCGCTGACGCTAAGAACAAGCGGGCAGCCCCAAAGGTTTAAAAACGAATGAATGCTCTAGCCCGCCGCGCTGCAGGCCTGCTGCTCAGCACAGTTTGCCTGCCCCTCTCGGCCCTGGCTGCCGATCCACAACCCACCCATGAATTCACCCTCGATAACGGCCTGAAGGTCGTCGTGCGCGAGGACCATCGTGCGCCGGTGGTGGTTTCCCAGGTCTGGTACAAGGTCGGCTCCAGCTACGAGACGCCGGGTCAGACCGGTTTGTCCCACGCCCTGGAACACATGATGTTCAAGGGCAGCGAGAAAGTCGGCCCCGGCGAGGCCTCGCTGATCCTGCGCGACCTCGGTGCCGAAGAGAACGCCTTTACCAGCGATGACTTCACCGCCTATTACCAGGTCCTGGCCCGGGACCGCCTGGGCGTGGCCTTCGAGCTGGAAGCCGACCGCATGGCCAGCCTGCGCCTGCCGGCGGACGAGTTCGCCCGCGAGATCGAGGTCATTAAAGAAGAACGCCGCCTGCGCACCGACGACAAGCCGATGTCCAAGGCCTACGAACGGTTCAAGGCCATGGCCTACCCGGCCAGCGGCTACCACACGCCGACCATCGGCTGGATGGCGGACCTGGACCGCATGAAGGTCGAAGAGCTGCGCCACTGGTACCAGTCCTGGTACGTGCCGAACAACGCCACCCTGGTGGTGGTGGGCGATGTGACGCCGGATGAAGTCAGAACCCTGGCCCAACGCTACTTCGGCCCGATCGCCAAGCGTGACGTGCCGGCGGCAAAAATTCCGCTGGAGCTGGCCGAACCCGGCGAACGCCAGATCACCTTGCACGTGCAGACCCAACTGCCGAGCCTGATGCTGGGCTTCAACGTGCCCAGCATCGCCACCGCCGAAGACAAACGCCCGGTGAACGCCTTGCGGCTGATTTCCGCCCTGCTCGATGGCGGCTACAGCGGCCGTATCCCGACGCAACTGGAACGCGGCGAAGAACTGGTGTCCGGCGGTTCGTCGAGCTACGACGCCTATACCCGTGGCGACAGCCTGTTCACCCTGTCGGCGACACCGAACACCCAGAAAAACAAAACCATGGCCCAGGTTGAAGCCGGCCTGTGGAAGCTGCTCGAGCAGCTGAAAACCACGGCGCCGTCCACCGAAGAACTGGAACGCGTCCGCGCGCAGGTCATTGCCGGCCTGGTCTACGAGCGGGACTCGATCACCAGCCAGGCCACCGCTATCGGTCAACTGGAAACCGTGGGCCTGTCCTGGAAGTTGATGGACACCGAACTGGCCGATCTGGAAAGCGTGACTCCGCAGGACATCCAGAACGCCGCCAAGCTGTACTTCACCCGCGAACGTCTCAGCGTCGCCCATGTACTGCCACAGGAGACGACTCATGAGTGAGCGTAAAAAACCGCGCCTGGCCCTGATCGGCCTGATCGCCGTCGCACTGATCGGGTCTGCCGTGTTTTACTTTGCAAAGACCGACGAATCAAAGGCCAGCGAAGCCCTGGACAAGGCCAAGGCCAGCCAGAAACTGCAATCGCTGGCCGAGCTCGATGGCAAGGCACCCAGCCGCCGCAGTCTGGATGTGCAGACCTGGAACACCGCCGAAGGCGCCAAGGTGCTGTTCGTCGAGGCTCGCGAATTGCCGATGTTCGACCTGCGCCTGATCTTTTCCGCCGGCAGCAGCCAGGACGCAGACGCGCCGGGCCTGGCCGTACTGACCAACGCCATGCTCAACGAAGGCGTGGCCGGTAAAGATGTCGGCGCCATCGCCCAGGGCTTCGAAGGCCTGGGTGCGGACTTTGGCAACGGCGCATTCAAAGACATGGCCCTGGCCTCCCTGCGCAGCCTCAGCGCCGCGGACAAACGCGAACCCGCGCTGAAGCTGTTCTCGGAAGTGGTCGGCAAACCGACCTTCCCTGCCGATTCGTTCGCGCGCATCAAGAACCAGATGCTCGCCGGTTTCGAATACCAGAAGCAGAACCCCGGCAAACTGGCGAGCATGGAGCTGATGAACCGCTTGTACGGTGATCATCCTTACGCGCATTCCAGCGATGGCACGGCGAAAACCATACCGGCGATCACCCTGGCGCAACTGAAGGCGTTCCATGAAAAAGCCTACGCCTCCGGCAACGTGGTCATTGCGCTGGTCGGCGATCTGTCCCGCGCCGAAGCCGAGGCGATTGCCGCACAGGTTTCCGGTGCGCTGCCCAAAGGACCGGCCCTGGCGAAGATCCCGCAACCGGCAGAACCCAAAGCCAGCATTGGCCATATCGAGTTTCCGTCCAAGCAGACCAACCTGATGCTCGCGCAATTGGGCATCGACCGTGACGATCCGGACTACGCGGCGCTGTCCATGGGCAACCAGATCCTTGGCGGCGGTGGTTTTGGTACCCGGTTGATGAGCGAAGTGCGCGAGAAGCGTGGCCTGGCCTACGGCGTGTATTCGGGCTTCACCCCGATGCAGGCGCGCGGTCCGTTCATGATCAACCTGCAAACCCGCGCCGAAATGAGCGAAGGCACACTTAAACTGGTGCAGGATGTACTCGCCGACTACCTCAAGACCGGCCCGACGGAAAAAGAACTCGACGACGCCAAGCGTGAACTGGCCGGCAGCTTTCCGCTGTCTACCGCCAGCAACGCCGATATCGTCGGTCAGCTCGGCGCCATGGGTTTCTACAACCTGCCGTTGAGCTATCTGGAAGACTTCATGCAGCAATCCCAGAGCCTGACCGTCGAACAGGTCAGAACCGCACTGAACAAACACCTGAGCACGGATAAACTGGTCATCGTCAGCGCTGGCCCGACCGTGCCGCAAAAGCCGTTACCGGCCCCTTCTGATAAACCTGCCGAGCAACCGCTCGGGGTCCCGGAGCATTAATGGCCACTCGTCCTAAAAAACCTGTACACAACGTGCATAACGGCGTGAACCAACTTCGTATCATCGGCGGTGAATGGGGCAGCCGAAAGCTGAGCTTCCCCGATGCGCCGGGTTTGCGCCCGACTCCGGACCGGGTGCGAGAAACCCTGTTCAACTGGCTCGCACCCTATGTCGCCGGCGCAAAAGTACTTGATCCATTCGCCGGCAGCGGCGCGTTGTTTCTCGAGGCTTTATCCCGTGGCGCGGCGATGGGCCAGGCGCTGGATGCGAGCAACATCGCGGTAGCGAGCATCAAGGAGCATCTGGGTACCCTGCGCTGCACGACCGGCCAGATTCAGACGGCCGATGCCTTGCGCTACCTGGAAACCCAGCCAGCGGTTGCCTACGACCTGGTGTTCCTCGACCCGCCGTTCAACCAGAACCTGTTGCCGACCGTCTGCACGCTGCTTGAAGAGCGCCAGTGGCTGGCCAATGAAGCCTGGATCTACACCGAAAGCGAAAACGCGCCATCGTCCCTCGGCTTGCCTGGCAATTGGCGCCTGCACCGGGAGCAGAAATCCGGGCGCGTGTACTACTCGTTGTGGCAACGTATGGCAGAGATCGCCGGTTAACCGACCGGCCTGACAAGGTGCGCACAGGTTGCGCACCGCTGCATCGAGAGCCACCGTGTCCCTTCCGTCAGAACGCTTCATCCCCGCCTTCGGCCTGGGCAACCCGCACTTGCAAACCTTGTGGGGTCCCCTTTGGCGCAAAACCACCCATATCGAACGCGAGCGCGAACGCCTGTGGCTCGAGGATGGTGACTTCCTCGACCTGGACTGGCACGGCCCGCACAGTGCCAATGCGCCTCTGGTGCTGGTGTTGCACGGACTGACCGGTTCGTCGAACTCGCCTTACGTGGCCGGATTGCAAAAAGCGCTGGCGATCCAGGGTTGGGCCAGCGTCGCGCTGAACTGGCGCGGCTGTTCGGGCGAACCCAATCTGCTCCCACGCAGCTACCATTCCGGCGCCAGCGAAGACCTGGCCGAAACCATCAAGCACCTGCGGGCCAAACGGCCGCTCGCCCCCCTGTATGCGGTCGGTTATTCCTTGGGTGGCAACGTCTTGCTCAAGCATCTGGGCGAGACTGGCAGTGACAGTGGGGTGCTCGGTGCCGTGGCGGTGTCGGTACCGTTTCGCCTCGATCAGTGCGCCGACCGTATCGGCCAGGGATTCTCGAAGGTCTATCAGGCACATTTCATGCGGGAAATGGTGGCCTACATCAAGAATAAGCAACGGCAATTCCAGCATGACGAGCGCAAGGAGGGACTGGCGGCATTGGCAGCCCTTGGTTCGCTGGAAAACATGCGTACCTTCTGGGATTTCGATGGTCGGGTGACTGCGCCACTGCATGGATTTGTCGATGCCGAAGATTACTATCGTCGCGCTTCGAGCCGATATTTCCTTGGAGAGATTCGCACGCCGACCCTGATCATTCAGGCGGCTGACGATCCCTTTGTCTTTCCTCATAGCCTGCCGCAAGCGGAAGAATTATCCGACTGCATTCAATTCGAGCTACAAGCCAAAGGCGGGCATGTCGGCTTCGTCGATGGCTCGTTCAGGCAACCGGGCTACTACCTGGAACGGCGCATTCCTCAGTGGCTGACCGCTGTGGGTCGTGAGTAAGCCGATGGCTACCGATCAAGGCGAGTCGATTCATTTTTGGCAAACGGCGCCGCTGGCCGGGGTCGAATTGTTGTCTGCGCGCTACATCGAGCACCGTTTCGCACCCCACGTGCATGACGGCTATGTGATTGGCATGATCATGGCTGGCGCCCAGCGTTATCGCTATCGCGGCGCCGAGCATCTGGCGGGTAGCGGCACGCTGGTCTTGATCAATCCGGACGAACTGCACACCGGCCATAAAGGCACGGAAGACGGTTGGTTGTATCGGGCGTTTTATCCCGACAGCGCTCAGATTCTCTCGCTGCTGGCCGAGCTCGAACTGCCGACCGACACCTTGCCGGTGTTCGGCGCCACGCTGTACCGCGACCCGGATCTGGTGAAGGGCTTTTGCCAGCTGCATCGTTTGCTGGAAAGTCCATCCACGGCCCTGCAACAACAGACAGTCTGGCGGGAAATGATGCTGTCGTTGCTGCAGCGTCATGCGGCCGTTCCGATCGCGGGCAAACCTGGCAAGGAACACCGGGCGGTGACCCTGGCCAAGGAGCTGCTGCAAGCGCAATTGGTGGCACCACCCTCCCTGGAAGAACTCGCTGCAGCGGTAAACCTCTCACCGTTCCACTTCGCCAGGGTATTCCGCCGCGCCACCGGCATGCCGCCGCACACCTGGCTGATGCAGCAGCGCATCGCCCGGGCGCGGGCGTTGCTACAGGGCGGTTGCCTGCCTTTGGAAGTGGCCACGCAGTTGGGTTTTGCCGACCAGAGTCACCTGAGTCGGCAGTTCAAGCAGGTGTACGGGGTCGGGCCCGGCGCGTATCGCAGTGCGTTTACTCGCCGGTGGCGATGCCCCGCGCCGGGTCGTTGATCCACTCGCTCCACGACCCCGCATACAACGCCCCCAATGGATAACCCGCCAGGCACAAGGCGAACAGGTTGTGACAAGCCGTCACCCCGGAGCCGCAATACGCCACCAGATCAGTCGGTGAACGATGACCGAGTTTCGCGGCAAACCGCTGCTTGAGCTGATCGGCCGGCAGGAAACGCCCGTCGCTGCCCAGGTTGTCGGTGAACGCCGCACATTGCGCGCCCGGGATGTGTCCGGCAACCGGGTCGATCGGCTCCACTTCGCCCTTGAAGCGCGGCAAGGCCCGGGCATCGAGTAGGGTCAACGCGGGCTGGCCGAGACGTTGCGCAAGTGCTTCGGCATCCAGGACGAGCGCGTTGTCCGGCCCCCCCGTGAAGGTCCCGCGTTCGTTATCGGGCGCATCCAGACTCAGCGGTAACCCTGCCGCGTGCCAGGCCTTGAGCCCGCCATCCAGAATAAACACGCCATCGCGCTTGCCCAGCCAGGCCAGCAACCACCAGGCCCGCGCCGCGAAGGCACCCGGGCCGTCGTCGTACAAAACCACATCGCTGTCGGCGTTGATGCCCCAGGCTTGCAGGCGTTCGATCAAGTCTTCGGGTTCAGGTAACGGATGGCGTCCGGTCACTCCCTTGACCACCGTCCCGCTTAAATCACGCTCAAGATCGGCAAAACTCGACCCGGCAATATGCCCTTCGGCATAGCTGCGCTGACCGTAGTCCGTGTCTTCGAGGGCAAAACGACAATCCAGAATCACCAGCCCTGGCTCCTCCTTTTTCAGGTCCAACGCTTGTGGGCTGATCAGTTGCGCAATGGGCATAACGGGCTCCTGTGATGGCGGTAGTCGATCCTGTTGCTCTTTCTATCCCACTTCTTCAAGTGCCTGGGCCAGTGGCACATAAAACTCCTCGAACAGCGCGTTGACCGCGTCGCGGGACTGATCCGTGACGAAGCCGGCTTCCAGCACCAGCACTTGGTAAACACCACGTTTAATCGCTTGTTCGCTCAAGTGATTGGAATTTTCCCGCGTAGTGCACAGAAAACGCACCCAGGACGTAAGTATGATCCAGGCGTTGATGGTCAGCGACTCGATCTGCACCCGGTCCATCTTCAAGATGCCGGCCTCGACGAATCCCTTGTAGATGGCCGATCCCTGAATCACGCAGCGCTGGGAAAAGCGTCGGTAACGGGCGGCCAGCTCAGGATCGCTGTCGAGCAAGTGCTCGAGGTCTCGATGCAGAAACCGATAGCGCCACATGGCTGCCAGCAATTCCTTGAGGTAGTAACGCTTGTCCTCGACCGTCGCGGCGCGGCCCTGGGGCGGGCGCAGGAAACTGTCCACCAGGCTTTCGTACTCGCTGAACAGCACGGCGATGATCGCCTGCTTGTTAGGGAAGTGGTAGTACAGGTTGCCGGGGGAAATTTCCATGTGGGCGGCAATGTGGTTGGTGCTGATACTGCGCTCGCCCTGCTGATTGAACAGCTCCAGGCTGTTCTGCACGATGCGCTCGCTGGTTTTGATCCTGGGGGCCATGGCTTGAGCTTAAATTCAGAGTGCGGTGGCGGGCATCTTACGACCTATCCGGGCACGGATAAAATAAAGCTGCGCCAGGATGTCATTTGACTTTTCTAGAGTATAGACTCTAAAAGGTTCCCCATAATAAATAATCCGGAGCCTACAATGACTGCTGACATCGCCTACCTGCAGAACCTGCAGCAGCCTCTGGAAGAACTCCACGCCTTGTTTAACGCCCAACGTGCGGCGTATGCCGGCAACCCCATGCCGCCAGCGGCGCAACGCCAGCAATGGCTCAAGGCGCTGCGGGACCTGCTGAGCAATGAACGCCTGGCCCTGATCGATGCGATCGACCAGGACTTCAGCCATCGCAGCGCCGATGAAACCCTGCTTGCCGAACTGATGCCCAGCCTGCACGGCATCCATTACGCCAGCCAGCACCTCAAACGCTGGATGAAAGCGTCACGGCGCAAGGTCGGCGTTGCCTTTCAACCTGCCTCGGCCAAAGTCGTTTATCAACCGTTGGGCGTGGTTGGCGTGATCGTGCCGTGGAACTACCCGTTGTACCTGGCTATCGGCCCGCTGGTGGGCGCGTTGTCGGCGGGCAATCGGGTGATGCTCAAGCTCAGTGAGTCGACGCCTGCCACCGGTCTGCTGCTCAAGGAGCTGCTGGGTCGAATTTTTCCCCAGGACCTGGTTTGCGTGGTGCTGGGTGAAGCCGATATCGGCGTGGCTTTCTCCCGGCTGCGCTTCGATCACCTGCTGTTCACCGGCGCTACCAGCATCGGCAAACAGGTGATGCGCGCGGCTGCCGAGAACCTGACACCGGTGACCCTTGAGCTGGGCGGAAAGTCGCCCGCCATCGTCTCCCGTGATGTGCCCCTCAAGGATGCCGCCGAACGCATCGCTTTCGGCAAGACGCTCAACGCCGGACAAACCTGCGTGGCCCCGGACTACGTGCTGGTGCCGGAAGATCGCGTGGGTTCCTTCGTCGAAGCCTATCGCCAGGCAGTTCGCGGGTTTTATCCGACCCTGGCGGACAACCCGGACTACACCGCGATCATCAATGACCGACAACTGCAGCGGCTAAATGGCTACCTGAGTGACGCCACCAGCAAAGGCGCGCTGCTGATTCCTTTGTTCGACCAGGGCCAGGGCCGACGCTTGAGCCACAGCCTGCTGCTCAACGTCACTGACGAGATGACGGTGATGCAGGACGAGATCTTCGGCCCGCTGCTGCCGATCGTGCCTTATAAGGATCTGGACGAAGCGTTTGCCTACATCAATCAACGACCTCGTCCGCTGGCCCTGTATTACTTCGGCTACGACAAGCGCGAGCAAAACCGCGTGCTTCACGAAACCCATTCGGGTGGCGTGTGCCTGAACGACACCTTGCTGCACGTCGCTCAGGACGATATGCCGTTCGGCGGTATTGGCGCCTCCGGCATGGGCCATTACCACGGCCACGAAGGCTTCCTGACCTTCAGCAAGGCCAAGGGCGTGCTGATCAAACAGCGTTTCAACGCGGCGAAACTGATCTACCCGCCGTACGGCAAACCCCTTCAAAAACTGATTCAGAAGCTGTTTATTCGCTAACGATCCTCAGCGCCGGTAAATAACAATAATGAGCCTCAGCCTGTCCGATACCCCTGCGTTGTCACGGCGCGGTTTGCTTAAATTCAGCCTCGGGGCGAGTGCCTTTCTGGCCACGGTCGGGCTGGGTGCCAGCCTCAGCGGCTGTTCCGCCAGCACCTCGGCCAGTGGTTTCACGATTCTGCGCAGCGGCGACCTGCTGTTTCTGCGGGCGTTGATTCCGGTGATGCTGGACGGTGCGGTGGCCGTCGAGAAAATGCCGGCGGCTGTCGACCAGACCCTGCACTGCCTGGATAACGGCCTCAATCACCTGTCACCGCAAATGCTCAAGCTGACCCGACAATTGTTCGATGTGCTGGGGATAACCGTGACGCGCGGGCCGCTCACCGGGATTTGGGGGAGTTGGGACAATGCCAGCAGCGAAGACATCCGCGCATTTCTCGATCGCTGGGAAAACAGCGCCTTGAGTTTGCTGCGCATGGGGCATAGCTCGTTGCTGCAGCTGGTGATGATGGCCTGGTACAGCCGCCTGGAATCGTGGGCGCATTGCGGGTATCCCGGGCCGCCTACGGTCTGAGACCGAGTCGACCCTATCGCGGGCAAGCCCGCTCCCACAGGTTTTTGAGTCGTTCGCAAAAGGGTCGTCCACCTCAAAACCTGTGGGAGCGAGCTTGCTCGCGAAGGCGTCAGCCGCACCACCACCGAATCCAAAACAATAAGAGAACCTGAACATGCCCGTACCCGACCCATTCCGCGAAGGCCTGGCCCGTGGCTGGAAAACCTATAACGGTTCACAACTGACCCAGGACCTGACCCTCGAAGCGGACGTGGCCATCATCGGTAGCGGCGCCGGTGGCGGGATCACGGCGGAGATCCTCAGCGCCGCCGGCTACAAGGTGCTGCTGATCGAAGAAGGCCCGCTCAAGACCAGCAGCGATTTCAAGATGCTCGAGGACCAGGCGTATACCAGCCTGTACCAGGAAGGCATCGGCCGCATGAGCAAGGACGGCGCGATTACCATTCTTCAGGGGCGGGCGGTGGGCGGTACGACGCTGATCAACTGGACTTCGAGCTTTCGTACCCCAGACCCGACACTCGAGCACTGGGCCAGGGAACATGATGTCAAAGGCCATAGCCCGGCCGAAATGGCGCCCTGGTTCGAGAAAATGGAACAACGTCTGGGCGTAGCGCCCTGGATGATTCCGCCGAATGCCAACAACGACGTGATCCGCAAAGGCTGCGAAAAGCTTGGCTACGCCTGGCATGTCATCCCGCGCAACGTGCGCGGGTGCTGGAACCTCGGCTACTGCGGCATGGGCTGTCCGACCAACGCCAAGCAATCGATGCTGGTCACCACCATTCCCGCCACCCTGGAAAAAGGTGGCGAACTGCTCTACCTCGCCCGCGCCGAAAAACTCTCGATCAAGGGCGGCAAGGTCACTGGCCTGCAATGCGTGGCGATGGACGAGCGTTGCGTCGCCCCCACGGGGCGGACTATCTCGATCAAGGCCCGGCATTACGTGCTGGCGGGCGGCGGCATCAACAGCCCGGCACTGCTGTTGCGCTCCGACGCGCCCGATCCGCACAAGCGTCTGGGCAAGCGGACGTTCCTGCACCTGGTCAATATGTCCGCCGGTCTGTTCAACGAAGTGATCAATCCGTTCTACGGCGCACCGCAGTCGATCTACTCCGACCATTTCCAGTGGCAGGACGGCACCACCGGCAAGATGTCCTACAAACTGGAAGTGCCACCGCTTCACCCTGCGCTGGCCACTACCCTGCTCGGCGGCTTTGGCAAGGAAAACGCCCGGCACATGGAGCACCTGCCCCACACTCATGCGATGTTGGCGTTACTGCGCGACGGCTTTCACCCGGACAGCCCCGGCGGCAGCGTCGAGTTGCGCGGTGACGGTACACCCGTGCTCGACTATCAGGTTTCACCCTACGCCTGGGACGGTTTGCGCCGCGCTTTCCACAGCATGGCCGAGATCCAGTTCGCTGGTGGCGCCAAGGCGGTGATGCCAATGCACGCCGACGCTCGCTATGTGAAGACCCTGGCCGAAGCCCGCACGCTGATCGACGGTTTGAGCCTTGAGCTGTATCGCACACGGCTGGGCAGTGCACATGTGATGGGCGGTTGTGCCATGGGTGAAGACCCGAAAAACGCCGTGACCGATAGCCTTGGCCGACATCATCAGCTAGGCAATCTGTCGATCCATGACGGCTCGCTATTCCCCACCAGCATTGGCGCAAACCCGCAATTGTCGGTCTATGGGCTGACGGCGCAACTGGCCACTTCCCTGGCCGAACGATTGAAAAACCCATGAAAACGGAGAATATTGTGATCGTCTATAGTGCTTTCTTACCCAACACGCGACTTGGCCGACCGGTAAGGCTGCGATACCATCCGAGTCCCCAACGGACTTCCGCCAGGACGACGCGATGAACCGAGTGTTGTACCCAGGTACCTTCGACCCTATTACCAAGGGCCATGGCGATCTGGTCGAACGCGCCGCGCGCCTGTTCGATCATGTGATCATCGCCGTCGCCGCCAGTCCGAAGAAAAACCCGTTGTTCCCTCTGGAACAGCGTGTGGCACTGGCACGCGAGGTCACTAGTCATTTGCCCAACGTTGAAGTCGTCGGCTTTTCATCGCTGCTGGCGCACTTCGCCAAAGAGAAGAACGCCAACGTGTTCCTGCGTGGTTTGCGTGCGGTCTCGGACTTCGAATACGAATTCCAGCTGGCCAACATGAACCGTCAGCTGGCACCGGATGTGGAAAGTCTGTTTCTTACCCCGTCCGAGCGGTATTCGTACATTTCCTCGACGCTGGTGCGTGAAATCGCTGCCTTGGGCGGTGATATCACCAAGTTCGTCCACCCCGCGGTGGCGGACGCGCTGACCGAACGCTTCAAGAAGTAACCTGCGCACCTGTAGGAGCGAGCTTGCTCGCGAAGGACGTTAACGATGACAAAGGCTGCCTGGACGAACGCGGCACCCTTACGTCCATCGCCAGCAAGCTGGCTCCTACAGCGCCAATGCGGCACAATTGCGCATTGATTTATTGCGCCCGGGTATTGCGCCCTGGCTGGAGTTAGCATGTCCCTGATCATCACCGACGATTGCATCAACTGCGACGTCTGCGAACCCGAGTGCCCGAACGCCGCCATCTCCCAGGGCGAAGAGATCTACGTGATCGACCCGAACCTGTGCACCCAGTGCGTCGGCCACTATGACGAACCTCAATGCCAGCAGGTTTGCCCGGTGGATTGCATTCCGCTGGACGAAGCGCATCCGGAGACTGAAGAGCAGTTGATGGAGAAGTACCGGATCATTACCGGCAAGGCTTGAATATTGTGGTGTCTGTCCTGACGCCATCGCGGGCAAGCCCGCTCCCACAAGGACCGCGCAATGCCTGTGGGAGCGGGCTTGCTCCGGGCGGCGATCCGACGATTAGGCCATCAGCCACACCGAATATTTAACTGCCTCACTCCCGCTGCTCAAACCCCTCCCCGATACACCCCAGGCACCGCACAAACGCTGCTTTCGCCGGGTCGACCACCAACGCCTGGCCCGCATCGCCAATACCGCCACCCAGGGCGGTGAACGGCAACGACACCACAAACACCCCGGCACCGATCACTGTCGCCGCGACCAGCAAGGGTCGGGCGATCAGCAAATCGCCGATCATGGCGTACGCGGGAGGATTCTGGATGGTGTAACGCGGGTCGCCGCTACCCGTGTTCGCTGCCAGCACGGGCGCTCCGACACTCAGCAGCAGAACGACGACAAGGGTTCGAAACAGGTTCATGGCACGGTCCTTCGGCTAGGCAGTGAGTACTGACTATAGCCCCAAGGACCTGTCAGCTTTGACAACGCGGGCAAAACACGCTGGCACGCTGCCCGAGTTTGACTTCCCGCAATTGCGTTGCGCAGATCTTACAATGCTCATTACCGCGGCCGTAAACGAACAATTCCTGCTGGAAGTAACCGGGTTGGCCGTCACCGCCGATAAAGTCGCGCAATGTGGTGCCGCCGCGCTCGATGGCGTGTGCAAGGATGCGTTTGATTTCTATCGCCAACTTCAGATAGCGCGCCCGGGAAATGCTCTTCGCCTCCCGGCGCGGATCGATGCCAGCGGCGAACAGCGCCTCGGTGGCGTAGATATTGCCGACACCGACCACGACCGCGTTGTCCATGATGAACGGCTTGACCGCCATGGAGCGTGCACGCGACAGCTTAAACAAGCGCTCGCCGTCGAACAGGTCGGTCAAGGGTTCCGGCCCCAGGCGAATCAGTAATTCGTGGTTGAGCGGATCGAGACTCCAGAGCATCGCGCCAAACCGGCGCGGGTCGGTATAGCGCAGGGCCAGCCCCGATTCCAGCTCGATGTCCACGTGTTCATGCTTGGCGGCCGGCATGCCGGCTTCCACCAGACGCAAATTGCCCGACATCCCCAAATGACTGATGAGCGTGCCGACTTCGGCATTGATCAGCAGGTACTTGGCCCGCCGTTCCACCAACACGATGCGCTGGCCGGACAGCCGCACATCGAGGTCTTCGGGAATCGGCCAGCGCAGACGGCGCTCCCTCACGATGACCCGGCTGACGCGCTGGCCTTCAAGGTGCGGTGCAATTCCGCGGCGGGTGGTTTCGACTTCCGGCAGTTCAGGCATGGGGCTCTCGAATCAGGCTGTCGCTCAGCGGTGAGCGCCGAGGTCGCGAATCGTTTGTTTGAGGGTCTCGAAGTCGTAGTCCGAGAGGCCGACGTAATCAAGCACCAAGGGCCCGATGCTGTTCCATTCGTGGTCCTCGGTCTGGTTGCCCAGCACCCGATAGGACGCACAGATGTGCTCGGCCATTTTCAGGATCCCCAGCAGGCTTTTCAGCTGGCTGTTGCGCGACGACTCATCGGTGAAGATCGCCAAGGTATTGTGGTGATTGGCAATGGCAGCGGTCACGTGCTCCGGCAGGCGCCAGGACTTGGCGGTGTAATAACCGACCACTGCGTGGTTAGTGTTGAACATCCGGTTCTCGGTGTCCACCACCCGGCATTCGGCACCGGCGCTGGCGTAGGCCTCTTCCAGAACGCTCATGTAGTTCGGAAAACGCTGGAGCATCAAGGGTACGCCACAATCGTGGAACAGGCCCAGGGCGTACGCTTCATCGCCGGCCTGGGCACCGATGCGCTTGGCCAGGGTCAGGCAAGTCATCGCCACGTCCTGGGCGGTGTCCCAGAAACGGTTCAAGGTGACGATGGTGTCGTCGTTCATTTCGCCTTTGATCGACTGCGCGTTGATCAGGTTGATGATCGATCGGCTGCCCAGCAGATTCACCGCCCGCTTGATCGAGGCTATCTTGTTGCTCAAGCCGTAATACGGCGAATTGACGATTTTCAGCAACGAGCCGGAGAGGCCAGGGTCTTGGGAGATCAACCTGGCGATCACGTCCAGATCCGGGTCGGGCATGTACTGCTCCATCTGCAAATCCACCATGATTTGCGGTTGGGCCGGCACGCTGATGCCTTGCAGGGACTGTCGGATCTGTTCGGTGGTCAGCTCTTGGAACATAAATACGCACTCAGGGTCAGGCGGCAATTCTAACCTTTATGAAGTTGGATCCGACACACCGGAGGGTCAATCGCAGGAACTTACAGTCGGCGTAGTGTTTGAAATCGCTTCGCTGGCAAGCCAGCGCCTACATGATCGCCGGCGTACCGATGAATTGTGGTCGACACAAAACCCTGTAGGGGCTGGCTTGTCGGATCGCCGCACCGCAGCGAAGGCGTCATCCGCGTTTCATCGCCACCCAGCCCGTCATCACCCCCAACACGCTATACTCCCGCTCTTTTTTCCGGAGCGACGTCATGTCCCTGCCTAGCCTGCGCCTCAAAGCCAACGCCGACCGTCGCCTGCGAAACGGCCACCTGTGGGTCTACAGCAACGAAATCGATGTCGCCGCCACGCCGTTGCACGGCTTCAAGGCCGGTGATCAGGCGATCCTCGAAGCCGCCAGCGGCAAGCCGCTGGGCATCGTTGCCATGAGCCCGAACAACCTGATCTGTGCGCGCCTGCTGTCGCGGGACATCAAGGTGCCGCTGGACAAATCGCTGCTGGTGCACCGCCTGAACGTGGCCCTGTCCCTGCGCGATCGCCTGTTCGACAAGCCGTTCTACCGCCTGGTCTACGGCGATTCCGACCTGCTGCCAGGCCTGGTGGTCGATCGTTTCGGCGACATCCTGGTGGTCCAGATCGCCTCGGCGACCATGGAAGCCCATAAAGAAGACGTTATCGCGGCGCTGACTCAAGTCATCAAGCCAAGCGGCATTCTGTTCAAGAACGATTCCGCCGCCCGCGATGCCGAAGGCCTCAACCGCTACGTCGAAACCGTGTTCGGCCTGGTGCCGGAATGGGTCGCGCTGGAAGAGAACGGCGTGAAATTCGAAGCGCCCGTCATCCAGGGCCAGAAGACCGGCTGGTTCTATGATCACCGCATGAACCGCGCACGCCTGGCACCCTATGCCAAAGGCAAACGCGTGCTGGATCTGTACAGCTACATCGGTGGCTGGGGCGTGCAAGCCGCCGCGTTCGGCGCCAGTGAAGTGTTCTGCGTCGACGCTTCTGCCTTCGCCCTCGACGGCGTCGAGCGCAACGCAGCGCTGAACGGCTTCGCCGAGAAAATGACCTGCATCGAAGGCGACGTCTTTGAAGCCCTCAAAGAACTGAAAGCCAGCGAAGAACGCTTCGATGTCATCGTCGCCGACCCTCCTGCATTCATCAAACGCAAGAAAGACATGAAGAACGGCGAAGGCGCCTACCGTCGCCTGAACGAGCAAGCCATGCGCCTGCTCAGCAAGGACGGCATCCTGATCAGCGCTTCCTGCTCGATGCACCTGCCGGAAGACGATCTGCAAAACATCCTGCTGACCAGCGCCCGTCACCTGGATCGCAACATCCAGATGCTGGAACGTGGCGGTCAGGGCCCGGATCATCCGGTTCACCCGGCGATTGCTGAAACGCGCTACATCAAGAGCATCACCTGCCGGTTGCTGCCAAACAGCTAACAACACGGACCTCCTGTAGGAGCCGGCTTGCCGGCGAAGGCGTCCTCATGGGCGCTGCGAGCCTCAAGGCCGCCTTCGCTGCGGTGCGGCGATCCGAAAAGTCGGATCGCCGCACCGCAGCTCCTACAGCAGTTTCAGAAGAGTCCTACGCCCACCCGCATTGACTTCCCCTCTCATCAAATCAATCCTCGGCCCCCCCCCTCACGGATCGAGAGTGCTTTTGATGACTCACGCCCTACCTGCCGCCGAAAAGTCGTCCATCATCCTGTTGCTGATGACGATGACGTTGCTCGCTGTATTCCCCCTCGATGTAGTCCTCCCTTCCTTCCCGGCCCTCGCCGACTACTTCCATGCCCCGACCTCCGATATCGCTTTATCCGTCAGCATCTTTGCCATCGGCCTGGCGTTTTCGCTGCTGTTGATCGGGCCGGTGTCCGACATGTTCGGTCGCAAGAAGCTGCTGCTGGGGGGCATTGCCCTGGCCGCCATTGGTGCAACGGGTTGTTTATTGGCCAGTGACTACGCCTGGTTTCTGGGTTTTCGTGTGGTTCAGGCAGTGGGCTGTGGAGCGTTTGCCTTGTCTCAAGCGCTGCTCCAGGATCTGTTCGCCGGCCGGGAGCTGGAGCGCTTGCGGATCTGGATGGCAACCGCCGGTGGCATTTTCATTTCTTGTTCACCCTTGATGGGCACCTGGCTGCAGTTGCATCTGGGCTGGCGGGGCAGCTTTTATGTATTCATCGCCCTGGCGACTTTTGTCTGGCTGAGATCCTGGTTCCTGCTCAAGGAAACCCGCAGCAGCAGCCCGTTGCCCAAGCGATTTTTCGGTACCTATTGGCTGCTCTGTTCCGACATTCGATTTACCGGTTACTGGCTGATTTCTGCGCTGGCCTTCGCCTGCCATTTCTCGTTTATCGTCATTTCGCCGATCGTTTTCATGGAACGCCTGAACCTGTCGACTTACCAGTTCGCCTGGGCGCTGGCGCTGTATGGCGCGGCCTATGTGGTCGGCGGGATTATTGCCAGCCTCTTGCACCGCCGGCTGGAAGGCGACACGCAGATCATCATTGGCCTGGGTATGATCGCGCTATCGGGGCTGGTGATGCTGTTGTTGGTCTGGCTGTTCGGCCTGTCCGTCGCGACGGTTCTGATCCCCATGTTGATCTGCACCGCCGGCACCACCATCTGCCGGCCCATCGCCAACTCAAGGGCGATGAGCCTTTACCCACAACACGCCGGCACCGCTACCTCCGCCGGCAGCCTGTTGATTTTCATGTGTGGCGGCTTGATCAGCATAGTGATCAATCTCGCATCCGAGGGACTGACCACAGCCCAGGCCTTGTGCTTCCTGATCTTGAGTGCCCTGGGTCTTGGCTTGAATGCGTTGATCACACGTCGGCATCAGGCGCTGGCCAGCGGGTGATGCATGCCGGTCGTCATCCTGCACGCAACGTGAATGATGGATCAACGGCTTCCGGCATTCCCTCCTGACGCCAGCCGTGTAGAATCGCGACATTCATCGCCAGTCATCCCCCGGCGGGTTTATGAGCTCAAGCTGAAGCGCGCGGCGATCCCGCAAAGTTATCGGCAACTTCCGGACACACGGCCATTTCTGAGTGTTCCAGACGTCAATAGAAGCTCACTTCCCTTTTGATACCTGATTAGCCGCCCGGAGTGCTTCATGCCTGATTACCGCTCGAAAACATCCACCCACGGCCGCAACATGGCCGGTGCCCGCGCATTGTGGCGCGCCACGGGGATGAAAGATGACGACTTCAAAAAGCCGATCATCGCCATTTCCAACTCCTTCACCCAGTTCGTACCGGGCCACGTCCACCTCAAGGACCTGGGTCAGCTGGTCGCCCGCGAGATCGAACGCGCTGGCGGTGTAGCGAAAGAATTCAATACCATCGCCGTGGATGACGGCATCGCCATGGGTCACGATGGCATGCTGTATTCGCTGCCGAGCCGCGAGATCATCGCCGACTCCGTCGAATACATGGTCAACGCCCACTGCGCCGACGCCATTGTCTGCATCTCCAACTGCGACAAGATCACCCCGGGCATGCTGATGGCTGCGTTGCGCCTGAACATCCCGGTGATTTTCGTTTCCGGCGGCCCGATGGAAGCCGGCAAGACCAAACTGGCCAGCCACGGTCTCGACCTGGTCGACGCCATGGTGATCGCCGCCGACTCCAGCGCTTCTGACGAGAAGGTTGCAGAGTACGAGCGCAGCGCCTGCCCGACCTGCGGTTCGTGCTCCGGCATGTTCACCGCCAACTCGATGAACTGCCTGGTCGAAGCCCTCGGCCTGGCATTGCCGGGCAACGGTTCGACCCTGGCCACCCACAGCGATCGCGAGCAGCTGTTCCTGCAGGCCGGCCGCACCATCGTCGAGCTGTGCAAGCGTTACTACGGCGACAACGATGAGTCGGTATTACCGCGCAACATCGCCAACTTCAAGGCGTTCGAAAACGCGATGACCCTGGACATCGCCATGGGCGGTTCCACCAACACCATCCTGCACTTGCTGGCCGCGGCCCAGGAAGCCGAGATCGAGTTCGACCTGCGCGACATCGACCGCCTCTCCCGTCACGTGCCGCAATTGTGCAAGGTCGCGCCGAACATCCAGAAGTACCACATGGAAGACGTGCACCGTGCCGGCGGGATCTTCAGCATCCTCGGCTCGCTGGCCCGTGGCGGCCTGCTGCACACCGACCTGCCGACCGTGCACAGCAAGACCCTGGCCGAAGGCATCGCCAAGTGGGACATCACCCAGACCGACGACGAAGCGGTGCATCACTTCTTCAAGGCCGGGCCTGCGGGCATCCCGACGCAAACCGCGTTCAGCCAGTCGACCCGTTGGGACACCCTGGACGACGACCGTGAAAACGGCTGCATCCGCAGTGTCGAACACGCTTACTCGAAAGAAGGCGGCCTGGCCGTTCTCTACGGCAACATCGCGCTCGACGGCTGTGTGGTGAAAACCGCCGGCGTCGACGAGTCGATCCATGTCTTCGAAGGCAACGCGAAGATCTTCGAAAGCCAGGACAGCGCCGTACGCGGCATCCTCGCCGATGAAGTGAAGGCCGGCGACATCGTGATCATCCGTTACGAAGGCCCGAAAGGCGGCCCGGGCATGCAGGAAATGCTGTACCCGACGTCCTACCTGAAATCCAAAGGCCTGGGCAAAGCCTGCGCCCTGCTCACCGATGGCCGTTTCTCCGGCGGCACCTCGGGCCTGTCCATCGGCCATGCTTCGCCGGAAGCGGCTGCTGGCGGCGCGATCGGTCTGGTGCAGGACGGCGACAAGGTGTTGATCGACATTCCGAACCGTTCGATCAACCTGCTGATCAGCGATGAAGAGATGGCTGGGCGTCGTGCCGAGCAGGATCAGAAGGGCTGGAAGCCGGTGGAGAAGCGTCCGCGTAAGGTGACTACCGCATTGAAGGCGTATGCCTTGCTGGCGACCAGTGCTGACAAGGGTGCGGTGCGTAATAAGGCGATGCTTGATGGGCTGTAAGGCTTAAGCGTTGGACATGAACTGCCCCGCCAAGTGCGGGGCATTTTTTTGGGATAAATTATCAGTCAATTACATCCCTTCTTGTGACCTCTAATTTGCTAACGCAAAACTCCATATTCCAAAGGGGCAAATCTTAAGGCTGAGCCGAAGGCAACAATTTGTCATTTTCCGGAGAAGGAGATCCGCGCAACTTGCCAAATGTAGTGAAGTGCCACTAGTGTTGGACCCAGGATTGCCCAGCTAATCCATAACTCGTCGCTGGAGTATGGGAACAAATTCAATAGGAGAGGAGACATCGCTAGCAATCCCATCATTAACATTACTGTTATAGCCAGCCTACGGCGTGATTCGGTAGTAGTGGGTCTATTTAACGCCGCCAAAACAAGTCCGCAGGTTCCTAACCATGCGAGCGTGCTGAGCAACACGTAAAAAATTTCACCGGAGCCCATGAAAATCAGACTGAGTAACGCCAGCCATAAGGCAGGCAGGACGCCTCCAACTACATACATAGCTGACCGAAGAATGCATACAACCATTTATATCAACTCCATTAAAATAATTTGCTGAGCTGAATAAACTTCCGATCTGACGGATACTTTAGATCTCAGACAGGCCGAAAAATGTGTTTTGATCGGAACCATTGTTGCGTCCTTTTCTCGAAACGCAGTCTCACGGACTTCCCCATGGAGTGGCAAGTTGCAACGTAATGAGGTAACGCTCTTCTGTGGGACGCTTATCGTCCCTGAAGCGATTAACTCCCAGCATTACCTGATACTTGTTGTCAGCTCGCCAGTAAGCAGTGCCGCCAATGTTCACGTCTCGTAATCTGGCACGCCATTGAGGAGTATCGGCGAACGACGGAAAGTCATCGAGCCGGATTGGAGTCCAGCCCCCTTGGCGCCATTGGTCCTGCAGATCCAATAGGATTTTGAGCGTGTCATCGAGCAATAGCGGCTCTATCTGCGGGGACATACGAATGCTGCTGACTAACCCATCCCTATCGAAACTAACCGTGAAAAAGCGAGCTAGCGGGGTCTCAAATCCGAGTTGAGGGTCGATAAAGCGTAGGCGCGCATCAGACTTGGGCATGTTGAACCAGGAATATCCAGGAAAAGCCGGAGCGATAACCGCACTGGAGCGCTGACGCATGGCTTCCCAAGGCTCGCCAATCATCAGCGCGATCACCGGCTCGTCCGAAAGCGCTCGGATCACCGCCACGACCAGCAGAACTGCGACTGCGATTGCCAAAATCTTGCGTCGCCAACCGATGCGTCGTAGCAGACTCATCGCACGCCCCGGCCTGCGGCAATGTCGAGAATCGCCTGCTTGATCAGGTGGCGATCAGAGCGCCGTAGCAGCTCATCAAACTGTGTCGCGGCCTTGAGTACGAAGGGCATGCGCTGATGAATGTCGGCCAGATTGGCAAAGTATTCGCTGCTGAAGCCAACTGTACGTCCGTCTTCGCTGGGACGGCATTGACTGGCCAGCGTCAGCTCGACAGCTGCCGCTGCGCCGGAAGGGATATTCGTAACATAAGAGAACTGATTGCCACGTAACAAAGCCACCAGATCCAGGTCACTGTACATCGCTGGCTGCAGGATGTTCTTCTGCTCATGTTCGGCAAGAAAAACAACACTTTCGACGATATTGCCTGCCTCAATGGCTTCGAAGGCTTGCAGGATTTCCTTGTAGTCATAACCGAATTTCAACTTCTCCTGCTCGATCGGCCATAGGACTGGATACTTATCATGACCATAAGTTTTTTGACGTGATTCCAGACAAGTCTTGAGCGCCTGCAATCCACGCTCCTTGTAAAAAGCATGCAACGGAAATACATCCAGAAACAGCGTGGTATTGCCCAGCGCCAGCATGTCATGCACGTACTGGAGTTGCTTCTGCACGTACGACAATGATTCGCTGTCGTTACGCAGGTCAATGCCCGGTATCGGGTTATTGCTTCGGGTTAGCTCGTAGTCGCGTTGCGACTGTTTGTCTGTCTTGCCGAACAATTCAATCCCAAAAAATTTCCAGCGACGCTGGGCGCTGTCGACCATGCGCTTTCCCGCCTCGTATTCATTCTGAATCCTCTCGACTGAATCAGCCGCATGTAGCAAGCCACATCCCACCTGCTTGGAAGCGAACGCCGCGAGACCGGCCCATTGGAAACGCTGATCCTCCAGCCACAATCGGGCGTACGCCGAATTGATCGCGCGATTACGCGCCTTGGGGTCGGCGATCAGGATGCCGCCCGGTGCCACGATGGCTTCGGCTCTTTGCTGATAGCTGCGCCAAAGGTCCTGGCAGACCTGTCCCGACTGCTCGCCGTAGCTCGTTGCAGGACGGACGCTGGAGGGGCTCGGTTCGGCTGTCGGCTTACGAGCTTCGACCGGTGCGGCGGATTGAGCCGCGGCTCGGGCAGGCGACGCAATGCTGCCGCCTTCGATCGTTTGGCTCCTCATGGTCTGATTGGCAATCAACTTGGGCGGTGGATCGCACTTGCACTTGCACAGGTCGCCATCCAGGGCGGGCTTGAGTCCATCCCACTGCTCCGACAAGCGTGGGCCGACGCAGACGATAGTCCCCGTGCTGTCGCATTCCGGGCATTTGACTTCATCGCCTTCGCGGGCAATGGCCTGGCCATTGATGCTGCCGCGATGCCAACCGCTGACGACCGTGCCGCCGACGGTGGTTTTGGCCCCGACGGTGATGTTGTAGCGCTTCATGCGAAATGTGTCCTTGTCAGATCGAAAGGACGCAAGTTAGAAGAGGCGAAGTGGAGGAAAAATCAGATGCTTCTTTGATTGATGTAGGGCATTTCTGAAAACGAGGCCGGATGCTCGTCGGTATGCTGGCGATAAAGCGAGGGAATGCCCCGACAAGTGCGGGGCATTTTTGTTTGCATCTATCTCTTGTAGGAGCGAGCTTGCTCGCGATGGACTTCCAGACAATGCGGGCATTTAGACTGCCCGCGTCATCGTTGACGTCCATCGCGAGCAGGCTCGCTCCTACAGTGAGCATCGTCTCTGACGACCTTTTGCGTTACTCCTGCGGGTCGAGGTTATCCAACGCCTGATTCACCGCCAGCTCGCCCAGCATGATGACCTGGGCAATCCCCAGCATCGTGCTGCGTTGAGAGCCTTCCAGCAGGCCGGCGAAATCGCTGGCCATGACATTGGCCGAGGCGAGGGATTCGCAGGCGTGGGCCAACAGGGTTTCGGTGTCGAGGCCCGGTGCGATGACGAATGTTCGGCTGGGTTTGCGCGGGGTGGCGTTGATGCGGGCTGACAGGTCGGTATTTGGGGGATCGGGGGTAATTTTGAGCATAGATAAAACTCCTTACACCATAAGACAAGGAGCCATCACCCTCGCTACCAAACGAAGGTGGCGGCCATGCGCAGGTTGGTAGACCGGGGTGTAAGGAAACCGGCGCGTCCGAAAACGCCCTGTGCATGACCACCATAAAAAGCAGAGACGTCAGAACGTCTGCAAATCATGATGCTTTGCACCCTACACAGCCGGGCTACCAAACCCGATCACTGATGTTCAGCGACAGGTAGACGGTAGAGTCCGGGAGTGAGGCGCACAAGCCGGCGGATTCTGAAGTAGTCGTAGTCCCTTACGCAAGAATGCGTAGGTTGCGACTGTAAGGAAATGTCGTTCAAGCGCAGTCTTTCATTGCACCGACGGGCGTCATCGCGAGCACGCTCGCTCCCACAGGGATCTTCGGTGTTCACACAGTCTGTGTTTCACCCGAGATCCTTGTGGGAGCGAGCTTGCTCGCGATGGAGGCGCCGCGGTCTTACTGGATCTCTTGCGGTGTGACGATCACCCAATTCTTGTCCGCCGTCACCGGCAACCCTTCCTTGGCCTGGGCCGCGGCGTGCTTGGCCATCATGCCGTTGATCTGGGTCATGTACTTGTCTTTGCGGTTGACCCACAAGTGGATGCCACCCTTGGCCACGTCAACACTGTGGAACAGCATGTAACCGTCGCTGCTCGGGGTGTCGCCGCCAACGAGAACCGGTTTTTTCCACTCATCGATGTAGGTCAGGATCGCCGCTTGCTTACCCGCCATCCAGGTCGCCGGGGTCCACAGGTAGGGCGTCAGTTGGAGGCCGAGGTTAGCCTTCTCGTCATACTTGCCGGCGGTGATCTGCTTGCGGGCCGTGGTCAGCTCGCCAGTGCTGGTGTCCTTGAGCAGCAGGGTCACGCCGATCACGTTCTGCGGCTTGACGTTGTAGCCATACTGCGGATCAGACGCGACCATGCGCACCAGTTCTTCGGAGGCGGCGGTCATCACGTAGACCTCGATGCCGTTCTCCATCAGCTTGGTGTAAAGCTCTTGCTGACCGGTGAAAATCTTCGGTGGGTTGACGTCGATGGTCTTGACCACGTCGCCCTCGTAATAGGTGCTTGGTACCGGCTTGCCGGACGCCATCAGCTCGTCGACATAGCCCTTGAGTTCCTTGAGCGTGAAGCCGGAGAACACTTGGGCGACCCATGGGTAGCAGACCATGTCGTCAAGTTCGCAGAGGCGATAGTAGTAGCTGAACAGACTTTCCTTGTGCTCGGCGGTGTCCTTGAACGGAATCAGTTTCAGGGAGGGGTCGAGTTTGTCGCGGGTGATCAGGCCTTTGTTTTCCATGAACGGCAGCAACGACTCTTCGAGGTCGTAGCGGTAGCTGGTGTTGTCCATGTCGAACACCGCGTAGTTGCCCTTGTTGGCGTTGGCCGCAATCATCGCGTCCAGCGCCTTGGCCTGATCAACCGGCCAATGCTTCAAATCCGTGGCGAATGCCTGGCCGACGAGGCCCAGACCCAAACTCAATCCCAGTGCGGCGGCCAGAAATTTCGGTGCGAGCTTCATCGGCATGCTTCCCTGATTTAAAGATATCGACGCTAACAAATTGCCATGACAGTCCTCACCTGCCTGCGACCACCCACGTCCCTATTGCGCCAGCTGCATCCCCGAGAACGACATCCGCTTATTCCAAAAACGACAGTATTCAGACTTTTTTGATATTAATTCATTAGATATCAAGCTGTTAGGCTTGCCGGTTCGCAGCTGCCCCGGAAGGTGGCTGGCACAAGTCTTTATCGGAGTTCTCATGAATCTGCCGCTGATTCTCAATCTGCTGGTGTTCCTCGCGTTACTTTTTGGCCTGGCACAAACTCGCCACACGACCTGGAGCCTGGCGAAAAAAGTCCTGCTCGCGCTGACGCTGGGTGTGGGTTTCGGTGTCGCTTTGCACGCGATTTACGGTGCCGGCAACCCGGTGCTGAAAGCCTCGATCAGCTGGTTCGACCTGGTGGGCAACGGTTATGTGCAGTTGCTGCAAATGATCGTCATCCCGCTGGTGTTCGCCTCGATCCTCAGTGCCGTGGCCCGTCTGCACAACGCTTCGTCGCTGGGCAAAATCAGTTTCCTGACCATCGGCACGCTGCTGTTCACCACGGCCATCGCCGCGCTGATCGGTATCGGCTTGACCAACCTCTTTGGCCTGACCGCCGAAGGCCTGGTGGCCGGCACTCAGGAAATAGCCCGGCTGCAAACGATCCAGACCGACTATGCGGGCAAGGTCGCGGACCTGAATGTGCCGCAGCTGTTGCTGTCGTTCATCCCGCAGAACCCGTTCGCCGACCTGGCGCGGGCCAAGCCGACGTCGATCATCAGCGTGGTGATCTTCGCTGCGTTCCTCGGGGTCGCGGCGCTGCAACTGCTGAAGGATGATGTAGCGAAAGGTCAGAAAGTGATCAACGCCATCGACACCCTGCAAGCCTGGGTGATGCGCCTGGTGCGCCTGGTGATGAAGTTGACGCCGTACGGGGTATTGGCGCTGATGACCAAGGTGGTCGCCGGCTCCAACCTGCAGGACATCATCAAGCTTGGCAGTTTCGTGGTGGTTTCCTACATCGGACTGGGCCTGATGTTTGTGGTGCATGGCGTGTTGGTGTCGGTCGCCGGGATCAATCCGCTGCGCTTCTTCCGCAAGATCTGGCCGGTGCTGACGTTTGCCTTCACCAGCCGTTCGAGTGCCGCGACCATTCCGCTGAGCATCGAAGCGCAGACCAGCCGCTTGGGCATTCCACAGTCCATTGCCAGTTTCGCCGCCTCGTTCGGCGCGACCATTGGCCAGAATGGCTGTGCCGGTCTGTACCCGGCGATGTTGGCGGTGATGGTGGCGCCGACCGTGGGCATCAACCCGCTGGACCCGCTGTGGATCGCGACGTTGGTGGCGATTGTGACGCTGAGCTCGGCCGGGGTGGCCGGGGTCGGTGGTGGTGCGACATTTGCCGCGTTGATCGTGTTGCCGGCGATGGGGTTGCCGGTGTCACTGGTGGCGTTGCTGATTTCGGTCGAGCCGCTGATTGATATGGGGCGTACGGCGTTGAATGTCAGTGGTTCGATTGCGGCGGGGGCGGTTACCAGCCAGGTCATGCAGCAGACGGATAAAGCGTTGCTGGATGCGGATGAGCATGGAGAGTTGGCTCACGCTTAAGACCTCCATCGACTGAGCGGGCCTCTTCGCGAGCAAGCCCGCTCCCACAGGGTTCAGCGGTGTTCACACGATCTGTGCCTCACCGAAAGTCCTTGTGGGAGCGGGCTTGCCCGCGATGCTTTTAAGCTCTTTCCCACACCTCAAAGTTGTACGCCGGTTTGTCGCCTTCCGCGGGATTCGGGGTGTTGGACACCAGCGTCCATTTCTTCAAATCAAACTCGGGAAACCACGCATCCCCTTCCGGACTCAACGCCACACGCGTCAGATACAGCCGATCCGCCTGCGCCATTCCTTGGGCATACAACTGCGCCCCACCAATCAACATCAACTCATCGACGCCCTGCTCGTTCGCCCATGCTTGCGCGCGAGCAATGGCGGCCTCCAGCGACGGATAAACCTCGGCGCCTTCCAGCACCAGGTCTGCCTGACGGCTGACCACGATGTTCAACCGGCCCGGCAGCGGGCGACCGAGGGAATCCCAGGTCTTGCGCCCCATGATGATCGGCTTGCCCAAGGTGGTGGCCTTGAAGTATTTGAAGTCGCCCGGCAAGTGCCAGGGCATGCTGTTGTCGACGCCGATCACACGGTTTTCACCGAGGGCTGCAATCAGGCTGAGGGGGAGTGATTTAGTCATGCCGGCGAGGATACCAGAGCCTCCCGTACCCCGATAAGCGTCACAGCGGTTATGCTCACGACTCAATTGAGCGACGGGATGCCGCGTGACTGAACTGAATAACCTCTGGCTGACGGAAACCATTCGCCTGCGCGAAGAACACGCCGGCCCCCTGGATGATCTGGAAGCCAATCGACTGGCCCGTACCGCGGGCGGTGACCTGCCGACCCGGATTCAACGCCGGGCCCTGTGGCTGGCCGAGCGTGACGGACTGACCCATGCCCTGCAACATTGGCTGCAAGGTGCACGACTGGCCCTGCTCGTCATGGCGGTGCTGGCCGTGATCAGCGGCGCCGGCCTGGCATTTGCGGCGCTGGGCGACGGGCAAACGCCGGTGAATGTGTTCTGGGCCCTGGGCAGTCTGCTCGGGCTGAACCTGATTCTATTGCTGAGCTGGGCGCTGGGCCTGGTGTTTGCCGGTGAACACGGCGCAACGCTGGGACGCGTGTGGCTGTGGCTCAGTGAAAAACTCGCCCGCGATGCCAAGGCGGCGCAACTGGCGCCGGCCCTGCTGCTGTTACTGCAACGACAGAAACTCAATCGCTGGGCGCTCGGTGTGCTGGTCAACGGTTTGTGGTTGCTGGCGATGCTCAGTGCCTTGGTGATTCTGCTGATGCTGATGGCGACCCGGCGCTACGGCTTCGTCTGGGAAACCACCATCCTCGGTGGCGAAACCTTCGTCGCCATGACCCAGGCCCTGGGAGCACTGCCGGCCCTGCTCGGGTTCAGCGTACCCACCGTGGAGATGATCCGCGCCAGTGGCGATGCCGCGCTGAATATCGACAGCGCCCGCCAGGCCTGGGCGGCGTGGCTGGTGGGGGTGCTGCTGGTCTACGGTGTATTGCCGCGTTTGCTGCTGGCGCTGTTCTGCCGCTGGCGCTGGAAAACCGGCCAGGCAACCTTGCAGCTGGATTTGAACCTGCCCGGCTACGCCCAACTGCGCGAACGGCTGATGCCCACCAGCGAACGCCTGGGCATCAGCGATGCCGCTCCGGAACACCTGCATCAGATTGAAAACGGTGTCAGTGACCTGCCAAGCGATGGCGCGCTGCTGGTGGCTATCGAGCTGGACGATCAACGTCAGTGGCCGCCACAACTGCCGAAAACCGTGAGCAATGCCGGCATTCTCGACAGCCGCGAATCCCGCCACAAACTGCTCGAACAGCTGAGTCGATTTCCTCCTGCTCGCTTGGCGATCGCTTGCGATCCTCGCCGCTCGCCGGATCGCGGCAGCCTGGCCCTGATCGCCGAACTGGCTCGCGGCGCCAGCGCCACCCGCGTCTGGCTGCTGCCAGCGCCGCCCGGCGAAGCGCTGGATGCCGCGCGCCTCGGCGACTGGCACGTGGCGTTGCAACAGCTGGAACTGCCGTTTGCCGACAGCGCGCCGTTGAACTGGCTGGAGACCGGTCATGACTAAGCCTTGGAAACCGCCGTTGAAGCTCGCCGTGGTCGGCCACACCAACGTCGGCAAAACGTCGCTGCTACGTACCCTGACCCGGGATGTCGGTTTCGGCGAGGTCTCCCATCGCCCCAGTACCACGCGCCACGTTGAAGGCGCGCGGCTGTCGGTGGACGGCGAGCCCTTGCTCGACCTGTTCGACACACCGGGCCTGGAAGACGCCATCGCCCTGCTCGACTACCTCGAACGCCTGGAGCGCCCCGGCGAACGCCTCGATGGCCCGGCACGTCTGGCACGATTCCTTGAAGGCAGCGAAGCCCGGCAGCGTTTCGAACAGGAAGCCAAGGTGTTGCGGCAACTGCTGACCTGCGACGCCGGCCTCTACGTGATCGACGCCCGCGAGCCGGTGCTGTCCAAGTACCGCGATGAACTGGCCGTGCTGGCCAGCTGCGGCAAACCGTTGCTGCCGGTGCTCAACTTCGTCAGCAGCGCCAACCACCGCGAGCCGGACTGGCGCGAGGCGTTGGCGCGCCTGGGTTTGCACGCACTGGTGCGTTTCGACAGCGTCGCGCCGCCGGAGGATGGCGAACGCCGACTCTATGAAAGCCTCGCACTGCTGCTGGAAAATTCCCGCGAGCAACTGGAGCGTTTGATCGCCGATCAGCAAGCGCAACGCCTGGCGCGTGAGCAGAGCGCTGCGCAGTTGATCGCCGATCTATTGATCGATTGCGCCGCCTGCCGACGCAGCGTGCTGAGCAATGCCGAGCAGGAACAGCGAGCCATCGACGAGCTGCGCAAAGCCGTTCGCCAACGGGAACAACGTTGCGTCGAAGCCCTGCTCAAGCTCTACGCCTTCCGTCCACAGGACGCGTCGGCCACTGATCTGCCGCTGCTTGACGGTCGCTGGGGCGATGATCTGTTCAATCCCGAAACCCTTAAACAACTGGGGGTGCGGGTCGGTGGCGGTATCGCGGCCGGCGCGGCAGCGGGCGCTGGAGTCGATTTGCTGGTGGGCGGCCTGACCCTCGGCGTAGCAGCGCTGGCCGGGGCGATTGCCGGCGGAGCGCTGCAAACTGCGCGCAGTTATGGCAGCCGGTTAATGGGCAAGATCAAAGGCCAGCGCGAACTGACTGTCGATGACAGCGTGCTGCGGCTGTTGGCGTTGCGCCAGCGACAACTCCTGCAGGCGCTGAATGCGCGTGGGCATGCGGCGATGGACAGCATTCAGGTGGCCACGCCCCAGGACAAGACCTGGCGCGAAGGCAAATTGCCCGAAGCCTTGCACAAGGCCCGGGCGCATCCGCAGTGGTCGTCGCTCAATCCTCATCCGAAGTTGAGTCAGGCGGAAAGACAGGAGCAGGTTGAGGTGCTGGCGCGGCAGTTGTAGACACTTGAGCAATTGGCTGTTGGCACTGACTCCATCGCGGGCAAGCCCGCTCCCACAAAGATCACCTCACTCCTGTGGGATCAACTCAATCCTGTGGGAGCGGGCTTGCCCGCGATGGCCGCGCCTCGGTCCCGCATTTCTACGCTGCCAACAGCCGCAACGCCTTCTCCTTCAATACCCCCAGATCCATCACCGGCACCGACATTTCCTTCGCCTGCTCATCCCACTGACGCATCCGCAGACTGACCTCACACAACGGATCCTGCTCGAAGGCAAAAGCCTCGGCCGCAGTCATAACCCCACCCTGATATTCCAGGGTCCGGCGACTGGCTTCACTCAAGCGCTCGTAATACCCGGGCTCTTTGAGCGTCAGATAACGCTTGGCCTGGACGTGGTATTCCACCAGCCGCGCCATGCGTTCGCTGAAGCCTGCACGTCGCAGGTAGTCCGCACCGAGGCGCTCATGGCTGACGATGCCGAAACCGCCCATGTTCCCGGCACTCTCGGTGGCGCAGATATGGCCAATGTCATGAAAGAATGCTGCCAGCACCACTTCGTCATCGAAGCCTTCGGCCATGGCCCGTTCGGCCGCCTGGGACATGTGCTCGATCTGCGACACCGGTTCGCCGATGTAATCGCTGTCGCCAAAGCGTTCATACAGACCGAACACTTCGGCGATCACTTGTTCATTGCGGTCCATCAAGGTTCTCCCAACACTGTCGCAACGTTGCGTTCGGCCATGGCTGGCCCGACGCTCATGCCAACACCGGCGTGCATCAACGCCACATTCACTCCAGGAAAAGGTCGCAGGAACGAGAAGGGTCCCGGCCCCCTTGAACCATAGACACCCTGCCAGCGTTCGACCACTTGCACCTTGCAGCCCAGGGTCTGCTCGGCCAGTTCGATCATCCAGTTATCCACCTGTTCAGCATTGAACGGCGACGGGTCACTGCCGTAATGGTGGGAATCGCCGATGATCAATTCGCCATGCGGTGTCGGGCTGATCAGCAGGTGAATGCCGTTTTCATGCAGATGCGGCGTGTCCTGCAGAATCTGCGCCCGCACCGCAACGGCCTCCGGCAGGTCGGCAAATGCGCCGTAGTGCACGCAACTCAGCCCGGTGAGCAACGCATGTTGCAGATTCAGGTTGATCTGCGGTCGGGCGCGGAGCATTTGCAGGCGGCAGATCTGCGGGTTGAGTTCGGCGATCTGCTCGGCCAGCAACGTCTGATAGTCGTGACCGGAGCAGACAATGATGTGCTCGGCGCAGAAGGTGCCGGCGGTGCTGTGCAATCGACCGGGTTCGATGTCGCGGACCAGGGTAGAGAAGTGAAATTCGACGTCGAGTTCGCGACGCAGGTAGTCGATCAGCGCCGGAATCGCTTCGCGGGAATAGAGTTGTTGATCATCCATCCCGTGCAACGCGGCGCGGTGATGGCGGAACTGACCGCCGTACAGGTCGCGTAATGCAGCGCCGCGCAACAGGTCGACGCGGTAACCGTGCTCCACGGCGCGGCCAGCGCAAAAGGCCTCCAGCAGGTGTTCTTCGGCTTCGGTACGGGCGAACAGGTAGGAGCCGTTGCGTTTGAGCTGCAGGCCGGCCAGTTGAGCCCATTGGCCCCAGATGTCGCGGCTGGCCCGGGCCAGTTCGAGCATCGGGCCGGATGGTTGGCCGGTCACCAATGCCTGGCCGAAGTTGCGTATCGAAGCGCCCAGCGGCGTCTCGCTGCGTTCGAAAACCGTGACTTTGAGGCCGCGTCTGGCGGCGGCGTAGGCGTGGGACAGGCCGAGGATGCCGGCGCCTACGATCAGCATGTCGTTGGGGTGTGTCATGGGTTTTTGTCCTGAATTCAGGACCGCTATCGCGAGCAAGCTCGCTCCCACAGGGTCCGTGGCGTTCACAAAACTTGTGCTTATCACAAAACCTGTGGGAGCGAGCCTGCTCGCGATGAGGGCCTATCAGCCAATAAAGGTCCTACTTGGCAGCCACTTTCTCCGACTTGCCGTCATACCGCTTGCGCCACTCCGTCAGGATTTCATCGCGATTCTTCGACGCCCAGGCAAAGTCGTTCTTGATCAGACGCTGCTCATAATCCGCCGGCAATTCAGTCTGCGGCTTGGCGATACCCGGCTGGGCGAGGACCGCGAAGTTTTCTTTATAGAGCTCCATCGCCGCGGGGCTCGCAGAGAAGTCCGCCAGTTTTTTCGCCGCCTCTTCATGCGGTGTGCCTTTGATCACGGCGGTGGCTTCGATCTCCCAGCCCAGGCCCTCTTTCGGCAGGATGATGTCCAGCGGCGCGCCCTGGCGCTTGAGCTGAACGGCCGGATATTCGAACGAAATACCGATCGGGAACTCACCCGACGCCGCCAGCTTGCAAGGCTTGGAGCCGGAGTGAACGTACTGGCCGATGTTCTGATGCAGGTCGTCCATGTACTGCCAACCCTGCTTCTCGCCGAAGGTTTGCAACCAGGCACTGACATCGAGAAAGCCGGTGCCGGACGACGCCGGATTGGGCATGACGATCTTGCCTTTGTATTCAGGCTTGGTCAGGTCCTGCCAGCTGACCGGTTTAGTCAGTCCCTGTTTCTCGGCTTCGACAGTGTTGAAGCAAATGGTCGCCGCCCACACGTCCATGCCGACCCAGGCCGGAGGGTTAGCCGCATCGCGGTAGTTGACGCCGATCTTGCCCAGGTCCTTCGGCGCATAGCTCTGCAGCATGCCTTGCTGATCGAGAATCGCCAGGCTCGAAGCCGCCAGGCCCCAGACCGCGTCAGCCTGCGGACGGGCTTTTTCGGCCAGCAGTTTGGCGGTGATGATGCCGGTGGAATCGCGCACCCACTTGATCTCGACGTCCGGGTTGGCCTTTTCGAAGGCTTGCTTGTAGGTCTTCAGTTGTTCGGCTTCGAGGGCGGTGTACACCGTCAACTCGGTTGTCGCAGCGTAAGCGTTCAGGCTGAAAGCGGTGAGGACAGCAGCGGCCAGGGCCAGGGGCTTGAACATGATCTTTTCCTGTTTGAGTTGAAGGCTTTTGTGTTGAGGCGCGGGGAATCAGTGGCCGGGCGCGGTCTGCCGCCAGGCCTGGGAGCGGCGCAGCAAACCGCGCGAAGCCCAGGCCAGCAGCAGGGACACGCCCGCCGAGGTGAACAGAATCAGGGTCGACATGGCCGCCGCGCCGCCGACGTTGCCGGCGTCGTCCATGTTCAGCACCGCCACCGCCGCGAGGATGGTGTCGGGGCTGTAGAGGAAGATCGCCGCCGAGACGGTGGTCATGGCCGAGACGAAGAGGTAGCGCACGATGTCCAGCAGCGCCGGCAGGCAAATCGGCACCGTCACGCGCAGGTAATGCCGATACAGCGGTGCCTTGAGCGACAGCGCGGCGGCTTCGAACTCGGCGTCGAGCTGACGCAGCGCGGTGGTGGCGGTCATTTGCGCGGTGGTCAGATAGTGAGCAATGGTGCAGACCACCAACAGGGTCATGGTGCCGTAGAGCACATGCAGCGGGTTGCCGGTGAGATTGAAGAAGAAGACGTAACCCAGGCCCAGCACCAGGCCCGGCACTGCCATTGGTACGAAGCTGAGCATGCGCAGTGTCAGATTCAGCCCGCGCTGGCCCTTGGTTTTTTCCATCAGGTACGCGCCGGTGAAGATCAGCACACTGCCGATCAATGCCGTGCACAACGCCATTTTCACGCTGTTGCCATAGGCCAGCCAGCCACCGCCGGCCGTGTCGTTGAACTGGTAGTGGTTGAGCGACAACGACAGGTTGTACGGCCAGAATTTGACCAGCGACGAGAACACCGCCATGCCGAACACCAGCAGCAATACTGCGCAGATCAGGACCACGATAGCCAGGTAGCAGCCATCACGCAGCTTCGATGGCGCCGGTTGAAAAACTTGCGCCCTGCCACTCATGGAATCGCCATGACGCCGACGCAGCCAGGCGTCGACCCCGAAGCTGAACAGCGCCGGCAACAACAGCACCATGCCAATCAACGCGCCGCGACCGAATTGTTGCTGACCGACCACGGCCTTGTAGGCTTCCAGTGCCAGCACCTGATAGTCACCGCCCACCACCACGGGCACGCCGAAGTCGGTGATGGTCAGGGTGAACACCAGACAGAACGCCGCGAACACCGCCTGACGCGTCGCCGGCCAGGTGATGCTGCGAAAGGCTTTGGCCGGACTGGCGCCCATGCTGGACGCGGCATCGAACAGTCGTGCATCCGCCAGGGACAGTGCCGACAGCAAAATCATCAAGGCATGGGGGAAGGTGTAGATCACCTCGCCGAGGACGATGCCCCAGAAGCCGTAGATGTTGTCCGACAGCAAACCGCGCAACATGCCCTGGTTGCCGAACAGATAAACCAGCGCAATCCCCGGCAGCATCGACGGCGCCATCAATGGCAACAACGACATGCCGCGCCAGATGCCCTTGGCGGGAATCAATGTGCGTTGCAAGGCGTAGGCAAACAGGTAAGCCAGGGGTACGACAATCGCCGCGACGCTGAGGGAAACTTTGAGGCTATTACCCAGCAGCCAGTGGAAATTGGCACTGGTCACCAACTCACGAGCGGCGACCAGGCCACCACCCTGCCCGGCTTCCGAGCTGAACCCGCGCCAGAAGATCGCCAGCAACGGCATCAACACCGCGCCGCCGAGCAATACCAGCAAAAGGACTTTGCCGCCCACGACGAATACCCGGTCGCCGATCTCGGCACGGGAGGCCTGCCGAACCTGTTTGTGCCGCATCGCCAGCGCGATGTTCGCGCTCATCAGGCAAACACCTGCAGGCTGCGCGGAGGCAAGGCCACCATGATCTGCTGCGCACCCAGACGCGGCATGGCTTCCGGCGCCAGTTCCGCCAGCAATGCGTGGCCTGGCAGTTGATCGAGTTCGAAGCTCATGCGGCAACGGTTGCCGAGGAACGTGATCTCGCGAACCTTGGCCGGGAACAGGTTTTCTTCATGCACCGGCGGGTTGACGTTGATCGCTTCCGGGCGGCAGAACAGACGACCCGAGGCGGCTTTTGCGCTGCCTTCGGCCAAACGCAGGTTCATCCCGCCGACCTGCGCATGGCTGTCGCTGCTGCGGCTGAACGGCAGCCAGTTGCCCTGGCCGACAAACTCCGCCACAAACGGCGTCGCCGGGCGATCGTAGATTTCCTGCGGCGTGGCGTACTGCTCGACCTTGCCGTTGTTCATCACGGCGATGCGGTCGGCCATCAGCATGGCTTCGTCCTGATTGTGGGTGACCATCAGGGTGGTGATGCCAAGGTTGCGCTGCAACTGGCGCAATTCGGTGCACAGATGCTCGCGGACCCGAGCGTCCAATGCCGACATCGGTTCATCCAGCAACAACAAGGACGGCGCCGGAGCCAAGGCCCGGGCCAGTGCGACTCGTTGCTGCTGGCCGCCGGACAACTGGCCAGGGTACTTTTTCTCACTGCCGATCAGGCCGACCAATTCCAGCATCTGGCCGACACGCTTGCGCACTTCATCGCGACCGCTGCCGGCGAGGCCGTAGGCAATGTTCGCCTCGACGGTGAGATTGGGAAACAACGCGTAGGACTGAAACAGAATGCCGTAGTCCCGGGCCTGAGGCGCCAGGTGGGAAACGTCGCGATCGCCGAGGTACAGCGTGCCGCTGTCTTGCTGCTCAAGGCCGGCAATGCAGCGCAGCAAGGTGGTTTTGCCGCAGCCCGACGGACCGAGCAGGCACACCAGCTCACCCGCAGCCACGTCGAGGGACACGTTATCCAGCGCGGTGAAGGCGCCGAAGCGTTTCTGCACGCCGCGCACTTTCATCGGGGCGCCGGGGTTGGTCAGGGCAGTTGCGATCGAGTGGTTCATGGACAGGCCTCATCAAGCAGATGAAGGCCATCCTAGGGATGTAATGCGTACGTCATGTGGCAGTGAGGCAAAAATGGCTGATAGTGGTATTCGGGGATTTTGGTTCAGTCATGTGTTGTCTGGACTAACGCCATCGCGGGCAAGCCCGCTCCCACAGTGGGCAGTGGTGTTCACACATCGGGTGCTCACCACCGAACCCCTGTGGGAGCGGGCTTGCCCGCGATGAGGCCAGTGCAGGCGCTGGAAATGTCAGACCGGAGCCATTTCCTGCGCCAACCCCAGAAACGCCGCCGGCAACCGCGCCCCTTTCCTTTCCTTGAGGCAATACAAATACTCGGGAATCTGCGGCGCATTCTCGATGGTCAATACCCGCAACTGCGGATCATGGGGCACTTCCTGCCGGGCAATGATGCTGATACCGATGTTGCGCAACACCGCCTCGCGAATCGACTCCCGGCTGCCGATTTCCAGCAGCGGCCCGAAACTCACGCCGGCGCTGGTCAGCAACTCCTCGGTCAAGCGCCGGGTGGTCGAGCCCGATTCACGCATCAACAGGGTATGCCCGGCCAACGCCGTCAGCGGCACATGATCGTGAACCGCCAGCGGATGATTGCGATGCACCGCCAGCACCAGCGGATCGCTACCGAGCACCCGGCGAATCAACCGCGCATCATTGAGCAACTGCGATGACGCCGCGACATCCACCCGATAATCTTCAAGCGCCTCGAGCACCTGTTGGGAATTGCCGATTTCCACCGACACCTCCACCTGCGGCAGACGCTCGCGGAACGTTTTCACCAGATCGAGGATGTAATACGGTGCCGTGGCGGCGATGCGCAGTGTGCCTTGGACCTGGCCGCTGTTGCGCAGGAAGAACTCGATGTCGGCCTCCTGCTGCAACAGCGCCTTGACCATCGGCAGCAGCCGCGCCCCTTCATCGCTGACGCTGAGGCGGCGGCCGCCGCGGTAGAACAGTTCTACCGAGTACTGACTTTCCAGATTACGGATCTGGGTCGTCACTGTCGGTTGGCTCAGGCCAAGCTTTTTCGCCGCCAGGGTTATGCTGCCCAGACGGGCAACCATGTAAAACGCCTTCAGCTCGGCACTCAGCACTACTTTCCCTCACTGTTTATTTGCGCAACAGGCGCAAACCGTTGAACACCACCAACAGGCTCACGCCCATGTCGGCGAACACCGCCATCCACATGGTGGCGATCCCGGCGAAGGTTACCCCAAGAAAGATCGCCTTGATGACCAACGCGAGGGCTATGTTCTGTTTCAGGATGCTGGATGTCTGCCGCGACAGTCGAATGAAGGCAGGGATTTTGCGCAGATCATCGTCCATCAAGGCGACATCGGCAGTCTCGATGGCAGTATCGGTGCCCGCTGCGGCCATGGCAAAACCGATCTCGGCCCGAGCGAGGGCCGGAGCGTCGTTGATGCCATCGCCGACCATGCCGACTTTATGGCCCTGTGCATAAAGCGCTTCGATGGCTTGCAACTTGTCAGTGGGCAGCAAATCGCCTTGCGCCTGATCGATACCGACTTGCGCGGCAATGGCCTGGGCAGTGTGAACGTTGTCGCCGGTGAGCATCAGGGTTTTGACGCCCAGGTCATGCAGCTGCTGGATGGCCTCGCGGCTGGATGCTTTCACCGTGTCCGCCACGGCGAACAGTGCCAGCGGGCCGGATGTGTCGAGCAACAGCACCACGGATTTACCCTGTTTTTCCAGCGCGAACAGCTGCTCTTCCAGCGCAGGCGAGCACAGGCCCAGATCTTCCACCAGGCGGTGGTTGCCCAAGTGGTAGGTCTGACCGTTGATCTCGCCGCGCACACCCCGACCGCCGAGTGCCTCGAAGTTATCCACAATCAGTGGCGCATAGGATTTATCCACAGCCGCATTGGCAATGGCCATCGACACCGGGTGATCCGAGCGACCGGCCAGCGCTGCGGCAATGGCCGGGGCCGATTCATCGGCAGTCGGATCGAGGGACAGATAATCGGTCTGCACCGGTTTGCCGTGAGTCAGTGTGCCGGTCTTGTCCAACGCCAGGTAATCAAGCTTGTAACCGCCCTCCAGATACACGCCGCCCTTGACCAGAATCCCTTTGCGCGCCGCCGCCGCGAGACCGCTGACAATGGTCACCGGGGTGGAAATCACCAATGCACACGGGCAGGCGACCACCAGCAATACCAGCGCGCGGTAGATCCAGTCAAACCACAGCGCATTCATGAACAGCGGAGGAATCACGGCCACCGCGATGGCCAGGACGAACACTGCCGGTGTATAGATTTTCGAGAAACTGTCGACGAAACGCTGGGTGGGTGCCCGCGCGCTCTGGGCCTGCTCCACGGCGTGAATGATTCGCGCCAGGGTCGAGTTATTGGCCGCGGCGGTCACTGCGTATTCCAGAGAACCCGACTGATTGATGGTGCCGGCGAATACCTTGTCGCCAATGGCCTTCTCGACCGGCAGGCTTTCGCCGGTGATCGGTGCCTGATCGATGGTCGAATTGCCCGAAACCACTTCGCCGTCCAGACCGATTCGCTCACCAGGACGCACCCGCACTCGTGCGCCCAGCTCGATGGTCTTGACGTCCTGCGCGACCCAGCTGCCGTCGGCCAACTGCACCGTGGCCTGTTCCGGGGTCATCTGCATCAGGCCGCCAATGGCGTTACGCGCCCGATCCAGCGACTTGGCCTCGATCAACTCGGCCACGGTAAACAGGAACATTACCATCGCCGCTTCCGGCCACTGACCGATCAGAATCGCGCCAGTCACCGCGATGCTCATCAGTGCGTTGATGTTCAGGTTGAGGTTCTTCAGGGCGATCCAGCCCTTTTTGTAGGTGCCGAGACCGCCACTGAGGATCGAGACCAGCGCGATGATCGCCACGACCCAGTCGGGCGCGGCGCTGGTGAAGTGGATCACCTCGGCAGCCACCGCGCTGACACCGGACAACGCCAGTGGCCACCAGGGCTTTTTCCCGGTAGCCGGCGCCGGCGCGTCAACGCCCTGCTCCAGCGGCTCGGCCTGCATGCCAAGGGACTTGATCGCGTCGATGATTGGTGCTGTGCTAGGCAGGTTGTGGGTCACGCCCAATACGCGGTTGATCAGGTTGAACTCCAGCTGCTGTACACCCGCCAGCTTGCCCAGTTTGTTCTGGATCAGCGTCTGTTCGGTCGGGCAGTCCATGGCGTCGATGCGGAAACTGTTCACCCGCGCATCGGCACTCGGCGCTTCGCTCAACTGGACCAGCGCAGGCGCCGCTGCTGTAGACGAACAGCAGGAATCACCATGACCGCCATGCACATGCTGAGGGACAGGCTTGAGTTTGCTGCTGCAGCAATCGTCTGCGGCATCGGGTTTGTGGGTATGCAGGGAATCGCTCATTGGTTACGTCCATGAAGGTGCCTGTTGCCAAGTAAAGACCCTGTAGCCACTATAGGGTCAAGCATCCTTTTTGGAGATTGTCGCGATGAAGATAGGAGAACTGGCAAAACTCACCGACTGCGCCGTGGAAACCATCCGCTACTACGAGCGCGAAAACCTGCTGCCGGAACCGGCCCGCAGCGACGGCAACTACCGCGTCTATACCCAGGCCCATGCCGAGCGCCTGACCTTCATCCGCAACTGCCGCACCCTCGACATGACCCTCGAGGAGATCCGAAGCCTGCTCGCGCTGCGCGACAGCCCGCAGGATCAGTGCGAAAGCGTGAATGCGCTGATCGATGAACACATCCATCACGTGAAAGCGCGGATCGATGGGTTACTGGCGTTGCAGACACAATTGATCGACCTGCGCCAACGCTGTGGCGAGGGGCCGGATATTGATCAGTGCGGGATTTTGCAGCGGTTGGAGGTCAGCGGCGGGGTTGTGGCGACGGAGACGGAGCATTCGCATGTCGGGAGAAGCCACGGACATTAAGGCCACCATAAAACCTGTGGGAGCGGGCTTGCCCGCGATGACGGCGGCACATCCAACATTGATGTGACTGACAAACCGCTATCGCGGGCAAGCCCGCTCCCACAGGTTTAGTGGCAAGGCTTCAGACCGCCATCGGCGCGGTCATCGGTGCATGGTGCTCGTAGCCTTCGAGCGAGAAATCGCCCGGCTCGATCAACTCCAGCCATTCAGGCTGATAGACACCCGTCCTGGCAAACTCCGGCACACGATCGCTGATCACCAGTTTCGGCATCGGAAACGGCTCGCGCTTGAGCTGCTCATTCAGCATGTCCAGGTGGTTTTCGTAGACGTGGGCGTCGCCGATGAAATAGGTGAACCAGCGCGGCGTGTAACCGGTCAGGCGGCCGATCAGGCTCAGCAGCGCGGCACCTTCGGTGAGGTTGAACGGTGTGCCCAGGCCCAGGTCGTTCGAGCGAATGTAGAGGGTCAGGGAGATCTCTTTGGTCTCGACATTCGGATGGAACTGATACAGCAAATGGCACGGCGGCAGGGCCATCTCATCGAGCTGGGCGACGTTCCAGCCGTGGAACAGGATGCGGCGGCTGCCCGGGTCCTTAATGATGGTGTCGACGCATTGGCG
The DNA here is from genome assembly GCF_059695565.1 of Pseudomonas sp. LBUM1679. Classification (NCBI taxonomy): domain Bacteria; kingdom Pseudomonadati; phylum Pseudomonadota; class Gammaproteobacteria; order Pseudomonadales; family Pseudomonadaceae; genus Pseudomonas; species Pseudomonas sp. LBUM1679. The sequence continues at coordinate 6,928,394 of NZ_CP166774.1, forward strand.
GATCTGGTCGATCGCCTTGTACAGCACCACGTACGCCTGGCCCTCTTCTTCGCCTTCAGCGATCTGGCGATAGCCTTGGCTCAGGGTCTGCTCGATAGCGGCCTGGTTGCTGACCGGGATCTGCTTGTACGCCGGCCATTTACGCCATTGCACGCCATAGATTTCGCCGAGGTCGTCCTCGCCCTGACGGAACGGGTTGGCCAGCCACTGGGCGTTTTCGTTGGCGTTCTGGTCCCAGACCTTGCAGCCCAGGGCACGAAATTCGGCGGCGTTGTTCACCCCACGCAGAAAACCGCACATCTCGCCAATGGCCGATTTGAAGGCCATCTTGCGGGTAGTGATCGCCGGGAAACCTTCTTTCAGGTCATAACGCAGCATCGCACCGGGAAAACTGATGGTGTTCACGCCGGTACGGTTGGCCTGTTTGGTGCCGTTCTTGATGACGTGGGCGACCAGATCGAGATATTGCTTCATGAGTTACCTGTGTCCTTGAACCCGGGGTCGTCACCCCGGGGTTCGAATTTATACAGCTGCCGCGGGAGCCGCCGGCGCGCGATGATAGGCCAGCCAGATCAGGAACAGGCCGCCGACAATCATCGGGATGCACAGTACCTGGCCCATGGTCAGCCAGTTCCAGGCCAGATAGCCCAGCTGCGCGTCCGGAACCCGAACGAATTCGACGATGAAACGGAAGATGCCATAGAACAGCGCGAACATCCCGGACACCGCCATGGTCGGCCGCGGCTTGCGCGAGAACAACCAGAGGATCGCAAACAGCGCCACGCCTTCGAGGGCGAACTGGTACAGCTGCGACGGGTGGCGCGCCAGTTGCGCCGGGTCGGTCGGGAAGACCATCGCCCACGGCACGTCGGTCGCCTTGCCCCACAACTCGGCATTGATGAAGTTGCCGATACGCCCGGCGCCCAGTCCGATCGGCACCATCGGTGCCACGAAGTCCATCAGCTGGAAGAACGACTTGCCATTCTTTTTACCGAACCACAACGCCGCCAGCATCACGCCAATGAAGCCGCCGTGGAACGACATGCCGCCCTTCCACACCTCGAAGATCAGCGTCGGGTTGGCCAGGTACGCGTTCAGATCGTAGAACAGCACATAACCCAGGCGGCCGCCGACAATGACGCCCATCGACATCCAGAACACCATGTCGGAGAGCTTCTCCTTGCTCCAGGTCGGGTCGAAGCGGTTCAGCCGGCGGGACGCCAGCCACCACGCGCCGCCGATGCCGATCAGGTACATCAGGCCGTACCAGTGGATTTTCAGCGGACCGATGGCCAGGGCCACCGGGTCGATCTGCGGGTAAGGCAGCATTGCGACTCCTCGTTAGAGTTGAAACCTTCAAAATTCCCGGGGACGCTGTCACGCCAGGATTAAGCCAGCATTGCGACGCGGGTCAGAGCAGGAAGCTCAGGCCTACGCAGAACAGCAAAGCGGCGAACAGTCTTTTCAGCAAGCGCGGCGACAGGCTGTGGGCCAGTCGTGCACCAAGGCGGGCGAACACCATGCTGGTCAGGGCGATCCCCAGCAGCGCCGGCAAATAAATAAAACCGAGACTATGAGCCGGCAACAAGGGATCGTGCCACCCCAGAATCATGAAACTTAATGCACTGGCCAACGCGATCGGCAGCCCGCAGGCCGAAGATGTCGCCACCGCTTGCTGCATCGGCACGCTGCGCCAGGTCAGGAACGGCACGGTCAACGAACCGCCGCCAATCCCGAAAATCGCCGAAGCCCAGCCAATCACACTGCCGGCCACGGTCAGACCGACTTTGCCCGGCACCGTGCGGCTGGCTTTCGGCTTGACATCCAAGGCGAGCTGAACCGCGATGATCAGCGCAAATACGCCGATGATTTTCTGCAGGTTCGGCCCGGAGATCGCTTCGGCGGTCAGCGCACCGAAACCGGCGCCGATGAGTATACCGACGGTCATCCAGGCAAAAATCGGCCAACGCACGGCGCCCCGGCGATGATGCTCGCGGATGGCATTGATCGAGGTAAAGATGATCGTCGCCAGCGAAGTGCCGACCGCCAAGTGGGTCAAAATTGATGCATCGAAGCCCTGCAAGGTGAAGCTGAACACCAGTACCGGGACGATGATGATGCCGCCACCCACCCCGAACAGCCCGGCCAACACGCCTGCACAGGCGCCCAGCGCCAGGTACAGTAGAAATTCCATGGCCGTCCCCGCCCGCTTCCCAAAAATAGGAGCGGCATGGTAACGGATGCATGGCCTCAAGCTCCACTGGATGGCGATGGATACCCGCACGATGTCTGCGTAGAGTGGGCAAAAAACACCCAAGGATCCCCTTATGTGCCTGATTGTCTTTGCCTGGCAGCCTGGCCACGCCCAGCCGCTGATCGTCGCCGCCAACCGCGACGAATTCTACGCCCGCCCCAGCCTGCCGCTGGCGCAATGGCCGGAAACGCCGCAGGTTTATGCCGGTCGCGATCTGGAGGCCGGCGGCACCTGGCTGGGTGTCGGTGCCGATGGACGCTTCGCTGCACTGACCAATATTCGCAATCCTCATCAACCGCCCGCGCGAAAATCGCGAGGCGAACTGGTGGCGCGGTTTCTCGCCGGCACGATGCCAATTGATCACTATTTGACCGACGTTGTTGCACGTTCGATCGAATATGCCGGGTTTAACTTGCTGATCGGCAATGCCAACGAGCTATGGCACTTCAATGCCCGGGAGGCCGAGGCAGTGATGCTGCCACCGGGGGTTTATGGATTATCGAACGCCGGCCTGGATACACCGTGGCCGAAATTGCTCAAGGCGCGCGCAGCATTGAGCCAGGTGCTGGACGATCCGCAGCCTGAGGCATTGTTGGCGTTGTTGAATGACCCACAGACCGCGCCCTTTGCCGAGTTGCCGGATACCGGGGTGGGATTGGCGACCGAGGCGTTGCTGTCGAGCGTGTTTATTGCCAGCCCGACTTACGGGACCCGGGCGAGTACGGCGTTGATCGTGCATGCGGATGGGACGCGGCATATGGTCGAGCGGAGTTTCGGGCCGTATGGCGGGCATCTTGGGGAAGTGGAAATCAGGGTTTAGTTGTGTGTTGTGAGGACTGGCCCCATCGCGAGCAAGCTCGCTCCCACAGGGATCTTTGGTGTGTATAACATCTATGCCACACAGCAGAACCTTGTGGGAGCGAGCTTGCTCGCGATGGGGCCATCAGCCTTTTAAAGGGTCTTGGCCGAAGCCGGATTGATCATCCGCGCCAACCCAAGGTTCTTCAACGCCAGCTGCAGCGAGCTGTGGATCACTTGCGGGTTGTCGATGGTCATCAACTCCGCCAGCAATTCCTTGGCCTTGCTCAGGTTGATCTGGCGCAGCATCCATTTCACTTTCGGCAAGTTGGTGGCGTTCATCGACAGGCTATCGAAACCCATCGCCATCAACAGCACCGCCGCTGCCGGGTCACCGGCCATTTCACCGCAGATGCTCACCGGTTTGCCTTCGGCATGGGCATCGCGCACCACGTTCTGCAGCGCTTGCAGTACCGCCGGGTGCAGGTAGTCGTAGAGGTCGGCCACTCGCGGGTTGTTTCGATCCACGGCCAGCAGGTACTGGGTCAGGTCGTTGGAGCCGACTGACAGGAAGTCCACTTGCCGCGCCAGTTCCTTGGTCTGATAAACCGCCGCCGGAATTTCGATCATCACGCCGATCGGTGGCATCGGCACATCGCAGCCTTCATCGCGCACTTCACCCCAGGCCCGGTGGATCAGGTGCAGGGCTTCTTCGAGCTCGTGGATGCCGGAGATCATCGGCAGCAGAATCCGCAGGTTGTTCAGGCCTTCGCTGGCCTTGAGCATCGCGCGGGTCTGGACCAGGAAGATTTCCGGGTGATCGAGGGTGACGCGGATGCCGCGCCAGCCGAGGAACGGGTTGTCTTCCTTGATCGGGAAGTACGACAGCGACTTGTCGCCACCGATGTCCAGGCTACGCATGGTCACCGGCTGCGGGTGAAACGCGGCGAGTTGCTCGCGATAGATCGCCAGCTGCTCTTTTTCGCTCGGAAACCGCTGGTTGATCATGAACGGCACTTCAGTGCGGTACAGACCGACCCCTTCAGCGCCACGCTTCTGCGCCCGAGCCACGTCCGCCAGCAGGCCGGTGTTGACCCACAGCGGCATGCGGTGGCCGTCGAGGGTGATGCACGGCAAATCCCGCAGCGCATCCAGCCCGAGGGCCAGTTGCTTCTCTTCCTCGACCACTTCGGCGAACTGCTTGCGCAGCAGTTCGCTGGGGTTGGTGTAGACCTCGCCGTGATAGCCGTCGACGATCATCTGGATGCCGTCGACCTTGGAATACGGCAGGTCGACCAGGCCCATCACCGTCGGAATGCCCATGGCGCGCGCGAGGATCGCCACATGGGAGTTGCCGGAACCGAGTACCGAGACCAGGCCGACCAGCTTGCCTTCCGGCACCTCGCCGAGCATCGCCGGCGTCAGTTCTTCGCTGATCAGAATGCTGTTGTCGGGGTAGACCAGGGTCTGCTGACGCTCTTCCTGCAGGTAAGCCAGCAAGCGCCGACCGAGGTCCTTGACGTCGGAGGCGCGTTCACGCAGGTAAGCGTCGTCCATCAATTCGAAGCGGTTGACGTGCTCAGTGACCACTTGGCGCAACGCGCCCTGGGCCCACTGGCCGGTCTTGATCACGGCGGTAATTTCGCTGCCGAGGGAGGCATCGTCGAGCATCATCAGGTAGACGTCGAACAGCGCGCGCTCTTCCGGGCGCAACTGGTTCGCGAGCTTGGCCGACAAGGCGCGCATGTCGGCGCGCACGCCTTCGATGGCGGTCTTGAACAGCCCGAGTTCGGCGGTGATGTCAGTGATGGTCTTGTCGGGCACTACATCCAGATCGGCTGGCGGCAACATGACCACCGCGGTACCGACCGCCGCACCCGGCGAACCCGGCACACCGACGAACTTTGCTTCCTGGATGCCCTTGCCCTGACGCCCCAGGCCACGGATCGAACCGGTTGCCTCGGCGTGGGCGATAACGCCGGCGAGCTGTGCGCTCATGGTGACGAGGAAGGCTTCTTCACCCTCATCGAACTGGCGGCGTTCCTTTTGCTGGATGACCAACACGCCGACGACGCGGCGGTGGTGAATGATCGGCGCCCCAAGGAACGAGGCGAACCGCTCTTCACCGGTCTCGGCGAAGTAGCGATAGCGCGGATGATCCGCGGCGTTTTCCAGGTTCAGGGGTTCTTCACGCGTGCCGACCAGACCGACCAGACCTTCGTTGGGCGCCATGCTGACTTTGCCGATCGAGCGCTTGTTCAAGCCCTCGGTGGCCATCAGCACGAAGCGATTGGTCTCGGGGTCGAGCAAGTAGACCGAACAGACCTGGCTGCCCATGGCCTCTTTGACGCGCAACACAATAATCCCCAACGCCGCCTTGAGATCCTTGGCGGAGTTAACTTCCTGGACGATCTTGCGCAGCGTATTGAGCATGGCTCGGGGTCGAACTCCGTCGTCAGTCGCGCGTTAAAAGGCGCGGGGCAAGCTCTTTGAGAGCGCGTCGATACACCTCGCGCTTGAATGTCACCACCTGGCCCAACGGATACCAATAACTGACCCAGCGCCAGCCATCGAATTCCGGTTTGCCGGTCAAATCCATCCGCACCCGCTGCTCGTTGGAGATCAGGCGCAGGAGAAACCATTTCTGTTTCTGGCCGATGCACAGCGGTTGGCTGTGCGTCCTGACCAGACGTTGCGGCAAACGATAGCGCAACCAGCCCCGGGTGCAGGCGAGTATTTCAACATCTTCGCGTTCCAGGCCCACTTCTTCGTTCAACTCGCGGTACAAGGCGTCTTCTGGCGTCTCTTGGGGGTTGATTCCTCCCTGCGGAAACTGCCAGGCATCTTGATTGATACGGCGAGCCCATAGCACCTGGCCGGCATCATTCGTGAGAATGATCCCGACATTGGGGCGAAAACCATCGGGGTCGATCACGGCAACAACCTCGCAAACGCATGTCGCCGCATTGTTCCACAAAGGTTGTGAAGGCAGCAACGAGCCGGCCTACCTTATGTGCACTCTTGTGAAAAGTACGTATTCTGGACGCCTTTCTACAGACTTTTCAGCGAGTAACTGCAATGCGCCTGGCTTTATTCGACTTGGACAACACGCTTCTGGGCGGTGACAGTGACCACGCCTGGGGCGATTACCTGTGCGAGCGCGGCTTCCTCGACGCTGTCGCCTACAAGGCACGCAACGACGAGTTTTATCAGGATTACTTGGCCGGCAAGCTGGACAACGATGCGTACCTGAACTTCTGCCTCGAAGTCCTCGGTCGCACGCAGATGGCCACGCTTGACGAATGGCACCTGGATTACATGCGCGATTGCATCGAACCGATCGTGTTGCCCAAGGCCATCGAACTGCTGGCAAAGCACCGCGAGGCCGGCGACAAACTGGTGATCATCACCGCCACCAACCGCTTCGTCACCGGACCGATTGCCCAGCGACTCGGTGTCGACACCTTGATCGCCACAGAATGTGAAATGGTAGATGGCCGTTATACCGGGCGCAGCACCGACATTCCATGCTTTCGCGAAGGTAAGGTCACAAGGCTGGCTCGCTGGCTGGAAGAGAGCGGGTATTCGCTGGAAGACAGTTATTTCTACAGCGACTCGATGAATGATTTGCCGTTGCTGGAGCAGGTGGCGAATCCGATCGCTGTCGATCCGGACCCGAATTTGCGTGCTGAAGCCGAGAAGCGTGGGTGGCCGGTGATTTCGTTGCGCGACTGACGACGCCATCGCGGGCAAGCCCGCTCCCACAAGGGTTGTTGTGTGGCATAGATAGCATTCACACCAGTGATCCCTGTGGGAGCGGGCTTGCCCGCGATTGGGGCAACTCGGTCCAGAACCTTACACTGGCTTGGCGCCCATCAACCCCGCAATCGCGATAAAACAGACGAAGCTGAACAGTGCAAGGGCGAAGGTAAACTTTCCGTTGCCTCCGGCCCCCTTGCGCAACTTGTTAAGTCGCACCACCAACCAGAACCACCCCAACGCCGCCACGGTGTAAAGCACACTCGAAGCCAGCAACCAGGTCTGCCCCAGCGGCCAGCCCACCAGATGCACCATCCACCATCCGGTGAACGGCATGCTCAGCAATGCCAGCCCCATCACCACCCAGATAAACACCCCCGGGCGCTGCAACGTGCGAGTGTGGGCCGTCGCATCACCGTTGCGCCGCGCACGCCAGACCCAGACCGCCAGCCCCAGCGCGCTGATCAACAGCAGCACCGTTGCCACGATGTGCGCCACTTTCAGGGCGGTTAACGTTTCCATTGCTCGATTCCTTATAGGCTGCCCATCAGCGTAGCCCCTCAGCCGAGAAACAGCTGATAGGCCGGATTGTCGCTTTCATCCCAGTAGGGGTAGCCGATTTCTTCCAGTGCCGCCGGCACCAGATGTCGTTCGTCATGCGGTACTTGCAGCCCGGCGACCACACGGCCATCGGCCGCTCCGTGGTTGCGGTAATGGAACATCGAGATATTCCAGCGCCCGCCGAGCTTGTTGAGGAAGTTGAACAGCGCACCGGGCCGCTCCGGGAATTCAAAGCGCAGCACCACTTCATCGACGACATGCGCCGCACGCCCGCCGACCATGTGGCGGATATGCAACTTGGCCAGTTCGTTGTCGGTCAGGTCGATTACCGGAAAACCCTGCTCGGTCAGGCTGGCAAGCAGCGCACTGCGCGGATCGTTTTCCGGGTGCGTCTGCACGCCGACGAAGATATGGGCTTCGCTGCCGGTGTTGTAGCGGTAGTTGAACTCGGTGATCTGGCGTTTGCCGATGGCTTCGCAGAACGCCTTGAAACTGCCCGGCTTCTCGGGGATGGTCACGGCGATGATGGCCTCGCGGCCCTCGCCCAGTTCGGCACGTTCGGCGACGTGGCGCAGTCGGTCAAAGTTGACGTTGGCCCCGGAGTCGATGGCGACGAACGTATGCCCGGTGATGCCATGTTGCTCGACGTATTTCTTGATCCCGGCGACGCCCAAGGCACCGGCAGGTTCAGTGATCGAGCGGGTATCGTCGTAGATATCCTTGATCGCCGCACAGATCTCGTCGGTGCTGACGGTGATCACCGCATCGACATGGTCCTTGCAGATATCGAAGGTGTGCTGGCCGATCTGGGCCACCGCGACGCCGTCGGCGAAGAGGCCCACGGTCGGCAGCACCACCCGCTCGCCGGCCGCCATGGCGGCTTGCAGGCAGTTGGAATCGTCAGGTTCGACGCCGATGACCTTGATTTCAGGACGCAGGTATTTCACATACGCAGCGATCCCGGCAATCAGCCCGCCACCGCCCACCGGAACGAAAATCGCATCCAGGCGCCCCGGGTGCTGACGCAGGATCTCCATCGCCACCGTGCCCTGCCCGGCAATGGTATGGGGATCGTCGTAGGGGTGAATGTAGACGTAGCCTTTTTCATCGACCAGTTTCAGCGAGTAAGCCAGGGCTTCCGGGAACGAATCGCCGTGCAGCACGACCTTGCCGCCACGGGAGCGCACGCCTTCCACTTTGATTTCCGGTGTGGTCTTGGGCATCACGATGGTGGCTTTAACACCCAGCACCTTGGCCGCCAGTGCCAGGCCTTGCGCGTGGTTGCCCGCCGAAGCGGTCACGACGCCGCGCGCGCGTTCTTCATCGGAAAGCTGGGTGAGCTTGTTATAAGCGCCGCGGATCTTGAACGAGAACACCGGCTGCAAGTCTTCGCGCTTGAGCCAGATATCGTTGCCCAGCCGCTCGGAAAGCTGGCGGGCAGTCTGCAGAGGGGTTTCTACGGCAACGTCATAAACGCGCGAGGTGAGGATCTTTTTGACGTACTGTTCGAGCATCGGAAAGCATCACTGAGCGGGTTGGGCAGGGTCAAGGAGTCTAACCCGGCTTTCGGGCGGACGACCACACTAAACAGGTGGTTTTTAAGGCACCGGAAGTACTCAGTACCTGTAGGAGCGAAGCTTGCTCGCGAAAAACCCAAGGGCGCCGCTGGGTATCCGGTTTTACGCATTATCGTTCACGACCATCGCGAGCAAGCTCGCTCCTACAGTTGTCGGGGGTGCAGGTATGCACATTCGAGCTGCCAATCGGGCAATGACCTTCCCCGCCCCGAAGCCTATAATGCCGGCCTTTCGTCCCCCCTTCGGCACCTCGGAGCCCGCATGACCCAGGATCAACTCAAACAGGCAGTGGCTCAGGCCGCCGTCGACTTCATCCTCCCGAAACTCGACGACAAGAGCATTGTCGGGGTCGGCACCGGCTCCACCGCCAACTGCTTCATCGACGCCCTGGCCCGGCACAAGGGCGCGTTCGACGGCGCGGTCGCCAGCTCCGAAGCCACCGCCGCGCGCCTCAAGGGCCATGGCATTCCGGTGTATGAATTGAACACGGTCAGCGACCTGGAGTTCTACGTCGACGGCGCCGATGAAAGCGATGAGCACCTGAACCTGATCAAGGGCGGCGGTGCAGCCCTGACCCGCGAGAAGATTGTCGCGGCCGTCGCCAAGACCTTCATCTGCATCGCCGACGCCAGCAAGCTGGTGCCGGTGCTCGGCGCGTTCCCGCTGCCGGTGGAAGTGATTCCGATGGCCCGCAGCCACGTGGCCCGCGCGCTGGTGAAGCTGGGCGGCGATCCGGTTTACCGTGAAGGCGTGTTGACCGATAACGGCAACATCATCCTCGACGTGTTCAACATGCAGATCACCAATCCGGTGGAGCTGGAGACGCAGATCAATGCCATCGTTGGCGTGGTCACCAATGGGTTGTTCGCGGCACGTCCGGCGGATCTGTTGCTGCTGGGTACCAGCGAAGGCGTAAAGACCCTGCGCGCCCAATAAGCCGTACGCCCCCCCTGTAGGAGCTGGCTTGCCAGCGAAGGCGGCGTAACATTCAACATCGATGTTGAATGTGATGGCCTCTTCGCTGGCAAGCCAGCTCCTACAGGGGGGCGTGTTTGAGCTTCAGGGTTGTGGTGGTTTCTTGAAGACGTAGAACAGGTTCGGCTCGCTCACCAGGTACATCGTGCCGTCGTCATCCATCGCGATCCCTTCCGCTTGCGGCACGGTTTTGCGCAACCCCTGGCGCCCCTTGCTCAATGACATGGTGCTCAGCGGTCGCCCATCCACGTCCAGCTCCAGAATCAGCCGCGACTCGTCGGACAACGCCAGCAAGTGTCCGCTGCGCTCGTCGTATTGCAGGCTCGACAGGTCCCGCACGAACATTCCGGCATCGCGCTTGGGATTGTTGACCACGTGTACCGCATAGGATTTTTCCGGGTTGTAATGCGGGAAGCCCTGCACTTCGTAGATCAGCATCGGGTCGCGCTCCTTGGCCACGAACAGGCGCTTGCCCACCGAGTCATACGCCAACCCCTCAAAGCCCTTGTTGCCGCTCATGTGCACGCCGAGGGTGATCTGTTCGGCATCCTGCGCGTCGAGGAAGGTCGTGTCCTTTTCCAGGTGAATCTTGATCAGTCGCTGCGAACGCTCGTCAGTGATCACGTAAGTGTCGGCACTGATGAACTCCACCGCCTCCGGATCGCCGAAGCCGACCAGCGCCACGCGTCGAATAATCCGGCCGTCCAGGGACAATTCAATCAGTTCGGAGTTTTTGTTGGTGACCGTGAACAGGCTCTTGCGCACCGGATCGAACGTCAGCGCGGACACATCGTCGTCCAGGCCTTCGATGACGCGTGCCTCTAGCGCGACCTGATAACGATCCAGGCCGATGGATTGCGCGCTCTCTGGCTGCCAAAGCGTGTGCATATTGAACCAGGCGCGCTCGAACAGGCGCAGGTACTGGCCGAACGCAACCAGCACGATCAACGCAATCGCCAGGAACATGAGAATCAGGGGTTTGGGACGGGCAAGTCGGCGCATTCAAGTGGGCTCGGGTTCAAGACAGGCTGATGAAATACCACGGCAGTCTGAATTGAAGCTTAATGGCCAGTGGCCTTGCACCACAACCTATGCATTCCATCGGCGTAGGAGCTGCCGCAGGCTGCGATCTTTTGACGTTGCATTTAAGATCAAAAGATCGCAGCCTGCGGCAGCTCCTACGGTTCAGCGCTGTTTTTCGAAGCGGTAGAACAGGTTCGGTTCGCTCACCATGTACAGCGTGCCAGCCTCGTCCATGGTCACGCCTTCCGCGCGCGGAATGGTCTTCTTCAAGCCATTGAAACCGCCCAGCAGGGTCATGAAACTGACCTGCTCGCCCTTCTCGTCCAGCTCCAGCAACAGGTGGGAATCGGCGGACAACACCAGGGTGTGGCCGGTGCGCGGGTCGATGGCCAAGGCCGACAGGTTGCGGATGTCCAGTTCATCACTGACGATTTTCTGCTTGTCGCCCTTGAGGGTCTGGCTGCCATCGCTTTTCCAGCTGAACAGCGCCGGCGGACGCTCTTCCCCCAGCAGCAATTGCTGGTTGCGCGAATCCCAGGCGATTGCCTCGAAGGCCTTGTTCTGGTTTTTCGAGGGGCCGAGGTCGTATTTCGGGAAGTTGGCGATGTTCAGCTCGCGGGTGTCGGCATCGACCTTGACGATGGAGAGCAGGTGCTCGCGTTCATCGACAATGGCCAGCAGACCGTTGCCCATCGCGGTCACCCCTTCCGGATTGCTCCAGCCCACCAAGGGCATTTTGCGCAGGACATCGCCCTGTAGGGTCAGCTCGACCAGGAACGGTTTGTTGCCCATGACCGAAAACAGGGTTTTGGTCTGCGGGTCGTAGGCCAGGTCCGAAGCCTCGTCCTTCTCCATGCCCGGCAGCAGCTTGGCGTCGATCACCGCGCGGTAATCCGGCAACCAGATGCTCTCCTGACGTTCAGCCGGGCTTTCGAAACGTTCCAGCACCCAGAGCACGCCCCGGTCATCCCAATGCATCGCGAATGCGAGGCCATACGCGGCGGCTGCCACGAGTAACAGCCAGGAATACCAGCGCATGAAAAAGCGCGGACGGCGAGCAGGTTTGAGCGTGGGCAGCGATTGTGTCGGCATCTAGGCAGCGTTCCAGAAATTCAGGCCAAGGGTAATAGCACAAATGGGCTCGGCTCAGACGCCCCAAGCCCCGGAATTATCCAGACAATATGTGAAAAAAACGGGAAATGGCGGGAAAGCCCTGCGTGGGCACGCCCCCCTGTAGGAGCTGGCTTGCCAGCGAAGGCGGCGTCACAGTCAACATAGATGTTGAATGTGATGGCCTCTTCGCTGGCAAGCCAGCTCCTACAGGGGATTGTGTTGGATCAGCGGACGCTGCTGGTGAAGCTGCTGACGCCTGGCAGCTCCAGAACGATCTCGTCACCGACATTCAGCGGACCAACGCCCACCGGCGTGCCTGTGAGGATCACGTCACCGGCCTGCAACGAGAAGCAGCCAGCCATGTACTGGATCATCGGCACGATCGGATTGAGCATGTCTTTGCTGTTGCCATCCTGGCGCACTTCGCCATTGATGGTCAGGCGAATGCCAATGTCGGCCAGGTCGGCAAAAGTGCTGCCGGACACGAACGGTGCAATCACCGCCGCCCCGTCGAACGACTTGGCGATTTCCCAGGGCAGGCCCTTGGCTTTCAGTTCGGCCTGCTTGTCGCGCAGGGTCAAGTCCAGGGCCGGGGCGAAACCGGAAATCGCGTCGAGCACTTCTTCACGGCTCGGTCTGGTCGACAGAGGCTTGCCGATCAACACCGCGATTTCCGCTTCGTAATGCACCGAACCGCGCTCGGTCGGAATGCTGAAACTGCCTTCCAGCGACACCACGCAACTGCCCGGCTTGATGAACAGCAGCGGTTCCGTAGGCACCGGATTGTCCAGTTCCTTGGCGTGTTCGGCGTAGTTGCGGCCGATGCACACCACCTTCCCCAATGGGAAGTGAATGCGCGTACCGTCGACATACTGGTGCTGATAGCTCATTACCGACTCCTGATTCGTGCTCTTAAAGTTCGAAGAATCAAACAGCGAAAATCTTGCCCGGGTTCATGATCCCGTTCGGGTCGAACACCGCTTTGACGGCTTTCATGTACTCGATCTCGACCGGGGAACGGCTGTAGGTCAAGTAATCACGCTTGGTCATGCCCACGCCGTGTTCGGCGGAAATCGAGCCGTTGTACTTCTCGACTGTTTCGAACACCCACTTGTTGACGGTCGCGCACTTGGCGAAGAACTCATCCTTGCTCAGGTTTTCCGGCTTGAGGATGTTCAGGTGCAGGTTGCCGTCGCCGATGTGGCCGAACCAGACGATTTCGAAGTCTGGATAGTGTTCGCCGACGATCGCGTCGATTTCCTTCAGAAATGCCGGGACTTTCGACACAGTGACCGAAATGTCGTTCTTGTACGGCGTCCAGTGGGAGATGGTTTCTGAGATGTATTCGCGCAGCTTCCACAGGTTCTGCAACTGGGTTTCGCTCTGGCTCATCACGCCGTCCAGTACCCAGCCTTGCTCGACGCAGTACTCGAAGGTTTCCAACGCGTGGTTGGCCACTTCTTCGGTGGTCGCTTCGAATTCCAGCAACGCGTAGAACGGGCAATCGGTTTCAAACGCCGCTGGCACGTCGCCACGGGCCATGACCTTGGCCAAGGCTTTATCGGAGAAGAATTCGAAGGCGGTCAGGTCGAGTTTGCTCTGGAACGCATGCAGTACCGGCATGATCGAGTCGAAATCGGCGGTGCCGAGGACCATGGCGGTGAGGTTTTTCGGCGCCCGGTCGAGGCGCATGGTCGCTTCGACCACAAACCCGAGGGTGCCTTCGGCGCCGATGAACAGCTGACGCAGGTCGTAGCCGGTGGCGTTCTTGATCAGGTCGCGGTTCAGCTCCAGCAGATCACCCTTGCCGGTGACGACCTTCATGCCGGCCACCCAGTTGCGGGTCATGCCGTAGCGAATGACCTTGATCCCGCCGGCATTGGTGCCGATATTGCCGCCAATCTGACTGGACCCTGCCGAGGCGAAGTCCACCGGGTAGTACAGGCCTTTTTCTTCAGCCACGTTCTGCAAATGCTCGGTGACCACGCCTGGCTGGCAGACTGCGGTGCGGTCGGTCAGGTTCACGTCGAGAATCTGGTTCATATAGTCGAAAGACACGACCACTTCGCCATTGGCGGCCACCGCCGCGGCGGACAGCCCGGTACGACCGCCGGACGGTACCAGCGCAATGTTGCGCTCATTGGCCCAACGGACAATGGCCTGAACCTGCTCGGTGGTCTTGGGGAACACGATGGCGGTCGGGGCCGGGGCGAAATGCTTGGTCCAATCCTTACCGTAAGCATTCAGGGAGTCGGCATCGGTCAGCACCTTGCCAGGCTCAACCAGGGTCTTCAGCTCTTCAATCAGGGCAGGATTGGTCATCGACAGAACTCTCGAACAATTCATGGTCATCCTGAGAACGCTTCACGTCGCAGGAATGGGTGTTTAGCGGGGCGCTTATGCTAGCATACCGACCCCGCAGGAGAGTGCCCAATGGCTGTTCTGCGGCGACGGCTTTCTTGCCGCTCGGGTCAGCGTCTGCTGGCTACTTCCCTGCCAATTTTCTCCGGGATACAGGTTTACGCAGATGAGCAAGACTTCTCTCGATAAGAGCAAGATCAAGTTCCTTCTTCTCGAAGGCGTCCACCAATCGGCTGTCGACGTTCTCAAGTCGGCTGGCTACACCAGCATCGAGTACCTCACCGGTTCTCTGCCGGAAGCACAGCTGAAGGAAAAGATCGCTGATGCGCACTTCATCGGCATTCGCTCCCGCACGCAACTGACCGAAGAAATCTTCGATCACGCGAAGAAGCTGGTCGCGGTTGGCTGTTTCTGCATCGGCACCAACCAGGTCGACCTGAACGCAGCGCGCGAACGCGGCATCGCAGTGTTCAACGCGCCGTACTCCAACACGCGTTCCGTTGCCGAGCTGGTGCTGGCCGAAGCGATCCTGTTGCTGCGCGGTATCCCTGAGAAGAACGCTTCCTGCCACCGTGGCGGCTGGATCAAGAGCGCAGCCAACTCCTTCGAAATCCGCGGCAAGAAGCTGGGCATCGTCGGTTACGGCTCGATCGGTACCCAGCTGTCGGTCCTGGCGGAAGGCCTGGGGATGCAGGTGTATTTCTACGACACCGTGACCAAGCTGCCACTGGGCAACGCCACTCAGGTGGCGAGCCTGACCGAACTGCTGGGCATGTCCGACATCGTCACCCTGCACGTTCCGGAAACTGCTGCGACCCAGTGGATGATCGGCGAGAAGGAAATCCGCGCCATCAAGAAAGGCGGGATCCTGATCAACGCGGCTCGCGGCACCGTGGTCGAGCTGGACGCCCTGGCGGACGCGATCAAGGACAAGCACCTGATCGGCGCGGCCATCGACGTATTCCCGGTGGAGCCTCGCTCCAACGATGAAGAGTTCGCAAGCCCGCTGCGTGGCCTGGACAACGTGATCCTGACCCCGCACATCGGCGGTTCCACCGCTGAAGCGCAAGCCAACATCGGTCTGGAAGTGGCAGAAAAACTGGTCAAGTACAGCGACAACGGTACCTCGGTATCGTCGGTGAACTTCCCGGAAGTGGCCCTGCCGGCTCACCCTGGCAAGCACCGCCTGCTGCACATCCACGAAAACATTCCGGGTGTGATGAGCGAGATCAACAAGGTCTTCGCCGAAAACGGCATCAACATTTCCGGTCAGTTCCTGCAGACCAACGAGAAAGTCGGCTACGTCGTGATCGACGTCGATGCCGACTACTCGGAAATGGCCCAAGAGAAGCTGCAGCACATCAACGGCACCATTCGTTGCCGTGTATTGTTCTGAGAGCAGCTACAAGCGGCAAGGTTCAAGCGGCAAGTGCGCTTGCCTTGACTTGGCACTTATAGCTTGAAGCTTACAGCTGAAAAAAAGGGAGCCCCTCGGGGCTCCCTTTTTTTATTTGACGTTGACGGTGATCTTCTTCGAAACAATCGGCGGGTCGAATGGCATGTGTCCCGCATCCCCCAACTCAAGTTGCAAGGTATGTTTGCCCGGGGCCAGTTTGACTTCAGCCTGGGTCTGCGCCTTACCGAAGTGCATATGGTTGGCATCCGTCGGAATTGGCGCACCAGCAGCAGGCAATTTATCGACATCGATCAGCAGGTGGTGGTGGCCGGTGTTCTTGGTGACATCACCCGCTGGCGCCAGCGCCACGTTCTCGACGGCGAACTTGACGGTGAAGGTTTCAGGAACCGTGGCACCGTCCGCCGGAGAAACGATGGACACTTCTGCCCCCTTGGGCGCCGGTGTGGCGGCAGTTGCCAGCATCGAAATCCCCATCAGCAGGCTCGCCAATGCTGCACGTGACATAAAGGTTTTCATTCTCTTCTCCAGTTTTTCCATAAAATCGGCGCGGCCATGACAACTTCACGGCCATTCGTTGTCGAAGGCTCTCGACAACCATAGCAAAGCGAGCCTGACCCAGAGCATCGCGATAATGAATTCAAAGGAGTGACCATGCGTTTTTTGCCTGGCCTGATCTGCCTGCTACCCCTTTTGAGCCCCTTGGCTCATGCCGAACTGATTGATGATGTAAACGACCGCGGCGAATTGCGCATTGCCCTTGAGGCTAATACACCGCCCTTCAATTTCAAGGACGACGGCAAACTGACGGGCTTCGAAGTCGAATTGGGTCAGTTGTTGGCCCAGGAACTGGATGTGCGGTCCGACTTCGTCATTACCGATTCCGGCGACATGCTGGCCGGTGTCGAAAGCGGCAAGTACGACGTCGCCATCAACCACATAGCAATGACCCCGGATCTCAAGGATCGTTTCGACTTCAGTGCACCTTACATTCACACAGATGCGCAATTGATCGCGCAGAAAGACGAGCCACCGCGTTCAATGCTGTTGGTGCAGTCGCTGACGGAAGCAAAGCCGAAAGCGGCCCCGGCTGTGGACCTGGCGATTCCATTCCAGAAGGGCAACCCGGCGTTTCACGCCAGCCTGGAGAATGCGCTGCAGCGGATCAAGGCGGATGGGCGATTGGAGGCGTTGTCGCAGAAGTGGTTTGGGGCGGATACGAGCGTGGCGCCCAAGCCCTGAAGCCACTGACGGCCCCCCTGTAGGAGCTGGCTTGCCAGCGAAGGCGGCGTAACAGTCAACATAGATGTTGGATGTGATGGCCTCTTCGCTGGCAAGCCAGCTCCTACAGGGGGTTTGTGTGAGGCGTTAGATCTTCAGGGCGGCCGCAGCAGCTTCAGCCAACTCCAGCTCACTGAAGACTTGAACGCCATGGCGCCTGAGCAACGCCGCAGTCACTCCCTCGCCACTCACCTTCACCCCACTGAACGTCCCGTCATACGTCAGCAAATTCCCGCAAGACGGGCTATTGGCCTTGAGCACGGCAATGCGGATGCCGTGCCGTTGCACCAGCTCCAGCGCCTGATAAGCCCCCGCGAGAAACTCGGCACTGACATCCGCGCCCTCGGTGGTGATCACCGACGCCTGCCCATCCAGCACCTCACCACCCTGCCCGCCCGGAATTTCCGCCGCCGCCCTGGGCGTCGGCAACCCGCCGGCCACCTCCGGGCACAACGGCACGACCCGACCTTCGTCGATCCATTGCTGGAGCTGATCGAACGGCCCACTGGCCCCGCCGTCGTAACGTACGCGGTGCCCCAGCAGGCAACGGCTTACCAGAATTTTCTGCATGATCAGAACGGCTCATTGCCGCGACGCCGGAACCAGCCGGTCAATGACAGGCGCTCTCGCATCGCGGGCAGGACTTCGTGTGGCACCTCGCCCGACAGGAACACCACCAGGCATCCGCCGACAGGCACCACATCGTATTCGACCCCCTCATCCAGGTACATGCGCAACTGACCGCCGTGCTCGGGCAGCCAGGCATCATTGAGATAAACCACCGCCGAGACCATGCGCCGGTCGTCGTCGCGGAAGCGGTCGAGGTGCTTGAGGTAGAAAGCACCGGGCGGGTACAGGGCGAAATGACTTTCGAAATCTTCCAGGCCCAGGTACAAACCGCGATTCATCGCCTCGCGCAGGCTGTCCATCAGCATCAGATAACTGTCGCAAGCCAGCGCCTGCCCTGGCTCGATCCACTGGATATGGTCGCCGCGAATGCCCTCGCGAACTTCCGATGTCGGCCCGCGCCCCACGGCGGCCGGGGCCAGTTCACCCTCGGCAGCACGTTTATGGCACTCGGCCGCCAGTTCCCGGGTCAGACCCAGAGGCAGGAAAATATTCTGCTGCGACCAGCCGTGTTCAGCCAGGTCGTCGACGATACGTAACAGCAGCGGGTGATCAGAGGGTATTTGCATGGCGCGCATAGTATTCCTGTGCCTGAAAATCCGACAGAGCCGCGCAGCGGGTTGATACGAATTCTCGACAAGTACCCATGCCCCACGGAGAATAGTCGCCTGCCGACAGGAGCCCCTATGCGTCGTTTGTTTTTCTCACTGCTGATGTTCTGCGTTATGCCCGCCTGGGCAGACGGCCACGACCAGTTGTACAAGGTCGCCGGCTGGCCAGAACAACGCGCGCATTTCAACGACGCTCTTTCGGCCGCACAACAGCGCTACCAGAACAGCCTGCCGCCGGCGGTGTTCCAGGCGCTGGTCAACAACAGCAATCAACGCTTTGCCCCCAAGGCCGTGGACCAGCGCGCCGAAGCACAACTGCGCAAGACCCTCGCCGATCCGAAACCGGCGCTGACGTTTTTCCAGTCACCCCTGGGCAAAAAAATCGTCGCCGCCGAACTGCTGGCGACCCGGCGCGACCAACTGGCAAAAAACGCCAAGGGTTTACCGAAGATTCAGGCCAGTGACAGCCGCCTGCTGATCATCGGTCACCTGGCCCAGGCCCTGCCCGCTCGCGAGGCCGGCGCCGAAGTCAGCCTGGCGATTGCCGGTGTCGCGGCCGACAGCCTGAGCTCGATGATCCCCGGCCTGCTCGGCGGTGGCCAGGCGCAAGGCATGTTGAATGGCCAGCGCCAGCGCTTGATGGACCAGATCGGCAGCGATCTGAACAATACGCTGTTGTATGTCTATCGCGATCTGTCGGACAACGAGCTGGAGGAGTTCGCCACCTTTGCCGAGTCGGCGGAAGGCCAGGCTTATTACCAGGCGGCGCTGGCGGCGATTCGGGCGGGGTTGGCGGTGGGGCAGGATACTTCCACGCTTCGCCAGTAATCTCTGGTGCCTGAAAGGGCCCCATCGCGGGCAAGCCCGCTCCCACAGGTTTTTGTGTCGATCACATAATGGTGGGCTAACACCAAGCACTGTGGGAGCGGGCTTGCCCGCGATGGGGCCGCCATGGCCGCTACAGATTCCGACCCTTGACCCGCTTGGTCAAAAACCCGAAATACTCCCCCCGCAACGCCAGCGTCTCATTCGCCAGATGATGCCGCGCCTCCGGCAGCATCAACACCTGCGGCCGATCGAACTTGGCCTTCAACACGGCAAGGTTATGCTGCCAATCCACCGTCATATCCGCCTGCCCCTGCACAATCAGCGGCCGCCGCGTGCTGCCCGGTGCAGCTTCGATGCGCTTGATCCATCGCGCCAGCGCACCGACCCAGGCAGTCGGCAAACGTAGCGGCTGTAACGGATCAGCCTGCAAAAACGGCAAGAAATCCGGGTCGTTGGAATTTTCGCTGAAGCGCCGGGCGATGGCTTTGACGAAAGGTCTGAGCAGGTAATAGCTCAGTTGCGACCAGCCCCAGGCCCGGGGCCGCACCAACGGCGACAGCAGGATCACCTGCCCCTGTGCCGGACTGCTCGCCCCCGCGTTGAGCACATGATCGATCACGATCGCACCGCCAGTGCTTTGCCCGCACAGGTGCCACGGCTGCGGCAGATCGAGGGAGCGCGCCTCGGCGAACAACCCTTGCAGCGTGTCCTGATACTCGGCGAAATCCTTGATGCTGGCGCGTTCACCGCTGGACAGGCCATGCCCTGGCAAGTCGCAGGCAATCACGGCAAACCCCTGGTCCAGCGCCCACTCGATCACATGCCGGTAGAGCCCGGTGTGATCATAAAAGCCATGGAACAAAAACAGCGTCGCCCTGGCCTGCTGCGGCCACCAGAACTGGCAGACCACGTCATAACCATCCACCGCGAAACGACCCAGGCCGCTGCGCAGATGTCGCCCCGCAAAATCGAGCCCATAGAAACACTGGTAGGCCAACGCCTCCGCCGACAGCGGCTGCGCCTCAGCCAGTGGCTGCAGACTGGCACGCAGATGATCGGGGTCGAAAGTGGCAGACATGGACGATTCCAGAGCATGAAACGGACTTTATAGGCCTGCGATATTCATCTGTCGCGGCAAGCATGGCAAGCTGGTCGACCTTCGAGGATTGAAACCCATGCGTTCACCCTACCGCACCCCACTGCTTGCCTGCCTGCTCGCCCTGATCTGTGCCGGTGTGCTTTGGGCCGCTTATGACTGGTTTCAAGGACGTTACCTGCGCGCGTTCAGTTCGCACACCGCCGTGTTTTCCGGCGACCCGCTGCGCCTGCCCGACAACCTCGCTGGCCCCGGCGCCATCCGCCTGGTGCACTTCTGGGACCCGGCCTGCCCGTGCAACGTCGGCAATCAACAACACCTGGGCGAACTGGTCGAGCAGTTTGGACCGCAGGGCGTGGAATTTTACGCGGTACAAAAGCCCGGCAGCCACGGCCAGTTGCCGAGCACCTTGAGCAGCCTGAAAGCCATCAGCATCCTGCCAGGCTCCGAACAGATCCCCGCCAGCCCGGCCGTGGCGATCTGGGATCGTAGCGGCAAGCTGGCGTATTTCGGCCCGTACAGCGAAGGCCTGACCTGCAATTCCAGTAACAGTTTTATCGAGCCGATCCTGCAGGCGTTGAACCAAGGCCGGACAGTGAATGCCACGCACACACTGGCGGTGGGGTGTTACTGCCCCTGGCCTGTCGATCCAACGAAATAGGGAAAAACCCCGCAATACGAATCCCTCCTAAGGGCGATGGGCCAATTCGCCGAGCCGTGTTAAACAGTGGCGCCAGGGAACAGCTGCCACTAATAACAAGGAGTCACCATGAAACGTAGCCTGACCGTTCTCGCCCTGCTGATTGTCGCGCTCGCCGCGGGCGCCGGCTGGTACGTCTACAGCAAGCAGCCGACACGCCAGGGCATGGTCGAGCTGCAACATTTGCAAGGTTCGGTCACCGTGCGCTACGACGAGCGCGGCATCCCGCACATCCGCGCGGAAAACGAACCGGACCTGTACCGCGCCCTCGGGTATGTGCACGCCCAGGATCGGCTGTTTCAGATGGAAGTCCTGCGCCGCCTCGCTCGCGGGGAACTGGCCGAGGTGCTGGGCCCGAAACTGCTCGATACCGACAAGCTGATGCGCAGCCTGCGCATCCGTGAACGGGCCGAAACCTACCTGGCGAACCTGGACCAACAGTCGCCGGCGTTCATCGCCATGCAAGCCTACCTGGACGGCATCAACCAGTATCAGGACAGCCATGCAAAACCCGTGGAGTTCGATGTGCTGGGCATTGCCAAGCGCCCGTTCACCGCCCAGGACACCATCAGCATCGCCGGGTACATGGCCTACAGTTTTGCCGCAGCGTTTCGCACCGAACCCTTGCTGACTTACGTGCGCGATCAGTTGGGGGCCAACTACCTCAACGTGTTCGATCTCGACTGGCAGCCCAAAGGCGTGCTGGCGAAGACGCCCGGCGCCGCCGTGCCGTCCCTGGCCAGCGTCGACTGGAAAGATCTCAACGCCCTCGCCCGCCTCAGCGAACAGGCACTGGCCGACAACGGCCTGCCGCAATTCGAGGGCAGCAACGCCTGGGTGGTCTCGGGCAATCGCACCAAAAGCGGCAAGCCGCTGTTGGCCGGTGACCCGCATATCCGCTTTTCCGCGCCGTCGGTGTGGTACGAAGCGCAGCTATCGGCGCCGGGCTTCGAGCTCTATGGTCACTATCAGGCGTTGATGCCGTTCGCCTCCCTCGGGATGAACCGCGACTTCGGCTGGAGCATCACCATGTTCCAGAACGACGACCTGGACTTGATCGCCGAGAAGGTCAATCCGCAGAATTCGAATCAGGTGTGGTATCGCGGCAAGTGGATCGACATGGTGCGCAGCGAACAGCAGATCGCGGTCAAAGGCCAGGCGCCCGTGACGCTGGTGCTGCGTCAGTCGCCCCACGGTCCGATCGTCAACGATGCACTGGGCAACAGCGTCGGCAAAACACCGATCGCCATGTGGTGGGGCTTTCTCGAAAGCCAGAATCCGATCCTCGAGGGCTTCTACCAGCTCAACCGCGCCGACACCCTGGCCAAGGCACGCAGTGCCGCCGCCAAGGTCCAGGCGCCGGGCCTGAACATCGTCTGGGCCAATGCCAAGGGCGATATCGGCTGGTGGGCGGCCGCGCAATTGCCCAAACGACCGGCGGGTGTGCGGCCGTGGTTCATCCTCGACGGCAGTACCGCCGAAGCGGACAAGGAAGGCTTCCACCCATTCAGCGCCAACCCACAGGAAGAGAACCCGGCGCGAGGCTATATCGTCTCGGCCAACTTCCAGCCGCCATCGCCAACCGGGATGGAAATTCCCGGTTACTACAACCTGGCCGATCGCGGTCAGCAGCTCAATCGCCAGCTCAGCGACAAAACCATCAAGTGGGACCTGGCCGCCAGCCAGAAGCTGCAGCTGGGCACCACCACCGCCTACGGCCCGCGCTTGCTCGCGCCGTTGTTGCCGGTACTGCGCGAAGTGGTGAGCGATCCGGCCGAACTCAAACTGGTGGAGCAACTGGCCCAGTGGCCAGGCGATTACCCGCTCGATTCCACCAGCGCGACGCTGTTCAACCAGTTCCTGTTCAACCTGGCTGACGCGTCGATGCACGATGAACTGGGCAATGATTTCTTCGAAACGCTGCTCTCGACCCGGGTGATCGACGCTGCCCTACCGCGCCTGGCTGCGACCGCCGACTCGCCGTGGTGGGACAACCGCAACACCCTCGGCAAGGAAACCCGCGCCGATACGGTCAAGGTCGCCTGGCAAGCAAGCCTCGCGCACCTCAAGACCACCTTGGGTGCGGATTTCGCGCAATGGCAGTGGGGCAAGGCGCACACCCTGACCCATGGCCATCCACTGGGGCAGCAGAAGCCGCTGGATCGGGTCTTCAACGTCGGCCCGTTCGCCGCGCCCGGCGCGCATGAAGTGCCGAACAACCTCTCCTCCAAGATCGGCCCGGCACCGTGGCCGGTGACCTACGGGCCGTCGACCCGTCGCCTGATCGACTTCGCCGACCCCGCCCACAGCCTGACCGTCAACCCGGTCGGCCAGAGTGGTGTGCCGTTTGACAGGCATTTTGATGACCAGGCCGAGGCGTATATCGAAGGGGTCTACTATCAGGCCTATCTCAACGACGAAGAAGTCAGCGCCAATACGCGTAGCACGTTGAAGCTGCTGCCGGCCCGTTCAGGACAATAGATGTCTGTTGGTTGAACTGACGCCATCGCGGGCAAGCCCGCTCCCACAGGTTTTGTATTGATCACGAAATAATGGATTCACACGATCTCTGTGGGAGCGGGCTTGCCCGCGATGAGGCCCGCAAGGACAACCCGAATGCTGGCTCACACCACCGCCGCAAAATTCAACCTGAACTGCTGTGGCGTCACCCCAAGCCGGCGGTTGAACACGCTGCGCATGTGCTGGGCATCGCGAAATCCGCACTGATAGGCCACGGTCTTGAGCGGCGAATGGGTGCTCTCTAGCAGCACCCGCGCCGCATCCACCCGCGCCCGTTCGACGAATTCCGCCGGGGTGATCTTCGCCTCCCGAGCAAACACCCGGGAAAAGTTGCGGGCGCTCATGTTGGCGGCATGGGCCAGGTCGGCAATCGTCAGGTCGCCGGTGAGGTTGGCCAGCACATAATGCTGAACCAGGGCCACCGCCGAGGTCGGTTCGGCATGAGGCGTGAGGAATGGGCTGAACTGCGACTGCCCACCCGAGCGCTGGGTGAATACCACCAGCCGCTTGGCCACGCTCAGGGCCACTTCCGGCCCGTGGTCCCGACCCAGCAGGTACAACGACAAATCGATCCCCGCCGTGACCCCCGCCGAGGTGTACAGCTTGCCATCCTGCACATAAAGGCGATCGGCCTCGACCCGGGTCGAAGGGCATAACGCAGCCAGTGCCGCCGCATCGCCCCAGTGGGTGGTCACCGTTCTTCCATCCAGCAAGCCGGCCCGGGCGAGGATGAAGGCGCCGTTGCAGATCGAGCCAAAACGCTGCGCCGACGCACTGGCATCGCGCAGCCAGGCATCGAATGCCGCGCCGAAACTCATGAACGGCAGCTGCGGCCCACCGGCCACCAACAGCAAGTCATAGGCCTGCAGTACCTCGCTGAAATGCCGATGAGCATTGAGCGACAAACCGTTGGAGCAGGCCAGCACCCCGCGCTCGACGCCGATCACTTCCAGGCGATAGTGATCTTGCGGCGCCAGGAAACGATTGGCTTCGCAGAACACATCCATGGGACCGGTGACGTCCAGGGACTGGACACCGGCGAAGACCACGATGGCAATGGTTTTGGTCATGGTTCAAACCGCCCTCAATGGGTTGATCACGTAGCTGAGGCAAACACAAAACCTTGTGGGAGCGAGCTTGCTCGCGATGACGGTAGTGCATTCAACAGCAGTATTGACTGACACACCGCTATCGCGAGCAAGCTCGCTCCCACAGGGATTGCGCCTGACCGACCGACTCCGCCAACCCTAGCCAATCCACGCGCAACAAGCGAGGTTGGCGCGATATGCCTGTTCATTGGCAAGGATCGCAGCCATGGATCGATTGTCCGGTTCGGGGTGCCGGAACAGACTGGATTCCTCAGCGCCGCCACGGCGTTCTCCACGAGGAAAGCAGCATGAGCAACACCATCGCCGGCATCAAAATCCCCGACAGCGCCATGGCCCGGGCCACCACTGAATACATTCGCGACGTCGAGTCAGACCTGCTGTATCACCATTCGCGCCGGGTGTTCCTGTTCGGTGCCCTGAGCGGTGAGCGCAAGCAACTGGCCTACAACCCCGAGTTGTTGTACGTCGGCGCGATGTTCCATGACCTGGGGCTGGTGGAAGGTCATCGCACGCAGGAGGAGCGCTTTGAAGTCGACAGTGCCAACGCCGCTACAGCGTTTCTGCAGCCTTACGGTTTATCGGACGACGATATCGAGCAGGTGTGGTTGTCGATTGCCTTGCACACCACACCGGGCGTGCCGCACCACCTGCGTCCCAACGTGGCGCTGGTCACGGCCGGGGTTGAAATGGATGTGCTGGGTATCGACTATGCCGCGTTCCCGACGGCGCAGCGTGAAGCGGTGGTGCATGCGCATCCACGGGGTGACGGGTTCAAGGCGTGCATCCTGTGTGCCTTCGCCAATGGCTTCAAGCATCGGCCGGACACCACCTTTGGCACAGTGAACGCGGATGTGCTGGTGGACAGCGAGCCGGGATTCAAGCCGATGAATTTTGTCGAGATCATCCGCAAATCTCCCTGGGTTGCCTAGGCCCCCTGTAGGAGCGAGCTTGCTCGCGATGGACGTTAACGATGACGAGAACTTCCTGGATGAACGCGGCGCCCTGACGTCCATCGCGAGCAAGCTCGCTCCTACAGGGGGATCGGGTTGGCCACGCGGTTGTGGTCAACCCGACATCAGGCTCAAACCGCTTCCGGCGCCTGCTGTGCGCGACGTGCGTCCGGTTGTCTCCAGGAGTCGGCAGCGCCTTCCTCGATCGCCTGCTGGATCGCACGCTTGCGACTTTCTTCGGCACGGCGGCTGAAGAACCAGACCAGGAACGTCATCAACGATACCGCCAGCAGAATCAGGCTGGCCACGGCGTTGATCTCCGGTTTGACCCCCAGGCGCACCGCCGAGAACACTTCCATCGGCAGGGTGGTCGAACCGGGGCCCGAGACGAAACTGGCCAACACCAGGTCATCCAGGGACAGGGCGAAGGACATCATGCCGCCCGCCCCCAGGGATGGCGCGATCATCGGGATGGTGATCAGGAAGAACACCTTCCACGGCCGCGCACCGAGATCCATCGCCGCCTCTTCGATGGACAGGTCCAGCTCACGCAAGCGCGCCGACACCACCACCGCCACATACGCCGCACAGAACGTGGTGTGGGCGATCCAGATGGTGACGATGCCACGCTCCTGTGGCCAACCGATCATCTGCGCCATCGCCACGAACAGCAGCAACAGCGACAGACCGGTGATCACTTCCGGCATCACCAAAGGCGCGGTGACCAGGCCACCGAACAGCGTACGCCCCTTGAAATGGGTGATACGGGTCAGCACGAACGCCGCCAACGTACCCAGCGCCACCGCCGCCACCGCCGTGTAGCAGGCGATTTCCAGCGAGCGCACCACCGAGCCCATCAGTTGGGTGTTGTCCATCAACCCGACGTACCACTTGATCGACCAGCCGCCCCAGACCGTCACCAGTTTGGAGGCGTTGAACGAGTAGATCACCAGGATCAGCATCGGCGCGTAGATGAACAGCAAACCCGCTATCAGCATGAAACTTGAGAAACGGAAGCGCTTCATTCCTTGCCCTCCATTTCTTTGGCCTGGCTACGGTTGAACAGGATGATGGGCACAATCAGGATCGCCAGCATGACCACCGCCAGGGCAGACGCTACCGGCCAGTCACGGTTGTTGAAGAACTCTTGCCACAGCACTTTACCGATCATCAGGGTTTCCGGGCCACCGAGCAGTTCCGGGATCACGAACTCGCCCACGACCGGGATGAACACCAGCATGCAGCCGGCAACGATGCCGTTCTTGGACAGCGGAATAGTGATCTTCCAGAAGCTGTTGAAGGTACTCGAACCCAGGTCGGACGCAGCCTCCAACAGGCTGTTGTCGTGTTTCACCAGGTTGGCGTAGAGCGGCAGGATCATGAACGGCAGGTACGAATACACCACCCCGATATACACAGCGAGGTTGGTATTGAGGATCTGCAGCGGTTCATCGATCCAGCCCATGGTCATCAGGAAGCCGTTCAGCAGACCGTTGTTGCTGAGGATGCCCATCCACGCATAAACGCGGATCAGGATCGCGGTCCAGGTCGGCATCATGATCAACAGCACCAGCACCGTTTGCATCTCTTTGCGGGCACTGGCAATGGCGTAGGCCATCGGGTAACCGATCAGCAAACAGAGGACGGTACTGATCAGCGCCATCTTCAACGAGCCGAGGTAAGCGGCGATGTACAACTCGTCGTCGGCCAGCATCGCGTAGTTGCCCAGGTTAAGCAGCAACTGCACCTTTTGATCGAGGTAGCTGTAGATCTCGGTGTACGGCGGAATAGCCACGTCGGCTTCGGCAAAGCTGATCTTCAACACGATGAAGAACGGCAGCATGAAGAACAGGAACAGCCAGATGAATGGAACCCCGATGACCAACTGGCGGCCACCGGGAATTATTCGATTGAGGCGGCGTTTGAATTTGCGCATGTTCATGAGCGAAGTACCACGCCGCTGTCGTCTTCCCAATACACGTAAACCTGGTCACCCCAGGTCGGGCGCTGACCGCGGCGCTCGGCGTTGGCGACGAAAGACTGGACGATCTTGCCGCTCGGCAATTCGACGTGGAACACCGAGTGACCGCCCAGGTAGGCGATGTCGTGCACCTTGCCGCTGGACCAGTTGTATTCGCAGGTCGGCATGGTCGGGGTCACCAGCAGTTTTTCCGGACGGATCGCGTAGGTGACCGACTTGTCCTGCACCGAGGTGCTGATGCCGTGACCGACGTAGATGTTGCGGTCCAGATCCTTGCAGGTGATCAGCGCATGGCCTTCGGCGTCGTCCACCACTTCACCGTCGAAGATATTGACGTTGCCGATGAATTCGCAGACCAGGCGGCTGGTCGGGGTTTCGTAAATGTCGATCGGACTGCCGATCTGGGCGATCCAGCCCAGGTGCATGATCGCGATGCGCTCGGCCATGGTCATGGCCTCTTCCTGATCGTGGGTCACCATGACGCAGGTCACGCCGACCCGCTCGATGATCTCGACCAGTTCAAGCTGCATTTGCGAGCGCAGCTTCTTGTCCAGCGCCCCCATCGGTTCGTCGAGCAGCAACAGCTTCGGTCGCTTGGCCAGGGAACGCGCCAGGGCCACACGCTGACGCTGACCACCGGACAACTGATGCGGCTTGCGCTTGGCGTACTGCGTCATCTGAACCAGCTTGAGCATGTCCGCGACACGGGCATCGACTTCAGCTGCGGGGATTTTGTCCTGCTTGAGGCCGAAGGCGATGTTCTGCGCCACGGTCATGTGCGGGAACAAGGCGTAGGACTGGAACATCATGTTGATCGGCCGCTCGTACGGCGGCATGTCGGTGATGTCTACGCCATCGAGGAAAATGCGCCCCTCCGTGGGCCGTTCAAAGCCTGCGAGCATGCGCAGCAAGGTGGATTTGCCCGATCCCGAACCGCCGAGCAGGGCGAAAATTTCGCCTTTCTTGATTTCCAGGGACACATCGTCCACGGCAATCGTCTCGTCGAACTTCTTCGTGACCCGGTCGATTTTGACCAGCACCTGTTTAGGTGACTGGTCGCCCTCGAGGGCTTTCTTATAGGCGCCGGAGGCAACTGCCATTTACGAAACTCCCAGAAAAAAAGAGTGCAGTTCGCTCAAGGTGAGCCAACCTTGGATAGTTTGAGCCTTGCAGCTATTTACCCGACTTGACCTTGGTCCAGCTGCGGGTCATCAAACGTTGAATCTTCGGTGGTAACTCGATGGACACGTACGTCTTGTCGAGGACTGCCTGCGGTGGATAAACCGACTCATCGGTGCGAATGGACTGCTCCATCAATGTGTCCGACCCGGGGTTCGGGTTGGCGTAGCCGACATAATCACTGACCTGGGCGATCACTTCCGGTTTCAGCAAATAGTTGATGAACGCGTGGGCTTCCTTCACGTTGGCCGCATCCTTGGGGATTGCCAACATGTCGAACCACAGTGCGCCGCCTTCCTTGGGAATCGAGTAGGCGATGTTCATGCCTTTGCCGGCTTCAGCCGCGCGGGCCTTGGCCTGGATCATGTCGCCGGAAAAACCGATCGCGACGCAAATATCGCCGTTAGCCAGGTCCGCGATGTATTTGGAAGAGTGGAAATAGGTCACGTAAGGTCGCACCGCCAGCAATTTGGCTTCGGCCTTTTTGTAGTCTTCGGGGTTGGTGCTGTTGGGGTTGAGGCCCATGTAGTTGAGGACGGTGGGCATCATTTCATCGGCAGAGTCGAGAAACGCCACGCCGCAGCTGTGCAGCTTCTTGATGTTCTCCGGCTCGAACACCACGTCCCAGGAGTCGATCTTGTCCAGGCCCAGCACGGCCTTGACCTTGTCGACGTTGTAGCCGATGCCGTTGGTGCCCCATAGATACGGCACGGCGTACTGGTTGCCAGGATCGTTCTCCTCCAGACGCTTGAGCAGCACCGGGTCGAGGTTGGAATAGTTGGTCAGCTGCTTCTTGTCGAGCTTCTGGAACGCGCCGGCCTTGATCTGCTTGCCAAGGAAGTGGTTGGACGGCACCACCACGTCATACCCGGTGCGCCCGGCCAGCAACTTGCCTTCCAGGGTTTCGTTGGAGTCGAACACGTCGTAGACCGGCTTGATCCCGGTCTCTTTCTCGAAGTCGACCAGGGTGGTCTCGCCGATGTAGTCAGACCAGTTATAAATATGCACGGTGCCGGCCGCCTGGGCACCGACGGCAATCGTCAGTCCGGCGCCGATCAGCAGAGCATTGCGCAGCAAAGAAAAAATAGGCAAGTGGAGGTCCTCTAAAATTAGTGGGGCCCAAGTTGCCCCGCGTTACATGACAGCCATGGCTGCCCGGCAACAAAACCGGCGCGCAACTTACCCTCGAAAAACCGTTCCAGCAAAACTTTTATACAGATACGACCTTGTAGGAGCGAGCTTGCTCGCGATGGTCGTCAACGATAACGCGTGGTGCCTGACACCCCGTGGCGTTGCAGTTTTTTTCGCGAGCAAGCTCGCTCCTACAAGGGGTTTACTTATTTACCCGATTTGATCTTGGTCCAGCTGCGAGTCAGGATCCGCTGGGTGGCGGCCGGCAAGTCGGCAATCGCGTACAGCTTGGCCAGCACGTCGGCCGGCGGGTAGATGCCCGGGTCGGCGGTGATGTCTTTATCGACCAATGGGGTGGCCGCCGCGTTACCGTTCGGGAAGCGCACCGCGTTGGTGATTTCAGCCATGATTTCCGGCTTCTGCAGGAAGGTCATGAACTTGTAGGCGCCTTCGACGTTTTCGGCATCTTTAGGGATGGCGACCATGTCGTAGAAGCTGCCCGCACCTTCTTTCGGAATGTTGTAGCTGACCTTCACCTTGTCGCCGGCTTCAGCCGCGCGGGACTTGGCCTGGTAGATGTCACCCGAGTAGCCGATCGCTACGCAGATGTTGCCGTTGGCCAGGTCGGAGATGTACTTGGACGAGTGGAAGTAGCCGATCGAAGGGCGGACTTTCAGGAACAGCGCTTCGGCTTCAGCCAGTTGTTTTTTGTCCTGGCTGTCGGTTGGATAGCCCAGGTAGTGCAACGCCACCGGAATCATCTCGGTTGGCGAGTCAAGGACGCTGATACCGCACGACTTCAACTTCGCGGCGTTTTCAGGTTTGAAGATCAGGTCCCAGGAATTGGTGGGTGCGTCGGCGCCCAGTGCAGCCTTGACCTTCTCGGCGTTGAAACCGATGCCGATCGAACCCCACATGTAAGGGAAGGCGTGTTCGTTGCCCGGGTCGCTCACCGAGACTGCTTTAAGCAGGTCAGTGTTCAGGTTCTTCCAGTTGGGCAGCTTGGACTTGTCCAGCTTCTGGTAAACGCCGGCCTTGATCTGCTTGGCCAGGAAGTTGTTCGACGGTACGACGATGTCGTAGCCGGACTTGCCTGCCAGCAACTTGGCTTCGAGGGTTTCGTTACTGTCGAATACGTCGTAGACCACCTTGATCCCCGACTCGGCTTCGAACTTCTTGACGGTATCCGGTGCGATGTAATCGGACCAGTTGTATACGTGAAGAACCTTGTCGTCCGCCTGGACTGCGCCCGCCATCACGCCCATCAGGGACATGGCGAGGAGGGTCTTGCCAGCGATCTTCATACCTAATGCCTTCATGGGTAATGCTCCAATTTTTCTTTTTAGCCACGTTCTTGTTAACCAAGAGCGGGCGGCCTTTCCCGTGCATCCGCACGAGCGGTAGTCTGGCAAGATCCAAGGCAGGCTTTCAAGGAAAGACCCATCCTTTGTTTGCACTGAGCGAAGTGCACACGTCACACCCCGCCCAGAGCCTAGCACTTAGCCCTGCAACGCACTCAGGGTCAGGTCCAGACACTTGCGTGCCTTTGTGACCAACTCATCGATTTCAGCCGGTGTAATCACCAGGGGCGGAGCGATGATCATGGTGTCGCCGACGGCGCGCATGATCAGGCCGTTTTCGAAGCAGAACGTGCGGCAGATCATGCCGGCGCCCTTGCCCTCGTAACGTTTGCGAGTGGCCTTGTCCTGAACCAGTTCGATGGCCCCCAACAGACCGACTCCCCGCACTTCCCCCACCAGCGGGTGATCGTTCAGCTCCCGCAGACGTTTCTGCAAATAGGGTGCCGTTTCGGCATGAACGCGTTCGACAATTTTTTCTTCGCGCAGAATGCGGATGTTTTCCAGCGCTACCGCAGCGGCCACCGGGTGCCCGGAATAGGTGAAACCGTGGTTGAAATCGCCCCCTTCGTTGAGCACCGCGACCACTTCGTCACGCACGATCAGGCCACCCATCGGGATGTAGCCGGAGGTCAGGCCTTTGGCGATGGTCATCATGTCGGGCTTGAGGCCGTAGAAATCGGTACCGAACCATTCACCGGTGCGACCGAAACCGCAGATCACTTCGTCGGCCACGAACAGGATGTCGTACTTGGCGAGGATTGCCTTGATGCGCGGCCAGTAGGTGTCTGGCGGAATGATCACGCCGCCGGCACCCTGGATCGGCTCGGCAATGAAGGCCCCGACGTTGTCGACGCCCACTTCCAGGATCTTCTCTTCCAGCTGATTGGCGGCCCAGATACCGAACTCATCCGGCGTCATGTCGCCACCTTCACTGAACCAGTAAGGCTGGGCGATGTGCACGATGCCCGGGATCGGCAAGTCGCCCTGTTCGTGCATGTACGTCATGCCACCCAGGCTCGCGCCGGCCACGGTGGAACCGTGATAGCCGTTCTTGCGGCTGATGATGACTTTCTTCTTCGGTTGGCCCTTGATCGCCCAATAGTGCCGAACCATACGCAACATGGTGTCGTTGCCTTCGGAACCGGAACCGGTGAAGAACACATGATTCATGCCTTCAGGCGCGATGTCGGCGATGGCCTTGGCCAGTTCCAGCACCGGCGGGTGAGCGGTCTGGAAGAACAGGTTGTAATAAGGCAGTTCGCGCATTTGTTTGCTGGCGGCATCGGCCAGTTCATCGCGACCGTAGCCGATGGCTACGCACCACAGGCCGGCCATGCCGTCGAGGATCTTGTTGCCTTCGCTGTCCCAGAGGTAAACGCCCCTGGCGCTGGTGATGATCCGCGGGCCTTTCTCTTTCAGCTGCTTGAAATCGCTGAACGGGGCCAGGTGGTGATCGTTGCTCAGGGTTTGCCATTCACGGGTTTGCGGGTTGTTGCTGGTCATGCGAACTCTCCTAAGATTTGCAGTGAAGGGCGCGGCAATTTCCCGCCGCGCCCGGCGCATCAGACGGCAAAGAGCAGGAATTCCCGCTCCCACGAACTGATCACGCGCTTGAAGTTTTCATGCTCGGCCCGCTTGACCGCGACGTAGCCAGTGATGAATTTCTTGCCCAGGTATTTCTCGACGGTCGCGCTGTTTTCCATACGCTCCAGCGCGTCTTCGATGGTCAGCGGCAGGCGCAGGTTGCGGCGTTCATAGCCTCGCCCCACGACCGGCGCACTCGGGTTCAGGCCTTCGACCATGCCGATGAAACCGCACAGCAGGCTCGCGGCGATGGCCAGATACGGGTTGGCGTCGGCACCCGGCAGGCGGTTTTCCACCCGACGGTTTTGCGGCCCCGCATCCGGAACCCGCAGGCCTACGGTGCGGTTCTCTTCGCCCCACTCCACGTTCACCGGCGCCGAAGTGTCCGGCAGGAAGCGGCGGAACGAGTTGACGTTCGGGGCGAACAGCGGCAACAGCTCGGGGATCAGTTTCTGCAAGCCACCGATGTGGTGCAGGAACAGCTGGCTCATGGTCCCGTCTTCGTTGGAGAAGACGTTCTTGCCGGTTTCGATGTCGATGATGCTCTGGTGCAAGTGCATCGCGCTGCCCGGCTCGCCGGTCATCGGCTTGGCCATGAAGGTGGCCGCCACGTCGTGCTTGAGTGCGGCTTCGCGCATGGTGCGCTTGAACACCAGGATCTGATCGGCCAGGGACAGGGCATCGCCGTGACGGAAGTTGATTTCCATCTGTGCGGTGCCGTCCTCGTGGATCAGCGTGTCGAGGTCCAGTTCCTGCAGTTCACACCAGTCGTAGACGTCTTCGAACAGCGGATCGAACTCGTTCGCCGCCTCGATTGAAAAAGACTGGCGACCGGTTTCCGGGCGGCCGGAACGGCCAATTGGCGGTTGCAGCGGATAGTCCGGGTCCTCGCTGCGCTTGGTCAGGTAGAACTCCATTTCCGGCGCCACGATCGGCTGCCAACCGTGGTCGGCATAGAGTTTCAGGACCTTCTTGAGCACGTTGCGCGGCGACAGCTCGATCGGGTTGCCTTGCTTGTCGTAGGTGTCGTGGATCACCTGGGCGGTCGGCTCGATGGCCCAGGGCACCAGGAACACCGCATTCGCGTCCGGCCGGCAGATCATGTCGATGTCGGCCGGGTCGAGCAGTTCGTAATAGATGTCGTCTTCGACATAGTCGCCGGTCACGGTCTGCAACAGAACGCTCTCGGGCAGGCGCATGCCTTTTTCGGCAATGAACTTGTTGGTCGGCGAAATCTTGCCCCGGGTGATCCCGGTCAAGTCGGCGATCATGCATTCGACTTCTGTGATCTTGTGGTCTTTCAACCAATCGGTGAGCTGGTCGAGGTTGTGACTCATAAATGCCTCTTAGGCTGAGTTTCCTGACTCTTATAAGTCAGGCGTTGTTTGACGCATCGGCGTCGCTTGGTACAGATTGCCACTGCAATGGCCGCGCACAAAGGCCCACCTCGACAATGTCGTGGGTCAACCAGAGCGTAGAGGGGCGTGCAGAATCGTGAGCAAGTCTCGACACATTGACCGGGCCGCTAGCGTGAAACGGTTCTATATTAGAAACAGAGCCGGTAAAGAGAATGGCGTCCGGGCCGTCCAGAATATCGGACAGGGACGGCACATCCGGCAGGGATGGAACAATCACCGGCACACCCTTGGCCGCTGAGGCTGCGGCGTGGACATACGTGTCGCCACTGATGTGATATGCATGCAGACCGATCTGCCCGGAGCAGAGGGTGACGCCGATTAACGGCAGGCGAGACATGAAGCACCCCGGTATTATTGCTGTTATGGGTTTGAATCGAGCTTAGCCTTGTTCATTTTTTTACACAACACCCCCGTAAAAAATACAACACGGCCCGCTCAAGCCCGCGGACCGCAAAGCGCTCAAAGGCA
This sequence comes from Pseudomonas sp. LBUM1679, assembly GCF_059695565.1. Classification (NCBI taxonomy): domain Bacteria; kingdom Pseudomonadati; phylum Pseudomonadota; class Gammaproteobacteria; order Pseudomonadales; family Pseudomonadaceae; genus Pseudomonas; species Pseudomonas sp. LBUM1679. The sequence continues at coordinate 6,963,073 of NZ_CP166774.1, forward strand.
TAAAAACGCCCCAAATTGCCCCAAAAAAGCCCTACGAGCGCTTTTTCAGGGCAAAAAAGGCCTCACTTGACTTCGGCATGCCGTTCGGGTTGACTGGAAACCGAAGAGATCAATGATTGATATTTTTAACAACAAAGGTGTTGCATCATGTCGGTACCCCCGCGTGCCGTTCAGCTTAACGAAGCGAACGCGTTCCTTAAGGAACATCCTGAGGTTCTGTACGTTGACCTTCTGATTGCGGATATGAATGGTGTGGTGCGCGGCAAGCGCATTGAACGCACCAGTCTCCACAAGGTTTACGAGAAAGGCATCAACCTGCCGGCCTCTCTATTTGCTCTGGATATCAATGGCTCGACGGTGGAAAGCACCGGCCTGGGCCTGGACATCGGCGATGCTGACCGAATCTGCTATCCAATCCCTGACACCCTGTGCAACGAGCCTTGGCAGAAGCGCCCTACCGCGCAACTGTTAATGACCATGCACGAACTCGAAGGTGAACCTTTCTTCGCGGATCCCCGTGAAGTCCTGCGTCAAGTTGTTACCAAGTTTGACGAGATGGGCCTGACCATCTGCGCCGCGTTCGAACTGGAGTTCTACCTGATCGACCAGGAAAACGTGAACGGCCGTCCACAGCCACCACGCTCGCCGATCTCCGGCAAACGGCCGCATTCGACTCAGGTGTACCTGATCGACGACCTCGACGAATACGTCGACTGCCTCCAGGACATTCTGGAAGGTGCGAAGGAGCAAGGCATCCCGGCCGATGCAATCGTCAAGGAAAGTGCCCCGGCGCAGTTCGAAGTGAACCTGCACCACGTGGCCGACCCGATCAAGGCCTGCGACTACGCGGTCTTGCTCAAGCGCCTGATCAAGAACATCGCCTACGACCATGAAATGGACACCACCTTCATGGCCAAGCCTTATCCGGGCCAGGCGGGCAACGGTCTGCACGTCCACATCTCGATTCTCGACAGAGACGGCAAGAATATTTTTGCCAGCGAGGATCCCGAGCAGAACGCCGCACTGCGTCACGCGATCGGCGGTGTGCTCGAGACCCTACCGGCGCAGATGGCTTTCCTCTGCCCGAACGTCAACTCCTACCGTCGTTTCGGCGCACAGTTCTACGTGCCTAACTCGCCGTGCTGGGGCCTGGACAACCGCACCGTGGCGATCCGCGTCCCGACCGGCTCCTCCGATGCCGTGCGCATCGAACACCGTGTGGCCGGCGCCGATGCCAACCCGTACCTGTTGATGGCTTCGGTTTTGGCTGGCGTGCATCACGGCCTGACCAACAAGATCGAGCCGGGCGCACCCGTGGAAGGCAACTCCTACGAGCAGAACGAGCAGAGCCTGCCGAACAACCTGCGCGATGCACTGCGCGAGCTGGACGACAGCGAAGTCATGGCCAAGTACATCGATCCGAAATACATCGATATCTTTGTCGCGTGTAAAGAGAGCGAGCTGGAAGAGTTCGAACACTCCATCTCCGATCTTGAGTACAACTGGTACCTGCATACCGTTTAAGCGGTTGCAGTAAACGAGAACGCCGCAGGCTGATAAGGCTTGCGGCGTTTTTTTATGGCCGCCTTCGGCGGATCGCGGGCAAGCCCGCTCCCACAGGATCATCTGTCGTACACGGATATTGCGTCCGCAACAGATCCCTGTGGGAGCGGGCTTGCCCGCGATGGCGGCCGACAAGACAACACACAAGCCTGCCTCGTACAATGCCCCCTGCCCCCGCAGGAGACTTCAATGACCCGACTCGCCACCCCACGCAAGCCCCGCGCCCGCAGCCAGGCCCGGATCGATTCGATACTCGATGCCGCCCGCACGCTGCTGGCTGCCGAGGGCGTGGCCAGTCTGTCGATCTACAGCGTCGCTGAACGCGCGCAGATCCCGCCCTCCTCCGTCTACCACTTCTTCGCCAGCGTCCCGGCCCTGCTCGAAGCCCTGACCGCCGACATCCACGCCGCCTTCCGCGCTTGCCTGCAAGCGCCCATCGACCACGGCGCCCTCAGTGACTGGCGCGACCTGTCGCGACTGGTGGAACAGCGCATGCTCGAGATCTACAGCGAAGACGCCGCAGCCCGCCAACTGATCCTTGCCCAGCACGGTCTGACCGAAGTCACCCAGGCCGACCGCCAGCATGACATCGAGCTCGGAGACCTGATGCACAAGCTGTTCGATCATCATTTTGAACTGCCGAGGCTGCCGAACGATGTCGATGTGTTTGCGCTGGCCATGGAGTTGGGGGATCGGGTTTATGCGCGTTCGGTGCAGCAGCACGGGCAGATTACGCCGCGTATGGCGGAGGAAGGGATGCGGGTGTTTGATGCGTATCTGGGGTTGTACTTGCCGCCGTACTTGCCCAAGCGAGCTCACTCAACCTGATTCCAGCGGCGGTCATTCTGGCCTCATCGCGGGCAAGCCCGCTCCCACAGGTTTATTTGTCGTTCACAAACTTTTGTTCGCCAGAGATCCCTGTGGGAGCGGGCTTGCCCGCGATGGGCGCACCGCCGAACCGACTGATTCACACGCATAAAAAACCCCGAAGGGTTCACACCCCCCGGGGTTGTGCGCAATGCACGTCCTTACAACTTGGCGATCGACACCTCGGTGGATTTCACAAAGGCGATCACTTCGCTGCCAACCACCAGCTCCAGCTCTTTCACCGAGCGCGTGGTGATCACCGAAGTCACGATGCCGGAAGCGGTCTGCACGTCGATTTCCGAAAGGACATCGCCCAGTACGATTTCCTTGATCGAGCCCTTGAACTGATTGCGAACGTTGATGGCTTTGATAGTCATATGATTTCTCCTGAGGTCGAAATGAGCTGCAAGTGGCTAGCTACAAGCTGCAAGTAAAAGCGCTCTGCCTCTTCTTGCCGCTTGAAGCTCGCAGCTTGCCGCTGCTCTTATTGCGCCCAGCGCAATTGCGTAGGCAACGGTGAAACAGGTTCCGGCTCCGGCGGCTGTCCGGGCAGCGCCAGTACGCGGTTGAGGACTTCGGTTTCCAGTGCCGCCAGCCGATGGGAGCCGCGAACCCGAGGACGTGGCAGTTCCACGTGCAGATCGAGACCGACTTCACCGTCTTCGATCAGGATCACCCGATCGGCAATCGCCACCGCTTCACTGACGTCGTGGGTCACCAGCAACACGGTAAAGCCGTGCTTCTGCCAGAGGCGTTCGATCAGCTGCTGCATTTCAATGCGGGTCAAGGCATCCAGGGCGCCCAGGGGCTCGTCCAGCAACAGCAAGCGCGGTTGGTGGATCAGCGCGCGGGCCAGGGCCACACGTTGCTTCTGCCCACCGGACAAGGCCGCCGGCCACTCGTTGGCGCGATCCGCCAGGCCCACCGCCTCCAACGCTTCCAGGGCTTGCGGCCGCCAGTTGCCCTTGAGCCCGAGACCGACGTTGTCGATCACCTTCTTCCAAGGCAATAGACGCGCTTCCTGGAACATCAGCCGGGTGTCTTCCCGCGCCTCGCTCAGCGGCGCGGAGCCGGCCAGCAATTCACCGCCCGTGGGTTTGTCGAGCCCGGCAAGCAAGCGCAGCAAGGTACTTTTGCCACAGCCGCTGCGACCGACGACCGCGACGAATTGACCGGCCGGAATGTGCAGGTCGATCTCGCGCAACACTTGGCGCGAACCAAAGGTTTTTTGCAGCTTGCGCACCGCCAGCGGAATACCGCGCAGCAGGCGTGGAGGTTGTTGAGCGGTCATGCGGCACCTCCCTTGGACACCTGGTAGGCCGGATGCCAGCGCAACCACACTCGTTCAAGCCCACGGGCCGCGAGGTCGGCGAGTTTGCCGAGCACCGCGTACAGCAGAATCGCCAGCACCACCACGTCGGTCTGCAGGAACTCCCGGGCATTCATCGCCAGGTAACCGATGCCGGAGCTGGCGGAGATAGTTTCCGCGACGATCAGGGTCAGCCACATGAAGCCCAGGGCGAAGCGCACACCGACCAGAATCGAAGGCAGTGCACCGGGCAGTATCACCTGACGGAACAGGCTGAAACCGGACAAGCCATAACTGCGGGACATCTCCACCAGCGCCGGGTCGACGTTGCGGATGCCGTGATAGGTGTTGAGGTAGATCGGGAACAAGGTGCCCAGTGCGACCAGGAAAATCTTCGCCGATTCGTCGATGCCGAACCACAGGATCACCAGCGGAATCAACGCCAGGTGCGGCACGTTGCGGATCATTTGCACCGAGCTGTCGAGCAGGCGTTCACCCCATTTCGACAGGCCGGTGATGAAACCCAGGGTCAGGCCGATGCCGCCGCCAATGGCGAAACCCAGCGCCGCACGCCAGCCGCTGATGGCCAGGTGAGTCCAGATTTCACCGCTGCGGACCAGGCTCACGCCGGCTTCGATGACGGCAATGGGTGCAGGCAGGATCCGCGTCGACAACCAGCCCGCCGACACCGACAGTTGCCATACCGCCAGCAGCAATACCGGCAACGCCCAGGGCGCGAGGCTATGGATAAGTTTCTTCATGGCGCGCCTCAGCTCTGGGACGCGGCTTTGGGGAGAATGTCGTTGGCGACCATTTCACCAAACGGGCTGACATACCCGCTGCTTTTCGGCAATTCAGGACGTTCGATGTCCAGGTGCGGGAACAGCAATTCGGCGACGCGGTAGGATTCTTCCAGGTGGGGATAACCGGAGAAGATGAAGGTGTCGATGCCCAGGTCCGCGTATTCCTTCACGCGGGCGGCCACGGTCGGGCCGTCGCCCACCAGCGCCGTACCGGCACCACCGCGCACCAGGCCGACACCGGCCCACAGGTTGGGGCTGACTTCCAGGTTGTCGCGACTGCCGCCATGCAGCGCCGCCATGCGTTGCTGGCCGACCGAATCGAAGCGTGCCAGGGAAGCCTGGGCACGGGTGATGGTTTCGTCGTCCAGGTGCGAGATCAATCGATCGGCCGCTTGCCACGCCTCGGCGTTGGTTTCACGCACGATCACATGCAGGCGAATGCCGAAGCGCACGGTGCGCCCGAGCTTCGCGGCTTTGGCGCGCACTTGTGCGATCTTCTCGGCCACGGCCGCAGGCGGCTCGCCCCAAGTCAGGACCATTTCGACCTGCTCTGCCGCGAGGTCTTGCGCCGCTTCCGAAGAACCGCCGAAGTACAGCGGCGGACGCGGTTGCTGGATCGGTGGATAGAGCAGCTTGGCGCCCTTGACGCTGATGTGCTGACCGTCGTAATCGACGGTTTCGCCTTCCAGCACCCGGCGCCAGATGCGGGTGAATTCCACCGAAGCCTGATAGCGCTCTTCGTGGCTGAGAAACAGACCGTCGCCGGCCAGTTCTTCCGGGTCGCCACCGGTGACCAGATTGAACAGCGCACGGCCGCCGGACAGGCGATCCAGGGTCGCGGCCTGACGCGCGGCCACCGTCGGGGAAATGATCCCGGGGCGCAGGGCGACAAGGAATTTCAGGCGCTGGGTCACCGGAATCAGCGACGCCGCCACCAGCCATGAGTCTTCGCAGGAGCGCCCGGTGGGGATCAATACCCCGCCGAAGCCCAGGCGATCCGCCGCTTGCGCGACTTGCTGCAGGTAACCGTGGTCGACGGCGCGAGCGCCTTCGGCGGTGCCAAGGTAATGGCCGTCGCCGTGGGTAGGCAGGAACCAGAAAATATTGAGGCTCATGGAGTGGTCTCCTTAGGAAATCGAATTATTGCGTTTTGGCAACGGCCGCCGGCGGCGTCCAGATCACGTCTTTGATGCTCAGCGGCTTGGGAATCAGCTTGAGCTGATGGAAGCTGTCGGCGATTTTCTGTTGGGCGGCGACCACTTCCGGGGTCAGGAACAGCGCGCCGTAACCCTGGCGTTTCACCGAGGTCAGGGTGATGTCCTCCGGCAGGCCGAGCAGTGGCGAGACCTGTTTGGTCACCTCGATGGGGTTGGCCTTGGACCATTCACCGACCGCGCGCACTTCTTCCACCAGGGTCTTGATCACCTCGGGATTTTTCTGCGCGTAGGGTTTGGTCGCCAGGTAGAACTGATGGTTGTCGACGATGCCCTGGCCATCACGCAAGGTGCGGGCTTGCAACTGCTGTTCGGCAGCCGCCTGGTACGGGTCCCAGATCACCCAGGCATCGACGCTGCCACGCTCGAACGCGGCGCGGGCATCGGCCGGTGGCAGGAACACGGTCTGGATGTCGGTGTATTTGAGGCCGGCGTCTTCCAGTGCACGGACCAGCAGGTAGTGCACGTTGGAGCCTTTGTTCAGGACGACTTTCTTGCCCTTGAGCTCCTGCACCGATTTGATCGGCGAGTCCTTCGGCACCAGGATCGCTTCGCTGTGCGGCGCCGGTGGTTCATAGGCGACGTAGAGCAGATCGGCACCGGCCGCCTGGGCGAATACCGGTGGCGTTTCGCCGGTGACGCCGAAATCGATGGAGCCGACGTTCAGGCCTTCGAGCAGCTGCGGGCCGCCGGGGAATTCCGTCCATTGCACGTCCACGCCTTGGGCGGCGAGGCGTTTTTCCAGCGTGCCTTTGGCTTTGAGCAGCACCAAAGTGCCGTACTTCTGATAACCGATCCGAAGAACGCCTTCCTGGGTAGAAAGCGCTTGAGCTTGAGTAATGACGCCGAAGGCGGCCGCAGCAAACAGAGCGACCAGACCACGACGCAAAATGACAGTGCGCATAGCGCTCTCCTTTTTGCAGTAGGGTTTTGGCTGCACCTGCTTGCCCGTTAGCGGGCCAGTAAGGTGAGTACTTCACATTCAGGTGTGGCTTGAGTGCGGGCTTAAATGCTCCAGCGAGCACTCAACAAACGTTCATTCAACAGGTTCGGGTCGATCGGCTTTGGCCGTCGGGCCATGGCGCTGAAAAACAACTCCAGCGACTCGCTCAATCGTTGTTCCAGCTCCGGCGCCAATTGCGCCAGGGCGCTGCCTTCGCCATAAGCGATCTGGCTGTCGACGGCGAAAATCCCATGGAGCATTTCCTGGGCCTTCAACGCCGACAGCACCGGCTTGAGCGCGTAATCCACCGCCAGCATGTGGGCGATGCTGCCGCCGGTGGCCATCGGCAACACCACTTTATGGGCCAGCGCGCGCTCGGGCAGCAGGTCCAACACGGTTTTCAATGCGCCGGAGAACGACGCCTTGTAGACCGGTGTAGCGATCAGCAGCCCATCCGCATTTTCAATCTGTTGCAGCAGGTCGATCACCTTCGGGCTGTCGAACCGTGCGTGCAGCAAGTCTTCGGCCGGGAAGTCCCGTACCTGATAACTCACCACTTCCACACCCTGCTCCTGCAACCAACGTTGAGAGCGTTCCAGCAGCACCCCGGAACGGGAGCGTTGGCTGGGACTGCCACCGAGTGAGACAACCAGCATTCAGACGATTCCTTGGACGGTGTTGGCGATTCGCGGTTTGCGGTCTCGCGTTGATGGAGAGACCTTAACAGGTGATTTATATATCCATAAATCATATTTATTCATTTGGTTATTCGTTAAAGTTCTATGTGAACAATTTTTCCCCAGGCAAAAAAACAGGCCATCGAAATGGCCTGAAATCCCCTGCTTTATGGATAGCTTGAAGTTTGCACAGTCCGGTCTGCCGCAATCGCGGGCAAGCCCGCTCCCACAGGGTTTAGTGAATGTCACAAAATCTGTGATCACCTCCGTCCACTGTGGGAGCGGGCTTGCCCGCGATTGCGATTGCAGCCATAACGCGTTATTTGTTCGGCTGCGGGGTCAGGCGCAGGTACGGCTTCACCGCACGATACCCTTGAGGAAAGCGCTGCCTGATTTCATCTTCATCCTTGAGCGACGGCACGATCACCACGTCATCACCGTCCTGCCAATTGGCCGGGGTCGCTACCTTGTAGTTATCCGTGAGTTGCAGCGAATCGATCACCCGCAGGATTTCATTGAAGTTACGACCGGTGCTCGCCGGATAGGTGATGGTCAACCGGACCTTTTTGTTCGGGTCGATCACAAACAACGAACGTACAGTCAAGGTGTCATTGGCGTTGGGGTGGATCAGGTCATAGAGGTCCGACACCTTGCGATCGGCATCGGCCAGGATCGGGAAGTTGACGATCGTGTTCTGGATTTCGTTGATGTCTTCGATCCATCTGTGGTGCGAATCCACCGGGTCGACGGACAACGCGATGGCCTTGACCCCACGTTGGGCGAACTCGTCTTTCAACTTGGCCGTGAAGCCGAGCTCGGTGGTGCACACTGGCGTGAAGTCCGCCGGGTGGGAAAACAGCACGCCCCAGCTATCGCCCAGCCACTCGTGGAAACGGAGGGTACCGACGCTGGAATCCTGTTCGAAATCGGGGGCGGTATCGCCCAGTCTGAGGCTCATGGTGCTGCTCCTGGTGAGTGCTGGATAAGCCCACTGTGCCTGTATTTCTTATCTGTTAAAAAGAATAAATATCGATTTATCTAGATCATAAATGAATATTAAAAATCTGTTCACTGGACTTGATCCAGCCTCAGGACGACCATCCGCGCCAAGGTTCGAGAAGGCCTTGAGTCGCTGCAAAAAAGAGGGATTTCGACGAAAGTTCACGGGGTGAACCTGACATCGAAAACGTAAAAGCCCCGCCCGGCGTAATGCCGGGCGGGGCTTTTTTTACATCGGTTACGCGAGCGCTATTACAACAGCGGGATCGAGTAGCTGAGGATCAGGCGGTTTTCGTCCTGGTCGCGAACGCCCGGGATGTTGGTGCGCCATGTCGCGTTTTTCCACATGAAACCAACGTTTTTCAACGGCCCCTCAGGTACGACGTAACCCACGGTCAGGTCGCGTTCCCACTCGGAACGGTTGGAGTTGTTTTGCACGCCACCTGCGTTGACGGTATCGATATCGTCGCCACGCAGGTAAACCAGGCCAGCGGTCAAGCCAGGCACACCGACCTTGGCGAAATCGTAGGCGTAGCGAGCCTGCCAGGTGCGCTCACCGGCACGGCCAAACTTCTGGATCTGCATGTCAGTGATGGTGTAGTTCGACGAACCGTCGCCCTGGTTCAACCAAGGGAAGTCGCTGCTACCGTTGCTGACCTGATAACCAGCACCGAAGGTGTGACCGGCAACGGTGTACAGGAACAGACCGCTGTACAGGTTGTTGTCGACCTTGCCCTTGCCGCTAGGCATACCGGTGTAGTTGCCGTTGCTGTAGTAAGCCGGGGTATTGCTGTTGGCACCGTCATCGGAGCTGTTGAAGTAGCGCAAGTCAGACTTCAATATGCCCGGGCCGATAGCCCAGTTATGAATCAGACCCAGGAAGTGCTGCTTGTAGAAATCTTCCAGGTTGCCGTAGTAGTACTGGGCAGTCAGGTCTTTGGTGATTTTGTAATCACCGCCGCCGTAGATGAACTTGTTGCTGTTGGCCACACGTGCGTTTGGACCGCCGATGGACAGTTGCTCATTGTTGCTGGAGTTACGACCTTTCACGTGCTCGATCTGACCGCCGACCAGAGTCAGGTCTTTAATTTCGCCGGAGGTGATCTGGCCACCCTGCCATGTTTGTGGCAACAGACGACCATCGTTGGTCACGATGACCGGCAGTTTTGGCTGCAGAGTACCCAGCTTCAGCTCGGTCTGGGAGACCTTGGCTTTGGCAGTCAGGCCCACGCTGGAGAAGTTATCAACCGCTTCGCCATTGGACTTGCTCGGAAAAACGGTACCACCGTAAGAAGTCGCAGTAGCGCCGTTGGTACCGCCGCCCGAATCCAGACGCACGCCCAACAGGCCGATGGCGTCGACGCCGAGGCCTACGGTGCCTTGGGTATAACCGGAGATGAACCGCAGATCGAAGCCCTGGCCCCATTCTTCGTTTCTGCTTGGATTGGCAGCACCGCTACGGTTATCCGTGTTGATGTAGAAGTTGCGCAGCCCCAATGTTGCCTTGCTGTCTTCGATGAAACCGGCGGCGCCTGCCTGCTGCGCCAAAACCCCTACGGCCACAGCCAGGGCCAAGGTGGACTTGTTCATGTTTCGCTCCTCTCGTTTCTAATTTTTTATGTTCCCGGTCCTGGGTCGAATGCCCGGATCCTGGAGGCGCCATCAGCGCCACACTGCGGTTTGCCCACCGCGATTTGCGGGCGGCATGATAAAGCCAAAAAAAATTATTTCATTCTTTTTCATTCCATTTAGGAATATAGATTCGCAGTCTTCGTCCGGGCCGGGATACGGGGTATCGGCCAGTAAGCCAAATCAAATCGGGTCGCTGCTGCTGTCTGAGGCGGGGGTTTGCCGCGCCTGATGAGTGCCTGTCGGATGCACTTTAAAGGGCGGAAACAAAAACTAAAAAGAATAAAAAATTAGCATCATTGACGATTTTGGAATAACAAAAAAAATCCAAAAAAAAGCCTCACCCCAGCAGGGCAAGGCTTTTCGGAAAATCAGTTACAGGAAGCTATAGGTGTAGTTGAAGATCAGACGGGTCTGGTCCTGGTCGGCGATACCGGTATCGCTGCCACGGTAAGTGCCATGACGCAGCGTCGTGCCGAACCCTTTAAGAGGACCCTGCTGGATGACATAGTCCACTCGCAAGTCGCGTTCCCACTCGGACTGATCGCCACTAGTGCCGTTGGCGGCCTTGATGTTATCGCCGTGCAGGTAGGCAACCGAGGTTTTCAGGCCAGGAACACCCAGAGAAGCGAAGTCGAGGGTGTACTGGCCAAAGGTGGTGTTTTCACCAGCCCGGACGAAGCCGTTGATCATCGCATCGGTAAACGAATAGAAGCTCGCGCCGCCGGCCCCTTCGTTGCGACCGTTGCCATCGACCACGTTGCCCTGGTTCAGATAAACGAAGCCGCCGTCATCACTGACACGCTGATGGCCGACCAGGAAAGCGTTGGCACCCAGGGTATAGGTGAACATGGCGCTCCAGGTCTTGTTATCGACCTCGCCCGGGGTCTTGGCGTAACCGCCGTTGTTATTGAACCGGTAGCCCACGTCGCCGTTCTTGCCGTCGGAGCTGCTGTCGAAATAGCGCAGGTCAGACTTGAAGGATTGGTTGGCGCTGATCGGGAGGACGTGCACCAGGCCGAGGAAGTTCTGCTTGTAGTAGTCTTCCAGGTTCGCATGGTAGTACTGCAGGGTGAGGTCTTTGGTGACCTTCCAGTCCGCACCGGCATAACGGAATTGATTGCTTTCCTCGGTGCCACCAGCCACTGCCAGACCGGTGGTGTTGGACGAGGCACGACCCGCCGCGTGTTCGAGCTGGCCGACGTTGAAGGTCACGTTGTCGATTTCCTTCGAGGTGATGGTGCCACCTTCAAAGGTCTGGGGCAGCAGACGGCTGTCGTTCGCTACCAGAATCGGCATGTTGGGTTGCAGGGCGCCACCATAGTGGGCCTCGGTCTTCGAGAAGCGCGCCTTGACGTTACCGGCCACGCGGCTGTACGTGTCCGATGCCGAACCGTCGGTGTCGCTCGGGAAGAATGAGTTGTTATCCGGGTGATGACCACGGCCACCCTCGAGGTGGATACCGAGGAGCGCCTGGGCGTCAAAACCAAAACCGACAGTACCTTGGGTGAAGCCGGACAGATAATCGAACTTCAGGCCTTCAGCGGTTTCGCGCTGATCTGCGCCGCCATCGCGGTTATCGTTGTTGTAGTACATGGTGCGGGAACTGATGGAAGCCTTGCTGTCTTCGATGAAACCCGCGGCGCCTGCCTGCTGCGCCAAAACCCCTACGGCCACGGCCAGAGCCAAGGTGGACTTGTTCATTGTGTCGCTCCTCTCGTTTCTAATTCTTGTAGTCCTGGTCCCGGGTCATCTGCCCGGGATCCTAAGATGCGCGATTAGCGCCAGACCGTGACCCACAAGTCAATCGTAACTATGTGTGTCTACGACCATAGTCTAATCCCCGGTTTTTTGGTCATTGTGGGTCATGAGTTCGTCATAACCCCAAAAAAATTGTTAAATTCAATTTTTTATACCTTTTGGGAATACCGATCGCCCCCCGAAATAGAGCGGTCGCTCCACGATTCAATTCCTGAAAGGTATTTTTACGATCATTTTTAGATCGATTAGCTTTGACGCAATTCGGAAATATTTCCGTCCCGAAAGGCGACGCCATGCCGACCAAACGCGCACTATCCGGCCCATTTATTACAGTTTGTGTATCGCTCGCATTTCCCCGTATCTCAAGCGAGCATGTGCCGGAACGCGCGTACCCCCGTAGGAGCTGCCGCAGGCTGCGATCTTTTGATCTTCTGGCGATGGAAAGATCGCTGAACGTCAAAAGATCGCAGCCTGCGGCAGCTCCTACAGGGGTACGGTACGGAGGTGAAGACGGGGTGGCCTTCCTATAGGTGTCAGAGGGTTTTTTCGAAGATCTTCGAGTTGCGCTGATAGTTGTACAGCGAAGCCCGGGCCGATGGCAGGCGTTCGACACTGCTTGGCACAAAACCACGCTCGCGAAACCAGTGAGCAGTCCGGGTCGTCAGGACGAACAAGGTATTGAGCCCCTGCGCCCGCGCGCGGGTCTCGATCCGTTCCAACAGCTCATCCCCGCGCCCGCCATGGCGGTACTCCGGGTTCACCGCCAGGCAGGCCAGCTCCCCGGCATCCGAATCGGCAATCTGATACAGCGCCGCACAGGCGATGATCATGCCTTCGCGCTCGACCACGCTGAACTGCTCGATCTCGCGCTCCAGCACTTCGCGGGAACGGCGCACCAGAATCCCCTGCTCTTCCAGCGGGCTGATCAAATCCAGCAAACCACCGACATCTTCGATGGCTGCTTCGCGCACCACTTCGAATTGCTCCTGGGCCACCAGCGTACCGCCACCGTCACGGGTGAACAGTTCGGTCAGCAGTGCGCCATCTTCGACATAGCTGACGATATGACTGCGGGCGACACCACCGCGACAGGCCTCAGCGGCGGCATCCAGTAGTTCGCCCTGATAGTTGCTGCCCAAACGCTGCAAATGCGCCGGCACCTGTTGTGGACGCAACTCGCGAACCAGACGCCCGTTTTCGTCGATAAGGCCGAGGTCGGCGCCGAACAACAGCAGTTTGTCCGCCCCGAGGTCGATGGCCGCGCGGGTGGCGACGTCTTCACAGGCGAGGTTGAAAATTTCGCCGGTCGGCGAGTAGCCCAACGGCGACAGCAGCACGATGGAGCGCTCATCCAACAGGCGATTGATGCCCTTGCGGTCGACCCGACGCACCTCACCGGTGTGGTGATAATCGACGCCTTCCAGCACGCCGATCGGTCGCGCCGTCACCAGGTTGCCGCTGGCCACCCGCAGGCGCGAACCCTGCATCGGTGATGAGGCCATGTCCATCGACAGCCGCGCTTCGATGGCGATGCGCAACTGGCCGACCGCATCGATCACGCACTCAAGGGTCGCGGCATCGGTGATGCGCATGCCGTGGTGGTAATGCGGGGTCAGGCCGCGGGTGGCAAGGCGGGTTTCGATTTGCGGACGGGAACCATGCACCAGCACCAGTCGCACGCCCAGGCTGTGCAACAGCACCAGGTCATGGACGATATTGCCGAAGTTCGGGTGCTCCACGCCGTCGCCGGGGAGCATGACGACAAAGGTGCAATCGCGGTGGGCGTTGATGTAGGGCGAAGCGTGACGAAGCCAATTGACGTATTCGGGCATGAACCTGGGCCTGTTATAAATAGCAGCCAAAAAATGGGCGAAACAGAAAATGCACAGCGGGCTGATGGTTATCGTCGGAACAGGCTTGGCGACACGCGCGCTCTCCTCATGAATACGGGTTGGGACATTGGCAATTTATACCGTTCAACCAGTTAAGTGCGACCCCTGTGGGAGCGAGCTTGCTCGCGATAGCGGTCTCACCTTCAACATCAATGTTGACGGGGCCGGCCTCATCGCGAGCAAGCTCGCTCCCACAGGGTTTTGTGCCTTAACCGACGGGCACTGGGGCTTTGGCCGGTGTCAGGCAGTAATGTTCAATCAGTTGACGTAATAGATGCACCGTAGGCTGCAAACGTGACATTTCGAGGTATTCCCCCGGTTGGTGGGCGCAGGCGATATCGCCAGGGCCGAGCACCAGTGTTTCGCAACCAAGGCGTTGAAGATAAGGCGCTTCGGTGCCGAATGCCACTGCTTCGGCGCGATGGCCGGTGAGCTTCTCCGCGACCCGGACCAATTCCGCATCTTCGGCCTGCTCGAAGGGCGGCACTTCGGGAAACAGCGGCGCGTAATCGATCTTCACCTGATGCCGCTCGGCAATGGGCCGAAGCTTCTGCAGAATCTCCGCACGCAGGACCTTGGGGTCCATGCCCGGCAACGGCCGCAGATCGAACTCCAGCGAGCACTGGCCGCAAATGCGGTTGGGGTTGTCGCCGCCATGAATGCAGCCGAAGTTCATGGTCGGCTGCGGCACACTGAACTGCGGGTTACGGTATTCACGCTGCCACAACAGACGCAGCCCGCGCAGTTCGCCGATGGCATCGTGCATGGCTTCGAGGGCGCTGTGGCCCAGGCGTGGGTCCGAGGAGTGACCGCTCTGGCCGAGGATATCGATGCGCTCCATCATGATGCCTTTGTGCATACGGATCGGTTTCAGCCCGGTCGGCTCGCCGATCACTGCGGCACGGCCCAGCGGTCGCCCGGCTGCGGCCAGGGCTCGCGCCCCGGACATCGAGCTTTCTTCATCACAGGTGGCAAGAATCAGCAGAGGCTGTTTGAACGGTTGCTCGAGCAGCGGAATGACCGCTTCGATGACCAGGGCGAAAAAGCCCTTCATGTCGCAACTGCCCAGCCCGACCCAGCGGCCGTCGACTTCGGTCAGCTTCAGCGGATCGGTCTGCCACAGCGCGGCGTCGTAGGGCACGGTATCACTGTGACCGGCGAGGACGAGACCACCAGGCCCGGAACCGACACTGGCCAGCAGATTGAATTTTCCGGGGCTGACCTGCTGGATATCACAGGCAAAACCCAGATCGCCCAGCCACGTCGCCAGCAAATCGATGACCGGACGGTTGCTTTGATCGAGGCTGGCCTGGGTACAACTGACGGACGGTGCAGCGATCAGCGCAGCGAACTGATCTTTCATGGATGGCAAAGGCATCGCTGACTCCAACTCCCGGATTGAAGTCCATCATAGAACCATCTGGCGACAGGAATAAACCGTCGCGGCCGTCACCCAGCGTCAACAGACCCTATCTTCAATCAGTCCTGTACACTGCACGACCTTGGCAGCCACACATTCCCCCGGCTGCGCTCCCGATCCTGGATTTTCCGGCCATGCAGAAAGAAACCGAAATCAAACTCCGCGTCAGCCGCGAAACCCTCGCCGCGTTGCGCGAGCACCCGCTCCTGAAAAAACGCAACAAAAGTGGCTGGGAACGCCGTGAACTGATGAACCAGTACTTCGACACGCCTGAGCGCGACCTGGCGCGCGCCAAGGTTGCCCTGCGCCTGCGCCGCGATGGCGAAGAAGTGATCCAGACCCTCAAGACCCGTGGCCAGAGCATTGCCGGCCTGTCCGAGCGTAATGAATACGACTGGAACCTGCCCAAAGCCAAGCTCGATGTGAAGAAACTCGACGGCGAATGCTGGCCTGAAGCGCTGGCCGAGCTTGACAAGAAAACCCTGAAGCCGATCTTCACCACCGATTTTGTTCGCGAACGCGCTGAAATCGCCTGGGGCCGCGGCAAGACCAAAGTGGTCATCGAAGCCGCGCTGGACCTGGGCCACGTCATCGTCGGCAAGCAGAAAGAAGAAATCTGCGAACTGGAGCTGGAGCTGCGCGAAGGCGAGCCGTCCGCATTGCTGGAACTGGCCGCCGAACTGGCCGCGACCCTGCCGCTGATGCCATGTGACATCAGCAAGGCCGAGCGCGGTTATCGCCTGTACGACGCCCACAGCTATTCGCTGAGCCTGCCGGCACCGCAGATCAGCGCCGAAACCCCGCTGGACGACGCGTTTGCCGCGCTGAGCTGGCACTTGCTCGGCAGCAGTCAGCGCCTGGCCGAGCAGTATCGCTTCAATGGTCACTGGCGTTTGCTGCAGGACTGGGTCGAGAACCTGGCGGAACTGCGCGCGCTGCTGAGCAGCCTGGGCCAGGCCGCTCCGCGCCAGTCGACGCACGATCTGCGGGTCGCACTGGACGCCTTGCTGGAAGACTGGCGTCCGCTGGTACAGGCCGGCCTGGACGACGAAGACGTACGCAAAGCAGCCCCGGAGCAATTTCTCGAAGAACTGGAAGACCCGCGTTGGGGCCTGTTCTCCCTGAACACCTCGCGCTGGTTGCTGGCCCGCACCTGGACAGCCGATCGCAACGTGCGCGGCAATCGCCAGGGCGCTGCGCAGTTGGGTAGCTGGTTGCCGCGTCTGTTGGGCGAAGAAGCCACCTCGTTGCAATTGCAGCGTTATCAGCAGCAGCCAGAAGATCTGGCCGAACAACTGCCGCGTATCGAGCGCATCCAGGCCTGGCTGCACCATGCCCGTCAAGTGCTGGACATCCCGGAAATGGATCGCCTGTACGGTGAGCTGAAATTACTGGCGCAACTGGCCAACGAGCCGATCACCGATGAATCGCTGGATGCGCGTAAGCAGCAGGCGATTGCGGTGTATCAGAATCGTGCCTGGAAAATGCTTCTGCGCATGTAAGTCCGCCTTCGCGGGCAAGCCCGCTCCCACAGGATCTGTGTCGAGCACTTATCGTGTTTCAATGCAAAATACTGTGGGAGCGGGCTTGCCCGCGATGAGGCCCGCACATTCACCACAAAACACTAGACCGGCAAACTCGTCGTGGACTTGATCTCCGACAACGCCACAATCGAATTGACCTCCTGAATCCCTGGCACCATCGACAACTTCTCGAAGAAGAAGCGCTCATACGCCTCGATATCTGCCGTGACGATCCGCAGCATGAAATCCACCGACCCCATCAGCACATAACACTCCAGCACTTCGGGAAAACCACGAATCGCCTCGGTGAACCCGGTGAAGTTCGAACGCCCGTGGGCGTTGAGTTTGATTTCGGCAAAGATCTGCGTATTGAGACCGATCTTCTTGCGATCGAGCAAGGTGACCTGACCGCGGATGATCCCCTCCTCCTTCATCCGCTGAATCCGCCGCCAGCACGGTGACTGCGAAAGGCCCACCTGTTCGGCGATCTGCGCGCTGGAAAGTGAGGCGTCCTCTTGCAGCAACGCGAGAATCTTGCGGTCGTAGCTGTCCAGCTGGCTGTGCATAGATAAACCCGGAATTGATATTTCTACGAATTGAGTGATTCTGAAATTCGCTTATAAGCCCAATCATAGATAAGAAATACCGGGTAACGCATGTAAAAATTCCTCCAGTGATTTTGGAGTCCGACCATGCCGTATCTTGAAGCTGTATCCACCCCGCCCACCCGTGCCGATGTCTGGAACGTCAGCAACGCTCACTGCCGCGTGCACTATCAATTGCAGGCCGAAGCCGAGCCGGATCTGCTGTGCCGGGCGCTCAACCTGTTCGCCTTGCAGTGCCTGACGCCGCAACAGGTCAACGTGCAGCGCAGGAACGATCTACTGTCGATCGACATCGTCATCGACGGCCTGAGTTGGCACCGGGCCCAGGTGATCGCGGACAAACTGCGTAACCTGATCAGTGTCTGCTCGGTGGATCTGCAAGCGGCTGATTCTGCGTGGGGCCAAGCGGCGCAGGCCGCGGGCTGAAAAATTCTGACACGGCTTCGTCGGGTAGTGGCCCAACGGTCTGCGGGTCCGCGACTATCCTTTGCGAACTGTTGTTCACGAGGAGCCCGCATGTCCGTTCAACTTGTCATTCAGGACCGCTGGCTGGATCTCAATGAGTTACTGCGCGAGTTGGTTGCCCAAGGCTTTATCAGCCAGGATTCGGCCGAGCACGCGCTCAATGCCCGACGCCGTCACGCCACCCATGGCCAGATGCACCCGTTGGAATTCATCGCCAGCCAGCACCTGGAAGACCTCAGCCGTCCCGGCAAACACCTGGATCTGGAAAGCCTGACCCTGTGGCTGTCGCAGCAGGCCGGCCAGCCTTACTTGCGCATCGACCCGCTGAAAATCAACGTCGCGGCCATTACTCCGCTGATGTCCTATGCCTTCGCCCAGCGCCATAAGATTCTCGCCGTCTCCATCGACCGTGACGCGGTGACCGTGGCCAGCGCCCAGCCCTACGTCAACGGCTGGGAAGCGGACCTGACCCACGTGTTGAAACTGCCCATCAAGCGCGTGGTGGCCAACCCGGTGGACATCCAGCGCTTCAGCGTGGAGTTCTTCCGCCTGGCCAAATCGGTCAGCGGCGCGACCAATGCCGATCAGCAAACGAGCACCCTGGGCAACTTCGAACAGTTGCTCAACCTCGGCGCCAGCGACCAGGAACCGGACGCCAACGATGCGCACATCGTCAACATCGTCGACTGGCTGTTCCAGTACGCGTTCCAGCAGCGGGCCAGCGATATCCACATCGAACCCCGGCGCGAGCAAGGCACCGTGCGTTTTCGCATCGATGGCGTGCTGCACAACGTCTATCAGTTCCCGCCGCAGGTGACCATGGCCATCGTCAGCCGCCTGAAGAGCCTGGGGCGAATGAACGTCGCGGAAAAACGCAAACCCCAGGACGGCCGGGTAAAAACCAAGACCCCCGACGGCGGCGAAGTCGAGCTGCGGCTGTCGACGTTGCCGACCGCGTTTGGCGAAAAAATGGTCATGCGAATCTTCGACCCGGAAGTGTTGCTCAAGGATTTCGACCAGCTGGGTTTCTCCGCCGAAGACCTGCGCCGCTGGCAGGACATGACGAGCCAGCCCAACGGCATCATTCTGGTGACCGGGCCGACCGGCTCGGGCAAAACCACTACGCTCTACACCACCCTCAAGAAACTGGCGACGCCGGAGGTCAATCTCTGCACCATTGAAGACCCGATCGAGATGGTCGAGCCGGCGTTCAACCAGATGCAGGTCCAGCACAACATCGACCTGACTTTTGCCGCCGGTGTGCGCGCGCTGATGCGCCAGGATCCGGACATCATCATGATCGGCGAGATCCGCGATCTGGAAACCGCAGAAATGGCGATCCAGGCAGCCCTTACCGGTCACCTGGTGCTCTCGACCTTGCACACCAACGATGCGCCCAGCGCCATCAGCCGTCTGCTGGAACTCGGCGTGCCCCATTACCTGATCAAAGCCACCGTGCTCGGCGTCATGGCCCAGCGGCTGGTCCGCACCTTGTGCCCGCACTGCAAGGCCCCGCTGACATTAAGTGAAGAAGACTGGCAAACCCTGACCAGACCCTGGCAAGCGCCATTACCCGGCAATGCCCAACGCGCCATCGGTTGCCTGGAATGCCGCGACACCGGTTATCGCGGGCGGGCCGGGGTTTACGAAATCATGCAGCTGACGGACGGGGTCAAGGCGCTGATCAACCCCGACACCGATCTGATGGCGGTACGGCGTCAGGCATTCAAGGAAGGCATGCGCAGTTTGCGGCTGTCGGGGGCGCAGAAAGTCGCGGCAGGTTTGACCACGATCGAGGAAGTGCTGCGGGTAACGCCCCAGAGTGAGCAGAAATAAACCCTATTGTGTCTCCTGATGATGCGAGGGCAGACTTGCAGTACTTATCCCCGACCCACGCCGCTACACTCCTGCGATCGCCATTTCATTGATCAACAGGGAATTGTTATGCAGATCGGTAGCGTGCTTTTACTTTTTGTCGGCCTGGTGGTCGCCATTCTGTTCATGGGTTTCAAGGTCGTGCCGCAGGGCTACCAGTGGACGGTCGAACGTTTCGGCCGTTACACCAACACCCTCAAGCCGGGCCTGAACATCATCATTCCGGTCATGGACCGCATCGGTCGCAAGATCAACGTGATGGAAAGCGTGCTGGATATCCCGCCGCAGGAAGTCATCACCGCCGACAATGCCACAGTGCAGATCGACGCGGTGTGCTTCTTCCAGGTGGTCAACACCGCCCAGGCCGCTTACGAGGTGAACAACCTCGAACACGCGATCCGCAACCTGCTGCAAACCAACATCCGTACCGTGCTGGGTTCCATGGAACTGGACGCGATGCTCAGCCAGCGTGACGGAATCAACGAAAAGCTGCTGCGCACCGTCGACGAAGCCACGGCGCCGTGGGGCATCAAGATCACCCGGATCGAGATCAAGGACATCAGCCCGCCGGCCGACCTGATGGCGGCGATGTCGGGGCAGATGAAAGCCGAGCGGATCAAGCGCGCACAAATTCTTGAAGCCGAAGGCCTGCGTGCCGCCGCCATCCTGACCGCCGAAGGCAAGAAGCAGGCGCAGATCCTGGAGGCCGAGGGTGGTCGTCAGGCCGCGTTCCTCGAAGCCGAAGCCCGTGAACGTCAAGCCGAAGCCGAAGCCCAGGCGACCAAAGTGGTGTCCGAAGCCATCGCTGGCGGTAACGTGCAGGCGGTCAACTACTTCGTCGCGCAGAAGTACATCGATGCGCTGGGCAAACTGGCGTCGGCCAACAACAGCAAAGTGATCCTGATGCCGCTTGAGGCCAGCTCGATGATCGGCGCGGTCGGCGGCATCGGTGAAATCGTCAAGGCCACGTTCGATAACAGGAAAGCCTGAGGCGCGCCATGTGGGCATTTCTGCAGCATTTATCGTTCTGGGACTGGCTGGCATTGGGCACCGTGCTGCTGATCCTCGAAGTGTTCGGTGCCGGCGGCTATTTGCTGTGGATCGGCATGGCTGCCGCCGCCGTGGGTGTGTTGACCTTTGTCGCGCCGCCTATGCCCTGGGAGCTTCAGTTTCTGCTGTTCGGCCTGCTCTCCATCGCCACCGCGCTGTACTGGTGGCGACGTCAGCGCAGCGCCGTGCGCGAGAGTGATGAGCCGAACCTGAATCTGCGCGGCCAGGAACTGATCGGCAAAACCTTTGTGGTGCATGAAGCGATTATCGATGGTCGCGGCAAGATCAAGGTCGCCGACGGCGTGTGGATGGCCCGGGGCCCTGATGCAACAACGGGTAGCCGGGTTCGTGTGATCGGGCAGCAAGGGGCGATTTTGCTGGTGGAGCCGGCTGAATGAGCGATGAGGGAACTCGACTGGGGGATTGGCAATCAAACGCCGTAGTTAACCCAGTGGAGTCACCCAATATGCGTCTCAAACTTGCTGTCGCTACCATCGCATTGCTGTCCCTTCCTATAGGTTCGGCGATGGCCGACAGCTTTTGGCGTAACGTCATCTCCTCCGGTGCGACCACCGGCTCGACTTACCTGACCTTCAAGGATCACAAGTTGATCGTTGCCGCCCAGGACGATGCCGGCAGCTTCGTCGCCAGTGACGGCGGCATCCGCGGCCCGTATCTGGAAGCGGCGATGCAGAAGGTCCGTGCCGACAACCCGGGCCTGCAGGCCACGGACATGGAATTGGCCAATGCGATTCTGGCGAAGAATGCTGTCGCGTCCGAATAAGCTTTACCGCTGAACAAAAAATGCCGCTCCCATGAGCGGCATTTTTTATGGACCTACACAAAACCCTGTGGGAGCGGGCTTGCCCGCGATGAGGCCATTAGCCTCAACACTGATGTCGACTGACAGTACGCCATCGCGGGCAAGCCCGCTCCCACAGGGTTTGCGTGTGTCCCGCGGTTTAGCGGTAATCATCCACCGGCACACACGCACAGAACAGATTGCGATCGCCGTAAACATTGTCCACTCGATTCACCACCGGCCAATATTTGTGCGCCTTGGTGTGCGCATCCGGCGTCACCGCCTGCTCGATGCTGTAAGGCCGCTCCCACACCCCGGTGATGTCAGCCAAGGTGTGCGGCGAACGTTTCAGCGGGTTGTCTTCGGCCGACCAGTTGCCGTTCTGCACCTCGGTGATTTCCGCGCGGATGCTCAGCATCGCTCCGATGAAACGATCCAGCTCGGCCTTCGATTCACTCTCGGTCGGTTCGACCATCAGCGTCCCCGGCACCGGAAACGACATGGTCGGCGCGTGGAAGCCGTAGTCCATCAGGCGCTTGGCCACGTCCTCTTCACTGATCCCGGTCAACACTTTGAGCGGTCGCAGGTCGAGGATGCATTCGTGGGCCACCCGTTCGTTACGTCCGGTATAGAGCACCGGAAAAGCGCCGGACAAATGCTGCGCGAGGTAATTCGCGGCGAGGATCGCCACCTCGCTGGCGTCCGCCAGTTGCGGGCCCATCATGGCGATGTACATCCAGCTGATCGGCAGAATGCTCGCGCTGCCCCAGGGCGCCGCGCTGACGGCACCGTTCTCCGGCAGTGGCCCTTCGAGCGGTACCACCGGGTGATTGGCCACGAACGGCGCCAGATGAGCGCGCACGCCAATCGGCCCCATGCCCGGCCCGCCCCCGCCATGAGGAATGCAGAAGGTCTTGTGCAGGTTCATGTGGGACACATCGGCGCCAATGTCCGCCGGCCGGGCGAGCCCGACCTGCGCATTGAGGTTGGCGCCATCCATGTACACCTGGCCGCCGTGACTGTGGATCACTTCACAGATTTCACTGATGCCTTCCTCGTACACGCCGTGGGTCGAAGGATAAGTCGCCATCAGGCAGGCGAGTTTGTCCGAGGCGGCAGCGGCTTTTTGTTTCAGGTCATCCAGATCGACGTTACCCGCCTCGTCGCACTCGACGATCACCACTCGCATCCCGGCCATTTGCGCCGAGGCCGGGTTGGTGCCATGGGCCGAAGACGGGATCAGGCAGATATCCCGCGCCCCCTGCTGGCGGCTCTCATGATATTTGCGGATCGCCAGCAACCCGGCGTACTCGCCCTGGGCGCCGGAGTTGGGTTGCATGCAGATCGCATCGAAACCGGTAATCGCACAGAGCCAGCGTTCCAACTCCTCGATCATCAGCGAATAGCCGACCGCCTGTTCTTTCGGCACAAAAGGGTGCAGGTTGGCGAATTGTGGCCAGGTGATGGGAATCATCTCGCTGGTGGCATTGAGTTTCATGGTGCAGGAGCCGAGCGGGATCATCGATTGATTGAGCGCCAGGTCTTTGTTTTCCAATTGTTTGAGGTAACGCAGCATCTCCGTTTCGCTGTGGTGTGCGCTGAACACCGGGTGACGTAAATAAGGTGAGGTCCGCATCAGCCCGTCAGGAATGCCGCAATCCAGGGTTTCGGCGTCCAGTTCGTCGACGTTGAGCCCATGATCGGCACCGAGAAATACATCGAACAATTTTGCCACGGTGCGCTCGTCAGAGGTTTCGTCGAGGCTCAGACCCAACTGCCCACGCCCGAGAATGCGCAAGTTGATCTGCACGGCCTGGGCGCTTTCGATGATTGCAGTCTGAGTGCCACCGACCTCCAGGGTCAGTGTGTCGAAAAAATGCTGGTTGAGGCGGGTGATGCCATGTCGCGCAAGGCCCTCGGCGAGGATGCAGGTCAGCCGATGAACCCGCTGTGCAATCCGCTTCAGCCCTTCCGGGCCGTGGTAGACCGCGTAGAAGCTGGCGATGTTGGCCAGCAGTACCTGGGCAGTGCAGATGTTCGAATTGGCCTTCTCCCGGCGGATGTGTTGCTCGCGGGTTTGCAGGGCCATGCGCAAAGCGACATTGCCGCGAGCATCTTTCGACACGCCGATGATCCGCCCGGGAATCGCTCGCTTGTACTCATCGCGACTGGCAAAAAACGCCGCGTGGGGCCCGCCGTAGCCCATGGGCACGCCGAAGCGCTGGGATGAGCCGAACACCACATCGGCGCCCAACTCCCCTGGCGGAGTCAGCAACAGCAGGCTCAGCAGATCGGTGGCGACACAGGCCAGGGCCTGCTGGGCATGCAGGTGATCGATCAAGGGTCGCAGATCGCGGATCTCGCCATGGGTATCGGGGTATTGCAGCAGCGCGCCGAACACCTGGTGCTGTTTCAAGTTATCCACAGCGTCGATGACCAGCTCGAAACCGAAGCCTTCGGCACGGGTCTGCACCACGGAAATCGTCTGCGGATGACAGTTTTCGTCAACGAAGAACAGATTGCTCCTGGACTTGGCGACACGCTTGGCCAGTGCCATGGCTTCCGCCGCTGCGGTGGCTTCATCCAGCAGCGAGGCGTTGGCCAGTTCCAGCCCCGTGAGGTCGATGGTCAATTGCTGGAAGTTGAGCAGCGCTTCGAGCCGCCCTTGGGCGATCTCCGGTTGATAGGGTGTGTAGGCGGTGTACCAGCCGGGATTTTCCAGCACGTTGCGCACAATGACAGGCGGGGTGAGGGTGGCGTGGTAGCCCATCCCGATCAGGCTGGTCCAGACCTGGTTCTGCTCGGCGTAACCGCGAAGCTTGGCCAGCGCGGCTTCTTCGTCGAGGGCGGGGGGCAGGTCCAGCGCGCGGTTCAGGCGGATTCCCGGTGGCACCGTCTGCTCGATCAACTCGACCCGGCTGCCGAGGCCGAGGCTGTCGAGCATGGCCTGCTGCTCGGCGGCATCGGGCCCGAGATGGCGGCGAAGAAAGGCATTGGGGTCGCGTAACTGGCTCAAGGACGGCAACTGGGACATGACGGGCTCTCTCTTGACTGGCGCTCAACGTCGATGCAACACGGTCAAACCAGCATAGCAGCCGATGCCGACAGCGAACCCCTGTAGGAGCGAGCGGGCGGCGATCCGACTTGCCCGCGAAGGCGGTGCGTCAACCAATCAGCTATCGACTGGCACACCGCCTTCGCGGGCAAGCCTCGCTCCTACAGGGATTATCGTCAGGCGAAAAAAAGCCCCGACGAGTCGGGGCTTCGGGAGGTCGCTTGAGGCTTACTCGCCAATGGCAGCCTTGTAACCCGCCGCGTCGAGCAGCTTGTCCAGATCACCGGCGTTGCTTGGCTTGAGCTTGAAGATCCAAGCGCCATACGGGTCGGTGTTGAGCGACTCAGGCGAAGCGCCCAGGTCTTCGTTGACCGCGATCACTTCACCGGCAATCGGTGAATAGATATCGGAAGCCGCTTTAACCGACTCCACCACACCGGATTGATCACCGGCAGCGAAGACTTTTCCGACTTCGGTCAGCTCAACGAACACCACATCGCCCAAGGCTTCCTGAGCGTGATCGCTGATGCCCACGGTGACGGTGCCATCGGCTTCCAGGCGGGCCCATTCGTGACTTTCGGCAAAACGCAGGTCGGCAGGGATATCGCTCATATTCTGTGTCCTCAAGAAAAATGTCAGCGGTCGTTGCCCGCCAGAAAAGGTTAGATCAAGGTTTTGCCATGGCGTACGAAGGTCGGTTTGACCACTCGGACCGGGTACCACTTGCCACGGATTTCCACTTCAGCGCGGTCGGCAGTTGCCATCGGCACGCGCGCCAGTGCTATCGACTTGCTTAGCGTAGGAGAGAAACTACCACTGGTGATCTCCCCTTCGCCAACATTGGCGATGCGAACCACCTGATGAGCGCGCAAAACCCCACGCTCCTCAAGGACCAGACCGACCAGTTTATGCTGTACACCACCGGCCCGCTCGGCTTCCAGGGCAGTGCGACCGATGAACTGACGTGTGGCCGGCTCCCAGGCAATGCTCCAGGCCATGTTGGAGGCCAGCGGCGAAACGTCTTGATGAATGTCCTGACCGTAAAGGTTCATGCCTGCTTCGACACGCAAGGTATCCCGCGCGCCGAGGCCGATGGGGGAAATGCCCGCCCCCACCAGGTCGTTGAAGAATCCTGGCGCCTGGTCGGCCGGCAAAATGATTTCCAGACCGTCTTCACCGGTGTAACCGGTGCGCGCGATAAACCAGTCACCGTCGGGCTGGCCTTCAAAAGGCTTGAGCAGCTGGATCAGATTGCCGCGGGACTGAGTCACCAGTTCAGCGATTTTTTGCCGGGCCTGAGGACCTTGAATGGCCAGCATCGCCAACTCCGAGCGCTCATTGAGTTGCACGTCATAGTCACCGAGGTGGGCCTGCATCCAGACCAGGTCCTGATTACGGGTGGAGGCGTTGACCACCAGCCGATAACCGTCGTCGAGGCGATAGACGATCATGTCGTCGACGATGCCCCCGCGCTCATTGAGCATGGTGCTGTACAAGGCACGGCCAGGGCTGTGCAGACGCTCGACGTCATTGGCCAGCAAATGCTGGAGCCAGGCCTTCGCCTGGGGGCCGCTGACATCGATCACGGTCATGTGGGATACATCGAAAACCCCGCAATCGCGGCGCACCTGATGGTGCTCCTCGACCTGCGAGCCGTAATGCAGAGGCATATCCCAACCGCCAAAATCG
Organism: Pseudomonas sp. LBUM1679; assembly: GCF_059695565.1. Classification (NCBI taxonomy): domain Bacteria; kingdom Pseudomonadati; phylum Pseudomonadota; class Gammaproteobacteria; order Pseudomonadales; family Pseudomonadaceae; genus Pseudomonas; species Pseudomonas sp. LBUM1679. The sequence goes on from NZ_CP166774.1 coordinate 6,989,214, forward strand.
ACCATCTTCGCACCGAGGGCGAGATGAAGGTCATACAGAGGCGTACGCTGTCCCATGGGTTTCTCCTTCCGGGCGTGGCGAAGGTGCGGGCCGGTGCTGCACGGCCTTGAAATAAAAGGCTTTCAGCCGATTTCAGCTACCGGGTCTGTAGGACGGACCGCACCGAATGCCGCGCATTGTAGCCTCAAGGTGTAGGACTGACACCTAGCTGTTTCGATGCGCTGAACGTCTTATCAATCCGATGACCGGTAACAAGCCGACCAGGACCAGCGTCAGTGCCGGCAACGACGCCCTCGCCCACTCTCCTTCGCTGGTCATTTCGAAGATGCGCACCGCCAGCGTGTCCCAGCCAAACGGGCGCATCAGCAGGGTTGCAGGCATTTCCTTGAGCACGTCGACGAACACCAGCAAACCGGCGCTCAGGGTGCCAGGCACCAATAACGGCAGATACACTTTGAAAAACAGTCGTGGCCCGCTCACGCCAAGGCTGCGTGCCGCTTCGGGCAAAGATGGCCGTATTCGCGCCAGGCTACTTTCCAGCGGCCCGTAGGCGACGGCGATGAACCGCACCAGATAGGCCAGCAACAAGGCTGACAGACTGCCGAGCAGCAAGGGTTTACCGGCGCCACCGAGCCAGTTCGAGAACGGGATCACCAGCTCGCGATCCAGGTAACTGAACGCCAGCATGATCGACACGGCCAGCACCGAACCGGGCAAGGCGTAGCCGAGGTTGGCCAGGCTGACACCGGAACGTATCGCCCGGGTCGGTGCCAGCCTGCGGGCAAACGCCAGCACCAGGGCGACACCGACGGTGATCAGCGCCGCCATCCCACCCAGGTACAAGGTATGGACGATCAGCCCGGCGTAACGCTCATCCAGATCGAAGCGCCCGCGCTGCCAGAACCACACCACCAGTTGCAGCATCGGAATCACGAAGGCACAGGCGAAGACCAGGCCGCACCACATCATGGCGGCCAGCGCCTTGAAGCCATGCAGGTGATACAACGCCTTGACCCGAGGTCGCTCGTTGCTCGCCCGATTCGCCCCGCGGGCGCGACGCTCGCCGTACAACACGACCATCACCACCAGCAACAGCAGGCTGGCCAGTTGCGCGGCAGTCGAGAGGCTGAAGAATCCGTACCAGGTTTTGTAGATGGCGGTGGTGAACGTGTCGAAGTTGAACACCGACACGGCGCCGAAATCGGCCAGGGTTTCCATCAACGCCAATGCCACGCCCGCACCGATGGCTGGGCGTGCCATCGGCAAGGCCACCCGCCAGAACGCCTGCCACGGCGATTGCCCCAGAACCCGTGCCGCTTCCATCAAGCCTTTGCCCTGGGCCAGGAACGCGGTTCGCGCCAACAGGTACACATAGGGATAGAAAACCAGCACCAGCACCACAATCACCCCGCCGGTGGAGCGCACTCGCGGCCATCTCATGCCGCTGCCGAACCATTCGCGCAGCAGGGTTTGCACCGGGCCTGCAAAATCCAGCAAACCCACAAAAACGAATGCCAACACATAAGCGGGAATCGCGAACGGCAGCATCAAGGCCCAGTCCAGCCAACGCCGACCGGGGAATTCGCAGAGGCTGGTGAGCCAGGCCAGGCTCACACCCAGGACCGTTACGCCGACACCGACGCCGAGGACCAACGTCAGGGTGTTGCCGAGCAGGCGCGACATCTGGGTATCCCAGAGGTGGGACCAGATCTGTTGGTCGATGGTTTGCCATGACAACAGCAAGACGCTGAGGGGCAGCAGGACCAGCGCAGCGATGGCGAAGACCAGGGGATACCAGCGGCGTTGGGCGGGGTGGGCCAAGGAAGGTCTCTCGCAAGGAAATCGTCAAGTGTAGGGAAAACGCAAAAAGATCGTCCGAACGCGGCCCGAGCCTGCGGCAGCTCCTACATTGGGATGGTGTTCACCCTGTAGGAGCTGCCGAAGGCTGCGATCTTTTGATCTTTAACGGTAAAAACTCAGTTCCAGCCAGCCCGATCCATCATGCGAATCGCTTCAGCCTGACGCTTGCCGGCAATTTCCACCGGCAAGGTATCGGCGACGAACTTGCCCCAGCTCGCCACTTCAGCGGAGGGCTGCACGGCGGGGTTGGCCGGGAATTCCTGGTTCACGTCGGCGAAGATCTTCTGCGCCTCAGGCGTGGTCATCCACTCGACCAGCGCCTTGGCCGCTTCCGGGTGCGGAGCATGTTTGGTCAGGCCGATGCCCGACAGGTTGACGTGCACGCCACGGTCGCCCTGGTTTGGCCAGAACAGCTTCACCGCCAGGTCAGGCTTCTGCTTGTGCAGGCGGCCATAGTAGTAGGTGTTGACGATACCGACGTCGCACTGGCCCGCATTGATCGCTTCCAGCACCGCAACGTCGTCGGAGAACACGTCGGTGGACAGGTTGTTGACCCAGCCCTTGAGGATCTTCTCGGTTTTGTCGGCACCGTGGACTTCGATCATGGTGGCGGTCAGGGACTGGTTGTAGACCTTCTTCGCCGTGCGCAGGCACAGGCGACCTTCCCAATTCTTGTCGGCCAGACCTTCATAGGTGGTCAGTTCACCGGGTTTCACCCGATCGGTGGAGTAGGCGATGGTCCGCGCCCGCAGGCTCAGGCCGGTCCAGGCATGGGCGGAGGAGCGATATTGCAGCGGGATGTTGGCGTCGATGGTTTTCGAGGTGAAGGGTTGCAGGATGCCCATCTGCTCGGCCTGCCAGAGATTGCCGGCATCGACGGTCAGCAGCAGGTCGGCGGTGGCATTCTCGCCCTCGGCCTTGATCCGCTGCATCAACGGCGCTTCCTTGTCGGTGATGAACTTCACCTGTACCCCGGTTTTCGCGGTATAGGCATCGAACACCGGCTTGATCAGCTCATCGATACGCGAGGAGTAGACCACCACCTCGTCGGCGGCCTGGGCAAGGGTGCTGCCGATCAGGGTCAGGGCCAGTGCGGTCAGTAGACGCTTGGGTGCCAACATGGGCGCGGTCTCTCGATTGAAAAAGTGAGAACAAATGATAAGGACTCACATTTGCCTTCTCAATCGAACAGTGGGTGGAGGAGTTACCAGATGTTGCACAGTTTGAAATTTGTGGTGGATTTAACGACGCCATCGCGGGCAAGCCCGCTCCCACAGGTATTTGGGTGTTAATGCTTTATATGTGAGCGCTAAAGACCCTTGTGGGAGCGGGCTTGCCCCGGGCGGCGTTCCGACGAAGGGGCCATCAGCCTCAGCGAAGATGTCAGGCTTTGGCAAGTGCCGGCAGATCCCCAATCAACCCCAACGCCTCACGCACAAACAACGCCTTCGCCTCTGGCATCTGATCAACCATCTTCAACCCCGCATTACGCAACCAGCGCACCGGCAGCGGGTCAGCCTGGAATAACCGTTCAAAGCCTTCCATCGCCGCCATCAACGCCAGATTATGCGGCATGCGCCGACGCTCATAACGACTGAGCACTTTCACATCCGCCAATCGCTCGCCACGGGCAGCCGCTTGCAACAGCACCTCGGCCAGCACGGCGGCATCGAGGAAACCGAGGTTCACCCCCTGCCCGGCCAATGGGTGAATGGTATGGGCCGCATCGCCGATCAACGCCAGGCCTTCAGCCACGTAGCGCTTGGCATGGCGTTGACGCAGCGGCACGCACAGTCGCGGATCGGCGCTGAGCACGGTGCCCAGCCGACCTTCGAAGGCGCGCTCCAGTTCCTTGCAGAAACCGGCGTCGTCCAGCGTCATCAGGCGTTCGGCTTCGCTCGGCGTGGTCGACCAGACGATCGAACACCAGTCCTGCTGACCGTCACGCTCCAGCGGCAGAAATGCCAATGGACCGTCATCAGTGAAACGCTGCCAGGCGGTCATTCGATGAGGTTCGGTGCTGCGCACGCTGGTCACGATCGCGTGGTGCAGGTAATCCCACTCGCGGGTCGCTACGCCAGCCAGGCGCCGCACTGCCGAGTTGGCACCATCGGCGGCGATGACCAACGGCGCGCGCAAGGTGCGGCCATCGGCCAACGTCAGCAGCCAGTCGTCGCCGGAGCGGCGCATCTGCTCCAGACGCGCATTGGCCAGCATCCCCAGGTCGCAGTCGTGCAGGCGGTCGAGCAAGGCATCCTGCACCACGCGGTTCTCGACGATATGCCCGAGCACTTGCGCATGCACGCTGGTCGCCGAGAAATGGATCTGCCCGGTACCGCTGCCGTCCCAGACATGCATGTCGGTGTAAGGACTGCTGCGCCGATCGACGATGCCATCCCAGACGCCCAGGCGATCGAGAATCCGCTGGCTGGCGATCGACAATGCGCTCACCCGAGGTTCGAATGGAGCCTGTGCGTCAAAGGGTTTGACGGTCATCGGGCTGCCGTCGAGCAGCAAGACTTCCAGCCCGCTGTCCTGCAATGCCAGCGCCAGGGCGCTACCCACCATTCCGGCCCCGACAATCAGCAGATCTGCGCGCATTTCCATGCTTTAAGCCTGTCTCGCTTGCGGCTTGAGCCGCACGTAAAGGGTTTTCTCGGCCCGCGCCACCAGAGTGCCGGAGCCGTCGTGAATATCGAGCTGCAACTGCTTAACCATCAGGACGCGTACCCAGCCCCATGGCCTGTCGCGCGAACCAGCGCTTGGCCGGTGGCAGCAGATCGAGACCGAGCAGGCCGATATTGCGGCCCAGGGAAACCAGCGGCTGGGTGCTGCCGAACAAGCGGGTGACCTGATCGGAGAAGCCCACGGTCAGGCTCTGATCCAGACGCTGGCGTTCGCGGTAGGCCTGCAGGGTGGCGAAGTCGCCGGGCGGGTTTTCGCTGCCCAGCAGCGCTTCGGCCAATGCCTGGGCATCGCGCAGGGACAAATTGAAACCTTGCCCTGCAATCGGGTGCAGGCTGTGAGCGGCATTGCCCAGTATTGCCAGATGCGGACGCACCTGCTCTTCGGCCTCGATCAAAGACAGCGGATACAGATGCCGTACACCCACCTGCTTCAAAGTCCCGAGACGATAACCGAACACGCCCTGCAACTCGCTGAGGAAACTTCGCTCATCAAGCGCCGCCAGCCGTTGCGCGTCCATGCCCAGACGGGTCCAGATCAACGCACAGCGGTTGTCCGGCAATGGCAACAACGCCATCGGCCCCTCATCCGTGAAGCGCTCGAAGGCCATGCCGTTGTGCGCTTCACTCGGCGTGACGTTGGCGATCAGCGCGCTCTGGTGATAGGGACGGGTCTTGATGCCGATGCCCAATTGCTCGCGCAGGCCGGAACGGCCGCCATCAGCGAGCACCGCAAGGTCGCATTCCAGGGTGGTTTCATCGTTGAGGACCAGGCGATAGCCATCGGTCAACGGCTCCATGCGCGTGACCTCCGCCGGACAACGCCAGCTGATCACATCCTTGTCCAGGCCTTGCCAGAGGCATTGGCCGAGCCAGGCGTTTTCCACCACATAGCCCAGCGCCGGTACGCCCTCTTCCATCGCCGACAGGCGCGCGGTGGAGAAACGTCCGCGGTCGGAGACATGAATCTGCTTGATCGGCTCGGCGCGGCGGGAAATTTCCTGCCACACGCCCAGCCTTTGATAAATCTGCCGAGCGCCGTACGACAGCGCCGAAGAGCGGGCATCGTAGCTCGGCTGGTAGGTGTCGCCCGGAGCAAAGGGTTCGATCAGCACGATCTTCCAGCCACGGGCCTTGGCCCCGGCCTGCAAGGCCAATGCCAGGCTGGCACCGACCAGACCGCCACCGATGATTGCCAGATTGACTCGACTCATGCCGCTTGTGTCCGTGCGGCGGCCATCAAGGCCTCGATCTCGGCGACCGTTTTCGGCACGCCATGGGTCAGGATTTCACAGCCGGTTTTGGTGACCACTACGTCGTCCTCGATGCGCACGCCAATGCCGCGCCATTTCTTCGCTACGTTCTGGTTGTCCGGGGCAATGTAGATGCCCGGTTCCACGGTCAGCGCCATGCCGACTTCCAGCACGCGCCATTCACCGCCGACCTTGTACTCGCCGACGTCGTGCACATCCATGCCCAACCAGTGACCGGCGCGGTGCATGTAAAACGCTTTATGGGCTTCGCGGGCGATCAATTCATCAACGTCACCTTGTAACAGGCCCAGCTTCACCAGACCCGCGGTTATCACCCGGACCGTGGCTTCGTGGGCCTGGTTCCAGTGTTTGTCCGGGGCGATCTCGGCAAAGGCGGCTTCCTGAGCCGCCAGCACCAACTCGTAGATCGCCTTCTGCTCGGGTGAATACTTGCCGTTGACCGGCCAGGTGCGGGTGATGTCGCTGGCGTAGCAATCGATCTCGCAGCCGGCATCGATCAGCACCAGATCACCGTCCTTGAGCACCGCATCATTCTGCTGGTAATGCAGGATGCAGCTGTTGCGCCCTGAGGCGACGATCGAGCCATAGGCCGGCATTTTCGCCCCGCCCTTGCGGAATTCGTAGTCGAGTTCGGCTTCGAGACTGAACTCATGCAGCCCGGCCCGGCTGGCCTGCATCGCGCGGATGTGTGCCTGGGCGGAAATTCGAGCGGCCTCGCGCATCACCTTCACTTCTGCCGCCGATTTATACAGGCGCATGTCGTGAAGCAGATGATCCAGGGCAACGAATTCGTTCGGCGGCTGGGCGCCGAGGTGTGCTTTAGAGCGGATTACGTTGATCCAGTCCATCAGGTGCCGATCGAATTCCGGGTTGCTGCCCATGGCCGAATACACCCGGTCGCGCCCTTCGATCAGGCCCGGCAGGATGTCGTCGATGTCGGTGATGGGAAAGGCGTCGTCGGCGCCGAAGTCGCGGATCGCGCCTTCCTGGCCGGCACGCAGGCCGTCCCACAGCTCTCGTTCGGCATTGCGTTCACGGCAGAACAACACGTATTCGCCATGTTCGCGACCGGGCATCAGCACAATGACGGCCTGCGGCTCGGGGAAACCGCTGAGGTACTGGAAATCGCTGTCCTGCCGGTAGACGTGCTCTACGTCGCGGTTGCGGATGGCTACCGCGGAGGCAGGCAGTATGGCGATGCTGTTGGGTACCATCTGCGCCATCAGGGCCTTGCGGCGACGGCTGTATTCCGATTTCGGGATATGAATCATGGGCAGATGGCTATTCCTGGCTCGCGATTAGTGCAACGACGGTTTGGCGGCAGCCGGCGCATCCGGCTTTTTGGTCTCGGTAAACAGCAGCAGCGGCGCGACGCGCAGGTATTCCATGACTTCCATGTAATCGCTCTCGCCATCGTCGGATTCTTCCAGGGCGTCTTGCACCTGTGAAATAGCCGCCAGATCCTGAAGTACTTCGGTGGCCTCGGTGCTCAGCATGCTGCTGTCACGGCAGTTCAGGCCGAAACCGCTGAGGAAGCCCTGGCACCATTGGCCCAGTGCGGCGGCGCGGTCGGCCAGTGGCTCGTCATCGGTCGGCAGCAGCAAAACGACGGTCACGTCGTCGCCGGTGAGCTCGCCCTTGACCATCTCCTGCAAGCCGATCAAGGCGTTGCGGACATTATCTTGCGGCTCGCTTTCGAGCAGCTCGGCGGCATCGACCAGCCAGCCTTCGGCATCGAAACCGGCACCGGCGCAACTGCGACCGAGCAGCAGGCCATGCAGTTCGGCAGGCGAGACAGGATGGCCGCTGGTTTTCAGCAGCGTGGCGAAGGCTTGGTACGGAGAATTCTGAATGGGCATGGGCAGCTAGGCGCCAGACGGCGCTATGTCTAGAATGAAGGCCTTGTATCCTACATCGACTACCCCTGTAGGAGCGAGCTTGTTCCGGGCGGCGTTCCGACGATGGTCGCCAACGATAACGCTGGGAACCTGAAACCCCGCGGCGTTCTCGGGCTCATCACGAGCAAGCTCGCTCCTACAGTCCAACCCCCATCAGACAGTGAAGACAATGGAAGACACCGACCTGCAAGCACTGATGGCCAGGCTCGAGCTGCTAATTAGCCGAGTCGAGCAACTAAAGAGTCAAAACGGACTCCTATTAGCTCAGGAAAAGACCTGGCGCGAGGAACGCGCTCACCTCATTGAAAAGAACGAAATCGCCCGGCGTAAGGTCGAATCAATGATTTCGCGCCTCAAGGCCCTGGAGCAAGACTCATGAGTTCAAGCAATAGCGTTACCGTGCAGATCCTCGACAAAGAATATTCGATCATCTGCCCCCAGGAAGAGCGCAGCAATCTGGTGAGCGCGGCCCGTTACCTGGACGGCAAGATGCGCGAAATCCGCAGCAGCGGCAAAGTCATCGGCGCCGATCGCATCGCCGTGATGGCCGCGCTGAACATCACCCACGATCTCCTGCACAAGGAAGAACGACCGGATGTGCAGGCCAATGGCTCGACCCGGGAGCAGGTTCGCGACCTGCTGGATCGCGTCGATCTGGTGCTCGCCACCGATCCGGACGTCACCAAGGGCTGATTCGTCTCACCGCATGAGGTATACTCGCATCACTCCCTGGGGTGCTTGCCAGTTGACCACGTCCCTGAGCCGATTCGCACTACCCTGGAGGTTGCACGTTGGGCTGGTGTGCATGTCCGCTAGACGGAAAGCCTTAAAGCCTACTGCATCTTCCACCTTGAACTTTCGGGTTCAAGGGCTAAGTCAGCAGCGGTACATCCGGGGAGCCTGATTCCAGCCCGATGCCGGTTTAAATACCGGCATCGGCTTTTTTACGGGTACGCTTTACGTACTCGCCCTGCCGAAGCCGGAATACATGACCGAACCTGCGCTGCTGCCCCGCCCGCAACTTCGACGCATGCTGCGCAAGGCCCGCCGCGCATTGACCCCCAGTCAACAGCGCCAGGCTGCTCGCGGGCTGTACAAGCAACTGGCCCAACAGCCTTTGTTCCGGCGCGCCAAACACATCTCGCTGTACCTGCCTACCGACGGTGAAATCGATCCGCGTGTGCTGCTGCGTGCCGCGCAACGCCGAGGCAAGGCCACCTATCTGCCGGTGCTCAGTGCCTGGCCGCGAACCAAAATGGTGTTCCAGCGAATTCGTCCTGGCGAAAAGCTCAAACTCAATCGTTTCCGCATTCTCGAACCCCGGCATAACCTCGCCCGACAACGCAAAGTCTGGGCGCTGGACCTGGTGCTGCTGCCACTGGTCGGGTTTGACGATGTCGGCGGACGCCTGGGCATGGGCGGCGGCTTCTACGATCGCAGCCTGGCGTACCTGGCGCGGCGCAAAAACTGGCGCAAGCCGACGTTATTGGGCCTGGCCCATGAGTGTCAGAAGGTAGAACGATTGGCTCAGGCCAGCTGGGATGTGCCGTTACAGGGAACGGTGACGGACAAGGCCTGGTATTACGCAGGCTAGACGCCACTGCGATCAGCGGCGTCGGCAAGACAGCTTCAGCGCTTGAAGGCCAACGGCTGTTGTAGCTGTTGCGTTTGCTGCGCGATCTCGATCGGTGCATCGGGGGTGTTGTTCCACAGGCTTTGGGCATAGCCGGTGGTCACCACGCCGAGGCCGAACAAAATCACCAAAATCCATAGTAAATCCGGTTTGCGTTTCATCGATTGCCCCCCAAAGGCACATCAACACGATGACAGCAGCGGTTTCCGTTGTAGGCCGTGCAGCAGCGTCTAGCTGAGAAGGGCGGCATTCTGCGACAACGTGAACCGACACGCAAACGCTGGCGTCAACCGACCGTCGGTTTGTCATAAAATTGCCGGACAACTTGCCCACTTACCTCGCAAGGAGCAAAACCATGGCCTATTGGCTGATGAAATCCGAGCCCGATGAACTCTCGATCAAGGATCTGGAGAAGCTCGGCAAAGCGCGCTGGGACGGGGTTCGCAACTACCAGGCACGCAATTTCCTGCGGGCCATGGCGGTGGGCGACGCGTTTTTCTTTTACCACTCCAGCTGCCCCGAACCGGGCATTGCCGGAATCGGCAAGATTGTCGAAGCCGCGTACCCGGACCCGACGGCGCTCGAGCCGGAGAGTCATTACTTCGACCCGAAGGCAACGGCAGAGAAAAACGCCTGGAGCGCGATTGAGGTCGCGCATGTCGAGACGTTTTCCAACGTGTTGAAGCTGGATTATCTGAAGCAGCAGACGGCACTGGCGCAGATGCCGTTGGTCCAGAAAGGGTCGAGGCTGTCGGTGATGCCGGTTACCCCTGAGCAATGGGCGGCGGTGATTGCGCTCAAGCCGTAAAACTCTCCAGCGCTACTCCAAATGTCATCGCGGGCAAGCCCGCTCCCACAAGTATTTGTGTGGGAGCACGATTATGTGTTCACCACAGAAACCTGTGGGAGCGAGCTTGCTCCGGGCGGCGTTCCGACGATGAGGCCACCCCGGACAACGAAGTTCTTACTGGATAATGAGGTTGTTGAACAACAAATCCTCAACCACCGGCTTGCCGGTCTCGTCGCTCATCACTTGCCGGGTCTGCTTCAAAGCCTCCTGACGCAGCTTCTCCTTGGCCTCGACATTGTTCATCGCCTCGGTGGTCTGCTGCGCAAACAACCCCACCAACTGATTACGAATCAGCGGCTCATTGGCCTTCACCAGCTTGGTCGCCTCGTCCCCGGTCACCCGCAATGCCACATCAGCCTTGTAGACCTTGAGCTTCGGCGTACCGTCCAGGCCATAGTTACCCACGAACGGCGGGCTCAAGGTGATGTAATTGACCTTCGGCGCTGCACCTTCTTCAGCTTCTTCAGCCACCGCTGCCACGGGCAGAGACAGGGCCAGCAACAACATGATCCACGCTTTCACACTTCGCTCCTTATCCGGTTTGCGGCCTAGCATATCGACCCGCCGCGCCAGCACAAGCTTATGGCGGCCTATCAGGGCGGGGCATGCTCGTTGACCCTTCAATTCACACACCTACACTTATCGGCCATCACTCCCAAAGGAATAGCCCTGATGAAAGCCGTGCTGTGCAAAGCCTTCGGCCCTGCCGAATCGCTGGTGCTGGAAGACGTCGCCAGCCCTGTCGCGAAGAAGAATGAAATCCTGCTGAAGGTGCACGCCGCCGGGGTGAATTTCCCCGACACGCTGATCATCGAGGGCAAATACCAGTTCAAGCCGCCCTTCCCCTTTTCCCCCGGTGGCGAAGCGGCGGGCGTGATCAGTGCGGTGGGCGAAAAGGTCAGTCATCTGAAGGTCGGCGACCGGGTCATGGCCCTGACCGGCTGGGGCAGCTTTGCCGAAGAAGTGGCGGTGCCGGGCTATAACGTACTGCCGATCCCGTCGCCCATGGACTTCAACACCGCCGCCGCCTTCAGCATGACTTATGGCACCTCGATGCACGCGCTCAAGCAACGGGGCCATCTGCAACCGGGTGAAACCCTGCTGGTGCTCGGCGCTTCCGGCGGTGTCGGCCTGGCAGCGGTGGAAATCGGCAAAGCCATGGGTGCCCGGGTGATCGCGGCCGCCAGCAGCGCGGAAAAACTCGCCGTGGCCAAGGCGGCCGGCGCCGACGAGCTGATCAACTACAGCGAAACCAGCCTCAAGGACGAAATCAAACGCCTGACCGACGGCCAGGGCGCCGACGTGATCTACGACCCGGTGGGCGGCGACCTGTTCGACCAGGCCATCCGTGCCATCGCCTGGAACGGGCGCCTGTTGGTGGTCGGTTTCGCCAGCGGACGCATCCCGGAACTGCCGGTTAACCTGGCGCTGCTCAAAGGTGCAGCCGTGGTCGGCGTGTTCTGGGGCGCGTTTGCCCAGCGTCAGCCTCAGGACAACGCGGCAAACTTCCAGCAATTGTTTGGCTGGTTTGCCGAGGGCAAGCTGAAGCCGCTGGTGTCGCAGGTGTATCCACTGAGCAGTGCGGCGCAGGCGATCAATGATCTGGGCCAGCGCAAGGCGGTTGGCAAGGTGGTGGTGCAGGTTCGCTGAATCCAGTGGAGCGGTCTGGACCTCGAACGAGTTATTCAGACCGCCTCATGACGAGCGGGGAGCTACAGCAGTTGGCGAATCTCCTCCGGCAGCAAACTCATGTATTTGAGCACCGGGCCGCTACGGCAACTCCTGACTATCGTCGGCACACGCTTATTCAGCTTGGCAATCCATTCCAGGCGCTGCTCCTTCGGCAATTGGGTGACATGAAACACGTTCGACAGATACGCCCGGGTGTAATGAAACGGCGCAGCATCCACCCACGCAGACTCCGGGACATTGAGCAGTTGCTCGTTGACGTCGCGACATTTCAATTTCTTAAGCCACTGGTTGGTGTGGATCGGCGAATCGAGATCCAGGCGGAAGACCAATGGAGCAATAATTTCCTGCTTCGCAGGCTTGTCTTTATCAACCGTCCAAGGCTTGAACCGCCACTGCTCTATCGCAACCCTGCTCGCTTCGGCCAGGTCAGGATGATCGCTTTCCAGGATTCTCACCTTGCTCACCGAACCATCGGCATTGGCGATGAACTCGACTCGGACATTGCCGGTTATGCCAGCCCTCAGAAGCGCTGCGGGATAAATCGGCTTTGGGTTGTTTTCCGGTATCAGAAAGAACTCCCCCGCCCTGATATCAACAGATAAACCCAGCAACAGCACACACACAAACCACCGCATAACCCTTTCTCCTCCCTGACTAAACACCAGAACTCCCATGCAAAGCTTACGCAGCTGCGACCTGAAACAAAACGTCGCAACTTCTCCTTTAAACGAAGGACGCTTCTCAAAAACCAGTACTCATCCGCACAGATGAGGCGCGAAAGATGGAAGTGGTAACCCTTCCTACAACGTCCTTCACTTACGTCTGAGCGACATGTTCGCAAGAGAACATACGACCACCCAAATTTCCGTTGTTCGACCACTGCCAAGCGGTGCTATTTTCGGTAACGAAACTGTAACATTCGCATCCGCAGCAAAAACAAGAAATCTGGAGCTTTTGAATGTTTGCTTTCTTTCGTCCTGCCGCACATCAGGCTCCATTGCCTGAAGAAAAAATAGACAACACCTACCGTCGCCTTCGCTGGCAGATCTTCGCCGGGATTTTTATCGGCTACGCCGGTTATTACCTGCTGCGCAAAAACTTCTCCCTGGCCATGCCCTATCTGATCGAAGAGGGCTATACCCGTGGTGAGCTGGGCCTGGCGTTGTCGGCGATTGCCATCGCCTACGGCCTGTCCAAGTTCTTGATGGGCATCGTGTCCGACCGTTCCAATCCGCGTTTCTTCCTGCCCTTCGGCCTGCTGGTATCGGCCGGGGTGATGTTCATTTTCGGCTTTGCGCCCTGGGCGACGTCCAGCGTGACCATCATGTTCATCCTGCTCTTCATCAACGGCTGGGCCCAGGGCATGGGCTGGCCGCCGAGCGGGCGGACGATGGTGCACTGGTGGTCGCAGAAGGAGCGCGGTGGCGTGGTGTCGTTATGGAACGTGGCGCATAACGTCGGCGGCGGCCTGATCGGCCCGTTGTTCCTGCTCGGCATGGGCCTGTTCAATGACTGGCACGCGGCGTTTTACGTGCCGGCGGCGGTCGCCATGGCGGTGGCGGTATTTGCCTTCGTCACCATGCGCGACACCCCGCAATCGGTGGGCCTGCCGCCGATCGAGAAGTACAAGAACGACTACCCGGAAGGCTACGACGCCAGCCACGAAGAAGAATTCAGCGCCAAGGAAATCTTCGTCAAATACGTGCTGCGCAACAAAATGCTCTGGTACATCGCCCTGGCCAACGTCTTCGTCTACCTGTTGCGCTACGGCGTACTGGACTGGGCACCGACCTACCTCAAGGAAGCGAAAGGCTTCACCGTGGATAAAACCTCGTGGGCGTACTTTTTCTACGAGTGGGCGGGTATTCCGGGCACGCTGCTGTGCGGCTGGATGTCGGACAAGATCTTCCGCGGCAACCGTGGCCTGACCGGCATGGTGTTCATGGCATTGGTCACCGTAGCGACCCTGGTTTACTGGCTGAACCCGGCGGGTAACCCGACCGTCGACATGATCGCGCTGGTTTCAATCGGCTTCCTGATCTACGGCCCGGTCATGCTGATCGGCCTGCAAGCACTGGAACTGGCACCGAAGAAAGCGGCCGGTACGGCCGCGGGCTTTACCGGGCTGTTCGGTTATCTGGGGGGGTCGGTCGCGGCCAGTGCTGCCATGGGCTACACCGTGGACCACTTCGGTTGGGACGGCGGTTTCGTCTTGCTGATCGGCGCGTGCCTGCTGGCGATGGCCTTCCTCGCCCCGACCCTGCGGCACAAACAAGTCGCCAGTCAGAGCCGCGAAGCACTCGCCTGATCGGCCGCTGATTTGCAGCGCTTGAGCCGCGCCTCCAGATTCCGGTCTGGCATGGCGTGGCTACGCAGAGCGCTGGCGGTCTGCTCGACATAATCGCGGGTAGTACCGTAGCGCCCGCAGGCGTTTTCGAACACATGGCTCAGCACATGATCCGGCAAGTTGCCGGCATAGCTGGGCAGGTGCCGCTCCAGTACGAATCCCAACGCCTGAACCTGGCTGCCATCTTCAAGACGGCAGTTGAGCCAGTGCGGGCGATAGGACGGGAATGGCATCTCACGCTGCCAAAGGGCGTACAGCGAGGCTTCGAGTTGATCTTCGGGCAAACGATAGGCGAAGCCGCTGCAAGAACCGCCGCGATCCAGGCCAAACACCAGGCCCGGAACTTCCGGTGTGCCGCGATGTTCGTGCGACCACAGATATAAACCGCGATGATAGCCATGCACACGACCGCGCACTCGCTCCACCGCCGGGCACTCAGGCCGCCAGATCAGCGAACCATAAGCGAACAGCCAGACCGGCCCGCCTTTATGGCGTGCCATGGTCGACTGCATCGAGGTGAGCAATTGTTCGTGCGTAAGCTGCGGTCCCAGATCGAGCCGCGGCGGATAAGGCGAATTCAGGAATGCAGTTTCAATAGCGCTCATGGGATCAGGTGTTCGGCCTCACGGAGTTACAAGATGTAAAAACTTCGACCTATTAGAAGATATAGCAGTAAATTTGAAACAAAAAGTACTAAGGGTTGTATATCTTCGAATATCGCCTCAATCGATTAATCAGCCTTCATCCATATAGCCTAAACCCATTTAGAGAATATTTTAAATATCAGAATGAAATAAGGATAAGCTTTCGGGAGGAATCGGTACTTCAAACTTTCAAGAAAAGTCCTACCGAGTTGCCAGATTAATCATCTGGTTAGGGGCGGGGCCACCCACGTATAACAGCTTCCACCGAGGCGTTCTCTCATCCGCCTCCCCGGGAGTCAGGAATGAAGTATTCATGGATGTACGGCCTGTTCGTGCTGATCCAGACCAGTCACGCATTGGCTCTGGATACCGCTACACACACAGCGGACAAGGACTTCTGGTATGCGCAGACCAGTATTTATACACGACACTATTCGCCGTCCCCTGAGCACAATAACCAACAGAATCTGCTGGGTCTGGAACGCAACCTGGCCTCTGGGGCGATTTTTGGCGCGACAACGTTTCGCAATTCGTACCGCCAGCGGTCGTATTACGCGTACGCGGGCAAGCGATATCAACGTTCCGACTATCCGGTTTACTTGAAACTCTCCGGCGGTTTACTTAAGGACTATAAAGGCGAATATCGGAAAAAAGTACCGCTCAATCGCCTGGGGATAGCGCCGGTGATCTTTCCATCCGTAGGGGTGCATTACGGCCCGATCGGTGCCGAGGTCGTACTGCTGGGCACCAATGCCGCGATGATAACCACCGGGCTGCGCTTTTAGGCAGCCCGGGGCACTCAGGAACGTGGCGCGTAAGCGAACACATCGGCGCGCATCTGGTGGGCATCCATTCCTGCTTCGACCAGGGCGTCCAGCGTGCCGTAGACCATCGCCGGAGAGCCGCTGGCGTACACATGCAGGGATTTAAGATCTGGAAAGTCTTCGCACACGGCTTCATGCAACATGCCGCAGCGCCCCTGCCAGCCGCATTGATCGCTGACGACTTGATGCAGGAACAGATTGGGCAGTTGCAGCCATTCATCCCAATGTTCGATTGCATAAAAATCTTCAGGACGACGCACGCCCCAATACAGATGCACCGGGTGCTTGAAACCCGTGGCCTGGCAATGCTCGATCAGGCTATGGATCTGCCCCATGCCGGTACCCGCGGCGATCAGCACCAGCGGCCCCTCCGGCAACTCCGCCAGATGGGTATCGCCGAACGGCATCTCGATCCGCACCATCGAATTGCGTTGCAGTTGGTCGATCAAGCTCAGCGCACTGCTTTCGCGCGCCAATACGTGAATTTCCAGATCGCGCCCGCCATGGGGGGCCGAAGCCAGGGAGAACGCCGATTTCTCGCCATTCTCGCGCTCGATCATCAGGTACTGGCCGGCGTGATAGCGCGGCGGTTTGCCGGCCGGTGCCCGCAGACGCACGCGAAAGGTATCGCCGCCGACGTCCCTGCATTCAATGACCTGACACGACAAGCTGCGCACCGGCAATTCTCCCAGCGCGAGCACGCCATCCCACAGCACGATGCAGTCTTCCAGCGGCTCTGCTATGCAAGTGTAGAACTCGCCATGGTCGCGCACATTGCCGGTCTGTTCGACCCGCCCTTCCACCAGCAGTGCGGCGCACACATGGCAATTGCCGTTGCGACAGCTTTGCGGGCATTCATAGCCCAGGCGGCGTGCGCCATCGAGAATCCGCTCGCCGGGCAGAATCTCAAGCACTGCTCCGGAGGGCTGCAAGGTTACACGCATCAATCTATTCCTAACTGATTCCAGATGGCATCGATCCGCTGGGTCACGGCTTCGTCCTTGACGATCACCCGGCCCCACTCGCGAGTGGTTTCGCCCGGCCATTTATGCGTGGCATCGAGCCCCATCTTCGAGCCCAGGCCGGACACCGGCGAGGCGAAGTCGAGGTAGTCGATCGGCGTGTTGTCGATCATCACCGTGTCGCGCTTGGGGTCCATGCGCGTGGTGATGGCCCAGATCACGTCGTTCCAGTCCCGTGCGTTGATGTCGTCATCAGTGACGATAACGAACTTGGTGTACATGAACTGTCGCAAAAACGACCAGACACCGAGCATTACCCGCTTGGCGTGGCCGGGATACGACTTCTTCATGGTCACGATGGCCATGCGGTACGAGCAGCCTTCGGGCGGCAGGTAGAAGTCGGTGATCTCCGGGAACTGCTTCTGCAGGATCGGCACGAACACTTCATTCAACGCCACGCCGAGGATCGCCGGCTCATCCGGCGGACGGCCGGTGTAGGTGCTGTGGTAAATCGGCTTGATCCGGTGCGTGATGCGCTCAACGGTGAACACCGGGAAGCTGTCGACTTCGTTGTAGTAACCGGTGTGGTCGCCGTAGGGCCCTTCGTCGGCCATTTCGCCCGGATGGATCACACCTTCGAGGATGATCTCGGCAGTGGCCGGCACTTGCAGGTCATTGCCACGGCACTTCACCAGCTCGGTGCGATTGCCGCGCAACAGCCCGGCAAAGGCGTATTCGGAGAGGCTGTCCGGCACCGGCGTCACGGCACCGAGAATGGTCGCTGGGTCAGCACCCAGCGCCACGGACACCGGGAACGGCTGGCCCGGATGCTTCTCGCACCACTCACGGTAATCCAGGGCGCCGCCACGGTGACTGAGCCAGCGCATGATGACCTTGTTGCGGCCGATCACTTGTTGACGGTAGATGCCGAGGTTCTGGCGATCCTTGTTCGGGCCTTTGGTGACGGTCAGGCCCCAGGTGATCAGCGGGCCGACGTCGCCCGGCCAGCAGGTCTGCACCGGCAGCATCGCGAGGTCGACGTCGTCGCCTTCGATGACCACTTCCTGGCAGACCGCATCTTTGACCACCTTCGGAGCCATGGCGATGACCTTGCGGAAGATCGGCAGCTTGGACCAGGCATCCTTCAGGCCTTTCGGCGGCTCGGGTTCCTTGAGGAACGCCAGCAGCTTGCCGATCTCGCGCAATTCGCTGACCGCCTCTGCGCCCATGCCCAGCGCCACGCGCTCAGGGGTGCCGAACAGGTTGCCGAGCACCGGGATGTCATAACCCGTGGGTTTTTCGAAAAGCAGAGCCGGACCTTTGGCACGCAGGGTGCGGTCACAGACCTCAGTCATTTCGAGCACTGGGGACACCGGAACCTGGATGCGCTTGAGTTCGCCGCGCTTTTCCAGGCCGCTGATAAAGTCGCGCAAGTCGCGATACTGCATGCGTTAGCCTCGTTTTGGCCGTGGCGTTCGGGGGTGGCAGTTTAGCGCCGAACCCCTCTATTCAGAACCACGAACTGCCGGTTCATCAAAAATCAGATAGCAAAAAGCCGGGTTTCCCCGGCTTTAGTGCCCTTATCGACTTACTTGCGCTTCATCGACAGGAAGAACTCATCGTTGGTCTTGGTCGTTTTCAGCTTGTCGACCAGGAATTCGATGGCTGCGATTTCGTCCATCGGGTGCAGCAGCTTGCGCAGGATCCACATGCGTTGCAACTCGTCGTCGGCCGTCAGCAACTCTTCGCGGCGGGTGCCGGAACGGTTGATGTTGATCGCAGGGAACACACGTTTTTCAGCGATACGACGATCCAGCGGCAGTTCCATGTTGCCCGTGCCTTTGAATTCTTCGTAGATCACTTCGTCCATCTTCGAGCCGGTTTCAACCAGCGCGGTGGCGATGATGGTCAGCGAACCGCCTTCTTCGATGTTCCGCGCGGCACCGAAGAAACGTTTCGGTTTCTCCAGGGCGTGGGCATCGACACCACCGGTGAGCACTTTGCCGGAGCTCGGGATCACGGTGTTGTAGGCGCGAGCCAGACGGGTGATGGAGTCGAGCAGGATCACCACGTCTTTCTTGTGTTCGACCAGGCGCTTGGCCTTCTCGATCACCATTTCGGCAACCTGCACGTGGCGGGTTGGTGGCTCGTCGAACGTCGAGGCAACCACTTCGCCGCGCACGGTGCGCTGCATTTCGGTCACTTCTTCCGGACGTTCGTCGATCAGCAATACGATCAGATGAACTTCAGGATTGTTACGTGCGATGTTCGCCGCGATGTTCTGCAGCATGATGGTCTTACCGGCTTTCGGCGGTGCAACGATCAGGCCGCGCTGGCCTTTGCCGATCGGGGCGCACAGGTCGATGACACGACCGGTCAAGTCTTCGGTGGAACCGTTGCCGGCTTCCATCTTCATGCGCACGGTCGGGAACAGCGGGGTCAGGTTCTCGAAGAGAATCTTGTTTTTCGCGTTCTCGGGACGATCGTAATTGATCGTATCGACCTTGAGCAGTGCGAAATAACGCTCGCCTTCCTTTGGAGGGCGGATCTTGCCAACGATGGTGTCACCGGTGCGCAAGTTGAAGCGACGGATCTGGCTCGGCGAGACGTAGATGTCGTCCGGACCGGCGAGATAGGAAGCGTCAGCGGAGCGCAGGAAGCCGAAGCCGTCCTGGAGAATCTCCAGCACGCCATCACCGGAGATTTCCTCGCCGCTTTTCGCGTGCTTTTTGAGCAGGGAGAAAATCACGTCCTGCTTGCGCGAACGGGCCATATTTTCTATGCCCATCTGTTCGGCCAATTCGAGCAGTTCGGTAATCGGCTTTTGCTTGAGTTCAGTCAGATTCATATAGGAATGACGTAATCATTTATGGAGGGGGAAATTAAGCTTTTGGCTTAATGAGGCCGCGCCGCAGAGAAGGCGACAGGATCGCGTACTAATTCGAAAAGGAGTGCGTCGGCGACGGCTAGCAGGGGGCAATGGAGAAACCAGTGCGGGGCCGAATGTACCACCTGAGTTTCGGAGCGTCTAGCCCTCTATAACGAAAAAGCCCCGCGAAGTGCGGGGCCTTTTTTCGGACACTTTACGACGACGCTTAGATGTTGGCGTCGAGGAAAGCCGCCAGTTGCGACTTCGACAGTGCGCCGACCTTGGTCGCTTCGACGTTGCCGTTCTTGAACAGCATCAGCGTCGGGATCCCGCGCACGCCATGCTTGGCCGGGGTTTCCTGGTTTTCGTCGATGTTCAGTTTGGCAACCGTCAGCTTGCCGGCGTAGGTGCCAGCGATCTCGTCCAGTACCGGGGCGATCATTTTGCAAGGGCCGCACCACTCAGCCCAGTAGTCAACAAGCACAGGGCCAGCAGCCTTCAGTACTTCTTCTTCGAAGTTAGCGTCGGTGACGTGCTTGATAAGATCGCTGCTCATGGATGTCTCCGGGTTGTAAGCAATAAAAATCGTGGCCCATCATAGCCGCCCTTCCCGTGTTCAGGAAGCTGCAGATGATTGAGTCTCGCTATGGCGGTCCATGAGTTTGGGTATAGCTCAAGTCACGAGGTGGCGGGAGCGACGAAGGCAATTCCGGTGCGCAGGGCGGCGTTTCGCACATGCTCTTGCATGGCCTTCTGCGCGGCGCCGGACGCCCGCCGGGCCAGTGCGCGGAGGATTTTACGGTGCTCCTGCCAGGTTTCCATGGCCCGCTCGGCCCGGATGAACGGTAGCTTTTGGCTCTCCAGGAAGATATCGGCGCTGGCGGTCAGGATGCTCAGCATCGCGTGATTGCCGCTGGCCAGCAGGATGCGCCGGTGAAATTCGAAATCCAGCCGCGCCGCTGCCTCGAAGTCGCCGGCCTTCAGGTCGATGCGCATGGCGGCGACATTATCGTCCAGGGCATCGAGCTCGTGAGTGCTCAGGGTCACCGCCGCCAGGCCGGCCGCAAAGCCTTCCAGGGCATAGCGCAACTGGAATATATCCAGCGGCGAGGCTTGCGCCGCAAATGGCCAACTCAGCGCCGCGTCGCCTCGCGGCAAATCCACCGGCGACTGCACGAACACACCTTTGCCCGGCTGGATGCTGATCACTCCCAGGGCGCTCAAGGACGACAACGCCTCGCGTAGCGACGCCCGACTGACCCCCAATTGCAGCGCCAGGTCCCGTTGCGAGGGCAACGCGTCCCCCGGTCCGAAACCTTGTTCGGTGATCAGTTTGCGGATGGCTTGCAGCGCCACTTCAGGTACGGCTTGGGAAATCGAGTTCATGGTTTTCAGACGAACCAGGCGAATGAGCGGTTAGTTGTAAAGCTATTCGCGACGCCCGGCAAGTCGTGCCCCATGGGGGTTCGACGTCTTTCACCGATGCGCCAGGAGGGTGCGAAAGACGCCACAACTGTTCAGACCAGTAAGACCGAACAACCCCAGTAAAACCGCGGCCTGACACCCCTGGAATCCACTCTTGGCACGACCCGTGCTCTGTCGAATCGCAGAAATCACTTCCCGCCGATTCGGAGATTTGCCATGACCCAGCGTTACAGCGCCCTCCTCGCTGCTCTTTTTGCCAGCCTGATGCTGAGCCAGGCGCCCGCCCACGCCGACGGTCTGGAGGATGTGGTCAAGCGCGGTGTCCTCAAGGTTGCCGTGCCCCAGGACTTCCCGCCGTTCGGCTCGGTCGGCCCGGACATGAAGCCACGCGGCCTCGATGTCGACACCGCCAGACTGCTGGCCGACCAACTCAAGGTCAAACTCGAGCTGACCCCGGTCAACAGCACCAACCGCATTCCGTTCCTGACCACCGGCAAGGTCGACCTGGTGATCTCCAGCCTCGGCAAAAACCCCGAGCGCGAGAAGGTCATCGACTTCTCCAGCGCCTACGCCCCGTTCTACCTCGCCGTATTCGGCCCGCCGGATGCCGATATCAAAGGCCTGGACGACCTCAAGGGCAAGACCATCAGCGTCACCCGTGGCGCCATCGAAGACATCGAGCTGAGCAAAGTCGCGCCCGAAGGCGTGACCATCAAGCGCTTCGAAGACAATAACTCGACCATCGCGGCCTACCTCGCCGGGCAAGTCGACCTGATCGCCAGCGGCAACGTGGTGATGGTGGCGATCAGTGAACGCAACCCGAAACGCGTGCCGGCGCTGAAAGTGAAACTCAAGGATTCGCCGGTCTACGTCGGCGTTAACAAGAACGAGCCGGCACTGCTGGGCAAGGTCAACCAGATCCTCGCCACCGCCAAGACCGACGGCGCGCTGGAGAAAAACTCTCGGACCTGGCTCAAAGAGCCGCTGCCGGCCGATCTCTGATCGCCGCAGGGAGACTGAACATGTCCTATCAGTTCGACTTCATTCCAGTGGTGCAAAACACCGACCTGTTGCTGCGCGGTGCGCTGTTCACCCTTGAACTGACGGCCATCGGCGCGGTGCTCGGGGTCGGCCTGGGTATCATCGGGGCCCTGGTGCGGGCGTGGAATATTCGCCCGTTCTCCGGGATTTTCGGCGTCTACGTCGAGTTGATCCGCAACACGCCGTTTCTGGTGCAGTTGTTTTTCATCTTCTTCGGCCTGCCGTTCCTGGGTGTGCAGATTTCCGAATGGCAGGCGGCGGTGCTGGCGATGGTGATCAACCTCGGGGCCTATTCGACCGAGATCATCCGCGCCGGCATCCAGGCGATTCCTCGCGGTCAGCTGGAAGCCGCCGCTGCATTGGCGATGAGCCGCTTCGAAGCCTTCCGGCACGTGGTCCTGCTGCCAGCGCTGGGCAAGGTCTGGCCGGCCCTGAGCAGCCAGATCATCATCGTCATGCTGGGTTCGGCGGTCTGCTCGCAGATCGCCACCGAAGAACTGAGCTTCGCCGCCAACTTCATTCAGTCGCGCAACTTCCGCGCTTTTGAAACCTATGCCCTGACCACGCTGCTCTACCTGTGCATGGCTTTATTGATCCGCCAGTTGCTGAACTGGATTGGCCGCCGGTTTATATCAAGAAGCAGCGCGAGGACCAGCCAATGAGCGACTTCACCTTCTGGGACATCTTGCGCAACCTGCTCACGGGCCTGCAATGGACGCTGGCGTTGTCGCTGGTGGCGTTTATCGGCGGCGGGCTGATCGGCTTGCTGATCATGGTCATGCGCATTTCAAAAAAATCCCTGCCAAGCAATTTCGCCCGCACTTACATCGAACTGTTCCAGGGCACGCCGCTGTTGATGCAGCTGTTCCTGGTGTTCTTCGGCGTCGCGTTGGCCGGGGTGGAGATTTCACCATGGATGGCAGCGGCGATCGCCCTGACGCTGTTCACCAGCGCCTACCTGGCCGAGATCTGGCGCGGTTGCGTCGAATCGATCCCCAACGGCCAGTGGGAAGCTTCATCAAGCCTGGCGCTCAATCCTCTGGAGCAACTGCGCTACGTGATCCTGCCGCAAGCGCTGCGGATCGCCGTGGCACCGACCGTGGGCTTCTCGGTGCAGGTGGTCAAAGGCACCGCCGTCACCTCGATCATCGGCTTCACCGAACTGACCAAGACCGGCGGCATGCTCGCCAACGCGACCTTTGAGCCGTTCATGGTCTATGGCCTGGTGGCCCTCGGTTACTTCCTGCTCTGTTACCCCTTGTCCCTCAGTGCCCGCTACCTGGAAAGGAGACTGCATGCCTCTGCTTAGAATTTCGGCCCTGCATAAATATTATGGCGACCACCATGTGCTCAAAGGCATCGACCTGAGCGTCGAGGAAGGCCAGGTGGTGGCGATCATCGGCCGCAGCGGCTCGGGGAAATCCACCTTGCTGCGCACCTTGAATGGGCTGGAGTCGATCAACGACGGCGTGATCGAAGTCGACGGCGAATACCTCGACGCCGCCCGCGCCGACCTGCGCAGCCTGCGGCAGAAAGTCGGGATGGTGTTCCAACAGTTCAACCTGTTCCCGCACCTGACCGTGGGCGAAAACGTCATGCTTGCACCGCAAGTGGTGCAGAAAGTGCCAAAAGCCAGAGCCGCTGAACTGGCGCGGGAGATGCTGGAACGGGTTGGATTGGGGGAAAAATTCGATGCGTTTCCGGATCGGCTGTCCGGTGGGCAGCAACAACGGGTGGCGATTGCCCGGGCGTTGGCGATGTCGCCGAAGGTTTTGCTGTGTGATGAGATTACTTCGGCGCTGGACCCGGAACTGGTCAATGAAGTGCTGAGCGTGGTTCGGCAGTTGGCCAAAGAGGGCATGACCTTGATCATGGTCACCCATGAAATGCGTTTTGCCCGGGAGGTGGGGGATAAATTGGTGTTCATGCATCTGGGTAAGGTGCATGAGGTGGGGGATCCGAAGATTTTGTTTGCCAACCCGCAGACGGCGGAGCTGGCGAATTTCATCGGGACGGTCGAGGCGGCAGGCTGATAGTTCTTCAGCGCCTGTGATGGCCTAATCGCGGGCAAGCCCGCTCCCACAGGGTTCTGTGTTGAAACAGGATTGTGTGTTCGACGCAAAAGCATGTGGGAGCTGGCTTGCCCGCGATTGACCGCTCAGCGGTCACCTGCTTTCCTGTGTTGGATCAATGCTTTGAACTCTGCGCGTTGGCGGCAGCGTTTGATCGTGGCACGATGTCAGGGTTATCGACCGAGACCCCCTGACCATGCCGCAATCCCAAGCCAAGAATCTGTCCCTGATCGCCGCAATCGACCTGGGCTCCAACAGCTTTCACATGGTCGTGGCCAAGGCCCAGAACAGCGAAATCCGTATTCTCGAACGTCTCGGGGAGAAGGTTCAGCTGGCCGCGGGCATCGATGAAGAACGCCAGCTCAGCGAAGAATCCATGCAACGCGGGCTCGATTGCCTGAAGCGCTTTGCCCAACTGATCAATGGTATGCCGCCGGGTGCCGTGCGAATCGTCGGCACCAACGCCTTGCGTGAAGCCCGTAACCGCGTCGAATTCATCCGCCGCGCCGAAGAAATCCTCGGCCACCCGGTGGAAGTCATCTCCGGTCGTGAAGAAGCGCGCCTGATCTACCTCGGCGTGTCCCACACCCTCGCCGACACGCCGGGCAAGCGCCTGGTGGCCGACATTGGCGGTGGCAGTACCGAATTCATCATTGGCCAGCGCTTCGAGCCGTTGCTGCGCGAAAGCCTGCAGATGGGCTGCGTCAGCTTTACCCAGCGCTATTTCAAGGACGGCAAGATCACCCCGGCCCGCTATGCCCAGGCGTACACGGCAGCGCGGCTGGAGATCATGAGCATCGAACACGCCCTGCACCGCCTGACCTGGGATGAAGCCATCGGCTCCTCGGGCACCATCCGGGCCATCGGCCTGGCACTGAAGGCCGGCGGGCATGGCGCGGGCGAAGTCAACGCCGAAGGCCTGGCCTGGCTCAAGCGCAAGCTGTTCAAGCTCGGCGACGTCGAGAAGATCGACTTCGAAGGCATCAAGCCTGACCGCCGGGCGATCTTCCCGGCCGGCCTGGCGATTCTCGAAGCCATCTTCGATGCCCTTGAGCTGCAACGCATGGACCATTGTGAAGGCGCCCTGCGCGAAGGCGTGCTGTATGACCTTATGGGGCGTCATCACCACGAAGACGTCCGTGAGCGCACCCTCAGCTCGCTGATGGAGCGTTATCACGTCGACCTGGAACAAGCAGCGCGGGTCGAACGCAAGGCGTTGCACGCGTTCGACCAGGTGGCCGAGGATTGGGACCTGGATGACGGCATCTGGCGCGAACTGCTGGGCTGGGCCGCCAAGGTTCATGAAGTGGGCCTGGACATCGCTCACTATCACTACCACAAGCATGGCGCCTACCTGATCGAGCATTCGGACCTGGCGGGCTTCTCCCGCGAAGACCAGCTGATGCTCGCATTGCTGGTGCGCGGTCACCGACGCAATATTCCCCGGGACAAGTTTGCCGAGTTCGGCGATGAAGGCATCAAGCTGATTCGCCTGTGCGTGCTGCTGCGCTTTGCGATCCTGTTCCATCACATCCGCGGCACCCAGGAAATGCCTCAGGTCGTACTGCAGGCCAATGGCGACAGCCTGGATGTGCTGTTCCCGGAAAACTGGCTGGACGAAAACCAGCTGACCCAGGCCGACTTCGGCCTCGAAGCGGAATGGCTGACCCGGGTCGGGTTCACCCTGAACGTGCGCTAAGGCTGTCGCGATATTTGATGATTGGCGAATCTCCCGTAGGAGCTGCCGAAGGCTGCGATCTTTTGATCTTGCTTTTCAATGGCCAGAAAAGATCAAGATCAAAAGATCGCAGCCTGCGGCAGCTCCTACAGGGAACAGGTTCGGCATGAATAATCGGTGGAAATGAAAATGGCGATCCGCAGGGATCGCCATTTTTTTTACATCACGCCAGGGTTAACGCACAGGCAGAATCGGACTGCCCAAACGCTCCAGCAGCGTCGCCTGCGCACTGCGCGGGTTCTGGTTGCCGGTCGGTGTGTTGCGGATGTAGCGACCGTCCGCCTGCAGGCTCCAGCTATGGGTGTTGTCGGTCAGATACAGCTCCAGCTCCTTTTTGACCCGCATGATCAGCTTCTTGCCTTCCACCGGGAAGCAAGTCTCGACGCGCTTGTCGAGGTTGCGCTCCATCCAGTCGGCACTGGACAGGAACATCTGCTCCTCCCCGCCGTTAAGGAAGTAGAAGACCCGGGTGTGTTCCAGGAAGCGCCCGATGATCGAGCGCACGTGGATGTTGTGCGAAACCCCGGCGATGCCCGGCCGCAGGCAGCACATGCCGCGCACCACCAGATCGATACGCACCCCGGACTGACTGGCCTTGTACAGCGCGCGGATGATCTTCGGATCGGTCAGCGAGTTGAACTTGGCAATGATGTGCGCCGGTTTACCGTCGAGGGCGAACTGAGTCTCCCGGGCAATCATGTCGAGCATGCCCTTTTTCAGCGTGAACGGCGCATGCAGCAGCTTCTTCATGCGCAGGGTTTTACCCATGCCGATCAACTGGCTGAACAGTTTGCCGACGTCTTCACACAAGGCATCGTCGGAGGTCAGCAGGCTGTAGTCGGTGTACAGACGGGCGTTGGCCGCGTGGTAGTTGCCGGTACCCAAGTGAGCGTAACGGACAATTTCGCCGGCTTCACGCCGCAGAATCAGCATCATCTTGGCGTGGGTCTTGAAACCGACCACGCCGTAGATCACCACTGCACCGGCTGCTTGCAGGCGGCTGGCCAGTTGCAGGTTGGATTCTTCATCGAACCGCGCGCGCAATTCGATCACCGCGGTGACTTCCTTGCCGTTGCGCGCCGCATCGACCAGTGCATCAACGATTTCCGAGTTGGCGCCGGAGCGATACAGGGTCTGGCGCACCGCCAGGACGTGCGGGTCCTTGGCCGCCTGGCGCAGCAGGTCGACCACCGGGGTGAACGACTCGAACGGGTGCAGCAGCAGGATGTCCTGCTTGCTGATCACGCTGAAAATATTCTCGCTGTTCTGCAGCAGTTTCGGGATCTGCGGCGTGAACGGCAGGTATTGCAGTTCGCGCTGGCTGTCCAGGCCGGTGATGCTGAACAGTCGGGTCAGGTTGACCGGACCGTTGACCTGATACAGCTCGGTCTCGTGCAGGTTGAACTGCTTGAGCAAGTAGTCGGACAGTTGTTTCGGGCAGGTGTCGGCGACTTCCAGTCGCACCGCGTCACCGTAGCGGCGGGAGAACAATTCGCCGCGCAGGGCGCGAGCCAGGTCTTCCACATCTTCGGTATCGACGGAAAGGTCGGCGTTTCGGGTCAGCCGGAACTGGTAGCAGCCCTTGACCTTCATGCCCTGGAACAGGTCATCGGCGTGAGCATGGATCATCGACGACAGGAATACATAGTTGTCGCCAGGGCCGCCGACTTCTTCCGGCACCTTGATGACCCGAGGCAGCAGACGGGGTGCCGGGATGATCGCGAGACCGGAATCGCGACCGAAGGCGTCGATGCCTTCTAGCTCGACGATGAAGTTCAGGCTCTTGTTCACCAACAACGGGAACGGGTGCGTCGGGTCGAGGCCGATCGGGGTAATGATCGGCGCGATCTCATCGCGGAAGTAGCGGCGCACCCAGGTTTTGATCTTGGTGGTCCAGTGACGCCGGCGGATGAAGCGGACCTGATGCTTTTCCAGTTCCGGCAACAGAATGTCGTTGAGGATCGCGTACTGGCGGTCGACGTGACCGTGTACCAACTCGCTGATGCGGGCCAGGGCCTGATGCGGTTGCAGGCCATCCGCGCCGGCCTGCTCACGGGCGAAGGTGATCTGCTTCTTCAGGCCGGCCACACGGATCTCGAAGAACTCGTCCAGGTTGCTGGAGAAGATCAGCAGAAATTTCAGCCGCTCCAGCAACGGGTAGGACACATCCAGCGCCTGTTCCAGCACGCGGATGTTGAACTGCAATTGCGATAGCTCGCGATGGATGTACAGGCTGCTGTCATCCAGGCCGGGAATGGCAATCGCCGGCGTCGCCGCAGCAGGCTCGGCCACCACCGCCGCGGGAGCAGGCTCCAGTTCCGGCGGGGTTTCGTCGATTTGCTCCACCACAGGTTGAGCCTCTTTTACGGCGACTTCAGTGAGTCCTTCGGTAGTCATGGAATGTTCCTGGGAGGGCTATTGTTGCTCTCGTAACAATTGAGCGGCACGGACGGCAAAGTAAGTCAGGATGCCATCAGCGCCTGCACGTTTAAAAGCGGTCAGGGATTCGAGGATAACCCCTTCGCTCAACCAGCCATTCTGGATCGCTGCCATGTGCATGGCGTATTCGCCGCTGACTTGATAAACAAACGTCGGCACTTTGAATTCTTCTTTGACCCGATAGAGGATGTCCAGATACGGCATGCCTGGCTTGACCATGACCATGTCCGCGCCTTCTGACAAGTCCGCCGCAACCTCATGCAGGGCTTCGTTGCTATTGGCCGGGTCCATCTGATAGGAGGCCTTGTTGGCCTTGCCCAGGTTCAGCGCCGAACCCACGGCATCGCGGAACGGGCCGTAATAGGCGCTGGCGTACTTCGCCGAGTAGGCCATGATCCGCACATTGACGTGATCGGCCAGCTCGAGGGCTTCGCGGATCGCCTGGATGCGACCGTCCATCATGTCCGACGGGGCCACCACCTGAGCACCGGCTTCGGCGTGGGACAGGGCCTGCCTGACCAGTGCGTCGACCGTGATGTCGTTCTGCACGTAGCCTTGTTCGTCGAGAATGCCGTCCTGACCGTGGGTGGTGAACGGGTCCAGGGCAACGTCGGTGATCACCCCCAGCTCAGGGAACCGCGCACGCAACGCGCGGGTGGCGCGCTGGGCAATGCCGTCGGGGTTCCAGGCTTCGGCGGCGTCCAGGGATTTGAGTTCGGGTGGCGTCACCGGGAACAGGGCCACTGCAGGAATGCCCAACTCGACCCACTTGGCCGCTTCTTCCAGCAACAGATCGATGGTCAGGCGCTCGACGCCCGGCATCGAGGCCACCGCTTCGCGACGGTTTTCACCGTCCAGCACGAACACCGGCAAGATCAGGTCGTCGACGGTCAGAACGTTTTCACGGACCAGTCGACGCGAAAAATCATCACGACGGTTGCGTCGCAAGCGGGTTGCAGGAAACAAACGGTTGGCGGGGGTAAAGCTCACGGCAGACTCCTGAGCCCGCGCGGGGGGCGAGCGTGACAGTTATAAGCGACCATTATGACCGTCGTATTACAGTTATGTGCAGCCTGTGACCAGGGGGCGTTCGCAATTAGTTTCCCCGCCGCGCCGGGTCTGCTGTTGTGCAGGACAAGGCGCGAGAAGAGAACGCCTCCTGTAGTCGCATTCCATTCTCCTTGTAGGAAATGTTCACGTCGAGACACATTTGGACACTTTCATGAATGTGCACGAAGGGTTAGGCTGCGCGTTCATTTCGCCAGCATCCAGACAATGCTCCAACAATTTCTTCAGGAATTCGGCTACTTCGCCCTCTTTCTCGGCACGTTCTTCGAAGGCGAAACCATTCTGGTGCTCGCAGGCTTCCTCGCGTTCCGCGGATACATGGACCTCAAAGTGGTGATGATCGTGGCGTTCCTCGGCAGTTATGCCGGTGATCAGCTGTGGTATTTCCTGGGGCGCAAACACGGCCGCAAATTGCTGGCACGCAAACCGCGCTGGCAGTTGCTGGGCGACCGGGCGCTGGAACATATCCGCAGGCACCCGGACATCTGGGTCCTGAGTTTCCGCTTTGTTTATGGACTGCGCACGGTAATGCCGGTGGCGATCGGCCTGTCGGGCTATCCGCCGGGACGTTATCTGCTGCTCAACGGGATCGGTGCAGCGATCTGGGCTGCCGCGCTGGCTGCCGCGGCCTATCACTTCGGCGCGGTGCTCGAAGGCATGCTCGGCAGCGTCAAGAAGTACGAGCTGTGGGTGCTGGGCGCCCTGCTGGTCGTAGGCTTTTGTCTGTGGCTGCGGCGGCGCTTCAAGAATGCCCGTCTGGCGAAGAAAATCTACGCCGACGAGCAAGCCCTGAAAGCCGAACAAGCCAAAGCCGACGGTCCTAAGACGCCAGTCGAGTGAAGCGGTTTCTGCAACAGTAGAGACCGATAGCGCTGAGCAGGCTGTAACTGAGCAGCCCGACCCAGCCCACCGCACTGGCCGGCCACAGCCCGACCACTGGCGCCAGCCATACCAGCGGCAGGTTCGATGTCAGTCGCAGCAGCTCCAGCTTCAACGCCCACGGGCGATTCTCCAGGGCCACGCCCAACACGAACAAACCCAGCGCCACGGCACTCCAGCCGAGCACCAGGGCGGCGGTCGGCAGATGCTGCGCAAGGTTCATCAAGTAGCTGCCCAGCGCGATGTAGAAGCAAAACTGCAGCGCCACGTAAAGCTGCTGACGCCCGTCCAGCGGCACCTCGAACTTGCGGAACTGACTGAGGTCCGGTTTGTTCATCGGGTATTTCGCCGCCACATCCGCCGGCCGCCAACCGGTGCGCATGAACCAGATCCGCAGCTTGTCCCACCCGCTCCCGGCTCGCCGTGCGTCATCCCATAATTGCACGTAGAACTGCACGTTCGCCCACAACGGATTCCAGCTCGCCAGCGGCGTGGTCACGCCGAAAATCACCGGTTCGTTGTCGTCCTCTTCCTGGAACGAGCCAAATAGACGGTCCCAAATAATGAACACCCCGCCGTAGTTGCGATCCATGTAGAGAGCATTCTGTGCATGGTGAGCCCGATGATTGGACGGTGTGACGAAGAGCCACTCGAACCAGCCGAGCTTGGGAATGTGCCGGGTATGCACCCAGAACTGATACAGCAGGTTCAACGCGGCGACGCTGACGAACACCAGCAGCGGCACACCCAGCACGGCCATGGGCAGGTAAAAGATCCAGCTCAGGAGAAAGCCGGTGCTGGTCTGGCGCAGGGCGGTGGAGAGGTTGTAGTCCTCGCTCTGGTGATGCACCGAATGCGCCGCCCAGAGGATATTGCGCTCGTGGCCCAGGCGATGCAGCCAGTAGTAGCAGAAGTCGTACAGGACGAAGGCGAATACCCAGACCCAGACACGGTCGGCCGCGAGCTCGAACAGCGCCAGATGCTTAAGGGCAAATGCGTAGGTGACCAGGCCGACACCCTTGGTCAACAAGCCCGTGGTGGTCGACAGAACGCCGGTGCTGATGCTGTTGATCGCGTCGGCCACCCGGTAGTTGCTCCCGCCGCGCCAACGGTCGGCCAGCAGCTCGAGGGCGATCAGCACAAAGAAAAACGGCACCGCATACAGAATGAAGTCCATGACGCGCCCTGATCGGAGTCTTGAGGACAGATCCTATGTGTAGTCGCGAATTATCCCTATGGCAACGAGTGACAAATTAGTGGACATTTAACGCCATGAATCTGGAGAAAAGCCCATGAGCAAAAAAATTGCAGTGATCCTTTCCGGCTGTGGCGTGTACGACGGCGCCGAGATCCACGAGAGCGTGATTACCCTGCTGCGCCTGGACCAGCGTGGCGCCCAAGTGCAGTGTTTCGCCCCGAATATTGCGCAGTTGCATGTAATCAACCACCTGACCGGCGAAGAAATGCCCGAGTCGCGCAATGTACTGGTGGAGTCCGCGCGAATCGCCCGGGGCAACATCAAGGATATTCGCGAAGCGGACGTTGAAGAATTCGATGCGCTGATCGTTCCCGGGGGGTTCGGCGCGGCCAAGAACCTCTCCAACTTCGCCATCGAAGGCGCGGGCTGCACCGTGCAGCCGGAAGTCCTGGCGCTGGCCGAAGCCTTTGCCGAAGCGGGCAAACCGGTCGGGCTGATCTGCATCTCGCCGGCGCTGGCGGCGAAAATCTATGGGCCGGGCGTGACCTGCACCATCGGTAATGATGCCGACACGGCCGCCGCGATGAACAAGATGGGGGCGACACACGCGGAATGCGCGGTGACTGAAATCGTTGAAGACAAGGCGCGCAAGCTGGTCAGTACTCCGGCATACATGCTGGCGCAAAGCATCAGCGAAGCAGCCTCCGGCATCAACAAACTGGTCGACCGCGTGCTCGAACTGACCCACGAAAACGACGCCTGACACGGTTCCCCTGTAGGAGCTGGCTTGCCAGCGAAGGCGATCTGACAGTCAACAAATTATGTGTTGAATGGAAGGGCCTCTTCGCTGGCAAGCCAGCTCCTACAGGGGGCGCGATAACCGGGTGAGGATCCGGTCAAGCGCATTGGCAAACGCCTGCTTCTCGCGCTCGCCAAACGGCGCCGGGCCGCCGCTCATCTGCCCCTGCTCACGCAAATCGGTGAACAGATTGCGCACCGCGAGTCGATCGCCCATGTTCTGTGCATCGAACTCCTTGCCACGCGGGTCCAGCGCTGCAACCCCCTTCTTCACCAGCCGGTCCGCCAGCGGCACATCGCTGCAAATCACCAGCTCACCGGGAACCGCGTGCTCCACCAGGTAGTCGTCGGCCGCATCCGGACCACTGGGCACCACGATCAGCTTCACCAGGGCCAGGCCCGGCTTGATCTGCGGCTGCCCGGCCACCAGTACTACTTCGAACTGGCGCTTGAGGGCGAACTTCACCACCAGATCCTTGGCGGCCCGGGGGCAGGCGTCGGCATCGATCCACACACGCATCATATTTTTCCTCTATTGAAAAGCATCGCGGGCAAGCCCGCTCCCACAAGGTTAACGCTAAACCCTGTGGGAGCGGTGGTGCGGCGATCCGACTTGCCCGCGATGATGAGCGCAGCGAATGCTGTTTAAGAAACCTGCTCCCGCCGCTTCTCAGCCATCCGGCTACGACTGTACAGCACGATGATCGCCAGGATCGCCACCACCTGCGCACTCAGCGAATACGCATCCGCGTGGATCCCCAGCCAGTCGAAGTCAAAGAACGGCACCGGTCGCGTGCCGAAGATCCCGGCTTCCTGCAACGCCTTCACGCCGTGCCCGGCAAACACCACCGATAGCGCGCACAGCAGCCCGGCGTTGATGCTGAAGAACAACGACAGCGGCAATTTCGCCGAGCCGCGCAGGATCACCCAGGCCAAGCCGACCAGCAACACCAGCGCCGTCGCACCACCGGCCAGCACCGCGTCATGACCTGCCGGGCCGGCCTGTAGCCACAGGGTTTCATAGAACAGGATCACTTCGAACAGTTCGCGATACACCGAGAAGAACGCCAGGGTCGCAAACCCGAAACGCCCGCCGCCGCCCACCAGGCTGCTCTTGATGTAATCCTGCCAGGCGGCTGCATGGCGACGGTCGTGCATCCACACGCCGAGCCAGAGCACCATGACGGCGGCAAACAGCGCCGTCGCACCTTCGAGCAACTCGCGCTGCGAGCCGCTGACGTCGATCACGTACGCCGCCAGTGCCCAGGTCCCGAGGCCAGCCAACAAGGCCAGGCCCCAGCCGACGTTGACGCTGCGCACCGCCGATTGCTGGCCGGTATTGCGCAGGAACGCGAGGATCGCTGCCAGTACCAGGATCGCTTCCAGTCCTTCGCGCAGCAGGATCAGCAAGCCGGAGATATAACTCAGGGACCAGCTCAAACCATCGCTGCCCAACAGGCCGGCGGCTTCCTTCAACTTGGCCTTGGCCGCGTCCAGGCGCAGCTGGGCCTGGGCCACAGGCAGCCCATCCTGCAACGATTGGCGGTAAGCCATCAGGGATTTTTCAGTGTCTTTGCGCACGTTGGCGTCGACGTTGTCCAGGGAGCTTTCGACCAGTTCAAAGCCTTCCAGGTACGCCGCCACTGACAGGTCGTAGGCCTGATCATGATCGCCGGCCCGATAAGCCGCGATGCTCTTGTCCAGGGTCTCGGCGGTGTAGTCGAGCAATTGCGCCGGGCCACGCTTGACCTGTGGCGGTTGCGCGCGCTGGGCACGGAAGGTCGCCGCGGCTTGCGGACCGTCGACGGCCTGTACTTCTGCCGGCGTCTGACGTGCCAGATCCGCGATGTTGTAGGCCTGTGCATTTTTGGCGGCGGCCGGATCGGCACTGAAACTGGCGATGTAAGTCGCCAGGTCCCAACGCTGGCGATCGTCCAGCTGATCGGCAAAGGCCGGCATGTCGGTGCCTTCCACACCCAGGCCCAAGGTGTTGTAGATCGCGTAGAGGCTCAGGTGGTCCAGGCGCGCCGCATCACGTAGATTGGCCGGCGGCGGTGTCAGGCCGACACCTGCGGGGCCATCGCCGGCACCCGTATCGCCATGGCAGACCGAACAGTGCTGGGCGTACAGCGGCGCTCCGCGAGTCGGGTCCGGGGTGATGATCGGAGCCTGGCTGACTTCATAGGCCACTGCCAGCTTCGCCCCGAGTTGCCGTGCCTGACGGGCGACATCCGCGCCATCCTGACGCGCCACGATGGCGCTACGCAGCGCACCGACGCCCTGCTCCAGCCCGGCCTTCTCCGGCTTGGCCGGCATCGCGACGATCAAGCCTTGCAGCACCTTGATGAATTCCAGCTGCTCGCGGTATTCGGACTCATCGATGACCTTGCCCGCTTGCACGGTTTGCGGATAGTCCGCGCCAATGTAATCAAGCAAATGCAGGGCTTGCGGCGCGCCTTCCACGGTGTCGGCCAGCAGATTGAAACTGCACAGCGCCAACAATGGCAATACCAGCCAGGCCAGAAAACGGGACGGGGCAGTCATGAATGAATCTCAATTGGAAATACGAAGTAACACATTGTTCACTTCCAATGCCATTCACTCAAGCTTTGTTCGCTGATATCGCGACGCCTGCAAAAAAAAACCCTGTGGGAGCGAACTCGCTCGCGATGGTCTCAAGGGCAACGCGTCTATTCAGAAGAAACGCGTTACCGTTGACGTCCATCGCGAGCGAGCTCGCTCCTACAGGGTATTAATCGAAGGTCGGTTGTTTGTGGCCGACCGATTCAGACAGCGGCTTTACGCAGGGTCGCCATGAACGCCGCCGCGCCAATGAACAGGCCGGCAAACGTGCGGTTCATACGTCGTTGCTGTTTGGGTGTACGCAGCATCCGCAGCACCTTGGACGCCAGCCCGGTGTAACCGGCCATGACAATCAAGTCCACAAAGACCATGGTCACACCGATGATCAGGTATTGAGCCAGCAGCGGTGCGTGAGGGTCGATGAACTGCGGCAACACCGCCAGCATGAACACCAGCGCCTTGGGGTTGCTGATGTTCACCAGAAAACCACGGAATACCAAAGCCATCGGCTTACCGATCTGCCGCACGGCCGCGTCATCACTCATGTCGCTGGGCAGCGCTCGCCATTGCTTGATCGCGAGGAAAACCAGATAGGCCACGCCGAACCATTTGATCGCGTAGAAGGCCGTGGCCGAAGCGGTGAGAATGGCGCCCACACCGGCGCCGACAATCGCGATCTGCACCGCCAGGCCCAATTGCAGGCCCAGGGCGTTCCAGTAACCGCGCCAGAAACCGTATTGCAGACCACTGGACATCGACGCAATGGCGCCGGCACCGGGAGACAGGCTGATCACCCAGCAGGCGGCAAAAAACGCCAGCCATGTTTGAAGCTCCATTGCACACCTCGACTCGGACTCGTGACAGATGTCTAAGCTAATGCGGCTTTGGGCTGGTGACTATCGATTTTTTGTAGGATGTTGCGAGTGCCTTCCAGCGCTCGGGGCTTGAAGGGCAAATCGTCTGACGGACCGCCATCGCGGGCAAGCCCGCTCCCACAGGGTCTGTGTCGTTCACACTATTGGCGAACGACACGAACTCTGTGGGAGCGGGCTTGCCCGCGATGGCGGTGCATCAGGCGACAGAAGACTTACTTTTCAAACCCACCGGACGAGAATACATCCGTGCCCCGCCAGCGCCGAACCGAACGCTGGAAGAACAGGCTGTTCGGCACTTGCACCATGGCGCTGCCGGTGCCGAGCTCTTCGGCTTCGATCAAGGTGGTGTAGAGCAGATTGATCGCCACCACCCGCCCCTTGACCCCGAGCTTGTCGGTGGTGTCCACCAGCTCGACCACGTCACCGATGCGGAACGGTCCGACGGTATAGATCAGAATGGCGCAGAGCAGGTTGGAGAGCACGCTCCACATGGCGAAGAACGCCACCGCCGCCACCGCGACAAAGCCGGACAACGCCGTCCAGAGCACCGTGGCCGACACCCCGAGGCGTTCCAGGACGAAGATCAGCGCACTGCCCATGATCAGCCAGCGCAGACCACCGCGCAGCGGCATCAGCAACTGCGGCGGCAATGGATAGCGCTCGCCCAGGCGGGTCAGGCACTTGGCGACGAAGCGTTGGGCGATATAACCCGCCAACAAGATCAGGAGGATTTGCCCGAAGAGCCAGAGCGGCTCGATCCACATCGCCGCCAGCGGCAGCTTGAAGGCCTCCATCAGGACAGCGCCTCCAGCTCCGCCTGCATGCTTTCGAGCAACTCCAGGGCTTCCATCCAGGCTTCTTCCAGCTCGGCTTCACGCACTTTCAGCCTGGCCTGTTCGGCCAGCAGATCACGCAATTCGTTCTTGCGTGCCGGTTCGTAAATGTCGCTGTCGCCAAGGCTGGCATCGATTTTCGCCAGTTTCTCGTGCAGCTTGCCCAGCTCGGCTTCGAGCTTGTCGGCCTCGCGCTTGTGCGGGGCCAGTTGCTGACGCAGCGCCGCTGCGGCCTGGCGCTGGGCTTTCTTGTCGGTCTTGTCGGGATTGACCGGGGTATTACTGACCGGGGCATTGCGCTGACGGTACTCCACCAGCCACCGGGTGTAGTCTTCGAGGTCGCCGTCGAACTCCTCGACCTTGCCGTCCGCCACCAGGTAGAAATTGTCGGTGGTGCTTTTAAGCAGATGACGATCGTGGGAGACCACCAGTACCGCACCGGTGAATTCCTGCAGCGCCATGGTCAGCGCCAGGCGCATCTCCAGGTCCAGGTGGTTGGTCGGTTCGTCGAGCAGCAACAGGTTCGGCCGACCCCAGGCGATCAACGCCAAGGCCAGGCGGGCCTTCTCGCCACCGGAGAAATTCAGCACTGGCTCGTCGATCCGCGCGCCACGGAAGTCGAAACCGCCGAGGAAGTCACGCAGGGTCTGCTCGCGCTCGGTGGGCGCCAGGCGCTGCATGTGCAGCAACGGGCTGGCCTTGGAGTCGAGCGAGTCCAGCTGATGCTGGGCGAAGTAACCGACCACGGTGTTCTCGCCACGGGTCAGTCGACCGGACAAAGGCTCGAGATCACCGGAGAGGTTCTTGATCAGGGTCGATTTACCTGCACCGTTGGGGCCGAGCAGGCCGATCCGCGCGCCGGGGGTCAGTTGCAGCCTGACCTTCTCCAGCACGGTTTTGTCGCCATAGCCCAAACGAGCATCGGACAGGTCGATCAACGGACTGGAGATCTTCGTCGACTCGCGAAAGACAAAGTCGAACGGCGAATCGACGTGGGCAGCGGACAATTCTTCCATCCGCTCCAGCGCCTTGATCCGGCTTTGTGCCTGACGGGCCTTGGTGGCCTGGGCCTTGAAGCGGGCGATGTAGCTTTCCATGTGCGCACGTTGCACCTGCTGCTTCTCGTACGCCTGCTGTTGCTGGGCCAGACGCTCGGCGCGGGCGCGTTCGAACGCGGTATAACCACCGCGGTACAGGGTGATCTTGCGTTGATCGACGTGCGCCACGTGATCGACCACGGCATCGAGGAAGTCGCGGTCGTGGGAAATCAGCATCAAGGTGCCAGGATAGCTTTTGAGCCAGTCTTCGAGCCAGATGATGGCGTCGAGATCCAGGTGGTTGGTCGGCTCATCGAGCAGCAACAGGTCCGACGGGCACATCAAAGCCTGCGCCAGATTCAGACGCATCCTCCAGCCACCGGAGAAATCTCCTACCTGTCGATCCATCTGATCGTTGGTGAATCCCAAACCGGCCAGCAGCTTGCGCGCTCGGGCATCGGCGGTGTAACCGTCGGCACTGTCGAGCTCGGCATGCAGGCGGGCCTGAGCGGCACCGTCATGGGCCGCTTCGGCGGCGGCGAGGTCGCGTTGCACCTCGCGCAGGCGCAGGTCGCCATCGAGCACGTAGTCGACCGCGATCCGATCGAGGGTGTCGATCTCCTGGCGCATGTGGGCGATGCGCCAGTCCGCCGGCAGGAAGCAATCACCCGAGTCCGGGTGCAGGTCACCCAGGAGCAAGGCGAACAGGCTCGATTTGCCGGCGCCGTTGGCACCGATGAGGCCAGCTTTGTGGCCGGCGTGCAGGGTCAGCTCGGCGTCTTCTAGCAGACGTTGCGGGCCACGCTGTAAAGTCAGGTTCTGAAGTCGAATCATAATGGCGGCGGAGTCTACCAGCTTCGCTCGCAACTGGCGCGAGTAGCACGATGTCCTCTGACCTGTGGAGTTTTTCCCTTGGCACTTACGCCCGTCCCGGCGTCGAAGCCGCGTGCCTGAAATTGCAGTCGACGGGCGTCAATGTGTGCCTGCTGCTCTGTGGACTGTGGCTGGGACAGCGGGGAGTCGCCTGTAACGAGCAACGATTGCAGTGGCTTCGCAACGTGGCCGAGCCATGGTACTCAGATGTTGTACAACCGCTACGGACATTGCGCACGCAGTGGAAATCCGCTGCGGCCAAGGACATGGAACTGAATGCGTTGCGCGAACAGGTGAAGGCACTGGAGCTCGAAGCCGAGCGACTGCTGTTATGGCGGCTGGAGCGATCGGCGCACAGTTGGCCGCAGTGCGGGGCGACCGATCTATCGGCCTGGCTGGAAGGTGTGACGGCAGGTGCCGCCCACCTGGACCGCGACGCGCTGCATCAGCTGCGCGTCGCGGCAACCGGCACTTAGGAAGCGCTGGTTGGGGTGGTGCTGGTGCTCGACGAAGCGGCTGGCGTTGGCGCAGGCGTGGTGGTCGAGGTGATTGCTGCAGGCGCAGCCGAAGCAGACGGCGCTGGAGTCACTGGCTTGGCAGCGGGCGCAGGGGTCGGCTTGGTAGCGGCGACCGGTTTTTTCACGGCCGATTTGGCTGCTGGCTTGGCGGCAGCGGTTTTTGCAGCCGGTTTAGCAGTGGTTTTTGCAGCTGGTTTTGCAGCCGGCTTGGCAGCGGTTTTAGCCGCGACAGGTTTCGCGGCAGACTTGGCAGCAGGTTTCGCAGCGGCAGTTTTAGCAGCAGGTTTTGCCGCTGCGGTTTTCGCCACGGCCGGTTTCGCAGCAGCGGTTCTTGCAGCCGGTTTAGCGGCCGTTGTTTTCGCAGCGGCTGGCTTGGCGGCAGGCTTGGCAGCCGCGGTTTTAGCCGCTGGTTTCGCAGCGCTGGCAGCCACGGCTTTTTTCGCCGCAGGTTTAGCGGCTGGTTTTGCTGCGGCTTTCACCGGTGCCTTGGCGGCGGTTTTTTTAACAGGAGCCGCAGCAGGCTTGGCCGGTGCTTTTGCAGCAGCCGGTTGGGCAGCGGCTTTCCTGGCAGGTGCCGCAGCAGGCTTGGCTGAACGCAGGGACAACGCCTTGCCGACAGCCTCTTGTACACGACCGACGCCCTGGGCCAGTTTCAGGCTTTCTTGAGCATCGCGCTTGAGTTGCAGGATGTAGCTGCGGGTTTCGGATTGCCGATCCTTGAGGGCGTCGAGCAGGTCCTCCAGCTCCTTCACTGCGCCCTTGGCTTTGGTCTGCGCCTTGGCCTTGCCGGCCGACGCAGCGTCCTGCAATTTGGTACGGGACTTGTGCAGTTTTTCCTGTGCTTTGCCGCGTTGTTTTTCCAGTTTGGCGAGCAGTTTTTCAGCATCGGCCAAGGCTTGGGAACAAGCGGTTTCCAAATGCTCGAGCAGGCTGCCCGAGAGTTGTTGGAGTAAGTGCAACGGGGTATTTACAGGCTTCTTGGTGGCCGACATGGTTTACCTCCTGGCTGACGTGGGTGCGGCTCATACTAGACCTCTGCTGCTACCGCCGCTAGGGCATGTTGACAGTATCCAAAGCGCTGTGTTGCAACGGATGGAAAATGTTCTGCGCTTGCGCAAAACCAGTTCGCCGTTAAGTGCATTCACACTGGCATAATCCACCGCATCTCAGGTCGGAGAGTGCCCATGTCGCGTTACCTTTTTTTATCGCTTTGCGTGTTTTTTTCCATGGCTCAGGCCGCGGAAAAATCCACGGAAAACGACGCCCGCGATCTCGCCTACAGCCTGGGCGCAAGCCTTGGCGAACGCTTGCGCCAAGAGGTTCCCGACCTGCAACTTCAAGCGCTGGTCGAAGGTTTGCAACAAGCCTATCAAGGCAAACCCCTGGCACTGAAAGACGAGCAGATCGAACAGATTCTTGCCGGGCACGAAGCCCGGGTTGCCGAACGACCGGCCATAGCGCAAAGCGAAGTCGCCCTTGAAAAAGAGCAACGTTTTCTCGCCGGGGAAAAAGCCAAACCCGGGGTTCGCGAATTGGCAGACGGCATCTTGCTGACGGAGCTGGCTCCGGGCACCGGCGCAAAAGCCGGCCCGAACGGCAAGGTCCAGGTGGTGTATATCGGTCGTCTTCCCGACGGCTCAGTGTTCGATCAGAACAGTCAGCCGCAATGGTTCAGTCTCGACAGCGTGATCAGCGGATGGCGCACGGCATTGCAACACATGCCGGTCGGTGCCAGGTGGCGACTGGTGATTCCATCGGCCCAAGCGTATGGCGCCGACGGTGCTGGCGACCTGATCGCGCCGTTCACGCCGCTGGTGTTCGAAGTCGAATTGCGCGGCGCTACGGGTTGAATGGCACAAACGAAAAACGGCGCGCATAGCGCACCGTTTTCAACATCTTGCAGGCAGGTTTTACAAGAAAGGTTCAGGCCTGAACCGGATCCTCTTCCTTGTGAGCCGTGTGCAGCACTTCGATCAGGCAATCTTCCAGTTCGAAGCGTTCGTGCAACAGGCCACCCAGCTCCTTGAATTTCTCTGCGACGCATTGGCCCGCATCACACAGGTCGTTGAACGCGAGCAGTTTCTCGGTGATGACGTCGATGCGCGGATAGATCGTCTCGGCCAGTTCCAGGCCGCGCTTGTCGTTGAAAGCCTTGGCTTCGCCCGTCAGCTGTTCGTAGATCTCGAAATGCCCGGCGGACACATAGTCGACCAGCACTCCGCAGAATTCCTGCAGCGGTTTGCGGTTTTCGCCCAGAGCCTCAGGCTTGGCGCCGAGAGCATCATAGGCCCGAACCAGTTCGTGACGCTCCTGCAACCAGCGGTCGATCAGCAGATGAACTCCACCCCAACGTTCCTGAGCATTCTGACAACTTTCGAGCATGGCGGTCTCTCTTCCCTTGTGGGTCATGCTGCCCTACACCTGTCGCACACTTGAGCATCAAGTTTCGGCCAGGCAGAGCGTCATTCGAGCAACATAATTCCAATGACACGTGCGGGCCAGATTATGCCCGCGCGACAATGGCTTCAAGGTACGCAGGAGATAAAGTTC
Source organism: Pseudomonas sp. LBUM1679 (assembly GCF_059695565.1). Taxonomy (NCBI): domain Bacteria; kingdom Pseudomonadati; phylum Pseudomonadota; class Gammaproteobacteria; order Pseudomonadales; family Pseudomonadaceae; genus Pseudomonas; species Pseudomonas sp. LBUM1679. The sequence continues at coordinate 7,030,678 of NZ_CP166774.1, forward strand.
ATACAAGTGTTTAATCACCCACCAATGCCCGGTGTGACGACTCGCCGCTGAGCGGTCGCTGACACGCGCCCCAGACCAGCCGCAACAGCTGGCAAACACCCAGGATCATCGTCGCGACGAAGAACAGCAGGCTCCACTCCGGAATGCTCAGGTCGAACAATGTCCAGGAAACATGCGCGCATTCGGTCGCGCCTTCGAACATCTGCTGCACAACGAACAACCAGGGCGTGGTGGCGAACAGGTCCGCCAGATTGGGAACGCAGCTCGAAAGCTGATGCACCGGATCGCTTTGCAACAGTACCTGCCGCAACGCGGTGACCGTACCTGCCAGGCTGCAGCAAAACCCGAGCAGCCAATAGATGAAAGTACCGAAGCGTCCGGGACCATGCACCGAAGCCATCAGGCAGACTCCCGTGAACAGCGCCAGGCAAGTCCGTTGCAACAGACACAACCCGCAAGGCTGGAGGCTGACTGCATATTCCAGGTAATAGGACACACCCAGGGCCAGGGCACCTGCAATGAAAGCCATGAAAAACAAGGAGCGTGAGCAGGCCAAAGACATGGCTTTTCCGTAACTAGTGGAGACAGGCGGTTACGGTAGAGTAAAGCGCGTTAGCCTTTCAAGGCACGCCGGCAGGGACAGTTCAGCAGATGTGTAGGGAATTCCCGACAGAAGCGAGAGGATCTGGTGTAGTCCTTTGTAGGATTATTCCGTCGACGAACGACCAAGGTAAAAATCCGTCAATGAAAGGCAAACTCTGCGATACGGATTTGCCTGTGGCGAGCTCACCCACCACAGGTTTCCTGTCAGCCATCGCTGCACGATGGTAGGAGCCGGCTTGCTGGCGAAGACGGCGTGTCAGGCGGCATCCATGTTGGAGGTGATGGCCTTTTCGCTGCGGTGCGGCGATCCGACAAGCCAGCGCCTACAGGTCCCGGAACGTATCAAGCGTGGGCCGGTGCCGGCAATGGCGCCGCCAGCAAGCGCTCATCCAACAGGCCCAACCCCTCCTGGAACAGCTGATTGCTGCGCTGGGTGTCGCCCAGTTGCGCCAGCAACCGCGCCAGTTCCGCGCAGGCTTCCGGATTGCGCTGCACGCGCAGGCTGCTTTCCAGATAGTCCCGGGCCTTGCCCCACAAGCTGCTTTGCAGACACAGGCGCCCCAGGGTCAGCAGCAGGCTCGGGTCGGCCGCATGATCCTTGAGCCAGCCTTCCGCCGTGTGCAGTTGACGTGCCGGATCACTGCCGCGCACCAACCCGTACAGGCGCGCCAGATGACTGTCGTAGTGGCGCTTGAGTGCTGTGCGCAGGACCTCTTCGGCTTCGACCTGGGCCCCCAGTTGCCGCAGTTGCTCGGCATAGGCGAGCACCAGTTGCGGCTCCTGACGCTGCGCCGAGGTGAGCTGTTGCCAGGCGCGGTTGAGCGATTGCAATCCTACCGTTCCGTCCTCTTCCCGATGCGCGGCCAGGGACAGGTTTTGCCCCCAGGCCCGGCGTTCCAGTTCGGCCAGTTCGGCCGGTGGCAGGACTTTGTCCTTGCGCAGTTCCGGCAGCAGGCGAATCACCGCCGACCAGTCGCCGCGCTGTTGATGCAGGCGCTGCAACTGGCGCAAGGTCTGGACGTTATGCGGGTGACGCTCGTGCATGGCTTCCAGGGTCACCAGGGCGCCGTCGGTGTCGCCGCGATCAGTCTGTAGTTGAGCGTGACTCAAGGCGATGGCCAGCTCGGCCTGCGGCTGTCGCTCGAGGGCGCGCTCCAGCAGTCTGTCGCATTCCTCATAGTGACCTTGCTCGTTCGCAGCGCGGGCCGCGCCGAGGTAATACAGCAGCGGTTGACGTTCGGCTTCGGCGGCCCGATGCAGATGACGTTGCGCACTGGCCCAGCGCCCCTCGGCCAGGTCCAGCTGACCGTGCTCGATCGCCACTTGCACCCGGCGACTGCGATTGCGCCGCGACCAGGGATTGACCACGCCGCTGGAGGTCATCACCAGTTCCACCAACGTCTTGATTCCCCAGAAGACCAGCCAGAGCACGGCGACCAGGGCCAGGGTCGCCCACAGGCTCGATTCATAGCGAAAGCTTTTGTAGGCGATCAGCACGTAGCCGGAATGCTCGGCAATCGCCAGCCCCAGTGCGGCGGCAGCGGCGATGACCAGGAACACGATCACATAGAGGCGTTTCATGGCGTGGCCTCCGGCTCGGTGCGCGCGGCAGGCTTGGCCATCGGCTTGACCGAATCCTCGGCGTTGACGTTACGCCGCTCCAGATAACCCTGGACCGCGCTCAGCGTACCGGTCAGATCCGGTGTGACCACACTCACCGGTTGCGTGCTCAACTCAGCCACCTGCTCAAGCATCACTTTGCTCTGAGGGTTGTCCGGGTTGAAGTTGCCCTTGAGCACATCCCGCGCCTCGACCATCGCCTGGGTGTAAACGGCGGCCTGGCCATTGAGTGCGGCCCACTGCGCCTGCTCCAGTGCCAGGCTCAGGGCCAGGCGCACCTGACTCAGGCTTTGCCCTGCCAGCAGCGGACGAACATTTTTGTCGGCATTGAAATCGATGCGGATGTAGCGCGAGATCTGATCCCACCATTGCGCCCAGCGACTGGCGCCGTCGCCATCGGCGGTCAACCCCAGCAAGGATTCGCCACGATCCTTGTACTCGGGCGCCAGTTCCGTGAGGTTGATCACCTGATCGCGCAGCGCCCCCAGGCGCAGGAACAGCCCGGTGCGGTCCGGTTGTTCAGTGCTGCGCAACGCCACCAGCGTTTTGGCTACCTGCTCGCGAGCGGCAAAGGAACCCGGATCGTTCTGTTCGCGCAGAATTTCATCGGCACCCTGCACCAGGGCCTGGGCGCTGCTGATGTCCTGCAACGCGGAAAGACGCAGGCTGGCCAGACGCAACAAATGCTCGGCTTCGGCCAGGCGCCAATCCTTGCGGCTGGCGCCGAGGACAGTTTCCAGTCGCTGGTTCAGGCGCTGCTGATCGCCCTGGAGTTGGACCACCAGACGACTGCGCGCTTCAAGCTCGTCGGCGGCGGGCATTTGTTCGAGGCGCGCAGTCAGGCGTTGCTCATTGAGCTTCAGGCTCTGCGCCTGATCGTTCAACGCTTGCACCTGATTCAGTTGCTGCTGGTTATTGGCTTGCAGGTGACGCACCTGCCAGACGCCCCACCCACCCACGGCAACACCGGCGGCGCCCAGCAGCAGCGCGACAATGGCCAGCCCATTGCCTCGGTGCTGCACTTGAGCAGGTGGAGGCGTTTCAACCGATGCATCGAGCACTGGCTGGACATCATCTTTAGGCAAGGCTGTTTCGCTCACGTATCCATCCTTTGCATTAGAAAACGGGTTCGGGATGCTCCCGTAACGCCGTCAGCAAAGCCGCGGCACTGGCGCCACGACAATCCACAACTTTTTCGGCCCCGGCGGCACGTGCCAGCTCGGCCACCCTGGGGCTTGGAACAAACAACGGCAACCGCGCCAATGGCGGCCAGGCATCGCCGGCCAACTGCCGCAGGTGCTCAAAACCCTGTCCACTGCTGACCACCAGCCCGTTCAAGCGTTCCGCCCGGATCCGCTCCGGCAGTGCCGCCGGCGGATAGTGCGGCAGTTTTCGCCGGTACAACTCCAGGTAGTCGACACTAGCACCTAGCTCGCGCAAACGCTCAGCCAGCAGTTCGCGCCCACCCTCCCCGCGCATGATCAGCACCCGTGGATCGGCCCGTGCGAGGGTCTCGCGCAGGCGAGGAAGTTCAAGCAAGGCTTCGCTGTCATCGCCCTCGACCGGGAAGCTGACGTCCACCCCGTGCGCCTGGAAGATCTGCGCGGTTGCCGCGCCCACGCTGAACCACTGCAGGCAAGGGGGTTGCGACCCATACTGGCCGAGCAGGTCCACAGCGATCCTGGCGGCCGGCTTGCTGACCACAATCACTGCGCAATAGCGCTCCAGGTCCTGGATCACTTCACGCATTGTGTCAGAGACAGGAATCGACTCGATCTCCAAAAGCGGCAAGCTGCTGCTGAAAATCCCCACTTGCGCCAAAGCATTGCTTAGCGCCGCCGATTCGTCCGAGGGACGCGTCAGCAACAGGCGCCAGCCGGTCACTCGTGACCTGCCTCGCCGTAGACCGCTTTCAGGATGTCGTTGGCGCCCTGGTTCAGCAAGTCTTCGGCCACTTGCACGCCCAAGGCTTCGGCATCGCTGCGTGGCGCACGGGCTTGGGCACTGAGCAGCAGACCGCCGCTCGGATCGCCCACCAGGCCACGCAACCAGATCTGCTCGCCTTCAAGGATGGCGTAACAGGCGATCGGCACCTGGCAGCCGCCATTGAGGTGTTTGTTGAGGGCGCGTTCGGCGGTGACGCGGGTGGCCGTATCCTGATGGTGCAGCGGCGCCAGCAAGGCGTGGATGTCGCTGTCGACGCTGCGGCATTCGATCCCCACTGCGCCCTGGCCTCCGGCCGGCAGGCTGTCGTCGACGCTGATGGCTGAGGTGATGCGATCTTCAAAGCCGAGACGAATCAGGCCGGCGGCAGCCAGGATGATGGCGTCGTATTCGCCGGCATCGAGCTTGGCCAGCCGGGTGTTGACGTTGCCGCGCAGGAAGCGGATTTCCAGGTCCGGGCGACGGGTCAGCAACTGGGCCTGGCGGCGCAGGCTGGAGGTGCCGACAATGCTGCCTTGGGGCAGCTCATCCAGGCTCGCGTAAGTATTGGAGACAAATGCATCGCGCGGATCTTCGCGTTCGCAGATGCAGAACAGACCGAGGCCTTCGGGGAAGTCCATCGGCACGTCCTTCATGGAGTGCACCGCGATGTCGGCTTCGTTTTCCAGCAGCGCGGTTTCCAGTTCCTTGACGAACAGGCCCTTGCCGCCGATTTTCGACAAGGGCGAGTCGAGCAGTTTATCGCCACGACTGACCATGGGTACCAACGTCACGAGCAGTCCGGGATGAGCCACTTCCAGACGGGCTTTGACGTATTCGGCCTGCCACAGGGCAAGAGCGCTTTTGCGGGTGGCGATGCGGATTTCGCGAGAGGACATGGATCAATCAATCCGTACTGAATAGATACGGCGGATAATAACAGCTCAGCCAAATCCACTTTGACTTGTATCAGGTAATGCTTGCCCTCCCTGGCCCCGGATGTCCGGCAATCGGGTGTGAAGTTCGCCTGTACCTGCGAATTAAAGCTGTTGCATCATTTTGCGAACACCCGCCACATGGCGGCGGCTGACGATCAGCGCGTCACCGTTCAAGCCTTTGAGGAACAGCTGAAAATGTCCCAGGGGCGTGCGTTGCAGGCGTTCGATACGCTCACGGGCGACCAGCGCATTGCGGTGGATGCGCACGAAACGGTCGCCGAATTCATCCTCGAGGGCCTTGAGTGGCTCATCCAGCAGCACCTCGCCGCCTTCATGGCGCAAGGTCACGTATTTATGATCGGCAATAAAGTAGACCACCTGACCCAACGGGATCAGCTCGATACCTTTGCGGGTACGGGCGCTGATATGACTGCGAGGGCCGCTGCCACTCTCGGCAGCCGGGCGGGTCAGGGCGGCGAGCTGGACGCGATTGGGGCGCTCGGCTTTTTTTAACGCTTCATGTAACTGTTCTGTACGCACAGGTTTCACCAGATAGCCTACGGCGCTTGCCTGTAAGGCTTCCACGGCAAATTCATCGGACCCTGTGCAAAACACCACGGCTGGCGGGGTTTCGCGTTCGCACAATCGTGCAGCCACTTGCAGGCCATCGAGGCCCGGCATGCGGATATCGAGCAACACGATATCCGGTTTGTGGCTGTCGATCAGTGCCAACGCCTCTTCGCCATTCGTGGCGCTGGGCTCCAGGACACTGTATCCCTCGAGTTCGCCGACCATTCGGCTCAGGCGCTCGCGGGCCAGGGGTTCGTCATCAACGATCAGGACATTCATATTGCGCTGGATTCCTGCGTGAGTCTCGCACAAGGATAGCGTAGACAGGTGAAGTGACGTCCGTCACCGCGATCCACGCTAAGACTAGCGCGAGGGCCAAAAAGTGCCGCCGGTCCGACGGCTAAATTTTCATCTGGCGTGCGTTTGGCGGCCCGGGCCCGCACTGGCGAGGCATCGCCACAGGGTTTTCTGATACACAATATGAACACCCCTCTTTTTATAGGCAGCTGCAGCGCCCGGAAGTGCGCTGATCCTACTGTCCAACTGTAGACGGTTGCCGGGACGATATTGCTCAATTGAAAAATATCGTTGCGCAATTTACGTGTGGCTTGTCTCCAGTATGGGCCGACGCTTCAAGAAAAACCTGTCGACCAGTGTCAGCGACAGGATTGGCAACCCTGTTATTATCCGCGACAGATTTCAACGCCATCTTTCTTCAGCCGATACGAGCGAATTCATGAGCACTGACAAGACCAATCAGTCCTGGGGCGGCCGCTTCAGTGAACCCGTCGACGCCTTCGTCGCCCGCTTCACCGCCTCCGTCACCTTCGACCAGCGCCTGTATCGCCACGACATCATGGGTTCGATCGCCCACGCCACCATGCTGGCGAAGGTCGGCGTGCTGACCGATGCCGAGCGCGACAGCATCACCGATGGCCTGAAGACCATCCAGGGTGAAATCGAGGCCGGCCAGTTCGACTGGCGCATCGACCTTGAAGACGTGCACATGAACATCGAGGCGCGCCTGACCGACCGCATCGGCGTGACCGGTAAAAAGCTGCACACCGGGCGCAGCCGCAACGACCAGGTCGCTACCGACATCCGCCTGTGGCTGCGTGACGAGATCGACCTGATCCTCGCCGAAATCACCCGCCTGCAACAAGGCTTGCTGGAACAGGCCGAGCGCGAAGCCGGCAGCATCATGCCCGGTTTCACTCACCTGCAAACCGCGCAGCCGGTGACCTTCGGGCACCATATGCTGGCCTGGTTCGAAATGCTCAGCCGCGACTATGAGCGCCTGGTCGACTGCCGCAAGCGCACCAACCGCATGCCATTGGGCAGCGCTGCGCTGGCCGGCACGACCTACCCGATCGATCGCGAATACACCGCGCAACTGCTGGGTTTCGACGTGGTGGGCGGCAACTCGCTGGACAACGTGTCCGATCGTGACTTCGCTATCGAGTTCTGCTCGGCGGCGAGCATCGCGATGATGCACTTGTCGCGTTTCTCCGAAGAACTGGTGCTGTGGACCAGCGCCCAGTTTCAGTTCATCGATCTGCCGGACCGTTTCTGCACCGGCAGCTCGATCATGCCGCAAAAGAAAAACCCGGACGTACCCGAGCTGGTGCGCGGCAAGACCGGCCGCGTGTTCGGCGCGCTGATGGGCCTGCTGACCCTGATGAAAGGCCAGCCTCTGGCCTACAACAAGGACAACCAGGAAGACAAGGAACCGCTGTTCGACGCCGCCGACACGCTGCGCGATTCGCTGCGGGCCTTTGCCGACATGATCCCGGCGATCAAACCCAAGCACGCGATGATGCGCGAAGCGGCCCTGCGCGGGTTCTCCACCGCCACCGACCTGGCCGACTACCTGGTGCGTCGTGGCCTGCCGTTCCGTGACTGCCACGAAATTGTTGGCCATGCGGTGAAGTACGGCGTTGAAAGCGGCAAGGACCTGGCGGAAATGAGCCTGGAAGAGCTGCGCAAGTTCAGTGACCAGATCGATCAGGATGTGTTCGCCGTGCTGACCCTGGAAGGCTCGGTGAACGCCCGTGACCATATCGGCGGGACTGCGCCGGCGCAGGTGAAAAAGGCTGTGGCTCGCGGCCAGCAACTGCTCGCCAGCCGCTAAAAGCATCGCGGGCAAGCCCGCTCCCACAGGTTCGTTGTTTGCCATAGATTATCGGCAAGGCAGAGATCCTTGTGGGAGCGGGCTTGCCCGCGATGACTGACTTCAAGGCACTACAAAACCTACTTCTTGGAAGCGACCATCGCCATAAACGCCGGCATCGCCGCCTCCTTGTCCGCCGCGATCCGCTGCACGTTCGGATTCTGCTCCAGACGCTCCAGCAGTGCCTTGGCCGCCGGCATCTCAGCCAGCAAATCGATATCAAACAGTTTCTTCGCCACCGCACAGGCCAGCGGCACGCTGTACAGGAAATACAAATCCGCAATACTCAGACTGTCACCTGCCACGTACGGGGCGAATTTGCCGTGTCTGCCCAACGACGCGAAACCCAGTAGCAGCTCGGCTTTGGTCTTGTCCTTGATCGCCTCCGGCACCGACATGCCGAAAAACGCTTCGGGATAACAGGCGCGACCCGGCAACTCGATGTACAGTTCGATCTCCTTGGCCAACGCCAGTACCTGCGCCCGTTCAAAAGGATCGCTTGGCAGCAATGGCGTGCCTTTCTGGCTTTGCTCGATGTACTCGAGAATCACACTGGTTTCGTTGACGAAACCCTGTTCCACGCCCAGCACCGGCACCTTCCCGCGCGGGCTGATGGCTAACGCTTCGGCGCTCGGCCCCGGGTAAAACAGTACTTCCTCAAACGGCAGTCCCTTCTCCAACAGCGCCAGCTTGACCATGTTGTAGTAGTTGCTGACACAAAATCCATAAAGCTTGAGCATCACATAGCCTCCAGGCCGTGCAAGGGGTTGGCAGCGCCAGTTATAGAACGCCTGGGCGCTTCTCGCCAGCAGCATCACAGCGCTGAATGCAGGTAAACTGGCGGTCTTTCCTTGAGGAGCCTGCCATGAGCGAGCAAAACCCCGACAATAACCAAGACGATATCGACGACGAAGAGTTCGCCGAAAACACCCTGATCGAAGCCATCGAAAACCAGATCGAAAGCGACAATCCCCCAGCGGCCAAGGCGACCTTCAACAAGCTGACCCTGGTGGGTTACGAGCGTGATGAAATCCTCAACCTGATGGCCCATGTCCTGGCGGTGGAAATCGACGCGATCCTCGAAGAAGACCGCGCGTTCAACACCGAATGGTATGAAGCCGCCCTGCGCGCATTGCCAGAGCTGCCGCCGGAAAAGAAGTAACCGCTACCTGATGGACGCGGGCTTCTGTGGCGAGGGAGCTTGTCGGATCGCCGCACCGTCCCGTTCGGCTGCGCAGCAGTCGCAAAGCTTTAGGGGCCGCTGCGCGCCCCAGCGGGACGGTGCGGCGTTCCGACAAGCTCCCTCGCCACAAAAGCCCACCTCCACACAATTTGTCACCGATCATTCCTGCCTTTCCCCTGCCCCTGTCTACACTGGAAACACCCCGCCGTTGCACCACCCGCCGGGGAATGCTTCCCAAGGCGAAAAAACCCTGACGCAAGCACTGGACATGCCGCACGAGTGGGCTCACCTTAGGGGCGCTGTCGTCCAATTCCTAGAAAGTCTGGAGTCCTTATGTCGCTTACCCCTGAGTTGGTTGCCGAACTGGAAATCCTCGCACTCTTCAACCTGGACAGTTCCCAGGAAGGTCTGAAAATTCATCAGACCGCTGCCCCGAAAGCCATTGCCGCCGCCAAACGCCTGCACGAAAAAGAGCTGATCGACCAGCCCGATGGCGGGTACCTGACCAGTCTGGGCCGTGACGCCGCGCAAAATATACAAACCGTTCTGACTATTCTGAGCGTCCAGGAAACAGCCTGAGTTTCACCGCGTCGCCCACGGAAACCCCTGCCACGGGATTTCCGCGGGCACACCTTCTTACCGGCATGACCGCCTGCCGACTACTGGCCGGCTACCTGTCGTGCCCAACGATGGAAATCTGACGCCAGAAAACCAGAAAATCAGCTTAAAAGTCCCGGGGCCGAGGCGCTAAACTGCCCCTCATCCTGAGGCCTTCCACGTCCGGACCCATCGAGCCGGTTTGAGCTGACATGACCCACCCCCATGAAATCCGCCCCGACCTGGAAGAAGGCATCGACCGCAAGGTGCTGAGCCAACTGCGTGCACGGTTCCTGAAGCTCAATGAGGGCCGTTTGGCACGGGCCATGGGTGGACTTTCCACCCGCCAGCAAGGCGTGCTGACCCTGCTGCCGCTGTTTTTTCACGTCAATCACCCGCTGCTGCCAGGTTACGTTTCGGGCAGTACGCCGGCCGGATTGTCGAACTACGAACCGGACGCCAACGTCCTCGCCGAAGCCCAGCGCCTGACCCGTTCGTTTTCCTATAAACCGCGTCACGGCAGCAATCCGCCCCGACCGATTCACGGCCTGTTCCTGATGGGCAGCCTCGGTACCCTGGCCCAGGCCGATCAGAGCGACATGGACGTATGGGTCTGTCATGCGCCGGATTTGAGCGAAAGCGAACTGACCGAGCTGCGTAAAAAGTGCCAGTTGCTCGAAACCTGGGCCAACAGCCAGGGCGCCGAGGCGCATTTTTTCCTGATCGACCCGGCCCGCTTCGTGCTCGGCGAGCGCGACCATCAACTGAGCTCGGAAGACTGCGGTAGCACCCAGCACTATCTGCTGCTCGACGAGTTCTACCGCACCGCGATCTGGCTGGCCGGACGCACGCCAATCTGGTGGCTGGTACCGGTTTACGAAGAGGTCGCCTACGAACACTACACCCACGCATTGCTTTCCAAGCGCTTCATCCGGGCCGACGAAACCCTGAACCTGGGGCATCTGGCGTACATTCCGCCCGGCGAATTCATCGGCGCCGGGCTGTGGCAGTTATTCAAGGGCATCGAATCGCCGTACAAGTCGGTGCTCAAGCTACTGCTGACCGAGGTCTATGCCAGCGAACACCCCAACGTCCACTGCCTCAGCCTGCGCTTCAAAAACGCGGTATTCGCCAACCAGCTCGACCTCGATGAGCTGGACCCCTACGTCATGGTTTACCGACGCCTCGAGGAATACCTCAGCGCCCGTGACGAGCCGGAACGGCTGGAGCTGGTGCGGCGCGCGCTGTATTTGAAGGTCAATCGCAAGCTCACCGGCAACAGCAGTCGCAGCGAAAGCTGGCAACGTTCGCTGCTGGAGCGCCTGGCCCGCGAATGGCACTGGGATCAGCGTCAGTTGGCCCTGCTCGATAGCCGCAGCCAGTGGAAGGTTCGTCAGGTCGACGCTGAGCGCCGGGCCTTGGTCAATGAGCTCAAATACAGCTACCGCTTCCTGACCCGGTTCGCCCGCAATGAACACACCGTCAGCCTGATCAACAAACGCGAGCTCAACGTGCTGGGTCGACGGTTGTATGCGGCCTTCGAGCGCAAGGCGAACAAGGTCGAGTTCATCAACCCGGGCATCGCCCCGGACCTGGCCGAAGACACCCTGACCCTGGTGCAGGCGCCGAACAGGAAAGCGTCCGGGCAAACTCAATGGGGTTTGTATAACGGCAGCCTGACCGCCCATGAGTGGGCGCATTTCGCGCCGATCAAGCGCAGCCGCCAACTGCTGGAACTGCTGACCTGGTGCCATCGCAATGGCGTCATCGACAGCAGCACCCGCCTGGCCCTGCATCCCGGCAGCAGCGACCTGAGCGAATTCGAACTGTTCAACCTGCTCGGCAGCCTGCAACAGAGCATCGCTCTGCCCCTGGCGACCGTCGCCGAAGAACCGCTATTGCGCGCGAGTGTGCCGAGCGAAGTGCTGATTCTGGTAAACGTCGGCATCGATCCGCTCAAGCACCACCGCGACCTGAATATCCTGATGACCACCGAACGCACCGATTCCCTGAGTTATGCCGGGGTTCGGGAAAACCTGGTGCTGTCCCTGGACCAGGTCACGCTCAACAGCTGGAACGAGGTACTGGTCAGCCGCTTTGATGGCCCCCATGCCTTGCTCGCCTGCGTACGCGATTACCTCAACAACCTGCCGAAGGGGCTGCCACACCCCAGGCTGCGGGTTCATTGCTTCTGCCACAACCGTGCGCAATTCATCGCCCGGCGGGTCGAAGACATTCTCGACACCGCGCAGAGCCTGCTGCTGAGCGAACTCAATCATCGCTACCTGATTCAGGTCCAGCAGCATTTCCACGTGCTGGAACTGGTGCCCGGCCATGTCAACCACGTCGTCCTCGCTTCGCTGCCGGCGCTGGTCGACTACCTGGGCACGGACCTCGCCCGCTACAGCCCGTTGCACCTGGACCCGATGGCGCTTGAAGACCAGGATCTGGCGCTGGTATTGCCGATGGGGCAGCCCGAATGCGTTCAGGTGTTCTATCGGATCAGCGAGCTCCACGCCAATCTGTATGTACTGGATGAATTCAATGCCCTGTGGCACCAACGTTTGCCCTACCACGATGAGCAAAGCCTGCTGGTGCCATTGCAGCGATTCCTGCAATCGATCCACTACCGACGCGATGCCTTGCTGCCGATGGACGCTGCCCAGCCCCTGAGCCTGGACACCTTGTATTTCCAGCTGTTGCCATCGGGCCCGGTGCGGGCGCGCAGGGTCGAAGCCCGGCCGGCGCCGCAAACCCCGGTCAACGAACCGTTCTACGACGTGCAGGCGATCGTCGGCGAAGCCGCACCGGGACAGGTGCAGGTCACGTTGTATTGCAATCAGCGGGAGTTTTCAGAGCTGGAACATGGCGACCAGCTGTTCAGCGTGGTCGCCAGGGAAATCGTCGAACAGCGCCGCGAGACCGAGCGCTATCGTTGCTACATCACCGACCTGGACCTGTCCGGCCTGCTCGGTGAAGGGCAGAGTTCAAGCAATCTTTTTTTGCGCTACAAGGCCGACCTGGAGCGCGCATTGAACGAAGCGCTCGAGCAGGTCTGAGGGAATGTCATTCTGGAAAGGCGCCGCCATTGGCCGGCTGTGATTCGACTTCAAGCAGGGTCAGTTTGAGGGTCTTGCCGCCCGGCGCCGGCCAGTCGATGTGCTGGCCAACCTTAAGGCCGAGCAAGGCACTGCCCATCGGCGCCAGAATCGAAATTTTGCCTTCGTCGGCGTTGGCATCCTTTGGATAAACCAAAGTCAGGTGGTAGTCCTTGCCGCTGATTTCTTCACGGCAATGCACACGGGAATTCATGGTGACGACATCGGCGGGCACATCTTCGTGACTGACCAGCGTATCGGCGCGGTCCAGTTCGGTTTGCAGCGCGATAACGCCCGGCAGCGTGTCATCCAGGCTGTCGATCAGGCGCTCCAGACGCTGTACGTCCAGACGGGTAAGGGTGATGGAAGGTGTGGTCATGATCGGGGCAGACTCCTTTCTTCTGCACGAAAAAAGCAAAACCCCGCCAGAAAAAGGCGGGGTTTTCACGAACCTCGATGAGTTGAGGCGTACCCGGACACTATCACAGCCCAATAAATATACAAGTCGCCACTCGGCGGCGCAGGAGCTGCCGAAGGCTGCGATCTTTTGATCTGGTTTTTTAATCGATCGGGAATCGCTGAAGATCAAAATCAAAAGATCGCAGCCTGCGGCAGCTCCTACAAGGGATTGGCGGTGGCCTTGCGATAGGAGGCCTGGGAGCAGATGACCCGTCGGCGCTCATCATCGGCCGAGCGCCATTCGCGGATGTCTTCGACATGACGAAAACACCCCAGGCAGACCTTCTGCTCATCCAGCCGACACACACCGCTGCACGGCGAAGGCACCGCCGGGCTGACATTGCTGTAGAGCGGTTTGGGCGCTCGAACGGGTGCAGGCTGGGTCACGACCTCACAGACCTTCGAAATCGAGTTCGACGTCAGCCTGCTGCTTGACGATGCGCTCGAGCATTTCGCCCAATTGCTCTTCACTCTTGTCGCACATCCAGCGCTCGCTCTCTTCGTCATAGTCGAAGTGGAAGCCACCGGACACTGCCGCCAGCCACAGCTGACGCAACGGCTCCTGACGGCTGAAGATCAACTGACTGCCGTTTTCGAACTTGACGGTCAGCACACCGGCCGAACTTTCCAGATCGAGATCCAGGTCACTCTCGTCAAAAATATCCTCCAGCGATTGCTGGGTGGCATCGACCAGGTCGTGGAAACGGGCTTCGGTCAAACTCATTGCGGCAACCTCAAAAAGTATCTACTCACGCTCAAGCGCCGCAAGATACGGGCGAGCCTCGGTGAATGCAAAGGATAACGATCAAGCGCCAATTTAGGTACATCAAACACGATCCCTGTGGGAGCGGGCTTGCCCGCGAAGAGGCCGGCACATCCAACATCGTTGCTGTCTGACACGGTCCTTGTGGGAGCGGGCTTGCCCGCGAAGAGGCCGGCACATCCAACATCGTTGCTGTCTGACACGGTCCTTGTGGGAGCGGGCTTGCCCGCGAAGGGGCCGGCACATCCTACATCGTTGCTGTCTGACACGGTCCTTGTGGGAGCGGGCTTGCCCGCGAAGGGGCCGGCACATCCTACATCTTTGTTGACTGAAACACCGCTTTCGCGGGCAAGCCCGCTCCTACAGGGGCAAGCCCGCACCTACAGGGGATTGCACCTGGCTGGCTGGCATCCGGCCAAGCCCCGCCGGACGGGAACTCCGTTACATAGGCAAGCTGTCGGGTGGCCGGTATACTCCGGCGCAATTAATGCATTTTCAAGGATTTCGCCATGAAGCGCCTGATCTCTTCCCTTGCTGCGCTCGCTTCGCTCGTCGCTTTTACCAGCGTGTTATCGGCCTGTGGTCAAAAAGGCCCGCTGTACCTGCCTGATGAGAACCAGGATCCTGTCGAGCAGGCCAAGTCGTCCCAACAGCAGCCTGCGTCTAAAGCACACAAGCACGACGTCTACCAATAAGGGAACATCATGAACGCTTTTAACTACCGTGACGGTGAGCTGTTCGCGGAAGGTGTTGCCCTGTCCGCCATCGCCGAACGCTTTGGCACGCCGACTTACGTCTACTCCCGTGCTCACATCGAGGCCCAATACCTGGCTTACGCCGACGCACTGGCCGGCACCCCACACCTGGTCTGCTTTGCAGTCAAGGCCAACTCAAACCTGGGTGTACTGAATGTCCTGGCGCGTCTGGGCGCCGGTTTCGACATCGTCTCCCGTGGCGAGCTGGAACGCGTATTGGCCGCTGGCGGCAGCGCCGACAAGATCGTGTTCTCCGGCGTCGGCAAGACCCGTGACGACATGCGTCGCGCCCTGGAAGTCGGCGTGCATTGCTTCAACGTCGAATCCACCGACGAGCTGGAGCGCCTGCAGGTTGTCGCCGCCGAGCTGGGCGTGCGTGCACCGATCTCGCTGCGCGTGAACCCGGACGTCGATGCCGGCACGCATCCGTACATCTCCACCGGCCTTAAAGAAAACAAGTTCGGCATCGCCATCGCCGACGCTGAAGATGTGTACATCCGCGCCGCGCAGTTGCCCAACCTGGAAGTGGTCGGCGTCGATTGCCACATCGGTTCGCAACTGACCACCCTGCCGCCGTTCATCGATGCTCTCGACCGCCTGCTGGGCCTGGTCGACCGCCTCGGCGAGTGCGGGATCTACCTGCGCCACATCGATCTCGGTGGCGGTCTGGGCGTGCGTTATCGCGATGAAGAGCCGCCCTTGGCTGCCGACTACATCAAAGCCGTGCGCGAACGTCTCGACGGTCGTGACCTGGCGCTGGTGTTCGAGCCGGGCCGTTTTGTCGTCGCCAATGCCGGCGTACTGCTGACCCAGGTCGAGTACCTCAAGCACACCGAACACAAAGACTTCGCCATCGTCGACGCGGCCATGAATGACCTGATCCGCCCGGCGTTGTACCAGGCCTGGATGGATGTCACCGCAGTGCGCCCGCGCACCACCGCTGCCCGCGCCTACGACATCGTCGGCCCGATCTGCGAGACCGGCGACTTCCTGGCCAAGGACCGTCAGCTGGCCCTGGAAGAAGGCGACCTGCTGGCCGTGCATTCGGCCGGTGCCTATGGGTTTGTCATGAGTTCCAACTACAACACCCGTGGCCGCGCCGCCGAAGTGTTGGTGGACGGTGACCAGGCATTTGAAGTGCGTCGCCGTGAGACGGTAGCCGAGTTGTTTGCTGGCGAAAGCCTGCTGCCGGAGTAAAACCATGCTGCTGCGTTTTACCAAGATGCACGGCCTGGGCAATGACTTCATGGTCCTCGACCTGGTCAGCCAGCACGCCCATATTTTGCCCAAGCACGCAAAGCAATGGGGTGATCGGCATACTGGAATCGGTTTCGACCAGTTGCTGATCGTCGAAGCGCCGAGCAATCCGGACGTGGATTTCCGTTACCGGATCTTCAACGCCGACGGCTCCGAAGTGGAACAGTGTGGCAACGGTGCGCGCTGTTTCGCCCGCTTTGTGCTCGACAAGCGCCTGACCGCAAAACGGCAGATCCGCGTCGAAACCAAAAGTGGCATCATCGAGCTGGATATCCGCAGCGACGGGCAGATCGGGGTCAACATGGGCGCACCGCGCCTGGTGCCGACCGAGATTCCGTTCGACGCAACGGAACAGGCCCTGAGTTATCGGGTCGATGTCGAGGGTACTGCGATCGAACTGGCCGCCGTATCCATGGGCAATCCCCATGCCGTGCTGCGGGTCAGCGACATCAACAACGCACCGGTGCATGAACTGGGGCCGAAAATCGAACACCATCCGCGCTTTCCGTCGCGGGTCAATGTCGGTTTCCTCCAGGTCATCGACCGCAATCGTGCGCAGCTGCGCGTCTGGGAACGTGGGGCCGGGGAAACCCAGGCTTGCGGAACCGGCGCCTGTGCTGCCGCAGTGGCCGCGATCAGCCAGGGGTGGATGGATTCGCCCCTATTGATCGACCTGCCCGGCGGGCGCCTGTCCATTGAATGGGCAGGCCCTGGCGAACCGGTGATGATGACCGGCCCGGCAGTGCGCGTTTATGAAGGACAAGTGCGTCTTTGAGAGAGTCAAATCCATGAAAGATAAGCCTCAGGTTCCCGCCCTACAGCCCGACGAATCCCCTTCCGAAAGCCTTGAGGCGGCGGCGATTGCCGCGTACCTGGAGGCTCATCCGGATTTTTTCGTCGAACACGAAGAACTGCTCCCGGCCTTGCGCATTCCCCACCGGCGCGGCGACACCGTATCGCTGGTGGAACGCCAGATGACCCTCCTGCGCGACCGCAACATCGACTTGCGTCATCGCCTGTCGCACTTGATGGACGTCGCCCGCGACAATGACCGTCTCTTCGACAAGACCCGCCGCCTGATTCTCGCGCTGATGGACGCCACCAGCCTGGAAGACGTGGTGATCAGCGTCGAAGACAGCCTGCGCCAGGACTTCCAGGTGCCCTTTGTCAGCTTGATCCTGCTGGGCGACAACCCGATGCCGGTCGGCCGCTGGGTGACCCATGCCGACGCGCAAGCGGCCATTGGCGGCCTGCTCTCGGAAGACAAGAGCGTCAGCGGCAGCCTGCGCGAGCACGAACTGGACTTCCTGTTCGGCGAAGAACAGCGCAAGCAGATCGGCTCCACCGCCGTCGTCGCCATCAGCCATCAAGGCATCCACGGCGTCCTGGCCATCGCCAGTCGCGACCCGCAGCACTACAAGAGCTCGGTGGGCACGCTGTTCCTGAGCTACATCGCCGAAGTCATGGGCCGCGTGCTGCCACGGGTCAACAGCTCTGCGCGCTCGGGACGCTGATCGTGGAACGGCAACTGGACGCTTACTGCGAACACCTGCGCAGTGAGCGACAGGTGTCGCCTCATACGCTGTACGCCTACCGCCGCGACCTCGACAAAGTGCTGGGCTGGTGCGTCAAACAGAACATCGACAGTTGGGCCGCGCTGGATATCCAGCGCCTGCGCAGCCTGATCGCGCGCCTGCATGCCCAGGGCCAGTCGTCGCGCAGCCTGGCGCGGCTGCTCTCGGCAGTGCGCGGGCTGTATCACTATCTGAATCGCGAAGGCCTCTGCGACCACGATCCGGCCAACGGTCTGGCACCGCCCAAGGGCGAACGCCGTCTGCCGAAAACGCTCGATACCGACCGCGCGCTGCAATTGCTGGAAGGCGCGGTGGAAGATGACTTCCTGGCGCGTCGTGACCAGGCGATTCTGGAGTTGTTCTATTCCTCGGGATTACGCCTTTCGGAGCTGACCGGGCTCAATCTCGATCAGCTGGATCTGGCCGACGGGATGGTCCAGGTGCTCGGCAAGGGCAGCAAGACGCGACTATTGCCCGTCGGCAAGAAAGCGCGCGAAGCGCTGGAGCAGTGGCTGGCGTTGCGGGCAATGGCCAATCCGGCGGACGACGCGGTGTTTGTCAGCCAGCAAGGTCGTCGCCTCGGCCCTCGGGCGATTCAGGTACGGGTCAAGGCCGCTGGCGAACGCGAGTTGGGACAGAATCTACATCCGCACATGTTGCGACACTCTTTCGCCAGCCACCTGCTCGAATCGTCGCAGGACTTGCGCGCCGTACAGGAACTGCTCGGCCACTCGGACATCAAGACCACCCAGATCTACACCCACCTGGACTTCCAGCACCTGGCGACGGTCTACGACAGCGCCCATCCACGGGCCAAACGTATTAAAGGCGATGATTCATGACCATCAAATTGATCACCTTCGACCTCGACGACACCCTGTGGGACACCGCCCCGGTGATCGTCAGCGCCGAAGCCATATTGCGTGAATGGCTGACCGAGCACGCACCAAACCTGGGCGCCGTGCCGGTGGAGCATTTGTGGTCCATTCGTGAACGGATTTTGAGCAGCGAGCCTGGCCTCAAGCACCGCATCAGCGCCCTGCGTCGGCGCGTGTTGTTCCACGCGCTGGAAGAAGCCGGCTACGACCATGGTCAGGCTTCGGACCTGGCTGACAAGAGCTTTGAAGTGTTTTTGCATGCGCGGCACCAGATCGAAGTGTTCCCTGAAGTTGAACCGACGCTGGAGACACTGGCCAAGCATTACGCCTTGGGCGTGGTCACCAATGGCAACGCCGATGTGCGCCGATTAGGGCTGGCGGATTACTTCAAGTTTGCGCTGTGTGCTGAAGATATCGGCATCGGCAAACCCGACGCGCGACTGTTTCATGAGGCATTGCAGCGTGGCGGGGCAACGGCGCAGACGGCGGTGCATGTCGGCGATCATCCGGGCGATGACATTGCCGGAGCGCAGCAGGCGGGGTTGCGGGCGATCTGGTTCAACCCGGCGGGCAAAGCCTGGGAAGCGGATCGTTTGCCGGACGCGGAGATTCGCAGCCTGAGCGATTTGCCGGCGTTGTTGGCGCGGTGGAATGCAGGCTCGGCCTGAACCTCAACCCAACAAACACCGCAAAACCCCTGTAGGAGCTGGCTTGCCAGCGAAGGCGTCCTTTCAGTAATACATGTATCGACTGACACACCGCCTTCGCTGGCAAGCCAGCTCCTACAGGGGATCACCGCCAGGCTCCTGATTTTCCCGCCCCCAAGAAAAAGCCCGCAGCGACGGCGGGCTTTTTCAGCAAGCACGGGCAGAGGCTCAGATAGGCCGGCTACCGTACTTGTTGTCAGGCTTCTTGGGAGGATCGGCGACCACATTGGCCTCCACTTCCTGCACCTTGCCGCCCCGCGCCAGGAACTCTTCCATGGCCTTGGCCAGGGCATCGCGTTCCTTGTTCTTGGCTTCGACGCTCGGCAGCTCATCGACCGATACCGCAGCCTTGGCCTTGCCTTTGGCGGTTGGAACGGGCGTTTCACCGCCGTCGTCTTCAGCGACGTCTTCCGCCACCGCTTCAAGGCCTTCTTCGGTTTCGTCGTCGCCTACTTCGAGGTCGTCGTTTTCCAGATCATCGTCGCTCATGTTCTACCTCATGACTTGCGAAAAGCAGATTAGTTATAGCCCAGCTTTGCCGTCTGTCGACGGCTGCCGGAAAAAATTCAACCGCCATTGGGACCAACGGCTTTGCCTCTTCACCGTGCAGGGTGGCGAGGACTTTACGAGCACCACCCTGATCACGGTGCTCGCCCAGATAAACGCCTTGCCAGGTCCCCAGCGCCAATCGGCCTGCCTGAATCGGCAAACTGAGCTGACAGCCAAGCACGCTGGCCTTGAAGTGCGCCGGGAGGTCGTCCAGACCTTCGTCGTTATGCTCATAGCCGTCTGTTCCTTGTGGGATCAGACGATTGAAAAATCGTTCGAAGTCGCGACGTACCGCCGGATCGGCGTTCTCGTTGATGGTCAACGAGGCCGAGGTATGCTGTAGCCACAAATGCAACAGACCGACCCGGCATGCCTTGATTTCAGGCAGGCCGGCGAGTAACTCGTCCGTTACCAGATGAAAGCCCCGGGGCCTCGCCCGCAAGGTAATCAGAGTCTGTTGCCACATACAGTTCTCCGCACGTTCGGGGCGCATTCTAGCGCGCTCTGGGAAAAAACAAAGGCCCTAATATTCCTTCAATCATGTAAGCCATTGGCCGTACAAAAACACGCCGCGTAAACGTCACGAAACCTGTACGAAAAAACCTTTCAGCTGTTCCTTCACTGACAAACTCCAGACAAAAAAATGCCCGGCAAGCCGGGCAAATTTTCAGGCGCGTTCTTACAAGTTGTAGCCGCGCTCGTTGTGAAGTGCCAGGTCGATGCCGACGGCCTCTTCTTCTTCGGTGATACGCAGCCCCATGACGGCGTCCAGCACCTTGAGAATGATGTAGGTGACGATCGCGGTGTAGATCACGGTGAAGCCCACGCCCTTGAGCTGGATCCACACCTGTGCACCGATATCGGTCACGGTGCCGAAACCACCCAGGGCCGGAGCGGCGAATACACCGGTCAGGATCGCGCCGAGGATACCGCCGATACCGTGCACGCCGAAGGCGTCCAGGGAATCGTCATAGCCGAGTTTGCGTTTCAGGGTGGTGGCGCAGAAGAAGCACACCACGCCCGCTGCCAGACCGATCACCAGCGCGCCCATCGGGCCCACGGTGCCTGCGGCCGGCGTGATGGCGACCAGACCCGCTACCACACCCGAGGCGATACCCAGTGCGCTTGGTTTGCCGTGGGTGACCCACTCGGCGAACATCCAGCCCAGTGCGGCAGCGGCGGTGGCGATCTGGGTGACCAACATCGCCATGCCGGCAGTGCCGTTGGCCGCTGCAGCGGAACCGGCGTTGAAACCGAACCAGCCGACCCACAGCATGGCCGCGCCCATCAGCGTGTAGCCGAGGTTATGCGGCGCCATCGGAGTGGTCGGGAAACCTTTGCGCTTGCCCAGTACCAGGCAGCAGATCAGACCGGCCACACCGGCATTGATGTGCACCACGGTGCCGCCCGCGAAGTCGAGTACGCCCCAGTCCCACATCAGGCCGCCGTTGCCGGACCAGACCATGTGCGCGATCGGTGCATACACCAGGGTGAACCAGATGCCCATGAAGATCAGCATGGCGGAGAACTTCATCCGCTCGGCAAAGGCACCGACGATCAACGCCGGGGTGATGATGGCGAAGGTCATCTGGAAGGTGATGAACACCGCCTCAGGAAACAGCGCCGCGGGACCGGTCAGGCTCGATGGCGTGACACCGGCGAGGAATGCCTTGCCCATGCCGCCGAAGAACGAGTTGAAATTGACGACGCCCTGCTCCATGCCGGTGGTGTCGAACGCGATGCTGTAGCCATAAATGACCCACAGGATGCTGATCAGACCGGTAATGGCGAAGCACTGCATCATCACGGAAAGAATGTTTTTCGACCGAACCATGCCGCCGTAGAACAGCGCGAGGCCGGGAATAGTCATGAACAGCACAAGGGCTGTCGAGGTCAGCATCCAGGCAGTGTCACCCGAATTGAGGACTGGGGCCGCCACTTCGTCTGCCGCCATGACCAGGCTGGGCATTACGAGGGACAACAGGGCTCCTAGCCCTGCGAATTTACGCAGAGTCATATTGTTTTCTCCTGGGGCGTTGGGGTGGTGGCGGCTTAGATTGCGTCGGTATCGGTTTCGCCGGTACGGATGCGAATCGCCTGTTCCAGATTGACCACGAAGATCTTGCCGTCACCGATCTTGCCGGTGTTGGCAGCCTTGGTTATCGCCTCGATAACCCGATCCAGATCCTTGTCGTCAATGGCGACATCGATTTTCACCTTGGGCAGAAAATCGACCACGTATTCCGCGCCGCGATACAGCTCGGTGTGACCCTTCTGCCGACCGAAGCCTTTGACTTCAGTAACGGTAATGCCCTGCACGCCGATCTCGGACAGCGACTCGCGTACGTCGTCCAGCTTGAACGGCTTGATGATGGCAGTGACTAGCTTCATGAAAACTCTCTCCCGAATTGGTGGACTTGCCCCAGGAAAACAAACCCGACTCAAGTCTAAGCGCAGTGCCTGGCTTTGTAACGCATCGTCGGCCTTACCTGCCCGTCCGACGCCAGCTAACCGCTCCTGACGAAACTCCCCGTTTCGCTTGGCGCACTGCTTCGTCACAGCGACTGCATCAGTGCATGGGTCACTATCGCCTAAGCAGAAAGCTTGCCACCTTGCCCAAACCCATTAAATTCAATGCCTTGGTCGCTGCCTTGAGCCCCTTCGCCTAATTGGCATGACGGATACGCACAACAACAGTGCGCCGCCGTCCGTCAGCCTGCGCGAAAAGCGTGCATCCCTGCGGTCGGGATTGACTATAGACACTGCGTGATACACTGCTCGCCATTAGTTTCCAGGACCTTTCCCATGCTCGCGCCCAAAGACTTCCTCGACGCCCTGAGCGGCACCGCCTCCCGCCTCTTCAGCGGTGACAACCCACTGCCGAAAAGCGAAATCGAAAGCCAGTTCAAGGCTTTGTTGCAGAGCGGCTTCAGCAAGCTGGATCTGGTGAGCCGGGAAGAATTCGACAGCCAGATGGTCGTACTGGCACGAACCCGGGCACGACTGGAAAGTCTCGAAGCAAAAGTGGCCGAGCTGGAAGCCAAGCTCAACCCACCAACCGAATAACCCCGCAATCCCTGTGGGAGCGGGCTTGCCCGCGAATAGGGTCACCTCGGTCTTCCGCCACCCCACACCGGCTCGACCACCCCCCTGTAGGAGCTGCCGAAGGCTGCGATCTTTTGATCTCAAGCCCCGCAAACATCTCAGCAACGTCCTACAAACATCACCACCGCCGTCCGATTGCGCCGCAAAGCCCCGGTTCCTATGCTCACCCACTGCTGAATGTTCAGCACTGGGTTTGGCGACCCGGAAAGCTTAAGGCGCACGACGACCATCGACTCGAGTCATGGCGGCTGTGCGTGGGAGACCTTCGGGTCTGCCGGGTTCCTTTTGCTCCGGTTCGCCAACCCGCGTACAGCTGCCACCCAATCGTTTGGCGACGATTGCTGGCAGCCCTTTCAAGCAAAAGGAGCTGTATCAATGAATAGCGATGACACTTATCTGATCCCCCACATCTTCACCCGCCACAAACTCCCCCTCCACGCCCTCCTCCTGCAAAACCAGCCCTGGTTCAGCGCCCGCGACCTCGGCCGACTGCTGCGCCTCTTCCTCGACGAACGCACCCTCCGAAAACTCGACCCCGACCAACGCCAAACCGCAAAAATACTCACCCACGGCAGCATCAAAAATACCCTGCTGATCAGCGAATCCGGCGTTTACGCGCTCCTGGTCTATCACTACTGCCCAGAATATCGAGGCCTGCGCGAATGGCTGACCCACGAAGTAGTGCCAGCCCTCAGAGACGCCCAGCAACCCGCCTCAACCGAACGCCCGATCCTGAGCAGACTGGACTGGCCAGAGATGTCGCTAAGCTTGCTGCACTGGAACAACCAGCCGTGGATTCGGTTGCAAGATGTGCCGCACCTGCTGCCGAATGAAGAACCGGCACAACACGCGGTCAATGTGCCGTGGTGAAAAAAGCGTCGCGAGTATTCCAGTCGTTATAGTCAACCTAACCACGCTCGATATCGTCACTGCGCACTTCGTAGGTCGATTGCAGATTCAGCCAAAAATCGGGCGTGGTATTGAAGTGAGTGGCCAGCTTTCTGGCAAGGTCTGGGCTGACTCCCGTGCTCTGCGCTACAAGTTTTGTCAGTTCAATCTCGAAATCAGGAAGCTGGCAAGCAAGATCAGCCACCGTGACGCCCAATGGCTCAAGAAACTCCTGCTCAAGGATTTCTCCGGGATGAATCGAGCGCATTCCATTAGTGTTCATAT
Source organism: Pseudomonas sp. LBUM1679 (assembly GCF_059695565.1). Taxonomy (NCBI): domain Bacteria; kingdom Pseudomonadati; phylum Pseudomonadota; class Gammaproteobacteria; order Pseudomonadales; family Pseudomonadaceae; genus Pseudomonas; species Pseudomonas sp. LBUM1679. Next base: position 7,054,600 of record NZ_CP166774.1, read on the forward strand.
TCCCTTCTCCGGGTGGCTTGATCTGCTGTGATCATAAGCAGCCCCCTCGAGCACACAAGAGCGCCCCCGCTATTCAGGCATTGGCCTTCATACATTTCGGAACAGTCCTACAAAAACTGCCTCTCACACCTGATTTCGTATCCCCGTCTCTCTCCGTTACCTTCTGTGGTCAGATCTAGCACGAGGTGTGTATGAGCCAAAAAAAACGAAAGGCAAAACTGCTACAAATTGCAGCGTTTCACGCCGAAGCACTTCGGCTGGCCGGAAATATATCGGTCAATCAACGCCGCTATTTTGAAGTCGCCGCCGCGCACGGCAAAGAACTTGAGCCAGTTGGTTTACTGGCCGGCAAAAGAAGCTAGTCGGACAGGTACCACGAGCAATACCGAATCAGAAATAAAAAAGGCGTCCACCGGACGCCTTTTAGGTAATTTTGAGGAGTAGTCGCAGCGATTCTTTAGCTCCCAGCCTTGCGACCTTGGGTTCAGAATCCGACAGGCGAACCCATCGTCACTACTTCAGAGAAACCAGCTTTCTCTGCTGCCAAAAATGCGGGGGGGCCTTAGCTGGTGCCCAGTCCCGACGAATGCGCAGTTGCAGTCCTCAAAAACGATGATTCGTTAATGCCCACCTCTAGTCAATATTTCAAATGTAAATCCTCCTTGAAACGCCCCATTTTGGAGCTCGCCAATCCATCACCCGGTGCCACTGACTGGCCAACAAGACGAAGGACAAATGGAGCTGAGTCCCGAAGCTTCAGGCGGTGGTAGTCGGCCTTCCTTGGCGGCGTGTTGGGTCTGACAGAGCAATCCGAATGCTTTTAAGGAAATGCCTTACATATAACGATCAGCATTTTTGGACAGAATCGGCGCTAAGACTCAGTGAAACAAATGTAGAATTATCGCTCCCACCAGAACCAAGACAATGCCTACCACCTGTATCATGCCAAGACGCTCTTTAAAGAAAAAATAACCCAATACCGCCGCTATCCCACCTGACAAAGTACTAATTACTGTCACTACCGACACGGAACCGCTGATCGCGCCGAACGAAAACGCAGAGAACCCGCCCAAGTTCAATAAGCTGGCACTCGTCAAGGTACCGAAACTTTTCGCAGAAGGTAATTTCAGACCTGCATCCACTTTCAGCACCAGAAAGAACAAAAGAAATAGACCAACCGCGTAGCCAAGCCACAACATGGTAATCGGCCCAAGTATGGGCAGGGTATATTTCCCCTGAATCCAGAAACTTGCACCATACAAAAGCGCAGCAAGCAGACCATACACTATTGACGCTTTGCTTTGACGCTTGATAGCGCCATCGGCGTTGCTATGCGCACTGGTCAGAAGTACTCCAACAACGCACACGGCTATTCCGGCTAACTGTGTGAGGACAATAACGTCCCCACTGACCCACGCTAGCGCCGTGGTAAACACACCGTACGACGTTACAAGTGGCGCAACAATTGCTGCCTTACCTAATGCAAAGGCTTTTGATAGAGCCAACGCGCCGACAACTGTTAACACAGCAGCGACCCCTCCCAAAATCCAGACTTTCGTTGGAGCCGACAAAGACTTTACAAAATAGGCTGGGTATAGGAGCAGAAGAGCGCTCATCAAGATAAAACCTAATGCCTGACCGAAAAACACGGCTCTTTTTACCCCGACAGCACGTGCGTTTAATCCTACAAGAAAGTCTGTTCCGCCCCAAAATAATGCAGCAACCAAGCCCATCAATATGTCCACAGTCACCGCCCTTATTATTGGATCCAATTTTATTTTGTCGCAAAATAAACTGATTCCAACAAAAAAGTCAAATCTTGAATTTTTTCAATACTCATATTTACTGTACTAGTGAACTAGGAGGATTGCTTCACCCAAATAGTCAATAATAATTAATATTGGATAATTAGTCGTGGGTTCGACTGCAAGACGTGCCGCGCGCACTGCCTGATCGTAAGGAGCCAAGTTCCTCGCTCTTTCACCGGGGTCCTTCATCTATCTAGGAACGGTCCTACAAAAAACAGCTTAATGGTCTGATTGATAGCACGTGCTCTTTACGCTTTTTCGCCTTGAAACTCGGGTGCAAAGAATGAGGGCACTCTGAAAGCAAAAAAGGCGCCTAAGGCGCCTTTTTGCAATGTAATTCAGGGCTGGTAGTCGCAGCGCTCGCTTAGCACGTCCGAGAATCCTCTCGAAAGGGGTCGTAAGCCAACCACTGTCGCCGGTTGCCGCTACCACAGGATCCACGAATCCTGCACATCCACAGTATTGAGGCAATATCGTAGTGAACCTCAACACCCCTGCTCTATAGGAGCCCTTGACCCGAATTCTATCAATTGCAGAATGCCTATTCTACGATCAGATGACTAATTCATTGACTAGACGCTCTGTCAATCAGCGGGCTCAAACGACTCATTGATACTTCTTGTAAACGTCTACTTCAGCGCCTCCTTCCGGCTCGACTACCCTTTAAAAACCGCAGGAAGCGGTTCTCCGTCAGCTCAAGGAACGACCATGTCCCTCTCCATCGTCCACAGCCGCGCCCAGATTGGCGTGGATGCACCCGCCGTCACCGTGGAAGTCCATCTGGCCAATGGTTTGCCATCCCTCACGATGGTCGGCTTGCCCGAAACAGCCGTGAGGGAGAGCAAGGACAGGGTTCGCAGCGCGATCATCAATTCGGGTCTGCAATTTCCGGCGCGGCGCATTACGTTGAATCTCGCTCCCGCTGATCTGCCGAAGGATGGCGGCCGATTTGATCTTGCGATTGCCCTGGGGATCCTGTCGGCCAGTGTCCAGGTGCCGAGCTTGACGCTGGACGATGTGGAATGCCTTGGGGAATTGGCGCTGTCCGGTGCAGTGCGGGCCGTTCGTGGTGTGTTGCCGGCGGCACTGGCCGCGCGCAAGGCCGGACGGACATTGGTGGTGCCGCGGGCCAATGCCGAAGAGGCGTGCCTGGCATCGGGCTTGAAGGTGATTGCGGTGGATCATCTGCTGGAAGCCGTTGCGCATTTCAATGGTCATACGCCCATCGAGCCTTACGTTTCGGATGGCTTGATGCATGCCAGCAAACCTTATCCCGACTTGAACGAAGTGCAGGGCCAACTCGCGGCCAAGCGTGCGTTGCTGATTGCGGCGGCGGGGGCGCATAACCTGCTGTTCAGCGGGCCACCGGGAACGGGGAAAACCCTGCTGGCGAGTCGTCTGCCGGGGCTGTTGCCGCCATTGGCAGAAAGCGAGGCGCTGGAAGTCGCGGCGATTCAGTCGGTCGCCAGTTGCGTGCCGTTGAGCCATTGGCCGCAGCGACCTTTTCGCCACCCCCATCACTCCGCCTCCGGCCCGGCACTGGTGGGTGGCGGTTCAAAACCACAACCCGGTGAAATCACCCTCGCCCATCATGGCGTGCTGTTCCTCGATGAGCTCCCGGAATTTGACCGCAAGGTATTGGAGGTACTGAGGGAGCCACTGGAATCCGGTCACATCGTGATCGCCCGCGCCAGGGACCGCGTACGCTTCCCGGCGCGCTTCCAGCTGGTCGCGGCGATGAATCCCTGTCCCTGTGGGTATCTGGGTGAACCGAGTGGGCGCTGTTCCTGCACACCGGACATGGTCCAGCGTTATCGCAACAAATTGTCGGGGCCGCTGCTGGATCGCATCGACCTGCACCTGACCGTCGCCCGCGAAGCCACGGCGTTGAATCCCGCATCGAAACCCGGTGACGACACGGCCACCGCGGCGGTGCTGGTCGCCAATGCACGAGAACGGCAACAGAAACGCCAGGGCTGTGCGAACGCATTCCTTGATCTACCGGGCCTGCGCAAACACTGCAAGCTATCCACAGCCGATGAAAACTGGCTGGAAACCGCCTGCGAGCGTTTGACCTTGTCCCTGCGAGGCGCCCACCGGCTGCTCAAAGTGGCGCGCACCTTGGCGGACCTTGAGCAACTCGATGGCATTCGACGCGAACATTTGGCTGAGGCGCTTCAATACAGGCCCTCGAGCCCATAGTCGCATAAGTGTTTTTTCTGAAAAACCTCATTCCCTAAGCGTTTTTTTGCCTAGATAAGGTTTTTTGTACAAATTCACCTGATTCTAAGCGCCACTCACATCAACCATTGCTGTAAGCGTTTTTTTAATGAAACATGTATTTCTAATCGTTTTTGAGCACGAGTTAAGCGAATTTATGTCCAGCATCGGCTATCTCTGGCTGTCTCACGAATACCGGATATTTCCAGTACAACCGTTTCCCATCAGCAGCGAGATAGGCTCACGTCGCTCAAGCACTCAACTGGGAGATCTGCGCAACGAGATCTATCCGGAGGTTTATCGTCCCAAGCCCAATATGAGTGATCATTTGGCGTTTGCTCTGCGTTATGAAGGCGTGCATTTGGAATTCCTCGCACGTCTTTATGCGTTAGAGACGGTGAAAGAGGCGCTGGAGGAGTGGATTACTCGAGAGCCCGTTGGGATATTTGCCCGGCGAGCGTGCTTTCTCTACGAGTGGTTGATGCCGGATGAACTGAATGTTGCGTCTACTCGAACAGGTAACTATGTCGATGCATTGAATCCAAAGGATTATCTCGTCGGGGCAGCCGTCAATAACCCCCGATGGCGTGTTCGAAATAATTTGCCGGGCAGCAGAACATACTGTCCAATGATTCGGCGGAATGAGGCAGTCCGAAACGCAGAACGTTACGACATTGCGAGCAAACTGGGAGAGCTTGAATCCGATTTCGGCATCGATCTGATCATGCGCAGTACCGTGTGGCTGACAGTCAAGGAAAGCCGGGCCAGTTTCCTCATCGAGCATGAGCAGGACGAAGAGGACCGTATACGCCGATTCGCCAATGTCATGGAAACGGAATGCGGAACACATTCCGATCCTCTTGAGCCAGACACGCTGGAAGGGTTACAGCGTGAAATTCTTGGGAAGACGGCGTTACGCTACGGCATCCGTCGCTCGCCAGTTTATGTAGGGCACACCGCGCGTTATCAGCCCGTGATCGATTACATCGCCCCGCATTGGGATCACACCCGCTCCATGCTCACAGGCCTGAGCCAATTTTTGCAGAACACTCAATCTCAGTCATCGATCTTACGTGCAGCCGTTGCCTCATTCGGCTTTGTCTATATCCACCCTATGGCTGACGGCAATGGGCGCATCTCCCGTTTCTTGATCAACGATGTACTACGGCGCGATGGAGTAATACCTCCACCTGTCATTCTTCCTGTCTCGGCCACGATTACTCACAGCACTCAAAACAAAGCCGCCTATGATCGCGTACTTGAGAGTTTTTCCCGCCCACTGATGAAACATTACGCGCCCCAGTATCGGTTTGGCGAAACCGTCGAGGCAGAGGATGGCGTTCATTACAACCTCCACTTCACGGGGTATGACGATGCGTTGCCAACATGGCGCTACCCAGACCTGACGGCTCATGCGGTTTATCTGGCGCAGGTCATCGACGATACGCTGACTCAGGAAATGCGGCTGGAGGCGCAATTTCTTTGGGCGAATGACACCGCCCGCAGAAGCATTAAACAATTCCTGGAGGCGCCGGACAATGAATTGGACCAGATCATCCGGGCCGTGCGCCAAAACGGACATACGCTTTCCAACAAATTACTCAAGCGCTATCCCCTGTTTGTAGAAAGACCAGAGTTAGGAGAGCGCCTCACGCGTGCAGTGGAGGAAGCCTTCAGCGAACTGAAATAAAAAGGGTTCGGGATGTCATCCCTTGGTGAGATCCACCAACGGTACCTGCCGCACCTCAGTTTCCCGCCCATCCTGAATCTCGCTCACCCGCTTCAGCGCCTGATCCACGGCGCCCTTGTCCGCCAACAAGCTATAGCTGATCAGGAATTGCTTCTGCTCCTTCGGCCCAATCGTCGGCACCAGGCCCAGTGGCCGCTGATACCGGCGGTTGTAGGAAAAGCTCGTCCCCGGTTCAAGACCCGTGACATAGCCCTGTCCTTGGGTGTCGGTGTTTTTCCACAGGGAGAACACGGGCAGTGTTTGAGTGTTGAAGCCGACCGAAACGCCCAGGCTGCCGGCCTTGTTGTGCAGCACCGTCAGCGTATCGCCCTTGGCGTCGGCGTAGGGCACCACGTTGTACACCGTTTCGTCGTAGTCCTTGGTGGGTGCGCGGTAGGTTTGCCAGCCCGGCAGATCGCCTTTGGCCTTGTCGTTGAACGGCGATACCTGTTTCACCGGCGCGACGAAGCGGGCGCCCTGCTCGAGGAAGGGGGTGCTGAAGTTGCTGTGGTACAGCGCCTGGTATTCCTTCGGATAGTCGCCGTTATTGGTCAGGGTGTCGTTGAGGCTGAAGCTCACACTGCCAGGTTCGGTGACCAGTTCGGTCGCCACAGAGAAGTCGACCTTCTTGAACGCCTGCTCTTTCAGCTCGCCGCGCAGGCTGATGGCATAAGGCGGTTTCTCGTCGATGTGCAGGGTGACTTTGCTGGCCGGGATATTGGCGGCGCGACCGTGCAGGGTCAGCAATTCCCCATTGTCCATGCCGGGGTGGCCAACCCATTCGTAGCCGCAGCGGGTGACCAGTTCGTTGAAGCCTTCCAGCCAACCCAGGCCACCGCGACCGTTGAGTTCGATGAAGGATGGATTGACCACTTCTTTGACCGGCGAATCCCATCCCATGCGTACTGTGCCAACTGAAGCCTGCAGCACGTTCATCCCGCGAGTGGGCACCACCGAGAGCTTCATGGAGCCGTTATCGATGTCGACGATGCTGACGCCTTCCTGCCGACCACCGTGCAAGGTGCGCAGGGCCACGGAGAAGGGTTTGTCGGTTTTCACGCCGAGTTGCTGGCTGGTGATCTGCCAGTTTTGGGCGGCCTTGTCGGTGTCGAGCAGGACGTAGTCCCAGGCCATGGCGTGGGAGGCAGTGGACAGTGCGCCGAGGCTAACGAGGAGTTTGAGCGGGGTCATGGCAGCAGCCTTTCTTGGAGTTGTGCCATTTTTATAGACTGGCTGAAACGATTCATCAAGCTCTATAAACAAGATCACAGAAGACTTGGCGATTCGACGCTTTGCATTAATTCAGAACATTGAAGCGATCCCATCGCGAGCAAGCTCGCTCCCACAGGGAATAGAGGCGAATTCAAAATGTGTGACCGAACAAACCGCATCGATTCAGCCCAGACGCTCGACGTCCGGTAGCTCCATCGCCCGCACTTCGCCCTGCAGGAAATCGCTGAGCCGGCGCATACGCTCACCGCCCGGTCGGGTTTTCGGCCAGACCAGGTAATATTTCTCACCGCTGGCGACGGCCGTCGGCCACGGCAGGCTCAGCCGTCCCTGAGCAACGTCCTCCGCCACCATCAGCAGATCACCCATGGATACGCCGTACCCTCGGGCGGCGGCGATCATGCCCAGCTCCAGCGTATCGAACACCTGCCCGCCCTTGAGCGACACCTGATCGGTCAGGCCCATGCGCTCCAGCCAATTGCGCCAGTCACGACGATCCGGTGTCGGGTGCAGCAGTTCGGCATTGGCCAGGCGCGCGACATCCCACGGTTGATCGTTCAGAAGATTCGGCGCGCCGACTGGAATCAGCTCTTCCGGAAACAGGAAACTGGCCTCCCAGTCTGGAGGAAAATTGCCGTTGCTGAGGATGACGGCGCAGTCGAACGGTTCATGATTGAAGTCCACCGAGTCGACGTCCATCCAGGCGCTGGTCAGTTGCACCTCGTTGCCCGGTTGCAGATGCCGGAAACGGCTGAGCCGCGCCAGCAGCCAACGCATGGTCAGGGTGGACGGCGCTTTCATGCGCAGGATGTCATCCTCGGCGCGCAGCGTATTGCAGGCTCGCTCCAGGGCCGTGAAGCCTTCGCGGATGCCGGGCAGGATCAGCCGCGCTGACTCCGTCAGTTGCAAATTGCGCCCGCTGCGGTGGAACAACCGACAGGCGAAATGCTCTTCCAGCGTACGGATGTGCCGACTGACGGCACTCTGAGTGATCGACAACTCTTCGGCGGCGCGGGTGAATGAACTATGCCGTGCCGCCGCTTCGAATGCGCGAAGGGCATACAAGGGAGGAAGACGACGAGACATCAGAAAGGCTCCTGCAGGGAATGACACCAACTTATCAGAAACCCGGCAGCATGAGTTTTAATCATGCCACCCATCCTTTTTATCCCTTTGTGAAATCCCCGCAGAGCGCCGAGAATCGACGCTTTCCTGCTTACTTTGACAATCGAGCGTGATGAACATGCAGCATCCAGCGCGTGTTGAACTCTGGGCCATCCTGCGGCTGGCGGGGCCGTTGATTGCCTCGCAGTTGGCGCACATGCTGATGGTCCTCACCGACACCTTGATGATGGCGCGCCTGAGTCCCGAGGCACTCGCCGGCGGCGGCCTGGGTGCGGCCAGTTATTCGTTCGTGTCGATCTTTTGCATCGGCGTCATTGCGGCGGTCGGCACCCTGGTGGCGATCCGTCAGGGCGCTGGCGACATCGTCGGTGCGGCGCGCCTGACCCAGGCCGGCTTGTGGCTGGCGTGGCTGATGGCGCTGGTGGCGGGTTTGCTGCTGTGGAACCTCAAACCGGTGCTGTTGCTGTTCGGCCAGACCGAAACCAACGTCGAGGCGGCCGGGCAGTTCCTGTTGATCCTGCCGTTCGCCCTGCCCGGCTATTTGAGCTTCATGGCCCTGCGCGGTTTTACCAGCGCCATCGGCCGCGCGACGCCGGTGATGGTCATCAGCCTCGGCGGCACGGTGGCCAACTTCCTGCTCAATTATGCGTTGATCACCGGCATGTTCGGCTTGCCGAAAATGGGTCTGGTGGGCATCGGCCTGGTGACGGCGATCGTTGCCAACCTCATGGCGCTGGCGCTTGCGCTGCACATCCGTCGGCATCCGGCCTACGACGCTTATCCACTGCGCCAGGGCCTGTCGCGGCCCAACCGTCAGTATCTGAAGGAACTGTGGCGCCTCGGCCTGCCCATTGGCGGCACCTACGCGGTGGAAGTCGGGCTGTTTGCCTTCGCTGCGTTGTGCATGGGCACCATGGGCAGTACGCAGTTGGCGGCGCATCAGATTGCCCTGCAGATCGTCTCGGTGGCGTTCATGATTCCGGCGGGGCTTTCCTATGCGATCACCATGCGCATCGGCCAGCACTACGGTGCGGGGCAACTGTTGGGTGCGCGGCTGGCCGGGCGGGTCGGGATTGCTTTCGGGGCGGCGGCGATGCTGGGCTTTGCGATGGTCTTCTGGCTGCTGCCGAACCAGTTGATCGGCCTGTTCCTGGACCACAACGACCCGGCATTTCGCGAGGTCATCAACCTGGCCGTGAGCCTGTTGACGGTCGCGGCATGGTTCGAGCTGTTCGACGGCACGCAAACCATCGCCATGGGCTGCATTCGCGGGCTCAAGGATGCCAAGACCACGTTCCTGGTCGGGCTGGGCTGCTATTGGTTGATTGGTGCGCCGGCCGCCTGGTGGATGGCCTTCCATATGAACTGGGGCCCGACGGGCGTCTGGTGGGGCCTGGCGCTGGGGTTGGCGTGCGCGGCGGTGAGTTTGACGTTGGCGTTTGAGTGGAAGATGAAGCGGATGATTCGGCGGGAGCCGTTGTCAGGGACCAACTTCCAAATCGCCCAGGCGGACTGAGACCCCCTGTAGGAGCTGGCTTGCCAGCTCCTACAGGGGTTGTGGTGGCCGTCAGCCCCCCACATCCATCATCGGCTGCTGACCGCCGCCAAAGCTCAGATACTCGATCAACTCCGCCATCGGCAACGGCTTGCTGATCAGATACCCCTGCACCTGATTACACCCAAACCCGCGCAACAGACTCAGCTGCTCCGGCGTTTCCACACCTTCGGCGACCACTTCGAGATTGAGGTTGTGTGCCAGGTTGATCATCGCATGCACCAGTTTGCGATTTTCTTCGCGCTGTTCCATGCCGCCGACAAAGCTCTTGTCGATCTTCAGCAAGGCAATCGGCAGGCTGTTGAGGTGCACGAACGAAGAGAATCCGGTGCCGAAGTCGTCCAGGGAGAAGCGTACGCCCAGGCGCCCCAGGGCATCCATGGTCTGTTTCACCAGATCGCTGCGGCGCATGACCGCGGTTTCGGTCAGTTCGAACTCCAGCCACTGCGCCTCGACGCCGCGCTCGGCAATCAGCCGGCTCAGGGTCGACAGCAATTGGCTGTCCTGAAACTGGCGGAACGACAGGTTGATCGCCATGTGCAACGCCGGCAAACCCCGCTCGCGCAGCGCCTGCATGTCCCGCAAGGCGCGGGAAATCACCCAGTAACCGAGGGGCACGATCAACCCGCTTTGCTCGGCCAGCGGCACGAATTCGCTCGGTGGCAGCAAGCCGCGTTCCGCATGCCGCCAGCGCACCAAGGCTTCGAGGCCGACGATTTGCCCGTCCGCAAGGTTCAGCCGTGGCTGGTAGTGCAACTCCAGCTCATCGCGACGCAAGGCCCGGCGCAGCTCACTTTCGAGGTCCGCCATGCTGCGGGCATTGCGATTGATGCGTTCGTTGAAGATGTGAAAGGTGCAGCCCTGTGTGCTCTTGGCCTGCTGCATGGCAATGTGCGCGTGCCACATCAGCGGGTCGGCACCGGCCTGGGCCCGGGCGTGGGCAATACCCAGACTGGAACCGATCAGCAGGCTTTCGCCGTCGATCCAATAGGGCTCGGCCAGCGCTTCGGTGATGCGTTCGGCCATCCACTCGGCGCGTTCGGGCGCGCGACGGGTGTCGATCAACAAAGCAAACTCATCGCTGCCCAACCGCGCCAGCTGATCGCCGGCTTCGAGCTGGCTTTTAAGCCGAGCGACCACTTGCAGGATCAATCGATCACCGGCTTGATGGCCGAGGGAGTCGTTGGCATGACGGAAGTTGTCGAGGTCGAGATGGCCGAGCGCCAGGCCGCGGCCTTCGTTTTCCGCCAGGCGCGCTGTCAGCAAAGTCTGGAACCCCTGGCGGTTGGCGATGCCGGTCAGCGGGTCTTGCTCGGCCAGGCGCTGCAGGGTGTTTTCCAGCACGCCGCGCTCACGCACATGGCGCAGGCAACGGCGCAGCATGCCCGCATCCAGCAGATCGCGCACCAGCCAGTCGCTCACACCATCGGGCGGCGACAGCGGCTCATGTTCGAGCAGCAATACCGTCGGCAGATTGCAACGACCCGGCAGAGGCGCAAGTGCCGGGATCGTCAATAACACCGCGCTGCGGTTGTCATCGAACAGACGGCTGACCGACTCCCAGCTCGGCGCGCTGATCAGCACGGCCGAGCTCCCCATCGGAGCCAGGCACTCGCGCAACAACGCCGCCCACCCCGGCTCTTCGGCCAGCAGCAGCAAACGCAAGGGTTCGACAGGCGTAGACAAGCTGGCTCCCCAGACTCTGCAATGATGTAGGCGGCGGGCATTATGCAGCGCCGGTCACCAATGACCAAATGACATCGGTTGTCAAACGCAGCCTTGAATTCGAATTTCGAACATTAGTCGAAAATTCACCGCGCATCCTGCGTGAAAGTAACAAAACCGGCAATCGGCGAAAGCGTGCTGCGTCACAAGTCGGAGAGAGCAGCACAATTCGCTGAGCCTGTTAAAATGCCGGCCCATTTCGCAAACGACTCCCTTATTTCGTATGTCCCGACTCAATCCCCGGCAGCAAGAAGCCGTGAGCTACGTCGGCGGCCCTCTTTTGGTGCTCGCCGGCGCGGGCTCCGGCAAGACCAGCGTGATCACGCGCAAGATCGCGCACCTGGTCCAGAACTGCGGCATTCGCGCCCAGTACATCGTCGCCATGACCTTTACCAACAAGGCCGCGCGCGAGATGAAGGAACGGGTCGGCACCCTGCTCAAGGGCGGCGAAGGCCGCGGCCTGACGGTATGCACCTTTCACAACCTGGGCCTGAACATCATCCGCAAGGAACATATTCGCCTGGGCTACAAGCCGGGCTTTTCGATCTTTGACGAGACCGACGTCAAAGCCTTGATGACCGACATCATGCAGAAAGAATACTCGGGCGACGACGGTGTCGACGAGATCAAGAACATGATCGGCTCTTGGAAAAACGACCTGATCCTGCCGCCCGAAGCCCTGGAAAATGCGCGCAACCCCAAGGAACAGACCGCCGCCATCGTCTATACCCACTATCAGCGCACGCTCAAGGCGTTCAATGCGGTGGACTTCGACGACCTGATCCTGCTGCCGGTAAAACTTTTCCAGGAACACGCCGACATCCTTGAAAAGTGGCAGAACAAAGTCCGCTACCTGCTGGTGGACGAATACCAGGACACCAACGCCAGCCAATATCTGCTGGTGAAGCTGCTGATCGGCACCCGCAACCAGTTCACCGTGGTCGGCGACGATGACCAGTCGATCTACGCCTGGCGGGGCGCCCGCCCGGAAAACCTGATGTTGCTCAAGGACGATTACCCGTCCCTGAAAGTCGTCATGCTCGAGCAGAATTACCGCTCCACCAGCCGCATCCTGCGCTGCGCCAACGTGCTGATCTCGAACAACCCGCACGAATTCGAAAAGCAGCTGTGGAGTGAAATGGGTCACGGCGACGAGATCCGGGTGATCCGCTGCCGCAACGAAGACGCCGAAGCCGAGCGCGTGGCCGTGGAAATTCTCAGCCTGCACTTGCGCACCGATCGGCCGTACAGCGATTTCGCGATCCTGTATCGCGGTAACTACCAGGCCAAGTTGATCGAGCTGAAGTTGCAGCATCACCAGGTTCCTTATCGATTGTCCGGCGGCAACAGCTTTTTCGGACGTCAGGAAGTGAAAGACCTGATGGCTTACTTCCGCCTGATCGTGAACCCGGATGACGACAACGCCTTCCTGCGGGTGATCAACGTCCCACGCCGGGAAATCGGTTCGACCACGCTGGAAAAGCTTGGCAACTACGCCACCGAGCGAAAAATCTCGATGTACGCCGCCACCGACGAAATCGGCCTGGGCGAACATCTGGATGCCCGTTTCACCGATCGCCTGTCGCGCTTCAAGCGCTTCATGGACCGGGTCCGCGAGCAATGCGCCGGTGAAGACCCGATCTCCGCGCTGCGCAGCATGGTCATGGACATCGACTACGAGAACTGGCTGCGCACCAACAGCTCCAGCGACAAGGCCGCCGACTACCGCATGGGTAACGTCTGGTTCCTGATCGAGGCGTTGAAGAACACGCTCGAGAAAGACGAAGAAGGCGAGATGACTGTCGAAGACGCCATCGGCAAACTCGTGCTGCGCGACATGCTGGAACGTCAGCAGGAAGAGGAAGACGGCGCCGAAGGCGTGCAGATGATGACCTTGCACGCCTCCAAGGGCCTGGAATTTCCCTACGTGTTCATCATGGGCATGGAAGAGGAAATCCTCCCGCACCGCTCCAGCATCGAAGCCGACACCATCGAGGAAGAACGCCGCCTGGCCTACGTGGGGATTACCCGTGCGCGTCAAACGTTGGCCTTCACCTTCGCCGCCAAGCGTAAGCAATACGGCGAGATCATCGATTGCGCCCCGAGCCGCTTCCTCGATGAACTGCCACCGGACGACTTGGCCTGGGAAGGCACCGACGACACACCCGTTGAAGTCAAAGCCGTCCGTGGCAATACCGCATTGGCGGATATACGCGCGATGTTAAAGCGCTAAAATCGACTACTTTTTAACCAGCCCTGGACGCACAGGCGTCATTAGAGGAAAGCTTCATGGAAGCACTGCACAAGAAAATCCGCGAAGAAGGCATCGTGCTTTCCGACCAGGTCCTGAAAGTCGACGCCTTTCTGAACCACCAGATCGACCCGGCCCTGATGAAGCTGATCGGCGACGAATTCGCCACGCTGTTCAAGGATTCGGGCATCACCAAGATCGTCACCATCGAAGCCTCAGGCATTGCCCCGGCGATCATGACCGGTCTGAACCTCGGCGTGCCGGTGATTTTTGCGCGCAAGCATCAGTCCCTGACCCTGACCGAAAACCTACTGTCGGCGACCGTTTACTCTTTCACCAAGCAGACCGAAAGCACGGTGGCGATCTCCCCGCGCCACCTGACCAGCAGCGACCGCGTGCTGATCATCGATGACTTTCTGGCCAACGGTAAGGCGTCGCAAGCGCTGATTTCGATCATCAAACAGGCTGGCGCTACCGTCGCGGGTTTGGGGATCGTGATCGAGAAGTCGTTCCAGGGTGGGCGTGCGGAGCTGGATGCGCAGGGTTATCGGGTTGAATCGTTGGCTCGCGTTCAGTCGCTGGTTGGCGGTGTCGTGACCTTCATCGAGTAAAGCCCTGACGCCGCACCCCTGTAGGAGCTGGCTTGCCAGCGAAGAGGCCATAACATTCGACATCTCTGTTGGCAGTTACGCCGCCTTCGCTGGCAAGCCAGCTCCTACAAGGTTTTGTGTTGGCTGTTATTGCGTGGTGGCCTTGAGGCCGGTGAGCAATAGCCGCTGAAACAAATCCTCTTTCAGCCCTTCCGGGTGGGTCAGCTGCATCCGTTCCAGATGCCCGGGGAACGCCGACGGCTCCGGCGCATCCAGCGCAGCCTTACCCAACTCCAGAATCTGCGTGAGCTTGAACTTGCTCTTCAACCAGTTCAGCGCCCGCAACACATCCCGCTCCACCTCGGTGAAATCACACCCCAGCGGATACTCAGGAAACAGATTCGGATGTTGCGCCTGAATCGCCTGCAAACGCTGCGGATTGTTTTGCGCAAACCGTGGATCGATGTGGAAGTTCTTTGGCAACTTGCCAACGTTCTGCGCCTGCTCGATCAACCCCGGCTGAAAGCGTGAATCGCTGATGTTCAGCAATGCTTCGATCACTGCCGCATCCGTCTTGCCGCGCAAATCGGCGATGCCGTATTCGGTCACCACGATGTCCCGAAGGTGCCGCGGGATCGTGCAATGGCCGTACTCCCAGACGATGTTCGAACTGACGTCACCCCCCGACTCGCGCCAGCTGCGCAGCAGCAGCACCGACCGCGCACCTTCCAGCGCATGGCCCTGGACTACAAAGTTGTATTGCCCACCCACACCGCTGAGCACCCGCCCGTCTTCCAGCTGATCCGCCACCCCGGCCCCCAGCAGGGTCATGGTGAACACGGTATTGATAAAGCGCGCATCGAGGCGCTGCAGACGCTTGAGCTCTTCCTGACCATAGAGCTCGTTGATGTAGCTGATGCGGGTCATGTTGAATTCGAACCGCTTGCTCTGGGGCAACGCCCGCAGGCGCTCATAAAAACTGCGCGGCCCGAGGAAAAAGCCACCATGCACCGAGATGCCGTCGGTTTGCGCGCCCTCATCCAGGGTGCCGGCATTCGCCTGTTGCTGGGTCGGTACATCGGGGTAGACCTTGCGCCGCACGATCCCGGCATCCGCCAGCACCAGCAAGCCGTTGACGAACATTTCGCTGCAGCCGTAAAGGCCCTTGGCAAAGGGTTCGACGCCGCCCTCGCGTTCGATCAGTTGTGCCCACTGGCTGAGATTGATGTCCGCGAGCAAGGCCTTGTACCCGTCATTGTCGGCTTGTCGCGCCAGCAACGCGGCGGTCAGGGCATCCCCCATCGCGCCGATACCGATCTGCAAGGTGCCGCCATCGCGCACCAGCGTGCTGGCATGCAGGCCAATGAAGTGATCCTGAAAACCCACCGGCATGTTCGGCGTGGAGAACAGCGTCGTGCTGTCTTTCTCGTCAATCAACAGGTCGAAGGCGTCGATGCCGATTTCCGCGTCGCCAGGCATGTACGGCAAGTCGTTGTGCACCTGCCCTAGCAGCAGGATCGTCTCCCCTGCGGCCCGGCGCTTGTCGATCATCGGCAACAGGTCGAGGGTGATGTCCGGGTTGCAGCTCAGGCTCAGGCGGTCGGGATGCTCGCTGTGACTGGCCACCAGCTGCGCCACCAGGTTCAAGCCGGCGGCATTGATGTCCCGAGCGGCGTGACTGTAGTTGCTGCTGATGTAATCGCGTTGCGCCGGTGCACTGTTGAGCAAGCTGCCAGGCTGCAGGAAGAATTGCTGGATACGAATGTTCGACGGCAGGTTGTCCTGGTGAAGACCCGCCAGGAAGTCCAGCTCCGGGTAGTCGCCGAAAACCCGTTCGATGAAGGGTTCGAGGAAGCGCTTTTGCAGACCGTCGCCTAACGAAGGGCGGCCGAGGCACAGGGCGGTGTAAATGGTCAGTTGCCGTTCGGGCAATTGTGCAATGCGTTGAAACAGCGCGTTGACGAAGTGGTTGGGTTTGCCCAGGCCGAGGGGCAAGCCCATGTGGATATGCGCCGGCAATCGTGCCAACACGTCATCGACCGCCTGCTCGATAGAACACAGCTGCACCATCGGATCCTCCCTTTACATTCCGTGAATCGGGTTGGACCGGGCTTGCCGGGCCTTTGCTGCAAAGAATAGTCCCAAGGGCAAATCGCAGGCACAAAAAAGCCGCTCACAAGCGGCATGCGGTCCACTGTAGGAGCGAGCTTGCTGGCGAAGGACGTGAACAATAACGCGTGTTTACTGGCTAAACGCGGCGCTCTTGAGACCATCGCGAGCAAGCTCGCTCCTACAATTTCATAACTGAACAGCATTCGCTCGCAAGCGGCTTTTTCGCTGAAGATGAAGCCTTATTTCAGGCCGGACATCTTCTCGATGGCGCCCTTGAGGTCGGCATCGGAGCAATCGGCGCACGTGCCTTTGGGTGGCATCGCATTGATGCCCGAGATGGCTTTTGCCAGCAATCCGTCAACGCCGCCTTCTTTCTTGGAACGCTCGCCCCAAGCGGCGGCATCACCGATTTTCGGCGCGCCCAACAGGCCGCTGCCATGGCAAGCGTTGCAATGTTTTGCAATCACCGAGTCAGGGGTTTTGGCATCACCGCCACCCGCAGAAGCGGCCACTTCCATTCCCTTGCACTCTTGACCTTGTACACAGACTTTGCCGACTGGTTCCAGGCGTTTTGCAATATCGTCGTTAGTCGCAGCTTGAGCGCTGACTGCCCATAGGGCCAATACGGTTGCTGGTGCAGCCAGCATTTTCATAATTAGATTCACGCGTTCACCCTCAATGGTGGCTAGTCACGCCCACGGCCACGGTTCGCAGGCGGGCGCAAGTATAACGGTAAGCCCGCCACACTGAAACAACCCCAAAGTCGAAGGGGTCTTGTCGTGCAACGGAAAAACAGTCCGGGCCCCTCCGCCATGCTGGCAGGGCGCCTCTTTTGTTAAAAGTTAGCGGGTGTAGCTGCGCTGATTAGTCGCGCCGGCGCATCGAACGGATTGCGAAAACGATGCGGCTTGGTGCTTTCAAAGTAGTAGCTATCGCCGGCTTCGAGCACAAAAGTTTCAAGCCCGACCACCAGTTCCAGTCTTCCTTCGAGCAAAATCCCGGTTTCCTCGCCCTCGTGGGTGAGCATCTCTTCACCGGTGTCGGCGCCTGGCGGATAGATTTCATTGAGGAAGGCGATAGCCCGGCTCGGGTGGGCCCGGCCGACCAGTTTCATGGTCACTGCGCCATCGGAAATGTCGATCAGCTCGTTGGCCTTGTAGACGATCTGAGTCGGTTTTTCCTGCAGGATCTCTTCGGAAAAGAACTCGACCATGGACATGGGAATCCCGCCCAGTACCTTCCTCAGCGAACTGATCGAGGGGCTGACGCTGTTCTTCTCGATCATCGAAATGGTGCTGTTGGTGACGCCCGCCCGTTTGGCGAGTTCACGCTGGGAAAGGCCTTTGAGCTTACGGATCGATTGCAGTCGTTCACCGACGTCCAATACTGGAGCCTCCAGGGATTCAGGTTGTTGGAATATTGAGCGTTATCATGGCGACAGCGTTCAGTATTTACAACACTTTGGCCTGAATCCTGTGCGGCGAGGCGACTTTCGGTCCGGGGTGCCTTGGGTTAAACCCCGGAATAGAGCTTCGGCACCCGGTGCAGGTTGCAGAAGATCTGGTAAGGAATCGTGTCGGCGGCCTTGGCCACGTCGCTGGCGAGGATATTTTTGCCCCACAACTCCACGGTCGAACCCAGGCCCGCTTGCGGCACATCGGTCAAGTCGATGCAGAGCATGTCCATCGACACCCGGCCGATCAATTGACTGCGCTGGCCGGCGACCATCACCGGGGTGCCGGTCGGTGCCTGACGTGGATAGCCATCGGCGTAACCCATAGCCACCACGCCAACGCGCATCGGTTTGGCGGTGATGAACTTCGCGCCATAACCGATCGGCTCGCCGGCGGGCAGTTCACGCACGCAAATCACTTTCGATTCGAGGGTCATCACCGGTTGCAGGCGTGATGCCACGGCATTGGCTTCTTCGAAGGGTGTAGCACCATAGAGCATGATGCCCGGGCGCACCCAATCACTCGGAATCTGCGGCCAACCCAGCACCGCCGGCGAGTTGCGCAGGCTGACCTCGGCGGACAACCCCTGGCGCGCGGCTTCAAAGACTGCTACTTGCTCGGAGCTGGCTTGACTGTGCAGCTCATCGGCGCGGGCGAAGTGGCTCATCAGTACGATCTTCGCAACCTTGCCACTGGCCAGCAACCGTTGATAGGCCGCCTGATAATCCTTCGGATGCAGGCCGACCCGGTGCATGCCCGAATCGAGCTTGAGCCAGACCGTGATCGGCTTGTTCAACGCGGCTTTTTCGATGGCGTCGAGCTGCCATAACGAATGCACCACGCACCAGAAATCATGCTCGACGATCAGCGACAGTTCATCGGCTTCGAAAAAACCTTCGAGCAGCAACACCGGCGCACGAATGCCGGCGGCGCGCAGCTCCAGGGCCTCTTCGATGCAGGCCACGGCGAACCCGTCCGCCTCCGCTTCCAGTGCCTGGGCGCAACGCACTGCGCCATGGCCATAGGCATCGGCCTTGATCACCGCGAGGGCACGGGCACCCGAGACTTCACGGGCGATCTGGTAGTTGTGACGCAGGGCTTGAAGGTCGATCAGGGCACGGGCAGGACGCATGGCGGCAGACTTCTGGTCGGTCAATGAGAATAAAAACCGGCGCTGGCTGAGGGTATAAACCGCCTGCAGCGCCGGGAGAGGGATCGTTCTGAAGTACTTATGTCAGAGCAATTACGGCAGAGCGGCTACAACCGACAGCTCCACCAAAATTTCCGGTTCGCACAGCTTCGATTCAACCGTCGCGCGAGCCGGTGCGACGCCTTTTGGCAGCCACTTGTCCCAGACCGCATTCATGCCTTCGAAGTGCGCTTCAATGTCTTTCATGTAGATCGTTACCGACAGCAGACGGCTCTTGTCGGTCCCGGCCAGGTCCAGCAAACGCTCGATGTTGGCGAGGGTTTCACGGGTCTGTTGTTCAATCCCGGCACTCATGTCGTCGCCGACTTGCCCTGCCAGATAGACGGTGCCGCTGTGGACAACGATCTGGCTCATGCGCTCATTGGTGAGCTGGCGCTGGATTGACATGTTTTGCGGACTCCTGGGTTTTGTTGCCATAACGAGAGATATCGAGGCCTTCGGCGCTGATCTGTGGCGTTTTCTTCGCCATCAGGTCAGCCAGCAAGCGACCGGAGCCGCAGGCCATGGTCCAGCCGAGCGTGCCGTGACCGGTGTTCAGGAACAGGTTCTTGAACGGTGTGGCGCCAACGATCGGCGTGCCATCCGGTGTGGTCGGACGCAGACCGGTCCAGAAACTCGCCTGGGTCAGATCGCCGCCCTGAGGATAAAGGTCGTTGACGATCATCTCCAGGGTTTCGCGTCGACGCGGGTTAAGCGACAGGTCAAAACCGGCGATTTCAGCCATGCCGCCAACGCGGATACGGTTGTCGAAACGGGTGATCGCGACCTTGTAGGTCTCGTCGAGGATAGTCGAAGTCGGGGCCATCGCCGGGTTGGTGATCGGCACAGTCAAGGAATAACCCTTGAGCGGATACACCGGCGCCTTGATACCCAGCGGCTTGAGCAGTTGCGGCGAGTAGCTGCCCAGCGCCAATACGTAGCGATCAGCGGTTTCCAGCTTGCCGTCGATCCAGACACCATTGATGCGATCACCGGCGTAGTCGAGGCGCTGAATGTCCTGTTCGAAGCGGAATTCCACACCCAGCTTGGTCGCCATTTCGACCAGGCGGGTGGTGAACATCTGGCAGTCGCCAGTCTGGTCGTTCGGCAGGCGCAGGGCACCGGCGAGGATGTCGGTGACGCTGGCCAGCGCCGGCTCAACCCGGGCAATGCCGGCACGGTCGAGCAGTTCGAACGGCACGCCGGACTCTTTCAGCACGGCGATGTCTTTCCAGGCGCCGTCGAGTTGAGCCTGGGTACGGAATAGTTGTGTCGTACCGAGGCTGCGGCCTTCGTAGGCAATGCCGGTTTCGGCGCGCAACTCGTCGAGGCAGTCACGGCTGTACTCGGACAGACGGACCATGCGCTCCTTGTTCACCGCATAACGGCTGGCGGTGCAGTTGCGCAGCATCTGCGCCATCCACAGGTATTGATCGATGTCGGCGGTGGCCTTGATTGCCAGCGGTGCGTGGCGCTGCAACAGCCACTTGATGGCCTTGAGCGGCACACCCGGCGCGGCCCACGGCGAGGCATAACCCGGCGACACCTGCCCGGCGTTGGCGAAACTGGTCTCCATGGCCGCAGCCGGCTGACGGTCCACCACCACCACTTCAAACCCGGCACGGGCCAGATAATAAGCACTGGTAGTACCGATGACGCCGCTACCCAAGACCATAACGCGCATTTTCATATCCCTCATCGCGGCTTGCCGCTGACGTTTGTTGTTCAGACCGTAGATGTGGGCAGTGTAAAAAAGATTAGCCAGTGCTTTTCACTATATAAATGCCTATATTTGGCGACAATTCTCGGCAAAAACCCTTTTCACGGAGGCGCATCCCCTATGCGTACCAACACTCAGACCAAACGTGAGCTGGACAAGATCGACCGCAACATCCTGCGGATCCTGCAAACGGACGGGCGGATCTCCTTCACCGAGCTCGGGGAAAAGGTCGGACTCTCGACCACCCCCTGTACCGAGCGGGTCCGGCGGCTGGAGCGCGAAGGGATCATCATGGGCTACAACGCCCGGCTCAATCCGCAGCACCTCAAGGGCAGTCTGCTGGTGTTCGTCGAGATCAGTCTCGACTACAAATCCGGCGATACTTTCGAAGAGTTCCGACGCGCAGTGCTGAAACTGCCTCACGTGCTGGAGTGCCATTTGGTGTCAGGGGATTTCGACTATTTGGTGAAAGCCCGGATTTCCGAGATGGCTTCGTACCGAAAACTGCTGGGCGATATTCTGCTCAAGCTGCCCCATGTGCGCGAATCCAAGAGCTATATCGTGATGGAAGAGGTGAAGGAGAGCTTGAATCTGCCGATTCCGGATTGAATATTTTCCGGTGCCTATTCGGACCCCATCGCGAGCAAGCTCGCTCCCACAAGGGCAACGCTGTACCTGTGGGAGCGAGCTTGCTCGCGATTGAGTCGACTCGGTGACCCTGAATGACCGCGACCGCTAAACCAACACCTGCCGGGTCGAAGCCATGTACTCATGAATCTGCTTCTCGACCCGCGGATGAATCAGCTCCACCGGCCCCCGCCCATTGGGGCATGGCAAGGTCTTGGTAGTGCCGAACAACCGACAAATCAGCGGCCGCTCGTCATACACGGTGCAGCCCTCAGGCCCCAGGTGTACGCAATTGAGCTCATCCATCGCCGCATCCTGCTCGGCCCGGGTCTTGCGGGGCAGGCGGGACATTTCTTCCGGCGAGGTGGTCACAGGCCCACAGCAGTCATGGCAACCGGGCACGCACTCGAACGAGGGAATCTGCTGGCGCAGCGTGCGAATTTTCTGGCTGTTGCAGCTCATCGAAGCGTTGACCGAATGCGGGATAGACCGGGATTCTGACGCAAAAGCCGCGATCCAGACAGCAACAACCGACCAGTGTTGCCCGTACCGGAAGGTCAGGCTTATGCTCCGTCAAATTTTCTATACACAAGAATCAGGAACACGCACATGAATGCCCGTGCTCAGCAACCTGTCCCAAGCCATCGGCACACGGCGTCCTATTACGCCGCCAGCAGTCTGCCGCAGCCTGATCACCCGGTGCTGCAAGGCGACCTGGTGACCGATGTGTGCGTGGTCGGTGGCGGATTCTCCGGATTGAACACGGCGCTCGAACTGGCCGAACGCGGCCTGAGCGTGGTGCTGCTCGAAGCCCACAAGATCGGCTGGGGCGCCAGCGGGCGCAACGGCGGGCAATTGATTCGCGGTGTTGGCCATGGTCTCGATCAATTCGCCAACGTGATCGGTCCGGACGGCGTGCATCAGATGAAACTCATGGGGCTGGAAGCGGTGGAAATCGTCCGACAGCGGGTCGAGCGTTTCCAGATCCCTTGCGACCTGACCTGGGGTTACTGCGATCTCGCCAACAAGCCCCGCGACCTGGAAGGCTTTGCCGAAGACGCCGAAGAATTGCGCAGCCTCGGCTACCGTTACGAAACCCGGTTGCTGCAAGCCAACGAAATGCACTCGGTAGTGGGCTCCGACCGTTACGTGGGCGGTCTGATCGACATGGGCTCGGGGCATTTGCATCCGCTCAACCTGGCCTTGGGCGAAGCGGCCGCCGCACAGCAACTGGGGGCGAAACTGTTCGAACGCTCGGCCGCCACCCGCATCGAATACGGCCCCGAGATCAAGGTCCATACCCTCCAGGGCTCGGTTCGCGCCAAGACGCTGGTGCTGGGCTGCAACGCCTACCTCAATGATCTCAACCCCGAACTCAGCGGCAAGGTGCTGCCCGCCGGCAGTTACATCATCGCCACCGAACCCTTGAGCGAAGCACTGGCCCACTCACTGCTGCCGCAAAACATGGCGGTCTGTGATCAGCGGGTGGCGCTGGATTACTATCGACTCTCGGCGGATCGACGTTTGCTGTTCGGCGGCGCTTGTCATTATTCAGGACGCGACCCGAAGGACATCGCCGCCTACATGCGGCCGAAGATGCTGGAGGTGTTCCCGCAACTGGCCGGGGTGAAGATCGACTATCAATGGGGCGGGATGATCGGCATCGGTGCCAATCGCCTGCCACAGATCGGCCGGCTGCAGGATCAGCCGAATGTGTATTACGCCCAGGCTTATTCCGGTCACGGGGTGAATGCCACGCATTTGGCGGGCAAGTTGTTGGCTGAAGCGATCAGCGGGCAGCACAGTGGTGGGTTCGACCTGTTTGCCAAGGTGCCGCACATTACCTTTCCGGGCGGCAAGCATTTGCGGTCGCCGTTGTTGGCGTTGGGGATGTTGTGGCATCGGATGAAAGAGTTGGTCTGACCGGTTAGTGGCAGTCTTATGGGCCTCATCGCGGGCAAGCCCGCTCCCACAGGGATTAGCGGTGAACACAATTTTTGTGAACACCAGCGACCATTGTGGGAGCGGGCTTGCCCGCGATGCCGTCCGGGAGAACGCCACAGCACTCAGATCCGCCAAAAAGGCTTAAGCCCCTCCTCCCGCGCCTGCTCCCGACTCAACCCCACATCCCTGAGTTGCTCCGGCGTGAGCATGAGCAACGCCTTGCGTGTGTGCAAACGATGCCAGAACAGACCCCAGCGACCCAGGCCGGACGGTGCGTTGCGCAGGATTGCCGCGCACGCGCCGTGATTTTGCCCTGCCGCCAGTTCCTGACTGCGTAACGTCAGTCGCACATCGCTCAAGCCGTTCATGTTGATCGCTCCTGTTTACATGGGTCACCAGAGCTTTCATGATGCGTGGACGGCGAAAAGCATTACAGATTCAACAGAAAGTTATTAGTTCCATACAGATTTGATGTTTTACCCTCTGAATCGCAATTTTTCGCCTCATCTGTATGGGTTTACCCAATGAACCACACCGAGACAGCGCCATGACCCTCTACGTCAACCTTGCCGAGCTGCTCGGCACGCGTATCGAACAGGGCTTCTATCGCCCGGGTGACCGGCTGCCGTCGGTGCGGGCGTTGAGCGTCGAGCACGGCGTCAGCCTGAGCACTGTGCAGCAGGCTTATCGGGTGCTGGAAGACAGCGGCCTGGCGATGCCGAAACCCAAGTCGGGCTATTTCGTGCCGGTGAGTCGAGCGCTGCCGGAGTTGCCGGCGATTGGCCGTCCGGCGCAACGGCCGGTGGATATTTCCCAGTGGGATCAGGTCCTGGAGTTGATTCGCGCGGTGCCACGCAAGGACGTGGTGCAATTGGGTCGCGGCATGCCGGACATCACCACGCCGACCATGAAACCGCTGCTGCGCGGCCTCGCACGGATCAGCCGGCGGCAGGACATGCCCGGCCTGTATTACGACAACATCCATGGCACCCTCGAACTGCGCGAACAGATCGCCCGCCTGATGCTCGACTCCGGCTGCCAGTTGAGCGCCAGCGACCTGGTGGTTACCACCGGTTGCCACGAAGCGCTGTCGACCAGCATCCGTGCCATATGCGAGCAGGGAGACATCGTGGCCGTGGATTCGCCAAGCTTTCATGGCGCCATGCAGACCCTCAAGGGCCTCGGCATGAAAGCCCTGGAAATCCCTACCGACCCGCTCACCGGGATCAGCCTCGATGCGCTGGAACTGGCACTGGAGCAATGGCCGATCAAGGCCATACAGTTGACCCCCAACTGCAACAACCCGCTGGGCTACATCATGCCGGAACCACGCAAACGCGCGTTGTTGACCCTGGCACAGCGCTTTGACGTGGCGATCATCGAGGATGATGTGTATGGCGAACTGTCCTACACCTACCCGCGACCGCGCACGATCAAGTCCTTCGACGAGGACGGCCGTGTCCTGCTCTGCAGTTCCTTTTCCAAGACCCTGGCACCGGGCCTGCGCATCGGCTGGGTGGCACCGGGGCGCTATCTGGAACGGGTGCTGCACATGAAATACATCAGCACCGGCTCCACCGCGCCGCAACCACAGATCGCCATTGCCGAATTCCTCAAGGCCGGGCACTTCGAACCGCATTTGCGGCGGATGCGCAGCCAATACCAACGCAATCGCGACGCAATGATCGACTGGGTCACGCGCTATTTTCCGGCGGGCACCCGGGCCAGTCGTCCACAAGGCAGCTTCATGCTCTGGGTTGAACTGCCAGAGGGCTTCGACACCCTGAAACTCAATCGCGCCTTGCACGACCAGGGCGTACAGATTGCCGTCGGCAGCATCTTTTCCGCCTCGGGCAAGTACCGCAATTGCCTGCGGATGAACTACGCTGCCAAACCAACACCGCAAATTGAAGAAGCGGTGCGCCGGGTCGGCGCTGCGGCAATCAGACTGCTGGCGGAAACGGACAGCTCCACCGACTGACCTTTCTCTGGGAATCGGCGTCCTATGCCGACAACGGCCGCCAATCGGAACAATCCTACGTGAGATTCAGACAGCCCCTGCTTGCTCTTCTCCTTCTCACTTGCGTGCTTGGTGGTTGCGCCAGCTTCGACGTTCAACGCGAACCGAGCCAGGCGCTGCCTGCCAGCGACTCGGCGTTTGGTCGCTCGATCCAGACTCAGGCGGCGCCCCATGAGGGCAAATCCGGATTTCGCTTGCTGTCCAACAGCAGTGAAGCCTTCACTGCCCGCGCCGAACTGATTCGCAACGCCCAAAGCAGCCTCGATCTTCAGTACTACATTGTCCATGACGGGATCAGCACCCGGATGCTGGTGGAAGAACTGCTCAAGGCTGCTGACCGCGGTGTGCGGGTGAGGATCCTGCTCGACGACACCACCAGCGACGGCCTGGACTGGACCATCGGCACGCTGGCAGCGCATCCGCAGATCGAGATCCGCTTGTTCAATCCGCTGCACCTGGGCCGTGCCACGGGCGTGACGCGCGCCATGGGCCGGCTGTTCGAGCTGTCGTTGCAACACCGACGCATGCACAACAAGTTGTGGCTGGCGGATAACAGCGCGGCGATCGTGGGCGGGCGCAATTTGGGCGACGAGTATTTTGATGCCGAGCCTAACTTGAACTTTACCGATATCGACATGCTCGGCATCGGTCCGGTCGCCGAACAACTCGGACACAGCTTCGATCAATACTGGAACAGTGCGCTGAGTAAACCGATAGATGAGTTTCTGTCGCGCAAGCCGACGCAAAAGGATCTGCAGAACAGCCGGACCCGCCTGGAAGAATCGCTGGAAGAAACGCGCAAACAGAATCATGCGCTGTATCAACAATTGATGACCTTCACCACTAACCCACGAATGGATATCTGGCGCCGCGAGTTGATCTGGGCCTGGAGCCAGGCGTTGTGGGATGCACCCAGCAAAGTACTGTCCAAAGGTGAACCCGATCCGCATTTGCTGCTGACCACGCAATTGGCGCCCGAGCTTATGAGTGTCAGCAAAGAGTTGATCATGATTTCGGCGTACTTCGTGCCCGGCCAGCCGGGATTGGTTTACCTCACCGGCCGGGCCGACGCCGGGGTGTCGGTGAGCTTGTTGACCAACGCCCTCGAAGCCACCGACGTACCGGCCGTGCATGGCGGCTACGCCCCCTACCGCAAGGCGTTGCTGGAGCATGGGGTGAAGCTGTACGAATTACGCCGTCAGCCCGGCGAAGGTGGCGGCAGCGGGCCTGTTTTTTACGGCAGGTCTTTCCGAGGTTCCGATTCCAGCCTGCACAGCAAGGCGATGATTTTCGACCAGCAGAAAGCGTTCATTGGCTCGTTCAATTTCGATCCGCGCTCGGTGCTGTGGAACACAGAAGTTGGCGTGCTGGTAGACAGCCCGGAACTGGCCGCCTACGTGCAAAAAGCGGCACTGGAGGGTATGGCGCCGGCGCTGAGTTATCAGGTGAAGCTGGACCATGACCGCATCGTCTGGGTGACTGAAGACGACGGCAAAATGCACGTATTGACCAAAGAGCCGGGGAGCTGGTGGCGGCGGTTCAATGCCTGGTTCAGCACCGCGGTCGGCCTGGAGCGCATGTTGTAGCTTTAATCGCCAAGATCGCAGCCTTCGGCAGCTCCTACATGGGATCGCATTTCAACCGTAGGAGCTGCCGAAGGCTGCGATCTTTTGTTCTTTAATCTAAGCCGGCTGCACCGCGCCAAACGCCCCTTGCCGCGACAGCAAAATCACCAATCCGAACGCCCCGGCCGCCATCAACAACGGCAACGCATGCCCGCTGATCCACTGACTGCCGGCACCCGCCGCCAACGGGCCGATCAGGCAACCGATCCCCCACAGCTGTGCAATATGCGCGTTGGCCCGCACCAGTGCGTCGTCGCGATAGCGCTCGCCGATCAGGATCAGTGACAAGGTGAACAGGCCGCCGGCACTGGCGCCGAACAACACCCACAAGGGCCAGATCAGCAGCGTGTCGATCAGCAATGGGATGGCCAGGCTCGATACCAGCAAGACGACCGCACAGCCGGTGAACAGCGTGCGCCGCGACAAGCGATCGGCCAGCGCGCCAATCGGCAACTGCAGCAACGCGTCGCCCACCACCACCGTGCTGACCATCGCCAAGGCAATGTCGGTGGTGAAGCCTTGCCGCAGGCAATAGACCGGCAACAGGGTCAGGATCATCGCTTCAAACGCGGCAAACAATGACACCGCCCAGGCAATCGCCGGCAGGCCACGGCAGAAAGCCAGCAAGTCACTGAAGGTCACGCTGCAGGCTTCGCTGCTCGGTGCACCGCTGCGACCCAGCAACAGAAACGGTGCTGCGATCAGCAAACCGACGCCAACCCAGAAACCGTAATCATGCTCGGTACCCAGCACGCCGAGCAGCAACGGCCCGGCCAGCTGACTCAAGGCGTAGCTGCTGCCATACAGCGCCACCAGTCGCCCGCGCCATTGCTCGACCACCAGTTGGTTGATCCAGCTTTCACCGAGAATGAACACGAGGGTCAGGATCACCCCGATCATCAGCCGCAGCACCAACCACACCGGATAGCTCGGCAGCAGCGCCAGCAAACCGATGGACAACGCCCCGGCCCACAGGCACAGGCGCATCAGATTGGCCGTACCGAGGCGCGCCGCCAGATGGCTGGAGATTTTCGCACCCAATAGCACGCCAATGGCCGGCATGGACGCCATGACACCAATGGCAAACGAACCGTAACCCCAGGCTTCGAGGCGAAACGACACCAACGGCATACTGACGCCCAGGGCCAGGCCGACACTCAAGACAGACGCCAACACGGCGAAATAAGTCGCCCAACGCATGTTCCACGCTCCTGTGGATATTTTTTGGCACCACACAAAAAAAATGTGGAAGCGAGCTTGCTCGCGATGGCAGTTCCACATTCAACATTGACGTCGACTGTCAGACCGCTATCGCGAGCAAGCTCGCTCCCACAGGGGATCTTCGTTGTGTTCAGCCCCGGTTTTTGACCGGAGCCCGCTACGAAATTACAGCTTGATCCAGGTCGCCTTCAGCTCGGTGTACTTGTCGAACGCGTGCAGCGACTTGTCGCGACCGTTGCCGGACTGTTTGAAACCACCGAACGGCGCGGTCATGTCGCCCCCGTCGTACTGGTTGACCCACACACTACCGGCGCGCAGCGCCTTGGCGGTCAGATGCGCCTTGGAAATATCCTTGGTCCACACCGCTGCGGCGAGGCCGTAAGGCGTGTCGTTGGCGATCTGAATAGCTTCCTCGGCGGTATCGAACGCAATCACCGACAGTACCGGGCCAAAGATCTCTTCCTGAGCGATCTTCATCGCGTTGTTGACGCCGTCGAAAATCGTCGGTTCAACGTAGGTGCCACCGGTTTCCTGAAGAATTCGCTTGCCGCCAGCCACCAGCTTGGCGCCGTCGGTGTGCCCGGATTCGATGTAGGACAGTACGGTGTTCATCTGCTGGGTATCCACCAGTGCGCCGACGTTGGTCGCCGGGTCCAGCGGGTTGCCCGGCTTCCAGGTTTTGAGGGCCTCGATCACCAGTGGCAGGAACGTGTCCTTGATCGAACGCTCGACCAGCAGACGCGAACCCGCCGTGCAGACTTCGCCCTGGTTGAAGGCGATGGCGCTGGCAGCCGATTCGGCGGCGGCTTGCAGGTCCGGTGCATCGGCGAACACGATGTTCGGGCTCTTGCCGCCGGCTTCGAGCCAGACGCGCTTCATGTTCGATTCGCCGGAGTAGATCAGCAGTTGCTTGGCGATCTTGGTCGAACCGGTGAACACCAGGGTATCCACATCGTTGTGCAGGGCCAGGGCCTTGCCGACGGTGTGACCGTAGCCCGGCAGGACGTTCAGCACGCCTTTCGGAATGCCGGCTTCGACGGCCAGCGCAGCGATGCGAATAGCGGTCAGCGGCGATTTTTCGGACGGCTTGAGGATCACCGAGTTACCCGTGGACAGCGCTGGCCCGAGTTTCCAGCAGGCCATCATCAACGGGAAGTTCCACGGCACGATGGCGCCGACCACACCGACAGGCTCGCGAGTGACCAGGCCGAGCTGATCGTGCGGGGTCGCGGCGACTTCGTCGTAGATCTTGTCGATGGCTTCACCGCTCCAGCTCAGGGCTTGCGCCGCACCGGGAACGTCGATGTACAGGGAGTCGCTGATCGGCTTGCCCATGTCCAGGGTTTCAAGCAACGCCAGTTCTTCGGCATGCTGCTTGAGCAGGCTGGCGAAGCGAATCATGGTGGCTTTGCGCTTGGTCGGTGCCAGACGCGACCAGACGCCGGAATTGAACGTGGCGCGAGCGTTTTCAACCGCGCGCTGGGCGTCGGCGGCGTCACAGCTGGCGATCTTGCCCAACAGACGGCCATCGACGGGGCTGATGCATTCGAAGGTCTCGCTGGAGACGGCATCGGTGTATTCGCCATTGATGTAAGCGCGGCCTTCGATCTTCAGATCGCGAGCCCGTTGCTCCCAATCGGCACGAGTCAGGGTGGTCATACGAGTGTCCTCCTCTTGTTGAATGCGAGCGCCCCGCGTACTTCGCGGACGATCTCAGGAATGCTGCCCGGCCAGCCTGCACTTTCGGCCCAGGGCAACGCCCACCCTAAACCAGTGACCGGGGTTGTTTCAATATATTTGACACAAGGTCGGTAAACGGGCTTGCGGTGTTCATTTTAATAAACATAGACTTTGAGTATTCCAGCCACTCGCGCCGCAATCACGGGGGATTACACCAATGAGCATCCAGGACATCGTCGACTTCAGCCAGGCGACCACCCAGCCCGATCGCTATCGGCCAGACCCGGCCAAAGTCCTCAAGGGCGACCCCGAACAAGCGGTGTACAACCACTACAACAGCCCTTGCGGCCAGATGAGCGCAGGCGTTTGGGAGGGCGAAGTCGGCCAGTGGCATGTGAACTACACCGAGCACGAATATTGCGAAATCGTTCAGGGCGTTTCAGTGCTTCGCGATAACGAGGGCAACGGCAAGACCTTGCGCGTGGGCGATCGCTTCGTGATCCCGGCCGGGTTCAGGGGCACCTGGGAGGTGCTGGAACCGTGCCGCAAAATCTACGTGGTGTTTGAACAGAAAGCCTGAGCGAAAATCCGCCGACACAGACACTCATAATCTACCATTGGCCAACAGCCGCGACGGCCGATCAGACTGTGTCGCAGGCGCTGCGTTGTTTTCTGCTGCAGGACGGGTTTGCACAGGACGTGCCCCCGCTTGATACGTAGCGCCTCAAAACCTACTCATTGCAAGGAGGCAACCATGCCTGACGTTACCGATCAATGCGACGTCGCAGTCGCTCAATACACCATCGGCCAGCCGTACACCCCCGAGTTGCTCGAAGAAGTACGCGCCAAGGCCAATGGCGCACCGGTCCGGGTCACTGGCCCAAAATATGTGTCTGACCGCAAACGGGTCCCCCGCCGCATCAGCCTGTTGACCAATGCCGACAACATCATCGTCAGCATCCAGTGCGGCTGAACAGCTGATCGAGGCCTGGAACAGACGTAAACCTTATTCAGGACGAGACACACATAACGAAAAAGGCCCGTATCTCGCGATACGGGCCTTTTTCGTAAGAGGAAAAATCAATTACTTGATTTTGCCTTCTTTGTAGATCACGTGCTTGCGAACAACCGGATCAAATTTCTTGATCTCGATTTTGTCCGGGGTAGTACGCTTGTTCTTGTCGGTAGTGTAGAAGTGACCAGTACCGGCGCTCGAAATCAAACGAATCAATTCACGCATGATTAGCTCCCTTAGATCTTGCCAGCTTTGCGGATTTCGGCCAGCACGACAGTGATGCCACGCTTGTCGATGATACGCATGCCTTTGGCAGATACGCGCAGACGCACGAAACGTTTCTCTTCTTCAACCCAGAAGCGGTGATGCTGCAGGTTCGGCAGGAAACGACGACGGGTTTTGTTGTTTGCGTGGGAAATGTTATTCCCAGTCACCGGACCCTTACCGGTAACTTGACAGACTCTCGACATGCCTCAGCCCTCTAAAACCACATGCCCAACCCGGCATGGGTTGGCCGCTTAATCTCTCAGTCATTTGGCGCCAGGCGCCGCGTTTCTTTAGAGGTCTTACCGGCTACACCTACAAGTGAAGGAACCGGGCCCCTAGAAAAGAGCGCTGCTTTATACCAGAAAGACTAGAAAGCAACAACATTCCGTGTGCGTCGAGCTGATAAAAACCGGTTTTTTCTGGCTTCGAGCGCCCAAGACAAAGGCTGTCGTCGATAGCGACCGCTCGTCGCAGAAAATCGGCCGAGCCGCCCATCGAGGTTTTTTGCCAACCGCCGCACACCCACATCAAGCGCACATACTCCCCTTAAAATGAAAAAGGGGATAGTCATTTGCAAAAGAGCCCACTAGGGTAAGCCTTTTCCAGACTGCACTTGCAGATGGGCCTTCGATCTGTAAAGGAACCCGACCATGCGCCTCGCTGCCTTACCGCTGTTGCTTGCCCCGCTTCTGCTGAGCCCACAGGCCATGGCCGCGGCCTTGAGTGTCTGCACCGAGGCCAGCCCTGAAGGCTTCGACGTGGTGCAATACAACTCGCTGACCACCACCAACGCCTCGGCCGATGTGCTGATGAACAGCCTGGTGGACTTCGATACGGCCAGCGGCAACGTGGTCGCCGGCCTCGCGGACAGCTGGGAAGTCACCCCCGATGGCTTGACCTATGTCTTCAAGCTGCACCCGAAAGTGAAATTCCACCGTACCGAATACTTCAGCCCGGCCCGCGACCTGACCGCCGAAGACGTGAAGTTCAGCTTCGACCGCATGCTCGACCCTGCCAATCCGTGGCACAAAGTGGCCCAGAGCGGCTTCCCGCATGCCCAGTCGATGCAGTTGCCGGGCTTGATCAAGAAGATCGACGCACTGGACCCATTGACCGTGCGCTTCACCCTCGACCATCCCGACTCGACCTTCCTGCCGACCCTGAGCATGGGCTTCGCCTCGATCTATTCCGCCGAATACGCCGATAAACTGATGAAGGCCGGCACCCCGGAGAAGCTCAATAGCCAGCCGATCGGCACCGGCCCTTTCATCTTCACACGCTTCCAGAAAGATGCCTCGATCCGTTACAAAGCCAACGCAGACTACTTCCGTGGCAAGCCGTCGGTGGACCCGCTGATCTTCGCCATCACCCCGGATGCCAACGTGCGCCTGCAGAAGTTGCGCCGCAATGAGTGCCAGATCGCCCTGTCGCCCAAGCCCCTGGACGTACAATCGGCGTTGAAGGAACCCACTTTGAAAGTGGAAAAAACGGACGCGTTCATGACTGCGTTCGTCGCCATCAACAGCCAGCATCCACCGCTGGACAAACCTGAAGTGCGCCAGGCGATCAACCTCGCGTTCGACAAGGCCAACTACGTCAAGGCCGTGTTCGAAGACACCGCCGAGCCCGCCAATGGCCCGTATCCGCCGAACACCTGGAGTTACGCCAAAGGTTTGCCGGGCTACCCGCATGACGTCGAAAAGGCGCGCGCCTTGATGGCCAAGGCCGGGCTCAAGGACGGTTTCAAGACCACTATCTGGACCCGACCTTCCGGCAGCCTGCTCAATCCGAACCCGAGCCTCAGCGCTCAAATACTGCAATCGGACCTCGCGCAGATCGGTATTCAGGCCGAGATCCGGGTGATCGAATGGGGCGAGTTGATTCGCCGCGCCAAGGCCGGTGAACACGACCTGCTGTTCATGGGCTGGGCCGGCGACAACGGGGACCCGGACAACTTCCTCACGCCGCAGTTTTCCTGCGCCGCGCTCAAGTCGGGCACCAACTTCGCCCGCTACTGCAACCAGGACCTGGACAAATTGATCAACGCCGGCAAGACCACCAGCGAGCAAGGTGTGCGCACCAAGCTCTACGAACAGGCCCAGGCGCAGATCCAGCAGCAAGCGTTATGGCTGCCACTGGCCCACCCGACCGCCTTCGCGCTGACGCGCAAGGATGTCGAGGGGTACTCGGTCAGCCCGTTTGGCCGCCAGGACTACTCCAAGGTCAACCTCAAATAACAGCCACACCACAAAACCTGTGGGAGCGAGCTTGCTCGCGATAGCGGACTTTCAGGCGACAACTATGTTGAAGCTGCCGACGTCATCGCGGGCAAGCCCGCTCCCACAGGGACCCGCTTAACCCGCCCCTCCTCCTACAGCCATCCATACTCGGCCATGGACAGCGGTTCCCCGTCACCGATGATGAAATGGTCGAGTACTCGCACATCGATCAGTTCCAGCGCCTCCTGCAGGCGCTTGGTCAACGTGCGGTCGGCCTGACTGGGGTTGGTATTGCCCGACGGGTGATTGTGGCAGAGGATCAATGCTGCGGCGTTGTGGGCCAAGGCTCGCTTGACCACCTGCCGGGGATGGACACTGGTGCTGTCGATCGAGCCGCGAAACAACGCCTCGAAGGCCAGCACTTGATGCCTGGAGTCCAGGAACAGACAGCCGAACACCTCATGAGGCTCGTGGCGGAGCATCGCCTTCAGGTAATCACGAACCGCCTGCGGATTTTCCAGCGCCGATTTCTGGCGCGCACGCTCGGCCAAATGCCGCCGGCCCATTTCCTGCGCCGCCTGCAACTGAGCGAACTTCGCCGGCCCAAGCCCCAAGTGCTTGCTGAACGCGGCCTGATCAGCCTCGAGTAACGAGCGCAGGCTGCCAAACTGACTCAAGAGGTGTCGCGCCAGGTCCACCGCGCTTTTGCCGGCCACACCGGTTCGTAAAAAAATGGCCAGCAGTTCGGCATCCGAAAGACTCGCCGCCCCCAGCTCAAGCAATCTCTCCCGCGGCCGCTCGGCTGCCGGCCAATCACGAATACTCATAACACCTCCCTGGAATATGGGCGCCGCTGTTCCGTAGCGGTCGCTGTGATATCGTAGCCCATCTTTTTTGCGGGCGATTTCATCCCTGGGGAGGGGGTATCGCCATGCAGTCATCAACGAAATGAAAGGCAGACCTATGCAGCGGCTGTATCGGAAACGCATCGTTCTGGGCGTCGGCGGTGGCATTGCTGCCTATAAAAGCGCCGATCTGGTTCGCCGCTTGATCGACCAGGGCGCCGAAGTACGCGTGGTCATGACCCGCGGCGGCAGTGAATTCATCACCCCGCTGACCATGCAGGCCCTCTCTGGGCACCCGGTCCACCTCGACCTGCTGGACCCTGCGGCCGAAGCCGCCATGGGCCACATCGAGCTGGCCAAATGGGCCGACCTGGTGCTGATCGCCCCCGCCACCGCGGACCTGATCGCCCGCCTGGCCCAAGGCATTGCCGACGACTTGCTGACCACGCTGGTGCTGGCCACCGACGCCGTGGTCGCCGTTGCCCCGGCGATGAATCAGGCCATGTGGCGCGATCCAGCCACCCAGGCCAACCTGCAAACCCTCGAAAGCCGCGACCTCAAAGTCTTCGGCCCAGCCTCCGGCAGCCAGGCCTGCGGCGACGTCGGCATGGGCCGCATGCTCGAAGCCACCGACCTCGCCCAGTGCGCGGCGGACTGCTTCCAGCGTCAGGCACTGACCGGCAAACACGTGCTGATCACTGCCGGCCCGACCCAGGAAAACATCGACCCGGTGCGCTACATCACCAACCACAGCTCAGGGAAAATGGGCTTTGCCCTGGCCGAAGCCGCGGTAGAAGCCGGCGCCCGCGTAACGCTGATCACCGGGCCGGTGCACCTGCCGACGCCGGATCGCGTCACCCGCATCGACGTGGTCAGCGCCCGCGACATGCTCGCCGCGTGTGAAGCCGCGATCCCCTGCGACCTGTTTATCGCCTCGGCAGCAGTCGCAGACTACCGTCCGGAAGTCGTCGCCCCACAGAAACTCAAGAAAGATCCTACGAACGGCGACGGCTTGTTGCTACAGATGGTGCGCAACCCAGACATCCTGGCCACCATCGCCACCCGCCCCGACCGTCCGTTCAGTGTCGGTTTCGCCGCCGAAACCGAACACCTGCTCGACTACGCTGCCCGCAAGTTGAAAGACAAGAACCTCGATTTGATCGTCGCCAATGACGTCGCGAACCCGAGCATTGGCTTCAACAGCGAAGAAAACGCCTGCAGCGTGATCGACCGTCAGTTACACGCCACACTTTTCGCCCAGACCAGCAAGAGCAAAATCGCTCGCCAGCTGATCACTTTTATCGCCGAACGTCTGAACCAGGTTTAATTTACATGCACGCTTTGCAAGCCAAGATCCTCGACCCCCGCATCGGTACCGAATTCCCGCTGCCGCAGTACGCCACGCCCGGCTCCGCCGGCCTCGACCTGCGCGCCATGCTGGAAAAAGACACCGTCATCAAGCCAGGCGAAACCCTGCTGATTCCTACCGGCCTGTCGGTGTACATCGGCGACCCTGGCCTGGCGGCGCTGATTCTGCCGCGCTCTGGCCTCGGTCATAAGCACGGCATCGTGCTGGGTAATCTGGTCGGTTTAATCGATTCCGATTACCAGGGCCCGCTGATGGTGTCGTGCTGGAATCGTGGTCAGACCGAATTCAACATGGTGGTCGGCGAACGCCTGGCTCAGCTGGTGTTGGTGCCGGTGGTTCAAGCGCACTTCGAGATGGTCGAAGAGTTCGTCGAAACCCAGCGCGGCACGGGTGGTTTCGGGCATTCAGGTAGCCACTGATCAGCACGATACCTGTGGTGAGGGGCTTGTGTGGCGAGGGAGCTTGTCGGAACGCCGCACCGTCCCGCTTGGGTGCGCAGCGCCCACAAAATCTTGGGGCCGCTTCGCAGCCCAGCGGGAGCAAGCTCCCTCGCCACAGGTGCATTGTTTGCTAAAAATTGCGCAAATTCATCTGGAAGGTTTACGGCTCAAAATCAAGGCATTGGCCGGTGATTCCCCCGCAAAAGCAGGTGGCATGGCCTTTACACACCACGAACTCTCTGCCGAAAACGCCGTCATACCCTTCAGTTTGAACCAGCTGACGAGTTTTTCGCCGGCAGGTCCAGCCACTTTCAAGATGGAGCATTCCCAGTAATGAGCACCCCGGCAAACGTCGCACCCAAGTTCCCCGACAGCATCTTCCGCGCCTACGATATTCGCGGCACCGTCCCGGAATTCTTGAACGCTGAAACCGCTTATTGGCTTGGTCGCGCCATCGGCTCCCAGAGCCTGGCCCAGAACGAACCCAACGTTTCGGTTGGCCGCGACGGGCGCCTGTCCGGCCCGGAACTGGTAGAACAACTGATCAAAGGCCTGGCCGACAGTGGCTGCCACGTCAGCGACGTCGGTCTGGTGCCAACCCCTGCGCTGTACTACGCCGCCAACGTACTGGCCGGCAAATCCGGTGTCATGTTGACCGGCAGCCACAACCCGTCGAACTACAACGGCTTCAAGATCGTCATCGCTGGCGATACCTTGGCCAACGAACAGATCCAGGCCCTGCACGATCGCCTCAAGACCAACAACCTGAGCAGCGGCCAGGGCAGCATCACCCAGGTCGAGATCCTCGATCGCTACAACACTGAAATCGTTCAGGACATCAAACTCGCCCGCCGCCTGAAAGTCGTGGTCGACTGCGGCAACGGCGCGGCCGGCGTGATCGCCCCACAACTGATCGAAGCGCTGAACTGCGAAGTCATTCCGCTGTTCTGCGAGGTCGACGGCAACTTCCCGAACCACCATCCGGATCCGGGCAAACCTGAAAACCTGGTGGACCTGATCGCCAAGGTCAAGGAAACCAACGCCGACCTGGGCCTGGCCTTCGATGGCGACGGCGACCGCGTCGGTGTGGTGACCAACACCGGCAGCATCGTCTACCCGGACCGCCTGCTGATGCTGTTCGCCCGCGACGTACTGGCGCGCAACCCGGACGCGGAAATCATCTTCGACGTCAAATGCACCCGCCGCCTGACCCCACTGATCAAGGAATACGGCGGTCGTCCGCTCATGTGGAAGACCGGTCACTCGTTGATCAAAAAGAAAATGAAACAAACCGGCGCCCTGTTGGCCGGCGAAATGAGCGGCCACATCTTCTTCAAGGAGCGCTGGTTCGGTTTCGACGACGGCATCTACAGCGCCGCGCGGTTGCTGGAGATCCTCAGCAAGGAAAAATCCACGGCCGAAGAGTTGTTCGAGACCTTCCCGAACGATATTTCTACGCCGGAAATCAATATCCATGTGACCGAAGAGAGCAAATTCAGCATCATTGATGCATTGCACGACGCGACGTGGGGCGAAGGCGCTGACCTGACCACCATTGACGGCGTGCGAGTCGACTACGCCAAAGGCTGGGGCCTGGTTCGCGCCTCCAACACCACACCGGTGCTGGTGCTGCGCTTCGAGGCCGATGACGAGGCTGAATTGCAGCGCATCAAGGACGTATTCAAAGTCCAGTTGAAGCGTGTTGCACCTGATCTCCAACTACCGTTTTGATTTATTGAAGCGCCTTTTATCGAAGTGCCGGAGCCCTGAATGACCCTCGAACGCGAAGCCGCCGCCAACACCGCCAAGGTCCTGTCCGAAGCGCTGCCTTACATCCGCCGCTATGTCGGCAAGACGCTGGTGATCAAATACGGCGGCAACGCGATGGAAAGCGAGGAGCTGAAAACCGGCTTCGCCCGCGACATCGTGCTGATGAAAGCCGTGGGCATCAACCCGGTGGTGGTTCACGGTGGCGGCCCGCAAATCGGCGACCTGCTCAAGCGCTTGTCGATCGAGAGCCACTTCATCGATGGCATGCGCGTGACTGACGCGCAGACCATGGACGTGGTGGAAATGGTCCTCGGCGGTCAAGTGAACAAGGACATCGTCAACCTGATCAACCGTCATGGCGGCAGCGCCATCGGCCTGACCGGTAAAGACGCCGAGCTGATTCGCGCGAAAAAACTCACCGTGACCCGCCAGACGCCGGAGATGACCCAACCGGAAATCATCGACATCGGCCAGGTGGGCGAAGTGGTCGGGATCAACACCGACCTGCTGAACCTGCTGGTCAAAGGCGACTTCATCCCGGTGATCGCGCCAATCGGCGTCGGCGCCAACGGCGAGTCCTACAACATCAACGCCGACCTGGTGGCGGGTAAAGTCGCCGAAGCGCTGAAAGCCGAAAAGCTGATGCTGCTGACCAACATCGCCGGCCTGATGGACAAGTCGGGCACGGTCCTGACCGGCCTGACCACCCAACAGGTCGACGAACTGATCGCCGACGGCACCATCTACGGTGGCATGCTGCCGAAGATCCGTTGCGCGCTGGAAGCAGTGCAAGGCGGCGTGGGCAGCTCGCTGATCATCGATGGCCGGGTGCCGAATGCGATTCTGCTGGAGATCTTCACCGATACCGGTGTGGGTACCTTGATAAGCAATCGCAAGCGTCACTGATTCAAGAACGTCAAAAGATCGCAGCCTTCAGCAGCACCTATGGATGTACGAATATTCCGTAGGAGCTGACGAAGTCTGCGATCTTTTTTATGCATGAAGGAAACGTCTGACTCGATTCAGCGAATCGTCCGACATCGCGACAGGCTCATTCTGCATAGGATCTTCCCTGAATCCACAGGAGATCTACCCATGCAAAAAGATCAGGTTCCATACGGCAGTGATATTTCAGCGGGCCGTTACGCTTGCGCCGACTGCGGTCATGAATATTCGGGGCCGTCAAGAAAGTCGATGCCACCCTGCCCCTATTTCGAAGAAGACACCCACACGCTCAAAGGCTGGAAGGTACTGACCGGCCAAGGCGACGCCGTGGCGGATCCGTACCCAAACGAGCCTTCCAAGTAACCACGGATGACTGAGCCATGCAGATCTCGTTCACGATCGACGCCCAGGCTTTCGAGCAGGAGCAGAAGGAACCGGTTAAAAAGACCCTGAAGATTTCCGACCACGAAATCGCTCATGCCTTACAACGTATCGCCAAGGCAAGCCTGACCGAGTACTTGAAAATGCTGGTAGAAGGCGGGATGCCGAGTCGGGCCGATGAGGCGAAACAGGACCGCTTGCTGTATCTGATTCAAAGCTACTTCGGGCAGACATTGCCGACCGAATCGCAGATATCGACGATTTTCCAGTTGACCCAGAGCCAAAGCAAAACCTTGTTGAAAAACACGGTTTCACGCTTTCGCAATCAGCTGGACGACATTCTGCAGCACAGCATGCGAGCCGTGATCGAGACGGCGGAGCATGCGCAGACGGTATACCTGGTGGTGATCAGTTCGGACGTTATCCGTGATGAGCTGAACATGTTGATCACACAGAACGAACCGACCTTCAAACCCATCACCAAACGCAAAGGCAGTGCCGGGCAGTTCGAAATCAGCGAGGATTCCCACGATTTGCTCTGCGCAACACTGGGGATCAATGCCGTTCAGTGACATCGTGGCGGTCAGCGGCTTGCTGCTGACCCTCACCACCTTCATGTTCAACCTGGCGTGGCCGAGGCTGCATCAAGCGCTGGAGCTGGATGAAAACCAATCTGGCCCACTCGCCAGAAAACGCAGCCGGGAAAAGGTAGCGAATGTTTTGATCGGCTGCGCCCTCCCCCTGTCCAGCTCCTTCGCGGTGCTGTTTTACGTCAACTTGCCTGCTGCCGTGAAAATCATGGGTAGCAGTACGCTGGATCTTTGGGACTTCGACGTGGATCGCACGCTTTATGTGATGGTCGTCGTGGCATTGTTGGTGTTTGCGCTGGTCAACCTGAAATTGGCCTTCCAACTCGCGCTCAAATGGAGAAACCTGCGATAACGCGTCACCTCCGGATGATCCGGAGGCCTATTTGTTAGCACGTACTTTGTAAGAGCCGGCTTGCTGGCGAAGGCGGTGCGTTTGACACACCGCGTCGCAATGATCGCCAGCAAGCCGGCTCCTACAGGGTTACACGCCGAATTGGGCGCGGTAGGCTTCAACCGCCGGCAAATGCTGCTTGAGCTGCGGATCGTCCGCCAGGAACTCCAGCACCTGGTTCAGCGAAACGATGCTGATCACCGGAATGCCGAAGTCACGCTCCACTTCCTGGATCGCGGACAACTCGCCGTTGCCACGCTCCTGGCGGTTCAGCGCGATCAGCACACCGGCCGCCTTGGCACCGTCCTGGGACGCGATGATCTGCATCACTTCGCGGATGGCGGTGCCAGCGGTGATCACGTCGTCGATGATCAGCACGTCGCCGGTCAAGGGTGCGCCTACCAGGCTGCCGCCTTCGCCGTGGGCCTTGGCTTCCTTGCGGTTGAAGCACCATGGCAAATCACGTTCATGGTGTTCGGCCAGGGCCACAGCGGTGGTTGCCGCCAAAGGGATGCCTTTGTAGGCCGGACCGAACAGAACGTCGAAGGGAATGCCGCTCTCGACGATGGCTGCCGCATAGAAACGACCCAGCTGCGCCAGGGCCTTCCCTGAGTTGAACAGGCCGGCATTGAAGAAGTAAGGACTGGTGCGCCCGGACTTCAGGGTGAACTCGCCGAAGCGCAAAACGCCGCGATCGATGGCAAAACGAATGAAATCGCGCTGATACGCTTGCATGAAAAAAACCCCAAATACCACGGATTTAGCTAATTAGGTTGACGCCGTGTATCATACACGCACGCGATTTTTGGGGCCATTTATGCGGATCATCAGTGTGAACGTCAATGGTATTCAGGCTGCAGTGGAGCGAGGGTTGCTCAGTTGGCTGCAAGCACAGAATGCCGACGTCATCTGCCTGCAGGACACCCGCGCCTCCGCCTTTGAACTGGACGATCCAGCCTTCCAACTGGATGGCTACTTCCTTTATGCCTGCGAAGCCGAAGTTCCCGCCCAAGGTGGCGTGGCTTTGTATTCGCGGTTGCAACCGAAGGCAGTCATCAGCGGTCTCGGCTTCGAGACGGCCGACCGCTACGGGCGCTACCTGCAAGCCGATTTCGACAAGGTCAGCATCGCGACCTTGCTGCTCCCTTCGGGGCAGAACGGCGATGAAGACTTGAACCAGAAGTTCAAGCTAATGGACGATTTCGCCCGTTATCTGGATAAACAGCGACGCAAACGTCGCGAGTACATTTATTGTGGCTCGCTGTACGTGGCGCAACAGAAGCTGGATATCAAGAACTGGCGCGACAGCCAGCAATCTCCGGGCTTCCTGGCACCTGAACGTGCCTGGATGGACGAGATTGTCGGCAACATGGGCTATGTCGATGCCCTGCGCGAAGTCAGCCGTGAAGGTGACCAGTACAGCTGGTGGCCGGACAACGAACAGGCGGAAATGCTTAACCTCGGTTGGCGTTTCGACTATCAGTTGCTGACTCCTGGCTTGCGCCGCTTTGTACGCAGCGCACGTTTGCCACGGCAGCCGCGGTTCTCGCAGCACGCACCGCTGATCGTGGACTACGACTGGACGCTGACCATCTAGGTTTTTCTCGCTGAAAAAAACCGGCCGGTTGAAAAAATGCCCGTATCGCAAGATACGGGCATTTTTCTTATGCGCCTGGCCTTCAAGCAGCGGCGAAAAACGGCAGGGCAAGGTACAACTTAATCACGATGACATTAATGATGTCGATAAAGAAAGCCCCCACCATGGGCACCACCAGGAACGCTATCTGCGAAGGTCCGTAGCGCTGCGTCACCGCTTGCATGTTAGCGATAGCCGTTGGCGTGGCCCCCAGCCCAAATCCGCAGTGCCCTGCTGCGAGCACCGCCGCATCGTAGTTACTGCCCATGACCCTGAACGTCACGAAAATCGCAAACAGCGCCATCACCAAAGTTTGCGCAGCCAGGATGATG
Organism: Pseudomonas sp. LBUM1679; assembly: GCF_059695565.1. NCBI lineage: Bacteria > Pseudomonadati > Pseudomonadota > Gammaproteobacteria > Pseudomonadales > Pseudomonadaceae > Pseudomonas > Pseudomonas sp. LBUM1679. Next base: position 7,096,625 of record NZ_CP166774.1, read on the forward strand.
AAGATCGACAACGCCAGTGCCGCCAGATCCCATAGTTTGAGCGACATCAGTGCGATCGCCAGAAACAGCGACAAGCTGACATTCCCCAACACTGAGACTTCACGCTCAAACACTTGATACAGGCCAAGTGCTGAAAGACTGTTGCGTAAAACCACACCCACGAACAAGACGCAAACGAACGTCGGCAACTCAAATGCGGTTTCGTGGAGCAGGCTATTCAGGAGTGTGCCTGCCAGTAAGCTGACGGCGATAAGGGCGAGTGTCTCAATAAACGAAAATGGCGTGATCGAGCGCTCTTTGTTCGGTTGCTCAAAGCCCTTTGGCAACCGTGGTTTTTCTTGCCCGCAGCCGGGTGTCTGGACACGTTTTATGAGCAGGCGAGCGACCGGACCACCAATCAAACCGCCCAGCACCAAGCCAAACGTCGCAGAGGCCATCGCAAGTTCGGAGGCGGAAGCCAGACCGAACTTCTCACTGAACGTCGCTCCCCACGCAGCGCCAGTACCGTGACCGCCCGCCAACGTAATCGAACCTGTCAGCAAACCCATCAAAGGATCGAGCCCCAATGCCTTTGCGAGCCCGATGCCCATGGCGTTCTGGACCACCAGAAGTCCGGTAACCGCCAGGAGAAAAACCCCCACTACGCGCCCGCCTTTCTTCAGGCTAGCGAAGTCTGCACTCAAGCCAATGGTGGCAAAAAACGCCAACATCAAGGGAGTCTGCAGTGAAGTATCAAATCGGACTTCAACATCAAGGACTCGCAAAGCCAAGAGAGCCAGGGCAACTACCAAGCCGCCTGCTACAGGTTCAGGAATATTGTAAGTTCGTAAAAAACCGACATGTGTAACAAGTCCGCGCCCCAGTAACAGTACTAAGGAGGCGGCCACAAGTGTTCCATAAAAATCGAGCTGAATCATTGGGGTATTCTTGGATAAACATTCAGGGGCGAACTTTTTACCTGGACACGCCTCTTGAACAGGTTGATTTATCTCAACACTGATTGGTTATAGATTCAGGGGCCGTCAATGGTCTGAACGTATCGAAATATTTCTTGCTAAATATTACGTGGGGCAACTTTATCAATCGCCAAGTCTCATTGCCAAGCACATAGGGGGTGCTGAAGCTGTGCAGTTGTGACTAAACGTGTAAGGAAGGCAATCAAACTTTCAGCAGGACTTGGCATTCAACTAAACTGGCAACCGTCGTACACGATTGGAGACATTTATCTAATTGCAAAAAACAAAAGCCCCGACAAGTCAGGGCATTTGTTTTAAACCGCGGAGAATTACGCTACGTACCGAACGGAATCCAGATCCCCAGCAAGGCGGACAGGTGACACAACATCGCCCATTGCCGAACCTCTTTGCCCGGCGTGGGAAGCAGTTGCTGCTCGTCACTCATAACACCCTCCTTGCCTGGATCGATTTCGATCAGTCGGCCAGTGCAGCCTTCTGCAGCTCGAAGATTTCGCTCATACCTTTCTTCGCCAGTTCCAGCATGGCGTTCAGCTCTTCAGGCTGGAACGGCGCGCCTTCGGCAGTGCCCTGGACTTCGATGAAGCCGCCGGTGCTGGTCATCACCACGTTCAGGTCGGTCTCGGCAGCCGAGTCTTCCAGGTAGTCGAGGTCGAGCACTGGCTCGCCTTGATACATGCCCACCGAAACGGCCGCGATCATTTGCTTGAGCGGGTCGCCACCTTTCAGGCCGCCGCGCTTTTTGATCACTTTCAAGGCGTCGACCAGTGCAACCATGGCGCCGGTGATGGAGGCGGTGCGGGTGCCGCCGTCAGCCTGGATCACGTCGCAGTCGACGTACAGGGTGACGTCGCCCAGCTTGGACATGTCCAAGGACGCGCGCAGGGAGCGACCGATCAGACGCTGGATTTCCAGGGTGCGACCGCCTTGCTTGCCACGGCTCGCTTCACGCTGGTTACGCTCGCCGGTGGCGCGCGGCAGCATGCCGTACTCGGCGGTCAGCCAGCCCTGGCCCTGACCTTTGAGGAACCGCGGCACGCCGTTTTCGACGCTGACGGTGCAGATGACCTTGGTATCACCGAACTCGACCAGTACAGATCCCTCGGCGTGTTTGGTGTAGTTGCGGGTAATGCGGATCGAGCGGAGCTGATCGGCAGCGCGACCACTTGGACGTTTCATAGGGAATACCTGTACGGGGGACGGAAAACTGCGGAGCATTATAGAGCCGCAGGGCCATGAGTGGGCACTTCTAAAAAAATCCCCCGACGACTGAAGGCCCTGAATAGCGCTTTGCCGACGGCCTGCAGCTCTTTGTCACACGGTGTGTTTGGGCGCATCCACCCCACTGCGCTACAATCCTGCGCCTTTGCTGCCTCTGGGCTTACATTCATATTGATCGGGTCCGCGAAACCTTTGGTGACGCATGAACCTGAATTGCGAGGTACCTCCATGGTGCACAGCATGACCGCCTTCGCCCGCGTCGAGAAAGCCGGTGCCCAAGGCACCCTGAGCTGGGAACTGCGCTCGGTCAACAGCCGCTACCTGGAGCCGCACTTGCGTCTGCCGGAATCGTTTCGCGACCTCGAAGGCGCGGTCCGCGAAGCGCTTCGCCAGGGCATCTCCCGTGGCAAGCTCGAGTGCACCCTGCGCTTCACCGAAGAAAACACCGACAAACCCCTGCAAGTGGACCGCGAGCGCGCCGCGCAATTGGTCGCGGCTGCCGAGACCATCGCCGGCCTGATCAAGAATCCGGCCGCACTCAATCCGCTGGAAGTCCTGGCCTGGCCCGGCGTGCTGGTGGGCGATGCCACCGACCCGCAAGCCTTGAGTGCCGAAGCACTGACGCTGTTCAACGAAGGTTTGAAAGAGCTCAAGGCCGGCCGCGAGCGCGAAGGCGCGGAGCTGGCGCGGTTGATCAACGAGCGCCTGACGTCCATTGAAGAAGACGTGGTAACCCTGCGTGTACTGGTCCCGCAGATGCTCGCCACCCAGCGCCAGAGAGTCCTCGACCGCTTTGCCGACATGAAAGCCGAAATGGACCCGCAGCGCCTGGAGCAGGAAATGGTCATGCTCGCTCAGAAGAGCGACGTCGCCGAAGAACTGGATCGCCTGAGCACTCACATCATCGAAGTTCGCCGGGTGCTCAAGTCCGGCGGCGCTGCCGGTCGGCGCCTGGACTTCCTGATGCAGGAGCTCAACCGCGAAGCCAATACATTGGGCTCCAAAGCCTTCGACCCGCGCAGCACCCAGGCGGCGGTCAACCTCAAGGTGTTGATCGAGCAGATGCGCGAACAAGTGCAGAATATTGAGTAAGGCAAACCCGACATGACCCACAGCACCGGCACCCTGTACATCATTTCCGCCCCCTCGGGCGCGGGCAAGAGCAGCCTGGTCAAGGCCCTGACCGACGCTGACCAGGAGATCCGCGTTTCGGTCTCCCACACCACCCGGGCCATGCGCCCTGGTGAAGTGAACGGCGTGAACTATCACTTCGTCGAACGCGGCGAGTTCGTGAAGATGATCGAGCACGGGGATTTCCTCGAGCGTGCCGAAGTGTTCGGCAACCTCTACGGGACCTCGCAAAGCCACTTGCAGCAGACCCTGGACGAAGGCCACGACCTGATTCTGGAAATCGACTGGCAGGGTGCCGAGCAAGTGCGCAAGTTGATGCCCCAGGCCCGTTCGATCTTCATTCTGCCGCCGTCCCTGCAGGCCTTGCACCAGCGCCTGACCAATCGCGGCCAGGACAGCGACGAGATCATTGATGGCCGGATGCGTGAAGCCGTCAGCGAAATGAGCCACTACGTCGACTACGACTACCTGATCATCAACGACGATTTTGCCCATGCACTGCGCGATTTGCAGGCGATTTTCCGTGCCAATCAGCTGCATCAGAAGCGTCAGCAGCAGCGCCATGGAAAACTTTTGGCCGAATTGCTCGGCTAAACAGCTCTTCCCAAAACCGTTGCCAGGGCTTTACATTGGCACTTGCAGCGCGTTGAATGGTTTGGTCAAAAAATCAGCGCTTCCCTAATCGCTGGTGATTTTTTAAACTGTCGAGTCCGCTCGCCCAACCGGGCAGCGCGCATATTGCATTCGCTCCGAGGAATACCATGGCCCGCGTAACCGTTGAAGATTGCCTAAACCACGTGGAAAACCGCTTTGAGCTGGTCATGCTGTCTACCAAGCGTGCCCGTCAACTGGCCACCGGTGGCAAAGAGCCCCTGGTTCAGTGGGAAAACGACAAGCCTACCGTTGTAGCCTTGCGTGAAATCGCTGAAGGCCTGATGAGCTACGAGTTCATCGCCAACGCTGAAATCGTCGAAGACGAACCGCTGTTCGCAGCGTTCGAGGACGAGTCCAACGAGGCCGTCTAAGCCATGCCTGGTCGACGTAGCACGGCGCGGGGTCACAGCGAACGGCAGGATTCATCATGCCGAGCATAGACGCCCTCGCCGCTCGCTTATCGACCTACCTCGGCAAGGACCAGGTCAACCTGGTCCGCCGAGCGTACTTCTACGCCGAACAAGCCCACGACGGCCAGCGCCGCCGTAGCGGTGAGGCGTACGTCACGCATCCTCTTGCGGTGGCGAATATTCTTGCCGACATGCACATGGACCATCAGAGCTTGATGGCGGCCATGCTGCATGACGTGATCGAAGACACCGGGATTGCCAAGGAAGCGCTGCAGGCGCAGTTTGGCGAAACCGTGGCCGAACTGGTCGACGGGGTCAGCAAACTGACCCAGATGAACTTCGAGACCAAAGCCGAAGCCCAGGCCGAAAACTTCCAGAAAATGGCCATGGCCATGGCCCGCGATATTCGCGTGATCCTGGTCAAGCTGGCCGACCGCCTGCACAACATGCGCACCCTGGAAGTGCTGTCCGGCGAAAAGCGCCGGCGGATCGCCAAGGAAACCCTCGAAATCTATGCACCCATCGCCAACCGGCTGGGCATGCACGCCATCCGCATAGAATTCGAGGACCTCGGCTTCAAGGCCATGCACCCGATGCGTTCCGCGCGGATCTACCAGGCGGTCAAGCGCGCCCGGGGCAACCGCAAGGAAATCGTCAACAAGATCGAGGAATCCCTCAGCCACTGCCTGGCCATCGACGGCATTCAGGGCGAGGTCAGCGGTCGTCAGAAACACCTCTACGGCATCTACAAGAAAATGCGCGGCAAGCGTCGGGCCTTCAACGAGATCATGGACGTCTATGCGTTCCGGATCATCGTCGACAAGGTCGATACCTGCTACCGCGTGCTGGGTGCCGTGCACAACTTATATAAACCGTTGCCGGGGCGCTTCAAGGATTACATCGCGATCCCCAAGGCCAACGGGTACCAGTCGCTGCACACCACGTTGTTCGGCATGCACGGTGTTCCGATCGAAATTCAGATCCGCACCCGTGAAATGGAAGAGATGGCCAACAACGGCATCGCCGCCCATTGGTTGTACAAATCCAGCGGCGACGAGCAGCCCAAAGGCACTCACGCCCGCGCCCGCCAGTGGGTCAAAGGCGTGCTGGAGATGCAGCAACGCGCCGGCAACTCGCTGGAATTCATCGAGAGCGTGAAGATCGACCTGTTCCCGGACGAGGTCTACGTGTTCACGCCCAAAGGCCGGATCATGGAGTTGCCCAAAGGCTCCACGGCGGTCGACTTCGCTTACGCGGTGCACACCGACGTGGGCAACAGCTGCATTGCCTGTCGGATCAATCGTCGTCTCGCACCGCTGTCCGAACCGCTGCAAAGCGGCTCCACGGTCGAGATCGTCAGCGCTCCCGGCGCTCGACCGAATCCGGCATGGCTGAACTTCGTGGTGACCGGCAAGGCACGGACCCACATCCGCCATGCGCTGAAGCTGCAACGCCGCTCCGAGTCCATCAGCCTTGGCGAACGCCTGCTGAACAAGGTCCTCAACGGTTTCGACAGCTCCCTGGACAAAGTCCCGGGCGAGCGCGTCAAGGCGATGCTCACCGAGTACCGCCTGGAATTGATTGAAGACCTGCTCGAAGACATCGGCCTGGGCAATCGCATGGCCTATGTCGTCGCCCGTCGCCTGCTCGGTGAAGGCGAACAGCTGCCCAGCGCAGAAGGTCCGCTGGCGATTCGCGGCACCGAAGGCCTGGTGCTCAGCTACGCCAAATGCTGCACGCCAATCCCGGGCGACCCGATTGTCGGCCACCTGTCCGCAGGCAAAGGCATGGTCGTGCACCTGGACAACTGTCGCAACATCAGCGAAATCCGTCACAACCCGGAAAAATGCATCCAGCTCTCGTGGGCCAAGGATGTCACCGGCGAATTCAACGTCGAACTGCGCGTCGAACTGGAACACCAGCGTGGCCTGATCGCGCTGCTGGCCAGTAGCGTCAACGCCGCCGACGGTAATATCGAAAAAATCAGCATGGACGAACGCGACGGTCGCATCAGCGTGGTCCAACTGGTGGTCAGCGTGCACGACCGCGTGCACCTGGCCCGCGTGATCAAGAAACTGCGCGCCCTGACCGGGGTGATTCGCATCACCCGCATGCGCGCGTAGCCCATCCATTACAAGGAGTCATTCATGACCAAGACTGTTATCACCAGCGACAAGGCCCCGGCCGCCATCGGTACTTACTCCCAGGCGATCAAGGCTGGCAACACCGTTTACATGTCGGGCCAGATTCCCCTCGACCCAAAAACCATGGAACTGGTCGAAGGCTTCGAAGCCCAGACCGTCCAGGTGTTCGAGAACCTCAAGGCCGTGGCCGAAGCGGCGGGTGGTTCGTTCAAGGACATCGTCAAACTGAACATCTTCCTCACCGACCTGAGCCACTTCGCCAAGGTCAACGAGATCATGGGCAAGTACTTCGACCAGCCTTACCCTGCCCGCGCCGCCATCGGCGTCGCCGCCCTGCCGAAGGGTTCGCAGGTTGAAATGGATGCCATCCTGGTCATCGAGTAAATGCGCACGGCGCAGCCTTCTCCAGGCTGCGCCGCTGATGCTGCAAAAAGAAGCGTTCTGAAAGGATTCCACCATGCGCCACGCGCTAGCTCTTTCGCTGCTCGCCCTACTCTTGGGCGGTTGTGCCAGCAACCCTGCCGACCGTGACATCAGCGGCACCTGGATCAACCAGGTGGCGATCGATGCTGCATCCAGAGGCGGCCCCCTGCGTGAAGCGCTCCAGGCCTATGGCCCCAACCTGGAGTGGGACGTCAACACCAAGGCCGCTCAGGCCCGCTACACCAACGGTTTTGAAAACGTCGACGGCAAGCTGCTGGGCGAAGCGTCTGGCGCCTGGAAAGTCGACTTTTACGGCAGCGCCGGGAGCGAGCTCAAGCGCGATGGCAAGCAACTGAGCCAAGCCCCCAGCGAGAACGAGCCGGAACAGGTCTTCGACCGCGCACAGGTTCAGGTGCCGGACGGCGCACCGCTTGGCGCCAGTTTCGAGCGCGCGCTGTATTCCTCTTATATGGGTGGCAGCTGGAAAGTCATCAATGGGCCCGGTGCAGGCAACACCGTGCAATTCCAGGCTGACGGCCAGATAGCCGGCCTGCCCGGTGCCGATCGTTATGCCCTCTGCCTGGCTGGCGATTGCGCGTCAATGAGCGGCGGCAATGACAACATGTGGCTGCAACTGAACGGCCAGGGCAACACCTGGATCTTTGCGCGTAAAGGCAAAGAACTGGAAATTCTCCAGGCTGTGAACACGGCGCAGGCGGACGAAATGCCTCAGTTCACGCCGGGTGAGCGCAAGTGGTTGCTGGAAAAGCAGTAACCCAATAGATAACCCTGTGGGAGCGGGCTTGCCCGCGATGAGGCCATAACATTCAACATCCAGGTTGACTGTCAAACCGCCATCGCGGGCAAGCCCGCTCCCACAGTTGTCTGCGTGTAACTGAAAGTCAGCAGCGGCCTTCGAGAATCGCGGCATACCCTTCGCGATAGCTTGGATACTTCGGCTTCCAGCCCAACGCCTTCGCCCGCGCATTACTGCACTGCTTGCTGCCCGTACGACGCACACTCGCATCCTCAGCCCACTCAGTCACGCCCAGATACTCACGCAACCAGTCCACCACTTGCGCCAGGGGTGCAGGCGCATCGTCCACGCCGATATAAAAGTCATCCAGCACCACACCGCGTCGATCCGCCTCCAGCAGAAACGCCAACAGCCCTGCCGCGTCGTCGACGTGAATCCGGTTGCCGTACAACGGCGGATCGATCGCCACGCGATACCCTCGACGAACCTGGGTCAGCAGCCACTCACGGCCCGGACCGTAGATGCCCGTCAGGCGCAGGATGCTGGCGGGGATACCGCTCTGGAGCGCCACTTGCTCTGCTTCCAGCATCAAACGACCTGAGTAGCCTGCTGCGATAGTCGGCGAAGTCTCATCCACCCACTCCCCCTCCTGCTGCCCATAAACACTGCTGCTGGACACAAACAGCACCCGCTTTGGCTGCTGGCCATGCTGCTGCAACCAGCCCAGCACATGCTGCAAACCCTCGACATAAGCGGCGCGATAGCCCGCTTCGTCATGGTCGGTGGCGGCAGCGCTGTACACCAGATAGTCCAGCGGCCCCGTGGGCCAGTCAGCCGGACACTGCTCGCTGAACAAGTCACCGGCAACTCCGATGACCCCGGCCGGCAGCCGCGACACACTGCGTCGCAGACCATAAACCTGCCATCGTTCGGCCAGCAATTGCGTGGCCAGACGACTGCCGACATCACCGCAGCCGGCGATCAAAACAGAGGGCGCGGACATCAAAAAACTCCTTTCGCAAAGCTACAGACTAGCGCCGGCAGTGGACGAGCGGCTAGTAATGCAAGAAAAAAAGATACTCTATTACTTCTGTTAACAAGAATTACTTGCAATAATGCCCGCCACTTTTGTTCTCGGCCTCACGAGGCCTGGAAGAGCATTTACCCTTTTTCTTTCTCAGGTCCGGCCAGCATGACACGCAATCAATTCCCCGCTTCGCCAACCAAACGACCTCGCGCCTGGAGCGCAGTGGCCGCCCTGCTGCTCAGCCTGATGCTGGCGCCAACCGCCGCTTTCGCTGACGCACAAGCCCCGGACACCCCGGCCGCTACGGCTGCGGCACCCACCGACCAAGCGCCAGCTGCCGCTCCTGCCGTGACGCCAGCCGCGACTGACCCGGCCCTGGCAGTAGACACCACCGCCGAAGACGCTCCTGAAGTCCTCGAAGCCGACAACACCCTCGGCATGGCTCACGACCTGTCGCCATGGGGCATGTACCAGAACGCCGACATCATCGTGAAAATCGTGATGATCGGCCTGGCCATCGCTTCGATCATCACCTGGACCATCTGGATCGCCAAGGGCTTCGAGCTGATGGGCGCCAAGCGTCGTCTGCGCACCGAGATCGTCCACCTGAAAAAAGCCACCACCCTTAAAGAAGCCAGCGCGACCGCCACCAAGGCTGGCACCCTCGCCAACCTGCTGGTCCACGATGCGCTGGAAGAGATGCGCCTGTCGACCAACAGCCGCGAGAAAGAAGGTATCAAGGAACGCGTCGCCTTCCGCCTCGAACGCCTGGTTGCAGCCTGCGGTCGCACCATGAGCAGCGGCACCGGCGTGCTCGCCACCATCGGTTCCACCGCGCCGTTCGTCGGCCTGTTCGGTACCGTGTGGGGCATCATGAACAGCTTCATCGGCATTGCCAAAACCCAGACCACCAACCTTGCCGTCGTGGCGCCCGGCATCGCCGAAGCCCTGCTGGCAACCGCGCTGGGTCTGGTGGCCGCGATTCCAGCGGTGGTGATCTACAACGTGTTCGCCCGCTCCATCGCCGGTTACAAGGCGCAGGTATCCGACGCGTCGGCAGAAGTCCTGCTGCTGGTCAGCCGCGACCTCGACCACCAGCCTGAGCGCAGCTCGCAACCGCACATGGTGAAAGTGGGGTAATCGGCCATGGGCCTGCATTTGAAAGAAGGCGCAGACGACGATCTGGCCGAGAACCACGAAATCAACGTAACGCCGTTCATCGACGTGATGCTGGTGCTATTGATCATTTTCATGGTGGCCGCGCCGCTGGCCACCGTGGACATCAAGGTCGACCTGCCCGCTTCCACCGCCAAACCGGCGCCACGGCCAGAAAAACCGGTGTTCCTCAGCGTGAAAGCTGATCAACGCCTGTTCCTCGGCGAACAAGAAGTGAAAGCCGAAGCGCTCGGCGCCACGCTGGACGCCAAAACCAAGGGCAAGAAAGACACGACGATCTTCTTCCAGGCCGATAAAGGCGTGGATTACGGCGACCTGATGAGCGTGATGGACAACCTGCGCTCCGCCGGCTACCTGAAGGTCGGTCTGGTCGGGCTTGAGACGGCAGTCAAGAAATGATCACGACGCGCCATAAGCTGACGCGTTACAGCGGGAGCCTGGCCGTGGTGCTGGGCGTCCATGCACTGGCCATTGCGCTGGCGCTGAACTGGACGTCACGTCCACCGATCGAGCTGCCGCCGCAGGCGATGATGGTCGAGTTGGCGCCGGTTTCGGCCCCGCCACCGCCGGCACCGCCCAAGGTGATAACGCCGCCACAGCCACCCGCCCCGGTGGAAGAACTGCCGATCCCGAAACTGGCTGAAGCGCCGAAAGCCGAGATTGCCGTGCCGAAGCCGGTCAAACCCAAGCCCAAGCCTCAACCGCCCAAGCCAGTGGAGAAAAAGCCGGAGCCGCCGAAGGAAAAACCTTCCGAGGAAAAACCGGCAGATACTCAACCGACCCAGGCACCGACGGAGAAATCCGCACAACCGGCACCGGGCCCTTCGGCGGCGCAGCAAGCGGCCAAGGCCAGCTGGCAAGGCACCCTGCTCGCCCACCTGGCCAAGTACAAAAAGTACCCGGCCAGTGCCCAGGCGCGGAACAAGGAAGGCTTGAACCGACTGCGCTTTGTCGTGGATGCCGAAGGTAATGTGTTGTCGTACGAACTGGTGAGCCGTTCCGGCAACGCCGATCTGGACCGGGCCACCCTGGAAATGATCCGCCGCGCACAACCGCTGCCCAAGCCACCGGCCGATATGCTGAACAACGGCCCCATCGAAATTGTTGCACCCTTTGTTTACTCGCTGGAAAAACGCCGGCGATAAACACAGCGCAACTGTAGGAGCGAGCTTGCTCGCGATGGTCGTCAACAATAGTGCGCAGAGCCTGACACCCCGCGGCGGTCTCAGGTTTTTTCGCGAGCAAGCTCGCTCCTACGTCTGATAACGTGCGTCTATCGATTGCAGCCGGTATGCTTGGCCCGCAACTTCATGGACGCTTGCTATGACCCTCACAGAATTACGCTACATCGTTACCCTCGCCCAAGAGCAGCACTTCGGCCACGCGGCCGAGCGTTGCCATGTCAGCCAGCCGACGCTGTCGGTGGGCGTGAAAAAGCTCGAGGATGAACTCGGTGTGCTGATTTTCGAGCGCAGCAAAAGCGCCGTGCGCCTGACCCCGGTTGGCGAAGGTATCGTGGCCCAGGCGCAGAAAGTCCTGGAACAGGCCCAAGGCATCCGCGAACTGGCCCAGGCCGGCAAGAACCAGCTGACCGCCCCGCTGAAAGTCGGCGCCATCTACACGGTCGGCCCGTACCTGTTTCCACACCTGATTCCGCAACTGCACCGGGTCGCCCCGCAGATGCCGTTGTACATCGAAGAAAACTTCACCCACGTGCTGCGCGACAAACTGCGCAACGGCGAGCTCGACGCAATCATCATCGCCCTGCCGTTCAACGAAGCCGACGTGCTGACCTTGCAGCTCTACGACGAGCCGTTCTACGTCCTGATGCCGGCCCAGCACCCGTGGACGCAAAAGCAATCCATCGACGCCGCGTTGCTCAACGACAAGAGCCTGCTGCTGCTCGGCGAAGGCCACTGCTTCCGCGACCAGGTGCTGGAAGCCTGCCCGACGCTGGCCAAAGGCAACGACGGCGCCAAGCACACCACGGTGGAATCCAGTTCGCTGGAAACCATCCGCCACATGGTCGCTTCCGGCCTGGGCATCTCGATCCTGCCGCTGTCGGCGGTGGACAGCCACCACTACGCCCCCGGCGTGATCGAAGTGCGCCCCTTGTCGCCCCCTGTGCCCTTCCGCACCGTGGCCATCGCCTGGCGCGCGAGCTTCCCGCGGCCCAAAGCCATCGAGATCCTCGCTGACTCCATCCGCCTGTGCTCGGTGGCCAAGCCGCCAGCACCGGTGGTTGCCGGTTAAGCCGCAGCCATGACCGAGCTGTCGCAAGTGTCGGTGACGGCACTCAAGGGTGTCGGCGAAGCCATGGCCGAGAAGCTGGCCAAGGTCGGCCTGGAGAATCTCCAGGACGTGCTGTTTCACCTGCCGCTGCGTTATCAGGACCGTACCCGAGTGGTGCCGATCGGCCACTTGCGGCCCGGGCAAGATGCGGTGATCGAAGGCACCGTCAGCGGCGCGGACGTGGTCATGGGCCGACGCCGCAGCCTGGTGGTGCGCTTGCAGGATGGCACCGGCGGGCTCAGCCTGCGCTTCTACCATTTCAGCAACGCCCAGAAAGAAGGCCTCAAGCGCGGCACCCGCATTCGCTGCTACGGCGAAGCACGGCCCGGGGCGTCGGGGCTGGAAATCTACCACCCGGAATACCGCGCCATCACCGGTGACGAGCCGCCGCCGGTGGATGAAACCCTGACCCCGGTCTACCCGCTCACCGAAGGCCTGACACAGCAACGCCTGCGCCAACTGTGCATGCAGACCCTGACGATGCTCGGCCCGACCAGCCTGCCCGACTGGCTGCCGACCGAACTGGCGCGCGACTATCAATTGGCGCCGCTGGCCGATGCGATCCGCTACCTGCATCACCCGCCGGCCGATGCCGATGTCGACGAACTCGCCCTCGGCCATCACTGGGCGCAGCACCGTCTGGCGTTCGAAGAACTGCTGACGCATCAACTGTCCCAGCAGCGTCTGCGCGAGAGCATGCGTTCCTTGCGTGCGCCGGCGATGCCGAAAGCGACGAAACTGCCGGCCAAGTACCTGGCCAACCTGGGCTTCACCCCGACCGGCGCCCAACAACGGGTCGGCAACGAGATTGCCTACGACCTCAGCCAGCACGAACCCATGTTGCGGCTGATTCAGGGCGACGTCGGCGCGGGCAAAACCGTGGTCGCCGCCCTCGCCGCCTTGCAGGCGCTGGAAGCCGGGTATCAAGTGGCGCTGATGGCACCCACCGAAATCCTCGCCGAGCAGCACTTCATCACCTTCAAGCGCTGGCTCGAACCGCTGGGCATCGAAGTGGCGTGGCTGGCGGGCAAACTCAAGGGCAAGAACCGCGTGGCCGCGCTGGAACAGATCGCCAGTGGCACCCCCATGGTGGTCGGCACCCACGCGCTGTTCCAGGACGAAGTGCAGTTTAAGAACCTCGCGCTGGCGATCATCGACGAACAGCACCGCTTCGGCGTGCAGCAGCGCCTGGCCTTGCGGCAGAAAGGCGTCGGCGGGCGGATGTGCCCGCATCAATTGATCATGACCGCCACCCCGATTCCGCGGACGCTGGCCATGAGCGCCTACGCGGACCTAGACACCTCGATCCTCGACGAACTGCCGCCCGGTCGCACACCGGTAAACACAGTGCTGGTCACCGACACCCGGCGGGTCGAAGTCATCGAACGGGTGCGCGGCGCCTGTGCCGAAGGGCGCCAGGCCTATTGGGTGTGCACGCTGATTGAAGAGTCGGAAGAGCTGACCTGCCAAGCTGCCGAAACCACTTATGAAGACCTCACCGCCGCCCTTGGCGAATTGAAGGTCGGGCTGATCCACGGCCGCATGAAGCCCGCGGAGAAAGCCGCCGTCATGGCCGAATTCAAGGCCGCAAACCTGCAACTGCTGGTCGCGACCACCGTGATTGAAGTCGGCGTCGACGTGCCCAATGCCAGCCTGATGATTATCGAAAACCCCGAACGCCTCGGCCTCGCGCAGCTGCACCAGTTGCGCGGGCGCGTCGGTCGGGGCAGCGCCGCCAGCCATTGCGTGTTGCTCTACCATCCACCGCTGTCACAGATCGGTCGTCAGCGGCTGGGCATCATGCGCGAAACCAACGACGGTTTTGTCATCGCCGAAAAAGACCTCGAACTGCGCGGCCCCGGCGAAATGCTCGGCACGCGCCAGACCGGCCTGCTGCAGTTCAAGGTCGCCGACCTGATGCGCGACGCCGATCTGTTGCCTGCCGTGCGCGACGCGGCGCAGGCGCTGCTGGAGCGCTGGCCGGATCACGTCAGCCCGCTGCTCGACCGCTGGCTACGCCATGGGCAGCAATACGGCCAAGTGTGAGCAGCGTCGCAGTTTCCGGACCGGCGTGTTAAACATGATGGTTATACTCCTGCAACTGTTCGAGAACGGATCTACACCATGACTGACGCTGCCCTCGCCCCCGAAACCCCGCATACGCCGTCTGCAATTCGGCTGCTGCTGGGCAAGCAGGGCATTGCCTTTGATGAAGTCCTCGACCACCACGGCCTGAACGCCGCGCGCAAAGTGCAGGCGGTTCTGGTCGACGATACGGTCGGCACGCTCATGGTGCTGTTCCCTCAAAGCCAATTGCTGGACCTCAACCGCCTCGCCGAACTCACAGGTCGCCGCCTGACCGCCGTGTCCAGCGAACGTCGGGTTAAAATGCTCGGCAAACACAACCTGAGCCTGCTGCCCGGCCTGCCGGCGCTGAGCAGTTTGCCGTGCCTGTACGAAGAAAGCCTGCTGCGCGAACCGACAGTGTTGATCGACTCGGGGGAGCCGAGCGTATGGCTGGAAGTCACCCGCGAAGACTTCAAAACCCTGCTGACCAAAGCCAGTGCCGCCCACTTCGGCGAAACCCTGACCAGCATCCGCCCGAACATCGATCGGCCTGACGATGACCGCCAGGAAATCACCCAGGCCGTCCAGGCGTTCACTGCGCGACGCATCCAGCAACGCCTGGAAGAGACCATCGAAATTCCACCCCTGGCCACGACCGCGCAGAAAATCATCAAGCTGCGCGTCGACCCCAACGCCACCATCGACGACATCACCGGCGTCGTGGAAACCGACCCGGCCCTGGCCGCACAAGTTATCAGCTGGGCGGCGTCACCCTACTACGCCTCGCCGAGCAAGATCCGCTCAGTGGAAGACGCCATCGTCCGGGTGCTGGGTTTCGACCTGGTGATCAACCTGGCGCTGGGCCTGGCCCTGGGCAAAACCCTGAGCCTGCCCAAGGATCACCCGCAACAGACCACGCCGTACTGGCAGCAGTCGATCTACACCGCCGCCGTCATCGAAGGCCTGACCCGCGCCATGCCCCGCGCCCAGCGTCCCGAAGCCGGCCTGACCTACCTTGCGGGTCTGCTGCACAACTTCGGCTACCTGTTGCTGGCCCACGTGTTCCCACCGCACTTCTCGCTGATCTGCCGCCACCTGGAGGTCAACCCGCACCTGCCCCACAGTTTTGTGGAGCAACACCTGCTGGGCATCAGTCGCGAACAGATCGGCGCGTGGCTGATGCGCTACTGGGACATGCCCGATGAACTGGTCACCGCCCTGCGCTTCCAGCACGACCCCAGCTACGATGGCGCCTACGCCGAATACCCGAACCTCGTTTGCCTGGCAGTACGCCTGCTGCGCAGCCGCGGCGTCGGTTCCGGCCCGGTCGAAGACATCCCGGACGCCCTGCTGGAACGCCTGGGCCTGAGCCGCGACAAAGCCAACGACGTCGTCCGTAAAGTGCTGGAAGCTGAAATGCTGCTGCGCGAACTGGCTTCGCAGTTCACCCAGCCCTGAAAGCATTCGCGGGCAAGCCACGCCCCCACGGGATTAAGGTGATCCCTGTGGGAGCGGGGCTTGCCCGCGATGAATACAACTCGGTCTACCCGACAAATCTCAGGCTTGGCTTTGTTCAGCGTCATCCCAGGTAACGCACCGCAAACCCCTCATTAGGCCGAGCCTCTCCAAGAATTACGATTTTGTTATCTGCCGTTAGGTCGCTGTTGTGGTGTATCGCATTCGACCTGTGGCGGAAATCAGCCCAGCCTTGGCCTCCAAACGACAAGTCCAACAACCCATCAAGGTTATAACGTGCGACCACCAGGCAACCTTCATCGCCATTCCCGGCCACAATGACTTTTTTATCCTGCTGCCAATGACACTCCCAGAAGAGCAATTTCCCCAAAAAATCGGAGTGCAAAGGTTCACCCTTGTTGAAGATAAGGTGGAAACTACCGTTGGGATTGAGGACGCTTATCAGCCCTTCAATGACGTCACCCTTAACCGAGTAACCAGACACCAGGATGTCACCGTCAGGATTTAATACCATGGAGGTGAGGCGAGACCTCCGCTCCTCATTACCGTTGGGGATCATCAAAATTCCACGATTTCCAAACGATGTATCGACCTTTCCACTTTCGTCATAGCGGATGACAAAAGCGTCCCCTTCGGGGCCATTGGAGGCGAAGCTGGCACACGCTACCAGCACGCCGCCCCCTTGGGCTGCCAAAGACCCGAGACTTACATGAGCGTCAGGCACTTCAATTAAAACGTGGCCGCCACTAAAGCTCGAGTCCCTCGAACCGTTTTCATCAAGGCGGAACACAATTCCCTTGTAACCATTGTTGGAACGGAGGGAAGCGCTCAAATAGATCTTTGCGTCATGTTCGGAGACACTTATCCAAGGGTGGCCGATCACGTCGACATCACCTACCATTTTCTGCTCATCAACAAAGCCAAGTATATTGGAGCTTCCGCCAGCATCTAAGGCTCTAAGAGTAACGACGCCACCGTCACCGAAGGAGGTATCAAGGGCACCGTGCTCTAGCAAGCGGACAACAATTAACGTGTCGGAAGCTTTCTTGCGCGCGCCAGTGATCAGGTACCCGCCATTTTGCAGTGCATGTATTTGACTAGGGTAAAAATTGATTCCCGTTTCAAAAGCAACTTCAACTACGCCGCCGGTTCCGAACGACCCATCGGGTGCTCCCGACTCAGTGAAGCGCGCTACCCTGTAGGGTAATGAGGTACTCACCCATTCTGTAATAACCATTAACTTGTTATTAGCCAGAGCGAGGATCGCAGTTGCCCCTTCCGGCATGCTCACCACGCCATTCGTACCAAAGGACGGATCAAGAGTGCCCGCTGCTTGCGTTCCTGACATTTGGTTCATGCCGTACTCCCTGACTGAGTTTAGAAAGATGTCCGTGGGGCATCTCACTCAATTGAGCACTCAAACGAATCCACCATCACCTGTTAGAAATGACAGTTAAATTGTCTTCGCGAGCCAAATCGGTGACGGGCCAAGCCAATGGACAGGCAATCACGTCTTCAGTCGCTCGAACTCAAGCCTTGGCCTTCGCCTTCCTCGGCTTCAAATACTTGGTCAATCCCTGGAACCAGATCACCAGTGCCGGGTTGCCCTTGATCTGAATCGACTTGTCCTGAATCCCGGTCATGAATGCCAACTGCTTGTTCTTCGCCTGCATCGTGGCGAAGCCATAGGCGGCATCTTTAAAGGCAATCGCAAACGCCGGCTCGGCATACACGCCGGACTTGCTGGTAATGCGCTGATCCTTCACCCGGAAATGCCGCGCCACTTTCCCATCCAGGGTCTGCAGCTGGAACACCAGATCCTTGTCACCCAACTGCTGCTGGAACGCAGGATTAGTCCGACTGGCCTTAGCCATCAACAGACCCAGCATCCACAGAAGAAAACGAAATTTCATGCGCACAGCCTCAAGAAAAAATGAACGGCCAGCGCAGTTTAGCGACTTCAAGTCAGAACGCCACCATCGATTGCGATAGCAGAAGATGCCGTATTTTTTGACGCCGATGACTACCAAGTCATTAACGAAACGCACCCATTCAGCGACGAACCCGCCCTCTATGTAGGAGATGCCGCAGGCTGCGATCTTTTGATCTTGATCCCCTCAATCTTTTCGGAAATTTCCTGCAAACCGCGGCGCCCGCCATGAACTATCCGCACCTCACCTTTTGCCGCTAACCTCTGGCCGTCATCGCAAAATCGGTGACACGGATGTGCAAGTCCGTCATTCGGGAGAAAACTTGTTAATCCATGAGGTTCATCACTATGAAAAACCCAAACACCCGTCCTGACAAAGACAGTCCATCCAGAACCAAAACCCGAAACGGCCAACTCTTCACCGTCGCCCCCGACATCCATACCGAAGCCCTCCTGGCCAACGCCTCAGAAGACCTGCTGTCCATCAGCGCCATCGCCGCAGACCTTGCCGACGACGTAGAAGGCCGAAGCCGTTCCGTTGCCCTGGCAATCAGCAGAATGGCCGACGGCGTATATCTACTGGTGGAACGAGCACTGGATCACATCGACTCACCGAATCCGGCGGAGCCTGCGGTCGAGGCATAAAGAGACACTGGGATATCCACCTGTTGGAACGAGGCTTGCCCGCGAAGAGGCTGTGTCAGCCGACATCAATGCCAGATGCCAGTCCGCCTTCGCGAGCAAGCTCGCTCCCACAGGAATCGCTGCCGTGCACGATTATTGTGTTCAACACAAAACCCTGTAGGAGCTGGCTTGCCAGCGAAGAGGCCGTGTCAGTCGACATCGATGTCGGACACCAGTCCGCCTTCGCGAACAAGCCTGCTCCTACACAATGTTGCTAATCACTTCAGAAACAACAAACGTCCCACTGCGTAACGACACCCCATCACGTTGCAACTTGAAGCATGCCATTGCCGGTCACCAATGCAACATCCCGAAATAAGGGAAGTTTCCGACAGTGGCAAAAGACCCTTCCTACATCACCCCTTTCAATAACTTGTTAGCGTAATTCGGTAATGGACACCGGGCTTATCAACGCACTAACGGGCGAATTGTCAGGAAGACTCTCGAATGTTTTTATCGCATATCGTGCCCACATGGCGCGAGATTGAAAACCGTATAACGCATGAGATGGGGTTCCAGGGAGGAGCCCGCTATCGCACACATTCCAACGAGCCGGCCCCCTCACTTTCTCTGAACATCCGTCGCATCAATAGCGTCAGGTCTGCGTTCATCCAAGCGGAGTGGGAAACTGGCCGCCTATTGAGGCAACGGTTCGCTGACCTCGACATCGCCAGCATCCTCAACGAGCTGGTCGATGTCGTCACCCAGATGGCAATGATCGTTGCCGGCAGTGTGCTGACCGGAGGGGCAATCGGTGCAGGTGCAGGCGCGTTTTTGGGAGGGGCTGGCGCCATTCCCATGGGAGCCGCCGGCGCCGCGATGGGCTTGCAAGCCAGCACCTGGATATTGGGGATATTCGGCCTGACGTCCATCGCCGAGTTTTTCGTCGAGGGTTTGCCGCGCATTGGCGAGTATTACCTGACTGGCATCAACACCGCGTGGAAAGGCCCACGGGGTGAGGAAGGGTTAAACCCGTTCAGCCGGGACGATCCGTTCGCCCAAAGAAGCGCCGCACATGACATCGCGCTGGGGCATGTGGAGGTCGTCGCCCTGCTGCTGGGCGCCATCGTTGCCTACATCACCCGTGGACGAGGCAATGCCCACATCCTTGCCCAGGAAATGCGAGCAAGCCCCAAAGGTGCGCGGCTGGGCGCATGGATGCTCAAGCATGAAGACGCACTGAAAAAACGACCCGACCTGCAAACCTCGGCACCGCGCAAAGGTGCACTTGGCCCGCAGGAGCAAGGGCCACCCGCACATCGTCCATCAGCAAAAGAAAAAGACGCCCCCCGTGACAAACCGAACGCGATGCCGCTTCATAAAGTCGAATGTTTCAAAGCGGACAAGCTACCAGCGTCTAAAATCGGAGAGTTCGAGCGGCAGTTGAAGGGGCAAGAGGACGGGCTGAATCGGCTGACGATTGATGAGTACTTGCAGAATATTGCTAATCCTGTGAAGCGCAGCCGGGCGGCGGCTAGAAGGGCACGGAAGGATTTAGAGAATACGCTAAGCAAGCGATTTCAAAAGGACTATCGAAACCTAGACCCGCTCGAGGCGGAAGCCGCTGCAATCAAAAAAGCCAAGGAAACGATGTCAAACCTTGCAGGACTGCATAATCCTGATCTGAGCGCTGGTGGCAAGGACGTCATTGCGGATTTTGGTGATCGACAAGTGAATTCCAGTATCGGTCCTCAGTGGAGGCCGAAAATCGCACATTTGAAGACTGCTGCTGAAAACGTACCCCAATCAATGCGAGAGTCAACTTTTCTCAATGTAAAACTACATAAATGTTAATTAAAAAGGATGCATCACGTGGATAAAGTATTTGCTAGATTTATAGAGAAGTTTGGGGGGGCCGTTGACCGGCAGGAAGTACCGGTATCAAGTATCGAACGTTATAGAAGTAAGCTGCCAAATCAGCTGTTGGAATACTGGGCCGAACACGGCTGGTGCGGTTACGGCAGCGGGATTTTTTGGATAGTCAATCCTCAAGAATACGAGGGGGTGGTGGAATCATGGATTGAAGGGACAAATCTGGAACAGCGGGATACCTATCATCTAATCGCCCGTAGCGCATTTGGCGACCTGTACCTCTGGGGTGAAAAAACGGGGTTTTCACTTAAGATAACCAGTGTTCTTTCTCGATGTGTTATCCATAACTTCGACCTTACAAGTGAAGAAATGGATCGGGACCTTCAAGATTTTTTGCTATCCACTGATATTGAATCCAACGATTATGGCGACCTGTTCAAGCCAGCTAATAAAAAGCTGGGCGCCCTGCGTCACGACGAGATGTACGGTTTTGTTCCGGCGTTGATGTTCGGAGGTCCGGACACCCTCGATCATCTAGAGAAAGTAAAGGCGGTGGAGCATCTGACACTTCTGTCTCAGATCGCCGAGCTTCAGCCCTACAGCTTTTCGGACCTTTAAAATGATCATTCCTAACGCTCCTGCGTGGGAATGCATCCCGTGTCGCGCCGCGTCAAAACTCAGCGCTCGTCATAGTACAAACCTACGGAGACAGAGTTGTTCCAATACGAAATTCAACTTTTATCAACACAAGGCTGCAAAGCTCTAACTAACCAAGGGGCGTTGCATGGATAAAATATTTGCAAGGTTTATAGAGAAATTTGGTGGACCAGTTGATCGGCAGGAAGTACCGATGTCAAGTATCGAGCGTTATAGAGGTAAACTGCCAAATCTGTTGCTGGAATACTGGGCCGAACACGGCTGGTGCGGCTATGGTGAGGGGATTTTCTGGATCGTGAATCCTCAGGAATATGATGGGGTGGTGGCGTCCTGGATTGAAGGGACAAAATTTGAAGAGCTTGATAACTATCATCTAATTGCTCGCAGTGCCTTTGGCCACTTGCACCTCTGGGGTGAACAAACGGGTGCTTCACTTACTATTACCGGTTGTCTTTCACGATATACAACCCATACCTCGATATTTGCAGGGGAGCAATTGAATAAAGAGCTGCAAAATTTCTTGCTTTCCACGGAAGTGAGGTACAACAATTATGGCGACTTATTCAATCCCGCAAAGAAACAGCTCGGCACTCTTCGTCACGACGAAATGTACGGTTTTGTTCCAGCGCTGATGTTCGGCGGCCCGGACACTCTCGATCATCTGGAGAAAGTAAAGGCGGTGGAGCATCTGACACTGCTGTCTCAGATCACCGAGCTTCAGCCGTACAGCTTTTCAGATCTTTAAAGCAGGCATCAAAGCGCAGCTTTCCAAGAAATCACCGATCAGTAACACCTATCTCATTGTGATTTCATAAATGTTAAGGAAAAAGCAATGGATGAGGTGTTTTCAATTTTTCTGGAAACGTTCGGCGGCCCTGTTGATCGGCAGGTAGTACCAGCGTCAAGCATCGAGCGCTATAGAGGCAAGCTGCCTGATCAGCTGTTGGAATACTGGGCCGAACACGGCTGGTGCGGTTACGGTGATGGCATTTTTTGGATAGTGAATCCTCAAGAATACCAGGGGGTGGTAACGTCATGGCTTGAGGGGACGGAATTCAAAGCACTTGATACCTACCACCTGATTGCCCGTGGCGCCTTTGGCGACTTGTATCTCTGGGGCGAAAAAACGGGATTTTCGCTTAAGATAACAAGTGTTCTTTCTCGGGTTGTTATTAAAAATTTCGACATTACGAGTGAGGGGATGGACAGAGAATTACAAAATTTTGTACTTTCAAGGAATGTGGACTCCAACGATTATGGCGACCTGTTCAAACCGGCAAAGAAAAAGCTCGGAACTCTTCGTCACGACGAAATGTACGGCTTTGTTCCAGCACTGATGTTCGGCGGCCCGGACACTCTCGATCATCTAGAGAAAGTAAAGGCGGTGGAGCATCTGACACTGCTATCTCAGATCACCGAGCTTCAGCCCTATAGTTTTTCAGACATTTAAGGCAATATCGCCTGACACACCGCCTTCGCTGCGGTGCGGCGATCCGACAAGCCAGCTCCTACAAAGACCAGCGTCGTGCCGGATAAAAAATGGGCACCCAACCTCGTTGGCGTGCCCATTTTTTACCCCGCTCGCCCGCTACGCGAGAAGTCGGTACGTATTACGGATTAACGCTGTCTTTCAAAAATTTGCCCGGCTTGAACGCAACGGTATTACTGGCCTTGATTTTCACTGGCTCACCGGTTTGCGGGTTTTTGCCCGTACGTGCACCGCGATGGCGTTGCAGGAAGGTCCCGAAGCCCACCAGCGTGACGCTGTCCTTGCGGTGCAGAGCGCCGGTGATTTCTTCGAGAACGGCGTTGAGGACGCGATTGGCCTGCTCTTTGGTGAGGTCTGCTTTTTCCGCGATTGCAGCGGCGAGATCTGGTTTACGCATTAGTGAAGCCCCTTTGACGGTTTTTGTTGTTATGTCCGTGCCGTTCTCGTTGGAACAGCGCCCAAGGCGCCGCAGATGCTCTACTCTGCGGCAGACAGGAGTGAGGATGGCACGCACGGCAGGGCCGCGCCAGTCTCGGCGCGACCTTTGTAGGGGCAAAAGCGGGGTGATTCCGACAGAACGACCGGTATTTACGCCAGCAGTGGCGGAAGCTCTTTGTTCAGTGCCAGTTTTTCCATGACTGCCGCGCCTGTCAGCGCATAACCGAGCAACTTTCCGTTGGCATCGCGACATAAAACCTTCAGGTCGGCCCCCTGCCCTTCAACCGTCCAGACGCCTTCTGTGCCCCGTGGTGGTGGCGATACCACCAATGGGCAGACGGGAGTTTTCACGGTGATCGGCATCGGGCCGTAGCTCACGGCGGTGGGATTTCCGGCGAGGGTCTGCGCCAGTGCTCTCGCACAGCTCATCAGGGGCATGACGTACAGAAGATTCAGCCCATCGACTTCGGCGCAATCCCCCAGCGCGTAGATATTGGCATGGGAGGTTTTCAGGTGTCGGTCGACCACCACCCCACGATTGACCTGCACACCGGCAGCAGCGGCCAGGTCGATGCGCGGGCGCAGGCCGATGGCCGACACCACCACATCGCAAGGAATCACCTGGCCATCGGACAGATGCGCTTCCAGCCCGTCAGCGGTTCGCTGCAGGCGGTTGAGCACCGGCCCGAGGTGGAAGCGTGCGCCCAGGCTTTCCAGCCCGGCCTGGACCGCCGCGGCGGCGGCCGGGTGCAGCAGGGTCGGCATCACCTGCTCGCAGGGTGCAACCAGTTGCACCTGGTAACCGCCGAGGATCAGGTCGTTAGCGAATTCACAACCGATCAGGCCAGCGCCGAGCAACAACACCCGACGTTTGCCGGCCGCTGCCGCGCGAAAGCGGGCGTAGTCTTCCAGGTCGTTGATCGGGAACACGCAATCAGCCGCATCGCCATCGATGGGTACGCGTACGGTTTCTGCACCCCAGGCCAGCACCAGGTCGCGGTAGATCACCGACTCTTCGCCGATCCACAGGCGCTTGTGGCCCGGGTCGATGCCGCTGATACGGGTGTGGGTACGCACTTCGGCCTTCAGCTGTTCGGCCATGGTGCCCGGCTCCGCCATGCTCAGGCCATCGGCGTCCTTGTTCTTGCCAAAGCCGGTGGAGAGCATCGGCTTGGAGTAGGAGCGTCCGTCATCTGCGGTAATCAATAGCAGCGGGGTTTCGCCATCGAGTTTGCGAAACTCCCGGGCCAGGTTGTAGCCAGCCAGCCCGGTGCCGACGATCACGACAGGTGCGTTCATTCCTTACTCCTCTGAAGTCTTAGTTGATTTCGATCATTTCGAAATCCATCTTGCCCACGCCGCAATCCGGGCACAGCCAGTCTTCCGGCACGTCCTGCCACAGGGTGCCCGGCGCAATCCCGTCATCCGGCCAGCCGTCGGCTTCGTTATAGATCAGGCCGCAGACCACACATTGCCACTTTTTCATTCAGGTACATCCTCAGATTCAGGCTTTTGCCGGCGCGAACGGTCGATGGTTGGAGTGCTGCCGTCCGGCTCAGGGGCGTTTTGTACTGATCGGGCCCGGCAGATGCAAGCCTTCGGCGCAACGAAGGGGCGAATCAATCAAAATCGCCGACCGACATGGTAAGCTCGCGGCCTCATTTGCTGCCAATAATGACTCACTGTGCAACACTCAAAATCCCCCTGCGCGACGCCTCTCTGGCTCTCCCAAAGCCGGCTGACGCCCCTCCCCGATACGTCTACCCTCGACTGGCTGTTCGATGAAGGTTCGCTGACCCGTCGGCTGACCCGTCTGTCGAATGACGGTTTCAGTGTCACACCGCTGTTCGAAGGCTGGCAGCCACTGCGCACCGACGAATGTGCCGCGCTGGACCTGGCCGAAGGCAGCGAGGGTTGGGTGCGCGAAGTGTATCTGCGCGGGCATGGCGAAGCCTGGATCTTTGCCCGCAGTGTGGCGTCGCGCAGGGCGTTGCAGGGCGACGGTTTGCACATGGACGAATTGGGCAGCCGTTCTCTGGGTGAATTGCTGTTTTGCGACCAGGCGTTCCAGCGTCGGGCCATCGAGGTTTGTCACTATCCTCAGGAGTGGCTGCCGGCAGATTCCCGAGCGCCTGAGTTGTGGGGCCGTCGCTCGCGCTTCGACCGTGGGGCCTTGAGCGTGCTGGTGGCCGAGATTTTCCTGCCGACCTTGTGGCGCGCCACCCGCGCCCATCCGGAGAATTGCTGATGTACCAGAGCCTGCTCAAGTCCCTGAATCGCGTGAACCCTCGGGCCTGGGACTTTATTCAGCTGACGCGCATGGACAAGCCGATCGGCATTTACCTGCTGTTGTGGCCAACACTGTGGGCGCTGTGGATTGCAGGGAAAGGTTCGCCGTCCCTGGCCAATGTGGTGATTTTCGTCCTCGGCGTGGTGCTGACGCGCGCGGGTGGTTGCGTGATCAACGATTGGGCCGATCGCAAGGTCGACGGCCATGTGAAACGCACCGAACAGCGACCGTTGGTGAGCGGCAAGATCAGCTCCAGGGAAGCCCTGGTGTTTTTCGCGCTGCTGATGGGCCTGAGCTTCCTGCTGGTGCTCTGCACCAACGCGGCCACGGTCTGGCTCTCGTTGGGTGGCTTGGCGCTGGCGTTCAGTTATCCGTTCATGAAGCGCTACACCTATTACCCGCAGGTAGTGCTGGGTGCGGCGTTCTCCTGGGGGATGCCGATGGCGTTCACCGCCGAAACCGGCGAACTGCCCGCCGCGGCGTGGTTGCTGTGGATCGCCAACCTGCTGTGGACAGTGGGCTACGACACTTATTACGCCATGACCGATCGCGATGACGATTTGAGGATCGGCGTGAAGTCCACGGCCATTCTGTTCGGCGAGGCGGACCGGGTCATCATCTTGACCCTGCAAGGATTGGCGCTGGGTTGCCTGCTGCTGGCTGGCTCGAAGTTCGAGTTGGGCGGCTGGTTCCATCTTGGATTACTGGCGGCGGCGGGCTGTTTTGCGTGGGAATTCTGGTACACCCGCGGCAAGGACCGGATGCGATGCTTCAAGGCGTTTTTGCACAACCATTGGGCGGGGTTGGCGATTTTTGTGGGGATTGTGCTGGATTACGGGTTGCAGTGAGGTAGCGCACGCTTCGCAGGCGAAATTTGTTTTGTGTAGGAGCGAGCTTGCTCGCGATGAACGTTAACGATAACGCGTACGATCTGAATAACCACGTTGCCCTTACGTTTTTCGCGAGCAAGCTCGCTCCTACAGAGCCTACATTTTCGGCCCGGAGTTGGTGATGACGTGCCAAACGTCCTTCATCTTGTCGCCTTCCTTGTCTCCCGGCTTCTTGTCCTTCATGAAATAGTACAGCGGCTTGCCGTCATAGGCCCATTGCATCGTGCCATCGTCACGCTTGACGATCGACCATTTACCTTCGGCCTTGGCACCTGCTTCTGCCTTGAACGGCGGCCAGTTTTCCGCGCACTGACCGGTGCACACCGACTTGCCGCCAGTATCCTTGTCAAACGTGTACAGGGTCATGCCCTTATGGTCGGCCATCACACCGTCTTTCATCATGACCGGCTCGGCAGCAAAGGCCATTGTCGGCAATGCCAGGGCAGCGGCCAACAGCAGGGCTTTGAAGGAATGCGGGTATTGTTTCATGAAAACCTTCCTTTTGTGGTTGTCAGGATTCGGACTTAAAGCTTAGTTCAGGATCATGACAATCGCCGGGCGACTAAAATGCTGTCACACGACTGCAATAATTCCGTTATCTAATGCGGCGCAAGACAGTTAAATGACAAGAGGATTAACGCATGGTTGGCAGGAGCATTCTGATCGTCGACGACGAAGCGCCCATTCGCGAAATGATCGCCGTTGCGTTGGAAATGGCCGGCTACGATTGCATGGAGGCGGAAAACTCGCAGCAAGCCCACGCCATCATCGTCGACCGCAAGCCGGATCTGATTCTGCTGGACTGGATGCTGCCGGGCACGTCCGGTATCGAACTGGCCCGCCGCCTCAAGCGCGATGAGCTGACCGGGGACATCCCGATCATCATGCTCACCGCCAAGGGCGAAGAGGACAACAAGATCCAGGGCCTGGAAGTCGGCGCCGACGACTACATCACCAAACCCTTTTCCCCGCGCGAGCTGGTGGCGCGCCTGAAGGCCGTGCTGCGCCGTGCCGGGCCTACCGACGGTGAGGCGCCGATCGAAATCGGCGGCCTGCTGCTGGACCCGATCAGCCATCGCGTGACCATCGACGGCAAACCCGCCGAGATGGGCCCGACCGAATACCGTCTGCTGCAGTTTTTCATGACTCACCAGGAACGCGCCTACACCCGTGGTCAGTTGCTGGACCAGGTCTGGGGCGGCAACGTCTATGTCGAAGAGCGCACCGTCGACGTGCATATCCGCCGCCTGCGCAAAGCCCTCGGTGATGCCTATGAAAATCTGGTACAAACCGTGCGCGGCACCGGCTACCGGTTTTCTACCAAAGCCTGATCTGTGCCCGACAAGCTGACAAGGACGCGCTTTTAGTGAACCAAAACTGGCATGGCACCCTGATCCGCCACATGCTGCTGCTGGTCACCGCCTGCCTGGTGATCGGCCTGATTTCCGGCTACTACGGCTGGAGCCTCGCCGCGGGCCTGGGCCTGTACCTGGCCTGGACCCTCAAGCAACTGCTGCGCCTGCACGAATGGCTGCGCCTGCACAAACCCGACGAAGCGCCGCCCGACGGCTATGGCCTGTGGGGTGAAGTGTTCGACAGCATCTACCACCTGCAACGCCGCGACCAACGGGTTCGCGGGCGCCTGCAAGCGGTGATCGACCGGGTCCAGGAGTCCACCGCCGCATTGAAAGACGCGGTGATCATGCTCGACAGCGACGGCAACCTTGAATGGTGGAACCGCGCCGCCGAAACCCTGCTCGGCCTCAAGACGCCACAAGACAGCGGCCAGCCGGTGACCAACCTGGTACGCCATCCGCGTTTCAAGGAATACTTCGAGCAGGACAGCTACGCCGAGCCGCTGGAAATCCCTTCACCGATCAACGATCGCCTGCGCATTCAGCTGTACATCACCCGCTACGGCAACAACGAACACCTGATGCTGGTGCGCGACGTCACACGCATTCATCAGCTGGAGCAAATGCGCAAAGACTTCATCGCCAACGTCTCCCACGAGCTGCGCACGCCGCTGACGGTGATCTGCGGCTACCTGGAAACCCTGCTCGACAATGTCGAGGACGTGAACCCGCGCTGGTCCCGTGCCTTGCAGCAAATGCAGCAGCAAGGCGGGCGCATGCAGACCTTGCTCAACGACTTGCTATTGCTGGCCAAGCTGGAAGCCACCGATTACCCGTCGGACAACCAGCCAGTGGCGATCGACGGCTTGCTGCAATCGATCAAGAGCGATGCTCAACAGCTGTCGGGCCAAAAAAACCAGCGCATCACGCTGGAAGCCGACCCGACCATTTTGCTCAAGGGCAGCGAAGCCGAATTGCGCAGCGCATTTTCGAATCTGGTGTTCAACGCGGTGAAATACACCCCGGCCGAAGGCAATATCCGCATTCGCTGGTGGGGCGATGAGCAAGGCGCGCACCTGAGCGTGCAGGATTCCGGGATCGGCATCGACAGCAAACACCTGCCGCGCCTGACCGAACGCTTCTACCGCGTCGATTCCAGCCGCAACTCCAACACCGGCGGCACCGGGCTCGGGCTGGCCATCGTCAAACACGTGCTGCTGCGTCACCGCGCGCGGATGGAAATCAGCAGCGTGCCGGGCCATGGCAGCACCTTTACCTGCCATTTTGCGCCGGCCCAGGTCAGCAAAACCCGGGTCATCAGCCCCGCCGACTGATACCGGCCAGCACGCGCCACTAGGCAATCGCTGAGTCAGCCGCTACATTGGCTGACTTGTGCCTGCCCTTCAGGCACCGCATTTCCCCCTTTTTTGAATACACGGAAACCGCAAAACTCCATCATGGACCCATCCCCTGGCTTGACCCTCGCGACACTTTTCGCCGATTTCGGCATGATTCTTTTTGCTCTGATCCTGGTTTTGCTCAACGGCTTTTTCGTTGCGGCGGAATTCGCCATGGTCAAATTGCGCTCGACCCGGGTCGAGGCCATCGCTGAAAAGAACGGCTGGCGCGGACACATTCTGCGCACCGTACACAGTCAGCTCGATGCTTACCTGTCGGCGTGCCAACTGGGTATCACCCTCGCCTCCCTGGGCCTTGGCTGGGTCGGTGAACCCGCGTTCGCCCACATTCTCGAGCCGTTACTGAGCGCCGTTGGTGTAGAGTCCGCCGAAGTGGTCAAGGGCGTATCGTTCTTCACGGCGTTCTTCATCATTTCGTACCTGCACATCGTGGTCGGCGAACTGGCACCCAAATCCTGGGCCATCCGTAAACCCGAGCTGCTGTCGCTGTGGACCGCAGTGCCGCTGTACCTGTTCTACTGGGCCATGTACCCGGCGATTTACCTGCTCAACGCCAGCGCCAACACGATCCTGCGGATCGCCGGCCAGGGTGAACCCGGCCCGCACCATGAGCACCATTACAGCCGAGAAGAACTGAAGCTGATCCTGCACTCCAGCCGCGGTCAGGACCCGAGCGACCAGGGCATGCGCGTCTTGGCTTCGGCGGTGGAAATGGGCGAGCTGGAAGTGGTCGACTGGGCCAACTCCCGGGAAGACCTGGTGACCCTGGAGTTCAACGCACCGCTCAAGGAAATCCTGGCGATGTTCCGTCGCCACAAATTCAGCCGTTATCCGGTGTACGACAGCGATCGCCAGGAGTTCGTCGGCCTGCTGCACATCAAGGACCTGCTGCTGGAGCTGGCGGCCCTAGACCATATTCCCGAATCGTTCAACCTCGCCGAGCTGACTCGCCCACTGGAGCGCGTGTCGCGGCACATGCCGCTGTCGCAGCTGCTGGAGCAGTTCCGCAAGGGCGGCTCGCACTTCGCCCTGGTCGAAGAAGCCGACGGCAACATCATCGGCTACCTGACCATGGAAGACGTGCTGGAAGTGCTGGTGGGCGACATTCAGGATGAACACCGCAAGGCCGAACGCGGGATCCTCGCTTACCAGCCGGGCAAGCTGTTGGTACGGGGTGATACGCCGCTGTTCAAGGTTGAACGGTTACTGGGCATCGACCTGGACCACATCGAAGCCGAAACCCTCGCCGGGTTGATCTACGAAACCCTGAAACGGGTGCCGGAAGAGGAAGAAGTGCTGGAAGTCGAAGGGTTGCGGATCATCATCAAGAAGATGAAAGGGCCGAAGATTGTGCTGGCCAAGGTGTTGATGCTGGACTGAGCCATGCCCTTGTAGGAGCCGGCTTGCTGGCGATCAGGAGCGCTGCGGTGTCTTTGTTATACCGCGTTACCGTTCATCGCCAGCAAGCCGGCTCCTACCGCCCAACGCAAAGTTGGGCAACGCCCCCACCGGCTGATTGAACTGGTACGGAATCGACACCAGTCCCAACCCGGTATTACGCTGCACCACGAAATGCAAATGCGGCCCGCTGCTGTTGCCGGTGTTGCCCGACAGCGCCAGCGCACTCCCCACCGAAACCCGCTGCCCCTCGCGAACGCTCACCGACCCTTGCTTGAGGTGCAAATACACGCCCATGGTCCCGTCATCGTGCAGCACCCGTACGAAATTCCCCGATGGATCGGTGCCACGGCCGGTCTGACTGTTCTCGGTTTTCACCACCACCCCGCCCCGGGCCGCAATGATCGGCGTACCTTCAGGCATGGCGATGTCCATGGCGTAACGGCTTTTGGCACCGAAGTGGCTGTATTGACCATTGGCCCCCTGACTCAAGCGAAACGGCCCGCCACGCCAGGGCAACGGATAACGATAGGCCATGGCGGCTCCTGAGGGGTCGCCCAGGGAATACTGGAACCTTGAGGCATATACCAGAGGCTTTCCGGCGAGGGTGGCGGTGAGCAGCGCCAGACGAATGTTGCTGCGCGCCGGCATTACCCGGCGGATCGGCCGGCTCGGTGCGCCGCTGACGTTCTTCAACCCGGCGAAACTCAATTCGATCTCGACCGGGGCATACAGGTCATTGCGCACGTAAACGCTGTCCATGCCCTTCTGCTTCTTGATATCGAGGTACACCTGACGCTCGAGGCGCTCGACCATGCGATCGCGAAAAACGAACACCTGGGCGCCCTGCGTGGGGCGGTCGCTGTAGGAGACCACGCCATGGGCGTCTTTGGACTTGTAGATCGTAATGGCCATAGCCGAGGTGGAGGCCAGGAAAAGACCACAGAAAAACAGCAGGCGCGCGAGCATGGGCAAGATTCTGTCGAGTAAGGCCTGGGGGATGAGCCTAGCAGCTGCAATGGACCCGGGTAGTGGGCAGATGTTTCAAAATGGGCAGCCAAGGAGATGTATGGTGGATTCAAAGGCCCCATCGCGGGCAAGCCCGCTCCCACAGGTATCGTGTGAACCCTGTGGGAGCGGGCTTGCCCGCGATGGGGGACTGGCAGGCGACGAAGGTTACGCGCCAGGAATGAAATGCTTCTGCGCCGTACCACGCGCAATCAACCGAGAAATGTAGTCCAGCTTCTGCGCATCCTGATCGACAAAGCGAAACGTCAGCTGCAACCATTGGCTGTCGGGCTTGGGCTCGTGGGCGACGATGGCGTGCAGGTAGCCGTTCAGGCGGGCGGTTTCAGCGTTGTCGCCCTGTTCCAGATCGAGCACGGCGCAGTCGAGGACTTGCGGCAGGGTGTCGGTGCGCTTGATCACCAACAGTGCTTCCCTGAGGCTCAAGGCCTTGATCACGCACTGGGCAATGCCATTGGGTAAACGCAGTTGGCCCTGGCCGCGACCGCCGCTGAGTCCCGAGGACGCTGGCGCCTTGACCGGTGGGCTGTTGAGCAAGCCGCGAGACGCTGCAGTCGGCGCCGCTGCGACGGCAGATGGCGCGACCACAGCGCACGTGCCGCCCGTCAATGCATTCAGGGAATCATTACCGAAGGCCGAATTCATTTTACTCGGCACGCTGTTGATCAAGGTATCGAGCTTGCCGACCTTGTTCAGAGCCTGCTTGACCTTGGTCACCAACTGCTCGTTGGTGAAGGGTTTGCTGACGTAACCGGAAACGCCGGCCTGGATCGCCTGGACGACATTCTCTTTGTCGCCGCGACTGGTCACCATCACGAATGGCAGGGTCTTGAGGTGGTCCTGCTCGCGGCACCAGGTCAGCAGTTCCAAGCCGGACATTTCCGGCATTTCCCAGTCGCACAGCACCAGGTCGAACGTCCCCCGTGCCAGCAAGGACTGAGCTTTCCTGCCGTTGACCGCTTCTTCGATGCGGATGCCCGGGAAGTAGTTGCGCAGGCACTTCTTCACCAGGTCACGAATGAACGACGCGTCGTCCACGACCAATACACTGACCTTACTCATCCACCACCCCTCTAAAAATCCCGGCAGGCATTGCCCTTCGCTGACGGCACAATGCCAGAAACCTGTAGGAGCGAGCTTGCTCCGGGCGGCGTTCCGACGATGGACGCAAGAGCGCCGCATTTAGTCAGTAAACACGCGTTATCGTTAACGACTTTCGCGAGCAATCGAGCGTCGACCGGCTGCTCCTACAGAACAGCATTGCAGTCACGCCGGGACTTTTCGTTCGCGGGCGCTGCTTTCAAACAGGTAAACCACAAACAAAAACGCCCGGCCAAAGGGCCGGGCGCTTTTCTCGGGGCATCTTACTTATCGTCAGCGTTGCCCGGAACATTAGCGGTTTCGCCACTGGTACCTTCAACTTCTTCTTTCATGCGCTTAAGGCCCAGGTGACGCACATCGGTGCCGCGCACCAGGTAAATCACCAGTTCCGAAATGTTGCGCGCGTGGTCGCCAATCCGCTCCAGCGAACGCAGCACCCAGATAATGCTCAAGACTCGCGAAATAGAACGCGGGTCTTCCATCATGTAGGTGGCCAGCTCGCGCAATGCAGTCTTGTATTCGCGGTCGATGATTTTGTCGTATTGCGCCACCGACAACGCGAGGTCGGCGTCGAAACGGGCAAAGGCGTCCAGTGCGTCGCGAACCATGTTGCGCACCTGGTCGCCGATGTGGCGCACTTCGACGTAACCGCGTGGCGCTTCGCCTTCTTCGCACAATTGAATGGCGCGACGGGCGATCTTGGTCGCTTCGTCACCGATGCGCTCCAGGTCGATCACCGACTTGGAGATGCTGATGATCAAGCGCAGGTCGGACGCCGCCGGCTGACGACGGGCCAGGATACGCAGGCATTCTTCGTCGATGTTGCGTTCCATCTGATTGATCTGGTCGTCGATCTCGCGAACTTGCTGGGCCAGGCCGGAGTCAGCCTCGATCAGCGCGGTGACCGCGTCATTGACCTGCTTTTCCACCAGCCCGCCCATGGCCAGGAGGTGGCTGCGCACTTCCTCGAGCTCGGCGTTGAACTGCGCAGAGATGTGATGGGTAAGGCCTTCTTTACTAATCATCGGTTTCGCTCCGCGAAAGTTGCAAGCTTCAAGCTGCAAGCTTCAAGCAGTTATGTATAAGTCCTGGTATCGCACGCGTCTTTCCAGCCGCTTGCAGCTTGATGCTTGCGGCTGCCCTGCTAGCCATAACGACCGGTAATGTAGTCTTCGGTCTGCTTCTTCGCCGGATTGGTGAACAGGGTGTCGGTGTCGCCGAACTCCACCAGTTTGCCCATGTACATGAACGCGGTGTAGTCGGAAACCCGCGCGGCCTGCTGCATGTTGTGGGTCACGATGACAATGGTGAACTTCGATTTCAATTCGTAGATCAGTTCTTCGACTTTGAGCGTGGAGATCGGGTCGAGTGCCGAGCACGGTTCGTCGAGCAGCAGCACTTCCGGTTCCACGGCGATGGTGCGCGCGATCACCAGACGTTGCTGCTGACCACCGGACAGGCCCAGTGCCGATTCGTGCAGGCGGTCTTTGACTTCTTCCCACAAGGCGGCGCCTTTCAACGCCCATTCAACGGCTTCGTCGAGCACGCGTTTCTTGTTGATGCCCTGAATGCGCAAACCGTAAACCACGTTTTCATAGATGGTTTTGGGAAACGGGTTCGGCTTCTGGAACACCATGCCGACGCGACGACGCAGTTCGGCCACGTCTTCGCCCTTGCGGTAGATGTTGTTGCCATACAGGTTGATGGCGCCTTCTACGCGGCAGCCGTCGACCAGGTCGTTCATGCGGTTGAAGGTGCGCAGCAGCGTGGACTTGCCGCAGCCGGACGGGCCGATGAAGGCCGTCACGCGCTGTTTCGGAATGTTCATGCTGACGTCGTACAGCGCTTGTTTATCGCCGTAGAACAGGCTCAGGCCCGGCACTTCGATGGCTACGGTTTCCTGCTCGAGGCTCAGGCTCTGCTTGTCGCGGCCCAGGGCGGACATGTTGATGCCGTGGGTATGTGCTTCGTGCTGCATGGGAGGCTCCCTGTGCTGACAAATTCGGTTCGTTTAACCCCGGGCCTGATACTCAGGCCAGGGGCTTACTCAAAATCTTTGTCTGACGCCCGGTCCCCTGTAGGAGCTGGCTTGCCAGCGAAGGCGTACTCACTGACGCCAAAAGCTTCGCTGGCAAGCCAGCTCCTACAGGGTCGGCGGCGATCAGCTATCCAGCGCTTTGTATTTCTCGCGCAGGTGGTTACGGATGTAGACGGCCGACAGGTTCAATGTCGCGATCACCAGCACCAGCAACAACGCTGTGGCGTACACCAGCGGCCGTGCGGCTTCGACGTTCGGGCTCTGGAAGCCGACGTCATAAATATGGAAGCCCAGGTGCATGATCTTCTGGTCAAGGTGCAGGTACGGGTAGTTGCCGTCCAGCGGCAGCGACGGTGCCAGTTTCACCACGCCCACCAGCATCAACGGCGCCACTTCACCGGCGGCGCGCGCCACGGCGAGGATCATGCCGGTCATCATCGCCGGGCTGGCCATCGGCAGCACGATTTTCCACAAGGTTTCAGCCTTGGTCGCGCCGAGGGCCAACGAGCCTTCACGCACGGTGCGAGGAATCCGCGCCAGGCCTTCTTCGGTGGCCACGATCACCACGGGCACCGCCAGCAGCGCCAGGGTCAGGGAGGCCCAGAGCAGACCCGGCGTACCGAAGGTCGGCGCCGGCAATGCTTCAGGGAAGAACAACCGGTCGACCGAGCCGCCCAGCACATAAACGAAGAAGCCCAGACCGAACACACCGTAAACGATGGCCGGAACACCCGCCAGGTTGTTCACCGCGATGCGGATAATCCGGGTCAAGGCGTTCTGCTTGGCATATTCACGCAAGTAAACCGCCGCCAGCACGCCGAACGGCGTCACGATCATCGCCATGATCAGGGTCATCATCACAGTGCCGAAAATCGCCGGGAAGATCCCGCCTTCGGTGTTCGCTTCACGCGGGTCGTCGCTGAGGAATTCCCAGATCTTGCTGAAATAGAAGCCAATCTTGGTGAAGGTGCTCATGGCGTTCGGCTGATAGGCATGGACCACTTTACCGATGCCGATTTCGAGCTCTTTGCCGTTGGCATCGCGAGCCGTCAGGCTGTCGCGGTTGAACTGGGCGTGCAAGTCGGCAAGACGCGCTTCGATGTCCTGATAACGCGCGTTCAGCTCGGCGCGCTCGGACTCCATGTCCGCTTGTGCGGTGGCGTCGAGCTGGCCGGCCAGTTCCAGTTTGCGACCGTGCAGGCGGATACGTTCGAGGCCGGCGTTGATCGCGCCGATATCGGACTTCTCCAGGGTCTTGAGTTGTGACGCGAGCTGGTTGACGCGAGCGACACGGGCCTGCAACTCAGGCCATGCCGCTTCGCCTTCGGCGATGACCTTGCCGTCCTGTTTGACGTTGACCAGGTAGCCGTAGAAGTTGCCCCATTCACGACGCTCGATCGCCATCAACTCCGGCGGGGTCTTCTGGTTAGTGAGCCACTCGCCGACAATCCAGGTGAAGTCGGTGCCATTCAGGTCACGGTTACCGACCTTGATCAGCTCGCGCGTCATGAACTCCGGGCCCTGATCGGGCACCGGCAGGCCAGCGCTTTTCAGACGCTCGCGGGGCACTTGTTCTTTTTGCACCACTTCGCCGACGACCAGGTGATTGGCCTGGCCCGGCACATCGTAGCTGGCGTGGATCAGGTCCGCCGGCCAGAAGTGACCCAGGCCGCGCACGGCAATCACCGCGAGCAAGCCAATGGTCATGATGACCGCGATGGACACCGCGCCACCGCTGATCCAGACGCCAGGGGCGCCGCTCTTGAACCATCCATTCAGGGAGTTCTGTTTCACAGACTTCTACCTTTCTTAAAGCGACGAGTATTTCTTGCGCAGACGCTGACGAATCAGCTCCGCGAGGGTGTTCATGACGAAGGTGAACAGCAGCAGCACCAGCGCCGAGAGGAACAGCACGCGGTAGTGGCTGCCGCCGACTTCCGACTCCGGCATTTCCACCGCGACGTTGGCGGCCAGGGTGCGCAGGCCTTCGAACAGGTTCATTTCCATGACCGGGGTGTTACCGGTGGCCATCAGCACGATCATGGTTTCACCGACCGCGCGGCCCATGCCGATCATCAGCGCCGAGAAGATGCCCGGGCTGGCCGTGAGGATCACCACGCGAGTCATGGTCTGCCACGGCGTGGCACCGAGGGCCAGGGAACCGAGGGTCAGGCCACGAGGCACGCTGAACACGGCGTCTTCGGCAATGGAGTAGATGTTCGGGATGACCGCGAAGCCCATGGCCAGACCGACCACCAGTGCGTTGCGCTGGTCGTAGGTGATGCCCAGGTCGTGGGAGATCCACATGCGCATGTCGCCGCCGAAGAACCAGGTTTCCATGTACGGGCTCATGTACAGCGACAACCAGCCAACGAACAGGATCACCGGGATCAGAATCGCGCTTTCCCAACCGTCCGGCACTTTCAGGCGGATGGATTCAGGCAGGCGACTGAAGACGAAACCCGCCACCAGAATGCCGATCGGCAACAGCATCAGCAGGCTGAAGATGCCCGGCAGGTGCCCTTCCACATAGGGTGCGAGGAACAGGCCAGCGAAGAAACCGAGGATCACCGTCGGCATGGCTTCCATCAGCTCGATCACCGGCTTGACCTTGCGGCGCATACCCGGGGCCATGAAATACGCGGTGTAGATTGCAGCGGCAACAGCCAGTGGCGCGGCCAGCAGCATGGCGTAGAACGCTGCCTTCAATGTACCGAAGGTCAGGGGCGCCAGGCTCAACTTGGGTTCGAAATCGGTGTTCGCGGCGGTCGATTGCCAGACGTATTTAGGCTCGTCGTAGTTCTCGTACCAGACCTTGCTCCACAGCGCGCTCCAGGAAACCTCCGGGTGCGGATTCTCCAGTAGCAACGGTTGAATCTTGCCGCCTGCTTCCACGATCACCCGGTTGGCCCGTGGCGAAAGACCAAAGATCCCTTGGCCTTCGACCACCTGATCCACCAGCAACGTGCGGTGCGCAGTACTGTGGAATACCCCGAGCTTGCCGGAGGCGTCGAGGGCGATGAAGCCTTTGCGACGTTCTTCGGCGGTGATTTCAACGATCGGCGTGGTGCCCATCTGGAAGGTACGGATCTGCTTCAGACGCGATTCGCCATCAGGATCGCGCGCCATGAACCATTGGGCCAGACCGCCCTTGGAGTCACCGAGTATCAGCGAAATACCGCCCACCAGTTGGGTGCTGGCGGTGATTTCGGCATCGCCGTTTTCAAGCAGCTTGTAACGACCGTTGAGGCTCTTGTCGCGCAGGCTGAACACATCGGCTTGCGCACGACCGTTAATCACGTACAACCACTGCTGGCGCGGGTCAACGAAGATGTTCTTCACCGGCTCGGTCATCTGCGGCAGGTCGATGCGCTTCTGCTCGCTGGTGATTTCGCCGGTCATCATGTTTTCTTCGCTGGTCAGCGACAACACATTGAGTTGCGAACCGGTGGAACCGACCAGCATCAAGGTCGTATCGGTGGCGTTGAGGCTGACGTGCTCCAGCGCACCGCCGGCCTCGTTCAGCGTAATCGGGGCTTCGCCATACGGGTACTCGATGGCCGGCGAGATGGTCTTCTTGCCGTCCGGGTAGCTGACTTTATAGGTGTGACGGAACACTAAAGCCTGGCCGTTGGAAAAGCCCACGGCTACCAGCGGCTGACCGGGCTGGTCTTCACCGATACTCGTCACGCTGGTACCAGCCGGGACCGGCAGCTCGACGCGCTTGAGTTCGGCGCCACTGTCGATGTCGAAGAACAGTGCCTGCCCTTTGTCGGAAACCCGCATGGCGACCTGGTTCTGTTCTTCCAGGGAGATCATCAATGGCTTGCCGGCGTCTTGCATCCAGGCAGGCGTGATGCTGTCTTTGGCGGTCAGGTCGGCGCCCTGGAACAGGGGCAGGACGACATAGCCGAGGAAGAAGAAGATCAGCGTGATCGCGCCCAGAACAGCGAGGCCGCCAACAAGGACGTACCAGCGGGTCAGGCGATCCTTGAGCGCACGAATACGGCGCTTGCGTTGCAACTCAGGCGTATTGAAGTCAATTCGCTTGGGGGGATTTGTAGTCATGGGGGAATTGGCCAGATCATTCATTCGCACACCCTAGCGATCCTGTATGACAGAAAGATGACAGTGCAGTGACGCAACAAATCCGCCGCCTGTGGGAACTGGCAGAGGATCGAAAATTTGGGAGCCGGTATTGACCGGCATTTGTAGGAGCGAGGCTTGCCCGCGAAGGGGTCGTTACATTCAATATCAATGTTGACTGACCCACCGCTTTCGCGAGCAAGCTTCGCTCCTACAGGTCCGGGGCGTGCCCCGGACCTAGGGTTTTACTTTTTTGCTACGTTGTTACCTTCCTGCAGACCCAGGTCAGCCAGTGCTTTTGCAGCAACCTTGGCTGGCAGCGGGATGTAGCCGTCTTTCACTACAACTTCCTGACCCTGTTTGGACAGAATCAGTTTCACGAACTCGGCTTCCAGCGGGGCCAGAGGCTTGTTCGGTGCTTTGTTGACGTAAACGTAGAGGAAGCGCGACAGCGGGTATTTGCCGTTCAGGGCGTTTTCTTCGGTGTCTTCGATGAACTCAGTGCTGCCTTTCTTGGCCAGGGCCACGGTCTTCACGCTGGCGGTCTTGTAGCCGATGCCCGAGTAACCGACGCCGTTCAGCGAGGAGCTGATCGACTGCACGACCGAAGCCGAGCCTGGTTGTTCGTTAACGTTTGGCTTGTAGTCGCCTTTGCACAGGGCTTCTTCTTTGAAGTAGCCGTAGGTACCGGATACCGAGTTACGACCGAACAGTTGAACCGGCTTGTTGGCCAGGTCGCCGGTCACGCCCAGGTCGCCCCAGGTTTTGACGTCGGCTTTAGCACCGCACAGACGAGTGGACGAGAAGATCGCGTCAACTTGTTCCATGGTCAGGTGCTGGATCGGGTTGTCCTTGTGCACAAACACAGCCAGGGCATCCACTGCGACCGGGATAGCGGTTGGCTTGTAGCCGTATTTGGTTTCGAAGGCTTGCAGTTCGTTGTCCTTCATTTTGCGACTCATCGGGCCCAGGTTAGCGGTGCCTTCAGTCAGCGCAGGTGGTGCGGTAGAAGAACCGGCAGCCTGAATCTGGATGTTTACGTTCGGGTATTCTTTTTTGTAGTTCTCAGCCCACAGGGTCATGAGGTTGGCCAGGGTATCGGAGCCGACGCTGGACAGGTTGCCCGACACACCAGTGGTCTTGGTGTAGCTCGGGATCGCAGGGTCAACAGCGGCAACCGCGTTGGCAGTCGCAACGCCAGCAGCGACAAAAGTCATTGCCGCCATCAAACGCTTCAGTTTCATGCCTTACTCCTAGCAGATAGGGTGTGTTAAGTCGGGGCCAAGTATCAGCAGGCCGTGTGAACACTCTATGGCTGAAATATGACAATTGGATGAAAGGCCAGCATTCGATGCTTCAAAGGATGATTCGCGTTGCTCCCTTCGCAAGCAGGCTCGCTCCCACAGGTACTGTGTTCCCCGCAAATCCTGTGGGAGCGGGCTTGCCCGCGATGAGGCCAATACAGTCGATGAAAGGCTCCGCTTAGCGCCCCTTTTTCCAGAGATAACCACCCACCACAATCCCGACCCCACACAGCACCGCCACGTAATACGACGGCCCCATCGGGCTTTCCTTGAGCAGCAGGCTGACGATCATCGGCGTCAGGCCGCCAAAGATGGCGTAGGCGACGTTGTAGGAAAACGACAGGCCACTGAAACGCACCACGGGCGGGAAGGCCTTGACCATCACGTAGGGCACGGCGCCGATGGTGCCGACCAGCAGGCCGGTCAGGGAATACAGGGGGAACAGCCAGTCGGGATGCGCGGCCAGGCTGTGGTAGAAGGTCCAGGAGGTGAGCAATAGCGCCGTGCAGCCGAACACGAAGACCCGGCCTGCGCCGAACCGATCCGACAGGGCGCCGGCAATGATGCAGCCGAAGCTCAGAAACACGATCGCCAGGCTATTGGCTTGCAGCGACGTGGTCGGCGAGAAGTGGTAGACGGTCTGCAACACGGTCGGCGTCATCAGGATCAATACCACGATGGCGGCGGACAACAGCCAGGTCAGCAACATGGAAATCAGGATCGCGCCGCGATGGTCGCGCAATACCGCGCGCAGCGGCACTTCTTCCGCCAGCGCCTTGCGCAATTGCAGTTCGGCGAACACGGGGGTCTCGTGCAGCCAGCGGCGCAGATAAACCGAGAACAGACCGAACACACCGCCCA
Organism: Pseudomonas sp. LBUM1679; assembly: GCF_059695565.1. Taxonomy (NCBI): domain Bacteria; kingdom Pseudomonadati; phylum Pseudomonadota; class Gammaproteobacteria; order Pseudomonadales; family Pseudomonadaceae; genus Pseudomonas; species Pseudomonas sp. LBUM1679. The sequence continues at coordinate 7,137,154 of NZ_CP166774.1, forward strand.
GCAGGAACGGAATCCGCCAGGCATAATCCGCGACTTCCACCGGCGTATAGAAGCTGTTGATCGCCGTGGCGACCAATGAGCCCAGCAGAATACCCGCCGTCAGACCGCTGGTCAGGGTGCCGCAAGCGTAACCGATGTGCCGCTGGGGAACGTGTTCGGAAACGAATACCCAGGCGCCAGGCACTTCACCACCAATCGCCGCGCCCTGAATCACCCGCATCAGCAGCAACAGGATCGGCGCCCACATGCCGATCTGCGCATAAGTCGGCAGCAAACCCATGATCAGGGTCGGCACCGCCATCATGAAAATGCTCAACGTGAACATCTTCTTGCGACCCAGCAGGTCACCGAAGTGCGCCATGACGATGCCGCCCAGCGGCCGCGCCAGGTAGCCGGCAGCGAAGATGCCAAAGGTCTGCATCATGCGCAGCCATTCGGGCATATCGGCCGGAAAGAACAACTTGCCCACCACGGTCGCGAAGAACACGAAGATGATGAAATCGTAGAACTCCAGCGCGCCCCCCAGGGCAGACAGCGATAACGTCTTGTAGTCGCCGCGGGTCAACGGACGTGCGGATTGTGAGGGCTGCGCGATGTTCGAAGGCGCTGTGGTCATGGCAAGGGCTTCTCTATAGTCGGATCTGCAACCCCCACAACGCTGGCGGAGGCTTGGGCAGGTCCGGCACGATAGCAAATTGGTCGAAAAAGCACATGGATGTGCGCATTTGACGGTCAAAATGAGAACCAGACGGTCGTCTCGGAGTCTACCGATCGATATACTCGCAATCTTGCAACAACTTGCAAGGGTTGCTGTGCGAAAACGCCTGCCGGGGTCCATAGGCGATTTCGCAGAGTTTCCCTTTAGGCGCCTTACGAAAAACGTGACGAACGCAGTATGTTCGGGGCTGAATCGTTTTTCCTTGAGACGGCTATTCACCTTGAAGTACCAATGAGAGTTACGGGTCAGAGGCACCCCCGGCATGATAGAGCTCGAACAAGAAGATCCAATCCCGCAAGGCGACCTGGCCCTGCAAATCACCGCACTTCCCCGCGAAACCAACGGCTTTGGCGATATTTTCGGCGGCTGGCTGGTGGCGCAGATGGATTTGGCGGGTACCGCCATGGCCAGCAAGGTCGCAGGCGGCCGTGTCGCCACCGTGGCGATCGACCGGATGGCGTTTCTGGTGCCGGTAGCGGTGGGCGCTCAGCTCTCCTTCTATACCCAGGCGCTGGAGATCGGCCGCAGCTCGATCCAGATGATGGTCGAGGTCTGGAGCGACGATCCGTTGTCCAGCGAATGGCGTAAAGTGACTGAAGCGGTATTCGTGTTCGTCGCCATCGATGGCAGCGGCCGCACGCGCTCGGTTCCGCCCAGAGCTCGTTAAACAAGGCCCGGGTAAAACAGGAACCGTTAAACGCGGCGACCGTTTTGCGGTCCATTGCAGTCATTGTTCCTGATCGAGAGCCGTTCCATGACAACGCCCAACGTTGAAGCCGTGAAACTGGATGAACTGAACTGCTGGCGCATCCGCCACAGGCAGGCCGAATTGCTGGTGGCCCAGCAAGGTGCGCACATCCTCAGTTACCAATTGGCCGGCGAGCCGCCGCTGATCTGGCTCAACGACGAGGCCGTGTTCAAGACCGGCAAGAGCATCCGCGCCGGTGTGCCGGTGTGCTGGCCATGGTTCGGTAATTTTTCGCGCAACCCGCAGAGTGTCCAGGCGATGCGCGTCAGTAGCGAACCGCCGACTGCCCACGGGCTGGTCCGGGCGATAGACTGGGAACTAGGGGGCATCGAAGCGGAAGGCGAGAGCCTGAACGTGGAATTTCTCCTGCCCTACCCCGAAGGCGGCTTGCCAGGCTGGCCGCATCAGGTGGATTTGAAGCTGAGCATTCGTCTGGATGAGCAACTGCACATCAGCTTGACCAGCCATAATCAGGGCACCGACAACGTCACCATCAGCCAGGCGCTGCACAGCTATTTCGCGGTCAGCGATGTGCGCAACGTACATGTCGAAGGCCTGGATGGCTTGAGTTATATCGAGACGCTGGACGACTGGAAAACCGTGCGTCAGACCGGTGACTTGCGTTTTGCTGGCGAGACCGATCGCATCTATCTCGATACTCCAACGAAGCTGAGCATTGTCGATCCGACCTGGGAACGACGCATCGAGCTGACCAGCAGCGGTTCGCGCTCGTCGGTGATCTGGAACCCGTGGATCGATCGTGCCGCGGCGTTCAGCGACATGGCCGACGATGGCTGGCAGCGCATGCTGTGCATTGAAACGGCGAATGTGATGGATGACGTGGTGACGTTGGCGCCGGGCGCCAGTCATACCCTGGGCGTCAGCATCGCCAGCAAGTCTCTGTAAGCAACACCATAAATTACTGTGGGAGCGGGCTTGCCCGCGATGGCGGCTTCACATCCTACATAGATGTTGGATGTTATGGCCTCATCGCGGGCAAGCCCGCTCCCACAGTTGATCATTGCCAATCCGACTGGCGCCGTTACAAATCCGACTCCTGCACCACCCGCACCTTCGCCGCATCAAGGGCATACGCCGCATCAGCCAGGTCGTTGTTGACCTTCTCGACCTTCAGCGTGCCTGTCACCCACAACGGCGTGTAGATATCGTCCAGCTTCAAGCCTTTTGGATAACGCACCAGCACCAACTGGTTGGGCGGCGGTGGCGGTACATGGATGCAGGCGCCCGGATAGGGCACCAGGAAAAATAGCGTGCTGCGGCCCTTGGCGTCGGATTCCAGTGGCACCGGATAACCGCCAAGGCGGATGTTCTTGTCGTTCATCGACGGCACGGTTTTGGTCGAGTACATCACCGCCGGCAAGCCTTTGCTCTGCTTCATGCCGCCCTTTTCGGTGAAGGTGCCATTGGCTTCGGGGGAGTCGTGGTCGATTTCAGGCATGGCCTCGAGGGCTTTCTGGTCCGACTTGGGCATCAGTTCGAGCCAGTCGGTTTCCGGCAGTTCGCCGGCATGGGCAAGGCCCGCACCCAGTAATAGGAAAGTCAGCAAAAGACGGCGCATGGAGGGGCTCGGCAAAGGAGTGGACGGTGCAACGCCGAGCATTCTAGCCCTCCCCGCGCGTTTGGCAGAGAGGGCTTTGTCGCTTCCATCAGTTCTTTTTGATCATGCCGTAGATCACCAGCAATATCACGGCGCCCACCAGCGCGCCAAGGAAGCCTGCGCCTTCGCCGGCCTGGTAGAAGCCCAGGGCCTGGCCGCCGTAAGTAGCCGCCAGCGAACCGCCGATACCGAGCAGGATGGTCATGATCCAGCCCATGCTGTCATCGCCCGGTTTCAGAAACCGCGCCAGCAGGCCGACAATCAAGCCGATAAAGATGGTTCCAATAATTCCCATGTCATTTCCCTCTGATTGGTTAGCTATGAAGCCTAGTCAGACTTTGGCATCCTGCCATGAGAGAACGGCGGCCCTTGAATGGTTCCGCCGCTGCCACAGGAAACTGTTTATTCGGCGATGAGTGCTTCGACCTTGAGGATCTGTGCCGCCAGGGTCTCGCGGTCTGCACACCGCAGGTTGGCGTGACCGACCTTGCGGCCGACCTTGAACGCCTTGCCATAGTGATGCAGATGGCAATCGGCGATGGCCAGGACTTTCTCGATGTCCGGCACTTTGCCGATGAAGTTGAGCATTGCGCTCTCGCCGACCTTGGCCGTCGAACCCAGCGGCAGACCGGCAACGGCCCGCAGGTGGTTTTCGAACTGGCTGCACTCGGCGCCTTCGGTGGTCCAGTGCCCGGAATTGTGCACGCGAGGGGCGATCTCGTTGGCTTTCAGGCCACCATCGACTTCGAAAAACTCGAACGCCATCACGCCGACGTAATTCAGCTGCTTGAGCACGCGGCTGGAGTAGTCTTCAGCCAACGCTTGCAACGGATGATCGGTGCTGGCCACGGACAGTTTGAGGATGCCGCTGTCGTGGGTGTTGTGCACCAGCGGATAGAACCTGGTTTCGCCATCGCGGGCACGCACGGCGATCAGCGAGACTTCACCGGTAAACGGCACGAAACCTTCCAGCAGGCAGGCCACGCTGCCCAGTTCGGCGAACGTACCGACCACGTCTTCAGGCTTGCGCAGGACCTTCTGGCCCTTGCCGTCGTAACCCAGGGTGCGGGTTTTCAGCACGGCCGGCAGCCCGATGGCAGCCACGGCAGCGTCCAGGTCGGCTTGCGATTGAATGTCGGCGAACGCCGGGGTGGGAATGCCCAGGTCCTTGAACATGCTCTTCTCGAACCAGCGATCACGCGCGATGCGCAGGGCTTCGGCGCTCGGGTAGACCGGGACGAATTGCGACAGGAAGGCCACGGTTTCGGCCGGGACGCTTTCAAATTCGAAGGTCACCAGATCGACTTCATCGGCCAGCTGACGCAGGTGGTCCTGGTCGCCGTAATCGGCGCGCAGGTGTTCGCCCAATGCAGCTGCGCAGGCATCCGGCGCCGGGTCCAGGAAAGCGAAGTTCATGCCCAGCGGAGTACCCGCCAGCGCCAACATGCGGCCCAACTGGCCGCCACCGATTACACCGATCTTCATCGTCAACAACCTCAGGCGATGCGTGGGTCTGGATTTTCCAGGACGCTGTCTGTCTGCTCAGCACGGAAAGTTTTCAGCACCGCGTGAAACTGCGGGTGCTTGGCGCCCAGGATGCTCGCCGAAAGCAGGGCTGCGTTGATTGCGCCGGCCTTGCCGATGGCCAGGGTGGCAACCGGAATACCCGCGGGCATCTGCACAATAGACAGCAGCGAATCGACGCCAGAAAGCATCGACGACTGCACCGGCACACCCAGCACCGGCAGGTGGGTCTTGGCCGCACACATGCCTGGCAAGTGGGCCGCGCCACCGGCACCGGCAATGATCACCTCGATCCCCCGCGCCTCGGCCTCTTCGGCGTACTGGAACAGCAGGTCCGGGGTGCGGTGGGCAGAAACCACTTTCACCTCGTAGGGAATGCCGAGCTTTTCCAGCATATCGGCGGTGTGGCTAAGGGTGGACCAATCGGACTTGGAGCCCATGATCACGCCAACCAGTGCGCTCATCGTCGTGCCTCTTCTCTCTGGGCGCCCGCAGGCGCGTCAAAAAACAACAAGCCACGCGGGAGATCCGGCGTGGCTTGAGTGTACGAATTAAGGCCGGGCGAGCCGGCCGAAGGCCGCGCAGTATACCGTAATGAGGCAGATAAACAGCCCCTAATACGACCATCTGTCTTGCAGAAAGGAGATTACACTTTTTGACCATAAAGTCAGGCATTTGCATACCTATTTGCCGTGAAGAGTTTGATTTTCCACGTTGATGAAATTCGCTATTTTTCATAGCCATTAGTTTCGCTCCCTCACTTTGGAAAACTCTTAAAATAACTTCTAACTTGTCAGAAACGTGAACAACATTTAACTTCCAAGCTACAAAAACCTTAACTGAACAGGGAGTTCAATACACATGAAAAAAGATATCTACATACCGATCATTATTCACAGTGATCTTCAGGACTATCAAAAAAACAAGTTATACACCGATTATTTTGCCTGGTTGAAAACCGAACTTGAGTTCATTTCGGGGCGGACTGTCAAGATTTCCATGTACCACCATGATGAAGCGCCGAAACTGGCAGGCTACAACTACAAGAACGACGATGGCGCAGCCGCGCTGGAGGGTTGGAAACACTTGCTCCACGACTGGTATTCGAGCATTTTAAACAGGGATCGTGATGAAGCAAATCTAACCAAAATCCTCTTGCTAACCCGAGACAACATCAACGAAAAATTAGGCGGAATTATCGAATCGTTACGCGGGATGGCCCGCATCAAAGGCCATTGCGCAATCGCCTCGATCAGCTCTTATCGCATCCCTGCACATGAAATAGGTCACATGCTTGGCGCGATCCACGAAGACAGTGAAGTGATCTATGACGGCTGGTGGCACGACACACTTATGCTCACGGATGAATTTTCTGCGACGCGTGGAAATGTTTACCGCTTCAGCGACAAAAACAGACAAAACATACGCGACTATCTCTATCAGTTTCCATAAGTTCAGGCTGCCTTGAGGAATTTACCGAAGACAGCCTCACGAAGCCGGACTCACCGCTCCACCTTCAAGTTTACGCCACAACAACCGTACATTCGCCTTGCGCACCAACGCACAGCGATACAGGCGAATCTCCAGCGGCACATGCCACTGCGGGCCCCCACAGACCACCAGCTCACCGCGCGCCAGCTCGGCGCGCACGCTGAGTTGCGGCACCCGGGTAATTCCAAAGCCCTCCAGCGCCTTTCAGGCTGTCGGCCATGGCCGTCTCGTAAATAGTGGTGAACGCAACGCCCGCTGGAGCGGCAACCGCCCGAGAACTTCCTGGTTAGTGATTGGAGCTGTTTGGCACTGTAACTAATACACCATGTCCAAACCCCTTCTGGCGCCTGACAGGACAGCGAGAAATTTAAAAGGAATTCAAGGATGACCTCTACTATCGAACGCACAATAAAGAAAGACATCACCATTATCGCAGTCACTCATGACGACGTACCAGAATCGACGAGAACCACCATTTACGCGGACTATTTCCAACCCTTCGTAAGCGAACTGGAAAGCTTCATCGAGCGAAAAGTCAATATCGTTTTCGCCGACGGCAAACCCCATAGCGTCTTTGATTACAAGGGTAAAGATCAACTGAAGACGCTGAAACGCTGGGAGGCCCTGGGTTACAAACTTCTCGATGAAATGAAGAAAAAAAATGTAGATATAAATTTTTTGACTAAAGTCATTTTGATCACCCACGATAACTTGGATTATAAAACAGGCGGCAGGGCGCTTATGGTGCCGTACACTAATGGCGGGAAATTTGCCATCGCGTCACTGCGCTCCTATTCCTTTGTAGCACATGAGCTCGGTCATTTACTGGGGGCTACGCATGATGATTCGGAAATTCTGTTCAACGGTCGATTTTTCGAAACCTACATGACACCTGTTCGCCGACAGAGCCGATCTATTTCTTTCACTTTCAGCCCGGCCAACCGGCAAAATATCAAGAAATATCTGGCCAACAAAAATTGACGTTTCAACTTGATTACCGGCAGAGGCGTACTAAAAACGCCTCTGCCAGCGCCTGTTAATGGGTAGCACTCGCCGCCCCGCCCTCCAGTTTGCGCCACAACAACCGCACATTCGCCTTGCGCACCAGCGCGCAGCGATACAGGCGAATCTCCAACGGCACATGCCATTGCGGGCCGCCGCAGACCACCAGTTCACCGCGCGCCAGCTCGGCGCGCACGCTGAGCTGTGGCACCCAAGCGATGCCCAGCCCCTCCAGCGCCATGCTTTTCAGGCTATCGGCCATGGCCGTCTCGTAGATGGTGGTGAAGCGCAGCGCGCGCTGACGCAGCAGCAAGTTCACCGAACGCCCCAGAAATGCACCGGCGCTGTAGGCGAGCAGCGGCACACTGCCTTCGCCTTCCAGATCAAACAGCGGTTTACCCGCGGCATCGGCTGCGCAAACCGGCAACATTTCGGTATTACCCAGGTGCAGCGACGGGAAAATCTCCGGATCCATCTGCAGTGCAGCGTCCGGGTCATAGAACGCCAACATCAGGTCACAGCCCCCTTCACGCAGGGCATGCACGGCGTCTCCCACGTTGGTCGCCACCAGCCGCGTGGCAATATTCAAACCCTCGTTACGCAACTGCGCGATCCACCGCGGGAAAAATCCCAGCGCCAACGAGTGAGCCGCAGCGACTTGCATCACCTCGCCCTGCCCGCCTTCCAGGTGATGGAGATGTCGCAGCACTTCACCGAGCTGTTCAACAACCGTTCGCGCGGTCACCAGAAATAATTGCCCCGCCGCCGTCAGCTCGACCGGCGTGCGCGAGCGGTTGACCAACGTCAGTCCCAGCGCGGCTTCCAGGCTGCGGATCCGCCGACTGAAGGCCGGTTGAGTCACGAAGCGGCGTTCGGCAGCCTGGGAGAAGCTGCGGGTGGCGGCCAAGGCACTGAAGTCCTCAAGCCATTTACTTTCCAGATTCATCACATCCTCCCGGACACGCACCAAAACAGGTCGCACGCTCGCAGCACACACGGCGTCACACCGGCATTATGCCGAATATGCATAGGCCAGTGTTTAACAGCATTGGCCCAAAATTGTTCACAAGCCTAGCATTTGCAGTGTTCCGGCACAGCCCGGGTCCTTATCGAGATGATTTCTATCATGTCCTCCGCTGCATCTTTCCGCACAGAAAAAGACCTGCTTGGCGTACTCGAAGTACCTGCTCAAGCGTATTACGGCATCCAGACCCTGCGAGCGGTGAACAACTTCCGTCTCTCCGGCGTTCCGATTTCGCATTACCCGAAGCTGGTTGTTGGCCTGGCAATGGTCAAACAGGCTGCCGCTGACGCCAACCGCGAGCTGGGTCATCTGAGCGAAGCCAAGCACGCTGCCATCAGCGAAGCCTGTGCCCGATTGATCCGCGGCGATTTCCACGAAGAATTCGTGGTGGACATGATTCAAGGCGGCGCTGGCACGTCGACCAACATGAATGCCAACGAAGTGATCGCCAACATCGCGCTGGAGGCCATGGGTCACCAGAAAGGCGAATACCAATACCTGCACCCGAACAACGACGTGAACATGGCGCAGTCGACCAACGACGCCTACCCCACTGCAATCCGTCTGGGACTGCTGCTGGGCCATGACGCGCTGCTGGCCAGCCTCGACAGCCTGATCCAGGCGTTCGCCGCCAAAGGCCAGGAATTCAGCCACGTTCTGAAGATGGGTCGTACCCAGCTGCAAGACGCCGTACCGATGACCCTGGGGCAAGAATTCCGCGCCTTCGCCACCACGTTGAGCGAAGACCTGGCGCGCCTGAAGACCCTGGCACCTGAACTGCTGACCGAAGTGAACCTCGGCGGCACCGCGATCGGCACCGGCATCAACGCCGACCCGCGTTACCAGCACCTGGCCGTTCAGCGTCTGGCTCTGATCAGCGGTCAACCGCTGGTTCCGGCCGCCGACCTGATCGAAGCCACCTCCGACATGGGCGCCTTCGTGCTGTTCTCCGGCATGCTCAAGCGCACCGCGGTCAAGCTGTCGAAGATCTGCAACGACCTGCGCCTGCTGTCCAGCGGCCCACGCACCGGCATCAACGAAATCAACCTGCCGGCGCGTCAGCCGGGCAGCTCGATCATGCCAGGCAAGGTCAACCCGGTTATCCCGGAAGCCGTCAACCAGGTGGCGTTCCAGATCATCGGCAACGACCTCGCGCTGACCATCGCGGCCGAAGGCGGCCAGCTGCAACTGAACGTGATGGAGCCGCTGATCGCGTTCAAGATCTTCGACTCGATCCGTCTGCTGCAACGCGCCATGGACATGCTGCGCGAGCACTGCATTGTCGGCATCACCGCCAACGAAGAGCGTTGCCGCGAGCTGGTCGAGCACTCGATCGGCCTGGTCACTGCGCTGAACCCGTACATCGGCTATGAAAACGCTACCCGTATCGCCCGCATCGCCCTCGAAAGCGGCCGCGGCGTGCTGGAACTGGTGCGCGAAGAAGGCTTGCTCGACGACGAAATGCTCGCCGACATCCTGCGTCCGGAAAACATGATTGCTCCGCGTCTGGTGCCTTTGAAGGCTTGACCAAACGCCCGGCTCTCTTCTCTTTTAACGAAGAGTACGAAGGGCCACGCTCACCAGGTCGAGGGACTAGACACCTCTCACCTTTTGAGGGCTTGGGGATTTATTCCCCAGGCCCTTTTTTTTAAAGCAAAAAGGTCAAAAGATCGCAGCCTTCGGCAACTCCTACAGGGATATGCATTCTCTGTAGGAGCTGCCGAAGGCTGCGAACTTTTGATGTTGCACCACAACCGGGCAGACGGGCGCCGCACTCATCGGTATAGTGCCGCCCCTCTTCGCATGAGCGGTCGTCGGTAACGAGGCCTTAACCCATGCGAACCCCGAACTAATAACAAACCCGCAATTTGGAACCGGGACAAAACCTTCGCCTCGCCTGTTGTGCCGCGCGCAAACTGGTGTAACACGATGTTTCCGTCCCGCCCAGCTTTTGCCCTACATAAAAAACAGCGAGGAATACTCCATGCTCGAAGTCATTAACGACTTCCTCTCAGGGAAAGTACTGATCGTGCTCATTGTCGGGCTCGGTAGCTACTTCACGATCCGCTCGCGTTTCGTACAACTGCGGCACTTTTTCCACATGTTCGCGGTGTTCCGCGACAGCCTCAAAAGCAGCGCCGGTCAACTCAGCTCCTTCCAGGCCTTGATGCTGAGCCTTGCCGGCCGCGTCGGTGCGGGCAACATTGCCGGCGTCGGCATCGCCGTGACCCTGGGTGGCCCAGGTGCAGTGTTCTGGATGTGGGTGACCGCGCTGGTCGGCATGTCCAGCAGCTTCTTCGAATGCTCCCTCGGCCAGCTCTACAAGCGCTGCGACTCCGACGGCACCTACCGTGGCGGCCCGTCCTATTACATCCAGCACGGCCTGCAGAAACGCTGGCTCGGCATGATCATGGCGTTCCTGCTGCTGATCACTTTCGGCTTCGCCTTCAACGGCCTGCAATCCCACGCTGTAACGCACTCGCTGAACAACGCCTTCGGCCTCGACACCACGTACACCGGCATCGGTCTGGCCGTGTTGCTGGGACTGGTATTTATCGGTGGCATCAAGCGTATCGCCAAAGTCGCCGACCTGCTGGTACCGGTGAAAACCCTGGTGTACATCGGCGTGACCCTCTACGTGATCGTGCTGCAGTTCGATCAGGTGCCAGGCATGTTGATGACCATCGTCAAAAGCGCCTTCGGTCTTGACCAGGCTTTCGGAGGCCTGATCGGCAGCGCGATCGTGATGGGCGTGAAGCGCGGCGTGTTCGCCAACGAGGCCGGTCTGGGCAGTGCGCCTAACGTGGCCGCTGTGGCGTCAGTCGAGCACCCGGTGGCACAAGGTGTGGTTCAGGCGTTCAGCGTGTTCCTCGACACCTTCGTGATCTGCACCTGCACCGCCTTGCTGATCCTGCTCTCGGGCTTCTATACCCCGGGCTTCGAAGGCGACGGCATTGCCCTGACCCAGAACTCCCTGGCCGCCGTGGTCGGTGACTGGGGCCGGATGTTCATCTCGGTGGCGCTGGCGTTGTTCGTGTTCACCTCGATCCTCTACAACTACTACCTGGGCGAAAGTAACCTGCGCTTCCTGATCGGCGAAAACCGCAAAGCGTTGATCGGCTACCGCGCACTGGTACTGGTGTTGATTTTCTGGGGCGCTATCGAGAACCTCGGAACGGTGTTCGCGTTCGCCGATATCACCATGACCATGCTCGCCTTCGTGAACTTGATCGCGCTGTTCCTGCTGTTCAAAGTCGGTATGCGCATCCTGCGTGATTACGATGACCAGCGCGCTGCCGGCATCAAGACGCCGGTGTTTGATTCGAGCAAATTCCCGGACCTGGACCTTGATCTGAAAGCCTGGCCAGCGAACCCGCCGGCGGCTGTCATCAAGGCTCAAGCCGAGCCGCAAGGCGTACCCGCAGCGCAACGCTGATCGGTTAAAGTGCGAAATCCCATGTGGGAGCGAGCCTGCTCGCGAAAGCGGTTGCCCAGTCAACATTGATGTTGAATGTGCCGGCCCTTTCGCGAGCAAGCTTGTTCCTGCACTGGAAGTCATCGTTCTCGGAGAGTCCCCATGAATTCCTCGACCTATCCTGCCGCCCAGCACGTCATGGTGCTCTACACCGGTGGCACCATCGGCATGCAAGCGAGTGCACACGGTCTGGCCCCGGCGTCCGGTTTTGAAGCGCGGATGCGTGAATACCTGCACAGCCAACCTGAACTTGTCGTGCCGCAGTGGCGCTTTCGCGAGCTGTCGCCACTGATCGACAGCGCCAACATGACCCCTGCCTACTGGCAGCAACTGCGTGAAGCGGTGGTTGATGCGGTTGATGTGCAGGGTTGCGACAGCGTGCTGATCCTTCACGGCACTGACACCCTCGCCTACAGCGCTGCGGCCATGAGTTTTCAGTTGCTTGGTCTGCACGCTCGCGTCGTCTTTACCGGCTCGATGCTACCGGCCGGCGTGACGGACAGCGATGCCTGGGAAAACCTCAGCGGCGCGCTCGTAGCCCTCGGGCAAGGTTTGGCACCAGGCGTTCACCTGTACTTCCACGGCGAGCTGCTGGACCCGACGCATTGCGCGAAAGTGCGCAGTTTTGGTCGGCATCCGTTCAAGTTGCTGGCGCGTCAGGGTCGCGGAACCCATGCGGCGACCCTGCCAACGCAGCTCAACTACAACCAGCCCAGGCAACTTTCGAAAATCGCTGTGTTGCCGTTGTTCCCCGGCATTGGCGCCGAGCAACTCGATGGTGTGCTGAACAGCGGCATCCAGGGCCTGGTGCTCGAATGCTACGGCAGCGGTACCGGACCGAGCGACAACCCGGACTTTCTCGCCGCGCTTTCGCGGGCGCGAGATAACGGCGTGGTGGTGGTCGCGGTGACGCAGTGCCATGAAGGCGGCGTTGAGCTGGATGTCTACGAGGCCGGTAGCCGGTTGCGTGGCGTTGGTGTGCTGTCGGGCGGCGGCATGACCCGTGAAGCGGCGTTCGGCAAATTGCATGCGCTGCTGGGTGCAGGTCTCGAAAACGCTGAAGTGCGGCGCCTGGTCGAACTCGACCTCTGCGGCGAACTCAGCTGACGCCGCAAGGCCTCTTCTGTAGGAGCTGTCGAGTGAAACGAGGCTGCGATCTCTTGATCTTGTTTTTAAGGTCAAAAGATCGCAGCCTCGTTTCACTCGACAGCTCCTACAAGGTTTTCCGCTCGGCATGTAACTTGCTGCCGTTCCAGCATCCCAACGCTGGAACCTCCCATGCTCCACTCCCACCTCACCACCCTCAACGCCGTTTCCCTGGTGCTCAACGCCTTCAAAGCCAAAGGCCTGTCCAGCGAAGCACTGCTCGCCGGCAGCGGCATCAGCGCGGCGGATCTGAACCGGGCAGACACGCGCATCACCACCAACCAGGAGATGCAGGTCTGCGCCAATGCCGTCGCGCTCAAGCGTGATATCGGTCTGGAACTGGGACGCCGAATGCACGTTTCCTCCTACGGCATGCTCGGTTATGCACTCCTCACCAGTGCCACCTTCGGTGACGCGTTACGTCTGGCAATGCGTTATCCGGCGCTGTTGGGAACACTTTTCGAACTGAGCCTGGAAGACGACGGTGAGCGTATCTGGTTCGTGGCCGCAGATTACCGGGAGAATCCCGCGCTGGCCGTGTTCAACGCCGAGTTCTGCCTGGTGTCGTTGAAAGTCATCTGTGACGACCTGCTTGGGCATTCGCTGCCGTTGCTGGCGGCTCGCTTCGAACACGCCGCACCGGACTATAAGGCAACCTACGCTGAACACTTCGACTGCCCGCTGCACTTCGAGGCACGAGACAACGCCTTCGCGTTCGACAAGCGCTGGCTTGATGAACCTTTACCGCTCGCTGACGTGATCACCCACCAGGCCATGGCCGAACGCTGCCGCAAACAAAACACCGAGTTCACCGGACGCCAGGCATGGCTGGGAAGGATCAGGCAGTTGCTCAGAGCGCAACTGAACGCAGCGCCAGGGCTGGAAGGTTTGGCGCAGCAGATGAATTGTTCAGCGCGCACGTTGCGTCGGCATCTCAAGGATCTGGGGTGCAGCTATCAGGAACTGCTCGACGAGTTACGCTTCGAGCAGGCCAAGTTGATGCTCTGTGAAGATCAGCTGCCGATCTACCGGATTGCCGAAGCGCTGGGATTCAGCGAGACCGCGAGTTTTCGACATGCGTTTGTGCGCTGGAGTGGCGTGGCGCCTAGCCAGTTCAGGCCTTGATATGTGGCGAGGGAGCTTGCTCCCGCTGGTCTGCGCAGCAGACCCAAACCAAACACCGCATTCCTCACTTCAGATAGCAGCTGCCGGGTTACGACTGCTGCGCAGCCGAGCGGGAGCAAGCTCCCTCGCCACATAGGGGCGAATTTCGGTCAGATTTTTTGGCCATATTAATCCCCTTTTGGCCTCTCCTGCCGTTCTCCCAAGCGCCTTGCGCGGCAAAACTGTGTTCAACCGAATCAGCCTGCGGAGAACAAGAAATGCTGACGATTTACTCAGACGATCACCACCTGCACCACGGCCGTTGTGAATTGATCGACGGGCAGCTCAAGCCCTGCTTCGAGATGCCTTCCCGCGCCGACCACGTCCTGCAACGGGTGCAACACCAGAACCTCGGCCCCGTGGAGGCGCCAAAGGATTTCGGCCTCGACCCCATCGCGCGCATTCATAGCCGCGAATACCTCGACTTCTTCAAAGGTGCGTGGGCACGCTGGACCGAATTCAACACCGACGGCGACCTGCTGCCCTACACCTGGCCGGCACGCACCCTGCGCCCGATCAAGCCCACCAGCCTGCACGGCCAGCTGGGTTATTACAGTTTCGACGGCGGCGCACCGATCACTGCCGGCACCTGGCAAGCGGCGTACAGCGCAGCCCAGGTCGCATTGACCGCACAGGCAGAGATTCAGCGCGGCGCCCGTAGCGCGTTCGCGCTATGCCGTCCACCGGGGCACCATGCGGCCAGCGATTTGATGGGGGGTTATTGCTACCTCAACAACGCCGCCATCGCCGCTCAGGCGTTTCTTGATCAAGGCCACAAGAAAGTCGCGATCCTCGACGTCGACTACCACCACGGCAACGGCACCCAATCGATTTTCTACGAGCGCAGCGACGTGCTGTTTACCTCGATCCACGGCCATCCGGAAGCGGAATTTCCCTTCTTCCTCGGCTACGAAGATGAGCTGGGCGAAGGCGCGGGCGAAGGCTTCAACTTCAACTACCCTTTGCCCGCAGGCAGCGGCTGGGACAGCTGGAGCGCCGCGCTTGAACAGGCGTGCAAAGAGATCGAAACGTACGGCGCGGACATCGTCGTCGTATCCCTGGGCGTCGATACGTTCAAGGACGATCCCATTTCCCAGTTCAAGCTCGACAGCCCGGACTACCTGACCATGGGTGAGCGGATTGCCAAACTGGGCAAACCGACGTTGTTCGTGATGGAAGGTGGTTACGCGGTCGAAGAAATCGGCGTCAATGCCGTGAACGTACTCGAAGGTTTTGAACGCGCTCAATGAGGAATTAGAACAATGAACAGACTCAAGCGCCTCATCGCGCCCATGCTGTGCGCCACGGTGCTCAGCGGGGCCGCTCACGCTGAAGAGCGAACGTTGCGCGTCTACAACTGGTTCGACTACATCACCCCCAAGGCACTGGAAGACTTCAAGGCCCAGAACCCACAGACCAAGCTGGTCTACGACATTTTCGACACCAACGAAGCCCTTGAAGCCAAGCTGCTGACAGGTAATTCCGGCTACGACGTCGTGGTGCCATCGAACGTGTTTCTGGCCAAGCAGATCGAGGCCGGCGTGTTCCAGCCGCTGGATCGCAGCAAACTGCCGAACTGGAATCACCTGGATCCCAAGCTGATGAAGCTGATCGAAGCCAATGATCCGGGCAACAAATTTGCCGTGCCGTACATGTACGGCACCATCCTGATCGGCTTCAACCCGGACAAGGTCAAGGCCGCCCTGGGCGACAGCGCGCCAGTCGACAGCTGGGACCTGATCTTCAAGGAAGAGAACATCAGCAAGCTCAAGCAGTGCGGCGTCGCCCTGCTCGACTCGCCGTCGGAGATCCTGCCGCTGGCACTGCAACACCTCGGTCTTGACCCCAACAGCAAAAAGCCAGCGGACTACGCCAAGGCAGAAGCGTTGCTGATGAAGATCCGTCCGTACATCACCTACTTCCACTCATCCAAGTACATGGCGGACATCGCCAACGGTGACATCTGCGTCGCCATCGGTTACTCCGGCAGTTTCTCCCAGGCCGCCAACCGCGCCAAGGAAGCCAAGAATGGTGTGGTCGTCGACATGCGCTTGCCGAAAGAAGGTGCACCGATCTGGTTCGACATGCTCGCCATTCCCAAAGGCGCGAAAAATACCGAGGATGCCTACACCTTCATCAACTACTTGCTGCAACCGCAAGTGATCGCACCGGTCAGCGACTTCGTTGGCTATCCGAACCCCAACAAGGACGCAACGGAACTGGTCGACCCGGCCATCCGTAACAACCCGAACCTGTACCCGACCGAAGCCGCCATGGGGACGCTGTACACCCTGCAACCCTTGCCGCGCGATGCCGAACGTGCTCGGACCCGGGCCTGGACGAAGATCAAATCGGGGACTTGAAACAACCTCACAAATAACATCAGGGGCAGCCGCTGCTGCCCCTTTCGCCTGAAGACCCGCGTATACCGTGGTTTTTTTCGTCTGCGATAATTAGTTACCTCACCCCTTGATTCACAGCCTCTTACCTTCGATGCCATCGCCAGGAACGACGCGTTCGCCCTGATACCAGCACCGAAGGAAACAACCATGACAGACAGCAACATCGACAGTACCAGCACCGAGCCTCTGGTAGAAAAAAGCAACCTGATCAATCAGATCAGCCACGGCCCCACACTGAGCAAGGTCGCTGCGACCTTGCTGGGTCAAATGCTCAATGAAAAGTACACCGACCTGGATATCGATCCCGACAAAGCAGTCGTCGGAAGCCCGCAGTGGCAAGTGATCAACGACGAGGTCGAAAGCGGACCGATCACTTACGAATCGCTGACCCACGCCGTGGTTCGGCATGCGCTCGATGGAACAACTGCCGACTACATCGAAGGCGAGCAGTTTCTGACCGTTGAGCCGCAGGTTGATGATCCGGTGCAACTCTCGGTTGGCATGGAGGAAATCGCCCAAACGCTCAATGAGGCAGTCGCCTTGTTGTTCATTGAGTTCCAGGAACAACAGCTGAATTTCTGGAATCAAAAAGTGCACGAGCTGCCACGCTGGCAGAAGCTTTCCGACTCGCTGCGCAAAGCGCTGAATGTAAAACAGGTCAAGGGCTGGGATGCAGATGAATGCGCCATGGCCCGGGAAATCTTCTCCGACCCGGACAGAACCACACGTAAAAATATTAAGGCCGGCTTTTCGGCTATCCAGGCATGCCTGATCGATATCGACGTCGTTGAAAATGAAATACCCAGGCATCTCCTGGTCGGCGGCGCACTCGTGATCAAGGCCACCTACCTTCAGCGCCAGCTCATCATCATGTACACGATCGAGCGTGGCTACGAGTCCTTCAGCTCACTGGAAAAACTCGGAAGCTCGCTGCCTGAGCGCTTGGAACAAGCGCCCGCAGGTGCGTCGCTGGAATGGCGTTTATTCGAGCCCGATGGCAACGTATTCGATCATATGGCCTTGGCCCTGGTGTCTTCGCAAATAGACAGCATTGCCTCACTGAAAAATGCAGAGGCGCTTACCGGAACACCTGACCCCGAAAAGGGACTCGATGCCACCGACCAATCGCGTTACAAACAACTTGACGCAGCGATCCCTGACTGGTTGCGCGATGCACCCGCCAACGACATTGACGACTATCGTCGTTACATCACCGCCCTGGGAAAACTTTATCGAAAACCCAAGTACAAGACCGCCAGAACCGAAATACCCTCTATCCGCCAGTACGCTCACCAATCAATGCGTGACGCGATCATTGCCGATAAAGATGCGGTAGGTGCTGCGTCGCTACCTTGGGACGACCTACGAATCAACGTCACCAATAGCTTTACTGTCGATAATTTCACGCTGCCCAACCCCCACGATCAGCTCACTGAAACACTGGCCGAGTTCGCATTGGAAAACGATGCGCCCTATATGGCGACTCTTTCATTCAAAAATGGTGTGCAGGTTCCGGACTGGCTGACACCGGAATTTCTCACCCGCGTAGCGGCGAAAGTCGATGTCGGCAGTGCTTACCCTTCTCTCATCAAGAAACAGCTGATCGACGATCCAGTCACCTCCAAACGTCAGGCGGATTTCTATCGCGATCAGTTACGTTGGCTACTTCTGCTCAACGCGCTGGAAGCAAAGATCCAACACGAGGCGGGCATCGACGAGCAAGGCTATCAAACCATTTGCACATGGATGAATTCGGCCCCTGGCGCTGTTAACCCCATCGCCGTCTCCCCCCTCACCTTGACCCCGCAACACCGATTGATCAGCTCCAGCGACACTGTCGCCAACATGTACATTATCAGCCCTCGAAGCGCTGCCAGCGGCCCCTGCCTGCTCTACCGTCCCATGCAGGACGTGCCGTTGATGCAATTCCCCTCCCGCCAGAATTTGCTCTATGCCTTGCACCAGCCCGGTGAACTGCGCGACTCGATCCTGGCCTGGCTTGCGAACAAGACGCTGAGCTTTGAGTATTCCCAATACGTGTTCCCTGTTGGATTGCCGTCGCCATGGTTAGTGGCTGAACAGCTGGTCAATCCATTGCTCAGGGCAGATCGGTTCGGGCGAGTGTTGTTAGAAATTCAAGCCATCACTGGAGACGTCCACACCACATTGTTCAGAAATAATGCGCAGGCGCTGGTCACCCTCGCAGACCGCCAGTCGCAATCAAATGCCGAGCGGCGCTGGACACTGTTGAAAGACAGCAGCTGGGCGTTGTTCAGCGTTGCGACCAACGTCCTCAGTGGCGCCGTCGGTACCGCTGTCTGGGCCTGGCAGGTTATCGAGCAAATTCAGCAAGCCCTCGACGCCCATGAGCAAGGCGACAGCTTCAACGAGTGGAGATCCGAAACAGACATCCTGCTATCCCTGGGTATTCTTCTCACCCATCACGCGGTCATGCGGCGTAAATCGCTGTTCAGCAAGCCCGGCATCGCCCGCGAACCGCTGGAAGAAAAGGCGATTCCATCCTCTGCAACCATCGCTGTCACGCTGGACACAGCCTCCCTTTCAGGCGAGCTTCCCTCGAACCATGAATCTTTGGTGGACACCTGCGGGTCAGTCCCCCGTCGATCCCCATCAGAACTTGGAACCTACCTGGACACCCTCAATGTCACGCTGACGGACCTGAACACCAAGGAGGCCAGCGAGGGCACAAAGACTTCACGTTATCTGCATCACGTTGATCATAAAACGTACGCCAAAGTTGGCACACGCTGGTTCAACGTCAGCGTTATCGAGGATGACGAGGTGCAGATCATCGATCCCAATGACCCTCTAAAACACGGCCCGTTGCTGGCCAGTGATCATGAGGGTCGGTGGGTGATCGACTTGCGATGGCGATTGAAAGGCGGCGGCCCTAAAAAGTCGGTTGAAACCCTGAGAGCGGCCAATGAACTTCGCAGGGCTGAACTCAAAAAAGAGCGGGAGCTGTTTCGCAGCGAAAAGGCCAAGCCGGAGGATCCGGACATTGAAGGGAGCGAACAACAGCTAGAAAACGCCGTCACCAAGGCCCAGACAGAATTTACCGCAGCTACGGGCGAAAACCGTGATCGGCTGGCCGCTGTTTTCGTGGAAAAAATTGATGTGATGATCGCTGGGTATCATCGGGCACTGGAGCATCTGAGGGAATGGCATACGCTGGGTGGCGGGCCAAGCTATACCGACGAATCATTGCGAATGCATACTAAATTGGAGAAGTATCTTTCGCTCTGGTTCGCCCTCAAAAAAACTCAGTATGTGCGGCTGACCCGAAATTGGCGGTCTGAAGTCTCGATAGAAGTTTCGTCACGAGCAGTCCATGTCAAAGAGGTTCAGCAAGCGACCGATTTAAGCCAGGAAATGGTCGAAAAACTTGTGCTTTCACGAGACGAGCTCAGCAGACTGGATAAGGTCGGAAGGCCAGGCGTTGATCGGGCAACTCAACTGCGCAAACTGGCACCTTCTTTCACCGAATGGGAAATCAAAGCTAACGAAATCGGCATCTCTCAGGAGCTCTGCCTGGAAGAGCAGGCCAGCGCGACCATGGCGCAAGCCCGTGATGACGTCGGCGATCTGGTGGTCAGGGGAGCAACCGCCGCTCACCGGGTTGCGAAATTTCTGAAGAAAGCACCAGACGATCTCAGCCCACAGATGCAGATCGAAGAACTGAGCCGCCTTATCGAAACCTTTGCCGATGTGGATCAGCGGTTTCGCGAACTGCCAGAAACCTACCCAGGCCATTTCAAGCAAGCCCAGCTTGACCATCTGCTTGGCCTCATCAGCGAATTCGCAAAAAGCGCTCAAGACCTGCGCTCGTCCCTGTTGGTAGAGACCCAGGCTGCCATACCCAAAAAGTCTGCTGGCCCCTAGAAGACGGTGGCACAGCACCCGAAGGGCAAAGTGAAAAAGACCCGACCGCCTCAACAGGCCAGTCGTGAAGCTCCACCGGCTAACGACGAGGCTATCGAATCACTCACTTTGAAGCCTCGTAAAAAGCAGCCTTCAGCGCTGAGTGATACCGACATCATCATCGACGCGACCAATCTGTCTGAAGATACAAAGTCCTTCATTGAGCGCACATTGAAGGACGCCAATCGACCTTCGCGAATTCCTGCGGACATGCAGGAAATCTTCAATCAACAAGCACGCAAACTTGAAGAAAGCGCGGCCAGCGTAAAGCAGGTTCTGGCCCGCACCACAGAGTTTCCGGTGCACGGCTTACCTCCCGAGTTGCTTGCGGCAGCGTCGAAAATGCGCGAATCCGGTAGAACCGTTCGGGCCAGTCTCTACAAATTGAGGAAGCCCACCCAGAGCATGTTCAGGTGGATGCATGAGAACGCACAGATCAAATTGCAGCGGGACACAGGCCGCATCCGGACGAAGCAACTGGGCGATTACTTTCAGGAGTACCGCATTCTCGACAGCAAAAATGATCGGGAACTGTGGCTGGCCCATTTCCATTACAAAACCCTGAAAAGCCCGCTGGATGCTCCCACCACCGCACACCTCAAAGTCTCGGGAACCTACCTGAAAACCCTCACAGATGAGCAGCAAAAAATACTGACCACTTTCGAGCCAATAGACGGGGTATTTCGCAAGATAGATGACCCGGACCTGCGCAAACTGTTTTTTGACCTTGAGCCCAAGGTCGAAGACTGACGACACAAATCTTGTGGCGAAGGAGAGGGCTCATTGTCGCCAGAGTTTTTCCAGACGTGCGAGCGCGCTGATGATGTCGACTTCTGGCACTGCCGCAAAACCCAGGACCAGCCCGGCGCGCTGGTCCGGTGGTTGTTGCGAATCCGGCAACCAGTAGCTGCTCAGTGCATTGATCTCGATATCGGCACTGATGGCTTTTTCGATCAACTCCTGTTCACGGGCCAGGCTCCCGACCGGCACCGCCAAATGCAGCCCTGCTGCCACACTTGGCAGGCTGCCAACGCCTGCAATGCCCGTCGGCCAACCCGCCAGTAACGTATTGCGCCGGCTCAACGCGGCGCGGCGCATGCGGCGGATATGCCGTTGGAAGTGCCCAGCCGCCATGAACTCGGCCATGACCGCTTGCGTACTGACTTCAGAATGCCGGACGTCGACCGCGCGACGCTGGGAGAACGCCTCTACCAACCCGATCGGCAGCACCAGGTAACCCAGTCTTAGTGCCGGGAATGCAACTTTGCCGAAGGTCCCGACATACAGCACCCGCCCCTGCCGATCGAGCGCAGCCAATGGCGCCAGCGGTGCGCCGCTGTAGCGGTATTCGCCGTCATAGTCATCCTCGATGATCCAGCCGTCCGTGCGCTCGGCCCACGCCAGCAACTCCAGACGCCGAGCGAGGCTCATGATCACACCGGTCGGGTACTGATGAGACGGGGTGACATAAGCCAATCGGCAATCGCTCAACCCGTTCAGCTCGGCGCAATCAATACCTTCGTTATCCACGGACACACCGTGCAACTTCGCCCCGGCCACCGCGAATGCATGACCCGCCGCGCGATACCCCGGATTCTCGAGCGCGACCCCGTCGCCCGGTTCCACCAGCAGCTGTGCACAAAGGCTTATTCCCTGCTGCGCGCCGCTGGTGATCACTATTTGCTCAGCTGAGCATTGCATGCCCCGCGAGCTGCGCAAATAAGCGGCGATCAATCCGCGCAATCGCTCATCGCCCGCCGGATCGCCATAACACAACTGCTGCAGATCCGGTTTGCGCCAGAAAGCCGCGTTCAGCTTGGCCCACACCCCAAAGGGAAACAGGTCGAACGCCGGAACACCGACTCTGAAAGCCCTCGGTGGACCGCTGGGAGGTTTGGCCAAATGGTTCTTTTCAACCCGCGCCAACGCACCTTTGTGGATAACTTTACTGGATGGAATCACAGGTAAATCAAGCAAATTTGTGGATAAGGCTGTGGGTAAGCCTGTTGAAAACCCTGTGGATAGTTTTGTGGATAGTTTTTTTGCAGGTAGCGATGTTTGCGGCAGCTGAGCGACATAGGTCCCGTCACCCACACGCCCTTCAATAAACCCTTCGGCATACAGCTGATCGTAGGCGCGCACGACGCTGTTGCGCGAAATCGACAGCGCCGCAGCAAGATCCCGACTGGCCGGCAACCGCGTGCCGCTGGCCAATCGGCCATCGAGTACCCGCACTCGCAATGCCTGATAGAGCTGACGGCTCAGCCCTTGGCGGCGATCGAGTTCGATACCCGCAGGATTGAAGGACAGCGAAAGTGGCGCATCCGTCATGACAATGGACCTATCAAATTGGTCGTTAATGGCTCTTACAACAGACCAATAGCCTGCCTAGGATGCAAGCATTCGCCAAGGGAAATCTCCATGTACACGCCAAGCACATTTGCACTCGATGATTTGCAAGACCTGCACCAACAGATCCTTGGCACGCGCCTCGCAGTGCTGGTTACCCACGGTGAACAAGGTCTGCAAGCCAGCCATCTGCCACTTCTGCTGAACACTGACGAAGGCGCCAATGGCACGCTCTACGGCCACTTCGCCAAGGCGAATCCACAATGGAAAGCCTTGCAGGATGGCGCCGAGGCCATGGTGATTTTTGCCGGTGCCGACGCTTACGTCAGCCCCGGGTTTTATCCGAGCAAAGCCGAGCACGGCAAAGTCGTGCCGACCTGGAACTATGTCGCCGTGCACGCGTATGGCACCGCCGACGTGTTCACCGACGCCGAGCGCCTGCTCAAGCTCGTCAGCGCGCTGACTGATCGTCATGAAGCCAGCCGCGCTCACCCGTGGAAAGTCGCTGACGCCCCCGCCGACTACATTGACGGGATGCTCAAGGCCATTGTCGGCTTTGCCCTGCCGATCCAGCGCCTGGAAGGCAAGCGCAAGCTCAGTCAAAACCGCAGCACCGCCGACATCGCCGGCGTGCGCGAAGGGCTCGCCGCAAGCCCCGACGCACACGACCAGGCCCTCGCCCATTTGATGCGATAAGGAATACACATGAGTCAGATCGACATCCGCCAGGTCACCGCCGACGATCACGCCGCCTGGCTGCCGTTGTGGCAAGCCTACCTGCGCTTTTACAACACTGAGTTGCCAGAGGCGGTGACCGAGAGCACGTGGCAGCGCATGCTCGACCCGAACGAAACGACCCACTCAGCATTGGCTTGGGACGATGGCAAAGCGGTCGGCATGGTGAACTTCATCTACCATCGCTCTAACTGGAGCATCGAAAACTCATGCTACCTGCAAGACTTGCTGGTGGTACCTGAAACCCGTGGCAAGGGCGTTGGTCGGCAATTGATCGAATTCGTCTACGCCACGGCCAGGCAGGACGGTTGCTGCAAGGTTCACTGGCTCACTCACGAAACCAACGCCACCGCGATCCAGCTCTACGAGCGCATCGCCGAACGCCCCGGTTTCATCCAGTTTCGCAAAGCCATTTAAGGTTCAAGGAGAACAACATGTCGACTTCACTCGCGGACTGGAAAGGCGTTCCAGCCCCCACGGTCAAACTGATCGAAGGGCGTTTCATTCGCCTGGAAAAACTCGACCCGGCGCGTCACGGCGACGATTTGTTCAACGCCTTGCAAGGCCCCGGCGCCGATCCGAAGCTGTGGGATTACCTGCCCTATGGTCCTTTCCCGGAGCGTAGCGCGTTCAACGATTGGCTGAACAACCATGCGGCCAACAGCGACCCGTATTTTTTCAGCGTGATCGACCGCGCAAGCGGTGAGGTACAGGGCATTCTCAGCCTGATGTCGATCGTTCCGGCCCAAGGCCGCATCGAGATCGGCCAAGTGACCTTCGGCGCGCCGATGCAGCGTTCGCCGAAGAGCACCGAGGCGGTTTATCTGCTGGCCAAGGAATCCTTTGCACTGGGTTACCGCCGCCTGGAGTGGAAGTGCAACAACGGCAACGCTCGCTCCAAATACGCCGCCGAACGCCTGGGCTTCAGTTTTGAAGGGGTGTTCCGCCAGCATATGGTGGTCAAGGGGCAGAACCGGGATACGGCCTGGTACTCGATTCTGGATTCGGAATGGCCGGCGATTGGGGCCGGGTTTGAGCGCTGGCTTTCTGATGAAAACCAGACGGATTCGGGGCAATTGAAGACGCTGGCTGAATGTCGGGATTGATGTTCTAAACATCAAAAGATCGCAGCCTGCGGCAGCTCCTACAGAGGATTAACGTACACCCTGTAGGAGCTGCCGCAGGCTGCGATCTTTTGATCTTGATCTCAGCTGAAATCACGTCGAATCCGCACCACACCCATCTTCAGTCCAAACGGCCTAAAAACCGCATTCAACGATTTCAGCGTTTGATTCCCCTCCCCGTGCTCGATATGCACGAGCGTGCGCACCGAAATTTTGCACATTTTTGCAAACTGGGTCTGGTGCAGGCCAGTGACTTCAACTCGCAAACGGCGAACTGCATCGCCTATCTCAAGGGTGCCTTGGGCGAGCCCTTCTTGAATACTTTCTATGAGCACAGTGCGCTCGGCAACGGTCATGCTCATTTCAAGTCCCACTCCTTCAGACGCTGCTCCAGGTTTGAAGCCCAGGACCATGGCGTCGTGCCAAGTCCCTGCCGTGTAAAGCTGTAAAGTGAGGTTGTACATGTTGTCTTCACCTGCATTTAAATGCATTTATCAGCGCTAACCCCGCTTGTTGTATGCAATATAGTGCATTCAGTACAACAAACGGACATTGATAAACGCATTAAATTGCAGATTCAGGCGGATTTGTTAACGCAAAAGTGCAACAAGATGCAGATTTATGCACATCGAAGCTCAAACATCATTCTGTAAAAACTCCCCGCTATAAAAGACAGCCTCGCTTATAACAAAAGGCCGTCCACCTCATGCCCTCCTCGCCCCAGCGCCTGGCCCTGTCTATCGCTGTGTTGATCAGCTCCAGCGCCGTCCACGCCAAAACCGTGCAGATCGACACGGCTACCACCGCCGCTCAAACCCTCGGTGGCAGCGACACCCTGACAATTTCGGCCCCCGGCAGCATCACCAACAGCGGCAAGACGGTGAGCCTGAAGGACAGCACCAATGGCGCCGGAGTGGTGATCGACAACGCGGGGCAGATCATTTCCACCGGTGGACGGGCGATCGACAGCAGCGGCGATCCCACCAAGGCGCGCAATTACAGCGTCTACAACCGCAGCGGCGGGCAAATTCTCGGTTTCAACGATGCCCTGCGCATCGACAGCAACGTTGCCAGCGGCTCTCTGCTGATCGATAACAGCGGCACTATTCGCTCTACCACCGGCCAGGGGCTGGACCTCGACGCCTTGCGCAGCGACGGCGTCAACACCACGATCATCAACCGCGCGGGCGGGCTGATTCGTGGTGATGCCAGTGACGGCATGAAGACCGGCGCCAATGCGACCATTACCAACGACGGCGAGATTTCCACAGGCGACTCGCACAATGCCGACGAGAAATTCGACGGCATCGATATCGACACGGCCACCGGTGTGAGCGTAACGAACTACGGCAGTATCTCTGGCGGCCGTCACGGCATCACCACCGATCTTGGCGCAACGTTGGTCAACTACGGCGGCATTATCGGGCGCAACGGTTCGGGTTTTGGTTCTGACGGCGACGGCACGGTGATCAACCACGGCACGATCACTGGTGCTTACTCGGGCCTGCAGCCCAACGGCGATGGTGACGGCGTAGACATCGACAACATCGCCCACATCGAGAACTACGGCACCATTCAGGGCGTCGGCGCGGGCGGCGTGGACAAGGGTGGTTTCGCCAATGGCAGCGAAGGTATTGCGCTGGGTGGCGGCTATGTATTGAACGCCAAAAGTGCGCTGATCAGCGGCGCCAACAGCGCGATATTGGTGGACGACGGCAGCGGCGGTTCGGGCCTGGCGGCGACGACACTGGAAAACTTCGGCACGATTCAGGGCCTCGACGGCTTTGGCGTGAAGTTCGTCGGCGAATTCGATGACAACGTGGTCAACGGCGGCACGATCAGCGCCAGCAATGGTCTGGCACTGGACCTGGGTGGCGGCAACGACAACCTGACGTTGCGCAACGGCAGCCACTTCGTTGGCGTGGTGGATGGCGGTCCCGGTTATGATCGTGTGGTGATGGACGACATCGCAGGTGGCCGTTTCGGTGACAGTCGCAACTTTGAATGGCTGGAAGTCAAGCAAGGTGCCTGGACCCTGACCGGCAACGGTGATTTCAATGACGGCGGCGCGGTGCGCAGCGGCGCCACATTGACCAATCAGGGCAGTATCGCCGGCGACCTGGCCGTCGATGCGGGTGGTGTGTATGCCGGCGGTGGATCAGTAGGCAGTTTGCAGGTCGACGGCACCCTGCTGACCAACACCCAACTCGGCACCGCGACCATCACGCATGATCTGACGATGAGCAACGGCGCAACGCTGGCCTATGGCGTCAATGCCGATGGCAGCAGCGCGCCGGTGCAGGTCGGCGGCACGGCAAACTTGAATGGCGCGACCCTGGCCGTAAACCCGAGCAGCGGCTCATATCCGTGGCAAAACCAGTACACCGTTCTGCAGGCTTCCCATATCAACGGCACCTTCGGTCAGGTCACCAGTGACTACGCGTTCCTCACACCGACCCTCGCCTACACCCCGACCCAGGTCGACCTGACCTATACCCGCAACGATGTGGCCATCAACGAATTCGCCGTCACCGCAAACGGCAGCCGCGCGGCCGACAGCCTGGCTTCGATCGGGAAAAACAACACGCTCTACAACGCATTGCTCAACACTTCCAGCTTCACGGCCGGGAGCGCGATCGAACAACTGGCCGGTACCAGCAATGCCGACCTGACCAGCGCGACTTTGGGTGCCAGCAGCCAGATCGGCGCCAGCATGCTCAGTGCGATGCAGCAAATGGGCGCTGGCTCGTCTTTGATGGCGGGCCTCGATCAACGTCATGCACCGGTTCTCGCGGCCACGGGCGTTCCCTCCGAAGCCCGCAACCTCAGTGACCCGAACGCTCAGGGCCGTCTCTGGCTGCAGGCCATCGGTGGCTACGGCAAGCTCGATGGCGATCACGGCAGTAGCGGCCTGGAACAACGCACCAAAGGCAGCGTGCTGGGCGTCGATTGGGCGCTCAATCCGCAATGGCGTCTTGGGGTTCTGGGTGGCTACTCGAAGACGGACCTGGATGCCACAGGCTTTGATGGCAACGTCGAAAGCTGGCACGCCGGCGTGTACGCCCTGCATCAAAGCGGCCCGCTCTCCCTGCGACTCGGCGCGGCCTACAGCGGCCATCAGGGTGAAAGCAAACGCACTGTCGCTTTCAACGGTTTCAGCGACCGGCCAAAAGGCGATTACGACGCCGACAGCCAGCAAGCCTTTGCTGAACTGGGTTACGCGATGGGCAGCGGTCGCCTCAGTGCAGAGCCGTTCGCCAGTCTGGGTTATCAGCGTTATCACCGCGACAGCTACACCGAAAAAGGTGGATCGGCATCGCTTCAAGTCGATGAACAAACCCAGGATAACGTCAGCAGCACCTTCGGCGTGCGCCTGGCGCACCTGAACACCCTGGAAAACGGCATGAGCCTGACGCCGCGCATGACCGCGGGCTGGAAACACACCTATGGCGATGTCAGCAATTCGACCCGCCAGGCATTTGTGGTCGGCGGTACAGCGTTCAGCGTCGATGGCAGCTCGCTGGATCGTGACAGCCTGGTGCTGGAGGCGGGGCTGGACCTGGGAATTTCAGCGCGTCATTCAGTGGGGGTTGGTTATAGCGGGGAGATTGGCAGCAACAGCAGGAATCATGGGTTGATTGGGCAGTGGCAGATGAGTTTTTGATCAAGCATCACCCTCCGCACTGGAAAAATCAGTACTTGTGGGAGCGGGCTTGCTCGCGAAGGCGTCTGGTCAGTTGATGCATATGTTGAATGTGATGCCGCTTTCGCGAGCAAGCCCGCTCCCACAGGATTTGTGGAATTTTCAGAAATGGATTTGCAGGTATAAAAAAAGGGGAGCACATGCCCCCCCGAGGTTTAAAGCGTTAAGTCGAGGCTGTTAGATCAGCCTTCGATCTCGATCAGGATTTCGCCCGGGTTCACCCGGTCGCCCTTGACCACATGGATGGCGGTGACTTTACCGGCGATGGCCGCCTGGACTTCGGTTTCCATCTTCATCGCTTCGGTGATCAATACGGACTGACCGGCTTTGACGGTATCGCCTTCCTTGACCAGCACGTCGACGATGTTGCCCGGCATGGTGGTGCTGACGTGGCCCGGTGCCGTGGCTTGCTTGCGCTTGCTGCTGCCGCCGCTGACGAACTCGTTGAGCGGTTCGAACACCACTTCTTCCGGCATGCCGTCGATGGACAGGTAGAAGTGACGCTTGCCTTCCGCCTTGACGCCAACGCCGGTGATGTCGACGCGGTAAGTTTCGCCGTGGACGTCGATGACGAACTCGGTCGGCACGCCTTCGCCGCCGGCAGAGGTCACGCCGCCCGCTTCCGGAATCGGCAACAGCACTTCAGGTGTCAGGGTGCCGGCAGCGCGTTCTTCGAGGAACTTGCGACCGATGTCCGGGAACATGGCATAGGTCAGCACGTCTTCTTCAGACTTGGCCACAGCGCCGATTTCGGCACGCAGCTTGGTCATTTCCGGCTTGAGCAGGTCAGCCGGACGGACGTCGATCACCTCTTCGCTGCCGATCGCCTGGCGACGCAGTTTTTCGTTAACGGTGCCCGGCGCCTTGCCGTAGCCGCCTTGCAGGTAAAGTTTCACTTCGTTGGTGATGGTCTTGTAGCGCTCGCCGGCCAGCACGTTGAAGAACGCCTGGGTGCCGACGATTTGCGAGGTCGGGGTCACCAGCGGCGGGAAGCCGAGGTCTTCGCGAACCCGCGGGATTTCCGCCAGCACTTCGCTCATGCGGTTCAGAGCGCCCTGCTCTTTCAACTGGTTGGCCAGGTTGGAAATCATCCCGCCCGGTACCTGGTTGACTTGCACGCGGGTGTCGACAGCGGTGAATTCGCTTTCGAACTGGTGGTACTTCTTGCGCACGGCGTAGAAGTACAAGCCGATCTCTTGCAGCAACTCCAGGTTCAGGCCCGTATCGAATTCGGTGCCTTTAAGCGCAGCGACCATCGATTCGGTACCAGGGTGGCTGGTGCCCGAGGCGAAGCTGGAAATCGCGGTGTCGATGTGGTCGGCACCGTTTTCGATCGCCTTGAGCTGACACATAGTCGCAAGACCAGCGGTGTCGTGCGAGTGAATGAACACTGGCAGCGACTGCTCGGCTTTCAACGCCCGGACCAGTTCGCCAGTAGCGTAGGGAGTCAGCAGACCGGCCATGTCCTTGATCGCCACAGAGTCGCAACCCATGGCTTCCATCTGCTTGGCTTGTGCCACGAAGGCGCCGATGGTGTGCACCGGGCTGGTGGTGTAGGCGATGGTGCCCTGGGCGTGTTTGCCTGCCGCTTTTACCGCTTCGATGGCCGTACGCAGGTTACGTACGTCGTTCATGGCATCGAAGATGCGGAACACGTCGATACCGTTGACCGCTGCCTTGGCGACGAAGGCTTTGACCACGTCGTCGCTGTAGTGGCGGTAGCCCAGCAGGTTCTGGCCACGCAGGAGCATTTGCAGACGCGTGTTAGGCAATGCGGCACGCAGCTGGCGCAGGCGCTCCCACGGATCTTCTTTCAGAAAGCGTACGCAGGCGTCGAACGTCGCGCCGCCCCAGCACTCGAGCGACCAGTAGCCGACTTTGTCGAGCTTGTCGCAGATCGGCAGCATGTCTTCGGTGCGCATGCGGGTGGCGAGCAGCGATTGGTGGGCGTCGCGCAGGATTGTGTCGGTAACGAAGATCTTCTTAGACATTGGTATCTCCTCATAGCGGCAAGTTTCAAGCTACAAGCTGCAAGAAAAAGCCGATCCGCTTTTACTTGCCGCTTGCCGCTTGCCACTTACGGCTGCTTGTTCATAGGCCTGCGTGGGCGGCGATGGCGGCGGCGATGGCCAGGGCCAGCTCTTCGGGTTTGCGCTTGATCGAGTAGTTGGTCAGTTCAGGGTGGCTTTCAACGAAGCTGGTGTTGAACTGGCCGCTACGGAATTCCGGGTTACGCAGGATTTCCTGGTAGTACGCGGCGGTGGTCTTGACCCCTTGCAGACGCATGTCGTCGAGGGCACGCAAGCCACGGTCCATCGCCTCTTCCCAGGTCAGCGCCCAGACCACCAGTTTCAGGCACATGGAGTCGTAGTACGGTGGAATGGTGTAGCCGGTGTAGATCGCCGTGTCGGTACGCACGCCGGGGCCGCCGGGTGCGTAGTAACGGGTGATCTTGCCGAAGCTCGGCAGGAAATTGTTTTTCGGATCTTCGGCGTTGATCCGGAATTGCAGCGCGAAACCGCGGTGCTGAATGTCTTCCTGTTTCACCGAAAGCGGCAGGCCGGACGCGATGCGGATCTGCTCACGCACAATGTCGATGCCGGTGATTTCTTCGGTGATGGTGTGTTCCACCTGCACCCGCGTGTTCATCTCCATGAAGTACACCTCGCCCTCGGCGAGCAGGAACTCCACGGTGCCGGCATTCTCGTAACCCACAGCCTTGGCTGCACGCACCGACAGGTCGCCGATGTAGGCGCGCTGTTCCGGGGTCAGTTGCGGGCTCGGGGCGATCTCGATGAGCTTCTGGTTACGGCGCTGGATCGAGCAGTCACGCTCAAACAGGTGCACCACGTTGCCAAAGCTGTCGCCGAGGATCTGCGCTTCGATGTGTTTCGGATTGACGATGCATTTTTCCAGAAACACTTCCGCCGAACCGAACGCCTTGGTGGCTTCGGAGATCACGCGGGGGAACGCCTGTTCGAGTTCTTCGCGGCTGTTGCAGCGACGAATGCCGCGGCCGCCGCCACCGGAGGTGGCCTTGAGCATCACCGGGTAACCGATGCGATCACCTTCGACGAGGGCTTCTTCGATCCCCGAAACATTGCCTTCAGTGCCCGGAGTGACCGGCACGCCGGCCTTGATCATGCTGCGGCGAGCTTCAGTCTTGTCGCCCATGCGGCGAATCACTTCAGCCGATGGGCCAATGAATTTGATACCGCGCTCGGCGCAGATCTCCGCCAGCTCGGCATTTTCCGAAAGGAAACCGTAGCCTGGGTGCAAGGCATCGCAGCCGGTTTCCACAGCCAGGTTCACCAGCTTGCGCGGGTTCAGGTAGCCGGCCAGCGGATCGGCACCGATGCTGTGGGCTTCGTCTGCACGTTTCACATGCAAGGCATGACGGTCGGCGTCGGAATAGACCGCGACCGAGCGAATGCCCATCTCGGCGCAGGCACGCACGATTCTTACGGCAATCTCACCACGGTTGGCGATCAGGATCTTTGTTATCACTTGGAGGTTCCCTTGAGCCGGTGGTACCCACGACCTGCTAGACCAGGTCGACGCGTGACCAAATGTTTCAATTTAGTCGCAGCCCCACACTAGCCCCCACAAGGGATTAACAAAAATGATTAATTATTGGGTCATGCATAAGTAAAGACTTATAGTTGACGCACCAGTCTGCCGACGGAGACCTTTAATTATGCGTAAGTCCTTGATGCGTTTGACATTACGCCAGATGCAGATCTTCAACGAAGTCTGTGATTTGAGGTCCTACAGCCGCGCAGCCGAAGAAATGTCGCTCACACAACCTGCCGTCAGCCTGCAGATTCGTCAACTCGAGGAGCTGATTGGTCAGCCCTTGTTCGATTACGTCGGTAAAAAACTCTACATGACGGAAGCGGCCGAGGCTTTACAGCGCGCCAGTCGGGACATTTTCGGGCGCCTGGAAAACCTCGATATGCAGCTCTCGGACATGCAAGGCTCGTTGCAGGGCCAACTGAGACTGGCGGTGGAATCCAGCGCCAAGTATTTCGTGCCGCATCTGTTTGCCGCATTCAAACGCCAGCATCCGGAGGTGAACCTGCAACTGACGGTGGTCAACCGTGGGCAGGTGATTCGACGTCTTTCCGATAATCGCGATGACCTGGTGATCATGTCCATGGTGCCGCAGGATATGGGATTGGAATTCCTGCCGTTCCTCAACAACCCGATCGTCGCCGTGGCGCGACCGGACCATCCGCTGTGTCACATGGGCCCTCTACGCTTGCAGGATCTGGAGCCTTACACACTCCTGCTGCGCGAGACCGGTTCCGGAACGCGGCTGGCCTGTGAAGAGTATTTCAAGGAGAAACGTGTGCACTTCAACCAGACCCAGGAGGTCTCGTCGGCCGAAGCACAACGGGAATGTGTGTCGGCGGGTCTGGGCCTGGCGCTGTTGACGCGCCACGCCCTGAACCTTGAATTGGCGACCGGCGGCCTGATCGAGTTGCCGGTCGAAGAGCTGCCGCTCTATCGCAGCTGGTGCCTGGTGCAGGCCAAGGCCAAACGACTGTCACCGGTGGCGCACGCATTCCTTGCGTTTATCCGCAGCGAGCGGCTGCAGATCAGCGCCCTGGTTGAGCGTTTCGACGGGAAGCCGCGGGAGCTGCCTGCCAGTAGTTGAGTTCCAGTTCGTCAGGAAAGTCGCCAATTTCGGCCAGCAGCTGGCGGCGTTCGCAGCGATCTTCGATGGCGCGGCGAAATTCCATGCGGCGCTGGTCTTCCTGCTGGCGACGGGTTCTGACGGCGCTGTTGCGTTCTTCGTAGGGCTGGGCCATTTCGAGTCTCCCAAGGCGATGACGGGAGTTACAGGATGGGCTTGGGGGATGACGGTTTGGCGGCTTGTGCGTTACAGGCAGATGAAAGTTGTCATATTTGAGGACGCCTTCGCGGGCAAGCCCGCTCCCACAGAGATCGACCGCGTTGCACAAAATGTGTGAACACCCTGTGCCCTATGGACGATCGACTGTGTTGCACAAAATGCGTGAACACCATGAACCCTGTGGGAGCGGGCTTGCCCGCGAATGAAGGTCGGAACGACCTTCCAGCCATCTGAGATCAGAATCAGTCGTCGAGGGCTTTCACCGACTTGGGCGACAGTCGCAAGCTGCGCAGGCTGCGCTTGACGCTCTTGAGGTGGTTGACCAGGCTCGGCCCACGCGCCATGGCCACGCCCATCGCCAATACGTCGATCACCACCAGGTGGGCAATGCGCGAAGTCAGCGGTGTATAGATTTCGGTGTCTTCATGCACGTCGATCGCCAGATTGACGGTCGACAGCTCGGCCAAGGGTGTCTGGCTCGGGCACAGGGTGATCAGCGAGGCGCCGCTTTCACGCACCAGGTTGGCGGTGATCAACAGGTCCTTGGAGCGCCCGGACTGGGAAATGCAGATCGCCACGTCGGTCGGCTTCAGGGTCACCGCCGACATCGCCTGCATGTGCGGGTCGGAGTACGCCGCCGCGGTCAGCAGCAAGCGGAAAAACTTGTGCTGGGCATCCGCCGCCACCGCACCCGATGCCCCAAAGCCGTAGAACTCCACACGCTGGGCCTGGGACATGAGTGTCACGGCGCGCTGCAACTCCACCGGATCGAGCCGCTCGCGGACCTCCATCAGGGTGTGCAGGGTGGTGTCGAAGATTTTCAGGCTGTAGTCAGCGACCGAATCGTCTTCATGGATCGCGAACTGCCCGAAGCTCGCACCCGCCGCCAGGCTCTGCGCCAGCTTCAGCTTCAAATCCTGGAACCCGGAGCACCCGATGGCGCGGCAGAACCGCACGATCGTCGGTTCACTGATGCCCACGCTATGGGCAAGGTCGGCCATGGAACTGTGCATCACTGCCGCAGGGTCAAGCAGCACGTGGTCGGCGACCTTGAGCTCCGACTTGCGTAACAGGTGGCGAGACTGGGCGATGTGTTGCAGCAGATTCAAAGGGGTCGACTCTTTGTTATTGGCAGGTGCCGGGGATGTAGCAAGCTTGTAGTTATACTACATGAATCGGCTTTTTGCCTGCTCAATGCGTAACTCGATGCCCCCATTTCACGCCCTATGCGCTCCATGTAGCCCTTAGAAGGGCTTCGCGTCCGCACGCAGCTGTTGCAACAGGCCGTCGGCCTCGACGGGCCGACTGATCAGATAGCCCTGCACCTCATCGCAGCGCTCAGCCTTCAAAAACTCCAGCTGCTCCGGCCGCTCGACCCCTTCAGCCACGACTTTCAATGACAGTCCATGAGCCATGGCAATAATTGCCCGGGTAATCGCCGCATCCACAGTGCCCTCCCCCAGACCACGGATAAACGCCTGATCGATCTTCACGTAATCCACCGGGATGCGCTTGAGGTAGCTCAGGGACGAATAACCGGTACCAAAATCGTCAATCGCCAGTTTTACCCCAAGATTTCGCAGCTGCTGGAAGGTGGCGATGATGTGCTCGACGCTGTCCAGCAAATGACTTTCGGTGAGCTCCAGCTCCAGGTTGTGCGGCGCCAGGCCGGTTTCTTCCAGCACCTGACGCACCAGGCTGACCAGTTTGCCATGCCGCAATTGATGCACCGACAGGTTGACCGACATTCGAATCGGCGCAAGCCCCTGACGTTGCCACTCGCAGGCTTGCCAGCAGGCCTGGCGCAACACGAATTCGCCAATAGGGCCAATCAGACCCGTTTCCTCGGCCAGGCCAATGAAATCCCCTGGCGCAATGCTACCCATGGTCGGATGATCCCAGCGCACCAGCGCCTCGGCAGCGTTCAACCGGCCCGTGGCGAGGCATAGCTTGGGTTGGTAAAACACCTTCAATTGCTTTTCTTCGATGGCCTTGCGCAGCTGATTTTCCAGCTGCAGGCGCTCCAGCGTGCTGGCTTGCAGACTGTCGGTGTAGAACTGGAAATTATTGCCGCCCAAGTGCTTGGCATGCTGCATGGCGATGTTCGACTGACTGACCAGCGCGGAAATTTCCCTGGCGTTGTCCGGCAACAGACTGATGCCCATTGAAGCGCTCACCACCAATTCGTGCCCCTCGACGGTTATCGGCACACGCAACTTGGTCGACAAGCGCGTCGCTACTCGCGCCAGGCTCGAGAGGTTGCCGTAGGCATTGAACAACACGGCGAACTCATCGCCGGACAAACGCGCGATGGTGTCCGCCTCGGGCAGTGCGTTGACCAGGCGCCGGGCTATTTTTTGCAATAACTGATCGGCGACTTCATGGCCCAGGCTGTCGTTGAGCAGTTTGAAACGATCCAGGTTGATGTGCAGCAATGCCAAGCTGCGGTAGCCGCCTTGGCGCACTCGCTGGTGAGCTTCGCTTAGCCGCTCGCGGAAAAGCGAGCGGTTGGCCAAGCCGGTGAGCTCATCGTAATGGGTCAGGTAGCGCATGCGCTCTTCAGATTGCCGCCGCGCCGATAAATCGGCGAAGAAGCCTACAATATGGCTAACTTTTCCCCGAGCATCGCGTACCGTATTCAATTGCAGCCATTGCGGATACAGCTCGCCGTTCTTGCGGGTTTCCACCAGCTCGCCTTGCCAGGTTCCCTGTTGCTCCAGCGCCTGATGGATCGTCGCATAGTGCCGGCGGGCATCACGACTGCAGGGCAAGTCGACCACGTTGCGCCCGAGCATGTCCTCGATCGCATAGCCGGTGACTCGACTGAACGCCTGATTGACCGCGATCAGTGCGTAGTTCGGGTCGAAAATCACGATGCCTTCGCTGGCCGCCTCGAACACCGTCGCTGCCAGTTGCCGCTGCACTTCCAGGCTTTTGCTGACGCTGATGTCGCGGCGGGTGCCGACCATGCGGATCACCCGGCCGTTGTCACTGCGCTCGACCGCTCGACCACGGTCTTCGATCCACACCCAATGGCCATCGCCATGGCGCACGCGGTACTCGACCTGATAATCCTCGCTGCGGCCTTTCAAGTGCTCGACCAGCGCGCGCTTGAGCGACGGCAAGTCATCGGGGTGCAGGCGCGGCTTGAGGTGGCGCAGCATCGCCGTGACACACTCCGGCTCCAGGCCGAACAGCTCCTGGAGATGGGTGTGGTGGACTTCATCGGTTTGCAGGTTCCAGTCCCACAACCCCAGCTCACTGGCCTTCAACGCCAGCGCCAGTCGCGCTTCACTTTTGCTCAAGGCCTGATTGGCGGTGTCCAGCTCCAGGCTGCGCTGGGAGATGCGGCTTTCCAGCCCGGTTTGAATCGCACGCAGCTCGTCTTCGGCTCGACGGCGCTGGTCGATTTCCTTGGCGAGCTTGTAATTGAGCCGGTCGCTGTCGCTTTGAGCCTGCTGCAAGTGCTCGATCAGTGCCTGATTCTGGAAGCGCCGCAACAGTCCGCTATCGATCAGCCGATTGACCTGCCAGGCGACCACGCTCAACGCGCCCAGCAGAATCAGGCCGAACCAGCCCCAACCCTGTCCCTGCTCATCGCCGCCCCAGAACAGATAGCCGATGGCCGGCAACAGGCAGGGCAAGGTAAAGGACAGGAAGGCGGGCAGGCTGACCGCATAGGCAACGCTGGCCGAGAGCGCAGCCGCACCGATCAGACCGAATACCCAGGCTTGCTGCATGAAGTTGTCGGCGGGGACCAGCGCAATGCCGGCACCGGCCAGGGTCAGGCCGGTCAGGGCCGAACCCAGCAAAAACATGCGGCGCCAGATGGGATGGGCCTGGCGGTTGGGAATCGCTGAATCGAAGGCCGCGACCTGAATCACCCGCAATGCCACCAACGACAACAACCACACCAGCCAGACGCTGACCAGAAAGTAGCGCTGCGGACTCCAGAGCAACCAGGCGCAGACCAGGCCATTGATCAACATGAACAACGTGGGCAGCAATGAGCCTTGATACAGCAGGCGCGTGCGCTCGACCGCCATTTCCATGGCGTACTGTTTGCGGATAACCCGAGGCTCCACCGCGGGGCCCGACAGGTCGGAGCTGAGGGTCATAGGCAAAGTTCTTGTTCTTATAATAATGAGCATGAGCCCGAAACGTGCACGGAGCATACACAAGCAACTGCCCGGACCAAACTGCTCCAAGTCATAAAACAGCTAAAAATATCCGCTGCTTTCCCCGCCGTAAAAGCGTCCAGGCGAGTCCCGCCAACGCTTGCAGCCGCTGACCGACCGGTCGTCCTGCGCATGACTTTCATCGCCTGAAGCAAAGCGGGGTTTGCCCGGTGTCGCGCCGCCCCCTAGAATGCCCGGATGCGCGATGATCTCTCCCTTCTGCTGAACTCCCTCAACGATGCCCAACGCCAGGCCGTAGCTGCCTCCGTGGGTCGTCAGTTGGTCCTGGCCGGTGCTGGTTCCGGTAAAACCCGAGTGCTGGTGCACCGTATCGCCTGGTTGATCCAGGTCGAAAACGCCTCGCCTCACTCGATTCTGTCGGTGACCTTCACCAACAAGGCCGCTGCCGAGATGCGTCATCGCATCGAACAGTTGATGGGTATCAACCCGGCCGGCATGTGGGTCGGCACCTTCCACGGCCTGGCGCACCGCTTGTTGCGGGCGCATTGGCAGGAAGCCGGCCTGAGCCAGACTTTCCAGATTCTCGACAGCGACGACCAGCAGCGACTGGTCAAGCGGGTGATCCGCGAGCTGGGCCTGGACGAGCAGCGCTGGCCGGCCCGTCAGGCCCAGTGGTTCATCAACGGGCAGAAAGACGAAGGTCTGCGTCCAAAACACATTCAAGCCAGCGGCGACCTGTTCCTGGCGACCATGCGCAACATTTATGAAGCCTATGAGGCCGCGTGCCTGCGCGCCGGCGTCATCGACTTCTCCGAATTGCTGCTGCGCGCCCTCGACCTGTGGCGCGATCACCCGGGCTTGCTCGCGCATTATCAAAAGCGCTTCCGACACATTCTGGTGGACGAGTTCCAGGACACCAACGCCGTGCAGTACGCCTGGTTGCGTCTGCTGGCCAAGGGCGGCGACAGCCTGATGGTGGTCGGCGATGACGATCAGTCCATCTACGGCTGGCGCGGCGCGAAAATCGAGAACATTTATCAGTATTCGGACGATTTTCCGGATGCCCAGACCATTCGTCTTGAGCAGAACTACCGCTCTACCGCCGGGATCCTCAAGGCTGCCAACGCCCTGATCGCCAATAACACAGGGCGCATGGGCAAGGAGCTGTGGACCGACGGCGGTGAAGGCGAAGCGATCAATCTGTATGCCGCGTTCAACGAGCATGATGAAGCGCGCTATGTGGTGGAAACCATTGAAAGCGCGCTGAAAACTGGCTTGGCGCGCAGCGATATCGCGATTCTGTACCGCTCCAACGCCCAATCGCGCGTTTTGGAAGAAGCCTTGTTGCGCGAGCGTATTCCGTACCGCATCTACGGCGGCCAGCGCTTTTTCGAACGGGCTGAAATCAAGAATGCCATGGCCTATCTGCGCTTGCTGGAAGGCCGTGGCAACGATGCGGCACTGGAGCGGGTGATCAACGTTCCGGCCCGTGGCATCGGCGAGAAAACCGTCGAAGCGATCCGCGACCATGCCCGTCACAGCGATGTGTCGATGTGGGAAGCCATGCGCCTGCTGGTCGCCAATAAAGGCCTGACCGGGCGCGCTGCGGGCGCTCTCGGGGCATTTATCGAGCTGATCGAGAACCTCGCCGCCAAATGCATGGAGATGCCCCTGCATCTGATGACCCAGACCGTCATCGAGCAGTCCGGGCTGATCGCCTACCACGAAGCGGAAAAAGGCGAGAAAGGTCAGGCCCGGGTAGAAAACCTTGAGGAACTGGTCAGCGCCGCGCGCAACTTCGAAAACGCGGAAGAAGACGAAGACCTGTCGCCACTGGCGGCGTTCCTCGGTCATGCGTCGCTGGAGGCCGGGGATACCCAGGCCGACGAGCACGAAGACAGCATTCAACTGATGACTCTGCACAGCGCCAAAGGCCTGGAATTTCCTTACGTGTTTCTGGTGGGCATGGAAGAAGGCCTGTTCCCGCACAAGATGAGCCTGGAAGAACCCGGTCGTCTCGAGGAAGAGCGCCGCCTGGCCTATGTCGGCATCACCCGGGCCATGCAGAACCTGGTGATGACCTATGCGGAAACCCGACGCCTGTACGGCAGCGAGACTTACAACAAAGTGTCGCGTTTCGTACGGGAAATACCGAAAGGTCTGATCCAGGAGGTGCGCCTGTCCAATAGCGTCAGCCGTCCGTTCGGTGGCGGGCAGCAGCAGAGCTCCAGTAGTCTGTTTGGTGGCAGCGAGATCCCGGACACCGGGTTCAGTCTGGGCCAGACGGTACGCCATTCCGTGTTCGGCGACGGCGTGATCCTGAACTTCGAAGGCGCAGGGGCTCAGGCCCGGGTCCAGGTGAACTTCAGCGAAGGCAGCAAGTGGCTGATGCTGGGCTACGCCAAACTGGAAGCGATCTGACGCCCGCGTTCGGCTTTCTGTAGGAGCGAGCTTGCTCCGGGCGGCGTTCCGACGAAAGTCGTCAACGATAACGCTGGAGGCCTGACACCCCGAGGTGTGCTCAGGTTTATCGCGAGCAAGCTCGCTCCTACACACTCATCCTACAGACCAAAGTTAACAGGCCTTATTGACCTGACTGAAGCTGAACGAAACCTGTCAGGCAAAAGCCCGAAACAATCTGCCGCTAGCCAGTAACACTTCACCTGTGCAACATGGCGCGCGTGCCTTCCACAAATGGGAATTCCCTTTATGAAACGTTTTCTTAGCATCGCCATGGCGTTGTGCATCGGCCTGACGATGAGCCTCGACGCCAACGCCAAGCGCTTTGGTGGCGGCAAGAGCTCCGGCGCTGCGCCGACTCACCAGACCAGCCAAATGGCTCCTTCTTCTGCCGCAGGCGGTGCTGCCGCCACTGCGGGCGCCGCCGGTGCCGCTGGCGCTGCCGCCAAGGCCGGCGGTGCTTCGCGCTGGCTCGGCCCTCTGGCCGGCATCGCTGCCGGTGGCCTGCTGGCCTCCATGTTCATGGGTGGCGGCTTCGAAGGCATGCAGATCTTCGACATCCTGATCATGGCGGTCATCGCCTTCCTGGTCTTCCGTTTCATCGCCGCCCGTCGCCGCAAGCAGCAGGAGCACCTGGCTCCGGCTGGCGCGCCGATGCAGCGTGAAGCGTTCGAGCAGAAGCCAACAGCCATGGGTTCGGTCTTCGGCGGTTCGGCAGCACCTGTCGCCGCTCGTCCGGTGATCAATGCCCCGGCCTGGTTCAATGAAAAGAACTTCATTGAAGCCGCCCGCAACCACTTCCAGTCGCTGCAACAGCACTGGGACGCCAACGAAATGGACAAGATCTCCGAGTTCGTGACCCCGCAACTGCTCGAGTTCCTCAAGCGCGAACGTGCGGACCTGGGCGAAGGTTTCCAGTCCACCTACATCGATAACCTCAACGTCCAGCTGGATGGCGTGGATGATCGCGCCGACAAGACCATCGCCACCCTGACCTTCAGCGGTGTGTCGAAGACCTCGCGCTTCGACCAGGGCGAAGTGTTCAGCGAAAGCTGGAACATGGAACGTCCGCAGGGCGAGAACCAGCCTTGGCTGGTCGCAGGTATCCGCCAGAACGGCTGATATCCTCCTGGTTCTGTCTGGAAGGTGCCGAGCTAAGATCAGACAAGGCAAAAACAGGTGAGGAAGCGGAGTTGACTTTAGTCAATGAGCATTCCGAACCTGTTTTTAACGCCGTATGATCGACGCGCAGGCACGTTCCAGACAGAACCTAGCATGCTGTAATGAAAACCCCGGCCTCGGCCGGGGTTTTCTATTTCGCGGTTGCATCTATAGCGAGCTACTGTATAAACCGCCCCATATAAACCGCGCCATCAGCAAGAGGATCCCGGACGTGGAAGAAATCATCGAACAACTGCGTGAAGCCAACGAACCGGTACCGGTCCCCTTGGAGTTGCCCGAGGAAGATCAACTGGTGGAAATCGAGGAACAACTGTTCATCGACATTCCGTTTGTCTTCAGAGAATTTTTGCTGACCGTCAGCGACGTGGTCTACGGCAGCCTGGAGCCGGTGACCGTCACCGACCCGCAATCCCACACCTACCTGCCGGACGTTGCCGCCAACGCCTGGGATGCCGGCGTCGATCGCAGCATGATCCCGATCTGCCAGGACGGTGACAATTACTACCTGGTCGAAGAAGACGGCACCGTGGTGCTGTGGCTGGCCGAGGAAGAGCTGATTGCCGAAGAAACCTGGGAATCGGTATGGCACTGGGCGCGGGACGTCTGGCTGGAAAGCTGAGCCGTCTGACGCGCCCCCGGTGGTCAATGCCCCGGCGAATCCTTGTGGTTGTCCAGGGTTTCCAGCAAGGCCACCTGCATGCGCGTATGCACGCGGATGAACCAGCGCCAGAGTAGCGCCGCCACGGCGGCCGCGACGACGACGATCAGTACCAGCAACTTGTTGGTCGGCAGAATACTGGCCGACAAGGCTGCCAACAGCAGGAAGATCACCAGCAGCGAGAGAATCGGGATCACTTCGGAGATCACCCGACGCACTCGCTGTGTGTGGCGCCCGGCCATTTCCGGCTTCACCCCCATCTCCGCCAGTAGCATCGACAGCGCCTTGAGCTTGCGATAGGCGGCGATCAGAAACGGCAGCGACAACAGCAGCGCCCCACCCCAGATCAACGCTTTCTGCCAGCTCGGGTCACTGATCCAGTCTTGCAGGTAAGCGGAAATGCGCTCGGCGAAGTACGCGCCCGCGAAGAAAATCGCAATCACCAGCGCCAGATTGACCCCCACCTGCAACAGGATCCGCCGAATCATCGACGCCAGCAGCGCGCCCTCGCCCTGAGGCTGAATGCTACGCAACCATTCGCCGTACATTCCCAACACCCGATTCAGGCGTTGCGGCATCACCGCCGCCAGCTTGATCGACAATGGGTCAGCCGCGCGAATCAAGTACGGCGTCATCAGCGTAGTGAGCACCGAAACTGCCACAGCCACCGGATAGAGGAAGTTACTGGTGACCTGCAAGGTCATGCCCAGCGAGGCGATGATGAAGGAAAATTCGCCAATTTGCGAAAGCCCCATCCCGACCCGCAGTGAGGTGCGTCCGTCGTTGCCGGCGATAAAAGCGCCGAGGCCGCAGGACAGCATCTTGCCCAGTACCACGGCAACGGTGATGACCGCGATGGGCCAGGCGTATTGCAGCAGGATCATCGGCTCCAGCATCAAGCCGATCGCGACAAAGAAGATGGCGCTGAACAGGTCGCGCACCGGCTCGATCAAGCGTTCGATCTTCAGCAATTGCCGGGACTCAGCCATGATCGCGCCGATCAGGAATGCCCCGAGCACCATGCTGTATTCGAGCTTGACCACCAGCAGGCAGAAACCGAAACACAGCCCCAGCACGGTGATCAGCAGCATCTCGTTGCTGTCGAATTTGGCCACATAGGCCAGCAGTCGCGGGACCAGAAGAATGCCGATGACCAGCGCGACGATCATGAACAGCGAGAGCTTGCCGACCGTGGAAAAGACTTCACCGGAGCTGACCGTGCCGCTGACGGCGATGCTCGACAACAAGGCAATGATGCCGATACCGAGGATATCTTCGACGATCAATACGCCGAAGATCAGTTGGGCAAAGCGCTCGTTCTTCATCTTCAGGTCATTCAGGGCCTTGACGATGATGGTGGTCGAGGAAATCGCCAGGATCGCGCCGAGGAACAGCGAGTCCATGGTGTTCCAGTCGAACCAGCGGCCAATCTCGTAGCCGATCCAGATCATCAGCACGATTTCCAGGAATGCCGCGATGAATGCGGTGGCGCCCACCTTGAACAGCTTGCGCAGGCTGAACTCCAGGCCCAGGCAGAACATCAGGAAAATCACCCCGAGTTCGGCGAGGGTCTTGATGGTTTCTTCGTCGTGGATCAGGCCGAACGGCGGCGTGTGCGGGCCAATGATAAAGCCGGCGACGATATAACCGAGGACCACCGGCTGTTTGAAGCGATGGAACAGCACCGTCACCACACCCGCGACCAACATGATCACCGCCAGGTCCTGAATAAAACTGATGGCATGCATGGTGTGGGCTCCTTGGTCGCGATTGCTCAAGCACCAGCCCGGGAAAGGTCTGATTGAGCAGGGGAAAAATCCGATTTAGATGTAGGAATTGCCCTTGGGGCAGGCATTTGAAGGGTAACACCGCGACTTCCGGCAGAAAGGCGGTGCAATATATGGAAACAGATCGATGAGGCGTGACGGCGATCATCCGCCCGGCGTCCCGATAACTGTGGTTTGAAAAAACCGACCACGCACCCGCAGAGGTGCGCCCTTCCGAAACCTGCCTTGACCCGTGAGAACGCTATGGAACCCGGAAACGCCCAGCTGTCGATGACGGTATTGATGACCCCCGACAT
The DNA here is from genome assembly GCF_059695565.1 of Pseudomonas sp. LBUM1679. Classification (NCBI taxonomy): domain Bacteria; kingdom Pseudomonadati; phylum Pseudomonadota; class Gammaproteobacteria; order Pseudomonadales; family Pseudomonadaceae; genus Pseudomonas; species Pseudomonas sp. LBUM1679. Next base: position 7,180,699 of record NZ_CP166774.1, read on the forward strand.
GGCCAATTTTTCTGGCAATGTTCACGGCGGTACCCTGCTCAAGTACCTCGACGAAGTGGCCTACGCCTGCGCCAGCCGATATGCCGGCCGCTATGTGGTGACTTTGTCGGTGGATCAGGTGATTTTTCGCGAGCCGATTCATGTCGGCGAACTGGTGACCTTCCTGGCCTCGGTCAATTACACCGGCAACACCTCGATGGAGGTGGGCATCAAGGTGGTGACCGAGAACATCCGCGAGCGCTCTGTGCGCCACACCAATAGCTGTTTCTTCACCATGGTCGCGGTGGATGACCAGCGCAAACCGGCCGCAGTCCCGCCGCTGCAACCACACAATAGCGAAGACAAGCGTCGTTTCATGCAGGCCCAGCAGCGTCGGCAGATTCGGCAGGAACTGGAAAAGCGTTATCAGGAAATCAAGGACGACGCCTGAAGCAAAGATCGCAGCCTTCGGCAGCTCCTACAGGGGTATGCGTTCCTTTGTAGGAGCTGCCGCAGGCTGCGATCTTTTCGCCGCACCCCGCTTACAAACTGATCGCCATCGCCTCGAACCGCACCCGCGGATGAGCAATGCGGTCTTGCGCCCGCACCAGTTCCAGTTCATAGCTGGCACAGGCCTGGGTTTCCAGCAGCACTTCATGCACGGCCGACGCGGCGAATTCAAACGCCGCCACCAGGCTGTCGCCCAACAGGACGCGAGCCAGGAACAGCCCGGAGGTCAGGTCGCCAACACCCACGGGCTGACGGGGAAACGCCAGCATGGGACGACGCAGGTGCCAGCTGCCCTCTCCCGTCACCAGTAGCATCTCGAAAACGTCTGCCGGTTTGCCGGGATAGGCCAGATGCTTGACCAATACCGCTTTCGGACCACGCGCCAGCAGCGCGCGCGCCATGGCCAGGCAATCGAACAGGGACTGCGGCCTGCGCCCCGAGAAGCTGTCCAGTTCCAATTGGTTCGGGCACATGAAATCCGCCACGGCGGCCGCTTCTTCCAGCAGGAAATCGCTCACCTCCGCCGGCACACTGCACCCCTTCTCCGGGTGGCCCATCACCGGATCGCACAGATACAGTGCCTTGGGATTCATCGATTTGATTCGCGCCACCCCCGTCAGAATGGCCCGGCCCTGGGCTGCACTGCCCAAGTAACCGGACAACACAGCATCGCAGTTGCCCAGTTCGCCAATCGCTGCGATCCCTTCCACCAGCTCGGGAATCTGATGCGGGGCCAGCACGTCACCGGTCCACTGGCCATATTGGGTGTGGTTGGAGAACTGCACGGTATTGAGCGGCCAGACATTCACCCCGACCCGCTGCATCGGGAAAACAGCGGCGCTGTTGCCAGCGTGGCCGAACACCACGTGGGACTGGATGGCGAGCAGATGGGGCGTACGTTTCATTCAGTGAGTTCCGTAAAACATTGGAAATTCAAGCCACGCAGTATGCGACGAAACACAGCCTGTACGACAGGCCGGCGACGCAGTTAAGCTGACACTATCTTGTTGGAGCAACCTTTGATGCTGACCCTCGGAAATATCTTTGTGCTAATGCTGCTCGCCACTGGCGGTGCGTGGCTATGGCACAACCATGGCTTGCGCGAGCGGGCGCTGGAGCGGGTCATGCAGCATTGCAGCAAGCTCGGAATCGAATTGCTGGACGGCAACGTGGCGCTGAAAAAAATTGCCTTCATCAAAGACGCCAACGGTCGGCGGCGTCTGGCCCGCGTGTATAACTTCGAATTCACCGTGACCGGCGAAACCCGGCACAACGGCACGATCACTCAATTCGGGGCCCACAGCGCACAGATCGAACTGGCGCCCTACCCCATGCCATTCGACGATACGCCTGAGGTGGTCGACATAGTGAAGCCTCGTGCCGAGGTCATCGAGTTGAGCCAATGGCGACAGGAACACACCAAGTGGCGTCCCTAGATCAAAAGATCGCAGCCTTCGGCAGCTCCTACATTGTGGAATGCAATCCCCTGTAGGAGCTGCCGCAGGCTGCGATCTTTTGATCTTTTGATCTTTTGATCTTTTGATCTTTTGATCTTCAACCCAAACGACATTCCGCCAAAGCTCTCTGCAACGAATCAACATCCTGCGGCTCACTGAAAATCAACTCGATCCGCGAATCCCGCCGCCACTCACTGGGCCGCCATTCCAGTACCGAGTTATCCAGTGCATTCACCGATACCCACCCTCCGACGCTGTGGATAACCAGCTTCGCCCGCCGCCAGGCAAGGCTTTCCAGCCATCGGCCAACTAGCGCCGCATCGAATGCCTGACTCGGATGCCAACGCCAGCCAATGCTCCAACCGCCCTCCTGATCCTGGCTCAGGCAAATCGGTAATGCAGGGTCACTCCAGACCGCGGGCATCTGCGCCAGTCCCTGAGGCACGCTGAAGTTATCCACACCCGCCACAGCCTGGGTTTCAAGCCCGGGCAATTCGCTCAACGGCAACACGGCTTGCTGCGTCCAGTACAACCGACGTGCCGGCAGTAGCGCGGCGATACGCTGCCTATCACCGGCATCGAGATGTTCGGACTTGTTCAACAGCAGCAAACCGGCCCTGCTCAGCGTCTCCTGTTGAGTAGCAGGCAGCGGCTTACCTATAGCCAGCGCCTGGGCATCCAGTACCAGTACACAAGGCTGAACCGCCAGCACCCCTTGCCACGGCGCTTCACCCAACTGCCTGAGCAACTGCGCCGGATGGCCCAGCCCCGATGGCTCGATGAACAATCGATCCGGCCGCGCCCTGCGCAGCAAGCGCCCGAGCCCGATCTGAAAGGGCGCACCATTCACGCAACACAAACAGCCCCCGGCCACTTCACCCAGTGCTATACCTTCGATGTCCCGGGTCAGCAGTGCAGCGTCGAGGCCGATCTGGCCGAACTCGTTGATCAACACCGCCCAACGCTCGTTCGCCGGGCGTTGCGCCAGCAGGTGCTTGATCAGGCTGGTCTTGCCAGCGCCCAATGGGCCGGCGATGACGTGGGTCGGAATGTTCTGCAACATGGTCGGTATTTTCTGAGGAGGTAAAGAATGCGGTTGATGGGATTGTCATTGCTGTTGGCACTCGCTTCAGGCGAAGTGTTGGCCCAAGCATGTGTGGTACATAGTACGGCTGAGCGACTCGACGTCAGAGTCTGCCAGCAGAACCGCACCATCCCGGAGAAACTGTTCGCCGACGGATTCTGTCAACCAAACCTGCCCGGGCAGAAAGTCGAGGTGCAGTACGTCGACAAATGCCCCACCGGTGCCTTCGGCGTATGCAGCAACGCCCAAGTAGCCAATATGCCTTACCGCCAGGACATTCACTATTACGGCGTGGCCACCGATGCGGCGTATTTGCAGCCGTTTTGCGAAGCCCAGAGCCTGGGAACCTGGCTCAAGCCGTAAGCCTAGCTCACCCCAGCATGCCAAGGGCCGAACGGATCGGCCAGCAGCCTCCAACCCTCGACACCCAACGCCATTTCATCATCGTTCAGCAAGCAGTCATTGAGATCAGCGGTGAGTTGTGCGAAATCGATGTTCTGGCCGATAAACACCAGTTCCTGCCGGCAATCGCCGACGGCGGCTGTCCAGTTTTCCATGATTGCAGCTGTACTTTCCGTGTCTTGCGGCCACTGGGTTTTCGGCACGAAACGCCACCAGCGTCCGGCGAAACCGTGGCGCATCAACCCACCGGCCTGGGACCAGCTACCGGCATCCATGTGTTTGCTGGCCAGCCAAAAGAAGCCCTTGGAGCGCAGCAGTTTGCCGTTCACCCACGGCCGATCGATGAAGCTGAAGAAACGCTGTGGATGAAAGGGCCTGCGCGCTCGATAGGCGCTGGAGGCGATGCCGTACTCATGGGTCTCTGGCACATGTTCGCCGCGCAGCTCCTGCAACCAGCCAGGCGCCTGGGCGGCCTTTTCGAAGTCGAAGCGGCCGGTGTTGAGTATCTTCTCCAAGTGGATTTCACCCATCACCATCGGGATGATTTCCGCCTGGGCGTTGAGCCGCTCAAGGATCGCGATCAGCTCCTGGCGCTCGCGACTGCTGATCAGGTCGATCTTGCTGATCAGAATCACGTCGGCGAATTCGATCTGCTCGATCAACAGATCAGTGATCGAGCGTTCGTCCTCATCGCCCAATGTTTCACCACGGGAAGCGAGGCTTTCGGCAGCCTGGTAGTCGAGCAGGAAATTCATGCCATCGACCACCGTAACCATGGTGTCGAGTCGGGCGATGTCAGCCAGGCTCTGCCCGTCTTCGTCGCGGAAAGTGAAGGTCTCCGCTACGGGCAATGGCTCGGAAATACCGGTGGATTCGATCAGCAAGTAATCAAACCGCCCCTCCTTGGCGAGTTTGCTGACCTCTTCCAGCAAGTCCTCACGCAACGTGCAGCAGATGCAGCCGTTGCTCATTTCCACGAGCTTTTCTTCAGCGCGATTGAGATTGACGTCACGCTGGACTTCGCTGCCATCGATGTTGATTTCGCTCATGTCGTTGACGATCACGGCGACCCGCAGGTTGTCGCGGTTACGTAGCACGTAATTGAGCAATGTACTTTTGCCGGCACCTAGAAAGCCGGACAGAACGGTGACGGGAAGACGGTTGGGCATCAGGGATTCCTCGCAGGGCATACCCGATCAAATCGTCGGGCTTGAAAAAGGCATGGTCGCATCTAATGTAATAACATAACATACGAACTCGACTTCCACGATGGACCTGCTCATGAACGCGCTGACGCTACCGGATATTGCCGCGCAGGCCCCACGTCAAGCCCTGCCCCTGGAGTGGGTGGGCATGTGTGGCATTGCTCTTCCTGTTTCATTCGATGGCCAACGCCTTAGCGCACAGGCCGATGCCGGCGTGAGCCTCGATGATGGCGAGGCGCGTGGCATCCATATGTCGCGGTTGTACCTTGCGCTCGAAATACTTGAACAGGAGAACCTCACCCCTGGGTTGCTGCGGCAAGTCTTGCAGCGCTTTCTGAAGAGTCATGAAGGACTGTCCACCAGCGCCTACCTGAAGATTCATACCGAGCTGCTGTTGAAGAGGTCGGCGCTGGTCAGCCCACTGTCGGGCTGGAAGAGCTACCCGGTCAGCATCGAAGTACAATTGAAAAACGCGATGTTCCACGTGGAACTAAAAATCGACGTGACATATTCCTCAACCTGCCCGTGCTCGGCGGCCCTGTCCCGTCAGCTGATTCAGCAGCAATTCGTTGATGACTTCGCCAACAAGGCACTGCAACACGCCGATGTTTTGGCATGGCTTGGTTCCACCAAAGGCATCGTTGCGACACCCCATAGCCAGCGCAGCTCTGCGAAATTGCGCCTTCGCCTGGACAATCATCTGGACGAACTGCCGCTGGTCGCGACAATCAATGACGTAGAAGCCGCGCTCGGCACTGCCGTACAAACCGCAGTAAAGCGGGCCGACGAACAAGCCTTCGCTTTGGCCAACGGTCAAAACCTGATGTTCTGTGAAGATGCCGCTCGACGCTTGAACGTGGCCTTGAAACGCTCACCTGGCATTAGCGCGTTTCACATCCAGGTCATCCACGCCGAAAGTCTGCATGCCCACGACGCAGTCGCTGAAAGCCGATGGAATTGGGGGGCGCGTGATTTGAAAGACCCTTCAGATGAGCTACCGCTGATCGCAGAATCCGCCTACGTGGATAAAACCGCTATATTTTCGGCAAAGCAGTGAGCGTCGAAAACGTCGGCCCCTACACTGACCCCTGTCACAGTTCCCGCCGGTAAGCGTCAGCGCCTCAAAATTATCCGAGGACGTGGCACCTACCAACGTCAACCTGGTGCTCGGTTACAAAGCCCTGCAGAACGAGTTCTGACCATAAGAGTGCTGTTCCCCAGGGCCGGTTGAAAAAGAAAATTGCCTGGCACGACCAACGTCTTAATGACATCCACCAGGTTTGCCCCTAGGGTTTATACGCTAGGGGGCGTTCTCAATTAGTTTCCCCCCCGCGCCGGGTCTGCTGTTGTGCAGGGCAAGGCGCGAGAAGCGTGGTTTGGTCATTCCAAATAAGCTTCGAGCAACGCAGCCCTGCACAACAGCAGGCCCGGCCCTTCGGGTTGTGCCTTAAAGCGGGCCAGGCTGCGTTGCAGGCCTTGGAAAGGGAACAACCATTCCCAGCGGCCTGCGCCTTGCCTGGCCCGCTTTAAGGCGACAACGCGGTGGGGAAACTAATTGAGAACGCCCCCTAGCGCATGTGATCGAAACCTTCGAGACACTGACCATGATCCAGATCACTTTGACTGACGGTTCAATGCGTGAATACGACCAGCCGCTGTCTGTGTATGAGGTTGCTGCGAGCATCGGCGGTGGGTTGGCCAAAGCGGCTGTCGCAGGACGGGTAGACGGTGTGCTAGTGGACTGTGCATTCATGATCGAAGTGGATGCGCGAGTCAGTATCGTCACACCGCAGGAGCCCGATGGCCTGGAGATCCTGCGCCGCTCCTGCGCGCTGATGTTGTCGATGGCGGTCAAGCAGCTCTATCCGACTGCCCAGTTGCAGACTGGATCGACGCTGGGTGATGGCTTCTTTTATGAGTTTTTTTACGAGCGTCCCTTATCCCTGGTTGACCTTGCCAGCATCGAAGCGCGCATGAAGACGCTGGCGGCGACCAATCATCCGATCCGCCGTCGCGATCCGACATTGCAATCAATACCTGTCGAAACACTATCGCGGTACCTGCTGGGGGATTTCGAATGTGTGACTGTGGGACCGCATGTTCCCGCAACCAAGGTATTGCAGGCGTTCGCCCTGGAGCACATCAGCGGTACTTCGCCACAACGGATATACGGCACCTGCTGGTCGTGCCAACAGGAACTGGAACATTGGCGCACCCCGCCGCATGTGATTGTCGTGAGCATGGATGATCGCCAATTGGATTATGCCCAGTCGGTGACCGAAGCATTGCGTCGAAGTGGCGTGCGTGCCAGCGCGGACCTGCGCAACGAGAAGGTACGTCACAAGATTCGCGAGCACAGTCAGCACGTGCCGTATCTGGTGGTGATCGGCGAGAAAGAAAAGCAAGGCGGGTTTGTCAGTGTGCGCAGCCGCACCGGGGAGGATTTCGGCAGGATGGCGGTTGAGGTGGTATGTGAATGGTTGAGATCAACAGGGCTTGGGAGAGCTTGAGCGGACTCCCACAAATCCCTGTGGGAGCGAGCGTGCTCGCGAAGCTTTTTTAGGCTCTGGGCTTAACCGTTCCGCAATCCTGCCCCAACCACACGGCGCGAGTATCGAGACTACCCTTTTGCTGAATCCCGGTGGCGTTGAAAGTGCCATTGACCTTGGTGGTGAATTCACGATCACTGAGGAACGTGGCAACGCCTGCACCTTGCGCTTTTGGACAGCTGAAGCGGAATTTCCACTGGTTGCCCGTACGCTCGGTAATTTCCTGTTTGCAGCCCGATTGCGGATCCGTCAGCGGAATGTTGTCTGTCTTGACCTGCTCAGGCGTCAGGCAAGACCGAATTCCTTTTCCACCCATGGTAATGCCCTGCTTCTCCAACTGTGCGCGCTGTTCAGGGGTCATCTGGCTTTGTATCTGCCCAAGGATCAATTGCAGGTCGGGCAGGTCCTGGTTATCGACTTTCATGTTGCTCGAGGTTAATTCCCACAAACCCGGCTGCAGCATCTGCGCCTGAGCGGCCACAGGAAGAGCCAAACCAAAAGCCACGGCCAAACCCAGCAGACGAACGTTCATCGAGTAACTCCTGATCAGTAGTGGCCGTTAGACGTCAGCCACGGGCTTCGGTTCATGGGCCAATTAATTAGCGACATTCTGCACGGAACATGGTCTTTTAAGTATTGAATCTTCAGGAGCAAGGCTGCCCCCATGGATTATTTTGGACCGCATGTTTTCGGTTATCTGATCGCCCTTCTGCACTCGTTAGGCATGATCGCCGCCATCCATGCCGTATTGACCGTTCGGACCGCTCAGGGCTCGATCGCCTGGGCCCTGTCATTGCTGTTCATTCCCTATCTGACGCTCATCCCATATCTGGTCTTCGGCCGCAGCGCCTTCGATGGCTACATCAAGGCCCGGCGTCAGGCCAACGAGGAAATGCGCAAAGCCATTGCCGAGATGAACTGGCGACCCTGGGTCGAAGAGGCGCTGACCGCACGCGCGTCCGAAGCCTACGCGTCACTCAGGGCGATGCCGAAGCTGGGACGCATGCCATGCCTGGCGAACAATGAAGTACACCTGCTGATCAACGGCCACGACACCTTCGACGCGATTTTTGAAGCCATCAGCCAGGCAAAGGAAGCCGTGCTGATTCAGTTTTTCATCATCCATGACGATCGCCTTGGCCAACGGCTGCAAACCTTGTTGCTGAAGAAAGCCGCCGAAGGCGTGGCTGTTTATTTGTTGTACGACCGCATCGGCAGCCATTCCTTGCCTCACAGTTACGTACAGCCGTTACGCGACGCTGGAGTAGAGGTCAAAGCCTTCGCGACCCGCAGCGGCTGGCTCAACCGCTTCCAGGTCAACTTCCGCAACCATCGCAAGATAGTGGTAGTCGACGGGATCCTAGGCTTCGTCGGCGGGCACAATGTCGGTGATGAATACATGGGCGAGAAACCACCCTTGGCGCCGTGGCGCGATACTCACGTCCAAGTACGCGGGCCGGTGGTGGCGTGCATGCAGGAATCCTTCGCTGAAGACTGGTTCTGGGCAGCCCGATCCCTGCCACCGCTGATCCTGCCGGACGTTTATCCGGATGACGGCGTGCTCTGCCAACTGCTCGCCAGCGGCCCGGCAGACTCCTACGAGACCTGTTCGTTATTCTTCGTCGAAGCTATCCATGCGGCCACGGAACGAATCTGGATCACCAGTCCCTATTTCATCCCGGACGAAGCGGTGTTCGCCGCATTGCGGCTCGCAGTGCTGCGCGGGGTGGATGTGCGGATTCTGCTGCCATCGCGGCCAGATCACCGAATCGTCTACGCTGCCTCCAGTCTTTATGCCTTCGAAGCGGTACGCGCCGGGGTCCGGGTGTTCCGTTACGAACCCGGCTTCCTCCATCAGAAAGTGGTGTTGATCGACAGTGAAATAACCGCCATTGGCAGTGCGAACATGGATAACCGGTCATTCCGGTTGAATTTTGAAGTCATGCTGCTGACCGTCGACAGCGTGTTTGCCACCGAGGTTGAACAGATGCTCAACGATGACTTCGCGCAAGCCCACGAAATCGCCAAAGAAGAAAGCCGGGAGACCCACCGCCTGCAACAGGTCGGCATGCGGATCGCCCGGCTGATCTCGCCCATACTCTAGGGGTTGTAAATGTCGTCGCGGGTCCATGGCAGTTCATGGCTGCCATCGGCATGGGCTTTCACCGCCAGGATCTGGTGGAGGTTGATCCAGCCCCTGGCGAACGCGTAGGCGCACCCCGCCAGGTACAGCCGCCAGATTCGCAGCGCCTGCTCAGGCACCAACTTGCCCGCGGCCTCCAGATTGTCTTCGAGACGTTCGCTCCAATGGTCGAGGGTACGCGCGTAATGCAGGCGCAGGCTCTCGACATCGACGATCTCCAGCCCTGCTTCGCTGATCTCGGCAGAAATCATCGACAAGTGCGGCAGCTCACCATTGGGGAATACGTACCTCTCAATGAAGTCACCGGCACCGCGCCCCACCGGACGGCCATCGGTGTACTTGGCAGTGATCCCGTGGTTCATCACCAGGCCGCCCTCCTTCACCGCGCCGAACAAGGTTTTGCAGTACTGGGTCAGGTTGGCGTGACCGACATGCTCGAACATGCCCACGCTGACCACTTTGTCGAAGCGCCCGTCCTGAGGCAAATCGCGGTAGTCCAGCAGCTGCAATTCGACCAGATCGTCCAGGCCTTCGGCGCTCACCCGCTCGCGGGCCAGGGCTAACTGCTCTTTACTGAGCGTAATTCCGAACACCTTCGCGCCGAACTCCCGGGCCGCATACCGCGCCAACCCGCCCCAGCCGCAACCGACATCCAGCAGATACTCGCCGGGCTGCAGCCGCAACTTGCGACACAGGTGGCGGAACTTGGCTTGCTGGGCTTGCTCAAGGGTTTCGCTACCGGTCTCGAAATACGCGCAGGAATACGCCATGTCACTGTCGAGCCACAGCTGATAAAACGCGTTGGAAAGGTCGTAGTGATAAGAGATCGCTTTCGCATCGGTGTCCTTATCATGGACGACGCGAACCGGCTGACTACTTTGATCACCGAGCATCGCCTGGCTCCATTCATCGCAGACGCGAATCACGTCACTGATGGAACCTTCGAGCTCCAGTTTGCCTTCGACAAAGGCCGCTCCGAGCGCGTCGAGACTGGGATGGGTGAACTGGGTAACCATTTGTGGGTCCTTGACCACAATAGTGACGCTGGGCGTCGGTCCCAGGTCGAATTCATGGCCGTCCCAGAGTCGCAGGCGTAAGGGTAACTGCAGATTCTGTAAGGCCGGTGGAAGTTGCGCGAGCATGGAAAATCCCCCTTGTTTCAGACGTCTGATGAGAGGGTAGACCATCCTTGAAAAATAGCTGGCTATCGATTTAATAGCCGATTTCTATAACTCACGGCGCTCCAACCAGCCGTCGTGAGTGCATATAGTGCTATGCCCTCAACCAGATGACTGCAAACCTCATGCACAGTTCTAAAAAGTTTTGATCGAATATGCACAACCCAGTACAGCGAGAATCCATGGGTATTCAGTTCATTTGTTCCACGTGGAACCAAATTCAGCAACGCAGATGTAGGCAGTCGGCGCGGTCTAAAGCGGAAGATGCTCAAGCGGCAACGCTCCCGGCGCCTTCACCGTGTGAATTGCAAAATTACTGCGGATGTCACTCACACCTGGCAACTTCAATAAACGCCCGGTGAGAAAACGGTCATAGGCACGCAGGTCCGGCACCACCACTTGCAGCAGAAAATCCGATTCACCTGATACCAGAAATGCCGAAATCACCTCGGGCAATGCCGTCACCGCCAAGCGAAAAGACTCCGCCTGTTCATCGTTGTGACGTTCGACCTTGACCCCGACAAACACCGTCAGTCCCAGCCCGACTTCATCGCGATCAAGAGTGGCTTGATAGCCGCGAATCACGCCGGCTTCTTCAAGCATCCGCACCCGGCGCAAACAGGGCGATGCGGACAGCCCGATCTCGTCGGCGAGTTGCACATTGCTCAGGCGACCATCCCGTTGCAGCGCTGCGAGAATCTTGCGGTCGTAGGCATCAAGTTTCATGTTTGGCAGATCCTGAGGGTGAGCGCGTTATTCTGTGGGAGGTTATGCCAACCCAAGAGGATTTAGAAGCAAACTACGCAACCACCTGCCCTGCTCTTCAGCCCTAGACTGAGCGTTCCGAATCAACGAAAAACGGGGTGCACAGTGGCAGAACTCTGGCTGTTTTTCATGGCGCTGGCGGTGGTTTACCTGTTACCGGGCCCGGACATGATCCTGCTTTTGCAGACGGGGGCTCGTCAGGGCAAAGGTGCCGCACTGGCGACGGCGGTGGGTTTGGGCGTTGCCCGGGGTTGCCATGTGGCATTGGCGGCGCTCGGGCTGGCGACGCTGTTTAAAGCGGCGCCCTGGACGTTCGATATTGTCCGTCTGGCCGGGGCTGCGTATTTGCTGTGGATCGGCATTCAGTGCTTGCGAACCACCCTGCTGCCCGACCTGAACGATACAGACCACGCCGGCGAAAAACCTCGTTGGCGCGCAGCGATCCAGCGCGGTTTGCTCACCAATCTGTTAAATCCCAAAGCGCTGCTGTTCTGCTCGGTGCTGTTGCCGCAATTCATCAATCCTGACGCCGGCCCGGTACTCACACAGTTTGCGACCTTGGGCGTAGTACTGGTCAGCGTCGGCTTGTTGTTCGACAGCGCTTACGCTCTGACCGGCGCCGCGCTGGGTCGCTGGCTGCAACGCAGTCCATCGGCCCAGCGTTTACAGCAGTGGCTGTTCGGTAGCCTGCTGATCGGATTCGCGGTCCGGTTGACGTTCGTGCAACAGGCCTGATCAGGTCAGCGCCTTACGCTTGCGACGATTGATCAGCACCAGGGCTCCTGCGACGAAAGCGATCACACCGCCAATCTGCAACGGTTTCTTGTAGGGCCGCAGCGCCGAACGTGCAGCGTCGGTGACTTGGGTCACATAGCGCTTGTCGGCATTCTGGAAGTCCGGATACGGGCATTGATGACCGAAATCGCCAGCAAAGACCACATAGGGACCCTCCTCGACATAACGGCGGTAGAACGCTTTTTGCTCTTGGAGACCGGTCCCCCATGACGAAGCGTTACACAGCACTGCAGCGAAAGCCTGACTGCTGTGGGGCAGATGATCAGCGGCTTTGCTCGCCAGTGCCGTGGCGACAAAACGATAATGGAAACGCTTTTCAGGTTGCGCCACAGTCGCCTGCTGTCGCTTGACCTCACCCTCGGCCATCAGCGGTCCCACTTTGAGTTCGGGAGCTTCCAGGCTGTAATTACCACCGAATGTCGCGTAATCCGGAGACGTCTCGTAGCCCAAGAGCTCCATGCCATCAAAACGCGCCAAGGTAGCAGCATGGTAGTAAGCAAACGCCCGTTTGCTCGGCCACCATTTCGATTCGGCGTCGCGACGCAACTCCCCGTACCACGTGGCCATGCCCGAATATTCGTAACTATCGAAATACCCCGGCGCCTCGTCGTAGCGCTCTTCACGCAGCAACCGCCGCCCCAGCAAATTGCGCAGTTTCGCCGCCACCGGCAACGGCACATAGTTATCGCGCTCTTGCTGGGTCTGACGTGGTGGCGCTGGCACTTGGGTATCGACATATTGCTTGAGCTCATCGAGGGTCAGCACCCGCTCGGCAACCGTTGCCGCGTCGAACCAATAAATGTCTTTGCTGCGATAGAGCTGATCGAATGCTTGCAGGTAATCCCCACGTTGCAGCGCCAGGATCGCGCTTTCGCCCTCGACCCGGCATTTAGGCTGCAGGGTTTCGTAATTCCAGTCCGGGGTGCGTCGTTCGCCCCAGGACTCATTCTGCGGGAAGGCTTGGGCAGCCTTGGCATACGCCGCAGCGGCCGCAGTCTTATCGCCATCGCGCATCGCCAGTTTCGCCCGCAGCCACCACGCCAGACCGCCATCGCCCGCGTGCTCAAGAAATGCCTTGGCACTGGCGTAGTCACCCTGCTGATAATTGACCGCCGCCAGACGATCAGCATTTTCGAGGCTACCCCGAGTGCTGTTGTGCAACAGTTTGATCAGCTTCAATTCGTTCGGCGGCTGATCACCGAATGACCAGCCCATCCGACTGATCAACGACGCCGTTACCAGTTGCTGCACCGGTTTGCCCTTGAGCAACGGAGCCAGCTGATCTTCAGGCATCGCCGCCAGATCGTTCATTAACAGTTTCAGCGAGGTGTAGCCCACCGCCGAACCGTGGAGGTTTTGCGTGGCATAGAGTTCGATGGCGCGGTTCCAGTCACCCGCACTGCGGGCTACGCGGGCTTCTTCGCCGAGGCTGGCGACGCCCAGTTCCAGCGGGTCGCTGAAGCCGTCGATGCTGAGCTGACGACTGTGTTCGAAGGTCTTTCGCGACTGATCCAGCAACTCGGGACCCGCGTCCGCTTCGGCGCTCATGGCAAACAATGCCCGACCTGATGAATAAGCAGCCCACGTGCTACGCAACCTTCGCTGATCAGCCGGTAATGCCAGGACCTTCTGGAAGTACTCGACCGCCAGCCCATGGTCACCCGTATTGAACGCCACGGCACCTGCCAGATAGAGCTTGAGCTCGGCCGGCAAATCCGCGCCTTGAATCTCGACCTGACGGGCATCGGTCAGGCTGCGCAGCTGTTTCACCCGTGCTTGCTGCTCTGCCGTCAAACCGCCCTGCTCGGCATTGTTGCGCTGTTCGGCAAGATCGGGCGCATCACCATAGCCAACATTCGGATTGTGGGTGGCGGCCGTGACATTCTTGAGCCCGGCGAGCGCCTGCCCGAGGCGATTGATCTCGAAGTTGAAGTTACCTTCCGGCAGCTCCGCCAGCGACTGGCTACGGTTGTCCAGCAGGCGCATCGGGAAGTCCGGCCCGCAGGCCAGCGCCGAACCCAGCGGCAGGCCGAGACTCAGGCACAGCAAGTGACGGGGCCAGTTACGGGTGAACATTCGAAGCTCCTTGATCAATGTTTGCGCAGCGCGCCCAACCGATGGCGCGCTGTCCGCCGGCCGCTATTCGACCGTCACGCAGGCGCGTGAAGATAAGCAGATCAGGGCTCTGTTGCAACGCATAGCCGGCGAGGGCATCGGCGCCGTCGCAACCCTGCACCGCCAGTGTCAGGCGTTCGGGCCAGGCGTTGTCGAGGTTGCCCTGATTAACGAGGCTGATGTCATAAAGGCCTTCTTTCGCCGAGAGCTTCAGCGTCAGGCGACTGTCGAGCGCATCGCCGCGCGCCACGGCGCGCAAGGTGGTCAGGCTCCATGCCCTGCGGTCGTTGGCCAGCGGCAGACGAAACCAGATCAGTCCCGCCAGATGAGCCGGAGGGTCGTCGCGTAATTGCCTGCCGAGTAGACTCAGTTGCTGCGGATCGGCCAACAATTCCCGGCGCGTTCCGCCCCGCTCGAGGGTCACTTCGCTTTCCACGACCGGTGCGCCATTGTCCCCAGGCAACAACGCCACGCCATAGGCCGGCAGCGCCAGATAAAAAGGTTTCGAAGTGATGCGGCTCCAGGCCGCGGCCCATTTATTGGCCTGATCCGGATCAAACAAGCCACTGCGCGGATCGCTGACCGCGTGCACCTGCAACACACTGCTATCGACTGTGGATAAGAGCGCCGGCAACTCAGGGCTGTCGAGCCAGGAGGGCAAGGCCGTGATGCTCAATGGCAGTGACGCTGGCAGAACCGAGCGCAGATGCACAAGAAATTCCCGATAGGCCGGTAATCGAGCATTGCCTGCATCGTGGTCGATTTCCACGCCGGCGAGGTTCAGCCCTTTCCCGTGCCAATCGCCAAGTACCTGCTGGATCTGCGCAGTGACCTGGTCCTGGTCCAGCGATGTGAGCTGGCCATCGAGACGAACCACCGCTATCAACGGTCTGCCGTCACCTTTGAGCAACGCCGGATCAATGTGCGCCCGACTCCAACCCGCCTGCGGGAACGCCTGCAAGGCCAACACCCGCAGGGTCGAGAAGTCAGCGTGGCTGTCCTTGATAGCGGCTTCATGGGCCGGGGTCCATTGTCGTTGCCAGACGTAGAGCTGCTGGTCCAGTGGCGGTGCGTCCTGTCGTCCGCAACCGTTGAGCAATCCCATCGCTGCGAGCAACACGATCAATCGAGTAAAAAAAAACATTAACAGCCTTATCCCTGAAATGCGAAAAGGGCCGTTCATGGCCCCTTGTCGTTCTTACCCCCTACCCTACTGAGGCCCCGGCTGATGGGCAAATGCTCACTGACAAGGGCTCATCAGATATCTAACACCAAAGGTTGCGAACCCTGGGCCGGAATTGCGCAACAGATCAGCACCTGCCCCTCGTCCGGCACCTCTGCCGGCGGCTGTGGATAATGGACCTGGCCGCTGATCAAGCGAGTCTTGCAGGTCCCGCAGGAACCGCCGCGACAACTGAATTCCGGGCGCAGCCCACGGCTTTCCGCCAACTCCAGCAAACTGCCGCCATCGGGCTGCCAACGGGCCTCTTTGGCCGAGCGCTGGAACACCACCGGCACCGACGTGGTGGCGGCTGGCGGCTGTTCGATGATGGCCGCATCGGGGTCCGGTTGCCGGCGCAAGGTCGACGGCCCGAAGGTTTCGGCGTGAATCATGGCATCACGGATGTCCAGTTCCCGCAGGCTGTCGTACAGCCCCTGGGTAAAACTGCCCGGACCGCAGAGGACAAAATCCAGCCGATCGTAGTCCTCCACTTCGACGATGGTCTTGAGCAACGCGGTGTCGATCCGTCCCACCAGGTCAAAATCCTCGCCCTCGCGAGCCTCCGCTTCCGGTTGACTGAGCAGGCGCACTACCCTCACCGCGTCACCGGCACCCTCCAGCAAACGATCCAGCTCGGGCCGAAACGGTTGATCGGCCAAGGTGCGCGAACTCTGGAAAAACCAGGTAGGTCGGATGTGACGGGTGCGCAGGCCCTGATAAACCACCTCCCGCAGCATCGATAACAGCGGCGTAATGCCCACCCCGGCCGCCAGCAACACCAGCGGCCGGCGTTCGTGAGGCGCGACGGTGAAATGCCCTTGAGGCGCGCGGGCCTCCAATAGATCACCGACGACAACCTGTTCATGCAGATACGAAGAAACCAGGCCTTCACGCTTCACGCTGATGCGGAAAAAATCATCGGAAGGCGCGCTCGACAGACTGTAGGTGCGGATATGCACCTCGCCGGCAATATTGACCCGCAGCGGCACATGCTGCCCGGCGTGAAACACTGGCAACCCGGCGTCATCCGCGGGCTGCAGATAGAGCGAGCGGATGTTGTGACTTTGCGCTTCGATCCGCACCACCCGCAGCGGCCGCCATTGGTCGCCCAGGGCCTGGGCTTGCAGACGGGCCCTGGCCTGGTCCCAGGTACCGGTCAGTAAACTGGTGGGTGAAACACCCTCGAAGCGCCAGCGCAACGCCAGTGCTGCCGGGCGATGGACGACGCTTTCCACGTCGAATGTCCAGAGCCGCTCCGCACCTTGAAACGCTTGGACTTGCGGGCCTTCAAGGATGATTTCGGTGCGCCCGCTAAGCTGCAGCAGATCACCGGAGTTGAAATCGATAAACAGCAAACCGGCGCGAGGGTTGAGCAGCAGATTACCCAAGGTGTTGAAGAACAGATTGCCGGCGAAATCCGGAATGGTCAGGCGATTGCCTTCCACCTGGACGAACCCGGCCTGACCGCCGCGGTGCGAAACATCCACCGAACGCTGACCATTGACGTCCACATAACTGGCGACGAAAAAGGTATCGGCACCGGCGATCATGGCTCGGGCCGCATCATCCAGCCCGTCGAGGTGCTGGGCGACGCGGGTCGACGGGTCCGCCAGCGGCACCGAGCGAAACTGCCGCAATTGAATGTATTGCGGGCAATTGCCGAAGGACTGTTCCACGCTCACACCGAAACCGCTCGCCGACAGTGCGTTGATACGACCGTTGATACGATTGCGCCGCCGGGTATGCAGCTCGATCCCCAGCAGGCCAATTGCCGCGCCATCGGTCAATTGCGCAGGATCATCGGCACCCGGAAGGCTATTGAAGTGCAATGCATCCGGCGCGGGGGAATGGGTGAAGCCTGGCTCGCCTTCAAGAATGCTGGCCCATGGGTTGCCCGCAGCATCCACCGCGCCGTACAGCATGAACGGCAACCGCTGATAGAACGTGCGGTGCTGGTCCGGCATCTCGGTGCGAATCACCCTACGACCGAACGTTTCCATTCGCTCGGCAACACCCACGTGAGCCTGCAACTGTTTCTCGCCAGCATGCCAAGGCGAACGGTCCATAACGGCTTCTCCCCTGCGCCATCGACGCAGCGTGAACGACCCTGACGTATCGGGCCGCCAGCATCAGGCGGTTTTTTGCAGGCCGGCGACGGTACGCGGCATGCTGACAAAACCGGGCAAGGCTTCGATGCGCGTCAGCCAGGCCCGCACGTTGGCATAGTCTTCCAGGGAGACATTGCCTTCGGGTGCATGGGCGATGTAGCTGTAGGCCGCGACATCGGCAATGGTTGGCTCGCTGCCGGTCAGATAAGCCGAATTGGCCATTTCCTGATCGATTACCTTGAGCCAGGTGTGAGAGTAAGCAATCACCTCTTCTGCGTTGTAAGACGCACCAAACACCGTGATCAGTCTGGCTCTGGCAGGACCGAAAGCGAGAGGCCCGGCGGCAAATGACAACCAGCGCTGAACCTTGGCGGCACCGATCGGGTCGGTGGGCAGCCAACGGCCTTTGCCGTACTTTTTCGCCAGATAAACCAGAATTGCGTTGGAGTCCGCCAGTATCACGCCCTGATCATCAATGACTGGAATCTGACCGAAAGCGTTGAGCGCCAGGTACTCCGGCTGCTTGTGGGCCCCCTTGGCCAGATCGACGAAGATCAGCTCGGTCGGCAATTGCAGCAGGGACAGCATCAACTCCACACGGTGAGCATGGCCGGAACGGGGGAAGTGGTAGAGTTTGATCGCTTGCATGGTCGACTCCGCAGGGTGGGTGGCACTGTTCGGGAGAGATCAGCGCCGATGTCCGCTATCTTCCACCCGCAACCAAAACAATAGAATCACCAGCAAACGCAATCCATTATTTCAACCAGAGCAATAATTGCTCATCCTTGCAAGGCCGGGTGTTCCCGTAGCGCCTCCACGGCAAAATCGACGAAGCTTCGAACTCGCGCGGGGGCGTTGCGCCCACCCTGATACACCACATGGATGGGCAACGGCGGCAATTCGAAGTCGGCCAACACGATTTCCAACTCACCGGCGGCGACCTTGTTTGCGACCTGATAAGACAGGACCCGGGTGAGCCCCAGCCCCAGACACGCCGCAGTGATGGCCGCCTGATTCGCCGTCACCACTAATCGGGGTTCAGGACGAACACTGAGCGGTTCACCTGCGTCAAGAAAAGGCCAGCTTCTCACCTGACCGATAGCGGACGTTGCAATAACCGGCGCCTGAGCCAGATCCTGAGGATGTCGCGGTCGACCCTGGGCCATCAGAAACCCCGGCGATCCGCAAATCACCCGCCGCACTTCACCCACGCGAATCGCGTGCTGATTACTGTCCGGTAACTCACCAATGCGCACGGCGACATCAACGCCCTCCTCGACCATGCTCACCACCCGGTCGACCAGCAAGCCATTGATGCTGACTTCAGGAAACCGGGTCAGATACTCCACCATCACAGGCGTGACAAACAGCTCGCCAAACAACACCGGCGCGGTGATCGTTAATTGCCCACGGGGCTGGGCGTGGCTGCCTGCCGCCGAGTCCTCGGCTTCCTGCACCTCGGCGAGAATCCTGCGACAGTCTTCCAGATAACGCTGACCGGCCTCACTCAAATGCACGCTACGCGTCGTGCGGGTGAGCAACAGCGTGCCAATGCGTTTCTCCAGCGCCGCCACCGCTCGGGTAACGCTGGCGGCCGACATGCCCAAACGCCGCGCCGCCGCCGAAAAGCCCTGATCCTGGGCGACGGCGGAGAAGACCTGCATTTCCTGGAAGCGGTCCATAGGGGCATGTCCTTTTCAAAATCAAAAGATCGCAGCCTTCGGCAGCGCCTACAGTATGTTTCCTGTGGGTACTGCGAAGGGTGCGATCTTTTTGGCGCTAGCGTGACCTGTGGATAACTTATTCCACCGTCACCGACTTCGCCAAGTTGCGCGGCTGGTCGACGTCAGTGCCTTTCAACACCGCCACGTAGTACGACAGCAACTGCAGCGGAATGGTATAGAGGATCGGCGACAGGATGTCGTGGATGTGCGGCATCTGCACCACGTGAGTGCCTTCGCCATTGGTCATGCCGGCCTGCTCGTCCGCGAAGACGATCAACTCGCCGCCACGGGCGCGAACTTCCTGGAGGTTGGACTTCAGCTTCTCCAACAGTTCGTTGTTTGGCGCCACCGTAACCACTGGCATGTCGTTATCCACCAGCGCCAACGGGCCGTGTTTCAGTTCGCCAGCGGGATAGGCTTCGGCGTGGATATAGGAAATTTCCTTGAGCTTGAGGGCGCCTTCCATCGCGACCGGGAACTGCGCGCCACGACCGAGGAACAGCGTGTGATTCTTCTCCGCGAACAGCTCGGCGATTTTTTCCACAGTGCTGTCCATGGCCAAGGCTTCACCCAGGCGGCTCGGCAGGCGACGCAGTTCTTCAACCAGGGTGGCTTCAACACCGTTGGCCAGCGTGCCGCGAACCTGGCCCAGGGACAGGGTCAGCAACAGCAAGCCGACCAGCTGAGTGGTGAAGGCTTTGGTCGAGGCCACGCCGATTTCGCGACCGGCCTGGGTCAACAGCGTCAGGTCCGATTCACGTACCAGCGAGCTGATACCGACGTTGCAGATCGCCAGGCTCGCCAGGTAGCCCAGCTCTTTGGCGTTACGCAGAGCAGCCAGGGTGTCGGCGGTTTCACCGGACTGGGAAATGGTCACGAACAGGGTGTTGTCCTGCACGACTACCTTGCGATAGCGGAATTCGCTGGCGACTTCGACCTGGCAAGGAATACCCGCCAGCTCTTCTAGCCAGTAACGGGCAACCATGCCGGCGTGGTAGCTGGTGCCGCACGCGACGATCTGCACGTTGCGCACTTTGGCGAACAGTTCGGCAGCCTGTGGGCCAAACGCCTGGACCAGCACCTGGTTCTGACTCAGGCGACCTTCCAGGGTGCGCTGCACCACGGCCGGTTGCTCATGGATTTCCTTGAGCATGTAATGGCGGAATTCGCCCTTGTCGGCAGCTTCTGCTCCGTCACGGTATTGCACGGATTCACGTTCGACGACCTCGCCGTTAACGTCCCAGATCTGCACGCTTTCGCGGCGAATTTCCGCGATATCACCTTCTTCAAGGTACATGAAACGATCAGTGACCTGACGCAGCGCCAATTGGTCGGAGGCCAGGAAGTTTTCCCCCATGCCCAGACCGATCACCAACGGGCTGCCGCTACGGGCTGCGACCAGACGATCCGGTTGCCGGGCACTGATCACCGCCAGGCCATAAGCGCCGTGCAGCTCTTTGACAGTCGCCTTCAGGGCCACGGTCAGATCGCCCAAATCCTTGAGTTTGTGCTCCAGCAAGTGGGCGATGACTTCGGTGTCAGTGTCCGAGGTAAAGACGTAACCCAAGTCCTTGAGTTGTTCGCGCAGGGCTTCGTGGTTCTCGATGATGCCGTTGTGCACCACCGCCAGATCACCGGAGAAATGCGGGTGAGCGTTGCGTTCGCAAGGCGCGCCGTGAGTCGCCCAGCGAGTGTGGGCGATGCCCAGTCGACCGACCAGAGGTTCGCTTTCCAGGGCCTGTTCCAGCTCACTGACCTTGCCCGGACGACGCGTGCGCTCAAGCGTTTCGTTGTTAGTGAAGATCGCTACACCCGCGCTGTCATAACCGCGGTATTCCAGGCGCTTGAGGCCTTCGAGCAAAATGGCGGTGATGTTACGTTCTGCGACTGCGCCAACAATTCCACACATGCTATTTCTCCTGACTGGCAGCCGCGCAAATCAATGCGATGCCGCGGGCCTGAATCTGATCCCGTGCCTCAAGCGGCAAGCGATCATCGGTAATTAGGGTATGGATGCTGCTCCATGGCAGCTCCAGGTTAGGAATCTTGCGGCCTATCTTGTCGGCTTCCACCATCACCACCACTTCGCGGGCGACCTCGGCCATGACCCGGCTCAGTCCCAGCAATTCATTAAAAGTAGTGGTGCCGCGCACCAGGTCAATGCCATCGGCCCCGATGAACAACTGATCGAAGTCGTAAGAGCGTAGTACCTGCTCGGCAACCTGCCCCTGAAAGGATTCGGAATGCGGGTCCCAGGTACCACCGGTCATCAACAGCACCGGCTCGTGTTCGAGTTCGCTCAAGGCGTTGGCGACATGCAGCGAATTGGTCATCACCACCAGGCCCGGTTGTTGGCCGAGCTCCGGGATCATCGCAGCCGTCGTACTGCCGCTGTCGATGATGATTCGTGCATGCTCGCGAATCCGCATAACGGCTGCGCGAGCGATTGCCTGCTTGTATCTGGAAATCGGTTGACCGATATCGGCCACCAATTCCTGAGGCATGGTGACGGCGCCGCCGTAACGGCGCAGCAGCAAGCCGTTGCTTTCAAGCGCTGCCAGATCCTTGCGAATCGTAACTTCCGAGGTTTCGAAGCGTTTGGCCAGCTCATCCACACTGACTTCGCCCTGCTCATTGAGCAACGCGAGGATGTTGTGACGACGTTGTGGAGTATTGCGCTTCGACATAAGTTTCGATTCGAAAGATAACGGAAGCAATCAAAACCTATTGTCGAAACTTCGTCAAGCGGGAAGCGATAAAAAGACCTGTGGATAACAGGCCCTGTGGATAAAACCATCGCGGGCAAGTCGGGCCGCTGCACCGCTCGCTCCTACAAGTTCGAGTGGTTCACACACGCTGTGGATAACCAGCAATGTGGATAACTCTAGACGGCAGGAGCAAGCGGGCCGGCGGTTCGACTTACCCGCGAAGACGATTTAATGCGCTGTGGATAACTTATTTCTTAATCTTCTCTGGCCGCTTCCAGCCGTCGATATTTTTCTGGCGCGCTCTACCCACAGCCAGTTGTGAGTTATCCACATTCTGCGTAATGGTCGAACCGGCCGCCGTGGTTGCCCCGGCGCAGATATCCACAGGCGCCACCAACGAGTTATTGGAACCGATGAACACATCCTCACCCAATACGGTCTTCCACTTATTGGCACCGTCATAGTTACAGGTAATGGTGCCGGCGCCGATATTGGTGCGCGCACCGACCTCGGCATCGCCCAGGTAGGTCAAATGACCGGCCTTGGCGCCTTCACCCAGATGAGCATTTTTCAGCTCAACAAAGTTACCCACATGTGCCCGGGCCTCCAGTACCGTACCTGGACGAATACGGGCGAACGGACCGGCATCGCTGCCTTCGCCGAGCAGTGCGCCTTCGATATGGCTGTTGGCCTTGATCACCACGCCTTTGCGCAGGGTACTGTCCTTGATCACGCAGTTCGGACCGATCACAACGTCGTCTTCGATGACGACCTTGCCTTCGAGAATCACGTTGATATCAATCAGCACATCACGACCAACGGTCACTTCACCGCGCACGTCGAAACGTGCCGGGTCTCGCAACGTCACACCCTGAGCCATCAAGCGGCGACCCGCGCGCAATTGATAATGGCGCTCAAGCTCGGAGAGTTGCTTGCGATCGTTGGCGCCCTGCACTTCCATTGCATCGTGAGGCTGTTCGGTAGCCACCACCAGACCGTCGCTGACTGCCATGGCGATCACGTCGGTCAGGTAGTACTCGCCCTGGGCATTGTTATTCGAGAGACGGCTCATCCAGTCGCCCAGTTTTGCGAAAGGCAGGGCCAGGATGCCGGTGTTGCCTTCGGTGATCGCTCGTTCGGCTTCGTTGGCGTCTTTCTGTTCGACGATGGCCGTCACCTGGCCGGCGGCATCGCGGACGATACGGCCGTAACCGGTAGGATCGTCCAGCTCAACAGTGAGCAAGCCCAGTTGTTGCGGCGCTACTTTGGTGAGCAGGCGCTGAAGGGTTTCGACCTCAATGAGCGGCACGTCACCGTAGAGAATCAGAACAGTGTCGGATTCAATGAACGGTACGGCCTGAGCCACGGCATGGCCGGTGCCGAGCTGTTTGTCCTGCAGGACAAAATTCAAATCATCGGCGGCCAGGCGTTCACGCACCGCTTCAGCGCCATGGCCGATCACGACGTGGATACGCTGCGGATCAAGTTGCCGGGCGCTGTGGATAACATGGCCGAGCATCGAATTGCCTGCAATCGGATGCAGGACTTTGGGCAACGCCGAACGCATGCGAGTGCCTTGACCGGCAGCGAGGATAACGATTTCTAGGGACATGACTGGCTACCAATCCTGGGTGGTCAGCGGCTGCGACCAAGTGATGAATGTCGGAAATGAAAAAAGGGTAGCCGAGGCTACCCTTTCTAATCAATCGCGCAATAAGCGGCGGCCTGTTAGTGGCCGAACTTCTTGCGGATCTGCTGGACGGTGCGCAGCTGAGCTGCAGCCTCGGCCAGGCGTGCGGCAGCAGAACCGTAATCGAATTCCGCGCCCCGCTCATGCAAGGCCTTCTCGGCAGCCTTTACGGCTTCCTGAGCGGAGGCTTCGTCCAGGTCGGCAGCACGTTGCACGGTGTCGGCAAGAACCTTGACCATGTTCGGCTGAACCTCGAGGAAACCGCCGGAGATGTAATACACCTCCTCTTCCCCGCCCTGCTTGATCAGGCGGATCGGGCCCGGCTTGAGATTAGTGATCAGCGGCGCGTGACCCAGGGCGATACCAAGATCACCCAGTGCACCGTGCGCAACCACCATCTCGACCAGGCCGGAGAAGATTTCCCCTTCCGCGCTGACGATATCGCAATGGACTGTCATAGCCATCTGATTGCCTCAACCTAAATTAGCGCCCGTTGCCGGGCGCCGGGATTACAGTTTCTTGGCTTTCTCGATCGCTTCTTCGATGCCGCCGACCATGTAGAACGCTTGTTCTGGCAGGTGGTCGTAGTCACCGTTGAGGATGCCTTTGAAGCCAGCAATGGTGTCTTTCAGGGAAACGTATTTACCCGAAGCACCGGTGAAGACTTCAGCCACGAAGAACGGCTGCGACAAGAAACGCTGGATCTTACGAGCACGGTTTACCAACTGCTTGTCGGTTTCCGACAGCTCGTCCATACCCAGGATCGCAATGATGTCCTTCAGTTCTTTGTAACGCTGCAGAACATACTGTACACCGCGAGCGGTGTCGTAGTGGTCCTGGCCGATCACGTTCGGGTCCAGCTGGCGCGAAGTCGAGTCGAGTGGATCGACCGCCGGGTAGATACCCAGGGAAGCGATGTCACGGGACAGAACGACGGTGGCGTCCAAGTGGGCGAAAGTGGTCGCTGGCGACGGGTCAGTCAAGTCATCCGCAGGTACGTATACCGCTTGGATGGAGGTGATCGAACCGTTTTTGGTCGAAGTGATACGCTCTTGCAGAGTACCCATCTCTTCGGCCAGGGTCGGCTGGTAACCTACTGCGGAAGGCATACGGCCCAGCAGTGCGGATACTTCAGTACCGGCCAGGGTGTAACGATAGATGTTGTCGACGAACAGCAGAACGTCGTTACCTTCGTCACGGAACTTCTCGGCCATGGTCAGGCCGGTCAGTGCTACGCGCAGACGGTTACCCGGCGGCTCGTTCATCTGACCGTAAACCAGCGCCACTTTGTCCAGAACGTTGGAATCCTTCATCTCGTGGTAGAAGTCGTTACCCTCACGAGTACGCTCACCCACACCGGCGAACACGGAATAACCGCTGTGCTCGATGGCGATGTTACGGATCAGTTCCATCATGTTTACGGTCTTGCCTACACCGGCACCACCGAACAGACCGACTTTACCGCCCTTGGCGAACGGGCAAACCAGGTCGATAACCTTGATGCCGGTTTCCAGCAGGTCGTTGCCGCCCGCTTGTTCAGCGAAGGTTGGCGCAGGACGGTGAATGCCCCAGCGCTCTTCGGTGTCGATCGGGCCAGCTTCGTCGATCGGGTTGCCCAGAACGTCCATGATCCGGCCCAGGGTCGCTTTACCGACCGGTACGGAGATGGCAGCGCCAGAGTCGGTGACTTCCAGACCGCGCTTCAAGCCTTCGGTGGAACCCATCGCAATGGTACGAACCACGCCGTCGCCCAGCTGCTGCTGAACTTCCAGGGTGGTTTCAGCCGCGCTTATAACTTTCAGCGCGTTGTAGATGCTCGGTACGCTGTCGCGTGGAAATTCCACGTCGATAACGGCGCCGATGATTTGAACGATACGTCCGCTACTCATAGCTGGATCCTCTGAATATTTGAACCGTTAAACCGCGGCAGCGCCGCCGACGATTTCCGAGATCTCTTGGGTGATCGCAGCCTGACGCGCCTTGTTGTAGACCAGCTGCAAATCGCTGATCAAATCACCGGCGTTGTCGGTAGCGTTCTTCATCGCGATCATCCGCGCAGCTTGTTCAGCCGCGTTGTTCTCGACCACCGCCTGGTAGACCTGCGACTCCACGTAACGGACCATCAAGCCGTCAAGCAGCTCTTTGGCGTCCGGTTCGTACAGATAATCCCAGTGGTGCTTGAGTTCCTTTTCCGGGGTCGCCACCAGTGGAATCAATTGCTCCACCGTAGGCAGCTGCGTCATGGTGTTGACGAACTTGTTGGACACCACGGACAGGCGGTCAATACGGCCGTCCAGGTAGGCATCCAGCATCACCTTGACGCTGCCGATCAAGTCATTGATCGACGGCTCTTCACCCAGGTGGCTGATAGCTGCAACGACGTTACCGCCGAAGTTGCGGAAGAAAGCCGCACCCTTGCTACCCACTACACACAGATCGATCTCGACGCCGTTTTCGCGGTTTACCGCCATGTCCTTGACCAGGGCCTTGAACAGGTTGGTGTTCAAGCCACCACACAGACCACGGTCACTGCTCACCACGACGTAACCGACGCGCTTTACTTCGCGGTCGATCATGAACGGGTGGCGATATTCCGGGTTGGCGTTGGCCAGATGGCCAATAACCTGGCGGATGCGCTCCGCGTAAGGACGGCTAGCAGCCATGCGCATTTGTGCCTTGCGCATTTTACTGACCGCCACTTTTTCCATGGCGCTGGTAATCTTTTGCGTGCTTTTGATGCTCGCAATCTTACTGCGAATCTCTTTTGCGCCTGCCATGTAACACCTATCAGGTTAGCAAGCGGGAGCCTCGCGGCTCCCGCTGCGGCTTACCAGGTTTGGGTGGCCTTGAACTTCTCGATACCGGCTTTCATGCCAGCGTCGATTTCGTCATTGAAGTCACCCTTCACGTTGATCTTCGCCATCAAATCGGCGTGATCGCGGTTGAAGAAAGCAATCAGCGCTTGTTCGAAGCTGCCGATCTTGGCGATTTCAACGTCAGTCAGGAACCCACGCTCAGCGGCATACAGCGACAGCGCCATGTCAGCGATCGACATTGGTGCGTATTGCTTCTGCTTCATCAGCTCGGTAACGCGCTGACCATGTTCAAGTTGCTTACGGGTCGCTTCGTCCAGGTCAGAAGCGAACTGGGCGAATGCCGCCAGTTCACGGTACTGAGCCAGAGCGGTACGGATACCACCGGAGAGCTTCTTGATGATCTTGGTCTGAGCGGCACCACCCACACGGGATACCGAAACACCGGCGTTCACAGCAGGACGGATCCCGGAGTTGAACATGGCCGATTCCAGGAAGATCTGACCGTCGGTGATGGAAATCACGTTGGTCGGAACGAACGCGGAAACGTCGCCAGCCTGGGTTTCGATGATCGGCAGTGCGGTCAGGGAACCGGTTTTGCCGGTCACTGCGCCGTTGGTGAACTTCTCTACATACTCTTCGGAAACGCGGGATGCGCGCTCCAGCAGACGGGAGTGGAGATAGAACACGTCGCCTGGGTAAGCTTCACGGCCTGGTGGACGGCGCAGCAGCAGGGAAATCTGGCGATAAGCCACTGCTTGCTTGGACAGATCGTCATAAACGATCAGCGCGTCTTCACCGCGGTCGCGGAAGAATTCACCCATGGTGCAACCGGAGTACGGAGCCAGGAATTGCAGTGCTGCAGATTCCGAGGCGCTCGCGGCAACGACGATGGTGTTAGCCAGTGCGCCGTTTTCTTCCAGCTTGCGAACAACGTTAGCGATGGTCGATTGTTTCTGACCGATCGCTACGTAGACGCAGAAAATACCGCTGTTCTTCTGGTTGATGATCGCGTCGATCGCCAGAGCGGTTTTACCGATCTGACGGTCACCGATGATCAGCTCACGCTGGCCACGGCCGACAGGGATCATGGCATCGACAGCCTTGTAGCCAGTCTGTACAGGCTGGTCTACCGACTTACGCCAGATCACGCCTGGAGCAACTTTCTCGACCGCATCGGTCTCGGTGTTGTTCAGCGGACCTTTGCCGTCAACCGGGTTACCCAGTGCGTCGACTACGCGACCCAGCAGTTCCTTACCAACCGGAACTTCGAGGATGCGGCCAGTGCACTTGGCGCTCATGCCTTCAGCCAGAGACTGGTAGGAGCCCAATACAACGGCACCTACGGAGTCTTGCTCCAGGTTGAGAGCCATACCGAAGACGCCGCCCGGAAACTCGATCATCTCGCCGTACATGACGTCGGCCAGACCGTGAATCCGCACGATACCGTCAGATACGCTGACGACAGTGCCTTCGTTACGGGCTTGGGAGGTCACATCGAGCTTGTCGATGCGGCCCTTGATAATTTCACTTATTTCGGAAGGATTGAGTTGCTGCATTGCTCTGCTGCCCCTTCAAACTCAAGATTTCAATGCTTCGGCAAGGCTCGCGAGTTTCCCGCGAACCGAGCCATCGATTACCAGGTCGCCGGCGCGGATGACAATGCCCCCGATAAGGGATTTGTCTTCCTCGACTTGCAGGCGCACTTCCCGGTTGAGTCGTGCACTGAGAACCTTGGCGAGTTTGTCTTGCTGTTCTTGGTTCAATGCAAAAGCACTGGTGACTTCAACGTCTACCGACTTCTCTTGTTCAGCCTTGTACAGGTCAAACAGAGCGGCGATCTCCGGCAATAGCGGGAGACGGTCGTTTTCGGCAACGACGTGAATGAAGTTCTGTGCCTTGGCATCAAACTTGTCGCCGCACACGTCAATAAACGTGGCGGCCTTGTCTGCGCTCGTCAGTCGCGGGGCCTTGAGCACGCGCTGCATGGTGTCGTCTTGCGACACTGCTGCAGCCAGGCCGAGCATGGCTGACCAAGAGGCCAGTTGCTGGTGGGCCTGGGCGTGCTCGAAGGCTGCCTTAGCGTAAGGTCGGGCCAACGTGGTCAATTCTGCCATGATCGCCCTCGCTTAAATTTCAGCAGCCAGTTTGTTTACCAGCTCCGCGTGCGCGTTTTGATCGATTGTGGCACCCAGGATCTTCTCGGCGCCGCCAACGGCC
Source organism: Pseudomonas sp. LBUM1679 (assembly GCF_059695565.1). Classification (NCBI taxonomy): domain Bacteria; kingdom Pseudomonadati; phylum Pseudomonadota; class Gammaproteobacteria; order Pseudomonadales; family Pseudomonadaceae; genus Pseudomonas; species Pseudomonas sp. LBUM1679. The sequence continues at coordinate 7,209,366 of NZ_CP166774.1, forward strand.
AGAGCACCCAATTGGGCACGCAGCGCGTCTTTGACACTGTTCAGTTCCTGTTCGATCTCGGCCTGAGCCTGAACCTTCACACGGTCAGCGTCGATACGGGCTTTTTCAACAGCCTCTTCAACGATCTGGTTACCGCGTTTCTTGGCTTGCTCAATGATCTCGGCTGCCTGAGCTTTAGCTTCGCGCAGTTGTTGACCCGCTTTATCTTGGGCCAACTCCAGGTCGCGAGCTGCTCGGGCGGCAGCGTCCAGTCCATCCGCGATCTTCTTCTGACGTTCGTGCAAAGCCGCGATGACCGGAGGCCACACGAACTTCATGCAAAACAGTACAAAAATGAAGAACGCAACGGACTGGCCAATCAGGGTTGCATTAATGTTCACGCCAACACCTCGCTCGTTCGTTGCACATCACACCAATTACTCGAAGGTGAGTAATTAGCCAGCGAGTTGACCAACGAATGGGTTCGCGAAGGTGAAGAACAGAGCGATACCAACACCGATCATGGTTACGGCGTCGAGCAGACCGGCAACGATGAACATTTTGACTTGCAGCATTGGAACCATTTCTGGCTGACGCGCTGCGCCTTCCAGGAACTTGCCGCCCAACAGGCCGAAACCAATTGCGGTACCCAGTGCGCCCAGGCCGATCAACAGTGCAACAGCGATAGCGGTTAGACCAACTACAGTTTCCATCTTTCCTCCCGACTTTTACGTCGTATGGTTTAGGTTTTTTAGATTTTAAAGCGGTAAAACAAATCGTTTCATAGCCCTGTTCGGGCCCCCACCCGTTTGACCGGGTGGGACATCAGGCCAGCCGAGACTGGTCTTAATGGTTCTCTTCGTGCGCCATCGACAGGTAGACGATGGTCAACATCATGAAGATAAACGCCTGCAGGGTGATGATCAGGATGTGGAACACTGCCCACGCCCACTGCAGAACTACGCCCAGGCCGCTAAGCCAGAGCAGACCGCTGCCGAACATCACAGCAATCAGAATGAAGACCAGCTCGCCGGCGTACATGTTGCCGAACAGACGCAGTGCCAGGGAGATAGGCTTGGCGATCAGCGTCACGAACTCCAGCAGGAAGTTCACCGGGATCAGCAGCGCCTGAAGAAAGATATTCTTGCTGCCGAAAGGGTGCAGGGTCAGTTCGCCGATGAAGCCGCCGATGCCCTTGACCTTGATGCTGTAGAAAATGATCAACGCGAACACCGACAGGGCCATGCCCAGGGTAGCGTTCGGGTCAGTGGTGGATACGGCACGGAATGGAATGTGTGCATCGCCAGTGATCAGGATGGCCAGCTGAGGAATCCAGTCGACCGGGATCAGGTCGACGGCGTTCATCAGGAAGACCCAGACGAAGATGGTCAGTGCCAGCGGTGCAATCACCGGGCTACGGCCATGGAAGCTGTCTTTCACGCTGCCATCGACGAATTCGACCAATACTTCAACGAAGTTCTGCAAAGCACCCGGTTGCCCCGACGTCGCCTTCTTAGCCGCCATGCGGAAAATCAGAACGAAGATCAGACCCAATGCTACCGACCAGCCGAGGGTATCGACGTGGAAAGCCCAGAAGCCCATTTCCTTGGCTTCTGCTGCGGTGTGGGCAAAACCCCAGCCGCCGTTAGGTAGCTGCCCGAAGGTCAGGTTCTGCAAGTGGTGCTGGATATAGCCCGAAGCGGTTGTCTCTGCCATGGTTGCCTCAAACGCCCTAAGGTCTCGAAAGTCTTGTTCTCATCAGCAGGGGCGCGAACCAGCTGACCAGTTGGGTCAACACGAAGACGCCGAATACAGCCAGCGGCGCCAATGGCTTCACACCTGCGAACGTCAATGCAAAGAGCACTGCCGTCAAAATCAGTTTGCCCGCCTCGCCGGCATAAAAAGACCGGACGATGGCTTGGGCTGCTCGGGCGCCGGAAAACCGAAATGCCCTGTGAGCGAAATAAACATTGGGCAGCAAGGCTATCAGGCCTCCGCAAAGTCCCGAGTACCCGGCTACGACCCCATGCCAGTACCAAAGCGCCAAAGCGGCCAGTACCAAAACGACAAATTGAGCCAGCAAGACCGGAAAAACTGCCAGGCGATGGAATGGCAAGCGGTTTGGCGTGCGGCTCTCCATCGTTTTTGCTCCCCAATGATCGGCTGCCAGAATTCAATAACTTGGCATAATTTGTGCCGACAAAATGCGCGCAGAGTATAGGGGCGGTTCTGCCCCTATTCAACTGTCAGGTAGTGATTTCCACCTGCACGCTACATGAGGAAATGTTTCAGCGAATGTGTGCAAGTACACCCTGAAGCTCATCGAGGGAGTTGTACCCGATCACCAACTGCCCCTTCCCCTTTTTCCCGTGCCGGATCTGCACCGCAGAGCCCAAGCGCTCGGCCAGACGCTGTTCGAGCCGGGCGATATCCGGGTCCGGCTTTACCGGTTCAGCAGGCTCCGGTTTGCCACTCAACCACTGGCGAACCAGTGCTTCGGTCTGGCGTACGGTCAGCCCTCGTGCGACAACGTGTCGCGCCCCTTCAACCTGTTGATTCTCCGGTAAACCGAGCAAAGCACGGGCATGACCCATTTCCAGGTCGCCGTGGGACAGCATGGTTTTGATGACTTCCGGCAACGCGATCAAGCGTAGCAGGTTGGCCACGGTTACGCGGGATTTGCCCACGGCTTCGGCCACTTGTTGCTGGGTCAGCTGGAATTCCTGCTGCAAACGCTGCAAGGCCACCGCTTCTTCGATCGGATTGAGGTCCTCGCGCTGGATGTTCTCGATCAGCGCCATGGCGATTGCGGTTTCATCCGGTACGTCGCGAACCATCGCCGGGATGGTTTCCTGGCCGGCTTGCTGACTGGCGCGCCAGCGACGTTCGCCGGCAATGATTTCGTAGCGACCGCTGCCGATCGGACGCACCACGATCGGCTGCATCACGCCCTGGGCCTTGATTGACTGCGCCAGCTCCTCCAGCGCCTGAGGATCCATGTCCCGCCGCGGCTGGTACTTGCCACGCTGGATCAGGTCCAGGGGCAGGTGCTGCAGCTCACGAAGATCCGCCTGCACCGCTTGTTCTTCCAGCGAGCTGACAGTCGGACCACTCAGCAGTGCATCCAGTCCACGTCCGAGACCTCGTTTCTTGACGGCCATGGGGATTCCTTAAGTTGCCTGAGCGGCGGCGGTGCGTGAGTTTTTGCGTTGACGGCGAACCATCTCGCCCGCCAATGCCAGATAGGCAATAGCGCCCCGCGAAGTCTTGTCGTACACCAGCGCCGGCATGCCATAGCTTGGCGCTTCGGCCAGGCGGATGTTGCGCGGAATGACCGTGTCGTAGAGCTGCTCGCCGAAATGCTCCTTGAGCTGCGCCGACACATCGTTCATCAGGCTCAGGCGCGGGTCGTACATGGTCCGCAACAGGCCTTCGACTTTCAGGTTCGGGTTGAGCAGCTCGGCGATGCGCTTGATGTTATCCACAAGGTCGCTCAAGCCTTCGAGTGCGAAGTACTCGCACTGCATGGGGATAATCACCCCGTCGGCCGCGACCAGTGCGTTAAGCGTGAGCATCGACAGCGACGGCGGGCAATCGATCAGAATGTAATCGTAGTTTTCACGGATCGGCGCCAACGCGCTGCGCAGGCGACTCTCCTTCATCTGCATTTCCAGCAGAACCACTTCCGCGGCGGTCAGGTCGCGGTTGGCCGGCAACAGCTGGTAACCACCGTGCTCGGAGTAGTGCATGGCCTGAGCCAGATCACATTCGCCGATCAACAGGTCGTAGACCGAGTTTTCCAGGCCGTGTTTATCCACACCGCTACCCATGGTGGCGTTGCCCTGTGGATCGAGATCGATCAGCAACACCCGGCGCTTGGTAGCGACCAGGGAAGCTGCGAGGTTGATACAGGTGGTGGTTTTGCCCACACCACCCTTTTGGTTCGCAATCGCGAATACCTTAGCCATTCTTGCTTGTGTTCCCAATCATGCCGTGCGGCGCAGTATCAGCAGATGGCGTTGGCCTTGGCAACCAGGTACGGCCAGGGCGTGTTCGCTATCGAGGTGGAAGTCTGCCGGCAATGCTACCAGCTCATCAGCCGGATGAACGCCCTTCATTGCCAGCCAACGTGTATCAGTGTCGCCAAGGTGGCGAGTCCAGTTGCTGAAGTTCTCCATACTGCTGAACGCCCGGGAGATGATCCCGTTGAAGGCTTGAGCAGGCTGAAAGTCTTCGACGCGACTGTGGATAACTTGCAGGTTATCCAGTTTGAGTTCGAGTTTGACCTGGGTCAGGAAGCGGGTTTTCTTGCCGTTGCTGTCCAGGCACGTCACTTGGGACTCCGGAAACAGGATGGCCAACGGAATACCCGGCATGCCGCCGCCGCTGCCAACGTCCAGCCAGCGACCGGTTTCGACGAACGGCATCACGCTCAAACTGTCGAGCAGGTGACGGGACACCATTTCGTCCGGATCACGCACGGCGGTCAGGTTGTAGGCCTTGTTCCATTTTATCAACAGGGCCAGATAACCCAGCAGCTGGGCATGCTGGGTATCTGACAACGTGACACCGAGCTGGCGAGCACCTGTGGATAACTCTTCTGCGTGTTGCGAGGTGACCGACGAACTCAAGCGCTTTGCTCCAACTGACGGCCAGCGCCGCGTTTTTTCAAATGAATCATCAACAGCGAAATCGCCGCCGGCGTGACACCCGGAATTCGTGACGCCTGGCCCAGGGTCTCTGGACGGGTCGCACCGAGCTTGCTCTGGATCTCTTTGGAGAGACCGGAAATGTTCGTGTAATCGATATCCACAGGCAGCTTGGTGTCTTCGCTGGCCCGCAGACGTGCGATTTCATCCTGCTGACGATCGATGTAACCGGCGTATTTGGTCTTGATTTCGACCTGCTCGGCCACTTGTGGATCTTCTGCGCCCCCACCGGTCACGGCGATCAGACCAGCGTAGTCGATTTCCGGACGGCTCAGCAGATTGAGCAAATTGTATTCGTGGGTCAGCGGCGTGCCGAATTTTTCGGAAATTGCATCGCCTTGTTCGGTGCCCGGGCGAACCCAGGTACTTTTCAAACGTTGTTCTTCCAGGGCAATGCTTTCGCGTTTGGTGCAGAACGCCGCCCAACGGGCGTCATCCACCAGACCCAGTTCGCGACCTTTTTCGGTCAGGCGCAGGTCGGCGTTGTCTTCACGCAGGATCAGGCGGTACTCGGCGCGGGAGGTAAACATCCGATACGGTTCCTGGGTACCCAGGGTAATCAGGTCGTCGACCAATACCCCGATGTACGCCTCGTCGCGACGCGGGCACCAGGCCTCTTTGCCTTGGGCACGCAAGGCGGCATTGGCCCCGGCCAGCAGGCCCTGGGCGCCGGCTTCTTCGTAACCGGTGGTGCCGTTGATTTGCCCGGCGAAGAACAGACCGCCGATGACTTTGGTTTCCAGGTTGTACTTCAGGTCACGCGGGTCGAAGTAATCGTATTCGATTGCGTAACCCGGACGCACGATGTGTGCGTTTTCCATGCCGCGGATCGATTGCACGATCTGCAACTGCACGTCGAACGGCAAGGATGTGGATATCCCGTTCGGGTACAGCTCGTTGGTCGTCAGGCCTTCGGGTTCGATAAAGACCTGATGGCTTTCCTTGTCGGCAAAGCGATGAATCTTGTCTTCGATCGACGGGCAGTAGCGTGGGCCGATTCCTTCGATCACACCTGCATCGGAATACATCGGCGAACGGTCGAGGTTGGCGGCGATGATCTCGTGGGTTCGGGCGTTGGTGTGGGTAATCCAGCAGCTGACCTGTTTCGGGTGCTGCTCTTTGGAGCCCATGAACGACATCACCGGAATCGGCGTATCGCCTGCTTGCTCGGTCATCACCGAGAAATCCACAGAGCGACCGTCGATGCGCGGCGGTGTACCGGTTTTTAGGCGACCGACGCGCAATGGCAATTCACGCAAACGGTGAGCCAGGGCAATCGATGGCGGATCACCGGCGCGACCGCCGGAAAAATTCTGCATGCCGATGTGGATAAGTCCACCGAGGAAGGTGCCAGTGGTCAACACCACGGAATCGGCGAGGAAACGCAGACCCATTTGGGTGACTACTCCGCGCACTTGGTCCTGTTCGACGATCAGGTCATCGGCGGCTTGTTGAAATATCCACAGGTTCGGCTGGTTTTCCAGGGCTTCGCGGACAGCGGCCTTGTACAGAACCCGGTCGGCCTGAGCACGAGTTGCACGTACGGCCGGGCCTTTGCGGCTGTTCAACACGCGAAACTGAATTCCACCCTTATCGGTAGCCATGGCCATCGCGCCGCCCAGGGCATCGATTTCCTTGACCAGGTGGCTTTTGCCGATCCCGCCAATGGCCGGGTTGCAACTCATGGCACCGAGGGTTTCCACGTTATGCGTCAGCAACAGGGTTTTTGCCCCCATGCGTGCTGACGCCAGTGCTGCCTCGGTACCGGCATGACCGCCGCCGATGACGATCACTTCAAAACGGGAAGGGAAATCCACCACGCACCTCGTGCCTGCTTCAGTCAGGTAATCAGAAATAGTTTGAGCACAGGTTTTTGGACCTGGTCGGCAAGTATAGGGACTTCGCCCTTCCTAAAGAACCCTTTGCACAAAATTTAACCAGCTGTGGAAAAGTCGGCTTAACAGAAATTAAAAAGAAAGAAATTTATTAAATCTTTGTTTTTATGTTTATTTCTACTGAGGCACATTTCTGTGGATAGATTCACACAGCCCTTTATATTCAATGTGTAGAGAGAATCAAAACCCTGTGATCATGTGCCAATGAGGCCCTTGGATAACCGGTTTAAGCCTGTGGATTAAAGGGGTGGTTATCCACAGCGGTGGTTATTCGCAGTTTTCAGGCCCTGTTATCAACTGCCCTTAGTGGCAGTTATTCACAGGGCTTAATCCACAGAAATTCGCTGAATCAGCAAATCCCGGGCACGGAAAATTCGCTCAAGCAGAAAAAATCTGCTCGGCACTGGAAGAAAATTTAAGGGAGAGGAAGAAACAGACAGGCGCGATAGGCCTGTCTGTGGGGCAACGCGTGTACGCCGATCTGTTTCTGTAGGAGCTGGCTTGCCAGCGAAGGGGCCGTCACATTCAATATTGATTTGTCAGACAGTCTGCCTTCGCTGGCAAGCCAGCTCCTACAAGGATCGTGTTCTTTCCGTAGGTGATGGCATCTTACTTACCAATACAGAAGCTGGAAAAGATCCGTCCAAGCAGGTCATCGGAGCTGAACGCACCGGTGATTTCACCCAGAGCGTGCTGGGCCTGGCGCAGATCTTCGGCCAGCAGTTCGCCGGCACCTGCCAATGTCAGCTGCGCACGGCCGTGCTCGAGGGAAGCACTGGCATGGCGTAGCGCTTCGAGGTGACGCCTGCGAGCGCTGAAGCTGCTCTCGGAGGTCTGTTCATAGCCCATGCAGGCCTTGAGATGCTCACGCAGCAGTTCCAGGCCGTCGCCGGCAGATTTGGCGCTGAGGCTGATGGTGACGTGGCCATCCTCGCTGACTTCCATAGCAATGGCTTCGCCGGTGAGGTCTGCCTTGTTGCGGATCAACGTAACTTTCGCCGGGTCTGGACGGGTTTCCAGGAATTCAGGCCACAACGCGAATGGATCAAGTGCTTCGGGTGCGGTGGCGTCGACCACCAGCAATACGCGATCAGCTTCGCCAATGGCCTTCAATGCCCGCTCGACGCCGATTTTTTCCACATGATCATCGGTATCGCGCAAACCTGCGGTATCGACCACATGCAGCGGCATGCCATCGATGTGGATATGTTCGCGAAGAATGTCCCGGGTCGTGCCGGCAATCTCGGTGACGATCGCTGCTTCACGACCGGCCAATGCATTCAGCAGGCTGGATTTACCCGCATTCGGTCGACCGGCAATCACCACCGTCATGCCGTCGCGCAGCAAAACCCCCTGCCCGGCTTCACGCAATACGGTGGATAACTCATCACGTACCTTGTCGAGCATGCTCAGTACATGACCATCGGCAAGGAAGTCGATTTCTTCTTCCGGGAAGTCGATAGCCGCTTCGACATAGATCCGCAGGCCAATCAATTGCTCGGTGAGGTGATGCACACGCTCGGAAAATGCGCCCTGCAAGGAACGCAGGGCATTGCGTGCCGCCTGGGCCGAGCTCGCCTCGATCAAGTCAGCGATGGCTTCGGCCTGGGCCAGGTCGAGTTTGTCGTTGAGGAAGGCGCGTTCGCTGAATTCACCGGGTCGGGCCAGTCGGCAGCCCAGTTCCAGGCAACGCTTGAGCAGCATATCCAGAACAATCGGGCCGCCATGGCCTTGCAGTTCCAGCACATCTTCGCCGGTGAACGAGTTCGGCCCCGGGAAATACAGGGCAATGCCTTGGTCCAGGACCTCATCGTTTTCACTGAGGAAGGGGCCGTAGTGGGCGAATCGCGGCTTGAGTTCACGACCGCTGAAGGCCTTGGCCGCGACACTCGCCAGAGGCCCGGAAATACGGACGATGCCGACACCGCCACGACCTTGGGCGGTGGCGACGGCAGCGATGGTTTCACGAGGAACGCTCATAAACCGGTATCCAGACAAAAGTGACAGATAGCAAAACGCCCCACTAGGGGGCGTTTTGAGTGGTTATCCACAGTGCAAGTTACGCCTCGGCTTTTTTCACAGCCGCTTCGATCTTACGCGTGATGTACCACTGTTGGGCAATCGACAACACGTTGTTCACAACCCAGTACAGCACCAGACCCGCCGGGAACCACAGGAAGAAGAAGGTGAAGATGATTGGCATCAGCTTCATCACCTTGGCCTGCATCGGATCCGGAGGCGTCGGGTTCAACTGCTGCTGGATAAACATGGTGACACCCATGATGATCGGCAGAATGAAGAACGGATCCTTGATCGACAAGTCCGTAATCCACAGCATGAACGGCGCCTGGCGCATTTCAACGCTTTCCAGCAGAACCCAGTACAGCGAAAGGAAAACCGGCATCTGCACGAGGATTGGCAAGCAACCACCCAGCGGATTGATCTTCTCTTTCTTGTACAGCTCCATCATGGCTTGCGACATTTTCTGCCGATCGTCGCCATGTTGCTCTTTCAGCGCAGCCAGTTTCGGTGCCACTGCACGCATGCGCGCCATGGATTTGTAGCTGGCAGCCGACAGCGGGAAGAAAATCCCTTTGATCAGCATGGTCAGGAAGATGATCGACCAGCCCCAGTTACCAACGATCGCGTGGATGTGTCCCAGCAACCAGAAAATTGGCTGGGCGATGAACCAAAGAATGCCGTAATCCACGGTCAGTTCCAGACCTGGGGACAACTCTTTGAGCACTGCCTGACTTTTCGGACCCGCGTACAGAACGGCGCTGGTCTCGGCTTTTGCACCTGGCGCGACGCTCATTGCCGGGCCGGTAAAACCGATGATGTAGTTGCCCTTGCTGTCTTTACGGGTCTGGACGACGTTATTTTCGCCCTTGGCCGGAATCCATGCTGTGACGAAGTAGTGTTGCAACCAGGCAACCCAACCACCACTGACCGTTTCCTTCAACTGCGCCTTGTCCATGTCCTTCATGGATACTTTCTTGTACGGCTCGTTACTTGTCCACAGGGCAGCGCCCAGGTAAGTCGCGGTACCGGTGGCGGTGGTCGAGGAAGGATCACCGCTGGCGTCACGCTTCAGTTGCGCGAACATCGCACCAGACCAGGGCTGCGCGCTCTGGTTGTCGATCAGGTAGGAAACGGTTACGTCATACAGGCCACGTTTCAGGGTGAAACGCTTGATGTAATTGACGCCATCCTTGCTGAACTTCAGGTCCACGACCAATTGGTCCTGACCGTCAGCCAGTTGATAAGTCTTCTTCTCCGAGGAGTAGACCGGACGACCGGCCGGGTTTGCATCCGGGCCGTTGGTGCCGATCAGACCGCTTTGCGCCAGGTAAGTCAGCTCACCGCCGTTATCGAACAGCTGGAACGGAATTTCCGGATGGTCCTGGCGACGTGGATACAACGGCAATTTCAGCTGGGCAACATCGCCACCTTGTGGGTCGACTGCCAGGTCGAGCACATCCGTTTTGATCTGGATGAGGTCTTTGCTTGCCGCTACTGGTGTTTCAGCAGGTGCAGTTGCACTGGTATCGCTTGCGGCGCGTGGAATGTCGTCACTGACAGAAGCATTATTGCCAGTCGCCGTATCCGGTAGACCCGGTGCGGTAGTACTGGAAGCAACATTCTGAGTCGGCAGGGCAGCCTGGCCATAGTCCTGGTTCCATTTAAGAACCATAACGTAGGACACGATTGCCAGGGCGACGATCAGGATCGTGCGTTTGATATCCATGATTACTCGGCCATCGAAGAAGAACGGGAGGTAGGGATAGATGGAACCGGGTCATAACCACCGGGATTCCACGGATGACAGCGACCTAAACGACGAAAGGCCAGCCAGCCACCGCGCAGAAGGCCATGATTTTCTATGGCTTCATACGCGTAGCAGGAACAACTGGGGTAGAAGCGACAGTGACTGGCCATCAGAGGACTAATGGCATAGCGATAAAACTGGATCGGAACGAGTGCCAGTTTACGCATCGGGACTGTCTACCCCTACAGTTTCGGTTTTGACTGCTGGTACTGGCGTGCTGCGTGCCAGACGCTTCCAGAGTTTGCCGAAATGCTGAATCAATTCGGGGTTTTCTACGTCACCCAAACCTTTGCGCGCGACGATAACGATGTCCCAGCCGACCAGTGAGTCCTGGTGCAGACGGAACGATTCGCGCATCAGACGTTTGAGGCGATTGCGCTCGACGGAGAGCTTTACGCTCTTTTTCCCGATAACCAGCCCGAGACGGGGGTGATCAAGATCGTTGTTGCGCGCAAGGAGCAGGAGATTTTTCCCCGGAACCTTGCCGGTAGGGGAGTCAAAGACTGCCTTGAAATGCCGGGGGGTAAGCAGGCGCTTTTCCCGACTGAAGTCCTGACTCACCTCCAGTGCCGGATTATCAAACTGCCAGACGCGCACGACCTTTGGCGCGACGACGCGACAGGACGGCACGACCGTTCTTGGTAGCCATGCGAGCACGGAAACCGTGGGTACGAGCGCGTTTGATGGTGCTTGGTTGGAAAGTACGTTTCATTGTCGTGTTACCTGATTCGTCCACAACGGGCCGGAATGGCCCCCGTTTTAAGAGACCGGGGATTCTAGAGAAAGCAAGCCTCTAGGTCAATTTCCAACCAGCGTTTCCTTATAAATAGATCTCCAGGGGTTTTGTCGGTGGCAGCCCTTCGCTAGATATAGAAATAAAGAAGGAAAGTATTTAAAGCTTTTCTGTAAAGCTTATAAAAGCTAGGGCCACGATCATCTGTGGATAACTACCTCAAGCCCTTTTATTCCGTGCTGTACAGAGAATGACAACTACCGTGGTAAACAGGGGGCAGCCTGTGCTGCGCTGTCGGATAACCTGTGGGTGAAAGGGCAGCTTATCCACAGGCTGGTTATCCACCGAGTTTCGCCCCCACTTGTGCAACGACCTTACGGGTGGTTATCCACAGGGCTTATACACAGACCATTGGTCGACTTTTTTACCTATAAAACCGTGATTCTTATTCGGCAGTGAATAACCTACGTGTGGATAAGTCGGCGTCTGGTCGCTACAATGGCCGCTTGTTTTTGCCTCACCGGCTTTCAACTTAGGGGATATCC